>CAWARF010000002.1:0-555000 GCA_963784385.1 uncultured Acidobacteriota bacterium | reverse complement strand
TTAAGGTGCACGGGGTCTTTCCGTCTAGATGCGGGCATCCGGCGTCTTCACCGGAACCACAAATTCGCCGAGCCGTTCGCCAAGACAGTCGTTCGATCGGTACGCCATTCGTGCAGGTCGGAACTTACCCGACAAGGAATTTCGCTACCTTAGGACCGTTATAGTTACGGCCGCCGTTCACCGGGGCTTCAGATCAGGCCTTCGCTACCTTGCGGCAGCTAAGCCCTCCCTTTAACCTTCCGGCACCGGGCAGGCGTCACCCCCTATACGTCGTATTCGACTTAGCAGAGAGCTGTGTTTTTGTTAAACAGTCGCCGAACGCATTTCACTGCGGCCCCCTCGGGCTATAAACCCTACCGGGGCACCCCTTCTCCCGAAGTTACGGGGCTAATGTGCCTAGTTCCTGAGCGAGCGTTCTCTCGAGCGCCTGTGGATATTCACCTTGTCTACCTGTGTCGGTTTGAGGTACGGGCACCATACGAACTCCTTAGAGGTTTTTCCCGGCAGCGTGAAATCAGGGACTTTTTGGTCGTGTGACCTCGTCCTCAGTCTGACCGTTGAATGACCCCGTGGATTTTCCTGCGGGATCCGGCTTGCACTGAGCAATCGGGACGTCCATCACCCGACTCCCCTATCCTTCTGCGTCACCCCATCGTATAACGTTCGCATGGCGGGGCAGGAATGTTGACCTGCTATCCATCAGTTACGCCTCTCGGCCTCACCTTAGGACCCGCCTAACCCTGAGCGGATTAACCTTCCTCAGGAAACCTTAGACTTTCGGCGACACGAGTTCTCATCGTGTTTATCGCTACTTATGCCGGCAGAGTCTCTTCCGTGGCGTTCAGTAGTCCTCTCGGTCTACCTTTGCCACCACAGAATGCTCCCCTACCAAATGACGAAATCCGTAGAAATCGTCAATTTCGCGATTTCGGTCGTAGACTTGAGCCCCGTTGGATTGTCGGTGCGTGAACACTTGACCAGTGAGCTGTTACGCTTTCTTTAAAGGATGGCTGCTTCTAAGCCAACCTCCTGGCTGTCTGTGCGCTCACACGTCCTTTCCCACTTAGTCTACAGTTTGGGACCTTAATCGGCGATCTGGGTTCTTTCCCTCTCGACCACGGAGCTTATCCCCCGTAGTCTCACTCCTGCGCTGTTGTCCACGGCATTCGGAGTTTGATTGGATTCGGTATCCTGGATGGGACCCTAGTCCATTCAGTGCTCTACCACCGTGGCAAATCACGCAAGGCTGCCCCTAAAGGCATTTCGGGGAGAACGAGCTATCACGGAATTTGATTAGCCTTTCACCCCTACCCTCAGCTCATCCGAGCGATTTTCAACTCACAACGGTTCGGTCCTCCAGTCGCGGTTAAGCGACCTTCAACCTGGCCAAGGGTAGATCATCCCGCTTCGCGTCTATTCCCACAGACTGAACGCCCTATTCGGACTCGCTTTCGCTACGGCTCGCTTACGCTTAACCTTGCCTGTGAGAATAACTAGCCGGCTCATTAAGCAAGAGGCACGCCGTCAGGCATTACCCGACCGAAGTCGGGTCATAGCCCTTCGACTGCTTGTAGGCATACGGTTTCAGGTTCTATTTCACTCCCCTCGCAGGGGTGCTTTTCGCCTTTCCCTCACGGTACTAGTTCACTATCGGTCGCCAACGAGTATTTAGCCTTGGAGAGTGGTCTCCCCAGATTCCCACTGGGTTTCTCGTGCCCCGTGGTACTCAGGATACCGCTTCGAGTCCGGTAAACTTTCGGCTACATGGCTATCACATTCTATGGCCCCGATTTCCATCGGGTTCGCCTAGTTTCCGGATTGATAACTCTACTTATGCGGTCCTACAACCCCGGCGTATAAATACACCGGTTTGGGCTGTTCCGATTTCGCTCGCCGCTACTATCGGAATCTCGTTTGATTTATTTTCCTCCAGGTACTGAGATGGTTCACTTCCCTGGGTTAGCTCGTACCCGCCTATGTATTCAGCGGGCCGTTATCTGGTTTTACCAGATAGGGTTTCCCCATTCGGACACCCCCGGATCAAGGCCTGTTTGCGGCTTCCCGGGGCTTATCGCAGCTTACCGCGTCCTTCATCGCCTGTTGGCGCCAAGGCATCCACCGTACGCCCTTAGTAGCTTAACCATAAAACTTACCCAACACGCCTTAGAATGCTAAGGCCCTCGAAACACGGGACAAAGGGTCTTGCAAGCCCTCCATTCCGTGACTTTTAAGGGTGTTTAAGCGCGTTTAAGAGGCCAAAATCGGCCAAAATTGCACGCTTAAGCGACGTGAAGAGGCAAGTTCGCCTTTCCACAAAACGCTACTCTCGAGCAAAAATTTGCGGTTTATTGCATCACGCGAACCTTGAAATTCGCGCAACGCAATGCCAGCTTCCTTCAGTTGTCAAAGATCGATCGTTCCGGTCATCAGCTTCCGATCGGAACGTCTCCGCACCCGGCGGAGCGCTGAATCGGTTTGGAGCCGACGCAGCGAGTAAATCCGAACAATAAAAAACCCGGCAACGAGCGCCGGGCGATTCCGTCCATTCCGCAGGCCGTTACTTCCGACCCCTAGGACGGATTAGCTCGAAGCTCGATTTCTTTCTACCCGGTATTCGTAACCAACCTCACCTCTGCGATTCAGTCGGCAAGTCCGGTCCGTCAGCAGACTCCCTGACAAATCAGGGCACCGCCAACATCAGGAGAGTATACCAATGATTTCGGCATTCGTCAAGTCTATGTGAACGATTTGTTAGGGTGATCTCTGTAGTCGACCCTGTGAATTTCACATCAATCTGTGGGAATCTCGATTTTCATGCGGACAAGAAAAGGGCCCGGCGATCGGGAACGATCGCCGGGCCAAATTCATAGAACGCGGATCGAGGCTATTGCTGCTGTTGCGGCTGCGGATCCGGCTGCTGTTCTTTCTTGGCGACGTCCGCCTTCGCGGTGTCAGCCGACATAGCCTGCGCCGGGTTTCTGTAACGCGTGAGATAGGGCATGAACGGCGTGACCTCAAAAGGCATCTTCTCGCGCGACGACGTCAGCGGCACCGCTTTCGCCTTGAGAAGTTCAACCTTGTCATTCCAAGGATCGAGCTTGAGACGCCCGCCGATCGGAAGCGCGGAGATCTGATCGAGTTTATCGGGCGTGAGCGCGGGGGCGTCGAGAGCAACTGCGTATAGACGTACACGCGATTGCCGAGATGCGGATTGATCAGCGCGGGCAGATCCTTCGATTCCGCATCGAGCTCTTTCAGGAAGAGGCCGGCATTGGCCAACTGGTCCTTGTAATTTGAATTCTTCAGAGCTCCAGCGCCTTCTTGCCGGAAAGTTCGATCTGGTCGGGCGTGTCGCGGAACGAGAAATGCGCGACGGCGTCGACGGTCGAGACGTTGGTCGTGTCGTTGAAGCCCCACTGGTCGGTAGAGGGCTTCGTGACGATGATGTCGGCAAGTTCCTGCGCCAGAATCGCTGCGATGCTGGCTTCGTCCGGAAGCACGTCGATCAAGCCGCGGCTAACGACGATCGTGTGTCCGATGGAGAAAGATTCCAGAGTGCCGGTGAGAAGGACGCGGCAATGGACGTTGGGTTTGATGTCGAGATTGTTCGTAACCTCGAGATTGTTAACGACGGTCTCGAGAAGCTTGTCGATTTCGCCCGGAGGAGCAAGCAGCCCGTCTCTCTGCAACCGATCGAGGACATTGACTTCGGCTTCATGCTGCCATTCACGCTCAGCCTGGATGGGAGAATTATCAGTTTGCGCAGCGCCCTGATCCTGAACGGCAGTGGGCGATTCGATGGTCAATTGCGTGAACTCTTCCTCGCGGCCCGCGCCCCTCAAGTCATAACCCCAGAGGCGGGTCTGAGCCTTGAAACGTATATGGTTTCCGAGAAAGTCTTTGAGGTCTGATTCCTGGCTGAAGACAAACGCCGGCAGCCAAAGTCCAGGCTGGAGATTCTCGCGCCAGCTGTCGAAATGGAGGTTGAAGCCGTTGAGTCCCGCGACCGGCGTGTAGATACCGTTGAACCGCACGATCGTGAAGCCTTGATCTTCGGCCCAGATGCGGCCTTTGAAGCGGCCCTTGCCGGATTTCGGCAGCGGCGTGACGTCGAACACTAGGCAGCGGACCTCGCCAAGAAACTGCTTGCCGACGTAGTCAAATTGATAGTGCTGGCGATCGAAACCGCCCTGGTCCAGATAGATCATCTGGAGGAAGCCTTCCGGGATATAAGACGAGGTGAAAAAACCGGCCACATGCGAAAGGGGATTGAATTCGTCGATCTTGCCCTTTTTCTTGTCGAGCATATTGTTGTCGACAATGCCCTTGGAAAGATTGGCCTGGCCGAGGAAATAATGATCGCGGACCGGTATGGCGCCCATGTCCTTGTCGGTCTTCATATCCTGAATGTAGGTTTCGACGATGGGGTTATACCGCCGGATGGTCGCGTTCTCGTCATGCTCGCGCGCGATGATGCGATCAATCGCCTCGTTGACGGTCGTTACAGGAACCGACATCGAAGTGCCCGGCTGGGGCTGAGTCTGATCAGCCGTCTGGGTCTGTGCGGCACCGACGCCCGCGAGAGCGCCTACCAGGGCCGTTGTGAGGCAGAAGCTTTTCCACGTGCGCATTGCATTCCCCTTTCAGCAGTTCAATACGCCAATTCAAATGTGATTCGGATGGCCACCTCGGAATCGACGGGCTGCCCGTCCTGTAAGGCGGGATGGAAGCGAATCTGGCGCGCCGCCGATTCGGCGGCTTCATCCAAGCCATATCCGAGGCCCTGTATAACGCGGAGCACTCTCACTTCGCCGGAAGCCGTAAAAACAACCTCAAGGCGAACATCACCCTGGACCCTTTTGGCGATTCCCTCTTTTGTGTAGACCGGCTTGGGAACCGAGAGGATCTCGACGGGCTTTGTATTCGATGCAACAGGCGTCTGTTTGGCCTTGGGACCTGCTGGGCCAGCTTGCTCGTCCGCGAAAAGGCCCTGATGCACGCTGCCGTGATTGCCGCCCGGCCCGCCAACGGCTACCCCATTGCCAAACCCTGCGCTGCTGACCACACCCTTCGCGCCCTTCGCGCCGCCGGTGCCATTGCCGTTGCCAGGACCGGCCGGCATATCGAAACTGCCGGACCGCGCAATGTTGACGTTACGATCCGTTTTGCCGTTCGTCGGCACACCGTTGGGATCGCCGAAGCCGCCGGTCTGGACGGCCTCACGCGGCCTCTTCAAAGTCGGGACCGCGGAGCTTCCCATCGAAAGTGGCGGATTCGGATCCGGGAATGCCTTGGCAACTTCCTCGGGAGCTACGGTCTTGCGCACGATCACACGCTTGGCGACAGGCGCGGTAATCACGGGATTGAAGATTTGTGGTTTTTGTATCACCACTGGCACGGGCGGGGGTATTTCCTTGACGATCTCGCGTTTCACGACTGGCTTGGGTTGAGGCTGCGGCTTCCAGGCCTGAATGACCGGGGCCTCGATAGGCATAACAAAGTCGTGTGCCACGGCCTGAAACTTCTCCGGCATGAAGAGGGGTATCAGGACGAGCGCCAGCAAGGCAACGCACTCGAGGCCAATTCCCGCGCCGAACGAGCGCCAGCGACGCTGCCCTTCGGGAAGGAGTGTCTCAGTAAATACAGCTCGATTCTTCACCGGTGCCATGACATTTCACCCCAAGTGCCCTTCTTGAATAGTGAATGTGCGGAGGAAGCATTGAGACACGTATCCCGCACAGTATCTTAGTACTAGATCGAAGGGCCAGGATGAATAGACCGCAAGTACCATTCTACGCCCAGTCGTGTTGAAAGCGACAACGCAACCAGCTGAGTGACTAGATCGGATGCGCTGCGTTGGCTTGCACGTTGCTCGCCGTTTCCGCCCGAGCAGCAAGTAACCCGGCGGACGCCATTAAGTCGCAACAACAATTCTTGCATCAATCGCACGACTCCGTTCGAGAAGCTGCTCCTGTGCAACCGAGTCGTCAATAGTGAGCTATGGCCGCTTGAGGGGAAATACATCAAAACACGTACGCGAGTGCCGCAAGAATGGTAGAAGGCGGAGGGTGGCTCCTGTGAGCCACGGACTCCGCCTTCTTCCTAATTACGTCCACCGTGTAGTTTCGTTAGTGCGTTTCAACGACAACGTACTGCGTGGCGCCGCCTCGGTTCACCAGCAGGAGGACGGGTTGGTCCCCTGTGGCCGCGAGCGCCTGCTTATATTGCTCGACGTTCGAGATGGGCTTGTGATTGACCTCCTGGATGACATCGCCCCGCTGAAGGTCAGCAGCCGCAGGGCTTGCGGGATCAACGTCTGAGACCACGACGCCGTGTATGCCAGCAGGCAGATTCAACTGCTGAGCAAGGTCCGGAGTGAGATCCTGAACGTTGATGCCCTGGAGTCCGCCCGCATTGCTTTGTCCCGGAGTTGCGTTCGCTTCCTTTTCCGGGAACTCTCCGAGGTCGACGTTGACATCCTGGGTTTTGCCATCGCGGGAGATCTGAAGCTTGACGTCTGTGCCCGGAGGCGTCTGGGAGATGCGGAGGCGCAAATCATTGGCTGAACTCACTGGTTGGCCATTGAGTTTGAGGATCACATCGCCGCGCTTGAGTCCGGCCTTGGACGCCGGCGAATCGGGTGAGACGTCGCCGATGAGCGCGCCGCCCGGTCCGCTCAACCCAAACTGCTGGGCTATTTGAGGAGAAACGTCTTGTGGGATCAGCCCGAGATAGCCGCGCACAACCTTGCCGTGAGCGACGAGCTGGTCCATCACCGACCGCGCCATATTGATCGGAATGGCAAAACCGATGCCGACGCTGCCTTCGCCGCCGCCGGTGGCGATGGCGGTGTTGATGCCGATGAGATTGCCGTGAAGATCGACCATCGCTCCGCCGGAATTTCCCGGATTGATCGGGGCATCCGTCTGAACGAAGTCCTCGTAGTTCTCGATGCCGAGGCCGCTGCGCCCGGTGGCGCTAACAATCCCCATCGTGGCCGTTTCTCCGACTCCAAACGGATCTCCGACGGCAAAGATCATGTCGCCAACTTGCAGCCTTGAAGAATCACCGATCGCGAGTGTGGGAAGACCTGACGCGTCGATTTTCAGCACAGCGATGTCGGTTCTGGGATCCGTGCCGATGAGCTTGGCTTTGAATTCCCGCTTGTCGCTGAGTTGCACCTCGATGTCAGTGGCGCCATCGATGACGTGGTTGTTGGTGAGGATCGTGCCGTCGGACGTGATGATGACGCCTGAGCCGAGGCTCTGTTCACGTTCGGGACGCATCTGCTGCTGGCCAAACTGATTGCCGAAAAACTGCTGGAAGAACGGGTCGTTGGAGAACGGCATGGCGCCGCCATTCTGCGGTTTCACGACCTTCGAGCTGTGGATATTGACGACCGCCGGAAGCACCGGCTTCAGGACAGATGAAAAACCATTCGCAAAGTCGCCGAGAGATACGGGCGCTTCATTGCGCGCCAACGTGATGTTTAGCGGCGCTGCGCCAAACACCGGGTGGTCCGACCAGTTTCGTAATCCAATGGCCAGGACGCCCCCGCAGACGAGAGCGGCAACTACCGCTACCGTCGCCACCCAGCGGGGAATATGTAGGTGACTGCTCTTCATGAATTTTCTCCTTTTTTCACCCACGCGCCAACGCTGGCGCCGGGCCTCCGAATCTATTAGACGTAATAGACGGCAATTGGTACCGTGGGGCCCCATTTCGGAATTGGAGCCGCCCAATCACCATTATAGCTCTGTAAGAAGAGGCTAGCGCTTTGATGCGGCTCTCAACTGATGAGGCGAGCGATGAAGAAGGCGGCCGCGGCTGCCAGACCGCCGACGAGAACGGTTTGCACTCCTCCGCGAATGGGCTTGACGCCGGTGTAGTGTCCTTTGATCGAACCAAAGACAAAGAGCGCGAGAAGCGTAACGCCCACGGAAATCCACAGCGCCGGCATAACTTGCTTCATCAGGATGTAGGGAGCGAGCGGAATCAGGCCGCCCACGATGTACGAGCCTGCAATGGTGCTCGCGCTGCGCGCCGCCCGGGCGGGATCCGGCGCTTCGAGCCCAAGTTCGAAACGCATCATGAAGTCGACCCATCGTTTTTGATCGCCGGTGATCGCGGAAACGACGGGAGCCATTTGCGCCTCGGTGAGACCGTATTCGCGAAATACTTTTGCGACCTCTTCGATTTCAACGTCGGGCAATTCGACCGTCTCGCGGTATTCGCGATCGAGTTCAGAAGCATAGTGTTCGGAATCTGTTTTCGCCGCGAGATAACCGCCGAGGCCCATCGCAATCGATCCGGCGGCGATTTCGGCGAACCCGGCGGTGACGATGATTCCTGTGCCCTTCGCGATGGCCGTCGCTGCGCTCGTGAGACCCGCGGCCAGGGCGAAGGGGACCGTCAATCCGTCGGACATCCCAATCACGATGTCGCGCACCGCGGCGGTGGCGGTGAAATGCTTCTCCACATGCTCGACGGCGGGCATAAAATCCTCCTAAGGGATTCCCTGTATTTAGCGGAGCCCGGCTACGCGCTTCCCGGCCAGGCGCGTATAATTATGGGGCAGGAACTGGAAATTCAGGAGGTAGATAATATGACCGCAACTTCCGCACAAGGAGCCGCTCCTCAAATGAGTTACACCGTGCCAGCTCTTCCGTACGCGTTCGACGCGCTCGAGCCCTATATCGACGCGAAGACGATGGAGATCCATCACGACAAGCATCACGGGGCTTACGTGACAAACCTCAACAAGGCGCTCGAAGGCCACGCCGATCTCGCGAAACTTCCCGTGGAGGAGTTGCTCGCGCAGATCAACAAGGTTCCTGAAAACATCCGGACCGCCGTGCGCAACAATGGCGGCGGCCACATGAACCACTCGATGTTCTGGAAGATCATGAAGAAGGGCGGCGGCGGTGAGCCGTCGGGCGATCTCGGGAACGCAATCAAGAGCACTTTCGGCAGCTTCGCCGATTTCAAGACGAAGTTCAATCAAGCCGGCACAACTCGCTTCGGCTCGGGCTGGGCTTGGCTGCTCTTTCGCGACGGAAAGCTCACAATCGAATCGAGCGCCAACCAAGACAATCCGATCATGGACGGCGGGAAGGCGTTTTTCGGACTCGATGTGTGGGAGCACGCCTACTACCTGAAATATCAGAATCGCCGGCCGGAATACATCGAGGCCTGGTGGAACACGATCAATTGGGAACAAGTCGCCGAGAATTTTGCGCACGCCAAGAAATAGCGGCGACACACCGGATTAAGATACGGAATCGAGTTTGCGGGGCCGCAATTAGGAATCGGACGCGGCCCCGCAAACCTCAACTTCGACCCCGCCTTAGAATTTCCGCAGCAGCATAAATTCAGCCGCTAAAACCGCGATCGCCACAAGCGTCGTAAGCAGCGTGACGACGATTCCGACGCGCGCGAACCTCCAGAACGAGATGTGCACGGATTCTCCCGCCCGCTGCAGCACAATCAGATTCGCGACGGAGCTGAGCGGCGTTGCGTTGCCTGCAAGCGTGCTCGTGCTGGCCACCGCGAGCCAGATGAAGCGGCTGTTCGGGAAGGATGAAACGAGCGGCCGAAAGAGCAGCACGGCAGGCACGTTGCTCACGAGATTGGAAAGGACCAGCATCACGCCGCTGACCGCGAATAGCTGCGAAATCATGCTTCCCTCCAGCGCGTGGTGGAAACGGCCGATCAAGTAGCCCACGGCACCCGACGCTTCGAATCCGCGCATCACGATAAACAGAGCGGCGAAGAAAAGCAGGAGTTCCCAATCAATCCGCTGATAGATGTTCGCGGACTTCACGCGGCCGATCACCAGGATAAAAGCGCCTACTGAAATGGCGACGAGCGGAAACGAGTAGCCCGCGATCCACAAAGCAACAACCAGCAGAGCCGCCAGCAGGCATTTTGCGAGCAAGGGACGATCGATGGCTACGGTCGGTGAAGGCGCATGACGTTCGAGCGGTTGGTGCAGCACTTCGCGGCGAAAAAAGAGGGCAAGCACCCCGGCATTGATCGCGAGCCCGATGAGGGCCACAGGAGCCAGGTGAAAGAGGAAACCGAGAAAAGAGAAATGAGCGGAAATGCCCACGAGGGCATTCTGCGGGTTGCCGGTGACCGACATCACCGAGCCGATGTTTGCCGAAGTCGCCAGGGCCATCAGATAAGGAATTGGGGGCACCTTCAAACGATCGGTCACCGCCAGAACGATCGGCGTGAAGATCAAGCAGATCGTGTCGTTGACAAAGAACGCGGCGAGGATTCCGGACGTAAGCACGAGGATCAACAGCAATTGCAGCCTCGTGCGTGCGACCGAGGAGACGTGGATCGCGATCCAGTCGAACACGCCCGAATACTGGAAATGCGCGACGAGAATCATCATGCCCAAGAGGAAGATGAGCGTGTTCCAGTTGATGGCCTGGTATGCATCGCCGAGCGTCAGAACGCCCGCGAGGACCATCGCTACGGCGCCGCAAAACGCAGCGGCCGTGCGGTCCAGGTGGCTGCCGCGGCTGCTCTCAATGGCGATAAAGAGATAGGTGAGACAAAAGATCGTCGCCGGGATCCAATGGGCGTGCGCGAGCGAAGGGATCAGATGTGCCATCCGCGTAGGGCGGGAAATAGAGCTTAACCCGGGCAACCAGCGGTGGCAATCGGGGAAAGCGCCTGGCGAACTTGACGCTGTTTTCGTTTAAGTCGCGCAGACCCTTGACGGGAGCGGCGAAATCTGTAAACTGCGGTTTTCAACGATGGCGACGCTACCCAGTCCGTTAGATGAGAAGTTGCAGGACTTTCAGTTCCCGCAACGAGAGGCTGCCTTTTTCTATGGCCTATTCCTGCGCGGACACACGGCAGAGGAACTGCGGCGGGATATCGAGGTGCCGGCGGCGGTTCTGGCCAAGTGGGACCGTGAAACCAGGCACGAACCGACTCTGCGACCCGTCCTCGAACAGATCGTCAGCTATCGCCGGCACGTCCTCGCAATCTTCGAAAATCTGATCGGGCACGATTCCACGACTCAAAGGCTGCAGTAACTCCTTCCCAAGAGCTTGTTTGATTTTCTCATGGCTACAATTTCGCGCGCCGGGAAGCAGGTTGCGTTGACGCGGCGACAAGGGTCGTTTACACTTTTTTCGGTCGCTTCCAGCCAAACGCGCGTTCCGTTCCCCGGTAGCTCAACGGCAGAGCATTCGGCTGTTAACCGAAGGGTTGCTAGTTCGAATCTAGCCCGGGGAGCCATTCTTCATTTCTCACATCGGTCCCCAGCCATGCGGCCGCAGTGCTAAATTGAAGGAAGGCATGTTGAAAGTAACCGGAATATCGCGTGGAGTTTATCGGTCTGCCTCGATTCTATCGGTGCTCCTTATTCTGCTACTCGCAGGGGGACCAAACGCCTCGGCACAGGTCGCCGAAGGAAGCGTTTCCGGCACCGTGAAAGACCCGAGCGGAAGCGTGGTGCCCTCTGCTCCGGTGATTGTGCGCAACACCGCGACGGGCATCCAGCAGACCACGCAAACGAATTCGGACGGCTTCTATGCGTTCCCGACACTCCCTGTTGGGCAGTACGAGCTGGATGTGACTCAAGCCGGGTTCGCACCCTACAAACGCACTGACATTGCCATCGACGTGAATACGAAGCTCCAAGCCGACGTGACCCTCCAAATACCCGGGGTCAGTACGCAAGTGACGGTTTCCGATACGGGGTTGCACGTCGAGACGGAAAGCAGCCAGATGGGCGAGGTGCTTGCGAGCACTCAGATTGAAGGGGTTCCGTTAAATGGGCGCGCCTTCACCGATCTGTTGGGTCTGCAGCCGGGCGTGGCTCCCATAAGTACCGGCGCACAAAATCAGATTGTCATGGCAGGCCTCACCAACACACCTCCTTCGGGGGACTCGAACCCGGGAAACCAGTCCATTAACGGCCAGAAGGAAAACGCCAACGGTTTCAGCGTGAATGGAAGCAACGTCGAGGAAGCCGTCAATATGGGCGTCGCCGTGTTGCCGAATCTCGATTCAATCAGTGAATTCCGCGTCCTGACCAATAATTTCGACGCGGAACACGGCAATTATATGGGCGGGCAGATTATTGTCGTGACGAAGTCCGGAACGAACCAGATTCATGGAGATGCTTTTGAGTTCGCACGCAATACGGCGCTGGACGCCAGGCCATTTTTTTCGCTCAGCCGGGCGGAATTCGATCAAAACCAGTTCGGGGGAACCGCGGGCGGCCCGATAAGACCGAGCAAGATATTCTGGTTCGCGGATTATCAGGGTACGCGAACGACGCAAGGCGTCGATACGGGAGTCCAGAGCGTTCCGTCCTTAGCCGATCGATCCGGCAAGCTCTCCGATTTGGCCAGCACGCTCACCGGCGTCGTAAGTACTCCCTATCTGGCCAGCCAGCTTAGCAGCAAGCTGGGATATGCCGTGGCTCAGGGCGAGCCCTATTACAATCCCGGATGCGCCACTACGGGTCCAAATGCATGCGTATTTCCGGGGGCGGTCATCCCGCAGAGCGCCTGGGTTGCTCCAGCGAAATTCCTGTTGCCGTACTTCCCGTCACCCAACCTGGGCGCTAATGAGTTCGACAGCACGAGCCTCGACCAGATCGTTCGCGACGACAAAGGCGGCGTGCGGCTCGACGCAAACACGCACTACGGCAATTTCTTCGTCTACTATACGGGGGATGATTACTTTCTCGATAATCCTTATCCGCAGGCGCAAGGCGGAGCCAATGTGCCCAGTGGCCTCGGCGGATCCTTCAACGCCCTCTCCGATGGTTTCGCGCAACTCATCGACCTGGGCTACGTGAAGACATTCAGCGGCGACACAGTCAACGAATTTCATTTTAGCTACATGCGGTATGCGAACGACATTGGACAGCCGAAAGGCGGCGTAGGCACTCCTCTCGCCTGCCAGGGGTTCGTTACGGCTGTCGACGAGTCAGCGAAGTGCCCCGACGGGCCTCCTTCCAGTCCCACGGGCATTTATCCGCTAGACCCCGGTATCGAAGGCATCGAAAACGTGGCCTTGCAGAATATGGGCATCACCATAGGCACCGATATCACCAACGCCATCCAGCGCCAGAATAGCTTTCACTGGACGGACGACCTTTCCAGGATCATCGGCACTCACACCCTGAAATTTGGCGGCGAATTTCACTTCGACCAGGTGGATGAAATTCCGAATGCCACGTTTAACGGAAGCTTCCAGTTCAACGGTTCGGAAACGGGCTCGGACTATGCCGATTATCTGATCGGCGTAGCCAGCACCTACGTGCAGGCCGATCAAGGGGGCTTTTACCCTCGGAATCGGTATGTCGGTTTCTTTGCGCAGGATACTTGGAGATTCAAACCGAATCTCACCTTAAATTACGGCTTGCGCTGGGACATCATCAGCCCGTGGTACGAAAAGTATAACCAGTTGCAATCTCTGGTCGTGGGTCAGCAATCCGTGACGTATCCTGGAGCGCCCACCGGTTTTCTAGTTCCGACCGATCCCGGAGTTCCCAGGACGATCGCTCCAATTGACTATAAGAATCTCGCTCCGCGCGTGGGTTTGGTTTACGCTCCGACCTTCCGGAACGGCATATTGAGGAAGATCGTTGGAGAGGGCAGCAAGACCAGTATCCGCGCCGGCTTCGGCATGTTTTATACGGCCATTCCGGGTCTTACCGCCGCGATCATGTATTCGATTCCTCCTTACGGCTACAATTACGTTCCTAATTCAGTCCTCTTTACGCAGCCATTTCTTAGCACGTCAGGCGCGCCGGAGATTCCAGGCGTCGTTCAACCCTTTCCCACTCGGCCGCCCGCCTTCGGCGCCACTGCAAGCCATCCGAACGATACCGTGGATTGGAGCAGGCTCGAACCTATCGACGGCGACCCTGCATACAACAATTCGAATAAGGTGCCTTACTCCGAGCAGTGGAACCTGTCGATCGAACGCCAGTTCAAGGCCGACACGCTCCTGAGCGTCAGCTACGTTGGAAACCAAGACCATCGCCTGCTTGCAGTTACTCCCTTCAATTCGGCCAATCCCGCGGAATGCCTGGCCGAGGCCGCTGAAACTCCTGGGTCATGCGGACCTGACAACGACAATCAGACGCGACCTCTCTGGCCTTTTTTTGGCGGGGACAGCCTTCAAAGCACCATCGCGAACTCCAACTACAACGCGATGGAAATAAATCTGCGCCATACCGGAGCCCACCAGTCGTTTCTCGTCGGTTATACCTGGGGCAAGTCGATGGACGAGTCCTCGAGTGTTGGCGAAGAAGTCTTGGCGAATAATCTCCGCTACACGTACGCTCTCTCAGCGTACGACATCAAGCAAGACTTTGTGGCCAGTTACCGGATCGATCTGCCTTTCGATACTCTGTTCCGCCGCAGCAACCGGCTCACCACCGGATGGAGCGTCACCGGCATAACGCGGTTCGCCACCGGCTTTCCCGTAACCTTGCAAGATCTGAACGACGATTCGCTGCTTGGCACGAATCCCAACGGCGTAAACAACAACTACATCGATCTCCCGGATTGCTCGGCAGGGCCGTTGGAAATCAACACCAATGGGCGTAACGGCCGGCCCGAGTTCAACACGGCTCTCTTCAGCCGCCCGGCTCTAGGAACACTGGGGACGTGCCCGCGGCGCTTTTTTTATGGCCCCGGAATCAACAACTGGGATTTGACGCTGCAGAAGCTGATCCCGGTTAGTGAAGGCAAGAAAATACAAATTCGCGTGGAAGCCTTCAACGCCTTCAACCACGCGCAGTTCTACGGTAACCCAATTACCGGGGCTCCTGCCGTCAACGGCAGCATCGGCAGCCCTGCCTTTGGAGACATCGAGAACTCGGCGGCCCCCAGACTCTTTCAAATCGGAGCCAAATTTCTCTTCTAGCCTGATGGCAGGCGGCGTTCCTGCTGGGGTTGTTGCTCTAATCCTTCAGCGCGGTTGTGACCAACTTTTCGAGTTTTTGGTCCAGGCCCCTGGCGACTTCGTCGATTTGTTTTGACTTGAACCGGCCGAAGACGCTTGAGGGCAAATCGTAATCGACATGCGTGAGTTTGTCTTCGCCGACGTACACGTAGATCCGTAGCGGCGCGTATTCGCCGGCGAGGAGATCGTGCTGCGTCATTTCGAGGGCGACGAGCGGATTGCCGACTTCATACTGTCTCCCCAGCGCCTGTTTGCCCTTCAGCGCCAGCAATTGTCCGTGATCCCGCACGGCGAAGATCATGAGACCGCTGCTTCCTTCCATGGCGTGGATCTTCGATTCGATCTCGGCGGGGTTAAGAGGCGTCGACGAGAATTCCTTGCCGATTCCGGGATCGAAATGGCCGAGCTGTTTTTCGATGGCTGAAGTGACAGCCGCAAATGGCTTGGACGATTTGAAATTAAGGTGCGTGACCGTGGTCGATGTGACGACGGGCTTTAGCGCGTCTCCCTCGGAGGCCGCGGTTGGAATCACAGCCAAAACGAGAATCGCCAGAAGAGTCAGCGCCGCGCCGTGAGTTGAGGCCATCTAGTTCCTCCGTGAAAACGGATTTCGTTGCTCGTCCAACGCGGATTGGATGATTTTGCGGCGGGTCCGATGCAGCGATTATGTTAGTGTTTCTTATCGTCAAACGGAAAGGAGATCCTTGCGAGGAATTATGCCCACATTGATCGCAGAGGCCACTCGAGTGCAGGCGGCGGGGACCAAACCGAAGATCATTGACGAGTTTGTGGGACGCGTGAATTCGAATACCGAGGCGCTGAGCGTGGCGCATATGCGGAGCCCGGAGGGATGGGTCGAGCCGGGGCAAACGCCGGAATTCGACGAGTATACGGTGGTGCTGAAAGGCTTTCTGCGAGTCGCCCACAAAGGCGGGAATATGGAAGTGCGGCCGGGGCAAGCGGTGGTCGCGCATCGCGGCGAATGGGTGCAGTATTCGACGCCCGAGGGCGCTGAGTATATCGCTATATGCCTGCCGGCTTTTTCGCCGGCAAGCGTGCACCGGGACTATTCGGAGTAGCTGCGGGCGGCAGTGGCCCGGCTTTAGTGAAAATTGTGGGAAACGGGTTCGGCGCGGGTGATGGCGAGAGGCTCGATGCGTTGGGCCTTTACCGAAATCACATTTTCCAGATTCTGAAGCGTGCCTTCGACCAGCAAGAACGGGTGCTGGACGACTACGATGTGGTTCCGCTCGAATAGCTGCGGCGTGATGATGACGTTCGCGATTCCTGTTTCGTCCTCCATGCTGAGAAAGACGAAACCTTTGGCCGTGCCGGGACGCTGGCGCGCAATCACGGCGCCGGCAACGCGAACGTAAGATCCGTCGGGAAGCCTGGCAAGCTCGATGGCCGCGCGGATTCCAAGTTTCCTCATTTCTGCGCGGCGATAAGCCATGGGATGAGGACCGACCGTCATCCCCGTGCCGCGGAAATCCGCGACCAATCGCTCTTCGGCTGTCATCGGCAACAACGGTGAATCCTGAGCGGCCGCCGGCTCTTGCGGATTTGAAATTTCCTCTGGAGACACCGCGACCTCTGCTTTCCGCGCCGCTTCTTGTGTCTCGAGAAGCGGGCCCGGCGGCGGGCGGCTCGCTCCACTTGCCAAAGTGCATCGCGGCGGTGAGAGCCGCGGCGGGCAGATACGAAATTCAAAGCTCCGACTTCAGCGAGCGCCGCGAGTTCGGACTTTTGTATTTCCGGGACCCGCTGCTTCAGGTCGTCGATGGATGCGAATTTGCGGATGCCGCGCTGGCGCACGATTTCGAGCGCGATTTCCTTGCGCAAGCCCTTCACGTAACGCATGCCCAGGCGCATGGCAAAACCTTCGGGAATCTTTTCGAGCGTGCACAGCCAATCGGAGCGCGTTGCGTCGATGGGCTTGCATCTGAGCCCGTGGCGCTGAGCATCTTTCACAAGCGTGGCCGGCGAATAGAAGCCCATGGGCTGGTTATTCAGCATCGCCGCCGTGAATGCCGCGAGATAGTGGCATTTCAAATAGGCGCTGGAATAGGCGATCAGAGCGAAACTTGCGGCATGCGATTCGGGAAATCCGTAGAGGGCGAAAGAAACGATGGACTGAATGATGCGGTCCTGCGTCTCGCCTGTGATTCCTTTCGCGTTCATTCCGCTGCGAAGCTTGACTTCAACCTCTTTCATGCGAGCTTCGGAACGCTTGAATCCAAACGCGCGGCGCAATTCTTCGGCTTCGCCTCCCGTGAATCCGGCCGCGATCATCGCTATGCGGAGCAACTGTTCCTGAAAGAGCGGGACGCCCAGCGTGCGCGCCAGAACCGGCTCGAGCAAAGGATGAAGGCACTCGGGCGCCTCTAAGCCCTGACGACGCTGCAAATAAGGATTAACCATTTTTCCGACGATCGGTCCGGGACGAATGATGGCGACCTGCACGACGATGTCGTAGAAACATTTCGGGCGGAGGCGAGGCAGGCAGGCCATTTGCGCGCGGCTTTCGACCTGGAACATTCCGACCGTGTCCGCTTTCCGCAGCGCGTCATAAACGTTTTTATCGTTTTCCGGCAGATGCGCGAGGTCTACTTCTTCCTTTTGGTGTTCGCGAATGATCTGGATGGACTCTTCGAGCACGGCCATCATGCCGAGGCCGAGAAGATCTATCTTCACGATGCCCATGTCCGCGCAATCTTCTTTGTCCCACTGCACGACGACGCGGCCCGGCATCGTGGCCGGCTCGAGCGGCACGACGGAATCTAGTTGTCCCTGGCAGACCACCATCCCGCCGGAATGCTGCCCGAGATGGCGCGGCAAATCCTGCACGGACTTGCAGAGTTCGAAGAATTTCCGGACTCGCGGGTGCTGCATGTCGAGGCCCGCTTTGTGAAACTGGCGATCGAGCGTCTCGCTCGGATCTTTGTATTCCCAGGAGCCTACGAGGCCGGACAGGCGATCGAGTGTTTCCGGATCGAACGACAGGGCTTTGCCGATTTCGCGAGCGGCCGAGCGGCCGCGATAGGTGATCACGTTTGCAGTCATCGCGGCGCCGAACTTGCCGTAGCGCTGGTAGACGTACTGGATCGCGCGTTCCCGCTGGTCGCCGCTCGGGAGATCGAGGTCGATATCCGGCCATTCGCCGCGCTCTTCGGACAAAAACCGCTCGAAGAGAAGATCCATTCCCACCGGATCGACCGCGGTGATGCTCAGCGCGTAGCAAACGGCGCTATTGGCCGCGGAGCCTCGGCCCTGGACGAGAATGTTTTGTTCGCGGCAGAAACGGATGATGTCCCAAACGATCAGGAAGTAGCCGGGCAGATCGAGCTTTTCGATTAGCGCCAGCTCGCGATCGATCTGCTTGCGCGCGCGTTCATTTTGCGAGCCGTAGCGAGAAATCATGCCTTCGTATGTGCGATAGCGCAGAAATTGCATCTGCGATTCGCCATCAGGAACCGGATAAGGAGGAAACTTGTATCCGAGATCGCTCAAAGTAAATTGCAGGCGCGAGGAGAGACTTTCCGTATTGGCGATCGCCTCGGGAAGATCGGAAAAGAGACGCGCCATTTCTTCGGGCGGCTTCCAATGGCGTTCGGAATTGCGGCTCAACAAGCGGCCGGCCGTATCGAGCACGCGGTGATGGCGAAGGCAAGTGAAAACGTCGAGCACTTCACGCTGCCGCGGCAGGGCGTAGCAAACGCCGTTGGTGGCGAGCAGGGGCAGCTTCAGTTGCCGCGCGATTTCGACGGCGGCCTGATTGCGCACCTCTTCATCGCGGCAGGAATGGCGCTGGAGTTCGACGTAAACATTCTGCCGGCCAAACGCGCCGCAAAGCTGCCGAACGCATTCCGTGGCCCGATCGATTCCACCTTGCGCCAAAGAGTGTGCGAGCGGGCCTTCATCACCGCCCGTGAGGCAGATCAGGCCCATCGACGATATTTCTTCGGGCTGAACGCAGCCTTCTCCTTTGCGCGCGCGGAGCTTCATGCGCGTGATCAGGCGGCACAGATTCCGGTAGCCTTCGCGCGATTCGACGAGCAAGGGATAACGCCAGCCCGCAGCGGACGTGACTTCCGCGCCGATGTGGGCGCGAATGGAGCGTTTTTTCACCGCTGCCAGATGAAATCGAGGCGAGCCATACACGCCATCGCGATCGAGCAGGGCCATCGCGGGCACGCCGTGTTCCGCGCAAATGTCGATCAATTCTTCGGGCGTGGATGCGCCTTCGAGAAAACTGAATGCGGAGCGCGCGTGGAGTTCGATGTACCTCAATCGTAGATCCCTCGCACGAACCAGCTCTGGCACAGCGCGTCGTAATAAAAGCGATAGACGCCGCGACCCGGATGGCGATTAGCGGATGAATCGCGGCTCGCGAGAGAATGAAAATCGATCTCGAGGTCCCATTCCTCCTGCTGCCAGGGATTTTCACGCCACCAATCACCCGAAGTGCGCCACGGGCCGGAAGCGGCAAGCACTCTTCCGCGCGTGCCCTGAAAAACCACGCGGAAGGGGCGATCCTCATGCAGTTCGAGGCTGGCTGGAACGGGCGGGCGGAAAGATCGGAAACTGGCAGCGGCTTTGAAGAACTCGTTTCGTCGTTCACGATGAAACGAAACTTTTTCCCCATCTCCAAGTTTCCCGGCATCGAGAGGGATCAGAAAGCGTTGCATGCGAAATCCATCCGGGCAGTGGGTATCCGCCAGCGACGGCGAACCAACGTTCCCTTCCCCGACTACGCTTGCGATGCGCGCGATCGTAAGTTCGAGTTTGTCCGGTTCGGGAAAGCACGGAAGAAACAGGCCGCCTTGCATTGCACGCGGCCGGGCAGATTCCGCTACGAGCGCGATTTTTTGTATCGGAGCGGCAGGCGAATTCGATTGCAAGCGCAGGCGCAGCAATTTTAAGAGCATTTTCGAATCGCGCATCGGAATGGGGAGCTCGATCCTGGCTTCATAGAGGGCAGGCAAACGCTTTTGAAGAGCAAGCTCTTTGCGTAAATCGAGGGCATTCTCAAAAGCAGGCTGCAGCTCGAAACGCACGCGGATCGAAGCGGCCGCGAGAGAACGCGCCGCCAGACGCGCGCAGAGCTGGTCGAGCAGCCGCCCCAGAAGAAACGACAGAGGATCGAGTTCCTCGATGGGATCGTCGAGCTCCATCTCTTCTTCGAATAAACTTTCTTGCGCTGCGACGATCAGCGAGCGCGATTCCGCGCCGCGCGCCAATGCATGCAGGCGGACTCCTTCCTGGCCGAGCCGCTCGGAGATCTGCAAAACGGGCAGCTCGGCGAAGGCGCCGCACGTGTGCACGCCCCATCGATTCAAGGTTTCGGCAGTTTCCTCAGAAAGCGGAAGAACGCTGACGGGAAGACGGCTCAGATATTGCGATTCTTTTCCGAGCGGGATCACGGTGATCCCGGTAAAGCCTCGCGCCGCGAGCAATGCTGTTTCGATATTCGAAGCGACGGCGACATTCGGCAGCAAGCCGCAGCTGGAGGAACGCTGCATCAAGTGCGCCGCAATCTCTTCCTCCGAGCGAAATAAATGATCCAGGCCGTAGAGATCGAGCGTGATCGCATCTTCGGCGGTGTCTTCGATTTGCGGGGAAACCGACCAGCCGATATCCAGCAACGCCGCGTGGGCTGTTTTTTCCTGCGGCCGGGAACGCGGACAAATCTCCACGCCGGGAAATTGTGCGGCATTTGTTTTCGTCATCCCGCATTCGATTCCTGCCTGGGCGGCTTTTTCGTCGACGGCAACCACGTTGCATAAGGGCGGATTTCCGTCAATGAGGGCGAGAGCGTGCTCGCGAAGGGCAGGCTCGGCGCGCACGACCGCCTGCACCATGAAATTGGGAACGAAAATGGAAGCGAATGCCATAGCACGTGAATAGAAAGGCAGCGGGACTTGGGAAGTTCCTCACCTTTTTCTGCGCACTCCTTCCGAAATGGCCGGAATGTGCCGCCCGGGCATTGCGTGCGAATCGTTCCAAATCGTTTGCATTTCGAAATCAACGCCATCGCTGTGCATGTCCATGGAAATCGTGGCCGACTCCAGTTGCCTGGCGCTCGAGCGAATCATTTCCGCATAGCTTTTCCAGCCGTTGAGCAGCAGACCCGGCGAGTGCGGCAGGCCAATTGCCTCGGCGCTTTCGGATGTCTGCGACCAATTTGTTTCTTCCGTCCGAAGCCGCAACACCAGAGAGGCGCAGCTTTTCGCATTCGGCTCCTGATCGAGAAGGAGAAGAATCGTCGGCGTATATTCCACGGCCCGGCGAAAACGGAACCACACCGGAAGCGGAACAGAACGAACCAGGTGCGGCGGAGTGTCGCCGAGATCGAGCGCGATCAGGCCGAAGCCTCCGCCCTGAATCAGCAGATCCGTGGCGCGAAGAGCCTGATCGGCGTTCCGGCAGCGCACCCAGGCCAGTTGATTCAGCCGCACGCCCGCCGTCTCGGCCGAACGAGGATCGAAAGCATCGCGCGCATCCACAAGCGCGCACACTTCCGAGGCCGCTGTGCGAGACGCCAGTGCGGAAATCAGAAAACTAGTTTTCCCGGAACACGGTGGGCCATAGATTTCCGTCAAGCTGCCCCGGGGGAGCCCTCCCGTGAGATCGTCGATGGAAGGAATGCCGGCCGGAACGGTTTCCGCGGTCCGGCGGTCGCGGTATTGAAACGGACTCGCGTGCCGGCCCGCCAGCACGGATTCAACTTCGAAACGAAGGGCAGCGGCTTTTGAGTTCATGGTGAAAGGGCGAAGCAGCGAAAGAGGGAGAAATTAGTTTCGCTTTTTATTCGCCTATGCATGATCTTAGATTCCGCGATGGGAGTTTGTCAAGAACCGCTGACACATGGGGGCTGCCGGGAGTGTGAAAGGCACACGTTTCAATTTTGGTCGCAGCCGAAAGGAGGAAATCGGACTTTAAACTGCGCGCTAAAAGCGGGTGGCATGGACTCTCAACCCGAACTGTCCGAAATGGAACAGTCCTTGCTAGTGCAGTGCGATAGTTTTGTTAAGGACTTCGCTTGATGGCCTGATACCGAGCGTCTGAGGAGAACATGGAATGTCCATACAAAATTCAGTCGTCGCAATATATAGCACGCACACCGAAGCAGACCGAGCGGTAAGGGAGCTGCAAAGCGGCGGAGTCGACATGCACAAACTGTCGATCGTTGGTAAGGGGTATCACACAGATGAGCATGCGGTCGGCTATTACAATACCGGCGATCGCATGAAGTATTGGGGCAAAGTCGGGGCGTTCTGGGGCGGTTTTTGGGGACTCTTATTCGGATCCGCTTTCTTCATGATTCCGGGCCTCGGCCCAATTCTGGCGGCAGGACCGGTAGTGGCATGGATCGTGGCGGGGTTGGAAGGGGCGGTGGAGGTAGGGGCTTTGGGCGCTTTGGGAGCTGGCCTTTATAGCGTAGGAATTCCCAAAGACAGCGTCGTGAAATATGAAACAGCGCTCAAGCAAGATCAATTCCTTCTGATCGTCCATGGAACGGACGCAGAGGTCACGAAGGCAAAAGAGATCATCGAGAGCACACACCCGGCGCAACTCTCCCTGCACTCAGGCGAGGCTGTAGCAGCTGCAGCAGTTTAGCTTGCCCACGAATTGTAAGGACAAGGCCGCCTCGTAGGACCTTCCTCACTACGATGGTTTTGCCGGAAAACAACAATGACTGATTTCCGGAGTGTCCCCTCCCGGATCCCGAAACGCACTCGCGTTAGTGCATGGAGACGAGAATATGAAAAACAATCCTCTGAAACAATTGGGAACGCTCGGCCAATCCATTTGGCTGGATTACATCCGACGCGATCTGATGGCCGGCGGCGGGCTCCAGCGTTTGATCGACGAAGATGGACTGCGAGGGATGACCTCGAATCCGTCCATTTTCGAAAAAGCAATTGCGGAAAACCACGATTACGATGACGACATTAAGACCCTGGCGCTCAAAGGAGATGGGGTCAAGGCCGTCTATGAAAACCTGAGCCAGCGCGATGTGCAGAGCGCCGCCGACGAGTTTCGGTTTCTGTACGAGAGTACAGACGGCGCGGACGGATATGTCAGCCTGGAGGTCAATCCCCATCTGGCGCACGACACGAATGGAACGATAAACGAAGCCCGTCGGTTGTGGGCCGCGCTCGGCCGACCCAACGTCCTTATTAAGGTTCCCGCGACTCACGAAGGACTGCCCGCCATTCAGCAACTTATCAGCGAAGGAATCAGCGTCAACGTGACGCTGCTCTTTGGGTTGCCTCGTTATCGACAAGTGGCGGAGGCTTACATTGCCGGCATCGAATCGCGCGTGGCTCAAGGGAAGCTGGTGAAGCATATCGCCTCGGTGGCCAGCTTCTTTGTAAGCCGCATCGATGCGCTAGTGGATCCGCTCTTAGAAAAATCCATCGCGCAAGGCGGCAAAGGCGTGGATCTCGCGAAGAGGGCGCACGGGCAAGTAGCCATTGCCAGCGCCAAGATGGCGTATCAGATCTATAAAGAAGTATTCGGCAGCGATCGGTTTAAGAAACTCGCCGCTCAGCGCGCGCGTGTCCAGCGGTTGCTCTGGGCCAGCACCAGTACGAAGAATCCGGCTTACAGTGACGTGAAATACGTGGAGGCTCTTATCGGACCGCACACGGTCAACACGGCACCGATGGAAACCCTCGATGCATACCGCGACCACGGAGACCCGAAAGCCCGGCTCGAACAAGAGGTCGAGGAATCCCGCTCGGTTTTGGAGCGACTGCCGGAACTAGGGATCAGCATCGACGATGTGACGCGGCAGCTTGAGAACGAAGGTGTTAAGAAATTCAACGAACCGTTCGACAAGCTGATGGAGACGCTAGCGCAACGCTCATCACCGCATTTGGCGAAAGCGTCGTGAAGATCAGTCCACTGGCGGGAAAGCCGGCCCCAGCATCGATGCTGGTGAATGTGCCCAAGCTCGTCACGGCCTACTATACGGAAGAGCCTGACCCTTCCGTTCCCGCCCAAAGGGTCGCTTTCGGCACCTCAGGACATCGGGGTTCTTCGTTCGATAAAGCCTTCAATGAGTGGCACATCCTCGCAATCAGCCAGGCGATTTGTCTGTACCGAAAGCTGCACCGGATTGACGGCCCGCTGTTTCTTGGCATGGATACGCATGCGCTCTCAGTTCCGGCGCTGGCGAGCGCGCTCGAGGTGCTGGCGGCTAACGGAGTGGAAGTGATGCTCGCGGAAGGAGACGAATATACCCCTACTCCCGTTATTTCCCACGCGATTCTGACGTACAACCGCGGGCGCAAAATCGGACTCGCCGACGGCATCGTCATCACGCCATCGCACAATCCGCCACATGACGGGGGCTTCAAGTACAACCCGCCAAGCGGCGGGCCGGCGGACGGCGGCGTCACGGATTGGATTCAAGCGAAGGCAAACGAATTTCTCGAGGCCAAGCTCCAGGGCGTGAAAAGAATTTCTGTCGACAAGGCTCTTCAGGCTTCCACGACGCACCGGCACGACTACCTCAATACTTACGTTGCGGATCTCGGCAACGTAGTCGATATGGACGCCATTCGCGGCGCGAAACTCCGCATCGGCGTCGATCCCCTCGGGGGCGCCGGAGTCCACTACTGGGAGCCGATTGCGGAGCGATACGGGTTGAACCTCACGGTTGTCAACGATGTGGTCGATCCGACATTTAGCTTCATGACCGTGGATTGGGATGGCCAGATTCGGATGGACCCTTCTTCGGTATACGCGATGCAGCGTTTGATCGCGATGAAGGATCGCTTTGACCTTTCTTTCGCGTGTGATACGGACCACGACCGTCACGGTATCGTGACCAAGAGCGCAGGACTGCTGCCGCCCAACCATTACCTCTCCGTCGCTATCTTCTACCTGTTTCAACACCGGCCAAAGTGGCGCAAGGAAGCGGCTGTGGGGAAAACGGTGGTGAGCAGCCAGATGATCGATCGCGTTACCGCGAAGCTTGGCCGAAAGCTATACGAAGTGCCGGTCGGCTTCAAGTGGTTCGTGGATGGATTGCTCGACGGTTCGCTTGGCTTCGGCGGAGAAGAAAGCGCGGGAGCGTCGTTTTCTCGCCTCGACGGCACTGTTTGGACGACCGACAAAGATGGCATTGTCCCGGCTTTGCTCGCGGCGGAGATCACGGCACGAATGAGCCGCGATCCCGGCGAAATCTATCAGGAGCTCACGCGCGAATTCAGCGAGCCTGCCTACGATCGTGTGGAGGCGCCAGCCACGGCGGATCAAAAGGAACTGCTGGCGAAACTTTCGCCGCAGCAGGTCAAGATCACCGAGCTGGCAGACGAAAAAATCCAAACTGTCCTCACTGTCGCGCCGGGCAACGGCGCTCCCATCGGCGGATTGAAAGTAATAGCCGAAAGCGGATGGTTCGCGGCACGGCCGTCGGGTACCGAGAACATCTACAAGATTTATGCGGAGAGCTTCCAAGGCGCAGGCCACCTGGGTTGCATCCTGAAGGAAGCTCAGGCGATTGTCAGTGACGCTTTGACGGCCAACCCGGGGTGCGAGCAGAACAAAGGCCACCAAGAACCGCCGATCCCGTCCACGGATAGCAAGCGCACGCAAGCGAGCGGAGGATAACGATGACGACCGAGGTGACGCAAGTTTCATGAGCTCGCCGAACGCACATATCCTGACGATTAACGGCGGCTCGTCGACTATCAAATTCGCGACATTCGATCCTGGCGGTTCGCTCCGACGAATTCTGACTGGGAGTATCGAACGGATTGGACTGCCGCAGGCCACGTTTCGAGTGAAGGGTTCGACTCAGACCGACGACATTTCGCGCCCGGTAAAAGCGCCGGATCACGCTGCGGCGGTCGGCGTTCTAATGGATTGGATCGAGGAACGCAGCGAGCATGATGCATTCGCAGCGATCGGGCATCGCATCGTCAATGGTGGACCGAAGTTTTACAAACCGCAGAGACTCACTTCCGGGATGCTGGAAGAGTTGCGCCGACTGGCCCCCTTCGATCCTGAGCATCTTCCGGAAGAGGTCTTATTGGCGCAGGCCTTTCAGCGTCATTTTCCCCACCTGCCTCAAGTAGCGTGTTTCGACACGGCTTTTCACCATGATATGCCGCGCGTGGCGCAGATGTTGCCGATCCCGCGGCGGTACGAGGCGCAGGGTGTGCGGCGATACGGGTTTCATGGGCTGTCGTATGCGTTTCTAATGGAAGAACTCGCGCGCCTCGGCGACCCAGCGGCAACAAATGGCCGCGTCATCCTCGGCCACCTCGGCAACGGGGCGAGCCTGGCGGCGGTGCGCGACGGCAAATCCGCGGACACGAGCATGAGTTTTACGCCAACCGCCGGAGTGCCGATGAGCACTCGCTCAGGCGATCTCGATCCCGGACTGGTTTTGTATCTGGCGCGCACAGAAGAAATGAGTGCGAAGCAGTTCAACGAGATGGTCACTTCCCGCTCCGGCCTGCTAGGAATATCCGAAACCAGTTCCGACATGTGCGACTTGCTCAGCCGCGAAAAGCAGGACGTGCGGGCGGCCGAAGCGGTCGCGCTGTTTTGCTACCAAGTCAAGAAATGGATCGGCGCGTTCGCGGCCGCACTCGGCGGGGTGGACACACTGGTGTTCGCAGGTGGCATAGGAGAGAACGCGCCCGCAGTCCGCGCCCGAATCTGCGATGGACTGGGATTTCTGGGTGTTGAACTCGAAGAAAAGAAAAATGCGGCGAACGAGGGCGTGATTTCGGCGGCGGCTGGCCGCGTTGCAGTCCGCGTCATTCGCACGGATGAGGAGCACATGATCGCCAAAACGGTTTGCTGCGTTCTCGGCCTTGGCTCAAAAAAGGAGAATTGAATCATGAACACAGAAATTCTTACGCTGACTGCCCCCCAGATTCTTTCTCCGGAGCTCCTCCACAAGATGAACGCCTATTGGCGCGCCGCCAACTATCTGTCGGTAGGGCAAATTTATCTCTTCGACAATCCGCTGCTGAAGGAGCCGCTGAAACTGTCGCACGTGAAGCCGCTCGTGGTTGGACATTGGGGTACGACTCCGGGCCAGAATTTCATCTACGTGCATCTGAACCGCGTCATCAAGAAGTATGACCTCGATATGTTTTACATTGCGGGCCCCGGGCACGGCGGCCCAGCGATTGTGGGCAATGTATACCTCGAGGGCACCTGGACTGACGTTTACCCGAACGTCACGCAGGACGAAGCCGGAATGAAGGAGTTATTCAAGCAGTTCTCGTTTCCCGGCGGAATTTCGAGTCACGTCGCGCCGACCACGCCTGGATCGATTCACGAAGGTGGCGAGCTGGGATATTCGCTCAGCCATGCCTTCGGAGCGGCGTTCGACAATCCCGATCTGATCGTCGCCTGCATCATCGGCGACGGTGAAGCGGAAACGGCCTCGTTGGCGACCTCATGGCACTCCAACAAGTTTCTGGACCCGATTACCGACGGAGCCGTGCTGCCAATCCTGCACCTCAATGGCTACAAAATCAGCAATCCGACCGTCCTGGCGCGCATCGAGCACGAGGAATTAGAGCAATTTCTGCGAGGCTGCGGTTGGACGCCTCACTTTGTCGAGGGCGACGAGCCGGAAAAAATGCACGAGCTCATGGCCGCCACGATGGAAAAGGCCATCGAGGACATCCGGAAAATCCAAAGCAACGCACGGACCAAGAACGACACCACGCGGCCGCGCTGGCCAATGATCGTCCTCAAATCACCAAAAGGCTGGACGGGACCGAAATTCGTCGATGGGCTGCAAATCGAGGGCACTTTCCGGGCGCATCAGGTGCCGCTCCTGGTCGATTCCGAACATCCCGATCACGTCAAACAGCTTGAAAGCTGGATGAAGAGCTACAAACCCGAGGAGTTGTTCGATGGGAACGGCCGGCTCATACCCGAGTTGGCGGAGCTGGCGCCGAAAGGCGACCGCCGGATGGGCGCCAATCCGCACGCCAACGGCGGAATTCTGCTGCACGATCTGCGCATGCCGGATTTTCACATCCACGCGGTGAACGTGCCTTCGCCCGGCGCGGTGAACGGCCAAGATACGCTCGTGCTCGGCAATTTCCTTCGCGATGTAGCCAAACTAAACAAGGATCAGCACAATTTCCGAGTCTTCGGTCCCGATGAAACCTTGTCGAACCTCCTCGGTGCGGTCTTTGAAGTCACCAATCGTCAGTGGGACGCTCGACACGTTAATAATGATGAATTCCTAGCACCCGCTGGTCGCGTACTCGACTCGATGCTCAGCGAGAACCAGTGCGAGGGGTGGCTCGAAGGGTATCTTCTGACAGGCCGACACGGGCTGTTCAACAGTTATGAGGCCTTCATTCGCATTATCGACTCGATGTTCAGCCAGCACGCCAAGTGGCTAAAGGTATGCCTGGAACTGCCCTGGCGCCGGAAGATTTCGTCGCTGAACTATCTGCTCGCTTCTCATGTCTGGCAACAAGATCACAACGGCTTCACGCACCAGGACCCGGGCTTCCTGGACCACGTCATCAACAAGAAAGCCGATATCGTACGCGTGTACCTACCGCCCGACGCCAACTGCCTGTTGTCGGTTTTCGATCACTGCCTGCGCAGCCGGAATTACGTGAATGTGGTAGTCGCAGGAAAGCACGCCCTGCCGCAATGGCTGACCATGGATGCCGCTGTTGTTCATTGCACGGAAGGAATTGGCATCTGGCAATGGGCCAGCAACGACCAGAACGCCGAGCCGGACGTTGTGATGGCCTGCTGCGGTGACACGCCCACGCTGGAGATCCTGGCTGCCGTTTCCATTCTCCGCAAGCATTTGCCCGAACTGAAAATCCGAGTGATCAATGTCGTCGATCTGATGAAGCTACAGTCTTCGAGCGAGCACCCGCACGGACTGAGCGAATCGGATTACGATTCGCTGTTCACCAAAGATAAGCACATCATCTTTGGCTTTCATGGCTACCCGACGCTCGTCCACCGCCTCACCTACCGTCGCGCCAACCGCAATCTCCACGTCCGGGGCTACAAGGAAGAAGGCACCATCACGACCGCTTTTGACATGAGGGTGCAGAACGATTTGGACCGGTTCCACCTCGTGCAAGACGTGGTCGCTCGGGTACCGCACTTGGGCACCAAGGGGTCCTACCTGAAGCAGTTGATGCAGGACAAACTCATCGAGCACAAGCACTACATCGACGAGCACGGCCAAGACATGCCGGAAATCCGAAATTGGAAGTGGAGCACTTCCAAATGAACACGCAAGAATCTATGAACGCCGCGAGAGTAACGGCCACCCTGCGACAAAGCCCCGCTGGTGATGGATCACGTTCGAGCCGCAAGCCGTCCCGGATGCCATGCCACGCTCGAGAAAATGTGGGCACGGCGACCATCATGGGGCAACTCAAGAAACCGGCGGCACGGCAAAGACAGAAAGGATACCCGCTATGAAATCCAATGGCGATCAGCCCAAGGCTTCCGAATCAAAGCCGGAATCGAAGCCCAAGGCTTCCGAACCGAAGCCGGGGTCCAAGCCCAATGCGCCCGACCCGAAAGACGATCTGAAAACCCTTCCCATGCCGGAAGTGGAAAAGAAATTGGGGGCATCGCCGAAAGGCCTCAGCCAAGCCGAAGCCCAGAAACGGCTAGCGCAATATGGGCCTAACGAGATCGCGGAAAAGAAAACTAACGTATTCCTGAAGTTCCTCAGCTATTTCTGGGGCCCCATTCCGTGGATGATCGAAGGAGCGGTGATTCTGTCGGGGGTGGTCCGGCACTGGCTGGATTTCTTCATCATTCTCTTTCTGCTCTTCTCCAACGCCGTGGTCGCATTTTGGGAGGAACATCAGGCCGGAAACGAAATCGCCGCGTTGAAGGCCAAGCTGGCGGTCAAGGCCAAGGCGTTGCGAGATGGAAAGTGGATTGAACCGAAGGTAGCTGAACTGGTGCCCGGCGACGTCATCCGTCTGCAGCTGGGGGACATCGTGCCGGCGGATGCGCGTTTGCTGGCGGGGGATTCGGTTGAGGTCGACCAGTCGGCGTTGACAGGCGAATCCTTGCCCGTCACCGCCAAACCTGGCGGGGCCGTGTTCTCCGGTTCGATCATCAAGCGGGGCGAAACCAACGCGATGGTATACGCCACCGGTACGCACACCTACTTCGGGAAAACCGCGGAACTGGTGCAGGGCGCTCACACCGTCAGCCATTTCCAGCGCGCCGTGCTGAAGATTGGTAACTACCTGATCATTCTCGCGGTGGTTTTGGTCGCAGCGATTGTTACCATTGCGCTCTTCCGTCACGATCCTGCCCTCAGCACGTTGGAGTTCGCCCTGGTACTGCTGGTGGCCGCGATCCCCGTCGCCATGCCCACCGTGCTATCTGTGACCATGGCGGTCGGCGCACGCCTGCTGGCGAAAAAGCAAGTGGTTGTGACGAGGCTGGCGTCGGTCGAAGAATTGGCTGGCGTCGACGTGCTGTGCTCGGACAAGACCGGCACCCTGACCCAGGACAAACTGACGTTGGGCGATCCCTTCTGCGTGAACAATATTCCTGCTGACCAAGTCGTTCTCTGGGCCGCACTGGCTTCGCGCGCCGAAGATAAGGACACCATCGACCTGGCCGTCATCGGCGGCGTGAAGGACGATAAGGCGCTGAAGGCTTATCAGGTACTGCATTTCCAGCCGTTCGATCCGGTTCATAAGCGCACCGAGGCGACTGTGAAAGGTTCGGACGGAAAACAGTTCTACGTGGCGAAGGGAGCGCCGCAAGTGATTCTGGGGATGGCGACCAACGCCGGCGAAGTTAAGCCCGCCGTCGAAAAAGCCGTCAACGAATTTGCCGGGCGCGGCTTCCGTTCCTTGGGCGTGGCCCGGGCGGATCAGGAAAATAAGTGGCAGTTTGTTGGCGTGTTGCCCATGTTCGATCCGCCGCGCGAGCAGGCCAAAGCAACCATCGCGAACGCGGAGCAGATGGGCGTGAAGGTCAAAATGGTCACGGGCGATCAATTGGCCATCGCCCGGGAAACTGCAAAGCAACTGGGGATGGGCACGAACATCCTGGATGCCACCGTATTACACGACAAACAAAAGAAGGCCGAGACGGCGGACTCCATCGAAAAAGCGGACGGCTTCGCCCAGGTATTTCCCGAGGACAAATACAACATTGTCGACGTCCTGCAGCAGCACGGCCACTTCGTCGGGATGACCGGCGACGGGGTGAACGATGCACCGGCGCTCAAAAAGGCAGACTGCGGCATCGCGGTTTCCGGCGCGACCGACGCGGCCCGCGCGGCAGCGTCGATCGTGCTGTTGGCGCCCGGGCTATCCGTCATCATCGACGCGATCAAGGAGAGCCGGAAAATAGTCCAGCGGATGAACAGCTATGCGATCTACCGCATCGCCGAAACGCTGCGCGTCCTGTTGTTCATGACGCTGGCGATCCTGGTCTTCAACTTCTATCCGGTGACCGCGGTAATGATCGTGATGATCGCGGTGCTCAACGATGGCGCTATCCTATCCATCGCGTATGACAAGGTTCATTACAAAAACAAGCCCGAAGCCTGGAACATGCGCCTGGTGCTCGGGATCGCCACCGTGCTGGGCCTTGTTGGTCCCATCGCTGCCTTCGGCCTGTTTTACCTTGGCGACCGCGTATTTCACCTTGGCCATCCGCAATTGCAAACACTGATGTATCTAATGCTGTCCGTCGCCGGCCACTTGACGATTTTCCTGACGCGCACGCGCGGTCCGTTCTGGTCCATTCGCCCCGCCCGGATTCTGTGGATGGCGGTGCTCGGCACACAAGCGGTAGCGACCCTGATTGCGGTTTATGGGCTGTTTATGACGCCGCTTGGATGGAAGCTGGCAGGCCTCGTTTGGGCCTACGCTATTGTTTGTGCCCTCATAACTGACCGTGTGAAATTGCTCGGCTATCGGATTTTTGGTTCTGCCAAAGCCGATAGGCCGCAGTCTGTAGCCAAGACTGAACCAAAGCCCGACGCCAAAGCTGAAGCGACCTCCGAACCGAAAGCGGAGCCGAAACCCGAAGCCAAAGCTGAGTCAAAGCCCGAGGCCAAAGCCGAATCTAAACCCGATGCCAACGCAACGGCCGACTTGACGCCGCAGATCGCCAAACGAGCCTATGAACTCTATGAGGGGCGAGGCCGGAAGGGCGGTCAGGCAGTTCAAGACTGGGAGAAGGCGAAGCAAGAAGTTCAGAAAGACGAACGTAAGGCCGACCCAAGCTCCGAAGCCAAGGCTGAACCGAAGCCTGAGGCCGAGGCCGAACCAAAGCCTGAAGCCAAGGTCGAGCCGAAGCCTGAAGCCAAGGTCGAGCCGAAGCTTGAAGCCAAGGTCGAGCCGAAGCTTGAAGCCAAAGCTGAGCCACCAGCCGATTTGAAGCTGCACATCGTCAAGCGAGTCCATGAACTCTACGAGGAATTGGGACGTGAGGAGGTGCGGGAAGTCGAGGAATGGGAAAAAGAGGATCGGGAGAAAACGGATCGGGAGACTCCGGAAAATGAGCCCCACAAATAGCGGCACGAGAACGACGCATCGGACATGGCCGAAGGGATGAAGATGAAGATCAATTCAAAGGATTTCCGCGTCGGGCCCGGAGAGAAGGTCAAACTCAAAGAGTGGCCGACGCTGATAAAACCCTTTTGCAAGTCGAAAAAGCGGTATCAAAAGCTCCTCGAAAAACACGTAGAAGAACTGAGCTCGCTGCAACAACTTCACTACGCATCCGCCCACTTTGCATTGCTGCTGATTTTTCAGGCGACGGACGCTGCCGGCAAGGACGGCTCCATCCGGCATGTCATGTCCGGCGTAAATCCGGAAGGCTGCGAGGTTTTCAGTTTCAAAGAGCCGAGTGCGGAAGAGCTGAAGCACGACTTTCTCTGGCGCACCACCTGCCGCCTTCCCGAACGCGGACGGATCGGGATATTCAATCGTTCTTACTACGAGGAGGTGCTCGTGGTTCGAGTTCATCCGGAGATTCTCCGCAACGAGGAGCTTCCGGAAGCGTTGCGGGACGAAAAGAACATTTGGAAGGACCGCTATCGTTCCATCGTGGACTTGGAGGAACATCTCCATCGCAACGGCACCCGGATCGTCAAAATCTTCCTCCACCTTTCGAAGAACGAGCAACGAAAGCGATTCCTCGAGCGCATTGATGAGCCGGACAAGAACTGGAAATTCAGTGTCGCGGACATTCACGAGAGAAAGTACTGGAAGCGTTACGTGAAAGCTTACGAGGAGTGCCTGCACGCGACAAGCACGCATCACGCGCCCTGGTACGTCGTCCCCGCCGACGATAAGGATAACGCCCGCCTGATCGTTTCCCGAATTGTTATCGACGCTTTCAATCACCTGAAGATGGCCTACCCCAAGACCACTACGAAACGTCGGGGCGAATTGAAATCGATCGGCAAGGCACTGGCGAAGTAACGCGGAAATTATGCGTAAGAACGTGAATTGGGCCGGTGAATCGAGTTGGAGGAGGCCGGTCGCTATGAGATCAGCCGCTGGGTTCAAAAGACTTTGCCTCGGCGTATCGTTGTTGGGGATTCTGTCAATCGGGAGTCCATTCTCATATTCGCGCTCGATGGTTGCCGGTCAAACCGTGGCTTCAGCGCCGCTTAATTCGGCCCCTGGGAAGCAAATTAGTACGGCCGATCTTTTTGCCCGGATGACTGTCCGTCACCACTGGCAGGAAACTCATCTGGATCGGCTCTCGGCGACTCGCACCTACAAACTAGAGAACGACAAAGGCAAAACAGTCGCTGAACAAGTCGTGGTCATGGAATACACCGCGCCAGGTACAGAAACTTTCACAAGCTCGTCCGAAAAAGGCTCGGACTTCGTGCTCCATCATGTCTTCCGGCGGCTTATGGAGCGCGAAAAGGAGAGGGTGCGGGCCGACAAGGACCCAGACAGCTTGATCACTCCGGAAAACTACACCTTTGAAATAGTTGGGACGGAAAGCATCGGCAGCTCGAACTGCTCCGTCGTTCATGCCGTTCCGAAGCACAAGCGAACGGATCTCTTCGAAGGAAACATCTGGATCGATAACAAAGATTTCGCGATCGTGAAAATCACCGGTCATCTTGCCAAGAGCCCGTCGTTTTGGATCAAGCGGGTGGATTTCTCGCGGAACTACCAGAAGATCGACGGGTTCTGGCTTCTATCGAGAGAAGAAGCGGTTTCAGCCATCAGGGTATTCGGCAAGGAGACGCTGACCATCGATTATCAGAACTATGCCGTCAATGGGGCGGGAGCAGCTCAGTCTTCTGCCACGAATGGCCGTACATCCGTGGTCGTTGGCGCGACGAATTTTTCGGAGGCGTCAAGACCCCACATTTGAGAAATGCAGAAGACCTGACAGGTTCTGTGTCCACAGTCTTTTCCACACCGACCCCGACTCGGTCTTAGCAACACGCCGCCGACTTCGCGCTGGCCGTGGAGTACGGTGCGCGGAGTTCGCACTACCAGCAGCGATAAAGGTATGACGGGACAGAGAGGAAGCCAGATGGCAGGCGTTCCCAAACTGGTAGGGTTGAGTTGGAAGGAACTGCTTGACAGTATCTGGCACGGGGCCGCCAAAAACGATGTCGTCAACCGTGCCGCCGAGCTGGCCTTCTGGTTCCTGCTCGGTTTCTTCCCCATGCTCTTGTCCGTAACCAGCATCGCTTCGATGATTGGCTCGGCTCCGCGTTCGCAAGGCATGGTGATGAAATACGTGGGAGAAGTTCTGCCCTCCACCGCTTCCACACTTGTACGACAGGTTCTGGCGCAGACGACTGGTGGTGGAAGAGCCTGGTTTTCATTACTGTTCGGGCTATGGTCCTCCTCGTCGGCGACCAGGGGACTGATTGATGCTCTCAACGCCATTTATGAGCTGAAAGAAAGCCGGCCCTGGTGGAAGTCCCGTCTGATTGCCCTGACCCTGGCGATCGCTATGGGCGTGCTGCTCACAGCCGCATTGATTATCGTGATGTACGGTCCTGCATTCCTGCGCCAGATCGCGCCCGGTTCGGCTGGTTTCTACGTCTGGAAAATTGCACAATGGCCGGCCGCCGCACTCTTGCTTGTTTTGGCGCTCCTTTGTCTCTACCGTTTCGCCCCGAACTTTCCTGAACAGAAATGGAAGTGGCTGCTTCCTGGGAGCATCGTCGCATCGGTGATCTGGATTGCCGTTTCAGTCCTGTTCAAGCTGTACGTTCGTCACTTCAGTCATTTCGGGCTGCTTTACGGTTCGCTCGGCACGCTGGTCATCCTGATGCTCTGGTTCTACCTGAGCGGCGCCGCGATTCTGGTCGGCGGAGAAATCAATGCCGTCCTGGAAGACGCAGCCGCCAAACACAAGGTCCCCGGAGCGAAAAAGCGCGGCCAGCGTTCTCTGACTCGAATGCACGGCTCAAAACCCGAGCAGCACTAATCTCGGCCATGTCTGTGGGGCGGAATCGAGACACCTTGCTCAATGCGAAATGCTCGAATGTGAATCGCTATGTTCTGAAGCCGCTCTGCAAGAAAATCGGAATCCCTGTCGGAACAACTCATGCGTTCCGGCACGGAAGAGTTTCCGTCCTTCAACAGGGTGGTGTTCCCGATGATCTGATTAAGCGTTGGGTTGGGCATTCCTCGCTCAAAACGACGAGCAAGTACAGTCACTTCAGCCGGGAATTCAAGGAAGGAGATTGCTTCAAAATTGGGATAAATACCACCGATCATGGTCCCAAATGGACCCGACTTGAAGCGTCGAAAGCATCGATGTAAAGTGTTTTAGCCTGTTAAATCGGAGGGCGTGTAGCTCAGCTGGGAGAGCACCTGCTTTGCAAGCAGGGGGTCACCGGTTCGATCCCGGTCACGTCCACCAACTTCTTCCTGATTGCAAAAGAGGAATTCATAGACCGATATTACAATCAGTCTCGAATACACTCGTCCCTGGGCTATTTTTCGCCTGAGGGGTTTGAAAACCGCAGAAAGACGCAATCCGGAGCGCCACTAGCCGGGGTGATAACGTTCTTTGGTGACCGAATGTGACAGTCTGACACGCTTCTACTTAGGGTGTGATTCACAGTTTTGTCTCAATAAGGGGTTCAGTCTACTATTTGTGTCGACTTCTGTCCGATCGGCGAAGTGTGCACGAACGAGATGCACCTGCCTAGTGAGCACATGCTCTGCCCACGTCCGCGGGTTCAAATCAGGCCTCTGCAATCAATTATTCTTTCCTCTGAACAAGTTCCCGGTACCCTTCAACCATCCGAATTTGTAGATCGAAGATCCCGGAGAAGACCGGACAGCTGACGAACACTCCCGACTTGGAAGGCGAAGGCCACGACGAAAAGGTAGGTGGGAAAGTGCAAAAGAAAGTCGGCCGGGTGGGGAAAGTCCTCGGAACATAGTCTGGGAAGGCCTTCCGGGTGGGGGACCGTTTCAATCAGGGACCCTTCCAGCCGGCGTTTTCCGCACATGCGGTCTAACGAGAGCATTTTCAATAGGAAGCTCGAACCCTGAAACTGGCAAGGCTCCTGTTGAATTTGCGCTCAAATCCGTGACCCGCCAGAATCATCCAGGGTCATGAGCTCTTCTGGAAAGGGATTGAAGAAAGTCTGCTCGCGCAGATATTTTGATTTGAATCTTATGATCCAGGATCTTAGTATGCTCGCGGCACTGCACAATGGCGTCCTGCCTCGACGATACGCTTCCAATATTTCCAGGAAGTGCAGTTTTTCACTTGTGGACAGCTTCTTCTTGAAGTAACCGAGGGTGTACATAAGGACATTGATTGGCGATGCGCGTCTCACGGGTTTGCCGAGCGCCTCCCGAAAATACCTCGCGTATAGGTTCAAGACAATGGTGGTCCGCTCTCCATCGGCATTCGCAACAATTCTCTCCAGTTCACTCAGCTTGGTTTGGCTGTAAGCCATCAAGAGCAGATGATTCAACGAATGAAAGCGTTCGAGACTGTGCATTGAGCCGGATTGTTGAAGTTTGCGTAATCGAGCAAGCGCGAAGATGCGCGTCAGAAAATGTTCGCGGATGCTCAGATTCTTAAGTCGTCCTTCGTCTTCTACTGCCAAGTCGCCGAACTTTTGCAGAACAGCGCCCCCGAACAAACCGGCCGTTCTACCAATTGTTGGACCTTTCTCCGGCCCGGAATAAAACTTCACATCTGTAAATCCGCAGGATGGCGATCGATTTTTCAGAATGAACCCGTCTACTTTTCCCAAAGTGTTGAGGAACCCGGATGTAAATCCCCGCATGCTTTCCGACAGATCCAAGCCGGACGAGGGCTGAATGAGTTTCAACTCGTCCCCGGAGCAAACGATGCGCACGGGCGCACGTGGAATCCCCAAGCCAATCTCGACCTCGGGGCAAACGGAGATGACCTCTATGTGTGGCCTAAGGCGTGCAACAAATTTATCCTGTACCATCCCTCCGTTGTATCGGCAAGGATCAAAGCCGATGCATTTGCTGATGACAATTGTGGGTTTCGGGAAGTTGGTCAACGGCCTTTCCCCATCGCACGCACGATGCCCCTGAGCATTCCTGCGAAGATCAATTGGTGGATCGGATATAGGAAGTACCAGTAGAGCTGTCCGAACAACCCCACCGGGTCGAAGATAGCCGTCTGGCGAATGAGGGATCCTGAACCGGAGGGTTCCACCTCGAACTGCAACCACGCGCGACCAGGTAAACGCATTTCTGCCGACAGTCGGACCAGATGGTCGCGTTGGACTTCTTCGACCCGCCAGAAATCGACGGTGTCGCCTTGGAAGAGATGATCTGGCACGCGTCGCCCACGCCGCATGCCCGCCCCGCCGAACAGCAGATCCAACAACCCGCGAATTCGCCAGAGCCAATTTCCGTAGTACCAGCCTGTCTTACCCCCCAGCTGATCGATTGGTCGAAAGGCCATGGCCGCAGAAAAAGGCACACGCGCCGACCGCGAGTCCACAATACGGCGCCCGAATGTGGTTCCGCCCCACTGCGGTGAAGCTGCAACGGAAGAGAACGCATCAGACCAACGCGTTTCGGCAAACTCTCGATCTTCATTGGCGAGCGCCCTCTTCAGTGCTTCACGAAAGCCAAGTGGGCGAATGGTGAATAAATCAGCTGCTGATCGGTCCTTTACAACGGTTTCGTTACGCAAACTATCCACTAACTCGCGACCGACACGCGCATAGACCGGCGTGACAAGACCCAACCAAAGGCTTGATAGTCGCGGAGACAGCACCGGCACGGGAATCATCCATCGCTTCAGGCCACGCTGACGGGCGTATTCCTTCATGAGGTCCAAATAGCTGACCTGGTCGGTTCCCCCGATCTCAATGATGCTGCTGCCATTGATCTTGAGGTCGAGCGCCTGCATCAGATAAGCAATAACGTCTTCGACCGCAATTGGCTGCGTGCGTGTTGTTACCCAGCGAGGAGTGATCATCGCTGGCAGTTTCTCAACCAAGGCCCGTATCATTTCGAAAGAAGCGCTACCCGACCCAATCACGATTGAGGCTCTAAATTCGATGGTCGCTACCCCGGACTCTCGCAGGATACGGCCGACTTCTTGGCGGCTTCTCAGATGTGCCGACAGTTTGCTCCCGCTGCCAAGTCCGCCGAGATAGATGATGCGCTGTACGCCTGCATCACGCGCCGCGACTGCGAACGCTTGCACTGATCGTCGGTCTTCCTCCTCAAAGGAATTCGCCGAACCCATTGCATGTACAAGGTAGTAGGCGGTGTGCACACCAATCATGTTCGGTGAAAGAGACTTCGCGTCGAGAACATCGCCCTTCACCAGCTCCGTTGTGTGCGCCACGCGCTGATTTAGAGTTTCGGGATGTCGTGACAGGCAACGTACGCGGTAACCGGCGGCTTCGAGTGCGCGAAGCAAGCGTCCGCCGACATACCCTGTCGGCCCCGTCAGCAGAATTAATTCAGAATCATTTACCAAGAGTCACGCCTTCATTTACGACTAGGAGGATTAGGCGTTTCGACAGCTTCCGGTCTGCGAGACATTAGCCACTTATGGTTGTTGTAAAAGCTTCCCTGCCATTGAGGCTATGCGGACAACGGAAGAAGAACTGTGTAGTTTGGGACAAGTTCTTATGAGTTATCGCGGGTATGGATTTCGGTTGGGAGGATCCCAGGGTTCCGCGACGGCAGGTTCAACGATTCTAAGGGTAATGGACAAGCGGGAATGACTCGAACGCGGGCTTTGCGAACAAATATCCCTGAAATAGCCCCACTCCTTCGGCCGCCAACCACGTATATTCAACTTCGGTTTCGACGCCCTCAGCGATTACGTCAATCCCAAGATCGTTACAGACCTGGCCGATGGCGCGAACGATGGCCTGACGCGGACCGTGGCTTTCTATGCCGCGCACGAGCGTCAAGTCGAGTTTAATCTGGTCGGGCTGGAAATTGGCGAGCAAGTTCAGCCCTGAATATCCGGCGCCGAAGTCATCAATGGCTACCTTCAGACCAAGCCCACGGTACTCATTGATGTGCTCGGCGAAGCGGGCCTGATCGGCGATAATTTCTCCTTCGGTCACTTCGAGGACGATGCGCTCGATAGCAAGATGGCTCCGATTTGCGGCTTCAAGCGTAGAGAGAATTGATGTCGTCGAGGAGTGCAGGCTCTGCGGGATGAAATTGAGGTTCAGGTTGCAATCTATTCCCAGCCGCGCGGCAAGGACAATTGCCTTAACACGTGCCTTCTGGTCGAAAATAAGCAGCCTCTCGGCCGACACCTGTTTCAGGATCTGATAGGCAGACTCGTTGCCCGGCCCTCGGATCAGCGCTTCATAGGAGATGACCTCGCGCGCATTAACATCGACAATAGGCTGAAACGCGAAGGTGAAGCTAGGATCGGGTGCGCCCTGCTCCATGGTCAAGCTACCGGCTGCCTTGAACCGCTGAGTTTCCCTCGCCAGCGTCCTTCTGCAAACGCGGCTAGCAGCTTCTTCGTGCGTCCTGCGTCGAGCTGAAGGAAACATGAGCCACTCTCAAAAAAGTCGTTTAGCCCATCAATTTTTGTGAGATCTTCCGGCGAAACGCTGGAAAAACCCATACTCCAGCTTCCAAAGGACCGGTTGGCAATCGGTTCCCTGATAATCACGGTTAACTGGGTATGGCGCTTATCCAGAAGAAGTTTCTGATATAGCTTATCGATATGCGATGCTTCGCCTTCCAGAACTTGAAAGAAACTGCCGCCAGAGTATAGGAGGATGCCAGTCAGGCCCACATCTTCATTCGCCTCGCGAGCTTGTCGCAGCAGGTCGGCAAGCTGCTCTGTTTTGAAGTCCTGTGTTGCAACGCTTGCATAGATGAGATGTATCATTGGCGGTATTCAACCCTCCATTTGAATCACGAGTGACCCGGCAATCGCTGACTTACGTTGACTGCCAGAACGAAGGGGTATTGCTTACTCTACGATGGACGCAACGGGATTGAACCTCTATCTTCCAGAAGACATCGGAAGTGATACCTAGCGCCGAACCCAGTGACGAGTCCCAATGTTCAGTGGCATCCAGGACCAAACGGCTAAGAGGTTTGCAGCACCGCGTGTTTTCCGCGTGAGCGACGCCAGATGGGGCACTTCGATTTCTGCAGCGCGCACCTTCTAAGCAGACGGTTGCGCATGCTGCTGTAATCCAGCGCACGCAGCATCGCTGGGACTACTGTGCACGTTCTCTTAGAAATCGTCCTGTGTACGAACTGTGCGCGAATGCATCCTTTTCAACGGATTCGAGTTAGCTTTGAGCGAAAAGCAGGTTCCCCGATTTGTTGGAAACGTTAGTAGCTAAAGAAAACGAAGGGAGCCGTTGTAGGCGATTGTCAGGCTTTGCAAGCAGGGGGTCACCGGTTCGATCCCGGTCACGTCCACCAAACATCTGTCTACAATTTCAAAATACACATTCGCAGGACACGGCTCATCACTAGGGCGATCGGCGATAGCAGCATGAGGTGATTGCGCAGCTCGTGTCCTTTTTTTTTGCACGACTGGCCGAACGGGTTGACCCAGCAAGAAGGAACAAATGGAAACATCATCTGATCAGCTCGCACACAGCGCGATGTTTTCTCCGGTTCCGACCAGGATCGCTTCAGGAAACTCTTCGTCGATTTGATGACGAAACCGATCCGCAAAGCGTGATCATTCTGACTGGCAGTTAGGCCGCTACGCCGCTCCCCACTCCTCTCGCTGAATGCGCCCTAACGACCTGGTTTCCAGTCGGTCTTGGCGGCAAAAAGCCGGGCATGCCGCATCCAAGAAACTTCTGCAGGATATTTGAGAATGTGTCATATCGAACGCAAGGCGACGATCGGATGGCGGCTCGCCCTTGTGAATCGCAATCACAGGATAAAACTCATGAATGCGCGTGGCGCCAACGATTTGAATCTCAATAGAGCATTTCCTCTAATCTTCATCGTATTCCTCATGCTTGCCACGGCACAGATTGTCCGCGGCGATGCGGCCGGCTTTGATCTGATCGGGCCCCGCATCGAGATGACCGTCACACGCGGCGCCAAAACCTTGCCGATCTCCAGCGTGCCCAATTTGCAGCCGGGCGACCGGCTGTGGATTCATCCGGATTTTCCTGACAACCAATCGGTCCACTACCTGATGATCGTCGCATTCCTTCAGGGCTCAACCAATCCGCCGCCGGAGAATTGGTTCATCCGGCTGGAAACGTGGACGCAGAGAGCGCGCGACGAGGGAACGGTCGTCACCGTGCCGCGTGGCGCCGAACAAGCTCTGCTATTTCTGGCGCCGGAAACCGGAGGCGATTTCAGCACTTTGCGCTCCGCGGTGCGCGGCCGGCCGGGAGTTTTTGTAAGGGCCTCGCGGGACTTGGACCAGGCGAGCTTGGATCGCACGCGCATCGACAAATACCTCGACGAAATTCGAGACGCGTCCGGCTCCGATTCGTCCACCCTCCATCAGCGCGCCACTCTGCTGGCCCAAACCTTGCATATCAAGGTGAACCAGGATTGTTTCGATAAGCCTGTCGACGAGCAGCCCTCCTGCTTGACGCAAAATATGGACCAGCTCTTGCTGGACGGCGGGCACGACCAAAACGCAGTGGCCACCCTCGTTTCCGGACCGTCCGCCGACTTAGCGGGAGCCATCAGCTCCACTCCCATGATGGGAGGGGGATACTACAGCGCCTACGTGGGCGCGGTTGTGGACATGGCGCGCGTTTTGGATAACCTTCACACCGCCGAATTCCAATACATTCCCGCGCTGGTGTTGCCCAAAGAGGAGCAGCTCAACCTGCGGCTGAATTCTCCGCCTTCGTTCCATAATCCAAAATCGGTCCTGGTGGTAGGACTCCCCGCCGTTGAGGCCGCGCGATTGCCGACGCTTCGCCCAGTCGATCCGAAACAGATCTTCTGTCTGCAAAAGGCTCCGCTGGTTCTCCCGGTCGAGGGCGCGCCATTGGCGTTCTCGACCACGATCGCGCATGATTTTGCCCTTCGTCTGCAAACCATATCGGGCCAACCCATCGACCTGCCCGCGGCCGCAGACGCCTCTCGCGGCGGATTCACGGTCGACACGCGCGGAGTCGATCCCCGCAAAATCAATCTCGAAACTACGGGAGAGCTTCACGGCCTCTGGGGCTTCGACGCGTACGTCGGGCCTACTTTCCAGCTCCGGGACGCGCATATGGCGCAATGGAAGATCCCGTCTTCCGACGCGGACGTTCTGATCGTCGGCCGCGAGGATACGATCCACATACAATCCGGTTGCGCCGCTTGCGTGGAGCAGGCTTCCGCACAGGATTCGCAAGGCAAGGATCTCAAAGTGACCTGGAAAATTCTCAACCCCGACGAATTGGAAATGCAGATTCCATTGAAAGACGAGCGGGACGGCCCGATAAAACTAGCTGTGAAGCAATTTGGCCTCGCTGAGCCGGACGTGCTCACGTTGCACGCCTATTCCGAGTCGGCGCGTTTGGATCGTTTCACACTCAACATGGGAGACCGGGAAGGAATTCTCACCGGAGCCCGGTTGGACGAAGTCGACGGCTTTGAACTCAGCGGCATTCATTTCGCCCCCGCCAAGTTGTCTCGCGCCAGCCACGAAGACACACTCAGTTTGGTGGCCCCGAGCGCCAACGCAACCGCCGCGCTGCAGCCTGAAGAGAAACTCGTGGCGCAGGTCGCGCTCAAGGACGGGCGCGTTCTGCAGCTGCCGACAAGCGTGGAACCGCCCCGGCCCAAAGTCACCTTGGTTAACAAAAGCGTGCAGCCGGGCCCAGTTCCCTCACCCGTCCGCCTTGGAAATCAGGATGAACTGCCGCAAGATGCCCGGCTTTCGTTTTCCCTGAAGACGGATGTGCCGGACAAATTCCCGCCTACGGAAAAAATCGAGGTCGCCACAACGGATGGTTCGTTTGGTGTGGTGCTGAGCGTCGCTGATGGCAATTTGATCTTGCAAGATTCCACCAGCGCCCTCGCAATCCTCGATCCTCTCAAGAATTTCGGGCCCTCGGCTTTCGGTCCCGTGCACTTTCGCGCCCTCAGCGCGGAGGGCGAAAAGGGAGATTGGCAACCGCTCGCAAATCTGGTGCGGATTCCGTTCCTGAAAGAAGTGCGGTGCCCGGACGACCCGAACCAGCAGTGCACGCTCAGCGGCTCGAGCCTGTTTCTCCTCGATTCAGTCGCGTCGGATCCGCAATTCAAAAACATGGTTCCAGTTCCGCTCGGATATGTGGAGAGCACGCTGAACGTGCCGCGCCCGATCGGAACCCTGCTCTACATCAAGCTTCGCGACGATCCAGCGACAGTAGATACGGTGGCCCTGCCCGTGCTCCCAAGTGACCGGTGACGCCGAGCCGGAGTGAACGGCAATTATTTCGGTCGCGGCGCCTGCGGCTTGAAAATTCGAATGATGTTGTCTTTTACTTCCATTTGGCGCCCCGCGTACTCGCGGCCGACCTGCTGCTGCAATTCCTCGAGCGTCGGGTAACCGCCCCGGCCGTCGAACCAATTGGCGTCGTCAATCAAGATCACGTGTTCCTGCGCTGAGTCCCTAAACAGTGCCTCCAGTTCGAGCTTCACGGGCGTCGAAATGTCGAAATCATGGCCATCGAGCCAAAAAATGCACCGATCCTTCATGGCGGGAAGAAGCCTGGGAAGAACGATTCCACTATCGCCTTCGAGAATGTGGATCGCAGGCCTTCCCGCGAATTTCCGACGCGCGCTTTCCGCTTTGTGTGCATCCAGCTCGATCGAATAGATCTCGCGAAAATGATTTTTCTGCACGTAGATCATATGCGCGTAGTTCGTCCCGGTTTCGACGAACACCGGAAGATCGTATTCGCGGGCGTATTCCTGGATCACGCGCTGCTTCAGCAGGTGGGGCATCTTGGGCCCCGTCGAGCCGCGCAGCCGCCAGAGCTGGTATTCGACCGGCGCAGCCACGTTCTTGTACCAGTGGAAAAGCGCGCTGTCGCGGAAAGCGGTTCTCAGCGTGGAAGCCACTCTGCCTACAGGGTATCGATTTTCGCGGCGAGGATGAAGTCGCTTTCGGTCAGGCCGTTGATTTTATGCGTCCAAGTGGTGATTTCGGCCTTGCCCCACGAAAGCAGAATGTCGGGATGGTGGCCCTGCGCTTCGGCGAGGTATCCGACCTTGTTTACGAAAGCGAGCGCCTGCTTGAAATCCGGGAATACGAACGCGCGAGTGATATGGTGCCCGTCCACCACTTTCCAGTTCGGCACCTCTCGCGCGAAAGCGTCGAGCTCCTTCCCGGCAAGTGGTGGAACCCCTCCGCGGCACGGAACACAATCCTTAGCGGCAAGCTCGGACATGAGATTCACCCTCCCTTCGCGCAACGGAACGCGCTACTGCAAGATTGTACCGGAAGGATTCCATCGAGCGGTAGTCGCTTGCTAGTTGGAGGCAGCTGACTCTGGTATCCTCTTCCGCGCACAGGTCGCGAGCCGCGCGGGAGATGATATGCCGGACGAGTTGCAGGAACTGCAGGAACACGCCGAAGAGGCCGCACATCATTCCAGCCTGGCGCCCGTGACGCTGACGATGGCCATTCTAGCCGTTCTCGTCGCCGCCGTTTCGCTGCTCGGCCATCGCGCACACACCGAAGAGCTTTTGCTTCAGACGAAAGCAACGGACCAGTGGGCATACTATCAAGCCAAGGATATTCGCCGGCACACCAACGAGCTCTTTCTCGATCAGATCTCCCTTTTCGCCCTGCAAAACCCCGATCAGGCCGAAAAACTGAAATCCAAGTATCAGAAAGAAATCGAGCGCTACGCCGGCGAACAAAAGGATATCGAAGCCGAAGCCACTCAGGCCGAAGCCGAAGTGAAAGTCGAGCGGCGGCGCGCCGATCGCTTCGATCTGGGTGAGGTGATGCTCGAAGCCGCGCTCGTGATCTGTTCCATCACGCTGCTGACCCGGAAACGCGCCTTTTGGATTCTCGGAACGGCCGTCGGACTCTGCGGCGTGGCTATCGGGGCCGCCGGCCTTCTCATCCACTAGACCGAGGGCGGGGAAAAATCAGCTGCTGCCGGGCGCTTCTCTCAGCGCCTGGCGGGAGCAACCGCGCGCGCTTCCACGTACTCGCGAATGTAGCTTTGAAAAGCCTTCTCGAGCCTCGGCACCACGGGGTTGGGCGTGGCCGCGATCTTGTGCCCGTCGATTTCGCTCACCGGGACCACGTTGCGATTCGTCGACGAAATAAACACCTCGTCGGCGGAATAGAGATCTTCGGGGAATAGCGTGCGCTCTTCCACAGGAATCCCCGCGCGCGGCCCCAGCTCCAGCACGAACCCGCGAGTCACTCCTTCGAGACATCCGGAAGACAGCGGAGGCGTCAGCACGCGCCCGTCACCGACGCAGAAGACGTTGGCGGCCGTGCATTCCGCCACTTCTCCGCGTTCATTCAGCAGCACGACTTCATCGCAGCCCGCCTGCTGCGCTTCATAGAGATTCCATACGTTGTTGAGCCACGAGGTGACCTTAACGCCCGCGAGCGGCGAACCCGCATGGCGTCCATGCTCGCGCAGGGCGAGGCGCGCCACATCGCGGTGCGGCGGCAGGTCGGACGAGTACATCACGAGGTCAGCAGCCGGGAAGCTTTCGTCGCTGCGCCAGAATCCCGCCTGATTGTAGATCACGTAAATTCGAGCGCAGCCCTCGCGCACCTTATTCGCGCCGAGCACCTCGCCCATCTGGCCGAGAACGCGCTCCGCTTCGAATGGGAACGGGCAATGGATTCGCTCAGCGTCGCGCGCGAGCCGGTTCCAGTGCCGCTCAAAAGCGAACGGAATTCCGTCCACCACGCGAACCGTCGTAAACAGCCCCCAGCCGCTCATCAACCCCGACTGGCCGGGCGAGAGCCGCACTTCCTCGATCGGCTGCAAGCGATCGTTATGGAAAACGTAGCGATGAATCATCCAACCCTCCCACAGACCGATTGTATCGCGGAAAGGCCGCTTGGCGGCCCCCTAACCACGCGCGGGTGCCCATTTGCTATCCGCGGCAGCGGCTAAGCGCCGGAATCGGCTCCCAGTCCGAGGACGCGGCGCTCCAAATCACGCGCGATCTCTTCAGCGGCTTCCGTCTCCGTGTATCGCACCGGAGTGCCGATCCAAACCTTGATTTTGCCGGGGCCCACGATGTGCTTCCCTGCCTCCCTGGCTTCGGCCACTCCGTCGAAGCGCATCGGCACCACCGGCACGCCCAGGCGCGTCGCGAGCAGGCCAATTCCAGCGCGAAACGGATTCATGCGCGTGGATCGCGATCGCTCGCCTTCCGGAAAAACCAGCACATTCCATCCTCGGTCGATCAGGTCGCCCGCGAAGGCAAAGCTTTTGCGGAAACCCGCATGGCGCGGCAGCGGAAAAACGTTGTAGACCGAGACCGCCAGAAAATACGCCACGCGCCCGACGAGCCCCATGAAAAATCCTGTGCCCGGCCTCGGCGTCCGCATCGACTCCAGCAGCTCGCCATCCATCGCGACCGCGAGGCGCCGCCGAAATCGCGACGGCAATCCCTCGAGTATGTAAGCCGGATCGAAAAACGTTACGTGGTTCGCCACGACCAGCGACGGCCCATTCGTGTCGCGCAGATTTTCGCGGCCGCGAATCCTCGGCCATCCAAGAGTCAGCATCGCGGGGCGCGCCAGCAGGTTGTACACAACCGCGCGAATCGCTCGCACCGGCCAGCTCTGCGGCCACCGCGGATATTGAAACTCAGTCGAGGGTGGCGGCGGATGCTCGACCAGCCGCTCGAGCGCCTGCATCGTGTCGGCCGAGGCATATTCCGTTTCGCTCAGATCCACTTGGTAGCGGTCTTCAAGCGCGCTCATCAGTTCCACGCGTTCCATCGAACTCAAATTAAGCGCTTCCCCGCTTTGCGCCGCCCGTCCATGCAGCACGCGCGTCAGCAACTCCCCCAGCGGCCCCGTAGTCGCTGGCGTCGCTTTGCCGTCGCCCCCGGCTTTCGCCTCGACTACTTCGAGAATGCGCCTCAAGACCGGCTTCTGCGTCGGCGTACGCGGAAAATCCTGATCCGGCCAGACCATCCAGCGGCGCATCTGCTGAAACGGCGCGAGCCGTTCGTTCGCGTGCTGCACGACCTCCGCCGCGAGCCCGTCGGCGGCGTCTCGCGCTGCGGCAGAATCGCGCAAGAGCAGCACGGCGCACGGTTCGGCATTGCCCTCGCGCGCCACGCCCACCACAACGCAATCTCGCACGCCCGGCTCCTTTCGCAGCTCCGCCTCCAAGTCCCCCGGATAGACGTTCAATCCCTCCGGCGTGACGATCACGTTCTTCCGCCGGCCCTTGAAATACAGGTTCCCCTTTTCGTCCTGCTCGCCCAGATCGCCCGTGTGAAACCAGCCGTCGGCGTCGAGCACGGGCGCGATTCCCGCATCTTTCCAGTATCCCGACGCCACATTTTCGCCGCGCACCAGAATTTCGCCTTCGTCCGAAAGCTTCATCTCGAGCCCCGGCAGCACCTTGCCGATCGAGCCGTGCCCCAACCGGAATGGATGGTTCAAGCTGACAAGCGACGTTGTCTCCGTCAGCCCATATCCCTGTATCACTGCGTAGCCAAGTCGCGTCCAGAACTCCTCCGCCGCTGCGGGCAGCGCCGCCCCACCCGAAATCACGGCCCAGAATTTCCAGCCGAACCTCCGCCGAATCGCCCGAAAGCGCCACCAGCGTTTCAAGAAGTGTTCGCGTTCGGCCGCGCGATAATCGCGCTGGAATTTCTCGGTCCGTCCGCGCGCGGCAAGATCTCTCTCGATCTGATCGCGCAGCGATTCGATCAGCCGCGGCACGGTGACCAGCAGCGAAACACGTTCCTCTCGAATCGTCCGCGCCACCTCGGCTGGGTTCAGCGTGTCGAGAAAAACCGACGTCCCGCCCAGAATTTGCGGCAGAAAAATTCCGAGCAGCTGCCCGAACACATGGCTCAGCGGCAGAAGATCAAGGAATCGCAGCGGATGAACAAAGCGTTCGTACCGTCGGTATTTCGCAATCTCTTTTTCGATCGGCGCAAGATTTGCCAGCAGGTTCCGGTGCGTCAGGACGACGCCGCGCGGCTCCGCCGTGGTGCCCGATGTAAACACAATTTCAATCGGGTCGGTCGAACTCGCCGCCGCGAGTGAAGAATCGCTCACCGATCGCCCGCCTGCAATATCGCCCAAATCCTCGAGGAACAGCGTATTCGCGGCTTCCAGCGGCGAAACCAAGCCTCGCCCCACGATTGCGAGCTTCACGCCGGCCTGCTCTGCCACTCGCCGTGCAAAACCCTTCTCCGCAATCGCGTCCATCGGCACTGCGATCGCTCCGTGAAACATGCAGCCCAGAAACGCTGCGATCCACTCGCCCGAGTTCTCTCCCCAGAGCAGAACGCGATCGCCCTTCGCGATTCCACGCGAGCGCAGCAGCTCCGCAAAGCCCGTCGCTATCTCGAGCAGCTCGCCGTAAGACCATCGGATCGTCCGGTACCCGCGCCGCCAAACCACGGCCATCTCATTGCTCGGCCGGGAATCGGGACGAAAGTATTCGAGCAGCGATTGTCGCGGCATGGCCCTGAGTTTCCCTCATTCGCTTCTCGGTTGGAAATATCTTTGCATCGATGAGCGCGGTATAATGCGAGCTGCCTCAAAATCCAACAGCGACGGTCCTCTGGCCCTTGCCCCTGTCGACAGCCGAGCTTTTTCGTCCTTTCACGTTAAATGGAGTCCCACTCGCCAATCGCGTCGTGATGGCGCCGATGACGCGCAATCATTCGCCCAATGGCGTGCCCGGAGACGATGTCGTTGCGTATTACCGCCGGCGCGCAGAGGGCGGCGTCGGTTTGATTCTCACCGAAGGCACTGCCCCGAATCATCCCCAGGCCAAGAACATGCCCAACGTTCCCCAGATCTACGGCAAGGAGGCCCTGGCCGGCTGGAGCCGGGTCGTGTCCGGCGTGCACGCAGCGGGCGGAAAAATCTTCTCGCAGATTTGGCACGTCGGCGCCTCGCAGGGTCCGGGCGATCCTCAGAAGCTTCCCGTCTCGCCGATCAGCCCCTCCGGCATGCTCAAGCCGGACACGAAAATCGGCGAGCCGATGACGCAAGCCGATATCGACGCGATGATCGAAGCCTACGCGCAGGGTGCAGAGTCCGCACAGCGCGTCGGCTTCGACGGCGTTGAGATTCACGGCGCCCACGGCTATCTGATCGACGAGTTTTTCTGGGATGGTACAAATCACCGCACCGACAAATACGGCGGCGATCTTCCCGCGCGCACGCGCTTCGCCGTCGAAATCATCCGCGAATGCCGCCGCCGCGTGGGACCAAACTTCCCAATCCTCCTGCGTTTCTCGCAATGGAAGGGCCAGGATTACGCAGCGCGCCTCGTCACAACACCTCAGGAATTGGCTACGTTCCTCGAGCCGCTGGCGGCGGCCGGACTGGACGCGTTCCACTGCTCCACGCGCCGCTTTTGGGAGCCTGAGTTCGAAGGCAGCGACCTGAATCTCGCTGGCTGGACGAAAAAGATTACCGGCAAGCCCACGATCACGGTCGGTTCCGTGTCGCTAAACGTCGATTTCCTCGCATCCTTCCGCGGCGTCGAGGATCCCAGCTCCCAATCCAACGGAGCCGCAGCAAGAACCGCCCATATGGACCGCCTGCTCGAAATGCTGGCCCGCGGCGATTTCGATCTGGTGGCTGTGGGGCGCGCGCTCCTGTCAGACCCTGCCTGGGCGGCAAAGGTTCGCGTTGGTCGCCTCGGCGAGTTGCGTCCGTTCACCCCCGAAGTCCTGAAAACACTCGATTAGCCGAGCCCACCCGGTTACCACCCCGAAACTTGTGTTGCGACGTTCCCGCAAACAGGCGCATCCTATGTTCGATGAACGCCACCCAGGATTCACCAGCAGCCAACCCTAGCATTACCCCTCGAGAAATCCTCGCCGCGTGGGGCAGGATTCTCACCGGCAACGTACCGATGCTTTCGATCGAGATCACGCGGGAATGCCCTCTCAGCTGCCCGGGATGCTACGCCTACGGCGACGCGCACCTGGGAGGCGGCGTCACGCTCGAAAAACTCAGCGATTTCCGCGGCGAGGCCCTCGTGAGGGGCGTGCTCGACCTTGTGCGCAAGCACAAGCCGCTTCATGTCTCGCTGGTCGGCGGCGAGCCCATGGTGCGTCATCGCGAGCTGAGCCGCATTCTCCCGCAGCTCAGCAAGCTGAACGTGTTTGCACTCGTCGTCACAAGCGGCGTGATTGCCATTCCGATGGAATGGATGAAACTTCCGCGTGTGCGCGTCGCGATTTCCGTGGACGGCTTGCCCGAGCACCACGACATTCGCCGCAAGCCGGCGACGTACGAACGAATCCTGAAGAACATCGAAGGCCGCGAGGTCAACATTCATTGGACGGTCACGCGCCCCATGCTCGAACGCGCCGGCTACCTCGAGGAATACGTCTCGTTCTGGAATGCGCGGCCCGAAGTAAATCGCATCTGGGTCAGCGTCTACACGCCGCAGATCGGCGAGCAAACTCCCGAAATGCTGACGCCGGAACATCGCATCACCCTGGCGAAAACGTTGCCCTCTTTGGGCGCCCAATACCCCAAGCTTCTTTTCAACAAGGGCATGGCGGACGCGCTCGTTCGCCCGCCGAAAAATCCCGCCGACTGCGTCTTCGCCAAGATGTCGGCAAACTATTCTGCCGATCTCGAAACTCGCGTCGAACCATGCGTCTTTGGCGGCAATCCGGACTGCTCCCAGTGCGGTTGTGCGGCCAGCAGCGGATTGCACTGGATTCGCGGCGTGCGCATGGCGGGCCCATTGAAAGTCGGCCATTTCATCCAGAACTCCGTGCGAATCGGGAATCTCTCAAACCGCCTCAGAGCGCGCGAGGCCCAGCCTTCCCGTTGGAAGCCGGATCAGGTTCATCTCGAACCCGAAGACGATCTCGTCCAGATCGAGTCCGGCGACTAAGCGCGTCGCTCAGCCTTTCTTATGCTTAAAGAACTCCACCTGCTGGAGCCTCTTTTTGGCTGCTGTCTTCGTCTTGTACGGTCCGCCCAGGTTTTTCCCCTTCTCTGACAAAACCTGATATCCACCCGCAACTTTCTTGATCATGGTCTTACCCTCCTTCACGTTCAGCATATGCTGCGAAAAATCCGTGTCGACAATCACGTCTCCTCAATCCAGATGTGGGCCAAATAGCGCTCGAAATCAATACGGGATTTGCGGTACAAGAGGACATGGCTTCCGTCCGCCAAGGAATCCGCCATGGGATATTTCGCGCTGGTCTACGAAGTCGTTGACGATTATCTTCCGCGCCGCGCCGCCTTCAGGGACGATCACCTGCGCCACGCGCGGCAGGCCCACGATCGCGGCGAACTCCTTCTCGCCGGCGCATTCGCCGATCCCGCCGACAAAGCCCTGCTCGTCTTTCGCACGGACGACCCTGCGGTCGTCGAATCGTTCGCACGCAATGACCCCTACGTCCTAAACGGCTTGGTCAAGCGCTGGGAGGTTCGCCCTTGGACCGTCGTCATCGGCAACACCGTCGATTCGCTTCCGTGATGTCGTCAGGCGAGTTCTTCCCTTTACCAAACGGCTACTCCCGCCGTCATCTCCGCCACCAACAGCCTTGCGGGTAAATCAACGTTCTGGTAGCTTGCTCGCGGAAGTGCCATTCCCGGAAACGGCGGACAAATGATCTCGAATCAACGATCTTCCTTCGGCTCGCTGCGGCTGCTCGCGGTCGCAAGCGCGCTGATCGTTCCCGCTGCGGCCCTTGCCCAGGCGAACGCGCAATCGCGGGCCATGAATCAGCCCTTCGCGCCGTTTCACATCATCGGCAACATCTATTACGTAGGAGCGTCCGACATCGCGTCGTATCTGATCGTCACGCCGGCGGGCGACATCCTCCTCGACGGCGGCTTCGTCGAGACCGCCCCGCAGATCGAAGCGAACATTCAAACCCTCGGTTTCAAGCTCGCCGACGTGAAAATTCTCCTCAGCAGCCACGAGCACCTGGATCACGCCGGCGGCCTTGCGGAACTCAAGAAATTGACCGGCGCGCAGTTCGTCGCGATGGTGGAAGAAGTTCCGGGACTCGAAAGTGGCGCCTCATTTCCCGCGGTCACGCCGGATCGGATCATTCATGACGGGGACACCGTCGAACTCGGCGGCGCGACCATGACCGCCCATCTGACGCCGGGCCATACGCGCGGCTGCACCACGTGGACGATGGTCACTCAGGACGGCGGAAAGCCTTACAACGTGGTGTTCGTCGGCAGTGCCTCGGTTCTTCCTAACTACAAACTGACGGATCGTCCCGGAAACCCAGCAACGTATCCCGGCATCGAGGCCGATTACGAAAAGACCTTTCGCGTTTTGAAATCGCTTCCCTGCGATGTGTTTCTCGGCTCGCACGGGCAGTTTTACTCGCTCGTCCAGAAACGCGAAGCCATGTCGAAGGACCCGGCCCGAAATCCGTTCATTGATCGAGCGGGATATCAGGCGTTCGTTGCGCGCGCCGAGGGCGCCTTTCAGGCGGAATTGCAGCGCGAGCATTCGGGATAGTCAATCTTGCGAAGGAGAACATCATGATCTGTTCCTCATGCGGGGCGACGGTGGCGGACGGCACCGCGTTCTGCGGCTCCTGCGGCCGTCCCATTGTTGGTTACAACCTTGGGCAAGCGCCTCCGGCGGCTCCCTCGATGCCATCGGCGGCTTCTCTCGGTGGCGTCCCCGCGGTCAGCGCCATTGTCTATGCAGGTTTTTGGCTGCGCTTCGTTGCTGCGATTATCGACGGGCTCATCCTCGGTGTCCCTCTCACGTTTATCGCCTTCCTACTGATCGCCAGCGCCATCCCGGTCCTCACACACACCCAGGATCCGATGACGGTCATCGTCACAATTCTGCCGCGGATCTTGTTCCTGATGGTGATCTACTTGGTGGCCTCATGGTTATACTGGGGGCTGATGGAAAGTTCCTCCTGGCAGGCCACGCTCGGCAAGAAGGCGCTGGGATTGCGGGTCACGGACCTCGTCGGAAGCCGCCCGACATTCGGCCGCGCCAGCGGGAGGTTCTTTGCGGGCCGTGGAATCGGTTTTGTTCCGTCCGTCGGCGGGCTCTACTTCCTGATAGACTGCATTATGGTGGGTTTCACCGAAAAGAAGCAGGCGCTGCACGACATGATCGCAAGCTGCCTCGTCGTCCGGAACGCGTAGCCGAAACCAAAACCATCCTCGAAGGAAGCCGAATTGACATGTCGCAGATGTGGGCAAGCGCTGACTGACGAAATGCGGGTGTGCGCTTCCTGTGGAGAACCGGTTGGCGACTTATCTGCTGGCTCTGAACCCGGTCTCGCGGCAACGGCGGCTCCTGTCGTTCGCCGCGCAGCCGTCTACGCGGGATTCTGGATCCGTGCTGCTGCTTACATCCTTGATTCGCTGCTGATCGCGTTCGTAGCGCTGCTTCTGATTTTCGTGCCGCTGGTGGAGCGTGGCGCAATCCCCATGGACGTCTCTTGGAACTGGTTCGCCACGATAAACCGCCAAACCACAGCCATCCGGCTTCTGATTTTCATGATCAGCTGGCTCTACTTCGCGTCGTTCCAAAGTTCCCGGTGGCAAGCGACGCCCGGCAAGAGACTGTTTCGCCTGATCGTGACGGACCTCCAAGGCCGCCGGATTAGCTTTGCGCGCGCGTCGGGCCGCTATCTGGGAAAGCTGGTGTTCGGAGTCATTCTTACCGTTGGTTTTCTCTTTGCGGCGTTCATGCCGAAGAAACAGACGGTGCACGATCTTCTCGCAAGCACTCTGGTCCTCAGAATACCCAAGCAGTCCTAGAGAATCGCCTGGTCCAACTACGCGCCGCTGCGCGCATGCTGCGCCGGCGCCTCGCGTAATTCACCCCGCAATTTCGCTGTGAATTCGGAGCCGGGTACGACGCGTCCGCCGGGCTCGGCGATGTCCGCGGTGCGGTACCCTTGTTCCAGAACGCGATCGACGGCCGCCTCGATCCATTGCGACTCGGCCTCGAGGCCAAACGACTCGCGCAGCATAAGCGTCGCCGAAAAAATCGCGCCGAGCGGGCACGCCACATCTTTTCCCGCGAGCGTGGGAGCCGAGCCATGAATCGGCTCGTAGAGCGCAGGCTGGTCCGGCCGTCCGCGGCTCAGCGAAGGAATCAGGCCGATCGAACCGGCCAGCGCCGCGGCCTCGTCGCTCAGGATGTCGCCAAACATATTGCCGGTGAGAATCACGTCGAACTGCGCGGGCCGCAGAAGAATCTGCATCGCGGCGTTGTCGACGTAGAGGTGATCGAGTTTCACGCTCGGGTATTCGCGCGCCAGCGCCGAGACGGTATCGCGCCATAGCGTCGAACTGGCGAGAACGTTGGCTTTATCGACGCTCGTCAAATGCTTGCCGCGCGCTGCGGCGCGCTCGAAGGCGTAGCGAGCCACGCGCTCGATCTCGAAAACGGAATATTCGGCGAGGTCGCTGGCCTTCTCGCGGGTGATCTTGTGTTCGCCAAAATAGATGTCGCCGGCCAATTCCCGCACGATTTCGAAATCGCAATCGCCGAGCCGTTCGGGACGCAGTGGAGAAATATCTCGAAGCGCCGGTCGCAGCCGAATCGGCCGAAGATTGATATAGAGTCCCAGCTCTTTTCGAATCCCGAGCAGTCCGGCTTCGGGGCGCGTGCCAAACGCCAAGCCCTCCCACTTCGGCCCGCCGATCGCGCCGAGCAGGATCGCGTCGGACGCGCGGCATTCGGCAAGCGTCGCGTCCGGCAGGGGCGTGCCGCACAGGTCGATCGCATTTCCGCCGAACGGGAGTTCGCGAAATTCAAAGTGGTGCCCGAATGCCCCGGCGCAGTCCTCGAGAATCTGAACTGCCGCGTTTGTCACTTCCGGCCCGATGCCGTCGCCCGGCAGTAACGCGATTTTCTTTCGCAGTTTGGTCATTGCAGAGTCGAGTTCCCGTGTCTCACTGCGCGGCCGCGGCCGGCCCGGCATTCACGGGCGTACGCCGCGGCGCACCTGGTGAATGATCGTGATCAAGTCGCGGTCGCTGATTTCCTTCTCGGCGTCCGCGCGTGCGATGGCCAGCGTATAACACTCCACAAGCTCGGCATCCGAGATCTCGTAGCCCAGCTCCGCAAATCGCGCGCGGAACGCATTCCGTCCGGAATGTTTCCCGAGCACGAGCTTGCCGCGCCGGCACGCCCACCTTTTCAGGCACGATGATTTCGTAAGTCAGCGGATTTTTCAGGATGCCGTCCTGGTGGATGCCCGCCTCATGCGCGAAAGCGTTCGCGCCCACCACGGCTTTGTTGGGCGGGACGGAAATTCCTGTGATCGCGGTGAGCATGCGGCTGGTGGGATAGAGCTTTTCGAGCGTGAGGTGCGTCTCCACCTGGTAGTGGTTCTGCCGCACGTGCAGCGCTACGGCCAGTTCTTCGAGCGAGGCGTTTCCGGCGCGTTCGCCGATCCCGTTGATCGTGCACTCCACCTGGCGCACGCCGGCCTCGATGGCGGCGAGCGAATTCGCCAACGCCAGGCCGAGATCGTCGTGGCAGTGCGCGCTCAAAATCACTTCCGGATGCGCTCCGAGCCGCGATCGCACCTGCCGGAACATCTCCGCATACTCGTCCGGCGTCGAGTAGCCGACCGTATCCGGCAAATTGATGATCGTGGCGCCGCACTCCACCGCCGCGAGCACCACCTGGCAGAGATAGTCCATCTCGGTTCGGCTGGCATCCTCCGCCGAAAACTCGATCTCCGGGCAGTACTGCCGCGCAAAGCGAATCATCTTCGTGATCTGATCGAGCGCCTGTTCGCGCGTGCTGCGAAGCTTGTGTTTCAGGTGCAGATCGGAAGTGGCAAGGAAAAGATGAAGGCGGGGCTTTGCGGCAGGCTCGAGACCACGCAGCGCCGCATCTACGTCGTCCTGGCGCGCGCGGGCGAGCGCCGCTACCTTGCAATGCTTTATTTCGGCGGCCACGGCGCGCGTCGCTTCGAGGTCGCCCGGCGAAGCGATCGGGAAGCCCGCCTCGAGTATGTCCACGCCAAGCTCTTCGATCTGGCGCGCCAGCCGGAGCTTTTCCTCGCGGTTCATCGAAAACCCCGGCGACTGTTCGCCATCGCGCAGGGTCGTATCGAAAATCTGCACCGTATCCATCGCTGCTCCTTCTCTTCTACGAGTACCAGTGAACCGCCGCGGAGTCAAGGAGTCCAATTTATATTTGTTGCACTCGGAATAAATCCCTCTTATGTATAATTCTGAAGGAAGGAGCCGCTTTGGATCTCGCATCCCTGCAGGTGTTTCAGACGGTCGTGCGCGAGCACAGCTTTTCGCGCGCGGCCGAAAAGCTCTACCGGACGCAGCCCGCCGTAAGCATCTCCATCCGCAAGCTCGAGGAGTGGGTCGGGCAGCCGCTGTTCGTTCGCGGCTCGGGCGCGCGCATGCTCACCGATGCCGGCGTGCTGCTGCTCGAATACGCCGACCGCATGCTCAATTTGCGCGAGGAAATCCGCAAGGGGATGAACGAACTCCGAGGCCTCGAGCGGGGACAGCTGGCACTCGGGGTCAACGAAAGCTCAATCCACGCGCTGCTTCCCGCGCTCGATCGCTATCGCCAGTTGCATCCGGGAATTCATATCAAGGTGCACCGCGTGTTTTCGCGCGACGTGCCGCGCGAGGTCCTGAATCATCATCTCGATATCGGAGTGATTTCCTACCTGCCGGAAGAGCGCGATCTCGCCGCCGTCGAATTCCATCGCGATTCGCTCGTGCTCGTCGTGTGGCCCGGCCACCGTCTGGCGAAGCGCAAGGATGTCGATATCAAGGATCTCGGGCAGGAAACCTTCGTCGCGCACATCGTGGAATCGCCTTATCGCCAGCGCGTAATCCAGATGTTCGCTCGCCACCGCGTTCCCCTGCAAATGGATATCGAAATGCCCACGCTCGAGAGCATCAAAATGCTCGTGGAAATGAAAAAGGGAGTCGCCATCGTCCCGCGCATGTGCGTCGAGAGCGAAGTGGCGCGGCGCGGCCTGCGCGCCCTCCGCATCCGCCAGATGCGCGTCGTCAGAAGGCTCTATCTGGTCTACCGGCGCGACCGCCCGCTCACAGCGGCGGCGCAGGAACTGGTCGAAATCATCCGAAAGAAGCGCGCGCCCGGAAAGCATACCCAAACGAGCGCCGCCGCCTAGAAAGTTGTGCTGAGACGCAGTGCAAAACTGCGTGACGGCCCGATGGCGTTGCCGGAAAAGAGGCCGCCAAAATCGATCACATCCACAACGTTAGAAAGGTTTTCGCCGTCTACTTGGAAGCGCACATTCAAACGATCGGACTTGTAAACGTCCGCGCCCGCTGAGGCGTTCACCTGGAAGGAGGGATAAATGCGGCCTCGGTTGAAGTTGATGCGGTTTATGATCTGCTGGCCGTACTGTTCGGTCACACCGGAAATGCATTGGGCAAGCGTAAGGGTGGGATCGCATTGAAAGTCGAACGGCAGGCCGGTGTCATATTGAATGCCGCCCGCAATCCACAGACGCGGCGCAACCTGATATCGGACGCGTCCGCGAACCGTATTGCGCTGGTCCTGCGAATCCGGGAGATGGCCTACAAGCGGATTCATCGCGTCGTCGCCAAGAAATAGGCCGCCCGTCACGGGGAACCACGCATTGCCGACCTCGTAGGAATAGCTCAAGAAACCCGAAAAGCCGTGCGTCGAGGGCAGATCGAGTTTGGCTTCCGCGCCATAGATGATGGCCTTCCGGAATGCGATCGGATAGCTGATGGTCGTGTTGTCGATCTGGTCGTCATCCGCGTAGTTATTCACAAGCCGCCGAAAATAGTTTGCGTCCAGCTTGATCTTGTTGAAGAAGACCTTGGTCAAGCCCACTTCGTAGTAGTTTCCTTCCGACGGCTCGACGGGTAGTTGGAGGGAGATCGTGTTGAGGCCCGCGGCTGCCGTCGAACTCGAGAGCAGCATGTTCTCGAAGGACGGAGTCTGGAAAACTCTGTCGTAGGAGAAATGCAGCACGAGATCGGCGCAGGGGAAATAGCGCGAAATCGCGAAGCGCGGGTCGACGGCCTGGCGGTTCAGAATCAACTGGTAATGGTCCCAGCGGAGCCCGGCGTTGATCGTCCAATTGCCCAAACGGATCAGATCCTGCACGTAGCCGGATTGTTCGAGGTCCGGGCGATTCGCCACGAAACTGAAGGTAAGGGGTGTGCTCGGATCGTATTGAGTCGGATCGGTGATGTTGTAGGCGAAGTTCTCGTTCAGGAATGTATTGTCCGATTCCACTCCTGCCTTGATTTCATGGTGGCCATGGCTGACCGTGATGCTGCCTTTGAAATAACCCTCGCGAAACCAATTATGTTGGAAGAGCTCGACAGGAGTGGAATCGGCGTTGGAGTAAAAATCGTTCGCATTGTCGCGCACCATTCCGCGAAGATCGGCGACGAAATTGGACGAAAATGTGTGCTCGTACGCAATGATGCCCATTGTTTCGAAATTATCCGCCGTCTGGAGCTGCCCGGCTGCCTCCTGCACCTGCTCGTTCGGAAGCTCGTAGCGTGAAAGCTCGTGGCGCACGATCAGGCTCAGGCGGTCTTTGGGCGTCAGGTCGCGCTGGTAGTGAACCGAAAAGTCGCCAATCGTGCCCCTGTTCGTGTAGTTCTGCAGGACGACAGGATTCAAATAGTGGCTCGTCATGTCGCCGTCGGCGCTTACACCGAATGTGTTCGCGCCCCATACGTACTGGCCCTGCACGAAAGCGCCGGCGGTGTCAAAGCTGCCTCCGGAAAGCACAGCCTCACCGTGGAAGCCCTGTTGTGAATCCTCGATCGTGTTGACCTCGACGACGCCGCCCATTTTTCGGCCGTACTCAGCGGGGATGCCGGCGGTGTAGATGCTCATCGACTGCACATCGTCCGCTTCAATCTCGGGGCCGAAGCTGGGCGAGCGATTATCCGTCAGCGGAATGCCGTCCACCACGAATTGCGTCTGGTATTCAGAGCCGCGCGGATGCAACACCGCATTGCCTTCATATAGCCACCCAGGCTGCGAGTTCACCAGATCCTGAATGGAGCGGCCTGGAATAGAGCCGAGGCGGCTTTGTATGAAGCTTGAGCCGATCTGGCTAACGGAGCCCGCTTGATCGGGATCGATCAGCGTATTCGCCGCATTCACCGTCACCGACGTGTTGACCGGCGACAGAATGAGTTTGATCGTGTAATCCGTCGGAAGCGCCGAGCGCACCTCGACCGTTCGGGAGATGCCGGTAAAGCCCGGCTGCTTGATTTCGAGCTGGTAGATGCCGAAAGGCAGGCGCTGCACGTCCAGGCTGCCGTGATCGTCCGTACTCAACGTATTCCGATACTGATTTGCCTCGCTTTTGATCTCGACGGTCGCTTTCACGCCCAGGCCGGATGGGTCCGTCACCTTCAATCGGAGTTCTCCATCGTTTGCTTGCGCGAAAAGCACGGTCACGCTGAGGAAAAATAGCGCCAGAACTTTTTTCACTGTTGATGGGCCCCTGTAGTTTCGCAGCGCGCTTAAACATCCGCCTGCGCCTCTCACGCTGAGTATTCCGCTTGGGCTCCTTTTGTTCACTCTTTATTTCCGTGAATGGCGCTACCTTGCATACTTTCAACATGGTGTGGACAAAACCGCCGCGCCAAGTTGTAGAATTCATGCCGTGGGATTGGCCGAAGAATGAGCGACCTGACGCGAAACTCGATCATCGAACCGGCGCTTCTGGGCGCTGTCGAGATCCCGCGCGCGACTGGTGCGTCCCCAATCGAAATCGAACACGAAGTGATTCTTCTCTTCGATGAATTTCATGGCAGGCTGCTGCGCTATGCGATCTCGCTCGGCATTGGCGTGCAGGATGGCGAAGACGTTATCCAGGAAGTCTTCCTCTCGCTCTTCCGGCACTTGCGCCTCGGCAGGTCGCGCAGCAATCTTCGCGGCTGGGTTTTTCGCGTGGCGCACCATCTGGCTTTGAAACAACGGAACTCGACGCAAAGGCAGCAAGCGAGGATTGCGCCCGATGCGCTGCTCGTGGAATCGCAGGCCGACCCTGCGGCGAATCCCGAGGAACGCCTTGACGAAGCGCAGCGGCAGCGGCGATTGCTGCTCGTCTTCAATGCGCTTCCGGAGCGGGATCGCTGGTGCCTGTGCCTGCGTGCCGAGGGGCTCCGTTATCGCGAGATCGCCGACGTGCTTGGGATGTCGCTCGGTGCGGTTTCGAATTCACTCGCGCGCTCTCTGGAGCGGCTGGCGCGTGCGGACGAGCGGTAGAAGAACGGTAGAAAATGGGGCACACAAACGACCACATCGGTGACGAAGAACTCCTGCTGGCTCTGGACGGCGAGTTGTCCGTCCAGCGCGCGCAGCAGATTCGCGCGCACGTGGCAGACTGCCCCGCCTGTCGCACGAGAATGGACGCAATGGAAAGCGCGTCGGCCGATTTCAATCGCCTCTACCGCGCGGCCGAAAATCCGTCCGCGCCGCCGCTCGCAATCTCCCGCGCGAATCTTCAGCAACGATTGACTGCCGTATCGAGAGCTTCGGCGCCGTCATCCCGGCTGCAGCGCTGGCTGAATCCGTTTTCGGTGCAAGCGTGGGCATACGCCTGCGCCGCCGCTCTACTCTTGATTGCGTTGACGATGGGATGGATGCACCGCGTCGCCACACAGCGCGAGGCCAGCGTCATCGCGGTCCCCTACGCGAGTGGGCCAGTATTGCCCGACGTGCGCCTCACGCCAGGGGCAACGCGAACTGTTACCGCGAATCAGACTTGCTCGGCGGGCGGCCCAGCCGAAATCAGGCCCCCGCTTCCGATGCAGCGGGCCGTATTTCACGAATACGGCATGGATGGCGCGCCGCGCGAAATTACGAAGTGGATCATCTGATCACGCCGGCCCTCGGCGGCACGGACGATATCCGCAACCTCTGGCCCGAGCCCTATGCCTCCACCGAATGGAACGCGCACGTCAAGGATGAGCTGGAGGATCACCTGCACAATCTGGTCTGCGGCGGGAAGCTCGATCTCACCACCGCTCAACGCGACATGGCGAGCAACTGGATTCTTGCCTACAAGAAATATTTCCACTCCGACCAGCCGCTTCCCCGTACCTCGGATCTCATCGAGAATCGACGCCGAACGCGCAAGAGCTAACGGCATCTCATAAATGCCGGTTAGGAGGTCGGAGCTTTAGCTCCCACATTCAGAACGAAAAGAACGGGGCTTTAGCCCTGAAGGCATTCGTCGCTTCCGCCGCGATCATTCATAGAGCTTCTAGTGGCCCTTCGTCTCAGCGGAAGCGGGCCGTCTGCCGTCGCTGCTCGGCCGCAGCCTCGAGAAATTTCTCGGCGTCGGGACGGTCTTCCGCAGGGATCGCCCACCGCTCGGCCAGCCTGTCTGCGATTTGGCGAGCCATCGCGCTGCGGACATGCGGCTCGAGGCTGCCGCGGCGGTCGAGAAATGCCTCCACGAGTTGTAACTCGTCGACGCTGAGTTGCGGAAGCGTCCCCACAGCGGAAGCCGGCGCCGGCGTTGCGGACTGTTGCCAGATCGAACTTACGCCTTGCAGCGGCTTCTCGTGTATCACCACCGTGCCCGCCGCGTAGTCGCCCACGCGCTTGTTCTCGCGGCTGATCAGCATGGTGATGAGTCCCGTCGCGTACATCGTCGGCAGCGAGTCGACGATGCGGAGCAGGTTGCGCAGAATCGCGTCGTAGGCGCTGATCGGCCGGCCCGAATCCTTGATCACGCGAAGATGCGTCCAGCGCTTGCCGGGCGTCTGTCCGTTCCAGAGCGCCTCGAAAAGCGCGAAATAACCGAATTGCACGCTGAAAAGAATAAAAATCATGATCGCAAACGTCCAGATTCCGGCCACCTTCGAGAAGAGGCTGAGGGAAATTGCGGAGACCGCGAAAATCATGATCACGATCCACACGACTGCCGCCTGCAGAAGCATATCCGCGGCCAGCGCTAGAAAGCGGCTGCCGATTCCGGCAAGCGGAAACTCAAGCGCCGTTTGCTCCGGCGTTTCGATGGTAAGCTTGTCGAAAGAGGACATCGGTGATCTCCACAAGCTGGCTTCAGAAGCGCCGCCCCTATTGGGCGCGCATCGATGAGCTCATCGCCCGCTCCGGCCGAAATGGCGTCCGGGCCCTCACGCACAGTGAACTGCAGGAATTGGCCCTATTATATCGTCAAACCGCCTCGGACCTCGCCACGATCCGCGAGGATGCTTCCAGCCGCAATCTTACCCACTATCTGAATCAACTTCTGGGCCGCGCGCACAACCTGATCTACATGGGCCGGCGCGCCCGCGGCGGCGGAATCATCAGCTTCTATCGCGACACCTTCCCCGAGATATTCCATGAAACCCTGCCGTACACGTTCGCCGCATTCGCGATTTTCATGGCCCTCGCGGCCGCTGGAATGATGATGGCGATCGTCGACCCGCGCCTCCAGCAGTACATGCTCAGCAGCGCCATGATGGACACGATCGCCAAGCGCCAGATGTGGACGCAGTCGCTCGTCACGGTCAAGCCGCTCGCATCGAGCGCCATCATGACGAACAACCTCACCGTAACGTTGACGACCTTCGCCCTGGGCATCACCGCGGGCATCGGCACCGTCTACCTGCTCGCGTACAACGGATTTCTCCTGGGCGTCGTCAACGCCGCGTGCTGGCAGGTGGGCATGGCCGATAAGCTCTACAGCTTCGTTGCGCCTCATGGCGTCCTCGAATTGCCCGCGATCTTCATGTCGGGAGGAGCGGGGCTGCTTCTCGCCAAGGGCCTGCTGTTTCCCGGAAGTTTGCCGCGCAAGGACTCCATCGCATATGAAGGAGGGCGAGCCGTGAAGCTGGTCCTCGGCATCATTCCCATGCTGATCGTGGCGGGAACGATCGAGGGATTCGTCTCGCCTTCCGATCTGCCCGTCGCGCTGAAGTACACGCTGGCGGCCGGCCTCTTCGGCCTGCTTCTCCTCTATGTGAAACGCAAAGCTCCTCGGCAACCGCGCGCCGCAAAACCGGTCGAAACAGCGGTCGTGCCGGCGTCACTCAGCTAAAGCAGGCTCCGCTCCTTTACCTCGAGATACCGGTTCACAACCGCCGTCGATAGCTTCGTGGGATCCACTTCCAGCGTCAGCGCGCCCTGCTGTCGCAGCCGCCGCAGCAGCAGATCCCGCCGCTGCACGATTTCAAGCGCCGCCGTATACCGATACATCTCGTTCTTGTCCGCGGGGCTGGCCGCGACCACGCCATGCAGCTCCGGCTGCCCGATAATTCCAAGAAGCACCAGATGCCGCTTAGCCATCCGCGCAGCGCACTCGATCACTTCCGGCGTCGCCGCCGTTTCCGCCAAATCCGTGAGCCACACGATCAGGCTGCGCCGGCTCTGCAGCGAAAGCAAAAGCTCCGCCGCCAGCAGATGGTCCGCCTCAAACGGCTCCGTGTGCACCAGCGCCAGGCTTTCCACCATGGCCCGCAGGTGCGACATCCCGCGTCCCGGCGCCACGCGCTGCTGCGGTTTCCGCCCATAGGCGAGCAGCGCCACCCGATCGCCCGAATAGAACGCCACCTGCGCCAGGCTCAGCGCCGCATCCACGGTGTAGTCCAGCTTCGTCAGATTGTCCACGCGCGCCCGCAACAGACGCCCGGCGTCTAGGACGATCCAAATCGTCTGGCTGCGCTCCACCTGATGCACTTTCGTGATCAGCTTGCCCCGCCGCGCCGTGGCGCTCCAGCAGATGTCGCGCCATTCGTCTCCCGCGCGGTACTCGCGCAGGCTCTCGAATTCCCGCCCGTAGCCGCGCTGCCGCTTGAGCCGTTTTTCGAGTTCGATCTGACGGCTGCGGATCAAATAGATTCGGAGCTTCTGCGCTTCCTCTATGTTCGGATAAACGCGCACCGTCTGCCCCATGCTCGCGCGCGCCCAGCGCTCGGCAAAGAGAAACGGGCTTGAATATCGCAGCCAGACGTTGCCGAAGCTTGCATCGCCGCGCGAACGAGGTTCGATCGCGTACGATCCGCTCGCCATGGCTCCGGCCCGCGCGGAGATTTCGAAACTCGGGAGTCCGTTGCAGAAAGTTTGCGGCGGCTCGTCGGTGACTTTCGCGGTAATCGAAGCGCGAGACGTGTTGTGAACCTCAATCGCGACGCGCATCGGCTTCGCGAGCCCCAGCGGCTCGTTCCAAACGCGCCGTATTTCGATCTGCTCCGGCTTCGGCAGCCGGCTCAGGTCCCAGGCCCAAAGCGCCACCGCCATCACGTCCCACAAAGCGAGCGCGTAGAGAAAGCGCGGGTCGCGCCACGCCGGCGCGATCCACACCAGGCCCATGAAGAGAAACAGGAAGAATCGCCGGCCGAAAGCGAACGGAATGCGCCCGGCGCTCTGCGCCCGCGCGACCACATTCGCCGGGACGAGTCGTCTTTCCGTCATTTCACTTGGGAACGGCGATCCCGGCAACTACTTCCGCGACCACCTGGTCCGGCGTCATGCCTTCGAGATCGGCTTCCGGCTTGAGGATCATGCGATGCCGCAGGATCGGCGGGGCGATGCTCTTCACGTCGTCCGGAATCAGGAAATCGCGCCCTTCCATCGCCGCAGCGGCCTTGGCAGCCAGCATCATCGCGATTGCTGCGCGCGGGCTCGCTCCGAGGCTCACGGCTGCCGAATTGCGCGTCGCGCGAACGATCGCGACGATGTACTCGAAAAGCTTCGGCTCCACGCGCACGCGCGCCGCCTCTTCCCGCGCGGCCCGCAGCGCTTCCGTCGAAACAGGTTCCAGTCCCGCACGTTCGAGATTTCTCGCCTCGAATCCTCCCTGATACCGCGAGAGAATCTCCGATTCCTGCGAAGCCTCGGGATACCCGATGCGAATCTTCATCAGGAATCGGTCGAGCTGCGCTTCCGGCAGCGGATACGTCCCTTCGAATTCCACCGGATTCTGCGTCGCGAAAACGGAAAACGATTGCGAAAGCGGATAGCTCGTGCCGTCGATCGTCACCTGCTGCTCTTCCATCGCCTCGAGCAGCGCCGATTGCGTGCGCGGCGGCATGCGGTTGATTTCATCCACCAGCAGAAGGTCGGTGAAGATCGGTCCGCGGTGCAGCCGAAAGCTTGCCGACGACGGCTCGAAAATATTGCCGCCCAGAATATCCGCCGGAATCAGGTCGGGCGTGCACTGCACGCGCTGAAATTGCAGGCGAAAGATGTGGGCCAGCGATTTGACGGCAAGCGTCTTGGCCAGTCCCGGCACGCCTTCGATCAGCGCGTGGCCTCCGGTCACGACAACCAGCAAAAGCTGATCGACCGCATCCTCCTGCCCCACGATGATCTTCGCGAATTCCTTTCGGACGTGCGAGGCCAGCGCGGCCGCATTCATTTCCATCAGGTCGTCTCCCGTTTGCGTGTGCCGCGAGGATTCGATGCGATCCGAGTAATCGTGCAGCTGTTGCACCAGCTCCAGCGCCTCTTTTTCGTCGAGATTGATATTCCGCATGGCTCGTTCCGAGCGGGCGAGTGTATCGAGAAGCGCGGCCTCCGGCCAGCCAAATCGGCCAAATGCCGCGTGCGCGATTTCCGGAAGCTTGGCTTTTGTCGGCGCACCAAGCTTTCGCGAGAGTGTCGTGCGAAATCGCTGATACGCGACGCCGACGGCGGCCGGCGACGCATGCGCGGACTGATACAAGATCACCGAGCGTTTCCACAAACTCAAGCGGCGAAAGCCGCGATTCCACCGCCGGCACTCGCACGGGTCCCGCTCTGCGCGAAAATGTGAACACCGCCGCAAGAAACGCTATCCCAATCTGCAAGCCCGCCCACGGCAGCGGTGTTTCCGCGAAATACGAAACGAGCGAACCTCGCGCGCCATGAAAATATTCATCCCAAAAAACGTGCGACGAAGTCGGTCCCACCGAGTTCAGGAACAGTGCGAGATTGCTTTTGTCACGGATCAGCCCATTTGAAAGCGGCGACGACGACGCCCACCAGATCACTTCCCCGCGCCCCACATGGTAGGAAACTACGACCGGCTTCGCCGCAGTGCCATACAGCCCGAGCTGCGACGACTTGTGAGCCGTCCATTCGTCCGGCGCGATCATCGTGATCTCGGGGGCGTCGTGCGTCAGCGCCGACGGCAGCAAGGACGAATAGGTCTTAGGCTGTAAATTCCAGCTCGGCACTTCATTGGCTGAGGCGTCCGGCACCAGGCTCGCAGCCGCGCCGCCGAGCGCGAGCACGCGTCCGCCCTGCGCAACAAAGCCGCGAATGGCAATTCGTTCTTCGGCGGACGCATCTTCGGACGGCTCGGCCAGAATGAGCACGGCGCCTCGCGGATCGATCGGCAGCTCCTCGGGAGGCCGCTCCCAACGCTCCGCGCGGTATCCGAGCTGATTGAGCAGCAAAAACGCCGCCTTCGCGCCGGCCCACTCCGGCGAATAGCTCGAAGGATAGCCGATGGATTGCTGCGCGGGCGCCGGTGCGAGCGCAAACGTCAGCGCCAGCAGCACGATCATGGCGACTCCGGCGCCGATCAGGAGGCGGCGATCGCCAGCATCGAGGAAGGCAGGCATCCAAGTTTCTCCAATTGCTCCATCGCGTCGCTCCAGTCCGTTTCCGTGGCCGAGCGATAGCCGTACCAAACGAGTTCGAAGCGCCGAGTCAACTGCGCGAGCGGTGCATATTCCGCGCTCTCTCGCCGGATCAGTCGCAACGCCTCGCGCGGCGTCCTCGCACGATCTTGCGGCAGCCGGTGAACCTCCTCGAGCCGCATAACACCGGCCCAATACGCACCATGAATCGCGGCGCGGTAATCTCCGCGCTCGGCCGCGGCTCGTGCGTTTCGCAGCCAGTCTCGCCAGCCGCCTTCCGGCCGCGAAGCGCCGTCGAGATCCATCTCCGTCTGTTTCCCGCTGCGAAGCGAAGCACGCACCGCCCAGAGCGTCAGCAACAGAGCCGCAAGCGCGATAACCGTCCACGCGATCGCGTTTCCGATCGTGCGCCCATGGCGAAAATGCCCGAAGAGCCGCTCGAGCTGCCGCCAGATCCAGTCATAGACGCGGGCTTTCAGCAGATCGAACCACGAAGGCCCGTGGCCGTTCTGAAATTCTTTCGCGCTTAGAATGTGGTCCAGTTGCGCGCGCGATTGCCCCGAACTGGCGGAATGCGATTGCTCTTCGAGGCTTTCGGCCGCTGCCCGCATGGCCGCCAGCCGCTGTCGCGTTCCCGCAAGCAGGGGATTGCTAGCAGGCGTATCGGTCCGCAGCGCGACCAGCGCGCCGGTCAGCCAGTCGGTGGTTACCGTATAAACTTGCCCGTCGTCGGCGACGGTCCACTGCGCCGGCAGCGTCGCGCGAAGATTGCGAAACGCCGCAGGATCGCTCTGGTGTTTGTTCAGGGCAGCCGAGCAGCGATCCAGCTCCGAAATATATTCCTGCACGGTGAGAGGCCGCGCGGATGTCGCGGCGGATTGACACAAAGCTGCCGGCGCGACCATCGCCAGCAGGATAAGTGAGAGAGATAGCCGGCCCGCGCGTTTCAAAATCGTTCCCAATCGCGAGCCTGCCTCACGCCGGCGAAACCGTTCCTGCAGCAGGCGCGGGCTGGTCGAGCGAAGAAATCATGAACTGCAGGTCAAACGCTTCCTTCCGAATGCGCGTGTCGTAATACAACAGAACTGTCACGATCATCGAGATCGGGCCTGCGACTGCGATTCCGATCGCGCTTGCGGTCGCCGAAGCAGACGACAGCCACACCGGCCAGTGACCTCGGGCCGCCGCCAGCATCACCGCGATTACAAAAGGAAACGTAAACAGCATCATGCCCACGTACGCGATGATCCCGGCCACCAGCAGCGCCAGAAAGATATGTCCCCGTCTCCCGCGCGTCAGAAAAACGCTCCGCCGGATCGAATCCAGCACTCCCAGATCCTCGATCATCAGCACCGGAATCGAAATCGCGTAGCGCAGCACGAACCAGACGCAAAAAGCAAACGCCCCAACATAAAAGAACGAGAAAATCAGAAACATCGAAATCATAACCGCCGGACTGTTGACGTTTCCTCCCATGCTCATGGCGACCGCAACCACCAGACCGCCGGCCATGAGCATGACAGGCACCAGGATGCCCAATAGTCTCAAGGCAATATTGAAAACCACTCCGATCAGCCTCCATAACTTCGCGCGGACCTTCGCGTACGAAGCTCGCGCCGTCGAGGGGCGGCCTAGATATACCTCCGCTACGGCGCATGTCGCGGCTCCCGTGGCGACGGCGTACACGACCATAAAGATGATCAAGAGCGCAAAGTAGCCGACGAAAACCCCCGCCATCATAGCGGGGTTCGGCAACGTGGGTACGCGGCCAGGTGCCATGTTAAAGAAAGATCCTTCGAAATTCAGCAATAGGATTCTTTCCGGAATCGCAAAGGCCGCCGGGACTGCCATGATCCCGACAAAAAGCCAGAAATGACTCCGGTAGAGGCTGAACGTGCGGTCCAGAAGCTCGCCTAGGCTGAGCGGCCTGAGATCGACAGTCTCCACGGATGCCTCCGGATGCCCCCGAAACGCGACGCGTGCAGCCATATAACCATAGGGTAACGCTCGAAGCAATATGCCGCCGCCCGCGTTTTGATCTATAGTTACACGCTTGTCGAGGAGACACATGCGCCTGGGACTGCTCGTCGGAATCCTGCTTGCGATTGGCCTTTCGTGCCCCGCTTCGCGCGCACAGGCGCCCGATGGCGCGGCCATCTTTCATCAGAAATGCGCCATGTGCCACGACAATCCAAGCGGGCGCATTCCTCCGCGCGACATGCTCTCCTCTCTGCCGCCGGATACGATCATCTTCGATCTCACGTTCGGCGTGATGCAGCCGCAGGGCCTCGGACTGAGCGCCAATCAGATCGCGGCCGTCGCCACGTTCCTCACCGGCAAGTCCTCGAGCCCGGGAGTCCAGCCGAATCCGCAGGCCAATCTCTGCGCCGGCCCCACTCCCCCGATTCGCCTGGAAGGCTCCCTCTGGAACGGATGGGGACACGATGTCGAGAATTCGCGCTACCAGCCGCAGCCGGGCATCAGCGCTGCGGATGTTCCGAAGCTGAGAGTCAAATGGGCTTTCGCTTATCCGGGGCCGCTCGTAGGCACACAGCCGACCGTCATCGGTGACCATCTCTACGTTGGCACAACGAATGGCTTCGTCTACTCGCTCAACGCGAAAACGGGCTGCACCTACTGGACGTTCCGGGCGCAATCGGATATCCGCGCGTCGCTGAGCGTCGGCCCATTCGGCAAGCCCTCAGACAAAAAATACGCGGTCTATTTCGCGGACTTGATGAAAGCGTCGGCATACGCCGTCGATGCAACCTCGGGCAAATTGCTCTGGAAAACCAAAGTCGACGATCATCCGCTGGCCCGCCTCACGGGATCGCCCGTTCTCTACGGCAATCGCCTCTACGTGCCGGTTTCTTCGCAGGAAGAAGGCTATGGAGCCGTTGCCACTTACCCCTGCTGCACGTTCCGTGGCAGCGTCCTTGCTCTCGACGCCTCCACCGGCAAAATTCTCTGGAAAACGTATCCCATCCAGGACGCGCCGCGCCCATTCAAGAAAACCTCGGCTGGCTTGCAGATGTACGGCCCGGCCGGCGCCGCGATCTGGTCAGCCCCCACGATCGACGCGAACCGCAAATTGATCTATGTCGGAACGGGCGATTCCTTTACGGACATCCCCACAACCGCCACGGATTCGATCGTCGCTATGGATATGCAAACCGGAAAAATCAAATGGATGATGCAAGCCACCGCGAACGACAACTATCTTTTTGGCTGCAACACGCCGGGTAAAGGCATCTGCCCCGATCCCGTCGGCCCCGATTACGATTTCGGCGCCTCGCCGATCCTCCGAACGCTGCTGGGCGGCAAACAGGTGATCCTCGCCGCACAGAAATCGGGAATGGTCTACGCTCTCGATCCCGACGACGCGGGCAAGGTCCTTTGGAAAGTGCAGGTCGGTCCCGGCAGCATGGGCGGCGGCGTTCAGTACGGCTTTGCCGCGGATGAAAGCGCGGCCTACGTTCCCAACGGAAATCGCTCCGACAGCAGCTTGTCTGCTCTGCAAATCGCTGACGGAAAAATGATGTGGCACAAGCCGGCGCCTCCCGGCCAATGCAGCTGGGGCGAGAAAGGCTGCAGCGGAGCGGAGTCAGCGGCCGTCAGCGCGATTCCCGGCATCGTTTTCTCCGGATCGGCGGATGGACATTTGCGCGCCTATTCGGCGAGCGACGGTTCGGTCGTCTGGGACTTTGATACCGCAGCCAAGCCATACGCTGCGGTCAACGGCGTACCCGCGTACGGCGGCTCGCTCGGCACCGAGGGCTCCGTGATCGCCGGCGGCATCCTCTATGTGGTATCTGGCGAAGGCCGCTTCACCGGGCATCGCGGCAACGCCCTGATCGCCTTCACGGTAGACGGAAAGTAGCGCTGCGCGCGAAAGCCGCATCGGCCCGGCTCTTCGCCTTTGAAGTTCCGGGTGCCCCATCCTCGGTTTGTGAGGGTGGGGCCTTTGCGCCCAGCCGGCACCTAATTAGAATTGAGTCCTCGAACACGGGATCGCCGAGGCTCCTCGCGCTTATTCCCACCCGGTCGGCGCCTTATACGTCCCCATAACAATCACCGCGGTAATCTCGCGAATCTTCCCATTCTCCACTTTGAATAGCTCCGCGATCTGTGTGCTGTTCGGCCACTGCGAGAAAGCGCCCATGCTCATCATTCCGTGCCCCGGCACATCCACCGTCTGCTGCGAGCCCGGGTGATTGAATCGCACCCGTGCCAGCACGAGCCCGCGCTCGCGATCGACGATCGGAAACCGCCGCGGACTCACCGACTGAATGTACGTAAATATTTTGGTGCTGAGCTGCTCGCCGCAGCTCAAAGCGCCGAGCCGCGAAGACGCGGACCCCGGACAAGTCTGCACGCCGTTCTCGATTCGCACGCAGTCCTTGTCGAACGGCACAATATCGCCGTTGCCCTGCTCGATTCCGTCGAAGTACTTATTCACGATCGAGACCATCTCCTCGCGCGATGGACGGTCCGCCGCCGGCGCCGTCTCCAGAAAAATCGGCGGCGGTGTCGTCAGATTGTTCGTGTTCAGCAGCGAAGTCGTTTGCTTGCGCGCGACGAGCGTTTCGATCTCCGTGATCTCACGCTTCGCCACTTTCAGGCGCAGCCACAAAATCGCCGGCGTGCCGTTCTCTTGAATCAACGCCAGCGTCCCGACGCCGCCCGCCTCCGGCTCCGCGAAATCGAGCCGGTAACTTCCCAGGCCCGTCGCCGTCGCCCACAACCCGTCGCCCGGCTTTAGCTCGACGCCGTCCTCGGTGAATTTCGCATTCTTCGCGAGCGGCAGCTTCGACGGATCGTGCGCCACGAGCGCTTTCAGGTATTGGTCGACGAATCCGCTCAGGCAGGTTCGATCGCAATTATTCGACGCGGCAGGGCGCGGCTCACTCGCGGATGCTCGAACGCGATTCGGTTCGCTGATCGCGAAGGCCACAACAACAGAAAGATCGCCGCGGCAATCCAGGATTTCTTTCGCATTGTTCCCCCGCTCAGCGCTTAGAACTGCGGTTGGTCCGACATCGAGTCGTCCCAACTGCTCCATCCCGAGCCCATGCCATAAGGAGCCTGGTTGAGCACGGCCTCGATTTGGTGCAGCTGTCCCCCCGTGACCTTGAAAATCTCCGCAATCTCCCACGTGAACGGAGTCGTCGGCCCAGCCGTCACCTTGTCGCCCGCCGGCGTCTCGAAGTTCCGCGTGTCGCCGGCCGAGTGATCGAAGAAAACCAGGCTGAAAACGATCCCGCGTTCTTGATCGACGATCGGGTAGCGCCGGTCGCGAATCCGCGTCACGAAGTGCAGCAGCCCCGACTGGAACTGATCCTTGCACGACCACGACGACTGATACATCGTCGGGTGCTGCGAGGGATCGTATTTCGGTGAAGGCGCAGGCCGGGGCGCGCCCGACGCTGCCGCGCCTCCCATCGGATTCGGATTATTGGTCGTCTGCATCCCGTTTTCGAGGCGATTGCAGTCGTCCGCGAAAAACGAGTAGTCGTGCTTCCCGTCGTCCTGCTGCATGCCTGAGAAATACTTGTTCGCGGTCATGATCAAGTCGATTCGCGACATCCGCTCGGCCGGAGGCACATCCTCAAGGAACGGCTTGCGCGGCTCTCCCATTTTCTCCAGATTCTTCGCGCCGCCTTCCGCCATTTGCCCGCGCGCGACGATCGTCTCCACCTCGGAAATCTTCCGGTCGAAGATTCTCAGCCGCAGCGCGATGATCACGGGATCGCTCGTGTCGCCGCGCCCCGCTTCGTACATCGTCCCCAGAAAACCCACCTCGCCGGCCTCCGGATCGTCGATGTAGAACTTGTACGCGCCCCTCTTGACGGCGCTCCGCCAGAATCCGTCCCCGAGCGCGAGATGCTGGCCGTTCTCCGTGAATTTCACGAACTTCGTCACCGGAATGCGCGACGCGTCGTGCGCCACCACCGCATCCAAATACTGATCCACGAATCCGTTCAGGCACGCCCTGTCGCACATCGGCGGATTCACATCAGCTTGAGGAGAATTCGCGGCTCCTCGAACGATCGCTGGGCGCAAAATCGTAGCGACAACCAGTGATATTCCAATCAGGCCAATTCCAATAAATGTTCTTTTCATCGTTCCCCCCGGGATATGAGTCTTTGCGTCGGCATGTATATCAGAAGCGATTTGTCCCCGCAACCCGCCCTTCGTTGGCCTAAGGCGGAATTGTGGATCTGGTTCGTGAGGCTGCCTGACGTACGCGTCGAGGTTATGTCCCGCACCAAAGAATCTTCACCGAATATTTCTCGAACATTCGATCTGCCGTCAGCAACACCATGTCTTCCGTCATTGCTTGGACGATCAGGATGCGGTCGAATGGGTCCTGGTGATGCAGTGGCAGGTCGCCCACCGCGAGTGCGTGCAGGTGCGAGATATCCAGCGCGCGAATGCCCCAGTTCAACATCCACGTAGGGACGTACTTTGCGGGCCGCTCGGGTAGTTCCAGCTTGCCGAGCCCGAATTTGAGGCCGATTTCCCATGAGCTGGCTGCGGACAGGAACAGTCCCTCGCGCTCGTTCGACAGAAGATTTCGTGCCCGCCGATTCAATTTGCCGGGCGCAGCAAGTGCCCACAGAAAGACGCTCGTGTCCAGCAGGTATTTCATCGCTTCCCGCGCTTCGAACTCCGTTCCCGGCCCTCGAAAGCAGCAAGGATGGCCGCCGGGAGTGGCCCATCAAAATCGTCCGCAACCTTCATATGCCCGCTCTCGATCCCGAGTTCACGGTGTGCCTTGGCCTGCCGCACAGGAACCAGGCGCGCCACCGGAACGCCACGATTCGCAATCACTATTTCTTCACCCGCCGTGACGCGTTGAAGGAGCCGCGATAGCTGCGTCTTGGCTTCGTGAACGTTGACCTCTTTTTTCATGCGGGCGCACCTCGCCTCTAGTTAGTCTAGTTTAATAGACTAAGTTCTGTCAATCCTCGAGGGAATGAAAAGACCTCGTGAGCGGAGCAGGGAAAGCCCTGGAGTTTTCGGAAATGAGGGAGTTGCTCGCAACAAGTAGCGCCGGCGTCCCGCCGGCTCTTCCGTGCGCATTAGCTCCGGCCGCGGCGCCCCGCGACAGAGCCAAATACTTCTCGCCGCTTCGCCAAACCGAAGCCGCTATTGCAGTCCCGCTTGCGTCAGTTTCACGGCGCACACGCTGGTCGTCGTCGCTCCATTGCAAGGATACGTCGCCGTTCCGGTCCCGTTTGCCAGCCACGTGAAATAGATGCTCGCGGCGCCCGTGGACGTACTGTCGTTGTCCACCACAATTCCGCTGATTCCGCCGCTCGCATTCACGGCGCCGGTTCCCGCCGCCGGAGGCACCGTCAGCGTTCCGCCCGTTACGGTCACCGCGTACACGCAGCCATTCCCGGCGCAGGCCGTTCCGGTGGCGCCGCTCGCCTCCACACCGAAGAAAAGGTAGTCGACCGCGCCGGTCGAGCTCCCATTCGGCGTGTCGTAAAACTCGGTGATGGGATCGCAGCGCGCGCTGGCGTTGCTCGCCACCCACTGCGTCGAGTCCAGCGCGCTGCCGAGTTTCCCATTCGTCATCGCGATTCGCTGGAGTATCGCGTAATCGCCCGTAGCGCCGCCGTTCCCGCCGTTTCCGCAAACATAAAGCCAGCCGGTACCCTTCCCCACTCCGCTGTCCGAGGTGTAATACTGGTTATCCAAATCTCCCGTGTTCAAACGGTGCGCGGTTCCCGTGCCGACATTCACCAGCACCTGATTCGCGGCCGAAAGCGTTGTGTCGTCCTGCCCCACGTAGGCTCCAGGCCCGCCGCCGTTCGGGCTGAAGAAGACCAACAATCGCTGGGTAGTCGCGTCGACGATCGGCGCCATCGCGATTTTCGTATTCGCCGTGTCTCCGTCCGTGAAGGTTGTGGATCCGACGCAGGGTGGCACGCCGCCGTGGCTCGCGGCGGCGCACGTGCCGAGCGAAGAGTTCGTAAGCCTCACGTAGTACATTCGCCCGGAAGCATCGCCCACGAACACATTCCCTGAAGTGGTCTCCTCCACAGGGCTGGCCAGCGACGCGGGCGTATCGGCCGGCGTCATGGCAACCGGCCACCCGCCCGTCGTCACTTCCGCCGGCACGCCCTTGAACACGTTCGTAAACTCATGCAGATTTCCGCCATCATCTCCCACGAAAATCGTATCGCCAAAATAATCGTAATAAGGAGACGACGGGCTGATTGCAGTGGCGTCGCCCGCATTGTCGTCCCCGTTCGCAAACGTCAGATTCAAGAGGCACGCGTGCGAAACGGTGCCACCCATACCGGTCGGCGCAGAGGCCGTGCAATTCTCGTAGTTCATGGCGCTTGTGCTGGCCGTCGGTGTGTTCGGCGCTGCAAGCGTCCCGTCCGTCCCCCCTGCGTACGGCTTCAGAAGATGCAACACGGCCTTACCGCCTCCGCCCTCCACCCAGGCGATCTCATTCCCGGCGAGCGAAATCACCGGCGATGTATTGGCCGACCCGCCGTCCGTCTGAATGTGGTACGCCCACATCACCGTCGGAGCTGTTCCGGTGCACAACCCGGTGCCTCCCGAATTCACATAGAGATGGTTTACGCCGTAAATGTCGGTCGTGGCCGCGCCGGTTTGGCTCGTCGTGAAAACCACGTAGTCCGCCGTGCAGCTCGGCGCCTGATTCGCATTGAAAACGTACTTCGCGGGGTAGTTCCCCTCTCCAACCGTATAGGTGGCCCCTGCCGCGATTCCCCAGTCTCGTTGCAAGTCGTTGGTGTCCTCCTGCCACGGGCGGATTGGCCTCGGAGGCCGCGGCATCGGCCGGCGGAAGAGGACGTTACGCCGCAGATACTGCTGAATGTATCTCGGCTGCTGTTCGAGCTCCAGATTCTCGACGATCGACCTCGGCGCCGAATAGATCAGATGCCGGTGCGTCCAGTCCTGCACCACCGGCACGCGATAAGCCGAGCCGTCCAGTTGCCCGCCGCGAGCAGACAGGTGCCGCGACAACAGACCCGATAGCGGCAGCCCGATTAGGCACGCCGCGATGGCCGCGACGAAGATCGATAACCGACTAAGACGACGGGGTCTTCCCATATTTCACCTGTTCCTAACGAACTGCACGTGGCACAGACAATCCTGTCTGTGCTCTTTGGCCGTGAATCGCCGAACCAGCCTGCAAATCCGACGCCCGAGCGGAGAGATGGTTATGGATTGGATTGCGACGCCTGAATGGCATTATTTGTCGTGCCAGTGATCAAGTTGTAGTAGATCTGCTCCGCACCCGCCTGGGTCGCCCCCGGAACCTGGTTGTCGATCACGATGCCGCTCGTACCGCCCGCAGCCGGAAATCCAGTAGTCGGTGAGCCGGCGGTGCCGGCGCCGAGCACGCTGTAGTTGAGGAGGCAGCCAGCAGTGCATGGACTCACGGATGCGTTAGCCTCTACGCTCGTGAACATCCAATCCTGGATAACCTGCGCAGCAGTGCCAGAGGGATAGCTCGAGCCCGCCGTCGTACCGAGGCTGCCTCGCGTAACGGTCACAGAAGTGGCGCCAACTGCCGTGATTTTCATGATCTCGGAACCCACCAGGAGATAGTTGTTGGGCGCCGCCGTGCTCATCCCCGAGACCGAAGCCACCGGTATCGTTGTTTGCGTCGTAGAAGTCACGCCAGTGCTGTTGATGGTTGTGGCCGTCGACACGCTCTGGAACTCCGTCACCGCTGAGCAGGCCGAGGCGATGCCGACTGCGCTCACAGGCGTGTTGTAGACGTTCACGACAAACGTCGCGATCGTAGCCAGGGGAATCTGATAGATGGTTCCGTTTTCGCACGTGTAGATATTTCCCGTGGTTCCGGTTCCCATATAGTATTGGAAGTCGAAGCCGCCGGCGCGCATGTGCGAGGTGGTCGGGTTGGCGGTGCCACCGCTCGCACCGTTCGGAAAATGCACACCCGTGCCATAGTCGGTGCCGCCTGTGCCGGTGCCCGCTTCGCCCAGGGCCGCGGCCGGGAACACGTTGATATAGCTGGGATTTTTGTTGCCGCCGTCACCGCTGTAGCCGATAAACGTGTAAACCAACTCTGTTGTCCCATCAACGATCGGCGGTTCAAACACGTTGGTCGTATTGTTCTCTAAGCGGCCTGACGTAGTCACGCTGCCCGGGGGCGAGGTCACCAAGAATGTGTGCAGGTAGCCGGCTTGATCGGTCACGAAGATCCGGTTGGATACCGAATCATAGATCGGAGAGGTCAGCGCTGGTGGAGTGGTCGTACTCGCAGTGACCGGCCAATTGGTCGTGGTTTCCGCCGGCGTTCCGCTAAAGACTCCCGTAAAAAGGTGGACCTTGCCGCCGTTGTCGCCGACGTAAAGAACGTCGGTGTCGTAGTTGTAAAACGGCGCAGACGCGGCGTCGTTGGGATTGCCGCTGAGAGCGATCGAAGTGAAGCAGGGAGCGGTGCAGGTGCGATAACTCGCCGCGGTCACTGAGCCGCTTCCGGTGCCGAACGTGGGTGCGTTGTAAGAACCCCCAGAGTTTGCCATCTTGAGGACCACCAGGCTGGCCACGCCGCCGGAACTGACCTGGATGAACGCCACTTGCGTTCCATCTATAGAAAGAACGGGCGAAAGATTTGCCACGGCTCCCGCACCGGTGTTGTAGGCCCAATAGACGGTAGGATTGGTGCTACCGCAGCCGCCCGTGCCGACGTAGAGATTCTTGAATGCCATGATGGTCGCCTGCGTGCCGGATCCCCCTGCTCCCGTGGGATAAACGACGTAGTCACTGCAGCTTGCAGTCGTGGTCGCGAACGGGTACTTGGCGGGATACTGGCCATCCGCGAGACCGGTCCCGCCCAGCGACTGGCTCCAATCTTTCCGGATTTCCGGCAAGCCCCACGCCCGTCGAACTCTACCAATTATCCAAAAAGGGTCGCCCGTCTCCTCCGCGATCCACCGGAACCTGTAGTCCGCGTCCAAAGACGCCGGCCCTTGCACCCGCGCACCTCTCTTCAACTGCTGAATCACATACCGAGGGTTGTTGACGACATTCTCCCACTGTTCGTAGCGACCGCTCCGGAGCGCGTCCTGTTCGGTCCCGGGATCTGAGAAAACCACATAATGATGGCTCCAGTCCTCGGGAATGTCCGTGATATCGACGTTGCCGATGCGAACGGACGGCGCGCTCTGGCTATGGACGGGGCTGCAAAAAGCGGCCGCTGAAAGCAACGCCATACCGAGAAACGACCACTTCATCCACGAACCAACTGCGATCCGCATGTTCGGCATCCTCCGGTCGAACCAATCGTTGACTCTTGCCTTCGTCATCGCTCTCTACCTGGTTCCACGCGTCGGTTACACCGCCTCGATCGGCTCTTTCTCCCTTATGGGCATCACGACGTCGGAGTATTTGCATTTGAAGTTAGCTTGGCGGTCCACCCCCGGCAATGGGAAACTCGTCCCAGCGTGCCAAAACGGCACTTGCCTAAACCAAGACTGGCGCGAAATGCCCCCACCATTAGGCGCGCCTTTGGCCTCAGTCACCACGTTCCAAGTACCTCTAATTAATGGGATAAGGGATGGGTAGGGAGTAGCTCCGGTTAGCCGGGTGGCCGGACATGCGCTTCTCTCTGCAATCCACTTGTCAGGCTCGCGCGTCTTTCAGGCACATGGCCACGCTACTGGCAGGAATTCCCACAACTCCATATATGGTCAGCTTCGAAAAGAAAACGCAGGCAGCCCTCGAAAGCCCGGAGCAGACGCGCGGAATCGTGCTGGCGCACTCCGGGTCCCACTGCCACAATCTGATCTTGCAACAGGAGACGGGACGAAGCCGATCCCAGCTTAACCAAGGAATTCCAAGGCCAGATGGCACCCATCGACGGCGCGAATCAGCCGACCACGGCACCCCTAAGGCAACCTACGGCATGGAGCCGCACCGATCGCAACCGACTGCTCATCTGGGTTGCGATCGCGTTGCTTCTTCCGGCCCCTTTTTTGCTCGCAGCGCATTTCGCGGTCGGCCGGTCCAGCTCCCTGATCACGGTGCAGAGGGAATTGCCGGCGAAAGCCATCGCGGTATTTTTTGTCTTACTGGCCACTTGGATCGTGTCCCGCATGGAGAAACGCCCGCTTGCCGATTACGGCATTCCTATCCGCCACGCATTCGGAATAAGATTTTGGGAAGGCTCTGTCTGGGGCTTCGCCATGCTTTCCGCTATCCTGCTGCTCCTGCGTGTGTCGGGCCACTTTCGAATTGACTCCGTTTCTCTTACCGGCAGCGCGGTTTTTCGTTATGCGCTCGCCTGGGCCGTCACATTTCTTGCGGTGTCCTGGAGCGAAGAATTTGCTTTTCGCGGCTACTGGCTGTTCTCTTTCTCCAGGCGTTGGCGCTTCTGGCGGGCAGCCCTGTTGATCTCCGCTGTGTTCGGAGCTGCTCATATACCCAATCCCGGAGAAAACGCGCTCGGGATTCTGCAGGTTGTTGAGTTCGGCTTGCTGATGTGCCTCACTCTCCGGCGCACCGGCAATCTCTGGTTCGCCGTTGGCTTCCACGCGGCCTGGGACTGGGCAGAAACCTTTTTCTACGGCACGCCCGACAGCGGACTTCTCGGCGCCGGCCGATTCCTCGGCACCTCTGTCCACGGTCCGAATTGGCTCACGGGAGGATCGGCAGGACCGGAAGGCAGCGCCATTACCCTTCTCATGCTTCTTCTTTGTGCGCTGCTAATTCACTTTCGCTTTCCGAGAGCAGTGTATCCCGATCGTCCTGTCTAATGCCCTAAGTCAGGAATAGTTCGCAGATGCCATGGCGCGGGTAAGTCGGCCAGGCACATGGCCACGCTACTGGCGAGAATTCCCGCAACCCCGTTTCGGGCCAACTTTCCGGAATGGCGACAAATCGGGGATGATCGCGTGTCGGCTCGAGTCGAAGAGCTTGGCGCCACACCCACTTTATAACTGTGCACAACCGGACAGGCCGACAATCCAGACGTAATGCTACCGAGAAGCAGCCGCATAGTTCGCGACTGTGCCAAATGACACTGCATCGCTTGTATTTCGATGTGATGATGGACGCATGAGTAAAGCTAAGAAAGCACTAATCAACGCAACGCGTGCCAGCGTCGCGCAGGAAATGGGGAAGCCGCGCATGGCCAGATCCGCGAAAATAGCGGAACTGAATCTGGATACTACGCGAATTCGGGAACAGCCAAGTGTCACCATGCCCGGAACCGTCGACAAAATCATACCTCCTCCACGCCCGAGCCGACCGGAACAGGCGCAGATTGCTGTTGGGGGCGCCGACCGCCGGCATCGAGGTCTCCGTATTGAAAACACGCTAACTGATGAACACGGCGATGATGCGCGGCTCAAGAAGGATGATCGCGTTGAGGTAACCGTCACAGCCGAGCCAAAAACGTCAACCCCCGCAGTCAACAAAAATGGCTAGCCGATTCGGCGTCAGGCATTTGGCCTGCCTATACTCGCGACATTCAGCGATCTCGCCTGAAGAGATACCACAATGCCAGACGAAGAGTGGATCAAGACACTTGAAGACGGTAGAAAAGTAAAATTCATCTACCAAGAACTGCCGGAAGACGGGGCGTTTATCACCGCTCAGCTTCAAGGTAACGAGGTTGTCTATTCGGTTGTGTTGCCCAAGGCAAGGAACCCGCTGAGTCGTGAAGATGTCGAAAGTCATTTCCAGAGCGAACTCTCCAAGAAATAGCAATTGAATTTGGGAATTATGCCGGGCCAGAAGTCCGCTTCTGGGAAGTTCACGCGTGCTGACTCCGGCTACGTCGGATTACCGACAAGTACCTGCGCAGCCGAGTCATGACGGCGTATTTTCAGGGCGCGCCATCCTTACCCGCGAGTACCTTTGACTCCGCCCGGGCCAAGCCCTTAGACTCTACTCCGTGGGCTCCTTTTCCCGCGGCTACGGCTACCGCTTCGACCTCGGCGAGTATTTCCCGCGCGCCGTCAAGACACTCTGCATCATTTGCGTCGCCGTATTCCTCGTACAGGAAGTCTCGCAATTCATCTGGGGGCCCGCCGCTGAGGGATTCCTCGCCTATTGGTTCGGGATGGTTCCCGCCAATATCATCCGCTTCGGATTCGTCTGGCAGCTCTTCACCTATCTGTTCCTCCACGACGGAATCTGGCACATCCTGTTCAACCTTCTCTATCTCGCCATGTTCGGCGCCACCCTCGAGCACATGTGGGGCTCGCGCAAGTTCTACGTATATTTTTTCCTCTGCGGCGTTGGCGCGGGCCTTACGGACCTGATCGTTAGGACGGCTCTCGATCCGCACGGGCGCGGAATCGCTGCGATTCCCACGATCGGAGCCTCCGGAGCTATCTACGGAATTCTGCTTGCGAACGCGGTGCTGCTGCCCGAGCGGCGCATCTGGATGTTTCCTCTGCCGATCAGCATGTCGATGCGCCTCTTCGTGATCGTCATGGGCGCAATCGAGTTTTTCCTCACGATCGACGCGTCGGGCGACCATGTGAGCCACGTCTGCCACTTGGGAGGCATGCTGGTGGGATACATCTACCTGCGGCGAGGCTCATTCCTTTACAACTATCGCAATTTCTTTTCCGATTGGAAGCGCCGCCGCATGCGCAAGAAGTTCGAAGTCTACGTCCGCGATCACGACGACAAGCCGCCCTCGAGCCCCGACAACTGGGTGAATTAAACCCGCCTCACTTCGCCACCGCGAAATTGCTGACGATCCCGTAAAGAAATTCGATTCCCTGGCGAAACGAATCCACCGGAACTCGCTCGTCGTCCCCGTGCATGCGCGCGTAATCCTCCGCGGCCAGCGGAAACGGCATCAATCCGTAAGCCTGCACGCTCCGCAACCGCAGATACATCGAATCCGTCGCGCCGGTCCCCATGTACGGCACCGCCGGCGCGCCCGAGAATTCGGTCGCGGCCGCCAGCCCGATCGCGTTGTACAAATCGGAAGTCGTCGATGAGGATGGCGCCGCTTCGCCCGCCCCCGGCTCCACTTCGAAGCTGACCTCCGGATCATTCACCATTTGCTGCAGCTTGCCCACCAGCGCATCGATCATATTCCCGGGCAGCAAGCGGATATTCAGCACCGCGCGCGCCTCCGCGGGAATCACGTTCTGCCGGACGCCCGCCTCGAGCATCGTCGGCGAAATCGTATCGCGCAGCATCGCACTCCACGCCAGATCCTTGCTCGAAATCCATCGGGCCGCGTGATCGCCGCGATCGGAAGAGTCGAGCGCGCGCATCCACTTGCCCGTTTCGTCGTCCTCCACGGGCGCGAGGCCCTCGAAATACGCCCGCGTCACGGAATTGAACTGCACGGGCGCCTCGTACGCCCCGATCTTGGCGATCGCCCCCGCCAGGTGCACCACGGGATTGTCCGGCCTCGGGATCGAGGCGTGCCCCGAAGTCCCCTTGGCGATTACATCCACGTTCACCGACACCTTTTCGCTCACCTGCACGCCCACATACTGCACTTTCCCGTCCTGCAAGACTGCCCGCCCGCCTTCGTTGATCGCGTAGCCGCAGGCGATTTTGTCCCAATGTTGTTCGACGGCGAATTTCATTCCCAGCGTGCCGCCCGCTTCCTCGTCGCCTTCCGCCAGAAAAATCACGTCGCGATTGAGCCGCTCATTCGCGCGCTTCAGCGCCACGAGGACGGCCAGATTCGCCACGGTCATTCCCTTGTCGTCGAACGCCCCGCGGCCATAAATATAATTTCCCTGCATCACTCCGCCGAATGGATCGACCGTCCACTTCGATTTGTCCACGCCTACCACGTCGAGATGTCCCAGCAGGAGCAGCGCCTTCGATGGATCCGGAACCGCGCTCGACGACAGCCGCGCCACCAGAAAGCCGCGTCCCGGCGCGCTCTCGAAAGTCTCAGACGGGATGCCTTCCTTGTTGAGGATTCCGGCCAGATATTTCGCGGCAACCAATTCGTTTCCCGGCGGATTCGTCGTATTGATCCGAATCAGCGCCTGCAGCCACCCGATCGCCTCGCTTTCGATCTGCGAGAGGTCGGCGGCGGGCGATCCTGCAGTAGCCGCGGCTGCGGCCGGCGCCGTCCCCTGCCCGTACATTGGCAACGCAAACAGCGCCGTGCCAAGCGCCAATTGCAGTACGAAACTCGTGAACCTGCGCGCCATCCTTTTTCCCTCCCCGTGAATCTCAAAGTCTAGCGTACCGGCATAGCCGTTGATACGATCGCGGCTTCGCTCGGTGCTGCAATGCACACGTGCCCGCTTACGATTGACCCCGCGGGGCGGACGTGGCAGCATCCAGATCAGGGGACGCAAAGATGCAACCGAAAACTTGGTTTCGCGCCGTTTTGATGGCCGTCCTGATCGTTGCCTTGGGCGTTCCCTCCAGCGCCTGGACGGCTCTCGCGCAGGACGGTCAGGGCCCGCAGACGCCGCCTCCGTCCCAGCAGCCCGAGCCTCCGAAGCCTCCCACCGGTGTGGCGCCCCCGGCCCCGAAACCCCAGGCCCCGCCGCCCGTCGCGATCTCGGTCCAATCAACCCTCGTGAATGTCGACGCGGTCGTCACCGATCATGACGGCAATCTGGTCACGGGATTGAAGCAGGATAATTTCCGCGTTCTCGACGAGGGCCAGCCCCAGCAGATCACGAATTTCGCTCCCACCGACGCGCCCATCACCATCGTGATGCTCGTCGAGTTCAGCGCCGCCATGGGCGGTTATTTCGGATACAAGGCGCAATACTGGGCCGATGGTTTCTTGCAACAGCTGAAACCGCAGGACTGGGTGGCCCTGAAAACTTTTGACCTGCGCACCACACTGCAAGTCGATTTCACGCGCGACAAACGCCAGGTCGACGAAGCGATTCGCACCCTGGGTTTCCCCGGGTTTCACGAAGCGGATCTTTTCGACGCGATCTACGAAACTCTCGACCAGCTCCGCGATGTGAAAGGCAAGAAGTCGATTCTCGTGCTTGCCACCGGCTACGACACATTCAGCAAGCACACGCTGGATCAGATCCTCACTCGGCTGAAAGAGTCGGATGTCGCGATTTTCTGCGTCGGCATGGGCGAGGAAATTGATCTCTCCCCGAATGGCGGCGGCGTCGGCTACGTCCAGGCCCAAAACCAGCTCACCACTTTCGGGCGGCTCACGGGCGGCTACGCCTGGTTTCCCCGGTTCACCGGAGAGATGAACGGCATCTTCAGCACGGTTGCCGCTTTCCTTCGCAACCAGTACACGCTGGGCTTCTCGCCCACAACCCCGCAGGACGGCAGATATCACAAGCTCACCGTCGAGGTTGTCGACGATCAGGGAAATCCCCTCGAGCTCGCGAATAAGAAGGGCAAAAAGAAGAAGGTCGACGTTACGGCGCGCGAAGGCTACACCGCACCCAGCGCCCCCGCCGGAAACTGAGCTTCCTGCCGTTAGGCACGGAGTTGCACCCAAAAACGATTTTGTAGCGCGGGCCGCAGATTAGTGTGAAAGCACGAGCCTTGAGGCCCGAGACAAAAAAACAACGCGCGAAGGGCAACAGGGTGGAAGCGTCAGCCTTGAGCCCCGAAACAAAAACAACGCGCGAAGCGCGACACGGTGGAAGCGTGGGCCTTCAGGCCCTCGAAAAAGGCGGTGGTGTAACTGGGCTTTAGCCCCGGGATTTCCCTGCCGCCCGCTCCGCGGAAGTTGTGGATACTTCCCAACAGCGAGATGGGCCGCTCAGCGCGGGGATCGACCGTTGACAAACTTGTCCAGCAGAAGCCGCGCCAGCCGCAGTTCATCATGGCGCACCACGTTGCTCTCGTGCAGAAAGTTCCCCATCACGCAGCGCACGCCAAGTTTCTTAAGCTCATCGAGCGATGGGTCGACCGGCTCCGCGCCCTGCGCCTTATACCGCCGCAGCAAGCGCGGTGACACAGCCTGTCGATTGATCACCGCGAAATCGAAGAGCCGCCGCCCCGTGTGTTCGTAGATCGCCTTGATGTGATCGGCCACAGAGTAATGCTGTGTTTCCCCCGGCTGCGTCATCAGGTTCGCGATGTACACGCGAATCGCGTTCGAGTTCGCGATCACTTCGCTCACCTGCTCCACCAGCAGGTTCGGCAGGATGCTCGTATAGAGAGATCCCGGCCCCACCAGGATCAGATCGGCCTCGCGGAGCGCCTGCAGCACCTCGGGCACCGGCTTCGCGTGGCGCGGCACCAGCCGTACGCGCGCGATGCGCTTCCGCGAGCGCGAAATGTTCGTCTCGCCTTTCACCAGTCTGCCGTCCTCGAGCTCGGCTGCGAGCGTCACGTTCTGCGCGGTCGAAGGAAAAATGCGCCCGCGAATCGCGAGCACCTTGGCTAACGTCTGCACGGCCTTCGCGAAATCCCCGCCCGTGCTGTTCGTCAACGCCGTCAGGAAAAGATTGCCGAAGCTGTGGCCGCCCAGCCCTCGGCCCGCGGGAAATCGGTATTGAAATAGTTTGCTGAGAAGAAGTTCATCCTGCGAGAGCGCCACCATGCAGTTGCGAATGTCGCCCGGCGGAAGAATCCGATATTCGCGCCGCAACCGCCCCGAACTCCCGCCGTCATCCGTCACCGTCACGACGGCCGCCAGATCGGCGATTGGCCGCTCCGGCCCGCGCCGTTTCCGCCCCGACACATACTGTTTCAGCCCTCGCAGCATGGTCGAAAGCCCGGTGCCTCCGCCGAGCGCGACCACGCGGACGGATACGGGCCGATGTTTCGAGCGATTTTTCATGGAGCCGAGAAAAAAATCAGCCGGCCGAGCCGTCTCGTTCCGGGTAGAGCAATTCCGTGAAGCGCGGGTCTTCCTGCAAGAATGCGAAGTCTTCGTCGTTGCGGGCGTGATAGCGATTCTCGGGGCGAAGTTGAATCGCGACTTTCAGATTTTCCATCGCCGAATCCGCTTCGCCGGTCAGGCAATCGAGCGCCGCCATCGCATAGACAATATGGTCGGCCTTCGGCGCGGCTTTCCGGGCGCGGTCCAGATGATCGCGCGCCTCGTCCCAGCGGCCCAAATTCATCAGCGCGACGCCCTGCGTGTAGTGGTCCTCGGCAGACTTCGGCAGCGCCGCGGGAACGCGCGAAATCCGCTGCTCGCAGATCCGCAGGTGGACCTTCGCCCGGTCGGCCAATTCCCGGCTCGGCCCCTTGACCACATCCTCCAGCGTTTCCTTCGCCTTGGCAAACTTCTGCTGCTGGAAGTGCTTCAGCGCCTCTTCATAAAGCTTCAATTGCTGTTGTTTTGCCGGTGCGTCCGGATCGGGAGGGAGGGCCTTGGCCTTCGTTGATGCTGCTAAAGTCTTTTTTTTCAATGTCTTATGATTTCCGCGAGAGGAGCCGCTGCCTCGGGCCACACGATGCTTCACGCTTCACCCCAAAGGAGAATGAAACTGAAACATAGCAAACTCGCGCACTTGCGTCAATGCGGCTTCTCGTTGGCGCTCGCCATGCCGTCGCCCTTGTAGCGGCCGCCTTGATTCTAGGCGGGCGCCTTGGATTTGGTTGTCGCCTTCGTAGCGCTCGCCATGCCGTCGCTCTGGCCGAAGAATCTCTCTTCTGCTTCTCTCTCCCGGCTCTTCGCGCTGTCATCCCGAATCCCGCCGCCCTTTGGCGGGTGAGGGATCTGCTTTCTTGCCTCATGAGCGCCGTCACTTCAGCGCGGCATTCTTCGCGTTTGCGGTTGTCTTCGCGCTTGCCGTTGCCGTTCGCTCTTGCCTTTGCCGTGCGCACTGTGCGCGACCTCCGTGGCGGATAGCGGGCTCCCCCCGCTTCTCTCCCCCGCCTCTCACGCTGTCATCCCGAATCCCGCCGCCTTCCGGCGGGTGAGGGATCTGCTTTCTTGCCTCATGAGCGCCGTCACTTCAGCGCGGCACTCTTCGCCGTTTGCCGTTGTCTTCGCGTTTGCCGTCGCCGCTGACCGTTGCCGTTCGCTCTTGCCGTTGTAGCGGCCGCCTTGCCTTTAGGCGGGCGCCTTGGACTTTGCCGCTGCCTTTGGGCCGGGTGGCCCGGAAGCGATTCCTGATTCTGCATTTTCGGGATTCCTCACGACCGGAAATCTCGATTTCCCATATTTCTTGCCACGACAACAACGCAGAGGGTGCCCCAGGTTCGGTTTGAGAACCTGGGTCTTGCGGTCGACGTTTCTTTTCCTCAAACGCGGCAGGTTGCGCTCCCTTCGCTCGTCGAAGGGTGCCCGAGATGGCTCTCAAATCTGAAATCTGAACTCTCGAACCCCCAACTTAATCCTCAACGTCCTCGTGCACGATCTCGGAAACAAACTTTACCACGTCGCCCGCGCGGAGCTTGCGGTAGAGGCGGCGGAATGTATGTTCGCAGAGCGCGGCATTCCCGCTCACATCCGCTACGCGGCGGCAGTGACGAGGATTCGCGCGCCTTTGCGCGAGCGAGGCTTCGGGCGAATGACGATTTCGACGTTGCGATCGAGGGCGGTGAGGAAGTGCATCAGGCGTTCGACGGAAAAACCTTCGAGCCGATAATTGGCGAGCGCCGAAATCTTCGGCTGATTGATCTTCAAGCGTCGCGCTGCCGCCGCCTGCGAAAGTTCCTGTGCAGCAACGATTTGATTGATGGCGACGGCGAGGCGCACCTTGGTCTGCTTTTCTTCCGCGTTCGGCAGGCGCAGGTCGGCGAAAACATTGCCCGAGCTGGCGATGATTCGCGGTTTAGTTTTTCGGCTTGCCATATCCCGTCTCGTAGTCCTGTTGGGCGGCGCGCAACCTCTGCGCGATGAGTTGGGTATCGGTCCTGGGCGTTCTTCTGCCGGTGGGCGATTTTTTCTGAAACGCGTGAAGCACGTAGATTGCGCCTTCAAACCTCACGGTGTATACCGCGCGATAGGTATCTCCGCGGTGGTCCTCAACGATTTCGAGTACGCCCCGGCCTTCTCTCTTCCACGGCTTCGCGTTCGGATGCTTTCCGCCAAACTGAGCGACACTCAAGGCCCCTCCGATCTCATCTTTCACTTCTTCCGGAAAGGCCAGCAAGTCCCGCTTCGATGAGCCCACCCAGAAGAGCGGCTTCTCGCCCGGGGTACGTTTCGCTCTCGCCATGTCCATTATCCCAATACTAGGATATCGCCGTCAAGGGTTATCGCGTCGTGAGCCTGCTCGACCTCTCACCCCTCGACATCCTCGTGTGTAATCTCGGAAACAAACTTCATCACATCGCCCGCGCGCAATTTCCGGCAAAGCCGGCTCATCGTCTCCTGCTCGCGCCCATCGAGCGCGCGCATCAGCGCCTTCACCACTTTCGAATGGCTCGGCAGGACGTTCCCGATGAATTTCTTTCCCGATTTCGTCAGACCGATCGCCCGGATTCGCCGCCCCGTCCTCGGTTTGTTGTCCCTGGACTTTGCCAGGTGCGCTCGTTCCAACTCCACCGGAGGCACAGCCACAATCCTTTGCCCCACCCATCCGCGCCTCGCAAGACGCGCGATCGTCACCTCCACGCCAGCCCGATGCACCCCGCGCTTCCGGGCGATATCCGAGACGAAGAGCGCCCCCTCCCGATAAAGCAACTCCAGCAGCCGGAATTCGCCCATCGCTAAGTCGAACGACATCAATGGTCCACGGAGCTCGCCCCTGATCCACTCCGCCGTGTCCAGCAGGTCCATGTACGCCCGGAAAGCCCGCTGCGTCTTCTCCCTTGGGGTTATGTAATCCGTCATGGTGGCAAAACCTCCCAATATTGGCCTTTTTCGGCCATGTAAGCCCTAATCTAACCTCCCGACGAGTGCAATATTATTGTATGCGTCGGAGCAGATTTTGCCCGGGGTTCGACTGTAGCGCCGCGGTCTTCAGCGCGGCGCTCGACGACGCTACTGGCGGAAGATGACCTTCACGCCGCGGCGCCAATTCTCGGCGAGGCCGATGCGCATCACCTGAATCTCGGGCGAAAAAAATCGCACGAGCGTCGCGGCGGCTGGATGGAAGTGCAGTCCCGGAGCGACGAGCCACACCAGCGGCGGCTTTGGATCGAATTCCAATCCCGCGAAATAGCCGTAGCGATGAAAATCTCCGCTCAGCTGGTGCCGACGGACGCGCAGCCAGTAGTCGAGAGCCTGCACGGGCAGCTGAATGTCCTCGCTCGCCTTGAGCTCGATCACCACGAGCCTGCCGCGGCGCGTGATGCCGAGCAAATCGATTACGCCGCGGTCTCCCGCGGAAAGCGCGGGCACTTGCGAATACAGGTGGCCCGGATCGAGCTGCGCGTCGAGCCGGCCGGGCTCTTCGAGGACGAGCGTCTCGAGCCACCGCTCGGGCGCGGCGCGATACAGCGGATGTTTTACATCGCTGGCGAGAGGGCTGCGATGCAGCACGAGTTGGCGAACGAGCTGTTCGAGCGCCGGCGCTGTGGTCGCGGTCAATCGCCGAAGGCGATCGCCCAATCCGAAGCGGACGCCTTCGCGCGACCAGCGCGCAAACTCCAATCCGTGAAAAGAAAACGCCACTTCCTTCGCGCCCGGCAGCGCATTCGAGCGCATCCGCCCGGCAACTTCGCCGAGCATCGGCGCGAGTGCCGGAATCCGCGCCGCGCTTTCCTCCGCCGCAGTGAGCGCCGATTCCACCTCGCGGCGCGTCGTCAGCCTGCTTTCCAGGTTTCCCAATTCGGCGGCATCCATCTTTTCCACGCGGCCGTCAACGCTATCGAATTCGAAGACTTCCGTGCGCGCCGCCGTCGAAAGCGCCAGCGCTCGCGCTCGCAATGGCCGGCTGGTTCCCTCGGGAACGAACAGCCGCACGCCCTCAACCCCATGGGTATGGGAGTGCGCCCTCGTCCAGTCCAGCCAGAGAATCGCAAAGGCGAGGATTCCGTCGATCGTGGCGGCGCTTTCGCGCGACGAAACCGCGAGAAAAGCCCATAAATGAGGTCCTTCCTGCATGCGCCCTCGCACGTAGAGCCCGGAAAACGAATGCTCGAGATCGGGAGCGGTGGAAATCGAATCGATTTCCGCGTCGGGAAAGCGCTCGGTGAGGAAACGCTCGAAGCGCGCGCGGAACTGTTCGCGCGTGATGCGCGCGGAAGGGCGCGGCGAATCGGTGCGCAGGAATTCGAGGCGGCCTGGTTTTGCGCGGCCAAATCGCTGCACTTCGAGGACGATGCGGTCCTGGGACTGTTCGCGGACGCGGAGAATGCGGCGAGTCAGGTTACGTTCTTCGGACCACAGGTGAACCAGCGGATTCTTGCCTTCGGCGCGAAGTTCGCAGCGCAGCCCGGTAAGCTCGGCCAGCCACTGGCCGTCTTCGCGAACTTCCGCGCTGCCGGAGGACGCGATCGCGTCCAAGGCCCGATCGAGCTCGGCCCAATCATTCATAGACAAACCGTCCTGCGTTTAGAAACAGCCCAGCCCGTTACTGAAAAACGACCTCTAATACAAAACGACCCGCTACTGCAAAACCAGACCCGATACGCGAATAGAAGGATACTGCTGATTCCACGTGGATGGAATATGTTGTTCGACGGTGATCTGGAAATCGCGGCCTGCCCCGCCGGCAGCGGGGTGCCGGCAAGGTCGATTGCCCGCTGCTTTTCGCGCAGGATCACTTGATTGAATTGGTCGTGGAATTCGAGTGTGAGTTCGAGCGCTCGCACGGCGCGGCTGCCGTCGTTTGAGATTTTTCCCGTCGCGTACGTGAAATCCTGATTAAGAAGATTCGAAGCCTGGGAAAACTCGACGTCCTGAAAATGAATGTTGGTGGCGTAGTTTTGTTCCTCCGCGCCGAATGGCAACGTGGCGGCCGCAGCGGTCTTATGCGGCTGAGTCGAGCGCGTGAGAAGCAGAAGGCCGCCGAACAAGAGCAGCACGACCACCGCGCCGACGACAAAAGCCGCAGGAAACCCCCTGCCGCTTTTGCGATCCTGATCGATGGCGGGTTCGGGTTCCATGGCTTTCTCGCCGCTCAACTGCCGAAGGAAAGCCGCAGGATCAGCGGCTCGGGAAGCCCGGCGCCCCTCATGCGGCCCTGCACGTCTTCGATGTCATAAGGAATCCGCCAAAACTCGATGGATTTCCCATCCATGTCCGCAATCGCAAACCCGGCGCGGGGATCGCCATCGCGCGGCTGGCCGATCGATCCGGGATTCAGCAGATAGGTGGTGCCCTGCTCGACCGCAAGAGCCGAGAACTGGTTACCGCCGGACGGCTTGAAATGCAGCGGCGTCACGTCTTCGCCGCGAAGAGAAAATCCGCCTTGCAGATGCGTGTGGCCGAAAAATGTTACGGGAGTCGGAGCGTCCCGCAGCCCATCGAGCGCCAGGGCCGGCGACAACACGTATTCGTCCTCGTCGTGCACAGCGCCGTGGACGATCGAAAAGCCGTTCACGGTGAGCGGGCCCTTCGGAAGATTTTCGAGATACTCCCGATTTTCGGGGCGCAGTTGCGAGCGTGTCCAGAGTACGGCATTGCGCGCGATGGGATTGAACTCATCGGCATCCTCAAGGCCCGCAATAGCCTTGTCGTGGTTTCCTCGTATCGTAACCGCGGGAAGCGAACGGACGCGGTCAATCACTTCGTTCGGGTCGGGGCCGTAGCCGACGAGATCGCCAAGGCAGACGGCCTTTTCCCAGCGGCCTTTGGCGACGCTCAGGACCGTGTCGAGCGCCGTAAGGTTGGCGTGAATGTCGCTCAGGATCAGATAGCGCATGGTTTTGGCATCACCGCAGCCTGCGAATCATATCAGATGAATGGCGCTCTCTTGCATAGCGACAATGGCGAAGAGCATACGCACGTCCGGGGCATATCGCCTAGCGGATCAGCATGGCGTCGCCGTAACTGTAAAAGCGATAGCCGGCATCCACGGCATGGCGATACGCACGCAAAGCGTGGTCGCGGCCCGCGAAAGCCGCCACGAGCGCCAGCAAACTGGATTGCGGCAAATGAAAATTCGTCAGCAACTGATCTACGATGCGAAAAGGCTTGCCGGGGTACAGAAATATTTTGGCTTCCGATTTTCCGGATGCGACCGGCTCGGCGCGCCCTTCGTTTTTTTCCGCGGCATCCTCGAGCGCGCGCACGACCGTGGTGCCGATTGCAAGCACGGGGCGCTTCTCACGCTTTGCGCGGGCGAGAGCGGCAACCGCGGCTTCGGGAATTTCGTACGCCTCGGCGTGAATCGGGTGGTCTTCGAGGCGCTCGGTGCGGACCGGCTCAAAGGTGCCGAGCCCAACGTCGAGTGTGATTTCGGCGATCTCGACGCCGCACGCGCGAATCCGCTCGATGATCTCCGGCGTGAAATGCAGTCCCGCCGTGGGAGCGGCAACTGCGCTCCCCTCTCGCGCGAAAACGGTTTGATAGCGCTCGCGATCCAGAGGTTCATCCACTCGTTTGATGTAGGGAGGCAAAGGAATGTGGCCGAGATGATCGACGGCGTGGCGAAAGTCGTTGCGCGAGGTGAATCGGACGACGCGCAAGCCATAGTCACCTCTCCCTTCGATGACGCATTCGAGTTCCCCTTCGCCGAAGACGATCCGCTCGCCGACGGGCACTTTTCGTCCCGGGCGCACGAGCGTCTCCCAGGTATCCGCACCGATTTGACGGACGAGGAGGACCTCGATCGGGGCTTGCAGGAATTCCTGTCGCTCGGGGTTTTTGCGTCCCGGCTGCTCGGCGTGGATTCCGGCTCGGCGGCCGAAAAGCCTGGCGGGAAGTACGCGCGTGTTGTTGACGACGATGAGTTCGTCGCCGCGCAGCAGATCGGGCAGCTCGCGGAAACGGCGGTCTTCCCAGGCGCCTGTGGTGCGATCGAGGAGCAGCATGCGCGAGGCGGCGCGATCTTCGAGAGGGCGCTGGGCGATTTGTGCCGGCGGCAGTTCGTAATCGAAGTCGGTTACGTTCATTGAAGGATGTGTTTGCCTTAGCGGCTGGAGCCCCGCTGGGCCGGCGAGACGCCGGCGCTACGGATCAGACGCACTGCCGAGGCGAAGATGCCGCGCTGCCCTTCCTGCGTCAGGGTAAAAAGGACGCAGCGCTACATTCAAACCTAAGACAAAGCCGGGTGCGTTACAATTTTCCGGCGCGCTCGGCAATTTCGGAGATCTCTTTCATTTCGGCGTGAATTAGGCCATTCGATGCGAGCAACGAAGGGCCGCCGAGATGATATGGTCCTCCTTCGATCGCCGTGACGATTCCGCCCGCTTCGCGGACGAGCAAAACGCCCGCGGCCGTGTCCCACGAATTCAGGCGAAACTCCCAGAACGCATCGAACCGGCCGCACGCGACCGAGCAGAGATCGAGCGCCGCGGAGCCATCGCGCCGCACGCCGTGCGAACGCAGCGTGAACTCCCAGTAGTAATTCATGTTGGCGCTTCGTTTGCGCTGGTGCGTGGGAAAGCCCGTGGCGACAAGGCTCGTGGCCAGCTTTTCGATCGATGAAACGCGGATGCGCTGGCCGTTCAGATAGGCGCCTTCGCCGCGCGCTGCGGTGAAGAATTCATCGCTGACCGGATTGAACACCACGCCTGCGATGGGTTCGCCGTCCTCGCTGAGCCCGATCGATACGGCGAAGCAGGGATAGCCGTGCGCGAAGTTCGTGGTGCCATCGAGGGGGTCGACATGCCAGCAATATTTCGCGCCGGCGGCGGCTGCGGACGCTCCCCCGCCCTCCTCGGCAATAATGGCGTGACCGGGAAAGTGCTCTCTGATTCTTGCGACAATAATCTCTTCGGAGCGGCGGTCCGATTCGGTGACGATGTCGACTTCGCCCTTGTAAGAGATTTTTTTCGGGCGATCGAACTCGTGACGCAGCACGGCTCCCGCTTCGCGAGCGATGTCGCTGGCTACTTTGAGAAATTCGCTCACTCAGTTCCGCCGGGCGTGAGGTATTCCTTGCGATAACGCACCACGTAATTCCCTTTCACGGCGAGTTGTACGTGGCGGTAGCTCCCCGGAGGAGGCGCGGGCTGCGGGTAGTAGCCCAGCAGATACTGCGTGCGCAGCTCGCGGTCGATGCGATCGAACATCTGGTCGAACTGGCTCATGTCGGTGAGGATGAACATCGCTCCGCCTGTGCTGTCGGTGATGGTGATCAGCGCATGTTCTCCGGCGGTGTTGCGGCCGTTCTCGTTGTTCACCGGACGAATGATAATCGTATAGAGCAGCGTCCCTGAGTCCACGGCTATCCGGCGCGCGTCTTCGAATTGCGAGACGCTCGTGGTCTCTCCGCCATCCGTCACCAGGACGATCGCGCGCCTCCGGCCCTCCGGACGCCGCCTGAGCGCATTGGAACCCAGCACGAGCGCATCATAAATTGATGTGCCGGCACCCATCCGGATTTGATGCACGGCCCCCTGCAGCTTCGGCACGTTGTCGGAGAAATCGGAAAGCTGCGTGACGGTTTCGTCGAATTCGAAAACGCCGAGCGTGTCTCCCGGCCGCACGACCTGCCGAATGAAATGCGCGGCCGCGTCCATCTCGAACTTCAAGTCTTTGAACGCGCTCATGCTCGAATCGACCATCAGCGCGAGATCGAGCGGACGGTTGGTCTGCGCCTCGAAGCGCTCGATTTTCTGGGGCACGCCCTCTTCGGAAAGAGAGAAGGCGTCCTGCGTGAGATCGGGTATGGGCCTTCCGTTGGCGTCCGTGACGCTGGCCAAAATATCGACGAGGTCGGTCTGAACCCGGATTTCACCGCCGCGCCGCTGCTGCCGCGCACGCAGCGGAAACACAAATGCTGCGCTGCCGATTACTGCTACCGCCAATAGAGTGCCGTACCGCACACCGCGAACAGTGGATGCCTTCATCTAGGAGGTAGATTCACCCGGGGGCGAAATGGCTTCCTGCGAGGGTAATTCGCCTTCAGCCCAAACGGCGCCGCCAGCGAAATACTCCTTCTTCCAGATTGGAACCGAGCGCTTGAGCGTGTCGATGGCGTAGCGGCAGGCATCGAACGCCGCACCGCGATGCGGCGCGCTGACGGCGATCAGGACGCTCGTCTCGCCGATTTCGAGGCGTCCCAGCCGGTGGACGATCGCAAGGCGATGGATCGGGAACTTTTCGCGGATTTCGGCGCCGATTTCGCGCATTTTGGAGTAGGCCATCGGCTCGTACGCTTCGTAATCGAGGTAGAGCGTCTGGCGTCCTTTGAAATGGTTGCGCACGAAGCCATCGAAAACCACGAGCGCGCCGTCCTCTGGCGCCTTCAGACTCTCGACGATATCGCTCGGGCGGATCGGCTTGCGAACCAGCTGAAAAATATCTTCGGCGACGGCCGTTTGCTGGCCGCCACTGACCGGCGGGAGAAACGCGACCTCGTCGCCATTCGCGAGCGGCGAGCGCCAGGGTGCGTATTCCTGATTTACGGACGCGGCGATGGACGCGCGGAAATCGGCGAGCTTGGGGAAGCGGCGGCCGTAGCGTTCGAAGAGATCTTCGACGCGCGCGCCATCGGAGAGATCGGTTTCCTCCTGCGCGACACCGGTGATTTCCTTCAGCTGTCCGAAAAAGAGAACTCGCACACGCATCGACTTATTCTATCGCGCAGTTGCGGGAACGAGAAGCGGCCTCCGTAACGTGGCGCGACGACTCGCTATGGATGACTGCGGGGCGGATTTGATCGCCTCACTTAACACAGAGTGCACTGAGGAGGGACAGAGTACACCGAGAAAACCTGAGGATTACCGCAGAGGCGCAGAGAACGCAGAGAAAGGCCGGAGGTCAGGCTGCGTTTTCCTTTGCGTTGGGGCTCCGGGGCCGGGTACAATCACCCCCATCGTAGCTCTTTGGTCTGGCGCGAAGAGCGTTCGGATCAAACGGGGGGCTGGAAAACATGAAACTCCTCATCGCAGTCCTTGCGTAGGCTGTAACCGCGGGCCACTCTCCGCGGATTCTTTCCCGCTTTTTTCCTACAAACTGTTTTTCAGCAGCGCTGCGTTGCAACGTCATTGCTGCAACACGGCGCAGAAAGCGGCGGATTGCGATGAGTGCTACGGCTTCTCAGCCGGCACAACAGAGTCTGTGGAGCGAAATCGTCGAGGCGCTTCGGGGATCACACCAGGACTTCACCAAGGGGAATCTGAACCGCGCCATCCTGCTGCTGGCCATCCCGATGGTGATGGAGATGGTGCTCGAGTCGCTATTCGCCGTCGTCGACGTGTTTTGGGTCGCTCATGTGGGATCGAACGCGGTGGCGACGGTGGGCCTGACCGAGTCGCTGCTCATGCTGGTGTTTGCGGTGGGCATGGGGCTCAGTCTTTCGACGACCGCCATGGTGGCGCGGCGTATCGGCGAGAAAGACCCGGAAGACGCGGCCGTGGCAGCCGTGCAGGCGATTTTCCTGGGGCTCACGGTGTCGTTGCTGATCGGGGTGCCCGGCTTCATCTATGCGCCCGAACTTCTGCGCCTGATGGGCGCATCGCCTGCGATTATCGCGACGGGCAGCTGGTATGCGCGGATCGCGCTGGGCGGCGGAAGCGGCGCCGTCGTCTTGCTCTTTCTGAACAACGCGATCTTTCGTGGCGCGGGCGACGCGGCGATCGCGATGCGGCTGCTGTGGGTCTCGAACATCATCAACCTCGCGCTCGACCCGTGCTTGATTTTCGGGCTGGGACCATTTCCGCACCTCGGCGTGACGGGCGCGGCGCTTGCGACGTTCACGGGCCGGAGCATCGGCGTGCTCTATCAGTTCTACCGGCTGATGCGAGGCACGGAGCGCATTCGCGTGCTTGGCACGGCAGATCCGCCTGAATGGCGAGGTGCTGTGGCGATTGCTGCGCGTGTCGTTGACCGGGATTTTTCAGTTCGCGATTGCGAATGCGAGCTGGATCGGCCTCGTGCGCATCGTGAGCATCTTCGGCGCGGCGGCGCTGGCCGGGTACACGATCGCGATTCGGATCGTGATCTTCGTGATTCTGCCGTCGTGGGGGCTGAGCAATGCCGCGGCAACGCTCGTTGGGCAGAATCTTGGCGCGAAACAGCCGGACCGCGCGGAGAAATCCGTGTGGCGCACGGGTCTTTACAATATGGCGTTTCTCGGCGGCGTGGGAGTGGTTCTCATCGTGTTCGCCGGGCCGATCGTGCGGCTGTTCACGAACGATCCGGCGGTCGTCCCGCTGGCCACGTCGTGCTTGCGTATCGTGAGTTGCGGCAATATCGGTTATGCGTACGCGATGGTGATGCTGCAGGCGTTCAACGGCGCGGGAGATACGGTGACGCCGACGATTGTGAACTTCTTCGGATTTTGGCTCTTTGAGATTCCGCTCGCTTACTGGCTGGCGATTCCGCGGGGATTGCATTCGAATGGAGTGTATTGGTCGATCGTGATCGCGGAGTCGTCGATTGCGGTTGCGAGCGTGATTTTGTTTCGGCGTGGGCGGTGGAAGACGCGGCAGATTTGAAGGGCCGCATTTGCTTCCGAGGAAGATTTGATCGCCCAACTCAACACAACACAACGTGCACTGAGGAAGCACAGAGTACACAGAGGAAAACCGAAGATTACCGCAGAGAGCGCAGAGAAGAAAGGCTAGTGGCCCTCGGGTGCGGGAGCTGGCGTGGCGCGGGCCAGGCGGGCGATCTCGTCGAGTTGGGCCGAGGCGCGCAGCAGGGCGGCCGAAAGCGAATCGGACTCCTGGCGAAGCGCGACGGGGTCGTCGCGATCGAGGGCTTCGGTGACGCCCGGCATCATTTCGGACGCATAGCCCGCGTAGCTGCCGGGCGCGTAGACCGTGTGCTTGAACCAGGGGCGACCAACGAGGCCGTCTGGCGCCAGCAGCGCTTGCTCGACCTCGGGCAGCGCCCGATTAATTTTCTCCGCGTTCGCGGGATCGACGGACGCGGCGGAAATCAAGCGCAGCGCGTCGGCGGCGCGCGTGGCGGATGCCGTGAATTGCTCGGACGCCTGCTCCACAGGCTTCAGCAGGCCGGCTTCGCCGGGCTGGCGGGCGGCGCGCATCGCCAAGTCGATTACATTGCGCTGGATCGCCGCAGCGTACGCGGCGTAATCGAACGGCAGAATGTCCGACTCGTCGAGGCGGAGCGCGACCGTGCCCAGAATTCGCGCCAGCGCGACGTGATAGCCGAACGTCGGATCGCCGAAATGCTTCATCCAGTAGAAATCATCGTAGATCGAGTGGTAGACGCCGTAGTCGCCGCCAAATCCCATGTCCATGGACGGAATTCCGGCGTAATCGAAGAACGGAGAAAAGTCGGATCCCGCTCCCAGATCGCCGACCGGAGCTTTGGCCGAAGCGTCAGCCCTCACCGCTTGCCGGCCCGTGCCGGAAGGGCTCTCTTTCTCCCTTACGTTCTGCGCGCTCTCGATCCAGGAGTCGTAGACGCTGCCGGCCGTTTCGGGATCGGCCACCTCGCGCGTTGCGGCGCGCACCAAGTCTTTCAGCGAGGGTGTTGCCGACGCAGCGAAATCCGGGCCGGAGACGCCGACATCTGTGTTGATATATGCGACCGCTTTCGCCTGGAGTGCGGCGCGATTCGCCTCGACCCATTCGGTCGAGCCGAGCAGGCCGGGCTCTTCGCCATCCCAATGGCAGATTACGATCGTGCGGCGCGGCTTCCATCCGGAGCGCACGAGTTCGCCAAGGGCGCGGCCCGTCTCGAGCATCGCGGCGGTGCCGCTGCCGGGATCGGCGGCGCCAAAGACCCACGCATCGTGATGGTTGCCGAGGATCACCCATTGATCGTCGGACGCGCCATGCAACGTGGCAATCACGTCGTAGAGCGGCCGCTCGGCGTAATCCATCACCAGCTTCATGTGGACCTGCGTGTCTCGCGAGCCGCCGACGTGATACGTGAACGGAAGGCCGCCCTGCCAGCCGTGGGGGACATGCTTGCCGCGAAGGCTTCCGAGAATGACGGCCGCATCCTGTGCGTTGATCGGCATCGTGGGAATGCGAGGCAAATCCGCAGCATCGGCTGGCGCGAGACGATGGGCATCCGGCACGGCCGCGACGCCGGGCGTCAACGGATCGCCCGGATAAATCTGCGTGTAGAGGATCGAGCCTCGCTGAATGCCGCTCATCGGCCGCCACGGGCCTTGCGGATATGGATCGCCCGCCGCGTAGCCGTCCTCTTCCGGATCGGAATAGATGATCAGCGCGGCGGCATGATGCTCTTCCGCGAGCTTCGCTTTTATTCCGCGATAGCCTTCGCCGTAGCGCGCGAGGACGACTTTTCCTTCGACGCTTACGCCAAGCGAGGCCAGCGTGCGGTAGTCATCGGGAGCGCCGTAGTTCGCGTAGACGACGGGAGCGGTTACTTCTCCCGAAGGGGAATAAATATTGAACGCGCGGACGGCGCGCTCGTCGTATGTGTCGGGATCGCCATCGAAAGGCGCCTCGGGAGTGGCCAGCGCTTGGCGGACGGGCTTCACGAGTTCGAGTTCCACTTCGCGTGGCTGCGGCAACCATGCGCTGTAGGTGACGATCTGGGCGTCGAAACCGAAACTGCTGTATTGATCGCGCAGCCATTCGGCTATCTGGTGGCTTGCTTCCGTGCCCGCCAGGTGGGGCTGGCCGGCGAGGCGGCGCAGGTCGCTTTCGGCGTGCGCGGCATCGGGGATGAGGCGAAACTTTCGCTCGAGCTGCCGCTCGGTCTCGACGTGCGACGGAAGGAAACCGGAAATATAGTCGGGAGCCTGCGCGCGGCTCGACATCGCGAGCAAGAACAGGAGCAGGCCCGCGGCAAGCACTGCGAAACGGTTTTGTGGCTTTGAAACGTTCATCTCGAACGCCGGTGCTCGCACTGATTCTATCGCACCGTGGCGCAGCCGGCGCATTCGGCGCTATTTTGTGCGCGAAGACAACGCTCTCGCTGCAGGTCCTTTTGTATACTTGACGGGGCTCGACCTTGATCCGTACGTTAGATTGGGTGGGGCGCAGGGCGCGGCGCTCGAACCGAACAATTGAACTGTAAATGAAAATCCTGATCTCGGGTTCCTCCGGACTTGTCGGCAAAGCGCTTTCGAACGCCCTGCGTGCGGAGGGGCATACCGTTGCGCGGCTGGTGCGTCCCGGCGGCACGTCGGCGCCCGGCGACGTGTCGTGGGATCCGATGGCGGCAACGATGGACACGGCGGCGATGGAAGGCACGGATGCTGTCGTGCACCTGAGCGGCGCGAGCATTGCGGGAGGCCGCTGGACGCCTGCCCGAAAGGCGGAGCTTCGCAGCAGCCGCATCGATACCACGCGCGTGCTCGTGGATTCGCTGATGAATCTGCGGGTCAAACCTTCGGTATTGGTCTGCGCCTCGGCCACCGGCTACTACGGAGACCGTGGCGACGAAATCCTGACGGAATCGAGCAGTGCCGGCACGGATTTTCTTTCCCTGCTGGCCCGCGACTGGGAGGCTGAAGCGGCGCGAGCCGAAATGAACGGCATCCGCACGGCGATGCTCCGATTTGGTTTGATTCTCGCGGCGGATGGCGGCGCACTTCCCCGGATGCTGCTGCCCTTTCGGCTGGGTTTGGGCGGCCGATTCGCAACGGGCACCCAGTGGATGCCGTGGATTGCATTGGAAGACGCGATCGCAATCGCCAAGTCGGCTATCGCGGATGCGCGGTTTCGCGGACCATGGAACGTGGTGGCGCCGAATCCTGTGCGCAATGCTGAATTCACGCGCGTCCTGGCGGACGTTCTTCATCGTCCGGCAATTTTTCCCGTGCCCGCTTTCGTCCTGCGTCTCGCGCTCGGCGAAATGGCCGAAGCGCTCCTGCTCGCGAGTCAGCGCGCCCTCCCCACGCGGCTGTTGGCGATGCAGCACAAATTCCGCTTCGAGACGCTTGATGCCGCATTGCAAGCAGCTGTCGCGAAAGCATGACGCGCCCAATCCGGCACTGGTGAGTTCCGTTGTGGCACAGAAACTTGGCACCACGCTCGAATCGAGCAAAGATGGTGATGTGTGCCTGCAGCGCTTCCGGTTGAACTAACTCCTCATCAAAATAGAACTTAGCCGTACGAATCTTCGCAAAGCCGCGTCGCAAAGGGATCCTCGCCCTATCTGCTCCGCTCTGGCACATCTCTTGCCTCCATCACAAGTATGCGAGAGACAAGCGATCGCGAGAGGACGCATACACGCCGGCCGTGCGTCACTCGTCGCGGGATGCAGAGAGGCGTCCCGGCCGTGTTCCTGGTGCTCCTCTGCGCCAGCGCCATCTTCGAATCATCCTGCGCCGGAACCGTGGGGTCCGCGTCCTCGCCGCCACCGCCGCCACCGGACATCGTGGTGAAGGTCTCGCCGGCAACGCCCAGCGTGCCAACCGGGGGCGCGCAAGTGTTCACGGCGACCGTGACGGGAACGAACGGCGCTTCGACCGACGTCACCTGGAGCGTGAACAACGCGTCTGGCGGAAATTCGACCGCAGGCACAATTGTGCCGACAAGCGGGACAACGGCGCTCTACACGGCGCCCGCGGCAGTTCCTTCGCCTGCCAACGTCACGGTGACGGCTACTAGCACAGTGGACACTTCGGCATCCGGCAGCGCGAACGTCACGATCACCTGCACCGCGACGAATGCGATCTCGCCTACGTCCGCGAGCCTCGCGCTCGGCCAGCCGCAATCATTCACCGCCTCGTTCTGCCTCGCCGCCGGAGCGAGCGTCGCATGGGACGTCAATGGAATTGCCAACGGCGATTTGAGCTTCGGCACGATCAGCGTGACAGGCGCCGAGACCGCAACCTACACCGCTCCCGCCAGCCTTCCCACAACCGATCCAGTCATGATCCATGCGACTGCGAGCGCCGTGACCAGCGGGGCAACCATCGAATCCGCCGCGGTCACGATCACGAGCGGCGTTTCGGTGAGTGTTTCGCCATCGATCGCAACGGTGCCGACCGGCCAACGCCTATCGTTCACGCCCAGCGTTGCGGGCACATCCGATACCACGGTCAGTTGGTCCGTAAATGGCGTCGCGAATGGCAATGCGAGCGTCGGGCAGGTTTGCATGTCCGGGACGAATCCATGTGTCGCGCCCGCGGGTCCCGCGTCGGGCAGCATCGATTACCTTGCGCCCGCAGCCGTGCCGTCTCCGAATACTGTCTCGCTCGTAGCGACCAGCCACGCCGATCCTTCGCGAACGGGAATGTCCGCGATCACAATTTCCGCGTCGTCGGGGAGTGTGGGCGTCGCAATTTCTCCCACGTACGCGTTCGTGCCCGCTTCGGGCGGATCTACAAGCACGTGGCAGTTTTTCGCGAGCGTTACGGGGACGGGCAACGCGAGCGTGACGTGGAGCGTCCAGAGCGGCGTGCCCGGCCAGGGCTGCGCCGGATCGGCATGCGGGTCAGTGAACGCCGGCGGCCTGTACTCGGCTCCCGCCGTCGCTCCATCTCCGAACGCAATCTCTGTGGTCGCGACAAGTTCGGCCGACCCCACGAAATCCGCCTCGGCAAGCGTCGCCGTCACCAGCGGTCCCACGATCGAGGTAATCCTGCCATCGAGCGTGATGGCAGGCGCTGTCGAAAGCTTCCCACTGTCGGTGCAAGGCACGCATTTGGTCGCGGGGAGCGGCAGTGCGGCGTCCACAATCCTGATAAACGGCGCAGCGCGAAGCACGACCTGCGCGACGACATCTGCGTGCACCACCGTATTGAATCCGTCCGATGTAGCGGCCGCCGACACGCTGACGGTACAAATCCAAAATCCGGGAAGTCCGCCTGCGCTGTCGAATCTCGTGCCATTCGTCGTGGTGCCATTCGACGTTTCCGCCGACACCATCGCACTCACCTCGGGACAACCGGCCGCTACAGGGAACAACATTGTGGTCGTCGAACCAACAACCGCGGCGGCGTCCTCGCCGATCAACGTCGATTTCATCGGGTTGCTGACCGGCGGAAACAACTGCGGCGTGCAAGGCTCGCCGCTGACCGTCACGCGTCCCTCCTCTGGCACGGCCACAACCAGCATCTGCGTTCACGGCACGGGGCTCGACCCGACTTTCACGTACACGTTCGGCGGGCCGAGTTCGCCTCCGAACGCCAGCGACATCGGCATCGTGGCTTCCGCCGTCGCCGGCCTATTTCCGAACATGATCGAGCTCGACCTGCAGCTCTCCAGTTCGACCGCCCCCGGGGTGCGAACGCTATTCGTCACCACGCCGAACAATGACCGCGCAGTAGCCACCGGAATGCTCGAAGTGAAATGAAACGAAATCGGAGACGAATCTCTGAGGTGAACTCGATGCGCAACTTACGACAACGCTTTGCCGCAGTCCTCCGCCATGCCCTCATACCGGCAATCTTGCTGCTCGCGCTGGATGCAAGTCAGCCCGCACGCGGGACCACGCTGGTGCGGATGTCTCTCGCCCAAATCACCCAGGCGGCCCAAGTGATCGTGCGTGCACGCTGCATGGGCAACTCGACCGGCTGGGATGCGGGCGAAATTTGGACGTTCACGTCTTTTGAGATCGAGGAGGTCTGGCACGGCTCGGCACCTTCGCAAATTTCCGTGCGGCTGCTTGGCGGCCGCGCCGGAAACATCACGTCGACGGTTTCCGGCGTTCCGCGATTCTCCCCGGGCGAGGAGGTAGTCCTGTTTCTCGAACCGACGCCGCGCGGCGACTTTTCCATCGTGAGCTGGGAGCAGGGCACCTTCCGCATTCGCCAGGACGCCCGCACTGGCGAGGAAATCGCCATGCAGGACACCGCTTCTTTTCCGGTGTTCGATCCGGCCACGCGGCGCTTCGAGACGATCGGGATTCGGAATCTTCCGGTCGCGACGTTTCGATCGCGCGTGGACGCCGCAGTGCGCGGCGAAGTTAGGAGACAGCCGTGAAACGCGAGCTCGCAATCGCCACGGCCATGCTTCTCGTTTTCACTATGCTTTTCACGCCCTCGGCGGATGCTTACCTGATGGATTCGACGGTGCCGCAATCCGGCGGATGTCCTGCGCTTGACCGGTGGAATCTCTCGGTGTCGTCGCCGCTCGACCGCGAGTGGAGCACATCTCTGCCGCTCACGCCGCCCACCGTGCTCACGGCCGCAACCGGAGGAACGAGCGCGCAGCTCACCGAGATCGAGCAGGTAATTTCCGATTCCTTCGGCGCATGGTCCGGCGTCACGGGTACGACGTTTAACTCCACGGCCTATCCGGGATTGTTCGCTCCGCTGGCGCGCGTCACTGCCGCCAATTCGTGCACGAACGACCAGGAAAACAACGTCGACGGGCTCAACACCATCTGCTTCAACCAGTCGAGCATGGGCTTCACCAGCGGAGTTCTGGCGTTCACACGCGTGATCACCGCCAACGCGCCGGGCGTCTCGGTCGGCTCGGGTCCGCCCGCGATATTCGCCGGGCAGATCCTCGACGCAGATACACTGTTTCGCAACGACGGCCAGGCGACCTTTGCGACACCCGCCGCCCTCGCGACCTCGCCAGGCCAGGGCGCTTACGATCTCGAGTCGCTGCTCATCCACGAAATCGGGCACTGGTTCGGCTTCGACCACTCGGCAATCTGGCGAGCCATCATGTTTCCTTTCGCGCCGCCTCCGGGACAGTTCCTCGGCGACCGGCCAACTGCACTGGCTCCCGATGGTCCGCTATCGGACGACGACCGCACCGGCATTCGGATGCTGTATCCCGACCCAAACGATACGGTGAATGTTGGCGGCATCAGCGGGCGCGTGGTTCCCGCGAATCCATTTGCGCTTGCGACGCTCGCCGCGCCCGCGCCGGGCTCGTTCGTGACGGGAATCTTCGGGGCACACGTGGTCGCCGTTGATAGTGACACGGGAGCGGTGATTGCCGGAACGCTGGGAGGCTGGGCGTGCGACACGTCAACTTCTTCGCTGCAGTTCGATGGCTCGTTCGATATCGAGCGCCTGCCCGTGGGGCATAACTATATGATCTATGCCGAACCGCTCGTGGGTCTTGCGCTGCCCGCTGACTTCAGCATCGCGCTGGGCGATCTGTGTGCGTCCGTCACGACGACCGTCTGCACGACGCCGCCGGTGGACACGAATTTCAATCCGCGCATTCTCCCGGCGGGCCCGTAGCGCTGCTGCGCGTCTTTCAAAAGCAGAAGCGGCTCCCGGGAGGGTGCGGGAGCCGCTCTGCGTGTTGCACGTACGAATCGACCGCTGCTATTGCGTCGGCAGCAGTTCCTGCGTGAAGCCGACCGTGTTGATGGAACGCAGCGTCGGCGTTCTCGGCGGCAGCCATTGCGGCCCTTGCGAGAAGTCCGCATCGAAGCTGTATCCGCGCGTGGGAGGGCCATACACGGTGTTACAGCACTTGTACAGGCCGATGTCCTGCCGGTTGAAATAGAAGCTGACGAGCGAACCTTTGTAATAGAGGGTCCCGCTCCAGCTTTCCAGGTACCGGAGGAAGTTGTGCAACCCGCCGTCCGTGCCGAAGTCCGCACCGGAGTTGCTGATGCTTCCCTGGGCAAATGGAATTCCCTTGCCCGCGATGATGGCTACGCGATAGGCCGTCGTCGAGCCCGGCCGGCTGCCCGGGTCGTAGGGAGAGATGAACGAGTTCACATCGTTCCAGCTATCCGAGAGCATCGTCACAGCGTCGGCCATCACCGAAGCGGCGACGCCCGCGGGGCTCCAAGTCCCGCTGTTGGGCGCGTTGTAATCTCCCTGGATGTAGACGGGATTTTCGGCAGCGATCGTCAATCCGCACGGCGGATTGGCGCCCGCGCCGTAGCAAGCTGTGCCGAGAGTGAATGATGTGCCGTCGACGAGTTTCAGCGCGCGGCGGAAAAAGACCGACGGATTCTCTCTCGCTTCCTGGGTGTATTTATACACATAGTCCGGCCCTGGAGGAGCGCCTGACGGTTCGGTTGCGGCAGCGCAGTTCGGATTCTTGAGGAGGTTTGGCGTATTCGTAAGGAATCCCGGCAGCGGCGGGTCATCGCTAATTGCGGGTCCTGCGGAAAGCGGCGCCCGCCGTAAGTTCGAAACACTCCGTCGCCCTCAAGGTCCTCACCACCGTCCAAGACGGCGTTGGGGCAGCCATTCGTGGTGTCGCTCGGATTCACGATGTCGTTAAAACCGAACGAACCGGTCTTGATGCCGATGCCGGCAGTTGGGTCGATCTGGTTGCCGCGGCGGTCGGAGAAATAGACGGAGTATCCGCCCAGATTATCCGCGTTGACGCCGCTTGTGCCGATCCCCATAAACCAACGGGCTAGATTGTTGACGTCGAGTTCGGCGTAATACACCACTCCCCTGGCCGTAACGTAGGGGTTGCTGTTCGCGTTGTTTGTGTCGTTGCCGAGCGCAACGTCGCGGTTAATTGACTCCCGAGTGTCGTAGAGCGCATTCGGCCAGTAATCGTAGCCGTTCGTCGTCGCCGTTCCGCACCCGCCGCTCGTGGCGTTTGAGGGGTTGTCCCGCAACCGGGCGAGGCGAATGATCGCGTTGGGATTGGGGTCGCTGCACAGCCCACCTGGGGGTCCTTGCGCACCCACGACCGTGCCCGACACGGGCAGCGCAACCAGGCTCGGCGCCACGGTGTTCGGGCAGCTCTTCCCCGAACAAGCACCCTGTGGGTAGATGTTCCGGCCGATGAAGCCCTCTTTTAGAATCTCCTCCGTCACGTCGGTCCATCCACCAGTATTATTCTGATATTCAATCTTAATGCATCCGGTCATGATGGGTTTGGTGTTCGCCAGCCAGTAGCCGTTTACGTTGTTGTACGTTCCGCTGTCATCCGCGGTGGGCAGCGGGTAGAAAGTAGCCGCCGTTCCCCACCACCCAGGCTTAGACGTTAGCGTTGCCAGATCGATTGGGGGTGTGCTCGTGACTGTATCCAAACTCATCATGTCGGAGTTAGTGCACGACGTTCCACCTGGACCGTAGTCATCAAGCAGGATTCGCAGGCTGGCCTCGGAAAATTGCCTCTGGTTGAATTGCGCCGGATTGGCAGCTTCTTCGCCGACGAGCGGCCTTCGGATGATGTTGATGGGCGATTGCAGGCCGCCCAATGCGGTGGCTACGAGGTTCAAGGGCTGCACGCCATCTTGCAACATTCCCTGGTAAGCGGGGACCACCGTGTTCGACCATGTTGGGTTATTCGCCGTGGTGCTGACGGCGCCGTACACGCTGTTACCACTCACACTGCCTTCGCCCAAGCCGAGTGCGCGCCATTGAGTATTCGTGTAGCTCGGCGATGGAGGATAAGCCGTGGTAGTGGGGAGTTCGGCCGGGTCGGCAATCGTGACCGTGCCGCCGTAGGATCCGCTGTTGACCGCGACGCCATTCTCGAGGTTTGTGCGGATGATTTGTCCCGAGACGGTCACCTTGTCTCGCATATAGAGCGGGCCGGAATTGGCGGCCAGCCAGAGGTTTCCGTTGGTATGAACGCGCCCGCCGAAATCAAACGGGGGACCGGCGAAAAAGGCAAGATCGGTCTGGGAGAAAATTCCGAACTGGAAGACGGGAATCGCCACCACTTGCACGGACCGCTCGAGCTTCACCTCGGAACCTGTGTCGGTGAGGGCCGAGACGCTTAGCGTGAACGGAGTGATGAGCCCGTTCATTCCGGCGTACGGGCTGGGCGGCAGGATTGTTGCGTTCTGCGACGCCGAGGGGCACACACCGCCATTGCAAATGACCTGGTAGGTCGATTGACCCAAGGAGTTTACATACGAGACGCCGGGAATCACCGGTGGATCCCCTTCGATGGTCGCGATATTCGCAGCCGTGAGAGATCCCTGCGTGGCGAAGGTGTTGCCCATCTCGGCCGTCATCCGCTCCATGCCCGCTTCGGCGCCGTAGAAGGCGGTCTCACGGGTCTCGTTGTTGCCGCCGAGGTGCTGGTCCGTCATGACCATCCAGGACATGCCGACCACCATGGCTGAAACCAGAATCAGTACCAGCAGGGCGGTGATCAGGGCCACTCCGTTTTCGCGTTTGGTTCTCACAGCGGTTCTCCTTGTGAAAATCTCGACGGAATTGCAGTTGCTCACTCCGTAGCCGACGTTGGGAACTGGTTCACGAACGCCAAGCCGCGTATGCTCACTTGGGTGCTGAGGTTATTGCGGAGATACACGGGTACGGCGGACGAATGGAATGGGTGCTCGGACCGACCAGCGAGCGTCACATTCACAGCCCGGATGTTGAAAGGCGTGTCCGGCGCGATGGGCTGCGCGGCGTCTCCGGGGCCGACAGCGCCATAATTACCCGGAGTATTTGTAATCACGTCGTAACTGAAGGACAGGTTTTCGATGCAGTCAGCAACCTGCTGTGGCGCATTGTAGGCGTTTGCCGCCGACGGAAAATTCGGATAATTGACCTGCCGGATCAACTGCGGATCCAGGGCATTGGTGGAATTGATGTAGTAGCTCACCATCCACACGCGGGTAATTGTGGTGGGCGTGGCCGCTACGTTCAGCTGGGTGACGGTGCCACCTGGCAACCCAGTCTGGTTCAAACCCGCGGGATCGCCGGCTGCAAAAGTGATCACGTTGCCTGCGACGGCCGTGACGTATTCGAGGGCTGTTCCATTACTGTTCTGGAACATGATCAGGTTGCCCGCCGCAATGGGTACGGGTCCTCCAGGCATCGTGAAACAGGTAGGATCCATCGTCACCGTCAGTCCCGAGGCGGCGATCACGCCCTTGCAGACCGGCGTTGCCGGCAGTGCCTGAGCGACGGGAAGGCCGCTCAGCGCGCAGGCGCTTGCAGCGCCCAGGACGCAGGCAGCGCTCGATACAACCGTGTTGTCGGCATAGAGTACGTTGATCACATCGGTTTGCAAGCCGCCGCTCAGAACCGCCCCGGTCTGGGGATTCACGGTGAGCGCGAGCTGTCCGATCTCCCAGCCGGGAGTCACTTGAGGAAGCACCGTGTACGTCGTCGGGAACGTGCCGGTGATGCCCGGGCGATTGATGAGAGAGGCTCCTCCAGCGGTGACGGGAACGCTGATGCCAGCCTGCGGAATTCCTTCGCCCGCTTGCGTCAAGTCCCGAACCAGGAAATGCATTCCGGCGCGCAGGTTTTCCTGCGTGTTCGCCTGAAGCGCTACGCCATCGGAGACCTGCTGCGCTTGTATCAGCGCGCTCGTGACGGCCGCGACCACGATCACCAGGATCACAAGAGAAACCAGCAATTCAATCAGTGAGAATCCGTTGTCCCGCTTCATTCCGTGCTCCTCGCGTCGTTCTAGTTGAATGCCGAAATATCCGTGTTCAGCACGTACGAGCGATTGAAGGGCCCGACCTTGTAATTGACCGTTATCGTGATCGCTCGCAGGTTCGTGTCCGTCGGGTCGTTTGTGATGACGATCGTGCGTGTGTAATCCGCCAGTGGAACCTTGATGTCGTCAGGCGTGCCCAACTTGCCGTCGGGCCCGGGAAGCAAGGTGTATTCCGGGGCGGAGCCCGTGTCGTTGATCGAGCCCACCAATCCGTCGGGGCCGGGCTCCAACAGGGGCTGAGGTCCCGTCATGAAAAGCCCGTTGGGATTCGACCCGGTATTGTTGGAGATTTGCGCCCAGTTGTTCGGATTGTTGTATTTGGCGGTAAAGATCGCTTCGGCGGCTTCTTGCGCTTTCTGCTGGGCAATGAAATCTGCTTGCGCGCCTTGCATGAAGTTGAGTGAACTGGCGAGCATAGCTGCCAGCCCTAGGACTCCAATGGCTAGCACCACCAGGGCTATCATCGTCTCGACCAGTGTGAAACCTTCCGAATGCTGCCGTTTTCTTGCTTGAGGCATGGCTTCCAGCTCCATTAGAATTGTGTCCAGCCTGTTACGGACGGCGTTTTCCAGCCGCGCACGCGCCCTGTGGTTCCCAGCACGGTTACCGCGCGGCTCATCGGTGTCTGTCCGTTAACTCCCAGAAACACCGTTCCATTGATGGGTAGAAAGGTCCCGGCATCCACAAACTCGCCGTCACTCTGGAACGCCATTCCCGCAATCGGTCCGTTGTTTATCCCCTCAAACTCGATGGCGTTGGCGTCTCCGTAGGCGTCGGGCGTATCCGGGAGTGCAGGATTAACGTAAAACGTCAGGGGAGACTGGATCGGCACGGCGGATAAGACAACGTTTGCCCCACCCGGCCCATACGGGGCCGCGTTCAGCTCTGTCAGCTTCACCTGATATTGGGTCTGCCCCGACGCCACCACCACGGGAAAGGTGATTTGAACGTATCTACGATTTGAGATCGAGTATTCTCGAGCCTGTCGCAGTTGATCGATGACTTGCTTCATCGCATCGTCGGCTCGCTCGTTTGCCAGGGCCGGCTGCAATTGGAGAACGGCCATCGCCGAGATAATCACGGTGATCGCGACCACTATGAGCATCTCCACTGTCGAGAAGCCTCGCCCGCTGTCGTGCGCACTGATTGAGTTCACTTTCCGCTCTTTCACGCTGACACCCTCATTCGCAGGCCCGGGATCTGGCGGCCTGCGCTTTGTCTGCCCCTGTTTGTGCATGTAACAGGCCAGGTTTGGATGTGGCTAAACACTTATTGCAGAGAGAGTTGGGGGCTATGACGCGGATTGTCCATGCGAGCAGTTAACAGGATGGGGTAGAAACGTAACCGATCCAAACCTCATCTACAGGCTTCGCCGTATCGGTGCAGCCCATGCGATTTGGCCTCGGGGGTCTTGCTTCCTGCTCAACCTGCTTGCGAACAATGGTTGCCGCTCGTCCGCCCTCGGCATACTATTCGCAGCTAGCGAACAGTTGGTGGGTCGCAGTCCTATGACGTTAATCCGTACTCGCGAGAATCGCCGCAACCCCCGAACCGAGGTTTCGAAGGGATTTTGGGTGTCGTGGCAGACGACGGGAGCGAGCGCCGTCTCGCGCGTGCGAGACCTCAGCATCGGCGGAGTCTTCATATCTACGACCACGCCGCCGCCGATTGGTACCGCCGTGAAATTGTTGTTCGCGTTGCCCGAGGGAGAAGTGCGCATCGAGGGCATCGTGCGCTACGCGGAATCGAAAAAAGGAATGGGTGTGGAATTCACGCGCATGGGAACCGGAGACGGCGCGCGCTTGCGCCAACTCATGCGCCGCCTCAACAGCTGAACGGCGCTACTTCAGCGATTTATTCAGAAACGCAACGCTGCGCGTCCACGCATCGGCGGCCGCCTCGGGTCGGTATGCGGTCGAGTTCGCCGAATTCTCAAACCCATGGCCCGCGCCATCGTAAATCTTGACGTTGACGCGCTTGCCGAGCCCGGTCATTGTTTTCTCGAATGCCTGCACATCATCGGGCGTAATGCCTCGATCCAGCGCGCCGAAATTGCCAAGCACGGGCGCGCCGATCAGTTGCAAGTCCGTGGGATCGGTCGGAAGCGCTCCGTAATTCACGACGCATGCCGCCAGCCGCGGCTCGTGGATCGCGAGCTGCAAGGAAAATCCTCCTCCCATGCACCAACCGATCGAGCCGACGTGCCCACGCTCGACATCCTTGCGCGTATTCAAGTAATCGAACGCCGCCTTCAGATCGCTGATCGCTCGGTCTTCCGGCAATCCGCGCATCAGCTCGTGGGCTTCCTCGGGATCATTCGTCACTTTCCCGCGATAAAGATCGACGGCCAGAGCGACGTATCCCTGCTCGGCAAGCTTTTGCGTTTCGTCCTTCACCCAGTCTGTGAGCCCCCACCACTCGTGGACGACGACGAGCGCCGGATAGTGGCCCGGCTTATCCGGCGTCGCGAGAAATCCGCTCAACGGCCCCGCGCCGTTCGGGATTTGGATCATCTCGGTTTTCGGAGCGTCGCCCTGCACGGTCAAGATCGCCGCCGCAATCAACGCGAGCAGCATGGCTCCCGCGACAATTCTCAGTGCCTGTTTCATCGCTCCTCCACGCCCGCGACAATGGCGCCCTATGCCGCGCGTTCCACCTGCACCGCGGTACCGTAGGCAATCACCTCGGTGACGCCCTGCATCACTTCGGTCGCGTCGTACCGCATGCCGATCACCGCATTCGCTCCGCGCTCGAGCGCGTGCTGCATCATCAACTCGAGCGCTTGCTCCCGGGCCTTCTCGCACATCTCTTCGAAGAGCGTGATGTTCCCGCCGACGATCGTCTGCAATGATGCGCCCATCGTTCCGAGGACGCTGCGCGAACGTACCGTGATTCCGCGCACCAGACCGAGATTTTTCATCACGCGATATCCGGGCAGGTCGAATGCCGTCGTCACCATCCCTACATTCACGCTCACGTTCATTCGATCTCGCCTCTCTTCTATCGCGCCGACGCGCTCTGCTGCCCGACGGGCGCTTTTTGTCGCAGAATCTTGATGAACTCACGCATCCACGCGGGATGATCCGGCCACGCGCGGGCCGAGACCATTGGCCCGTCGATCACGGCATCTGAATTCACGAACTCCGCGCCGCCCGCATGTACGTCCGGCTCGAGCGCCGGATACGCTGCCGTGCGCTTCCCTTTCAACACGCCGGCGGCCAGCAGCGCGAGCGCGGCATGGCATATCTGCGCGACGGGCTTATCCTGTTGGAAAAAATGCTGGATGATCCGCTTGCAGTCCGCGTCGTTGCGAATGTATTCGGGCGCTCTGCCGCCGGGAATCACGATCGCGACATAATCGGCGGGGTTCACCTCCGCGAAAGCGAGGTCGGCGTCCCAACTGTATCCGGGCTTTTCGGTGTAGGTATCGTAACCCGGCTCGAAATCGTGTACCACGAAATGCAGTTTCTTTTTCTTGGGTGCCGCAATCTTTACGTCGTAGCCCTCTTCCTGCAGGCGCTGGTAGGGATACATCACTTCGAGCGATTCCGCCGCGTCCCCGGTCAAAATCAAGATCTTCGGTGCTGGCACTATCCACCTCCCAATCGATTCCAAGCGGCGAGGATATCACACCTCCCTCCGACGGTTGTGATGCCGCTGCTATACTCGGCGGCGCCGGATCGAAGGAGAAAAACTGTCATGCGGGAACTCGCATCGAGCGTCACATCCACGCTTGCGTCCTACTACGAAGAAGTTCGCGACAGCATCCACGAATCGGTCGCGCCCATTTCGACCGAGCAGCTCTGGACGAATCCCTATCCTTACGGCAACAGTATCGGCCACCTGCTTCTGCACGTCACCGGCAACCTAAATCATTACATTGGCGCGCGCATCGCGGGCACCGGCTACGTTCGCAATCGTCCTGTTGAGTTCAGCGACACGTCGAAACGCCCCAAGGAACAGATTCTCGCCGATTTCGATCGCGCCATCGATATGGTCGCCGGAACAATCCGAAAACAATCCGCCCAGGATCTCATCGCTCCCTATTCCGATGACACGCAGCCCGATTGCCCCGATCGCTTCAGCGCCTTCATGCGCATGGCCGCCCACGCCTACCATCACACCGGCCAAATCATTTATTTGTCGAAGGAAGTGACCAAGCTGCCTACTTGAAGGACTGCGTGCTTTAGGGCGCCGTTTGCGAGATCTGAATGGCGCAACCACCGGTGGTGCCGGAATTCGGGCAAGACTGGTTGGCAAGCGGCGTGTAATAGATATTGGAGGCGCCGCTGAACGTGGACGTATTATCGATGATGATGCCGCTCGTTCCACCAGCCTCGGTTGTCGCGGCGGTCGGTGTTGTGCCACTGCCGATCGTCCCGCTCGTAACATCGAAGCCCATAATACAGCCATCGCTCAAGGTGCTGCTGCAACTGGCGGGCTCTCCATAGCTGAGCACACTGAGGAAAACGTAATCCTTGCTACCGGTATATATCTCGGTCAGATCGAGTCCGGCCGAGTAATAGCCATTGGTGTAATTCGTGCTCACCGTGGGCCCGGCAATAGCGGAAGTGCTCATGACGCCGGCATTGATGAAGATCTGGAACAACGCATTGTTGGCCGGCCCGGTATTGCCAACGACATACAAATGTCCCGTGGGACTCGAGGCATTGCTGGATGAAAAGTATTCGTTATCAAACGTTCCTGCCATCAGGAACTGGTAACCGGGCCCGACGGTTGCCTCAGCGCCGTTTCCGGATGTGAAATTCGTAGGAAACTGAAAGACTCCGCTGCACGGCACATCCGTGCCGCACGCCGAAGCTGATCCGAAATTCGCGTCCGCACCCACAAAAACGAAGGCGCGGCCCGCGCTTGAGTCCACCAGCGGCGCATCTACGACTCCGAAGTTATAGTCGAGCTGGCCCGACATACCCACGACAGAGCCGGACGAGGACCCTACGGAATAGAAATGACCGCACGTTTCACCTGTCGGGCCGCAATACGATGTCAGGTTCAGCAAATAATCTCCGACAAAAACGTTTCCCGAGGACGAATCATAAACGGGCGAACTCAGCGGAGACGAGCTGACAGCGACGGGCCATGGGCTTGCGATTTCCCCGGGCGTTCCTTGAAAGACGCCCGAGAATTTGTGCAACTGTCCGGCGTCGTCGCCGACGTAAATGGTGTCCGTCGCATAATCACAAAACACCGACGAAGCGCTGTCGTTCGCAGAAGTTCCACTGAAGGTCAAAGTCAGAGAACAAGGCGCGGTGCAAGTGCGATAGCCGGACGCGGTCGCAGCCGTAGGCGTTGCCGGGGCACCGGCTGATTCGGTGGTTGACGCCTTCCATTTGAGCAGTACGAGGGTTGCCGCGCCGGTGGAGTTTGTTTGAGCGAACGCCACCTGCGAGCCGTCCAACGAAAGGGCGACTGACGTCACGACAGTGCCGCCCGTGTTGTACGCCCAGTAGGCAGCAGGCACAGTCCCAGAGCAGCCGGTGTAGAGGTTGTCGTACGCAATGATGCTGGCCTGCGTGCTCGATCCAGCGAGGCTGGTGTTATAAACAACGAAATCCGGCTGCGTGGCACTGCCGCAATTCGCGCTGGAAAGAGCAAACGAATACTTGGCCGGATACATTCCCAGACCGACCGTGGCTCCGCTTCCCATGTTTTCGCTCCAGTCCTCGTGCAACGACTGGGGCGGACGCCCCCACCAATGTATTGGGCGGCGGAGCGCCGGCGCATCAACAAAATGCGCAGAGCGCGCCGCCGGCGTCAAACCCCTGCGGAATCCATTCGCACCAGTGACGGGAGGCGCAAAGCGATCCTGCTGTTCCTCCTCGACCACGGGCCGCTCGTCGTCCGCCGGCGGCAGCATCTGATCGAAGTTCAGCTTCCCTTTCGCCGCAGCATCCCGCTTCGCGCGCTGGAGGACGTAGCGCGGGTCGGTGGTGATTCTCTGCCAGCGATCGAGTGCGCCGCTATGGGCTGCCTGCTCGGAAGTACCCGGATCCGAAAAAACGACGTGATGATGGCTCCAATCATCCGGGAACCCTGTCTTCTGCGCAGGATGGTCTTGCCCCCAAAGCAGGGGTACAAACAGCAGACTCATGACAAGAGCCACAGGTATTCGCAGTCCCGCCGCAACGGCGCGTCCGATCGTCATGATCACTCTTTCCTCAAATTGTCGCACCTCACCAAGAATGACTGTAGACCAGGTTATACGCGTTGACGGTTCCGATGCCCGTCGCGAAATCCCAACCAGGCGTCGCTCCGAACGCGGGCTGATACGATCCGGGCGCGGTCGTGTCCGTGATCTGGCCGCGGCAGGTTGCACCGGAACCTCCGCCACCCGCGAGAGTGCAGACCGGATTCCCCTGATAGCCTGCTCCAGCATTTACAATGGTGATGCCCGTTACCGTCTTGGAGGTCGCGGAGATCGTAGCTGTGCACGTTGCTTGCGTTCCGCCGGCGTAAATGGTGGCGCCAGTCGGAGAGAGGTATGCAGTGAGGTTGTTGGGCGCGGCGAACGTGCAGGTGGGCGCGCTCGTATAGCCTGATCCAGCCGTTACGACGGTCGCTCCTGTAATCGCCTGCGTGGCCAGGGCTCCATTGGTGCCCGACGGTCTGTAGCAACCCTCATGAATCGTGCCGTTGTACCTGCAATTCACGTTGTTGTCGCCCTGAGTGACGTTGTAAAAGGCGCAATCGCTTGCAATGCCCCTGCGTGAGACTTGATTGACGGAGTAACAGACCGAATTTCCACTCGATCCGAATTCCGCATTCGCGATCTGATAGTAGATCGGGTCGGGATTACCTTGCTTCGAAGCCGTCTTTTGATTCACGAGGGCCTGAATGCCCGCCATCATGGGAGTCGCGACGGATGTGCCGCCAAAGCCGGCCCAGGTGCTGGGAGCGCCGCCGCAGGAGGCGCCGCCATTTGAAGTGTCAGAAAAGCAGACAACTGCGTAATGTCCCCAGATGCCGTTGCCAGCAAATAGCGATACGTCTGGAACGTCGCGCACACCGTCGGCGGGATTGCCGAAGATCCCAGCCTGCCACGAGGGCTTTGCGTATCCCGCGCAGCTTCCGTTGACGAGAGCCTGGCCGGGATTAGCCGACGTCCCGGTGGCGCAGCCGCTCGGGCCGCCGCTTCCCGCGGCCGTTGAGAGAAACGCGTCCTTCGTTGTAGCCGTCGTGCTGTTACAGAAGCCGGCCGTGCCGTACGACGCCGTATAGCCTTCGAGATTCAGAACGAGCCAACTGGCGCAGGAGTCGTTCCACGGGATCTCGGGAATGTAGGATCTTGCAGAACCATCGGCGGGCGTGTTTATCGCGCCCCAATAGGTGCTGACCGAAGCGCCACCCTCGGCGGCGTTGTAAGTATCTTCGTAATCCGTGCCGCCCACGGAGACGTTGTATGCCGATTCTCCCCAGCCCGTCACGCCAATGCCCGGATACGCCCATGTGGACGCGCCCGCGAAGAAATCCGGGGCGCAGCTGGACGCTCCCGAATCGCCCGACGAAACGAAAACAGAAACCCCGGAAGCCGCTGCGGACTGGAACGCGCTGCTAAACGCGGTGTTTGATGTCGCACCGTTCACCACTTCGCACTCGCCGTAGCTCATGCTGATGATCGCGGGTGGGCTCCCTGCACTGACAAGGTTCTCAATGGCAATCAAGCCGCCGAATGTCGTAGTGTCCGCGCACGTCGCGATCTCAATCGTGGCGTCCGGCGCAGCGGCGGCGGCGATTTCGGCATCCAAGTCGGCTTCGGCATCGGCCGCATTGGTGCTTGGATCGGTGCAGTTGCCACCGGAGTTGGGGTGCGTGGTCGTCTGAGTGCCGGAGTACTTGCCGAGGAATGTGGCGCGATACACCGCTGGATCGTTGCTATACGTGTCGCTATCCTCGACGACCGCGATCGTTTGACCCTGCCCCAGGATGTTTTGCGCAAATAACGGATTGAAATTGTAGATGGTCCCGATATCGCCGGGAACCAGCGCGTAGCAAGTGCCGCCGCAACCCGAGAACGTGAAATTCGTGCGCGGCACGGCCATCGAGCGGGGCGCAAAATTGTGCATCGAGACGACGCCAACAACGACCGGAGCAAGGGCCGCGGGAATTTGCGGATCACTCATGTTGGCGTAATGAGTCTTGCCATGCACGTCCAGGTAATGAATTCCGGTGTGAAACGCGTCGCGGATTTCGCCCGCAGTGCCGGAAAAATCCATCACCATGCCACTTGGATAGGTGTAGTTGACCGTGAAACCGTGCGACTCGAGCCAGGCCGTCACCCTCTCGATGTCCGCTTGGGAGGGACCGTAGGTCTCTCCGAGCTGTGCGGGCGTCAACCACTGGTGGTAATTCGGCGACGACTTGTCAGTGAGTCCGCTGATGTACTCATCGAGCGCTGCTTCCTGCTCGGGCGCTCGTTTCAATTGCAGGAGCATATGCTCCATCGGGAATCCGTCATTCACGGGACCGCGATCATTCGCGGTATTCGCTTCCGGGCGGGTATTGCCGATGAGCCTGACGAGATTGTTTTCGTCGATGGGACCGACGATCAGAATTCTCTTATTTCGGTCCTCCTGGGCAGCATGAACGGATGAGGTGTGGCGGAATGCCAAGATCAGCGCTACTGCGAAAATCGCCAACGCGGCGAGCACAAGTTTACGGTTCATCAGCCTCACCCCAGCCCGATATCAACGCCTCTGAGAGCTTTCGTCACGCCACAGCGGAAACAGCGACGCCCGTATCCGCTTTGATGTGGCTGATTCTAAGACGCAAAATTACTTTCCAACCCACTTTCCCCAAGCGCATATTTCGATTTAGATACCCCCAGCTCCTCAGCCGCGCCGGCCGGGCGCTTCGGGCACGCGTATCTTCGCTGCTAATCCCAAGGCGATGATTTTGCATTAAAGTTCCCGCGACCTTCAGCGCCTGCCGAGGAGGAGCAACAGCAGTGGCGTCAGGAGCAGTACATCCGCGGCGACTCTCACAGCATAGGACGAGATTCTTCTCCACTGCCAACCAAGCATCCCGAGCCCGAGCGCGCTAAGTCCCTCGGCCAGCAGAATCGGCGGGGCCAACGGGAACCATCCGCTCGCAATTGCGCAGAGCGCCAGGACTCCCACTCCCGCGCCGAACGCCGCCAAGTGTGTTCCCACAAGAATTGTCGACTCGTGCGGGCGACCCGCGGCGCGGCCGCGCAGCTTCACCCATTCCGAGTATTCGATGATCAGAGTGTTCATCCACAGCACAAGGAGAAACAGCACGAAGGGCAGCAGAAACCTGAAATGGAGTGGTTGGACGTGTACGCCGACGGGCATGAATGTCCCGATGCCAAACAGAATCGCCACCGCGATCTCTTTCGGAAACCATTTTCGCGCCCAGCCTCCCAATACGTGAACGACCCCAAAATATGCGCCCACAATCGCCGCGAGCAGCAATCCGTTGCGCCACGTCTTGAATCCAAGATCGGCGAATGCCATCCAGCCCGTCACCAGAAGTGTGGTAAAAAATGCCGGCAAAAACGCCATGCGGTGCGCCCGATAAAATCGATGGCGCAGCGCTTCTTCGGGGCCCTCTTCCGCCGGGTAGCTATCCAGAATCCGGTCGGCAACATAGATCAGCCAGATCACCAAGGCCGTGACGAGCGTGACGACCGGCGCCAGATGCACGCGCAAGGCCTTCGCGAAAAGCAGCTGCCACAAGACCGCGACGAGCGGAGCATCGAGGCTCAGCAGGTGAAGCCAAGCCCAGGAGTTCTTGACCAAATCCAATAGCAAGTTGGCAAGAGAAAAGCGCTTCTCGGCCCAAGGCTCGACACGCGCCGATGAACGATTGCTCCATTCCGTGGCTGCTGTGGGGCTCGCCTTCACTATTTTCTCGACTATCTCAACTTGTTCCACATTACAGAATACAGCATTTCACCCACGTGCCCACATCGGCGGCCCTTCGTGCAGGGCAAACATATGCCGCCGCAAAGATTTCCGGGCAACTGCCCTCTTGCGCTCTCGCCGGCAACGTGCCAGCCTGAGATGGAAGTCGGAGCGTCGGAATTTGAGGTCGAAAGCGACAACGGTCAGCGCGCCAGGGAAACGCCCCCGATTGCTTATCCCACTGACTCCCGAGACGCCGGATTGCGCCTCGCGGACCAGCTCGGAACAGGGTAAGATTCTCCTCTCGAAACCGACGCCCGCAAAGGAGCCATCCCGATGAGCGTTACCTCGTCAGCAGGACCCTCCGCTTCCACGATCGATGCGATCAAAGAGAAAGCGCGCAGGCTCTCCATCCTCTCAATGATGTCCACGACCGCCGCCGGATCGGGACACCCAACTTCCTGCCTTTCGGCCGCTGAGCTGATGGCCGGAATTTTCTTCTACGCGATGAAACTCGACCCGAAGAATCCCAACTCGAATGATTCGGATCGCTTCGTGTTGTCCAAGGGGCACGCTGCTCCTATTCTCTACGCGGCTTTGGCGGAAGCGGGCGTTTTCCCCGAATCGCGCGTGATGACGCTGCGGCAATTTTCGAGCGAACTCGAAGGCCATCCCACGCCGCGCATTCCCGGCGTCGACGCCGCCACCGGGTCGCTCGGCCAGGGGCTGTCGGTTGGCGCGGGACTCGCGATTGGCGCGCGCATGGATAAAAGCCCGACGCGCGTCTACGTGCTGCTCGGCGACGGCGAAATGGCCGAGGGCCAGATCTGGGAAGCTGCGGAATTCGTCGGGTACTACAAGCTCGACAACATTACCGTGTTCGCTGACGTGAACGCGCTCGGCCAGAGCCAGCCCACCATGTATCAGCACGACATGGAGGTCTATCGCAAGAAGTTCGAAGCGGAAGGATTTGCCACTGAGGTGATCGACGGGCACGATGTGGCCGCCGTACTCGCCGCCATCGATCGCGCCAAAGCAACAAAGGGCCGGCCGCAGGCGATTCTCGCGCGCACCATCAAAGGTCATGGGATCAGCTTTTGCGCCGGCAAGGAGCATTGGCACGGGAAAGCATTTTCGAAGGACGAGCTGGCAATCGCGCTGAAGGAAATCGGCGAGACCATCAACGTTCCGCCCGACCCGGGAAAATCCTATGCCAGGACTTCCCTGCCCGAGCCTCCGGATTTCCCCGCGCCAGCCGCGCCGGACTACGCGGACGGAAAGCCCGTCGCGACGCGCGAGGCGTACGGATTTGCTCTCAAGCGGCTTGGCGCGGTGAATCCGCACCTCGTGGCAATTTCGGCCGATGTGAAGAACTCCACGTTCTCCGAGATCTTCCAGGATGCGTTTCCCGACCACTTTTTTCAGGGCTACATCGCCGAGCAGAACATGGTCAGCGTCGCTGTCGGCCTTGCCGCGCGCGGCAAGGTTCCATTCGTCGATACGTTTGCGTGTTTCCTCTCGCGCGCTTTCGACCAAGTGCGCATGGCGGCGATCAGCCGAAGCAATATCAACCTGTGCGGGTCGCACTGTGGCGTTTCGATCGGAGAGGACGGCCCGTCGCAGATGGCGCTGGAGGATCTCGCGATGTTTCGCGCCGTCCACGGCTCGACAGTTTTCTACCCGAGCGACGCTGTCTCTGCCGAGCGCCTCACGGAAGTGATGGCGCGGCGCCCCGGGATCAACTACTTGCGCACCTCGCGGCCGAAGACGGCGATTCTGTATTCGAAGGACGAAAAGTTTCCGGTGCCCGGATTCAAAATCGTACGCCAAAGCGCGCAAGACAAGGTGACGGTGATCGGAGCGGGCATCACGCTGCATGAAGCGTTGAAGGCCGCGGACGAATTGAAGGCGCAGGGCACGGCGATCCGCGTGATCGACCTCTATTGCGTGAAGCCGATCGACGGCAAGGCGCTGGCCCGGGAAATCGGCGCCACCAACGGAAAACTGGTCACAGTGGAAGACCACTGGCCCGAGGGTGGGCTGGGCGAGGCCGTGCTTTCGGCGCTGGCGCAAGCGGGTGTGGCGCCGTCGAAATCGAAGCTGCTTGCCGTCAACGGCATGCCGCATTCCGGCAAGCCCGAAGAACTGGTCGATGCGTTTGGAATCTCGGCCCGGCATATCTCGGCTGCGGTGCGCGAAATCGCCTGAAGCTCGAAGACAGGAAAAATGAGTGGCCGCTGAAAAAATCGTGATGGTGGGAGTGATTCCTGAGGTAGTGGCGCTCGACGCGGGCGATCAGGTGACCTGGTTTTCGAACGTGGGCAACATCAAGATCGAATTCGACCCGCAGCGCTGCCCGTTCGCTTCCAACATATTCCAGGCGCCGCCTGGCGTCCGCCTCTCGAGCGGAACCCCTCGCGCCGGCCTGAATCCGGGCTCCTACAAATACCGACTTTCACTCAACGACGTGGTTGTTGGTCACGGCGAGGTTCTTCTTCGCGGCAAGTAGTCGAAGCGCGATCAGTCGCCGGCAAGCGCGGCCCGGTCGCGGAAATGAACCGGCCGCTCGTCGGCGACGGAGTCCGCAAGGGTGCGCCGCAACGACGCGAGCATCGAGGCCGGAACCGCTCGCCCGCGAGCGACGCTTAGCTCGGCCATCTTGCGCGGAAACTCCCGGCGCCGGTCGAGCCACAGACCGGATTCCTGCAGCAAATCGCCCGCAACGTTTGGATCGTCGCTCCGCTCGATGCTCCAGAAACGCAGTCGCTCCTCATTCTTCTGCAGGAGCTGCAGCGATTCTTCGAGCTTCTTCATCGCCGCGTTGAAAGACGAAGCGAGGAAATAGAGGGTGATACTCCAACCGGCCTGCCCTGCGAAAACTGCCCGGATGCGCACGTTGTACTTGCCGTTCTGGTTCCTTTCGATGGCGCACAAATAGTCACTCATTCCGGTCGGGCTCTTCATAGACATCGTGCTCCTCACCTTGGTGCTACCCCCTGAAACCCCGGGTGCGCCTCGACGAGACGGGCGGCGGACACTCCCTGGTCCAGGCAAAACTTGAAGCCTGCGCGATTTTGACCTCTTCATCGGCATCGAAATTCTCCTCAGGAAAGGACTGCTTTGTGCGGCCGTGCGTTTTGCAGGTCGGGGGAGGACTCCCGCCCATGCGCGTCAGAACCCCGCTGGCTTCGGGGCAGGCTCTGCGGAAAGACCGATTCTAGCTGAGTTGGTGGGGGGCGGGCAATACCGTACTTAAGTACATATTTTACTATAACTTACGGGAGAAAATCGCTAGCTCGCGTGTACGATGCGGTTCATCGCGTCGCTGTTGATGATGAGTTTCCCATCCTTCTCCAAGCGATTAACGAGAGCGGTGTGGAAAGCTTCGAACGCAGCATTCTGCTTGGTTTGCAGGAGCTGCTGCTCGATGGTGTCTTTTTGTTTTGCGAGTTCGGTGAGATCCGGCGCATCGTGCGAGGCGACGCGATAGACGACCCAGTTGTCCTCCACCTTGGAGGCTGGACTCACCTGTCCGACGGCCATATCGAAGGCGGCCTCGAGTTGCTTGCCGGTGCCCACGTCCGGAATCGAACCGGACCGTGCGAACGGATCGGATGTTTTCACGGTTAAGCCGAGCGCTTTGGCCGCCTGATCGAAGTTTTCGCCGCCTTGGGCACTCTTGGCAAGTTCCTGGGCCCGCTCCTGGGCGAGATCGATGGATTTCTCGTGCTGGTAGTCGGCGAGAACCCGGTCGTGCACCTCGGCAAGAGTGGCCTGATGCGCCGGAAGAATATTCTTCACGGTAACGATCACGAAACCCTTGTCGACCTGAATCGGCTGGCTAATTTCGCCGGGGTTCATCTGGAATAGAGCCTGATCCAGGGCCGGCGCGTTGCCGAGGGGTCCTACCGGCTCTGTTGCAGCGATGGGAGGGATGTCACCGGTTTCGAGATTGAACTTCTTTGCCAAGTCATCGAGAGGTTGGCGGTCGGATTGGCGGACGGCGGCGGCCATCTGATCGGAGATGTTATTCGCGTCGTTGTTTACCTTCTCGTCGAGCATCGGCTGCAGGATCGAATCGCGGACTTCTTCAAAGCTCTTCGTATGCGCGTTCTCGTGATCGATAACCTTGATGATATGGAAGCCGTACTGCGTCTTCACCAGATCCGAGATAGCGCCCTTGGGGAGGCTGAAAGCGGCCTGTTGAAACTCGGGAACGGTTTGCCCTTCGACGATCCAGCCCAGATCGCCGCCTTTGGGTTTGGTGGCGTCGTCCTCGGAGTATTTCTTCGCGAGGTCTTCGAAATTGGCGCCGTGCTTCGCCTGCTTTAGGACGTCTTCCGCCTTTTTCCGAATTTCGGCGATCTCGGCGTCCGTCTTGCCGACGGTCTTGAACAGGATATGCTCGACATGGACGCGGTTTTCGACCTTGTATTGGCTGATGTTCGCGTTGTAATAGGCGCGCAGGGCATCGTCGCTCACTTGCGTGTTCGCGCGGAGCTTCGCAAGATCGAGCAAAGCGTAGCTTCCCGAACGTTTTTCCGGAATCTGGTAACGCGAGGCGTTTTTCGCGAACCAGGCTGCCAGATCGGCATCCGACGGGTGGATCGTGCCGGCCAGATCCGACGGCTTAATCAACGCGTAATCGATTGCCACTTTTTCATTGCGCCAGCGGAATTCCTGCGCGACTTCGGCGGGGCTGACGGTAATGCCGTCGGTGATCAGCTGGCGGAACTTCTGTTGCAGCATGTCGTCGCGAATCGCATTTTCGAATTGCGGCACGGACATCCCGGTCCGCTGTTGGACTTCATCGACGTAGCGATCCTTTTGCCAGACGCCGCCAACCCAAGCAGCCGGGAGGATTTCCTTGAGGCGTTCCGTCTGCTCTTCGGGCGTGACTTGGAGGCCCAGGCGAGTCGCCTCATAATCGAGGGCCTGCTGGAAAATCATCTGATCGAGTATCTGTTGCGCGTAAATGCCGCGCATCATGGCGGGGATGGATTGGCTCTGAGTTGCCTGCGTGAACTCACGCTGGAAATCATCCACCGTGATGGAGTGGCCATCGATCGAAGCGACTGCATCGGGATTCGCGCCGCCAACAGAGCCACTCATCAATCCCGGGATGAGATAGGTCAACATGCTGAGGCAGATCAGACCGAGGAAAATGGTCATGGCGATCTTTACCCAGCGCTTTCCATCCTTATCCCGTTGCTGAATCGTTTTCAACATGTCGGTATCGGCGAAGTCCCTTCACATCTTCCAAACACTCGATTATAGAAGAGTCCCGGCAGATTCCAAAATCAATCAGGCGCCGGCCCGCGAAGTCTCCTTGCCAGTGATCTGCGAGGGGTCTGCTCCGACGCGGCCCGAATGATCTTTCGTTGATGCTTTCGCGAGCTTGAAATCATATCGGATGCTGGGCAGATTCGGAAACGGCGAAGAGGGATCATTGTTGTTAACCGAAGTGACGAGCGAATCGCTGACGCCGAAGACGGTGTCGGAATCGATGTGCTCGTCGCCGCTGATATAGAGGGCGGTGACAAGCTCGCGATACCCGGGGGCGCCAATCACAAAGTGAATATGGGCGGGGCGATAGCCGTGACGTTTTTGCGCGCGGATCATGTCTCCGACCGGGCCATCCATCGGAATCATGTAACCCGTCGGGCAGACACCGCGCAGGTAGTAGCGGCCCTCGGAATCGGCATGGAAACAACCGCGCAAGTCCATCACAGAAGGATCGTGTTTCTGCAGGTCGTAGTTGCCCGTTTCATCCGGCTCCCAAATCTGCACCAAGGCGTTGGGAATCGCTTGCCCGGCAGAGTTCCGGACGTATCCATGAATCACGACCTCGGAACCGGCGCCTTGCGAAACGATCGAAGAGCCTAACTCCATCATGGGAGCGTCCTGGCGGTAGAAGGGTCCGAGAAGGCTCGACTTTGTCGCTGCCTCGACCCCCCGCTTATCATGCAGCGCGTTGACGAGGGAGCTCAACCCGAGCGTATCTGAGAGAAGAATGAATTCCTGGCGATGCGCGGTGCACGTCTGGCCAACCGCAGTGAGGAACCGGATTCCTTCAAGCCACTCCTCCGGGGTGAGATCGACCTCCCGCGTGAACGCATGGAGGTGACGCACGAGGGCGGACATGATTTCCCTGAGGCGCGGATCCGGAGTGGATGACATCTGGTCGAGCGCCACGTCGGTGATTGTGTTTTCGTCGATCACTCTCATGATTCCCCCTTGATCCCTTTTCGTCTGGAGCGAGGGCCGCTCGCCGGACATCCTTGTTTAACGTGTCCAGAATAATAGACCTACAGGGAGGAACTATTCCAGAGGCTTGCATCCCGGCCCTGCCGATCTGGCGGCAGCGCTAGCGGTTTGCCAGGGTCGCGATGGCGCCAAGTCCGAGCAACCGCCGATCGGCAGTAATCAGCGTCAGACCAAGCACCGCGGCGGTGGCCGCCAGGAAACGGTCGGCGGGATCAGGATGAGGCAGCGGCAACTCCATCGCTGTCAGGACAATTTCATGGGTCAGCGGCGCCTCGCGAAAATGCCTCGTTGCACTCGCCACCCAATCTTCCAAGTCTCCGCGCAAGTGTACTCGCCCTCTGGCGTTCAACAATAGCGTTTCCCAGGTGCTTACCGGCGACAGCCAGAGTTCGTTGCCTTCATCTCTGAGCTCTTGCCGAATCCGCCGGGAAAGGCGGCCAGGATCCGCCAGACTCCAAAGCCAAATGTGAGTGTCGAGGAGAAGTTTCAACTTTCCGCGGCCTCAATCTCTCCGAGATCGATGACGGGAGAGAGGATATCGCCTATAAGCTCGGTACTGTCGGACATCGAGCCCAGCCAATCCGCTTCGGCGGGCCCCGGACGTGGCGGGACGACGTCTGCGATCGCTCTGCCGTGCTTGGTCACCCGCAGCGGGGACTTCGTCTTGCTGACTTCATCCAAGAGCGACAAACACTTCGCCTTAAACTCAGAGATGGCGACTTGATTGTCTGGCTTCTTATGCTTGAAAGGGCGCCTTATCATGACTAGTCCACCTTACTATGGTCATTAAACACGGTCAATATGGAAACTGTTTGGTCGCGATCAAAGCGCAGAGCGTATCTTGGGCGATAACTCTTCAGTTTGCGGCGGGAGAGCCGGAAAGAACCTTGCGGATGTCGTCGGCGTGGGCGTAATTCGGGTTGATCTGAAGCGTGTCTTCGAGTTGCTTTTTTGCCTGGGCATGGTCGTTCGATTTCTCATAGGCCATGCCGAGATGGTAGTGAAAATTGGGATTCTTCGGCTCGGCCTTTGCGGCCTGTTGGAGCATGTCGATGGCGGCGTTGTAGACACCCTGATGATAGTAAGCCCATCCTAGCGTGTCCGCGGTGCTCGGCGAATTCGGCAAGCCACGGCGTCCCGTCTGTGCGAGAGAGAGCGCGACATTGATATTGCCGCCGTGTTCGAGCATCAGATAGGCCAGATTGTTGGCCGCCGCTGGGTAGTCGGGCTGGATTTGCAGAGCTTGCTGATACAGGTCTTGCGCCTTTTGCCACTCACCGCGCCCTTCGAAGAGGATGGCTTCCGCCACGTAGAGCTGAAGCGCTCGAGGATTGGAGGCGATGGCATGCTGGTAGTTGGCGATGGCCTGATCCACCGATCCGCGCGCAACCTGCACTTGGGCAAGTAATGCGAACGCGCCGACGCTATTCTTATCAAGATCGACGGCCTTTTGGAGGGCATCCTCCGCCTTGGCCGAGTCCTGATTGCGAAGCTCAACCTCCCCGAGCAGGAAATAAAGGCTGCTATTGCCCGGAACGCGGACAATCTGATCCTGAACGAGGCGCAAGGCTTGCGCCGGCTGTTTCTGCAGCAGGTCGATATTGACGAGCCCCGTAAGAGCGGCGCTCGATGCAGGATCAAGGCTCAACGCTTGGTTATAGAGTTTGGCGGCTTCGGCGAACTGCTTTTGCGTCAAACGCAAATCACCCATGCGCTCGTACACGACCGGGCTCTGAGGGGCAATTTCCATGGCCTTTTTCAAATCTTGTTCCGCGCCAGCCTGATCTCCCTTCGAATAGACAGCACTCGCGTGGTAGAGGTAGCCTTCGGGAGAACGCGGCTCGATTTTGATCAACTGTTCGCTGCTATCAATCAAAAGGGCCGTATTGCCGGATTGGGCCGCGTAGGCGGCGATGGCGCGCTCCGGCTCAGGCATATCCGGACGCAGCCGCGCCGCCTCTAGCCAGTGGTATTGAGCCTGCCCGAAATTCGAAACCGCCGCGTAGGCAAGACCCAGGTAATAGTGGCCCGCGGCGTTGTCCGGAGCCGATTTCACGGCAGCCTCAAGAACAGGAATCGCGTCGTTTGGCTTGCCCTGACGCGTCAAAATCTGGCCGTGGAGGACTTGGGCTTCGTAGTCGGCTGGAAAGCTTTTCAGAATGGCATCATCGACGTTAGCCGCGTCGTCGATATGGTTTTGCAAAATAAGGACTCCGGCGTAGCCTCTCGCAACCACCAGATCCGTCGGATGCGCGGCATATAATGAAGCGAATTCAGCGGAAGCTTTGTCGAGATCTCCCTGCGACAGATAAAAGTCACCCAGCAGGCGATAGCCAGCAGGGTTGTCCTTGAGTGCGGCCGAAGTCTTGGCGTCCCGGAGCGACTGCTCGGCCAGATCCTTTCGACCTTCACTTAAGTAAAGACGGGCGAGAGTCGCGCGCAGTGCCGGGTTGCCCGGTTCGAGAGCAATTGCTGCTTGAAACTGCCGCTCGGCTTCTTGCCAACGCTTTTGTGATTCATAAAGTTGACCGGCGGCAAGCGCGGCGGGAGCAGATTTCGGATCCAGCACGAGAGCCTTCTTGAGGTTTTGCTCGGCATCAACGAAGTCGTTATTCCGTTCCTGAAGCACCGCGAGATTCATGTAGGATGCCGACCGATTGGCATCCAACTGAATGGCCTTCTGAGCTTCATCGATCGCTTTGGCGACGTCCCCCAGAGCAGCGTCAGCCTCCGAAATAACGACTTCGGCTTGCACGTTTTGCGGATCACTCTTGAGAACAAGTTCTGCATGATCGCGCGCGTCGGCAGGCTTCCGGCCGGCGAGGAGTAGATCGGCAAGTTCAATTTGCGCGTTCAAATCGCCGGGGGAGATTTGGACTGCCCGAGCGAGTTCGAGGTAGGCACGCTGGAAGACACCCTCTTTCAGGTAACAAAGGCCGAGCTGGTAATGCGCTGGCTCGAATTGTGAATCGATCTGGATGGCGTTTTGAAACTCAATTTCGGCTTCCGCGCATTTCCCTTTCTCAGCGTAGGCTTCGCCCTTATCGAGATATCTTTGCTTGAGGACCTGGGGATTCCGAGAGCAGCCCCCAAGCGCCGCCACGACGGCCGCAAGAAATATCGGGAGGAAGACAGTTCCCAGTAGGACTCTTTTGTCCAAGTTCGCGTCTAGCGCGCGGGTCATTCGCGGAGTTTCCCTTCGCGGACGCGAATTCACGGCGTCCGGCCTTCGGGCATTATGCAACACCGAGAAGCAAGCAATCTAGCGTCCGACGAGGCAGGTGTTCAAGGAATACGGGTGGTTTTCCAGGCACCAAATATGGGCAATAATTTTCCTCTTTTTGCCCCATAAATCAGCATACAATGCCGAAAAAACCGGCGAGGTCCGCGCTTTCGATTTTGGAGTCGATTATTAAGTATAATGTTTCCAGTTGTTTGGCATAGTAGTGGAAGAATTTTGCTCTTAGATGGAACAGCCTCAGGACGTTCGGGATGGGTTCGGGAGGGCCATCCGAGCGCCCCCACTTATGTTATTGAATACGCGAGCCTTCCAGGATGCTTCAGAGCGGGATGGAGACGCGCGTGGTGGCCACAATATTGCACCAGACGGTCGCGCAGTGGTCGGGCGCAGGAACAACAAGGCGAGAGGTTGATGGGATCTAGACTGGAAGACGTACAAATCTACGGTTTGGGTGTCGCGAACGGGCAGGGCGAAGCATTCGTTCGAGGCCTTAGCCCGGCGATGCTGACCCTCGAGAGCGTGATCGGGGACATCGCGCGGACCAACATACCGGTGCTGGTGGTGGGAGAAAGCGGCAGCGGGAAACAGATGTTCGCGCAGAGGATTCATCTTCTGTCTTTGCGCGCCGATGAGGAAATGGCGAAGATCGCTTGCGCGTCGATGAAGATCGAGGAATTTGCCGCCGAGCTCGAAGGGCATGGGAGTCGAGCCGTCGGTACCGTGCTCTTCGATGAGGTCAGCGAACTGGACACAGCCTGCCAACGTTATCTTCTGCATTCGTTCCCGGACGGCGACGAGCATCCGCGTCCAAAAACGCTGACGGCGCGAGTGATTTCGACCACCAGCCGGAATCTGGACGAGGAAATGTGCGCGGGACGATTTCGGAGCGAACTCTTTTACCGCATAAACGGTGTGTGCCTGCGCCTGCCTCCGTTGCGGGAACGGAAGAAGGATATCGCGGCGCTCACGGAATTCTTCATGGTCAAGCACGCGACGCTCTTCGGGCGACCGAGGCGAACGCTGAGTTCGCGAACTCTGCAGATTTTTCTGGAATACAACTGGCCCGGAAACATCCGGCAACTCGAGAACGTGGTGAAGAATATCGTGGCCCTGGGCGATGAGGATTTGTCGGTGGCCGAACTCGCAGCAGGGCCATCGGAGAGGCGCCGCGGCAATAGCACACCGCATACAGATTCTCTGAAGGCGGCAGCCAAAGCCGCATCGCGCGAAGCCGAGCGGGAACTGATCTTGAGAGCACTCGAACGAACGCGTTGGAACCGGAAGCGGGCCGCACGCGAATTGCAGATCAGCTACAAATCTTTGCTGTATAAACTGAAGCAGATCGGATTGCAAGATGCTGAAGCAAATTAACAAAACCAGTCAGAGAACCATGGCGAGACAACTAGCTTTGTGGGCCGTGCTGGCGCTATCGATGACGGCGGCAACGGCACGAGCACAAGACACAAAGCAGCAATCAACGGCAGAGGCGAAAGCTCCGGCGACGGCAGATCCGAATTACGTGATCGGCCCGCAGGACGTGCTCGATATCGACGTGTGGAAGGAAACGGAACTCACGAGATCGGTGCCGGTGCGGCCCGACGGCAAGATATCGTTGCCGCTGCTGAACGACGTTCAAGCTGCCGGACTGACGCCGACACAACTTTCGGAAAAGATCACGACGGCTCTTAAGAAATTCATAACCGATCCCCAGGTAACCGTAATCGTGACCCAGATCAATAGCCAGCGCGTGTACATCCTTGGGGAGATGGTGCGGCCGGGTGCCTATCCGCTGCTGCCGGGCATGACAGTACTGCAGGCCCTCTCCAGCGCGGGAGGGTTCACTCAATTCGCCAACATGAAGAAGATCTATGTATTGCGAGGCGAGGGCGGAAAGCAAGAGAAGTTTCCCTTCAACTACAAGGAAGTGGTGAAGGGCAAGAGCCCGGAGCAGAACATTGTCCTGATGGCCGGCGATCAGATCGTGGTGCCATAGGGAAGAAAATGTTTATCCTACGTCACAGATCGCCGGTAGCCACGCTAGGCGGCGTCCTGCTGCTCATTTTGATGGCGAGCGCCGGGCAAACGACCGCTCAGGCCCAGCAGACACAAGGGCAACAAGATCAGGAACAGACAACCCCGGATCAGCAGGACGAGGGACAAGCAACAGCGCCCATACCGGCGTACCGTTCACCTCTCGCGTCTCAGGCCGGCGCCGATTCGGATGAAGAAACCCAACCACTCGTTCCAGACACGCTGCCACTTTCAGGAGTGCAGAATCTGACGGTGGGGAGTTTCGAGAATAATCATAGCTATTGGCAACCGCGCGTCGACATAACCGGCACATTTGATTCGAATCCTCAAGAGAGTCCCAATGGGAGCGGGTGGGGCACGTGGGCTTCGTTCTCAGGCGGAGTGGACGTTCATCAAATTTCGGGAAACTCTCAGCTGACGTTGACGTACCTGGGCGGGGGGATGATATCGAGCGAGGGGAATGTACCCGACGGAGTCATACAGCAACTGGGGGTCGTGGATAAGCTGTCATTTCGCCGGTGGACACTCTCCTTCTTGGACAATTTGAATTATTTGCCCCAGGCGTCTTTCGGTTTCGGGGGATTGGGAGACCTCGGGTCTTCGACAGGCGGCTCGGTCGGCTTAGGAACTGCGTTTGGCGCGCCTGGGCAGACAATCCTGACGGGGATCGGTCAAAACATCGCGAACGCATTTGCCGTGGAAGCGGATGTGAACTTAACGCCGCGTGCGTCGCTGACGTTCGTCGGGGGTTATTCATTGCTGCATTATTCCGACAGCGACCTACTAAACTCTTCGGACGCAAGTTTCCGAGGGGGATACAACTATCAGCTGACGCGCAAAGATACGGTCGCCGTGCTCTACACGTTCACTGCGTTTCGCTACAGCAACTTCAATCAATCGATCGACGACCACACAATTCAGGCATCTTACGCGCGACGGGTCACCGGAAGGCTCGCTTTTCAGATCGCGGCGGGGCCAGAGATCGCGTTGTCTCGCATTCCCATCACGGCCGGCACAACATCAGGGGGGAGCGGGAGCGGAACGTCGACCGCGGGTTCCTCGGAGAATTTGTACTGGTCCCTGAACACGAACTTGCAATACCAGTTGCGCCGCACTGGAATAGGGCTTTCCTATGTCCACGGAGTGAACGCGGGATCGGGAGTACTCGGGGGCTCCGTGGGAGATGTCGTTTCGGGCTCGGTGACGCGGCAGATGTCGCGAACTTTCTCGAGCGGAGTAACGGCCGGCTATTCGCGAAGCAACGGGCTGGCGATCACATCCACGACACCTACAAACCAAATCTACGATTATTGGTTTGCTGGTGCCACGTTCAGTCATCCGTTGGGCAGAACGCTCGGCCTGACTTTTTCTTATCAGATGCAGTACCAGAACGCGAACAGCTCCTTTTGTATCGGAACCGTCTGCGGCTTGAACGTGATGCGCAATCTGATCTCCATCGGGGTGGGTTGGCACGAACGGCCTCTTTTGTTTTAGTGAAGAAGAATCGGCAGCACGAGAGCGTGGCGAACAAGGAGACATCGGAATGACTGGGCGCGAGTTGACACCGGCCGATTACATCACGATTCTGCGAAGACGGTGGGTCTTGATCCTTACGCTGATGGTCATTGGCCCTCCGCTGGCCTATGCCGTAGCCAAGATTCTTCCCGCGAAGTACAAATCGCAAACGCTGGTATTGGTACAGCCGCCGACCGTCTCCAGCAAGATCGTCGAACCGGTAAACACAACCGATGCAAGCGAGCGATTGGCGAGCATGAAGCAGCAGATTTTGAGCCGAACCCGCCTGGAACCGATCATTCGACAGTTCGGCCTTTATTCGAACGATATTAATCGCGTTTCCATGGACGCCCTGGTTGAGAGGTTGCAGGACGCCGTCGAAGTAACGCCGGTACAGCCGATGGCAGAGACACAGGTGAACAACCTGCCCGGATTTTTCGTCAATGTGACGTTGAGCGACCCGCGGCTGGCTCAGCAAGTCTGCACGGCGATTACTTCGATGTTCATCGAGGAAAATCTCCGCGTGTCTCAGCAGAATTCGGAGACGACGACAAACTTCCTGTCCCAACAAGTGGGCCAGGCGAAACAGAATCTCGACGATCAAGACAGCAAACTAGCCGCATTCAAGAGCCGTTATTTAAACGCTTTGCCAGACGAAGAGCAGACGAACTTGAATCTTCTCACCGGCCTGACTTCACAACTTGATGCCGCGACCCAAGCTCTCGCGCGCGCACAGCAGGACAAGAGTTTTGCCGAGTCCCTCCTGACTCAGCAGATTGGTTCCTGGCAGGCGTCACAAAACGGAACCGGAGCCAGCCCGAACACACTCGAGGACCAACTTGCGTCGCTGCAAACCCAACTGACAAGCCTGCAAGCCAAGTACACGGACGACTACCCGGACGTTATCAAGACCAAGAATGACATCGCTCTGGTGCGCAAGAAGATCGCGGAAGAAGGTTCTGAGAAGATGACCGCCGATCCCGCCAAAGTGAGGGCGGGCATGGTCGAACCCGCTCAGATCACGCAACTGCGGGCACAGGTGCATTCCTACGATCAAGTGATTGCCGAAAAGTCGAAGGAAGAGGAAAGCCTCAAGGAACAGATCAAACTTTATGAAGATCGAATCCAATCGAGCCCTGTGGTCGAAGAGCAATACAAAGAGCTGACTCGTGGTTACCAAACGGCGCAGGATTCCTTCGACGATCTTCTGAAGAAGGAAAACGACGCCAAGATGGCGCAGCAACTCCAGCAGGAGCAGGCAGGAGAGCAGTTCAGCGTTCTCGATCCAGCGAATCTGCCGACGAAGCCTTCCTTTCCCAATCGGCCTCTTTTCGCAGTGGGTGGCCTTGCGGGAGGACTGGGACTAGGGCTCGGACTGGCATTTTTTCTCGAGATGCGCGATTCGTCGCTTCGGTCCGAGCGAGACGTTGAGTTTGCGCTCCGGCTGCCGGTTCTCGCAGTGGTTCCAAGCATCGAACCCGCCTCCAGCAAGGGAACGAGGGGACCAAACAAGCGACTGCCAACTGATTCGAGTATGGGATTGGGCGCGAGGGCCTAGGAAAACATGTACCAGCGATTCTTTGGGCTGCGAGAGAGCCCGTTCAATGTCAACCCGGATCCGCGCTATCTCTTCCTGACCAATCAGATTCAGGAAGCGCTGGCGGGGCTGACCTATGGCATACAAAATCGCAAGGGCTTCATCCTGCTCACCGGCGAGGTGGGGACTGGAAAAACCACCCTACTCAATCGTCTTCTCGATTGGCTCCACGGACAAAGAGTGGCCACCGCGTACATCTTCAACTCGCGTCTGGATGTGAGCCATTTGTTCGATTTCATGATGGCCGATTTCGAGATTCCGTGTGAATCGCGGGAAAAGAGCCAGGTTCTCTTACGGCTCAACCAATGGCTGCTCGAGCGCTATCGCGCCGGCGAAACCGCGGTGCTGATCGTGGACGAGGCGCAGAATCTTTCTTCCGAGGTACTAGAAGAAATCCGCCTATTGACGAATCTGGAGACGTCCACCGAGAAGTTGCTGCAAATCGTACTGACAGGGCAACCTGAACTGGAAGAGAAACTGAAAATTCCGTCGCTCAGACAGCTTCGCCAACGGATCACGCTGCGCTGCCGCACCGCTCCCCTGTCGGTCGAGGAAACATTCGGTTATGTCGCCGAACGCCTGCGAATCGCCGGCGCGAATGGCGAACCTATTTTCTCCAAGGAAGCCATCCAAACAGTGCACCTTTATTCGCGAGGAATTCCTCGCGTGGTGAATCTGCTTTGCGAGCATTCGATGATCAACGCATATGTCGACAGTTTGCGGCCGATTCCGGCCCACCTGGTTGAGGAAGTGGCAAGGGAGTTTCAGCTCGATGAGATTGCGCCTATCGTTTCGGACGGGTTCTCGCCGGCCGCGCAGAACGCGAATACGCAGGCGTTGCTCGAGAACCTCGATGAACTGCTCGGGCGTCTGCGCCAAGTGAACGCGGGCGTGCCATCTCGCGAAAGGAAGCTATGAGTCGCATCCATGAAGCGTTGAAAAAGGCAGAACAAGAGCGGTCGACAGCCCAACCGGTTGAGATCGCCGCGGCGCCGGAGCCGGCACTTCACGCGGAACCTCGGACCGCTGACCATTCAACGCGGTCACCCGACGGCGCCTTAGCGGTTTCCGCGAACCCGAACAACGCGGTGAACTCGGCCGACTTTCTGCGCTTCGACGATTTGCGGGCGCGTTGCGCGCATCCACAATGGAATCCTGATCCCAACGTGAACGTTTTCCTCAACCCAACGCTCAGCCCACATGGGGCAGAACAGTTTCGGACCCTTCGATCACGTCTCTACCAACTGAGAAGCAGCCAGCCTCTTCGTACGGTGTTGATTACGAGTTCGGTGCCGGCCGAGGGAAAAACGTTCGTAACGAGCAATCTTGCACAGGCGATTGTTCGTCAGCCAGACCGCCGGGCGCTGATTATTGATGCCGATCTGCGATGCGCCAGATTGCATGTGCCTCTCGGCGCACCTTCGGCACCCGGACTGACCGACTATCTGCGAGGCGAAGTTGACGAGATGTCCATCATCCAGCAGGGGCACGAGGGAAACCTCTGCTTCATTCCAGGCGGGAATGAAGTAACCGATCCGAGTGAACTGCTATCGAGCGGCGGTTTGAAGAAGCTGCTCGATCGTCTGACGCCAGTTTTCGACTGGGTGTTTCTCGATTCACCTCCATGCCTTCCAGTGGCGGACGCCAGCATTCTGGCCGAGATCTGCGATGGCATACTATTGGTAGTCAGGGCTGGGGTAACACCCTTGGAAGTGGCGCAGAGGGCCTGCCAGGAATTGAGCGGACGAAATGTCATCGGCGTCGTGCTCAACGCGACGGACGAGAGCGATTTGTACGGCTCGTACTACGACCAGGGCTACGGCTACGTTCCAAGTGGCCGAAAGGTATCAGACTAATTGGGAACCCCAAGAACCCGCCCATGCAACGTATGAATGGGGTAGGGAGCGAGGGCGAGTACAGGCTAGAGGACGAGGGAAAATGACGACGGGCGTTCAGCGATTCTCTTGGTTTGCACTGCAAGTCCGCACTCGACACGAGTCTGGCGTGGCAAGCCTCTTAGCGGGTAAAGGCTACGAGTTCCTCTTGCCTCAATACACGCGCAGGACGCGCTGGTCAGACCGAATCAAGGAAGCGGAAAGCCCGCTCTTTCCTGGTTACCTGTTCTGCCGATTCGACGCTCAGGACCGGCTTCCCATTCTCACGACACCGGGGGTTATTCAAGTAGTTGGCTATAACCGCTTACCGGTCGCAATCGAGGAGTCCGAAATCCAGGCCATCCAGGCTTTAGTGGCATCGGGATTCCCGCGCCAACCGTGGCCCTTTCTGGCAGTGGGCGATCAGGTGCGGATCGAAGCTGGTCCGCTCCGGGGGTGTGAAGGCCTTCTCCTGGACTTCAGGGGAGATCGCCGGCTCGTGCTTTCTATTGGCCTGCTCCACCGCTCCGTGGCGGTAGAGATTGACCTGTCGTCGGTAACGTCCCTGCGGGCATCGTCTGGCACACGATTAGAGAAGGCCGACCAACAACTTCGCCCGCTGCAGCTGGCAGTATAGTCGGCGCCCTAATTGGATACTTCGGTGCACGGGAGACGGAAAGAGCGCTCACTCGATCACCGGAGAGAAAACACTCTGATCATGCCCGACATCATATGCCAGGTACCGGTCGCAAACCCACAAATCCGCAGCACTTCTGCGAAGCTTCATCAGCTTGATCCTCTCAAGGATCCTCGATGGGAAGACCTGTTGAAGTGGCACCCGGGCGCGTCCATCTTCCACTCGTCCGCGTGGCTCGAAGCGCTCCGCAGCACTTACGGCTACGAGCCGGTGGTCTATACTACAACGGGACCGGGAAAGCCCTTGGAAAACGGAATCCCGTTCTGCCGGATCGATAGCTGGGTGACGGGACGTTGGCTTGTTTCGCTGCCGTTCTCGGACTATTGTGCACCGTTAGTGCGGGACGACAACGAGCTGCTGTTTCTCGCTATGTCTCTGGCGGAGGAAGCTCGGAAACAACGATGGCGGTACATAGAAATGCGTCCCATCGAATCGCCAGCGATGGAGAGCCCACTGATCCGTCCGGTCGCGGCATATACCCTCCATCGACTGGACCTCCGGCCCGATCTTGATACTCTTTTTGCAAATCTTCACAAGAGCTCGATTCAACGAAAAATAAAGCGAGCGCAACGCGAAGGCCTGACCTATCAAGAAGGCTCGACGGAATCGATCTTCGATATTTTCTATCAACTATTGGCCATTACGCGGCAACGCCACAGGGTTCCACCCCAGCCTCGCAAATGGTTTCAACACCTGATGGAACGCTTTGGCGAGGCTCTCAAGATTCGGATCGCGTCCAAGGATGGCCGGCCCGTGGCGGGGATGCTCACAATCCGCCACAAGGACACCCTGGTTTACAAGTACGGCGGTTCCGATATTCGTTTCAACAATCTGGGGGGCATGCATCTGCTCTACTGGAACTCGATAGTGGACGCTAAGAGTTGCGGTTTGCGAACCTTCGACCTCGGGCGAACCGATTTTGATCAAACCGGCTTGATTACTTTCAAGAGCAGGTGGGGTGCTGCGGAATCAAATTTATTGTATCTGAGGGTCATCCCCGGAGAGAGCGGCCTGCACATCTTTGATCCCGTTGCCACGACCTGGGGAGCGCGGGCGGCGAAACGGATATTTGCTACGGCGCCGACCAGGATTCTTTCTATGCTAGGCACAATCTTATATAAGCATATCGGCTAGGGATTCTCTGCTTGGCGACGCCGGGAATGGCAAGGGGGCGCAGAGAGGCAAATGACATTCCGCGGCTGCCATCGGAGGCGTCTGGACTTCCCCGATTACTAAGTTGCCCGAAGATCGAGTGCCACCTTGGTTCTTTCCTTTCTTTTCGAATATCCTCCGCTTCCAGCCATGTTAAATTATTGATCCCATAAGACTTATTTATCAATTGCGGTTGGGAGGCTTGGGAATGAGATTTCACAATCCTGGCACATGTTTTCATAGAATCGTGGGCCTAACCGTGCGATGGTCTGGGCAGTGCGGCCCACGCATCTCTTGGTATGTCTATATTTTTAAGCATCTTAGAACGGGATCGATGAGCCGGAGGTTCCGCAATTCAAGGGAATCGGATTGGAAGAGCAATTGCACCCCATGGGTGTGCAGGCCTCACTTAGTGGGACTGCAACTGCGGTAGCTTGATTGTAAGTGTGCCGCTCTCGGGTCTCGATGATCTGAGGCGTATCATCTAATTCTTCTAAGTCGTCTTTTACGACTTCTTGACCGATTTGGACTTTGCAGCCGATTCACAAGAGAGAGCTCAACTTAGGCCCATGGCAACTAATCTCAAACCGGCGACTCCAGAGGTAAGGTCCATCACATCGGGGAACGGCAGGCCGACGCACGTTGTCGCCCGACCCTTCCTCAATCCCTCGGACATGATGCAGAAGATTCTAGCCGAGGAGATTTTCCTTGGAATGCTCTGCCTGGATAGAAAGCGTGCGGAGCGTTCGGGCAAGAAACTGCTGTTGCTCCTTCTCGACGCAGAGGATGCCGTCAAGGCCGACCGCAAGGCTCAAATTCTCAGGGGAGTGGTCAAGGCCGTGAATGCGGCACGGCGAGAAACCGATCCTGCTGGATGGTACAAGAAGGATCTCGTCCTGGGAATCATTTTCACCGAGATCGAAACACTGGACGGAGAGACAACCGCCAATAGACTTGCGGACAAAGTCAGAGAGGCGCTGGTTTTGCATTTGACGCCTGCGGATCTTTCGCACGTGCACCTGACGATGCATGTTTTCGGCGACGACTCAGGCGATTCGGGGCGACGCAACCCAGCGAATCCGACTTTCTACCCGGATCTCTTCCATCAAGAAGACTCGAAAAAGGTTTCGCGGCTATTGAAGCGAGCAATGGATATCGCGGGCAGCTTGACGGCTTTGGTCATCCTTGCTCCTGTGTTTCTGATGATTGCGGCCATTGTCAAGCTCACGTCCAGAGGGCCCGTCATATTCAGGCAAGAGCGTCTGGGGCAGTTTGGAAAGAAATTCACGTGCCTGAAGTTTCGCTCCATGAACACTAACAACGATCTAAGAATTCATCAGGAGTTTATGCGGCGCGTTATCAGTGGCGCTCACGACGGAAAGACCGACAGCGACACTGGGCCGGTCTACAAGATGACAAACGATCCGCGAGTCACGCGGATCGGCCGCCTCATTCGTCGAACGAGCATGGACGAACTGCCGCAGTTTCTGAACGTCCTCAAAGGTGATATGTCTCTTGTGGGACCGCGGCCGCCGCTGGCCTACGAGTACCAAGAGTATGACATCTGGCACCGCCGGCGGGTGCTTGAGGCCAAGCCCGGCATCACCGGCCTTTGGCAGGTTAGAGGGCGCAGCCGTGTTCGCTTCGACGATATGGTGCGCCTGGATTTGCACTATGTGCGCCAGTGGTCGATATGGCTTGATCTAAAAATCCTCATGGCAACTCCCCGTGCGGTTCTGCTAGGGGATGACGCCTACTAGCTAGACTGTAGGGTCTCTGCTTTACCGCCCTCCCCTTTTCATCTGGTTCCAGATTGACGAAATTGTATCCGTGTCGGACGTGCCCCCCCACCTGTATCTAACCTGACCCTAAGGCCAGTTGTCCGAGGTTTCTTCGAGGTGCTAGGCTCGGACCATACTAGGGTCAGGAGAACACGATGCCAGGGCAAGTTCAGCCGGTCTGGGAAGCGGCAGCGATGAGGAAATTTGGGGGCATCTTTCTTATGGGTCTGGCATTGACGATCGCCATGCAGACGCCGGCCCGGGCTCAAAGTACTCCCACACTTTCGGTGAACGCTTCCACGGGGCACCATTCGATCAATCCGAATATCTATGGCTTCGGAGCATCCACCGGCACTACACTTTCCACGCCTTTCCTGGCCAGTTTGCAGACGACCTATTTCCGCATCGGTGGCGACGCGATGTCGAACTACTCCTATGTCGCCGACTCAAGCAATGCGGGAAATGACCTGTTTTTTGTGAACAGCAATGCAGGAACCCCGACGCCCGGGAAGGCCTACGATTACGACATCAGTGCGTTGCGGGCAGCAATACCCAGCATTTCTATTTCGGTGACGATTCCCATCAACCCGTGGATTGCATTGGGCGGAACTCCTCTATGCAGCTACCCCAGTCCGCCATATACCGGGGAAGGCGACTATTTCACCTATGGAAGTTTGAGTTGCGGAACCGGAGCCTTGGCGGGTGCGTCGGTGCCGGACACGACGCTGACTTACAATTACCAATCAAATTCCAAGGCCGAGGAGCAATCGTGGATCGCACACCTAAAATCTACGTGGGGATCGTGCTCGGGCGGCGGCATCTGCATGTATCAGCTCGACAACGAGCCCGGCGGCTGGTCAAACACGCATCACGACTGGCAGCCTTCGGGAGCGAGCTACAGCACAATTACTTCGGATGGCGAGACCTACGCGCAGGCGGTGGTGTCGGCGGATACGAGCGGCGCTCTTACATTCGGGCCAAGCGACTACTACCTGGACTTCGGCGGTGTCGTGAGCAACTCACCCACATCCGATCCTTCCATGGTGTATTACCTGAAACAGTTCGCTTCCGCAGACGCGACATTCGGGAAGCAAACACTCGGATGGCTGGACGAGCACTGGGTTGTGGGGTGTCCGAATGTTGGGGTCGGCCCGTGCAGCTCGGTGCAGAACGATTTTGATGAGATTCGCGAACTCTGGGATCCCACTCTCTCTTCTTATCCAAGCACGCAGCGGTTCGCGTCTTATTCAGCGCAGAATTCTGCTTTAGGGCTGAGTAATAATGAAGAGCTCATTCCGCGAATGCAGGCTTACATCAGCAGCTTCTACCCGGCCGTGAAGGGATTCGGAATATCTGAATACGAGGTCAATCATTACAACAACAGCTCTTTCCCCGTGATCCAGCATGGACAATCTCTAATTGACGCTCTCGCGATGGTTGAAACGCTCGGCACGTTCGGACAGCAGAACTTGCAGTTTGCAGCGCTGTTCGATGGTGTGAACACAGGCGATCCGGAATATCTCAGCTATGCGATGTACCGCAACTACGATGGCGCTGCCACGCCGGGTCCGAGCGATGCATTTGGAAACACGTCTGTGACGGCGAGCAGCAGCAATCAGCCTGAACTTTCGATATACGCCGCGCTGCGATCAAGCGACGGGGCTTTGACCGTCATCGTGGTGAATAAAGAATCCACCAGCTATGCGACATCCTTGACGCTTTCGGGATTCACTCCGACCGGTACGGCTGACGTCTACAGTTATAGCGGGTCAAACACTTCCGCACTCGTCCACAGCACGACCGCCGCCAGCGGGGGAACGGTCAGCTATACGTTTCCGGCATATTCGGCCACCGAGTTTGTGTTCGCTGCATCCGGGTCGGGAACCGCCGTGGCGCCGCCCACGGATTTGACCGCAACCGTTGAATAGCCGCGGATTAGGTGGCAGCACCAGCGAAAATTCGCTAGGATTGAGCTGCTTGATTCGTCTCGTCAACGATGCTCGCCAAACTATAGATCGGACATTGGTGGTGAGGGCGTGCGCCAACAACATTGGAAACGTCCGACGCCAAGGTCGGCGTTGTCCCCAAAAGCATGCAGTTGGCACCCACCCGAATCCAGGGTAACCTCACAACTTTCGTTGTGCGTGCCGCGGTATCGCTGCCCCTTCCTGTGACCGGCCACGCCGGATTCGCCAGGGAGAAGCCATGGGAACGAGATTAGCTTCCGAGATAAAAACATGAGGTCCGTCGATTTCGGGCCACTCCGTGCCGACGCCGTTACCGAGGCTGAGGCATTGGATATCGTCGAGCAGTTGGTCCGGGGCGGCGACGGTGGGGCTGTATTCACTCCCAACGTTGACCACATCGTATCGGCGGCAGATAACCCGCGTATGCGCGCCGCCTATTCGAGGGTGAGCTTAGCCCTGCCGGACGGGATGCCATTAATTTGGGCCGCGCGTCTTCTAGGCGAGGCACTGCCGGAAAAGGTTTCCGGCTCGGATTTTGTACCTCTCGTGTTGGAGCGGGCTGCCGAACGAGGATGGCGAGTCTACTTCTTAGGCGGAAACCCAGGGGTGGCAGAACTCGCTCGACGCAAGTTAAACGAAAGCCTTCCGAGGCTACAGGTCGTCGGTGTGGATGCGCCGAAAATCGACGTAAACGATTCGCCGCGGCATGAACCGATCGTTGCTCGAATCCGCACAGCGCGCCCCGATATAGTGCTTGTGGCGCTTGGCGCGCCAAAGCAAGAGATTTGGATCGACTTGGTACGTGATCAACTTCGGCCAACGGTCATGCTGGCGGTTGGCGCGTCCCTTGACTTCGTGGCAGGCACCGTTCCACGAGCGCCACGTTGGATTTCAAAAGTCGGAGCAGAGTGGATATTCCGGCTGGCGAGAGAGCCTCGCCGTTTGTGGCGGCGTTACCTCCTGCGGGACCCAAAGTTCGTGGTGATCTTTGGCCGCATGGCTGTAGCGCGCGTACGACGGGTGTTCGAGCGGAAAGCTGGTCGCGGCAAACATTCGGTCCCTCAGCCCATTAGTAAATCTGCCGAGGAGCGCGAGCCCGAAAGCGTTGTGCCCGAATCATCTAAGTACATCGAATGATGTTGGCAAGCACCCTGGCATGCCGCATCCTGCAGTAATTGCGGTGGGAATCGAATCAGCCGCAGAAGGATCCTGCTTATCATGCAACTTTCCCTCCCCATCGTTGGCCGACTCGCGAATGCCAACAACCCGAACTCATTTGCAAATAAACTTCGGGCCAGGCGTTTTCGTCAATTTGAAGAATGGATTGCGCCAGTGCCACGACCGATGCGCATGCTGGACGTAGGAGGCACCAATACATTTTGGGAGCTTCGGGGTTGGGCCGGGCGCGCCGATGTCGAGATCATCACATTGAATTCCGAGGCAGAAGAACAACGCTACGAGAACATCCGGCCGCTGGCAGGCGACGCTACGAGCCTCGATCAGTTTGGCGACCGCAGCTTCGACGTTGTTTTCAGCAACTCCGTGATTGAGCACCTGTTCACTTTCGAACGCCAGCGACTCATGGCGGCCGAAGTTCAGAGAGTCGGGAAATGCTTTTGGATCCAGTCGCCCAACTACTGGTTTCCGCTGGAACCGCATTTCCAGGTACCGGGTTGGCAGTGGCTGCCCGTCGATGTGCGCGTGTCCATGATCCGGCGTTGGAAGTGCGGATCTCACGGTCCGTGCGCCGATGCTGCAGCTGCCCGGGAGGTCGTGGAGGAGGTCCGACTCCTCACAAAGCGTGAACTGAAGGAGCTATTCCCGACCGCGACGCTACTTCCCGAGCGATTCTGCGGGCTAGTGAAATCATGGAACGTAGTGCAGCGTTTCCGGCCCACTCCTTAACAACTCCAGCGCATTTGGATTCCCTGGCTAGGCCGCAGACCTCAGCTGACCCAGACCGTGTGACGCAACAGATACGAGTGAGACCTCAGCCCGCAAATACAAGCGTTATAAGATTAGATCGAGCTAAAGCATGAACGCGTCCGAAGCCTACAACAAGATCAAGCGATCGGTGGAATCAGTCGTGGGCAGCGGCCTAAGGGCTCGCGTCTTTCGAGGGGGGGCTTGGCTGGGCTTTGGCAGCGTGTCAGAGCAGAGTCTTCGATTTCTTCGGAACATGATTTTGGCCCGTTTGCTGGCGCCTTCAGCCTTCGGAATGATGGCGCTCGTTTTATCTTCCGCTACCTTCCTCACATCGCTTTCGGAAATTGGGGTCAAGGAATCCTTGATCCAAAACCCGAGGGGCACGGAACCCGAGTATGTAAACGCGGCGTGGTGGATCACCATGGGTCGCGCCCTGATGATATATGCGGCCTTGTTTGCCGCCGCGCCGTGGATCGCAAAGTTTTACGGTAACCATGAACTTACACCCCTATTCCGGGTTGCGAACATAGGCATCGTGCTCGAAGGAGCGATGAGCTCCGGGGCTTATGCTGCGATGAAGGAGATGAAGTTCCGGCGTTGGGCACTCATTTCCCATGGGGGTGCGATTCTCGGCGTCGCAACAACCATCATTCTGGGATTCATCATGCGGGATGTTTGGGCCCTGGTTATCGGCACCTGCGCGGAGAGTGGTGGGCGATGCATAATGTCGTACATAGTCTGTCCTCATCTGCCGAGGATCAGGGCTCATTTTGCAGCCGGGCGGGATTTGCTGAGGTTCTCAAAAGGCTTGTTCGGACTTGCTCCGCTAAGTTTCATCTTTATGCGAGCAGATGTTTTTGTGCTCGGCAAACTTATCTCCCCCACCGCGTTGGGTTACTACGTGCTGGGCGTCTCGGTAGCGCAAGTTCCGGCCCAGTTCATCCTAAGTTTGCTGGGCCAAATCTTTCTGCCAGCGTTATCTCATGTGCAAGAAGATCAGGCTCGCATGCGTCGCATCGTTCTTCAGGCAACGGAAGTTGTGGTATTACTCGGTATGCCTGCCGTGGTTTTCGCGTGCTTCTGCGGCGGTCCCTTGCTCACTCTCGCCTACGGGCGGGCTTATGCTGTGTCAGCCGGGCCCCTGATTCTCGCGGCATGCGCCGCTTTGATCAACATCATAAACGGTCTGATAACGTTGGTGATCTATGCCGCGGGACGTCCGCAACTGCATCGGCTATGCGTCGTCGCAATGGCCGTCGGGATGGCGGCTTTAGTGTATCCATTATCGAAGTCGCTGGGTCCCGTCGGAGCACAATTGGCTGCCGTCATTTCCATCACAGCCGGCTTCTTGCTTCAGCTTGACTATGTGCGCCACATAACGGGGATCAAGATCTCTGACTACGGAAAAATTCTCGGCCGGGGCGTAATGACTTCGGCAACCGTCGTAGTCGTTTTAATCGCCGCGCGACCGATCGCAATGATGACCGGCCCTCTTTTGACAATTGCGTTGGGTGTATTCGCTTGCCTCGTAGCCTATGCCTTTGCCGGCGTGATGCTTGTGCGTAAACCTATTGTTGCGCGCTACTAATTTGAGGTTCATAAATTAGCCATGGGGAAGTCGGGCAGAAAACGAGGCCGAATATATTCCGAGGGACCTCTCTGGCAGGGTCGCCGCCTGATTAAGAAACTTCATAGTCTGTGGTTGGCTTGGACGTACCCATTCATATCGGTAGGGCGCCGTTTTTCGGCCCACCCTTCGTGCGACCTGAGGCGGTCTATCGCCGGGTACATAAGAATCGGTAACGACGTGTTATTCGAGCGGAACGTTCGCGTGGACGTGGTGGTTTTTCCCGACCACGGTGAACCGGTAATCTTAATCGACGACGGCTGCATGCTGGGTCAACGCGTCACGATATTGGCTCTAAACAAAATCCATATCGAGCGAAACAATCTCTTCGGCCCCTCGGTCCTCGTTACGGACCACAACCATGCGTTCGAGGACATCACCATCCCCATTGTCAGTCAAGGCTTGACACAGGGAGGAACCGTGAGAATCGAAGAGGGATGTTGGCTTGGTTTCGGCGCGGCCATCATCTGCAACCACGGCGAGCTCGTCATAGGAAAGCACTCAATCGTCGGTGCGAATTGCGTCGTAACTAGAAGCATACCTCCTTATTCTGTCGTCGCTGGAAACCCAGCTCGAGTGATAAAACAGTTCGATCCGGAAAAGGGACAATGGGTGATTGGCCGCGTCGGTTCTGCCACAAAAGGCCTGGAATTTTCAAAGATACAGCGTGGCGAGGACGATTAAGCCTGGCGTTGGCCAAGCCAACGCGAAGCTCTCGCAGCGATGAACGGCCGATTCAATGAATATCGGATGCTAGTGGAATCTATTTCGGACATGCATGGCAACCATGGGACGGGCGTCTCGCGCTCGATTGCAATCGGGAGTGGTTCGTGAACTCCGGGCAGCTCTCATCGATTCCCTTCGGCGGCTTCGGCGGCGGCGTATCCGAGAGCGTCTTCAGCCCGATCGCGCTGACCTTCGTGCTTATTGCGGGCATATTGTTGTTGATTCTGCCCCGCAAGAAAGCAATGGTGCCTTTTTTCCTGGCTGCGCTTCTAATTCCGACCAACCAGATCATCGTCGTCGGCGGCCTTCATTTCCCGATGCTGAAGGTACTGGGGCTTTTCGGGATGGTCCGGATGCTGTGGGCAAGAATCAAGGAGAAGGAGAGTGTTGTAAGCGGGGGTTTCAACCGGCTCGACATGGCCATGATCGCACTTACAGCATCCACGGCTATTGCCGGACTAATACTATGGCAAGCGTGGGGAGAGGTTGTCTTTCAGGGATCGCAAATCTACCTGCTCGTCGGCCTCTACTTCCTATTGCGTTTCCTAATCCGGGACGAAGACGACGTGATCCGGTCACTGCGAGTTTACGTCTGGGTCACGGTTCTGGTTGCTGGGGTGATGGTTTGCGAACAATTGACTGGCCGAAACCCGGTCTATGATCTGCTCGGAGGAGCACAGATCTCTGGGCTGACAACAGAGATGCTACGAGGTAACGGATTGCGGGCCGCGGGCACGTTCGCACATCCAATACTAGCGGGGATGTTCGGCGCAACATCGATACCCTTGTTCATTGGCTTATGGTGGAAGGACAAGAAATACAGGACATCTGCTGTTGTCGGAATCATCGCCGCGATTGTGATCGTAGTCACATCGGGATCCAGCACTCCCACGATGGCTCTGCTGGCGGGATTCCTGGCCCTTGGCCTATGGCCGCTGCGGCGACAGATGCGGATTATCCGGTGGGGCATAGCTGGCTTGATTGTTTCCCTGCATCTCGTGATGCACGGGCCTGTTTGGGCCCTGATCAACCGGATGAGCATTCGGGGGGACTCGGCGGCCGATCATCGCTTTAGGCTGGTGGACGAGTGTATCCGGCACTTCTGGGACTGGGCGTTTATAGGCACGAAGGATTATGGCAAGTGGGGCTGGGACATGTGGGACCTCTCTAACCAATATGTCTCCACGGCCGACCAGTCGGGCTTGATTGCCTTGATCAGCTTCATAGCCGTACTTGTGTTTGCCTTCAAATATATAGGAAGGGCTCGCCGGGCCGCGGAAGGAAATAAGCGCCAAGAACTGTTCATGTGGGCGATGGGTGCGGCATTGTTCGCGCATGCTGTTGCTTTCTTCGGTATCGGTTACTGGGACCAAACGATCGTACTGTGGTATGCACTGCTAGCCATGATCTCAACTACCATCCCGGCAAGAGAGGCGGCGGTTGAGTACAGGACGGGCGCAACCGAAACGGCCAACGTTACGTTCAGTCGCGCCCTTCCGTCCAGATCAATGCGAACCCGGCAATCCGGAGTAGAGGACAAAATCGGGTATCAAAAAGTGAAAACGCTTAAATAGGCCTCGAATCTCAGACTCGCGATTGTGTTTTGCTAAGCAAATCCTTGGATCGGTCGTTACTCCCGGTAAAGCCATTGAAACGCTGTGATGTTGCGCAGTTATTTCGAGTGCATTTCGGCTGCCCGACGGCACAAATCGGGCTGAGGCAAATATGAAGTTGGCGATCATCACTCCCACTTTTTCCAGAGACCTTCCGCTGCTGGAGCTATCGGCGGAGAGCGTCGATCGCCACTGCCCGGCGGATATTCACCACTACATCGTTGTGAGCCAAAAGGAGGAGCGCTTATTTCGGCATCTGAGAAGCAGCCGGTGTTCCGTGATTGCCGCAGAGGATGTGCTCTCCCACCGAATCCGTTTGCTTCCCTTTTTCGTGCGGGGACAGCAAATATGGCTGACCGATTGGCGCCGCCTTGTGCGCGGCTGGATCATGCAGCAGGCGATTAAACTGAGCGCACCCGAGATCACAGACGCGGACGTTTTCTTTTCCTCGATACCGATGTGTTTTTCATTCGACCTCTGACCCCGGACAGAATCGTTCAAGACGGGCGCGTTCGGTTATTGCGCGAACCAGGTATGGGAGATCTCGACACTCATAAGCCATGGCACCGAACCGCGGCGAAGCTCTTCGGAATCCCATCCCGTGACTATTTCGGCGCCGACTTCATCGGCCACGTCGTCTCTTGGCGGCGTGATGTGTGTTTGGAGATGCGCGAGCGGATCGCTTCCATTGGAGCTGGGGATTGGTTTTCGATCAGTACACGCCAACGCGAGCTTTCGGAGTTCATTCTGTACGGAGTGTTTGTGCAGGAGGTGCTTGGCGCGCAAGACTCGCGCCACGTATTCACTAGCGAGGAACTTTGCTTGAGCTCCTGGGATCGTTCGAGCGCTCGGCGTCTGGCGGAGAGGCTGCGGCTGCAGCATATCGCCGTCAATATCCAGTCCAATCTGCATTTGCCGATGGGCGAGATCCGGAAGCTCCTAGAAACCGCAGTCGCCATGGCGGGGACGACCGCGTGAGTGGAATAGCTGCACGGCGAGTAGGGGAAGCCTTGTCGATGCGCATCGGCTTCTCCAAGAGGCCATTATCCTTTTCGGGGTCTTCCCTCGGTTGGGGCCGTGGTCCAAACGGAAGGCGGCGTTTTTTGCAACCTTCGCGGTCGATTTTGCTTTTTTGTTGGCTACAGACTGATAGACAATGGAACGCAGTATGTGAATCGTCAGCGAGCCCAGTCGAATTCACTATGAATGGTCGGCTTTCGTCGATTCTTTGGAGTGACGCATTTTCAACTGCCAGCCAAAAACACACCGGTCAACCCGGAGATACCGCCGGTGATCCTTCGCTGACAGGAACGTCATGACACTATCCATAATCATACTTTGCTGGAACGACCTGAAGGTCATCTCGGATTGCCTTGCGTCCATCTATGCCGGAACGCACCGAACCGAACTCGAGGTTATCGTCTCGGATAACGGGTCTACCGACGGATCGATAGAGTTCATCCGCAAGAACTTCCCGCAAGTCATTTTGATGGAAAACGGCAGAAATCTCCGATTTGCGAAGGGAAACAACGTTGCGATCCGTGCCAGCCGGGGTGAGTACGTTCTTATCCTGAACCCGGACACGATCATTCATGAAGGAACGCTAGATAAGTTGATCGATTTCGCGAATGAGCACCCGGAGGCAGGCGGATTCGGATGCCGCGTGCTGAATGCCGACGGCACATATCAGATGTCGGTTCGCCCCAATTTCACGGGCCGGTCTGAGTGGTGTTTGGCTCTTGGATTACGTCCGCTGGCACGCTTTTTGCACTGGTTTCATCCCGGCGAGTATGTAGGGTGGGAAGGTGACACGGAGCGCACGGTGGAATGGGTGGTCGGCTGCTTTCTGCTGGTGCGCGGCGAATTGCTCAGACGCCTGGACGGATTCGATGAGCAGTTCTTTTACTATTACGAAGACCAAGATCTTTGCCGCCGGATTTGGCAAGCGGGATATCCGATCATTTACACGCCTCATGTGAGCATCACACATTTGGGCGGACAGTCGACACAGAAAAAATTTCCACCAATTGGATTCGCAATCGATAGTTCCGTTACCCGCTATCTCTATTTCTATAAGTATGAGGGCGTGAACGGCGTACGCAGAGCCCGGCGGTCCATTCTGGCGTCGTTATCGATTCGCCTGCTGGTCGAAGGACTCGCGCAGATCGTAAGACCAAATCAGGAGCGCAAGAAACGCCAGCAGTTGAGGCGCGCGCTATTCGATTGGAATTATCGAGTCGATCCGGTTCGCCTGGTCGAAACGGGAGAAGAACCCGAAATGGATATCAGTCCGGCGGTCCGCGTGCTGGAACGATAGTGACCGGAGTTCCCAGGTCAAGAATCACGTAGTCCGAATCGACGAAAAACCGTAGTCAAGCCCACAAATTGGGAAACGAGGTTCTCTCGAAATATGGAAATACGCATTGAATCGCGATCGTTGCAGGACGTTGTTGTGCTGGTCCCCGACATTTTTCAAGACAGCCGGGGGTTTTTTATGGAGACGTATCGCCAGGACCAGTTCGAGAAGCACGGTTTACCCTTCAACTTCGTTCAAGACAATCATTCGCGTTCTGCGCGCGGTGTTGTGCGAGGATTGCATTTTCAATGGGACCCACCTATGGGAAAACTCATGCGCGTGAGCAGCGGCAAGGCCCTTCTCGTCGCAGTCGACATTCGCAAGAATTCTGCGACGCTCGGGAAAGGGGTGAGCGTAGAAGTCTCCGCTGAAAATCGGAGACAAGTATGGGCTCCGGCGGGATTTGCGAGGGGCTTTTGCGTTCTGTCCGAGTCCGCCGAGATTCAATACAAGTGCACAGGTCTTTACAACAACAAGGGCGAATCGGGCATTCTGTGGAATGACCCCGCGATCGGCATCGAGTGGCCGATTCCCGCTTCTGAGGCCGAGCTCTCCGAGAAGGACAAGAAAGCCCAGACCTTGGCGCAATGGCTCACGAGGCCGGAATCAGAGTATTTCAAAGTTTGATGCAACACCGAGTTCCAATACAAGGAGAACGATCATGAAAATTTTGTGCGCGGGCGGCGCGGGATACATCGGAAACGTCCTTATTCCAAAGCTTCTTGACCGGGGCTATAAAGTGGACGTTGTCGACCTCTTTTGGTTTGGAAATCACTTGCCGCGGCAGGTCGGCATTCTGAATAAGGACATTTTTCATCTCTCAGTGGAGGATCTTCAACCCTACGACCAGGTTATTTTCCTGGCCGGACTGTCGAATGATCCGATGGCTGAGTTTTCACCGAGCAAGAATTTCATTTTCAACGCCGCCGCACCTGCCTATCTGGCGTACACGGCAAAAAAGGCGGGAGTGAAGAGATACATCTACGCCTCTTCCTGCTCCGTTTACGGATATACGGAAAACGAGCTTTTTGATGAAACGCGTCCCGTAAGCTCGAATTATCCATACGGAATTTCCAAGCTGCAGGGAGAGCAAGCGGCGATGCAGCTTGTTGACGATAGCTTCTCGGTGATCGCCCTGCGCAAAGGGACGGTCTCCGGCTATAGCCCGCGTATGCGCTTTGACCTCATCATCAACACAATGTTTAGGAACGCCGTTCGGGAGCACGTTGTTACCGTGAATAATCCTTCGATCTGGCGGCCTATCCTCAGCATAGACGACGCGGCCACGGCCTACACGCGGGCGATCGAGGCCAACTACAAGCTCTCGGGAATTTTCAATGTGGCTTCGGGCAACTACACGGTTGGCGAGGTTGCAGATCAAGTGAGGTCATCCGTCGAAGAACGGCTCCAAATCAAAGTGAGTCTCGACATTAAGCATATTCAGGATTTTCGAAACTATAAGGTCAGCATCGAGAAGGCTAAAAACGTGTTGAGTTTCCATCCATCCGGCGATGTGAAGTCCATAGTCGGAAGCCTTGTCGACAATATGAACAAGTTTCAGGATTGGGATAATCCGATGTATTCGAATATTCAGTCCCTCAAGAAACTCGAGAGCACTATCGACGTACACGCTCTGGCCGGCGCCCGCGACTAATGAAAATCGCCGTAATTGGAGCCAATGGCCAGCTTGGAGTCGACGTTGTAAACGCCTTCCGAAGCAACGGGGACGAAGTTGCCCCGCTCTCGCATTCGGACGTCGAACTATCGAATCTCGAATCCGTCTCAGCCCGTCTGGGCGAGTTGCAGCCACAAGTCGTGATCAACACGGCAGCAATGCATCACGTTGAGAACTGCGAGAAGGAACCGCAGAAGGCTTTCGCCGTGAATGGTGTCGGCGCCTACAATTTGTCGCTTGCCGCGCGGAAGATCGACGCAACCGTGATGCACGTAAGCACGGATTACGTGTTTGACGGCGCGAAAGGCACTCCATACGAAGAGACCGACGCCCCCAGGCCTTTGAACGCATACGGCAATACGAAATTGTCGGGCGAATACTTCGTGCGCTCAACGGCGGACAAGCACTTCGTGTTACGGACATCGGCGATCTACGGCAAGAACCCATGCCGCGCAAAAGGAGGCCTCAATTTTATCGAGCTGATGCTCAAACTGGCGAAAGAGCGCGATGAATTGCGCGTCGTCGACAGCGAGGTGGTATCGCCAACGCCGACATTGGAAATTGCCAAGCAGATGGCTGTCTTGAGCCGGTCTGACAAATACGGCCTCTATCATGCGACAGCCGAGGGAAGCTGCTCTTGGTACGAGTTTGCTCGGGAGATTTTCTCGCTTACGAATACGAAGGTGAATCTCCAAGTTGCGGGACCGAATGAGTTTCCAGCCAAGGTGGCTCGGCCAAAATATTCCGTTCTCGAAAATCGAGCCCTGAAAAACCAACAACTGAATGTCTTCAGGCCTTGGCGAGAAGGCCTTCGCGAATATATAGCTGGGAGGTAGCGGATGGAGACTTCAAGCCACACGAGTGACCGCTCGTTGCCCTCCAGGTCCGAACATATGCGCACGGATCCGGCCGGCGAATACGTATTGATGACCGCCGCTCACAACGAAGAAGCCCACGTTGAAGCAATGATCGCGTCTGTGGTCTCTCAAACCGTTCTGCCCAAGAGGTGGGTTATCGTCAGCGATAACTCTATGGACGCGACGGACGCGATTATTCAGACCTTCGCGGCAAGACACGATTTCATTCGCTATGTACGTCTGACAAGACAGCCGGGCCGAAGCTTTAGTTCTAAAGTCCTCGCACTGCACAGCGGATGCAAGTTGCTTGAGGACATTCCATTCGCGTTCATCGGAAATGTTGATGCTGATGTGCGCCTTGAGCCCACCTATTTCGAGGAACTACTCTCTCGGTTCGAGCAGCGTCCGCGGCTCGGTATTTGTGGTGGTCAATTTTTCGAGTATGAGGACGGAGAGTTCAGGAATATCAAAGCAAATAGAAGCCATTCGGTGACTCACGCCGCGCAACTAGTCCGTCGCGAATGTTATGAAGCCATCGGAGGCTATGCCATCCTCGAATATGGCGGAGAAGATTGGCATGCAGAAGTGACCGCCAGAATGAGAGGTTGGGAGATCGAATCATTTCCCAACCTGAAGATTTTCCACCAGCGGCATACGGGAGAAGCCGGCAGTTTGTTGCGTTATTTGTTTCGCCAAGGGAGAATGGACTATTCCTTCGGGTCGTATCCTCCATTCGAAATCTTCAAATGCATGATTCGCATTCCCCAGAAGCCATTCTTTCTTGGCTGTGTCGCAAGGCTTACGGGATTCCTTTGGTCATGGATGCGTCGCGACAAAAGACAAGTTACCGACGAATTCGTCGCCTACCTACGAAGCGAACAGAAGGCGAGGGTTGCGTCTTTGCTCAGGGTCGGCGGCACGCTCGGCGGGTTGAATCATAATGGAACTAGTCCTTAGATCGTAAGAAAGAGGGCGGAACGACAGGGAAAGCAAGTTCCCTAAGCTCCCAAACTGTCCCTGTATCTTTATGATTCGGGGATACTTACGATAGGACAGAGTGGTGTCGCGATTGCGAAGAAGCGATATGACGCTGACTGAGCGATCCGTGCGCCCGAGAGCGCCAGCATCCAACTGATCAGGCGTCGGCGGCTATCGTGGGTACCGCCAAACCTTAACGACCGGGAAAGGTCCTCTTCTAGCGTTATGATCGACATCGCAATCATCGGTGCGGGCCCGTACGGCCTTTCATTAGCCGCTCACTTCAGGCGTCTTGGCGTCTCATTCCGCATTTTCGGCCGTCCAATGGATAGTTGGCTGGGACATATGCCGAAAGGCATGTTTCTGAAGTCCGATGGCTTCGCGTCAAACCTTTCTGATCCGGACAACCACTTTACCCTGCGACATTTTTGCAGCGAGCAAGGAATCAAGTATCAGGACCTTGGCCTTCCAGTGTCTCTGGAAACATTTGCGGCCTACGGGATCGCATTCAAAGAGCGGATGGTGCCAGAGTTGGAAGAGAAGCTTGTCGTCGCCGTCGATCGTTCGCCGGAAGGGTTCCTTCTTCGCCTGGAAAATGACGAAACGCTTGCGGCTCGAAGAGTTGTGCTCGCCGTGGGGATCACTCACTTCGAGAGTGTGCCTAGCAATCTGGCGCACCTGCCACCTGAATTCGTGTCTCACAGTTTCCGACATCATGATCTCAAACCCTTCCGGGGTCGCTCCGTAGTTGTGATCGGAGGCGGAGCTTCGGCGACAGATTTGGCCGGATTGCTGTATGACGCAGGGGCTGGGGTTCAGCTCATTGCCCGTCGAAAAACGCTCAAATTTCAGGATGCCGCGCCTGCGGATAGGCCGCGTTCTCTGTGGCAGCGAATTCGTCATCCAAAGTCCGGACTTGGACCGGGCTTGCGCTCGCGTATCTACTCGGACGCGCCGGTGTTGTTTCATCACTTGCCTGCGAGCATCCGTTCTTTCATCGTTCGAACGCACCTTGGGCCGAACGGTGGATGGTTCTCCAAAGAGAAAGTGGTCGGGAGAGTGCCCACTCTACTTGGGTGCAGCATCGAGCGCGCCGACGTGTACGATGGCAGAGTGCGCCTGCGGCTACGCCAAATCGACGGCAGCCACAGCGAAGTCTCGGTTGAACACGTCATAGCTGCGACTGGTTACAAAGTGGACGTAGAGCGCCTTACATTCCTGAGCAATGAGATTCGCTCGCACGTGAAGACCGTCGATAGCGCGCCGGTGCTTTCGTCGACTTTCGAATCGTCCGTACCGGGCCTATACTTTGTGGGAATCGCGGCCGCTAACAGCTTCGGGCCTTTAATGCGCTTCGCGTTTGGCTCGGCGTTCACGGCGCGACACCTTACCCGTGCCGTGACGAAATCTCTTGTGAAGAGTCAGGTGGCCGTCTCTGATACGTTGCCTGTGACGACTGCAAAATGACGGGAATCGCATGAAGTTAGAAACTTTGGCAATTCATGCAGGCTACGATGGCGATCCTACAACCAAAGCCGTAGCTGTGCCGATCTATCAAACGGTCGCCTTCGAATTCGACAGTGCCGAGCATGGTGCAGCGCTTTTCAATTTAGAAGTTCAGGGGAACATCTATACCCGAATCGGAAATCCCACCAACACAATCCTTGAAAAGCGAGTCGCGGCTCTGGAAGGCGGCGTTGACGCACTCAGCGTGAGCTCCGGGATGGCTGCGATCCACTATGCGTTGATCAATATAGCGGAGATGGGCAACAATATCGTTTCCGTACCGCAACTTTACGGCGCGACCTATACGTTGATCGCGCACATTCTCCCTAAGCAGGGAATCGAAGGCCGCTTCGCCGAAAGCGATCATCCGGATGCCGTCGAGAAACTCATCGACGAGAACACACGAGCAGTCTTCTGCGAGAGCGTTGGCAATCCGGCGGGGAACGTCGCCGACATCGAGGAACTTGCCAAAGTCGCGCACAAGCATGGCGTGCCGCTGATCGTCGATAACACGGTGGCAACACCGGTACTTTTGAGACCGATTGAGTATGGCGCCGATGTGGTCGTGCACTCGATGACCAAATTCATGGGAGGCCACGGCACCACAATCGGCGGGATGATAGTGGACGGCGGGAAATTCCCCTGGCGGAAACACGCGAAGCGCTTTTACATGCTGAACGAACCCGAAATCGCGTATCACGGCGTTGTCTACACGGAGCACTATGGCGAGGCTGCTTACGTAGCGCGCTGCCGGACCGTAGCACAGCGAAATACAGGTTCAACGTTATCTCCCTTTAACGGTTTCTTGCTGCTGCAGGGGATCGAGACGCTCGCGCTGCGCGTTGAACGCCATGTGGAGAATGCGCAAAAAGTGGCAGAGTACCTGCGCGACCATCCTCTCGTAGAATGGGTGAATTATGCTGGATTCTCCGACAGTCCTCTATATCCGATGGCACAAAAGTATCTGGGCTCAAAGCGATGCTCGTTGCTGACGTTCGGAGTTAAGGGCGGCTTTGAGGCCGGCAGAAAGTGTTTTGACGCCCTGCGTCTCTTCAAGCGCATGGTCAATATGGGCGATGCGAAATCGCTGGCATGTCATCCGGCATCTACCACTCACCGTCAGCTAACTCCCGAGGAGCAGGGGAAAGCCGGCGTAACACCCGAGATGATTCGACTCAGTGTAGGCATCGAACATATCGACGATATCATCGCCGACCTTGCTCAGGCGCTAAGCGCAGTACGTTGAAATGGCTGAAATCAGGGCAGCGATTGGTTTTGGAGGCATCCCGTGCCGCTAATCATCAATGGCAACGAAATGCACGCTCGCTGGGCGGGAGGAGATCGCGACAAGCCCCTGAAGTCAACGCCTGATGACGCGAAATGCCTCAACATCGCGCTCATCAACAATATGCCGGACTTAGCTCTGCAGGATACCGAATTGCAATTCTCCGAACTCCTTGACGCCGCAGCGGGTGATATTCCGGTCCGCCTCAAATTTTATTCTCTATCCGCGATTGCACGGAGCGACGAGGCGAAGAAACATCTTAACGGCTGGTACTCCGATGTTCACGAGTTATGGGGCGAGCGATTTGACGGGGTCATCATCACCGGGACCGAACCCCGCCGACCGGACTTGCGCGAAGAGCCGTATTGGGCTGCGTTGGTGGAGGTTCTCGACTGGGCTGAACGAAATACCGCCTCGACGGTACTGTCATGCTTGGCGGCCCATGCAGCCGTGCTCCACAGCGACGGCATCGTTCGGCACGCTCTGAAGGACAAGCGCTTTGGCGTGTTTGATGAACAGCGGGTCGGCGACCACGTACTAACGCAAGATGCGGGAAACGAGCTGCCGTTCCCACATTCTCGATGGAACGAGCTCCGCGAGCACGAGCTGACATCGGCTGGATATACGGTGCTAACTAAATCGGACGAAGCAGGCGTCAACCTATTCGTGAAACAGAAAAAGGAGAGCCTCTTCGTACATTTCCAGGGCCATCCAGAATATGGCGTGCGGACTCTCCTGAAAGAATATCGGAGAGACGTTGGCAGGTTTCTGAGGCGAGAAAGGGCAACGTATCCTCCCATGCCGAAGGGTTACTTTGATGTGATATCGACGCAAGCCCTCAATGAATTCCAGGAAACCGCCCTCACTCATCCGCGCAAAGAGCTCCTCGCCGCATTTCCTGAAGTCGCCGGCGTTCACGCCCTGAAGTTTCGCTGGCGCCCGGCCGCTGTATGCCTGTATCGCAATTGGCTGCAGTATGTGGCGTCGCGACGGACGGACTCTTCGACTCTGGCGCGTGCCCCTAGAACTGTGCGATAACCCGTTCGCCCCCGCGAGGGGTCGCACGTTGCAGGCGAACGATCTTCGAGTTCAAACTCATGGAGGAAGGTTTTACGATAATGGAAACAACGAATATCGAGGGCGACGTCAGAGATTTCCTCACGGAAACTTTCCTCTTTGGCCGTGACGAAGCCTTGCCAGAAGATGTGGCCTTACTTGGCAATGTGATCGATTCCACCGGAGTCCTTGAGCTGGTGAATTTTCTTCAGGATCGCTTCGGAATTATCGTGGATGATGACGAAGTTGTTCCCGCGAACCTCGGCTCCGTGAAAACCGTGGTTGCGTACGTAACGAGAAAACTTCAAGCGAAAACATAGGCTCTTGGCGAGCGGACGGCTACCGACAAGGGCATGGCCCAAAAAAACGTCATGATTGCCGATCAGGTTCCCGACATCTTGAGTGCGCTGCCCGCTCGGATTAGCGACATCATTCAACCTTGGGCGGAGCGCCGGCCGAATCACCCGGCTTTGTTGGAATCCGACGGCGCATGGACATACGGGCAACTGTCTTCCGCAATTTCGGCCACTAAGGCGTGGCTGCTGGATCGCGGCGTGCGGCCCGGCGATCGTGTCATGGTGGTTTGCGAGAACTGCCGGCCACTTGTTGCGGTTCTCATGGCCGCGGCACAGATCGATGCGTGGCCGGTCCTCGTGAACGCACGCCTATCGGCACGCGAGGTCGACGAGATCGAAGGCCACTGCGGTGCCCGCCGCGTGATCTACACGACGAGCGTATCACCCCATGCAACTCAGCATGCCAAGCGGAAAGCCGCGGCGATTGAAGAGCCCCCGATAGTGGGTGCGATCGGCATCGGTTCGTTCAATGAACAAGTCGAACCGGAGCCCCTCGATGGAAATCCTGCCAATAATGTCGCTGCCTTGATCTACACGTCCGGCACGACGGGTCTTCCCAAAGGCGTCATGTTGACCCACAGGAATCTCCTGTTCGTGGCGACGGTATCGGCGAAAATAAGATCGCTGACGCCGGATGACCGCGTTTTCGGCATCCTGCCAATGACTCACGCTGTAGGCCTTTCGGTTGTTCTATTAGGTACGCTGTTGAGTGGTGCGACTCTTTATTTGTCGCCACGTTTCGATCCGATCGCGGCTCGCGCGACCCTCGAGAAAGATCAGATTACGATCATGCTGGGCGTGCCCTCCATGTTTGCCCAGATGCTGGATTACGCGAGGTTGAGAGATCTCAATTCACTGAGATTTCCAGCCTTGCGAATCATTTCAGCCTCGGGTGCCCCGCTTGATGCGAATCTCAAAGACAAGGTTGAGAGCCTTTTCGGCTTGCCACTTTACAACGGTTATGGTGTAACGGAATGCTCGCCTACCATTGCGCAGGCCCGGGTCGATGAACCGCGGAGTGATACGTCCGTCGGCGTCGTATTCCCTGGTACGCATGTGAAGCTCGTCGGGCCCGATCGCAAACCGGCGCTTCCGGGAGAAGTGGGCGAACTATGGGTGCGAGGGCCGCACGTTATGAAGGGTTACTATCGAGCCCCCGAGGAAACCGCAGAAGCCATCGACGTTGAGGGCTGGTTCAACACGCGCGACCTCGCTCGCCTTGAAGGCGAGAATCTCTTCATCGTCGGGCGAACCAAGGATTTGATCGTTCGCTTCGGCTTCAACGTCTACCCTGCAGAAGTCGAAGCCGTGCTGAATGCTCACCCTGCGGTGGCGAGGGCCGCCGTTATCGGCCGCGCGATTCAGGGAAGTGGTGGTGAGGAGGTCGTTGCATTCGTTCAACCCAGTCCGAATTTTGCGATTACCGCTACTGAATTGGCGCGTTACGCAGCAGAACAGCTTGCTCCATACAAGCAGCCATCGCATATCTTTCTCGTCCCGGAATTGCCGCTCACTCCGACTGGAAAGATTGCGAGAAGAGAACTTGCAAAATTGGCTGACCAAGCTACGCCCGCACGGTGAAGTTTGTCGATTATGGATCGTCTATAAACGCACTCTATAGTCTCACCTCAATCAGCGTTGGCCCCTCGCTCTCGAAACCGCGCCGCAAAGCCTTCGCCAACTCATCCAGTGAAGTGGCGCTCGTGCCAGGCACGCCCATGCCCTCTGCCAGCGATACCCAACTGATATTCGGGCGTCCAATGTCAAACAAAGCGCCGGCGCGCGGTCCGGGGCCCCCGACGTTAAGCCCAGCAAACTCGCGCTTGAGCACAGCATAGGCGTCGTTGGCGAAGATGATAGTGGTGATGTTCAAGCCTTCGCGCGCCATCGTCCAGAGAGCCTGTAACGTGTACATTCCGCTGCCGTCGGCGGAAAGGCACAACACTCGGCGATCGGGGCATGCCACTGCCGCGCCCACAGCGAGCGGCATGGCGATCCCGATCGAGCCGCCGGTATTGGCCAACCAATCGTGAGTGGGAACTCCACTTGTAGCAGTCATCAAGCTCCTACCGGATGTCATGGACTCGTCCACGACGATCGCATTTTCGGGCAATAACGCTGCCACGGCCACAGCAACTCCCGCGTCCGTGATGCTGCCCGATGGCAAAGCAGGACGTTGTGCTCCCTCCCTTTTCGGGTGTGGCCCGCGCAACGACAATGCAGTCGCCAGCGCCTCAAGCGTAACGGCGTAGTCAAGGCCTTCGCCCGCGAGCTCATAAACCTCGCATCCATCTGCAATAGGTATGCTGTTTTTCTTCGGGTAAGCAAAATATGAAACGGGAAGTTTCGCGCCCACTAAGATCAATTGGCGAAACTCTCTTAACTTCTCAACGGCCTGTTCGAAGATGTAAGGAATGCGCTCCACGGAAGCATATCCCGCTCCTCGTTCCATGCGCGTGAAGGGATAAGGAGCGAGGAGCTTGGCGTCTGTAGCCACAGCTATGCGCCCGGCGGTCTGCAGGCCCTTGCCATAAAGTCCGTTACCGCCAAGTAAGACGGCAGTACGCGACTTTGACCGGAGCATGGCTGCTGCGCGGTCAATATTTTCCACTGCGGGGATGGATGCTTCGGGCAATTCTGGAGTCTCGGCGACAAGGCCTCCTTCGCTCCAAGCGATGTCGGCGGGCACAATCAGCGTGGCAATCCCGCCCGGCGCAGTGCGCGCCGCGTTGATCGCTTCCACTGCATCCCGGCCCAATTCGGAAGAAGCTGCGCATGTTCGCATCCACTTGGAATAAGGCCGGGCAATGGCTTCGATATCGGAAGTGAGCGGTGAGTCATGGCGCAGATGGTAGGTGGCATGTTGGCCCACGATGTTGACGATCGGCACTTGCGCTCGGTAAGCGTTGTGGAGATTGGCGAGACTATTCGCAAGCCCCGGGCCCAGGTGAAGCAGCGTGCTTGCCGGTTTTCCGGCCATCCGCGCGTATCCGTCTGCAGCTCCACTGACAACACCCTCAAAGAGACCGAGAACACAGCGCATTTTCGGCAGGTGGTCAAGCGCTGCGACGATATGCATTTCCGACGTGCCAGGATTGGTGAAACAGACTTCGACGCCGCCTGACACCAACGTACGCACCAGACTCTCTGCGCCATTCATATGGGTGAAAACTCCGTCGCCCCCGCGAGAGCGTCGTTTCATTTGTATTGGGGTAACTTCTTAACATACGCCAAAACTATATCGGCCAGGCTAGAGCAATGCGTGGTGATGATTCCCCAGTGAGTTCCGCGCGCGGTCTCCGCCACAAATTCGTCGGCCAACCTTGCCCAAACCCGAATCGGATCATCGGGGAAGTCAGACGAGCTCTCCGCCGCTCTGATGAAATTTATTTTACCCTTATAGTATCGGGGCTGATAGCGCTTCAATGCCTGAATGTTCTTACGGCACGCGAGCCGTTCGATGGGGGCGAATTTTGGGCCGGGCTTGGTGGTATCGGGCCTGTCCTCCTCGGGATATTCTGAAGTTCGCGCTGGGAACCCGGCGAGGTTCAACATTCGAGCGATAAAGCGCATCGCCAGGCGCATAACAACACGAACACGCAGTGTAAAAGGCAAATGCACACGGTGAGGATACGCGTCGATCATAACCAACAGCGCGATTGTCTCTCCGCTCTTTGAGAGCTGCTGGGCCATCTCGAAAGCGACCAGGCCGCCAAACGAATAGCCGACGAGGACATAAGGACCGCGCGGCTGGAGAGTACGGATCGCATCAGTATAGAACTGGGCGAAATCCTCCACCCGGTCGAAGGGTTCCTCCACTCCGTCTAACCCTTGGGGTTGCATGCCGAATACTGGATGCCCCGATTCGAAATGCTGTACGAACTTGGAAAACATCGTGACATTGCTGCACAGACCAGGAATCATGAAAATCGGCGGCTGCTTCGTGCCCGCCCTTAGGGGCACGGCCGCGGAGAATCGTGGCAAATGTGGGTTCTCGAGAATGGCCGCTAACGCCGCAATGGTAGGTGCCTCACAGATCGTTAAAGGCGAGAGCTCTCGTCCGCACTCTAGCGCGATTTCGGCAAAGAGGCGATTTGCTAACGCGGGATCGCCCCCGAGGTCGAAAAAATTATCTTCAGCGCCGATTGGGGACCGCTGCAACACTCGTTCCCAGATCGGAGTGAGTAATTCGATCATCGAATAAGTGGATGTAGCATTTGGATAGTCTTTCACACAAAACGCTTGATCCAGAAATTAAGTCGATCACTGTGGGATCTGACCTTATTGGTTTAGTGTCCTCTCCGGGCACAAGGCGTCATCCCAAGGCGGGCAGCTGTAAAACCCAAGCGGCCCGATCATAGCGTGCGCAGCGCGTGCGAATGGGTCTACGCGCCGGAACGTCCGATGAGAGTCAGCTTTTCTAATGTGAAAGTATAGCGAAGTAATCCGAATTGCTTGCTTCGTGCGCGTGTAGTCCTTGAGTTCATCGCCTCTGCGGAGAAAAATCCCATCTAGGGCGGCATCCCTTCTAGTCACGTGGCGGGAAAACATTTGCCCACTTTCGCGAGTGCCGGCCTGGAGCATCCACCTTTTAAGGGATCGGGAAGCGGTTCGCGTCTGGAATAAAGCCATTTTTCCTCTATAGTTACGGTATATTGCGGGCTTCAAGATGTTTTTGCTTTCCAACATAAGCCTTGGTACGTCAATTGCAACTTGTGAGCCAGTGCCAAAGGCGTGAACTCGTCTTTCGGGCATATCAGCCAGTTACGAAAAGAAGGCTTCACGACTTTGCGCATGTAGCGGGTCGGGGCTATCATGGCATGGGCCGCGATCTGATCACATAGGTTGAGGTCCGTCCACAATGCATAGTCCACCCCAAACCCGTCACATGAAACCCACAGTCCTGATTGCCACAACGTCTCTTTGGTTTCCGACAGCTCGGCTGGGCGTAGCCCTGGCAAAAGCTGGATGTATTGTCGACGCAGTTTGCCCGCGGCGCCACCCCATCAGTGTAACGAGTGGGATTCGCCGGACTTATCATTATGACGGTCTGGCACCGCTTGATTCGTTCGCTGCGGCGCTCGTCGCCGCAAAACCGGACGTGATTGTTCCCTCGGACGACATAGCTGTCCTGCACCTACATCAACTCTACGAGCGCGAACTGTCTCGCGGAGAAAGTGGCAAAGCGATTTGCGCACTTATCGAGCGCTCGCTCGGCGCACCTGCAAGCTTCCCCATCGTGCGCGCGCGAACCCCGTCTATGAAGATCGCGGAAGAAGAAGGCGTGCGCGCTCCGAAGACAGAAGTCATCACGAGCGTCGATGATCTTAGAAGTTGGGTGAAGGAGATGGGCCTTCCGGCGGTGCTGAAGAGTGACGGTACGTGGGGTGGCACCGGCGTCAGAATCGTCCGCACTCTTGAGGAAGCCGAACACGCTTTTCGATCGTTGCAAGCGCCACCGCTCTTGGCGCGGGCGTTCAAACGGGCCTTGATGGACCGCGACTCAACATTGCTTTGGCCCTCCCTATTGCGCAATCGATACGTCGTTAACATACAGGCATTCGTTCCGGGCCGAGAGGCAACCAGCACTGTCATCTGCTCCGAAGGCAACGTCCTCGCAAGTCTGCACTTTGAGGTGCTCAACAAGCAGGCCGCAACCGGACCCGCTACTGTCTTGCGCCTGATTGACAACGCCGACATGACCAGCGCCGTTACAAAGATGGTTAGACGCCTCAGTCTTTCGGGCATCGTCGGCTTTGATTTCATGCTGGAGGCGCAAACTGATAAGGCCCATCTCGTCGAGCTAAATCCCCGAACCACCCAGGTGGGACACCTGTCGCTCGGACCAGGGCGTGACATTCCGGCAGCGCTATATGCGGTTGTGTCTGGAAGAATTATCCAGGAATCTCCAAGAATGACAGATAAGGATACCGTTGCGTTGTTCCCTCATGAATGGCTCAGAAATCCGGATAGCCCATTTCTTCAGTCGGGTTACCATGATGTCCCTTGGGAGGAATCACGGCTCATTGGTTTGTGCGTCGGCACACGTCGCAAGCGATTAGCCTTGAATGATCAGCGAAAGAAGATGCAAGCCTTATCGCCCGTTCGCCTTCCCCACGTCCCCACCAATGACTGATCGGGAGGCGAAGATGTCGCCAGGCGCCCCAAGCTTGGAGTTGTTTTTCGTAGCACGCGTATCGGCTTGCTGAGCGCCAAATTCCCCATCGCTATTAGCGCCTCCGCTTACAGCCACGGAGAATCTTAGTTTCATGACAAGGGTCGGCTATCTCGTTCCTGAATTCCCAGGTCAGACGCACTCGTTTTTCTGGCGAGAGATGCAGTCGCTAGCCGCAATGGGCGTGGAATGCGACATTATCTCAACACGGTTGCCACCCAAGAAAATCATGTCGTCGCACGCCTGGTCGCAAGAGCTGATCGCGCGTACGACCTACCTTTCACCACCCGCCCCGCGCGATTTGCTGAGCGGCTTTCTGGCAATTGCGCGGTCCGGACCGGCTGGTTGGCGGCGGATTCTGAGGGCTCTATCGGACTCGAAAGTCGGCGGTTTCAAATCGAAGGTTCGCCTTGTGGGCCTCGCGGTAGTGGGTGCGCGAGTGGCTTCCTTAGCCCGGCAGCGACAATGGCAGCATCTGCACGCTCATTCCTGTGCGGACTCGGCTCATGTTGCGCTGTTCGCCCACCTCGTCGACGGAATTCCCTATAGCCTGACACTCCACGGGCCTCTGGAAGACTACGGATCCAACCAGTCCGTGAAATGGAGTCATGCTGCATTCGGGATCGTCATCACCCGCAAGCTCCTCTCGGAGGTGCGGGCGACACTCGGCGAATCGGCGCCGGCTGAGATCGAAGTCGCGCCGATGGGCGTCAACGTGAATGACTTTCACAGGAAAGTGCCGTATCGCCCATGGGATGGCAATGGGCCGTTTCGGATATTCTCCTGCGGGCGGTTGAACCCGTGTAAGGGTCACGGCGATTTGATCCAGGCCATTGCACTCTTGCGGGGCCGAGGTGTTGACGCAAACCTGGAGATTGCGGGCGCGGATGATTCAATGGGCAGCAATGAGCCGATCCGGGAACATCTCGAGAAGCTGATCGACGATTTGAACTTGAGGGGTCATGTAGCGCTGCTTGGCGCGGTTTCAGAACAGGTGGTGCGGAGAGCCTTGGAGAAAGCGCACGCTTTCGCGCTGGCGAGCCTGAACGAGCCATTAGGGGTGGTGATCATGGAAGCAATGGCGATGGAAACGCCGGTGGTCGTAACCAGGACAGGAGGCGTGCCCGAGTTGGTCGAAGACGGCATCGACGGAATCCTAGTTCATCCGCAGAACCCGCAGGACATCAGCCGTGGCCTTATCCGCGTGGCCAAGGACGGAAACTTAGCGCGCCGGTTGGCCTCTGCCGGTAGAGAGAAAGTCGTCCGTTCGTTCCAAAGCGATCAGAGCGCACGGACGCTGGCCCGGCATTTGCAAAAACAAACGCCCTTGTAAAATGGTTTACAAAGCCGCATCGGAATGAGCGTCATCAATTCCCCAAAGGCAACGACCGTTGGCGAAACTGCCGTTCCAACGCCCGGGTTGTGCGAGGCGGGTGAACACTCCCAACGTCATTTAGCGGTTGGCCGTAGATGCGCTTCCGTCCGGAGGTGTTACGGTGAATTCGGCGATGCGGTTCAGACCGGTTGCCAGCTCCGCCATTCCTTTTGAACTAAGAAGCAAATTATGCGTCGAATCGAACTTCAGCGATGCGACGGTCGAGGGGATCCAAAGCGAGACGATGTACTGACCGGCTCTAAGTTTCGCCACGGGGAGCACCTCCTGAAAGCTCATAGGCCTACCGGGTTCCAGCTTTGTGAAATCGACTCCTGGCAATGGCCTCCGGATATAATTCTCTCCCCCCTGACCGTCGATCGAAAGGTACAACGTACGGTGGTCGGCGATTCTGGCCTTGGTGCCGTTGGTGAATGTCAACTCGACGCGCATAAGGCCCTCTTCCGATGGAGTTAGCGAGATCAGAGCGCGATTCAGGATGACCCGCGGCACAGTCCTGCTGTCAGCGTCTGTTGACGACGAAGCCATATATGCGCACGCTATGGTGATTTTTTTGGTTCCAACTACACGGCATTCCGGCTCGGTCGGCTGTCGTGACGGGGAGAGATGCTGAGAAGCGGCGAAGGTGAGCAACGGCATTTGAATGGCCGCGAGAATCAACATCACTGCTTTCCTCTTCATGGTGCCCGAGATTACACGTTAAAGTCCGATTTCGACAATGCCGATCGCGTAGGTTGTGTCGGCAGCTGGCGCTCGTCGTCCTGGGGCCCTCGAGCCCTAGGTTACGGGTTCAGGATGATTGGCGCACGCGCATCCTGATATGGGAACTGCTCTGCATAAATACTCCAGTGATTTTCTATGTGCAAAGCTTATCCCTGTGGTTAACTCTTTTGATTTCATAAGGGAGAGATAGGCAATGGCCGTGCAACCGCAAACTCATGGGGCTTGTGCGCAAGAGAGGGTCTGGCTTCGAAATTTGATAGCCCAAAATGCGGCAGTTGTGCCAAATCCTCTCCCCAGCGTGGTCGTCTCCCTGCCACAATGCCCGCTAATGGAGCGCAACCCCTTCAGAATCAATCAACGCAAGGCTGGCCGACATTGAGAAACCATTTGCAGTCGACTCGTAGGAGCACACCCTTACACAGGGTCGGCCTTGTTCTGGGTCGTATCGTTCTCATTCGCAAGAGCATTGTGCCGGCGCTGCTTTGGTCCGCGTTTGCGCTTTCTGTGTCCGGGCAAACCGCTGTTCTAACGCAGCATAACGACACGATGCGGACCGGACAGAACACGACTGAGACGATTCTCAACACCTCGAACGTGAATGTCAGCCAGTTCGGTAAGCTGTTCGCCCTACCCACCGACGGGCAGGTCAACGCCCAGCCCCTCTACGTGCCGGGCGTCAAGATCAATGGCGTGACTCACAACGTCTTGATCGTGGCGACTGAGGCCGATAGCGTCTACGCCTACGATGCGGACTCGATTGCGGGCTCCGATTCGGCCCCGCTCTGGAAGGCGAGTTTGGTTGACGCCGCCCACGGTGCGGGCGCCGGGGAAACACCTCTGAACAGCGCCACGATGGTTGGTTGCACCGATGTCGAGCCGCAGATTGGCGTCACCGCCACGCCGGTGATCGATGCAGCACCCGCGTCGAACACGATCTACATCGAGGCGGTATCGACCAACGGCACGAGCCTTTTCCATCGGCTGCACGCGCTCGATCTGTTTACCGGGAACGAAAAATCGCCCGGGCCGATTCAAATTACGGCAACGGTCGCGGGAACCGGCGATGGCAGTACGAGTGGCGAACTCCAATTTAACCCCTTACAAGAAATGGCGAGGCCTGGGCTTCTGCTATCGAAAGGTACGATTTACATCGGTTTCGCTTCGCACTGTGACTATAGCCCGTTTCACGGCTGGCTCTTTGCCTACGACGAGGCGACATTGACGCAGAAGAGTCTATACGTCACCACGCCCAATGGGGGCGACGGCGGATTCTGGATGTCTGGCGCGGGCATTGCCGCCGATTCCACCGGGAACATCTACATTCCCAGTGGCAACGGTGATTTCGATACCACGAATGATCCTGCTACTGAAACAAGCGATACTCTTTTGAAATTCGGAACCACCAACCAGACCTTAACACTGCTCGATTACTTCACTCCGTACGATCAGGCGACGCTGCAGGCGAATGACTGGGATTTGGGTTCCGGCGGTACGCTGCTGCTGCCCACTCAGCCGGGCTCGTATCCGGATATCATGATCCAGACAGGTAAGGAAGGCCGCGTCTACGTTGTGGACCGTGACCAGCTGACGACCGGAAATTCCCACTACTGCTCGGGCTGTACAAACGATCCAGAAATTATTGAGGAGTCCGCTTCCGGCGCCATTGGCCGCGTATTTGGTATGCCAGCTTATTGGAACAACAATATCTACTTCTGGGGCGTCAACGACGTATTGAAGTCGATTCCCGTCACGGCTGGGCTCCCCGACTTCACGAATATTGCCAGCAACACCACTGAGATTGGATATCCGGGAGCTACTCCTTCGATTTCTTCCAACGGAACCACGTCAGGGACGGCGATTCTCTGGGCGGTCGACACTTCGCAGTTTAAGTCGTCCGGCCCTGCCGTTGTCTATGCCTTCGATGCGACCAACGTATCGAGCCAGCTGTGGAACAGTAACTTAGCCGCGAATAGCCGCGACGTGCCCGGCGTGGCTGCAAAGTATGCGGTTCCGACAATTTCGAACGGTAAGGTTTACATCCCTACCTCCAGCGAAGTGGACGTTTATGGCTTGCTCAGCGGCGTCGTGTTGCAGACAGCCACGCCGCAGATTTCGCCGAGTTCGGACGTTTACGTGGGCTCGGTAACAGTGACAATTTCAGATACAACCAGCGGGGCGATGATCACCTATACGACGGACGGGAGCACTCCTATCCCGGGCTCGAATGGGACGACGATTCCTGCAGGCGGTTCGTTCACGCTGACCTCTCCTGCGACGGTTACAGCAATCGCCTCGGCCAGCGGTAATAACAACAGCTTGCTCGCGACTGCGGCGTATAACGTCGTCTCGAGCGTGCCTCCCGCCTCCTTCAGTTTCGGAGGAGGCTTTACCGGTGAGACGGGGCTGACGCTGAATGGCACGGCTATGATTGTTGGCAGCCGATTACGCCTGACGAACGGTGTGGTAAACGAGGCCGGCAGCGCATTCTTCTCGACGCCGGTGAATGTTCAGTCCTTCACGAACACCTTCACCTTCCAGCTCACGAACGCGACTGCGGACGGTATTACGTTCACGATTCAAGGCGCGAATGCGAATGCGCTTGGCATTGCCGGGGGAGGTTTGGGTTACGGGGCGTCCGCCCCGGGAGGGACGCTGGGGATACCGACGAGCGTGGCGGTGAAGTTCGATATCTTTAGCGACGACGGTGAAGGCAACGACTCGACGGGCCTCTACACGGACGGTGCATCCCCGACGATTCCAGCAGTGAACATGAGCAGTTCGGGAGTGAACCTGCTCAGCGGGGATATTTTCCAGGTCCAGATGAGCTACAACGGAACGAATCTGGCCATGACGATCACCGACACGACGACAGGAGGCACGTTCTCGACGACGTTCACGAACATCAACATTCCGGCCACGGTAGGGGGAAACACAGCCTACATCGGGTTCACGGGCTCAACCGGGGGGCTGACCGCAACCCAGGATATTCTGAGCTGGTCGTATACATCTGGCACTACAGGTGGACAGGTGGCGACGCCGCAAATCTCTCCGGCTGCAGGCAGTTATGTGAGTTCGGTGGCGGTGACCATTACCGATATCACGCCGGGAGCCACGATCACCTACACAACCGACGGCAGCACCCCGGTTCCAGGTTCCCATGGGACAGCCATTGCCTCGGGCGGCTCGTTCACGCTGACCTCGTCGGCAACGGTCACGGCCATCGCTTCGGCCAGCGGTGACACCAATAGCTCACTGACGACGGCCGCCTATACCATTTCTCCTCCAATCAACTTCAGCTCGGGCTTCTCGGGTGAGACAACCCTGACCCTGAACGGCAGCGCCAAGCTCAACGGCACCCGGTTGCGCCTCACCGACGGGGGAGCAAGCGAGGCGGGCAGTGCCTTTTTCTCAACTCCCGTGAATGTCCAGTCCTTCACGAGCACATTCACCTTCCAGCTCACCAACGCGACTGCCGATGGTTTTACGTTCACGATTCAGGGGGTGGGTCCGACCGCGCTGGGAGTTGCCGGAGGAAGTTTGGGTTATGCGGGGATGCCGACGAGCGTGGCGGTGAAGTTCGATCTATTTAGCAACTCCGGTGAAGGCAGCGACTCGACGGGTCTCTACACCAACGGCGCATCGCCGACGGTTCCGGCAGTGGACATGTCGAGTTCGGGTGTGAACCTGCACAGCGGAGATATTTTCCAGGTCCAGATGAGCTACAACGGAACGAATCTGGCCATGACGATCACCGACACGACGACCGGAGGCACCTTCTCGACGACGTTCACGAACATCAACATTCCGGCCACGGTCGGGGGGAACACGGCCTACGTAGGGTTCACGGGCGGAACCGGAGGGTTAACCGCCACCCAGGACATCCTCACCTGGTCCTACACGCCTGGAACTGTTCCCACGCAGGTGGCGACGCCGCAAATCTCTCCAGCCGCGGGCAGCTATGTGAATTCCGTGGCGGTGACCATTACCGATACCACTACGGGAGCCACGATCACCTACACGACCGACGGCAGCACCCCGGTTCCGGGTTCGCACGGCACGGCCATAGCCTCGGGCGGCTCGTTCACGCTAACTTCCTCTGCGACGGTCACGGCCATCGCTTCAGCCAGCGGCGACACGAACAGCAACACGGCGACAGCTGCCTACACCATCACTGCGCCAACGCAGGTAGCCACGCCGCAAATCTCTCCGGCCACGGGCAGCTATGTGAGTTCCGTGGCGGTGACGCTCACCGATACCACGGCGGGAGCCACGATCACCTACACCACCGACGGCAGCACTCCGGTTCCAGGTTCCCACGGGACAGCCATAGCCTCGGGCGGCTCGTTCACGCTGACCTCCTCGGCAACGGTCACGGCCATCGCCTCGCTCAGTGGCGATACGAACAGCAACACGGCAACAGCTGCCTATACCGTCACTGTAGCCAAGCCGCAAATCTCTCCGGCCACGGGCAGCTATGTGAGTTCCGTGGCGGTGACGCTCACCGATACCACGGCGGGAGCCACGATCACCTATACCACCGACGGCAGCACTCCGGTCCCGGGTTCGCACGGGACGGCCATTGCCTCGGGCGGCTCGTTCACGCTGACCTCCTCGGCAACGGTCACGGCCATCGCCTCAGCCAGCGGTGACACCAATAGCTCACTGGCGACGGCCGCCTACACCATCACCAGTCCTCCTCCGGTCAACTTCGGCTCGGGCTTCTCAGGTGAGACAACCCTCACCCTGAACGGCAGCGCCAAGCTCAACGGCACCCGGTTGCGCCTCACCGACGGGGGAGCAAGCGAGGCAGGCAGCGCCTTCTTCTCCACGGCGGTCAATGTTCAGTCCTTCACCAACACATTCACCTTCCAGCTCACCAACGCGACTGCGGACGGTTTTACGTTCACGATTCAGGGTGTGGGTCCGACCGCGCTGGGAGTTGCCGGAGGAAGTTTGGGTTATGCGGGGATGCCGACGAGCGTGGCGGTGAAGTTCGATCTATTTAGCAACTCCGGTGAAGGCAGCGACTCGACGGGTCTCTACACCAACGGCGCATCGCCGACGGTTCCGGCAGTGGACATGTCGAGTTCGGGTGTGAACCTGCACAGCGGAGATATTTTCCAGGTCCAGATGAGCTACAACGGAACGAATCTGGCCATGACGATCACCGACACGACGACCGGAGGCACCTTCTCGACGACGTTCACGAACATCAACATTCCGGCCACGGTCGGGGGGAACACGGCCTACGTAGGGTTCACGGGCGGAACCGGAGGGTTAACCGCCACCCAGGACATCCTCACCTGGTCCTACACGCCTGGAACTGTTCCCACGCAGGTGGCGACGCCGCAAATCTCTCCAGCCGCGGGCAGCTATGTGAATTCCGTGGCGGTGACCATTACCGATACCACTACGGGAGCCACGATCACCTACACGACCGACGGCAGCACCCCGGTTCCGGGTTCGCACGGCACGGCCATAGCCTCGGGCGGCTCGTTCACGCTAACTTCCTCTGCGACGGTCACGGCCATCGCTTCAGCCAGCGGCGACACGAACAGCAACACGGCGACAGCTGCCTACACCATCACTGCGCCAACCAAGGTAGCCACCCCGCAGATCTCTCCGGCTGCGGGCAGCTATGTGAGCTCGGTGGCGGTGACCATCACCGATACCACGGCAGGAGCCACGATCACCTACACAACCGACGGCAGCACTCCGGTTCCAGGTTCCCACGGGACAGCCATCGCCTCGGGCGGCTCGTTCACGCTGACCTCCTCGGCAACAGTCACGGCCATCGCCTCAGCCAGCGGTGACACCAATAGCTCACTGGCGACGGCCGCCTACACCATCACCAGTCCTCCTCCGGTCAACTTCGGCTCGGGCTTCTCAGGTGAGACAACCCTCACCCTGAACGGCAGCGCCAAGCTCAACGGCACCCGGTTGCGCCTCACCGACGGGGGAGCAAGCGAGGCAGGCAGCGCCTTCTTCTCCACGGCGGTCAATGTTCAGTCCTTCACCAACACATTCACCTTCCAGCTCACCAACGCGACTGCGGACGGTTTTACGTTCACGATTCAGGGTGTGGGTCCGACCGCGCTGGGAGTTGCCGGAGGAAGTTTGGGTTATGCGGGGATGCCGACGAGCGTGGCGGTGAAGTTCGATCTATTTAGCAACTCCGGTGAAGGCAGCGACTCGACGGGTCTCTACACCAACGGCGCATCGCCGACGGTTCCGGCAGTGGACATGTCGAGTTCGGGTGTGAACCTGCACAGCGGAGATATTTTCCAGGTCCAGATGAGCTACAACGGAACGAATCTGGCCATGACGATCACCGACACGACGACCGGAGGCACCTTCTCGACGACGTTCACGAACATCAACATTCCGGGCACGGTCGGGGGAAACACGGCCTACGTAGGGTTCACGGGCGGAACCGGAGGGTTAACCGCCACCCAGGACATCCTCACCTGGTCCTACACGCCGTGACATTCTTACCCGAGCAGCACCCGTCCGTTACGAATGGGCGAACTCCCAATAAAGCTTTCGGGCTCTGGTATAGAGGGGCCCATGAGGGAGTGAACGTTCCCCGATCCGAATGATGGGGACCACCTTCGAGTAATTTCCTGTCGAGAAAATCTCCTCCGCCTTCTCGAAATCCTGATAGGTAAGCGTTTTCTCGACCACGTCGATGCCATCCTCGCGCAGCAATCTGATCACTCTCTGGCGAGTGATGCCGTTCAGGAACGTGCTGTTTGGCGTCGGCGTAAATACCACGCCGTCGATCGCCATAAAAATGTTTGAAGTTGCAAGTTCAGCGACATTGCCCAGCATGTCGCACACAACGGCGTTGTCGAAGCCCCGTGCATGGGCTTCAAAAAGGGCTCGCGCATTGTTTGGGTAGAGACAGCCGGCTTTGGCGTCGACGGGCATGGTTTCGAGCGTCGGCCTGCGATAAGGGGAGAGAGTGATGGAAAAGCCTTTTGGCTGGCGGAGTGGCGCCTCATAGACCGACAGACACCACTCTGTGGACTCTGGATCATGCGCCTGGATCCATGGGCCTTCCTTCTCCGCCCAGTACATTGGTCTGATATAAAGGGCGGCGTCTTTATCGAAGCGGGAAATTCCATCGCGGGCAAGTTCCATCCACAGCTCGGTCGAAACGGTTGGTTTCAGGAACAGCTTTCTGGCCGAATCATTGACGCGTTGACAGTGGAGGTCAAGGTCGGGCGTAACGCCCTCAAATGCCCGAGCGCCGTCGAAAACCACCGAACAGAGCCATGCGGCGTGGGTCCGAGGCCCCATAATCGGGACGTTGCCTTCGTGCCATTTCCCCTTATAGAAAGTCCACGTCTTACTCCAGCCTTCTTGATTCATTAATGGCTCCTCTTCAAGCTTCCTTATCTTAACTCTCGGCGATTCACTCGAGGAATTGATAAGGGAGCACACCGCTCTTTTCCGGGAATTTCAAAGCTTCAGCGCGTCGATTGTGTCTACAACTTTCGTCCCATGGTAGAACGACGGCAGTTTGGCTGCCAGCCTGCGATCGCACTTTAGCCTAAAGTCATACACCCCATCCGCCCGTTGCTCGCCCAACACTTCACGCACAAACGGCGTCATCTGCTGCTTCCTGTATGAACGCACGATCCTAACAACACGCGTTTGTTAAATTTGCTCTGAGATACTACAGACCGAATAAAATACTTCGGGGGCGACGTTAGGAATGTTCACGAGGGCGACCGAAGTGCTCACGCCGAATGCGCGAAGGCATACCGGCTTCATCGCATTTGTCGTAGCGTCGAGTGTTGGCTTTCACAAAACATTGATCTCCCTGGTTTCGTATTCCTTGCACAACGCATCCAGTTCGCACATCGTCCTTATTCCTGTGATCGCTGCTTTTCTGCTCTACGTGGAAAGACAGAATACGTTTTCGAACACCGGGACGAGCACAGGTTCGGGAATTGGACTCGCCTTAGGAGGGATAATTCTTTCTTGGCTGGCGAATCGAGGCCCTTTTCCGCAAGACGGGAATTGGCCCCTTTCCTTGGAAACACTGTCGGTGATTCTGGTGTGGGCAGGCGGATTCCTTCTCTGCTATGGATTCGTTGCGTTCCGGGCAGCCGCCTTTCCGCTTCTGTTTCTTCTGCTTATGGTTCCCTTCCCAGACATGATCCTGGATCGGATCACTCATGCGCTCCAAGAAGGCTCGACCGAAGTCGCGTATCTCATTTTCCAGGCGGTCGGGACTCCCGTTTCGCGGCAGGGCTTTCTTCTTTACGTGCCTCATGTCACCATTGAAGTGGCTCAAGAATGCAGCAGCATTCGTTCGAGCATGGCACTTTTCATTACTTGCCTTCTCGCGGCTCATTTGTATTTCCGGACGGGATGGAAAATGCTCCTGTTCGTACTTCTGAGCCTTCCCGTCTCGGTCATCAAGAACGGGATACGAATCGCGACGTTGACGTTGCTCAGCATTTACGTGGATCCGGATTTCTTGACAGGGAGGCTTCACCGCGAGGGCGGGTTCGTCTTTTTCCTCGTCGCCCTGCTCATTCTTTGCCCTGTGTTTCTGTGGTTGGAGAAGTCGGACAAACCACGCGGGCCTGTGAATTCCGCCGTCGCCAAGGGAGTTTGACCATCGACCGGGCAAACGTTGTCATCGTCGGCGGCGGGGTCGTGGGCTGTGCGATCGCGCATGCGCTTTCGGCCCGATGGGACGACGTATTCGTGCTCGAGGCGCTGCCGAAGGTTGGCATGCTCACCAGCACGCGCAATAGCGGCGTGATTCATTCGGGCATCTACTATTTTCCCGGCTCTCTCAAGGCGCGGCATTGCGTGCGCGGAAATCAGCTTGCGTACGAGTTCTGCGCGGCGCATGGCGTTCCTCATCGCAACATCGGGAAAATCGTGGTGGCCTCATCGCAAGAGGAAGAGAGCGCCCTTACCGCGTTAATGGAAAATGGCCGCGCGAACGGCGTGGAAGGGCTCCGTATCATTGACCGCGCGGCAATCCGAGTCCGCGAGCCGCACGTGGACGGCTTCTGTGCACTAGAAGTGCCCTCCACAGGCATTCTTTCAAGCGAGGATTTCGTCAAGACCTATGCCCGCCTCGCCACCTCTAAGGGCGCCCACATTCTCAACCACGCAAAAGTCGAGCGACTCGAAGTGCTGCCCGACGCGATCCGCGTGACGAGCGCAGCCGGAGAAATCGAGACGCGCTGCCTGGTGAATAGCGCCGGGCTCTTCGCCGACGAAGTCGCGGCTATGCTCGGCTCGAGCATGGCGCGACACAAGATTTACCCTGTGCGAGGCGAATACTGCGAACTCGTCCGCGCGAAACGGGATTGGGTTCGCGGCCTCGTATATCCGCTGCCCCATGCAGCAGGACTCAGCCTCGGCACACACCTGACGAAAACATTGGCGGGCAACGTTCTCGTCGGTCCGACGGCGCGTTACATCGAAGACAAGAACGATTACGAAAGCGATCGCGAGCCGGTGGAAGACTTCGCCAAGAGCGCCAAACTTCTCTTGCCTGATATCGAGCCTTCCGATTTCGTTCCTGCGTATTCGGGGATTCGGCCCAAGCTCATTCCGCCTTCATCGCCCTCGGTGCATGCGCACGGAAAAGGAATAGCCGATTTCATCATTCAACGCGATCCCGAGTTTCCCCGCGTCGTGCAGTTGATCGGCATCGAATCACCGGGCCTTACCTCTGCCCCGGCCATCGCTGAACACGTCAGGCAGTTGGCCGACGAAATTCTCGACTGAGGCCGCCTCGCGTGCGGCTTCCCTAGCGATTCATATCTTCGACTCAGGCCGACATTGAATCAGGAGCGGGTCATAAATCCATGTTAAATTCGGTGCTAGAGCTCGCTAGTTTTTGCCCGGCTGAAATCTGCTCTTGTTATGAGGTGAAATTTGCAAGACTTCGCCCCTACGGGCAGAAAAGTCGTTTTCACGGACGAAATTCTGCAGGATCCGTATCCCACGTATGCTCGATTGCACGCGGAAGGTCCGCTGCATTACCTGGATATTGGCGGTAAATGGGCGGTATGGTCGATTCTCAGTCACGCCGAGTGCTCCTCGATTGCCAAGGACCCCAGATGTTCCGCAAAGCGCGCACGGCAAATGTTATTGCCTCTGCCGCTCAGCCGTCAGTCCGAGTTCAGCGAACTCGCGCGCATGTTCAGCTTGTGGCTGATTTTCATGGATCCACCCGAGCACACACGGCTGCGCAAGCTTCTCAACAAAGGATTTTCACCTGCGGCCATCGAAGGCCTGCGCCTGCAAGTCCAGACCATTGTCGATCGAATGCTTGAGCCGCTGCAGCACGGTTCGGAAGTCGAACTCATGCGCGAATTCGCGAACCCTCTGCCGGTACGCATCATTTCGGAAATGCTTGGAATTCCGCAAGAGCTGCACGACACATTCGTCCATTGGTCGCGCGCCGTCGCGGCGTTTCGAGGCAATCCCAAACCAACCGTGGAACAGGCACGCGCGGCGCAAGATGCGCTGGTAGCGTTGACCGATTTTTTCCGGGAGACCGTAGCGGAACGGAGACGCAATAAGGGGAACGATCTTATTAGTCTTCTGATCGACATCGAGGAAGAGGGAGAAGTGCTAACCGAGGAAGAGCTATACGCGCAGTGCATCGCGCTGCTCTTCGCTGGACACGAAACCACTCGAAATCTTATCGGCAACGGAATCTACACGCTTCTGCGGCACCCGGAAGAGGCCGCGGAATTGCGAGAGAAACCGGAAATAATTCGTACGGCCATTGAGGAAATATTGCGTTATGAGAGCCCCGTACAATTCACGGCTCGCGTGCTCAAGGAAGATATCGAGGTTTGCGGCCAGCGCATACCGAAGAAATGGTCGCTCCTGTGCATGCTTGGCGCGGCAAACCGGGATCCTAAGCAATTTAAAGAGCCCGATCAGTTAAACCTGAAGAGGCTGAACAACCAACACCTCGCATTTGGCGCGGGTCCGCATTTCTGCATTGGAAACCAACTCGCGCGGTTAGAGGGACAGATCGCGATTCTGAGTCTCTTGCAGCGCTTTCCGAAGATGAAACTCACCGGCCCGCGCCCCGAGTGGGCTTCTACATTCGGATTCAGAGGGCTGAAAGGCCTTCCGGTTATGATGTGAGAGCTCAAAGCTCAATCCCATCGTTCCCAGATGGGGTTTACGAGGAGCCGACCGGCAGACGCTGCCAAATCAATTCTACGGTTTGGATTTTCCCATTCACCAACGCCGACGGCGTAACCAACGTAATCCGATCGTCGTGAAATTTGATACTGCGGACCAGATTCCTCTTTACGTAGTTCTGAATCGATGAGATTTCGACATAGTGAGTAACGGTGTCACCGCTGAGGGTGTACCGTCCGGCATACGCGATAAACGTCTTAAATGCCTCGGCCTCTTCTTCCATCCCAGCGCCGATAGACAGTGGCTTTCGCCCGCCATAGCTGATCAGCGCAGTCATTCGGCCATCCTCGCTATAGGTGAGAAAGCCCAGCGGGCCGGGACCATAAGGGGTTTCGTCTCGCGCCCCATTCGACGTTGTGCTCGAAGCGGACACGAGTTTCCACGTGCCCACAAGCTTCTCGTTCGCGAGAGTCGAGTTTCCCATCCCGATCCCCTTTCGATTCTATGCCCGTGCACCACGCTGCGTTGGCGATAATGATACCCGGACTTCTGACTTAAACTCCCGGTTTGTTACAGACGCGGCTCCGCTCAAACGCCGTAGACCCACAGCGAGGCAGGAAAAAAACATTCTTGACACTATCCGACCTTGTCGCTGAACGTGTCTGGGCATAGCGTTTGACGGAGCTTCACGCGTGGAGCCTGCGCTCCGCGGGCACGCCTGATAGCGTGATTAGTAAAGGAAAGCCATGACCACGGGATTGGAAGGTAAAGTCGCGCTCGTAACTGGCGGCACGTCGGGCATTGGGCGCGAGACCGCCATACTTTTTGCGAAAGCAGGAGTCAAGGTGGTGGTTGCGGGTCGACGCGAACCAGAAGGCGAGCAGACGATCGAGTTGGTCCGTGCCGCCGGCAGCGATGGCCTGTTCGTGAAAGCCGACGTGTCGAAGGCATCCGAAGTCGATGCGCTCATCCGCAAGGCTGCGGAGAAATTCGGACGCTTGGACATCGCCTTCAACAATGCCGGGATCGAGGGTGTTTGGGTACCTATCGTTAGGCAATCCGAAGAAGATTGGGATCGGACGATCGACATCAATCTCAAGGGTGTCTGGCTCTGCTTGAAATATGAAATTCGGCAAATGCTCAAGCAGGGCGGTGGCGGAGCCATTGTAAACATGTCGTCGGTTATGGGCCTGACCGGTTCCGCTGGTGCAGCAGCATATAGCGCGAGCAAACACGGAGTGATCGGGCTGACAAAGGCCGCCGCGCTGGAAAATGCTCGAAGCGGGATTCGGATCAACGCGGTGTGTCCGGCAACGGTCGAAACTCCCCTGTCTGAGCGGCTCTTTGGGGCTCCTGCGGTTCACAAATACGTTCTTAGCTGCCATCCCATCGGTCGTTTCGGAAAACCGGCGGAAATAGCCGAGGCCGTGGTGTGGATGTGCTCGGATCGCGCATCTTTCATGACGGGCCAATCTCTGGTTCTAGACGGTGGCTTTCTGGCAGGTCCCAATTCTCCGAGCTAACTCGACATTTATTGGTGTGAAGGGTTCGGACGGCGCGCGAATGGAATGCATCCCCCCATTTGTATCGATTCACAAGATCGCTGATGGCTTCTACAGGAGAGGCTCGCCGGTGTTGCGCGCGATAATGGCCCGCGTTTCGTCGCGCAATCGGACGACTTCGCGCCAATCGTCGCCAACATTCGGCGTGGGCCTCACGAGCGGGCCGAACGTCACCGTAATCTTTCCGGGCTTTGGCAAGCGCGTTTCGTCGCGCAAAATTCGGCGCGCGCCTCGAATCGCCACGGGACAAATCGGGCGCTGCGTGATGGCCGCTGCCTTGAACGCCCCGAGATGAAATGGCCTGATCCCGGCGGATGGCGTAAAGGTGCCCTCGGGATAGATCGCGACCGATTCTCCGTGCAGCAGCGCGGCATCCACTTCATTCGCGAGCTTGATCCGCTCATCGGGATCGCTGCGGTCAAACGCGAACTGTCCCGTCCTCCGCACAATCAAACCGATAAACGGCATTTTCAGCGTTTCGCCCTTCGCCGCGAACCGCACACCGGCCGGCAGCAGCGCGAGAGTCACCAGCACGTCCACATAGCTCGAATGATTCGGCGCGAAGATACAAGCGCCGGCGCTGACGGCTTCCTCGAGTGCTTCCCTCCCCTCGATCCGCACCGGAATCCCGGCGATATACAGCATGAGCCGCGCACCTAAACGAGCCAGCCGGGCTGCACGCATGCGGCTCGGCGTCAGTGCAATCGCAAGCCACAAGATGACCAATCCGACGCCAAAAGTCGCCAGGACGTACGCAGCGTACAGAAGCTCCATCGTCTTGATTGCGGTACGCTTGACTAGCGACCACGCCCTCGGAGCAGCCCCTCTGACTCCGAGCCTCGCGATCTGCATCCACGGTGGCGCCGTCTTTTTCCCCAGTTTCCTCTCGATGAAAAGCGTTCGCGTCTCACTGCGGCGTAATTTCCCGCTCGATGTCTTGGGGATCGAATGGGGCGGCAGCAGCTCGACCACATCCGGCGGCGCGCCCACCGCCTGATCCACTTCGCGCGTGATATCCGTGACGATTTGCTTGGTATCGGCCATGTTCCGAACTTCGGCCGCAACGACAAGGCGCTCCGTGCCGGTGCGCGCGTCGGGCGCGCCGAACGCAGCCACGCATCCCGCACGCACGCCGGGCACGCGTCCCGCGATCTCCTCAATTTCTTGGGGATACAGATTCCGCCCCGCTTTGATGATTACGTCCTTGGCTCGGCCCGCGATGTAAATCTCGCCATCTGCGAAATACGCGCGATCCCCCGAATCGAGCCATCCTTCTCCGCGCATCAACGCGTCTGTGGCCGCTGCATTCCGGTAATAACCACGAGTCGCAGACGGGCTGCGGAACCAGAGTCGCCCCTCAGTTCGCTCGCCCGCATCGCGCCCTTCGTCGGTGACGACGCGCACTTCGACATTTGGCAGCGGCCTTCCGGCACCGACAAATTCGAGCGCTGCGGCGTCACTGGACGCGACCGGGACAGCCTTTCCCTCCCTCTCGAAAACCGTGCGTTCGATGCGATCAACCGTATGCCCGAATCCCATTCGAGGAGCCGACACGGCGAGCGATGCCTCGGCTAGGCCGTACACCGGAAGAAATGCCTCGCGGCGAAAACCGTATGGAGCGAAGCGCGCGGCAAATCGATCGAGCGTGCCGGGCTGCACCGGCTCCGCGCCATTCAACGCGGCGCGCCACGAGCTGAGGTCGAGCCCTTCAAGATCTTTGTCGGCAATCTTTCGCGCGCACAATTCGTAAGCAAAATTCGGCGCGGGACTCACCGTCCCGCGGTGCCGATGAATCGCGCGCAGCCAGCGCTCCGGCCGGCTGAGAAACGCCAGCGGCGACATGATCACGACGGGATTGCCCGAGAAAAGCGTCGTGAACCAGGCGCCGATCAATCCCATATCGTGATACAGCGGCAGCCAGCTGACGGCCACGTCTTCGGGCCGGATTTCGAGGCCCTCGACAATCGACCGGATATTCGCGAGCAGGTTCGAGTGCGTCAGCGTGACGCCCTTGGGATCGCCGGTCGAGCCCGACGTGTATTGCAGGAACGCGATATCTTCGCCGCGCGCCTGATGCGAAAAATATTCCACGGGCCGCCAACCGCTCAAGCGCGGCGTTTCGGGTGCCGGCTCCGCTGCAAACCGCTGCGCGTTCAAGACTCCTTTGAGCGTGGGCACACGAGGCTTTAAGAGTCGAGCCAAACCCTCGGCCTGTCGAAACGTAAACAGAAATCGCGACTCCGCATTGCGAAGAATGTTTGCCTGCCGCGTTGCATACTCGCCGATGCGATCCGCGCGCAGGGGAGGATAAATCGGCACTGGAATCGCCCCTGCGAGGAGGACTCCGGCGAACGTGTAAAAGAACTCAGCACACGTGGGCAGCATGATCGCAACCGTCTGTCCAGGCTCGAGGCCGCGCCGGCGCAGTTCATCGGCGACCAGCGAAGCTCGCTCGTAGAGATCGCCGAAAGTGATCGCGCGCAATTGCTCGTCTTCTTCGTAGAGCTGGATATGCGCGCGGTCGGGTTCGCCGAGACCGCGCAGCCGCAAAACCTCTGTTAGGGTCTCGGCGGCGCGAATCCGGCGTTCGAGGTCCGCTAGAAGTTCGGGATCGGCCGCCCGCGAAGCTGCTTTGAGGGGGAGTGTGACGGACTCGCGCGAATTCGCGCGATGCGCCATTGCTTCGGCTTCGCCGCCCAGCTCCGCGCGCAGCAGGGCATCGACCAGATCTTGCACGGTCTCAGCATCGGCCACCACGCGGTCGGGCAACCGCACGCCGCAAGCGTCGCCAAGGCGCAGCATCAACTCGACGCGCTCGAGGCTGCCAAGACCCAGTTCGCGCTCGAGATGCGCCGCCGGTCCGCGCGCCGCCAATTCGTCGATTCCGCGCGGCGAGCCGAGTTCGCCGAGGATTTGCCGCACGACCACGAGGGTTTGCGCGGAAATCGCAGCCGTGCGATCGAGTTTCGTTCCCGTAGCGCTCATTGGATCATCACCGCTCTTCTTGACCTTGCCGAGATGAAACGCGTGGAAGCGGCCGTCACAGGAGCCGTGAGTAAGTGTTAGGAACCATCAGGAAGCCCGCAGGAATTCGCAAGCGGGCCCGTCGGGGACCCGTGCGCAGCGCCTGAATCTCTCGATCCCCCGCGGTCAGCCTATCACTCGGTCTCATATCATTCAAATCGTTTGGCTCGCGCATCGCGGCCGACGAAAATCGCTTTTCGGTGAACGTCAGCCTATTAGCGCGCGAAGCTTGGCACGCACTTCTGCCAATTCAGGCGCCGATATCGTTCCCTTGCGCTTGGCGCGTCTCTTCTTCCAATCGAGGCTCTTGATCTGGTCCGCCAAGACGGCGCTGGGACTCGCACCAGCAATAAGCACTTCAAAGGGATAGTTCTTGATTCGCGTCGTCATCGGGCAGCAAAGCATGAGGCTCGTTTTCGAGTTGTAGGCGGCAGGGCTCAATACGACGGCGGGGCGATGCCCGGCCTGTTCATGCCCCGCCTGCGGATCGAAGCTGATCCACACGATGTCGCCGGCATCGGGAACGTAAGAGCGCGACACTACCAAACCTCTTTGCCGACAGGACTTCCGAAATCGACCTCCCCATGCAGATTTTCGGGGGTAATCGCTTTCACAAGCTCCTCGAGGTCATATTCCTTGCGCCGCTCCGGCTCGATGATAATCCGGCCGGACTCCTCACGGACATCCACAGGGTCATCCAGATCCAGGCGCGCCGCCTGCATGATTGCGGCGGGAATACGCACCGAAGCGCTGTTTCCCCATTTCTTGACCACGGCCTTCATACCGGTTGCCTCCCGTATCTACATTGTATCTACATTATGCTGCCGCCAGCGCGCGCGTCAACAGGCATGTGCGGCGGAGCACCGTTCCTGTTGTCGGGGCAGCGCGCCGGGCGCGGCCGAATTTGACCAGGGCGCGGCCTGGGATTATACTTTCAGCTATCTACGATGTTTGCCGCCTTTTATTAGCGCTTGCCGACCCGCTCCCTGTGGGGCGCCGTTCAATCGTGCTTCTCTGCTCTTATCAATTTTACTTTTCCTGACTTTGTGATTTCGGGTGCATGACGATGGCAAATCTGACGCTGTTTGAAAAACTCGACCAGATCGAGGCGCGCTACGAAGAAATGACGCGCGAACTTTCTTCGCCAGAGGTGCACGACGACTCGGCGCGCTACCAGAAGCTCGCAAAGACCCATTCCGAATTGGGCGAGATCGTGGCCAAGTACCGCGAGTGGAAGGAACTTGAAAGGGGCTACGAGGGCGCGCAGCAGCTCGTCGCCGAATCGGATGATGCTGAGATGCGGCAGATGGCGCACGACGAATTGCGCGATCTCGAAGGCCGGCGCGAGATCCTCGAGCGCGAACTGAGATTTCTGCTCGTGCCCAAGGACCCAAACGACGAAAAGAACGTGATCGTCGAAATCCGCGCCGGGACCGGCGGCGACGAGGCTTCGCTTTTTGCCGGCGAACTCTTCCGCATGTATTCGCGTTATGCCGAATCGCAAGGCTGGAAGGTCGAGATTCTCGAAAGCTCGCCATCGTCCGTTGGGGGCCTCAAGGAAGTCGTGGCCGCGATCCAGGGCCGCAAAGTGTATTCGAAGCTGAAATACGAGAGCGGCGTCCACCGGGTGCAGCGCGTGCCCGCCACCGAGCAGCAGGGACGCATTCATACCTCCGCTGCGACGGTCGCCGTGCTGCCCGAAGCGGACGATATCGATATCAAGATCGAGGCGAAGGATCTGCGCATCGACACGTTCTGCTCTTCGGGCCCCGGCGGGCAGTCGGTGAACACGACGTATTCTGCGGTTCGCATCACCCACATTCCGAGCGGGCTCGTCGTTTCGCAGCAGGACGAAAAATCGCAGATCAAGAACCGCGCGAAGGCCATGCGCGTGCTGCGCGCGCGGCTTTACGAGTTGGAACAATCGAAGCAGCACGAAGCTATCGCCGCCGAACGCCGCGGCCAGATCAAGACGGGCGACCGCTCCGAAAAAATCCGCACCTACAATTTCCCGCAGAATCGCGTGACCGACCATCGCATCAATTTCACGCTCCATCAGCTCACGGACGTGATGGACGGCAAGCTCGGGCCGCTGGTCGACGCGCTCGTGACCCACTTTGAATCCGAGCGGCTGAAGCAAGAGCTGGTGGAGGCGTGAGCGCTTTGTCTCAACCACAGCAACGAGCGCTGCCCCTCGATGTCCGGTCGATTTTGAGGGAAGGCATCGCCCGGCTTCGCGCGGCTCGGGTTTCATCAGATACGCTCGCCGCTGAAGTTCTGCTGCTGTATTCGCTGGGCCGCGACCGCTCGTGGCTCTACTCGCATGCCGACGAGCAGCTCGACCCTTATCTGGTTGCGAACTACTTCACACTCGTCGCTCGCCGCGTGGCGGGCGAGCCCACCCAACATCTGACGGGCAAGCAGGAATTCTGGGGGCTCGAATTCGAGGTTACGCCGGCGGTGCTGATCCCGCGGCCGGAGACCGAGCATGTGGTCGAAGTTGCTCTTGAGCGGCTGGGCGCGGCCGGCATCAAGATCGATATGAAGACGGGCGCTCCGAGTCCGCGGCTGCGGATTGCGGATGTTGGCACCGGCTCGGGATGCATCGCGATAGCGCTCGCGCACGAACTGCCACACGCGGAGATTTTTGCGACCGACATCTCGGGGGCAGCTCTCCACGTCGCGCGCCGCAACGGTGTGCGGCATCGCGTGGACGATCGCATCCATTTCGTCGAGACGGATTTGCTGGAGGGGATTTCGCTCTCGCCGCTCGTCGCTGCGCGATCGCCACGGCTCTTCGATTTGATCGTCAGCAACCCGCCTTACGTCGCCCGGGATGACGCGGCGTCGCTGCAACGCGAGGTGCGCGAGCATGAGCCGCAAGCCGCGCTCTTCGGCGGGCCGACGGGCATTGAGATTTATGCGCGGCTGATCGAGCAGGCTGCTGCGTTGCTGCGGCCGGGCGGGCATCTCATTCTTGAGCTCGGCTACGGTGCGGCGGATTCGGTGCGCGCGATTCTTGCATCTCGGCCCGGCTGGGCCAACATCTGCGTCACGAACGATCTGGCGGGGATTCCGCGCGTGCTTGCCGCCGAACGCGTGTGACATCCGCCGCGTCGAGTCCCGCTCAGTTCGCCGAACCTGCTTCTTGCAATCCCCCGCCCTTCTGCTAGCGTAATCTGGAATAAGGCCATGCCGAACCTGGCCCACTTTCGCGCGAAGCACGATGCGCTCCCTGCGGCGCAATCCGCGCCCCCTGACTCCGCGTCCATCCTTCACGTGGATATGGATGCGTTCTTCGTTTCCGTCGAGCTGCTGGCGCGTCCGGAACTCAGCGGATTGGCAGTTGTGGTCGGCGGGCAGCGCGATCAGCGTGGCGTCGTCACGTCCGCAAGCTACGAGGCGCGCCGCTTTGGCGTCCATTCGGCGATGCCTCTGCGCACCGCTGCGAAGCTTTGCCCGCATGCCGTTTTTCTCGATGGCCACCACGAGCTCTATGGACACTGGAGCGACCGCGTGGCTGCGATTCTCGCGAAGTATTCGCCGATTGTCGAAATGGCGTCGATCGACGAGGCATACATCGACCTTACCGGCACCGAGCGGCTGCACGGGCCTGCGCTGCGCGCCGCCCACGAGCTGCTGCGCGAAATCACTTCCGCCACCGGTCTTCCCTGCTCGGGCGGCCTGGGCGCTACGCGGCTCGTGGCAAAAGTGGCCAGCGAGCAGGCGAAACCGCGAGGGCTCGTCTGGGTCCCGCCCGGCAGCGAGGCCGCTTTCCTCGCGCCGCTTGTCGTGCGGAGAATTCCCGGCATAGGCAAAGTGACCGAAGCGGCGCTCAAGAACCTTGGTATCGAAACGCTCGCGCAGCTGCAGGCCATTTCGCTCGAGCGCCTGGAAGAGACCTTTGGGCGCTGGGGCACGGCGCTTTATCGCAAGGCGCGCGGAATCGATTCTTACGAGTTTTTTGTCGATGCGGAGCCGAAATCGCTGTCGCACAACCAGACGTTTGGCGAGGACACGAACGACCGCGAACTGCTGCGCTCCACGCTCAGCCATCTGTGCCAGAAAGCGTCAAAGCGACTGCGCGATGCGAGCCTTCACGCTCGCACCGTCACCCTCACTCTGCGCTTCACCGATTTCAGGACTATTACTCGCAGCCTGACGCTTTCCGAGCCTTCCGATCTTGATGCCGTGTTCCTGAAGACGATCGGTGAACTTTTCTCTCGCTCTTGGAACGGCAAAGCGATGCTGCGCCTTGTCGGCGTCGCGCTCTCTTCGTTCTCGACCGGTCCGGGCCAGCTCGATCTCCTCGATCCCGGGCGCCTCGAAAAGCTGGAGCGGCTCGCGCGGACGACGGACCGCTTGCGCGACAAATTCGGTTTCTCGAAACTCCAACTCGGCGGCTCGCTCGCCCATCGCGGCCGCCGCAACGAGCGGCCGCAATGAACGAGGCGCGAGCGCTTGCCGAACGCGTTTGCCGCACCTTGCGGGACGCCGGGCACCAGGCGTATTTCGTGGGCGGGTGCGTGCGGGACATCCTGCTCGGGCGCGAGCCCGCGGATTACGATGTCGCGACCGACGCGACTCCGGATCGCGTGCAGCAGCTGTTTCCGCGCAGCCTTGCTGTAGGCGCTCAATTCGGCGTTATTGTTGTCACCGAAAATTCCTCTTCCGGTGAGTCCCTACAGGTTGAAGTCGCGACGTTTCGCTCCGATGTTGGCTACTCCGACGGCCGCCATCCGGATCGGGTCGTCTACGCGAAATCGCCGCAAGAGGATGTGAAGCGCCGCGATTTCACGATCAACGCGCTGCTGCTCGATCCCGAAACCAACGAAATCCTCGATTTTGTGGGCGGGCGCGACGATCTCCGTGCCGGCATGATTCGCGCGATCGGCAACGCCGAAGCCCGCTTTCGCGAAGACAAGCTGCGGATGATCCGCGCCGTGCGATTCGCGGCGCGATTTCGCTATGCGATCGAGGAGTCCACGTTCGCCGCGATCGTGAAGCTGGCTCCTGAAATCCGCCAGGTCTCCGCGGAACGGATTCGCGACGAACTTACCAAGCTCCTCACCGAGGGCCAAGCGCGCCGCGGCTTCGAGCTTCTCGACGAGACGCGGCTCCTACCCGAACTCCTGCCGGAAATCTCAAGGATGAAGGGCGTGGAGCAGCCGCCGCAATTTCATCCCGAAGGAGACGTCTGGATCCATACCCTCCTGATGCTCGAGCAGCTTCAACCTAAGTGCTCGCCGACGCTCGCCTGGGGCGTCCTCCTGCACGACGTTGGCAAGCCACCCACGTTCAAGCCCCCCTCGGGACCGGGCGGCCGCATCCGGTTCGACGAGCACGCGGAGGTAGGCACGCGCATGGCCGAGGAGATCTGCCGGCGGCTGCGCTTCTCAAACGAGGACACCGCGCAGATCGCGGCGCTCGTCGCAAACCACATGCGCTTCAAGGATGTGCCTCAGATGAAGCCCGCCACACTTAAGCGCTTCGTCCGGCTCGACGGATTCGAGGAGCACATGGAATTGCACCGTCTCGACTGCCTGAGCAGCCATCGGAACCTCGATAACTACGAGTTCATGCGTAGATTCGTCGCCGAGACCCCTCCGGAGCAGGTTCGGCCGCCCAGGCTCCTGACCGGCGACGATCTAGTCCGGATGGGATTCAAGCCCGGACCGGCCTTTAAGGCCATTCTGGAGGCCGTGGAGGAAGCACAGCTCGATGGGACGCTCAGCACCCATGAGGATGCCCTGCAATTGGTCCAGGCTAGATTCGCACCAGCGCGATAGTTCCAGTAAGGCTTTACATTTCAGTTATTTGTAGAGCACAGGGCACCGAAGTTGATTTGCAATCGAGACTTTAGCGCAATATACTCATATCTTCTGACATTGGATTGCGAAAAACAAAGATACTTTCTTCCGTCACCTGCATCTAAGATTGGGAAAGCCGATAGAGGTAAGGTGAGCTGCTTGGAGCAGATTCGCTCTTCCGAGCGGGTATTTAGGGGGTCAAATGAGTAAGACAACGAGGGTTATTCCAGCCGAGCTGGCGGTTCTTCCGGTCCGGGACACGGTTCTCTTCCCTGGCGCCGTAATGCCGCTGCCCGTGGGCCGAGAGAGCTCCCTGGCGCTGCTCGATTCTCTGGAAGGTCCGGAGAAGCTGCTGGGGGTGGTCGCACAGCTCGATCCGCGAGTTGAGACGCCCACCGGCACCGACCTTCACAGCGTTGGGACGCTGGCGAAGGTTCACAAGATGGTGCGCATGCCCAACGGCAACGTAGTGGCTTTTCTTGAAGGGTTAGACCGGCTGCGCGTGCTCGAGGTGGTCGGGCTGAAGCCGTTCCTGCGCGCCCGCGTCGAAGTGCAACCGGACATCGAAGAGGAGCGCGACGCGGAACTTACCGCGCTGGAACGCAACGTCCAGGAGTTGTTCCGGGAGGTGGTGGCGCGTTCGCCGCAGCTTTCGGACGATCTTCAGACCGAAGCTATGAATATCGATTCTCCGGCTCGTCTGGCGGACTTCGTTTCGTCAACGCTTCCCGCGCTGAACACCATGGTCCGGCAGGAACTGCTCGAAACCTTCAACGTTCGCAAGCGTCTCGAAACGCTGGTCAACGAGCTCTCCAAGGAAAAGGAAGTTCTCGAGCTGCGCAACAAGATTCACGAACAGGTGCAGGAGCAGGTGAACCAGAGCCAGCGCGAATTCCTGCTGCGCGAGCAGATGAAGGCGATTCAGAAGGAGCTAGGCGAATCCGACGATTCCCAGACCGAAGTCGAAGAGCTGCGCAAGAAGGTCGAAGAATCCGGAATGTCCGCCGAGGCCAAGAAGGAGTGCGAACGCGAGCTCAAGCGGCTCGCGAAGATGACTCCCGCTTCCGCCGAGTACATGGTCTCGCGAACGTATCTCGAATGGATGACGTCGCTGCCGTGGAACAAGACTTCCGGCACCGGCGAAGACCAGATCAACATCGCGAAGGCGCAGGAAATCCTCGATGAGGATCACTACGACCTCGCGAAAGTGAAGCAGCGCATTCTCGACTATCTCGCCGTGAAGAAGCTGCAGCCGGGGATGAAGGGGCCGATTCTGTGCTTCGTCGGGCCTCCCGGCGTGGGCAAGACTTCGCTAGGGAAGTCGATCGCGCGAGCGATGGGCCGCAAATTCGTTCGCATCTCGCTGGGCGGGATGCATGACGAAGCTGAAATTCGCGGTCACCGGCGCACCTACATCGGCGCTCTACCTGGCCAGATCATTCAAGGAATTCGCCGCGCTGAGACGATGGACCCCGTCCTGATGCTGGACGAGGTCGACAAGCTCGGCCGCGATTTCCGTGGCGATCCGTCGGCAGCGTTGATGGAAGTGCTCGATCCGGAGCAGAACTCCACGTTCCGCGATCACTATCTGGACGTGCCGTTCGATCTGTCGAAGGTACTCTTCGTGATGACGGCGAACTGGATCGACCCGATTCCGGAACCGCTGCGCGACCGCATGGAGATCATCGAACTCCCCGGCTACACCGAGGAGGAGAAGGTTCACATCGCGAAGCGCTTCCTGATCCCTCGCCAGGTGAAGGAACACGGAATCACGCTCGGCGAGCAGATCGAGTTCACCGACGAGTCGCTGCACGATCTGATTCACCACTACACGCGGGAAGCGGGCGTGCGGAATCTCGAACGCGAGATCGCTACGCTCGTGCGCAAACAGGCGCGTCGCCTTGCGGAAGGCAAGACCGACAAGCTCGTCGTTACGCCGGACGTTGTTCGCGAGGTGCTGGGCATTCCGAAGTTCCGCCTCGAGAAGGAAGTCGAGGAGCGCGTCAAGAAACCCGGCGTTTCGGTGGGGCTCGTCTGGACCCCGGTGGGAGGCGACATCGTCTTCATCGAGGCCAGCAAGGTTCGCGGCGGCAAGCAGTTCACGATGACGGGCCATCTTGGCGAGGTGATGCAGGAGTCCATGCGGGCGGCTCTCAGTTGGGTCCGCGCGAATTCCGATCGCTACGGCATCGATCCGGACTTCTTCCGCAAGCTCGACTTGCACGTTCACGTGCCCTCGGGAGCGATTCCGAAGGACGGGCCATCGGCGGGCATCGCGATGGTCACGGCGCTGGTGAGTTTGCTCACCGGTCGTCCCGTGCGGCCGCGCGTCGCGATGACTGGAGAGATTTCTCTCTCCGGCATCGTGCTGCCGATCGGCGGCGTCAAGGAAAAGGTTCTCGGGGCGAAGCGCGCCGGAATCCGCGAGGTGATTCTGCCTTCGGAAAACGAGCCGAACGTGAAGGAAGACTTGCAGCCCGAGATGCTCGATGGCATGCAGATCCACTTCGTGCGGACGGTGGAAGAAGCGCTCGAAATCGCGCTCGGCAAGTTTGAAAAGCCGGTGCGTCCGATTACGGGCGGGCCGCACGGCGAGGATCGCCCGATTGCGGGCCCATTGCACTAAACAAAGCCGAAAGCGAATCTGGAAAATACGAAGGCCCGGGGAGAAATCCCCGGGCCTTTTCATTTGTGGGCACGATGCCGCTTTTCCTATTGCGCCGCCGAGCGCCTTCGCGTACAGCTAGAAATCCTCCATGCCCTATCGTCCTCGAGAACTCGTCGTGCGCGCGCGCGAAGCCGCGGCGCTTCTGCTCGCCGCGCTGGACCGCGACGAGATGGTGGCGCGTTTTCTCGATGTCTACGCCGCCCAACATCGCCGGCCGGGCCGCGCCGATCATCCCGTGTTCTATCGCGATCAGCTGGCCACAATCCGGCGCGAGTCGATTTTGGCGATGGTGCAGCGCATCGAAGCGGCGCTGCCTGCCCGGCTGAAAGTGAGCGTCACGGTGCGCGGCGCGAATCAGCCGCGAAAAGCAAAGAAGGGGAAAAAGGCAAGAAAGATAAAGCCCAGAAGGAACGCGGCCATGGAGCTCGCGATTCCTTTTCTCGACCTCTTTCGCGAGGAATTTTTTGTCGCTCTCGGCCGCTCGCTCGATTGGACCGACCGCGACGCTGAGGAATTCTGGCGCGACCTCGAACTCTGCGAACAGCTGGCTGCACTTGAACCGCGGCGCCCCACGCAGCGCACGTCGCGGACTGCAGCTTCTGGGCCGTTTGTGGATCGCGTGGCGATGCTGCTCGATCCATCGCTGATGGAACAGGCTCGCCGCGCCGCCGCGGGATTCCAGCTCGAGCTCAATGCCGCCGCCGACCGCATCCTGCGCAAGGCATTTGCGCGCCGTCGAGGCACCTGACGCTGCAAACTGCGAGGGCATGGTCAGTAGGGAAATTGTGTCGGATTCTATACGTGCCGATCAGGCACGTCAACCCGCCTCAAAACGGCATCTTTGTGGATGTTTTTGCTATTCTCGCCACAGTGATCCAACTCTTTTACATACTCGTCGTTCTACAGATTGCCCTCGGGCTCTACTCGCTCTGGGAGGGCTATGAGTGGATGCGCATGGTCGGCCGGCGGCTCGGGTCGCACGCCGGATTCTATACGCCCATCGTCGCTTTGATCTGTCCCTGCAAGGGCGCGGAGCCGGGGCTCGAAGAAAACCTCACCGCGCTCGCCCAGTTCGACTATTCGAACTACGAAATCTTTTTTTCGCTCGCTACCAGCCTCGATCCCGCGGTGAAGATCATCGAGCGCGTCAAAGCGGCGAGCCAGCGGCCGGTGCACATTGTCGTGGCCGGTCCGCCAGAGGCATGCGGCGAAAAAGTGCACAACCTGAAGCGTGCCGTCGAGTCGTTGCCCGAGAAATTTGAGGTTCTCGCGTTTGTTGACTCCGACGTCCGCCTGCCGCGCACCTGGCTTACCAAGCTTGTCGCTCCCCTCCATGATCCCCGCATCGGCGCCGCGACCACCTACCGCTGGATTCTGCCGAGCGGCCGTTTGGGCGATGGGGCTTTTGCGAGCGCGATGGCGTCCGCGTGGAACGCATCCGTGGCCACGATGCTCGGACGCCCGCGGGATAATTTCTGCTGGGGCGGCGGCACGGCCATTCGCCGGAAAAATTTCGATGAAGTCGAGGCGGGTGAGGCGTGGAGCGGCACCGTTAGCGATGATTTCGTCCTGACGCGCGCACTCGAAGGTGCAGGCAAGTCGATCGTCTTTTGCCCCGAGTGCATGGCCCCGACCCTGCATCGCTGGACGTGGCCCAGCCTGCTCGAATTCACCAACCGGCAGATCGTGGTCACTCGCGTTTATTCTTTTCGACGGTGGGCGCTCGGAGCGGCGGCGCATTTGAGCTATTCGCTTACCATGATCTACGCCGCGGTCGTGGTCATGACTACCTTGATCTCGGGAGATCCGTGGATTCAGCTTTTCCTGATGGCTATGGTCATTCCCCTGCTCGCCGCGGCAAAGGGCGCCATGCGCACGATCGCCATCGGAGAGCTCCTGCCGGCATGGAAGGCCAAGCTCAACGAATGGAGCTGGGTCTGGATGGTCCTCGCCCCCGTCGTACCCTTTCTCTTCGCATGGAATTTCGTGTCCTCGCTCTTGACCAAGCGTATTCGTTGGCGCAATATCCGCTACGAACTGGTCGCCCCCAACGTCACTCGCATCTTGAAACGCTAGCTGAATCGCGTCTGTGGTAACTTTCCGGCGGCTCGCGCGTAGTGAAGAGCAGAACGTGGCCCCCTAATTCCAGTTTTGGAGGATCGACATGGCCAGCCAGACGCTGCCGTCGGCGGAAACACCGGAACGAGGGAATTCCTTGGGACGCATTTTCGGAGTCCTCTTCAGTCCGAAGCCGACATTCGAATCCATCGCGCGCAGACCCACTTGGCTTCTGCCGGTTCTGCTCCTGTGCGTCGTCGAACTCGGCGTCGTCGCTGTGTACGGCCATCGCGCGGGCTGGCGCGGACTGATCGAAAAGCAGATGTCGAACAGCTCGCAATTTCAGGAACTGCCTGCGGCACAAAAGGAGCGACAGATCGAAATCGCGACCAAGGTGGCTCCGTACTTCGCCTATGTCGAAGTACTCGTGGGCCCTTTCCTTGCGGTGCTGCTCTTCGCCGGAATATTTTGGCTGATTTTCAATATGATGGTCGGCGCTAAATTCGGTTTCCGAACGTCGCTCGGAATCGTCGCCTACGGCCTGATGCCAGGGATCCTGTTAAGTTTGCTGGGAATTCTCATCTTGTTTCTAAAGGATCCTTCGACGGTCGATTTGCAACATCTTGTGGCATCCAACGTCGGGGCGTTTCTTTCCAGTGATTCGCCTAAGTGGTTGATCGCGGGCCTCAGGGCGGTCGATCTGTTTCTTTTCTGGGAGATGATTCTGTTGGCCATCGGATACAGCGCAGCGGCGCCGAAAAAGATTTCCTTCGGGAAAGCATTTGCCTGGATTCTATCGCTGTGGTTCCTGGTCGTCCTGATCATCGTCGGATTCACCGCCGCTTTCTCCTGATACACTCGCCCGGATGGGCTTTCATTTCGAGGTACTCACCACCGATTTATCGGGCGCGCGGCTCGGGCGTCTCACCACTCCGCACGGCGTGATCGAGACGCCGGCGTTCATGCCGGTCGGCACGGCCGCAACAGTAAAGGGACAGACGCAGGGGGATCTCGAAGAGCTCGGCGTTCAGATTCTTCTCTCCAACACCTATCATCTTTACCTGCGTCCCGGCCATGAGTTAATCCGGCAGATGGGCGGACTCCACAAATTCATGTCCTGGCCGCATCCGATCCTCACCGATTCGGGCGGCTTTCAGGTCTTCAGCCTGAGCGGTCTCCGCAAAGTTACCGACGAGGGCGTTATGTTTCGCTCGCATCTCGACGGCTCCGAGCATTTTCTCTCGCCGGAAAAATCACTCGAGGTCCAGATGGCGCTCGGATCGGACATCGTCATGGTCCTCGACCAATGCATCGAAGCACCGGCGGCCGAATCGCGCGCTCGCGAAGCCGCCGCACGCACTCTCGCGTGGGCGAAACGTTCGCGCGATTATTTCGGGCAGCACGGTGATCCCGCACGGCAGGCTGTGTTCGGCATCGTGCAGGGAGGAACGCACGCGGCACTGCGCCGGGAAAACGCGGACGCTCTCGTCGATCTCGATTTTCCAGGCTATGCGATCGGAGGGCTCGCCGTGGGTGAAGCGCATGCGCTCACGTGCGAGATGACGCAAGCAGCAGCGTCGCGGCTTCCCGCAGATCGCCCTCGTTATTTGATGGGCGTCGGCAAACCCGAGCAGATTCTCGATTACGTCGGCCTCGGGATCGACATGATGGATTGCGTGTTGCCCACACGCAGCGCCCGGCACGGCTGCCTGTACACGTCGCAAGGCCGCGTGCTGATTCGCAATGCGCAGTACGCAAACGATCCGCGGCCCATCGACGAATCCTGCCGCTGCTCCGTTTGCAAGCGGTACTCCCGTTCCTATTTGCGGCACCTTTATTCCACGGGGGAATTTCTCGCGCTCATCTTGAACACCCACCACAACCTCTACTTTTACCTTGACATGATGAGGGAAATTCGCGAGGCTATCCGTTTTGGGAACCTGGAAAGATTCCGCTCTGACCTTCAGGCACGCCTCCAATAGGCAACCCAAGCGGGCGCTGGGTGCGGCAAGGGATGGGGCAGCATCTTTGGGGAATGGGAAGCCTGCCGCCTCGGCAGGCCGGCGCGGTTCGGCGGAGAAGGTACGACAATCATGATATCGAGCCTGATGATTCCGGCAACGTTCGCCCTGGTGGCGCAAGCGTCACAACCGGGCGGCATCGCGCCACTTTTGCTTCCGCTGGTCCTCATTATGGTGATCTTCTATTTTCTAATGATCCTTCCCGCGCAGCGGCGTCAGAAGAAGGTCACCGAAATGCTCAAGAATCTGAAGAACGGCGATAAGGTGATCACGAGCGGCGGCGTCTACGGCACCATCGTGGGCCTTGAAGACGACGCCATCCAGCTTCGCATCGCCGAGCAAGTGAAGATTAAAGTCTCGCGCAGCGCGATTGCAGGGCTCCAGGCTGAAAATAAGGAGAGTTAAGCAGCCCGCATGAGTTCCCAGCTCAAGTGGAAGTTCGTTCTGATAGCAGCCGTGATTCTTGCTTGTATTTATGGCTTGATCGGCTTGCCGCAATTCCCCACTTCATTGGCGCAGATCAAGAACAACCTTGCGGATCGCATCAAGCTCGGCCTGGACTTGAAGGGTGGCAGCCACCTCGTCCTGCAGGTGCAACTCGAAGAAGCGGTCGCGCAGCGTTGCAACGAAGCCCACGACGATCTCATCCAGCAGCTCCACAGTAAGAACATCACCTTCAGCGAGGTCCGTCAGGTCGACGATACTCACATTCTGGTCCGGGGCGTTGACCCCAGTTCCTCCGGCAGTCTTCGGGACCTGGTCACCGGTCAATTCACGGATTGGGCGATGTCTCCGGCCCCCGGAGAGATTAACGCCTTCCTCCTGACGATGAAGCCGTCCGTCATCAGCGATATCAATACCGAAACCATGAATCAGGCTCTTGAGACGATCACGCGCCGCATCAATGCGCTCGGTCTCACGGAGCCGACCATCGCCTTCACAGGTCGCGGCAACGACGAAATTCTCGTGCAGTTGCCCGGCGTCGGTGATCCGACGGCCGCGAAGGAAGTGATCCAGGCGGGCGGACAGCTCTCATTGGTTCGCGTCTCCGATGGTCCTTTCGCGTCCGAGACGGAAGCCCTCTCAAAATACGGCGGCGTTCTTCCTGCTGGCACTGTTCTCGTCCCCGGGAAACCGGAGTCTGCTACGGCGGGCCAGCCATCAGGGCAGGTCTACTACCTGCTGGATCGCTCGCCGATTGTTACCGGCCAGGACCTCCGCGACGCCAGCGCCAGTCCCAGCACGGATAATCCCGGAGAGTATGAGGTCGACTTCAAACTTTCGAACGCCGCAGCGGCTCGCTTTGGACCCTTCACGGAGCAGCAGGCAGCCATCAACGGACGCATGGCAGTCGTCCTCGATCATCAAGTCTACGAAGCCGCCACCATCAAGGGCCGCATCGATGATTCCGGCCGGATTACAGGAGGCTTCAGCCAGGAATCAGCCCAGAATCTCGCCCTCGTGCTCCGTGCAGGAGCCCTCCCAGCCTCGATCAAGTACCTCGAAGAGCGCACTGTAGGCCCTTCGCTGGGAGCGGACTCGATTCGGGAAGGAGTTCGGGCTTCGGTAAGCAGCTTGATCGTCGTGATGATCTTTCTGGTGGTCTATTACCGGCTGAGTGGTGTCAATGCCGTTGTGGCCCTGATTCTGAATTTGCTGATCCTTCTCGCGTTCATGACGTTCGCGGGCGCGGTCCTTACATTGCCCGGCATTGCCGGCGTCGTCCTGACCATCGGTATGGGCGTCGACTCCAACGTTCTCGTTTTCGAGCGTATTCGCGAAGAGTTGCGTGCGGGCAAGGCTCCCGCGCCAGCAGTGGACACGGGCTTCGCCCGCGCCTTCCTGACCATCATTGACACGCACATCACAACCCTGGTTTCGGCCGCGTTTCTCTTCCTTTTTGGTACCGGGCCGGTTCAGGGCTTTGCTGTCACCTTGAGCGTCGGTTTGCTGGCCAATTTGTTCACGTCAATCTACGTCTCGCGGGCAATTTTCGACTTCCATCTGTCGCGAATGGGCAGGCAGGAACCTCTAAGTATATAGGGGGCCTCAGTTAGAGCGCTTTGCAGGGGGACCAGTCAGCTGAATGGGCGCCAGGCCAGGTATAGAAACAGCGGGAACAAATCGTGAGTCGACGGTGTCAAATCTAGCCGGATAGGACTGGGATGGAATTCTTCCATGGCGTAAACGTTGATTGGATGGGGAAGGCGAAATACTTCGTCAGCGTTTCCCTGATCCTGTTGGCGGTCGGGTGGGCCACCGTTGCGAAGGATCACGGTCTGCGTTACGGCATTGATTTCCGAGGGGGCACTCTCGTGTACGTCCGATTCGCCGGCACTCCTCCCATCAACAAGATCCGCAAGGGGCTTGCGGACGCCGGCCTGGGAAACAGCACCATCCAGCAGATTAGCGACATCTCGGACCCCAGCGCGAAAAACGACGTAGTGATTGGCCTCGAGCAGAACGGCGCGACGGATCAGTCCTTGGACGCGGGGAAACAGAAGATTGTGGACATCCTCAACAAGACTTTCGGCGCCGGCGAAAGTGCGACCGGCAAACAGGACTTCAATTCCGTGACTGCATCGGCGCTGGCCACCTATCTCACGCAGAAAGATCCGCTCTCGCTCGGCGTGAATGCCGGAGACCGCTACAATCAATTGGCGCAGCGGCTCGTTGATGCGCGCGACAAAGACCATGGCGGCGTCATTACCAGTTTCGATGAATTGAAAAATGTCGATGGTGCGACTCCTGCTGTTTTGAACGATCTTTCGAGCGGCCTTTCGCTCGGCCAGTTTGCCGTCCGCGACGTTGAGATTGTCGGTCCCAAGGTCGGGGCCCAGCTCCGCCGCCAGGCTCTTCTTGCAACCCTGTATGCTCTACTGGGCATGTTGGTGTATATTGCGATTCGCTTTGAATGGGTGTACGGAGCCGCAGCCGTCATCGCCGTCTTCCACGACGTGCTGATCACGCTTGGCTTCTTCTCGCTTTTTCATTACGAAATTTCGCTGACGGTGATTGCGGCCTTGCTGACTCTCGTTGGTTACTCGATGAACGACACGATCGTGATCTTCGACCGCGTGAGGGAAAACCTCCGCCTGATGAGACGCGAATCGTTCACCGAAATCGTGAACAAATCCATCAACCAGACCCTCTCTCGCACGATCTTAACCAGCGGCCTGACCTTCCTCACCGTCCTCGTTCTTTACCTGACGGGGGGCGAGGTGCTCCGCGCATTCGCCTTTGCCATGGTGGTAGGTGTTGTGGTAGGAACGTACTCCAGTTTTGGCATTGCAGCACCCATCGTGGTCGCTTGGAACAAGTACACCGGCGGCAAGGGAGTCGCCACCGCTCGCGTCGGATCCGCAGCCGAGAAGCGCGTGCCGGCAGCCGCAAGGAGATAGCATCATGTTCGATCAATTGATTGTGTCGACCAACCAGAGCAAGACGAACAAGCCCTGGGCGGTGGGACTTTCGGCGCTAATTCAGCTGGCCGTGGTCTTTGTCCTGATCTTGATCCCGCTGATCTACACCGAGGCTTTGCCCAAGGAATTGACTTCGATGTTCCTGGTCGCGCCTGCTCCGCCACCGCCTCCTCCGCCGCCAGCGGCCATCGTAAGAACCGTGCGGCCGAAGTTCGTTGAGCCGCAACGAATGGTTGCTCCCACCGTCATCCCGAAGAAGGTTGAAATCGTCAAGGATGAGGCGCCCGATGTCGCCGGAACCGCAGGCGGATTCGGAGTCCCGGGCGGCGTGGCTGGCGGCGTTCTCGGGGGAATCGTCGGCGGCGCTGCGCCGCCTCCCCCGCCGAAGCCCGTTCAGACGGGCCCCGTGCGGATCGGTGGCAACGTTATGCAGGCCAAAGCCATCGATAGAGTCCAGCCTACCTATCCGGCGATTGCCAGGGCGGCGCACGTTCAAGGCACCGTCGTGTTGCACGCAATCATCGCGAAGGATGGCACTGTGCAGCAGTTGCAGTTGGTGAATGGACCTCCACTGCTGGTCAACGCGGCGATGGATGCCGTTCGCCAGTGGCGATATTCGCCCACGGAGTTGAACGGGGAACCGGTGGAAGTAGACACGACGATTCAAGTGGTCTTTACGCTAGGCGACTAGGCAGTATCCGTATTCGGGGCCCGTTCGCGGGCTCGGAAATTGCAAGGGGTGGTGATTGGCGACCGGCAGAATCTTACTGCCGTGATCGATAGGCAGGTACGGAGGAGGAGCAAACGCTATGCTTCTGAATTTAGTGTGGGCCAACTTGGTGATGTTGCAAGATCAGGGCGGCGACGCCGGCATGAGCTGGAACCTGATCGACATGTGGCACAGCATGGGTTACCCGGCCAAGGCCGTCGTTTTCGTTCTGTTCATCATGTCCGCGTGGTCGGTGGGCATTATGATTGACCGTGCGCTGATGTACAGTGCCGCCCGGAAACAGTCGCGCGTGTTTGTCCAGCAGGTAGCCGGAGCTCTCAAGGACAACAAGCTCGACGAAGCCATCTCGATCGCCGAACGCAACAAGAAGAGCCACATCGCCAAGGTTGTCGCCACCGGCCTTTCCGAGTTTCAGGCGGCTTCGGCGCAAGTCAGCGACGAGGAAGTCATCGAGGCAGCGAAGCGCGGCCTTGAGCGCTCCGTCGCCATCGTGCACGCCGAGATGAAGCGCGGCCTCTCGGGTCTCGCCACCATCGGTTCGACCGCTCCCTTCGTCGGACTGTTCGGCACCGTGATGGGTATCATTAACGCGTTCAAAGGCATCTCGAACCAGAAGGTCACCGGTCTTTCGGCCGTGGCCGGCGGTATCGCTGAAGCCCTCGTCACCACCGCGCTCGGCCTTCTCGTCGCCGTGCCCGCTGTGTGGACGTTCAATTACTTCACGAATCGCGTGGAAGCCTTCGACGTTGAGATGGATAACTCCTCGATGGAGTTGATCAACTACTTCATCACGCGCCGGGGCGGAAAGAAGTAACCAATGGCTTACAAACCCAAAGCACCGCCCGTGATGGCCGCCCCGAACGTGATTCCCATGGCGGACATCATGCTGGTGCTGCTGATCATCTTCATGGTGATCACGCCCATGTTGCATAAGGGCATACCCGTAAATATGGCCGCGGCCCACAACGTGGACCCGATGCAGCCGGCCGATCGCGACGACGCGGTTATTGTCGCGGTCACGCGCGACGGCAAAACCTACCTTGGCAACAACGAGGTGACCTCCAACGAGATCACCGACCAGGTCAAGGATCTGATCGCCAATCGTCTCGATAAGACCGTATACGTTCGCTCCGACGCCCGCGCCAAGTATGGCGATGTGGTGCAGGCAGTGGATGCGGTACGTGCCGCGGGAGTCGAGAACCTCGGCCTCCTTACCGACAGGTTGGCCGCCAGCAAAGCTGGGCCGCCGCCACCGCCTGATTCGGGTGGCCAGGACTAACGAGACGCGCAGTAAAGGAGTATTTCCATGGGAATGGCAGTTGGTGAACAGAAGGGCGTCGTATCCGAGCCCAATATCGTTCCGCTGATCGACGTGCTGCTTGTGTTGATCATCATCTTCATGGTGATCACGCCGAGAACGCCGACCGGTCTCAAGACTATGGTTCCTCAGCCTCCTCCGCCGAACCAGAAACAGGAACAGCCGGATGACAAGACGATTGTCGTCTCGGTTCTCCCCGGCAATAAGGTAATGATCAACCAGGACAGCACCACCTGGGACGCTCTCGGCCCTCGGCTCTTCGACATCTTCAAGCAGCGGGCCGACAGGATCGCCTTCATCAAGGGCGATGATAACGTCGAGTTTGCCGACGTTGCGAGAGCGATCGACATCATGCGTGGCTCGGGGATCGACCATGTCGGTCTCATCACCGCTAAAATCGAGGCGGGGCAATAACTAAGGAGAGTAAGAATGCAGCGAAAGCCCCACACCATATTTCTCGTGGCCGTACTTGCGGCCGCGGTCGCTGCGGGAGCGGGATGCAACAAGCTTCGCGCACGCGACAAGCTGAACAAGGGCGTTCAGGCGTACAAGAACGGTCAGTTTGATCTGGCCATCGAAGATTTCAAGCAAGCCAAGGAGTTTGACCCCACTCTCACGAATGCTCAAATCTTTCTCGCCACTGCTTATGCCAGCCAGTATGTTCCCGGCGCTCCTTCCCAGGCAAACATAAACAATGGCAAGCAGGCGATCGCCGAATTCAAGGAGATCCTCGATAAAGACCCCCAGAATCTCTCTGCGATCGATGGCATCGGTTCGATTATGTACGCCATGGGCAGCTCGCCCTACGACGAAGCCGAAATTGAGGCGTCCAAGGCGTACCACGAAAAGCACATCGAACTGAAGCCGGACGACCCCGAGCCTTACTACTGGGTTGGCGTGATCGATTGGGACATCGCGTTTCGCGCGAACCGCGAAATGCGCGACGATTACAACAAGAAGGCCAAGAAACCGATCAAGGAAACCGATCCACTGCCCCCGGCCCTCGCCAAGGAGTTCCAGGACAAGTGCGGCATGGATGTCGAGGATGGGATCGCCAAGATTCAGAAGGCCGTCGACTTGAAGCCGGATTACGACGACGCGATGGCTTATCTGAATCTGCTCTATCGCCAGAAAGCTGATATGGAGACGACGGAAGAGGCTCGCAACGCCGATCTCGATCAGGCCGATAAGCTCGTCGATGAGGTCAAGGCAATCAAGCAGAAAAAGGCCAACCTCCCGCCGAGCTCTTAGCGGGCGTTTCCTTCAAACCATTTGGGCGGGCCTCCGGGCTCGCCCTGCTTCCCTTCCCGTCGGATGCTTCCTTAGCATCTCCTCAAAGCAATCACGTGTGCGTTTCGACTTCCATGTCCTCTCCTTGGAAGTCCACGAGATCGCCCAGCTGCAGCTTCAAGTTGCCGGGGTTGGTTGCGTAGGAGAGACCTGTATTGATGTCCACCAGGCCGGCGCGAATCACCTTCTCAATTTCGCCGTCGAAGAACTGCATCCCGTCGTTTCCGCCGTCGCGCATCGCGTCGAGCAGCGATTTGCCCTCGGTCTCGCCCCGTTCGACGTACTCGCGCGTTCGCATCGTGGATTTCAAAATCTCAAAGACGGCTACGCGCCCGCTTCCGTCGCGTCGCGGTATAAGCCGCTGTGAAATAATGAATCGGAACGCTTTCGCGAGCCGGTTCCGGATGGTGTTCTGATCGCTCAGCGGAAAGACGCCGATAATGCGCTCGACGGTCTTCGAGGCGTCGGTCGTATGCAGCGTCGAGAAAACCAGGTGGCCCGTGTCCGCCGCCTCAAGCGCGACTTCGATCGTCTCCTTGTCGCGCATCTCGCCGACCAGGATCACCTCCGGCGCTTGCCGCAAGGCCGCTCGCAGCGCCAGCCCGAAGCTGGGCGTGTCGCTGTGCAGCTCTCGCTGATGGACCGTCGCACGCTTGTGCGTGTGCAGGAACTCGATCGGATCCTCGATCGTGATGATGTGATACGCCTTTTCTATGTTGATCTTGTTCAAAATCGCCGCCAGCGTGGAAGATTTCCCGCTCCCGGTAGGGCCGGTGACCAGCACGATTCCATTGCGCAGATTCGCGGCCTCGGCGAGCTGGGGCGGCAGGTTGAGCGCCGCGAAATCCGGCACCGAACTCGCAATCACGCGCATCACGATCGCGCAGCTGCCTCGCTGCGTGAAGATGTTGACCCGGAACCGTGATACCTTCGCGAGACTGTACGAGATGTCGCACGAGCCTTCGTCCTTCAGCTTCTGCAGCGCTTGCGCGTTCTTCCCAATCAGGTCGGCGGCAATCAGCGCGGTGTCCTCCGGCGTGAGCAGGCCCACGCCTTGAATTCTGACTGGAACCAATTGACCGTTTGCTTTCGCTTGGGGCGGCCGGCCAGGCGAGAAAATCAGGTCGCTCGTTTTCGGATACGCCGCGATCATTGTCGCGATCAGATTGGGTGTGGGCACTGGTTTTGCGGCGGGCTGCGTAGCTGCGGGCGGTTGCGGCGAAAGTGGTTGCGGTGCGTCCATCGAATGATCCTCCCCCGTGTTCGCCTGGGGGAGGGCCCAGACGCAATATCAAATGCCATTATGGAACAACTCGTCGCCGCGGCTCTGAATAACGCCGAGGCATGTTGACAATTGGTTAATTGAACGAACAATTAGAAAAACGGTCGGATTAGAAAGGGGCGCATGGCCTCCTACAGCTTGTTGAGACCATCGAGCGCGGCAACCTTGTAGGCTTCGGCGAGCGTCGGATAGTTGAAGACGGTGTCGCGGAAATATTCGATCGAACCGCCGTAGGAGAGCACAGCCTGGCCGATGTGAATGATTTCGGTGGCGCGCTGCCCGATCACGTGTACGCCCAAAAGCTTGCGCGTATTGCGGTTGAAAAGCAATTTGAGCATCCCGGTCTCGTCGCCTAACATCATGCTCTTGGCTAGCTCTACGTATTTCGAAATACCGACTTCGTAAGGAATCTTTGCCGCCGTAAGTTTCTCTTCCGTCTGCCCCACCATCGAGATTTCCGGGATCGTGTAGATCCCGTAGGGGAACAGCTCCTGCATGTGTTCGGAGGGCGCGCCGAACATGCGGCAACTGGCAATCCGTCCCTGCTCCATGGACGTGCTGGCAAGCGCGGGAAATCCGATCACGTCGCCCGCCGCATACACGTGCGGAATCTCCGTCTGGTAAGAAGCGTTTACCTGGATCTTCCCGCGCGAGTCCGGCTGTAGTCCGGCCGCTTCCAGGCGAAGCTGGTCCCCGTTGGCCTGGCGCCCGACGGCGTAGAGCAGGACGTCCCCGCGCACCTTCTTGCCGCTTTCGAGCTCCGCGAAAACGCTGTCCCGCTCCAGGTCGTGGCCCACCCGCGTCACTTTCTCTCCGAGCCGGAACGTCGTGCCCATTTGCCGCAAGTGATATGACAAAGCCTCGATGATCTCGCGGTCGACAAAGTCCAATATCACGGGCCGCTGGTCGATCAGCGTCACTTCCGCTCCCAGTGCAGCCATGAAGGACGCATACTCTAGTCCCACGACCCCGGCGCCGACGACGATGATTTCCTTCGGCACACTGTCGATGTTCGTGAATTCGTCCGTATCGAGAATCCGTTTGCCGTCGAACGGAATATCCGGGCTGCGGGCCGGGCGCGTGCCGCAAGCGATCAGAATGTTGTCGCCACGAAGCGTGATTTTCTCTCCCTCGCCTTCGACCTCGATCGTGTGCGGATCGGCGAACCGGGCGAGCCCTTGATAGACCGCGACGCCGTTCCGCTTGAGTTGCGCGCGGATCACGTCCGTCTCGCGCGAGACAATGCTGGTCACCCGGAACGAGAGATCCTGCAGCGATACGTCGCCATTCCCGCGATAGTTGTTGCCGTAAAATGTCCGAACTGCGATTCCCGTCAGTTGAAAGATCGCCTCGCGGACGCTCTTGCTCGGAATCGTTCCGGTATGGACGCACACCCCGCCCATCATCAGCCGCCGGTCGATCACCGCAACCCGCTTGCGGAGCTTGGCCGCGCAGATCGCCCCCTTCTGGCCGGCGGGGCCGCTGCCGATGACAATCAGATCGAAGGATTGATCGTTCACGATGGAGCACCAATATCGACAACTAATCTTACAGGAAGATGAACGCACCTATGAAAGAGCCATTACGGGCTCATCGGCAGAACCACGAAATCCTCCACCGATTGCGCCAAATCACTTCAGGCGAGCCCATCACACACGCCCGTTAGGCGAGAACGATCAGATCGATTTCCACGCGGATATCCAGCGGCAACCGGGCCGCCTGAATCGTCGTACGCGCAGGCGGACTCTGCGGGAAATAGCGCCCGTAAACCTCGTTCATCGCCGCAAAATCCTGCATGTCCTTCAGGTACACGGTGGCTTTCACGGCCCGGTCGAGCGACGATCCTGCTGCCTCGACGATCGCCTTTAGATTCTCCATCACGCGCGCCGTTTGCGTAGCTGTGTCGCCTTCGACTAGCTTCCCCGTTGCCGGGTCGAGCGCTCCCTGTCCGGCCGTAAAAATGAATCCATTGGCCTTGACGGCTTGTGAATACGGACCCAGCGCCCTCGGTCCTTTTTCAGTCGATATGATTTCTTTCACGAAGCCTCCGCTTCCAATTCGGCTATTGGTAACGTTCCCTGAAATCTTGCGGGACGTCCTTTTGGTTGAGCCATACGCGAAATAGCTCGGCCAGATTCTTGCCGCTTGCTGTTTCGAGTGCTGAGCGCAAGCTATCGTAGCTCGCCTCCTGGCCCCGCAACAGTTCGACCATCTGCTTGAGCCCGCTCCGCATGGCTTCCGCCCCACACGCGTCCTCAAGCGCTACGAAGAAGAGTGCTGCTTTGGCGAGAGCGATGCGCCGCTGCTCCGGCGGGTCGGTCAGCATCGTAATTCCCAGTGGCTTCTCGTCCGCGTTCTTCCGGGCCTCGTCATATTCTCGCAAGTACCGTCTGATGCGCTCGCGGCGGCCCGAGGCCCCATTCCGCGCTTCATCGATCACGATCGTAGCGTACTCGGGCAGGCCCTCCCCCAAGCCCAAGGCTGCATCTGGCGCCGGATACATCTCATCGCCGAACCAATCATGAGCGAGCGAATGAGTCACCATTTCGAGAAATTGGTCGCTATCGGTTCCGAGCGCGAGCGCAGCCGGGTTCACCAACACGCCTCCCGGAAACGCGGCCGCCGCTGGACCCGACTCCTCCGCGGAAGTGTGCGCTCGCAATTCCGGCGATTCGACCACGTGCGGCGCAGTCATGTTTCGATCGAGCGGCCCGAAATCCTTCTCGAGAATGTCCCAAGCCTGCGTGATCTGCGTGGCCGCTTCCTGCGGACTGCTCGGTAGCGGCTTCAACGTCCAAAACGTGGCGGAACCCGGCGCGCGTTGAGCAGGTGATTCGACGTAGCTCCCGGCAACGACATACGGCGGCAGATCACTCTCTAGCAGCACGAAACGGTACAAGGCTTCGCCGCCTTCTTCCTTCCGGCCCTTTGGAGTCCCGCGCGCCAACACCAGAAAGCTCGAAGGGACGCGGACCGTATACGGCGTGAGCTTTGGGCGGCGCGGGAAAGGTGAGAATACGTGCTTCGGAGGCTGCAACACCGGGAACCATCCCCGCGAGCCAAGATGGAATTCGTTCTCGCCGAGCGTGATTCGCGACCCTGCGTCTTGCGGCATCACCAGATCGTATTCGATTACGAGTTCAAGGGATCTCTTCCGCTGCCACGGCGGATTCAATGGGATGCGCACTGTGCTCGGATTGTCCTGCTGATATTCCGCTGGCACACTCTCGGGAATGATCTCGCGGCCGTCCAACTCGACGCGAACGTTCTGCCGCCCGAACGCCTTCTCTTCAGGCAGCGTTACATCCGCGAAATTCAGATCCCCGCTGCCCGTATTTTCGAGTTTGAACCTACCCGTAATGTGGAGCGTTGGAACTCCCGTCGAAACAAAGTGAACCTCCCGCGATTCCCGCAGGATTTGATAGCCGGGAACCAGCGGGACGTTGCACGAAAAAGCGCACAAGAAAAGCACAACGGGAATCAGGGCGAGGGCTAGCGTGCGCGGCGCAAGTCGATTCAAGATGCGAAGATTCTACCGGGAGGGCACGCGCGCGGGCAAATCGTACTTCACGATCCGGTGAAATGCCGCAAAATATCCTTGTCGTTCGCGCCGTGATGCCGGAGAGCGAGGATGGTGTTCGTCTGGGAATCGGGGACGCTGTGGCGAACGAGATCGAGTAACGTCGATTCGCGCATCCCGGCGTTCTGCAGCATGGCGAGCGATACACCCGACAATACGGGCTGCCCTGCGGCATGGTGCTGGGCCACGTCGAGGATAATTTCGTCCGAAAGGCCGGCAAGCCGCATCGCCTGCAGCTCGCCTGCAGTGATTCCCAGTTGATCCAGCTGCGCAAGCTTGAGGACCGTGCCTTCACTCATTCCTGCCTGCATCAGGCCGGCGATCGCGTCTCCTGCGTCGAACTTCTCCTTTCGGTTGCGATACATTCGGAACACTTGGAGGCACGCGTCGTCGGAAAATCCGCTTCGCCGCGCGGTCGCGATCTGCGCCACTTCCGGCGCCGTCACATCGAGCGCCATCAACTGCTTCACGGCATCGTAGTTCATGCCGGCGCTGTCGAGCGGCGCCGTGTCCAGCGGCTGGACATTGTGGCAGCCCAGGAATGCCAGAGCGACCGCCAGGGCGGCGAGCCGCGCGAGGCGCTTCGTTTTCCACGTGCTTCCGCCCGAACCGTGGGAACGGTTTGCCAGGATGTACCCCATGGTTTTCATTCTACGCGCTTGGCGGGTCTGCGACGCGTCGTGTGGCCGATGCATCACGGGGGTACGTATCGGGAAAGTTCATACGTTGTAGACGCGTTCGATGTCGAACACGCCGGGAATGCGCCTGATCCCCGCTAGGATGTGCTCGAGCTGCTTGCGGTCTTTCACGTCGAGGCCGACGTCGATGCGCGCGCGAATGTCCTCGCCCCCGCTTTCGAATGTCCGGATATTCGCGCCCGTTTCGCTGATGACGCTGGTGATGGCCGCAAGCATGCCGGGGCGGTCTTCGGTGAAGATGCGCAAGCGCACCGGGAAGGTCGTCTGATTCGACTCGGCCCACTCCACGGGTATGCGCCGCTCGGGTTCGTACAGCAGGTTCTCGACGTTCGGGCAATCTTTGCTGTGCACGGCGATCCCGCGCCCGCGCGTGACGTAGCCGATAATGTCGTCGCCCGGAATCGGATTGCAGCACTTCGAGCGGTACACCATCAAGTCGTCGTGCCCTCGCACAACGATCGCCGCGTGGTCCATTCCAAGCATCCGCTTGATGGTCGACGTCACCTTGCGCGGCTTCTCTTCCGTCTCCTCCGCCAGCGGCTGGCCAGTCGCCTTCGACAGCACTTGCCGCGCGGACCACTTCCCGTAGCCCAGTTCGGCGTGAAGGTCCTCGACCCGCGAACAGCCGTATTCGGACGCCACGCGCTGCCAATCCTCTGCCGCGATCTTCTTGAGGCTAACGCCCGCCTGGCGCGCTTCTTTTTCAAGCAGCCGCCGCCCGACGTCCGTCGCCTGCTCGCGCTCGTGCAGATTGATCCACTGGCGAATCTTGCTTCTCGCGCGCGAGGTGTGAACGAACGAGAGCCAGTCGCGCGACGGCGCGTGCCCTTTCTGCGTCACGACCTCGACGACGTCGCCATTCGCAAGCGCATGGCGCAGCGGCACCATCTCGCCGTTCACCTTCGCGCCCGCGCACTGGTGCCCCACTTCAGTGTGCACCGCGTACGCAAAATCGATCGGCGTCGCCCCGCGCGGCAGCACCACAACACGCCCTTTCGGCGTGAACGTGTAAACCTCTTCGGGATACAGGTCTACGCGCAGGGTCGAAAGAAACTCGCTCGGCTCCTGCATCTCCTGCACCCACTCGATCAAGTGGCGCATCCAGACGATGCGCTGATCATCCGCCGACGCCGGTGGCGCCTCGCGGCCTCCGTCCTTGTATTTCCAGTGCGCCGCCACGCCTTGCTCGGCAATACGATGCATCTCCTGCGTGCGAATCTGTACCTCGAACGGCTGGCCGGAATGAATCACGGCCGTGTGCAGCGACTGATACAGATTTGGCCGCGGCATCGCGATGTAGTCCTTGAAACGGCCCGGCACCGGCCGCCAGATCTGATGGATCACGCCGAGCGCGCCATAGCAATTCTTCACGGTATCCGTCACCACGCGAATCGCCAGCAGATCGTAGACCTGATCGAGATTACGCTGCTGCTTCTGGATTTTCTGGTGTAGCGAATAGAGCCGCTTCACGCGGCCCTGCACTTCGGCGGGGATTCCGTTTTCGACCATTTTGCCGCGAATCGCGTCCTGCACCTCGAGAAGGAATTTGTCGAAGACCTTCTGTTTCGACGCGACTTTTTTCTGCAGTTCGAGAAATGCCTCGGGCTCGAGATAGCGGAATGCCAGATCCTCGAGCTCGCCACGAATCAAGCCCATGCCGAGACGGTTCGCTACCGGCGCGTAGATATCGAGCGTCTCGCGCGCAATGCGCTGCTGCCGCTCGGGCGCGAGGAATTCGAGCGTGCGCATGTTGTGCAGGCGATCGCCCAGCTTCACCATCACGACGCGCACGTCGTTGACCATGGCGAGCAGCATCTTGCGGACGTTTTCCGCCTGGCGATCTTCCGGCGCGAGCAAATCGAGCTTGCTGATCTTCGTGACGCCTTCCACCAGCCGCGCGACATCCGGCCCAAACGACTCCGATATTTTTTCGAGCGGGATCTTGGTGTCTTCGACCACGTCATGCAGCAGCGCGGCGCAGATCGACGTCACGTCGAGCTTCATGTCCGCCAGGAGATGCGCCACTTCGAGGGGATGCGAGAGATAGGGTTCGCCGGAAAGCCGAAATTGCGTCTTGTGCTGCTCGGCGGCGAAATCGTAGGCGCGGCGCAGCAGATCGATGTCGTCGCCGGGCCGGTTCTTGCGCACCTTGTCCGTGAGCTCGACGAAGCGCAGATCGACGGTGCGCCGCGCGCCAACGCTCATCGTGGTTTTTCCGGCTGCGTCCATCATGGATATTATAGCTCGCTGTCGCTTCGCGCCGATCATTTCGGGCGCCTTGTGACCTGTCGTAACAATGTCGATTAGAGTGTGTGCCCATCGTTTATTTCCAACGAGTTGCAGCGATTTGCGGACGGAGCCCGTCGGGCGGCGGCACATTCACACCTACGACACATCCCGCTTCGCGATCAGGCCCTTCCGCTGTCAAACAGTGCCGCTTTCGGGATTACGTTGACAAGACGGGGAAACTGGGGTTTCTTGGCATGCTCGTGAAATAACCCGCGACTCGCGCGCGTATCTAGCCAGCAAGAGCATCCGTCCCTTAGCAGCGGAGAGGAAAACCGGTGGACGCGATTTCACTGGAAAATGTCACCAAGTCGTACGACGAGGTGAAGGCGGTTGACGGCGTCAGCCTGCGGGTGAAGGAGGGCGCGGTTCTCGGCCTGCTCGGGCCCAACGGCGCCGGAAAAACCAGCACGATCCGCATGGTGATGAATATTCTCGTGCCGGACGAAGGAACGATCCGCGTCTTCGGGCAGGTAGTGAGCGACGAAACGCGGCAATCGATCGGCTACCTGCCGGAAGAGCGAGGACTTTACGCGCGCATGAAGGTGATCGACGTGATTGTGTTCCTCGCGGCGCTGCGCGGACTTTCCGAATCCGAGGCTGAGAAACGCGGGCGCGAGTGGCTGGACCGATTTGAACTGAGCGATTGGGCCGAAAAAAAGGTGCAAGACCTCTCGAAAGGCATGCAGCAGAAGGTCCAATTCATCTGTACGGTGCTGCATAATCCGAGGCTCGTGATCCTCGACGAACCCTTTTCGGGCCTCGATCCGGTGAACGCGGCGACGGTGAAGGATACGATGCTCGAGATGCGTGGCCAGGGGTCGACGATCGTCCTTTCAACCCACCGCATGGAGCAGGTGGAGAAACTGTGCGATTCCATTTGCCTCATCAACAAGGGCCACAACGTGCTGGATGGCGATTTGCGCGCGATCAAGCAGTCCTACGGGAAAAACACGGTTCACGTCGAATTCACCGGCCCGGACAGCTTCCTGACGCATCCGGCGATTGCGAGCGTGAACCGGTTTGGAAGCGGCGCAGAGGCAAAATTGAAGCCGGGCGCCGATCCGCAGGAGATCCTGAAGGCGGCCGTGCAATCGGGCGCGCAGATCAACCGCTTCGAGCTGCTGGAGCCTTCGCTGAACGACATTTTCATCGAGAAGACCTCACATGCGTAAAACCTGGCTGATCATCAAGCGCGAGTATCTGACCGGCGTGAGGAGCAGGGCGTTCATCATTACGACGATTCTCCTGCCGGCGCTCGGCGTGGGTTTCTTTCTGCTGATCCTGTTTTTGGCGAATCGCCAGCCCAGCCAAACGCTTCGGCTCGCGATTGTGGACGATGCGGGCGGCATGACGCCTTTCATTTCCGAAGGCCTGCAGGCCGAGCTGCCAAACGGCCAGCCGGAATTCACGATTGTGAAATCGATCGAGCAGCCGGCCGATGCCGCTGGCGAGGAAAACGAGTTGCGAGGCGAGATCAATTCGGGCGCGCTCGACGCGTTCCTGCTTGTCCCCCAAGATCTGAACCAATCCGTGGAACTGCACACGAAGAACCCCGGCAATTTCGGCTTGCTCGGGCCGCTGACGGCGGCGCTGAACCGCGCCGTGATTTTGAAGCGGCTGAGCGCGCGCGGGATTCACATCGACGACGCGAGCGAAATCACCGGCGCCGCCGATTTGAAGCTCATCAAGGTGGGCAAGTTCGGCGAGTCGGTGGAGCGCGGGCAGACCATCGGAATGGCGATCGCGCTCGTGATTTTGCTGTACGTGTCGCTGGTGGCCTACGGCATTCTCACGATGCGCTCGGTGCTGGAGGAAAAAACGACGCGGACGATGGAGGTGCTGGTGTCATCCGTGCGGCCGTTCGAGCTGCTCGCGGGAAAAATCATAGGTGTGGCCGGGATGGCGTTTACGCAGCTGCTGATCTGGGGCGTTTGCCTGGCAGCGCTCGCGACGTACGGCGCAGTGATGTCGGCCTCGATGGGGCAGGCCTCGCCGCTATCGGCGATTCACGTTCCCGTGGCGTTGCTTGCATACGCCGTACTATTTTTTCTGGGCGGCTACCTGCTCTATTCGGCGATGTTCGCGGCGATCGGCTCGGCGTGTTCCAACGAACAGGACGCGCAGCAATTGCAATGGCTCGCGATGGCGCCGCTGGTCTTCACCATGTGCATCTACAGCCTGGTGTTGAGCGATCCTTCGGGCAAGATGTCGACGATTCTCTCTGAGATTCCGTTTTTCGCACCGGTGCTGATGCCATTGCGGATTTCGCTTCAGATGCCGGCGTTCTGGCAAATCGGCATGGCGCTCGCGCTTTTGTTCGCTACGACGGTTGGCGCGATTTACGCCTCGGGAAAAATCTACCGGGTTGGCGTTCTGATGTATGGTAAGCGCCCCACGCTCCCCGAACTCATCCGCTGGCTTCGGTACTCGTAGGCGGAAAAAACCTCCCGGCCGTGCACATCTGAGGTAGCCCGCAGCGGCATGTGTCGCGTACAATTGCGCGCGGGGCGAGAGCGGAGAATGATGAGGATAATGCGACCGATGCAGCAAAAAGCGATGCGTTCAGGAATCGGAATTTTCGTTGCGATTGGCGTAATCGCGATCGGAGCGGCGTTGAGTATGACGCCCGCATCGACCGCGCAGACGGCGTTTGGTCCGACTAATCCGTTCTATGCGCCCAGCGCGCTGCCGTTTCACGCGCCGCCGTTCGACAAGATCAAGGACGGCGATTATCAGCCCGCGATGGAAGCGGGCATGGCGCAGCAGCTGAAAGAAATCCAGGCGATCGCGGACAATCCCGCGCCGCCGACCTTCGAGAATACGTTCGTGGCCATGGAAAAGAGCGGCCAGTTGCTCGATCGCGTACAGGCAGCGTTCAACGACGTGAGCCAGGCTAACCTCGATGACGCGCTGGAAAAAGTGAGAGACACCGAGGCGCCCAAGCTGTCCGCGACCCAGGATGCGATCTTCCTCAACCCAAAACTGTTTCAGCGGATCGCGACGATCTACAAGGAGCGCGCGTCGCTCAAGCTCGATCCCGAATCGCTGCGGCTGGTCGAATTCGATTACAAATTGTTCGTTCATTCCGGAGCCAACCTGCCGGATTCCGACAAAGCCAAGCTGAAGAAGCTCAACGAGGAGGAATCGACCCTCGAGAGCACGTTCATGAACAAGCTGCTTGCCGGAACGAAAGACGGCGCCTATCACACCACGGATAAGGACGCGCTCGCCGGATTGAGCGACGCGCAGATCGAAGCGGCCGCGCAAGCAGCGAAAGAACGCAAGATGGACGGCTACGTGATTCCCCTGCAGAACACGACGCAGCAGCCGAGTCTGACTTCGCTGAGCAATCGTTCCACGCGCGAGACGCTTTTCGAAGATTCCTGGAATCGCACGGAGCGCGGAGGCGCGGACGATACGCGCGCCACCATCGTGCGCCTTGCGCAGCTTCGGGCCGAGAAGGCCAAGCTGCTCGGCTTCCCGAATTTCGCCGCATGGACGCTCGAAGATCAAATGGCGAAGACGCCGGAGGCCGTGCAGAAATTCATATTCGCGCTCGTGCCTGGCACGACCGCGAGCGCCGCCAGGGAAGCGAAAGAGATTCAGGAAGAAATCGATCAGCAGAAAGGCGGCTTCCAGCTGCAGCCGTGGGACTGGAATTATTACGCCGAGCAGATCCGCAAAAAGAAGTACGACATCGACGAATCGCAAGTGGACCAATACTTCGAGCTGAATAGCGTGCTGGAGAATGGCGTCTTCTACGCCGCGAACCAGCTCTACGGCCTCACCTTCAAGGAACGCAAAGACATTCCCGTGTACAACCCGGATATGCGCGTATTCGAGGTGTTCGACGCGGACGGCAAGCCGCTGGCGCTCTGGTATTGCGACTACTTCAAGCGCGACAACAAAAGCGGCGGCGCCTGGATGGACGTTCTCGTGCAAGGATCGAAATTGATGGGTACGCTGCCGGTAGTCTACAACGTGGCCAACTTCACCAAGCCCGCGCCAGGCCAGCCTGCGCTGCTCAGCTTCGACGACGTGACCACGATGTTCCACGAATTCGGCCACGCGCTGCATGGCATGTTTGGCCAGACCGAATATCCGAGCCTTGCGGGCACCAACACTCCGCGCGATTTTGTCGAGTTCCCTTCGCAATTCAACGAGCATTGGGCGAGCTATCCCGCCGTGTTCGACCACTACGCGAAGAACTACAAGACGGGCGCGCCGATGCCCCCCGCGCTCGCTGACAAAATCAAAAAGACGAGAAATTTCAACCAGGGTTACGATTTCACGGAACTGATCGCCGCGGCGGAACTCGACATGCAGTGGCATATCCTGCCGGCAAGCGCGCCCCTCGAGAATCCGGATACCTTTGAAAAAGAGTCTCTGGAAAAGACGCACCTGTGGCTTCGCGACGTGCCGCCCCGCTACCGCTCGAGCTACTTCCTCCATATCTGGGCGAACGGCTACGCCGCCGGATACTACGCGTATCTCTGGAGCGAAATGCTGGACGACAATGCGTTTCAGTGGTTCGAAGACCACGGCGGCATGACCCGCGCCAATGGCGACCGCTTCCGCCGCATGGTGCTCTCGCGCGGCAATACCGAAGATCTCGCGAAAATGTACGCTGCCTGGCTCGGCGCGCAACCCACGGCCGAACCGATGCTGAAATACCGCGGTCTCGCGCAGTCCGCGAATTCGCAGTAAGCCTCCAGCCACGGGCAAACCTCCATGAGCAACGCGGCGAACGCTACGCGGGCGAGGTCGAAGGCGTGGCTCGCGTGGAGTTCGGGAAAAGACAGCGCTTGGACGCTGCACGTGGTGCGCGAGCGCGGCGAGTTCGACGTGGTTGCGCTGCTGACGACGGTAAATCGAACGCACAACCGCGTCGCCATGCACGCGGTCCGGGAATCGCTGCTCGAAGCTCAGGCGGCAGCCGCAGGACTGCCGCTCGTAATCGTGCCAATCCCTTCGCCCTGCCCAAATGAAGAGTACGAACGCGCGATGGCCGGGGCGATGGGCCGCGCGCAAGCAGAGGGCGTCACGCACATGATCTTCGGCGATCTCTTTCTCGAGGATGTGCGCCGCTATCGGGAAGAAAATCTCGCGAAATGTGGAATCATCCCTGTGTTTCCCTTATGGGGCATTCCTACGCGGCGACTGGCCGGCGAGATGATGGCCGGCGGGCTGCGTTCGTACATCACCTGCATCGATCCGCGGAAGCTCGACAAATCGTTCGCCGGGCGTGAGTGGAATGCGGCGCTGCTGGCGGACCTGCCTCCGGCGGCGGACCCGTGCGGAGAAAACGGCGAATTCCACACGTTTGCTTGCGCCGGGCCGATGTTCCGTGCGCCGATCGCGGTGCGCCCCGGCGAAATCGTCGAACGGGATGGCTTCGTGTTTGCTGATTTGCTCGGATGATCCGCGGGATCATCGCGCCGGAAAGGCTGCGCTGAAAGCGCTCTCGGCGAGAGCCTATCTTCGGAAGACGATCGTTTCATTGACAAAACGATCCTTCTCGGAATAATGGAAGCACTTCTCATGCGCCCCATCTCGAGCATCATCCACAAAGCCATCGCTTGTTGTGTGCTGCTCGGATTCGCCGTGGGTTTCGGCGCGGCGCAGGAAAAACCGGCGAGGCAAGCAAAACCGAGCTCGTCCCTTGCGGCTGGCGCGAAGATCTATAAACGGGATTGCGCCGTCTGTCACGGCAACGATGGAAAAGGAAACGGGCCGCCGCCCCCGTCGTCGCCGTTCAAGGAGCCGCCGCCGGACCTGACCACGCTGGCCAAGCGCCACGCAGGAGAATTTCCCGCAACCTACGTGAAGTCCGTCTTGCTGAACGGCGTGAAAGTGCCGGACCATGGCCCCGCTGAGATGCCGGTGTGGGGCGTCATGTTCAAAGCCGCAACGAAATCCGACGATGCGAAAGCAGCGGCGCGCATCGCCGACCTCACCGAGTACATCGAGTCCCTGCAGGCTAAATAGGCCGGCACGATCAGACACGCGCTTGCGCTTTCAATGCCTTGGGGCGTTATAATGCTCTCCACGTGCAAGCCAGTTTCGGCCGCCCCATGTGCCTGCTTGGCATTCGCGTCAACCTGGTGGCCGGAGGAGGGCGACGATGGACCTGCGAATTTCGGAGCGAAAGTCCCGGAACGTCACGATTCTCGACTTGCAGGGCCGCATCGTCATTGGCCGCACCAACGATGCCCTGGCCGCTGAGTTGCGCAAGCTGGCCGAGAGCGCGCCGTGCAACGTTCTCATTAATTTGGCCGACGTTGCACAGGTGGATAGTTCGGGCCTCAGCACGCTGGTGCGATCGTTCGTCACGCTCGAACGCGACGGCGGCAGCCTCAAGCTTTTGAATCCCAATGGACACGTGCGCGAGATTCTCGAGTTGACCCGGCTGGTGAAATGTCTCCCCGCCTACACCGAAGAGGCGGAAGCCCTCGCCAGTTTTCACGATAGCGCTGCCCACGCCTAGCCGCGCCGATAGGCCCGGGCTCCCCCAAGTACTTTTTGCCCGGAGCGAGTTTATAATCAGTGGGTCGGCTAGATTGGGAGGCCCGCCATGGCGCAAACCTGCAAGCACACCAAGGAAATTCGCGACGTTAAGCCCAGCGGCAATGGATGTAAGGAGTGTCTCGAGATGGGCGACACCTGGGTCCACCTCCGGCTTTGTCTCAGCTGCGGCCGCGTGGGGTGCTGCGATAGCTCAAAGAATAAGCATGCGACCAAGCATTTTCACGCGTTGCACCACCCGATCATCCAGTCATTCGAGCCCGGCGAAGACTGGCGCTGGTGTTACATCGACGAGATGATGGTGAGCTGACTCACAGCGTCGGTCGCCATTCCGAGGGTTGGGATCGCCACTTGGTTCATGGGCAGGTCGAACGGCATACCGGTTCGCCGCCGCTAAAACCCGTATTGCGCGTTTAGCAACACAGCGTAAATCCGACTTCACGAGAGTTCGCCGCTCGCCGATGCTAGAAGCATGAGCGCTGATATCCTCGCCACAATCGCCACACTTCTGATCATGGCTGAATTCACTCTGCTGTTGCTCGATGCAGTGCTCGGCAAAGACTAGCCCGCGCCGAGCAACTCCTGCCACCCACGGCTGCCGCGCCGAACGGCGTGAGTCGAACATCTTGACCAATGCGCCGCCTGCCACCTATCATGAATAAATCGTTCCTGCACTGTTCGCGGGCCTGTAGCTCAGGTGGCTAGAGCGCACCCCTGATAAGGGTGAGGTCGGTAGTTCAAGTCTACCCAGGCCCACCAACTTCCTTGTGCTACATTAGGCTTCCTGGTAAGATTGTCTTACCGTGGAAACCAAACTCTCGACAAAAGGTCAAGTCGTTCTCCCGGGTCCAATTCGCCGCAAACTCGGACTTCAGGCGGGCGACTCGCTCGAAGCAAAGGTTCAGGCCGGAAACGTCCTTCTGATTCCTCGAAGGACACGCTCACGAAAGGCAAGAATCTTCGTCGACCGAATGACCGGACTTCCAGTTCTAAGCGCGGGACCGGAAGCACCTCCCTTGACCAGCGGACAAGTGCGCGAGATTCTCGACGAATTCCCGTGACCTACCTGCTTGACGTAAACGTCCTCGTCGCACTTGGGTTCCTCCAGCACGAATTCCACCAACGAGTTGCTTTCTGGGTGCGCGCGCTGATTCCAAAGGGAACCGTGCAACTGGCGAGTTGCTCGATTACCGAACTTGGTTTCGTCTGCGTTCTCACGCAAGCGCCGCAGTACGGATTCAGCGTTTCTCAGGCCCGCGACCTGCTACTGCGTCTCAAAGCATCAGGCGTGTTGAAGTTCACTTTCATTCCTGACGATCGCGACATTTCGCGGCTCCCGGCATGGGTCAAGTCAGCAAAACAAACGACCGACGGTCATCTCGTTGAACTCGCCCGTGCAAAAGGAGCCGTTCTTGCGACGCTGGATAGGCGAATTCCTCAGGCGCTTCTAATTCCCGCGAGCAAGTAACGCAACAGCTGGCTCACGCGAACGCCAGGTTTCCGTCGCCACACGCTTTCAACCGCCCGTTCACGTTGCTCGGCACAATCGGAATTTTTTGTGGTCATGCCAATGCTCTTCGGCTTCGGAAACGCTCGACATCGCGCCATCGGCCGGGGAGAGCAGTTTCAGCTGGGGTTACATCGTCGCGTTGGCAATCCGCGCAGGCTTATTCATTCTGCACCGCGTCCTGCGATCCACACCGCTGCACAGGGATGCCAGCCTTCCGCATGCTCCGTAACGACTCGAATTGCAGAGAGAAGTTATTCCTTCTTGAGCTGCTCGGCCACTTCCGGCGGGGATTCGTGCAGCAACACTAGAAAAACAGCGTTCGTCCATCCGAATCCGGTCACATTCTGCGCGTATCCCGCCTCGATATGCGTGACGGATGATCGCGAGACCACGTCGTATTTTTCGCGGATCGTGTGATCGGTTCGAAAATTCTTCAATACCATCGAGAGAAATTCTACCGAAATGCGGTTTGCATCCGCGTCATATCCGTAGCGGCGCAGGCCCTCGACGGCGAGCAGATGGATCGGAGCCCAGCCGTAGGGATAGTCCCATTGCGCCTCGCTGTCGTGCCGGCTCATGGCAATTCCACCCGGCTGCTCGAACAGGTGCAGGTTTGCGTTAACTGCGTGCGCCTCCTCCTTCGACGCGACGCCGGCCCACAAGGGATAGAAGGTCGTTGCGTATTCATACGACGATCGCTTGTGCTTCATGAAATCGTAATCGAAAAAAAGGCCCTGCTGCGCGTCCCAGAAATACTTCACGATCCGTTCGCGGCGCTCCGCGGCCTTCTGCGCCCAGCGCTGGGCATCGTCCTTCTGCCCAAGCATCAGGCTCATCTGTTCGAGGTCCGTCTCGGTCTTGTAAAGCAGGCTATTGAGGCCGACTGGCGCAAAATGGTGCGTGCCGGCCCCGTAGGGCCCGAACCGAAACGTCACGTCGAATCCCGACTCGCGCATGCTGCGATCGCCCTTATAAAAGTCCGCCGAAAGCGCGACGCGATCCGGCGCCTCGCAGTCGTCACCCTGTATCTGCGTCGTTCCAGGGTTGCATACGCGAATCTCATATTTCGGACCGAGCAGCGAGTCCGCCGGGTGCTTCGCATCCACCCTGACGAGGTGCGGGCCGTCCTCGCCTTCGTGAACCAGGAAATAGTGCGCCGCGCCGCGGTAGTAATCGCTCGGGTCCCCCATGATTTCAGGCACAGGCCCGTCGCCCACGTCGAAATAGCGCGAGAGCCCGGTATCGCCGGCCAGATGCGGCGCCCGCGTCCATTGTTCGTAGTCTTTCACGGCAAAGCCGTAGGCCTTTTTGAGCCACGCAGGGTCCGCTTGCCCGGCGGCTTTGTCTGCGTCATACACCGCCAGGATCATTGAGCTAAGAAATGGCGGCTGCGAACGCCCCAGATAATAAGTCCGGTTCGCGTTTAGGACGCCCCCGTAGTGCTGAATCTCGTAGGAGAAATTTTCGACAATCCCCTTCGCGATATCCCGGTGATCGTCGCCAAGCAGCCCGCGAATGATGAAGTAGCTGTCCCAGCCGTACATCTCGTTAAATTGCCCGCCCGGCACTACATAGGGATTGGGAAGATAGAGCAGGCCATGGGGAAGAATCGCACCCGCCTGCTTCTCCGAGATGTTCGCCGGAAGCCGCAGCACGCGAACGCCGCACGCCTGCAGCTTCTCCGCTAATCCAGGGGGAGCTTCCGCATCTGCCGGCAGATACAACGCGTGTTCGCCCTCGATCTTGATGTCCTCGTACGTTTTGCAATCCGTCATCGAGCGGCGGAGATTGGTCCAATCGTTCGATATGTATTGCAGGATGTCGCCCAGCGACTGGAACGACTGGCTCGATTGTTTCTTCGCGTTTGCCGTATTCGCCTCACCGCCGGGCCGCTCGCCCGCCGCATTTCTAACAGGATTTGCCGTAAGAATCCCCGCCCACAACAGCGAAGCCAGACAGCCCTTCATCCTTCCACGGCGCATGAGCGCTCCCACATCCGCGCGTTGCAATCACCGGAACTGGTATCCCGGCTTCAGCTCGCAGCGATAGAACTTCGATTGATCCTTGCCGACCCTAACGTTGCAATCCGCCCAGCTCAGTATCGGCGACGGGCCGAGTGGAAACACCGTGTTGGTGCCGTTTACTTCCGCTTCGAAGCTCGGCCCTTCGGCGGAGGCGGGCAGCGTGAAATTGAGCGAATCTCCGAAAATCACCGGGTAAGATTCCCGCACCGTGTCGCCGATCTCCTCGCGAAAAACTTCCGCCTGCAGTAGAAACGTCGTCGTGTCCGACCAGCCTAGCACCGTCGCCGAGATGACGGGCCCGCCCAGCGAAAATTCGTCCGATTCGATTTTTGTGAAAGGGCACGGCCCGGCAATGCACAGCAGCCGCGCATCCTGGTAGACATTCCCCGGTCCCGCGTCCAATGACACTGATGCGGTTGCGCCCTTCCACCTCCCGTCGGGCGAGCACGGAGGCCGGCGATCGCATGGCACGTTACTCTTGTTCACCACCTCGAACGTCCGCACCCCGGTGCCGATGTTCTCCGAAGTCGTTGTCTCCGTCGTGTACCGCACGAAGACGTTCGAAATGTTGATCACGGGCCGGCCCGGCGGCAGCTCAATGAGGTGCTGCATCGGCTGCAGGTGCGCGATGTACAGCTGGTCGCCGACGACTTCCTTCATATCGAGCGGCACGTACTCCGCATGGCGAAACTCCAGCGTGATGGCGCGCCCTCGCTTGATTGTCCGCGGCAGGGTCAGCTTGAAATAACCGGAAAAATCGGACTTGGCGCTCACCAACGGCTCTCCATCTCCCACGCGAACCTCCACGTCCACATCCGTGAGCGGCGATTGTTTGCGCGGGTCCGCGTCTTGCTTGATCACCGCACCCCGCAAAGACACCGGCTTCTCGTACCGGACGAGAACGGCGATCAGCCCGATCGCAAGCGCGACGCCCAGCGTTGCCAGGATCACCAACACCCATGCCGGTTTCTTCTCTTCACTCATCGATGTGTCAGGGTAGCAACCCTCGTTCCCTCAAACGGTTTCGCCGCGCCTTCGGGAATGTCTATAATCCTATAGATGCGTGGAGATTCCCGGTCGAGACGCATTGCGCGACGCGAACTCCTGCGGGCTCTTTCCAGAGCCTGCGTCTGCATCCCTTTCGCAGGCGCTTTCGGCGTTTCCACCCTCGCCTACCCCGCGAGACAGGAACGCGCGCCGTTTACTCCTCTCGCTGGCCAGCCGACCTTTTCCCAGCAAGACGAGGCCCTTCTCCAGGATCTCGAGAGCGCAAATTTCCTCTACTTCTGGGAACAGGCCAATCCCGATACGGGCCTCGTCCGCGACCGCTGCAACGTGGTCAAGCCGGACAAGAGCAACCAGCTCGGCAGCATTGCGGCGCTGGGGTTCGGCCTCACCGCCATGTGCGTCGGCGAAAAGCGCGGCTTCGTCTCGTATCCCGAGGCGAGCGGCCGCGTCCTCAATACCTTGCGCTTTCTCTGGAAGAAACTCCCCAATCACCGAGGCTTCTTCTACCACTGGGCCGATATCAATACCGGCGAAAGACTCTGGGACTCAGAGATCTCCTCGATCGATACCGCGATCCTTCTCTGTGGCATCCTCACTTGCTGCCAGTATTTCCACCATTCCGAAATCAGCGAGCTCGCGCATCTCATCTTCGATCGCGTGGATTGGACCTGGCTCTCGGAGGATACCAGTATTCTTCCCCACGGCTGGACGCCCGAATCAGGCTTCCTGCAATACCGCTGGGACAACTACAGCGAGATGATGATGATGTATCTCCTTGGCCTCGGATCATTCTCCCACCCGCTGCCCGCCGATACCTGGGACGCCTGGAAACGCGTCCCATTCGAATACGACGGCATCCAGTATATCGGCTCGTTCGCCCCGCTTTTCGTGCATCAGTATTCACAGGCTTGGTTTGACTTTCGCGAGAGGCGCGACAAATACGCCGACTACTTCAGGAATTCGATCCTCGCCACCCGGGCCCATCGCCGCTTCTGCATCGACCTTTCCTCCCAGTTCTCCGACTACGGCGACAACCTCTGGGGCATTACGGCATCGGACTCCCAAAAAGGATACGTGGTCTGGGGTGGCCCTCCCGCCACGGGTCCGATCGACGGCACCGTCGTTCCCTGCGCCACCGGAGGTTCCCTGCCTTTCCTCCCGCTGGAAACGATGCAGGTCCTTCGAAATATCAAGGATCACTACCCGCGCGCCTGGAGCCGTTACGGCTTCGTCGATGCCTTCAATCCTCTCACAAATTGGTACGACACGGATGTCGTCGGCATCGATACGGGCATCACGATGCTGATGGCGGAAAATGCCCGCTCCGGATTTATCTGGGAAATGTTTATGAAAAACCCGGAAGCCCAGCGCGGCATGACGCGCGCCGGTTTCCACGAGGAAGGCTAGCGCTTCGTCGCGCGGAACTCGATCAACGCGAGGCCATCAGGCGGGAGCACCAGCGTCAGTTTCCCGTTCCGAAAATACTGCACGTCCGGCGGCGGCAGTTCCGCCGCACGCCGAAGTTTTTCCATCTGTTTTTGCGTGGGATCGGCCGGTTGACCCATCGCGTTGTATGCGTTCAGCAACGAGCCGTGCGTCGAATCCACCCGCGAGACGAGCGCGCGACGCTTGCCCCGCAAACCCTTCACCGCGATGGTCACGGTCTTCGGCTCACCCTTGTCTTCCGGCAAGAATATGTTCCACACTGCCATCATCAGCGTGCCGTCGCTTCGTCGCGTCACCAGCGCCGAATCTGAGTTCTCGGCAATCCGCTGCTCGCCGAGCTGGTGCAGCAATTTGAACGCGTTGAACGAAGGCTTGGGCAGCTCGTCCTCCGCGATCAACCCGAATCCGCCGTAAAACGGCTTTTTCACCACGCCCTGCTCTTCGAAAACATCGGAAAAAGTCCAATAGGACATCATCTCCGTCAGGCCATCGCACTGCCGGATCGTATCCGCCATCCACGGGCCCATGAACGTCGAGTCCGTCACGTCCGGTTCATTCTTATAGCTCGCGTTGTACTCGCTCCAGATGATCGGCAGATTCGGCTCGGGCGACGCCGCGACCTCGTCGTGAACCTTCCGCGCCGCGCGGCACACCATCTGCGTGCGCGGCACCGATTCGTCGATGCCCAGCACGTTCTGCGCGGTGTCGTTTCCGTAGACGTGCGTGGAAACAAAATCGAGCGGCACGTGGTTCTCCACGCAGTGCCGGATGAAGCTCGCCACCCATGCCGCCTGCGCCGTCGCGGGACCTCCCACGCGCAGCCGCGGGCTCACGGCTTTCAGCGCCCGCGCCGTCGCATCGTAGAGCTGGTAATACGTCTGCTGCTTCGGATCGCCGGCCCAGAAATCCAGATTCGGCTCGTTCCAAACCTCGAAATACCACTGCGACACCTCGTCGATTCCGTAGCGATCCACCAGATGCCGGGCGAAATGCGAAATAAAGTCCCCCCACTTATCATAGTTTTTCGGCGGCGAAACGTTCGGGTGATACCAGAAGACGTGCAGCGTCTGCTGCGCGGCCATCTTCTTCGGCATGAAGCTCAGTTCGACAAACGGCCGCACGCCATTCGCGAGCAGCCCGTCGTAAATCTGATCGATGTAGGAGAAGTTGTAAACCGGATTGCCGTTCGCATCTTCGCCGTAGAGCCCGGTTTCGTCGTCGAAAATTCCGTGGAAGCGGATGTACCCGAAGCCGGTCGCCTGCTTCACTTCGCGCAGATCCTGGCGGTAGCCGTCTCGCAGGCTCAGGATCGCGCGCCCGGACCCGAACATCTCCTCCCAGAAGTGTGGAAATGGATGGCTTGGCGCGGAAGGATCGACCTCGATGGTTTCTGCGGATGCGGAAAGAGAAGCGGCTGGCTGCGTCGATCCGCTCTGCGCCCGAAGCGCGCCGGAGAACCCTGCGAGGAACAGTAACGCGCACAGAAAAACAACCGTCGCGCGCCGCCGAACGTCCCCTCGCATGAGGTCCCTAGTGTAGCCTAAATGCTGCTACCGGTAGTTTGCGGCTTGCAGTTCGAACATCTCCGCGTAGATTCCGCCGCCCTTCACGAGTTGATCGTGATGCCCCTGCTCGGCGATTCCGCCTTTTTCCAGCACCAGAATCCGGTCGGCCATCCGCACCGTCGAAAACCGGTGCGAAATCAGCAGCGACATCTTGCCCTGCGTGAGTTCGGCGAACCGTTGGAACACCTCGTGTTCCGCTCGTGCGTCGAGAGCCGCCGTCGGCTCGTCGAGGATCAGCAGCTGCGCGTCGCGCAAATACGCCCGCGCCAGCGCGATCTTTTGCCACTCGCCGCCCGAAAGGTCCACGCCGCCCTCGAATCGGCGGCCGAGCAGTTGATCGTAACCCTTCGGCAGCTTCTGGATCACCTTCTCGGCGAAAGTCTTCATCGCCGCGGCGCGAATCCGAAACGGATTGTTCGCCTCTTCGATTCGCCCCACGCCGATATTTTCCGACGCGGTCATCTCGTAATGCACGAAATCCTGGAAGATGACGCCGATTTCCTTCCATAAGTCGTCGAGGTTGTAGTCCCGCAGATCGACCCCGTCGAGCAGGATCTGCCCTCCGGTCGGATCGTACAGCCGCGTCAACAGCTTCACGATTGTGGTTTTGCCCTGCCCGTTTTCGCCGACCAGCGCGATCCGCTCGTGCGGTTCGATCTTCATGTTGACGCCCGAAAGCACCTGCCGTTGGCTTCCCGGGTACGCAAACGAAACGTTCCGGAACTCGATTCCCTGCCGAATCGGCCGCGGCGCCACCAGCGCTCCCGGCTTTGACTGGATCGTCGGCTGCACCGCGAAGAAATCCACAAGATCCGTCATGAACAGCGCCTGGTCCGCAATCCCGGAGAAAGTCGTAAACACGGCCTGGATGCCCGCGCTCGCCCCCGCAATCGCGCCGCGAGAAACGTCAATTGGCCGATGCTCAGTCTGCCCATCACGGTCTCGTAGATCACGTAAGCGTACCCGCCGTAATAGCCGACTGTGCCGAGCACAGTCAGAAACGCGCCGAAGAAAAGCTTCTTCTTGGCTAATCCGACCGTCTGCTCGTGCAGCCCATCCGACAGCCCTTTATAGCGCCCCACCAGGAAAGGCCCGAGCCCGAAGAGCTTCAGTTCCTTGGCGCTTTCTCTGCTGCCGCCGAGGATCCGCAGATAATCCATCTGCCGGCGCGCCGATGTCTGCTCGAAATTCAGCGAATAACCGATAAACGCAAAGTGCGTCTCGCCGACGAATGCCGGCACCACGCACACGATCAAAAAGAGCAGCAGCCACGGCGAGAAGAACACGATACCCGCCGCCAAGCTCAGTGCGCCAATCACATCCTGGATCAGCCGCCCGGTCATCTGCACCAGCATCACGCGGTCGGTGCCCTGCACGCGCGCGCGCTCCATCTTGTCGTAGAAGAGCGGGTCCTCGTAGCGCGTCAGGTCGAGCCTCGACGCATGCTCCATGATTCGCGTGCTGATGTGGCGCGTAAACTTGTCGGCAAGCACTGTGTCGAAGAACGTCAGGACGCGTCCCAGCATCGCCACCGCGCTCGCCAGCACAAATTCCGCCCCCACGAACCACCAGAAGTGTGGACGCAGCGCGGTGTGGTAAGCCAGGTGCTGGTTGATCGAATCAATGATGATCTGCGTGACCTTCAACAGCGCCAGGGGGATCACCGCAACGATCACGCGCGCAACGGAGCCCAGCAAAACCACCTCTGGCGCGCAATCCCAAACCATCCGGAAGATTGGCGGAATTCGGCGCAAAGCTTTCAGGCGCTCGCTCCATCGGGCACCCGCTGTTTGCGCCTCGCTTCTGCTTCCCTCGCCCGCTACCGCTTCTGCACTCGATGGCATCGTCGTTCCTCGATTTCACTTGTGCACGGGACGTGCCATCGCGATCAACCCGCAACTGAATACAAGCATTGCACTTAATTGCGCGGCGCTCTGCGCCTATGTGCGCTTTTTTCGCGCCTCCCGCAATTTCTATCTAGTTGACCTGTCGAGATCTACGGTGAATTCCCATCCGAATTTGCTTACAATCACCCATTCATGCGACGCAAAAAAGAACGCCGTACCCCGAGCGAACCTTCGCGCCGCAGTTTCCTCTCATCCAGCCTGAAAGTCGGCGCCGCGTCGCTAGCCCTCCCGGCACTCGCTCACGCGCATGCGGCGGGTGGTGCCGCTCCCGATGTAACACCTCCTAAAGTGGCGCCGTTCGAACTGGACGAGATCACCGTCGCCGAGCTACAGGAAGGCATGCGATCCGGCAAGTTCACGTCGCGCGGCCTCGCCAACCGGTATCTGGCGCGGATCGCTGAGATCGATAAAGCCGGCCCGTCGCTTAACGCCGTCATCGAGCTCAATCCAGAGGTCCTCGCCATCGCCGATCAGCTCGACGCCGAGCGCAAATCCAAGGGCCCGCGGGGGCCGCTCCACGGCATTCCGATCCTCATCAAAGACAATATCGGCACCGCCGATCGCATGCGGACCAGTGCCGGCTCTCTCGCGCTTGCAGGCTTCACGCCCTCGCGGGATTCCGCCGTCGCGCGCCGCCTTCGCCAGGCCGGCGCCCTGATCCTCGGCAAAACCAATCTCAGCGAGTGGGCCAATTTCCGCTCGTCGCATTCGTCGAGCGGCTGGAGCGGCCGCGGCGGCCAGACCCACAATCCCTACGCAACCGACCGCAATCCGTGCGGCTCGAGCTCCGGCTCGGGCGCGGGCGTCTCGGCAAATCTCTGCGCGATTGCCATAGGCACCGAGACCGACGGCTCAATCGTCTGTCCCTCCTCGGCCAACGGCATCGTCGGCATCAAGCCCACCGTCGGATTGGTCAGCCGCGCCGGAATCATTCCCATCTCGCACACCCAGGACACCGCCGGCCCCATGTGCCGCACAGTCGCCGACGCTGCCACGCTTCTCGGCGCGCTCGCAGGTCCCGACCCCGCCGATTCCGCCACCGCCGCCTCGAGCGGCAAAATCCCGGCGGACTACACGCGCTTCCTCGATCCCAAGGGCCTGCACGGCGCGCGCATCGGCGTTCTCCGCAAGACGTTCGACTTCAGCGACAGCGTCGCACCTGTCTTCAACGCCGCTCTCGACGCCATGCGCGACGCAGGCGCCGTGCTCGTCGATGTCGAGATCGCATCGCTCGGAAAGTTCGATGATTCCGAACTGACGGCGATGCTCTATGAGTTCAAAGCCGATTTGAACGCATACCTGGCAGCCGCGAGTCCCAGGATTCTCGTAAGTTCCCTCAAGGAACTCATCGCCTTCAACGAGCGCAACCGCGACACCGAGATGCCGTATTTCGGGCAGGATTTATTCGAGAAGGCGGAAGCGAAGGGCCCGCTCACGGAGAAGGCTTACCTGGACGCCCTCGCGCAGGATCATCGCCTCGCGCGCATTGAAGGAATCGACGCCGCAATGGAGAAAAACAAGCTCGACGCAATCGTCGCGCCCACCGCCGGCCCTTCGTGGCTCACCGATCTCATCGACGGCGATCACGACACCGGCGGCACTTCCTCGCTCGCCGCCGTCGCCGGCTATCCCAATATCCACGTTCCTGCTGGATTCGTCTTCGGCATGCCCGTCGGCGTTTCCTTCTTCGGCCGCGCCTGGAGCGAACCCCAGCTGATCCGCATCGCCTACTCCTTCGAGCAGGCCACGCATGCGCGCAAGCCTCCGCGCTTCCTCCCGACGGCGAATCTCACGCCTTCGGCGTAAGATATTGCCGGAACTTTCAGCGCCGGAGACGATCTTCGGTGGAAGCGTGGGCCTTCAGGCCCGCGAAAAGGCGGGCTGTAATAGCACGGCTTTAGCCGCGGGGTTCGAGGATTTTAAACGCATCACTGGTGCGGTGCCGCTGCTGGCGCCGGTGTTGGGGCCTGATTCGTGAATTCGTGGACATGCATCATCGCGATCTGCCACGAACCGTCGCTCTGCTTCATCAGAATCAAGCTGTGAATTCCCTTGCGCGTGGGGCGTATGCTTCCGTCGGGATTTTTCGCGCCCGTCATTTCCCAGTCCACGTCCACCGCCGCCACGTCCGGTTTCAGATAGCGTATAGTCCGGATGTGGCCCGTCTGGACCGTATTGCTGTAAGGCCCCGACATGAAAGGTCCAAACGTCGCCTCCATTTGCGCGCGGCCATGCGTCAGCGTCCCGAAGTTGTTCACGAAATCGCAATCCTCCGTGTACGTCATCGCCACGGCGTGCACGTCGTGGGTGTTCCACGCGTCCATGTAGTTCTGCACGGCTTTTTCGATGGTGTCCTGTATCGGGCCGCTCGCGGTCTGAGGTGCGGCCTCCGCGCGCCGGCTCGATGAAATCAGAAGACAGGCAAGCAAAAACCAAAAGAAAGCATGTTGCGCCACGCGCATCTCGGCCTCCCGGCAAACCAGGTTCTTGACTCCACTCGCTTCCCGCACCCAAAACCGCGCCAGCCTAACCCACCCCGCCGCCCGCGTCAATTCGCCTTCTCTTGCTGCCTCGCGCTAACCTCGATGCACCTTTCCCATCCCTCGGCGCATCTTTCTAGTGGAGGGGTGGATACATGACCGCGCAGACAATCAAGCCCAAATTGATCTCAGCCTTACTGCTCTTCGTCGCCGCACTTTTCGCCGCCTATCCGGCGGGAGCGGAACCGCCGCCGGCGAATTCCGCTGTTCCGGTCACGGCCGTCGTCACCGTTCTCGGCCCCAAGTTCACGGCGCCGCCGCCGCTCGGCAAAGACGACGTGATCGTCCACATGAAAAACCAGCGCGAAGACGTCACCGCCTGGAATCCCGCGCAGGGCGAGCGCGGCGAACTCCATCTCGCGATCCTGATCGACGACGGAATCAACATCGGTCCTCGCCTCGACGAACTCCGCCACTTCGTCCAAACGCAGCCGAACTCTTCGAGTGTCGGCGTTTTCTACGCCAGCAACGGCACCACGCTGCCTGCCGCTCCGTTCAGCACGAATCATGACGCCGTCGCGGGAAAAATCCGCGTCACTTTTGGTCCCGGCAGCGCTTCTACCAGCGTCTATCTTTCGCTCATCGACGTCATCAAGAAACTCCAGCCAACGACCGGCCGCCGCGAAATTCTTCTCATCAGTGACGGGCACGACCCTCTCCGCGGCGATCTGCAGGATCCGGATGTCGATCGCGTCGTTTCGATCGCGCAGAAAAACGGCATCGTGATCCACACGCTGTATTCCAGCGTCGGCCGCAGGCACAATTCGTTTGGCCAGAATCTCGCTCAAGGCAATCTCATCCGCGTGGCAAGCGGGAGCGGCGGCCAGTCTTTTTTCGAGGGCCTTTCAACCCCGGTCTCGTACACGCCCTTTCTTAACCAGTTGGATATGGTTCTCCACAACCAGTATTTCCTGACGTTCACCGCGCCTCGCAGCGCAAAGAAGAATGGCGAATTCCGCAGCCTGAAGGTCGCCACCGAGCAGCGCGACGTCGCGATCACGGCGCCGAGCGAAGTCTTCGTCCCGGGCCCGTAATTCCTCGCGCATGCGACCCCCAGCATGACCTTATCTCGGTGTGTAGGGGCGGGTTTAAAACCCGCCCTTCCCGGTTTTATTCTGCCCGCCCCTGAAACCAAACGGGTGGACGCACGGTCCAAGAACGTGGTAGAGATACCTCACTCAATCGGCTTGTTTTGACGCCGCAATTCCGGTTTCGGGGGGAACGAGATGAGGAAGACAGCGTCTGCGCGCTCCTGGTTTTCGCTCTTCGCCGCCTTGATTTTCGCGTGCGCGCTCATCGCGCTCGCGAGCGGCGCCTTTTCCCCTTCGTCCCACGCCGCGCCGCAAGCATTTCTCGGCAATAGCGTCGGCCAGGTCGTCGGAGCCGAGTTCGACGGCCGCACCGTCTCGAACCTCGAGAAGTCAGTCGCCTTCTATAAAATGCTCGGCTTCACGGAAGTCCCGGGCCTCGATAAGTCCTGGCGCAACGACCCCGTGATGAATCGCATTCACGGCACCAAGGGCATCGAATCCCGCATGGCGAAGTTCACCATCCCCACAAGCATGGGCGAGCACACGCCGTTCACGCTCTACCTGCGCCAGTTCCGCGGAATCAAGCAGCGCAACGTGATGGCCGGCAAAACCGCGTGGGAACCGGGCGCGAGCCATATCGAAGTCGTCGTTCCCGATTCCGAAAAATTGTGGTCGGACCTGAAGAGCGCCGGCATGCTCTGGCCGCGCACCTGGGGTGGCAATTTGATTCCCGCGCCCGGGCAAACAAAAGGCACGATCGCCTATATGACCGATCCCGACGGCATGGACATCGAGATCGTCGAGCAAAGCCCCGCCGTGCCCGCAATGGACGGCCGTCCCGCGCGCCCCGCGAATCCTCCCGGATTCAACCACGTCGGCTTGGTCGTACTCGACCAGGATAAGGCGAGGGCCTTTTACGGCGCTCTGCTCGGAGAAGAGTTTCCTGCTACGTCGACGCAGTGGGTCAGCGGCGATTTCATGGATTCCGCCGTCGGCGGCCACGGCAATATCCTGCGCATCTTGAACGGAACGTTCGCTCTCGCTGCCGACCGCGATGCGCGCATGCGCTTCGAGCTCGTCGAATACGAAAACCGCAAAAAACCGGTCCAGCCCTACAACATCACCGACATCGGCGTGAACTGGCTCGGCCTCGAAGTCACCGACATCGACGCGCTGGCCGCCCGCCTGAAGGGCGCCGGGATGACAATCGTCTCCGACGGCATCGTCGAAATGAAGGGCGGCTATCGCGTCGCCCTGGTCCGCGATCCCGACGTCCACGCCTTCGTCGAACTCTACGAACCCCCCAAAAAGTAGCCGCCTTCGTACCGGCTCGTCCCGCCCTGGGCCATTCTCTGAGAGGGAATTAAACGTAGCGCCGGCTGCAGTCTGCGACGGGTCCTGCCGCGAAGCGAGAAGGCTCCGTCGGGGCGGGTTTCAAACCCGCCCGCCGCGCGCGGGAGGCCTAGCCACTCGCCACTGACAACTCGCAAGTGCCTTATAGGCCCCTCGCCCACGCCGGCAACTCCGCGTCGGGCACACGCGCCCTGCCCTTGGCCTTCCCCTCCCGTCGCCGCTTTTCCGATTGAGTCCACAGAATCCCCCTCTGCGTTTTGCCCTCGCGCGTCCACTTGACGCGCCGCATTCGGATCGGCCCCCGCAGCCAGCCTAATTCCCGCTGTCGCCGCGTCTCTTCTCGCGCCCGCTCCAGCTTCTCTAGGGTCGCGGGCGCAAACGCCGCCATTCGCCGTCGCATCCGGTCAGGATCGGCTTCGAACCGCTTCACCAGCTTGTTCACCCACGTATGACTTACACCCAAAAGCCGCGCCACCCGCAGCTTCGCCCAAGCTTTACCCGCCGAGGCGCGCATGCCCAACGTAGCTTGAGCGTAGTCGGGCTTGCCCGCCGAAGCTTTAGCATAGGCGGGCCCGCGCGTCGCCTTGCCCAAAGCATCTTTTGAGAAGGGGGCAGGCACGCCTGCGCTGTCACCGCGAAGCGATGCGTCCGTAGGGGCGGGTTTCAAACCCGCCCGCCCCTTTCCCGACGATACGTCTGCATAGGCGGGCCCCATGTAGCTCACCCCGCTTCTCCGGGGTGAGGCTTTCGGATGAATTCGCCCTCCCCGCCTGCCAACTCCACCCACCGGAGCTTTAGCGTAGGCGGGCCAGCCACTCGCCACTAGCCACTCGCCACTGCTCTCTAACCACCATTGCCACACCAGCTGCTCGATGATCCGCGACTCCAGCCCGCTCCGCCAACGCAGCGGCTCCCTCTTCCTCGCCGCCCGCGCCTTCGCCATGTTGACGAGCCGCGCCTGCCGCGCCCTCTCCGATTTGTGCCCCGGCCCCGTCCCACCCATCCCCGCCTCCAACTGAATCCTTTGGTCGCAATTCAGACATTATGCTCCGCCGTCCCTCACTATATTGATGAGTATATTTGCGCCCGCTCGCGCTCGACCTGTCCAGCTCGCAGCTCGCTGTGCATAACGCCGCCGTCCTCGCCCGCCACTCCCGCGCCAGCTCCTGGTGAATGCGCGATGGCTTACCGGTGGAAGCGTGGGCCTTTCAGGCCCGCGAAAAGTAGTCACTAGCAAAGGGGGCTCCAGAGTCCTGTGCGACAACCGCGCGTCTTTATAGGTCGCGGCTTCCAGCCACGACTTAAGCCCGCAAGATGATTACGAGCTTCTGGCCCGACATAAAACAACGCGCGAAGCGCGACAGGGTGGAAGCGTGGGCCTTCAGGCCCTCGAAAAGACGTGGCAAGAAAAGGGGGCTTCAGCCCCGGGGCCGTCTCTCGCACCTCACGAAGTGCAAGTCGCCCAGTCCCTAACTCGACTCGATTCGGCCCGCGAGTCAGCCTCCAAAACCGTTCGCCAAAACCGCGCCACCTGCCTCCCAGTGGCACCGGCAATCCTGTCGGTGCCCTCCGGTCTTCGCATCTCAAATTTCAAATCTCCCATTTCCGATCGCATCTTCTGGGATCACCGTTTTGGCGGTCCCGTCTCTATCCTTTGTTCACCTTTCTTGCTCGACCCTCCGTCGGCGATCCAAGACGCCAAACGTTACCTACGGGACTTGATGTGAACGCTCGCTCGCGTATGCGCTCCTGTGAGAGCTTTCCTAAGTTCGCCGGCTTAGTCTCCCACAACCCCGTTTCTGCCCAACTTCCGGTTTGCCGACCATCTGGGAGCTAAAGCTTGGGGGGCTTTGACCAAGTATGAATAGAACTGCTCTTCTTGAGTTTGCCGAGCGCGAGCCCCTGCGCTCATTACCGTCTTGCCGACAGACGCTTCAAGTGCAAGCGTCCCCAGCTACACATCATTTGGACCACTGTTCCCATGCGGCAAAGTGCCCGGCCTTGGGCAGCCTGTTGTGATGGGTCAGTTTCGGAGTCGCGCCGGGCGGGGCTCATTGCTTGACCAGCTGTTGCCCCCCGTCGATGTCGTAAGTGCCGCCTGTTAGGGCTGTGTTGGTCATAATGTGCACGGCGAGTGCGGCTATGTCGGCCGGGCCAACGACGCGCCCGATCGGCAGCGTATTGCGGAGTTGCTCGCGGCGAGCATCGAGCTGATTGCCGAGCAGAGATGCCGACAATGGTGTGTCGACAAACCCGGCAGCGATGAGGTTGATGCGAACCGGCGCGATCTCGAGTGCCAGGTTTCTCACTAACGCTGGCATCGCGGCCGTAAGAGCGCCGATCAGCGCCAGTCCTGGCGCGGTGTGCCGGCCGCCAGTGCCGCCGATGAAGAGCAGCGTTCCTCCCGCACGAACCTTTTTCCTCGCCATTCGAGCCACCTGCATCGGCAGGAAAAGATGGGCCTCCACCTCTTGGCGCCCCTTCTCAAAATCGAACTCCGCCAAGGGCGCATAGTAAGGGCCGGGACCGGTAACAAGAACGTGGTCAATCTGAGTCGGCAGCTCGTTGAAGAAGCGCTCCAGTTGAGCGAAATCGGTGGCATCAAATGCTGCCGTCTGCTGCGCGCCGAGCTCGCTCGCTGCGCGCCCGAGGGTCTCAGGATGGCGTGCCGTGAGAACGAGCTTCGCCCCCTCAGCGCGCGCAAACCGCGCTGTTTCGAGCCCGATGCCGGCGCTACCGCCGATCACAACGACGGTTTGGCCGAGAAGTTGCGGTTCGGGTCGCAGGGGAGAGGACCCAGTGGCCGTGCTCATAATTCCTCCAATCCGCTTTCAAAGTACGTCGGCTTGCTCCGAAAGTGCAATAAACTCTCGTGCATAGATCCGTGCGTGGTTGCAGCGTCCTTTTAGGCTTGAAACTAAGTTGAGCGAGTCGGTCGGGCCGTCTACTTCGGCAGCTCCGCTCCGCTTGCCTCTGCCATCATATACTCGGCGTACCAGTCGGGCCAGTTCGCATCTGTCCCGCCGATGCGCTTCTCGTGCTCTCCGTGCGCAGCCGCGGCGCGGCGAAGTGCACTCCCCAAATCGCTTACCGACGCAAAGGTCGTTGTCGCTGGGTCGATGCGCCCGGGCAGCCGCGTCGTGATCTCCTGGAACAGCCAACCGTTGCCGTCGGGATCATGGAACGAGGCGAACGAGCGGTAGCTGCGATGCTCGGGGTCCCGACCGCTGACCCGTTGCCGCCCAAACAGGTAAGGCTCATCTGGGCCAACGTATACGCCGCTGGCGTCATGGAACACCTCGCTGATCTCGACGCCGCGACCCAGCAACTCAGCGCGGGTCGCCTCGATGTCGGAGACGATTAGATATAAGCCCTGTGCGGAACCTGGGGCCGCCGTGGTGACGTTTTTGCCGAAGATGATCGAGCACCCCGAGCCCGGTGGCGTGAGCTGGAGGATGCGGTAGTCTTTACCGCCGTCGTAGTCGGCGTCGACCCTCCATCCGAGCCTCCCGTAGAACTCCTTCGCGCGGTCCACGTCCGAGACCGGGATGACGATTACCTCGAGCTTCATGTCCACTGTCCCGACACTCGCGTCATACTTGTGTTGGCTCATGCTCGCGCCTGTTTGACTCATTTGATTCTCCTTTCGAGTAGCCGTTTGGGCATAACTTTGGATTGCAGTCTCGCAGCCTTCCCGCTCCAGAATTTAACACCGGTTTGACAAACGGCAGGCAAGCGCGGCGCGTCAAAATCTGTAGCGGTCGTCAACACCCTTCGGCTATCATACTTTTGGCCCCGGGTCTAACCCTTTAGGAGAAGATTCGCCATGTCGCATCATTTCGATACGCCTACCGCAAAAGAAGACCCCCGCATTAACGTCTGCGACTTCTACTTGTTTCGTGGCCGCCCGGGCACAACGGTCATGGCTTTGACCGTGAATTCGAACGCCGGCGTCGGCGCGCCAGACACCTTCCGCGACGAAGGTCTCTACGCCTTTCGCTTCGACACGAATCGCGATCTTCGCGAAGACGTCACCTTCAAGGTCCAGTTCGGCGTGCCCTCCCACGGTGATGGCGGCGAGCACGTTCAGACCTTCGAGGTCCGGCGCGCCACCGGAGCGGACGCTCTGAAAGGCGCCGCGGGCGAACTCATCATTTCCGGGAACACGGGAAGCGTGGTGAAAGCGGATCAGGGCTGCCTGGCGTACGCAGGCCTCGCGCCCGATCTGTTCGCCACCAATGGCGTCGGTTTCGGTGCCTTCAGAAAAGCTCTGTGGTCTGAAAACCGGTTTGCCCCGGAGTCGTTCCAGAATGGCCAGAGCTTCTTCGCCGGCAACAATGTCAGCGCCATCGTCCTCGAGGTCCCCAGCAGCCTGATCGGCCAAGGTGTGGTGCACGCCTGGGCCACCGCATCGCTCTACGGGCACGCGCCGGAGGTGCAGGTATCGCGTTGGGGCCTGCCGATGATCACCCACATCCTGCTCTCCGATCCTTCGCTGCACGACGCGTCGGAAAAATACAACCGCGCGGTTCCCGGCGGACGAAGTGGCGCTGTTCTCTAAACCGATCCGGGACTTCATGGAAAAAGTCACCGCGCTCGCCCACTCAGCGGCCGACCCATCCGCCTACGCTACGCAACTCCTCGCGCGCCTCTGCCCAGGGGTCCTGCCCTACGAACTGGACACGCCCGCCTCATTCAGCTTTGCCGGCTTCAACGGCCGCGGCCTCGGCGACGACGTGATGGACGTGATTCTCACGCTGGTCACGAACACGGCCCTCAGCGATGGGGTGGCGCCCGATACGCGGCTGATGCGCCCGGATTTTCCCTATTTCGGCGAGCCGCACGCTACGGCGGCGAGTTCCGCGAAGCAGTGAGGGCGAAGGCGTGAGCGCACGGACCACGCAGCGGCGATCTGCAATCGGATGGATTTGCTCGCCGACAGCGCGGAGCGAATCTCCGCTGTCGCCGGCGCGAAGGCTTCGCGCAGGATCTGTGTGTCGACGAGCTTATACATGATCGTTGGAGGCTCAAGATTCTCGTGGAGGGCTAAAATCATGCCTCCGCAACGAGAATGTCTTCGATAGCTTCCGGTTTGTCCGCTATCCACTTCACCGCGGATCTCCTTCCGCATGGGCTTTTGCCAACTTCGCCTCGCTACCGAGCGGCGTAGATACGTCCTGAAAAATGGGGGCTCCAAACGGGGCACCCGTGAATCCGCCATCCACTATTAGCTCGACTGCGTTGACGTACGAGGAATCGTCCGACGCAAGGAAGAGCACGGCTTTGGCAATTTCTTCCGGCTCGCCCCAACGGCCCTGCGGCACCGCAGAAGAAAAGAACTTCTCCACCTTCGCGGATTCGTCCGTGGAAATCGAGGCGCGCGGCCCGCGCTTCCAAATGGGAGTTTTGATCGCGCCTGGTGCGACGACGTTCACGCGGATGTTGCGCGGTGCAAGGTCGCCGGCGATGCAACGCGCCATCGAGACGAGACCACCCTTGGTGGCTGCATATGCGGCGACGCCAGGTTGGCCGAGATAGTTCTGTACCGACCCACTAAAGATGATGCTGCCGTTGTCGTTCAGCAGAGGCGCCGCTGAATTCACCGTAAAGAAAGCGGCATTAAGGTTGGTGCGGATGACGTTCTCAAAAATGGCCTCGTCGGTCGAGCCGGTGGGAGTCCGGCCGGAGATGCCGGCATTGGCGAAGACAATGTCGAGCTTCCCGAAATCTTTGGCCAGGGCTGCGAAGAGCTGCTTGCGATCTTCCGCAATGGTGACCTCAACGCGGTAGCCACGCGCGCTCGATCCAAGTTCGGCGATCGCTTCATCGAGCGTCTTCTGGTCGCGACCAGTAATGGCGACCTGCGCGCCCTCCGCAATGAAAAGTCGGGCTGTGGCAAGACCGATGCCACTGTTGCCGCCGGTAATAAGAGCCTTTTTCCCTGTGAGCTTCATAATGCCTCCTTTTTGTAGACCGGCATCAGACAGGATGCCCGTCATACATCTGGTTTGATGCCCAACATAGGATGACCATCGTAGATGGACGGTGCAAGAAAAAATATGTGCTATCTCGTCGAAGAGACCGCCGCAAAACATGAACGGATTGTGAACGGGGATTTGAGAACGAAGCGTGGCCGAAGTGGTGAAGGCAGCCGGCTTTTTGCATGGCGCCTTCAATGCTCATTTCGATTCGAAGGAAAAGCTGCAAGCGGCTGCCGTTGCACGGCCGGGATTAGTACCGCGAACTCCGCTCCCGGGACATGATGGCAGGTGGCCGGCCCTTCGTTTCGCATCCTCGTATCACACAGTTCAAGCCGCGAATGGGCACTTCACACCAGAGTTCATTCAGGCCGAGCAGAAACGTGAGCGAGTGCCGCAGCCCTTCGGTTCTCAGAAGGATGCGCGAGGTAACGCCGCCTTTCACCGCATCCGTTCCGGATTCGATGGACACAGCCTCGCTGGCAGATCCAAGCTCTCGCAAAAACAAAAAGCCCCGGTTCGAGTTCATCGAACCGGGGCTTGCGTTTGCCTGCCCCGCCAGAGCGCTTGCGCGCAGGCGGGTCTGAAAACTCTTTGACTTACCGGATGAGCCAAGCCAGAACCCGAAGGTTCCTCCGCACGATTTCTCGCGCGGACCTTGAGTAGCCGAACGGGCCCCGTGAGAGGCCTTTGGAGAGCCGTGCCTGTTACCGAAACAGGCCGTGCTCCCTTTTCTTTTAGAAAGGAGGTGATCCAGCCGCAGGTTCTCCTACGGCTACCTTGTTACGACTTCACCCCAATCATGAGTCATACCTTGAGCGCCTGCCTCCTTGCGGTTGGCACGGCGATTTCTAGTACAACCCACTTTCGTGATGTGACGGGCGGTGTGTACAAGGCCCGGGAACGTATTCACGGCGCCGTTCTGATGCGCCATTACTAGCGATTCCGGCTTCATGCAGTCGAGTTGCAGACTGCAATCCGAACTGAGCGCGCTTTTTTGCGATTAGCTCCCCCTCGCGGGTTCGCGACGCTTTGTGGCGCGCATTGTAACACGTGTGTGGCCCTGGACATAAAGGCCATGCTGACTTGACCTCATCCCCACCTTCCTCTCCGTTATCCGGAGCAGTCCTCATAGAGTTCTCCCTTGCGGGTAGCAACTATGAGTAAGGGTTGCGCTCGTTGCGGGACTTAACCCAACACCTCACGGCACGAGCTGACGACAGCCATGCAGCACCTCTACACAGGTCCCTTGCGGGAAGTCTCGATTTCTCAAGATGGTCCTGTGCGGTTCAAGCCCAGGTAAGGTTCTTCGCGTTGCGTCGAATTGAACCACATGTTCCACCGCTTGTGCGGGCCCCCGTCAATTCCTTTGAGTTTCAGCCTTGCGACCGTACTCCCCAGGCGCAGGACTTAACGCGTTAGCTACGGGACTTGCCCCGTACAGGGCAAACCCCAAGTCCTGATGGTTTAGGGCTAGGACTACCAGGGTATCTAATCCTGTTTGCTCCCCTAGCTTTCGTCCCTCAGCGTCAGAAATGATCCAGCAAGCCGCTTTCGCCTCGGATGTTCCTGCGGATATCTACGCATTTCACCGCTACACCCGCAATTCCACTTGCCTCTCTCATCCTCTAGCACGGCAGTTTCGGGAGCAGCCTCTGGGTTAAGCCCAGAGATTTCACTTCCGACTTGCCACACCGCCTACGGACCCTTTACGCCCAGTAATTCCGAGCAACGCTGGCCCCCTACGTTTTACCGCGGCTGCTGGCACGTAGTTAGCCGGGGCTTCTTATACCCGTACCGTCAAACCCTTGCGGGCATTCTTCCGGGTCGAAAGGGGTTTACACTCCGAGAAGCTTCATCCCCCACGCGGCGTTGCTGCATCAGACTTTCGTCCATTGTGCAAGATTCCCCACTGCTGCCTCCCGTAGGAGTCTGGACCGTGTCTCAGTTCCAGTGTGGCCGGCCAACCTCTCAGTCCGGCTACCGATCAATGCCTTGGTGGGCCATTACCCCGCCAACAAGCTAATCGGCCGCGGATCCCTCTTCTGGCGACTTGCGCCTTTGAAGACATGAGCATGTGCCCTCGTCTTGTTATGCGGTATTAGCCCAATTTTCACTGGGTTATTCCCCACCTGAAGGAAGGTTATCCACGTGTTACTCACCCGTCCGCCACGCGCCCACATCCTGTATTGCTACAAAATGCTGCGCGTTCGACTTGCATGTGTTAAGCACGCCGCCAGCGTTCGCTCTGAGCCAGGATCAAACTCTCGTTTGAAACTGATTGTTTCGACCGTGACTTGCGCCACGATCGGAACGAACTTGTTACATCGCTCGGTTTATCCCGCCTCATACACTGAAGCGGAACTTTACTCAAATTCCTATTCGCCCACCCAGCTTTCGCCGGGCAGACTTATAGGCAAACCAAACGGGTTCTGGCTTGTATCATTCGATTGTCAAAGAGCAGGAACTCCCAGGCCAGCTGGAAGGACGACAGACAATCGCCAATTCTACAGGCGCGACTCGTCCGTGTCAATCGATTTTCGATGCAACAAATCAGAATCCCTGATTCCCGTCCGCGAGATTCGGCCCGCACGAGGCGCCTCTAAACATCGCAATAAGATGGGACTGGAGCAGCCCCCTAGCGGAAGGTTTAACGGGCTTCAAATGGCCAGGAAAGGACGCTTTCGGCAGTTTCTTGTATGGAAGTAAACCCAGCGGTGAATCACAATCCACCAGCCTCCTCACGTAAAGACTCTAAACTGAATGCTTACAGCAAAACCTGCGGGCCAAATAAGGGTTCTATCCGATTGGCCCATCGGCCTCGATCGTACTCCCATAAGGCTGGGAGGAATGTCATGACCAAACACCATCTGCGATTCATTCTCGCGGCCGCGCTCGCCGTGGGATTCTCGCTGCCCTTGTGCAGCACAGCGCGCGCCGACCACGACTGGCGCGATGAATGCCACGAGCGTCTCCGCCATGCCAAAGAACGCGTCGATCGCGATGCCGCCCGCTTCGGCCGCGCAGCCCGCAGGTCTATCACAACGTCGATCGCCTCGATCGCGAACGCCACTGGTGCCGCGAACATCACGCCGATTGGGATCACAACACCTTCGACTTCGGCCTCTATATCCACCCCCACTGATTCTTAATCTCTCCGGGCGTCGTGCGTTACTATCTCTCATACTCATGCACGACGCCCGGACTCATACTCACTTCCGCGTGCTCCGCGGTGATGTTCCCGCTTTCATTCTTCTGGCGCTCGCCGCCTTGCTTCTGGTTCTGTACGCCGGCGACTACGCCGCGCTTCGCTATCGCATCGCCCGTCGCGGACTCAACTCCGTCCTCTCAACCGTGACCATTTTCTATGCCGCCCCGCTCAACGACGGCAAAATCAGCGTCTTCTACGACCAGCCGCAAACCCAGCGCTGCACCCGCTCGCTCTTTCCGCAGCTCGGCTACGCCCCCTGCTGGTATTTGCAGCGTCACACCGTTCGCGTCGTCGACTAGCCCTTCGAAGGCCTCCGCTCCTGTGGCGGAGTTAGAAATCACGCAGACCATCATCGAGGGATACAGCGTGGCTGCGGATGCCGGGAGTGGACTCTCGTCTTTGTCTGAGCCCGGCCGCGGCAGCCTTAGAATTTTTCGCGCGGGTCGATGCTGCGGAATCCGTAGGTTACGTAGCGCGTGGTGATGCGGCCTTCGCGCAGGCTCACGACCGTAAATCCTTCGGGAGTGCCCATGCGCGGGCCGTGCCACCAGTTGCCGCAGACCGCGCCGCTGGTGATGTACTGCGTCGTTTTGTAGCTGACGATTTCATTGACGTGCGTGTGGCCCTGCAGGACCGCGATCACGTTGTGCCCCTCGAGGACCTTCAGCACTTGCGGCGTGTTCGCGACGGTCAGCGTGTTGTACTTCGCGTTCGGTTCGTCGAGCGTGGCGTACGTCGGGAACGCCGTCACGAGCGGGACGTGCGTCACCACGATCACCGGTTTACCCGGCGGCACTTTTTTCAGGTCGTCCGCGAGCCAGCTCACCTGCGGATCGTCGATGCGCGCTTCCCACATCCGGTCGGCAGTCGGCTGGATCGAATCGAGGACGGCGAAGTGATACCCGCGATGATCGAACGAGTAGTAGGTCTTCCCGCCGATTCGCTCTTCGTACATTTTCTTTCCATACGCCGGATCGCTGGGCGATACGCCGCTCTTCGTCTCGACGCCGAACAGGTCGTGATTGCCAATCGCGTGATACAGCTTCATCTGCAACTGCTGTTCGGTTTTCTGGTAGAGGTCGTAGACGAGCTTCGCGCGCGAGTCGCCCACGCTCAGCGCGTCGTAGACGTGATCGCCGCCCATGATCGCGAACTCGCTCTTGATCCCCGCGATCTTGCGGAAGCATTCGTCGCAGCCCTGGGGCGCGTGCAATTCGGGCTCGATGTGCGTATCCGTGAAAAAGATAAAATCGAATGACTCGGGCGCCGATTCGCCCCAGCTCGGCATATGCGCGCCGAGCGCGACCGCCGCGCCCGCCCCGGCCACCGCTTGCAGAAATCGCCTGCGATCGAGAATCATCTGGCCTCTTCTCGGGGCTTCTTTTGTTACTGCGTCACCTGGGGCGCGGTGGCAGCCGTCGCCGACGACGTGGGCGGCAGCTTCGCGCGGATCAGCGCTTCGACGCGGCTCCACACGGCCGGATCGCATTCGATTTCGGTGTGCGCGGTCGCGATGTGGCGGTCCCACCACGGGTATGCGGCGTAGCAACGGACCGGATCCTTGCTGTAATCGAAGCGAAAATTCCCGAGGATCTTGGTGCGCTGCGGATCGGCAGCGCGAATTTGGCTCTGTCCGTGGAGCCATCCGTGCGATTGATAGAAATTCGCGGCTTCCTCCACGTTCGCGGGAATCAGCGCGTCGTTTTCATGATACTTCGCGACGCTATCCACCTGAATGGTGAGCAGCACCGGAATGTTTTCCTGCTGCAGCTGCCGCGCGAGCGTGATCGCCTCCGAAGCGCCCCAGCTGTGGCCGTAAAGAATGATGCGCGCGCTTTCTTTTTCCTGCTCGCTGAGCTTGCCGTCGTGGTTCGCATCGAGCAGGCGCAAAATCGCCGCATGCGCTTTGCTTCTCTTGTGGTTCTCAAAAGCGGCCGCGTAGACGCCCGTGGGATAGGCAGCGCGAATCTGCGCCGCCAGATGAGCCTCCATGTGCGACAGGTTGTTGTGGCTGACGTAGCCGCCGACGAACCCGATCACGATGACGGGCGAGGTGGCGGAAGCAGCGGCAGCGGGCGCTTCGGTAGCGGCGGCAGCGCGCGCCTGCGGTTCCTCGCCGAAAACAAGCGCGCAGCAACCCAAAACGGCAAGCGCGATGAGGCAAGCACGCATCGAGTCCGTTGGGAGGGTGTGAAAATCATAGCAGGGAATCGCGCGCGGGTGAAGGTTCGTGAGCCGCGCCTGAAAACAAAAACCCCGTCCTTCCTGTACCAGGAAGGACGGGGTTGGTTAGGCTGTTTCCGCTCGCCTACGCCTAAAAGAGGAGCTTCAAGGCGAACTGCACGACGCGCGGAGGAACGCTGCTGCTGGTGATTTGTCCGAGGGTCCCCGCGGCCGAATTGTTCGCCGGCGGGCTGAATTGCGGGTGGTTCCAGATGTTGTAGAACTCGGCGCGAAACTGGGTGCTCAGCCGTTCGCTGATCTTCGTGTTCTTGATCAGCGACATATCCCAGTTGTTCTGTCCCGGGCCCATGATTGCGCCCACGCCGGAGTCTCCGAAACCAGTCCCGCCACCGGAACCAGCGCAGTCCCCTTCGACGGTTCCTCCAATGCACGGCGTGCCAAGTTCAGAATACGAATCAAAAGGGCCGCCGCAAGCGCCGTAGGCCAGTTGGTTGATCCAGCCCTCGTGTCCGCATGCTCCCGTTAGACCACTCACCACCCGCTGATAGTCGCTTCCACCAGCGGCTACGCCGATCGATTGACAGACGCCAGCAGCGCTGCACTTACCCGTATTGGCCGGCTCCAACTCAGATCGCACATTGCAACCCGTGCAGAACGCGAGGCCACCCGCACCGAAGTAAATCGTGCCGCCGTCGCTATCGGTGACGGTGAAAGGCTCGCCATCCTGGATTGTGGTGACACCGGAAACCTGCCATCCACCCAAGACCTTGCCGCTGAAACCTTCCGTGTGGTGATACGGCAGGTCGTAGCTGTAGGCAATCACAAGGCGCTGCGGACGGTTGAACGCCGCGAGCCCATACTGCTGGCCAAGGTCCAAGGGATCGTTGCTGCCGGCGCTGCCCGAGAGGACGTTGCCGCCGCCCGAGATGCCGCCGCCTGCCTCGGAACCGTTGATGTTCGTGATGGACCTGCTCCAGGTGTATGAGGCTTGGATCAACAGGCCCTTGGAGAATTGGTGCCTGAGTTGGGCCTGCAGGCTGTTGTACAGCGAATCGCCGACGGTGTTCGTCGACGCCATGCCGCTTGCGCCGAAACCCAGGTAACTCACGCGGCCAAGGTAATTTCCCGGAACCACGGGCGCACCCGGCACGTTGCTTCCGAGGTTGTCTATGATCTGCGTGGACGGATTCGTATTGCCGGGATCATTGAACGGGAAAGAGTTGGGCGTGCCCGGTGCACCCGAACCGAGGATCATCCGCATATTCTGGGGGTCCGTTGGCTCGTTAGGAGCACCCGGAGCGAGGAACGCAACGTTGATCGGGCGCGACCAGTCGTAGAGGTGCGTGCCGTGCGACCCGACGTAGCCGATATCCACGGTCCAATTGGGGGCGACCTCATATTGCAGGTCGAGGTTGTACTGCTGGATGAGTGGCACACTGAGGAATTCGGAGTCGGAGGTAGAGCCGAGGCCGAACCCACCGTCGTTACTCGTGATCGAAGTAGCGCCGGTTGTGGGGTTGCCCGCGTTGACCTGGAGAGTACGGGGCTGCCATCCAAGAATTCCGCCCGAAAGAGCGCCTGGATTGTCCAGGGAATTGAGTGTTGAACCGAGAACCAAACCATTATAGGGCGGGTTCCCCGCATTGTTATTTGCCAGGAGATTGGCGTACACGGCATCGTAGAAGACGCCGTATCCCGCCCGAATTACGAACCTGTCACTCAACGGTTGCCATGCCAGGCCGATGCGCGGCCCGAAATCGGTAATGGGCGCCCCGTGCACCAGCGTCTTGTTGTTGTTGATAATGACTCCGGTCGCTCCGCCTGGATAGGCGGGGCCATACGCCGTGGCCGGATATATGCCAGCCGGAGCCGACAAACCGCACGCGGTGAGCGCCAACGGATTGCCGCACCGCGCAATATTGGGGTTGTAGTTGGATTGAACCGCGAAGCCCGCGAGCGTGCCGACCTGATTGTTCGGGGTGCCGGGGCCATTCGTGACCTCCGGGCCCAAGAAGAAGGAGCCCGTGTTCACCAAGGCGGCCGCCGACGGCCACGCATCCGTGAACAGACCTGTGACATCGGATGGGTACCCGTCGTATTCCCAGCGAAGGCCGAGGTTTACTGTGAGCTTTCGACTCACCTTGATATCGTCTTCCACGAACGCAGCGAACTCATTGGCTCTCTGGTCGTGCGGATTTCCATTTATCTCGCCGAGCCCATAGAAGTCGACGACTACTCCACCTCCACCCGGCGGCACAGCGGTGCCGGTAGCGGGCGCGCCGCTGGAACTCGTCAGGAAGTCGATGGTGTTGTCGTAATCCAAGCCGCCTCTTCCCGGCAAAGTCCAGTTGTATTGAATGCGATTCACCCAGAAGCCCGTGCGGATCGCGTGCTTGCCGTGATTCCATGAAATCTGCTCGTTGCCCTGGAAGTAGTTGAAGAAATTGGTGGCCGAGGCGAAGAAGTTTCCGCCGTTATTCCATCCTCCTTCGTTCGGCACCCCGAATTGGGGGCTGCCGGGATACAGAGCCCCTGCGGGAATGGCGACACCGAAGGTCGTGATCGTTGGAATTTGCAAATCCACTGGATTGACGCCTTTCGAGGGCACGTTCGCGCAATCGCCCTCGGCGATCGGCGGAGTAATCCCGACACCGCAGGCAGTCAGATAGTCGCCCGGCGCCGCGACCGTGGTGGAGCGCTGATAGGAAAAGGAGGCTTCGTTGACGAAGTTGCTCGTCACCACCGTCGTGAGCTTGAGCACGGCGCTGTCGGCCGTGTACGTCACGTCCTCGGGAGCCCCGGGCTGGCACGGGCCTAGGCACACGAAGGGCTGATCCTGTGGGTCCTTGGACGTAAAGAACCGCTCTGATAGCGTATTCTTCGAGTCGATCACGTAGTCGAAATTGGCGAGGTATTGGTCTTCATTCGCCAGGATCGGGCTCGAAACGACAAACGTGCTGCACTTCACGGTGGTCTCGGAGGCGCAATTCACAATCGGCGCTCCACCCTTAAATGGCACGCTGGGGAAGTAGAAACCCTGATTGAGTCCCGTCTTTGGGCCCGGCGCGCGAAGGAAGTTTACGGCTATGTTACTGATGTTGGTGTTGGCATCGCTCAGGGTCGTCTGGTTCGGAGCATTCACTGTCGCGAACGTGCCAAGTCCGGTGTATCCGGCATACACGCAGCCCAGGTATCCGCGATACGTGTCGTAGCTGCAGGGCGTGTTTCCGGGAATCCAGTTTTGTGGAATGGTGCCCGCCTCATCGCTTCGGGTACCGTCCGGTTCGCTAAAGGGCAGCAAGGTGAGGCCGGTCGTAAGGCCGGACGCGAAACCATTTGAGCCAATGCCGTTTTTCTGGCGGAATCCTTGATAGGAACCGAAGAAGAACAGCTTGTCTTTCTTGATCGGGCCGCCGATCGTGCCACCAAACAGATTTTCATTCAATATTTCCGGTTTGTTTGGCTCGTCGAGGGAGGCCTCGCTGAACTTGTTAAAGAAGTCGTTCCCGTCCAGTGCGCTATTGCGGAAGAACTCCCAAGCGTCGCCGTGGAAATCGTTCGTGCCACCCTTGGTGACGACGTTGACGCTGGCGCCGGGATTGCGGCCATACTCGGCGTCGTACTGCGAAGTCTGGATTTTGAATTCCTGAATCGAATCCGGGTTGGGAATACCGATGCCGGGGAAATTGCCGGACTGCGCGCCGCCGCCGCTGCCGTAGTTGGTAAGGACGGCACCGTCCATCATGTAGTTGTTCTGGTCGGAGCCCATTCCGTTGACGTTGATGTCTTGCGTGCCGTTGCCCACTGCGGCGGCGCTGGCGACGTTTGCCACCACACCCGGCGAGAGGTCGATGATCTGCGTATAGTTGCGCGAGCTGAGGGGCAGGTCGGTTACTGTTTTCGCTCCCACCAGCGTGCCCATCGTGGCGTTCTGCGTCTGCAGCCGCTGCGTGGTGGATTCGACCGTGATTTGTTCGGATTGCGCACCGACGGCGAGGCTTTGGTTCAGCACGGCCGTTTCCGTAGCGTTCACGGTGACCGACGCGATTTCGGAAGTCTTGAATCCCGCAGCGGAAATCTTGAGGCTATAGTTGCCGGCGGGCAGCAGAGAGAACTTATAGCTCCCGTTGGCGTCCGTTGTATCCGTGCGTGCCTGGCCCGTGCCGACGTTCGTGGCCGTGACGGTCGCGCCAGCGATGACGGCGCCCGAAGGATCCGTGACGGTTCCGGTCAGCGCGCCTGTGGTGCCCGATTGGGCCCGCGTCACGGGGACGCACAAGAACAAAACTGCAAGACAGACGAGCAGCGCAGACACACGTCCGCGCAAAGATAATTTTGTGTGAATCACTGGACTCCCCCCGTACGTCAATTTCAAATCCCACCAACGCGCGATCGCTTGCGCGTTTAACCGATAATCGCTCCACCACTGAAGCGATAATCTACTCGGCCCGGTGAAACACCACCCTGCTGTGTGCGCGTCGGATATCACAGCAACAAAGTAAATGTCAAGAAAATATAATTCTAGTTTGGAATGAAGGGACCCGGATTGCTCAGCGGACCTGCATAGGTCCCTGAGCGGGACCTCCTAGGGATGAAGCTTGTCCGCCCGTTGCGGCGACCGCAAGTCTCCCTAGGCTTAGCGCTTCTGGCCGACGAGGCCGGCGATTGTATCCATAAGATCGAATTTTGTGAGCACTTCGAGCTTGCCGCCCTCCATCTCGACGAATACGGCGGGGCTTTCATGGCTGAGCAGATGAGTGACGCGCTCGATCGGCGCGTTGGAAGGCACTTGCGGGAGCGGCGCGCCCATCACTTCGCGAACGATCAGCTTGCGCAGATCCTTGCCTTGCAGCGCGAGATTCAGGATCTGGTCTTCGAAGATAGTGCCGACGGATCGCTCATCCTCGAAGACGGGGAGCTGGGAAATGTCCTCCTGCTGCATAGTATGGAGCGCCTGGAAGACGGTGCGATTCGGCCCGACCACGACGGGCTGGCGCGTTTTGCCGTTCTGATGCTTGACGCGAATCACGTCCGACGCCGTCAGCGTCACTTCCGCGTCGGCGTAACCGTGCTCGCGCATCCAGCCATCGTTGTAAATTTTGCTGAGATATCGGCTGCCGGAATCCGGCAGGAATGCGACGACGACATCGCTCTTCTTGCAGGTTTTGGCGACGCGAATCGCCGCGGAGACACATCCTCCGCCCGAACCGCCCGTGAAAATCCCTTCACGCTTGGCAAGGCGGCGGGCCCAGAGGAAACACTCCTCGTCGTTCACCTGCAAAATGTCGTCAAGGACCGAAAAGTCCATCGTCGACGGCAGAATGTCCTCGCCGATTCCTTCGACCACGTAGGTGTGCGCGGTGCCGATGTTGTGCGTCTTGAAATATTCGTGATAGAGCGAACCGTGCGGGTCGACTCCGATTACCTTGATTTCGGGATTCTGTTCCTTGAGGAAGCGCCCCACCCCTGTGGCCGTGCCGCCCGTGCCGAGGCCGCACACGAAGTGCGTAATTTTCCCGTCAGTGTCTTTCCATATTTCGGGCCCGGATGTGCGGTAGTGCGCTTCGGGATTGTCCGGATTCTCGTATTGATTGGGATAATACGAATTGGGGATTTCGCGCGCGAGTTTTTTCGCGACCGAATAGTAGCTGCGAGGATCCTCCGGCTCGACCGCCGTGGGGCAGACGATCACCTCGGCGCCAAACGCTTTCAGCAGGTCGATCTTTTCGCGGGACTGCTTGTCGGTAATCGTGAAAACGATTTTGTATCCTCGAACCGCCGCAACGAGCGCGAGCCCAACCCCGGTATTGCCGGAGGTGGCCTCGACAATCGTGCCGCCGGGCTTGAGCTGGCCCTTGCGCTCGGCCTCGTCAATCATGCGAAGCGCGATGCGGTCCTTCGTTGACCCGCCGGGATTCATGTAATCGGCTTTCACGAGGACTTCGGGCGGCACATCCTTCGCCACGCGATGCAGCCGGATGAGCGGGGTGCTGCCGATCGCGTCGAGGATGCTGTTGCATTTCACGGAAGACGATCTCTCCAATAAGGTGCTGCGCCAAAATAGCTTAGAGACTTCGCGAAAGTCTGTCCAGAAGCAGTTTCCGATCGAGGATCGCTGCACGGAATGGCTGAACGGGCCGGCGTGCTATGCTTTTTGCGGAATGGCGCAGGACGCTCCCACTGCCGAGATGCTCTTTTACGATGGGCATTGCGGCTTGTGCCACGGCGTGGTGAAATTCGTGGTGAAACGCGATCGCACGGGGCATGCCTTCCGATTCGCGCCGCTGCAAGGCCCGACTTTCGAGGCGTGCGTGCCGGTGGAACGCCGCGCCGGCCTGCCGGATAGCATTATCGTCCTCACGAATGAAGGAGCGTTGCTCGCGCGTTCCGATGCAGTGCTGCATATCCTTCGGCGCCTGGGCGGCGGATGGAAAGTTCTCGCGGGCGTGTTTAGCGTGGTTCCGCGCGGATTGCGGGACGCCGGCTACAATTTTATCGCGCGGATTCGCTACAGCATTTTCGGCAAACGAGACGACGTCTGCCCGATCATGCCGCCCGACTTGCGCGCGCGCTTCGATCCCTAAAGGAGAAACGATGCAACGGCAGAACATTTCATCCGGAACCAAGTGGGAACCGATCATCGGCTATTCGCGCGCGGTGCGCGTCGGACCATACGTGCATGTGTCGGGAACGACTGCGACGGACGCGGAAGGCAAAATCGTGGGCGCGGGCGACGCCTACGCGCAGACCGTGCAGGTGCTGCGGAATATCGAGTCCGCGCTCGCAAAGGCTGGCGCGAAAATGTCCGACGTGGTGCGCACGCGCATGTTTGTGACCCGCATCGCCGACTGGGAACAAATCGGCCGCGCGCACGGCGAGTTTTTCGGCGCCATTCGCCCGGCGACGGCGATGATCGAGATCAGCCGCTTGATTGATCCGGAGATGCTGGTGGAAATCGAGGCGGAGGCGATTGTCGGCGGCTGATGAGAAAGGTAACCGGAGAGATCCTTCAGCCGACGAAAACCAAAGGCGTCGGCTTCAGGATGACGATCCTTGTTGGATCGTCAGTTCTTCGATCAGCGCGGGGACGATTTCAAAGAGGTCGCCGACGATGCCGTAGTCGGCCACTTCAAAAATCGGGGCGTTCGGGTCCTTGTTGATCGCGGCGATCGTGCGGGAGCCTTTCATGCCGACGACGTGCTGGATCGCGCCGCTGATACCGAGCGCGAGGTAAAGCTTCGGCGCGACGGTCTGTCCGGAGCTGCCGATTTGGCGCTCCATCGGCAACCAGCCTTCGTCGCAGATCGGGCGCGACGCGGAAATTTCGCCGCCCATTAATTTCGCAAGCTTTTCGGCCATGGCGATGTTTTCCGGCGCTTTGATTCCGCGGCCGACGGAAACGAGAATAGGCGCTTGCGTGAGGTCGACGGCCTGTTTCGCTTCGCGGAAAAGCTCGAGCGGCTTGGTTCGTATCTGCTCCGGCTTTAGATCGACGCTCACCGATTTCACGGGCGCTTTGCCGCCCGCATGTTTTGCGGCGAGATCGGCGCGAAACGCGCCCGCCTGAAACGACGCGATCCACGGCGGCTCGCCCGTGAAAACAACGTCCGCAGCGGTGCGGCCCTGAAACATCTGGCGAACGAAAATCAGCTTTCCGCTTTCGTAACGGTAGGCGATGCAATCGCCGATCATTCCCTTTTGCATCGACGCGGCCAGCTTCGGCGCGAAATCGCGGACCTGATACGTGTGCGGGAGCAAAACGAGATCGGGCTTCGCGGCCTCGACCACCTGGCGGAGAGCGAGCGAAAAACCGTCCGGCGTGTATTGCGCGAGCAGGTCATGCTCGATGAGGAGCACTTCGTCGAGCTGGTAGGAGGCGAGTTCGTCGGCAAGCGCGGCCACGCCTTTGCCTATCACCGCACCGGAAAGCGATCCCTTGGCCTGCTGCGCGATCTGCTGCGCGGCGGCCAGCGTCTCAAAGCTCACCTTATTCCACTTGGCGTCGCGCTGTTCGGTGATGAGGAGAATTTTCATCGCTTAGAGCACTCGCGCTTCGTGGCGCAGCTTCTCGATCAATTTCGCCGCGGCCTCTTTCGGCGAACCTGTGATGAATTCGGTCTTCTTGGTTTTCTGCGGCACGTAGATGCGCTCGACTTGTTCGGTCCGTGAATCCGCCACGCCGAGCGATGCGCGATCGACCGTCGCGATCTCTTTTTTCTTTGCCGCCATGATGCCTTTGAGCGTGGCGTAGCGCGGCTTGTTGATGCCGGACTGGATCGTGATCACCGCGGGCAGCGGCAGCTCGACCCACTGGAACCATCCGGCTTCGAGCTCGCGCTTCAATTTCATGCGGCCGTCGGTAATTTCGATCGACATGATGATCGTGGCGTGCGGCCTGCCGAGAAGTTCCGCCAGCAGGACGCCGGTTTGACCGAAGCCCTGGTCGTCGCTCTGGAGGCCGGTGAGGATGAGATCGAAATTTTCCTTTTCAATTGCGGCAGCGAGTGAACGCGCCGAGGTCAGCGGATCGAGCTTGTAGAACTCGTTGTCGGCGATGAAGATGCCGCGCTCGGCGCCTTTGGCAAGCGCTTCCTTGATAGTTTGCTTCGCGCGCTCGGGGCCCATCGAGATCGCGACCACCTCGCCTCCGTGCTTTTCCTTGAGGCGCAGCGCTTCTTCGAGCGCGTAGGTATCCGGCTCGTTGGTTTCGAATCCGATGTCGGATTCGCGAATCCAGGCGCCGCCATCGACGATTGCGAGCGGCGCGTCTTTGGCGGGAACCTGCTTTACACAGACGCCAATTTTCATGAAAGGCTTCCTTCAACTCCGCCCGCACCAAGAGAGATCCTTCGGACGGCAAAAAAAATCAAAGCGCCGTCCTCAGGATGAGGATGCTCGTCGCATCGTCACCGTCCGTCCCAGCGTTTGAAGATCAACGACGCGTTCGTGCCGCCGAAACCGAAGGAATTCGAAAGCGCGTACACGACCTCGGCCTTCCGCGCGTGGTTCGGGACGTAATCGAGGTCGCACGCGGGATCGGGAGTCTCCTGATTGATCGTCGGCGGAAGGATTTGATCGCGCAGCGCGAGCACGCTGATCCCCGCCTCGAGGCCGCCCGCGCCGCCGAGCAGATGCCCGGTCATCGATTTCGTCGAGCTGATGGGAACCTTTTTCGCGCGCGCGCCGAAGACGCGGCTGAGAGCGGATGTTTCGATCGCGTCGCCCATGGGCGTCGATGTGCCGTGCGCGTTGACGTAGCCGACATCATCCGGCGTGATTTTGGCGTCTTTGATGGCCGCGAGCGACACGCGATAGCCGCCGTCGCCTCCCTCGGCGGGCTGCGTGATGTGATATGCGTCGCCGGACATTCCGTAGCCGACGATCTCGGCGATGATATTCGCGCCGCGGCGCTGGGCGAATTCGAGCGATTCGAGGATCAATATGCCCGAGCCTTCGCCGACAACGAAGCCGTCGCGGTCCGCGTCAAACGGGCGGCTGGCGCGCTCGGGCTCGTCGTTGCGCGTGGAAAGCGCGCGCATCGCGCTGAAGCCGCCGATGCTCATCGGCGTCACGGCTGCTTCCGAACCGCCGGCAATCATTACTTCGGCGTCGCAGCGCTGGATAATTTTGTATGCATCGCCCACCGCGTGAGCCCCGGCGGAGCAAGCCGTTGCGGTGGCGGAATTCGGACCTTTCGCACCGTAGCGGATGGATACGTTGCCCGCGGCGAGATTCACAATTGCGGAAGGAATGAAAAACGGAGAGATCTTGCCCGGGCCGCCATTCAAATACTTCGAATGCTCGCGTTCGATCACATCGAATCCGCCGATCCCCGAGCCGATGTAGACTCCGGTGGCATCGGCGATGTCCGGCGTGACTTCGAACTTGGACATCTGAACCGCGAAATCCGACGCGGCCATCGCCATATGGATGAACCGCGCCATCTTCTTCACTTCTTTTTTCTCGACCCAGTTCAGCGGATCGAAACCCTTCACCTCGCCGGCAATCTGGCAATCGAAGGCGGAAGCATCGAATTGGGTGATGCGGGCAATGCCGCTTTTTCCGGCCAGCAGGTTGCGCCAGACCTCATCGGTCCCGATGCCGCATCCGCAGACCAACCCAACGCCCGTCACAACGACTCGGCGGCTCAAAAGAAAATTCTCCTGTTCGGAATGGGACGACCGGCGGACTACTTGCTTGCCTTGGCGTGCTTCTCGATGTACTCGATGGCGTCTTTCACCGTGGCAATCTTCTCGGCATCCTCATCCGGAATTTCGACGCCGAACGCTTCCTCGAAGGCCATCACCAGCTCGACCGTGTCGAGCGAATCGGCGCCGAGGTCGTCCACAAACGAAGCGCTGGGAGTCACTTCGCCTTCATCCACACCGAGTTGCTCGACGATAATCTGCTTTACGCGTTCTTCGACGCTGGCCATTCTGATTATTCCTCCGATTTCGGCTTTCTTCGCCCCGCGGGGCGCACGCCAGGCAGGGGTCGCACCCCGCATTCAACTCGCCCATTCTATGCGCCGCGTATCGCGGGGTCAACCTTTGCAGCGCATGTACACGCCATCAAAGCAGCGTAATCGCAAACACGCACGACGACAACGCCTAGCCCATATGCATGCCGCCATTCACGTCGAGCACCTGCCCGGTGATGTAGGCGGCTTCGTCGCTCGCAAGAAATACGATTGCGGCGGCGATCTCTCGGTCCTTGCCGAAACGCGCGAGCGGGATCAGCGACTTCATCTTGTCTTTCAATTCCTGCGACAGCGGATCGGTCATCGGCGTTTCGATGAAGCCGGGCGCGACCGCATTCACGGTGATGTTGCGCGAGGCGACTTCGACGGCGATCGCGCGCGTGAGCCCGATCAGGCCTGCCTTCGACGCCACGTAGTTCGCCTGCCCGGCGTTTCCGGTTTCGGCGACGACGGACGAGATATTGATGATGCGGCCCGAGCGCTGCTTGAGCATCGCACCGAGCGCCTGCTGGATGCAGAGATGCGCGCCGGTGAGATTCGTCTGCAGCACGGCGTTCCAGTCGTCGAGCTTCATCCGCAGCGCCAGCGTGTCGCGCGTGATCGCGGCGTTGTTCACCAGAATATCGAGCCGGCCCATTTTCTCGAGCGCGTGCTGGAAGCCGTTCTTCACCTGTGCGGCGTCGGCAACGTCCATCGGAACAGCCAGCGATTCGCCTCCCGCGGCTGCGATTTCCTCCGCGAGCGAGGCGAGTTTACCCGTGCTGCGCGCCGCGACCACAACCTTGGCGCCCGCCTCGGCCAGCGCGAGCGACGTGGCGCGGCCGATGCCTTGCGACGCGCCGGTAACCAGAGCGACTTTGTCCTTGAGTGAAAACATGAAATTGGGTTCTACGTGTCCGCGAATTCGGCGCGCGCCTGCGCGATTTTATCGAGCGACGCTTGCAGGCTTGCGGCGTCTTCCACATTGAAACAGCGCACCGAGCGGTCGATTTGGCGCAAAAGGCCCGAAAGCACTTTGCCCGGTCCCACTTCGACGAAGACGTTCACGCCCTGATCAATCATCTCGCGCACGGACTCGAGCCAGCGCACCGGCAGCGACACCTGGCGGATCAGCGCCTCGCGCGCTTCGTCGCCGGATTCGATCGCCTCCGCATCTACGTTGGTGATGACCGGAAAGCGCGGCGCATTGAATTTCGTGGCGCGAAGATCGGCTTCGAAGCGCTCCTGCGCCGGAAGCATCAGCGCACAGTGAAAGGGCGCCGATACGGCCAGCATGACGGCGCGCTTGGCGCCCGACTGCGAAGCGATCTCGACGGCGCGTTTCACGGCGCCCGCGTGGCCCGAAATCGCGATCTGCTCCGGCGAATTCAGGTTTGCCGCTGAGACGACTTCGTTGTCCGCCGCCTTCCTGCAGATTTCCGCGACATCCGACGGCGAGAGCCCCAGGATCGCGGCCATCGCGCCTTCGCCGGCCGGAACGGCCTCCTGCATATGCTGGCCGCGGCGCCGCGTCAGCTTCACCGCATCGGTGAAATCGAGCGCACCGGCCGCCACGAGCGCCGAATATTCGCCGAGACTATGCCCGGCGACCATATCGGGCGTCACGCCGTGTTTCTCGAGCGCGCGATATGCGGCGACGGAAACGGTGAGGATGGCGGGCTGCGTGTTGGCCGTCAGCTTGAGATCGTCTTCAGGACCTTCAAAGCAGAGTTTCGAAATCGGAAATCCGAGCGCAGCATCGGCCTCTTCGAAGATCGCATGCGATTCGGGGAAATTTGCGTCGAGGTCGCGGCCCATGCCGGCATACTGCGAGTTCTGGCCCGGAAATAGGAAAGCGATCTTGCTCATAGCGGTTGCGTTTTCCGCTCGTTCAGCCGCGCGCCAGGACGGCGGCGGCAGCGGAAAGCTCCTGTTCGATTTTCTCGTTGACGCGCGAGCGGCAGAGTTCCGCCGCCACGCGAATGGCGTTCTTGACCGCATTCGGATTCGACCGGCCGTGTCCGATCACGGTGATGCCTTTCACGCCGAGCAGCGGCGCGCCGCCGTATTCGGAATAATCCGTGCGCTTGCGGAAATCGTTGAAGGCGCGCTTGGAGAGCGCATAGCCAAGCTGGGAGGTGAGGCTGCTCTTGATCGCCTTCTTCAGCATGCCGCCGATATGCTCGACGACGCCTTCACTGATCTTGAGCGCGATATTGCCGATGAAGCCGTCGCAAACGACAACTTCCACGTTGCCTCGGAAGACGTCGCGGCCTTCCACGTTACCCGTGAAATTGAGGGATGTCTGTCTCAGCAAAGCGCCCGCCTCGCGCGTAAGTTCGTTGCCCTTCATCTCTTCTTCGCCGATGGAGAGCAGTGCGACGCGCGGCCGCTTCACGCCCCAGATGGCGCGGTAATAGATTTCGCCCATCACCGCGAATTGCTCGATCTGCTCGGGCTTTGAATCGACGTTCGCGCCGACGTCGAGAATGATCGAAACTTTTTCCTTCATGTTCGGAAAAGCCATCGCCAGGGCCGGGCGATCGACCGAAGAGAGCGTGCCGATCACGAACCGCGCTACGGTCATCACCGCGCCCGTATTGCCGGCGCTCACGAGCGCGTCCGCCTTGCCGTCGCGGACGAGCCGCGCCGCCACGTGCAGCGAGCTTTCTTTCTTGCGGCGAAAAGCGTGCGAGGGCGAATCGCTCATGGTGATGACTTCGGTGGCGTTCACGACCTCGATGGGCAGATCCCGGAGCTTGTGGCGCGCCAGCTCCTGGCGGACCGTCTCTTCGATACCGACCAGCAGCACGCGAACCCCCAGCTCGCGCGCGGCCAGGATCGCGCCTTCGACCTCTGCGCGTGGCGCATGGTCTCCACCCATAGCATCGAGAGCGATGGTAATCATCTTTGCTCCAGGGAGCACCTTACAGACGGCCCGGCGGGGGAAACTTAGGCCGTCTTCGCCGAAGTGTCAATCACTTCGCGGCCTTTGTAATGGCCGCACTTGGGACACGCCCGGTGAGGCAGCTTCTTTTCGTGGCAATTCGGGCACTCGGCCAGGGACAGGGCATGAAGATGGTCGTGGGCGCGCCGATTGGAGGTGCGCCGCTTTGAGTGGCGCCGCTTTGGATTGGGCATTCTGCTCCTCGTGACAGGCCGCTACTCAGACGGCAGCCTGAATGGAATATGTAGTGTAGCGTCTTATTGCTTCTTGAACCAGTCCTGCTTCAGCCGTGCGAGCGGGGCAAGCCTGGGGTCGCTGCCATTTTTCTCGCAGCGGCACTCTTCGTTGTTGAGGTTCGCGCCGCAGTGGGGGCAAAGGCCGCGGCAATCGCTCGAGCAGATCACCTTCATGGGCAACGCGAGGTTTACCTGCTCGGCCAGGACGTCCGCCAGGAACAGGCCGTCGCCTTCGAAGAAAGCGATCTCGGTGTCGCCCAGCGCCAGGCGCACTTCATCGTCCTGAGCGATTGAGGTCATCGGGCGGTAGAAGAGATCGAAGTCGCGGCTGATCTCCTCGATCACGGTATCGAGGCAGCGCGCGCAAACCAGCTCGATTCGCGTGTGCAGGTTGCCGTAGACGCGGATCTGGCCTTCGATAAGCTCTGCCGTTGCACGCACTTCCAGGGGTTCGACCTGCCGGAATTCGCCGGAATGGAAATCGATGGTTCCCGGAGCGTAGCTCTTCCGGATGCGGATCTTTCGGACGGCCAGTTCTTTCACATCCAGAAACATGGTAATTTCCCCGAACTCTGAGAGCTATAAACTTCATTATATGTCGCTTCAGAACGGTGTCAAGGAAGCCCCCGCGCAATCGTTCGGCAAGGATACGCGCAAGTTACTCCGCCAGTCCCAACGTCGGGACGCTACGAGACGCGCGACACGGGGTCGCCGAGAAGTTCCCGGCACTGGCGCAGCAGAAAATGGTCGGTCATCCCGGCGATATAGTCGCAGACCACACGATGGCGCGGCTCATTCTGCGCCAATTCCGCATAATGCTTTGGCATGCGATCGGGATGGTCGAGGAAAAAGCGGAAGAGCGCGTCCAGCGCGGCGACGGAACGGTCGCGCTCCTCGGAAATGGCCGGATGGGAATAGACGCGCGCGTTGAGGAACTGCTTCAGGCCGGCATTCTGCTGCGCCACACCGGATGAAAACGCCGCCAGCCGGTTCGCGTGATGCCGCACATCCTCCACGTTCCGGACACCGCTCGCTTCCACTTGGCCGCGCGTGTTGTCAATGAGGTCGGTTGCGAGACGATTCAGGATCTGCTTCAGCGCTTCATTGAACTTCAGTTTCCGCAGTCCGCGTGGATGGCGCCGCTCGACGTCGGCGTAAGCCGCTTCGAACGCGGGGACCTCCGCGCGCAACTGCTCGAAATCGAGGAGGCGCGCCTCGAAACCATCATCGAGATCGGCCGTGTTGTAGGCGATTTCATCCACCAGATCGATCAGCTGCGCTTCGAGCGGCGGTTTTTCATCGAGAAGATATTCGGAGAGCGCCGGAAATTCCGCGGCGGAATAGTCGCGCGAATGCTTGATGATTCCCTCGCGGACTTCGAACGTAAGATTCAATCCGGGGAAATCGAGATAGCGCTGCTCGAACTGCTCGATGATCCGCAGGGCGTGGAGATTGTGGTCGAAGCGGTCTCCGTGCTCGCGCATGCGCGCATCGAGCCGGCGTTCGCCGGCGTGGCCGAACGGCGGATGCCCGATATCGTGCACCAGCGCGAGCGCCTCGACCAAATCGGTATCGAGGTCGAGCGCGCCCGCAACGGTGCGGGCAATCTGCGCCACTTCGATCGTGTGCGTGAGCCGGTTGCGGAAATGATCGGAGAAACGCATGGTGAAAACCTGCGTTTTTGCTTCGAGGCGGCGAAACGCGCGCGAATGGATCACGCGGTCGCGATCGCGCGCGTAGTCGTTTCGGTAGGGGTGCTGCGGTTCCGGGTAGCGCCGGCCGCGCGACCGCCGCACATCCATCGCGTAGGGCGCCAGCGGCATGGCAATCATTTTAGTGTATCGGAGCGCGCCTCGGCTAGCCGTCGCCGCCGGGCAAGCGGCAGTTGCTCAGGATTTGCTGCCCAGCAGCGCGAGCGCCTGATCGGCGCGTTCAGCGATCGGCGTGTCGGGATAATCCGCCTTGATCTGCGCGTAGATTTTCGCCGCCGCCGAAGGATCCTTCTGGCTGTAGTGTTGGGCAAGCGCCATCATGGCGACCGGTTTCGGGACGAGCACGCTCGGCTTCGCGATCAAGCCTTCATAGAGTTTCACGGCCTCGGCATCCTGACCCGTGCGGTCGTCGATGCCCGCGAGTTCGATCTGCGCCAGCGCGGCCACCTCTTGATCGCTGCTGCCCGCAAGATCCTGCAGCGATTTCTTTGCATCGGCGGTTTTATCGAGCTTTTCGTAACTCAGGGCGGCGTAGTAGCGCGCGAGCTGACCTGCGTGCGTCCGCGGGTACTTCGACGCCACGTCGGAGAATTGCTGCGCGGCAATCGTAAATTTCTGGTTGTCGCTCGCGTAGGGAGTCTCGCCGGGCGTTAGCGGCGTTCCCACGGGCGACTGGAAAACCTTCATCGCGCTGTCGAACCCGGCCGAAGCCTTCACCGTCTGCCGCTCGGTGTACGTCTTCCAGCCGAAAACGCCCACCGCAACAATCACCGCGACGATCAGAAGGTAAATCGTGAACTGCTGATGAGAAAGTACGGCGTCGGCGCCCTGCGCGAGCGTTTCGCGCACTTCATCTTTCTTGAGCTGTTTTCGAGGGATATGCTGTGGCAAATATCGGCTCCGGCCTGGATTTCAGATTCCAAGATCGTATCACAAAGCTCCATACGAAGGTGTATAGCCCCGCATGCGCACACATCCGGCGCCTGCAACCATCCCTCAGGACACGCGCTGCGCTAAACCTTCGTGACGCTTTCGGCCTGGACGCCCTTGGTGCCCTGGCGGACCTCAAACTCCACAAGCTCGCCCTCATTCAGCGATTTATAGCCGTCCATCTGGATGGCCGAAAAGTGAACGAAGACGTCCTCACCCGACTGACGTTGAATGAACCCGTACCCCTTCGACGCGTTGAACCACTTCACCACACCCTGTTCTCGAGCCAACGGTGTCTGCTCCTCGTCAATGAAGTCCCGACTTAGGCCACGCGACGCCGGTCGCTCGCGCAGCCCGCGCGGCATTGCATTTGGGCTCACGCTCCCTGCGAACGGCGTTACCACACCCCGATCGGCGGCGGGATTCTTGCATAAACGGAATTCGGTGTCCAGAGTTTGCCGGGGTTTGAAAGTACAGAAAATCAGGAAAGCAGGAGGCTTGCGGTCGCGTTACGCGGCTTCGATGGGGTTCGGTCTAGCGGGCGCCGTTGCCGGCCACGCGAGCCGGGAGTTTCTTGACCATCACGAGTTCGGCTCCCCCGCAGGCTCCCCGCTGCACGATGAAATCGTCCATGAACGCCTTCATGAGGAACAAGCCGCGGCCGGACGTTCGCAGGAGATTTTCCTCGGCGAGCGGATCGGGGACATCGGTAAGTTCGAAGCCCTGCCCTTCGTCGCAGACGTGCACGATCATCCGGTCGGGCTCGAATTCCACGGACAGCCGAATCTTCTTCGTGCGGTCCTGCCGGTTGCCGTAGTTGTAGGCGTTGATCACGCCCTCGCGCACCGCCATCCCAAACTTGTGGACATCCTCTTCGCTGAACCCGGCGGCCTCGGCCACGCGCTGCACGATGTTTTCGGCCAGATCCACGCTTTCTAGCAGCGTGTCCAGCGTCACTTCGAGCTTCGATGCCTTGGTCGCCATACAGTCCTCAGGAACGCCCCAGTGGATGACGGTCATATGGGTATCACACCGCCAGCGGAGCCGTCAATCGCGGTCCGGTACTAGGGAAGGGGGAAAATCGCATGGATAGCGAGCCCTAGTCCCAGTAAGTCCGGTCGAGGGTCCGGTACTGGATCGCCTCGCTCAGGTGCTTGGGTTCGATGGACGCCGCTGCCTCGAGATCGGCGATCGTGCGCGATACCTTGAGTATGCGATCGTGGGCGCGCGCGGAAAGCCCCAAGCGCGCGATCGCGGATTCGAGCAGCTTTTCGCCATCGGCGCTGATCGCGCAGTGCTTTCGGATCAGCTTCGGCGGCATTTGGGCGTTGGCGTAGAGCTTCTTCTCGCCACGGTAGCGATCGAGCTGAATCTGGCGCGCTCGCAGCACGCGTTCCCGCACGCTCGCGGAACTTTCGATCTCGACGTTGCCACGCAACTCCTTATATTTCACAGCCGGCACCTCGATGTGAATGTCGATGCGATCCAGCAACGGCCCGGAAATCTTCGAAACGTAGCGCTGAATCTGCGGCGGAGAACAGTGGCAGTCGCGCGTGGCATCGCCGAAAAAGCCGCACGGGCATGGGTTCATCGCAGCGGCCAGCATGAAGCGCGAAGGAAAGCTGACGGATAGCGCCGCGCGCGCAATCGTCACGCAGCCATCCTCGAGCGGCTGGCGCATCACTTCGAGGACGTTGCGCTGGAACTCCGGCAGCTCGTCGAGAAAAAGGACTCCGTTGTGCCCGAGCGACACTTCGCCGGGCCGCGGTATCGCCCCGCCCCCAATCAGGCCCGCGTCGCTGATCGTGTGGTGCGGCGAACGAAATGGCCGCGTGCCGACCAGCCCGCGCGCATCTTCGAGAAGCCCGGCGACGCTGTGAATGCGCGTTGTCTCGATGGCCTCGTCGAGCGACATCGGCGGCAGGATCGTCGGGATGCGCTTTGCGAGCATCGTCTTTCCGGCGCCCGGCGGCCCGATGAAGAGAATGTTGTGGCTTCCGGCGCAGGCCACTTCGAGAGCGCGCTTGGCCGCCATTTGCCCCCGGACGTCCCGGAGGTCGACCGCGTACTGGCTCGCCTCCGCGAGCATCGCGGATGTGTCGACGGCCACCGGCCGAAACGACTCGGGCGCATTGATCAGGTCCGCCGCCTGCGGCAGCGATTTGACCGGGAACACCTGGATGCCTTCGACGACCGCGGCCTCCCGCGCGTTCGCTTCCGGCACCACGACGCTGCGTATCCCGCGCTCGCGCGCCGCCAGCGCCGCCGAAAGCGCGCCGCGCACCGAACGCACGCTGCCGTCGAGCGACAGCTCTCCGAGGAAAACGTAGTCGTCGAGGATTTTGCCGAAAAATGTGCCCTGGCAGCCGAGAACGCCCAGCGCCATCGGCAGATCAAATGCGGAACCTTCCTTGCGAATATCCGCGGGCGCGAGGTTCACGGTGACCGCATGCTTGAATGGAAAATCGAAGCCGCAGTTGCGCACCGCGGACTTGATGCGCTCGCGGCTTTCCTTCACGGCGTTATCCGGCAGGCCGACCACGTTGAAACTGCCCTCAAAACTCTGCGTTACGTCCACCTCAACCTCGACGAGGTAGGCGTCGATTCCGAAAACAGCGGCGCTGAAGGTCTTGAAGAGCATTCCGGGACAAGGTTGGAACCTTGAGCCGCAGAATGTAACCTAAATCCCTACGGATAACGATTGCGGAAACTACGCATACTCAGGCATCGGAGAGCGATTCGTCGAAGCCGGCGGCATCCTTCTTTTCGACCTTTTCGATCTCGCCCGCCTCCAAGATCTCCCCGCAATCGAGGCATTCCATGTATTGGGCCTCGCTATCCTTCGCGATCACTTGGGTGCGTTTGTGCTTGCAGGCGGGATTCGGAGCGGCCGTCATTGTCGTCGAAACCTGCCGGAAGTATAGCATCGGCCCTTCCCCTAAGGGATCGTCTGGAGTTGACAAACCGGCGGATTGCCACTATCAGTCATTCGTCGGCAAATTCGGAAAGCGGGGATCTTTGAGCCCGGAAAGCACGTTACAGAAGCGGGTCGGCGGCTTGCTCTTTTACGGCCTCGTCATCCTGTTGGCTTACTTCGTCTATTTGATATTCGCGCCTTTTCTTGCGCCGCTCGCGTGGGCGGCCGTTCTCGTGGTCGTCTCTTATCCGGCTTACGAATGGCTTGGGCGCCGCATGCATCCGACCACCGCGGCGTTGGTTTCCACGCTCGGCGTGACGCTCATCCTGATCGTGCCCGCCGTCCTGGTGATGATCTCATTCGTCCGTCAGGGTGTCGAGGCCGTGCAGTCGATTCAGTTCTCGATCGCCGCCGGCCACTTCACCTGGCTCGCTACCGCGTGGACCCGCGTGCACAATCGCTTTCCCGGCATCGGCTCGGACGATGTGACCACCGCGCTCCATCGTTACACCGCGCAGGCCGCGGAGTTCGTGGCGGCGAGGCTTGGCACGATCCTCAGGAATACCGCCGTCTTTTTCTTCCACCTCTTCGTAACGATTCTCGTGATGTTCTACCTTTACCGCGACGGCGATGCCATGGTCGAACGGCTGCGGCAGGTGCTTCCTTTCGACTCAGGTCCGGGCGACCGCATGCTCGATGACGCGCGAGAGCTCATTCACGCCAGCGTGACCTCCAGCTTGGCCGCGGCCGTGGTGCACGCGCTCCTCGGCGGATTTGCCTTCACGGTGACGGGAATCGAGGCGCCGCTTTTCTGGGGCGTGATGATGGGTTTCTTTTCGTTTATCCCGCTCGTTGGCTCCGCCCTTGTCTGGGTTCCGGCCGCGATCAGCCTGATGATCGGCGGCCACCTCGGCCGTGGAATCTTCCTCGTGATTTTCTGCGCGCTCATCGTCGGCCTGGTGGACAATGTGATGCGGCCGTGGCTCATCAGCGGGCGCGCCCAGCTCGGCGGACTGCTGGTTTTCATCAGCGTGCTTGGCGGAATCAGCGTCTTCGGGCTGCTGGGCGTCGTGCTCGGGCCGATCATCGTGGCGACCACCGCCAGCCTTCTCGATCTCTACGCTCCGTCCGGCCCGGATGGAACCGGCCGGTCCAAACCGGGTGGGAAGCGAAGGAAGGCCGTGCTAGAGTAGCGCCCCTCGAACGGGCAGACAGTCGACCGAATGGCCAAAAACTCCAAGCCGAATCACTCGGGATTGCCGCCGGAAAAACTGCGCTGGCGCTGCGATCCGGCGCGCATTCCGTTCGAAACGACGGCCGACGTTCGAGCCCGCCTCGAACGACCTCGGGCAGGACCGCGCGCTGCGCGCACTGAGCATGGGCGTCGAGCTCACCGCGTCCGGCTACAACCTCTTCGTCTGCGGCCTTTCCGGCACCAGCCGCGGCGGCATGATCGTGCGCATGATCGAGGAAATGCATCCGCAGACCGAGCCGGCGCCCGACCGCTGCTACGTCAACAATTTCAAGAATTCCGACCGGCCGCGCCTGCTGACGCTGCCGCGCGGACAGGCCAACGCTTTTCAAGAAAGGAAGTGGAGTCCGGAATCGACTTCCTGCGCCGCCGCATCCCGCAGGTATTCGAAGGCGAGCCCTTCCAGCGCCAGAAAACGCGCATCGTCGAGCGCTTCACCTTGCGCGAAAAGGAATTGATGGACGATTTCACGCGCCGCATCGCCCGCGAGCAGTTCGCGCTGGGCCGCATGCAGGTGGGCGCGGTGGCGCTGCCGGAGATTTTCCCGGTTCTCGACGGCCAGATGGTGCCGATCGAGGAAATCCCCAAGATGGTGCACGAGGGCAAGCTCGAAAGCGCCGCCGCCGAGGAACTCGAGCGCAAATACGATCAGTTCCGCCAGGAATTCACCGTCGTCTACCGGCAAGACGCTTTCGCTCTCGCGCGAACTCGCCAGCGAGATGAGCTATCTCGAGCAGGAGGCGGCATCCGTGCTGGTCGACGGCGTGATCGAAGAGCTGAAGGAAAAATACCCCAGCACGCAAATTTCCGAGTATCTCGAAGAGGTGCGCCACCACATTCTCGACAATCTCGACCCATTCAAGGAGCGCGAGGGCGAGGACGATCAGCCGCCGTCTGAAGGGGGCGGCGCGCCGCGCCCGGAGCGCTCCGACCGCGATCCCTTCCGCGTGTACGGCGTCAACGTGATCCTCGCGCACGGCGAACAGGAAAAGTGTCCCGTGATTTTCGAGACGATCCCGACGTACGCGAATCTCTTCGGCACGGTTCATCGCAGCTACGATTCGCGCGGCGGCTGGAACTCCGACTTCATGGATTTGCGCGGCGGATCGCTCCTGCGCGCCGACGGCGGATTCCTCGTGATGTACGCGCTCGATGCGCTTACCGAAGCCGGCGTCTGGCGCACGCTGAAGCGCACGCTCAATCACGGCAAGCTCGAAATCCAGCCGGTCGACACGTTCTTCCCGTTCAGCACCGCCGCGCTCAAGCCCGAGCCGATCGACGTCCACGTGAAAGTCATCCTGATCGGCGATCGCAACATGTACGAGCTGCTCTACGATTTCGAGGACGACTTCAAGAAGATTTTCAAGGTCCGCGTCGAATTCGACGAGGAGATGAACTGGAGCGACGAAGTTTTCCGCCAGTATGGCGGCCGCCTGCGCAAGCTCGCCGACGACGAAAAGCTTCTCCAATTCGACCGCACCGCCGTGGCCTCCATCCTCGAACACGGCGTCCGCCTCGCCGGACGCCGCGGCAAGATCACCACGCGCTTTTTCGATCTCGCCGACCTGGCGCGCGAGTCCTCCTACGCCGCGCGCCACAACGGCAACAAGATCGTCACCGCCGGCCACGTCCGCCAGGCTCTCGACGCCAAGATCGAGCGCCACAACCTGCTCGAAACGAAAATCCGCGAAATGATCGAGCAGAATCTCGTCTTCATCGATACCACCGGCGGCCGCGTCGGCCAGGTGAACGGCCTGAGCGTGCTGGAAATCGGCGGCTACGCCTTCGGCAAGCCGGTGCGCATTACAGCCTCTGTTGCCATGGGCAAGATCGGCATCATCAACATCGAGCGCGAGTCGAATCTCAGCGGCCGCTTCCACGACAAGGGCGTGCAAATCATTGCCGGCTACCTGCGCCAGATGTTCGCGCAGGATAAGCCGCTGTCTCTTTCGGCAAGCGTCTGTTTCGAGCAGTCCTATTCCGGCGTCGATGGCGATAGCGCCAGCTCCACCGAAATTTACGCGCTGCTCTCCGCGCTCTCGGAGTTTCCGATCCGCCAGGAGCTGGCCGTCACCGGTTCCGTCAATCAGCAGGGCGAAATTCAGCCCATCGGCGGCGTGAACGAGAAGATCGAGGGCTTCTACGATGTATGCCGCTTGAAGGGCCTCACCGGCAAGCAGGGCGTGCTCATCCCGGCGGAGAACGTCGACGACTTGATGCTGCGCGACGAAGTGATTGAAGCCGTCGCCGAAGGCCGCTTCCACATCTATCCCGTCGGGACGATTCCGCAAGGAATCGAAATCCTCACGGGAGTGCGCGCCGGCGCTCGCGGCGCCTCGGGAAAATTCGAGCCGGGCAGCGTGTTCGCGAAAGTCGACGCGCGCCTCAGCCGCATGGCTTCGACCCTGCACAAATTCGACTAGCCGCCCGGGATTCGCGACGAGGAGAAGCCAGCCTTGCCACTCGCCAAATCCGAGACTGAAGCGCTGAACAAGAAGGTCGTCCTTGAATTTTTCGAAAAGGTGCTGATCCCGGTGGACTTCACTCTCGCGCCGCCGTTTTTCGGGCCGCGATACATTCAGCACAGTCCTCTCGCGACCGACGGTTCCGAGGGCCTGCGCGCGTTTCTGGAAAAAGCGCGTGTGGAAACTCCGCACGCGAAGACCTACATCAAACGTGTCTTCGCGGACGGCGATTATGTCATCGTGCACAGCCACGTCGTGATTGAGCCCGGCACACCGGGGATCGCCGTCGTCGACATCATCCGGCTCGAAAATGGCAAGCTCGTGGAGCACTGGGACATCGCCCAGCCCGTGCCGGACGAGATGCTGCATTCGAACACGATGTTCTAGCAGGTTTTGTAGGGGCGCTGCTTGCTGCGCCCCATTCATGGCACGCGTTCGCGCGACGCCGCACTAGCTGTATACGGCGAAGAGTCGCAGCGAGGGCTGCTTTTACATCCCTGACGAAAGAGAGACACCGTGAACCCGAGATTCACCGGGAAAGTCGTCGTGATCATCGGAGGCAACAGCGGCATCGGCCTTGCCTCCGCGAAAGCTTTTGCCTCCGAAGGGGCGCACGTTGTCATCACCGGGCGCAACGCCGCGACGCTGCAAAGCGCTGCCGAAGAGATCGGCTCTGGCGCGATCGCGATTCAGTCGGATATCGCGGATATCCCACAGATCACTTCCCTGATGGACGAAGTGCAGCGCCGCCACGGCCGCGTCGACGTGCTCTTCGTCAATGCGGGAATCGGGGCTTTTCTCCCGATCGAAAAAGTGACGGAGCGCGATTGGGAAGAAATTATCGGAGTGAATCTCAAGGGCGTATTTTTCACCGTGCAGAAGGCGCTGCCCATGATGAAAGCGGGGGGATCGATCGTGATCACTTCATCGATCGGCGGCAGGATGGGCATCCCGACGAATTCGGTCTACGCCGCCAGCAAAGCGGGCGTCCGCGCTCTCGGCCGAAACTTTGCCGCGGAATTGGTGGGGCGCGGAATTCGCGTCAACGTCGTCAGCCCCGGATGCATCGAAACCCCGATCATCCATCGCACGCCGGGCTTGCCGCCGGAGGCCATTCCCGCCTTGCGCGAGGAAATGATCAAGAACACGCCGATGCATCGCCTGGGCGAGCCGGAGGAAGTCGCGCGCGCGGCCCTCTTTCTCGCGTCGGATGAAGCCAGCTTCATCACCGGAATCGACATGCTGGTCGATGGCGGCGCGGTCAGCTTCTGAATCGCGCTGCTGCGAAAATCAGCCTTCGTTGTCGGGAAGCAGCCGCTTGGGCTTCATCGTGAGATGCAGCGTTTTGTCGTTTCGCGAAATCGTCAGCAGGTAAGGATGCCCGAGCTGTCGAAAAAGATCGCGCAGCTGCATCAGTGAAAGGTCGGCGGCGGGGTCCTGGTCGATGCCCTCAATGATGTCGCCCTCTCGCAGCCCTGCTTCCGCTCCCGGCGTCCCGGACCGCACCTGCGTCACTCTGAACGTCCGCAAGCCCGGCCCTTCGGCGATCAGGGAAATTCCGCTCATGTCCTCGAATTCCTCGGTGCGCCGGTTGCTGTTTGGATCGAAGATGACCTGCATGCGTGGATAGTCGAAGATCACGGTGAAGCGCCGCAACATCCCTCCGCCGATTTCGCCCGCGAGCTTCTCGCCGCCCGCCGCATCGGCATCTAGCCTTGAAAATGTCGCAATCGCCTGCTGCACCGGAAAAGGCCCGATCTGGAAGAGCTTCATGCGTCCGAGAACGGCATCCGCCGAATCGTTCGGCGCCTCATCCATCGCCGGAATCGTTTTCAGGTGCGACAACATGTGGTGGGCGTTCGCGTAGCTCTCCGAGAACAGCACCGAGGCATCCAGAGCCGTATCGATGCCGAAATCGCCCTCGAGCGTTTTGCCGTTTGTGTTGGACTTGGCCCGCACCACGGGCGTATCCCCTGAAAACGACACCTGAAAGCTCTTCCCGTGGCCCGAGTACTGATAGGCGCCGGGATCGAACAAGCGGACCGTCTTCCGATCGTAGTCGATTGCGACCACGAAGCTCTCGAAAAAGTCGTGGCCCAGCGTCCCTTCGTACTCGCGGCCGAATCGCGCGCTGAAATTCGGCTTCGGAACGCGCGGCAGTTCGGGCAGCGTCAAATTCACGCCCGCGAACTCCAGTTCGACGCTCTGCCCGGCTGGAATGCCGAGCTCCGTGGCGCGATCGGGATCGATCGACGTTGCCGCGGCCGTCGAATCCAGCACGAAGAGGCACGGCTGGCCTCGATTCACGTGCAGGGGCAGGAGAACCAGGCCCCCGATGAATTCGGCGGGAATCTCCGCGACGTTCCCTCCGTACGCAAATCGCACAGGGTCGGCAGCGGAATTCGATGAAGTTGGCGCTTGTGGCGTTGCGGCCTGCGTTTGCGGCCAGGGCGCAGGCCGCGCGGCGAAACTCACCGACAGCGCGGCTACGGCGGCTAAGAGGATTGTCTTCCGTCGCTCCATCTAATAGCCGGCTGCCTCAATTGCCCGGTGGCGTAGCGGGAGCCGCTGCAGGGGACGCAGGCGGCGCGGACTGCCCGGACTTCGGCGTGCTCAGATAGCCCTTCGCCGTGTCCTTGGTGAGATCGAATACCACAATCTCGTACGGCGCACGCGCACCACGCACGTAGAACTGTACCGGCTCGCCCACTGTCTTGTCCTTCTTCTCGATCGACTTGTCGTCGGCGACCACGTTGAGCGTGTACCGGTAGTGTTTCGTGTCCACCTTGCGGAGCTGCACCTGGATTGGGCCGACGTGCTCGGGCATCTTCGACTTGGTCAGCGAAAATTCGAAGATGTCGCGTTCGCCGAGCCGCTTCAACTCCTCGACCTCGTCGTGGTTCGTGGCGATCAAACCGCTTTGCACGCCAAGGTCGCCGATCGTGCTCTGCAGCTTGCCCTTGGTGGCCTCCAGATCGGCCTTGGTGGCCGAGAGGTCGGTCTGCGTTCCGTTGAGCTGCGTGGCGACTTGTCCGAACTTTGTCGTCGTGTCCGCCTGCACCTCGCCGATCTGCTGCTTCAATTGGGCGTCGCTCTTCTGCTGATCGGAGCGGATCGTCTGCGCGAGGCTTCGCGCCCGCGCGAGTTCGTCCTCCGTCAAACCCAGCTTCTGCGACGTAACGTCGAGCTGCCCCTTCAGGTCGGCGATCCGCGAGTTCGTCTTGTCCACTTCCGCGGCAAGGGCCTGCGTCTTCTTGTTCGCATCATCCTGGCTCTTTGCCAGCGCCTGGCGTTGCGTGTAGGTGGCATACAAAAGATAGCCGACCAGCGCAAACGCAGCCACGAAGAGCACCATCACCCAGCGCGGTAGCGACCCAGCCTCGGTTACAGGGGGTGTATCTTCGGGCGTGTTCGACGTCAGACTCATCAAGCCTCCTTCGCGGCTAAGCCGCCCTTCCGTGCATCGCGAAATCGATTGCCGGATTATCGCCGAGCGGCACACCGAAGTCCACCCCGGGTCCCGGCCTAGCCCTTGCGGCGCGGCCAGCGCGCTTCCACCGTCGTCACCAATCCGCCGCGAGGCGTGAATTCGCCCGTCACCCTGCACCAAACGGGATGGATGGCCGCTACGATGTCGCGAAGCATGCGATTCACCGCATTCTCGTAGAAAATTCCCAGGTTTCGATAACCCAGGAGATACATTTTCAGGGCTTTCAGCTCCAGGCAGACCTTTTTCGGCTGGTAGTGAATCGCAATCGCGCCGTAATCGGGCAGGCCCGTCTTCGGGCAAATCGACGTGTATTCGGGGAAACGAATCGTGATTTCGTAGCCCGGAAAATGATTCGGCCATGTTTCAAGCTTGGGCAGCCTGGCGTTGATTCCTGCGCGTGCGTGTTCGGCGGTATAATCGGGCATCGATTCCTCTCTTCGCCTATCTTACACCGCGGATTGTCCCGCCCTATCCGGTGTTGTATAGTACGCAACCGAAAGCTTCGCGCATACGGCGAATCGGGTCGCCGTGCGATACAGTCGTACCTAGCAAGACACGTTTGGAAAACGCCAATCCGACCTATCGCATGGGAGGCGACTGCTCGAATGATCTGCCCGCAATGCCGAAGCGCCGATTGCTTTCGTTCGCGCCGCAGCGGCATCTCCGATTTTTTCGCTAGCCTCACCGCGCTGCGTCCCTGGCGTTGCCACTCTTGCGATCTCCGGTTCTACGCAAGAAGCGTGGCGCTGCCGTTCGCGCGATACGCGCACTGCCCCAGGTGCGGCAATTTTGATCTCCAGCATATCTCGAGGGACCGCGTCGAAAAGGGCGCCCTGCTTTTCCTCAAGCGCATGCTCGTGTTCCCGGCGTACCGTTGCGATCCCTGCCGCGAGAAATTCTTCAGTGTCCTGCCTTTTCGCCGCATCCTGCCTTCGATGATGGCGGCTCCGCAGCGTGGCGCTTCGGACGCTTAAAGCGCGCCACCATCGCCGTCTCGTCACCCGCGCCCTCGCCTTAGGTACTTGCAAGCATGGCCCGCACTGGGACATACTGCCCTCACGCAAGGGGGGAAGACATGGCCCGTAAACCAAAGCAGCCGAAAAGCACGACGAAAAGCGCAGGAATGGATCGCCGCAGGTTCATCGGAACGCTCGCAGCGGCGGGTACAGGTGCGGTGACGGGCGGCTTGTCTCTTGGTGCGCAGCCCGCGAAAGCGGAGACCGTCCATTTCTCGAGCCCTCCGGGCCTTGGAGGCGGCGGACCCTTTCGCAGCGAGTGCGATATCCGCGACTGCGACGTGGAGGGAGAAATCCCTCTGAACATCGACGGCGCTTTCTATCGCGTCGGCCCCGACTGGCAGTATCCCCCGATGAAGGGCAACATCCCCTTCGACGGCGAAGGCCACGTGAGCATGTTCCGCATCTCGAACGGCCACGTCGATTTCAAAAGCCGCTATCCGCGCACGCAGCGCTTCGAGGCCCAGGCAAAAGCGCGCCGCCGTCTTTTCGGCATGTACCGCAATCCTTTCACCGACGATCCAAGCGTCAAGGGCGTGAGTCGCGGCACCGCGAATACGCACGTCGTCTATCACCACGGCTATCTTTTCTCGCTGAAGGAAGACAGCCCGCCGGTCGCGATGAATCCGCTCACCCTCGAAACGGTCGACAATTACTACACGTTCGGCGGCGGCCTGCACAGCCTCACGCATACGGCTCATCCAAAATTCGATCACGCCACCGGCGAAATGATTTCCTACGGCTACGAGGCCAAGGGGCTCGACACGGACGACGTCTACGTCTTCTCGGCCAACGCCACGGGCCACATCACATGGGAGACCTGGATCAAGGTTCCCTACGTCGGCATGATCCACGATTTCGCGGTCTCGCAAAAATACATCGCCTTCCTCTGCATTCCGATGGCGACCAACGTCGCCCGCATGAAGGAGGGTCAGGTGCACTTCGCCTGGGATTCCACGCTCCCCACATGGTTCGGCGTCCTTGAACGCGGCGGCGACGGCAAGGATCTTCGCTGGTTCAAAGGGCCCGAGCGCTGCGCCACGCACGTAATGGGAGCATTCTCGGACGGCAACAAAATCTATGTCGATATGGACATGGCGCTGAAGAATCAGTTCCCGTTCTTCCCCAATCTTCACGGCGAGCCATTCGATCCGAAGTCCGCCGCCGGCACGCTCCATCGCCTGTCAGTCGATCTCTCGGACAAAACGCCGCGCGATTACACCATGGAACAGCTCTACCCGCAGACCGGCGCGCTGCCCCGGCAGGACGATCGCTATCAGACGATTCCGTATCGCTACGGCTTCATGCCCACGAGCGATCCTACGAAACCGCTCAATCCGAAACTTGGCAACGTAGCCTTCCGCCCAACCAATTCCTACACGCGTTTCGATCACGCCACGCGCACCACTTCCGAATTCTGGGTGGGCGATGATTCGAGCTTGCAGGAATGCTGCTTCGTCCCGCGCAGCAAGGACGCTGCCGAAGGCGATGGCTATCTCGTGGGCATCGCGAATCGCTTGCTCGAGGGCGGCCGCGCCGATCTGATCATCGTCGATACGCAGCACATGGAAGATGGGCCCGTCGCCAAAGTTCACCTGCCCTTCCGGTCCTATAGCCAGGTGCACGGCTGGTGGGTTTCAGCGGACGATCTGCCCAAAACGTAGGCGCAGGTTAAGAGAAGCTAACTCGGGGTATTCGGATCGGCGTCGGCGTCGCCGAGCGAGATCAGCAGCCGCCGCAATTTCGCGCGGTCCTCGAGCCCCATGCCGACCATCTCGAATCCGGCCTGGTGCGGCCGCACAAACCTCACCACAGCCTGCATGCTGATCGACCGCAGCCCCGCGGGAATCTTCAGCGTCGCCTCGGTTCCCACCGCGAGCTGGACATCTCCGGTCAGCAGCCCGCCTTCAAGGCTCATCACGCTGATCGACGATGGGTATTTGCCCCGCGCCGAAGTCAGCACGGCCGGCACGCTGCGCGGCAGCCGGATTCGCCGATAGCGGCGATGCCGCACCACGTCGCGTTCGGGAATCGCGTCGAGTGGCGCCAGCGCCATCACGGTTGCATCCAGTCCCGACTCCGGCAGGAATTTCTGCATCCACTCCGGATCGATTTTCATCAGCGCCTGCGCAGCCGCCGTGCGAATCTCTTCGGGATGCGTCCAGCCAAACGTCTTGCGCTCCTCCACGAACTTCCGCAGCGGTCCCACCGCGTCCGGCGCGCGCATCCGCCCGAGCGCTTCGATCGCCTTCACCCGCAGATAATCGGCTCCTTGCGGCAGAATTTCTCCCGCGGCGAGCCGCAGCATCGTCGCTGCCGTCGCCGGATCGCCGCACATGCCGATTTCGTCCAGCGCAAGCGACACGGCCGCCACATCGAGCAACTCGAGCGAATTCGCCAGCAGGCGCCCGCGCTCCGGCGCTCCGCTGATCGAAAGCTGGCGCACGAGCGCGTCGTGAAAGCTGCGCCCGCTATGACGCAGCCGCATCGGCAGCAATTCTTCCATCGACGCCAGATCGAGGCGGGTCAGCAGTCCGGCCACCACCGCCGCCTTTGCCGGCGGCTCGGACTTGAATACCTCCCTCAAATGCCGCGCGCACGCGCCTCCCACGGCCTTCGCCAGTTGCACGATATTCTCGCGTTCCGTGCGGCGCCCCGAGCGCGTCAGCCGCGCCGCCAGGTGCTCGGCGGCGCCTTCCGGGACGCGGCTCAGCACCGCGACGAGCCCTTCGGGCATCGCTTCCGCCGTCAGCGCCTCTTCGATGAATTCCGGCAGCCGGTTCTCGACGCCAATACGCGGCCGGAGGCTGTGCGCCCATGTCGGCCGCAGTTCTTCGAGGTCGGCGAGCGAATCGAGCGACTGCTGCATTGCCCGGTAGTAACGCCGCTGCGCCGATTCCTGGCTCAGCCGCACGAACGCCGCGCTCAATAGCGTCTGCAGCTCCGCATCCTTTTCCGCCACCAGCTGCTGCCCGATTTGCGCGAGCGCATCCTGTAATCTCTGGCTGGCCGCCTTGCTGTAGAGTTCCGCGAGTTGGCCCAAACCGATCGCGGCTTTCTTGCGCGCTTCCGCGTCCTTGTTTCGCACGCACGACGCGTACTTCAATAGGACGTCTCCCGCCGCCTCCGATTCGCCGCGCCCCAGCAGCTCTTCCACATACTGCTGCACGTTTCGCGGCGGAATGCACCACGCCTCGCTCGACGTCAGCACCGCGCGCTTGCCCGATTCCGGCACGGCCGCCCAGAACTGCCGGTCGAGCACGTCCGCGTGCGATTCCATCGAAATTCCCGCGTTGGACATCTTCTCTTCGCGGGCCCTCAGCAGCTTTCGCAGCGTTTCGAGCTCATGGCCCATCTTGTCCAGCATTTGGCGGACGGCATTCACTCGCACCTCGCCCCGCTGGAACCTATCGAGCGCGAAGCGGATCGCCAAGTCTTCCGCCAGGCGCAGCAGCATTGCCTCGTCCACTTTCGCCGAAGGGGTTTTCGCCGCCACGCTCACGAGCGCCTGCCGCAGCGTCAGCTGCGCGTTTTGCGGAAGATCCGCAAGCTTCTGCTGCCACAGCATCGCATCGAGCGGCTGCTGCGAAGTTTTCCCATGCGTCGCCTCGCCGAACTGCGCGAGCAACCGAAGCAGGCCCTGCATTTGCCCTTCATCAAGCGGTTGGGGTTCCGACATTCCCCCAGGTCCGGCGCCGGCTTCCCCGCCTGGCCCGCCGCCTGCGATCCCTCCGAGGCCGAACCCAACTCCTAAGTCTGTTCCGCTTCCGACAACGCCTGTTCCCGCGCCGCCACTCCCGTTTCCGTGATCGTATGAAGTAGCCGTCCCTGTGCCGCTGCCCGTGCCAGTCCCGCTTCCGCCGTGCGCGCCTTCGGCTGCGGCGATCAGCTGGATCATCTTTTCGGGGCTGCGAAACCAGTCCTGAACGCGCTCGGCGTCTGCTCCCAGCGTCCTCACCGCCAACTGGGCCGCCACGCGCGCTTCCGAGTAACCTGCATCCTCAGCGACGAACCGAATCTCGTTGATCCGGATTCCCCCTGAATTGTTCTTGCCAAAATGTTCTTCCAGCCGGTCGCTCAGCGGCGCCACCTTCGGCCCGCTCTCCATAAACACACGCACGAGGCTGGCAAACTCCTCGCGCCGGACGTTTGGTTGGAAGCAGATGCTTGCAACGCCGGTGGCATTCAGCAGGTCGGCAAAGCTGCGCTCCGCCGGGGTCGATTCGAGTGGCACGCCATCCAGGAGAAGTTGCGAACCGGAGGCGCCTAAGAGCAGCCCTGCCTCACCCGAGGCGCCAACGGCGTCCTCAAGTTCCTTCCATGTGGAATCGAATTGTCCCGCCGACCTTGCATGCTCTAAACCATAGAGCCGGGAGTACTTAAACAGAACATTCAAGCCGCGCACAAACGCGCGCGCGTTCGGAACCGTAGGTTCATTCGACACCGATAACTCACCTGAGAAGGGGGCCATTTCAATCGTCTCAATACGAGTGTACTAGAACCTTTAGCAGAGGAAATGGTACGGAAGGGCTAGGGTAACGAACGTATCAACTACGGCTGTAGCAGCCTTTCGCTAGGCTGGCAGGAGAATTTCCACCTCGAGCCCCTTCAGCACGGGCCGCACGCGCCGGATCACTTCGCTGGCCCACAATTTCTCGCTCAATATCACCAGGGACGCGTTCTCAAATGCGCAGACCGCGCAGAAAAAGTAATTCGGGAACGCCTTGTCGTACGCGTCCACGCCGCGCCGCGCCAGCTCGCCCTCGAGGGCAGCATCATCCGCGGCAACCGGTCCCCCCGCGCGCGCCCCGAAGGTCTCGGCCTGGAAGCGGTCGATCAAGGATTCGAGCGCTTCGGGTGCTGGCGCCGGAATCACGAGCGCCCGCGCGTTCGCCTCCCGATAGGCGATGCCGTGGCGATCGCAGAAATCCCGCACTCGGTCGAGATGGCTGAAAAAATCGAGCACCCACGGTTCCTGGCCCGCCGTTGCCGGCAGCACTCGGCTCCAGATGCGCGCTGCGTCGGGCCGCGGACCGGCTCGCGATTCTCGTCGTTCTCCGTCAGCTCGAGTCCCACCGCCTTGACGCCGGGTCCGAGATCGAGAGCCTCGATTTCCAGCAGGTACGCCACTATTCGTCGCCTTCCGCGCGGGCAAATTTCTTGAACCCGGGAGATTCCTTCCGCACTTCGAGCCAATCGAAAAACGTGTCGGGAGTCTCGAGCCAGATCGCGAACCAGTGCGCGATCTCTTCCTTCTCCTCGCGCTTTTCGGGATCGACTTTATGATTCCGCGCGATCATCTCCGCGCGCCGCCGTCCCAATCGCGCGACCTCGCGGACCCTTTCCGCGGCGCTCTGCTCCCCTTCGATCGCGAATTTCCTCAGAAGCTCGTCGAGCCTCACGAGGCACATTTCGGCTTCCTCGAGCGTCGAGAAGTGCAGCAGGTCGGTGAACTCCTCCTCGTAGCGCCCCTCCGTATCCGCGCGCGTGGACCACACCACGCGCATCCCCGCTTCCTCGAGAACGCTCACGATGTAGTCGGGCGACGTCTTGCCCTTCTCCCCAAGTTGCGCGATCAACTGCCTGCGAATCTGCTCGATTTCCGCGGGAGTATAGCGCGGCGTTCGCAGCCCCTGCGCTGCTTCCAGGATCAGGGCCTTCTTCGTCGAAGACCTCTCGGAGAAATCCTCATGCGAACGTTCTGCGCTCACGTGTTTCCTCAGTGCTCCGTCTTTTTCGATGTTGCGTCAGCGGCCCCGGCGTCGGCATTCAAGCGGCGCCGCAGCAATTTGACGTTGCGATCGTGCTCCGCCAGGGTCTTTGCAAAAAAATGGCCGCCTTTGTCGTTCGCGACAAAATAGAGATAATCCGTCGCCTCGGGCGCGAGCGCCGCCCGCAGCGACGCCTCTCCCGGATTCGCGATCGGGCCGGGCGGCAGGCCCGTGTGCGTGTACGTGTTGTACGGCGAATCGACCTTCAAATCCTCCGGCTTCACATCCTTCACCGGATGGCCCTCGAGCGCCAGCGCGTATTGCACCGTCGGATCGCATTGCAGCGGAACTCCCTTCCGCAGGCGGTTGTAAAACACGCCGGCCACCAGCGGGCGTTCCTGCGCGTCCGGCGTTTCTCGCTCCACGAGCGACGCCAGCGTCACGATCTGCATCGGCGTCAGCCCGCCGGGCAGAGACTGAGAATCCGCCGGCTTGATCGAGTCCCACACCGCGCGGAAGTTTTCCACCATCCGCTTTGCGACTTGTTCGCACGAATTGTGCCGCGTGAACTCGTACGTCGACGGAAAAAGAAATCCTTCGAGGCTGTGCGCCTCTGGCGCCAGATTGGAAATAAACGACGTCTCGTGCGTGGCGGCCAGGAACTGCTCGCGGTTGCAGATTCCCTGCGCCTGAATCTCCTCCGCGATCTCGAAGCTGTTCCAACCCTCGGGCACCAGAACCGTCCGAATGTAAATCCGCCCGTGGGCCAGCTTCCAGAAAACCTCGCGCGTGTTTACGGGCTGATCGAAGTAATATTCGCCCGCTTGAATGGGTCTGCGAAAGTGCCAGACGCTGAAGAGCGCGAACGCCAGCCGGTTCCGGACGATGTCGTCGTCCCGAAGAATCCCGGCGATCTTCCACCGTGACGATCCGTGGGGAATATCGACGAAAACTTTTTCCGGGCGGTGCCCGCGGTATGGCCGGCTGATCTGCGAATCGAGCCATCCGGCGCCGGCTCCTACCGCGGCAATCAGCAACAGTGCCAGCAGGCCTAGCCGCTTCATGGTCGGCTATACCTTCTCCGCCAGGTCGCCCGGCACGGTCGGGCGCCGCTCGAGGTATTCGCGCAAGAGAATCGCGGCGGCCACGTCGTCGAGCGGCGCGCGGCCCCGCCCTCGCGGCGATCTCGTTCCCGCCACCGTCTGCTCCGCCTCCCAACTCGTAAGGCGCTCGTCCAGTAGTTCCACTTCGATGCCCAACTCCTTCTTGAGCCGCGCCGCGAATCGCGCCGCTTCTTCGGCCATCGTCCCTGCCTCGCCGGTCATGTGCACGGGATGGCCGACGATGATACGCGCCACACCCTGCTCGCGGCAAATCTCGCGCAGGCGCCGAATGTCGTCCGCGCGGTTCTTTCGCGCCAAGGTCTGTAGCGGCTGCGCCGTAAGCCGCAGTTCATCCGATAACGCCAGGCCGATCCGCTTTCGGCCGTAGTCCAACGCGAGGATCCGCCGCCTTTCGCGCGCCGGCGATCCCGTCGAACGATTCCCGCCGGTCTCTGGATTTGCCGCTGCCATCTCCATTGTTTTCATTCTAACGGAACCAGGTTATGGCTGTCTCCCGCGCTCGCCGTTTTCCCAGTCAGGCCAGAGCCCTTCGATTTTCATCTCCTGGCCCAGACCCGTATCCTTCATCAACTGCTCGATCGCGGGGCGCGTCAGCCGCGGCCCCACCCGCGTTTCGGCATCCGCGAGGGCGTAGGCCGTCACAGCGGCGATTGCGACGTTGTGTTTCAGTTGGCCCAGGTCCACTTTATCGAACGTATCCGACGCCGCGTGATAGTTCAGCATGTAGTTTGCGGGTTCCTGATTCGCCACGAGAGTCGGAACGCCCTCGAGCAGGAAATCGAAGTCGTCCGTGTCGACTCCGGCGTCCAGAGTGAAATCCTTCACGCCGAGCGACCGGACCGGATCGAGATCCTCGCGCACCGCCGCCAGGATGTCTTTCCGTCCGCCCAGCGAATATCCCGTGATCGGTCCCACTCCTGCGTCGAATATCACCGCGGCATCCATGTTATCGAGTTCCGCGCGATGCGCGCTCGCGTATGCCCGGGAACCCAGCATCCATTGTTCTTCGCCGGTAAACAGCACAAACCGGATCGAGCGCCGCGGCACCGATCCCGACGAATGAATCACGCGCGCCGCGTCGATCAGCATCGCGACGTTGCATCCGTTGTCGAGTGCGCCGGTTCCCAAATCCCAGGAATCGAGGTGCGCGCCCAGCAGGACGAACTCGTCCGGCTTGTCGCGTCCCCGAATCTCGGCCACCACGTTCTCCGATTCCACCGGGCCACTGACATGGTTCGGCATCTCGAAATGCACGCGAACTTTTTGCCCCGAAGCCAGGAACCGCGCCAAGCGTTCCGCGTCCTCCCGCGCCACGATGGCCTGCGCGATGGGCTCGAGCTGCCCGTTGGACGACGACATGTGGCGATATAGCAGCAGGTTGGGGCGCGACGACATCCAGAAGATTGCCGCAGCTCCTGCCGCCTTGGCCCGCTCGATGATCGGTGCGTCGATCAGGTATTCGTTGGTCAAATCGTCCCACGTCGCGAGGATTTTCGTGTGCACCAGCACGATCGCGCCATTCGCATCCGCGCCCGCCTTCTTGAATCCGGCGTCGCCTCCGTCGCCGACGTCAACTACATCGGCGCTAGTTCCGCCCTCCGGCGTCGGTGGCGACCATCCCGTCGACACCAACCGAAGTTGAAACGCCGCGGGCGAAAGCACCTCTGCGTGCGTGTTTCCCTCGCTCCATCCGACCGGAATCGTGAATTGTTCGGTGTGAACCTCATCCACGCCCGCGTGGCGAAACGCCTCCACCGCCCAGCTGACGGCGCGGTCCGCCTCCGGTGAGCCTGTCGCCCGCCCGCCGATAGTATCCGTCAGATACCGCAGGTTCTCCTCGAGTGGCGAAGGACCCAGCGCGCTCTGAATCATCGCCGGAGCCAATTCCGCGCACGGCCTCCCGACCACGCACGCTCCCTGACCCTGCGGCACCTGCTTCCAGCCCGGCGGTAGGTTGATGGTCCCCGTCTGGCCAAACGCGGCCGGCCACGCCAGCAGCGTCGCGGCACACGCGAGCAGGAAACGCACCGCTATGGCCCAGTTATTTCGCGGCCGGCTCCGTCGCGCCTGAAAAACTCGATCGATCACGCCCGCGCTCCTCCTGCGCGCGCGATTATAGCGGGTCTACCCGTGAATGGAAGAAACGAAGAAAGCGGCGCCGAGACAGTCTCAGTACCATCATGACGGCAGAAATTTCGTCCCTCGCGAATTTTCTACACAGGGTACAGCTTTTACTGTATCTAGACTCAGCCCTAAACGTCTCTATTTGAGACGGTTACACAAATGACAAAGTTTGGCATTCGAGCTGCCCTCGCCTGCAGCGGCCTCGCAAGAAGTTCACAAAATCAGGGGGCGGGCCAAATCTACGGCCTCCCCAAATAGTCTTTAGCAGTTCCCGTTTGCGAAGCAAACCAGCTCAGTTTGTAGTGTCGCATCAAAGCGAAGTCAAACCAGAGAAAATGCCCGCTAGGGCAGAACGGGAAGGCCCACATTGAAGAAAGCGCTTCCGAAGTTTACCCCTCAACCTAAGAAGTCAGACGCCAACCGGCCCAACTCTTTCGTATTTTGCGAACGCTCCAGCGGCGCGGCCCAGTTTCGCGCCGAATCTACCGCCGACCTGGATTGCACGATCGAGCGAATGGCCGGCCTGCTGGCCATGCAATGCCTGGTCCGCGGCACCGATCCGGACGATTTCGAGATTCTGGTGGCGGCGGAAAGAAGTTTCGCAAGCCGCTTGCAGTCGCGCGCCAAGGAATTGCTCGAAGAGGGCCGCGCGGTCGCCAGCCCATCCTGCTTGAGCCCGCGCCAGCAGGAAATTCTCCATTCCGTGATTCGCAATCAGGCCAATAAAGAGATCGCTTCGAAACTCAACATCACCGTGCGCACCGTCAAGTTCCACATCTCATCGCTGCTGAGCCGCTTCGGCGTCGAAAATCGCGCCGAGCTGGCTCGCCGTGCCGCCGGCTTCCTGCGTCCTGTGATCGGCGAGATGAATGCGGAACCCGTATCGGAGGCTTCCGGGCGCCGCCCCCTCGGACCTTTCGCCGTGGAACGTTCGCCCATTCGCATCGCGGCCGAGCGCCCCAGCACGTCGTTCGCCCGGCGCGTTCTTTCCGCCTAGGATTTGCGCGGGTCGGGATGCGATCCTGGCCCGCGCGTCTGCGTCGTTACTTCCACTTTAACTTCTTGATGTCGACCGTGGGCGCGGGGAATTTCATGTTCATGCCCTCGAGCGTTTCCGTGATGATGTGCGAAACGGCGAGATTGCGGAACCATTTCTTATTCGACGGAATCACGAACCACGGCCCGTACGCCGTGCTGCATTTCGCCAGCGCGTCTTCATAGGCCCGCGTGTAGTCGTCCCAGAATTTCCGTTCGTCGAAATCCGCCTGCGAAATCTTCCAGCGGCGGTCGGGATCGTCGATTCGCTGCTGGAAGCGGCGCTTCTGTTCGTCCTTGCTGATGTGCAGGAAAAATTTCACGATCTTCACGTTGTTCTCGGACAGCATTTTTTCGAATTCGTTGATCTGATCGTAGCGCTCGGACCACACGTCTTTCGGCACCAGATCGTGCACGCGCACCACCAGCACGTCCTCGTAGTGCGAGCGATTGAAGATGCCAATGTCGCCGAGCTGCGGGACCGCCTTGTGGATGCGCCAGAGATAGTCGTGCTCCATTTCCTCCGCCGACGGCTTCTTGAACGGAGTCACCTGGCATCCCTGCGGATTCACGCCGGACATCACATGGCGGATCGTGCCGTCCTTGCCGGCCGCGTCGAGTCCCTGCAGGACGATCAGCAGCGCGCGCTTGTGCTCGGCATAGAGCAGGTATTGCAGCTTGTCGAGCTTCTCGAGGGTCTTGTCGAGGGCCGCCTTCGTCTTGTGGCCCTTGTCCCAGCCGAGCGTGTCTTCGGGATCCCAGTCCGCAAGCCGCACTTTCTTGCCGGGCTTTACAGCCAGTTCCTTGCTGAAGTTTGTCGCCATGCGAGTTTTCTCTCCTAAGCTTGAATCGGCGCGCCGGCCGGGCTTTGTTCGAAGGGCGGAGTCTTCACGTGCTCCGGCCTGAATCCTACTCCCACGATGCGAGCCGGAATCCGGCGCAGCCGCGGCCACGAGCGCAGGATCTTCAAGGGCAAAGGCAAGCTCGTGATTTTCGTTGTGCTCTTCAGCGCCGGCGTGACGACGCGGTCCTGAACGAATACCTGGAGGCCCTGCGTGGCGCGCGTCGGAAACATGCGCCGCTCCTGCACCTTCCGGAGATCATGGATCGAAACCGTTCCGTTGCGCAGCGGCGCGCTCAGCAGGTTCGCGGCGGCGACCGCGTCCTGAATGGCCAGGTTGATTCCCACGCCGCCGATCGGTGACATTGCGTGGGCCGCGTCGCCAATGCATAGCAGCCCCGCGCGATACCATTGCTTCAGGCGATCCACGGCCACGGACAGCAGCTTGATGTCGTCCCAACTTTTCAGCTCCCCGACGCGATCCGAAAGGAATGGCGCGATCTGGGCGAGGTCCTTCTGGAATTTGTCGAGCCCCGCCGCGCGAATCGCGTCGAATCCGCTCTTCGGAATCACGTAGGCGCACTGCCAATAGTCGGCGCGATTCAGCATCACCAGGAATTTCCCGGCATCGACGCGCCCGAGAGACTGCTCCGGATCGCTCGACGCGCGCGGGATTCGCATCCATAGCACGTCGATCGGCGCGCCGAGCTGCATCACCTCGAATCCCGCCTTGGCGCGAATCGTCGAATGCCGCCCATCGGCCGCAACCACGAGATCGGCGCGCACGTGCAGCTCTCCCTGCTTTGTCGTGGCGCGAACACCTTTCACGCGATCGGCCTCCACAAGAATGTCCGTCGCTTCACATTCCATTCGCAAGTGGAATCCGGGATAACGCCGCGCGCTCTCGGCGAGAAACTTCAGGAAATCCCACTGCGGCATCAGCACGATGAATTTGCAGTGAGTCGGCAGGTGCGAAAGATCGGCCATGGGCACCTGCTGTTGCCCGACGTAGGCCACGAGCTCGCGCACCTCCTGGTGCGGCCGCTTCAGGAAATCTTCCAGAAGACCGAGCTCGTATAAAACCTCGAGCGTCGAAGGATGGACCGTGTCACCTCGAAAATCGCGCAGGAAGTCCGCGTGCTTTTCGAGCACCGTGACGTCGACGCCGGCACGCGCCAAAAGAAAGCCGAGCATCATCCCGGCGGCCGCCGCCCGCGATGCAGCAGCCGGTGCTGACGTGCTCGGGCGTCGCATTCAGCTCCTGATCCGGCGTCGGATCTTTCGGCATCGCGCTTGCGCCTCGCAATCCAACGTGGCACATTTCCCCATGCCGCGCAAGCGTGCGCGGATGCCAATTTCAGATTTCAAATTTCAGGATTTCCGATTCAGCGATGCCGAGACGAATCGCATTTCTGCGAGCCATCAACGTCGGGGGACACTTCGTGACGATGGCGGTGCTGCGCGGCCATTTCGAGAAGCTCGGCCTCGAGCAGGTCGAGACGTTCATCAACAGCGGCAACGTGATTTTCACCACCACCGCGAAAAACGACGCCGCGCTCGAACGCAAGATCGAAGCGCACCTCGAAAAGGCGATGGGCTACGAGGTGAAAGCATTCCTCCGCAGCGAAGCGGAGATTGCCGCGGTCGCGCGCTACAAGCCGTTTGACGAAGCGCGCATGCAGTCTGCTTTGACGCTCAGCGTCGCGTTCCTCGCCGCCCCGCTCGATGCCGCCGCGCAAAAGCTCCTCGCGGCAATGCGCACGGACGCCGACGACTTCCACGTCCACGGCCGCGAAATGTACTGGCTCTGCACGCGCAAGCAAACCGAATCGAAATTCTCAAACGCGCGCTTCGAGCGCATCCTCAAGCTCCGCGCCACCTTCCGCGGACTCAACACCATCGCCCGACTGGCGGAAAAAATCGCGCCGACGCAGCGCTAGCACCTGAGAGGCTTTCCGTCTATGCTGTTTTCAAATGCGCCAGCGACGCAAAAAGCGCCCTAGATTCAAGACGACGCCGGAACGGTCAGCTCTAATGTCAAGAATTCGGGCGAAGAACACAAAGCCCGAAATGGTCGTCCGGGGCGCGCTTTCCAGGCTCGGCTACAGGTTTCGACTACATGTCCGCAAATTGCCTGGCTGTCCTGACATCGTGCTGCCCCGATACGCAACCGTCATCCAAGTTAAGGGCTGTTTCTGGCACGGCCATGACTGCCTCAAAGGCAGATTGCCACGGTCCAATCGCTCTTACTGGATCCCGAAACTCAAGCTAAACAAGATGCGAGATCGAAAGAACGAACGTAAGCTGCGGCGCATGGGGTGGAGCGTAAAAACAATTTGGGAATGTAGATTGAAAAATATGGAAGCGGAGGATCTGCGCGCAAAGTTACTCAATATGGTTTCTTTCGCGAGATAAAGGCTACTCTTAGCTTCAATTCCGAGCCGAGAGCGGGACCATTCCGCCGGCACACAGCTCCGACCATACCAACCTGTCCCCACCTTCAAACCAGCAGATATTGATATCGCGATCCCTGCAGAGATAATCTGCGGCCCATGGGATGGTCGGCGCTTCAGGTAGAACGAGACAGAGTGAAATAACGTCGTCGCCGATCATCGCGCGATATCGATATCTGTACTCGTAGAGCTGGCTCAAACCCTTCCGCATCTGGTCAAGGATGCTCTCTCCTCCGCTCTTCATTTCAAAGATGAAGGAGCCATCTCTAGGTATCCTCGCAAAAAGATCTATGTGATCGTTTTCCTGTGGAGTGGCACCGAGCCGGCGCAGCCAACGGTCCATTTTGTCAATCAGTTCTTTATGAGCGAGATTACGCCTTTGGCGCTTTATTCGTGTCAACTCGGGATCAGCCATCTCTCGGCGACGATCAAAAGCACGAATCGGGGGTGGGGTGTCGGCTCGGTTGCGCAGCGGGTATCTTTCGGCGACGGGCTGCGGAGTAATAGGCCCTTCTCCTGCATGCGCCGGCTCTATCGCCATGGCCGATTCTAGCGCCTCGTCCTTTGTCAGCGCCTCCACGATATCCGATGGCAGTGCGCGGACACCATCAAAGTATCGTCCCCACTCGCCACTTGCGATGACCCTTTCAACATCCTTGATTCGAGAACAGGCGTCAAAGCCCTCGAATTGCGAAGGGATGGAGGCCATTGCGCGCAATTGCCGGAGGAGTTGACCGCGGTCAGCGTCATTCACGCTGTCCCGGAGCCTCACCGTCCTTCGCTCGAGAGCGAACATTTCTGTATGCCGCAGCGTATGGAATCGGCTTTCGTATCTCGGCGGCGTATTCCTTATTTTCCCCCGCCGAATACCATCCAAAGTGTGGGCTACAGCAGAGAGTTTAGGCCGGGCGCGTTGATTGAGCGGCTTCGTGTTCGCAAGGCCAAATATCTCATCGAAGGAAACGAAACTATCGACGACACTGATGCCTCTGATTTCGGCGTCCGCCTCTAATGCGAGTGCAACAAGCCGCACTGGCGAAAAGTGTATCCCCTCGTGGACAAACTTGAGGGTTCTTTTGCCAGCGTTGACCTGGAGCCGCAGTTTGTTGGTAGCCGTTCGGTACGCTGCCCCCATCGCGTTCGGATATTGGAATAGAGGCAACTGGAGGCGAAGGAACGACGCGACGTCCGGGTCTTCTCGAACGAGGAATCGTCTCGCAGTCTCGCTCACCCTCACAACCCATCCGTTTGCGGAATCCTCAAGAAAGTAAAGGCCCAAGTACGCGGGATAAGCACTGACCTCGTCGCGGAACTTTGAGGCATCGAGGCGCCCCCCAGGCGTCCGAGACCTCCCGGCGGCCGCCAGGTAGGAGGCACGCGGACTTATGCTTTGCAGGCGCTCCTCGAAGGCGGCTCGGTCAAACACCTGCCCATCAAACTCCGCAAAGATCGCAGCCAACTCAGCGAGCTTCTCCGGCCACTCGTCGTCACTTGAATGGATCTTGTGGCTAAAAAGGTCGATGATTGTGGCAGTCATGGTGGTGATGTAGCCTCGTGGCGTCGCCTGAGGAGCTACGCTACGCTCACCGACAAAGCCCTACGATGCGACTCACGTTGACCGAACAGATGCTCTTGGCCCAACGCCTCCACCAGCTTGTCGAATCGCTCGCGGCCGGCAGAAAATATTTGGTCGCGGATTTCACTCCCAACAGCGGCAGCGAGAACCGGCGGGACTGCGTTCCCTACCTGCCTGATTGGGTGCCTTGAAGTTCCGGAAAATGCCCACCAATCAGGAAAGGTCTGAATCCGAGCACTCTCGCGCGGCGTTACTTCGCGTGCCTCTGTAGGGTGTACGTGGCCCTTGCCCCCACCCTTGTCTGAGCCCACAATGATAGTGAAACTGGGCCTATCCATATTCAGCTTGTTAATCCTGGTGTGATGGTCACGTTCGCCGAGTTTTAGGCTCCCATACCTGTGCTTAATCCGATCACTATGAACTCTTCCCACATGATTCGCCGGGTAGGGCGATCCAATGGGTGGCAGTCCTCGGAACGCGTCACGAACAGTCCGCCATGGAAGAAGGCTTTCGAATAGCGAAGATTTGCCCTCGCCCGTGATTCGCTGGAAAGGTCCCATCTTCCGCCCAGCGCGATCGCCAATGATAAAAACGCGGTCCCTAAACTGTGGCACCCCGAAATTAACTGCATCTTCGCGAAAAACACTTAGTTCGTATCTAATTCCTTTGCCCGGATGAGCCAACTTCTCGCAAAGCTCCTTGAAGATGGCGCCGCCCTCAATAGTCAGCAGTCCATAAACATTTTCGAACACAAAGGCCTTCGGTAGGATGGCTGCCAACAAACGAAGATACTGAAAAACAAGTTGGCCGCGAGGGTCGGAGCTTCCTCGACGTCTTCCGAAGACGCTGAATGCTTGGCAAGGCGGACCTCCTGCGAGGAGAGCAATTTCGCCCCGCTTAAATCCAGACTTCCGGAGAATGCGCTCGGCTGTTCCTTGAGAGGTGACGTTTTCACAGATGATCTCCGCATGGCGGAGGAACGGGACGGGCTTATCCGCGGATGCGGCCTTCCCCCAGTTCAAGGTGGCACATGAGTGCTCATCAATGTCCGTGGCGACCACAGAGCTGAACCCAGCAGCCTCAAGTCCAAGGTCAAGGCCACCGCCCCCAGAAAATAGGGAGACCATCGGCAGTTCGGGCCGAACTGTTTTTCTCTTCATCTTCCCTTGCGTCGCTGGGCTTTGAGCCCTGAATTTAGTTTGTGCCGCTCGAAGGAATCTACAACGGCTCGCACGATCCACACAATCTCAATAGGCTTTGAACTTGTGCAAAAGTATCAATTGCACGCCCCCTGCCATTCCCTCTCAAGCCACATTACCCTGCGAACAAGCCTCAAGACAAGGCCTAATTGTTCGCTTTTTCATCGCCTTATGACGGCGTCCGCTTAGACTGAGGTTGGCAGACTTTTGCGCTCTCGGTTCATTTTGGGACCAGGGAAAGTGCGCAGTCCGCTTCTCGAAAGTGATGACTTGAAATTGGGCCGCCACGTCCACTCAACGTTTCGTGGTGGATTATAAACACCGAGCAAAACTATGGGCGGGATTACTGATGTAGGCCTCTAGCGTATTCGCAACCCCGATCCCTCGCCGCTCGCCCTCGCTCAATCGTCATCCTCGCGCTTGATCTCGCGGAAAAACTTCACCAGGTCGCCCTCGCGCAGCTTCCGGCAAATCCGAAACAGCGAATCCTGTTCCCGCGCGTTGGCCGCCGCCATCAGCGCCTTCACCAGCTTCGAGTGAATGGACAGCACCTGTCCCAGGAATTTCTTCCCCTGCGCCGTCAGTCCCACCACGATCAGCCGCCGCCCCTTCCGTTTTTCGTGCTGCCGCGACTTCGGCAGATGCGCCCGCGCGAATTCCACCGGCGGCAGCGTCACCACGGCCCGGCGCGCCCACCCGAACCCTTGCAGGCGGTCGATCATCGCCGCCAGGTTGTGCCGCTCGCTTCTGCGCCTCCGGCTCACCTCCACGATCGGAAGCGCCCCCTCCCGGTACAGCAGGTGCAGCGTGCGAAATTCCGCCAGCGTCAGCCCAAATGACGCCAGCGGCACCCGCACCTCCGCCTTCAGCCAGTCGGCCGCGTCCAGCAGTTCCAGGTACCCCCGAAAGGCGCGCGCGGTTCGCTCCTCCCGGGTCGGATATCTCGTCATAAGAGGCAAAATCCTCCCAAAATTGGCTTTTTTTGACCCTTTAAGCGGTTTTAACCGCCCGACCGATGGGTCATTCATATACTGCGCGGAGCCAGGATTTCATCCGTTTGAATACGTAATGGCCAACCGCTGAAAAATGCCGCCCTGTCATTCCGAGGGCGGTGTTTGCCCGAGGAATCTGCTCTTTTCTTCGCAATTGTGCGGAGAGCAGATCCCTCGCTTCGCTCGGGATGACGGTTCCAGAGGGTTTTCAGCGGCCCGTTAGCCCCTGAAAAAACTTTTTGCTTCCGCCGCGAACATCCGTGGAGAAATCGGCGCGACTTGGGATTAGTATGTCTGCGCGTGCGGGGCCTGGGTGGGGCTCGGGAACGGGGGAATGCTGAACATGAAATTGCGAAATGCGAAAAAGTGGAGCGCACTCACGCTGGTGGTGATGCTGGCTGGGCTGGCGGCCTGGGCTGCTGCTGCGCAGCAGGGAGATCACGGCAGCGAGACGGGTCAGGTGACTGACGCGACGCTGCTGAGCGGGTGGAAGAGCGGCGAATGGCTGATGGCTGCGGGGAATTATGAGGCGACGCGGTACAGCCCGCTGACGCAGATCGACGCGTCGAATGTGAATCGGCTGGGGCTCGCTTGGTATTACGACACCGATTCGCTGCCCGGGACGCTCGAGGCTTCTCCTGTGATTTCGAATGGGACGCTCTATGCGACCGTCACCTGGGGCGCGGTGTTTGCCGTCGATGCGCGCACGGGAAAAGAGAAGTGGCGCTGGGACCCGAACGTGGGCCACCAGAATTTTCCCACCGGCTCGCTGGGGAATCCGGACAAAGTGCGCACGGGGCCGAGCCTGTGCTGCGGGCCGGGAAATCGCGGCGTGGCGGTGTATGACGGCAAAGTGTACGTCGGCACGCTCGACGCGCGGCTCGTCGCGCTCGACGCGGAAACCGGCAAGGTGGTGTGGAGCGTCCAGACGGCGGACAAAAACGCGGACTACAGCATCACCGGCGCGCCGCTGATCGTGAAAGACAAAGTGATCATCGGCAACGGCGGCGGCGAATTCGCGGTGCGCGGATTTATTTCGGCGTACGACGCGGAGACGGGCAAGCTCGACTGGCGCTTCTACACGGTGCCGGGCGATCCCTCGAAGCCATTCGAGAACAAAGCGATGGAAGCGGCGGCGAAGACGTGGTCGCCCGATATTCCGTGGTGGAAATTAGGAGGCGGCGGCAATCCCTGGAACGCGATCTCTTACGATCCGAAGCTCGACCTGCTCTATTTCGGCACGGGGCAGGCGGGGCCGTGGGTGCAGAAGTTCCGCAGCAAACCCGGCATGGACAATCTCTACACCTGCTCGATCATCGCGGTGAAGCCGGAGACGGGCAAATTCGTCTGGTATTTCCAGACGACCCCAGGTGATGAGTGGGATTACGATTCCATCGCTGACTTGGTCCTCGCGGATGTGACGATTGACGGCAAGCTGCGGCACGTGATCATGCAGGCGCCGAAGAACGGTTACTTCTACGTGCTCGACCGCAAGACCGGGAAATTTATTTCGGGCGCGCCGCTACAGAAAATCACCTGGAACAAGGGGCTCGATCCCAAGACCGGCCGGCCGATCGATAATCCGGAAGCGCACTACGGCACGACGCCGACGGTGGTTTGGCCGGGGCCGGGAGGCGGGCACGTGTGGCAGGGAATGTCGTTTAATCCCGAAACCAATCTCGTGTACGTGACGCCGGGGATGGCTTCGAGCTTCGCGTACGTGCAGGCGCCGGAATTCAAGCCGGAGCTCGGTGAGTACAACTGGGGAATCATTTTCCGGGATGCCGCCGGGAGAGGCACGGGTCCGGTCGCAGCCCGCGGCAACGCCGCGCCGCCTCCACCGCCGCGTCCTCCTGCGCCGCCTGCGGGGAATTTCCTCGTCGCATGGAACCCGGCCACGGAGACGGCGGCATGGAAGGTCCCCGCCACCGGTGGCGGCGGGACGATGACGACCGCCGGCAATCTGGTGTTCGCGGCTTCGAATTCGGGCGATTTCGAAGCGTTCAGCGCGGATAAGGGCGAGAAGCTGTGGAGCGTGAAGCTCGCGGCGGGATTCGCGAATCCGGTTTGCTACATGCTCGATGGCAAGGAGTATGTGTCGGTGCTCGCGGGACGCCAGGGCAAGGGGCGGCTCTATACGTTCACGCTCGATGCAAATGTGCCGGTGCCTCCGCCGCCCGCCGCGCCGGCGCCTGGTGCAGGTGCGCCTCCGCCGGCCGGCGAAGCGCGGTAGAACGCGCTTCGAAACCGAGTGTGAGTACGGCCGGCCCCACCCTCATAAACCGAGGATGGGGCACCCGGAAAGTCAAAGGCGACGGCCCGGGGCTGAAGCCCTGTTAGCGCGGATGTTAAAGCGAGGCCTCTTTTCGCGAGCCTAGAGGCTCATGCTTCCACCTATCACTCCGGCGCAAGAGTCACAACAGGCAGAACTGTCCGAAGCTGGCGATGTCACACAATTTTCATGTGCGGTTGAGGCTTTGGACGTATGATTGAATTTGCGGCTTAGGTGTACCCCATGGCTACCGTCACTCCCGAAATTCCAGTGCTGACCGACGTGGCGCCCGAGAAGGCGGCAGCGCCGAAGCGCGAGTATCCGGGCGCGCTGGTGGTGGTGGAGGGCATCGACGGCTCGGGGAAAAGCACGCAGCTCTATCTGTTGAAGCGGTGGCTAGAGATTGGCGGCTACCGGATTCATTTCACGGAGTGGAATTCGTCGCCGCTGGTGAAATCGGCGACGCGGCGCGGCAAGCAGCGGCGGCTGCTGACGCCGACGACGTTTTCGATGCTGCACGCGGCGGATTTTGCGGACCGCTGCGAGCGGCAGATCCTGCCGCTGCTCCACGGCGGATATCTGGTGCTCGCCGACCGCTACGTCTACACCGCTTTCGCGCGCGACGCGGCCCGCGGCTGCTCGCCGCGCTGGCTGCGCAATCTCTATAGCTTCGCGCCGGTGCCGGACATCACCTTTTATTTTCGCGCGCCGCTGGACGTGGCTGTGAACCGCATCGTCGCGGGGCGGCCGAAGCTGAAATATTACGAAGCCGGCATGGACCTCGGGATCTCGCTCGACCGCGCTGAAAGCTTCCGCATCTTCCAGGAACGCATCCTCAATAACTACGACCAGATGATCGAGACGGACCAGTTCGTCCTGATGGACGGCACCGCGCGCGTGAACAAGCTGCAGAAGCTGATGCGCAATCTGCTCGCCGAGAAAATCAATCTCGCGCCCTTCGCACCCAAGAAGCCCAAGAAAAAGAAATGACGCGCAACGGCTCTCCATCGTCTGTTTCCACGAACGGGCGCTCGAACGGCCCTGCCGGCGGCCGCTCGGACACGCGCCCAACCAAATCCTCGAAAAAGGGCCGCAACGGCGCGGACCTGCTCTCGCGCTTTTACGGCATCCCGCTACCGGGCGTGAAGCCCGAAGAGCTGAGCGGCAGCCTGATTGTGGTGGAAGGCACGGACGGCTCGGGGCGGTCGACGCAAATCTCGCTGCTCACCGAGTGGCTCGAGTCCGAAGGATTTGCCGTGCAGACGATGGGGCTGCGGCGGTCGTTTCTGGTGGGCGAAGACATCGACGCGCTGCTCGCCGAAAACACCGTGACGCGGATGACGCTCGCGCTGATGTACGGCACCGATTTCTTCGACCAGCTCGAGCGGCGGATTTTGCCGGCGCTGCGATCGGGGTTGATTGTGCTGGCCGACCGCTATATCTTCACGCTGATCGCGCGCGCGGCGGTCCGCGGGATCGGGCGGGATTACTTGCACGGGATTTACGAAATCGCGCTGCGGCCGGACCTGACGTTCTGGCTGAACGTGCGCCCGGAAGTGGCGTTCGACCGCGAATTCAAGAAATCGCAGACGATCAGTTATTGGGAGTCGGGCCGCGACATGTCGCTTTCGAACGATCTCTTCCAGTCCTTCATCCGCTACCAGTCGCTCATCAAGCGCGAATTCGAATACCTGTCGAAGCGGCACGGCTTCATTGAAATGGACGGCGAGGGAAGCGTCTCGGACGTGAACCGGGTGCTGCGCAAGCGCATCGCTTCGCACCTCGGCATCCGCAGCACGCACTACAAGCCTTCGCACGCCCTCCAGCACCTCTGGCGCTGACGAGTGGCCGCCCCGGTACAACTGGCAGCGATCGACGCCGGATCGAACGCCATCCGTCTGGTGATCGCGCGGGCCACGTCTCCGCAGCACATCGAGATTCTGGAAACCGAGCGCGCCGCCGTGCGGCTCGGGCACAACGCCTTCACGCGGCACCTGCTCGACGACGACACGATTTCGCGCGCCGCGCGCGTCTTCCGCCACTTTCGCGACCGCATGGACCGCCATCAGGTGACCGCGTATCGCGCCGTCGCGACGGCGGCTGCCCGCGAAGCGCGCAACTACCGGAAGCTGATGGAGCGCATCCGGCGCAAGTCCGGAATCGAACTCGAAGTGATCGGGAGCGAGGAAGAGGCGCGGCTGGTCTGCTCGGCCGTGCAGTGGGCGCTCGGCGAGAAAATTCACCCGCGCGCGATCTTCGATCTCGGCGGCGGCAGCCTGGAGATTAATTTTCTCGAGCGGGGCACAGTGCGCGAACGCGTCGCGCTGCCGCTCGGCACGATCCGGCTGATGGAAACCTACGCGATCGACGGCGCAATCGATGAAGACAGAGAACGGCGGCTGAGGCTGCACATTCTCGCTCTGCTGCGCAGCGCGATGCCCTCGCCGCCGAAGCTTTCGCGCGCGATCGCCGTCGCTTCCGGGGGGAACGCCGAAGCGCTCGTGCGGATCGCGCCCGGTCCGATGGTCGGCAGAATTCCCGCGATCAACGTGCGGCTGCTGAAAGACCAGACGCTGCGGCTGCTGCGCCTCGACGTGCCAGGCCGCATGCGCGCGTTTCGCGTGCGCAAAGACCGCGCCGAAGTGATCGGCATCGCCGGAATCATCATCGGCACGGTCGCGAAGTGGCTCGACCTTCGCTCGATTCTCGTGCCCGGCGTAGGCGTGCGCGAGGGGCTGCTGCTCGATCTCGTTGCCGAGCAATATTCGGCGGGCAAGGCGTCGGCGGAAGAAAAGGATCGCGCCGAGGAGCTACTGACCGCAGCGCGGTGGTTCGCGAGCCGCCTCAATTACGACGCGCAGCACGCCGAGCAGGTCTCGCGCCTCGCGCTTTCGCTTTTCGATCAGCTGCGCCCGATCCACGAGCTTGGCCCGGACCACCGGCTGTTGCTCGAGATCGCGGCGATGCTGCACGATATAGGGCATTTCGTGCACCGCAAATCGCACAACCGCCACGGCGAATACTTGATCCGCTACAGCGAGATTCCCGGCCTGCGCGGCTGGCGGCGCGACATGGTGGGCGCGCTGGTGCGCTATCACAATTGCAAATCCGAGCCGCAGATCGAGCACGCATCGTACGCCGCGCTCGATGGCTCGCGGCGGCGCGAGGCGCGGCTGCTCACTTCGCTGCTGCGCATCGCCGAGAAACTCGAATCGGAGCACGCGCAGCGCGTGGAGGGCGTCGACATCCAGATCGCAGGGCATCGCGCAATTTTCCTGATTCGCGCGGCCGACGGGACGCGGCTCGACGTCGCCGGCCTGGAACGCAAGGCGGCGCTCTTCGAAAAGGAATTCCACCTGAAGGCGGAGTTCCGGCGGGCGCAGCGAAAGGAGAAGGTCGCCTAAACCATGATCCTCTATCTCATCCGCCACGGCATCGCCGTCGACCGCACCGATCCGAAATCGCCGGCCGAGGCGGAGCGTCCTTTGACCGCGCGCGGCGTGCAAAAGACGCGCGAAGCGGCGCTCGGATTCTGCGCGCTGGGCGCGAAGCCGGAGGTGCTGATCACGAGCCCCTACGTGCGCGCGGCGCAGACCGCGGAAATATTCGCGGAGGCTCTCGGATTTTCGCCGGAAAAAATCCGCGTGAGCGACGCTCTGAAGCCTGCCCAGAATCCGGCCGAAATTTTGAAGGAAATCTCGCACCTGAAAGCGAAGGAAGTGGCGCTCTTCGGCCACGCGCCTCATCTCGATATGCTAATCGCGCAGCTGGCCGGGTCGCGCGGCCCGTTCACGGAATTGAAGAAGGCAGGCGCGGCGTGTTTCGAGCAGGCGTCTCCGCACAGCCGGTGGACGCTGCGCTGGCTGCTGACCGCAAAATTTCTCCGGAAACTGGACGAATGAAGGGCGGAAAGTCAAAAGCCCCACCCTCACAAACCGAGGATGGGGCACCCGCAAGAACTTAGACCCATCGAGTCACTGCGCGGATTTTCAGGCGGTGCGGCGCTGCGGGAAGGATGCCGCGACGAGCGCGTGCCCCCACTGGAATCCCGCTCGCCATACGAGCCACGGAGATTCGGGCCCCGAGGCTTTCGCGAGGAATTCGTCGAGGCGCGCTTTCCGCGCCGTGGCGATTTTCTCGATCCACTTGGCGAGGGCCGCGGCGTCGAGTCTGGCGGTCTCTTTGCGCAGCCTGCCGCGCAGCACGTCGAGATCGTGGACGTCGCCGAGCTGGTCCTGCATCACTTTCAGGTCGGCGGCCCATACCTCGTATCGCTCCGGCAGAAAATTCTCGACGATGTAGCGGAATTCTTTCAGGCCGATCCGCAGCCGGTGCCACGCGACGGCGCTGCGTCTTTTTCGCGCCTGCTGGTAGAGCTCGACGGCTTCGTTGAGCTTCGCCAGAGCCAGCCGCTGGAAGACGACGCTGCCTGACGGGAAAAATTCAGCCTTGCCCGGCAGCTTGCGCGCTAGCTTTTTCCATTCCTTGCGATCGAATGCGTCGAGCGCCTGTGCGGCGAGTGTCCGCTCTTTCTTTTCCTCGGCGGCCAGCAGGCGCAGCGTATGTTTTCGCACCGGATCGCCGGCCGAGCCCAGCTTCTTCACCCAGCCGCGCTGCACCTGCGTATCACGAAGATCGCCAAGCGTGTGGAAAAGCCCGCGGCTGGCTTTCTTGAGTTTTCGCCAGCCGGAGCTGGCGCTCACTTCGCTCAAAGCCTCGGCCATCGTCCGGCAGCGCCGCAGCGCGACGCGCAGGTCGTGGACTTCGCCCGCATCCCACTCGGGCTCGATACCCGACGCCTTATCGAGAGCCCTCTCCATCCACACGTCAAGACCAGCGCGCTTTTTGGAAATAACCGGAGGTAGTGAAATTGTGACCGCCATAGGAAAACGCCCAATCGCTCGGGAAGGCCGGAACGGAAGGTGTATCTTAGCGCGCCGGGCGCGATTTTTCCAGCAAGGGCCCGGGAGGACTACGAGACGAAGGAGCAGCCGACGCGCATGCGGCCGCCGTCGATCGAAAGCACGTAGGACTTGCGCAGGATGACGCGCACAGGCGGAAGAATTGGCACGTGGAGGACGGCGTGAAACTGGGTGGGGATGTCCTCTTCTTTGTCGAACAGCAAGGCCACGCCACCGTAGCTCAGGTCGAGGACCTTTGCGGTTTTCTGGCCGACATCCGTCAGCACGGCGTGCGCTTTCGTGCCAACGAGCGACACGCGTTCCCACTTTCGCTGCTCGGAGTGCGGAGGAGGCGCGGCCTGTTCAGGTCGAGGCGGTTGCGTGGACGGAGGAGGCGCCGCAGGTTGCACAGGCGGCACTGCCGCGGCGGGCGGAACAGTGGGAGGAACAATTGGAGGAACCATGGCCGGAGCCCTCAGCGGCGGAGCTACGACGGGCGGCGGCGCGGCGGGAGGCTTCGGCGCCGGAGCCGGAGCACTTTCGCGAAGCGGATGCGCCTCGATGGGAACCACGCGCGGCGCGCGGCCCGAGCGCTTGAGTTCATAGAGGCGCTCGTCCGAGGTCCGCAACAGATCGCTTTTCTGATCGCCATCCTGCGGATGCACGGCGACGCCGAAATCGAGCGTCACGCCGACTTCGATCTTGAGCGGGACCACTTCGCTCTCATAGAACGAGCGGACGCGGCGGCAGAGCGTGACAGCCTGATCGGTATCGGTCTGCGGCAGGAGCAGCGCGAATTCATCGCCGCCAATTCGAAACGCGAAGTCGGCGGCGCGCAGCGTCTTGCGCAAGGTGGTCGCCGCGAGTTGCAACATCTGATCGCCGCGCAGATGCCCGTGGCGGTCGTTCACTTCCTTCAGCCGGTGAAGATCCAGAATCACGATGGCGAGATGCTGGCCGTAGCGTTTCGCGCGGTTCAGTTCTTTGTCGCAATATTCGTCGAAAAGCCGCCGGTTGTAGAGCCCGGTGAGCGCGTCGGTGGCCGCGTTGATTTGGAGCTTCTTGAGTTCCTCGTACTCCATCACGATCGGCACGCGAATGAAATTGGTTGACGACAGCACATCGACCATCGCCGTGGCCAGCGCGACTTTTCTTCCGAGGCTTTCGGAGAGTTCTCGCCGCCGCTGCAAAATCCGCTGCCAGTAATCGTTGCTCTGAGGTTCGGGCAAATCGATTTTCGCGATGGTATGGAAAAACTGGCGGAGGAATTGTCCGCGCACGGTCTCGTCGAGACCCTCAAGGGTCTCGACCAACAGGTCCAAGAAAGAGTCGTCGGCCGATGGCTGCGACGGCGAAGCGTCGGCGGGCTGGGGCATCAATGAGTTCCGAGTCAAGCGAACGTGCTTCTAGTTTGTCCTGTGTCCAGGACACCTGCGGGGCGGCATCACTGTAGCAAGGGACAGTCCAATCCCGGACAAGAATTTAACCCTGGCGTTGATCCTAAGTCGCTGCCTATACGTAGATTATTTGTTCGCCGCCCGGGGTTGCAAGCCACGGAGAAGATGGATGGAAAAGCGCTTCCACTTCTTGTTCGGGGGAATGGCGCGAACGGGCAACACCAGGGCTGTGGAAATTTCTTACCCAATCGGCTTCAGGAACTCAACGCCAACGAGGTGGGCCTCGCCGGCTTCCTGCTGCCGCTTGACCCGTGCCTGAATCGGGGGCATCCCGGCCGGCAACAGGCCGGAGGAGATGATCGAAGGAGCGGGGATCGTGAGTGTAATGATGTCGTTGATCGTCAGGGAGCGAGGGCAGATCACGAACGCTCCTAAGCCACTGATATCAAGTGTCTTACCCAATTCCACGAACTGCTCGCCGTGAGCATCCTTGCCGCGGATAAACAGCGGCACCTGTAGGTGAATCCGATAGAATCGGCGCCGGTCGTCGTAAGACTGCGCTACCTTCTGCTGCACGATGTTTTCTCGTACGCTCATTGGTACCCAAGTATTAGTACTCGATTGGACTGTGCCTTCCCTTGCAAGTTCTCTACCCCTCCCCTGCTCTTTCGTAAGCCGCCAATTATCAATCAGATGCAAGGCGTGCCCGAGAAAACTCATCCCGTCTGGTCTTTGAAATGTTCCGGTTTGATGCAATTCATTTCCACGTTTGTGCAAACGCTGGGACGCTTTTACCATTGACTCTATTTAGTGCCTTTGCGAGCATACAGTCCTTCGAGCCCATCCCCACTCGATTCTCTGAGACAAGGAATAGAGTGGTGTCTTTGCTCGGTTCCCGAAGCCAGTGGAGGGCGAGTTGGCCAAAGGTACGGCAGCAGCTGAGAAGCAGACGAGCAGCCAAGTAAGCTTTCAAGCGGTCGCCAGCCTGCTCGACGCCCTGGATCGCCCATTGCTTGTTTCCGACCGCGCAGGGCTGATTCTCTTCACCAATCTGCATGCACAAAACGCCTTGAACGCTCTCGCGTGGACCGCCAAGCCCGACCCGAACCTCTTTCGGGACATTCTCAGTGCCGATGGCAAGGGAATCCTGAGCCAGCTGGAGCGAGGCAAGCAGGACGTGTTGCTTCCGATCGAAGCTTCCCAAGGCAAGGCGGTCGCCCGCATTCGCTGGCTGCCGGAGCCCGACTGGCTCGCCGTGTACATCGAGCCGCTGCCGGAAGAAGCCGCTGCCGACGAGGCGCAGATGCGCCAGACCGTCCAGGAATTGATGCAGGAGCGCGAGATCACCTACCGGAATCTCCTGGCCGCGTACCTGCGCCTGCAGGAAGCGAATCGGCAGAAGACCGTGCTGCTGGGCTCCGCGGCGCACGAATTGAAGACGCCGCTCGCGGTGATGAAGGGCTATTACGACCTGCTGCTTTCGGGCTCGCTCGGAAAGCTCAGCGAGCGCCAGCGGGACATTCTGCGCGAATCGAAAGAGAGTTGCGATCGCCTCGTGCGCCTCGTCTCGATGTTTCTCAATTATTCGGCGCTCGAGAGCGGCAAGCTCGTGCTGCAACTCTGCGAAAACGACCTGCGGGATTGCATCAACGATCTGGCGAGCCGCTGGCAGGACGCATTCCAGCGCGCCAGCGTGCGTCTCGACGTGCAGGTGCATCCCGATCTCCCGCTCTTCAAATTCGATTACCAGAAGGCGCAGCAGTGCATCTTCAATCTGCTCGACAATGCTCTGAAGCATACGCCCGCCACGGGTTTGGTTACGCTGCGAGCTCAGCCGCATTTCTGGGAGCGGCGCATTTCCGACGCGTCTCCATCGCAGGAGCGGCGCCGCGGCAATCCTCCCCGGCCCAATAGCGTACTCGTTTCGGTCACGGACACGGGCCACGGGATCGCCGCCGAGTTTCACCAGGAGATTTTCGAGGAATTCGTGCGCGTCGATCCTTCGTCTTCGGGCATGGGATTGGGATTGGCGATCACGAAACGATTGATCCAGGCGCATCGCGGAAAAGTCTGGGTGGATAGTGAACCGGGCCGCGGAAGTTCTTTCTCCTTCCTGCTGCCCATCGATGTGGAATAGGATGAGCGGAACAACACGCTCCATAGGGATGCCGATGGCAAACAAAGAAAAGATCCTGATCGTGGATGATGAGCCGAGTATCCGGAAGTATCTTCAAACGCTGCTCGAGGTGGACGGGTTCGACGTTGATGCGGTCTCCAGCGGGAAGGAAGCGCTCGCGCGAGTCGGCAACGGCGAGCGTCCGGACTTCATCATCCTGGACGTGCTGATGCCCGAAATCGACGGGCTCGAAACGCTCCGCCAGCTGATGCAGATGGATCGCTCGCTCAACATCCTGATGCTTTCGTGCTCGAATGAGGTCACCACCGTCGTCGAAGCGATCCGCATCGGCGCGCTCGATTATCTGACGAAGCCCTTCGAGAAACCTGAGCTGGACGCCGCCTTCCTCAAGTGCCGCCAGAAAAAGGAACTGCGCACGGAAAATCAGGCGCTGCGCGAATATTGCGAAGCCCTCACCGAGGATATTTCGTTCCTCGCCGCCAGCCCGCAGATGCTCAAAATTCGCCAGCAGATTCTGCAGATCGCGCCGGTCGATGTGCCGGTGTTTCTGAGCGGCGAGAGCGGTGTGGGGAAAGAGGTGATCGCGCGGATGATCCACCTCCGCTCGCTGCGCCGCCAGCAGGCGTTCGTCAAGGTGAACTGCGCCGCACTGCCCGGCGAGCTGCTCGAATCGGAGCTTTTCGGCTACGAGCAGGGCGCCTTCACGGGCGCGGTGCGCGCGAAGCCGGGCAAATTCGAGCTCGCGCATAAGGGCACCATCTTCCTGGACGAGATCGCCGAAATGAGCCCGCACCTTCAGGCGAAGCTGCTGCACGTCCTGCAGGACGGCCAATATTCGCGCCTGGGCGCCCGCGCCGTCGTCAATGTCGACGTGCGCGTGCTGGCCGCCACCAATATGAACGTGAAGGAAGCCATGAAAACGGGCCGCTTCCGCGAGGACCTCTACTATCGTTTGAACGTGCTCTCGATCCACATTCCGCCGCTGCGCGAGCGCACCGCCGAAATTCCTCTGCTCTTCCGGCATTTCCTGGCGAAATACAGCGAGAAGTATCAGAAGGCGGCGCCCGAGCCATCGAAGCATCTTCTAGAAGCGGCGCTGCGCTATCCGTGGCCCGGCAACCTGCGCGAGCTCGAAAATTTCGTCAAGCGCTACGTGATCCTCGAGGACGACGAAGGCAGCTTCCGCGAACTCCTCGAAATGACGGGCCAGCAGCAGCGCGTCGTTCCTCGCGAGGAAACAACGGCCGCGCCCAAGGAACAAGGCCTGAAAGCGCTCGTGCGCGGTTTGAAAGACGAAGCGGAAATGGAAGCGATCGCCGACGCGCTCGAGAAAACGAACTGGTGCCGCAAGGATGCCGCGCGCATGCTCGGGATCAGTTACAAAGCGCTGCTCTACAAAATGCGTGCGTTCAATCTGGATGCAGGACGCGGCTCTCGTTCCGCCGCAGCCCGGGAAGCTACCAAGGCCGCTGCCGCCGCGAAAGAAGCCGCGAAGCAAAAAGAACTCGTGAAGGAAGATGCTCCGGCGGTGCTTCGCGGTTCCTAGCGCCACCTAGGGCCTGCGGGATTACCGGAGAATAGCTTCCGAGCGTCTGACAACTTCGGTCAATCGCTGCCTCGCCTGATTGCCGCCCCCTCGCACGTGTGCCCTCGGATGAGGTAAATAGTTGCATATGTTGGGCACACGCGGCGAAATAGCACTACCCATACGACCTTGCCTTGTTCTAGTATTCCGCTCCGATACGGGCCAATCACAAGCATCTTTCCGCGCGCGTCGGGTTCTGGTGGTCATGTGCCGCGCGAAGATGCCTGTTGTCGTGAAAGGGGTTGCTGCTCGAGTCATGGCGGGCGGCCAACATAGGCGCCCCACGGGCCGGCACCACCCGATCAGTAAGGCTTTGGTATAACGATTGCTCCTCTTTTGCCGGGGGAGCCGTGTACCTGAGTAATCCCAGCGTTCAAGGAGCCGTACGCATGACGGAGCGTCGAATGGCACGCCGGTACGATCTTTCGTTACCGGTGAACGTCCGCCTGCCAATTAATCGGGAGCCGAGATCCCACAGCGGCCAGACACGGGATATTTCCACACGCGGTGTTTATTTCACCGTAGAAAACGATCTCACACCCGGCACCGAGCTGGATTTCACGCTCACGCTGCCTGCCGAAATCACGCGCGGCTCGGAAGTCTTCGTTCGCGCTCATGGACGCGTCGTACGCGTCGATCGGCGCTCCTCGACGGACGATCAGGAACCCATCGGAATCGCCGCCGTGATCGAGCGCTACGACATCATCCGCGGCGAAAATTCCCGCGCCTGAAATCCTCCGAGCGAGCGGCCCTGTGGCCGCCCACTCGCATTCGTTTCCCCGGCCATGCTATTTTCCTTGGGCCAACCCGCGCAGTTTGGGAATGTTATGGCGAATGGTTTCCACTTCCAAGTGTTCCGCTTCAAATAGTACTAGGACCATAGTTGGAACAGTCCTTCCCCAAAGTGCTAATGATTTTCAGTCTCCCATGTGCGTGAACCGCATCGATCCAAGTTGCCCGGGACGGCAAATTCACCCCGTCACGTTCGAAAATGCGTCCTAATGTAAGGAATTTCGCCTGGTCGAAGGTTGGGGTGCGCAAAGTCCAATCCGCTCCCCTTTTGGCGTTCGATGTGCAAAGCACTTCATACAATGGCTTCTGTAGCACCCATACGAACCGACGCTGTGGCGCACCCGGTCGAGCTGCCGCCCGATAAGATCTATTTCGGCCCATCGGCGGCGATGCAGTCCGTCCGTCAAAAAGTGGAAAGAGCCGCAGGACTGAACGTACCGATACTCATCCTGGGTGAAAGCGGCACAGGCAAGGAAGTGCTCGCGCGGTTCATCCACAACCAGTCGCCCTGGCGAAACGGCCCCTTTATCAAAGTCAATTGCCCGGCGATTCCCGGCACGCTCATCGAGAGCGAACTCTTCGGCTTCCAAAAGGGCGCTTTCACCGGAGCGCACGCGGATAAGCCCGGCCGCATGGAAACGGCCCAAGGCGGCACGCTCTTCCTGGACGAAATCGCGGAAATCGATTCCGGCCTGCAAGCCAAGCTCCTCCACGTTTTGCAGGACGGCCACTTCACGCGCATCGGCGGTCACGACGAAAAGCGCCTGGACGCGCGCGTGATCTGCGCGACGAACCGCCAGCTCCAGAAGGAAATCGAAAGCGGGGGCTTTCGCTCGGATCTCTTCTACCGCATCAACGTGATCAGCATCACGCTGCCGCCGCTTCGCGAGCGCCGCGCCGACATCCCATATCTCGCCGAATACCTCCGCGGCGTGTTCAACCGTCGCTTCCAGCGCGAGGCCTCGCCGCTCTCCAAAGAAACCATCCACCTGCTGCAGCAGCGGGACTGGCCCGGCAACGTCCGCGAACTGGAAAATTGCATGGCTCGTTACGTCGTCCTCGGCTCGGAAGAATCGTTCTACAGCGAGCGCACTGAGCCCGCGCCGGTCCACTTCAACTACGAGCCGACGCCCGACGGCAACATTCCCCTCAAGCGCATCGCCCAGGAAGCCACACGCCGCATGGAACGCGATGTGATCCTGAAGGTGCTCCAGGCCAACCAGTGGAATCGCCGCAAGGCCGCTGAAGTGTTGAAAATCAGCTATCGCGCCCTGCTCTACAAGGTTCGCCAGGCAGGCCTTCCAGCGAAGCGTCCTCGGCGCGCTCTAGAAACTAACACGCCTTAGCCTGCGCGATCAGTCCTCCCGCTGCTGTTTGCAAAGTCTCAATCGACGATTCGTTTACCCCGCCTCACCCCGTGTCTGGTATGAAATTGCCCGTTGCGTCCGCCTTGCCCCAGCTTGCCAATTCCGCTAGCCTCGATTCAGGTAAGCGCCATGTCCAAGAACAACGGCAAATCAGGACTGAAGGTCTGCCTTCTCTCGCCGCACCCCATGGTGCTCGACGAATTAGGCCGCCTGCTGGAGAATTCCGGGTTTCAGATCACGTCGAAACAGCTCGATTCCATGCTGGCGCCGGACCTGCGCAACCTGGAGCTCCCTAAGGCGTCCGTTTACGTGGTCGACGCGCATGCCGCGCACCAGGCTACCGGCGCCCTGCTGGGCAACATTTTGGACAAGCATTCGGGCGCGCGCCTCCTGGTCGTCGGAGACAAAATGAAGGAAACCGAAAGCCACGCGCTCCTTCGCCAGGGCGTCAAAGGCATCCTGAGCTACGCCGAGGCCCGCCAGCAACTGGCGCGAGCTCTGCCGCAAGTCGCCGCGGGCGGCATATGGGTCCCCCGCCCGGTGCTCTCACGCTTCGTCGATTCGATTCTCAGTAGCGCCCAGGGACGCCGCCTCCGCGCCGATTCTCCGAGCGAACTCAGCCGCCGCGAGCAGGAAGTCCTCGCTGGCCTGCTCGAGAATCTGGCGAATAAGGAAGTCGCCGACCGCCTGCACATCTCCGAGCGCACCGTGAAATTTCACGTCTCGAATCTTCTCGCGAAATTCGGCGTCCGCCGCCGGGCGGACTTAATTCTCCTCTGCTACCAGCGCCGCGCCGATCAGTAGCTCACTTGCTCCCCCAGCAATCTTCCAATCAGCTAAGACGAGAGGCTCCCGTGCGCAACTCTTGGTAGAATCATTTCGCCGATGCCTAGCTTTTCCATTGAGAATTTTGGTTGCCGCGCCACCGAAGCGGACGCTGGCGCGCTTCGGCGCGAATTGCTGGCGAGCGGTCTCGCGCTCGCCGATGACCATGCGACGGCCGAGGTCGTCGTTCTCAACACGTGCACCGTGACGGCGGCCGCCGATTCGCAGGCGCGCGACGCTGTGCGCAAGATCCATCGCGCGAATCCGGCGGCGCGCATTGTCGTCACCGGTTGCTACGCCCAGCGCGCGCCCGATGAGCTTGCCGCGCTCGATGGCGTCGCGCTCGTCGTCGGAAATTCGCACCAATCGCAAATTCCCGGACTGATCGGTGATTTGAACGCGCCGCCCGAGCGCACGGATTTCATCCCGCTCGCGCGCCTTGACGACGATGCGATGTCCCTCGCGCGCGGCCCGGCGAAAATCCTCACGGGCGACATCTTCGCCCAAACCGGCGTGAATATTCCGCTCTCAGCGCCCGCCGAGCACTCGGAAGCCGATCGCACGCGCCCCATCCTCAAGATTCAGGACGGCTGCAACAATCGCTGCTCCTACTGCGTGATTCCATTCGTGCGTGGGCGGAGCCGCAGCCTCACTCCGGATGCCGTGATCGACGAAGTGCGCGGCATGTTCAAAGCCGGCGCGCACGAAATCGTCCTCAGCGGCATCAATCTCGGCAGCTACGGCCGCGATCTCGTGCCGCGCGCCGCGCTCGGCGATGTCGTACGGCGCATTCTCGACGAAACCGGCCTCGAGCAGCTCCGCTTCAGCTCGATCGAGCCACAGGACGTCACCGAGGATTTCGTCTCGCTCGTCGCATCCTCGCCGCGCCTCGCGCCGCATTTTCACGTGCCGCTGCAGTCGGGTTCGGACCGCATCCTGCGCGCCATGCACCGCTGGTATCGCGCCGCGCACTACGCCGAGCGCGTCGAGCTCGTTCGCCGCCTGCTGCCCGATGCCGCGATTGGCGCCGACGTGATCGTCGGCTTCCCCGGCGAAACCGACGCCGACTTCGACGCGACCGTCCGGTTCATCGTCGCGCTACCATTCACGTATCTTCACGTCTTTTCGTTTTCGGAGCGCCCCGGCACGGCCGCGGCGAATCTTGACGGACGCGTGCCCGCGCAGGCGATCCGCGAACGTGCCCGCGCGTTGCGTGCGCTCGGCGAGCAAAAGGCCGCCGCCTTCCGGGCGTCACAATCCGGCCGCTTGTTGCGCGCGCTCACGCTGGCGCGTGGCGCTGAAGATTGGACCGAAGCCCTGACCGCAAATTACCTCAAGGTCCGCATCCCCGGCCGCCACCCCGCCAATGAATGGCACGAAGTTTGTTTGGGAGATTGATTCGAGGAGTGGTTCGTCGCCGCCCTAGCTTTCGAAAATCACTTCGGCCAGCGCGAGGTTGCCGCTATGTGTGATCGAGAGCGAAATATTCTTCACGCCCATGCGCTTTGCGATTTCCGCGGCGACGCCTGCGAGCCGCAGCGTGGGCTTGCCGCTCGGCTCGCGCGTCACTTCGATGTCGCGCCACCGGACGCCGCGGCTCCATCCGGTGCCGAGCGCCTTCATCGCCGCTTCCTTCGCGGCAAACCGCGCGGCATAGCGCTCGTATCTGCCCTTGTGGCTCTCGCAGTACGCCACCTCGGCAGGCGTGAACAGCCGCTCGAGAAACGGCGCGCCGTGGCGCTTGATCGCCGCCTCGATCCGGTCGATTTCCGAAATGTCCAGCCCCAGCCCGACGATCATGTTTCCCCGCTCCGATGCCGCGCGATTATATAATGGCAATGCCTCCCGCCATGCCCACAACCGTCGCCAAGCCGAAGCCCTCGCGATTCAAACGCGCCGCAAAACCCGCGCAGCCGAAGAAAGCCGCTGCGTGGAAACTCCGTCGCGCCGACGGCCTGCAGATTCTCGAGACGCGCCCGCTCGAGCGCCTCGCCTGGCTCACCCACGGCTTCAGCACGCGCCCCGGCGGCGCGAGCGAAATTCCGATCGCGGGCCCTGCCGAAAGCGTGCGCAGCAAACGCAGGGCAAAGGCCGGCGCAGGCGCGCTCAATCTCGGCTTCACCGACTGGGATTCGCGCGAGCGCGTGCTCGAAAATCGCGCCAAATTCTTCCGCGCGCTCGGCGCCGACAAAATGCGCATCATCACGCTGCGGCAGATTCATTCCGATCTGTCCATCGTGTCGATCGAGCGGATGATTCGAGCAGCAAGTTCTCGGAAGCGCCCAAGGCCGACGCGCTCTTCACGCGCGAACCCGGCGTCCTGCTCGCGGTGCAGACCGCCGACTGCATCCCGATTCTTCTCGCCGATACCAAGCAGCGCGCCGTGGCCGCCATTCATTCCGGCTGGCGCGGCACGCTCGCGCGCATCGCAGCAAAAACCCTCGGCCGCATGCACATGGAATTCGGCACGCGCCCCGAGGACGTGATCGCCGCGCTCGGCCCCGGCATCGGCCGCTGCTGCTACGAAGTCGGCTCGGACGTGGCGCGCGAATTCCATGCGCAATTTCCCGAGGCGCGCGAATGGTTCGATGGCCCTTTCGACGCGCTCGCGTCCGGAGAAAACGATCCGAACTGGCTGCCGTGGCTCACCATGAGGCCGCCGGGACATCCGCCTCCGCCGCCGCGCGTTCATCTCGACCTGATCGCCGCGAATCGCGCGATTCTCGCCGGCGCAGGCGTTCCGCTGCGCCAAATCTCGGCGTCGGATTATTGCACCGCCTGCCGCACCGATCTTTTCTTCAGCTATCGCCGCGAACGCACCACCGGCCGCCTGATGGCCGCCATCGGCGTGCGCTGACGATCCGACGAGGATCGTCATCCTGAAGGAGCAACGCGACTGAAGGATCTCTCCTCGCAGCTCGCGGCAGCTACGCCGAAGTTGGCACGCTCGCCGCCGCTTCCGCCAGCGCCAACTGCCCGCACGCGGCCATCACATCCTGCCCGCGCGAATCGCGGACGAAACACGGCACGCCCTTATCCATCAGCACGCGCTGAAATTCCGCGACGCGCTGCGGCTCGGGCCGCTTGTAGCGGCAGCTCGCCCGGATTCCACGGGATCAGATTCACCTTCGCGCGCAGATTCGCCAGCAGCCTCACAACGCGCCGCGCATCCTCGGGCGAATCGTTGAATCCGCCGAGCAAGACGTATTCGAACAGTCAGCCATTCGCGCGGCCTCAGCGGATATTTCCGGCACGCATCGAGCAGCTTTTCGAGCGGATACTTGCGGTTGATCGGCATGATCTGGTCGCGCTGCTCGTCGGACGACGCGTTCAGCGAAATCGCCAGCTTCGGCCGCACTTTTTCCTGCGCGAGCCGCTCGATTCCCGGGACGATCCCGCTGGTCGAAAGCGCCGCATGCCTCGGCGCAATCGCCACGCCTTTCGGGTCGAGCAGAATCCGCAGCGCCGCCATCACCGCATCGTAATTCAGCAGCGGCTCGCCCTGCCCCATCAGCACGACGTTCGTTTGCGGCTTCAGTGCCGCGCGATTGTCTTCGAGCGCGACGAGCACCTGGCCCACAATTTCGCCCGCCGTCAGATTGCGCATCAGCCCGAGCGTCGCCGTGAGGCAGAATCGGCAATCCACCGCGCAGCCCGCCTGCGTCGAAATGCAGATCGTCTGCCGGTTTTCTTCCGGCATGAACACGGCTTCGATCGTCGCTGGCTTCGCGCCGTTCGCCTCGCCCAGCGCGAGCACGTATCGCACCGTTCCGTCCGACGACACGTGCCGCCGCACGATCCGCGGCAGCTCGATCGCTGCCTCGCGCGCCAGCCGCTCGCGCAGCGCCGCCGGCAAATTCGTCATCGCCGCGAAATCGAATCGCCGCTCGCGATACAGCGCATGATAAATCTGCGCCCCGCGGTACCCCGGCTCGCCAATCGCCTGCAGAAATTCGCGCAGTTCTTCCGGCGATTTGCCCAGCAGGTTTACTCCGGTATTTGTGGCTTGGAGAGCCATCTTGATTGGATTTTAGCACGTGGGAACGAGCGGGCAGGCGCGCGGCAGCGTTACCTTTCGACTTTGGCCTCGCGGCAGGCGTGAGCCGCAGACGACTCTATGTACCGAAACGTCTTTTCGTCCCACACGTACTTTGTGCACGTGGGTGATTTCGCGTGGAAAACTTCAAGCTCACGAATCGAGTATTCGGCCTTGGGTATGTCGTCGGCCTGGAAACGAAATTTCGACTCGACGAGTACGCCGCCCGCAACTCGGCCCCACTCTTGGGAATCGAACTGCCGCTGCTCCCCATCGCAGACGCTGTTCCCCGAGGGCGACCAAGGGCATTCCCTGAATCGACTCATGAAGGAGAGTACCGTCTTAAGTTCGCCCTCGTGTACTCGAAAACGATACTCGTCCTGAACGTACAGGCCTGTCCCCCCGCCGCCGGCATGTACCACCAACTCGTTGCCCTCGTCTGCGTATTCGATCTGAATAAAACCTGCTAGCACATCTCCGTTCTCGTACCTGCACCAGCAGTAAAAATTGGCGATCCTTTGCCAGCCTTTCGGTGTTTGGATTGCGACCGCGCCATATAAGTCAGAGCCAATGTCCACGCCGATGATCGCTTCTTGATCATTACTGGCACCCAGCGATCCGTAACGGAGCTCCGATTCGTCAGCATCCTTGACGATTGTCTTGGCTGGCGAGCCTGTCTTCGGATCGGCGTCGACAGGAAACTCTGGGTGCCTGACGCCCAAGAGCGTAAGGGCCTTGAGGCGCGTCTGGTCGTCAGCCGAGCGCAAATCCTGGAGCAGAGTTTCCGGCGCCGGCCAATCCACGTGAACGTGGCCCAGCTGCAGCTCATCGGCCTGCTGATCCCCGGCGGAAGTCTGTGCCGCCAGCGGCCAAGACAGCAAGACAAGCAAGAAGAGGAGGCGCCTCATAGCGATATGGTAAATCACCTCGCGAAAAGCTACGTGGAAACTTAGCGCAGCGTGCCTGTCGCAATAACGAGTTTCCCAGAATGCCAGAGCCACCTAGCAGCGACGGTGACACGATTCTCTCCACATGCCACAATGGAAGCTATACATGCCAAACACAACCTCAACTGTGCAAAAGGAAGTTCTGCCGAATGGCCTCGTGGTGCTCACCGAGCCGATGGAACATGTCCATTCGGTGTCCGTCGGCATCTGGGTGCGCTCGGGATCGCGCCGCGAACCTGCCGAGCTCAACGGCATCTCGCATTTCATCGAGCACATGGTGTTCAAGGGCACCGCGCGGCGCAGCGCCGAAGACATTGCGCGCGAAATGGACAGCGTGGGCGGCATGCTCGACGCCTTCACCTCGAAGGAAATCGTCTGCTTCAATGCGCGCGTGCTCGACGAACACCTGCCGCGCGCCTTCGACGTGATCGCGGACCTGGCGCTCGATCCGAAATTCGCGGACGAAGACATCGCGCGCGAGCAATCCGTGATCCTCGAAGAAATCCGCATGACGCAGGACAATCCCGAGGACCTCGTCCACGAGCTCTTCACGCAGAATTTCTGGGCGCCGCACGCGCTGGCCAAGCCGATCCTAGGCACGCCGGAAACGGTTTCATCCTTCACGCGCGACACGCTGCAGAAATGGTTTCGCCAGTGGTACGCGCCGAATCATCTGGTCGTCACCGCTGCGGGGCATCTCACGCACGCGCAGCTCGTCGATCTCGTCGCCGAGCGCTTCTCGAAGCTCGCGCCTTCCGGCAACGGCGCCGTCGAGTCCGTCCCGCAGCCGACGCCGCACGTCACCTTGCGCAGCAAGAGCGAACTCGAGCAGGTGCACATCTGCATCGGCGTCCCCGCGCTTCCGCTTACCGACCGCCGCCGCTTCGCCGTCTCGCTGCTCAACAACATTCTCGGTGGCGGCATGTCGTCGCGCCTCTTCCAAAATATCCGCGAGCGCCAGGGCCTGGCCTACGCGATCTTCAGCGACATCAGCTCGTATCGCGATGCGGGGGTGCTTTCCGTCTACGCGGGCACTTCGCTTGAAACCGTCGACAAGCTCATCCGCTCGGTCCTCGACGAATTTCGCCGCATCAAGGACGAACCGATCGACGCCGAAGAGCTGCGCCGCGCCAAAGATCACCTCAAAGGCGCCACGCTCCTCGCCCTCGAAGGCTCCGGCTCGCGCATGAACAGCCTCGCGCGATACCACATCTACTTCGATCGCCATTTCACGCCGCAAGAGCTGATCGCCATGCTCGAAAGCGTCACCTCCGATGAAATCCAGCAAATCGCGCGCGAATTCTTCGTCCCCAACCGCATCGCCGCCTCCGTCGTCGGCAACCTGAACGGCTTCAACCTCACCCGCGACCAACTCGCGATCTGAGTTTGCTTTCCCGGTTTTCTCAGCGCCCTCTGCGCCTCTGCGGTGAGTCCCCCAGCCTTGTCGTTGTCCCCCTCAGGCTTAAGTACAGAGTGCACTGAGAACTGCCACGAGGAGCAGAGAGAAGACCAAGAAAGCACCGCAGAGACGCCGAGGGCGCTGAGAAAACCTGAAGAAGTGTCGTTCTCCCTGAGCACTCGACGCGGAAACCTTAGGTTCACAGGACGCATCGAACCCGGTATCATAAGGACTTACCCGAAGCCTGAGGAGATCGATGGGCGTACCTGGACCCGTATCGCAGATGTGGACGGTGGCGACCTACGTCATCGGCCAAAAGCTGAAAGGACGCAAGCAGTATCCGCTCGTCCTGATGCTCGAGCCGCTGTTCCGCTGCAACCTCGCCTGCGCCGGCTGCGGGAAGATTCAGTATCCCGCGCACATCCTGAAAAAGCAGCTTACGCCTGAGGAATGCTTCCGCGCGGTTGAGGAGTGTGGAGCGCCGGTGGTCAGCATCCCCGGCGGCGAGCCGCTGATGCATCCGCAAATCCCGGAAATCGTCGCGGGGCTGGTCGCGCGCAAGAAATACATCTACCTCTGCACCAACGCGCTGCTCCTCAAGGAGCGCCTCCACGAATTCACGCCGAGCAAATATCTTTCGTTTTCGGTGCACATGGACGGCCAGCGCGAGCACCACGATTTCGCGGTCTGCCGCGAAGGCACCTACGAAACGGCCACCGAAGGCATTCGCATGGCGCTCGATCGCGGCTTCCGCGTCACCACCAACACCACGCTTTTTGAGGGCGCCGATCCGCAGTCCGTCCGCCAGTTTTTCGACGACATGATGGACCTCGGCGTCGAGGGCATGATGCTTTCGCCCGGCTACACCTACGACAAAGCGCCCGACCAGGAGCATTTCCTCAGCAAGAAGAAGACGCGCAACCTCTTCCGGCAGATTCTCAGCAACCGGTCGGACAAGTGGCGCTTCAACCTGAGCCCGCTCTTCCTCGAATTCCTGATGGGCAAGCGCGAGTACAAATGCACGCCCTGGGGCATGCCCACGTACAACATTTTCGGCTGGCAGAAGCCATGCTACCTGATGCAGGACGGCTACGCCGACTCGTTCGGCGAGCTGCTGCGCGAAACCGATTGGAGCCGCTACGGCACCGAAAGCGGCAATCCCAAGTGCGCGAACTGCATGGTCCACAGCGGCTACGAAGCCAGCGCCGTCAACGATACGTTCAGCTCCGTCGGCGGCTTTATCGCCACGGTCCGCGCCACGCTGTTCAATAAATACAAAGATCCCGATGCCATGGGCGGCGCCACCACCGCCCCGCCAAGCCGCTCCGGCCAGCTCGTGCAAATCGCCGCGCCAAAGGCGTAGCCTCGCCGTTTCGTGAAGCCCGACGCGGATTGCGCGCCCGCAGAGTCAATCAGCGTGGTGGGCTGTAGGTGGTGGGTTGCGGGTGGAAGCGAGAGCCTTTTACCCTGCTTGCCCTGACACAGGAAGGGAGCGAATCGAAGGGCAGGCTCTCGAAAAGTATGGTCAAGATATGTGGGCTCCAGCCCCGGGAACGACGGACACGGCGTACGCAACGGTTTCATTGAGGCGGCGAAGCCCGCCGCTTCTTCAGGGGGTCAGAGCTTCAGCTCTGACATAAAACGGCCCGCGCGAAGCGCGAACCACTGCGCAGGTGCTATCGCAGCATGTAGTTCGATGCGGCGCCGCGAATCCCAAGCACTCGGGGACGGTTGAAATGACCGATACAAATACAAATCCGGCAGCAGCGTCCGCCGAAGAAGAGCGCCTCGGCTTCGCCCACGAAAATCTCGAGGGCTGGATCCCCTCGACGGCTACCGATCCCGAAATCCGCGAAGCCCTCGAAAAGGCTTTCGACTATCGCGGCGACATCACCATCACCCTGAAAGACGGCCGCGCGATCGAAGGCTACGTCTTCGACCGCAAGTCGACCGGTCCGTCGCTCGCCGACTGCTCGATCCGCATCATGCCCAAGAACGAGCCGGGCAAGCTCACGATCGCCTATAGCGCCATCGCCGCGCTCGCCTTCACGGGACGCGACACCGCCGCCGGCAAATCCTTCGCCGCCTGGGTGAAGAAGTACAACGAAAAAAAGGCCGCCGGCGAAAAGAACATCGGCATCCCCTCCGAATCGCTCGAGTAAAGCGAAACAGGGAGGCAGGAAGCAAGGATGCAGGGAAAAAGCGCCTGCCCGATCTCGTCCGAGTCGCTGGACTAGTCCCCGCAGTCTCCGTGCCCTCAGTGCCTCCTCCGTGCTCTCTGTGATTAAGTCTTTCTCCCGGTCTTGCCTTCTCAGCGTCCTCTGTGTCTCTGCGGTGAAAGGCTTGTCCTACTTCTTCAATCTCGGACAAACCGAGGAAGACCCACCGCTGAGACGCAGAGAACGCAGAGGAAGTCTCTCGCCGTTCTCCTTGCCTCCTGCTTCCCTGCCTCCTTGCGTCAATTTTTTGCGTTTTTCCTTTGATTTCGCTCGCGCGCTCTGCCAAGATGCAAAACGTCTCCCGATTCTGCGGGGCTGAGGGCAACCGCATCTCTTTCCGGATCTCCATTCTCGCTTCCGGCAGCACGGGCAACTCGACGTTGCTCGAAACCAGCAGCACCACCCTCCTCATCGACGCCGGGCTTGGCAAAAAGGAAATGCTGCGCCGCTTCGAGGCGCTGGGCCGCGCCCGCCCCGAGCGCGTGGACGCAATTCTCATCACTCACGAGCACTCCGACCATTCCACCGGACTCGCCCAGATGGCGCGCGAATGGAACTGCCCCGCGTACCTCACCGAGCCCACGCACCGCGAAATCGTGAAAATGTTCGCCGCCGAAGATCCCGAAAAACCCAGCCGTAAAGCCCAAATCGATCGCGTGGAATACATCCGCGCGGGCGAGCGCTTCGAGATCGGCGACATCGAAATCAATCCCTTCGCGATCCCGCACGATGCCGCCGATCCCGTTGGTTTCGCCTTTCGCGCGAATGGCACCAAAGTCGCCCTTACAACCGACCTCGGCTACATGCCCGAGCTCGTGAAGCATCACCTGCGCGAAGCCGATTTCCTGATCCTCGAATCGAATCACGATCTCGACATGCTCAAGGTCGGCCCGTACCCGTGGTACATCAAGCAGCGCGTGATGAGCCGCACGGGGCATCTTTCGAATAGCGTCGTCAGCGACTTCCTCGCCGATTCCGAAGTCTTCGACGGCCGCGCGCGCCATCTCGTCCTCGCGCACCTCTCCGAGCAAAACAACACGCCCGACATCGCCCAAATCTGCGCCGAACAGGCTCTCTCGAGCCGCCCCGCGGATTTCGCCTTCCGCGGCTCGCTCCACATCGCCTCCCAGCGCGTCCCCCTCGGCCCCTTCCAGCTGTAATCGGCCACGCGGTGTCATCCCGACAGAGGCCGCCTTTGGGCCGACGAGGGATCTGCTTTCGCCGTCAGGTTTCTCTGCGCTCTCTGCGTCTCTGCGGTGGGTACCTCCGGGCTTTCTCTGTGGCCTCCGTGCATTCTCTGTGCACTCTGTGTTGAGTCTTTGCTCCTACGGCCTCTGCGTCTCTGCGGTGGATCATAAACTCGCTATTGCTCCGCGCGCGATGGTGTATCTTCACCGGCTTGGAAAGTTTTCGCGCATCGCCCGACCCGGCCTGAATTTCAAGGCGCCTTTCATCTAAGGGCTGTGATTCCAGTCGCTGCCGAAAAATCGGGTATGATGGTGTAGGGAATTCGCCCGCCAATCGTTGTCATTCGAGGAGCTGAGATTGATCGCACGGTACACGCGTTCGGAGATGGGCCGCGTCTGGAGCGAGGAGAACAAATTCCGGAAGTGGCTCGAGGTAGAGCTGGCCGCGACGGACACGCTCGCGGACGAAGGCATCGTCCCGCGCGAGGCGGCCGCGAAGCTCCGCGAACGCGCGCGCATCGACGTGGCACGCATCAACGAGATCGAAGCCAAGGTGCGGCACGACGTGATCGCCTTCACCATCGCCGTGCAGGAAACGGTCGGCGATCCCGAGGCGGCGCGCTGGCTGCATTACGGCCTCACCTCGAATGACGTGGTGGATACGGCGCAGGCGCTGCTGATTCGCGAGGCATCGCAGTTGATCGAAAAAGGCATCGCGCGCTTCGGCGGCGTGCTCGAAAAGCGCGCGTGGGAATTCAAGGACACGCCCGAAATCGGCCGCACGCACGGCATTCACGCCGAGCCGATCACCTTCGGTCTCAAGATCGCCAACTGGTACGCGGAAAATCGGCGCGACGCCGAGCGCTTCGCCGTCGCCGCGCGCGAGATGGCCGTCGGCAAAATCTCGGGCGCGGTCGGAACGTGCACGCATCTTGGCCCCGAAACCGAGCAGAAAATCTGCCAGCGGCTTGGACTGGCCACCGCTCCGATCACCTCGCAGGTGATCGAGCGCGACCGCCACGCGCAATATCTTTCGGCGCTCGCGATTGTCGCTGCGTCGCTCGAGCGCGTGGCAACCGAGATTCGCCACTTGCAGCGCACCGAGGTCCGCGAAGTCGAGGAGCCGTTTGGCGGCGAGCAGCGCGGCAGTTCGGCGATGCCGCACAAGCGCAATCCCGTGTCGAGCGAGCAGATTTGCGGGCTCGCGCGAGTGGTCCGCGCGAATTCGATGGCGTCGCTCGAGAATATCGCGCTCTGGCACGAGCGCGATATCTCTCATAGTTCTGTGGAGCGCGTGATTCTGCCCGATTCGACGATCCTCGCGGATTACATGCTGAATAAGACGGGGGACATCGTTGCGAATATGAAAGTGTTTCCGGAGCGCATGAAACGCAATCTGGATGCGACGCACGGCCTCGTGTTTTCGGGGCAGCTGCTGCAGGATTTAGTGGAACACGGCGCGCCGCGCGAGAATTCCTACAAGTGGGTGCAGGGCCACGCGATGGCCGCGTGGGAATCGGAAACGAGTTTCAAGGATCGCGTCGCCGCCGATCCCAACATTCGGAAGTTCCTCGACGAGAAGGCGCTCGCGCACACTTTCAATTTGCAGCGCCAGCTGCGCGCGGTCGACGCGATTTTCCAGCGGGTCTTCGGCGCGAAATCCTCCGCCGCGCACTAAAGTCGGTTTCACAAGCCGCGATCTTGCTCGAAGGCAAAGCTGAAGAGAGATTCTTCGCTCCGCTCAGAATGACGAGCGTTTGGCGCGGCGCCCGAAAAGCAGGGTCCTCCTCGCGCAGACCCAGAAGGCGGCATCGGTTCGAGTAGCGCCGGTGTCTCGCCGGCTCTTTTTCGCCTTCCCGCCAGGAGACTCGCCGGCCAGGGGCCGGCGCTACGGGCAATTCGCGTAACGCGGCAAAAGATTGCCACAATCGGCATTTCCTGCACATTTAAGGCCTGCATAACCTCCCGCTGGGGGCATCATTGATGCCCGTCTTATTGCAGTTATTTCGGACCGTCCGAAGACACAAGCCACCGCAGAGACGCCGAGAGCGCAGAGAAGGAATTCCGGCGGCTCTTAGTTTGGAGTGATGGGACCAAGCGTCGAACCGACGCGGAATTTCTTGTAGTCCGAGTAATGGTCGATGGCGTTTTGCTTTAGCTTGACGAAAACGATGCGGCCGGCGAAGTGCACTTCAGCGTAGGACGGCAGCCAGACCTCGCCATTGATTTTTTCCTGCTCGAAGACGAAGTTCGAGCCCTTCTGCAGAGACGCCAGCAGGCCGCCACCCATCTTCACCGATTCGGCGAAATGCGCTTCGAGCCGTGCGACCTCGCGCGCCTGCTCGTCGACCCACATCTCGCCCGTTAGTTTCTGGATGATGCGGTCGATTTCCTTTTTCGGCTTGTAGTTCGGGTTGCCGGCGAAATCGAAGGCGATCACTTCGTGGCCGCGAAACATTTCGCGGCGCGGGTTCGTGAACGTTTCGGCGCGCAGGAAATCCGAGAGCTGGGCTTCGTCCTGTTCTTCTTTCTTGGCCCGTTTCTTGGGATCGGCCGCGAGCTCGGCCTGTTCCTTCTTCAGCTTGTCGTAACGCTTGTTGAAGCGGTCGCCTTCTTCCTGCTTGTCGTCGCCTTCGAGCGGCTTGCCGTCTTTCGCCAGCAGATGGAGGACCTGCTCGTCGCCAACGTAGAAGACGTTGTAGTCCTTCATGGTGCGCGATTTCACGTTGCCGTCGGAATCGGTTTTGTCCTCTTCCTCGGAGAGATGACAGGTGTAGAGCTTGCGGAGATCCTCGATGGCGCTTTGGTTTTTCTGGATGTCGAGGAGCAGCGCGGGGATATCGGGCAGCGGCCGCGTATCCGGCGAAGCCTGGGTTTGCGCGGCGGGATCATTTGCTTGCGGGGCCTGGGCGGCTGCGATCAATGGCGCGACGAGAAGGACGGCGGCCAGAATCGAGAAGCAAGCGAACGCGCCCGAATTGGAGCCGAGCTTCATGTGCGAACATTGAAACGACTACATACTGCGGGTGAATCTGCGCAAAGGAAGCGCTTCGCGCGATCTTTTTATGTCGGACCTGAAGTCACTGCACGCGCTGCATGTAACGGCCTTCGGAGGTGTCGACGCGGACTTTGTCGCCGTTGCCTACGAACGGCGGGACGTTGATGACCAGGCCGGTTTCGAGTTTTGCGGGCTTCATCACCGCGCTGGCGGTGGCTTTCTGGATGCTCGGCTCGGTTTCGACGACCGTGAGGTCGACGGTATCGGGCAGCAGGACGCCGATCGGCTTGGCGTCGTAGTATTCGATTTTCACGGGCATGTTGGCGATGAGGTAGTCCTTCGAATCGCCGACGATATCGTTCTGCATGGCTATCTGCTCGTAATTTTCGGTGTTCATGAAGTGATGGCCTTCGCCATCGCTGTAGAGATATTCGAAATCAACTTCGTCGACGGTGACTTTTTCGATCGAATCTTCCGCGCGGAACCGGTGATCGAACATCGAGCCGGTGCGGAGGTTGCGCATCTTGGTCTGCATGGCGGCGCGCTTGTTGCCGGGCGTGCGATGATCGACGCTGTAGACCGCGAAGAGCTCGCCCTCGTGCTTGATGATCATTCCGGCGCGCAATAGTGTTGCCTTCATCGTGACTGCTCCTGAATTCTTCTGTGGAGTTTCCCCTGCGGGGGATTCCTAGCCGGGGGCATGAGACCCGCCGAAGCCGCGTCCAACGCGCGTTTCGCGCAGAACATGAAGGAACATTATAGCGGCCCGCGCTCGACGCGGTCAAACGAGCGACAGGCGGCGTGAGAGATCGGGGCTCATGCGCCGGGTTTTGCTGACTGGCTCTAGTGGTTCGCCGCAGACGATTTCGTGAGCATTCCCTGAATCGCGACACCGTCGGGGCTGCCGAGGCCGGTGCAGGCGTCCCACCCGGGGCCGGCGGAATACGCGCCATTATTCCCGGCGGTGATGTCGTGGAAGCCTCCGCCCGAACCAGGCGCTTGTGCATAGAGCGTTGGGTTCAAGAAGCCCACGGGCTTTCCCACCAACTGATTGATGCGCGCGATCAGGGCCGCCCAGAGCGGCGCGACTGCGCTTGTGCCGCCAATGACCGTCGCCTGTCCGTCGACGTAGACGTTGTAACCCGTTTCCGGATCGGCGTCGCCGGCAACGTCCGGCACACCGCGGCCGGCGAAGTTTCCCGGATTCACCGACGGCGGAACGTTCGCACTCGCCTGATAATCGGGCTTTGCGAAGACGGCGCTGATCCCGCCTCCGGTCGATCCTTCGTTGCTGGCCTCCTCGTTCCAAACCACTTCGGCGGCGATGCTACCGCCTGCGGATGTCAACTTGGTTCCACCGCAAGCGAGCGCGTAGGAGCTGGATGCGGGAAAATCCACGTGCTGCAAATTGTCGGTGACGCCGTCGGTTGATCCGTTGTCGCCGGCCGCGATGCAGACGCTGATTCCGAGCGTGGCCGCATCTTCGAGCAGCGTGTCGTATTCGGTAAGCGACTGCTGGCTCCAGGTCGACTCCGGGCCTCCCCAGCTGATGGAGATGACTGAAGGGTTGTTCGTCGTGTCGTGCAGCGCCGCGGCGATCGCGTCGTAAAAGCCCTGGTCCGTGTTCGGCGCGAAGTAGACGGCGAGGCTTGCCTGCTGGGCCACGCCTCCAGCCACTTCAATGTCCAGCATCACTTCGCCATCAGGCCCATTGCTGTCGCCCGTCGGGGTGTTCTGCCCGCCATCCACGGAGATCGCGGTCACCTTCGGTGGCACGACCTTCAAAACACTGGTGAAGTAGTGCTGAATATCGGTCGCGCGATAGCCACCTCCGAGCTCAACCAGCGCGATGCACTCTCCCTTGCCATTCCCGCTTGGCGGGTAGTTGTACAGCGACGCTACTTGCGGCGGCGTGAACGCGCCTGCAGGGAGGGCGGCGCGCGCGTGCGTGGTGCCGGCTGGTTTCTTCGTTCTGAAGTGCGGCTTTGCCTGCGGCCGATTGTCGAGCCCCAGGACCGCGGTAATCACTCCGCTCAGTTCTTGGGGGACCTGAATCACTCCCGTACGGCCGCGATAGCTGCCGGTTGCATGCTCGAATCTATACAGCTGAACCTGAAACGCACGACTGAAAGTGGCTACGGTCCCCGCCAGCACCACCGAGCGTCGCGCCGCGTCCGTGCGAACGACGGTGAGGCCGTACTCATGAGCAAATTCCACTACCTGCGCGATGTCCGCCGGATCCGCGCCGCGAGTTCCCGCAAACTCTGCCCGCGTGAGATGCTTGCGCTGGGCGGGCGCTTGACTTACCAGCGCCTTGATGGCGCTCTGTCTCGCTTCCTTGGTGGCTTTGGATTTGACGAGGACGGTCACTTGAAATTGCTCGTCGGGATTTGCGGCACCGGTGGGCCTGGCGCCTGCCATGGGCACGCGTTCGCTGCCGCTCAAGGGCACATGTTCCGTGAATTTAGACATGGGGTCTCCTTTCGATTCCGAGGGTGTTGCTTTGAGCGTCCTCGACGTAAGAACGGAGCGCGAAGCACTGTTCTCAGCGGTCGATCTCTAGTTAGATAGTGACGGAAAAGAGGAAAACGTTGCCAGCTTTTTTGGCGATGAGGAAAGCGCGCCTCTTCGGGCTAGAACTCTTCGTCGTCTTCAAGTTTCTTGAGGCGGGTGGTTTTCATGGCCAGGCGGAAATCGCGGGAGCGGACATCGGCGAGGATGGCGCGGCGGGTTTCGGGAGCGAGGCCGCCGGGTCCGATGACGCCGGCTGCGTCGCGCGGGAAATGCTTTACGAAGATTGCGGCGAGATGCGCGGTGGCGTAGGAGATGGGAGTCGAGATCAGGCCGCGCTGGCGGATCGTGTAGAGCGTGGGGAAGCTGGCGTCCCAACGGATCATGAGCGGGTCGTCGCCTTTCATGCCGCGGACGACGACGGCGGCGGCGAAGCGGGCGTTTTCAAGGATGCCGGTGCGAATCAGCTTGGCGACGGTGCGCGGCGTGAGCGTCTGCGGGAAGCGCTTGCGGATGATGCCGGCCGAGCGGTTGAGGCGCCCCTGGCGATACCAGCGGCGGAGGCGATCGAAATCGTTGCCGCCGATTTTGGCGTCGACGTTGCGGAGCTTCAGCGTGTAGGGCAGCAGGCAGACTTCGTCCTGCGCGGCGAGATAGACGGGGACTTCGCCGATGGGCGGCGGGAAACGGAATTTTTCGCGCTCGTCGAATCGCTTGGCGAGAAAAAAATGGCCGTTGCGGTAGACGCGCGGGAGCGAGACCGCTTCGTCGTAGGCGACATCGGCCGACCAGGTGGAAATCGGGTCTTTGCTCTCGGTGCTTTCGAAGAGGCGAATCTGAATGGACTCGACGGAATCGAGCATTTCTGCGGCGCGCTCGGCGAGCAGGTTGGTGAGGCCCGGAGCGGCGCCCACGCAGACGAGCGCGGCGCGATTTTTCGCGACGAAGCGCTTGTGGAAACGAAACTGCTCGGGCCGGAACGGATGGGCCGTGAGGTGCGAATTCAGGTCGAGGTAGTGGCAACGCAGCCGCAAGGCCGCGCGCAGAATGATCTTGTTGAAGACGGCGGGAGAGGCGTTGACGATGAGATTCGCGCCGCGGCCGGCGCGCACGATCGACCAAAGATTCCGCGCGTTCGTTTCGACGACCTTGATTTCACTTTTCTTGCCGAGAAAGCGGCGCGCGCGGTCAATGTCGCGGTCGCCGCACCAGACGGTGTGGCCCTGGCGCGCCAGGAGATTGGCCAGAAGGGAGCCCGTGCCGCCCGCTCCCAAAACGAAGATGCGCATCGACTTGAAACTCTACCATATCCCTTGGGAACCAGATGGGCCGCAGGCAGGCGCGTTGCGGGTGCCCGGCGGCATGAGGCCATCACTTCCTGAGGGCGGCCTGCCAGTTGAGGACGACGGTGAACGGCACCTCTTCTTGCGCTTGCGGCACGAGAAATAGGAAGCGCTTGCCGTCCGGCGAAGGAGCCCACTGCGTCATGACAGACGGGCTTCTCGGAGGCGCCTGAAAAAGGGTCTTCGGGACACTCGCCCGGAAAACGGAGCCCGCAGTCACCTCGACCGACATCACCTTTCTATCGAGATCGAGGTAGTACAACTCCTTTCCGTCGGCTCGCCAGTTGGGACTGTAGCCGCCATCGCTCGAAATCCGCGACTCGCTCCCCGCATCCGAGATTGGAACCCCCGAAGAATCCAACAAGAAGGGACGAACATAGACCTCCCGGCGGTCTGACTCATCCGATGCGTAGGCGACCCAATGCCCGTTGGGAGAAAAGCGCCCTTCAAACGCGCTCGATTGGGTCCGAAGCAAAGGCACCGGCTTCTGATGACTGCCAACAGTAAGCACCCATAAGTCGAATTTCGCTTTGCCTCCGATATTCACATAAAGCAGGAAGCGCGCGTCGGGCGACCAACTTGAAGGATATTTATCCTCGTCGGACATGAACAAGAGGTTCGGGTGCGCACCATCGCCGGGCGGACTTTCGTAAAGGTCCCCCATCCGCCCGGTCTTCTCCGAACTGAAAATGATGCTGCGCCCATCAGGACCCCAAATCGCACTGGCGGCACTGTCTGTTGACGGATCGAGATCAAAACGCGTGCTCGTGCCTCGTGACAAATCGAAGAGCCACAGACGATTCAGTTGATCGGAGAGGGCTTGCCTCGTCACGAAGGCTTTTGTCCCGTCGGGTGAAAGGGAGAGGCCGACATACGGGCCGGGCTCGCCCACGGTGCTCACGACCTTGCCTTGCAGGTCGAACCAGGTGAGCTGAGTGTCGAGGCCTTTCTGAGACAAGTAAGCCAAAGTACCGTTCTGCGAAACGGAAAACTCGCCGGCATCGTAAAAGAGCCCAATCGGTCCCTGCACGATGCTAACCGGGTCGCCCAACACATTCAGCTCGCGAGCGTCAAACGGCTGAGCCATAAGCGTTCCCGCGCGAACGAAAAGCAAGTACCCGGGGCCAGAGTCGGAGGATGGAGCATACACCGCCCCTGAAACACTCTCGGTGAGCCGCCTCGGGTCCTGCGTCTCGGGTTTTGCATCGAGCGATCCCATCGAGGTGAAGCCGCTGGTGTATGTATCTCTCAGATACAGGAAATGGCGTCCGTCGGGCAGGAACGATGGTTCAGTATGCGCGACGTTACCGTGCGCGTTGTCGAGAACGGTAAGGGGCGTGGCAACGCCACCGCTTGCGGGGACTTGCATGATCGGTCCCCCGAACTGCCCGAAGATGATCGTGCCGTTCTTGTTCCACGAACCGCCCACGCCGGTCAGATTCAGCGCGCATACGGATTGCGGCGGCCCTCCCGACACGTCGATTTTCCGCAGTTCTCCGCCGGCGTCAAAAGCGATGAAGCGGCTGTCAGGCGACCAGAACAACAGCGTGCCCGCCGATTCCGTTCCGGCTAGAGGCTGGATTTCGAGAGAATTCATGGGCCGAATCCATATCCGAGGAACGCCATCGGTGCCGACTGCAGCAAAGGCCAACTGGCGGCCGTCGGGGGAAAGCCTGAACAGCCCAATCGGCCGCAGCGGCGGCTTTGCTGAGAGGGGAATCTGAAGGCGCACCGACTCCGCCGGAGCGGCTTGCTTCAACTGCGCCTCGTACAACCATGCAAACACGGCAAGGACCAGGAGCATGGCTCCGAAGAGCGCCCATGGGAGCGCTCGACGCCAAGCGGGGACGCGGGTTGCGGCTCCCGGTGCAGCGGAGTCGGCGGCTGCGCCGCGAATCCATTCGAGCTCGAGTTTGGCGTCTTGTGCGGACTGGAGACGATTGTCAGGATCTTTTGCCAAGCAAGCTTTCACGACACGGTCGAGCGTTGCGGGCGTCATGGGCTGGAACGACGAAATGGGCGGCGGATCAACCTCGAGAATTTTTGCGATAGTGCTCGCGTTGCTTTTGCCCTCGAAGGCCTTCTTGCCCGTGGACATCTCATAGACGACGGCGCCGAAAGCGAAGATGTCGGTGCGCGCGTCGGTTTCCTTGCCTTCGAGCTGCTCGGGCGCCATGTACTGGAGCGTGCCGACGATCGCGCCTTGCGCCGTGATCGGATCCTGCACGGTGGGAAGCTGAGAGAGGGGAACGCCCGCGGGAGAGGCGGCTTGTTTGAGTTTCGCCAAACCAAAGTCGAGGAGCTTCGCGCCGGACTTCGTGAGCATGATGTTGCCCGGCTTCAGGTCGCGATGCGTGACGCCCTTGCGGTGCGCTTTTTCGAGCGCGTCGGCGATCTGGATGGCGTACGCCAACATTTGTTCGAAAGGCAGAGGGCCCTTGAGCAGGCGCGACGATAGTGTCTCGCCCTCGATGAATTCCATCACCAGGTAGTCGACGTCGCCCTGATGGCCGACGTCGTGAAGCGTGCAAATGTGGGGATGATTCAAGCCGCCGATGGTGCGCGCCTCACGCTCGAAACGGTCGCGCGATTCCAAGCTCTCGGCGAAACGCGGCGGGAGAACCTTGATTGCGACGATGCGATTCAGCCGCGAATCCCGCGCCTGATACACTTCGCCCATGCCTCCGGCGCCGATGCGCCCGAGGATTTCGTAGGGCCCCAGCCTGGCGCCGCTTTTCAGCACTTCGTTACTTTTCGATTCCGGAACCGCGTGGTCCATGAAGGAGGTGTCGCCCTGCTCGTGCGCAAGGATGAGCGATTCCACTTCGCGACGCAACGAAGGATCGGCGCAATCTCGATCGAGGTACGCGGCTCGCTCCGGCGGCGTCTTTTCAAGCGCTGCGGCGAGCACTTTCTTGATTTCCCGCCAGCGCTCAGGCGTCACGCGCTGGTTTCCTTTTTCAGCTCGCGACGCAGCCACGCGCGGGCCGTCACCCATTCGCGCTTCACGGTGGCCGGCGAAACGCCCAGGACGACGGCGGTTTCCTCGATGGAAAGGCCTCCGAAAAACCTCAGCTCGATCAGGCGAACCTGCTGCGCGTCCAATGCGGCCAGCTTGCCGAGGGCGTCATCGAGCGCGACGAGATCGATACCTGGCTCCCGCGCGGGGGCCGGGGCGAGTTCGGGTTCCAGAGAGAGGCGAGGAGCGCCGGCGCCGCGCTTGGCGGCGAGGCGATTGCGGGCATGATCGACCAAAATGTGACGCATCAATTGGGCGGCCACGCCGAAGAAGTGAGCGCGGTTTTGCCATTGAGGCGCGTTCTGGCGAGCCAGGCGCAGATAGGCCTCGTTGACCAAGGCGGCGCTCTGCAGGGTGTGGTCGGGACGCTCCTGCCGGAGACGGCGGCGCGCCAGGCGGCGCAACTCGTCGTAAACCACGGGTATCAGCTCATCGCGCGCTTTCTCGTCGCCCTGCCCCCACTCGGCAAGCAGCTTACTAATTCGGACAGAGGAAGCCATGGACACACGCCCTCCCGCCGACAAGGAGCCACGACTCATTGAGCAGAAGGTATCCTCCCGGACCCGATAAAGTCAATCTGCCCGGCTATCTGGTGAGGGCTCTATCCGGCGCACTCCCGTGGGGAAAATCTTCAATCTCGTGAGCCGATTTGCCGCGTTTTCTCGCTTGATAGGGCAAAGGCACTATGCGGACTCGTGGAGATGAGCGAGACGCGCGGCCCAGAAACAAGACGAGAGGAGAACTGGAATGAAAGCGAAGCAGGTCAGCAGTATCGCAGTGCTTCGGAGCGGGCGGCTATCCGCTCTTGTTGTATTGGTAGGGTTGGGGCTTCTGTTCACCGCTTCCGGCGCCAAAGCCGCCGGCTGCGCCGTTCCTTACGCGGGAGCCCTTGCCTACGTTAGCCCTCACGCGGATGACTCGTCGAACCAGGACGCGGGAGGACCAAACGAGCCCGTCAGCATCGTGGGTTTGTGGCATCTGAACTACACCGCAACGTACGATTACAATTTCCCTCCGCCAGCGCCTGCAACACCGCCCTTCCCGTTCCTCGAGTCCTACAAGACCTGGCACGGGGACGGAACGGAATTCGAAAACGCGTTTCTGGCGCCCGACGGTGGAAATATCTGTTTCGGAGTCTGGAAAGATCTCGGCCACGGCAACGTCAAACTGCACCATATCGGGCTGATGTTCGCTCCGGACGGCAGCGTTGCAAACGTCTTCACCGTGGATGAGACGGATACGGTCGCGGCGAACGGCAAAACCTACAAAGGCAACTTCGATTTCAAGCTGTTCGACGGCACCGACGTATACGGCACTGGAGCACCCATCGCGGAGGTGAAGGGGACAACTGCCGGCACGCGCATCACGGTCGATTGACGCTACTCAGAAAGCGGAGGCATTACATTGCGGCGGAAAGGGATTTGCACGGGCGGATCCCCTCCGCCGCAAGCGTCATTTCTTCAGCCCGGCCTGCCAGTTCAGCACGACTGTGAAGGGCGTCGCGACGCCGGCAGCTGAAGGCGCAGGCATCAGGAACCGCTTGCCATCCGGGGCAACATCCCAATACACGACGCCGCTCGGTACCTTGAACAGCGCTTTGGGCACGCCTGCCTGAAACCCGCCGCTGCTACCGACCTCTACCGCCGTAGCCATTCCATCCGGCGACAAGTAGAACAACTCCTTACCATCGCCGCGCCAAAGCGGGCTGATTCCACCACCCTTTGATACCTGCCACTTCCCCGTCGGAGTTCCCACAGCAGACGGAGCCCCTGCGGCGGAAGAAATGTCGAAAGATTGCACGTAGATTTCGTCCCTGCCGGACTCATTGGACTGGTAGGCGACCCAACGCCCGTCCGGCGAAAAGCGGCCGCTCGCCTCGGCGAAGTCGTCGGTTACCAGCGCGACAGGCTTGCGGTCCCCGGGCCCGCCCTTGAGCGGGAGTGCCCAAACGTGACTCGCCCCTTCATTGACGCCAGAGGACTCGTACAACAGGAACCGTCCGTCGGGCGACCAACTGGTCGGGAACTTGTAGTTATGCGATTTGAAGAGCAGCTCATCCTGGCCGGACAAGTTGGATTCCCTTGCATAGAGATCGATCGGCCCGCCACGAAGGGCGGCGAACGCGATGCGCCCGCCGTCCGGTGACCAGACTGGATCGGAGTCCCAGATCGGATCGAAGGTGAAACGCGTGGTCACGCCCCGCGCGAACTCATACAGCCAGATGTTCCGGCCCCCAGTTTGAGGATCGACGCGCTCGAAAGCGACGCGCTTCCCATCGGGCGAGATTGCCAGCGAGCGGTAGAGGTCGGGATCGCCAAGTTCTCCGAGAGTTTTTCCCTGCCTGTCAAACCACGTCAGTTGACCTTGAACAATCGCTGCAGGATCGGAGTTGACTGAAATCCCTGTCCGGTACACCAGGACACCCGTGTCCGAAATCGAAAAACCGACAACCGATGGCAGCTCATCAAGTGCGACAGGTTCGCCGATCACTTCCAACCGTTTGTTGTCGAGCGCTTGAACAAGGAAGGCTCCGTTGCGCAGGGAAAACAAGTACCCGGAGTCAGGATCGGAAGACGGCGCGTAGGACTCATAAAGGCCCGTGAACTTTTTCACGGGTTGCTCTTCCGGTTTGGCATCAAGCGAACCTACAAAAGTGCCCGTGTCCCCCGGCGTTGCCGCGTCATGGATATAGATGAAATGGCGGCCATCGGGAAAGAAGACCGGGAACGCGTCGGTGATATCGCCTCGCGAAGGGTCGAAAGCGGTGACTGGAGTGGCGGAGCCGCCCTCCGCAGAGACCCGCATCACGGGTCCAGGGGATTCCGCGAAAATAATGACGCCATCGCGGTTCCAGGAACCGCCCACCGCGTTTCCACGAACGTCGCATAGCGTCTGAGCAGGGCCACCCGAGATGTCGATCTTCTGAAGCTTTCCGCCGCCGTTGAAGGCGATGAACCGGCTGTCAGGCGACCAGAAAAATGGAGGAATCGGGCTGCTTCCCAAGTCCGCGCCGGCGAGAGGCCGCGCTTCGAGCGAATCAAGAGGGCGAAGCCACAGGCGCTGCACGCCATCCGCTCCGATCGCTGTGAATGCCAACTGGCGGCCGTTTGGTGATAGCGCGAAGTTTCCAGAGATTCCGAAGGTCGTCTTCTCAGGCAGCGGGATCTGGAAACGGGCCAGTTTTGCCGGCGCGGCCGGAGCTTCGCGAAAATACAGGAACGCGATGGGCGCCAGTGTGACGAACAGCAACGCCGCCACGGCCCACGGTAACGTGCGGCGCCAGAGCGGCGCTGCGGCTTGCGAAGCGCCCGCGAGGGCCGGGTCCGACGCTCCGGACAGAACTTCGTCAAGCGAAAGCCGCGCGTCGCCGATGGCTTGCAGCCGTTGCTTCGGGTCTTTTTGCAGGCAGCGCTGCAAGAGAACGCGAGCCCGGATCGGAGTGGCTGGGGGAAGCTGCGACCAGTCCGGTTCCGCGCGAATCACCGCCGCCAGCGTGTCCGTCACTGCTTCGCCCGTGAAAGTCTGCTGCCCTGTCAGCATCTCGTACAGCACGCAGCCGAACGCCCAGATGTCCGCGCGGCGATCCACCGATTTCCCCTTGGCCTGCTCCGGTGACATGTACGCCGCCGTGCCCAGCAGCACGCCCGCCTGCGTCGCCAGCCGGCTGATCGTCGGAGAAGTGGAAATGTCGATCGAGGACACGTCGCCTTCGAGCGCCTTGGCGAGGCCGAAATCGAGGACCTTCACCACGTCATCCGGCGTCACTTTCACGTTTGCCGGCTTCAGATCCCGATGAACGATGCCGCGCTCGTGCGCGTATTCGAGCGCTTCGGCGATTTGCTTCGCGATGCGCAGAGACTCATCGATTGGAATGGGACCTGGCTTGATGCGGTCGGCGAGTGTTGGGCCTTCCACCAGCTGCATCACTAGAGCATGCGTGCTGCTGGAATCTTCGAGGCCGTAGATCGAAGCAATATTGGGATGATCGAGCGAGGCGAGGACTTTGGCTTCGCGCTGGAATCGCGCCATGCGTTCCGCGTCGCGCGCGAACGCCTCGGGCAACACCTTCAGCGCCACGTCGCGGCCGAGTTTCGCATCCCGCGCCCGGTAGACTTCGCCCATCCCGCCGCTGCCGACCAGCGCGACGATTTCGTATGGGCCGAGTCTCGTCCCCGCCGCGAGCGTCATTTCTTCAGCCCCGCCTGCCAATTGAGCACGATGGTGAACGGGGCGGTGGCATTTGGCGCGGGCGAATTCGACGGTGAGGGCATCAGAAATCGCTTTCCGTCCGAGGTGACATCCCAATAGACCAGGCCGGAAGTTACCTTGAAAAGGGGCTTTGGAATGCCGGCCTGGAAGACGCCCTTGGTGTTGACGTCAACGGCCATCGCCATTCCGCCCAGGGAGAGATAGAAAAGCTCCATGCCGTCGCGGCGCCAGAGCGGAGTTCCTCCGCCGTCTTTGGAAACCATCCACTTGCCGGTGATCTGCGCGCCACCTGCAGCGGAAGACCCACCTTCGAACGGCCGCACGTAGATTTCGTCTTTGCCGGATTCAGCGGACTGGTAGGCAATCCAACGCCCGTCCGGAGAAAAACGGCCCATCGCTTGGGGGAAGTTGGATTGCTCGAGCGGGTAGGGCTTGCGATCGTCCGGGTTATCGGCGAGCGGAAGCACCCACACGTGAGTGGTCCCCACGGCGTTGTAAAAGAGGAGGAAGCGCCCGTCGGGCGACCAGCTACTCGTAAGCTTGTGGGCATCGGACTTGAACAAGAGCTCGTCCTCGCCCGCAAGATTCGAAGTCTTCTGGTACAGATCAAAGAACGAGCCCCTCAAACTCGCAAATGCGATGTGACTGCCGTCGGGGGACCAGACAGGGTTGCCGTCCCAGCCGGAGTCAAACGTGAACCGCGTGGTGACACCGCGAGCGAAATCGTAGAGCCAGATATTTCGACTGGACACATTTTGAGGATCGGCGCGCTCGAAAGCGACCTGTTTTCCGTCGGGCGAAATCGCAAGCGTTCGATACAAACCCTCGTCGCCGATCGCACTCAATGGCTTGCCGCTTCTGTCGAACCAGGTCAACCGGCCCTGGATGTTGCCCCTGCTCGGTCCGCTCATGCTTGAGGTTCCACTCCAGTAGGCCAAGACGCCGGTTGTAGAGACGGAGAAGCTCTGGACTTGCTCGGCAACAACAATCGGCTCGCCGGCGAATTTCAGCCGCTGCGGGTCAAATGGGAGCGCTATCAATGTACCGGGTGCTCCGTTCGTCCCCGACCCGCGCACGTACAGCAGATAACCAAGCCCCGGGTCCGAGGAAGGCACGTAGGATGGTTGGGACGTGTCACCTGACAACAGCTTGAGAGGCTCTTCTCCCGGCTTCGAATCCAGAGTGCTGACGTAGGTTCCGGCGTTTGGCGCACTCGGCGGACCCACCGTATAGAGGAAGTGCCGCCCATCCGGCAGTAGCGATGGAAAACCAGCGGTGCCTGAGCCAATCGGTGAAGGCGTCCCGCCAAAGTCAGGCACTTGCAGAAGTTGTCCGAGAACCGAAAATATGATCTTGTGATCGGTCGTCCATACGCCGCCAAAACCAATCGAGGAAACGTCGCACAGCGGTTGCGGAGACCCACCAGAAACGTCGACCTTCATCAGCTTGCGGGGAGTAGAAAAAGCAATCGAGGCATTGTCTGGCGACCAAAACGGCCAGCCGCTCGCGCCTTCGGTACCTTCGAGGAGCCTGACTTCGAGCGTATCGAGCGAGCGGACCCAGAGGCGGCTTTGGCCGTCGGCGCCCGCAACAATGAATGCGAGCTTGCGGCCGTCGGGCGAAAGGCTGGGCGCGCCACCCGTGACGGTGGTCTTATCCGGCAGCGGAACTTCGAAGCGTACCGCTTGCGCTGCGGCCGGCCTCTGGCCCTGGCGGAAGTAGAGAAACGCCAACGCGGCCGTCGCCAGGATGAAAAGGACTGCGACCCCGGAGACGAGCCAGATCCACCAGGGTCTCTTCGCCGCGGCCGCCCCTGCGGCGAGCGATAGAGGGGTGTCCGGCGCTCCTGCAATCACTTCGTCGAGCGAGATGCGGGCGTCGCCGATGTCGCGCAGGCGCTGCTTGGGATCTTTTTGCAGGCAGCGCTGCAAGAGAACGCGGACGCGCATCGGCGTGGCGGCGGGAAGGAGGGACCAATCGGGATCGTTCTTCAATACGGCGGCCAATGTTTCCGTGACCACCTCGCCGCCGAAAGCCATCTTGCCCGTCAGCATTTCGTAGAGGACGCAGCCGAAGGCCCAAATGTCCGCGCGGCGGTCGACGACTTTGCCCTTCGCCTGCTCGGGGCTCATGTAGGCGGCCGTGCCGAGAAGGACGCCCGCTTGCGTGGCCATGCGGCTGATCGTGGGCGAGTTGGCGATGTCGGTTGATGCGGCGTCGCCTTCGATTGCTTTGGCGAGGCCGAAATCGAGAATCTTCACCGTGTCGTCGCGCGTTACTTTGATGTTGGCGGGTTTCAGATCGCGATGCACGATGCCGTGCTCGTGCGCATATTCGAGGGCGTCGCACATCTGTTTCGCGATCAGCAGCACATCGTCCATGGGAAGCGGGCCGGATTTGAGCCGGTCGGCGAGAGTGGGCCCTTCGACGAGCTCCATCACGAGAGCGCGCGTGCTGCCGGAATCTTCGAAGCCATAAATCGAAGCGATGTTCGAGTGATTGAGCGAGGCGAGAAATTTCGCTTCGCGCTGGAAGCGGGCCATGCGTTCAGCGTCGTGCGCGAATGGGTCGGGCAGGACCTTCAGGGCGACGTCGCGCCCAAGCTTGGAATCGTGCGCGCGATAGACTTCTCCCATCCCGCCCGCACCGAGTGGGGACACGATTTCGTACACGCCAAGTTTGGTTCCGGCGTTCAGCACGAGATTCCTCGCTCCGCTCGGGATTTCGCCTGGCGGCTCGGACGCCGCCAAGACGGCTCAACTTCTCCTATGCCGCCAGCGCCAAGAGGAGCAAGGATTTCATAGGGGCCCAAGTGCTTGCCAGACTTGATCGCCATAGGTCCCCGTCAACTGGAGTTCGGACAGTATAGATAACGCGGCGGTATTTACGAACGAAAGATTTCCTGCGAGAGCCGTGCGCTACTGATGCGGCGGGAAGTCCTTTGCGGCCTCTTCTGCCGTGGGGAAGATTTCGATTACTTTGTGGACCTGCGTGAGCTTCAGCACGCCATCGACCATGCCTTTCACACCTGCCAGGCGCAGAGTCCCGCCGGATTTTTTCAGCTTGGAGTAGCTTCTGACGATTTGTCCGACGGCGGCGCTATCGACGTGATCGACGGCGGAAAGATCGAAGATGAAGCTCTTTTCGTCGCGAAGGAGGTGCGCGTCAATTTCGCGGTCGACCTGCTGGCAATCGGGACCCATGACGAACCGGCCCGTCATTTCGATGATCACGATGCCCGGCTCGATCTGTTTTTTTGCGAATTTCATGATGAGGGTCTCCGGGCGCTATTCCTCGTACGGGAATTGATGGATCATGCGCATACAATCCGACAACGCTTCAAGCGCCGAATGGCCCCAACCATGGGGCAGGATCGCGGCAAGCTTCTGGTTGACGTGTTTATCCGCTTCCGCGAAAAAACGCGCATGCTGGCCAGCGGGCTTCACGGCATATTCGCGCACGGTGATGCGGAACTCGATCTCGCGGCCGTCCTGATGCTTCTTCATGGAATAAAGGGAGAGCTGAGCCAGTTCATCGGAAGGATCGGCTTGCGCGTAATGCCACTCGGCCACGGTGAGTCTCCTCGGGCGATATGAAGTGGCGGATTATACCTTACGAGATGGCGATTGCGGCAGCGCGGGTTTGTGCGGCGCATTTCGCTCGAAGAGTGCGCTGATGATCTCCGACGGAGAGTTTGCATGGCCAGCTCGTTTTGGGAATCGAAATGTGAACGGTTGCTGGTTGGGCGCAAAGGCCCCACCCTCACAAACCGAGGATGGGGCACCCGGAAAGTCGAAGGCAACGACAACGGCCCGCGGCTGAAGCCCCTTTTATCGCTGCGCTTTTTCGCGAGCCTAAAGGCTCACGCTTCCACCTGCCTGCCGGCGGCTCGCTTTCGGATGTGGAACAGGCTAGAATGCCGCGTCATGTCGGCGGGATCATTTCAGATTGCGGGGCGCGCGGGAACGAACGCGGGTGTCCACATCCTCAGCGTGAAGGGCGCGATCACGCACGCGACGTCATCTGCGTTGCAGGAAGCGGTGAACGCTGCGCCGGCGCGCGCGCTGGTGATTGACCTGACGGAGGTGCCTTCCGTCGATTCGATGGCCGTGGGCGCACTGGTGCGCGTGTACGTCTCGTGCACCAAAGGCGGGCGCAAGCTGGCATTCGTCGGGCTGAATCACCGGGTGCGAAACGTGCTGCAAATCGTCGGCGTCGATGCTTTGTTCGATACTTACGCGACGATCCCCGAAGCTGAATCCGCGCTGAGTTGATTTGATCTGCTTCCTCGTAGAAAACCTGCGAACCGGTCCATGAAGCCTTGCCCCGCGCGCGGCCGCGCAAGCAGGATTTCACAGCGGGTTTCATTGACAAGGCACAAATCGGACGCGTATCATTTCAGTCGGTGAAGCGCCGGGAGTTTGGTCGCTTTATCCCCTTCATGCTCTAGCCCCCAATCAGGGTGGAGTGACCGAGGCCGTACCCTCGGTAAGCAGGGCAGGAAGCCTTACGGAGGCCGCTCCGCATGTCACCCGAAAACGACCCGAACCTACAACCATCTGCTATCGACGGCGCACCAGCCGAACCCACGGCTGAGAACGTAACTGGTGCGTCAATACCCATGAGCGCGATCCCGCAGGATGGCGCAGGAGCCGCTACGGGTGTGGCACCGGCACGGGAACGAACGTCCATGGTGGATGACGCGGAAGAGGCGGATTCCAGCGAAGCGGTGGCCGGGGTAGCCACGGAGCCGGCTGCGGCGGAGTCCGAACAGGCCGAAACTCTCGAAACGATGGACCAGCTGATGGATCAGTTTTCCGCGCCAGAGCCTGCGGCAGCGGAGGGCGAGATTTTCGACGGGCGCGTGCTGGCAGTGACGGAAGCGGGCGTGGTGGTGGACGTAGGCGGGAAGTTCGAAGGGCTGGTTCCGGCGCAGGAATTTTTGGATTCGGGCGCGCCGATCGAATTCGGCGCAGGGCAGACGATTGAGGTCGAGCGGCTGCACGAGCAGAAGGACGGCTACGTCCTGCTATCGCACGTGCGGGCGCACCGACGGCGCGTGTGGGAGCGGATCGAGAAATCGTATCGCGAGCACACGAACGTCGACGGAAAAATTCTGGAGCGGATCAAGGGCGGGCTGGTGGTGGATATCGGCGTGCGCGCGTTTCTGCCCGCGTCGCAGATCGAGTTGAGGCCGGTGCACGATCTCGAGGGATGGAAAGACCGCGAGATCGAAGTGCGCGTGCTGAAGCTGAACCGCAAGCGCGGGAACGTGGTGGTGAGCCGGCGCGCGATTCTGGAAGAAGAGCAGAAGGCCAAGCGGGACGCGCTGGCGTCGACGCTTTCCGAAGGCGCGATCGTGAACGGGCACGTGAAAAACGTGACGGACTACGGAGTGTTCGTCGATCTGGGCGGAATGGACGGACTTCTACACGTGAGTGACTTGGTGTGGGGCCGCGTGCCGCATCCTTCGTCGATCGTGAAGCCGGGCGACGAGATTCAGGTCCAAATCCTGAAATTCGACAAGGAAAAGCAGCGGATTTCGCTGGGGCGGAAGCAACTGCTGCCCGATCCGTGGGCGACGGTGCCGGAGCGGTTCCCGACCGGAATGCGGCTGCAGGGGAAAATTGTGGGCGTGACGGACTACGGCGCGTTCGTGCAGATTGAGCCGGGCGTCGAAGGGCTCGTCCACGTGAGCGAGATGAGCTGGTCGAAACACGTGAAGCACCCATCGAAAATCGTGAAGGTGGGCGACGAAGTCGAGGTAGTGGTGCTCGAAGTGAAGACGGACCAGCGGCGGATTTCGCTCGGATTGAAACAGACGCTGCCCGATCCGTGGGAACTGGCGGCGGAGAAGTATCCGGTGGGTTCGCTTGTGAGCGGGCGCGTGCGGAATCTGGCGGACTTCGGAGCGTTCGTCGAAATCGAAGAAGGCATGGAAGGGCTGATCCACATCAGTGACGTGAGCTGGACCGAACGCATCAAACATCCGAGCGAGAAATTCAAGAAGGGCGACAAGATCGAAGCGCGCGTGCTGAAAGTGGACTCGCAGAACCGGCGGCTTTCGCTGGGCATCAAGCAGGTGAACGACATCTGGGCGAACTGGTTCGCGGAACATAAGATCGGCGAAGTCCTCAAGGGCAAGGTGGCGCGGACGACGGATTTCGGGGCGTTCGTGGAACTGGCCGAAGGCATCGAGGGGCTGTGCCACGTCTCGGAGGTCGAGGAACGACGGCCGAAAGGCGACCGCGACAACCGCGATAGTAAAGTGAAGGGCTCTCGCGCCGAACGCGTGAACGCTGTGCTTTCTCCTGGGCAGACGTACGAGTTCAAAGTCCTGCGGCTGGAACCGGAACAGCGAAAGATCAGCCTGAGTTATCGCGCGGCGCAGAAACAGGTGGAGCGGCAGGAGATGGAAACATTCCGGTCGTCGAAGTCGTCGCCGAATGCGACGATCGGCGACGCGATTATGGCCAAGCGCCAGTCGTCGTCCTAGGCGGCTCATCCGGGCCGGCGCGGCCGCGTTTTTGCAAGCCAGAGGGCGGGCCCTTAAAAGGCTCACAAGGGCGTTTCCGAAAGTAAAATCATTTACGTCGTACTCATTTGGTGATATGCAGGGATTGTGCGGCGACCCCACCCGGCGCGCAAACGGCCATGCACGAATGCTGAGAGGAGGCTGTTCAACAGATGGCAGAAGGTCCGGGAGAGCGCGACAACAAAGACCATAACACGGTGACGAAAGCCGATCTCGTCGAAGAAGTTACGCGGGTGACGGAACTGCCGCGGAAGGAATCGGAAGCGGTGGTCGAGACGATCTTCGAGAGCATCATCACCGCCCTGCAAGGCGACGATAAGATCGAGATTCGCGGGTTCGGAAGCTTTCGCACGCGGCAGCGGCGCGGACGCACGGGCCGGAATCCGAAGACCGGGGCGAAAGTGGAAGTGCCGCCGAAGAAGATCCCCTATTTCAAGCCCAGCAAAGAACTGAAGGATCACGTCAACAATCCGCAGGCGGCGGGCGCTGCGGCGGGTTCGTCCGAGCCGGCGCGAGACTAAGGCGGATGGACTATCTTTGGACGCCGTGGCGGTACCGGTATATCGCCAATGCGTCGAAGGATGACCGCTGCGTTTTCTGCGACGCGCTGGCAGCAAAGAACGACTCGGAAACGCTGATCGTCCTGCGGGGCGAGAAGAATTTCGTCATCCTCAACCGCTATCCGTATACCTCTGGGCACGTGATGGTAGTTCCCTATGCGCATATCGCGGACTTCGCAGCCGTCGATGCGGAGACGCTTGCAGAGATGATGCAGCTAGCGCAGCGCGTGCAGACGGCGCTCGACCGGACCTATCGCCCCGAGGGATTCAATCTCGGCATGAACCTGGGACGCGCGGCCGGCGCGGGCATCACCGGGCATCTTCATTTGCACGTGCTGGCGCGATGGTCGGGCGATGCAAATTTCATGACCGTGGTGGGCGAAACGCGCGTCGAGCCGGAAGAGCTTTCGACTACGTACGAACGAATGCGCAAGGCCCTCACGAGCTGATCTCTCCTCTTCGAGATTTGCGCGAAACCCCCGATGGCGTCCGCTCCGGCGGACTTGTGTATACTGGCGCTGGCGTCGTCTGGGGGCAGCTATTACTTCCAAACCACAGAGTTCGGTCGAACGGGCAAGCGCGCCGGTCGTAGTTGCGCCGTACCGGCGGTATCCGGAGGGCACGCAGCCGCCGCTGCTGTATCCGGCGTATCGTTCGACGCTGCTGCGCAGCCCGCGCAATGCGCTGATTCTGCTGCCGCACACGCTTTCCGAGGTGACCGGGCCGGTCTACGGGCACGGCGACATCGAGGAAACGGACAACGACCTGACGCGGCAGGGCGAGGGCGAGCCGATCGGCGAACGCATCATCGTGACCGGGCGCGTGGTCGACGACAACGGGCGTCCCGTGCCGCACACGCTAATCGAGATTTGGCAGTGCAACTCCGCCGGGCGCTACCGGCACAAAGCGGACGAGCATCCCGCGCCGCTCGATCCGAATTTCACAGGCGCCGGGCGGACGCTGACCGACGCGCAGGGCAACTACCGGTTCACGACCATCAAGCCGGGGCCGTATCCATGGGGCAATCATCCGAACGCTTGGCGGCCGGCGCATATTCACTTTTCGCTTTTCGGGACGGCTTTCGCGACGCGCCTGGTGACGCAGATGTATTTCCCGGGCGATCCGCTCTTCCCTTTCGATCCGATCATGAATTCGCTGCCGGACGACAAAGCGCGGCAGAGGCTAATTTCGAAATTCGAGATCGATCTGACGCAGCCGGATTGGGCGCTCGGGTTTCGATTCGACATCGTATTGCGCGGGCGCGAAGCGACGCCCTTCGAAGCGAAATAGCGGACCACATGGACATCGAACTGATACCGACGCCGTGGCAAACCGTGGGGCCGTACTTCGCGATCAGCCTCGCCGGCGGTCACTCCGTGGAGCATATTGCGGGACCCAACACGCCGGGCGAACGCGTGAAGCTGATGTGCGCGATGTTCGATGGCGAAGGCCAAGGCGTGGACGAGGCGCTGATCGAAATCTGGCAGGCGAACGCAGAGGGGAAGTACAACCATCCCGACGACACGCAGGATAAGCCGGTCGATCCGGATTTTCTGGGCTTCGGGCGGCAGGCGACGGACGAAAATGGGGTGTGCGTGTTCGAGACGATCAAGCCGGGGCATGTCCCGGGGCCGAATGGCACGATGCAAGCGCCGCACCTGGCAGTTTCGGTGCTCGCGCGGGGGATTTTGCGGCGGCTGCCGACGCGAATCTATTTTGCCGGCGACCCGGCGAACGAGAAAGATCCGGTGCTGGCGCTCGTCCCGAAAGATCGGCGCGAGACGCTGATGGCACATCCGGTGGCGAATCAGCCGGGCGCGTGGCGGTTCGATATCCATCTGAGCGGCGAGAACGAAACTGTTTTCTTCGACGTGTGATTGCGCGATGCGCGGGCGCTTCGCGCGAGAAAGAGGAACTGCGTGCCGGCGCGGCTAATCGATAGTCTTGCAACCACGGGGCCGCTGGCCGATTTGTTCTCCGACGATTCCCTTCTGCAGGCGATGCTGGATTTCGAGGTGGCGCTCGCGCGGGCGGAAGCGCGCCTCGGCATCGTGCCGGCGGGCGCGGCGGATGCGATTCAAGCGGCGGCCAAGGCCGGCAATTTCGATGTGGCGGCGATTGCGCGCCAAACGCTGCGTGGGGGCACTCCGGGCATTCCGCTGGCAAAGGCGCTGACGACGAAAGTGGGCGCGAAAGATGCGGAGGCCGCGCGCTGGGTGCATTGGGGCGCGACGAGCCAGGACGTGGCCGACACGGGCTTGATGCTGTTGCTGAAGCGCGCGCAGCCGATTTTCGCGACCGATCTTTCGCACCTCGAAGCGGCGCTTCAGCGGCTCTCCGATCAGCATCGAAACACCGTGATGCTGGGGCGGACGCTCTTGCAGGCGGCGCCGCCCGTGACGTTTGGACTGAAGGCGGCGGGGTGGCTCGCGGCCATTCGGCGAGGCCGGCTGTGGCTCGATGATGCGTTTCAGGACGCGCTGATTTTGCAGTTTGGCGGCGCGAGCGGAACGCTGGCGGCGCTGGGCGAAAAGGGCTTCGACGTGGGGCGCGCGATGGCGAAGGAACTGGGCCTCGGCTTTCCCGATGCGCCGTGGCACGCGCACCGCGACCGGCTGGCGGCGCTGGTGGCAGCGTGCGGCGTGCTGACCGGCACCCTCGGTAAAATGGCGCGCGATATCAGCTTGCTGATGCAGGGCGAAGTTGGTGAAGCGGCCGAGCCGGAAGGCGAAGGACGGGGCGGATCTTCGACGATGCCGCAAAAGCGCAACCCGATCGCGTCGGCCTTGACGCTCGCGGCGGCGAATCGCGTGCCGGGGCTGGTGGCGGCGTTTCTCGCGGGCATGGTGCAGGAGCACGAGCGCGGCGTGGGAGGCTGGCAGGCAGAGTGGCCGACGGTAGCGGGCGTGATTCAATCGACCGGACTGGCGATTGCGTCGATGGCTGAAGCGGCCGGCGGGCTCGAGATCGACGCCGAACAGATGCGCGCGAATATCGAGGCCACGGGCGGGAGCGTCTTCGCGGAGAAGGCGGCAATGCTGCTGGCGGCGAAGCTGGGCCGGGACGCGGCGCAGGAACTTGTGGGCGAGGCAGCGCGGCGCTGCGAAGAGGAAGGCCGCACGCTGAGGGAAGTGCTCGGCGAAATTCCGGAGGTAGCGCGAGTGCTCGGCAGCAGGGCGCTGCGCGATCTCGAAACGCCAGAAAAGTATCTGGGCGCAGCGGAAGAGATGCGGAAGCGGCTGCTGGTGAGCGAAGGCCGCGAGGATTCGAAACCGAGGAAGCGCTAGAAGCGATGCCGTTCGCGACGATTGACAACACGCGCGTGTTTTACCGGCTCGAAGGGAATGCTGGGCGGCCGGTGATTGTCCTTTCGCATTCGATCGGATGCGACCTGAGCCTCTGGGCGCAGCAAGCGCCCGACCTGTTGCAACATTTTCAGCTGCTGCGCTACGACACGCGCGGGCATGGAGCGTCGGATGCGCCGAAGGGCGATTATTCGATCGAGTTGCTGGGGCGCGACGCGCTCGGCCTCGTCGATGCGCTGGGGATTTCGAAGTTCGCGTTTTGCGGGCTCTCGCTTGGCGGAGCGATCGGGCAGTGGCTCGGCGCGAACGCCGGCGACCGGCTTACCGGGCTGATTCTGGCGAATACTTCGTCACGTATCGGGCCGAAATCATTCTGGGATGAGCGGCGGCGCGTGGTGCTCGAAGGCGGGATGGCCGCGATTGCCGACGGCGCGATGCAGCGATTCTTTTCGCCCGAGACGCTGGCGGAAGGCAACGTCTACGCGAGCTCGATCCGCGCGGTGATTCTGGGGACCGATCCCGTGGGCTACGCCGGCTGCTGCGCGGCGATTCGCGATATGGATCACACGGCGCTGCTCGCGAAGATTCGCGTGCCGACGCTGGTGGTCGTCGGGGACCGCGACGTATCGACACCGTGGATGGGGCACGGCGAAATTCTGGCGCGCGGGATTTCCGGGGCGCGCGTGCTGCATCTGCCGACGGCGCACCTTTCGAATGTGGAGCGGCCGCGATCTTTCACGGCGGCGATTTACGATCTGCTGCTGCCCAAGGCTGCGCCGGGCAACTATACCGATCCGATCGACGAAGGCTTCGCCATGCGGCGGGCGGTGCTGGGCGATGGGCACGTGGAGCGTTCGATCGCGGCGACCACGGATTTCAATCGCGAGTTTCAGGAGCTGATCGCGCGCTACGCGTGGGGCACGATCTGGACGCGGCCGGGGCTCGACAAACGGACGCGGCGCCTGCTGGTGCTGGCGATGATGGCTTCGCTGGGACGCTGGGAGGAATTTCGGATGCACGTCCACGCGGCGCTCGAGCATGGATTCGAGCCGTGCGATTTGAAGGAGCTGCTGCTGCAGGCGGGGATTTACGCGGGCGTGCCGGTGGCGAACACCGGGTTTCACATCGCGATGGAAGAGATCGAGAAGCGAAAGGCGTCGAGCGCTAAGGCGTAGGTCGATCCGGTCGTCGTTGATTCAACGAAAAAGCAGATTCCTCGCTGCGTCCCGTGCCCGCAAAAACCGCGGGAAGGACAAATGCGCACGGGACTCACTCGGAATGACAGCCAACGCCTGGGGTAACGCTATCCGTAGTTGGGCGGGTTTACGGACTGGTCCATGCCCATTGTTTTTTGGCCGCCTTGGGCGACGTTGACGCTGACGAGATACGGTTCCTTTGACGCGAGCGCGGCTTTCAGGGCTGGCTCGAGATCTTCGGGGCGGTCGACATCGCGTGCGGCCATTCCGTAGCCTTGGGCGATTTTGACGATGTCGATTCCGGGGATGTCAATTCCGGGGACGTTCTTGCCTACCTGCGTGAAATCGCGGAAGCCTTTCAGCGCCGAATAATTTCCATTGCTGACGACGAGAAAAACCACCGGCGCCTTCTGCTGCACAGCCGACCACAGTGCCTGAATCGAATACTGGGCGGAGCCGTCGCCTACCGGGCAGACGACGCGGCGATTGGGATGGGCGAGCTGCAAGCCGACGGCCGCGGGCAAGCCGAAGCCGAGAATGCCGCTGCGGACGGAATAGAACGAGCCGGGCTCATCGAGCTGGATGTAGCGGTCGAGATCGCCTTTCGATGATGGGCACTCCTCGGAGAGGATGGCGTCGCGCGGCAGCAGCTTATTGAGCACGCTGAAAAGATAGGCGGTCGTGATCGGATATTCGGGGCGCGGTTCGGGAGGCTTCGGGCACGGAACGACGCTGCGCTCGACGGGCTTTACACGCTGCGCGAGATATTTTGCGGCGACCGAGATGTTGCCGACAATGCTCGTTCCGGCAAGCGCCGCGGATGCGTCGCGCGTCGAATTCGTGACCTGGAACAGCTTCGTGCCGGGAGCGATCGGATCGCCGGGAACATACGCGTAATAGAGAAAAACGGGGGCGCCGAGGACGACGACCGTATCGTAGGCGGCGAGCTGCTCGGCGAGCGGCTTTTGCGCTGGCAGCAGGCCGCCGCGAAACAGGCGATGACTGCGCGGAAATGCCCAGCGCGGCGCGATGGGCTCGGCGTAAACGTCGGCATTGAGGCGCTCGGCAAGCGTGACGACATCGTGGAACGCGCCATCCTGCTCGATCTGCGAGCCGGTGACGAGCGCGAGATTGCGGCTCGAATCGATCGCGCGGACGACTTCGTCGAGCAGCGCGGGATCGGGTGAGACGGATTGGCTCACCTTGCGCGCGATGACCGGCTGGCAGGGCTTGTTCCAATCGTCCATCGGGATCGAGAGAAAAACCGGGCCGCGCGGCGGCAGCATCGCGAGGTGATAGGCGCGCGCGATGGCCGCGGGAACGTCTTCTGGGCGCAGCGGCTCGTAGGCCCATTTCACGTACGGCTTCACGACCTCAACCGCGCGGCTCACGAGGAAAGGCTCGGCGAGAATCTGGCGGCGATCCTGCTGGCCGGTGGTGACGACGAGAGGAGCCTCGCAGAGGTGCGCGTCGATGAGGGCGGAAAGGCCGTTTCCGACGCTGGCGATCGAATGCAGGTTCACGAAGGCGGCTTCGTTGCGCGCCATGGCGTAGCCGAGCGCCATGCCCGCGGCGACGCGCTCGTGTAAGCCTAGAACGTACTGGAAATCGGAGGGCATGTCCTTGAGGAAGGGCAGCTCGCTTGATCCGGGATTGCCGAAGATCGTGGTCATCCCGAGATCGCGGAGCACTTCGTAGGTCGCTTCTCGAACGGTGGTCACTGCTGCGGGCCTCCCCTGAGAATTGTGCCAAGAATGCTCGGGTGAATATATAGCCGGGGCCGGGAAATCTCCACGCTCTTTCGGGCACTATCGTGATGACGTTCCCGGCAACGCCAAAGCCGAAGAGAGATTCTTCGGCCAGAAGGCGGCCTCAGAATGACGCGCGTGGGGCCGGGACCACACAGGAACTGGGTACTGAACGAGCGCGAATGACGAGGAATGCAAGAGAAAACTGCGGCTAAATTCGCGCGTAACTTTCGGCTTCGGCTGGGCGTTATAACCAATTGCCCGCGCGTGTGGATACATCGTATTCTGTGTCGCCTCCGGGTGGGCCAATTCAGGCCATGGGAAAACACGAATGAACGAGATGATTTCAGTGCACGACCTCGTGAAGAACTATGGGGAATTCTGCGCGGTGAACCATATCTCGTTCACAGTGCCCGAGGGGAAGATCTTCGGATTTCTCGGGCCGAACGGCGCGGGGAAAACCACGACGATCAAGATGCTGACGACGGTGCTCGATCCGACGAGCGGCAAGATCCTGGTGAACGGGCACGATCCGACGCGGGAGCAGAAGCAGGTGCGGCGGTCGTTCGGTATCGTCTTCCAGGACCCGAGCCTTGACGACGAGCTGACGGCGTACGAGAACCTCGACCTGCACGGGATTCTCTACGGCGTGCCCGGCGGCGAACGGAAAAAGCGCATCGACATGCTGATCGATTTCGTGGGGCTGGGCGACCGGAAGAAGAACTTCGTGAAGGAATTTTCAGGCGGGATGAAGCGGCGGCTGGAAGTGGCGCGCGCGCTGCTGCACAAGCCGCGGATTCTTTTTCTCGACGAGCCGACCGTGGGGCTCGATCCGCAGACGCGCAATCACATCTGGGGGTACATCCAGCAGCTGAGCAAGGATGAGAACGTGACGGTATTTTTCACGACGCACTATATGGAAGAGGCCGACCGGGTGGCGAACGACGTAGCGGTGATCGATCACGGGAACATTGTGGCGCAGGGTACGCCAACCGCGCTGAAAGAAAAGACGGCGAGCGCGACCCTCGAGGATGCGTTCATCGCGTTGACGGGCCACGCCATTCGCGCCGAAGAGGCGAACGCGACCGATCGCATGAGGATGATGGGGCGGGCGTGGAGAGGCGGGGGGCGGCGATGAGAGCGATCTATATTCTCTGCGTGAGGCAACTGAAACGGTACATCCGCTCACCCGCGCGCATTATCGGTTCGCTCGGGCAGCCGATATTGTTTCTTGTGGCGCTGGGCTTCGGATTCAAGGCGATGTTCGCGCGGGCGGGCGGCGGGGATTACCTCGACTTTCTCTCCCCGGGAATCATCTCGATGGCGATTCTGTTCAACGCGGTGTTTTCGGGAATCGAAATCATCTGGGACCGGCAGTTCGGGTTCCTGAAGGAAACGCTGGTGGCTCCAGTGTCGCGAATCGAGATCGTGTTCGGAAGGATGCTGGGCGGCGCCCTTGTGGCGATGGCGCAGGGGATCGTCGTTTTCCTGATTTGCCTGATCGCCGGATTTCGGATCGTGAACTCGCCTTATTTGCCCCTGGCGATCGTTTTCATGTTCATGATCTCTTTGCTCTTCGCGGGCATCGGGACCGTGTTTGGCTCCGTGCTTCAGGATATGCAGGGATTTCCGCTCATCATCAATTTCCTGATCATGCCCATTTTCTTTTTCTCGGGCGCGATCTTTCCCACGGCAGGCCTGCCGAAGGTGCTGCAGATCGGGCTGCGGCTGAATCCGCTAAGTTATGGCGTGGACGGGCTGCGCGGATCGTGCAGCAAGGTGTTCGCGTACGGCCTGACAACCGATCTGATGGTGGTGATCATCGTGACCGGGATTCTGCTGGGCGTGGGGAGCTACTTCTTCTCGAAAATCCAACTGTAGGAAACCCAAACGCCAAGGCGCGTCAACCGGCGACTACCTACATGCCGCCGCCGGGCGGCAGGGCGCTGAGTGCAAGGCGTTCGTCGCGGCCGGGATCATTTTCCAACTTACAATCGTCGTTGAAGACCATGGTGGCGCGAGATTTCGTGTCGTAGGCGGGCCAGTGCGGCAACGCGCGGGTGCCGGGATTGCCGGTGTGCGCGAAAGCGGCCCACGCCGCGCTCATTTTGTCGGCAAGAATCGCAACGTCTGGGGCAGAGCCATTTAGTCCCACCGTTTTGTCGGTGTTGTCGAAAACGAAAGCGAGCTCGATCCCGTGCGGCGAGCGCAAGCGCCCATCGAGAATCGGCGTCTGCCAGGCGAAGATGTACATGTAGGCGGGCGCGGCGCCCTGCGCGACTTTGCGCTCGGCCTGCGTGATGGCGTTCATGCGCATCATGCGGTCGGTGGTGACGGCAAAATAGATGTCACTCGGAGTCGCACCGGGCCGATCTTTCTGGTACGTGGCGATGATGCTGTCGAGCTTTGCGTCATCATCGAGATGAAGATACGCCTTCAGGCGCGCGCGCATGTCCGCTTCGTTCAACGAAAAGAGCGCGGGATCTCCCATGCCGAGCAAGAGCGTGGATTCGGTGCCGTTGGTGCCGATCAGCATCGGAACGTCCGCCGATTGCGCAGGCGCGTCGGGGTCGAATGGATTGCGCGGCAGCGAGCGGCCGTCGACGACGGGCCCGAGGCGGATTGAGTTGGGCCCGGTGAGCGAGCGCATCGCGTCGAGCAGCTTTTCCATCGGCAGCTTCTGCAAATCGTCGATGTGATCGGGAGTGATGCCCAGCTTCGCGACGAATTTTTCGGCGGACTTGTTCGCGTCTTCGCGCGACGTGGCTTTCAGCATCGAGCCGCTCTCGACAATCGCCTTGTGGAACAGGCCCTTCGCCGGAGGCATCGCCATCAGCGTGCTGACTTTTGCGCCGCCGCCCGATTCGCCGAAGATCGTGACGTTGCCGGGATCGCCGCCGAAGTGCGCGATATTGTCGCGCACCCACTCGAGCGCGAGCACAATATCGAGCATGCCGACGTTGCCGGAGTCCGCATATTTCGCGCCGCCGAGCTCGGCGAGATAGAGATAGCCGAAGACATTCAGCCGGTGATTGAGGCCAACGACGACCACGTCGCGCTTGTGGGCGAGATTCGTGCCATCGTAAGTGGGCGCGCCGTCCGACCCGCCGGTGAAGCCGCCGCCGTGCAACCAGACCATCACGGGGCGCTTGCCGCGATGCAGGCTCGGCGTCCAGACGTTGAGGACGAGGCAATCCTCGCTGATTTCGCCCGGGCCGAAGATATCGCCCATGGCTTTGCGAATGTCGGAGCCGCCCGCCGCGCTCGACAGGATCTGCGGGGCAAGTGGGCCGAGGTTGATCGCATCGCGGACGCCCGTCCACGCCTCGGGCTTCACCGGAGGCATGAAACGCATCGAGCCATCGGTGGACGCGCCGTAATGGATGCCCTTGAAGGAATAGACGCCGTCGGTTGAGACACCGCGTAACTTACCGAGATTTGTTTCAACCACAGGGCCCGCGGATTCCGCGAGTAGCCGACCCAGCGAGCCGCCGCTGAGTGCGGCTCCGCAGCCGACGAGAGATGATTTCAGAATTTCGCGGCGGCGCATCATCGGGCTACCTCCTGCTGCAACACCCGCACGCCCACGTCGCTGCGCGGCTTCGGCATGGCCGCGAACACGATCGCAACAATGCCCAGGGCCGCCAGCACGGCGTTCAACTCGAACGCCGGGGTATAGCTTTTGTACTTGTCGAAAATCCATCCTCCTACTGCCCCGGCAGGCGAAGCGCAGAATGACACGAGCAGCGTCATCGTCCCGTACAGCTTCGGGAACGCTGCCGGCCCGTAATAGTGCGCCACCATCGTGCCGACGCAGGTGAACGCCCAGCCGTATGCCGCGCCGTTGAGCAGCGCCGCCAGATAGGCCATCCACAACGCCCCCGGCATCGCCGCAATCGCCATGTACGACGCGACAAAGTACACCACCAATCCCAGCACGAACGCCACGCGCGCGTTAATGTAGTCCATCAGCAGCCCGCCGAGCCACCGCCCGAGCAACGTTCCGATCGTCAGAAAGCCGAGAGCCAATTCCGCATCGGAGGCTCTGAATCCCACTCCGATCAAGCGGCGCGTCCAATGCGCGACAAAGAGAAAAAACGGAAATGTCGACACGATCCCGGCGATGGCGATCAGCCAGTATGCGGCCGTCCGGTAGGCCTGCGATGTGGTCCACGGATATTTCGTGGCCAATGCATCGGTGCGGGTCGCCTGGTTTTGCTGTTCCGGCGGTATTCCATCCACCGTCTGTCCCATCGACTCCGGACTTTCCCTCACAAAGAGCAACGCCAGAAGACCCGCCAGCACCACCGCGCCCGCCACGATGAACCAACCGAGCCGCCAGTTATTTCCGTGCGCCCGGATCACTTTGCCCAGCAAGGGTGCAGCCAGCCCCGCAAATCCCGAAGCCGAAACCGCGATGCCATTCGCGCGCCCGCGATACTTCCGGAACCAGCGCGCCACGGCAGTGAACGCCGGGACCAGGGTAGCAAAACTGATCCCCGTGCCCATCACCACGCCGAACATGATCAAGTACTCGACAGGCGTCTTCGCCGCCAGGGCCATGTACAGCGCTCCCACGCAGATGATCGCCGAGCCCAGCGCAAACGTCGCCCGAAGTCCGATCTTCACGATCGAGATTGCTACCACCACGGCCGCCAGGCCCACGAAAATGTTCAGCAGCGTGAATCCCAAACCTCTCGTGCTGCCGCTCATCGTGATGTCGTGAATCATGAAATCGTTAATGATCACGCTGCCGCCGTAATACGGGAATCCCATGTTGATGAAGTCGAGGGTGAAGAGAACGGCAACCAGGTTCCATCCGTAAAATTCGGGTTTCTTCGGCACTCGGTGTCTCCTCTAGATGCGTTCTGCCAACTTAATTTATGCAGCCTGCGCCACGACGACATGCGCGTCGCGGGGACGCGGCATCGTTGCGAAAGCCATGGCGATGATACCAACGGCAGCGACCAGAATGTTCAGTTCGAACGCGCGCGCGTAGCTGCCATAAACGTCGAAAATCCAGCCGCCGATGAGGCCCGCGGGCGAAGCGCCGCCGGAACGTCAACAACAGCATCATTCCCGTCAGCTTGGGGAACGCGGCCGGACCGTAGAAGTGCGCCACGCAGGTCGTCATGCAGGTGAACGTCCAGCCGATGGCCATCCCGTACAAAACCGCCGCCGCATCGGCGATCATCAGCGAATCCGGACCCACTCTCAGCGCGGCGAAGGATCCGACCACGTAGCAGCAGAGCCCGATCATGAAGGCGTAGCGCGCCGTCATCGTGTCCATCAGCCAGCCGCCGATCAGCCGGCCGGCGACGCAGGAAATCGTGAACAATCCCATCGCAAAGGCGGCGTCGCTCGACGTGATTCCTGCACCCTGTAAATGGAGAATCCAGTGCGCCGTGAAAAAGAAGAAAGGAAACTGCGCGGCCAAGCCGCCGATCACGATCAGCCAGTACGCGCGCGTGTGATAGGCCTCCGATGGTGTCCACACATGCCTGGTGATGAGCTGGCGGGATTCGCGCGAAGCTTGCGACTGCGCCGACTGCGGTGGATTTTCTTCTTCCGGCTTCCCGTCGGGGATTTGCCCCAGATCTTCCGGGCGTTCCTTGATGAAAACGGCCGCGAGGATTCCGCCAACGATGGCGATGGCGGCGATGATCTCCCAGCCGAGCCGCCAATTGCCGCCGCCCGCTCGAATCAGCCGGTCCATGAACGGCGCAGCCAGGAAGCCGGAAATGCCGGAACCGCTGAGCACGAGTCCTGTGGCCCGGCCACGGTAGCGCTTGAACCAGCGCGCAACGGCCGTCGTGCCGGGAACGATATCGCCGAAGCAGATGCCGATGCCATTGATCACGCCGAAACCGAGCAGAAAGTGCCACGGCTTTGACGCGAAAAAAGCGAGGAACAAAGAGCCGAGACAGATCAGCGCGGACCCGATCAAGTACGTGGCGCGAATTCCGCGCTTGAGAATCGAGATTGCAACGAGCGTCGCGGGCAATCCAACAAAGAGATTCAGAAGCGTGAATCCGAGGCCCAGCGTGCTGCGGCTCATCGGAATCTCGCGCAGCATGTAGCTGTTGATCACGGTGCCGCCGTACACCGGCAAGCCGAGATTCAGAAAATCAAGAGAGGAGAGCACGGCGACCAATTTCCAGCCATAGAATCCCGGCTTCTTGGCCACTGCGAGCCTCCCCCAACATACGGTCGTCGAGCCGCGGCGCAATGCTTCGCGCGATCGGCACGCATCGAGTTGCTGGCCCCGCCGCCCAAATCGGCGGGTACCGCGGCAAACGTGCCAGCATTCTAGTTTGATCCCCTCACTTTGCAAGATGAATATAGAATGGGCGGCGGAATGATACGGACACAGGTGGGAATCGTCGGCGCGGGGCCTGCGGGATTGCTGCTTTCACATTTGCTTCACCTGCAGGGGATCGAATCGGTGGTGGTAGAGGCGCGCAGCCGGCAGTATGTGGAGGAACGCGTGCGCGCCGGGCTGCTCGAGCAGGGCACGGCCGATCTGCTGGTCGAAACGGGCGTAGGCGCGCGGCTGAAACGCGAAGGCCTCGTCCATCACGGAATTTATCTGCGCTTTGGCGGAACCACGCACCACATCGACTTCAACGATCTTGCGGACGGCCGCTCGGTAATTATTTATCCGCAAAACAAAGTGGTTGCCGATCTTTTCGATGCGCGGCTGGCAGCGGGGGGGCGAATTTTCTTTGAGTCCGAGGACGTGAGCGTCCACGACTTCGGCGACGGCGGACGCGAGACGCATCCGAAAATCAGGTTTCGCACGGGCGGCGAGGCGGAGGAAGTGGTCTGCGATTTCATCGCGGGGTGCGACGGCTTCCACGGGGTGTGCCGGCCTTCGATTCCGGAAGGCGCGCTGACGGTGTACGACCGAATCTATCCGTTCGGGTGGCTGGGGATACTCGCGGAGGCACCGCCTTCCTCCGATGAGCTCATCTACGCGTATCACGAGCGCGGCTTCGCTTTGCTCAGCATGCGATCGCCCGAGATCAGCCGGCTCTACGTGCAGTGCGCGCCCGATGAGGATATCCACGAATGGCCGGACGAGCGCATCTGGGATGAGCTTCACAAGCGGCTGGCCACGACGGATGGCAAGTGGAAACTCACCGAGGGGCCGATTTTGCAGAAAGGCGTGACGGGGATGCGCAGCTTCGTCGTGGAGCCGATGCAGCACGGAAGGCTTTTTCTCGCGGGCGATGCGGCGCACATCGTGCCGCCGACGGGAGCGAAGGGGCTCAATCTGGCGGTGGCGGATATCCGCGTGCTGGCGCAGGCACTCGTGGAATTTTACGGTTCGGGGGAAAAGGATTCGCTCGACAACTATTCGAGGACTTGCCTGCGGCGCGTGTGGAAAGTGCAGCGATTTTCCTGGTGGATGACTTCGATGCTGCACCTTTTCGACACAGACAACGCGTTCGACCAGCGGCGGCAACTTGCGGAACTCGATTACGTGACGAGCTCGCGCGCCGCGTCGCAAACGCTGGCGGAAAACTACGTCGGGCTCCCCATGGAAGAGGCGATGGAATGAAAATGCCGGGCGCGGGCGATTTCTACTGGGTGACGGTCTTCACTGAGTCGCCCACTTTGAAGCCTGCGCCGGAAACGGGCGAGGCGACCGCGGAAATATCGTCCACGTCGGTAACGCGGATGACGCCGACCGGATTCGTCATTCGGCGGATCACCTGGCCGGTCGCCGGGTCTTTGATTTCCCGGGTCACGCGCTCGACCGACAGTTGGTCGCCCACTTTCAAGCCCGCCTTCGCGCCCACGTTCAGAACGATCTGTCCGCTATCCACGGCCGCAACCAAGCCGGAAACGACAATCGTCCGCACCGACACCTTCGTGTTATCGGCGATCAGGCCGGCGCTCAATTGCTCGACGGAATTTTTCACCGCCTCGCCGAGAATCGTCTGCTGGAAATCGCTGCTGCCGAAGTCCACCGCGCCGCCGCCCCATCCGTGCCAGTTGCCGCCGCCACCCAGCAAACCCGTGCTGGACCGCGAGGATTCGCCGTGTCCCTCGGCGACGCCGAGAATTTCAGCGGTGTCGATATTCACGATGCGCGCGTCGATATTCACAATCGCTTTGGTATTGGAGTGGTGAATTCCGCCGATTCCAAATCCGCCGAAACCGCCGCCACCGCCGCCGACGTTGGTGTTCTTCGTGTCGTTGCCGAACTGCGTGACGGCGCCGACGATGATGGCATCCACGCCGAGAAGTTGGCCGATTTTGGCCGCTGAATTCGGATTGGCGCGGTCGCTATTCGAAAAATTCTGCTCGGCGATGATCTTGTCGAGCACCTGGCGCTCGATCACCGAGTAAGTGCCGTCCTGCACGAGATACTTGACGAGCAGATCGGTGATGCCCTTGCCGACGTCGACGTTCGTGCCGAATGCCGCGGCCGAGGCTGTCTGCACGGTGGCGTAATCGAAGTCGAAGATCGCGACACGCTTCTTGCGCCCCTGCGGAGCTGTGGGAGTGGCTCCCGGCGCAGCCGTTGCGGTGGTGGGCGCGCCCGGCGGAGGCGGCGTCTGGTCCTGCGCGTTTGCGCGTGGCGCCGAGAATGCTAGGAAGATCGCGAAAGCGAGAAGGGCCCAAAAGATACTCTTCATGGCTTGGTCTCCGATTCAAACGCAAAACGCGAATGTGTACACAACCCCGATGACCGGAATCTTACTGGCGTCGTCCGGGAGTGTCAACAACCCATGGTTAAGAGTTGCGGCCGATTCGCGAGGAGCGGCGCCGCAGGTGCATGGTCCGGGAATGCCGTCAAATGCCACTTGCATTACGCAAGTGATATTGGTATCGTGCCGGGCCGTGCGAGCGAGACGCAGGTCAAAGCGGCGATCCGGTTGCCCGGTGAGCATCTCGCTCGAGAGGTTTGGGGATCGCTGGTCATTGCTGATTATTCGCGACCTGATGGTTCGCGCATGCCGGACCTTCAAGGAATTTCAGGAATCGGGCGAAGGAATCGCGACGAATGTGCTGGCCGACCGTCTAAGAAAACTCGAAGCAGCCGGCATCATTACGGTGGAAGCGGACGACAAGGACGGGCGAAGGCTGAATTACCGCCTGACGGAAAAAGGAATCGATCTCGCGCCCGTGATGCTGGAGCTACTGGTTTGGGCGTCGCGGCACGAGGAAACGGAAGCGCCCTGCGCCGTTATCGAGAACATGGCGAAAAATCGCGAGGCTGTGCTCGCGGAGACCAGACGGCGTTGGCTTGAGCGCGACCCCACTCCGCTGTTGCCCAGATTCGACAGCGCGAATGACGTCCGCAGCCGGACGCGCAGCCGCCTAAAAATCTGACAGGCTTTAGTGTCGTGGTACCCAGCGGCTTTCGTCTTACTGCGGAACTAAATTCATCCCTCTGAGGGAGGAGCAAAAATGAGCAAAGTACGAGTACTGGTCGGCACGCGCAAGGGCGCGTTCATTCTTACGTCAGACGGAAAGCGCGAAAAGTGGGACGTCAGCGGACCGCACTTTGCGGGCTGGGAAATCTATCACATGAAAGGCTCGCCGGTTGATCCGGATCGGCTGTACGCGTCGCAAACGAGCGGCTGGTTCGGCCAGGTGATTCAGCGCTCGAGCGACGGCGGCAAGACGTGGGAGACGCCGGGAGGCGAAGCGGTGCCGATGCCGGGCAACATGCCGGCCGGCGCGAGCAACAAATTCGTCTACGATGTTCTCCGGCCACCGGCAAGCCGCTCACCACGCATCAGTGGTACGACGGCACGCAGCATCCGTGGGAGTTCAAGCGCGTCTGGCATCTTGAGCCGTCGCTCACCGATCCGGAGACGGTTTACGCCGGAGTCGAAGACGCCGCCCTGTTCAAGTCGACGGACGGCGCCGAGTCGTGGCAAGAACTCTCCGGGCTGCGCGGGCACGGCACGGGACCGAAATGGCAGCCGGGCGCGGGCGGGATGTGCCTGCACACGATCGTGCTCGATCCGAGCAATCCGCAGCGGATGTTCATCGCGATTTCCGCGGCAGGCGCTTTCCGCACCGACGACGGCGGCAAAACCTGGAAGCCGATCAATCAGGGGCTAAGGTCGCAATATATTCCCGACCCGAATGCGGAGGTCGGCCATTGCGTTCACCACGTCGCGATGCACCCATCGCGTCCGGGCGTGCTCTTCATGCAGAAGCACTGGGACGTGATGCGCAGCGACAACGCGGGCGATTTGTGGCAAGAAGTGAGCGGTAATCTGCCGACCGATTTCGGATTCTGCATCGATGTGCACGCGCACGAACCGGAGACGATCTACGTGGTGCCGATCAAGAGCGATTCGGAGCATTTCCCGATGGATGGAAAGCTGCGCGTCTACCGCAGCCGGACGGGCGGAAACGAATGGGAGCCGTTGACGAAGGGGCTGCCGCAAAGCGACTGCTACGTGAACGTGCTGCGCGACGCGATGGCCGTTGATTCGCTCGATTCCTGCGGCGTCTATTTCGGCACCACGGGCGGGCAGGTCTACGCCTCGTCGGATGCGGGCGATCGCTGGGCGCCTATTGTCCGCGACCTTCCGGCCGTGCTATCTGTGGAAGTGCAGACGATTCCGTGATTCGAGGCCATGATCCAGGTCATACTTCCGGCGCATCTGCGGACGCTCGCGCACGTCGACGGCGAGGTGGCGGTTGACGTGGAGGGGCAAGCTACGCTGCGTTCGGTGCTCGATGCGCTCGAGGCGCGGTACCCGATGCTGCGCGGGACGATTCGCGATCACGTCACGCTCGAGCGCCGGCCGTTTCTCCGCTTCTTCGCCTGCCAGGAAGATTTGTCGCTCGAACCGCCGGACACGCCGTTGCCGGAGGCGGTTGCCCGCGGGGTGGAACCTTTCATGATCATCGGGGCGATCGCCGGCGGCTAGATAGCGTCCCGCCGCCATGCTTTCACTCCGATAGTTTCCCGCCACTGCCGTATAATGGGCGTCGCTTCAATCCTCTTATCCTGGACTGCCAATGATGACGATCCGCCCAGCCACGGCCAACGACGCGGCGCTGCTGACCGCTCTGATCCACGAACTCGCGGAGTACGATCGGCTTGGAAACGAAGCCAGCGTGCTCGAGGAAGACATCGCTCGCGACGGCTTTGGCACGCATCCGAAATTTCGCGCGGTGATTGCGGAGTGGAACGGCGAGCCAGCGGGGTACGCGCTGTTTTTCGAGTTCTACTCGACCTTTCAGGGACGCGCCGGATTGTTTCTCGACGATCTCTTCGTTCGCCCGCACCTTCGCCAGCACGGGATCGGCACGGCGCTACTCGCGCATGTCGCCGGAATCGCCTGGAGAGAAGGCTACTTCTGCATGCGCTGGGAAGTGCTCGATTGGAATAAACCCGCGATCGATTTCTACGAGAAAATGGGCGCGGTCTTTATGGACGAGTGGAAGTCAGCCTGCTTGATCGGCGATCCGCTGGAGGGCGTGGCGAAAACCGCTCAGTGACCATAGAGGAAGAACGCCAGCGCCTTCGCCTGCTCGAAAGATCCCTACTGCTTCGGTGAAATCACCTGTGGCTGAACGCTGAGTTGCGGCGTCGCAGTTGCGGGGTGGTCGACCGGTCGCGAACGATCGGGCCTGTCGAATTCGAATATCCCCCAGGGGTCAGCTGCAACGAGGAAGCGATCTGGCTCGACGAGCACCGCTGAGGCCTTCAGAGGCGCGCCGCCGGTCATCGTGAGGTAGTAGACTCCGATCGGGTTGCCGTCTTTGCTGAAGCCGACCAACGTATCGCCGATGCCGGCCCACATTTCCTGCGTGGCCGGGTCGACGCTCACTGCAGTGATCTGCGGCTTATCCTCGGAATTCGAACCAAGGTCGCCGAGATTTACGCGCGCTGTCGCCGTGATGCCCGTCAGGCCCGATCCGAAGCGCCCATGAGGAAAAAAGTGCGCGCGGGGCTCGATTCCGACCGATCCAGCGCCGGCAGGATGTTCGCCCTCGGCGCCCGCGCCTCCAGCGAATGGCTTGGCCGAGGCGCTCAAGCCGCCCGCATCTCCTGGACCGCCGGGTCCGGCGCCGCCTCGAGGCCGAAAATCCCTGGCGTTGTAGAGGGACCACGCACTGAAAGCCCCCGGCGAGCCGAAGATCGGCTGGAATCCCAGCCCCGGGGCCACCGGATTCCCGTTAGCGTCGAGCGAGCCGAAGACATCATTTTCCGAACTCGGGTCGAGCGTCAAATCCTGAGCGGTGAACGACGGCTCGCTGGAATTGTCTTGCGTGGCCGCGAAGGAATTGCCCGCGCTGAAAAACTGCAAGACGCCGCCTCCTTGACCGGTCGATTGATCGGAGAACGATCCGCCGGCGCTGCCGCCGCGACCTCGTCCTCCACCGGACTGGCCTGACATAGTGCCCATGCCGACGTGGAATTGCGCGCCTTGCGTCGAGAGTTGTCCCGAAACTGTCCCGGCAAGAGAATTGCTGCCGAAATTGTACGGTGCGCCGCCGAAACCGGATTGCAAGGCGCCTTGCTGCGACCCTCGTCCATAACCTCCGCCGGATGCAAATGCCTGATTGAGACCCATACCCACGCCACCGCCGAATTTGACGTCCCCGGATGAGCCGACAGTGACCCAGCCGCCAGTCCGCTCCGACAGCCCCAACTCGGTAAAGTTTAAGCCCAGCTCGACGCGATCGCGCGGCCCAGTGTCGGGAGCCTGAAAGAAATTGTCGGGAAGGACGGTTTCGTAGGCGACGTAACCGAAGCGGTCGTACTTGCGCACGGTGGGTTGGGGCAGCGACGTAAATGCGAAATAGAGCCCGCCGCCGGAATCGCCGGTGATTTTGCCCCAATCGATCACGCGGTTGTTGCCAGACTCATCTTCGGTGATGTACTGAGGGTCACCGAAACTTCGAATGACCTTCCCGCGCTCGTCGATGACTTGCACAAGGCGGGCCGAGGTTAGCGAGGTGACGGCGAACTGGCCTCCCGAGAGCGCGACGACCGAAGTGGGGGCGACGACCGGGACTTTGGCCACCAGCGAACCATCTGGGCGGAAGATTTCAATCGCGTTCGCGCCGCGATCCGCGACGAGCAGGTTGCCGGTCGGGCCCAGATCCATGTCCACCGCATACCGGATCACGGCACCCTGAGACTTGACGTTTGGGATTTGGCCGATCCGGTCTCCCGCGGCGTCGTAAATCGAAATGACGGTCGCGGGCTTGGCGAGGATGTAGTAGTGGCCGGCGGAATCGACCTTCAGGGCGGTCACACCGGGGCCGACAGAAGGGAAGACACGCGAACGCGGCACGACGACGCTGCGAATTTCCTGGCCTTTGGCCGGGGGAGATACACTGGCGAGCAACAGGCCCAGTATAAATGCCCCGGATACACGAAGCCCCGTTTGAAGTGCCATCCCGCACCCTTGTACCCCTCGGACGTTGCGAGGGGTTATTCACTAATTCCTCTGATGCAGGGTCAAGGTTCCCGGGTTTTTCGGCGGCCTAGGGTGCAGAGGGGTTGGGGCAGGGCTTTCGGACTGGCAACGGAATGTCGCGCTGAGATCCAACGAGGCGACGAGAGCCGAGGAGGTGAGTCATGGCGGAGAGGGGGGGATTCGAACCCCCGACACCCTTTTGGGGTGTAACTGCTTAGCAGGCAGCCCTGTTCGGCCACTCCAGCACCTCTCCGCGGGGCTGATGGGAAGATCAGTGTACTGTAGTCTCCGTCGCTTTTCCATTGCTGGGCGTGGTGCCACGTCGAAGAGCATACGGCGCGATGCAAATCGGGACGGGTTGGCCGCGCTCACACCGGACCGATCCGCTCCATGCAACCCCCAGCGACCATTCCGGTATCATCCAGAGCATGACTCCCGGGCCAGCCCAGCCGTCGGCTGCGGCCAATGCAGGACAGGCCGAGCGCGCATCGATCGCGCCGCGCGCTGCTTCCCTGTTTCCCGCTTCGCTCGGGGACTGCGTGGAGCGCTGCTGGCGCAAAGCAGCCGCGCCTGCCGAGTGGAATCTCTCCCGGACGCAATTCGGGGCGGCGCTGGCCCGGAGCGTGGCGCACCGCTTCGCGGATGCAACGACACAACCGCCAGCAGGCGCGATCCAAAGCTATCTCGAAACCTTGCGCCACGCGGACCTCGCGCTTGCGTGCGCGTGCAGCGCGGGAAGCGAAGCCGCGTGGGAATTCTTCGTCGCGCAGTTTCGCCAGGAACTTTATCGCGCCGCGCGGGCTATCACCGGAAGCGCCGGAGCCGGCGATGCGGGCGCACGCGAACTCGCCGATTCCCTTTACGCCGATCTGTACGGCCTGCGGGAGTCCGATGGGCAGCGGAAATCCCTTTTCGATTACTTCCACGGCCGGAGCAAGCTCGGCACGTGGCTGCGCGCGATTCTGGCGCAGCGCCACGTGGACGAGATTCGCCGCGCGCGAAAGCTCGAGCCGCTCGAAGACGAAACCGGCAAGGAGCGCAACGAAATCACCGATCGGGCCGCGGCGACTGCAGCGGCCGGTTCGGGCGCCACTCGCACATCGGCCGGCGATACTCCCGATCCGGATCGGGCGCGATATCTCAGCCTGCTACAGACGGCTCTCACTGGCGCGCTCGCTTCACTCGAGCCGCGCGATCGCCTGCGGCTCGCCTATTACTATTCCGATGAACGAACGCTCGCTGAAATCGGGCGCCTCCTCGGCGAACACGAGGCGACTGCATCGCGCAAGCTCGAACGGACGCGGCGCGACATCCGCGAACGCGTGGAGGCCACGCTGCGCGAAGGCAAACATCTGAGCGAGGCGCAAGTGAAGCTCTGCTACGAATATGCCCGCGAGGAGTGGCCATTCGATTTGGGCCGCGCCCTTGCGGCACAGACGACCGGTCCGGTGGCGGCTGATTCTGAGGAAGCATCGTGACGCGCGGCGCAAGATTCGAACTTTGGCGCGTTCTAAGGGATGGAGGAGAATAGCTTCATGGCTTCGCGAGAGCGAGATGATGCGATGGCCGGCCTGCTGAAACGCAATCTTGCAGGCGACGCGGGCGCCGGAAACGACTGCACCGGGCCGGACATTCTCGCGGCCTATTTCGAACGTTCGCTCGATGCGGGCGAAACCGCGCACGTCGAGCTGCACTTGTCGGAATGCGCGCGCTGCCGCGAACAGCTTGCTGCGCTGGGCCGCGCGGAGGAAGCGGCGGCCGCGCAGGCGCCGCGACACCAGCCTCGCACGGCGTGGATTTGGGATTGGCGCTGGCTCGCGCCCGTCGCCGCTGTTTTGGTGCTCGCCGCGGTGTGGGCTATGCGGCGCCCGGCTCTGACCGAGATCGCGCAGCATGCCACGCAAACCGCGACAGCGCCTCCCAAACCGGCGCAAACATCGGCGCCGGAAGAGAAGGAAGAGCGCCCATCGCGTTTGGTTGCTCCCGCGTCGAGTGCGGTGGCCGGAACCCCAGAGCCGGTGTCCGCGGCAAATACTAAAACACGCGCGAAGTCTGCAAATGCAGAAAGCGCTCCTCCCGCAAAGCCGGCGGCCCCGAGCGAAAATGCGCTCCCTGCGGGAAATCTCCCGATCCCTGCACTCAGCCCCGCCGCTCGAGATGCGCTCTCGAAGAAGATCGTCGCGCCGCAGAAATCTTCGCCGGAACAAAGGGCGAACGCGAGGATGTCGAGTGCGAATGAGAGTGTCACCGTGGAATCGGCAGCGCCTACTGTGGCGATGCCACAAGCGGCGCCCGCAGCGGGCTCGCCTACAGCCATGGGGAAGGGAGGCAACAGCATTGGAGGTGGCTTCGCGGCTGGCGCGGTCGCCGCTGATTCGTCGAAAGCCAAGCAGGAGCGCGTCGCAACCAACGGCCCTCAGGCCGGGGCCGAAATTGTCGCGACAACGCAGGAGGAGCTTTCGGCTTCATTTATCGTTCGCACGCCGGACAAGAGCATCGTATGGCGCGTCGGGAGCGCCGGATTCATCGAGCGGTCCGAAGATGGCGGCCTCACCTGGAATGGAGCGCTGCCGAAACAGAATGCGCGCTACGCAGCTGGATCGGCGCCCAGCGCGAAAGTCTGCTGGCTAGTCGGCAACGTTGGAGTGATTCTTTTGACTCAAGACGGGGCGAACTGGCAGACCATTCCACCGCCGATGCAGACGAACTTCGTCGCCGTCGCGGCGCGCGACGCGTGGTCTGCGACGGTGACGACGGCCGATGGCCGCAAATTCACAACCGCCAACCAGGGCGAGAGCTGGACCCCCACAAAATAGCTACGGATTCCACGCCGATCGACTGCAAGAAAACTGGCCCGCACCGTTCTAACCTTGAAGCGTTGCCACACAAAAGGAGAGATACGATGCCCTCACGCAGAACCAGAATCCTCGGCACGTGCGCAGCGGCCGCTGTCCTGCTGCTGGCGCCACTCGCCGGAAAGCTGAGAATCGCCCACGCGGCAGCGCGCGCCGGCGAACAAGCTACGAAGGCAGAAGCCGCGACGACCACGGAGAAAGATCAAACCGATTTGTCGGTCACGGTCTACAACTCGAATCTCGCCCTGGTGCGCGACGTTCGACAGATTCATCTGCAGCCGGGCGTGTTTCCGCTGCGGTTTGAAGACGTGGCCGCGTCGATCATGCCGGCCACGGTGCACTTTCGTTCGCTCACCGATCCGTCGAAGGTGAACGTCGTCGAGCAAAACTACGAATACGACCTGCTCGACCCGCAAAAGCTCTTGCAGAAATACGTCGGCCGCGAAGTAACGCTGGTGCAGCGCGAAACGGATTCGGGCTCGACGAAATGGATGGAAACGAAAGCGCTGCTGCTCTCCGACAACGGCTCGCCGGTGTGGAAGATCGGCGATGAAATCGTCACCGGCATGACGGCGGAATCCTACCGGTTTCCCGACCTGCCCGCGAACCTCTATAGCCAGCCTACGCTCGTCTGGACGCTCGACAATCGCGGCGCGGATTCCCAGCGCGTCGAGGCTTCCTATCTGACAAATAACATGAACTGGAGCGCGGACTACGTGCTCAACGTGAGCCGCGACGAGAAGACGGCCGATCTCGACGGCTGGGTGACGCTCGTGAACAACAGCGGCGCCGCATACGAGAACGCAAAGCTGCAGCTCGTTGCCGGTGAAGTCCACCGCACCGGCCAGCTACGAGACTATGTGGCCAAGTCAATGACAGTGAATGGAGCCGCAGAAGCTGCTGCGCCGCAATTCCAGCAGGAAGGCTTCTCCGAGTATCACCTGTACACGCTGCAGCGGCGCACGTCGATCCAGAACAACGAATCGAAGCAGATCAGCCTTATCAATGGGACGAACATTCCGGTGGAGAAAGACCTGGAGGTGGAAGGAGAACCGTACTACTACCGCAACCCGCAGGGAATCGGAAATCCGGTCCCGCAGCCGGTGAAAGTTTTCTACCGATTTAAAAACGACGAGAAGTCCGGGCTCGGCATGCCCCTGCCGGCGGGAACCGTGCGCGTCTATCAGGCGGATTCGATGGGCGGCACGCAATTTGCCGGCGAGGACACGATCAGTCACACGCCGAAGGACGAGACGCTGCGGATCTACGTCGGCAACGCATTCGACGTGGTGTGCGAGCGCAAGGAGACGGACTTCAAGAGGCTCGCGCCCGATCTCTTCGAGATGGAGTACCAGATCACGCTGCGAAACCACAAGGACGGACCGGTGACGGTGGAAGTGCGCGAGCCGATCGGAGGCGATTGGGAAGTGCTCAACTCAAACTACAAATACACGAAGCTCGATTCCTCGACGATCGGATTTCAAATTCCGATCGAGAAGGACGGAACATCGATGCTCGACTATCGCGTGCGAGTGAAATGGTAACGACGGGAAGAAAATCGGTCAGCTCGCCGCGGCGGCAACGCGCTGATCGAGCAGCACGATCTCGTGCGCGTAGAGCGGGTTCGCGGGAAACTCGGCGGCGAGTTCGGTGAGGAGCTTGCGGGCGCGGTCCATCTGATGTTCGCGCTCGCAGGCCAGCGCCAGCAGAATTTTCGCGAACGGCCGGAGATAATGGCCGTGATCGGCGGCCATCTGCATCTCGGCCATGCCCTTCACGCGGTCGCCATGGACGCCGCCGAACCAGAGAAACGCGCGCTTGAACCCCGGCATGCAGCCGATGATGTAGCTGCTCGCGCCGAGGGCAACGTAAGCATCCTGCGCGTCGGGGTCGATTGCCAGCAGCGTATTCGCTTCGCGCTCGGCCTGGCGCATCATGTTCAGGCTCGCGAGCTGCTTCTTTTCGATGATCCCATCATAATCGGATTCCATCCCGTCGGTGAGCGTAAGGACGAGAAGCCCATGCGGGTCGTTGGGTCTCGATTTCAGCCACTCCTTCGCCATTTCGCGAGCTTCGTGGTTGGTCTCGACGAATGCGTCGTTGCGGTTTGCGGAAGCCTTTCCATCGACGCCGCCGAGAAGCTTGTCGTCGTTCAGGAAAAACTCGGACGTGAAGACGCCCTTGGCATTGAATTCTTCATACAGGTAACTGGCCGCCTCGGCCGCCTTGCCCATCGGGTCGCCGGGCTTCATTTTCTGGTAGGAGAGAAAATGCTCGCGAGCGCCCGTGAAATTCAGTTCGTAAAGCTCGTGAAATCCCGTTTCGAGGAGGGCTGCGGCGGGATCGGGTTCCACGGCGACGCCACTTTGTTTCGGGACGACCTCGTCCTGCGCGCGCACCGACACGGCAACGAGAAAGCAGAGAGCGCAGACAGTCGCGACCTGCATCGCGATTTCATTTCGCCGCTTCCACATCTTGTTGGGCATCCTCTCCTCTAATCTCCAGCCACGAACCGGGATGCCGATTTTACTCCATCCGACCATCGTGTCTACTGTTCTGTCTGCCAGTCTATTCGAGTGTCCCGGCTGCCGCTTGGTGACAAGCGGACTTGTGCCTTAAAGGTTCTTGAGCAGGAAATCCGTGATTCGCTGGTACAACTGTACTCGAGCGCGCCAATCGGTCATGCCATGGCCGCGCCCGGGAAGGATCATCAAATCATCGGGATAGGCGCCTACGAGAATGAGCTCGTTGATCAGCTCGGTGGTGTTGGCGAAGTGAACGTTATCGTCGCCCGTGCCGTGGGCGATCATGAGCTTGGCTCGGAGCTGGCCGACCTGGTGCACGGGCGACGAATCCATATAGCCCTCGGGATTATCCTGCGGGCGGCCCATGTAGCGCTCGGTGTAGATCGTGTCGTAGAGCCGCCAGTCCGTGACAGGTGCGACGGCGACACCTGCCTTGAAAACGTCGGGCGCGTTGAATAGGGCGTTGAGAACCATCGTGCCGCCGTAGCTCCAGCCCCAGATGCCGATCCGCGAACCATCGACGTAAGGCAGAGACTTCAGGTATCGCACGCCGGTCAGCTGATCTTCGAGTTCAACTTTGCCGAGGTGATGATAAATCGGGACCTCGAAGTTGTGGCCGCGGCGGTAGGAGCCGCGATTATCCAGCGTGAAAACGATGAAGCCTTTTTCGGCCATCATCTCGAACCAGAGAAAATCGGAACTGCCCCAATCGTCCTGCACCTCCTGATCCTGCGGGCCGCCGTAGACTTCCACGAGAACGGGATATTTCCGCGAGGGATCGAAATTGGGCGGCTTGATCATCCTGGCGTAGAGCTGGGTGCCGTCGTTCGCCTTGACGGTCAGAAACTCGACGGGAGAAATGGCGTAATCGGCCAGCTCCGGCACGCGGTCGTCGTTGATCACGGCCGTGCGCGAGCCATCCATGCGATATAGGTCCTGGCGCGGCGGAGTCATCGCATTCGAGTAGGTGTCGACGAATGCCGAGGTATCGGGCGCGATCAGCGGATCGTGCCAGCCGTCGGCGCGAGTGATCCGCGTGATGCTTTTGTCGGCAAGCGAAAGGCGGTAGAGCTGGGCGTCGCGAACATTATCTTTATTCGAGATGAAGTAGATGTAGCCGCGCACCTCATCGACGGCCGGATGGCTCGACGCGCCCGGGCCAAAGCCGCCGTTGCCCGAGATTTCCCAATCGCCGCTCGTGAGCTGGTCGAGTTCGTGGCCGCCGATATCGTAGAGATAGTAATGGCGAAAGCCAGTCCGCTCGCTCGACCAGAGGAAGCGCTTGTTGTCCGAGAAAAAGTAGAGATCATCCGCGATGTTGATCCAGTATTTGTCCGTTTCGGTGAGGATCTTCGACGATGCGCCGCTCGAAGCGTCGCACAAAAGTAAGTCGAGCTCGTTCTGCGCGCGATTCAGGCGCTCGATGGCGATGCGGCGGCTGTCGGGAAGCCATTCGACGCGCGCGAGGTAGACGTCGGTATCCGCGCCCGTATCCATCCACGTAGTTTCGCCGCCAGCGACCGGCACGACGCCGACGTGCACGATGGGATTCTCTTCGCCCGCCTGCGGGTAGCGCTCGTACTCGATTGCGCCGATGGGCGAGCTCATGTCCATGATCGGATAGCGTGTGACGGGGCGCTCGTCCATTTGATAGTAGGCGACTTTCGAGGAATCGGGCGACCACCAGTAAGCAGTCGATGTTTCGAGCTCCTCCGGGTAGACCCAATCGAGCTGGCCCTTGAGAACGTCCTCGCTGCCGCCCGTAGTGAGCGCTTTTGCATCGCCGGTCGCGACATTCACGACCCAAAGATTTGATTCGCGCACGAAACTGACCCATTTGCCATCGGGCGAGAACTTCGGATCGTCGATGTCGAACGCGCCGGAGACGAGCGTTCTTGGCGTCATCGTATCCAGATCGAGAAGAACGAGGCTGCTGCCGCCAATCAAGAGCAATGAATTGCCCGACGGAGACCAGAGGTAATTGGCGGCTTGCACGCGGCCGAGGCCGGTGGACTGAATCGCCTCGGTTCTTTCCGGCGGCATGGCGGACTCGAGGACGTTCGCGTTCACGAGAATCTTGCTCTGGCCGGTGGCGGCGTCGGTGGTCCACAATTCGACGCCGGAGCTATCGCGGCCGAAATAGGAGACGCGCTTGCCGTCCGGAGCCCATTCGATTCCTTCGGTGAGATTCCCGCTGAGGCTCGGCGCGCTGTAGATGCGCTCGACGGTGAGCATTTTCGAGCCGCCGGGGCGGACAGCGGCGACGGTCGCGCCGGGCGCCGCTGCGAGCGCGATGAGAAGAACGGAACGCAAAGCGGCAGCAACAAATCCTCGCGGTTCGCGCCGCCGAGGACGCCTGGTTTCCCGCATCCGATCACCAAGATGCATCACGCCTCCCAATATTGCCCTAGCATGATGCCTTCGAGGGACAGGCTTTTCAAAGGCGAATTCGCCGCAAATGTGACCGCGGCTTCAACGCGCATCTTCGTCCTGAAATTCGGCGTCGCTACCGGCGCGTCGGCATATAATTGCGGCGATGAATTGAGGCGAGATGAAACGGGCGATCGAGAGATTCATCCTGTATCTGCGCTTCGAGCGCAATGCCTCTCCGCAGACGATCCGGGAATACCGCCGGGACACGCAGCAATTTGCGGCGTTCGTGACGCCGCCGGGCGACGATGCGCCGGCGATCGGCACGATCGATCACCGCGTGGTGCGCGAATACGTGGGCATGATGTACGACCGGGGGCTCGAGCGCGCGTCGGTGGCGCGGCGGCTCGCGTCGCTGCGGACATTCTTCAAATACTGCGTGCGCGAGGGATATACGAAGCAGAACCCGGCGCGGCTGGTGAAAACGCCGAAGCTGGCGAGGCGGGTGCCGCGCGTGCTGACGGCGGAGGAATTGAACGACTTCCTCGACACGCTCGGGCAGAAGACCGGCGCGAAGAAGTCGCGGCGCAAGCGGCCTGCGACGGCCCGGTCCCAGGAGGAAGCGAAAGTGGTCCTGAAGCGCGACCGCGCGATCCTCGAGCTGCTCTACGCCTCGGGATTGCGCGTGAGCGAACTTGTGGGGCTCGATCTCGGCGATATCGATCAAGCCGGGCAGATGTTGCGCGTGCTGGGCAAGGGAAATAAAGAGCGCGTGGTGCCGTACGGCACGAAAGCGCAGGCGGCGCTCGAGGCGTACTGGCCGGTGCGCGAGGGGCTGCTGGCGAAGGCGCGAGTGGAGGTGAATCCCGAGGCGGTGTTCCTGAATCATCTCGGCGGACGGCTGACGGACAGGTCGGTACGGAACGTGGTGAGGAAATACGCGCGGCTGGCGAACGTGAACTGGGACCTGCATCCGCATTCGCTGCGGCACGCGTTTGCGACGCACCTGCTGGCGGACGGCGCGGACTTGCGCGCGATCCAGGAGCTGCTGGGGCATGTGTCGCTTTCGACGACGCAGCGGTACACGCAGGCCAGCATCCGGCAGCTGATGGACGTGTACGACAAGGCGCATCCGCACGCGTGAATGTGAGGACATCGCAAAGGTGAAACGGCCCATCGGAATGCTCGTTTGCGCGATCGCTGCGATGGCATGCGCGACTTTGTGCGTGCGGCCAGCGGCGGCGCAGGACAACTACGAAATCCAGGTGTATGGCGCGGACACGGTCGAACCGGGACACACGATGGTCGAGCTGCACAGCAATTTCACGATCGACGGCTCGAAGGAGATGATCGACGGCGTCTATCCGACGAATCACGCCGAACACGAAACGATCGAAATCACGCACGGCTTCACGGACTGGTTCGAGGTGGGATTTTATATTTTTACGTCCGCGCGCGACGGGCTGGGGTGGCAATGGGTTGGCGACCACATCCGTCCGCGTGTTCGCGTGCCGGAAAGATGGGGCTGGCCCGTGGGCGTCAGCATCTCGAACGAGATCGGCTACCAGCGGCGGCAATTTTCCGTGGACACCTGGACGTGGGAGATCCGGCCGATCGTCGATCAGAAAGTGGGGCGATGGTACTGGTCGATCAACCCGACGCTCGACAGGTCGTTTCACGGCGAGAGCGTGAATCAGGGCGTCATCTTTTCGCCGAATTTCAAATTTAGCTACGATTTCACGCCGAAGATTGCGGGCGGGCTCGAATATTACGGCTCGGTCGGGCCGGTAACGGGTTTCGATGCCGTCTCGCAGCAGCAGCACCAGATTTTTCCCGCCATCGATTTGAACCTCGCGCCGCAATGGGAGATTAATTTCGGGATAGGGTGGGGACTCACGGGCGCGACGGATCATCTGATCGCGAAGATGATCCTCGGCTATCGATTCAATTTCTAGTTTTCGCCGGGCGTACGGGCCTCGTGGCTTTTCCCTGCGGAATTTGTATGATGGTGGACCATGTTTTCCCCGGAACATTCTGTGATGCACGCGCGGGAGCGACGATGAAGCGCGCGCGGAGCAATTCGCGGCGCGCGAAAAACGGAGCGGGCGCTGATCCCACGGCGTATACGCCGAACTACGCGTATCGCGGCGCGCGCGTGGAATCCGAGGTTTACTGCGAAGATGTCGCGCTCTCGCGCATTGCTGCCGCGGCGGGCACGCCGGTGTACGTCTACAGCCGCGCGAGCATCGAAGGCGCTTACCGGCGGCTCGATCGCGCGTTTGGCGCGCTGCCGCACACGCTGTGCTACGCGGTGAAGGCGAATTCGAACCTTGCGGTGCTGAAAATTCTCGCGCGGCTTGGGAGCAGCTTCGATATCGTTTCGGGCGGCGAACTCGACCGGCTGCGCCGGTTGCGCGTTCCGGGCAAGCGCATTGTTTTCTCGGGCGTGGGAAAAACGCGCGAGGAGATTCGCGAGGCGCTGCTTTATCCGGGAGCGCGCGGCGGTATTTTGGCGTTCAACATCGAATCGGGCGCGGAGCTCGACGTGCTGCTCGGCGAAGCGGCGCGGCACGTGGGGGCGGGCGGCGCGCGGCCGTCGCTCGCGATTCGCGTGAATCCGGACGTGCTCGCGGGAGGCCACCCGCATATCTCGACCGGACATCACCATCACAAATTCGGCGTCGATTGGGCGGAGGCGCGGCGGCTCTACTTGGCGCACAAGGATTCGCGCTGGATCGCTTGGCGCGGAATTACTTCGCACATCGGCTCGCAGATTTTGAGCGTCGCGCCCTACCGGCAGGCGCTCGGGCGGCTCGCGTCATACGTGCGAGAGCTCACGCGCGAAGGAATTCGCCTCGAGCATGTGGATATCGGCGGCGGGTTCGGCGTGCGGTACACGAACGAGGCGGCGGTGGTGCCGGCGGCGTTCGCACGAGCTCTGGCGGAGATCGTGCGGCCGCTCGGATGCCGGCTGCTCATCGAGCCGGGGCGCGCGATTGTGGGGCCCGCGGGCGTGCTTCTGACGCGGGTGCTCTACGTGAAGGAAAACGGCGGAAAGACATTCGTGATCGTGGACGCGGCAATGAACGATTTGATCCGGCCCGTGCTGTACGCGGCGAAGCACGCGATCACACCCGCAATGCGTGGCGAGGCGGCCGGGCCGAAAAAGATGGTGGATGTAGTCGGGCCTGTGTGTGAATCCGCCGATTTCCTGGCGCGGGACTTGCCGCTCGCTCCGGTGAAGGCGGGCGATCTGCTGATCGTGTGGACGGCAGGCGCATACGGGTTCGTGCAGTCGTCGAATTACAACGCGCGGCGGCGGGCGGCTGAGGTGCTGGTCGAGGGGCCGCTCTTCCGCGTGGCACGGCGGCGCGAGACGTACGACGATCTCGTGCGCGGCGAAATGGTATAGGCGCAGCGGCGATGATTCTGTTCCCGGCTTTTCTGAAGCTTGCGGGGCGGCGATGCCTGGTTGTGGGCGCGGGGCCGGTCGGCGAGGAAAAGATCGGAGGCCTGCTGCGTGCAGGGGCGGATGTGCGCGTGGTGGCGCCCGAAGCGACGCGACGGATTCGCGAACTCGCGCGCAGGAAAACACTTCGATGGGCCAAGCGCGCGTTTCGCGCGTCCGATCTTTCGGGCGCGTTCCTCGTGGTGGCCGCGACATCTTCTCCTTCGCTTCACGCGCAAATTTACCGGCAAGCGCAGCGGCGAGGCGTGTTGTGCAATGTGGTTGACGATCCCGAGCACTGTGATTTTTATTACGGCTCGGTGGTCCGGCGCGGCGAATTGCAAATCGCGATCTCAACCGGGGGGCACAGCCCTGCGCTTGCGCAGCGATTGCGTAAGAAAATAGAAAAGGAATTCGGCGCGGAATACGAAGAGTGGCTGAAGGAGTTGGGAAAAATCCGGCGCCGGCTCTTCGCGAAAAAAATTACGCCCGAACAGCGCCGGGCGCTGCTTCACGGGCTTGCAAGCGAGGCTTCGTTTGAGGAATTCTTGAGGCGAAAGAAACGGAACCCACGCGCCTAACGCATAGATACGGCGTGAATTCGGGCTAAATCGGGATCGCCGATAGGTTCAATCGATAAATCGACGAACCGGATTTTGAGGAGCCCTGCTAGTATCTGCCCATTCGCCGAAGCGGTCGGGCCGCGGCATTCCCCCCCACCCAAACCTTCCGTCGCCCGACCGCTCGCCGAAACTTCCGGAGAACTAACCGGAAGCCAACCGGCGCTTTTCGTCAAGCAAGACTCTTCCCCGCTGGCCCGCTTCGTTCAGTAGGAAACCCATTTTGGGATGGACCGGCTCGAAATCCGGCGTAATGCCCTGCTCGCGCAATTCCTCGGACGTGACCGGGCCGATCGAGCCGACCACGATGCGCGCGAGGCCTTCGCGAACCTGCTGCTCGAGATTCATTTCGCGCGCGATCTGCAGCAAATGGACGATCTGTACCGATGTGGTGAAGACGGCGACGTTGATTTCGCCGCTGACGATCGCGTGGACAGCTGCGCGCAGCGGGCCGGTATCTTCAGGCAACGCCCATTGGTAGACGGGAACGCGCGTGACGTGCGCTCCGCGTTCGGCGAGGCCGGCGAGGAGTTCGGGATTCGATACGCCATATTCCTGGATAGCAACGCGGCGGCCGGCGAGCGGAAGCGAATCGCGTTTTTCGTCGAGCGCGCGAAGAAGATCGCGCCAAGTGTTCGGTTCCGGCACAGCGAGAGTGACCGGCACGCCAAGTTCCTTGAGCGCGGCAACGGGCTTGGGTCCGCGCGCCACGATGGGGATGCGGCGAAGCGCATCGGCGAACTGCTCGATCGGGTAAATCGTTTGGACGACACGCGCAAGCGCCCGCGTGCCAACGCCCGTGAGAAAAATCATCATATCGAAGCCGCCCTCGGCCAACGTGCGCGCGAAGGCGATCGCCTCCGTATTCGATTCGAGAGGAACTTCGCGCATCGACGGCGCAACGATGCCCTTTCCGCCGTACGCCGCGATCAGTTTCGCCATTTCTCCTGCGCGGCGGCTTTCCAGCGCGAGGACGCGCAGGCCCGTAAGTACGGTGGGCTTGGTTTGCTCTGTCATTGTTTCAGTCTAATGCCGGAAATGGCGCACGCCAGTGAAAACCATCGCCATGCCGAGCTTGTTCGCAGCGGCAATCACATCCGCATCGTGAACCGAGCCGCCCGGCTGGATCACGGCCGTCGCTCCGGCCTTCCCCGCTTCCTCGACGCCGTCGGCAAACGGGAAGAATGCGTCGGAGGCGACGACGCTGCCGGCCAGAGAAAGGCTCGCCGTCGCCGCTTTCATCACCGCGATTTTCACGGAATCGACGCGACTCATCTGACCGGCGCCGATGCCGACCGTTTGTCCTTCGCGCGCGAAAACAATTGCGTTCGACTTCACATGCTTCGCCACTTTCCAGCCGAAGAGCAGGCCGCGCAGCTCGGCTTCGGTTGGCGCGCGCTCGGTGGCAACCTTCAGCTCAGCTTGCGTAAGCTCGTGGCGATCGGCTTCCTGCACCAGCATGCCGCCGGAAATAGGCTTGAGCATGAGCTCGTCAAGCGCGGAAGCCGCAGACGAAGTGGCAGTCGCGAGCTCGAGCAGGCGAAGATTTTTCTTCGAAGCGAAGGCCGCGAGAGCGGCCGGCTGATAGCCCGGCGCGACAATGCATTCGACGAACAGCTTCGCGACTTCTTCGGCCGTGGATGCGTCGAGCGCGCGATTGAAAGCCAGCACGCCGCCGTAGGCGGAGACGGGATCGCACGCGAGAGCCTTAACGCAAGCGTCGCGAAGAGAATCCTCTTCGGACGCGCCGCACGGATTGTTGTGCTTGATGATGGCGACGGCAGGCTGCTTGAATTCCTGCACCAGCGCCCAGGCCGCGTCGAGATCGACCAAATTGTTGTACGAAAGCTCCTTGCCCTGAAGTTGCCTGGCGCCGGCCAGGCCTGCGACGGAGCGTCCCGCCGGAACGTAGAGCGCCGCGGCCTGATGGGGATTTTCGCCGTAGCGCATCGACTGGCGGCGTTCGAGCGCGATGTGGATTCGCTCGGGCAATTTTTCGCGTGGGCCGATGGTTACGGCGCCATCGGCCGCTGCGAGGCGTTCGAGCTCCGTCGCGATTTCACCGTCGTAGCGCGCCGTGCGGGCGTAGGCTTTGCGCGCGAGCGAAAGGCGCGTTGCGAGGCTGAGTTCGCGCTTCTCGCGAAGCTCGGCGGCGATCGCGGCGTAGTCATCCGGATCGGTGACAACTCCCACGCTCTGAAAATTCTTCGCCGCCGAACGGATCATGGCCGGTCCGCCGATATCGATATTTTCGATCAGCTCGCCGGCCGTGACGCCCGGCTTGGCAGCGGTCGCCGAAAAGGGATAGAGATTCACCACGACGAGATCGATCGGAACGATGGAATGCTCGGCGATCTGCCTGCGGTCTTCCGCTTTGCCGCGCTGGAAAAGGATCCCGCCGTGAATTTTGGGATGCAGCGTCTTGACTCGCCCGCCAAGCATTTCCGGCCAGCCTGTGAGATCGGATACGTCGCGCACGGAGACTCCCGCGTCGCGCAAGAGCTTTGCGGTTCCGCCGGTCGACACGATTTCGGTCCCCAGTGACGCGAGCTCGCGGGCGAATTCGACGACGCCGGTCTTATCGTAAACGCTGATGAGCGCACGCTCGATGGCCACGGAAAATGCCTCCGACAGGAAAAGAAATCCGAAGAGAAGCCGCGAGCCAGTGTATGCGTTTGCAAAAGATTTCGGAAGAGGAGTTGCGCAGAATGCGGAAGCGGGGTCAGCGGGAAACGCGAGCTTTCAATCGGACGCGGCCGCCTTCGATGCCCACCGTATACTCGACTTCGTGGCCGCCCTTGTCCTGAAGTTCTTTCGTCTTTTGCCTTACGAATCGCTCGAAATCCTTGAGGCTTGGCGCGTTGGCTTTTTCGCCGGTTTCACCGCGGGCCTCGATCAGCTTTTCGTAGAGCGTGTAGATCTTTTCTTTTTCGTGCTCGGGGCTGGATAAGGCCAGGGCAAATGCAGTCGGCTCCTGCCGCCTCGCCTCCGGGCGGGCTGCGCCACCGATGGAGCCGGCGGGCGGGACGGCTCGCGTGCTGGCCTCGAGGGCGGCTTTCCGGGCGCGCTCAGCCTCAATGGCTTTCGCGGCCGCGCCGAAATGGTGCTGCGCGGCCCCGGTTTCTTTCTGGGTCGTCTTCTTGCGCCACATGTCCTGATATTTGGCGTAGGTCTGGCTCAAATTGTTGAGGCGAAAGCGCTGCGCGAAATTGAATTCATTGATGCGTTCGTTTAGCCGGCGCACGAGCGAATCGACGCGCCACTGCGTGTCCGTTGGGGGGCGTTTGCGCCCACCGCCGAAGTACTGCTCGTATTCGATCTTGAGCGTGCGGATGTCACGCTCGATCTGGTTCAAATCCTCGTCGACGGTGGCCATAGGAATCCGAAAAAGGGCGTGATTCAAGCGTACGGGGGGTCCCGCATTGAGTCAATCGAGGCGTTCGAAGGCTTGTCGCAAAGAGAAAGCCCGAGGCCACATGTGAAGGTTTCAGCTTTTCGGGCGCCCTTGGATCGCCTGCCTAGGGAGTCTGCGATGGCCCGTCCGGCAGCGCGAAGACGAACACTGTGTCCACGGCTACGATCGCCACATATTGCTTGCCGCTCTTGCCCTGATAGGTCATCGGGTCGGCGTTGGCAAGTCTGCCGAGGTCGGTGACCCATAGCTCCTTGCCCGTCTTCGAATCGATGGCGCGGAAGCGGTTGTCCGGCGTCGCGCCGATGAAGACCAGGCCGCCAGCCGTCGCGATCGGGCCGGCGCTGCCACCGCCGCCGGTATTCTGCTTGTCCGGCGGCAGTCCCGGAGTGATGCCGACCACCGATTGCCAGGCGATTTCGCCGGTGTTCGCGTTGATCGCGTACAGTCGTCCCCAGGGCGGTTTCTGGCAGGGCCAGTTGCCAATGACGTGGCCGTCCTTGTCCTTGATTACGGCACTGAAACTGAAGTAGGGGCCGGGACCGTCGACTCCGCCGCGGTCATAGAGCTGCGTGGAATCTGCGTTGCCCCGCCCATAGGCTCCGCCAGCCTTTCTCTTCTCGATCCAGCCGATGAGGGACATGTCGTGCGTTTGGACGAACACGTACCCTGTTGTGGGGTCGACTGCCACGCCGCCCCAGTTGGTGCCTCCGGTTCCTCCCGGGAATTGGATCGTCGTGTCGGGCGGTGCGCCATCCGGATGGTAGAGCCATGCGGTGAAGGGGCCGGCACTGTAAAACTTTCCGCCGTTCTTGGCGAGAATCGCCTGGCAGGCCTTTACATGCTCGGGAGTCGTATCGTCCGCAGTGACCATATCCTCCGGTTTGTAGCTCATGCGAGCGAGCGGAGGCGGCTTCAAGGGAAATGGCTGAGTGGGTGAATACCACTCGCCGGGGACATCGCCTTTGGGAACGGGCCGCTCCTCCACACCGAATACCGGCTTGCCGGTGTCGCGATTGAGGATGAACATCAGGCCTGTCTTGCCGATGGCGACGAGCGCGGGAATATCCTTGCCGTGCTGTTTGATGTCGACGAATCCGGGGCCGGGCGGCAGATCCGAGTCCCACAAATCGTGATGGACGGTCTGGAAATACCACTTCAGCTTGCCGGTGTCGGCATCGACGGCAACAACGGAATTGCCGAAGAGGTTATCGCCGGGGCGATCTCCGCCATAGTAGTTGGGCGAGGGCCCGCCGATCGGCATGTAGAGAAGATTACGCTTCGCGTCGACGGTCATGTACCAGCCCCAGACATTGGTGCCGGAACGTCCCTTCCATCCATCGTTCAACCAGGTGTCGTGTCCGACTTCGCCGGGCTGGGGAACCGAATGGAAATCCCAGACCAGCGCGCCGGTGAGAACGTTGATGGCGCGCGTGTCGCCCGGAGGGCCAACCGGCAGCTCGCCGACGCTCGCGCCGAGGAAGGCGAGATCCTTGTAGATCGTGGGGACGCCGCTGTACCCGACGGCCAAGGTGACGACCCCATCCGTGCCGAAACTGGGCACGGGCTTTCCGGTGACTGCATCGAGAGCGATCAGTTTGCGGCTGAACGTGGTGAAGATGATGCGCGGAGGGTTGTCCTTGTCGCCGGGCCAGTACGCGACGCCGCGCGTTGACGGAAGCGTGACGTTGTAGTGCCAGATCTCTTTTCCGGTATCAGCATCGAGCGCGAGCACCTTGTTGAGGCCTGGAACGTACATCACGCCCGCTACGACGATAGGCGTCGCTTCCAGGCCGCCGCGACCGGAAAGCTCGAAGGACCACGCTTGCTTCAACTCCGCGACGTTGCTCGCATTGATTTGCTTGAGCGACGAATAGCCCATGCCGCTGAGAGATCCCCTGTACATGGGCCAATCGGCACCGGCCTGCGCGCTGGCGGCGGGCGAAAGCAACGGACCTATGATTGCGAGAGCGGCGAAGCCAAGGATCAATTTACGCAGCATATTCAGGTTCCTCTTGTCACCCGCGGATGCCTGTATTTGCCGGCAGCGCCGGATAAAGCTTTAGATGTCACTCAGGTCAGCGTGTGCTGTAGCTCAGCGGATGATCCCTGTGTGATTGAGGGGCCTTCTGGTCTTCCAACAGCCGCACGGGAAACAGTCCCCGAACGCTGTTGCACAAATAGATGGCATCGGCGCGAACGAGATCGTCGAGCGTCAACACGTCTTCCCGCACATCGCGACGATTCTTGAGGATCGAAGCGCGATACGTGCCCGGCAAAACGCCGCACGCGATCGCGGGAGTGCGCCATAGAGCGCCGTTAACGACGAAAACATTGTGAACTGCGCCTTCGGTGAGCTCGCCGCGCTCGTTGAAGAACAGTGCATCGTCGCACTGCGCGGCTCTCGCGGCGGCCAGTTCCTCGTTGTACATTTCGCGGCGTGTCGTCTTGTGGTAGAGAAATCGATTCGAGCTGAGCACCCTTTGCGCCGATAGCCGAACTCGGCCAAAAGGTGCCGCATCGATTATCTCGGCGGAACCAAGATCGAGCGAGCCATCCTGAGCGAGCAGAAGGCGAACTCTATGAGGCCGATCCGCAAACCTCGGGATGATTTCCTCGAGCGCTTCGCGGGCCGTTGTTTTTTCGAATTGAAATCCGAAGTACTCGGCAGAAGCGCGCATACGCTCCAGGTGCTCTTCGAGGAGCGAGTATTTCCCTTCCCAGCGCATCGTTTCGATAATCTTGAAGTCGGGTGCGTCCTGGGTCAGAAAAGCTGCCTTGGATTGAGATTCCTTCCACTCATCGGGGCTGGACGAATCGTAAGTGATCCCGCCACCAACGCCCAGCAGCCCCTCCGAACCCCGCAAAACGACCGTGCGTATTGCCACATTAAATTGAGCCTGGGTGGGAGCGAAATAACCGATTGCGCCCGTGTAGACGCCGCGCTGCGTGGTCTCCAGCGCCGAGATGAGTTGCATGGCGCGGATTTTGGGCGCGCCCGTCACCGACCCGGAAGGAAACAGGGCCCTGATCACGGAATCCGGCGTGCATTCCTCGTGCAAGCGTCCCTCAACCGTGGACGTCATCTGCCAAACCGATGGGAACCGTTCGACCTCGAACAAGCGAGTGGTCTTGACGGAGCCGGGCATGCAGATGCGGCCGAGATCATTGCGCATCAGATCTACGATCATCACGTTCTCGGCGCGGTTCTTCTCGCTTATTCGGAGCGCCTCGGCACGGTGAACATCATCCTCGAGTGTCAGGCCGCGGTCGGCCGTTCCCTTCATCGGCTTGACTACGATGCGCTTCCCTCGAATGTTGAAAAACAGTTCGGGTGAGAGCGAAACGATCTGCTCGCGTCCGGTGTTGACGAAGGCGGCGTAAGGAACGGGGTGCCGATTACACAGTGACGTGAACAGGCGCCAGGGACCGCATGGCGATTCAAAAGCCAATCGATAGGTGAAGTTGATCTGGTAGACGTTGCCAGCCGAGATCCAATCGTGGATCGCGCTCAAGGCCTCGTCATATTGGCCGCGAGTGATCGTCGACGCGCTGTTTTGAACGAGCTCTTCGGAATCGCAGGAAGCGAACGAGGGCTTATCGAGCGCCAGGGCCGTGTCGTACAGGCCGAACCAACACAGTAGATCGCCACGATTTCCAAGGAGGGGGCGTAGCTTCGGCTCCAGCGCGTAGCCGGCTTCGTAGGACAAAAAGCCGGCGGCCTCTCCGCCCGACTTTACGTGCTGATCGATCTCCGCAAGCGCATGAGCGAGCATCTCGGGATCGCTGGCCGCCACGATTCGGGCGGGACGACGATACATGCGCCAACCGGACTCCTCGCGCAAGAGGACAAAGCCCGGCTCGCCGGCAAATTTCGCCAAAGCCCCGATGTCGATTTCTGCGGGTTTAATTTGCGCGACTCTCTTCTGCGGAAGCGACGATTGCCGGTAACTGTGAAATTAGCCGGTGGGTACAAGGGCGTGCGGCCATGCCACGAACCCCTGCCCTCAGTTAGTCCCGATCAGGGCACTACACTCGCGGGACGACCTCCGCTTTCTTATTTGCGACTCGCGACCTCGGCTCCGCCCACCTTCTGATGCGTGCGCCAACCTTCGGCATAAGAAGTTCGCGCCACTTCGGAGTAAGGAACCGGGCTGACGACCGCGCGAATTTCCGTCTGGACGTGGCGCTCGACCGTCGGCTTCGACGATCCGCCGCCCTCTTCGCCCCACACGAAGGTTACATCGGTGCCGGGCTCGCTATACTCCGGATCGAGAATCGCCAGAGTCAACATCTTACCCTCATTCGAGCTGTAGCCGCACCAGGTCGAGATGCCAACCGTCTTGCCGTTGCTCAGCACCTTGTCGTACGGCAGCGTCGAATAAACGGCCGAGGGAAAATCAAAGTACTTGGCTCGATTGGTTTTCTGGAACATCGTGCCCAGGGCGTGGGTCATGTCTTCGTCGTTCAGCGCCAGCGTCACCTTCTTCCGGTGGGGCTTGGTCGCTAGCTTCTCAAGCGCCTCGCGTCCAATAAAATCATGGTCGAACTTCACGATCGGTCCGTAGCCAAGGTCCCAGGGCGTGAGGTAGTAGTCCGAGATGTTATCGGAATAGAAGCTGCCACCAAGGGAAGCGATCGCTTCGTAGCAGTTCGCGGGAAGCCATTCGCGGTACTTCTTCATCTTCTCCCCGCTGTAAATCGCCGGCATCGGCGAAGGAATCCAGCCGGACTCGAGCGTGTTGGAGGAATACGCCCGCGCGCCAACCAGGCGAAGGCCAAACTCTTTGCCCGCCTCGACGATTGCCGCCTTCACTGCGTCGCCTTCGTCCCATGGGCCAAACAGTTCCAAGCCGGGCTGGCCGGCCATGCCGTGGCGCAGCGCGCGCACGCTGTGTCCCGCGATTGCGATCGATGTCAAATTGAAAAACTTGAGATCCGGGGCAGGTTTGCCGGTGACCTTCTCGATCACCTTCATCGCGTTCGGGCCTTGCACCTGGAATCGGTAAACCTTGCGGGCAGTCGATCCCTGCCTGCTGGCAGATCTCTCGTCGCGCTCTACTTTGGCGTTGTAACCGCCAGTCTCACAGTGGAATTGCACCCAGTTGTGCACGGAAGGACGGCCGACGAGATTGAAAAGGTTCGTGTCGAGATAAAAGAGAACCACGTCGCCGATCACGTAGCCGTCATAATTGCAGGGAACAAACTGCTTGGCCTTGTTGGGCTCGAATCCCTTGAAGCTGTTTACGCCAAGATCGGTCAGCAACTTCAGCGCATCGGGGCCCTGAACATACATATCCGTCATGTGATAGGACTGATTGAAGAGTACGCACGTCTGCTGCCAGGCGCGCTGCTCGTCCCTCCAGTTGGAGTACTCGCTGGCTACGACGGGATAGACATATGGCCCCGTCTGCGAGTTGCGCAGCAGTTTCACTGGATTGCCGGCAGCTTGTAGCACGTCCTCTAAGTTCTTGTGGCCCACGGGTCCGTTCTCCTTTTGATGGCAGGGGTGTCTGGCCTTCTCGAAAGCATCGCAGATGCTACGCGGAGGCAATCGGCCGATCATTCACGCCTTCGCGAATGATCGGGCAGCAACCGCTTCACGCCCAGAACTCTTTGGATCAATCGGAAGTCAACTGGCACCAAACGCTGTCGACTCGACCGAAAAATTCCCCGCCGAGAGTATACGCGCTAGCCCTATTGTGTACAAGAGTATGCATAGACGTTGCGCAAACTCACAAGCCAATGGCGGTCAGCTTTGCGGAGTATTTCCCGGCGCCTGTTCCGCAGGGGACGGCGCGCTATTTTCGGTAGTCGACCGCCACGTCTTTCGCTCCATGTTGATGCTGGTTTTCGTCGTGTAAGCATGTTCGAACATGAGGGCCGCGACTCTTCCTCCTTCGCCCGCCTCAAGCGCCTGAACGATCGCGTGATGCTGACGGTGCGCATACCAGAGTAGATCGTACATGCGACGCAGCTCGACGCGGTCGAAGGCGATTGCGTGGGCTGCGGCGAATGGGATGCGGCTATTCCGCTCGATCGCATCCGCAATCACTTTGCTGCCCGATCCATGGACGATCACGGAATGAAATTGCTTGTTCATGTCCCCATAACGGTCTTCGTCTGATTCGATGAGATGGCGCTTGGAAAAAATCTCGTCGCCTTCGCGAAGGCATTCATGAAGCGATTGAATGAGTCGCCGCGGAGGGCCCTGCTCGGCCAGCGTGCGCGCGGCAAGCCCCTCCAGCACGCCGCGAACGTCGATCGCATCCATGATCTCCTGAGGCGTGAATTCGCGCACGACGAAGCCGCGCGTATCCAGCTGCATCAGGATTCCTTCTTGCGCCAGGATTGGCAGCGCTTCGCGAACCGGGGTGCGGGAAACTCCGAGGCTGCTCGCCAGCTCCACCTCTCGCACCCGCTGACCGGGCTGGAGCTCGCCATGCAAAATCATCTCGCGAATTCTTAGGACAACTCGTGAATTCTTGCCCGCCATTTGCACACCAGTCTTGCCGAATCCGTTGGGGAAACGGAATCCAGCCGTCGCTTCCGCTCAAACCGAGCGCTTCAGGGCCCTAAGATGACGCGGATGGTATCAACTCCGCATGGCGCAAGCAAATCGGTGAGAATTTTCCGCAATAAGAGGGGAATGGAGCATCCCCCTAGCGGGCCGTTTAGCGGGCCTCGAATGGCCGAAAAAGACCAAATTTGGCGGGTTCTTATCGCGCTGGTGGCGGCCGCAAAAGAAAAAGCTGCCCGGCGAAGAGGGTGGTGGACCTCCGCCGGGCAGCGCACGGCGTTCCTAGAAAGTCGGGGGGTGGAGCGCCGAGTTGGCCGTACTGTATACACAATTATGCAGTATGTATGCAAGCATAATCTGCGGCTTAACCCATGATTGCGCCAAGAAGTGCGAGCCGGAAGGTCTGGCCTGCGCGATGTTTGGACGCACGGTTTCCGAAAACGTCATTTGCCTGCGGCTGCCTGCTTGGTCGAACTATCCGCGTACTCCTTGCAGCCGAACCGCAAAGGGCCGTCGATCTGCGCGCAATGGTTGAACGCGTCGGCGGCGTCCTTGAACCGGTCCAGGTTCTGATAGTCGGCGCCAAGAACCAGGTAATCGGTTGCGTCTGGACTGGCTTCGGCTTGGGTGGCCTCCAGCATTTCCGTTACAGACTCCTGGAACTTCGATTGGCGAAAGTAGATGAGGCCGAGTGCGCCGTGCGCCAGCCCGAGAACCTGTTTTTTGTAAGCGGCGAATTGCTCGTCGGACATTCCCATGGGCGTTTTCATGATGCTGATCGAACTGAGCGCACGCTTTTCGTACGTCTCTGCCTTTTCCAGATTCTTCGGGCCGTCCGCATCGGTCGGCTTGTACGCATGCGTGATCACAAAGCCGGACAAGGAAAGCAGCGTCGCATCACTCGGATAGAGCGTGATTCCGCGATCGGTACAGGAATAGAAATCCGCCATGTCGTGCTGCGAGTTGTACAGCTGCGCGAGCTGCTCGTACACGCCCTGGGTGCGGTAGTCGGAGGGATACCGGTTGATAAAATCTTTTCCCTGTTTGATTTTTTTGTCGGGATTCTCTTGCTTCACGAACGATTCGTAGGCGATTGCGGCTCTGGGATCGCCCAGTTGCTGCTGCTGCACCTCTTCGATTTGTCTGGTTGCCTGCGTTTGGGTTGACGAGTTGTTCAGACCGGTCGACGGAACCGACACACCTGCCTGCGCTCGAGCGACAGTCGGAACGAATACAAACGGCGTAACAGCGGCGAACAACATGCCGATTCGAACTGCCCATTGGGATCGCATGCCCGGCGCACCTCCACGTTGCGCGGAAAGAAAAGTGCGGCGCCATGCTTACGCATGGCGCCGCAGTTCAGGCCGGAAATTTAGAAGCTCAGAACTGGAGCCGCAGCGCGAACTGGATCTGCCGCGGAGTTACGATGGGCGCTTGCGAGGTTAGCGTCTGGCCCGCGCCGCCTCCGGTCAGGTTGACATTTCCACCTGGCGCTCCCGGGTTGAAGTGGTTCATCACATTGAAAGCCTCGGCACGGAACTGCATATTCAGCTTTTCGGTGATCTTCGTGTTCTTGATAACCGAGAAGTCGAGGTCCAAGGTACCGGGTCCCGGGAGGCTATTGCGACTAACGTTTCCCAAGAAACCGGGCGCCTGCGGCTCGTAGCACGATGGGTCGAACCACTGAATTATGCCTGGAGCGACCTGTTTATCGACTATGTGGTTCGGATGGCATCCAGGAGCAAAGCTGTAGTTTGGCCTCGAGTCCCACTCGCTACCAATATCAGCGGGGTCGTAGGTTCCGCCGTTGTAAATGTTGATCGGCAATCCGCTGTGAACGTCGAGGATCGTGGCGAACTGCCATCCGGAGACGAGGCGATTGCCCTTAAACGGGAGAGCATAGATGCCGTTGACGTTCAGGTTGTGGCGAACGTCAAAGTTGCAATTTTCGTAGTCGTAGGCCTGGTTATAGCTGTCGGTCTGTAACTGAGAGAACTCCTCAAGGCTGGTGGCGAAGGAGCCGTCGTCAATGCAGTGTGAGTAAGTGTAATTGACCTGACCGGAAAGCGACCGGGAGAACTGATGGTTCAAGCCGACCTGCAAGGAGTTGTAGCTTGATGCAGCCGTCGGCGCCTCCGTAACCATTTCGCCGAACGTCGGGTTAAGTCTGTCGACTGTGACTGCTGCGCCATTTGCCACAACGTACGGGAACCGAACGCCGCTGCCGTAGCAGGTGGCCTGAATTGTGGCATAGGCGCCTAACGGCGGAGTCGCTTCGGTGCACGAATTCGGAAGGGTGGGATCTGGGAAGCCGCCCGTATATTGCATGGTGTTGACGGTATAGGTTGCATTCGAAGCGGTGGGATAGGACTTCGGGACTTGCGGCAGCGCAGTGCAGTTCGGGAACGTCGAGCACTCCGGCGGATTGATATCGCGCTGGTTCCAAAGGTGACGCGCGACGGAACCAACGTAGCTTACGGTCAGGATGGTTCCTGGAGTGATTTGCTGCTGGACGTTGAAGTTATACTGCAGCGTGTAAGGCGAACCCCAATTATCCTGATACGTTACGCCAGCGTACTCGCTGGGCTGCGGGCAGAGGCCTGGAAAGCAAATGCTCGAAGGGGTGAACGCGTCCGGGAAGGACGGGAAATAGAGCAGGAAGTTGGACGCCGGGGGCGACGCACCAAACCCGGACTGGTAAATTCGGGCAGCGGTCGGATCGTCAAAGATGCCGAATCCGCCGCGGATAGCAGTTTTGTTGTCTTTGAAGGGGGAATAGGCGAAGCCAAAGCGCGGTTCCCAGTTGTGAGAGTTAGGGTTGCTGGCGAACGCGTGCTTCACCGGCGAGTAGTATTGCAGTCCGCACTCGGCAATTTCGAGCACGTTGGTGGATCCAACGATGCTGCTGGCGCAAGCGGGAGTCGGCGCAAGCGGGCCGGTTGGGGGCAGGAACGAGCCGGTGAGCACGGTCAAGGGCTGGTTTCCACCCGACCATCCGACCGGATTTGTCGTGTAGTCGTAGCGTATGCCGAGGTTCAAGGTCAATCGGGGCGTGACTTTCCAGAACGTCCTGGAAGTAAGGAGCTATGTCGATTTCCCGGAAATAACGGGTGGCATCGGCGAGTCCCGGGGGGTCCGCAAAAGCCAAGAAGGGAGACCCTTGAAGATAGGGAGTCTCGGCGTTGTTTGTCGAGGCGAAATTGAAGTATGCGATATAGTCCTCGCCGGCAGCGTAGGATTCCTGACGGACGTTCACCTGGACTCTGGTGATCACGCCGCCGATCTTCAGGGTGTGAGAACCGTGAGTCCAAGAGAGATCGTCGCCCCCGCTGAATTTATTCTCGAAAATATTGGGGCGGTTGGGATCCGGGCCGAGAGGGGTGTCTCCGGGAACCGCAATAGAACCGTCTTCACGGCCCGGCTCGCTATATGCGGTTCGCACAAAATCGAGGGGATCAGTGGAGAAACTGGGACCGCCGTTGGCGACCGAGTACGTGGACGCCGCGGATATCTGGGCCGAGGAAAGGCCGAGTTCCGTGTGCATGCTTTCGTTGGTACGGACCAGGCCGAAACGAAGCACGTTGACCATGGTCGGAGAAATAATATGGTTCTCGGCGATGGTGAAGTACTGGTTTCTGGTGTAATCGGTCTCAGGGAAAATTCCCAAGAGGTCCTGCGTGCCATTGAGGACATTGGCGTGATCGAGGACGTAACGGCCAAACAGCGAATCCGTTGGGGAGACGGTGTAGTCAACTCGACCAAGGACGTAGTTCTCGTTGTTCACCAGGGTCGGGGAGGTGGTGACGTAGCTGTAGCCGCCGTAGTCGGTGCCTACCGGCGAGATGATAGTTTGTGTGGGGCCCGGCGCTTTCCCGAAAGTGGTTGGCTCCGCGTATTGTCTGCACTGTTTACAAAGGGAGTACAGAGACGCGATCTCCTGCGACTGTGTATTTAGACCCGCCACCGGGAGGATCGGATCGATCGACGCATTACCGACCGGCACCGGAGTGTCCCCACCAGCAGCCTGCGAGCCGGCTGGCACGCCGGGGCAGGAGCCGGATGCGGGAGCGGTATTTGCCGGGTTTCCGTAAATGTCATAACAAGGCAGCATACCCGCAGCAAGGTACGGCTCGGCAACGCCGAGACCACCAATGGTGGTAGCTTGGCTGTTGCGCAGGCCCTCGTAATTCCCGAAGAAAAACAGCTTGTCCTTCTTGATCGGGCCGCCGAGATCACCGCCAAATTGGTTCTGGCGGAACGGAGGCGGGTGATGCAAGCCAGCCAAGAAGTCAGAAACATCTTTCGCATCCAAATCGTTGTTGCGGAAGTATTCGTACGCAGCGCCATGCAAATCGTTGGTACCGGACTTTGAAACTTGGCTGACGATGCCGTTGCCGGCGTATTGCGAGTTGCCGTTGCTGGTGATCACTTGGAACTGAGAGATGGAGTCAATCCCGATTTCGGTTCCTGCATATCCAGAGCCGATGCCGTGCTCCCAGAAGTCGCGAATATCGGTGCCGTCGAGCAGGAACATCTGGCCGGTGGGGCGCCCGCCGGAAATCGAGTAATTGTCCTGCATGCCGTACATACGGCCGGTGACGAAATTCAGCGTCGGGGCTGTGGCTACGACACCTGGCGTGAGCGTCAGGAGCTGCTCAATATTGCGGCCGTTCAACGGGAGGTTTGCCACTTGCGTCGGGGAAACAAGGTTGGAAACTTCCGTCGTTTGGGTTTCGACGTGAGAAACGTTCCCCTCAACGGTGACTGTCTGCGAGACTTCGCCGACGGGCAGGGAGAGGTTGACGACTACGGTGCTGCCGACGGTAACGGCTACGCCGTTTTGTACGACGGTCTTGAACCCCGACTGAGAAGCTTGGACCGTATATGTTCCGACCGGCAGGTCGGGCACGGTATATCGCCCTTGAGCGTCGGTAACCGTCGACTGCGTTACGTTCGTTTCGCTGTTAGTGATGTTAATCTTAGCGCCAGCGAGCGCGGCACCGGAAGCATCGGCCGCTGTACCCGAGATCGTGGCTGTCTGCGCTTGCGCCCACAACTGCGTCGCGCTCATTGAAGCGATGAATACTGCCATGCACAGGTAGAGTGCGACCTGCTTGAACACGGCGAGGCCCTTTGCCATCCCCCACCTCCCCTTTAAGTTTTCGTTTGCTTGAAACTACCGGGCCCGTCGTGCGCTTGCAGAAAACCGCTCTGTGCGGCGGGTGATACTATCAAGGGAGTATTCTTGTCAAGATAAATATGTATACAGTATCGTTCAGATTCATCGGTTTGATACCTTTGGATGGTTCCCCGCATGTCTAACAAACACATTCAGTTAGTCTTACACTGTGCCGGATTAGGTCCTAGAGATGATTCGACAATGGATACACATGTTAGATTTGGGAGTACAATTATTATCGCAGGGCCTCGTGGCCGATCTTTGGCGTGCTGGCGGTGCCGGATCCAGTCGTCGCCAAGGATCTCGTCGAATTGGGATACGACACGAAGGACAAGCTCTACGACTCGATCGACAAGTGGGCTTAGGCCGGAAAAGAGATCCTTCAGCCGGCATAAGACAAAGACGCCGGCTTCCCTTCCTTCGTCAGGGCGGGCAGGCTGACGATCCTCATCGGATCGTCAGCGTATCGATCGACAAGTGGGCTTAGGCCGGAAAAGAGATCCTTCAGCCGGCACAAGACAAAGACGCCGGCTTCCCTTCCTTCGTCAGGGCGGGCAGGCTGACGATCCTCATCGGATCGTCAGCGTATCGATCGACAAGTGGATGTAGCACGGCTGAAATGAATTGTGCATGTGCCGTGGGCCGGCTTTCCGTGAGTGTGGCGCATGCAGGTTTGCGGCGATGCATGCAATCCTCGTGTTGCAGTGCTGCAACTCCAATGAACGATGCTGTCTGGGGGACTGCATCCCGCGGTTACGTCGTGGATGTATGCATCGCTGTTGACACTTCACCGCGAACGTAGTAATTACCGCAACGCTGTGGGCGCGAAACGTGCCGCCATGTGGCGGTGCGTGACGCAGCGTGTCAGCTTGGCGAAGGCATCGGAGGTGCGGCATGAGTTACAACTACCCGGCGACTGGGTATCACCACATCACTGCTTGCGCGGGGGGCGCGCAGGAGGATGTGGACTTCTTCACGCGCGTGGTGGGCCAGCGCCTTGTCAAGCAAACCGTCCTGATGGACGGCAAGTTCCCGCACTATCACCTCTACTACTCGAATGCGAATGCGGAGCCCGGCTCCGTGATGACGACATTTCCGTACAACCGCCTTATGGGCCGGCGCGGATCGGGGCAGGTTCAGTCAATCGCATACACCGTCGCAAAGGGTACGCTGCCATTTTGGAAAGAACACCTGAAGCGCCATAAGGTCGAACAGGGGCACATTGAGGAGCGTTTCGGGCAGCGCTTCATCCGATTCACTCATCCCGTCGGAATGAGTTTCGAGGTCATCGAAGACGGCGACGACGCGAGAGTTGGCTGGACCACGGATGAAATAAGCCAGGGCGAGTCCGTGCGCGGATTCCATGGCGCTGTGCTTTCGGTGCGCAACGTTAACGAACAGGAACGATTCCTCACCGAGGCGCTGGGTTTCCGCAAGACGGGCGTCGATGGCCGGTATCATCGCTTCGAAATCGCAGGCGGCGGCGCGAACAGGACTCTGGAATTACTGCACGAGCCGGATCGCGCCCCGGGCAGTTGGACTTTCGGCGCGGGCACCGTCCATCACCTCGCGCTTTGGGTGGCAGATGACGAAGCGATGGCGGCACAGAAAGCGATTTACGAGGAGCTCGGCTATACGGACGCGTCCGAGATAAAAGACCGCTATTACTTTCATTCGATGTATGTGCGCTCGCCTGGGGGAATTCTAGTGGAATGCTGCTGCAACGCCGGCGGCGGGTTTCAAAGAGATGAGCCGGCCGACCAGCTCGGCGCCAAGCTTCTGCTGCCGCCGTGGTTTGAAGACCGGCGCCAGGAAATTTTCGCGGGACTCGAACCGATCACGCCCCCGGCGATGGCCATTTCGCGGTCCTGAGCCGCGCCGCAAATCCCCTGAAAATCGGAGACCCATGAAACGGAGCGAGGATCGCATTCTGACCACGCACGTTGGCAGCCTGATCCGCTCAAAAGAACTGAGGGATGCGGCCGCCGCGGCGCGAACCTCGCCAGAGAATCGGCAGGGCTACGAGGCTTTGCTGCGGCAATCCGTGGATGATGTCGTCAAGATGCAAGCCAAAGTCGGCATCGACATCGTGGATGACGGCGAATACGGGAAAGCGAATTGGGCGAATTACATCCTCGACCGCGTTACCGGTTTTGAGCTTCGGCCTCAGGAATTGCGGCCCGTGCTTTGGCTCGGACGCGATCTTCAGCGATTTCCGGAGGTGATGAAGGCTGAGTTTCCGTTTGTTCCGTCGATGGAAGCGGGCCTGCCGACGCGAGCCTGCGTCGCGCCGATTCAATATCGCGATACAGGCAGCATTCAACGCGACATTCAGAATCTCAAGGCCGCGCTGAAATCAGTCGATGTGGAAGAGGCATTCCTTCCCGTCGTCGCGCCGGCCAGCGCCGCCTACGATGGCGTCAACGAATACTACCCGAGCGAGAAAGAATATGTGTACGCCATGGCCGATGCGCTGCGCCAGGAATACCGCGCGATCTATGAATCCGGCCTGCTGCTCCAAGTGGACGACGCCGTGCTGGCCAACATGTATGACCATCTCGTTCAGAAGAGCCCGGAAAATTATCGCCAGTGGGCCGGCCTCCGGATCGATGCGCTCAAACACGCGCTCGAGGGAATCCCCGAGGGCCGCATTCGCTACCACGTCTGCTTCGGCAGTTGGCACGTGCCGCATCTCGCGGACGCGCCGCTCGAGGAGATCGTCGGTTTCATCCTCAGCGTTCGCGCCGGCGCTTATTCGATCGAAGCTGCCAACCCGCGACACGAGCACGAATGGCGCGTTTGGGAATCGCGAAAGCTGCCCGACGGCAAAATCCTGATTCCAGGGGTGGTGACGCATCACACGATCACAGTCGAGCACCCGCGCCTCGTGGCGGACCGCATCCTGCGCTTCGCGCGAATCGTCGGACGCGAAAATGTGATCGCGGGAACGGATTGCGGCTTCGCACAGGCGGAGACGGTCCGGCGCGTGCCGCCGTCGGTGATGTGGGCGAAATTCGAAGCTCTGGTCGCCGGCGCGCGCCTCGCGAGCCAGGAGCTTTGGCGCTAGACGAATCTCCGGATCATCATTGTCCAGCAACCGAAGCCAAAATTGCGACACTCGCGGGGTCGTAAGGTACAATGTTGAAACAACTCAAGAACGGAGGGGTGGCCGAGTGGTTGAAGGCGGCGGTCTTGAAAACCGTTAGACCTGAAAGGGTCTCGTGGGTTCGAATCCCACCTCCTCCGCCAACCGGTCCAGACCTTAAGTAAGTTCTTCGGTTCAAACTCGAAACGAACAGCCTACACCCTGACGTCAAGAGACAGGAAGTTTTGGATTGACGAAGGAGCCCGCGACATCCGCATAATCCAATACCTGTGAGGCGCAATGACGAAAACGACGAGCTTTCAAATGGACATTCGCCCGCTCTTTACGGAACGAGACATTCAAGGCATGCGCAAGGCGTTCAACCTGGGAAGTTATGATGACGTCAAGACGCACGCGGCTGCCATCTACGACCGCATTCGGGGAATCGGTGGTCCCGTAATGCCGCCCCCGCCCCCGAGAGGGGAAGGTCCTTGGCCTCAGGCTCGCATTGAACTATTCGCCAAGTGGATGGCGGACGGGTTCCCACCTTAGTCGGCCTACGTCGGCGCGCCGTATATGGCCCGTGTCGCAGAGGATGGGACGCGTTCGAAGCCAAGCTTGGCGGACACGTTTCGAATGTCTTAGTGATGTTTAACATATTCTTCGCACTATACCGAAAGGAGCCATCAATGAACGCGGTACAAGTCGAACAGAAGAGCTATGAAATGCCCCCGCGAGAGGGGATCAGCATCGCGTATTTTCTCACCGTCGCCGACGTCGAACGATCGGCTCGCTACTACGAAAAGGTCTTCGGCGCCCGTATTCTGACCATGGGTGATGGCAACGCGCCTCCGTACCTTCAGCTTGCGAATATCTGGATGATTCTGAACGTGGGGGGCGGGCCGACCGCGGACAAGCCCACGGTAACGCTCAGCACCCCCGACCCGAATCACATCAACAGTTTTATGAATTTCCGCGTGGCGGATATCCAAGCCTGCTACGAATTGTGGAAAAGCCGAGGAGCCGAGTTCCTCACGCCGCCGATCCCCAAGTACGGCGAGATCCGCTGCTACGTCCGCGATCCTGACGGTTACATTATCGAGGTTGGACAAAGCACCACCCTCAAGTACGGTTAGCCCTTGGAGCTGATAGGATGCCGGCTCTGCGCCGCGTCGTTGCGCTTCTGCCACCCTTTGCGTTGAACAGTCATTCGCTCTGGCATCGAAAGGACTACCAGATGGCTGGCACAAGTGGACTGAAAGAGACCACGCTGGGTGTGAACGTTTTTACCGCCCCGGGAAAAGCGATGGTCGGCGAGCGGCCCAGGCCCTTCGGCGAACCACTCGGCTTTGACCCGATCACGTCGACTTTAATCTTCGGCGAGTACGACGCGGTGCTGGTGGACGCAATGATGACAGTGGCTGAGGCCGAGGCTCTCGCGGATTGGGTTGCTCTGCACAACCGCAACCTAGAGACCATCTATATAACGCACGCCCATTTCGACCACTTCTACGGTCTGGGCATTCTTCTCGACCGTTTCCCGGGCGCTCGGGCGATCGCAACGCCCAAGACGCTGAACGCCATGCAGACGTCTTTCACTCCCCCAGTGGAGCGGTTAGCCCGCCGGTGCTTTCCCGGCCAAATACCCACTAAGTTGGTTGCGCCTGAGCCCTATGAGCACGACACGTTCACTCTCGAGGGCCACGATTTACGCATCATCGAGCAGGGCCACACCGATAGTGCCGATACAACGTCTCTTTACGTTCCATCGATCGGCCTGATCGTCGCCGGCGACGTTGTGTACAACCAGTGCCGCATGTACGTCGGCGACACCACTCCCGAGAGCCGAAAGAATTGGATCGCGGCGCTAGACCGGTTGGCGGCGCTGAACCCGGCGATTGTTGTCGCCGGTCACAAGAAGCCCGGCGCGCCCGACTCTCCCTCGGCGATCCAAGACACCAAGCGTTACCTGCAGGACTTCGATCGGGTGCAGAAAACCGCGACGTCCGACCAGGAGCTGTTCGATCAGATGACGGAGCTATACCCGTATTGGGTAGCCAATCAGTCGTGGTTGATGTTCGGATTCCCGCAGCCATAACCCACATCAACCGCTGATGCAAATGTTTCTTCGGGCAACACAAAAGCAAAGAAAGGAACGACAAATGGAACACCCGACTTTCTATCGCACGGCGCAGATCGATGGGCTCTCCATCTTTTACAGAGAGGCTGGCCTGAAGGACGCGCCGACGCTTCTGTTGCTCCACGGACTTCCTTCTTCCTCGCGAATGTTCGAGCCACTCTTCGCGCGGCTTTCCGATCGCTATCACCTCGTCGCGCCCGATTATCCCGGTTTCGGACACAGCGATTGGCCCAACCCGAAAAAATTCGCGTACACCTTCAATAACATCGCCGAGATCATGAACCACTTCACCGAAGCGCTCGGGCTCTCGCACTACACGCTTTACATGCAGGATTACGGCGGGCCCGTGGGTTTTCGCATGATCCTGGCCCATCCGGACAGGGCTGAGGCTCTGATCGTCCAGGACGCAGTGGCCCACAACACGGGCCTGGGCGAAAATTGGAAAACGCGGCGCGCATTCTGGGCCGATCGCGCTGCCAACGAAGCCGCGCTGCGTACAAATCTCCTCTCGCTGGCGACGACGCGGGCGCGCCATGTCGGCGACGACCCCAACGTCGAGCGCCACGACCCGGACCTTTGGACCGACGAATTTTACTTTCTCAACCAGCTGGGCCAAGCCGACATCCAGAGCGACCTCTTTTACGACTACCGCACGAACGTCGAGTCCTATCCCAAGTGGCAGGCTTGGATGCGCGAGAAACAGCCGCGCCTGCTGGTGATCTGGGGCAAGTACGAGTCGTCGTTCGACCCCTCGGAGCCGGAGGCGTATCGCCGCGACGTTCCGAAGGCCGAAGTGCACATCGTAGACGGCGGACATTTCGCGCTGGATACCGCGGCGGATGAGATTGCGCGGCTCGTTCGGGGCTTCATGAGTCGAGGAAGCGCGGCCTCGGCTTGAAACCGGCTTGGGGAAATCCGATCCACCGAGAATTCAATCAACAGGTCCCCAAAGCAGACCACCAGGCCGGCGCCCGACGCGATTCTGGTTCCGCGACGTCCGACCAGGAGCTATTCGATCAAACTAAGATGTTGGGAAACAGAGTCGAATTCAGAGAGGAGAACAAAATGACAACTAAAGGAAAAGTCTTGGTACTGGTATCGAGCGGTCGCGGTTTGCCCTTGAAAGATGGCAAGGTTTATAAGGGCGCTGGCTACTATCTCAACGAGCTGACGGTTCCGGTTCGCGCCCTGATGAAGGAGGGCTACGAAATCACTTTCGCCAACCCCAAAGGCAACACGCCGCAAGTGGATGTGCATTCAGAGGTCGCCGATTTCTTCGGCGGGGACGCTGCCAAGCTTCAGGACTATATGCTATTCCGCGACGGCCTGACTGGGCTCCGAGATCCAATGCGCATCGCGGATGTCATCGCATCGGGCCTGGATCAGTATGACGCAGTTTTCGTCCCCGGCGGTCACGGCCCGATGATCGATCTTCTCGATGATCCTGACGCTGGCACGGTGATGAGGCACTTTCATGAAACATCCAAGCCTACGGCGGTGCTCTGCCATGGCCCGATTTCACTTCTCTCAGCTCTGCCGAATTCGACGGAGGTGGTCGGAGCGCTGGCAGCGGGCGATGCCGCTGGAGCGCGGGCAAAGGCTCAAGGATGGATTTATGCTGGATATAAGATGACCATCTTTTCGACGGCGGAAGAGCAGCAGCGGGAGCCACTTGAGATTGGTGGCAAGGTTCTCTTCTACCCGGACTTCGCCTTGCAGACGGCAGGTGGTGACGTAAGTGTGCTCGCTCCATGGAGCAGCTACGTCCTTCAGGATCGCGAGTTGATCTCAGGTCAGAACCCGTTCTCGGACGAAGCGCTTCTGAAACTTCTTCTACCGGCACTCAACGTGAGAAGAAGTAAAGGGGCTGGCGCATCCTAGATTGGATCGAGTCTTCGCGACTAACGCAGCCATAACCTGCATCAACCGCCGATGCGGATATTTCCTCGCGCATGATGGAGCGTTGCCCCTAGTTGGAAAGGCGCCGGAAATCGCGATGCCGAAGTATCGCGCGATACCTTGGTCCGATTGCTTTGCCTTTCCTCGCCAGGCTTAGTCGGCAGCAGGTATGAACTGTACGCAATCCAGGAGCCAAAATGAAAATCCCCGTTGAGAAAGGATCAGCCATGGAGCGCAAAAGCAATCTCACGGTCGTGATAGTCACGGCAGTGCTCGTCGTCCTCGGCGCCGCGGCCGTTTACGCGCAGGACCACGCGCAGGACAAGTACTCGCTGAAAACGCCGAGCGGAATCGCGTTCTCCGACTTTAGGGGATACGAAGACTGGGCGGTGGCCTCTTCCGCCCGGACTACCGAAGTGCTCAAGGTGATCGTCGCCAATCCGACCATGATCAATGCGTACAAGGCCGGCGTTCCGGGCAACGGCCAGGCTTTCCCGGATGGCTCCATGATCGTGAAGCTTCAGTGGAAACCGAAGAAGAGCACGGAGGCCCCCTTCGTCGTGGACGTGCCAGACGTCTTTACCCAAGCTTTCGTCATGGAAAAGGACAGCAAGAGATTTCCGAAAACCGGCGGATGGGGATACGCGCTGTTCAATTACGACGCGGCATCGGACAAGTTCACGGCCGATCCCAGCCCCGCGGACTGCGGAAACTCGTGCCATACGGCCGTGAAGGCGAAGGACTACATCTTCCACCCGTACGAGAAGCGTTGAACCGCATGCCTGTCGCCAATGAGGGACAGGCGATGGCGCCTCCAACGATGACGATGTCATATCCTGTCGGTGCCAAGCGTATCTCCCAGAACCGGCGTTCGGCGTGCCATGCGAATCACCGCCGCCTCCGCCAGTTTTATTCCACAATCCAGATCGTAAACCCTTTGGCCCGGCGGACGAGTTCCTCCGCAAGATCTCCGTCGATAAGCTCACGTAGCCACGAAAGCGATTTCCTTCCGATGACCACGGTGTCGCATTTCTGCATTCGCGCAAGTTCCAGAATCGCTTTGGTCGCGTGCGTCCCGTCCACCAAATAGCAATAATGGGCTTCCACCGCGCCACGGGCTATTCCACCCCGGCGTAGAACTGCATTGGCACGCCCCAAGGCGCGTTGTTCCGTCATTTCGCTCGCGGCAATCCATCGGGACTTATATGCGCGGAGGCGGCTCTTTTCCGGGCCCCGGAACTCGATCAGTTCGCGCGGAGGCGCCAGAAGGCTGTGCGCCAGACAGATTCGGAAATTCGTTCGCCGGACAGCGATTCGCGCCACATAATCGAGAGCCTTCTTGGTCGCCGGCGATTCATCTACAACAACAAGCAGATTGTTATTCTTCATTTAGTTGGCGGCTACGTGCGATTGAGACTAAACAGAAACCAGTTTATTGGTCTCATTGGCGCCTTTTGACTTGATTGAAGATTGCCTCGATGGCGAGAGGATCAAAGGATTCGATGCATTCCTGGCCGCGTGTTCAGCCAGGAAGAGTAGCTACGCTTCCGCCATGCGCCGCGAAATCGGCGAATTCGTTTTGCACGAGATCGCTACGTCGAGACGGCGAAGGCGCTCGTCAACCTCGGAACAAGGGTTGGGTTCTTGCTCTGATGAGCAGTCCCCCAACCCCTTCAAAGCAATGTAGCTCCGCAGAGCTTGGAGCTCACTAATTGTTCTTGGCTTCCTGCGCGTATCCGCCGATCTCGTGCAGCAGCCGTCGCGCCGACGCGGGAACAGCGACCTCGCCGTCGAGAATTGCATGGCGGTCGACGTTGTGGCCATACATGGCTCTGTCTCCGCTCTTGTCGGCCTGCACCACGGCGCCGTCCAGGCTGACCCCGGCGAAAACGCCCTTGGTGCGCGAATAAGAGAGTATCTCCGCATTCAATTTAACGTCGGTGCCAGCAGATGCGTCCCGGCCCACCGGCCCGGCTGCCACAGAAGCGTCGGCTCCGAGTTTGAATTTGTCGCTGAGCAGACTGTGCAAGGCGTGATCGTTCATGAAGAGCAATACGATATCAGTCGAAGAACCGCCGATCTGATAACCCACGCTCCCGCCGTCGATGGCCACAAACATCGGGGCGCTCCAGCCGTGCCCGGTGCGACAGGTTGCGAGTCCTCTGCCGTAGTTACCGCCGAAGATGAAGGCGAACTTCACATCGCCTGGAATGATGGCGATACATTTCGCCGATTCCAGCAGACCCTGAGGAATGCCCTGATCCGGGGCGTTCATGATCTCCTGAAAGACTTGCGCAGCTTTGTGAGTGCGATTTACATCATCCTCGCGGTCCGAGGAGGCGAAAGCAGTTACAGCTACCAGCAGAGTTAGCGTTGTGACGGCAAGAAAACGTTTCAACATTGTGTTTATCTCCCTCAAATTTGAAACTCGACTTCACTTTCACCGCCGATTGACGATCGTTCCAGGAATCGGTCGCGGACGTATCCGAGACAAAATTCTAAACACTGAACAAAATAGTTTCTGTCCTATAAGGGACATGTTTCAATTTTAGTCGTAGCCGAAAAGGAGAAATCGGACTCTAAACTGCGTACTAAAGGATGGTGGCATGGACTCTCAACCCGAACTGTCCAAAATGGGACTGTTCCTTGCTGCTGCAGAGTCGTAGTTTTGTTAGGCTTAGCTTGATGGCCTGATACCGAGCGCCTGAGGAGAATCGTGAAATAGTGGAGGCTTCCACGTCCCGTTCGGATGCGCTGGTGTTCTTCGGTGTGACGGGCGATCTTGCCCACAAGATGGTCTTCCCGGCGCTCTACGCGATGGCGAAACGAGGCGCCCTCAACGTTCCGGTAATCGGCGTTGCCTTCCCAAAGTGGAGCCTGGATCGCCTGCGGAAACGCGTGACGGACAGCATCAAGCGATCGGGTGGGATCGATGACAAGCGTGCTCTCCGCCACTTACTGTCCCGGCTCACCTACGTGAGTGGGGACTATAAAGACCCGGCTACCTTCACGGCGATAAAAAAGCAGTTGGGTCGCGCCCGGCGCCCGGCGCATTACCTGGCGATTCCGCCTTCGCTTTTCGCGACCGTGATCGAAGGGCTCGGCGCCGCGAAATTAGCGCAGCATGCGCGCGTCATCGTCGAAAAACCGTTCGGACGCGATTTGGCTTCCGCGCGGGAACTCAACCGCGCCGCCCGGGCCGTATTTCCGGAGGATTCGATCTTCCGCATCGACCACTTCCTCGGCAAGGAAGCGATCATGAATATCCTTTATTTCCGTTTCGCGAATTCGTTTCTCGAGCCGATCTGGAATCGCAATTACGTGGCCAGCGTTCAGATAACTCTAGCCGAGAATTTTGGTGTTAAGGGCCGCGGGGCGTTTTACGAAACCGCCGGCTGCCTGCGCGACGTGATCGAGAACCACCTCTTCCAGATCATCGCCCTGCTTGCCATGGAGCCGCCCGCCGACAGAGACTTTGGGACCGTTCACGACGCGAAAACCAAGGTCTTTCAAGCCATGCGTCCGCTCACGCCCGACGACGTGGTGCGCGGCCAATACGCCGGCTACCGAAAGGAGCCACATGTCGCAAAGAACTCCGACGTTGAAACCTTCTGCGCCCTGCGTCTCTTCATCGATTCGTGGCGATGGGAAGGAGTGCCGTGGTACGTACGCTCCGGAAAATACCTGGCCGAAAACGAAACCGAGATTCTTGTGGAGCTGAAGCCTCCGCCGCAAAGGCTTTTCGCCGATTCAGAGCCGGCGACCGGCCGAACCAACTATCTGCGATTCCAGCTCTCTCCGGATTCCGCTATTGCCCTCGCCGCTCGAGTGAAACGCGAAGGGAAGGAGTTCGTCGGGGACCAGCGAGAACTCCTCCTGGTGGAACAACAGGCCGGAGAAGAATTGCCCTACGAGAGGCTATTGGGTGATGCCATGGCCGGAGATGGAGCTCTCTTCACTCGAGAAGACGCTATTGAGGCGGCATGGGCGGTGGTCGATCCAGTCCTCAAAAAACATCACCGCGTTCGCCCGTACAAACGCCACAGCTGGGGGCCGAAAGAGGCCGACGCCCTCATCGCTCCTGACGGCGCTTGGCACAACCCCACGCGAACTCCACACCGATGACCGGGAAATCGCCCGGAGCCGCGGCAATACCTCGCGAGATACAATGTACCTGCCGAGATTGGAAAGCATCCAATCGGTGCCATCGCAGCGTACTCACGGGGGAGGGATCCTATGCGCGCTTCACTTTTGGCCATCGCGTTTTTCGGAATCGTTCTGCTGTCGATTGGTTTCGGCCGCAGCATGTGGGGCGGCGGCCCGTATGCTGCGAGCGCCAGTCCTGAACCGGAGCGCGCGGCCGATCCCGGCGCGCATCCAGTAATCGTCGAGCTCTTCACGTCCGAAGGCTGCTCGGATTGCCCTCCAGCCGACCGCCTGCTGGCTCACCTGCAACGTACGCAGCCCGTTCCTGGCGCTGACGTCATCGCGCTCGAAGAGCACGTGGATTATTGGAACGGCCAGGGCTGGGTCGATCCTTTTTCCTCCGTGCAATTCACCGAGCGGCAATCCGATTACGTGCATTCCTTCCGCCTGTCCTCCGGGCCTTACACTCCTCAAATGATCGTGGATGGCAGCGCGCAATTTGTCGGCAGCAATGAACGCGCCGCGTTGGCGGCCATCGCGAAGGCCGCGGAGACTTCCGGGATACCCGTGACCATCGAGCAGGCCACCGACTCCAATCCTGATTCGGGCAGCGTGCGGTTGCGCGTACAGGTTGGGCCGGCCGCGGGCGCGCACGCCGGCGATCGCGCCAACGTCTTTCTCGCAATCACCGAAGACGATCTTTCGTCAAACGTTACCGGCGGCGAGAACACGGGCGCCCATCTCGACCACTACGGCGTCGTCCGCCAGCTTCGATCCATCGGACGTTCTCGACGCGGCCGGATCTTTCTCGGCGGAGGCAAAAGTGAATCTGGCGCACCACTGGAAACGCGACAATCTGCGCGTCGTCGTTTTTGTCCAGGATCACTCCAGTCTGACGGTGCTGGGCGCTTCGGCTCTTCCATTGTCTGCCCCGGCCAAGGCATCCTAGCTGCGCAAACCTAACATCTCTGTGCAGCCCGCACCCAAATCGGCTTCCCGCTTCGCGGATTCTCTGTTAGCATTGGTGCTGGGCTTTTCGAACGACTTCCCCGGTCTGGAGCAACTGAACCATGGCACTTGCATGTGAGATTTGCGGCAAAAAGCCGCTTTACGGCAATACGATCAGCCACGCGCACAACGTCACGCGCCGCCGGTGGAATCCCAATCTCCGCCGCGTTCGCGCAATCGTCAATGGCGCGCGCAAGCATGTGCGTGTGTGCACGGCCTGCATTCGCGCCGGCCGCGTGACGAAAGCCGCCTGAAGCCATCCCATCCTTTCGCAAGGAGTTCCGGTTGAAGCGCAGAATGATCGCCCTCGCGGCGCTGCTGGTTTGCGCGTTCGCTGTGTCCTGCAACAGGGAAATGGCGCCCGGCCCCGACGTCTGGGCCGTCGTGAACGGCAAGGAGATCATGCGCGATGACGTTGAGAAGCTTTTCCGCTCGAGCGTGAATGCGGATGCGCCTCCGCCGTCGCCGGAGGAAGCGCTGTCGCGCAAGCTCAGCATCCTCGATGAGCTCATCAACACCGAAATCCTGATCGAGCGCGCGCAGAAGATGAACCTCATCGCCAGCGACGCCGAGGTCGAGGATAAATTCACGGAATCGAAGAGCCCCTACACCGAAGAAGAATTTCAGAAGAAGCTGCAGGAAACCGGGATTACGGTCGACGACCTCAAGAGCGACATCCGCCGCCAGCTCTCGATTCAAAAGCTGCTTAATCGCGAAGTGGTCGCGAAGATCTCCATCACCGATCAGGACATCACCGACTTCTACAACAAGAATCGCGCGCAGTTCAACGTTACCGAACCCCAATATCACATCGCCCAGATCGTGATCACGCCGCGGCCCGATCCGAACGTCCACAATCGCAAGAACGACAAAGCCATGAACGAGGCGGAAGCCGGCCGGAAGGCCGCCATGCTCGAGCAGAAACTCGCGGCCGGAGCCGATTTCAGCGAGCTGGCGATGGACTACTCCGAAGATCCCAGCGCGTCGACCGGCGGCGATCTCGGCTTTCTTGCGGAATCTTCGCTGAACCGTTCGCCTGGCACCCTGAAAGCGGCGGTGCTTGCCTTAAAGGTTGGTCAGGTGAGCCAGCCGATTCCTGAAAGCGGCGGCTACCGAATCCTGAAGTTGGTTGGGAAAGAAGCTGCAGGCGACCGCCAGCTTTCCGATCCGCAGGTGCAGCAAGCGATCCGCGATGCGCTTCGCACGCGCAAGGAACAGCTCCTGCGCTCGGCATACCTGATCGAGGCGCGCGACGAAGCGCACGTCACGAACTACCTCGCCCGCCAGATCCTCGAATCTGCGGGAAAGCTCCCGGCTCCTGACTCTCCCTAACTCACGATCGCGAGCACTTCGCCGGCGCTCACGGCTTGCCCTTCCGACACGAGGACGCGATCGATCTTGCCTGATTTCGGCGAACGCACTTCATTCTGCATCTTCATCGCCTCGACCACGAGAATGCCTTTGCCTATTTCCACCGCTTCGCCCGCCTTCACCAGCACGCGAACCACTTTACCCGGCATCGGCGCAAGCACACGTTGGCTTCCTTCGGCCTCGAGCGCTGCTCCGCGATTGCGGCGCCATTGCCGAGGATCGCGGATCTGAGCCGCGTATTCGCGTCCTGCAATCGTAACCCGCAAGCTCATCGCATCCGGCTCGACGCGAGCTTCAAAGCAAGCGCCTCCGATCAGAATGGAATAAATTCCCGGCGCTACTTCGACTGCGTCGGCCTCGAGCGCGCGGCCATCGATCGTGCAAGGCACACGCCCGTTCGTGCGCGCGGCATCGGAGCCGATTTCGACCGTGCGCATCTTCCCGTCGAGTTCGATGCCAAGCTTCATCGGTCAGTCCGGCGCGCGATCCAGTTGTTGATCGCGTCGCCCTTCGTTCTTCCATCGTGATTCGTTCGAGTGTGAACGGCCGACGGCATTGTTGCTGGAGGCTCCGTTCCGCGCGATATGCCACAGCGCCGCTGCCAACAACGCTGCGTCCTCTGCATGCGGCTGTGACGACACATCCGCAGCCTCTCCCTGGTGCGCCGGGCGGTGCAGAAAGTCGTCCAGCCAGCGCGTGTAAATCGCGGCTTCCTGAAAATCACGCGTCGCGAGAATGCGCCGGAAAAGCCCGACGTTCGTCTTGATTCCGGTCGCGTAGTGTTCTTCGAGGGCTCGTCCCAGTCGCGCAATCGCTTCGGCGCGGTCGCCGCCCCACGCGATCAGCTTGCTGAGCATGGGATCGTATTCGTTGGGCACGGTCCACCCGGCGTAGACGCCATCGTCGAGCCGGATTCCCGGGCCGGTCGGGACGCGCCGCTCGAGGATTTTCCCCGGCGAAGGAAAGAAATTGTTGTCGGGATCCTCGGCGTAAATCCGGCATTCGATTGCGTGCCCGCGCAACACAACGTCATCTTGCACAAACGGCAGTTTTTCGCCCGCCGCGATGCGAATCTGCAGCTTCACGAGGTCGAGCCCGGTAACCATCTCGGTCACGGGATGCTCCACCTGCAAACGCGTGTTCATCTCGAGAAAATAGAAGTGGCGCTCCGCATCGACGAGAAATTCCACGGTCCCCGCATTCGCGTACTTGCCGGCGCGGGCGAGTTTTACGGCCGCCTCGCCCATCGCGCGCCGCAGCTCCGGCGTCATCACCGGCGACGGCGCCTCTTCGATCACTTTCTGGTAGCGCCGCTGCACCGAGCACTCGCGTTCTCCGAGATAAACGATGTGTCCGTGCCGATCGCCGAGAATCTGAATCTCGATGTGCCGCGGCCGCAGCAAGTATTTCTCGATGTAGAGCCGACCATCGCCGAAGGCGTTTTGCGCTTCCGATGAAGCGTCGCGCCACGCGGAAGCCACGGCCGCCTCGCTCTCGACGAGCCTCATGCCTTTGCCGCCTCCGCCCGCCACGGCTTTCAGCACCACGGGAAAGCCAATCTGCTTCGCAGCCGTGAGCGCGGCGTCGGAGTTCTCGATGGGATCCAGCGTGCCGGGCACGGTGGGGACGCCAATCTCGCGCGCCACGTGCCGCGCCGCCGTCTTCGATCCAAGCGTTTCCATCGCCTCCGGTGAAGGGCCGATGAATGTGACGCCCGCTTCGGCGCACGCGCGCGCGAATGCCGCATTCTCGGCAAGAAATCCGTAGCCGGGATGAATCGCATCGCAGCCGGCCGTTCGCGCCACGCCCACAATCTTTGCGATGGAGAGATAGCTTTCGCGCGAAGGCGCGGGGCCGATAGGGTAAGCCTCGTCCGCCAGCCGAACGTGCAGGGCGGCGCGGTCAGCCTCGCTATAAACGACTACGGCCGGCACGCCAAGCTCGCGGCATGCGCGCAGGATGCGCACGGCGATCTCGCCGCGGTTCGCAATCAGGATTTTCCGGAACATTCCCGCCCCAAAGAAACGCAGATCGGCAAGAACGAAATTCTAGCACGCCGGTTCCCGAAAGCCCGTGCGCTTGGCAGCCTCCGGCACAAACCGCTATTATGACTGGCGCCTGCGGCGGCATCCGTCGCCGCGCGGAAAGCGAGCGATCTTTGAACTCGTCGCAACAGAACCAATGGAAGAAGGCAGCCGCCGAAGCGGCGGCCAAGCTCGTCGAAGACGGAATGATTGTCGGCCTCGGGACGGGTTCGACGGCCGCGTTTTTTGTGAATGCTCTCGCGAAGCGCGTCGCCCACGAACATCTGCGCATTTCGGGCATTCCGACTTCGTCGAAGACGGCCGCGCTGGCCCGCTCGCTGAAAATTCCTCTCACGACGTTTGCCGCGCACACGCAGATCGACCTCACCGTCGACGGCGCCGACGAGGTCGAGCGCGGCACGCTCTACCTGATCAAGGGCCATGGCGGGGCGTTGCTGCGCGAGAAGATCGTGGCGGCGGCGAGCAAGCGCATGGCGATCGTGGTGGACGAAACCAAGCTGGTCGACCGGCTCGGCTCGCTCTTCGCCGTGCCCGTCGAAACCGTGAAGTTTGGCTGGCAGGCCACGCAGCAGAAACTTCAGGCGCTCGGCGCAAATCCGTCGCTTCGGCTCGCCGCGAATAAGAAGATCTTCGTCACCGATGGTGGAAACTACATCACGGATTGCGCGTTCGGCCCGATGGAAAAACCGAAGGAAGTCGCGCACCATCTGGATCACGTGATCGGAGCGGCCGAGCACGGACTTTTTCTTGGATTTGCGAAGCAAGTCTTCGTCGGTGGCCGCGACGGAGTGAAGGTTCTAAAGGCCGGCTGAAACGAGCGGTTCGAAGTCCGGAAAGCGCGAAGAGCGCGACGGCCCGCGGCTGCGAGCCGTCGCGCTCCTCTCCCCCCTTCGATTAATTCCTTGTGGCGACGGAAGCCTGCGGGTAGACCGCGTCGAGTGCACCCCACAGCGCCTTCAGGATGTTTTCGGCAGCGCAGACCACGCCGAAAGAATCCACATCCTTCTGGCTCGCCAGCCAGCCGCGCCAGACGGCGCGATGGCGCACGTCCGCTTCTTCGTGCACGCCGAAATAGGCCAGCGCTCGCGCGTCGTTGAGGTCGTAAAAGCGGCGCAGCCCGGAGATCTTCCGCGCGGCAATTTCCGGCACCTGCGCTTCGTAGACGTAAAAGGCCCCAACGGCCTGCGCCAGCGTTCCCTCGGAAGATACCTCGTCGAACGCGTCCAGCAGTGCGGCAATCCCCGGGAGCGGGCGCGCGCCATCGAGATCGGCATCGCTCACGCCGAGAGATTCCGCGAACTGGCGCCATAGCTGCGGATGCGGACCCGACGGATCGAGTTCCTCGGCGAGATTATCATTCACGATTTTCGCCAAATTGCCGTCCGTGCGCCCGGCGAGCTGCTTCAGGTTCCCAGGAAACGCGCGCACATGCTGATAATATTGCCCCGCATAGAGTTGCAGCGATTCCCTGGAAAGCTTTCCTTCGGTCCACGCCTGATAAAAGGGATGCTTCAGGAGGTGGTGCTCGTCGACGAGAGCGTCGAGCGAGTCGAGCATGGTTCGTTCCTTCACGTACTTCTTCGCCATTGTCGTTTTCTGTTTTCCCCAAGACATAGTGATGAAGCCCGCGAAATACTACTCGAAGTGCCCCTGAAAATCCAGCACGGTGTCGGGGTGATACTCGCGAAAGTTACAGCGGAATATTGCCGTGCTTCTTTTTCGGATTCGTATCGCGTTTGTTTTCAAGCGATCGCAGAGCTGTGACGATCTTCGCGCGCGTCTGCGCGGGCTCGATGATGGCATCGATATATCCACGCTCGGCCGCGACGAATGGATTCGCGAACCGCTCGCGGAAATCTTCGATCTTTTCCCGGCGCAGGTGTTCGCGCTCGCCTTCCGGCGCGCGGTCGATCTCGCGCTTGTAGACGATGTTCACGGCGCCCTCGGGACCCATCACGGCGATCTCCGCGGTGGGCCACGCGTAGTTGATGTCCGTGCGTATGTGTTTTGAAGCCATAACGCAATACGCGCCGCCGTACGCTTTGCGCGTGATCACCGTGACCTTCGGCACCGTGGCTTCGGCGAAAGCGAAGAGCAGCTTCGCGCCGTGCCGGATAATCCCGCCGAATTCCTGCTGCGTGCCGGGTAGGAAGCCCGGAACATCCTCGAACGTCACGAGAGGGATGTTGAATGCGTCGCAGAATCGGACGAATCGCGCGCCTTTCACCGACGCGTCGATATCTAGAACTCCGGCGAGAAATGCGGGCTGGTTCGCGACGATCCCCACCGGGCGGCCGTCGAATCGCGCGAGGCCCACGACGATATTCTTGGCGAAGTGCTCGTGGACCTCGAAGAATTCGCCGTCATCGGCTACCGCGTGGATCACGTCTTTCATGTCGTACGGCTGCTGCGGATCCTCGGGGATGAGTGAATTGAGCGCGGCATGCGCGCGATCCCACGGATCGCTCGAATCGCGGCGCGGCGGATCGTCCACGTTATTCGACGGCAGGTAACTCACGAGTTCGCGAATCATGGCGAGGCAATCGGCATCGTTGCTCGCGATGAAGTGGGCGACGCCGCTCTTCGCGTTGTGCGTCATCGCGCCGCCAAGCTCCTGCTTGGTCACATCTTCGTGCGTCACCGTCTTGATCACGTCAGGTCCCGTGATGAACATGTACGACGTGTCGCGCGTCATAAAAATGAAGTCGGTGATGGCCGGCGAGTAGACCGCGCCGCCCGCGCAAGGGCCGAGGATCGCGCTGATCTGCGGAATCACGCCGCTCGCGAGCGTGTTGCGCAGGAAAATATCGGCGTAGCCTGCGAGCGACATCACGCCTTCCTGAATGCGCGCGCCGCCCGAATCATTCAGCCCGATCACCGGCGCGCCCTGGCGCATCGCAAGATCCATAATCTTCGTGATTTTCGAGGCGTTCGCTTCGGAAAGCGAGCCGCCGAAAACGGTGAAGTCCTGCGCGAAGACGTAGACGAGCCGCCCATCGATACGTCCGTACCCGGTGACGAATCCATCGCCCGCGGGCCGCTGCTCTTCCATCCCGAAATCCTGGCAGTGGTGCCGGACGAATTTATCCAGCTCTTCGAACGAGCCTTCATCAAGCAGCAGATCGATCCGCTCGCGCGCGCCGAGCTTGCCCGCCTTGTGCTCCCGTTCGCGGCGCTCCGCTCCGCCGCCTGCTTCGGCTTCCGCGTTTCGCTTGCGAAGCTCATCGAGCGGGTCGTGGCGCTTCAAATTTTGGACTGGTTTTGCCATCGTCTTTGACCGCCAGCGTCTTGCCGTCAGTAGTGTCGATTAGAATTCGGCCGCATCCGGACTCGCGTTCACCCTAACAATGTGCGGGGACGGTTTCAAGCGGTTGTTGCTGCAGGCTAGCTCGGCGCGGGAATGCCCAAATCACGGCAGATTTTTCGCGCGAGAAAATCGTGTATTTCGCGATGGCGCGGGACCGTCGAAGTTGTCCCTTTCGCAGGGTTCCAAAAAACAGAATGCCGCCCTCCTTCCCTCAATAGCTGGCAGCCGTGCTCGCCGAGGTGTCGCACGAGGTCGCGGCGCTTCATTGCGGCCTTTTTAGAGCCGGACAGTGATCAGTTCGCGCTTGGCGTGGGAAGTGTGCTCTTTGGCGAGGAGTGCACGGTTCGATTCGAGGATCAATTCAATCGCTTCTTTGAGGTTCTTGCGGACCTCGGAGAGCGTTCGTCCCTGCGTATTTACCCCTGGAATCTCCTCAATGGTGCCGATATACCAGCGGCCCTTTTTCTCAATGATCGCGGTGAATTCGCGGTCCATTTGCGGCTCCAGAGTTAGTTTAACATAGCAGAAACGCCCGGTACCTGCGCTTCCGTGCCGAAACCGGCGTCAGTGCAGGCCCGACCAATCGTCGGCGAGCAGAATCGAGTTCGAAGGATTGGATGGATCGTATTTCACGCTGGCGATCTGGCCGGTGGCGACGCGCGTCAGGTGCAGCCGCTCTTCGAGGCCGGTGATGTCCTGTGCGGTTTCGTAGGTAACGCCGGAAATCGAATACGTGTAGTAGAGAAGCCTCTGCGTGCCGTTCGAAAATGCGTGGGCGGAGGATGCGTGAGCCTTGTTGAAAAGTCCGGAACCCTTGGCATGCCCATTTGGCGACGGAGCTGGCGCGTTCTTGTGGTCGACGATTTCCAGCACCTGGCCTTCGACGATGCGGCCCACACGGTTGAGGTAGGAACGGCGCTGCCGTTCGAGCTCGCTCTCTTCCTCAGGCTTTTTCTTCAGCCAAAAGATCATGACGATGGCCGCCAGGACGACGAGTCCCGCCAATGGAAGAAGGTTGCGCCAATCGGAGAGCAAGCTTTTCAAAGTGAAATCTATGTTAGCGCAGCGCGGCGAGCGCACAAGCGGGGAGATCGGGGATGAAGCCAGTCAATCAATGGGTGGCGGGCGGGCGCTAATCCTGCGGGACGACGGGGTTGCGCAGGGTGCCGGCGCCGCTGACGCGCACTTCGACTACATCGCCTGCGGCGAGCGGGCCGACGCCCGGGCGTGCCCGTGGGGATTACATCGCCGGGCTCGAGCGTCATGGCCTCCGCGATCCAGCGGATCACAACATCAATCGGGAAGATCAGATCCGAGAGCGGTGCGGATTGCTTTACCACGCCATTCACCAGCGTCTCGACGGTGGTCTGCGGCGTGGGAAAATCAGTCTGCAGCACCGGTCCAAACGGGCAGAACGTATCGAAGCCCTTCCCGCGGACGTACTGTCCGTCGAGCCGTTGCAGATCGCGCGCCGTCACGTCGTTGAGGCAAGTGTAGCCCGCAATGTAGGGCTTCACGTCGTCGGTCGGGCGCAGGCGATGGCAGCGGCGGCCGATGATGATGGCGAGCTCACCTTCGTAATCGACGCGCTTGGAAATGGCCGGCATGACGATCGGATCGAGCGGCGCGATGATCGCCGAGGGAGGCTTCGAGAAGATGATCGGCGTCTCGGGCGGTTTGCTATCCATCTCGATCGCGTGGTCGACGTAGTTCTTGGCCATGCAGATGATCTTGCTCGGCCACGACGGCGGCAAAAATTTTACCTGATCCACGCGCCACTCGCGGCCCGTCGGCTGCCGCGCTCCCCAGAGTTCGCCGGAGATTTCGCGGATCACTCCGTCGTCGAGGATACCGGCGCGCGATTCCACCATCGTTTCGCGCATGGTGCGGCCCGGATTCTGCTTAGCGGATTCGATTGCTTCGAAACGGCAGAGTTTCATCGGCTATGAGGTGTCTCGCTGCCGGCCCGCCTGCGGCCCGGCAAAATGGGATGGCGCCGCGCGTGAAAGAGCATTTCTGCTACCCAGGCGCCTCCGGCAAAAACTCCGTAGACTACCGCTCCTTCCACCAGCGCTTGAAACGGCGTTCGCAGCACGTCAAAGAGACTGTGAAAATAAAATCCAGCCAGGTAATACGCGCCTACGAACAGCAGCCATCCTATCACGGACGCGGCCAGCATCGACTGCGGCCGGTTCAGAAACCGGCAGACCGGAATCAGCATGAATATGATGAAGAAAGTGTAAAAGATGCCGTTTCGTTCCAAGGCATAGGGCTCGAGGCCAGGGAAGCGGTTTGCCGTCACCAGGGCTCCAAGCATCGTGACAATCAGCAACGCGCCGGTATAGATGCCTGTGCGCACCGCCGGGTGCCATCGTCTCGTTTCGCTCGGTTGCTCGGATGGAATGGACGCGTCGTCTGTCATGGCGTGGACTGCCCTTCGGCCGGCACGCCGCCAGAGACAACTCCGCTTGCGGGACTCTCGTTCCCAGAGCGGTCTACCGCGGTGACACTGTAGAAATATCGGCGGCCGGTTTGAACATTCATATCGCGAAACGCAGGCGCGATCAATAGATCTGCATTCTGGCGCGTGCCCTGAACGCCAGCCTGCTCACTTCGATAGACGTTGTAACCCGCGATGTCGGTTTCAGGGCTGATCGCCCAGGAAAGCTCAAGGTCCGCAGGCGTCGCTCCCTGCGCGGGAACGAGAACGACTACGAGACCCAGCGGCGCGACGGGCGGAAAAATATCCTTCGGCGTGATCACCACGAGATTCGAATCGGCGGACTCGATCGGTTGATCCGGATACTGCACGATGCTCCGCACGGAATATTCGTAGGTCGCGCCGAAAACAACTTGGCTATCGGAAAACGGAGGCGCGTCAGTTTCGCCGATTTTCAAGAGTGCCGGTTGAGGCTTGGGCGTTTCGGCGCGGGAAGCCGGTGCCGCGCCGCTCGTGCTGTTTGGGGCGGCGCTCGTCGCGACGGGTGGCTGCGGTTCGATCTCCGCGCGATAGATGCGGTAAGGCCCGACGGATGGCGCCGGGCCCGCAATCGTCTTTTGCGGTGGCGTCCAGGTGAGCACGACGCCCGACGGCGTAATCTCGGCTTTCAGATCATCGATGGGATCGGCTGCGGGATGGATGCGCAGGCTGACGGCGTTCGAGTCCGGCGAATCGCGCTTGGGCGAGACGCGCGTGCGCACAATGTAAACGGCCGCGGCGTTCGGATGGCTCTCGAAATCGGACGCCTGCAACGCATCGGTAATGCGCACGCGGCCCGTCTTTGAGTAGCGATCAACCATTCCCGAAGGGATCGTCAACACGAGCGTGGGATTCGCCGGCACGATCGGGTGGGAGCCAGCCGTGGCCGGAGATTCGAAATCGCGGAAAATCTCGAGGGAAGGAATCTGATCGAACTGTCGGCCATCGACCGTTGCCTGGGGCAGCGTGAACGTGAGAACCACGCCGTTGCCGGACTGTTCGGCGGATAGGTCGGTTACGGCTTGTGGAACGGGCGGCTTCCGTTCGTTTGGCTCGCCCGGCGAAGCGCATCCCGCGAGAATCGCCGAGCAGGCCGCGATCGCGGCCAAAAGCTCGAAAATTCGAAAACGGCCGCCGGCACGGCCCATCGACGAGCGGCTGGAGGCTCGCGAATTTCGAATTTCCATTGTCGCGCTTCGCGCCTTTAGAGGATGTACCGGCTCAGGTCCTGGTCCTTCACGATGTTCGCGAGCTGTTTCTGGACGTAGGCCGCATCGAGCTTCACCGTCTTCTTTTTCATCTCGGGCGCCTCGAACGAGATTTCTTCGAGCACTTTCTCGAGGATCGTGTGCAGGCGGCGCGCACCGATATTTTCGGTGTGTTCATTCACCGTGGCCGCGAAGCGAGCGATTGCGGCGATGGCATCTTCGCTAAATGAAAGCTTCAGGCCCTCGGTATCCAGCAGCGCGATGTATTGCTTGATGAGCGCATTTTTCGGCTCGGTGAGAATGCGGATGAAATCGGCTTCGGAAAGCGAGCTCAGCTCGACGCGGATCGGAAAGCGGCCTTGGAGTTCGGGAATCAGGTCCGAGGGCTTCGTCGTGTGGAATGCCCCCGCCGCGATAAAGAGGATGTGGTCCGTGCGGACCATGCCGTAGCGCGTGTTGACCGTAGTCCCTTCAACGATCGGAAGAATGTCGCGCTGCACGCCCTCGCGCGAAACGTCAGGGCCGTGCCCGGCTTCGCGGCCGGCGATTTTGTCGACCTCGTCGATGAAAAGAATTCCCATCTGCTCCACGCGATCGACGGCGATGCGCGTCACCTGGTCCATGTCGATGAGGCGATTTTCTTCTTCCTGAATCAGGTAATCGAAGGCCTCCGCGACCGTCATCCGACGCTTCTTTTTCTGCTGGCCAAACATGCCCGAGAGCATGTCCTTGACGTTGATGTCCATCTCCTCGACGCCCTGATTGGTGATGATCTCGAACGAGGGCATCGAGCGCTCGCGAACCTCGACCTCGACGAGGCGCTGGTCGAGTTTGCCTTCGCGGAGCTGGGCGCGAAGTTTGTCGCGCGTGCGCTGCGTCTGTTCGCGCCGCTGCGCTTCAGTGGCGGCGGGAACGCCCGGCACGCTCGGCTCGGCGGTCGGCGCGGGCGAAGAGGGCAGCAGTAAATCGAGCAGCCGCTCTTCCGCGGATTGTTCGGCGCGCTCGGCCACTTCGTCGAGCTTTTCCTCGCGCACCATGTCGATCGAGGTTTCCACCAGATCGCGCACCATCGATTCGACGTCGCGACCCACGTAGCCGACCTCGGTGTATTTCGACGCTTCGACTTTCACGAACGGGCAGCCCGCGAGACGCGCGAGGCGCCGCGCGATTTCCGTCTTGCCGACGCCGGTGGGCCCGATCATCAGGATATTCTTGGGCAGAATTTCTTCGGCGAGCTCGGGCTGCAGCTTCTGCCGCCGAACGCGATTGCGCAGCGCGATGGCCACGGCTTTCTTCGCTGCGTTCTGGCCCACGATATATTTATCGAGCTCGACGACGATTTCCCGAGGCGTGAGCTCGTCGAATGACGGGAGCGGTTCAGGCTCCGCAGCCTGCTGGTCTCCGGACAAGTAGATCACCATATCTTTCTCCGACTTGCCGCTCATAGTTCTTCGATGCTGAAATTATCGTTGGTGAAGATGCAAATTTCGCTGGCGATGCGCATGGATTCCTGTGCGATGTCCTTGGCGCTGAGCTTGGTGTGCTTCGCGAGCGCCCGCGCGGACGCCACCGCGTAGGGACCGCCCGAGCCGATCGCGCAGATGCCGTCGTCCGGCTCGATCACGTCGCCGTTGCCCGAAAGGAGCAGCGTGTTTTTCGCGTCGGCCACGATCAGCAGCGCGTCGAGATGCCGCAGCGAACGGTCCGTGCGCCATTCCTTCGCGAGCTCGACGGCCGAGCGCGGCAGATTCCCGTGAAACTCCTGCAGCTTGTTTTCGAATCGCCCGAAAAGCGAAAGCGCGTCCGCCGTGCTTCCCGCGAAGCCTGCCACGATCTTATCGTTATAAAGGCGCCGCGTCTTCTTCGCGTTGTGCTTGATCACGCCCTCGCCCATGGTCACCTGGCCATCGGCGGCGAGCACCACTTTGTTGTCCTTGCGCACGCACAGGACCGTCGTGCCGTGTATCGGTTGCGATTTCCGGCTCATTCCCATCCGGCCATTATACCTGCGCGACGGCGCGCGAGCCAATCGCGCGGCAAGTATGTCGCACGGCGGGCAAAAGTTGGGTGAGTTCCTTTGCAGGTGACGAAAGATCAGTTCTTGGGGTCCTGGCCGGAATCGTCGCTGTCGTCCTTGTCGGCTTTGTCCTTCTTGTCTTTGTCCTTATCTTTATATTTATCCTTCTTGCCGACCTTGTCCCAGCGCTGTTCGAGGGATTCGCGCGTGAAGAGCGAAGCGGAGAGATTCGTGTTGTACTCGCACTTATCGAAGAAAACCTGCCAAATCTTGATTCCGTTGCGCTCTCGCGCGATCTGAAACGGAGTTTGGATGCCTTCGAGCGGGTGATAATTCGAGTAGATTTCGATCTCCTCGCTCTTCATTCGCGTCCTGGGGTCGCGCGTGTCGACGACCTTTCGGATGGGCAGATGCGTCGCCGTGGCGATTGCGATGCGGATGGTGCGATTGTCCGAATCGACGAGCTCCACCCAGTCCACCTGCTTCAGGTCCACGATATCCGGCCCGCCGTAACGGAAGATCATGTCCGGTTCGTGAATGCGGTAGCGCAGAATATTGTCGAGATCTTTTTTATTGCCCTCGACAAAGTCGACGAGATCGACCTGCGGAGCTTCCGAGACGCCGCCTCGATCGAGGTCCCAGCCTTTGTCGCCGTTATAGACCTCGATGATATTGCGCTTTGGGAGATTCTCCTGGCGCTCCTTGTCCGGAGGCACTTCATAATCGATGAAGTGTCCAAAGCCGGTGAGTTCTCCCGCGTGGTCGAATTGGCCGATCCGGCCGGTGCACGTCGTGTCGTGGACGTTCAGATACGTGCTGCCGCCAAGCGCCGCGATCGCATCCTGCAGCAGCTGCTTGGCCTTTGCGGCGCTCTGCTCCGGCATCAAGAACTGACCGTCTTGGGCCGCCGCGTTTCGCGACCCGGCCAAGCCGAACAGCACCAGCAGCAATGCAGCCCAGATTGCGCGCTTGCTCATCCGCACGGGAACGAACCTCCGTTTACATTGATCACTTCCGCTGTGACGAAGGTCGCCAGATCGGATACCGCGAAAAGAATCGGCCCGGCGACTTCTTCGGGCGTCGCCACGCGCTTCAGCGGGTACGACGCGAGCCACTGCTTGAATTTCTTCTTGTCCTTCGACGCGGCTTTCCAGATATCCGTATCGACGAAGCCCGGCGCCACGCAGTTCACCAGAATGTTGTGCCGCGCAAGCTCGAGCGCCAGCCCTTTGCTGAAGCTGATGATCGCGCCTTTCGTGGCGGCATAATGCGTGTGAAATGGAGTTCCACGCTGCCCGGCTACCGAAGAGACTGTCACGATGCGTCCGCCGCCCTGCGCAATCATGTGAGGCACCGCGTAATGAGCCGTCGCGTACACGCTCTTGAGATTCACCCGGATCATGTCGTCCCATTCGCGCTCGGTGAGCTTCTCGATGGGCGCGTCATTGTGGTTCCAGATGCCCGCATTGGCGACCAGGATGTCCAGGCGCCCCAGGCGCTCGCGCGCGTGCTCCACGAGCTTTCGCGCGTCTTCTGCTTTGCCCAGATCGGCCTTGAAGGGTTCGATGCGCGTCCCGTGCTTGCGCGTCTCCTGCTCCACCTGTGCAGCCGCCTCGCGGTTCTGATGGTAGCTGAAGACGACGTCCGCGCCAGCCTGCGCGAACATCTTCACCGTTGCGGCGCCGATGCCCCGCGATCCGCCCGTTACGAGTGCTGCTTTGCCCGCCAGCGAGATCATGTGTCCCCCAAAGGCCCCAAAGTAATGAATCGAGAGAGTGAGAATCGAGACTACGAGCGAACGTGCCGCCCTCGAAGGATTCCGTTCAGATGCGTGCGGGCGCCTTTCGCGTTGCGGCCGCCGTCACCAAGTCGCGAAATAGCCTTTGCGCAAATGGGTCTGTTTCCGCCATGCGTTCGGGATGCCACTGCACCCCGGTGACTTGATTTGCGTCGCTAGCCCATTCAACGGCCTCGACCACGCCATCGGGTGCGCGCGATACGATCCGAAGATCGCGTCCCGGTTCGAGGACCGATTGGTGATGCGAGCTGTTCACCGCCGCTTCGGTCGCACCAGCCATCTGCGCAAGCCGCGATCCGGGCTCGATGCCCACGGGATGGAACGGCTCCGCTTGGCCCGCTTCGCTGTCCCAGTCGTGCTGAATCTGCGTGTGCAGTTCGCTGGGTATGTCCTGGACGAGTGTACCGCCCAGGAACACGTTCAGGCTCTGGATCCCGTAGCAGATGGCCAGAATCGGTTTGTGCTCGCTGAGCGCATACTTGATCAGCGCAAAGTCGGTTCGCTCACGGTCGGGGTCGGGCCCATTGGTCTCGGGATGCTTTGCCGCGCTGAACAAGGACGGCTCGACGTCCGCCGGGCTGCCCGTTAGCAAAATCGCGTCGAGCGTCCAGGCGATTCTCTCGAGATGTTGCGCCGAGAGTCCGAGCGAAATCGGCACGGGCGCTCCGCCGGCCGCGCTAACCGCTTTGACATATTTCTCGAGCTGGGCGAAGTCTCCCGTAAGCTCTTCTTTTCGTGTGCGATACGGGACACCAACGCGCGGCTTGGAGTTGGCCTCGGGGGACATACAAGCGACATCGTACCATCGCGGCATCGCCGCGGGCAACGACTCACATCAGGCCGCCGGCGATGCCGGCTTCAATTCAGCAGGCTTCGACGGAAAGCGAGATCATGCGCGGCGAGGAGCTCGCCTTCGGTGGCGACGCCGGTTTGCGCGGAGGATGCGTCTTGAGCCAACCCTCGTAGTTCTCTCGCATCTGGTCAATGTGGTGCGGGATGTGGCGCTCCTGGCGTTCCATCCAGGTTTCCAGGCTGATCCTGCCGTCCATCGGGTGTTCGACGGTGTAAGACCACACGGGTTCAGGCACGGCCACCAGAAGCTGGTACGTCATCTTGCGCAGCCGCCGGATTACTTCGAGCGCCTCGCGTGTGCTCTGGTGGAAGTAGCCGAGCGTGCCGGCCCAGCGCCCGGCGTCAAATTCCGTCACCAGGCGCTCGGGCTCCGCAATCAGATGGCGGCAGCGCACATAGGAACTCGCTTCGCTATCGGCGAGGTGCAGGATGATTTCGTGGATGCTCCAGCGATCGTGCGCGGGCTTATACAGCCACATTTTCTTCGGGAGCTGACCCAGAGCGGTTGAGAGCAAGACGGGCGCTCGCCCGAATGACTCCAGCATCGGCCTCCGTTCGTTACGAGTCATCTTGTCACTCCCCTAGGTTCTCCACTTAGACGCAGCAAGCCTCTTTTGGGCTTGCGCCTCTATAGGAAGAAACGAAAGAAGCCTGCGTTTTGTTCCCGCAGCAAATATGGGCGTTCGGAACGCGACTGCCAACAGCCAAATTGGAGGCCAAAACGCCGCTTTTCAGCGGTATTCCGAAATACGGAAGCGTTCTATCCGTTATTTTGCGCGGAACTTACCGCTTTGCTTCGAGGGGCTTGCGGCGGTGCCAGTACGTTCGGAGGTCCCCCACGAGGTAGAGCGAGCCGGTGGCGAATACCGCGTCTTCTGGCGAAGCCATTCCGATCGCGCGTTCAAGCGCTTCGCCCGGATCCCGCACGACGGTCGACTGCTTTGCGAGGTGGCTGGTCATCTCCGCAAGTAAGGGCGCCGAGATCGCGCGGGGCTGGTGAGGTTCCGTGAGGATTACGAAATCGACGGCCGGAAAGAGCAGCCCGGCGATTTCATCGACCGCTTTGTCGCGCATCGCTCCGTAAACGAGCAGAATGCGGCGGCCGTTGAAATTCTCCTCCCAGAATTTCAGGAGTTCGCGCGCCCCCGAAGGATTGTGCGTGCCATCCAGGTAAATCGCCGGCCGCTCGGCGAGTCGCTCGAGCCGGCCCGGCCATCGAGCGGCGCGGATGCCGCCTTCGATCGCTTTGTCGTCAATTGGAAATCCGCGTTCCCCCAGAAGCCGGGCAGCGGTGGCTGCCGCGAGCGCGTTTCGGATTTGGAATCGCCCGGGGAGTGGCGGCTCAATCGCGATTGTCTTGCGCGAATGAATCGGCGAGACCGTGGCTTGATAGCATCCGCCCGATCCGTGTTCCTCCTCGATGCGCCACGCGGCGTCGATCTCCACTAGGCGCGCGTCGACCTCCTTGCAGCGGCGGGCGATCACGGCCCGTGCTTCGGGTCGTTCGGCCGAGCTTGCCACCCACGCGCCCGGCTTGATGATTCCCGCCTTTTCGGACGCGATTTCTTCGATCGAGTGCCCGAGAAAATCCTCATGGTCGAAATCGATTGAGGTAATTACGGCCACTTCGGGCTGCACGATGTTCGTCGAATCGAGCCGGCCGCCCAGGCCCACTTCGTAAATCGCGAAATCCAGTTCGCTCTTCGCGAAAGCGACGAACGCCATCGCCGTCACGCACTCGAAGTACGTCGGGTGTGCCGCGAGCTTGCCGGAAGCAAGCAACGCCTCGATGACGCCTTGCACACGCGTCCACGCGGCCGCGAAATCGTCATCCGAGATGTCGCTGCCGTCGATGCGGATGCGTTCGTTGATGCGCTCGAGGTGCGGCGACGTGTAGAGGCCGGTGCGCAGGCCTGCCGCGCGCAAAATCGAATCGAGCATCGCGGCCGTCGAGCCTTTGCCGTTCGTTCCGGCAATATGCGCGCACGGCACGGCGCGGTGCGGATTTCCGAGGGCTTCGACGAGAACCGAGATGTTCTCGAGGCCGAACTTTTGGACGCGAGCCTGCTGCGGCGAGGCCAGCTCGCGCCCGAGCGCCAGCAGCGCTCGAACGGATTCGTCGTAGGTCATGCGGAGTCGAGGAAGAAGCCGAGCGCCTGCGCGATGTACGTCTTCATTTCCTTGCGCGAGACCACCGCGTCGAGGAAACCATGCTCGAGAAGAAATTCCGCCGTCTGAAATCCTTCGGGAAGCTTCTGCCGCAGCGTCTGCTCGATCACGCGCGGCCCGGCAAAACCGATCAGCGCACCCGGTTCCGCGATATTCAAATCGCCCAGCATCGCGTAGCTCGCGGTCACTCCGCCCGTCGTGGGATCGGTCAAAATCGAAATGAACGGCACGCGCGCCTCATCGAGCCGCGCCAGCGCCGCCGAAACCTTCGCCAGCTGCATCAGGCTGACGGCGCCCTCCATCATCCGCGCGCCGCCGGAACACGACACGATCAGCAGCGGCCGCTTCTTCGCCGCCGAACGCTCCACTGCCCGCGCCACCTTTTCTCCCACTACCGCGCCCATCGATCCGCCGATGAAGCGGAACTCCATCGAGCAGCAGATCACCGGACGCCCGCTCAGCCTCGCTTCGGCAGTGATAATCGCATCGCCCATCTTGAGCTTCTGCTGCGCCTCGCTGAGCCGCGTCGCATAAGCCTTGGTGTCGTGAAAATGCAGCGGATCGCTCGACACAAGATCGGGATCATGCTCGGTCCACGGCTCGTCATCGAGCAGCAGCTCGAGCCGCCGCCGGGCGGACAGCCGAAAATGCTGATCGCACATGGGGCAGACTTCCCAATTCGCTTCGAGATCCTTTTTCCAGATGATCGCGCGGCAGGCGCTGCACTTCGTCCACAACCCTTCGGTGCGGACGCGGCGCTCGTCGGCGGGCGTCGGATTCTCGATCGATTTTTTCTCGCGCTTAAACCAGGTCATTTTGAGAATCTCAACTCGCTCGCATCCTAATAATCGATTCCCCGCTGCGCGAGGATGCCTTTCGTGTACGGATGCTTCACCTCGCGCATTTCAGTGACAAGATCGGCGGCCTCGATGAGCTTCGGATGGGCGTTACGCCCCGTGCAAATCACGTGCACGCGCTCGGGCCGCTTCGCGAGCGATTCGACCACCCTCTCCGCGTCGAGCATCTTGTAGCTGATCACGTAGTTGATCTCATCCAGCACGACGAGATCATATTTCTCGCTGTAAATCTGCTCGCGGCTGAAATGCCATGCCTGCTCGCACAGGCGAACGTCCTCCGGATCGGTGTCCGCGCCGCCGACTTTCACGAAGCCGCGCCCCATCGGCCGAATCTCGAATTTGTCGTCGCCCAGCATTTTCGCCGCATCGAGCTCGCCGTAATGCCACGAACCCTTGATGAATTGCACCATCAGCACGCGCAGCCCCTGGCCCACCGCGCGAAACGCCGTCCCGAGCGCGCAAGTCGTCTTGCCCTTGCCCGGCCCCGTGTAAACGATCAGCAGCCCCTGGCCTTCCGGCATTTTATCCGTTCCCCAAGCCGCAATTTCCAATACTGGTCGCGCCCTCTCGAAAGGTCAAGAAGCGACTTGCCGTAAGGTCGCCAAAACCCACCGGAGCGCGGTTTCTCCACGAATCCTGGCTCTGCGCCTCGGTGACTCCGTAGCTATTTCGGATACGGATGCCCCGCGAGAATCGCGAAAGCGCGGTAAATCTGTTCGGCGAGCACAACGCGTGCGAGTTCGTGCGGCATGGTCAGCGTCGAGAGCGAAATCTTCTGCTGGGCGCTGCCGCGCAGATCGGACGGAAAACCTTCGGCATCGCCGCACAAAAAGATGACCTCGCGCGCGCCGCGGTCGCGCAGGTCGCCGAGCCATCGGGCGAACTGCTGCGACGTAAATTGCTTCCCGGCGGCATCGAGCAACACCACCGTCGCGCTCGGTTCGATTTTCAGCTTGCGCAGCGCGGCGGGCGACCCGTCGCGCAGTTCGCTGATTTCGATTTCGGCGTAGCGCCCGATGCGCCGGACGTAATCATCCACCAGCGCGCGGATTTCCTCGCGCCGTGTCTTGCCCAGCATGAGCAGCCGGATTTTCATCGCGTCAATGGAACAACAGAACGCTGGAACAACGGAACTTGGAAGATTGCTTGTAGGGGCGGGTTTCAAACCCGCCCCTACGGCGTCACATTCTTCCTCGCCGGACTGCGGCACGGTCCCGCTTGTAGGAGCGGTTTCGAACCCGCCCCCTGCGGCGTCACATTCTTTCTCGCCGGACTCCGGGACGGTCCCGCTTGTAGGGGCGGGTTTCAAACCCGCCCTACGGCGTCAAATCACCGCTCGCCGGACCGCGACGCGAGCCCGGTCAGATCAGGCCGTATTTCTTGCGTTTTTCGAGCAGCGTCTTCCGGCTGATGCCGAGCGAATCCGCCGCCTGGCCGATCTTGTAGTGCATCGCCTCGAGCGTCGCCCGAATGGCTTCGCGCTCGAGATCTTCGAGCGACCTCAGCGAAACCGCGGGCCCGTGCGAATTGCCGGCCGCGCGAAGAATCTCCGGGAAATCCTCGGCGCGCAAGAGAGGCTCCTTGGCAAACACAAGCGCGTGCTCGATCGCGTTTTTCAGCTCGCGCACGTTTCCGGGCCAGGCGTAGGATTCGAGCAGCGCCGCCGCGGCGGGATCGAGCGACGCATCCGGGTGCCCGTGGACGGGACCGAGCCGTGCGAGAAAGTGCGCGGCGAGAGGCGCAACATCGCTGCGCCGCTCGCGCAGCGGCGGCACCGAAAACGCCAGCACATTCAGCCGGAAAAACAGATCTTCGCGAAAGCGGCCTGTGGCGACGGCTTCTTCGAGATTCGCGTTCGTCAACGCCATCACGCGCGCATCCATCCGCTGCGTTTCCGTGCCGCCGAGCCGCTCGAACGTGCGCTCTTCGAGCACGCGCAGAAGCTTTGCCTGCATCACCGGGGAAAGCGCTGCCACTTCATCGAGGATCACCGAGCCGCCGAGAGCCATTTCGAGCCGCCCCGGCTTGCGCGCCACGGCGCCGGTAAACGCGCCGCGTTCGTGGCCGAAAAGTTCCGATTCCACCAGCTCGGCGGGCAGGCTGGCGCAATCGATTTTCAGGAAGGGCGCGTCGCGCCGAGGACCATGTTCGTGAATCCACCGCGCGAGCTGGTCTTTACCCGTGCCGCTCTCGCCGGTGATCAGAAGCGTGGTCGCCGTTTCGGCAAGTTTTCCGGCGATTTCGAGGACGCGTTGCGAGGCCGGATCGGCCGCCACCCACGCGATCTCCGCTGCGCTCATCGCTGAGCCGCGTCTCCCTCGGATTCGGCGTGCGTCTCGTGAGGCCTGCCGGGCGCGGGGATATCGAACCGCTCGGCATTGCGCCAGAGCCGCTCGAGATCGTAATACTGCCGCGCGCGTTCGCTGAAGATGTGCACGATAAAATCGCCGTAGTCGAGCAGGACCCATTCCGAGCCGGATTTGCCCTCGCGATGCGCCAGGTGCACGCGCTCGCGGTCCAGCCGCTCCTCGATCGCTTCGCCGATGGCCTTGATCTGCGGCTGGCTGCTCCCCGAGCACAGCAGAAAATATTCCGCGAACGCAGTCGTCCCCGCGAGTTTCAGCACGGTTACGTCCACCGCCTGCTTGTCCTGAGCCGCTTCCACGGCCCACCGTATTTCGACGCGCAAGGTTTCCAAGTTCACTGGTACAGGGCCTGTCCGAGAATGTATTCCTCCACGCGCGCCGGCACAAGCCCGTGGATGCTCTGGCCGCGCTCGCGCCGCACGCGCACCTCGGTCGAGGATACGTGGCTCGCGACGGTGGTCAGCAAATAAACGGTCGATTTCCGCAGCACGATCTTCTGCGGATTCTGCGCCGCCGCCCGCCCCAGCTTTTCCGGCGGAATTACCAGCCGCAGCGCGTCGAGCCGAAAACCGGGGCGGCTCGCGATGATGAAATCGCAAAGGTCCAGCAGCGTGTCGTAATTTTTCCACGTCGGGATTTCGAGAAACTGGTCCGCGCCGACGATGAAATACAAATGAGCGTCCGGATGATCGCGCCGGAATCGCCGCACCGTCTCGATCGTGTAAAACACATGCGGCGCGCCGCCCAGCGGCGCTTCCGCGAGCGACGGAATGAATCCCGGGTGCCCTCCGCACGCCAGCGCCACCATTGCGTAGCGATGCGCGAATGGCGTCAGCTCCCGCTGCGGCTTGTGCGGCGGGTGCGACGATGGGATGAAATGGATTGCATCGAGATGAAACCTCCGCTGCGCCGCCTGCGCCACAGCGATATGGCCCGCGTGCACGGGATCGAATGTTCCCCCGAAAAGCGCCACCGAGCGGTGATGCCCCGCGCCCGAAGATTCCTGAGCGGCCAGCGCGATCAATGTTTCTCCGTGTGGGGCGCCGCCGCGGCACGATCGGCCGTCTCATCGTGGGCGTGCGGCAATTCCGACTCGTTCGTCTCGAGTGACTCGCCTTCTTTGGACGCGTCCGACGCCGCAGCCGGTTTCGGAAGCCGGTCGAGCGCGTCGGCAATCGCCCGCACCAGCTCGACAATACCCTCGCCGCTTGCGGAGGAGATCGCGTGGAATTCGAGTCCGCGTTTCGCCGCGAAAGCCCGCAACTCTTCGAGCCGCGTGCGGTCCGTCGTCGCGTCGAGCTTCGTCGCCACCACGATCATCGGCTTTTCCGCAAGCGCCGGGCTGAACGCCGCAAGCTCGCGCTCGATGATCTCGAAATCGCGCACCGGATCGTGGTCGTTGGCGTCGCTCGTATCCACCAAATGTGCGATCAGCCGCGTCCGCTCCACATGTTTCAGGAACCTGATTCCCAGCCCCACGCCTTCATGAGCGCCTTCGATCAAGCCAGGCAAATCGGCAACCACGAATGTCCGCCCATTCCCCGGCGCAGCATCGGGATCGGCGGAAACAACTCCGAGATGCGGCTCAAGCGTCGTGAACGGATACGCCGCGATCTTCGGCCGCGCCGCGGAGATCCGCGAAATCAGCGTCGATTTCCCCGCATTCGGAAAGCCGACCAGCCCCACGTCCGCCAGTAATTTCAGTTCGAGCCGCAGATTGCGTTCCTGCCCCGGTCGCCCGTCCTCATGCTCGCGCGGCGCCTGATGCCACGGCCGGACGAACGCCGGATTCCCGTTGCCGCGCCCGCCGCGCCCGCCGCGTGCCGCCCGATACTGCTGGCCCGCCACGGTGAAATCGAAAAGCTGCTCGCCCGACTCCGCGTCGAAGATCACGGTGCCCACGGGAACTTTCAGCACCATGTCTTCGCCCGACCGCCCATGGCAATCGGACCCTTCGCCGTGCCGCCCGCGCTCGGCGTGAAACTCGCGGTTGTAGCGGTAGCGCAGCAGCGTGTTGTCGTTGGGATTCGCTTCGATCAGGATGTCGCCGCCGTTGCCGCCGTCCCCGCCGGATGGCCCGCCCCTCGGGACGTACTTCTCCCGCCGAAACGCGAGGCAGCCATTGCCGCCGTCGCCGCCCTTCACCAGAATTTTGGCTTCATCAGCAAACACAAATCACCTGCTTCAAAAGTGTACACGAAGGAAGCGCATGCCGCGAATGAGGGACAGGGCAAACGTCTCCGCCGCGGAAAACCATGGGAGAAACGCCGTCCTGCGATTGCGGGTCAATACCGGTCAGTGCCAATCAATGCCAGTCAATACGACCAGTGACGCGATGAACGATGAATCTCTAATTGGCTGCGGGTGCCGCGGGCTCCGCCTCAGCGCCGCCGACGGCGGCGCCGTCCTCGATCAGCAGCACGCTGATGAAGCGCCCCTTCGCGCCCTTATCCTCGAAGCGCACCACGCCCGTCTTCAGCGCGAAGAGCGAATCGTCCTTCGCGCGTCCCACATTCTTCCCCGCCTTGTAATGCGTCCCGCGCTGCCGGACCAGGATGCTGCCGCCGGTCACCAGCTGCCCGCCGAACCGCTTCACTCCGAGCCGCTGTCCGTGCGAGTCGCGTCCGTTTACGGATGACCCGCCGCCCTTCTTATGTGCCATGACGAACCCCTAGGAAAGTTGAATCTCGCCGACTTCGACGGCGGTCAATCCCTGCCGGTGGCCGGTTTGAATTTTGTACTGGCCGCCCGTCTTGAATTTCAGCACTTTGAGCTTTGGCCCGCGCAGATGCTTGACGATTTTTCCGGTGATTTTGGCTTTCGCGGCGTGCTCGCCGCCCAGAATCTTTTTTTCGTCGGTGCGAACGGCGATCACGTCTTCGAAAGTGACTTTGCCGCCCACCTTGCCTTCGAGCCGCTCGACCTCGATGGTCTCGCCCGGCGCGACGCGGTACTGCTTCCCACCACTTCGAATTACGGCGTACATGCTGCCTCCCAACTCAATTGACAAACCCCAATTATATGGCCCGCAAGCCATTTCCGTCAACGACTACACTACCAGCACGAGAGCGCTTCGGGCGCCATTGATTCCGAAGCGTCAACGGATGGCTGCTCAGCCGTCCGTGCTTCAACGTGGGCTTATGCGTACGCCTGGCGGCAGCTTTCGTGCTCGCGGCACGTGGGCGGGCAGTTCGTCTTGTCGATGAGGATGTAGTTGTGGCATCCGGCGCAGACCACGCCGTAAATTGTCTCGGTGAATTGGTCGTGCCCGGGTCCCGCTTGGGCGCCATGTTCGCTCCGCGCTTGCGTCCTGCTAATAGCCATCGAATTCGCTCCTGGTCGAAATTGCTCTCCGCTCAACAACGTTACGCCTGTAGGGGCGGGTTTCAAACCCGCCCTCTCGGGTTCGATTGCGCATCGCGGCCGCCACAACAATCGCAATGTCCGTTCTAAGGCCGGTGTGTAGGGGCAGGTTTCAAACCTGCCCTGCCTTGCGAACTTGCAACCCCCGCCTTCGGGCGATTCTCCGGATCGGCGGCCCAATTCCTCGGATTATCCGCGATGTACCGCCGGATTTCGCTTAGGCTCTTCTCGCCGCGAACGATATGTTCGTAATAGCCGCGCTGCCAGACGGCAGCGCCTGGCGCTCCTCCCAACTCGTTGATGCGACGCGCCGAAAACGTCTTGAAAGCGCGCACAACCTCCGAGAGGTTCCTGCGGGGCTTGATCGCAAGGGCGGGTTTCAAACCCGCCCCTACATCATCCACAAATGCGAGGACTCCGTGTAGATGGTTCGGCATCACTACGAAAGCATCCAGAGCGAGCCCTGCGTAATGATACGGCAACTCGTACCAGCATTCCCTGACGATGTTACCCGCAGCATTCGCCTGAAATGAGCCATCGATTACCTCGCCCAAGACGCACTTGCGTTCGCGCGTGCATATCGTGACAAAATACGTTCCCTCACCTGAGTAATCGTAGCCCGGCAGCCGAAGGCTTCGGCGGATTGGATGTTCCGGAGTCGCGTCCCTATTCACCGCCGCCTCCACCAAAGAATCTCCGTAGGGGCCGGTTTTCCCGGGCTTCACCGGTGCCTACCACAAAGAATCGCCGTAGGGGCGGGTTTCCCTCGGGCCTCACCGGCGCCTCCAACCAACGAATCCCGGTAGGGGCGGGTTTCAAACCCGCCCTTTCGCTAATGGCTACTTTTTCCACGCAGACGAGATCGCAAACGGATACAACGGATAAACCTCGCGAAAGATTTTGGCTACCTCGCGCTCGAATCCCGCGCGTGTCGCGGCCGTCACCGCGAATTTCCGCCGCACGATCCACGCTTGCAATTTCTCCCACGCCTCCAACAGAAGGAATCTCCGTAGGGGCGGGTTTCAAACCCGCCCTTTCGCTAATGGCTACTTTTTCCACGCAGACGAGATCGCAAACGGATACAGCGGATAGACCTCGCGAAAGATTTTGGCTACCTCGCGCTCGAATCCCGCGCGTGTCGCGGCCGTCACCGCGAATTTCCGCCGCACGATCCACGCCTGCAATTTTTTCCAATCCTCCGGCTTCACGGGCCAACCTTTGTGCTTCGCCCATTTGCCTTTTTCGGTCGCGTGCCAATAGCTTTCATATTTCGCGAGCCGGCGCTTCTGCCGCTCGATCCACGCCGAATTTTCGCCGCCTCGCGCGCGGCCGATCTGCACGAGCGGCGAAGTCCGGCCCTCGCTATAGACGCGGAAGCCGCATGTGACGGTGTCGGCCGAGACGCCCACGTAAAGCTGTCCGCCTTGATCGCCCGGCTCCCCGAAGAAAAGATACATCTGCGTGCGATATGGCGATTTGTCGCGCGCGAAGCGGATATCGCGGTTGATGCGCGAAAAATTCTCGCCCACGCAGCCGCCGACCGCGAATCGCGGATTCAGTTTCCGGGCAGCCGGCGTCAGCCGGTCGAGCAGTTCCCGCAGCGGATCGACAAGCACCGCGCGATATCGCTCCCGGTTCTCATCCATCCACGGCTTGTGATTGTTGCGCCCCAGCTCGCGAAAAAAATGGAATGTTTCCTGCGAGAAAACGCTGCTTTTGGCGGTCATCTTCTGTTCGCGTGGCGCGCTGCGCGATTCAAGCGTAGCACTGCATGCGGCGAAACGTTTCTTCGCTGAATCGCGCAACGGGTGCGCCCGAACGCGCACCGCCCGGCGGGCGATAAGGCATCGCCGTCCCGGTCGGGTCGAGGTACGGCCGGTCCATGTGGAACGACACGACCGGCACGCGCGCTTGCACCGAAGATGCGGATGCCTCGGACGGCCATTCCGCGCCCGGCGCCAGCGCAAGCGCGCCGATCGCAGTTCCCGCCACCGCCAGCTTCGCCACAAAATCGCGTCGTGTCAGCATGCCGCGATCCTCCATTCTCCTGGCCTTACGCGAACGGCAACTCATCTTCGTTCATCCACCGCCCGTGAACCTGCGCCGTCGCGCGGAAGGGCAAAAGCACGCGCGCGACGTTGCCATCCTCAAGATGCTGCGCGTCGGCGATGATCAGCTCCGATCGCATCTCCGCGTAATTCGACGCCACGCCGATCACGTAGCCTTCGCCCTCGGCGCCGTTCTTGCGCGGCACAAAGCACACTTCCTGCAGGCTGTGCGTGTTGCCCACGAAATACGAACTCGTCTTCCCGGTCGCCAGATCGAAGCGCCCGTAGCAATTGTTCACTCGCCCGCCCAGATTGCCGGCCTTCCACTCATCGAACGGCCGCTGCTTGTCCGCGTACGCCGTGAAAGCGTAGCGGTAAGGCAGCGAAAGATAGCGGTCGTCGACGCGCCCGAGATCGCTCACATTCATCTCGAAAAGCTTTTCCTCGGTAAAGCCGTCGTCTTTCGACCCGAGATTGAACGTATTGCGGCGAATGTACGCTTTGGCCTTCGTCGGGTCCCAGGGCGAACCATCAACCGGCGGGAAAAATGGGAACGGATTCGAATCGTAAATCGGCGCTTCGAGAATCACGTTTTCGCCTTCGGTCCGCGCGTTCAACGTGTGAACCGTCGCGCGCGATGGGCCCTTGAACCAGCGAATGTCCTTCGCCTCGCCGTCGCGCGGGATGATGCCGACGTAGGCGGGCTTCGTGTTGTCCCAGCCCCAGTGAACTTTCCCTTCCTTCAGCCGCTCCATGCTGCTCACGAATCCGTACACGGGAATCACCACGTGTTTCTGCGTGATCCCGATATCGTGGACCATACTCACGTACGGCACCTTGAACCGCACCTCGCGCTTCACGTGTCCCGTCTTGTCGATCGTGTAAAGGAACACATCCTTCGTCTCGAGCCCCTCCGCCTCGTAGCCGTAACAAATCATCTCGCCGGTGACGGGATCGACCTTTGGGTGCGCCGTGAACGTCAGGCTCTTGTACTTCCCGTGGAAATTGTAGGGCCCGATCGTCTCGAGCGTGTTGCAGTCGATCTCGTATGGGAGGCTGTCCTCTTTTAGCGTGAAGAGCTTTCCCGCGAACGCAAGCGGCGTCGTGTTCTGTACCGTCCGATCCAGATTGTGAACGCTCGCATCGTCGGTAAAGGGATTGCGGTATTTTCCGAAAAGCTGCTTGTGCGCGGCGAGGTCCGCCTTGTATCGCGGCGTTTTCACCCAGCGGCCTTTGTAATCCACAATCCCGTTCTTGAAGCGGAACATGTTGACGTAACCGTCCATGCTGAACGGCGAATCGTCTTCGAACTTCGGCGGATACAGCCAGTCGCCCCCCAGCCGCACGAACGCCCCATTCAAGTCGCTCGGAATTTTCCCGGTCACTTCGCAGTCGTAGACGTCCGCCTCGAAGCGCGTCGGCGCAAAAAAACCCTTCATTTCGGGATGCTTCGAAAAATCAACCATGGCTCATCTCCGTTTTCTGTTGCTTCACGCGGTTTTCTTTCTTGTCGATCTCGCCGAAAAACGGCTTTCTGAGTTCGGCAACGCAAGCCACATTCCGCATGCCTTTGCGTTGTCTTTCATAAGCCACTTGATGCCCGGAAAACAACATAATCGTCGCTTTCCAGAGGCAAGCATGTCGCACGCTTTCTCGATCCGACGTTTGCGCGTTTCCGGTTGCTTGGCTGTGCTTATCGAGAAAATCCAGTCACGGCGCGCCAGTGGTGTGATGTCCTCCCATCCTGCTTGCGCCAGCGGAGCGGCTGCGAGTGCTTTGCGCAGATCCGTTGGCACCCGGATCTCCGGTTCGTCCCCGGCTCGCGCAATCTCCACAGTAACTATTTCTCCGACGTCTGCGCCCGCACCATCACTCATGGTTTTGTTAACCCTGAGCCGGTGACTTCCTTTGCCGTCTGGCTCGAGCGCGGCGCGAAAAGGGAACGCATTAATCGTTCCCTCTATCATCGTGCGTCGCAATGGAAGCTCCGCACTCGCATTCTTGGGCAAAGTTAGGGTGCACGATTCAGTCCTCCCGTTTGCTTTAGGCCGAAACAGCTTGGCGCTGAAGCGAATCGTTGGGTTGATTCCTTGCAGCTGAGCCACCTTCATTTCCCGTCGCAACCTCACGTCCGCGTCATTCTGAGCGAAGCGAAGAATCTCTCTTCCTGCTGCCGCCCACTCGGCCAGACAACTCAATTATCATCCCGTACCCACGGCGACGGCATGTTATACGGCACGGTGATGAACACGGCCTCGGCGTGCCGGATTTTGCCGTCCTGAATCTTGAATAGCTCCAGCAGGCAGAACGAATGCGGCGATTTCAGCGGCGATTCGTGGACCACCCCGTCTGTGGTGGTGTATTGCGCGAGCCGCCCGGAATGATCGATGAACCCGCCGGCGAGGATCAGCCCTTTTTCTTCGTCCACCAGCGGAAAGCGCCGCGCGCGCAGTCGGTCGTCCCAGCGGTAATTGCCGAGCTTGAATCCTTCCTCGCACGAAAATTTCCCGAATTGCGAATACGTCGATTTCGGATCGGGATGCGGATCGTTCGCTGTCCACACGCCGTTCTCGCGGCGGCTGCACGCCGGATCGAACACCGTGAAGATGTGGCCGTCGTTCAGCTGCAGCGTGTTGAAGTAGCCGTCGACGAGCGCAATCATTTTCGCGCGCAGCGTGCGCTGGTCCTGCGGAACATCCGCGAGCAGAATCGGCAGCGGCTGGATCGCGGCTGGATCGCCGAAGGGGCCGGGGCCCATGCCCTTGCGATCCACGATCGTTTCGACCTCGGAGATCTTGTGGTCCTCCACCTTCATCCGCAGCGCGAAAAAGGATTGCACGCCGTGCTCGGCCACCACGCCCATGTAGAGCACCTGCCCGTTCGCCGGATCGGCCGCGTGCACGTCCTCGGGGCCAAGGCCGCTGATCGTGCCCCACAACCCGTCGCCGACTGCTAGCACGACGTTGTTCTCCGTGAACTTCACGCTCTTCGCCCAGGGTAGCCGCGATGGATCCTTCGCCACGAGCGCTTGCAGATATTGATCGACGAAGCCGTACAGGCACTGACGGTCGCAATCAGCCGCCCGCTCGACCGCAGCGGCGGAGTTTTGTTCGTCCCCAGCGCCGCGCGCCTTCACCGCGTGCGCGCACACCACGATTCCAGCAATCGCGACGGCGGCGAGTATCGCGAACCTATGCGGCATCGCTCCCCCTCCCGGCCTGCTTCCCCGGGGCAGAGTGTCTCACAAATTACGGGTCAAGGGTGAATGCTCAGGCGTGATTCGGACGGACCAAACCAAGCGAGTGTGGTATAATGGGTCAAGATGCTAGTGGCAGCCGCACGCGCCGCCGCAGCATCCGCCGCCCGAGCCGGACGCCGGTGACGAGCCGGAAGATTTGGTTCCGTTGCCGTGGGCCGCGAAGACGGAAAGCTGAATCGTGCTTTTCGCGCTCGCGCACTTCGGGCAGGTGATTTTCGTATTGCCGTTCATCACAATCCGCTCGTAATGCTCCCCGCAGTCATCGCAAACGTATTCATATATAGGCATTGGACTTAGCTCCAAAATAGCGTGTCAATTCGCGCCATAATCATACCACAAACAGGCGCATAAGCCCGTTCAAGGCGCGATTTCCGGCCGTTTGTACACCACTCGGAAGCGGCGCACCCACGGCGGCTCGGGATCGGCGAAATCCTCAAACGATGTTTCTTTCAGGCCCGCGCGAACGAAATCCGCAAACTCTTCGCGCGTGAGCGGCCATGGCAATTCTCCTTCGGGCTCATCTTTCTCGCGGCCTCGCGCGATCACCAGCAGCACGCCGCCCGGCTTCACGAACTCCGCGATTTTCCCGGCCGCGCGCGGCCGCAGCGAAGCGGGAAGCGCCTGCAGCGTGTTTGTTTCGAAAACGAAATCGAAGCTGTGGCGCCAGGCGGGCGGCGGATCGAACAAGTCAGCCACCACGTATTCGACGGTCGAATTCGGGAAGCGCTTCTTCGCCGCGGCGATCGCGGTCTTCGCGATATCGAATCCGGTCGTCTGAAATCCCCACGCAGCGATCTCCTCGGCGTCCTCGCCAAAGCCGCTTCCGATCACGAGGGCCAATTTGCCCGCCGTCTCGATCGGATGCGCCTTCCAGAATTCGCTCAGGTGAGAATTCGCCTTGTGGTCGGCCCAGGGAACGATGCTTTTTCCCTGCTCGCCTTCCTGATACAGCACCTCGAACCATCCTGTCGGATCGCCTTTCGCGACAAATTCGGCGGCAAGTTCCCTGGCGCGTGCGCGGCGATCGGTCATTCGCTCATTTTAGCAGGTGCTGCCGCGCCATCGCCCACGGGATCGGAATGTCCGAAGCGCGCACCGTCCATTCGGCAAATCCGGTCTTGTCCATGTGAGGCGCGAGTTCCTGCATGATCCGGCTGTGCGGAATCTCGCCGACGAAGTCCATCAGCGATTGTCGATCGTCCCACACCGAAAGCGTCCAGAACCGCTTTCGCATCAGTTCCGCCCCGAGCGCGTAACCGATCAGCCCGCGCGATTGTGCGAGCTGCCGCATCGTCTCCATCGTCAGCCGGGCGAATTTGGGTATTTTTCCGTAACGTTTCAGCGGCAGGAAGGAAAGCAGCGCCACGTATTCCTTGTCAGCCTGGGGCGATGCAAAACTCTTCCAGGGCATCGGCAGCATATCGCGATGCTAACCGATTTCACAGCAACTTGAGGAATTCTTCGACCGTTAATTCGGCCTGCTGAAGGATGCTGCGCAGCACCGGCCTCGGGATGTCGAAGCGATCGTGACGTGGCACGGTAACGTGGAGATGAGGTTTGGCCGGATGCCGAAGCTGCGCGTGACTTCCGGATTGGTGGTGGACATAAAACCGGCCCGCAAGGGCGCGCGAAGAATCTTTCGCGGCTTGAGAATCGCAAGCTGTGCGCCCATCAGGCGCTCAAGGCAACACGCAGTCGTGCGGTATGAGCGTTCTTCTCGTCCGGAATCTGTTCTCCCGACTTCCGCAGCCCATCCAGATGGCAGCGGATAGCATCTCGCACCATTTCGAGCGCCTCTTTTTCCGTGCGTCCGTAGGTGATTATGCCTGGGAGCAGAGGAACTGTGATCTGATAACCGGTGGTGAGCGGATTCCTCGCGCGCAACCTTCGCCGCTTCGATACGGGTTCCGATGAGGCTTCTTCCGGCACAGGCATCAAGATGACGGTAAAGTCGAAGACGCTCCGCTGTCGCTTGTGCCCGTTCGCGCCCGATATTCGAATCCTAGCCACGTGGGCTACTTTAGTCGAAAGATACGCCCAAAGCAAAAGCCCCGACGCTAGCCGGGGCTTTTTGCAATTCGGTGGTTGGTTGCTGTGTAGGGGCGGGTTTGAAACCCGCCCCTACACACAGTCAATCCAGGCTCCGTTAGTCGCCGGCGACGGGCTCGGGTGTCGCGTGCTCCACCTTTGCCGCGCCGTTTCCGTTGGCCGGGGCAATCTGCACCGGCTTTACGGTTGCGCCCGGAACCGCCATTTGAATCTGCTGGATCGTGCCGATCTGCACGACGGTCTCCTGGGGCTTTTTCAGCACGAGCTCTTCGTAAATCTTCCGGACCTTGGCCGCTTCCTCGAAGGCCTGCTTGCGGCGGATGCGGTCTTCTTCGGCTGCCGTCTGTGGAATGTCGTGCTCGAGCTCACGCACGCGCGAAGCGTCTTCGGCGTTGATCCGGAGCGAATGTTCGTAATTCGCGAGATCGACCTTTTTGCCCTTCGCGTAGATATCGTGCTTGCCGTGCGCCTTGTACCACTCAGCGACGGTCGCGTTCTTGTACATGTTCTCGATGATCTTCCGCCAGCCGATGCCCGTGTTGTACGCGCAGAAGGAAATCTCGCCCTGCTGCGTGGCGTACGGGATGATGCACATCTCGGTGCGGCGGAAATCGTAGTTGAAGAGATCCTGGAACCACATGCCGGCGATGAAGAGCATGTTCCATGGGTCTTCGGCGCGGCGCTTCATCGCGTCTTCGTACGTGCGCTGGGGGTTGGTGCGCCCGTATTTCTTGTCCGCGTCCTTTGAAACCGCCCACGTCTTGTCGAACTTCCTGAGAATGTCCTTCAGCTTCAAGCTAGGCGGCGCCTGGAACGGATCGTAATTCTTCAGCATCGCCAGAGCCATCATGAAGGCCGAAAATTTCTTGCCGCGGGCCGCGTCGGTGATCGCCGAAACGTCCTTCACCAGCTGCGGAGCGTTCAGGAACCGCGAAATCGGCGCCCACTCTTTCGTTTCCTTGTGAATCATCACCGCCGTGCCCACGCCGCAATTCGGGTGGCAGCCGCAGGAAAGCGAGCCCCACATCGCGTCCGGCCCGTGCACCATATCCGCAAATCCGGCGAAAGGCGAAATGAACGACAGCGGGAACCAATCGCGCGTCGGCTCGATCTTGCCCACCTGCGTGCTGACGTCCTTCGCAAGGTGCGAAAGCGTGTAGCGCTGGCGGATGCGGCGCTCCGGTGTGATGTCTTCATCGCGCCCGGTGAACGATACCGGCTGGAAGGAAACGAACGCGATCTTCTTCGGATTTTCCATCGCGAACTTTACGATCGGACCGACCTGATCGTTGTTCACGTTGTTGACGATCGTGGTGACCAGCACGATTTCGATGCCGGCCTCGTGCATGTTTTCGATCGCGCGCAGCTTCACATCGAAGAGGTTGCCGACCTGCCGGTGGCTGTTCGCGTCGTTGCCGATGCCGTCGAACTGCAGGTACGCGTAGCGCATCCCGGCGTCGAACGCCTTCTTGCAGAATTCCTTGCTCTTCGCGAATTCGATGCCGTTCGTGGCGGCCTGCACGCTGTTGTAGCCGATCTTGCGCGCGTAGGCGACCGCGTCGCAAAATCGCGGATGCATCGTCGGCTCGCCGCCCGAGAATTGCACGGACATCTGGCGGCGCGGCTTGATCTTCAGCGCGTTGTCGAGAATTTCGGTGATTTCATCCCAGTCCAGCTCGTGGACGTACCCGACCTGGTTCGCGTCCATGAAGCAGGGATCGCACATCATGTTGCAGCGGTTCGTCAGGTCGACGGTCAGCACCGCGCCGCGCCCGTGGCGCACCGTGCTCGATCCGTGCCGGTGCAAATCTTCGTCGTTGTGCGCGGGGATATCGCGGCCGGGGAAATTCTGCTCGATCCATTGCAGGAACTTGGCGTCGATGGCCATCAGGTCTTCGTACTTTCCGTGGATGGGGCATTCCTTCACCATCCAGACCTGGCCGTCGCGCTCGATAATCTGCGCCTTGATCTCGCCGACCTTCTCGTGGACGAGGTCCGTCCAATCTTTCTTGCCATTGGTTATGGCGTCGCGCGCTTCCTTCACGCAGTCAGGACAAAGGGAATCCGTGGTGCGCGGCCAGCCCAGCGTGGGCTTCGACTTCTCCCAGGACTTCAATAGCGGCTTGTCCGACCATTTCGGAGTAAAGGAAGGATTCGGGTTGTGCTTGTTGAAGAACTGGATGGTGTTGAAGGTCACTCCCGCGGACTTGGAAAGCGCCCAATCGAAAGTTTTCCAAAGACGATTGCTGGTTGCGTTGCCCATTGTGCTGCACCCCTCCTCAGTGAATCTAGAACTTGTGGAATCCCTGCTACGCCCCTGGGTAGGCCCAAGACTTAAATTGTCTGTTACAGGTACAAGTGCACTGCGCCCTAAAGTCTTACCGTACCATAGTTTGCTTGCTATTCGACTGATCCGTCTACAGGTGTGCGCTCAAAGGGGCAAATGGGGGGTCGAACGGGGTATTGGGCCGCTCAACGGGCCAAGGTATAGGACTTAAGTGCCGGAACTGCTGGCCTCAATCCACGTTTAGGGGAGTTCTGAGAACTCCAATGGCAAAATGCGCCAAATGCGGAGCCTCGTCGTCGAGCTGAATCCAGCGGACCACGCAGTGGTCCTTCATGTACTGCGAGACTTTCGATTCGCTGATCCCCAGATGCTCGGCCAGTTTGGGCTTGAGGCTTTCGGAATCACCGCGCCCTCCGCGGCTGGATCTCCCGCCGCCGCGTCCGCCGCGCGCCAGATTCCCAAGGCCGATCCGCAGGGTCTGGCACGCCTCGATGTAATATGAAGTCACCTGATCGGAATCGGATAGCAGGAACACGCCCGGCCCGGCCGGAGCTTCGTCCGCTTCGTCAAGCCGATGCAACGGGCTTCCGACGAGCCGCCGCAACATGGATTCCAGGTGCACCATCCGCGAGGCCAGCGCCGGATCGCCGCGGCCGTGCGCCGCGCGCTCGGATGGCAACTGCGGAGCCGGAAGCTCGGCGGGCGCCGCGCGCTCGATCGGTGCTGAACGCTGGCTGCGTGGCGCACTATATTCTGCCGCGGGCGCCGCCTCAATTGGGCGTCGCTCAAATGTAGGTCGCGGAGGAGGCTCCGGTCGCGCCGGCCTCGGTTCCGCGCTCTCGGCGAACGCTTGCGCGGGCAGGCCCGGCGCACCGGCAGGTCCTTTGCGCCGGCGGCCACGTCCACCACGCCGGCCACGCCGTCGCTTTTTCTTATCAGGCGCGCCAGCCTCGGCTGCGCCGCCACTCGCCGCAGTCGATGCGGGCGAGCCCTCGCCGGCTTCCATCGATTCGTCGTCCGGAATTTCTCCCAGCGCCAGCGGCAGGCGCACGTTGTATGGATCGGGCGCTTCGGCCGCTTCCTCGCGATCTTCGGATGAACCCTCAGATGAATGCTCGGATGGAAATGCAGTCTGAGTTGCCGCGCTAGCCTCCGCGGATGCGGCGGGAATCTCGATGCCCAGACGCGTGAGCGCCTCTTCGGCCTTCTTCTTCCAGTCGGCGCGACGGAACCGCTGCGCGGCGATCGTGTACCACTTCCCGGCCTCGTCGTTGCGCCCGGCCTTCTCTTCGACCACGCCAAGTTCCCACGCCACCATCGCGTCGCGCGTTCGTTGATACAGTTCGGAGAGTTTTGCCAGCGCTTCGGGGCTGTTCTTCGCCTTGCGGATACGCGCCTGAATCTGCCGCCAATCAGCCATGTCGGAGCATTGTAGCAGCCACACATGGTCTAGGCCAATCAAGTCTGCGCCGCGGCCGGAATAGGCCCCCATGGAGTCGTGCGGTAGAATTGTTCAAGGGTATACGTACGAGGAGGGACTTCATGAGAGCGATTCGCACGATCGGTATCGGTACCGCGCTACTTATCTTGTCCGCAATAGCCTCGGCGGCTTCGGCGCAATCCACCTTCGAGCCGCTCGACCTCTGGAAGAACGCGGTCCAAACGGGCGACACCACAGCCCTCACGCAGCTGTATTCGATCGCGCCGCCCGCGCAGACAAAAACCTCCCAAGGCGTGACGCAGGAAATCGGAGCCGAGCCGCATTTCTGGGCTGCGCTGGCGGCAAGCGGGATCAGCGATCTCCATCCGAAGATTCTCGAGATCGAGCATCTGCAGCCGGGCGTCGTCGCTCTCGTGCTGCGAATCGAGTTCAATCTGCGCACCGATTCCGGCGTGCAGCCGTTTCTCGTGGAGGCGAGCCAGGTCTGGGCGCAGGAGGGAGCCGATTGGCGCATCGTCCAAACCGTCCGAGGCGATATGGCCCCTCGCGCGGCGCGCCGCCTGCCCGAGCCGGCAAAGCCGGATACGGACTTGTATCCTCCCGCGCAAGAGGCGCCCTCTGAAATCAAAGCTGCGTTGGCTCGCGCCGCGAAAGACCACAAGCGCGTGATCCTCGTCTTCGGCGGCAACTGGTGCTACGACTGCCACGTCCTCAATGCGACTTTTCACTCGAAAGATATCGCGCCGCTGGTCGACGCGAACTTCCACGTGGTGCACGTGAACATCGGTGACGACTACGACAAGAATCTCGATCTCGCCGCGAAATACAAAGTGCCGCTAAAGCGAGGCGTCCCGGCGCTGGTCGTGCTCGATGCCGATGGCTCGCTCCTCTACACCCAGCAGGAGGGCGAATTCGAAAACAGCATGCGCCTCGGCCCCGACGACGTGACTGCATTCCTCCAGAAGTGGGCGCCGCCCCGCCAGAATTAGCCTAACGCCACACGAGCCTTGCTGGACGGCGCGCCCGCACGGACATAAAATGGAGTCTCTATGGCGGTGAAACTGCCCATCTACATGGATAACCACGCGACCACGCGCGTCGATCCGCGCGTCCTCGATGCGATGCTGCCGTATTTCACGGAAAAATACGGCAACGCGGCGAGCCGGAACCATGAATTCGGCTGGAAGGCCGAGGAAGCCGTCGAAACCGCGCGCGGCCAGATCGCGCGCCTGATCCATGCGACGCCGCGAGAGATCGTCTTCACCAGCGGCGCCACCGAATCCGATAATCTCGCGCTCAAAGGCGTCGCCGAGGCGTATCGCGCCAAGGGCAATCACATCATCACCCAGGCGACCGAGCACAAAGCCGTGCTCGACACCTGCAAGCGCCTCGAAAAATCCGGCTGCGAAGTCACCTATCTGCCGGTGGCCAAAGACGGCCGCATCGATCTCGACGATCTGCGCCGCGCCATCACGCCGAAGACGATCCTGATTTCGATCATGCACGCCAACAACGAAATCGGCGTCCTGCAGCCAATCGCCGAAATCGGCAAAATCGCCAGAGAAAAATCCGTGATCTTCCACGTGGACGCCGCGCAATCCGTGGGCAGGATTCCGATCGACGTCGAAAAGCTCGGCATCGATCTGCTCTCGATCTCCGCGCACAAAATCTACGGCCCCAAGGGAGTCGGCGCGCTTTACGTGCGCCGCAAGAATCCGCGCGTCGAGCTGTCGCCTCTCATCGACGGCGGCGGCCACGAGCGCGGCATGCGTTCCGGCACGTTGAATGTCCCGGGAATCGTCGGCCTCGGCAAGGCATGCGAGATTTGCGAGAAGGAAATGACAGCGGAAAACGAGCGCCTTCGCGTCCTGCGCGACAAGCTGAAAGACGCGATCCTCAGCCGCCTTGCCGACACGTCGATCAACGGCACGATGGAGCATCGCCTGCCGAACAATCTGAATCTCAGCTTCGCCGGCGTCGAGGGCGACGCGCTGCTGATGGGAATCAACGACGTGGCCGTGTCGAGCGGCTCGGCCTGCACCTCGGCGACGCTCGAGCCGAGCTACGTCCTCCGCGCGCTCGGCGTGCCCGAGGATCTCGCGCACAGCTCGATCCGCTTCGGCCTCGGCCGCTTCAACACGGAAGAAGAGGTCGACTACGTCGCGGGACGCGTCGTCGAAACCGTGAAGCGCCTGCGCGAGCTTTCCCCGCTCTACGAGGCCGCCAAGCCGTAGCTCGCAAATACGCCGCCAATTTGGGTGTTGTGTAAAAGGCGCGCGCGCTGCATTGTGCGACGAGGAGGATCGAAGCGATGGCCACGGACCTTCGTTACCCAATCGGAAAATTCGAGCGGCCCGAGAATGTGTCAGACGATCAGCGCCGCCAGTTCATCGACCAGATCGCCAAAGCGCCGATGCATCTCGCGGCTGCCGTCGCGGGCTTGACGCGTGCGCAGCTCGATACGCCCTATCGCCCCGGCGGATGGATGGTCGGCCAGCTGGTGCACCACATCGCCGACAGCCACATCAACGCGTACGTCCGCTTCAAGCTGGCGCTCACCGAAGACGAGCCTACCGTGAAGACCTACGAAGAAGCGCGCTGGGCCGAACTCCCCGATGCCAAGGCTCCTCCGATCGAACCCTCGCTGGCTCTCGCTCGACAATCTGCACACGAGATGGACCTCCTTGCTGAGGTCGCTCACGCCGGCCGAATGGTCGCGAAAGTTTCGCCATCCTGAGCTTGGCGCGCTGAGCCTGGATCAGAATCTCGCGCTATATGCGTGGCACGGGCGGCACCACGTGGCCCACATCGCGTCGTTGCGCGAACGCAACGGCTGGTAACTCGACCTACGCAAGACGCACGCCCGATCTACTTGCCGGCTGCTTCGATCTGCTCGACGTGGATCACATCGGTGCGCGCGTCGAGTTTGCCCACCACCAACACTTGCTTGCCGGCGTACTTTGCGGCGTCCCGCTGATCGTCGAGGTTGTACCAGACGCCGTCATCTTCATCTCGCAGGACGAATTGCTCGCCGTTGAGCGATACGATTGTGCCGGAATACGCCTCCACGGCTCGCGACCGTGCGGCAGCCGGGGCCGCGTAGGTCGTGCCGTTGAAAGCCGCGAGGGAACCATATAGAAAAACGACGCAACCCAATAGCAGATCGACTCTCTTCATGTCACCGCTCCTCAGCACATTGTGGCCGGCAACCCTGTACTCGCACGTTGACTGCCGCGCGCGATGCCTGCCTCAAATCACTGATTGCGAGGAGCTTTCCGCTTCGCCGCGGTGGGCGGAGAAATGTAGAAACAGCGGGTCGCGCGAAAAACATTCGTACAGGGTTTTCCCTGCGAGAATGAATATTTCTCCTCTCGAGCCCGTGGATATAATTTGGCGGTCGTTAATTCACGATGGGAGGAAGATCACATGCGTTTGTTCAGGCAACATCTGATTTCATTGGTCATGATAACGGCGCTGGCTTCACCAGTCGTAATCACCGGCTGCGCGGCCCGCGTCGAAACGGGCTATCGGGTCTACGATCCGGGTTATAACGATTACCACGTCTGGGATAGTAACGAAGCCGTTTACTACACGCGATGGGAAACCGATACGCACAGACATCACAAGGACTTTCGCAAGCGCAACAAGGATGAGCAGCAGCAATACTGGAACTGGCGCCACAATCAGCACTAACGATCGCGCGTCCACCAAGCACTAGATAAGAAAACGCCGGCGAGGAATCGCCGGCGTTTTTTTACCTAGCCGGAAGAGGTTTGCGGCCCGAAGCCCGCACCACAAGGCGTCGCTCGCCTACGCGGCCTTCTTCTTCCACGCGCCCAGAATCGCTCCCATCAGGCAGAGCCCGAACAGCGGATAAAACTCGTTGATTGCGAAAAGCTCTTTCGAGCGCATTTCGTACATGTACGTGGTGTAGACGATCGGTCCCACGATGCCGAGCCACAAAAAAACGCCGATCGCGGCGCCGCGAGCCGCGGTGTTTGCATTGCGCCAGATGCATATTTGCGCCAGCACAAATGCGATCAGCAGATTCAGCAGAAACGTGAGAATCAACGGCCAGATCCAGGCTGCATTGGCCGAGCTGGCCATCGATGCCGGGATGTGTTCGAGCGCCATCCATTCCTTGCTGAACAGCACGTCGTACCAGAGTCCGCCGAGCAGCCAGTATGCCACCGCGCAAACAAGCACTGCCCAGTAGTTCGTTTTCATAAGCGAGCCTCCCGCGAATTCGAGAGCCGAGTGTTTCCGGGGAGTCTGCTTGCTGCTCGCGGGGTTGTCAAGCACGGACCTCACGAGCGAGCGCCGCAGCCCAGGGAGGCCCGCCGTTAACTTTCCCGCAGGGCCCACACAACATTTTTCGCCAAATGGGGTTCTAATTAGCAAGGATAGGCTCGTTAGGCGGGACCGCGCGCCGGCTCCCGCCCAGCGGGGTCGCCTATCAGGTGCTCTGACGGGAACGAAAAAAGCGCCCGGCGGAATAATAAAGTAACGGGCATTCTGCACGAGGAATCATTCCCCGGCCCGGCCGGGCGAAAGGAAATTCGGCAATGAGAAAATTCATACTTGGCTTGGCAGTGTTGTCGTTGGCAGGATTGGCGGGTGTGGCGCCTGCGGCGAAGGCGCAGTCTCCGGCGCCGGGCAAACAGCTCAAGATCGTGCTGTCGCGGCAGTCGACGGTCGATCCGGTCGAAATCATGAAGCACCTGAGCGAGAAGTGCCCGAACGTCACTCTCACCACGAATCCAAAGAGATCGGATTTCATGGTGCACGCGGGTGGCTGGTCCGGCAACTATCGCTTCCTCGTGATCGCGAAGGGCGGCGACACGGTGTACGGGACGCAAACCGCGCTCCTTAGCAACGCCGTCAAAGACGTTTGCCACTACCTGAACACGCACGACTGACCAGAAATTGCTTCAGGTTGAGTTCGGGCAGAGCCTGGTTCTAAAGCTCAAAACAGAGAACACGGAGAGGCTTGGCGGCGTCTCCGTGTTCTCAGTGCTTCTCAGTTCTCTCTGCGTTTCGCTGGGCGATTAACCCACCCACGGTCAAGAATCACGCGGCTGTCTCCGGCGCCTCTCTCCCGCGTTCCGCACCTCTATGCTAGAGTCTTGGCGACTCCGATGGACGTCCCAGCCATTTCCACCGAACACCTGTCGCGCCGCTTCGGAGACCTCGTCGCCGTCGACGACATGAACCTTCGCGTCACCGCCGGCCAGTTTTTCGGCTTCCTCGGCCCCAACGGCGCCGGCAAATCCACCACCATCAAAATGCTCACGGGCCTCCTTGCGCCCACATCCGGGCGCATGGAAATCCTCGGCCTCGACCTCACCAATAATCCGGTCGAAGTAAAGCGCCAGATCGGCGTCGTGCCGGAGGGCATGGCGCTTTTCGGCCGCCTCACGGGCGCCGAATATCTGAATTTCGTAGGCCGCATGTACGGCCTCGGCCGCGACACGGCGGCCAAGCGCACCGCGGAACTTCTCGAATTCATGCAGCTCGCCGACCAGCCCAAGGCGCTGATCACCGATTACTCGCATGGGATGCAGAAGAAACTCGCCATGGCCGCCGCCGTGATTCACGGCCCGAAGATTCTCTTTCTCGACGAGCCGTTTGAGGGCGTGGACGCCGTCGCTTCCGGCACGCTCAAGTCGATGCTCAACGGTATGATCGCGCGCGGCGCCACGATTTTCCTCACCTCGCACGTGCTCGAAATCGTCGAGCGCCTCTGCAGCCACGTGGCCATCATTTATCGCGGCCGGCTCGTGGCGCAGGGCTCACTCGAAGAGTTGCGCACCGGCGTGCAGGCGCAAGGCGCCCAGCCGGAAGCCGCTGCGGCGGGCGAAAAGCTCACCCTCGAAGAAATTTTCCTCCGCATCGTGGGCGGCTCGCGCGCCGCCGAGCAGGAGCTTTCGTGGCTGGGGTGAACTCCGCACCCGAACCGCTTGCCTGGCCCGCCTCCCGCGAGCAATTCGCCGCCATCGCACAGCTTCGCTGGCGGATTTTCGTCCACTCTTTGCGCAGCCTTCGCGGCCGCCTCGAAATGCTGTCGTGGGTTTTCGTCGGGCTCGGATTCGCGGCCATGGGCGTCGGTGGGACGTTCGGGCTGAGCGCGGCCGCCTGGTTTCTCACGTCGCAGCGCCAATTCGCATGGCTCGCGCTCGTGCTCTGGGGCGTCCTTCTCTACTGGCAGCTTTTCCCCGTGATGGCGACCGCGTTCACGGAAAGCTTCGATTCGTCGAATTTCCTGCGTTTCCCGATGCGCTATCCTTCGTATTTCTTCATTCGCATGGTCTATGGCGCGCTCGATCCCACCACGCTGATCGGCACTCTGTGGCTCGCCGGAATCGCGGTCGGAGTCGGAATCGCCGATCCCGGCCTGTTCCCGTGGGCCGCGCTGCTTCTCGCCACGTTCGGCGCGCTCAACATCCTGCTCGCGCGCGTGATTTTCGCCTGGATCGAACGCTGGCTCGCGCGTCGCAAGAGCCGCGAAATTCTCGGCATCGTTTTCCTACTTTTCGTCATCTGCATGCAATTCATCGGGCCGTTGATGGGCCGCTATGGGAATCATCGCGGGCACTCGCGCGTAGCAATTCCAGGACTCGCCGCGAACCTTCTGCCTGCCGAAAAGTTCACGCCGCCAGGTCTGATTGGCTCCGCGCTCGGCGCGGCTTCCAGCGGCAATCCGGGGATTGCGCTTGGATCGTGGGCGCTCGAATGCGGCTACGCGGCCATTTTTCTCTGGCTGCTCGATTTGCGCCTGCGCGCGCAATTTCGCGGCGAAAATCTGAGCGAAGGCGCCGCGCCGCGCACCGCGGCCGCAGCCAAGGAAAAAACGACCGTGCGCGAAGGCTTGGCGTTGCCCGGTCTTTCGCCGCCGGTCGCGGCCGTCTTCGAAAAGGAACTTCGCTATCTCTCGCGCAGCGGCCCGATGCTCTTCAATCTGGCGATGCCTCTCGTGATCCTGTTCGTTATTCTGCTCGGGCCTGCGAATCCGGCGCGGCGCGGGGGATCCGTCGCGCACGGTCCCGGTTTCGCCGCGTTCGCGTTTCCGCTCGGCGTCGCCTACGCGCTGTTGATTCTCAGCAACCTCACCTACAACAGCTTCGGAACGGAAGGCGCCGGAATCCAGTTCTACTTCGTCGCGCCGGTTCGTTTCCGCCAGATTATGCTGGCGAAGAATCTGATCCACGGGTTGCTGATCGTGTTCGAGGCATGTCTTCTGTGGGTGGCCGTGAGCCTCGTGCTTCATCCGCCCACGATTGGAATCACGCTGGCAACGCTCGCGGGCGCTCTTTTCGCCGCGCTCGTGAATTTCAGCGTGGGCGATTTGATGTCTCTCTATTCGGCGAAGAAATTCGATTACGCGGTTTTCGGGCGCCAGCGAGCCTCGGGGACAACCGCGCTGGCCGTCATGGGAGTGCAGGTCGTGGTGTTCGGAATCTGCGCGGTCACGTTCGCGCTCACCGCGCATTTCGGCAGAGTCTGGCTCGCGACGCTGATCCTGCTCGCATTCGCGGCGGTGGCGTTCGCCGTCTACACGATCGTGCTGAATCGCATCGACCGCATCGCCGTCAACCGGCGCGAAAGCCTCATCGCCGAACTCTGCCGAGCGCAATGAGCCGCGCGCAGTAATCCGCGTCCAGCCTAGCTATGCGATCGCGCGGGCGAGGTAGGCGTCGATGCGCGCGTTGGCGGGCGTCCCAAGCGGCATCGGAAACAGATTGAACGCGTGCGGCGCGCCCGGATAGATCGCGAGCTCGGCCTCGTTGCCGGCCGCAATCCAGCGCGAATAGAGGAAGAGCGTGTCGTCGAGCAGCGGATCGAGCGTGCCGACGGTGAAGAGCGCCGGCGCCAATCCCTTCAGGTCCGCGTACAGCGGCGAGACGTCCGGGTCGCGCGGGTTCACGCCTTTCGGCAAATAGGCCTCGCAGAATTTCTCGATGCTCTTTTTCCCGACGAGAATCGCCTTTTCGGGCGTCAGCGCCTGGCTCGGCGTCATCGACGAATCGAAATTGCCGTACGAAAGAATCGCCGCACGGAATCCCGTGTAGCCGTGCCGGTCGCGCATGCGGAGCAGCGTCGCGGCGCTAAGCGTGGCGCCCGCCGATTCGCCGCCGATCGTGAGGATGTCCGTGCCGAATTCCGATTTCGCGTTTTTCGCGAGCCACACCGCGGCCGTCTCGCAATCGTCCCACGGGGCCGGATACGGGTGCTCGGGCGCCAGCCGGTAGTCGACGCTCGCGCAGGCCATGCCCGTGTTTTGGACGATGCGCTCGAGCATCTGATCCTGCTGATCGCCGCCGCCGAAAACCATGCCGCCGCCGTGAATGTGCAGGTAGACGCCCTTGGCGTGCTCCGGCGCGATCACGTTGAGCGCGATCTTGCCGCCCTTGCCCTCGATCGTGAGCGTGCGCGCCTTCTCCGAATGAACGATCGGCGGAAACGGCCCGGTCCCTTTCGTGCGCATCTCGCGAAACGCCGCCGCGCCGATGTCCCACCAATCCGGCCCGCCGGAAGTGGCCTTGCGAAACGCTTCGTTGGCCGCCAAAGTCTCGGGCGCGATCGCCTCGGGACGGAATAGCGCCGGATCCAAAGGATTGCTCTTCGCCGCAGTTGCCTGGCTCATCTCATCACCTCCCAAACCCGCGGGAGTATACCACCGGGCGCGGAATTTCAGGCATTTCGGCGCCGTTTCCGCGTCCGCAAATCGGCGCGAAAGGCCTGCCACAGACGTGTCGATTAGACTGTGCACCTATCGTGTGTTTCCAATGACTTGCAGCCATTTCTAATCGCCAAATGTCGATTAGAAATGCGGCGATTTGCCTGCCGTAATCGGTGAGTAGTAATCCGTGATTCGTGATTGGTGATGCACAAAACGGACTGCGAATGGACGCGGGGAATCTCTCGCCGGTCATTCTTTCGCTGCCCGCCATTTGGTTCACTCGCCTCCAGCCTTTCCGTGGCCACTCGCCACTCGCTTGCCCTGAGCTCCGCGAAGGGTCACTCGCCACTTCTTCTCCCTCCACGCTAGCACGTCTTGGCGCTGTCCGGAGGTACAGGAAAGGGCCAGGGGGATTTTCAGTGCTTTACAGGCGCCGGCGACGCGTTGATGGCCCGGCCGCTCTGCTCAGCCGTTGGAAGAGCCTGTCGGCGTGACCAGCTTAAGGAAGTGATCGCCTTCCGGGAGGAGAACGTTGGTGCCCTGTTCGCGCAGCAAGTCTATTTCATCTTGCCGTAGGGAAGTGAACACGAGCGTCTGGAACTTTGCATTCCGGGCAAGCTCCTGGCTCAGAAATGCAATGAACATTTCGCGGTGGTGAGGATCAGGATTCTGTTGCAGTGGTTCGTCTAGAATCACCAGGCCGGGGTGAAGGCCGTCTATCAGCTGCGAGGCCGCTGCCAAGGCAAGACTATAGGCGGCGACTAATCGCGGCTGGTCACTAGCGGACCCAAGGGCGCGCAGTCGTCGGGTACCTAAGTATGGCGTGTATTGTTCGTCGAAAGTCAGCAGGCCTCCATTGTCTGGTCTGATCGCGCTGTGACCCAAGGCATTCAGGTACCTTCGAAGGGCATCCAGGAACGTGTCGCGACGCCGGTTTGAGTCCGGAGCGGGGGTGCCTAGTTGGCCGAGCGCGCCGGCGTCGGTAATCCATCTATTGACCTCGGCCTGCAGTTCGTCGATCTCTCTCGAGGCCTCTCGGATTCGGTCGATGCCCCGTTCTGCTCGGCTGAGGTCGGCGGCGATTCGAACAACCTGCTCGCGTACCGTTCCAATAGCACTGGTCACGGTGACAAGGGCGCGCTCAGCGTCGCGAAGCCCATCTTCAACCTCTGTGAGGGCACCGCTGCTGGTCTCCAAGTCCGCTTGGAGCGAATGCAGATTCTTGCCCATCAGCTCGCGATCTCGTCGTAAAGCCTCGATGTGTGCCGAGATCGACTCCGCAGATTGGTCAGTCAACGCGAAGGTCGCTGGGTCGAGATCGCGATGACAGGTTGGACACTCCAGATGATCCAGTCGGCCCACACCTGTTTTTTTTAGGCGCAGTAGATCGCTCGCTGCGTGAATCCGATGGTCAAGGTTGCCCACTAGGTCCGAGGCTAGGTCGTGCTGGGTCCGTAGAGTATGCAGCTCTTCGCTCAACTCGTGTCGGCGCTGCTTAAGGCCGATGACTCGCTGGGACGCTGCAGCGGGGGCCGACGCGTCGGACGGATCAATGGGCTCGCTCGTGAGTGTCCTGCGAAGTTGCTCGGCCGTCCCATTGAGGGACGCCTCTAAGGCTGACAAATCGACATCGGCCTCCTGCTTCAATGCGTCTCGCAGTGTGCGTGACGACCACCGCGTCAGAGTGTCCGAAATAGATCCGTGTCCCGACCAGTCCACGCGCCAGCCCCGTCGGAGGAAAGTCTGTGTGACCCGTTCGGCGATATCCCGGGCGGTATCGCGTAATGCCAGGGTCCTCTGGTTGGCCTGTTGTCGTGCGACTCGTGCTTGGACAGCGCCGATTGCGCCAAGCAGGTACTCGATACATATTTCCGCGATCTCCTGCTGGCCGTATCGGGAAATTTGGAGCGCCTGAATGTTCGTCCAGCCTTCGTCCTGGTCGATATAGAACGCCGGGGCTAAGTTTTCTAGGTACACTTCCGAGCTGGCCCCGCGAAAGGTGGCGACTTCTTGGCGAGGCCACCTCAGCCAGTCAAACAGGAAGCGTTGCAATCCGCCATGCTCGTCTTGCATTGTCTGTCGTCTAGCTAACAGCTTGCTCTCCCGAGGTTTAGTACCTTCTGACCATTCTTTGACTCGGACCGTGGTGCTGTCGCCCTTGATGGCGCGGGTCAGCTCCAGGCGGCGCCCCCTTTCGTCGACGAGGCGAATGCTGCACTCCGACGAGAAGACGCGGGCGGATGGATGGCCTGGGAACTCCAACTCGTCACGGGCTGCTTCAGGGAAACACGACGAATCGTTATCCATGTTGCCGAAGACGGCTTCGATCCCGAGACACCACGCGACGGCCGTGACGGCTAGGGACTTTCCATACGCGTTCCGCGCGGAAATGACCTGAAGGCCGGCCGAAAGTTCGAGCACGCCGGCGAAGGGCCCCGCCTCGGACTGCCCGCGAACCTCGATCGCAGAAAGCCGGATCACCATCCCTCCAACATGCTGTTCGTGATCTTAATGTCTTTCAGCTCGTGCAGCGCATGAAGACCTGTGGAGAATAGTTCGTTCTCGACTCCCGTCAGATGTAAGCGCCTTAGCAGCTCGGCATTCGCGCCACTCACAAGATGAGCGCCTATTCTGAGAAAAACGCCGCGTGCAACCAGGAAAGCTATTACGTCGTCGTGCATCTCATCCCCGAGAAATCCCCGCTGTAGTTGCTGCGGTGAAAGCACGGACTGTTGTGCGTAGCCCTGAGTCTCGCTCCAGTCACGAATGACAGGCACCAGCCAAGGGCGAAACGCAACAAACTGCAAGAGCTTTAGGCGGGTCGCTCCAATACGGCGCTGCGTGAGGACGTATGACCTAGCATGGATCTCAAATGCGGACGAAATGATAAACATACGGTATTGGACGTTGTATACTGCCGAGGGTGCCAGGCGTTCGGGGTTGACGCGCGGCCGTGCTTCGCCGGATTCGAGAAGGCCCGCAAGAGTTTGGAGAGCAGTGTAATTAGCCATTTTCAACTTTCGGCGCTTCCCAGCCAATTGGACACTCCCCGATTAGACGCGCAATTTCGCCAGAACTCACGTCGAGGATCAATGTGCCAAATTGGCGCTCAAAGTCCGCCGCGAGAATTTCCTGTGCAATTGTTCCAGCTTGGCGCAGCTGAGTCCAAGGCTGGTTTGAGGCGAGCATTAGCGCCGCCACTCTCGTCAGGATGCGCCCTCTATCGTCCTCTAGTACTCGATGGAGCGGTGGCAATGTCTCATCCAGCTTGCTCTCGAACGCGATTGCCATTCGCCAGTTCGTCTTTAGCTCCTCCGTTAACGCTTGAATGGCGTCGAGCTGGTCGGGCCTTATCTCTCGCAGTATGGCCATCTTAGAATCAAAGTCCTTGGGATTATCGAGCGTTACCGATTGGGCGGCTTCCTTGACGCTCATGGCGAAGACCCGTTGGCGGGACCGGACAATGGTGATCTCATCGACCTCGTATTGGTTAGCAAGTTCCGTGGGCCCAACAATGATAACTGACGCGTTTTGATTCACGTACCTGCATTCGCTAGCCAACTTATATTCAGCAACGGCCGTGAGGATCGGGTTCAAGACTCGGTGACTCTCGAACCAATTTACGGTCAGTTGTACGTGCTCGATCTTTTGCCCGCTCGGCAGGATTGTTGCCATCTCCGGCGATTTCACACGCACCAACTTCGTTTTGTCGAAGTCAAGCTCAAACAAGCGGCGCAGGTCAGCTTGGAATTTTTCTATGATCGCGGTTTCACGCTTCCTGTTGGTCTTGAACGCATCGTGTTCGGGGCCATAACAACAGTATGCGCGCCTTCCCCCGTGAGAGAACGCGTCTAGACCCGCATCGCCTTGCGGCTTCGCTGGAACGGTTTGGAATGAAAGAATCACACTCTGGAGTCGGGCACAAACCTCAGCTTGAAAGTCGTCGCCGCAGAGAGCGGACAGGGCCCTAGAATATTCTTGAACTAGCGACATAGGTACTAATGTACGGTTACTTAGGCAATAATTGTCACGTGCTAGTTCGTTTCGTGACGTATTCGCCGATACAATCTTAGCAGCTTCGCCTTTGTTTCGCCTAGCTGATTCCGAGGCGTCCGTTGGTGAGGGCCGAACGGGGCTACGCTCAGAACAAGCCGCTACGAAAGCTAGAGCAGATCGCTCACGCTCTGCGGCGGCGCGACTTGCCTTCCATTGCGGCGCGGAGAAGCTTGTTGATGCGAGTCTGGTAGCCGCGTCCCTGCGATTTGAGCCACGCGAGGAACGTCCGCATCGAGACGGATCGTGAGCGATTTCTTGATCGGGCGGTAGAATTTTCCTACGACCGCATGGCTCCAGTCGCGCACTTCGGGCGCGTCGGAAAGATCGATCTGCGGATCGCGCAGTGCGACGAGAGCCTTCAGTTCTCTCTTCTGCTTTTTAGCCGCCTTGGCCATAAACGTAGCTACGGCATTGTACATACATATTTGTGTAGCGCCTACGGTGCTTGGAGCCTTACCTAAATAAGGACTAAGAAAAGCAAAACCGCCCGCCTGGAAGCGAGGCGGCCGCTACAAAGGCGAAAGCGCCGGGGCTAAAGCCCGGTCATCAGGGCGCGCTTTTTCGCGAGCCTGCCCTTCGCCACTCAGGGTAAAAAGGCTCACGCTTCCACCGAGAGCGAAGGCAGACTGCAAAGCAGATCCCTCGTCGGCCAAAATGCGGCCTCTGTCGGGATGACAGGCCGTGAGGTCGGCCCGGGCTTTCACCTGTTATAATCGCGCGCCATGGCCGACAGGGCGTCATTCAATGCGGGCAGTAGGGGCGGCGGCGAGCCGGCGTTCAAGGCGCCGCGCTACATTGTGATCGAGGGGCCGATCCGCGTGGGCAAGTCGACGCTGGCCCGCGTGCTCGCCGAGCAACTGCACGCGCGGCGCGTCTTCGATTGCGAAGACAATCCCTTCCTCGCCGATTTCTACGATGAAAAGCCCGGCGCGGCCTTTCGCGCGCAGATGTATTTCCTCTACGAGCGCCACCGCCGCCTGATCGAGACGCGTCCCGAGGACGATGCGGCGCCGATCGTGAGCGATTTCCTCTTCGAAAAGGACAAAATTTTCGCCTACATCAATCTCGACAACGAAGAGCTGAAGCTCTACGAGAAATATTTCGATATGCTCGCGCCGTCGGTCCCGACGCCGGACCTGACTATCTACCTGCAGGCCAAGCCCGAGGTGCTGCGGAAGCGCGTGTCGAAAAAAGGCGATCCCACCGAGACGGAGATTTCGCCGGAATATCTCGAGGCGGTGGCCAACGGCTACGAGCACTTTTTCTTTCGCTACTCGGCATCGAATCTGCTGGTGGTGGACACGAGCGAGATCGATTTCGTCGAGCGCAATCAGGATTTGACGGAGTTGCTGCGCCGCCTGCGCCAGCCCGTCAAAGGCACGCAGTATTTCCTTCCGCTGGGACAAGGCTGAGCCGAGACGAGTCGTTCGCCGTAACACGACCTGCTGCGGGTAATGCAGCGCACAAGGGACCAGCATCCGGGAAATTAGAAGAGGGGAATCCGGGGCGGGCCGCTCGCGGGCAGTCCGCCCCGGACTTCTTGCACGGGGAAAAACATCGTTGCCGGCGCAAATGGGCGCCGCGCTATTTCATGCCGCTTGCGACGGGCCGCTTAAACGGTGACGCAGCTTGCCGAGCGTGCGATTCAGCGGGTGGCTGCGATGCAGGAACGTGAACACCGGCTCGCGGCGGTTCCCGATCCTCTCGAGCGCTCGGCGAATCCGGAAATCGCGCCCCGCGGAAACCAGTCCTTTTTCGAGGGTGGCGATCGCATCCTGCTGGCGGCCTGCCTGGTGATAGACTTCGGCCAGATTCAGATAGAGCTGCGCGTGATTGTGGCGCATCCCCAGGGCTTCCTGGCAGAGAGATTCCGCATCTCCAAAACGTTTCTCGGCAAGCGCGGCGAGCAGACCCGTATAAGACAAGTAAAACGGGTTCTTCGGCGCAACGCCGAGGGCGCGGCGCGCGTGCTGCAGAGCATCCGTCGCGTGGCCGTCGCGCAGATTCTTCAGGCACTCTTTGAAATCGTTCATCCCGGCGTCGGTGGGGGAGGTCGTTCCGATCCAGTGGGACATAGGCTCCTTCCTTCGCCCCGCGGCACCAGACGAGTGGCAGGGCGACCGCAGAGTACGCTCGGGGTTGCGGGAGCGAAATAGGACGCGCGGCCAGATTTAGTACCAGTTCCATTTCCTGTACGAGTTGACAGGCGAAGAAGGATGATAGGAAGAAATCCCCGCCTAGTGGACCAGATCGGAGGCGAAAACGATCCGGATGCCGTCCGCCCGAAGCCGCGGAACGCCTTCGGCGAGCGCCGCAATCGTGGCCGGATGTGGGTGGCCGATAGCTATCGCCGAGCCATCGCGGCGGGCGTCGCGCGCGGCAAGCTCAAGCTGCGCGAGCACGGCTTCGCGCGTCGGCGTGTCGTCGAGAAAGACCTTGCGCGACGCTGCCGGCACGCCTGCGCTTTCGGCCGCGTCGTAGGCGACCGTGGCGGCCGTGGTGCGGCTGTCGATGAAGTAAAGACCGCGCGCGCGAATCGCCGCCATCAGAGAATTCATCAGCGCCGGATCGGCGGTGGCGCGCGAGCCTTCGTGATTGTTGACGCCGGCCGCGTGCGGCACCGTCGCGAGCATGCTTGCGAGGATCGAGCTCACCTGGTCGCCGTTCATCCCCACGCGGAGTTCGACCGCCTCGGGCTGCGCCGCGCCGGATTCCGACTCCGCCTCCATCGGAAGATGCAGGATCACGTGATCGCCGCGGCGATAGGCGCTATCGGCCACGTCAGCCGAGAAAGGCAGACTCGGCAGCACCGACGCGGTGAGCGGAAACGGGAGCGCGATGACGGATGCGGCGGCCGATGGGTCGCGGCCGAGATCGTCGATGATGATCGCGAGCCGCGGAGTGCCGGAGAAATTTTCCGCGGGCGCGCGCGACGCGGCGCCGACGGGCGTGCTGACGAAGATCGAATGCGTACGGTTGCCGCGAAATGCGAAATCGAAGCGCATCTTTCCTGGCGACGGCGTTTCGGAGAAAGACAGGCGATGGCGCCGGGCAATCTGTGCGAGCGCCTGCGAAAGCGCGCTTATTTCCGAGGGATTTTCGACCGTGATGTCGATGTTGTCGGCAACGAGTCGCCCTTGGCCGCCGAACCACGATGGCTCAAACTCGGGGCGAATCGCAATTTGCGATCGGCGGCCGGTCGCGCGCTGGGCCGCGGTGACCACTTCGGCCGTGACGCTGCGAATTTCGCGCGTGGAGAGAGAGCGCTTCGCGCAGCCTGCGAGGAATGCGAGGAAAATGACGAGCACCGCAAGCAGCGCGATGCGCGCCGGGGACCCTCGACGATTCAGCAAGGGACAGGGAGCGATTCCAGCCTACGCCGCTTTCTGCACGGCGGGTGCGCCCTGCAAAATTTCCAGCGCCTTTTTCACGACAGGATCGGTGGGCGAGCTGGAAGGCGGAGCTGGATTCTGGTCGGTGAGCGCGGCGACATCGTCCGGAGGCGCCGGCACAACCACGCTCGTGGGAGTCACGCCGTCGACCGGAATTTCCTTGCCGGCGGGCGTGTAGTAGTCCGCAATGGTAAGGATCAGCGCTGAGCCGTCGTCGAGCTGGATCAGCTTCTGCTCCGAGGCGACGCCATAGCTGCGCTGCCCAATCGTTTCGCCGCGATGATTATCCGCAATGGCGCTGGCCAGGATTTCGGCGGGCCCGGCGGTGCCGTTGCCGATCAGCACGGCGACCGGCTGCGTCCAAACCACCTTGGCTGGATCAGCGGAGGAAACCACGGGCGTCATCGTCTGGCCCTTGAGAGAAGTGATCGTGCCGGATGAAAGGAAAAGCTGCGCGGCCGAGATGCCTTCCGTATCCTGGCCGAAGGCGCAATCGCGCAAGTCGAGAATCAGCTTGTGCGCGCCCTGATGCTGGAACTGTTCGAGATCTTCGCGGAGCTGCCTGGTGGTCCCGGCGTTGAGATCCGGGAGGTGAATGTAAGCGACGTCGCCCTGCTGCAGCTTATCCTCGACGACCTTCGGAGGCGCCAGCTTCGCCAGCGTGATCGGCACCTCCTGCGGCTCCGTCTTGCCGCGGCGAATCACGGAGAGCTTCACAACTGTTCCCGGATCGCCGCTCAGCAGGAGATTCGCCTGCTCGATGCCCATCTGCCCGGTGGTGAAGTCGCCGATCTTTTCGATGATATCGCCGATCTGCAAGTTGGCTTTCTGGGCGGGGCTATCGGGCAGCGTGGCAATCACGCTGATATAGCCGAAGCGCTTGGTGAGGGCGAGCCCGGCCTCCGCCTTCGCGGGGGCTGCGCTCCTCTCCTGGTAATCCTTGTATTCGAGCGGGCTGAGGTAGCTCGACTGTGGGTCGAGCGAATCGAGCAGGCCGTGCAAAGCGCCGCTGGTCACCTGATGGATGTCGGGCTGGTCGACGTAGTCGCGCTGGATATGATCGAGGACTTCGCCATAGACCGTGAGCGCGCGGTAGGCCTTGTCGTCCACCGAGCGGCCGCGCACGTAGCCGACCGCGACAAATCCAAATACGACCGCCGAAAGCGCAATGACAATGTTTCGAGTGACAGAGCTCATGCCCATTCCTTTTCCCGCCCCTGAGAGATCGAGGTCGCCCGCCGCCGACGAAAAATCATTATAGCATCGAAGGCTTCCGTCGCGCGGATTCTGCCGGGCATGTGATCGGTCGCGCCACCTACCTTCGCGAGGCCCACTCGCGTCATTGTCCTGCCTGGTCTGGTAGGCCTGCACTCATGACGGAGCGTTACACTGCTTACCTGGACCGCACAGCAAGCGGATCTAGTCCCGCAATTTAGTATCTAATGCCGTCGTGTATTCCGCAGCTGTGAAAAACGGGCGTCTGAAAACTGACGGGAAGCTGCACCCACTCGCAATAATCTATTCTGTGCCTACCCGCATCGTCATAGAAAACAGCGCTCGCCACGATTAAGATGGTTTTTGTTCCCGAATTAATCTCGCCTTGGAGTTGCGAGGACGGCTCATCAATGAAGGCAGTTCCCCACTCGCTCAGTCCAGGTCCTAAAGACTGTCTTTGCACCAAACTGGCGTCGCCTTTAGCTGCGGCCGCATCAAACCATTCATCGAAACTCTTCCAGTCATTCTCAACAACCCCTTTCACGGGATGCGCGTATCCCGGATTGGCCATTTCGTTTTCCGTAGGAATCACAAACGCTCGACGGAACGAGTACTCGCGCTTTGCGGCCACCTCACTTGTATTCTTAAGATAGACATTCAATCCGTATTTCGTATCACCGGCGGGTGAAGTGAAATCGACACGATCTATGCCTATATACGCTTTCTGCTTCGGCGCAGGTGGTGCGGCTGGTGCGGGGATATTATTCGTTATCTGTTCAACCTTCGGCGATTGCTCAGTATTTTTTTCAATTTTCGCAAGTTTTCCGTCGAAGTCCCTCTGGGCGACGGCGTTACGCACTGTTTGAGCGACGATAAGAATGAGCATCAATGAGCCCGAAATATAAAAAGCCCACTTCTGCCATGATTCGTCGGAGGCTATCTGGCCTCCTAAAACGGTCGTGAAGACGACCAGAAGACCGAGACCTATTCCAATTGCAATGTCCCACCGCATAGATGCGCATTGTACGTCCACCTTGCGTGCAGAGGACAATCCCACCTATTTATGGGCGAAGGTGTGCCGGGTGGCGGCGGCTACGTCGAGCGAGTCGATGCCCGAGAGCGGCACGGCGGCGGTGACGTAGGTTTGCGAGATGCGATCCTGCCATGTGAAATGATCTTCGTCCCACACCGCCCAGAGGAAGCCCAGCATCAGCGTGGCGCCCGAAAGCACGTAGCCGAAGCTGCGCCACAGGAGCTGCCGCGTGTCCGGCAAGCTGCCATCGAGTCGAACGATCGTGAGGCCGCGAAGCTGCATTCCCGGCGTAGCGCCGGCCAGCGTGGTGAAGAGCGAGAAATAGAGGGCGTAGAAAAGGTAGCCGACGATCAGATAGACGACCGCGTCCGCTTTGTCGACCAGAATCTGGCCGCCGAGCGACCGGAAGAGCCCGAGAAATCCTGCCAGCGTGAGGCCGAGGAAAAATGCGTCGACCACGCCCGTCCACCCGCGCTCGGCGCAGCTTGCCACGGGAACGAGCGCGGTTTGCGGCCGCGCGCGATCATCCGGGCCATCCGCAAAATCGAGCTCCGGCTGAACGCAGATTTCGACGCGCTCGTTGGCGCGCTGGCGTGCCGCCGGCCGCGGGCGCTTGCGCTCACGGGGCGCTTCTTCGGCTGCGTATTCGATTGCGGGTTCGGTGGCGCGAGCGTGCGCGGCTCGGCGCCCTTCGCGGAAGGGCAGCCCTGATTGGGAATCGTCGTCCGGATGCGGCCGGGCGTGGCGCGTGCGGTATTGTTCGAGGCGGCGCGATACCTCGCGGCGCCATTCGGGCTCTGCGTCGCCGTCAAACGACGCTTCGCCCAAGGCCACTGGCTGAAGAACTTCTTCGTTTTCAGTTTCCGTGGGAGGAACTTCGCAAAAAGCGCAGTACCGGTGGTCGTCCACCAGCAGCGCTCCACACTTCGAGCATATTCGTATCACTGGTCTGTTTTGCGCTGCGGAGATTCCAGTGTCGGATCGCCAGCGATCATAGCACGCCGTATTAGGCGAAACAGGTGGCTGTGAAATTGAAGTGCGCGTATGAGACAACAACTCGCGCGAAGGCTCGCGTCTCGAGGGTTTAATTCACCGCTGGCGCGATTGCCACCGGCTGAGGCGCGCCGCGCAGTTCGACGAATCGCTCGGGCGCACAGCACGCCGAGCCCAGGCGCGCCAGGTCGCGCTGCATCTGCGGCAGGCTTTTCAGGTGTGCGAGGGTCGCGCGAAGGATCTCGGCGGCCGCCGTCCCGCGCGGGGTCGCCAGGCGGTAGTGCATCCAGCGGCCGTCGCGCCGCGCCTCGACGATGCCGGCCCGGCGCAGGTACGCCAGATGGCGCGAGACCTTCGGCTGGCTGATCCGCAGGATTCCCACGAAGTAGCAGACGCAGACTTCGCGGTCCGCGATCAGATTGAGCAGCCGGAGGCGCGTGGGATCCGCCAGCGCGCGAAAGAGATGGTCGAGAGAATTGTTGTGCGTTGGCGTGGCCACGAATCGAGTATAACACATTCGCCTTGACATATATATGAAGAGACGGCTAGGCTCTACATATGCGTACAGCCGCATATGTGAAGTATCGAGGCGATCATGAAAAACGATGAGAAGGTGCAGGCGCTGAAGGCGCATCTGGCAATCAACGTCCGCAGCGTACAAAGCAGCACTGAATTCTACCGGCGGATGTTCGGGATTGAGCCGTCGAAGGTGCGGCAGGGCTACGCCAAATTCGACGTTGCGAATCCTCCGCTCAATTTCACCTTAAACGAGGCGCCGTTCGGCGAACGCGGCGCGCTCTCGCACATGGGCATCCAGGTGGCGTCGACGGACGACGTGCTTTCGATGCGCGACCGGTGGGTTCGCGAAGGGCTGATCCCGCGCGAGGAAATGAAGACCGACTGCTGTTACGCGTTGCAGGACAAGGCCCGGGTGCACGACCCGGATGGCAACGAGTGGGAAGTCTTCGTCGTGCTCGAGGACAATCTGCCGGAAAAGAGCGTGGCGGGCGCGGCTTCCTGCGGACCTGAATGCTGCGCGCCCGCCGAAGGGGCCCACGGATAATGGCTTCTCGGGGACGCTACAACGTGCTTTTTCTCTGCACGGGAAATTCAGCACGGTCGATCATGGCCGAGGCGATCCTGAATCGTAAGGGCAAGCCGACATTCGTCGCCTACAGCGCGGGAAGCCACGCCGCGGGCCGGGTCCGCCCGGAAGCGCTCAAGCAGATCGAGCTGGCGCATCTTTCCACGGATGGCCTGCGCAGCAAGAATTGGGACGAATTTGCGAAGCCGGGTGCGCCGCAAATGAATTTCGTCTTCACGGTTTGCGACAACGCGGCGAAAGAAGTGTGCCCCATCTGGCCCGGCCAGCCGATGACGGCGCACTGGGGCGTTCCCGATCCGGCGACGGCCACCGGATCGCCCGAAGAGATCGAGCGCGCGTTTCGCGATGCCTTCATGATCCTCGACCGGCGCATCAGCCTGCTGCTGTGCTTGCCTCTTTCGAGCCTCGACCAGCTCGCAATTCAAAAAGAAATCAATCGCATCGGCCTACAGTGACCATCTCGCTCAGCCGGCGCCTTGTAGCCGAATTCGGAGGGACCGCCTTTCTTGTGGCAGCCGTGATCGGATCGGGAATTATGGGCGAGCGGCTGGCTGGAGGAAACGTCGCGCTGGCCCTGCTGGCGAATACGACCGCAACGGGCGCAGCCCTGGTTGCGTTGATCCTCGCGCTTGGCCCGATTTCGGGCGCGCACTTGAATCCAGTGGTGACGCTGGCGGACGCATGGCAAGGGGGCCTGCCGTGGCGCGAAGCGCCTGGCTATGTTGTCGCGCAAATCCTTGGCGGTGTGGCGGGAACAGTAATGGCGCACCTGATGTTCGGACTACGCATCATCTCGCTGTCGCGCCACGCGCGCAGCGGACCGGCGCAGGTCTTCAGCGAATTCGTGGCGACGTTCGGGCTGCTCGGCGTGATCTGCGGGTGTTCCCGGTTGCGGGCGACCGCGACTGCCTACGCTGTGGGAAGCTACATCGCAGCGGCGTATTGGTTCACGGCATCAACGTTTTTCGCAAATCCGGCGGTTGCCATTGCGCGATCGCTGAGCGACACGTTTGCGGGAATTCGTCCGGCGGACGTGCCGGGATTCATCGTCGCGCAACTGCTCGGGGGAGCGGCTGCTGCCATCTTATTCCGCTGGCTGATCCCGGCTGCATCGGATCGCGTGAGCACCCCCCTGCAGGATAGCCTCCCGCGCTCTTGATTGCGGCGGCCGTCGACGCATGTTAGGCTCGCCTTTCTCTTTTGAGCTTTTCCCTGGCGATGCCGAACGCGATCTTCCCGGTAGCTGTCCGCAGACTCGCTCTTCTTGCAGGGCTGCTCCTGATTCTGCCAGTGCTGGCGCGCGTGTTGCCGGCGCAGGGTGTGCATCCGGCGCCGCCCAGGGCGCTGACGGCGGGCGGCGAAGCGACGCTCGAGGCGGACCAGCAGCGCGAAGTGGGAAAGATGTTTTACGCCGACGGCCACGTCGACGTGCGCTACGAAAACGCGCGGCTGCGAGCCGATCACGTCGAGTACGACAACGAGACGCAGGTCGTGATCGCGCGCGGGCACGTGCAGCTCGATTACCTGACGCAGCACGTGGAGGCCGACGACGCGCGCTACGAATTGCGCACCGGCCGCGGCATTTTCCACCACGTGCACGGCACGTTCGCGCTCCAGCGGCGGCCGTCGCCCACGCTGCTCGTCAGCCCCAACCCGCTCTATTTCGACGCCGAAGTGGCCGAGCGGCTCGATCCAAATACCTATCGCATCCACAAAGCGTGGATGACGGTCTGCGACCCCGGGCACCCGGTGTGGAAGTTCTACGCGCCCGCGGCGACGATTCGTCTCCAGAAGTCCGTGCACCTCGTGAACGGCAACTTTCGAGTGTTTTCGGTGCCCGTTCTCTATATGCCTTACGCGACGCTGCCCGCGGAAAAGCGCCGCGAATCGGGCTTCCTCGTTCCCGATCTCGGAAATACGTCGCAGAAGGGCTACGTGCTGGGCGACTCGGTCTACTGGGCGCCGCTCGATTGGCTGGATTTGACGCTCGGCGCTAACGACTACACCAAACGAGGCTGGAGCCAGCGAGGCGAGTTCCGCATGAAGCCGTGGGAAAACGCGAATCTTGACGCGTCGTACTACGGCGTGATCGATCGCGGCCTCGAGCAGGTGGACGCTCCTCCGATCAAACAAGGCGGGCACGAAGCGAAGTTGCTGTTCACTTCGGATTTGCCCGGCGGCTGGCGCGCGGTCGCCGATCTCGATCAGCTGACTTCGCTTACCTTCCGGCTCGCGTGGTCCGAGACGTTCACGCAGGCGGTGAATTCGGAAGTACACAACACGGCGTTTCTGGAGAATAATTTCGACGGATTCAGCCTCGGCCTTGCGGCGCTGAGTTATCAGAACTATCTCAGCGCCACGCCGCAAAGTTCGATTACGCTGCGAACCGCCCCTGAACTGCGATTCAGCTCCGTGGATCAGCAGTTCTACAGACGCCTGCCATTTTACTTTTCGTTCGCTGCGTTTACGGGCGCGGAGCATCGCGGCGAAAGCGTGACGCCGTTTGAGACGCCGGGTTTCGTCGAGCGCAGCGAGATCGCGCCGAGCGTCGCCATGCCGCTGCATTTCGGCGATTGGTTCAACGTGACGCCGAGCTTCACGTTTCGCTCGACGTACTACGGCGGGCAGATGCTCGACGGCGCATTCGTCGACGAGGGGCTGTTTCGCAACACCGAGGAATTCTCGCTCGACATGCGATTCCCGATCCTCGAGCGCGTGTGGGATGGGGGCGAGACGAAATGGAAACACGTGATCGAGCCCTACGCGGTGTATAGCTACGTCAGCGGCGTCAACGATTTCGGGCGATTCGTGCGTTTCGATGAGGATGAAACACTGACCGACACCAACGAGATCGAGTACGGAATCACGCAGCGGCTCTTCCGCCGCAAGGGGGACGGCCCGGCCCAGGAATTCATTACTTGGCGCCTGGTGCAGAAATATTTCTTCGATCCCACGTTCGGCGGGGCGCTGGTTCCGGGGCAGCCCAACGTCTTTCAGACGCTCGACGCGCTCACGCCGTTTGCATTCGCGGATACGGCGCGGCGCTTTTCGCCGATCGTGAGCGATCTGCGCGTCGAACCCGGCAAGCGCTTCGATACGCAGTTCATCGTCAACTACGATCCGGTGCGGAATCGCGTGTCGGCGATCGGCACTCTGCTGAAGCTCAAGCCTTACAAGGAATCGTTCATCACCCTGGCGCATTTCTCCGTGCTGAATCTGCCGCTCAATCCCGTGCTCCCTCCGCTGAATTTCGAGCAGCGCTCGAACCAGATCCGCACGCTTTTCGGCTATGGCGATATGAACCGGCACGGCTGGAACGTCGAGGCAGGCGCGAGCTACGACTTCACGCAGGAGGAGTTTCAGAACCAGATCGTCGAGGCGACGTACAACGGAAATTGCTGCGGCGTCGGCTTCGAATACCGGCGGTTTTCATTCGGCACGATCCGCAATGAGAACCAGTACAGCATCGTGATCCGCATCGCCAACCTCGGATCGGCCGGAAACCTGCGGCGGCAGGAGAAGATTTTCTAGCGATTTACCCAAATGGGCAGCGCGGCCGGATTCCGCATGAGCTTTGTCCCCAGCGCGAATCCCGCCACCCCAACCGCGAGGCCGGCCAGCACATCCGCCACGTGGTGGTATCGCCCGTACACGGTCGCCACGCACATGCACAGAAAGAAAGGCAGGCAAAGCCAGAACAGCCAACGCCGGTAGCGCCACGCGGCGAGCACCGCGACCATCGAGCCGGCCACGTGCGCCGATGGAAACGCGGCGCCATGCACGCGGCCGAAGCGTTCGATGAGGCCGATCAGCGCGGTACAGTAGCCACCGTTGAGCGGCTTTGCCTGAAGGCTCGCGAGCGAATAGTAGGGGCTCTCGATCGGCAGGAGGATGGCGATGGTGTAGATCGAGTAATTCGCGATCGCGGTCGAGACCATCACCGTCCAGAACGCGAGTTGCTCGCGCCGCGCGTAGAGAATCGCAGGCAGGATCACGAGGTTGAGAAAGTAGGTCATGTAGGCGAACTGCATGAAGTCGTTGAGCGCGGGCGAGGCGAAACGCGCGAGCCACACCGACGGGTGCACGCCGGTGAGCGCGTAGTCGAACGCGATGAGCCAGCGGTCAAACCAGCCGGGGAAAATGGCGTGCACCAGCCCCTGCAATTCCTCGAAAAAGAAAATGTAGAGAGGAAGCGGATACCAGTGGCGCGCAAAACGCAGGAATTCGCTCCGCGATTGAGCGCCGCAGGCGGCCAGGCAGACGACTCCCGTCGCGAGCAGCAGATGGAGCGCGAAGTAGCGCTCGGCGTGCGCGATATTTCGGTGGCACGCGAGCACGATCGCTTCGAGCCAGGCGAAGTAGGCGAGAGTGATCCACTCGAAGGCGCCGCACGCGCCGCTGGCTTCGCGAATCTCGTCAAACCAGCGCACCCCCGCGCGTGGCTGCGCGAGACCGGAATCGGCGGCGTCCCACGGAATTGTGCGCTCGCCGGGAATTTCCAGGCGAGTTGCGAACCGCGAGAATCTCACCGCGTCCCTCGGACGGAAACAAGATGTTGGTGGCGCGACGGCTCTGTCGTCTTCCACGTGCAGACCCGCCAATCTCTGGGAGCTCCCCCGCGATTCCCGATTTCACCCTCGGCGCAGGCAATGCGTTCGAGGCCCACTTCCGGATTCACGGCCACCGGATGGCCGACGGTTTCCAGCATGGGCAAGTCCGCGAGCGAGTTGCCATAGGCGTAGCATTCGCCGAGATCCAGATCGTGCCGAGCCGCGAGCCTGCGAACCGCGCGCGCCTTGGCTTCGCCGCGCAAATGCTCGCCCGCGAGGCGGCCGATCCAGCGGCCGTCGCGCGTTTCGAGTTCGCTGGCGCACGCCTGGATCGGTCCCGGCAGGCGACGAGCGGCTGCGCGCGCCAGCGGCCCGAGCGTGCCGGTCACGAGAAACACGCGATGCCCTTGCGCTTGATGCCACGCGATGCGTTCGGCGCCGAACGCGAAGCAGCGCAGCGAATGGGGGCCGAGCGAGCCCTCCCAATCGGCCGCGACTGATTCGCGAAGCCCACCGAGGTAGCGTTTGTTTTCGAACGTCGCCGCGCACGGATCGCGCCAGATGTTTCGGGCAAAGTACCCGAGCCAGCGGGCGAGGTGGCCGCCGTCGATCGCGTCGCGCGCGGCCAGCCACGCGATAAATCGCCATTCGAGCGAAGGCGACGGCAGGAGCGTGCCATCAAGATCGAAGAAAGCCGCGATTTGTTCGGGTGGTCTCATCGCCAATCTCATCGAATCGCCGCGGCGGCCAGCGGCTTGGGCGCGGGCTTCTCGGAAACGAGATAGCGCCGCCCCTCCCAGATCACGGGAATCGCGCGAACGATACAGAAGATGATCGTCACGCCCGTGAGAACGCGCCCGGCGCTCAGCAGCCAGTAGGCAACCGGCTCGCTGAGCCACGCCGCGAACCAGCGGCCGAATGTCGCGTCCGAAACGACGTCTGATGCATGGCGTAGCGGCAGCATCAAGCCGAGATAGCAGAAGCAGATGCACTTCAGTGCAGCGTACGCGGCCCGGCTCGCGCGCGAAGCGACGAGCGTCTTCCCCCACCACGTCTCGAGCATCGAGTTGCCGCCAAAACCGGTACGTCCCGCGCGCGCGGCCAGCCCTCGAATGAAATCGGTGAGCGCGCCGCGCACGAAAAACACGACCGGCACCCAGAGCGAAATCAATCCGGCGACAGCGAAGCACGTGAAGAACAAGTTCTCGACGACGCGATCGCCGAGAATATCGAGCTGCGCGCCGAGCGGCGTCGCCAGCCCCCGCGTGCGCGCCAGGTAACCATCCACTCCGTCGAGAGCAATGGCAGCCACGGTCAAGAGGACAGCCGCCAGATCGGCCGCCAGCACACTTCCACCGGCGGTGAAGAGCGCAACCGCGGCAAAAGCGGCGGCCACCCGGGCGAGCGTCACTTGATTCGGCGTCAACGCGCTTCTCCTCGCGGAAAATTTCTCAGCCCGCCACCGCGCGCGGCAACGAGTGTCGCCGTCTGCGGTTCCAGCGGCGGGCCCGCGCTTTCGATAAGGCACATATGTTGCCAGGCGTCTCCGCGGATGTTCGCGCAGCAATATTAGCGGCTTAGCGGATGAAGCGCACCGCCGGCGCCGCGCCAAGTGGTGTCTTCGAATATCACGTGGCGGGAATATCCTGCGGCACGTTGCCAGAACCAAAAAGCTGTGGCGCACGTCTAAGGGATGTGGTCAAATCACGGTTTGTCCAGTGCCCGGCGTGGGGCCGGGTATAGGCTTCCCCTGAGGGATTAGAGAGGATTCGAATGTCTGTAGCCGTACTTGCTGGCTTGTTTGTGTTTGCCGCCGGATTGGGCTCGTTCTTATCGCCGTGTGTTTTACCGCTGGTCCCAGGCTACCTTTCGATGCTGTCTGGCGTAGGCGTGGAACAGCTGAGGGAAGGCGAAACGGGAACCAGCAAGCTGATGGTCCCGGCCTTGGCCTTCGTCACCGGTCTATCGGTGGTATTCATTACGATGGGAGCGACGGCGAGCGCCGTCGGGCACTTTTTGCTCCAGCATCGCAACCTTTTGGCGCCGATCGCGGGTGCGCTGATCATTCTCTTCGGCTTGCACCTGATTGGCGTGCTCATCAAGATGTCGGTTCGAGTCGGGCTGATCGTTGGCATCGTGCTCGTCGCGATCGGCCTCGTCCTTAACTTCCGAACCGGTCTTGAGATGGTCATTAAGCCGGTTCACTTCTATGCGGCGTCGCTCATCTTTCTTTTCGGTCCCCCGATGTCGCGATGGCTGAACCGCGATGTCCACATGCGGGACGTCGGCGGAAAGACTCCGGGGATCGTGAGCGGCTTCCTTCTTGGCTTTGCCTTTGCGCTGGGCTGGACGCCCTGCATCGGGCCGATTCTCACGACCGTCCTGGCGATCGCGGCCGCGCGCGGGAGCGTGAGAGATGGCGTGATCCTTCTCACGCTGTACTCGGCCGGGCTTTCCATCCCGTTCCTGCTGACTGCGCTGGGAGTCGGGCGCTTCATGAGGTTCTACACGAAGTTCCGGCGCCATCTGCACACGGTCGAAGTTTGCAGCGGAGTTTTGCTGCTGTTAATCGGCGGCTTGATTTTCACGAACGGTCTAACGCTTATCTCGGGCCAACTGAACGGAGGCAGTCTCGATGTCTTGCTCGAGAAAGTAATGCCTGCAAGCGTCAAGCAATACCTCGAGAGGGGCCAGACCCCCGAGAACCCCAAGGCCGATGCCAATCTTGAGTCCGAGCCCAACGTCACGTTCAAGAATCTCCAGGGCGGCGATGTAGCGCTATCCAGTTTAAAAGGAAAAGTTGTTCTCCTGAATTTCTGGGCCACGTGGTGCGAGCCTTGCCGCGGCGAAATTCCCGTTTTGATCGACCTGCAACAGGAATACTCGGGCAAGGGCTTCACGCTGCTGGGCGCATCGATGGACGACGACCCCACGAAGGTGGTCCCGCCCTTCGTGAAGAATACCGAATTCAAAGTTGACGGCAAGGACGAGACGATGAACTATCCCATCGTCGCCGGCAGCGACGCGATCACCGATCAGTTCGGCGGGCTGCTCGGCATGCCCACCAGCTACCTGATTTCGCGCGATGGCAAGATCGTGAAGAGGTACATCGGCGTGGTCAACCCAGCTCAGATCACCAAGGATATCGAGAGCCAACTATGATCTCAGCCAAGTCGTTCTGCTATTTTCTTGCGGTTTGCGCGCTCGCCTGGATCGCAGGCGCCGGCGGCCATGCGATTGTGTCCGCACAGGAAGCCCCGACGCTGTCTCCCGCGCAGGTGGTCAAGACCCACACCTACGTTTCGCTGGAACCGGTGCCACAAGGCAAGGATTTTGAAGTAGCCGTGGTCGTCGATATCAACGAGGCGTACCACATGAACTCGCACAAGCCCTCGGATGCCTACCTGATTCCGACCACGCTCACGCCGAAGGTTCCGGACGGCATCACACTGGTCGACTCGATCTATCCGCCAGGCCACGACAAGAAGTTTACCTTCTCGGATAAGCCTCTCAACGTATACGCAGGCAAGGTCACTTTGAAGCTGAAGTTGTCCGCTGGAGAGAAAGCGCCAATGGGAGACATGACGATTCCCATCACGCTGCGCTACCAGGCGTGCAACAGCTCCGCTTGCCTGCCGCCCGTGAAAATTCCCGTCGAAGTGACGGTCAAGATCGCGGCCGCCGGAACGGCGGAGCACGCCGTGCATGCCGATATTTTCCGCGCGGGGAAATAGCCACAGCGGGTTCCAAACGATTCGATCTATCGCGATCCGAGGAATGTAACCGCGCGCCGGATGCGCGCCACCACGCGTTCCCGGCCCAGCGCAACCATCGTATCGAAGAGCGGCGGAGCCACTGCCCGGCCCACGATCGCAACACGCGTGGCATTGATCAGCAAACCTGCTTTCACGCCTTCGGCCGTCGCCACTCCGCGCGAAGCTGCGTCGCAAGCGTCGTGGTTCCAATCCGGCAGCGCCGCGAGCGCGTCGGCGAGTTTCGCGAGCATCCCGCCGAGCCGCTCATCTTTCCAAAATTTCTCGCACGCCTCCGCCTCATAATCGAAATCGTCGCTGAAGAACGCGCGCGCCCATCCCGTGAAATCGCCGAGCAGGCGCGTGCGCGGCCGGATCAGATCGACCGTTCGCGCAAACCACTCATGATCCTTGCTCGCCTGCGAGCCCTCCCACAATCCGGCGCGCTTCAACTGCGCTTCGACGTAGGGCAGCAAATCCTCGATCGGCAGTTTCTGTTGATATTCCGTATTGAACCACTCGAGCTTGGGCCGATCGAAAACCCCGTTCGTGCGGCTCACGCCCGAAAGGCTGAACCGCTCGATCATCTGCGGCGTGCGGAGAAACTCCGAATCGCCGCCCGGCGACCATCCCAGCAGGGCGAGGAAATTGCGAAACGCCTCGGGCAGGAACCCTTCGCTTGCGTAAGAGCCTACACTCGTGGCGCCGTGGCGTTTTGAAAGCCGCGTCCGGTCGGGCCCCAGGATCAGCGGGACGTGCGCGAACACCGGCACGGGAGCGCCGAGCGCCCGGTAAAGCAGCGCCTGTTTCGGAGTATTCGAAAGATGATCGGCGCCGCGAATCACGTGCGTGATACGCATGTCGATGTCGTCGACCACCACGCTCAACTGATAGGTCGGCAGGCCGTTCGAGCGCAGCAGAACGAAATCCTCGATCTCTTCGTTCTGCACCTCGCGGGGGCCGAAAACAACATCCTCGAAGCTTGTTGCACCGTTTCGGGGCACTCGAAACCGGATCGCCCGCGGGATTCCATCTTTCTGCTTCGCCGCGCGCTCGGCGTCACTCATATCCCGGCACGGGCACGCTGGACCCTTGTGAAGCTTTGGGCCCTCGTCGTCGCCTTCGCCCTCCTGTTCCTCGGCATCCGCGGCCGGCGCCGCATCGCCGCCGGCGTAGGCGGACGCTTTGCAGTAACACGGAAAGGCCGCTCCACTCGCGAGCAAACGCTCGGCCGCTTCCCGGTACATCTCGATGCGCTGCGATTGGAAAAACGGCCCCTCATCCCATTCAATCCCGAGCCATTTCAGATCGTCGAGAATTCCATCGACAAGCTCCGGCCGGTTGCGTCCTACATCGGTGTCCTCAATGCGCAGCAGGAGAGTGCCGCCTTCGTGCCGGGCGAAGAGCCAATTGAATAGAGCGGTTCTCGCGCCTCCCACGTGAAGATAGCCCGTCGGCGACGGGGCGAAACGGACGCGCGGCTTTTCTGCGGGAGCCATTCGGATTCCTTGATTGTCTCGAAAGAATTATCTTAGCGGAAGCACCTGCCAAAATCGAGCGACTAACGTCGTAACTCCATCGAGGTATGGCACTTGATCCCGTCACGACGATGGATACCTGCTTGACCTGACGGCCATTGCGGCATACCCTCTGCGGACCAAGAGTGAGCGGTGACTGGGGCCACAGCCACAACCGCAATGGGTGCTCAAGATGCGGATGAGGTGACATCCACGAAACTCGACTGGACACGGCCACAGGTTACCCGCGTGTTTTCTGATATTCTCGACCGAGTGTCGGGGTACTAAGTCCGGAGCGTCGCGTTGGGATTGCACCTAACTGCCACCTATCTGGTTCTCCTGTCGAGCACGTCCCTGCTCGCGATTTTTTCGTTTTTCCTATACCGCCTCAAGCATCAGGATTACCTGCTTGCCTGGTCGGCTGCGTGGACCTTCCTGGCGCTGCATTTCGCGACGGGAACGTTCTTTTTTTTCATCGGGCCCGGCGCTTGGCTTCGACTTCTGAGCGTCGCAAACGAAACGGCCCTGATTCTTTCCGCTCTCGGCTTCTACGCTGCGGCGCGCCTGTACTCGGGCCTCCGGCTGCCCTATCGCGCCATAACCGCGGCCGCGACGATCGGTTTCGTCTGGGCATCCGCACACGCGGTCCACTGGACTCATGTCCCCGTTGTGCTCGGCATGGGAATGCTGCTCTTTTTCGTCGGTTACACGTTCTGGCAAGAGGGCCGCAAGCAGGAAGCTCGCGTGGACCTGCTGCTCGCCATAGCCTTCGGCGCCTGGGGCCTCCTGGGCGTTTCGTCGATCTTCATTCCTGTTACAAACTCCGTCGACGGCATCGACCTGTTCCCGCTGATGTTTCTGCCCGAGCTCTTCACCTGCGTGCTGATGGTGATGGCGGTGTACGAAGAGGAGCGCCGGCGAGTCGAGCGCAATATGCTCGCGCTCTCCAATTTGAACTTGGCTGCCTCCGGCTTTGCAGGCAGCGAGATCCACAAGATGCTGGGGCAGGCTCTGGATCGCGTGCTAAACGTGGTCCGCATTCCCGCGGGCATCCTCTGCGTCCAGCAGACCGAAGCCCGAGCCTCGAACTCGGTGATCGTCACGGGATTGGACGAAAGCCTCGCGCAAATTATTCACGAAATCAACCTCGACGAATATCTGGTGAACCTGGTGGCCCGGCTCGGCGGATTGGTGGTGCTGCGGGATCTCGCGCGCGATGCAAATTGGGAGGCGCTCGAGCAGGAAGAATCCTTCCATCAGGCGCGGCAGTTGCTGCTCGGGCAGGACCTGCGCACGGTGGTCGGTATCAGTCTCCAGGCAAAGGGGCGCGTGTTTGGCGCGTTGCTGCTGGCGACGCCGGATAATCGCGGCTTCACTCCCGCCGAACTTCGCCTGCTGATGGCTCTCGGCCAGCAAATCGGCATGTCGGTTGAGAACAGTTACCTCATGCAGCAAACGTCGCGGCGCACCGAGGAACTCCACATCCTCAATGAAATTGGCCGGGCCCTCAGTTCGACGCTCGAGCTCGACGCCTTGCTCGAACGCATCTATTCGGAAATGCGCCGCGTGCTCAACGTCACCAGCTTCTTCATCGCCATCTACGATGCGAAAGCGAGTGAAGTGCGCTTCGAGATCGAAGTCACCGACGGCGAGCGGCGCCCGAAGCGCTCGCGTCCCGCCGGGAATCATTTGGTGGAATACGTGGTGCGCTCGGCGCGGCCGCTTCTGATTCGCGACAACTTCTGGGAAGAGACGAAGCGCCTCGGCATAGAACCGTTGCGCGAAATGGGATGTACGTGCTCCGTGCCCCTGATTCTCCACGATCAGCCGGTCGGCGCGATGGTGATCCACAGCATGAAGGAACGGTCCTTCGACGAGGGCCATGTCGAGCTCCTCGCCTTGATCGCCAGCGCGGCGGGCATCGCGATCGAAAACGCGCGGCTCTTCGCTGAAGAGCAGAGGAAATCCCGCCAGTTGACGCTGATCAACAACGTTTCGAGCCACGCCATCACCACCCTCGATCCCGATGAGATGCTCGCCCGAATCGCGGCCGAGGTCGAAAATCATCTCCCCTACGATCACATCGGAATCGCCATCCTCGATTATTCGGCGAAGGATTTGGTGGTGCGGGCCGAGGCCGGCACGCGCCGCGATGCGATCGGCCGCCGCATTCAGCTGGGCGAGGGTTTGGTCGGACAGGTGGCTCGCAGCGGCCAGATGTCCACGATTTACGAAGTGAATTCATCGACGCCTCGAACCGTGCTGCCGGGTTCGACGGCCTCGCTCGCTTTGCCCATCACCTACGGCGAGCAGTTTCTCGGCGTCCTCTACGTCGAATCTACCGATCCTTGCCAGTTCCCCGATCACGACGTGCTGCTGCTCCGCACGCTTGCCGATCTCTTTGCCGGGGCCTTGCACAACGCTCTCACGTTCCAGCGCGCCCAGGAACAGGCCATCACCGACGGCTTGACCGGCGTCAAGACGCACCGCTTCCTCATGGAAGCGCTCTCGTCCGAATGGAAACGATCGACGCGCGCCAACCGCCCGTTCGCGCTCGTCCTGATGGATCTCGACCGCTTCAAATTCGTGAACGATTTCTACGGCCACCTCGAGGGCAACGTCGTCCTGCAGCGCGTGGGCCACATCCTCGAGCAGAACTGCCGCCGGTCCGACGTGGTCGCGCGCTACGGTGGCGACGAGTTCGTGATTCTCATGCCGGAAACCGGCGTCGAACAAGCCCGCCAGCTCGCCGGCAAGCTGCGCGGCTGGATTGCCGCCGATCCGCTTCTCCGCGACAAAAACATCACCGCCAGCTTCGGCATCGCCGCATTCCCGATTCACGGATCGACGCCGCAGGAACTCATTCAAGTTGCCGATTCCTCGATGTACATCTCGAAACATCAGGGCGGAAATTCCGTTTCGAGCGCCGAGCAGGGCGATCCCAACGACCGCAAGCGATGGAAAAAGGACGTTCTCGAAGCCTACCTCGGCGTCACGCTGAAGCGGCTGTTTTCAACCGGTCCGGAGGCGTTCGAGGAAATTTACAGGCGCCTCGAGCAGTTCACCCGGTCGCTCGAGGAACAGGGCGGCGCGACGGACGCCGACGGGCTTCCGCCGGCCGTCGTCGAAACCGTCACTTCGCTCGCGCTCGCGATCGATGCCAAGGATCACTACACCCAGGGCCATTCGCGCAAGGTTTCCGCCTATTCCGTGATGATCGCGCAGGCGCTGGGCATGGCCCCGGCTGACATTGAGGACATCCGCCTCGCCGGCTTGCTGCACGATATCGGGAAAGTGGGCATCCCCGAGACAATCCTCAATAAGTCGGGCCCGCTCGATGCCTCCGAGTGGGAAACCATGAAGACCCACACCGACCTCGGCGCGAAAATTCTCGAGCCGCTCAAGCCGATGGAGCGCATCCGGCAAATGGTTCGCCACCATCACGAGTTTTACGACGGCAGCGGCTATCCCGACCGTCTCGAGGGCGAAAACATTCCGTACGGCGCGCGTGTGATCGCCATCGCCGATGCGTACGACACGATCACATCCGCGCGCACATACAAGAAAGCGCGCACGCCCGAAGACGCCTTTGCCGAGCTCGAACGCTGCGCCGCAAATCAGTTCGACCCCGAAATCGTGCGCGCCTTCATCGAAACCATGCGCCGCGCCCCGCGCTTGACCATCGAAGCGGGCGTGATCCTGCCAAGCCCCACCCCCACCTCTATGTTCTAATCCGTAGCGCCGGCTTGTCCTGCTCGCCCTGACGCAGGAAGGGAGCGGAGTCGAAGGACGTCTCGCCACCGTCCGCTAGTGCGTCATCGCGTAGATGATGTAATTGATTCCGATGCGGTAGGCCACCGACGCCGGATGCTCCGGATATTGCGGGCTGTCGGCCCATTCCCACGCGTCGCCAACGTCGGAATTGTGGCAGATCGCCACCATGATCCGTCCCTTATCGTCGCGGATCGCTCTCCACTTCGGCGTCGCGCTATCGGCCGTGTAGCGCCAGCGCTCGCCCCAGATGTAGCGCGTGCCGGGCACTTGCACCCGGTCGTCGAGATCGTAGGTGACGTGAAAGATTTCGTCTTTGTTCGCAAGGTCCTCGATCGGGCGGTCCGGAAAAATCATGCGCATCCCTGCGACGAAATTCTGCCACTCCTCGTCGCCGTGCGAATCGTCGACCATCAGGAATCCGCCGCGGAGCAAATACTCGCGCAGCCGCGCCGCCTGCTTCTCGCTCAGGTTCCACGCGCCCGCATCCTCGATGTAAATCCACGGGTAGTTGTAGAGTTCGTCGCTATTTGCATCGACGATATGCTCCGTCGATCGCGCCTGAATCAGCGTGAGCCGCTTCACGCCCAGTGTGAATTGGCGGTCCGCCTTCGGCCAGTCCGCGGCCCAGCGCTGAAATCGATAGAATCCGAATTCCTCGCCGAGATCGTAGTGAAAGCGCGCAAACGTCCACTCCGCTTTCTCGTTGGGATCTTCCGGCGCGAATCGCTCCCCGTCCATGTCGATGATTCCGCCGCTTTCGTAATTCTGGATTTGCGCGGCCGCCGAAAATAGCATCCCCGCGGCAAACACGCAGACGAGCGCGGCTGCCAGGACCCCCGGCACGATGCCGCGCCATCTCCCCGATCGCCGCACGCTCATCGCGCGCCTCTGCCACCGACGATAGCACATCCGAGCAGCTCGCCCGGCCGCCTCGCCTCGAGCCATGATTTTGTGCGCGTATCCACGTCCTGGTTTAGAATACGCGCCGCTGCCGCCGGGTTGCTGTGACAAGCGGCGCGAAAAGAGGGTTCATGCGCAGACGCGAGTTCGTGGCGCTATCGATGGCGCTTTCAAGCTTCGCCCCTTTTGCCGGCGGCTCGAGCGAACCCCGCCCGAGTGTGAGAAACTCTCCCAAGATGCCCGCCCCAGCGAATTCGCTCGGCGTGAAAGCGCTCGTCTTCGACGTGTTCGGCACAGTCGTCGATTGGCGCGGCTCCATCATTCGCGAGGGCGAGCAATGGGGACGCGAGAAAAATCTGCAGATCGACTGGGGCACATTCGCGGACCGCTGGCGCGCCGGCTACGGCCCGTCGATGGAAAAAGTCCGCAAGGGCGAGCTCCCGTGGACGAAGCTCGACGTGCTGCATCGCATGATCCTCGATCAGCTCCTCGTCGAGTTCAAGATCACCGGCCTCACCGAAGAGGAAAAAGAGCACTGGACCAATGTCTGGCACCGGCTCACTCCCTGGCCGGATTCGGTCGAGGGACTCACGCGCCTCAAAAAGAATTTCATTATTGCCACGCTATCCAACGGCAACGTTTCTCTCCTCGTCGAGATGGCAAAATACGCAGGCCTTCCCTGGGACACCGTTTTTTCCGCCGAGCTCTTCCATCACTACAAGCCGGATCGCGAGGTATATCTCGGCGCGGTCGAGCTGCTCAGCTGCAAGCCGGCAGAGGTGATGATGGTCGCCGCCCATCCTCTCGATCTGAAGGCCGCGCAATCCTGCGGCCTGAAAGCGGGCTACGTCCCGCGCCCTCTCGAGCGCGGCCCCAATCCTCCGCCGCCACCCGCAGGCGCATCGTCGTCCGCCGCGAATTCGTTCGATGTAGTCGCCACCGACTTCATCGACCTTGGCGCTAAGCTTTCGTGAAGGCGCGTTCTGGCAATTATGTAGCTCACCCCCGCTTTCCCGGGCTGAGGCCTTTCTGAGCCCCTGCGCCACACGCGCGCCCCATAGCGTCGCGCTCTCCCTCCTGCGATAATCTCGCATCGTATGGCCACCGCCCCGAACCCGGCGAAAACCGCGCGTCCCCGCCGCGTCCGCAACTTCTGGGCGCGCGTCACCGAAGGCCTCGAAATCGACCAGCTCTGGGGGCAATTCAAATCCGAGGCGCGCGCCACCTACGGCCTGTATTCGAAAGACGTCGACTGGGACGCCATCCACCTCGAAAAGAGAAGATGGAGGCGGCCTTTCCTCGCCGCCTGGGCGCTCTTCCAGGCGATGCTGATGAAGCTCTCGCCCGCGCGCCGCGTGTTGCTGCTCATCGCAGTCATCTCTTTGCTGGTGCAAGGGGACATCAGCATCGGACGCAACGACGTGAGCTTGAACACCGCATGGTTCGGCTCGTTGATCCTGTTCCTGCTTCTGGCGCTCGAGCTCGCGGACCGCGTCATCATGAAGCGCGATCTTGAAATCGCGCGCGAGATTCAGCAGTGGCTCGTCCCGGATAAACCGCCCGCCGTAGCCGGAATCGACATCGCCTTCGCCACGCGCCCGCAAAACACGGTCGCCGGCGATTACTACGACGCGTTCACGCGCCCCGCCTCAGCCGGCGAATCGCTCTCCTACCCGCTGCTCGTGGTCGTCGCCAACGTCGCCGGAAAAAGCGTTCCCGCCGCGCTGCTGATGGCGACGTTTCAGGCCAGCCTTCGCGCGCTTTCATCCACTCCCGCGTCTCTCGACCAAATCGTCGTCGGCCTCGACCGCTACTGCCGCGCGCACAGCCTCGAAGGTCGCCGCTTCACCACTGCGTTCCTCGCCGAAATCGATCCCGCCTCGCGCGCCATGCGTTACGTCAACGCCGGGCACAACGCCCCGGTGCTGCGCCGCGCGTCCGGCCAGATCGAGCGCCTCGAAACCGGCGGTCCGCCGCTGGGCCTCCCGCTCTTCACCGAAAACGAAGTCGCGTACCCCTCGGGCAGCGCGCAGCTCCAGCCCGGCGACCTGCTTTTCATTTTTACGGATGGCGTGGCCGAAGCCGTCAGCGAGTCGGATGAAGAGTACGGTGAATCGCGCCTGATCGCATGCCTGCAGTCGGGCGCATCGGGCACCGCAGGCGAAATCCTCAATCGCGTCATGTCCGACGTCAACGCCTTCGCCGCCCAAGCCCGCCAGCACGACGACATCACCTGCCTCGCCCTCCGCGTCGGCGCCTAAGCCCGTTTAGTGCTGGAATCCGATCTGCTTGCCTGATCGGTGCGCCGGTTCCATCAGTTGCCGGATCGCCTGGAACAGCGCGGTAATCTCCCTGTCGTGCCCTTTAATCTGCTCCTCGAGTTCGCCCAGTTTCCTCGCAAGTTCCTTGTGCGTGCGCAGCATCTCGCGCAGTTTCACGAACGTCCGCACCACGTGGACGCTGGCCTCGATTGCTCGCGGCGTGTTGAGTACGCTCGCCGCCATGATCGCCCCATGTTCGGTGAACGCAAACGGCAGCGTCCGCGAAAACTTGAGCCTCCGGAGGTGGTCGCAATTTGCGACCACCTCCTTTCTCTCCTTCACCCTCAGCCGGAACATGAAATCAGCCGGAAAACGGTCCCGGTTGCGTTTCACCTGTTCGTTGAGCCGCTTCGTGGTCACACCGTACAGCTGGGCCAGGTCCGAGTCGAGCATGACCTTATGACTTCGAATGAGCAAAATGCGCGATTCGATTCTTTCCACCGGGACGATTGCCTGTGTTTTGGGTTTCATGGTTTGACGGCTCGCTTTCTCGCCGGGTGGTCGCATTTTGCGACCACCTCTCGCACCCCGATCACGCCTTGTTCCGGTCCCGGCCCGATGGGAATATAGCCTGTGCGAGCAGCAAAGGAAATTGCGGAGACTGCTGCATCCGGGTACGTAACTACCGCTGGTGCCGATTGAAACGTTGAGGTCTGCTGCGTCATCGAATCCTGTAGCTGGTTCGATCGAAAGGAGTAGAAATGCCAGAAACACTCGGATTCATCGGTCTGGGCAACATGGGCGAGCCGATCGCCGCGAATTTATCGGCGGCGGGCCACGCGCTGCGCATCTACAACCGGACCGCCTCGAAGGCCGCGACGCTCGTGGCCAAAGGCGCGACGCTCGCGAAAAATCCTGCGGATGTCGCCTCCCCGGGCGGCGTCGTCTTCACAATGGTTGCCGACGACCGCGCCATCGACGAACTCTGCCTTTCGGCCGGCTCGTTCGTCGAAAAACTCGGCGCCGGCGGAATCCACGTTTCGCTCAGTACAATCTCGCCAGCCACCGCGCGGCGCTTGGCCGAGCATCACGCCAAGCACAAAGTCGAATACGTCGCGTCACCCGTCTTCGGGCGCCCCGAAGCGGCGGCGGCCAAGAAGCTGTGGGTCTGCACCTCGGGCCATGCGGCGGCGAAGACGCGCGTGCGTCCGCTGCTCGAAACCATCGGCCAGGGCATTTTCGATTTCGGCGAAGATGCGGGCGCGGCCAACGTCGTCAAGCTCTGCGGAAATTTCATGATTGCCGCCGCCATCGAGACGATTTCCGAATCGCTCGCCCTCGCCGAGAAAAACGGCATCGACAAGAATGCCGTCGCCGATCTCTTCGGCAAAACCCTCTTCGCGTGCCCCGTCTACCAGGGCTACGGCAAGTCGATCGCCGCCGAAAAATTCGAGCCGGCCGGATTCCGGTTGGCGCTCGGCTTCAAGGATGTTTCTCTCGCGCTCGCAGCGGCCACCGCAAGCTCCACGCCGCTGCCGATCGGGAGCCTGCTGCACGACCGCTATCTCGCCGCCATCGCCAAAGGCCGCGGCGATATGGACTGGACCGCCATCGCCCTCGGCGTCGCTGAAGACGCCGGCATCACGCCGCAAGCGCAAACGAAAGCCGCGCGGTGAGCGAACGGTGAGTGAGCGCCAGGTGATGACGCGATGAAAGCGTGCCTCCTGAATGCGCCCGCGCCGGTTGCGACCAATCCGCTCGAATTCACGGACGCGCCCGATCCGCAGCCCGGTAAGGGCGAAGTCCTCTTGCGCGTCAGCTGCTGCGGCGTCTGCCGCACCGATCTCCACGTGGTGGAAGGCGAGCTGCCGCCGCGCAAATCACCCGTGATTCCCGGCCATCAGATCGTCGGCATCGTCGAAAAGCTGGGCGACGGCGCGCATCGCTTCGCGCGGGGCGCGCGCGTCGGCGTGCCGTGGCTTCACAGCACGGATCTCACGTGCGAATTCTGCCGCTCGGGCCGGGAAAATCTCTGCGACCATCCGACGTTCACCGGCTACACGGTCGACGGCGGCTACGCCGAATATGCTGTCGCCCCCGAGACTTTCGTCTATCCCATCCCTGAATCTTTTCCAGATGAGCAAGCCGCGCCGCTGTTGTGCGCGGGCATCATCGGATTTCGCTGCTTGCGCCTTTCCGGAATCAAGCGCGGCAGCCGGCTCGCTTTCTATGGCTTTGGTTCGGCCGCGGTCGTGGCGATTCAAGTGGCGCGCCATTGGGGAGCCGAAGTCTACGCGTGCACGCGAGGGAAAAAGCATCAGCAGCTCGCGCTGGAATTCGGCGCGGTGTGGGCGGGCGAGGCCGACGACGAACCTCCAGAGAAACTCGATGCCGCCATCATTTTTGCGCCCGCCGGAGAATTGGTGCCGCCCGCGCTGAAAGCGCTCAAGAAGGGCGGCGTCCTCGTGCTCGGCGGCATCCACATGAGCCCGATTCCGTCCTTCGATTACAATCTGTTGTATCAGGAACGCGTCATTCGCAGCGTCGCCAACAACACGCGCCAGGATGGCGAGGATTTCCTCCGCGTCGCGGACGAAATTCCCGTGCGCACCCAGGTAACTGTTTTTCCGCTGCGCGAAGCCAATCGCGCGCTCAACGATCTGAAGAGCGACCGCATCAACGGCGCCGCCGTGCTGGATTGCAGGCAATGAAAATCATTTCGCTCAACGTCGGCAAGCCGCGCGCACTTCTCTTCGGCGACCGCGAAGTGACGACCTCCATTTTCAAATCGTCCGTGCCGGGACCATTGCTGCTGCGCCGCCTGAATCTCGATGGCGACGCCCAGGCCGACCTCCAGGTTCATGGCGGCCGCAATAAGGCTGTCTACGCCTATCCGTCTGAGCACTACGAATTCTGGCGCAGCGAATTTCCGCAGCAGGATCTGCCCTGGGGCATGTTCGGCGAGAATCTGACCACCGAAGGGCTGACCGAAGAGAACGCCTGCATCGGCGACCAGTTTCGAGTCGGCGAGGCGATCGTGAAAGTCACGCAGCCGCGCATGCCCTGTTACAAGCTGGCGATCCGCTTCGCCCGCCCCGACATGGTGAAGCGATTTCTCGCCAGCCGCCGCTCCGGAATCTATTTTTCCGTGGTCGAAGAGGGCATGATCGGCGCGGGCGACGCGATCGAGAAGATTCACGAAGACGAAAATCGCATCAGCATCGCCGATATCAATCGTGCGTACGTTGATACAAGGAATAACGAGCCGCTCCTGCGCCGCATCGTCAGCCTCGGGATTTTGCCCCAGGGCCTGCACGCCGAGTTCGCCGAAGAGCTCGCGCTGCTTGAGCGTTAGCGCGCCCGGTGGCAGAAGCTATTTTGCGTAGGTTTTGCTGTAGCCGTTCCGCTGGTTCGTCACCGTGAAAGCGGCGTTCGGTTCGGCGGACACTTTGATGTAGTAGCCCTCGTCGTTGCCGCCGACATTCGCGATGAACTGATCCGGCACGTTGTGCTTCTCCGCGCCCGCCATCGAATAGTGCAGTTGCCAGAAATCCTCGAGACCCGGCGAATCGTGAACGGTCTGCCACGTCACGGGATGCCCGCCTTTGATCGCGCCGTTGTTCATCACCGCTACGCGCGGATGCAGCGCGTACACGATCGCCGGAGCGTTTGACGAATCGCCCGTGCCGGGATGCGCTGTGCCGTGATGCGTCACGAGGTAAAGGTCGACCGTCCCGATCAGATTATTCGGGCAAACGAGGCCGAGCTCCTTCTGGTTCGTCAGGTCGCCGAGATCGATGAAGCGGAATTTGCCGAACGTGATCAGCATGCCGACGGATTGCCCGTTCTCGCTCGTATCGGGCAGGGGCGGGGGTTCAGCGGCGCACCACGGATTCGGCTGGCCCGCGCCCGGCAGAGGCTTGGTGATGTCCTCGCCCACCGACGCGACAACCTGCACGCGAATTCCCTTGAGCGGAATTTCGTCGCCCGGCTTCACGATGGTGCGCTTCGCCTGCGCCGCAATCTTTTCGTAGATCGCGTAATTGGTGCGCGTATCAGCTTCCGTGTTCGCGCCGTGGTCGAAAAACGCATCGATCTTGATGCGGCCTGCAAGCTGAGCGACGCCGCCGACGTGATCGGCGTGATAGTGCGTGATCACGAGATCGTCGATGTGGTCGATGCCCGCATCTTTCGCGGCCGCCATGATGCGGTTCGCGTCGCGCCCGTGGAAATCGTCCCAGCCGGTATCGATCAGCAGCGACTCGCCCTCGGGATCGACGATCAGCGTCGATTGCCCGCCTTCCACGTCGATGAAATAGATTTCGAGCGCTTTCCCCGCGCGTACCGCCGGAACGACCAGCAGCAACACGCAGGCAATCCAAAGAAAAACGAGAGACAAGCGCCGCATTCGGAGGCTCCCCGACAATCCGCGCTTCTGATTGTACCGGAACGGCGCTGCAAAACTGTGACGGCGTTCTGGGCCCGGCAGCCGCGCATTGCAAACCGTCTCGAATCATTGGCACAATTGGGCGGGGAAAGGGGGCAGGCGCAGATGAACCTGCGCGGAGGGAGTGGAGCGTGACCCAGCGAAACAAGATCGGCATTCTGACGGGTGGCGGCGACGTGCCAGGCCTAAACTCGGTGATCAAATCGGTGGTCTACGGCGCGGGCGAGTTCGGCCGCAAAATCACGGGCCTTCGAAAAGGCTGGGAAAGCCTGACGAATATGACGGGGCCTGACGATCCCACCTACGTCATGGAACTCACGCGCGACAACACGCGCACGATCGACCGGTTTGGCGGCACGATGCTGCACACCTCGCGAACGAATCCCCGCAAAATGCCGGCCGCGAAAATTGCGCCGCACATTCCAAAAGCAGCGGTCGAGAAGCTTCCCTTCGACGGCAAGACCTACAATCTGACTTCGGTGGTCATCGATAACCTTGAGAAACTGGGGATCGGCTGCCTCGTTGCGATCGGCGGTGACGATACCTTGAGCTTCGCCTCGGCTCTTTGGGACGCGGGCTTTCCCGTGCTCGCCGTGCCGAAGACGATGGACAACGACGTCCAGGGCACCGAGTATTGCATCGGCTTTTCGACGGCGGTTACGCGGGCCAAGCAGGCCATTACCCGCCAGCGCACCACGGTGGGATCGCACGAACGTATCGGCATCTTTCGGATCTTCGGGCGCGACGCCGGCTTCACCGCGCTCTACACGGCGTACGTCACGTCGATCCGCTGCCTGATCCCCGAGCATCCCTTCAATGTCGACCGCATCTGTTCGCTGCTGATGGAAGACAAGACGAAAAATCCGAGCCACTACTCGCTCGTGATCGCATCGGAAGGCGCCATGTGGACCGAAGGCGAGGTGAAGGAGTGGGGCGAACCTGACGCCTACGGCCACCGGAAGAAAGCCGACATCGGCCACGCGCTTGCCGAGGAAGTGCGGAAGCGGACGGGCCAGGAAACCATCGTCAGCGATCTCACCTACGATCTGCGCAGCGGCGAGCCCGATTCGATCGACCAGCTCGTAGCCATCACGTTCGCCAACATCGCCGTCGGCCTGATCCGCGACGGAGTCGCCGGGCGCATGATCGGGATTCAGAACGGATGCTACGCGCACGTGGAGCTGCCGCACGCATCGCTCGGCGCGCGGAGAGTGGATGTCGCGAAGCTCTACAACACCGAGCGCTACCGCCCGAATTACAGCTCGAAGCTCGGCTCGCCGCTCATGTTCGGCGCCACGTGATTTTTTCCGGCCGTCCCTAGAATGGCGTCGGAAGCTGTTCCTTCGGTTGGATCCACGTCGCCTGGATCTGCATGATCTTTCCCTGCTCGACCGCGAAAATCTCGCAGACGAACGCATCGCCGCGCGCCGGCGCGGAGCCCGGAGGCGGCGCGGCGGCGTTGCTGTGGAAGCGGACGAGCGCCATCACCGTGCCCGTTTCCGTGTCGACCACGGGATACCGACGATCGTAAATTTTCGTGCCCTTGAACATGGCGTTGTCGAACTGCTCGGCCGCGGTGGTTGCTTTGTGGACCTTGAGGTCGACGTTGGTGGCCTGCTCGCCATTCTCGAAGCGGAGCGTGCTCGGCAGCAGCGGCGCGCGAATGTAGTCCGGCGTGCCTTCGGTCTGGAACGCGCGGAAATAGGCGTCCGCGGCGGCCTTCAGTTCGTAGCGCGAGTTCTGCTCGGCGGGGCGAATCTGTCGGGTGAAGAACCGTGGGACTTCAACTAGTCTTTCCGGAGCGTGGAATACCGCAGGGTCATCGCCGCGAACGACGATGCTTTCGACTTCCGTGATCAGGTGATTTTCAATCTTCAGGCGCAGGCCGACGATGGTCGGCACGCCGCCGTCCGGGATCACCGCGTCGATGCCGATGCCGCCCGTCTGCGGATCGAAAATTTCGAGGCGATAGGTGGGAGCGCCCGCGTGCTGCCAGATTCCCTCGCCTATTTTCAGCACCTGCCCGGTTTCGGAGTATCGGACGTTGGGCGCAAACGGCGCCATCGACGGGTTGTGCTGCGCCAGCGCCTCGAAATACAAGTCGGAAATCTGCTGGAGGCACGCGCGATCGCAATTGTATTTCGCGGCATCTGCCGCGTCCGTCGCGTGCGCGGGTGTGATTCCGGCAGCCAGGATTGCGCAGGGGGCCGCAACAGCGATCGCCAGTCCGGCGATCATTTTGAGTCGAGACATGATTCCCCCAATTTTCAGACCGTTCTTATAGCACGAAAACAAAGCCACATAGCAACGGGCTCGCAATGCGGGCGCCCCGCCGATCGAATCGAAGAGGCCGTCCTCGCATCTAAGGACTTGGATTTGCGCTCGTGCTGGAAGCGCGAATTCGGGTATAATCAAGTTTCCCCGCTGGCTTAGCGACGCGAACGTGCGGCCCGGACTTTGGGTTTGGGTAGGGGCTCACATCGCGCAGAACGGCCGGCAGACAGGAGTTGTCCCATGAAAGAAGGAATTCATCCGGATTACCATGCCGTGACGGTGCACTGCGCCTGCGGCAATACGTTTGAGACGCGATCGACCTTCAAAGGCAATCTGATCCGCGTGGAAATCTGCTCGAACTGCCACCCTTTCTTCACCGGCAAGCAGAAGCTGATCGATACGGCCGGGCGCGTCGAGCGCTTCCAAAAGAAGTACGCGGACAAAGCCGCCTCCATCGCCGCCAAGAAGTAATCGCGCTTTTCCCTCCGAGATTTGTGCTCCGACAGCGTACTCCAGGAGTACGCTGTCGGGGCTTTAAGTGGGCGCAAAAAAGCAGGAAAAAGCCGATTTTGGCGGCTTTTGGTGCCGATATTTTCTCGCTGTCGAGCAAGTCATTATTCCCAGCGCATTAGCCGGCAAATTTGTCGGTCGCGGCAACCAACGCGCGGCTGTTGGGCGGGTCGAAGGCGCTGTGGCCACTATCGGGCGTGATGACGAGATCGGCCTCGGGCCAGGCGCGATGAAGCGCCCACGCGCTTTCCATGGGACAAACCACATCGTAGCGGCCTTGCACGATCACGCCGGGAATCTGGCGAATGCGCACCGCGTTGCGCAGCAATTGATCGTCGGATTCGAGGAAGCCCTTGTTAATAAAATAATGAGCTTCGATCCGGGCGAAAGCTAACGCGAATTCGTCTTCTTCGTAATGGCCCTTGAACTCCGCGTCGGGCAAAAGCTTCGAAGTTGCGCCCTCCCAACCGCTCCATATCTTCGCAGCAGCAAGCCGCACGGCTGGGGCGTCGCTGGTGAGACGGCGGTGGTAGGCGGAAAGCATATCGCCGCGTTCGGCCTCGGGAATGTGCTGAAGAAAAGCCTCCCAGGCATCGGGAAACAGCACGGATGTGCCGCGCTGGTAAAACCAGTCGATCTCTTGCTTGCGCAGGAGAAAGATGCCGCGCAGGACCAACTCTGTGACGCGATCCGGATGCGTTTCGGAATAGGCCAGAGCGAGCGTCGAGCCCCACGATCCTCCGAAAACCTGCCAGCGCTTGATCCCGAGGTGTTCGCGGATTTTTTCGATGTCGGCGACGAGATCCCAGGTCGTGTTGTCTTCCAAGGACGCGTACGGCGTGCTCTTGCCGCAGCCGCGTTGATCGAAGTTGATGATTCGATATTTTTCGGGATGGAAGAAGCGGCGCTGCTTGGGCTCGGAACCGCCTCCGGGACCACCGTGCAGAAAGATCACCGGCTTTCCACTGGGCGTGCCGCTTTCCTCGAAGTAGAGCTCGTGGATCGGCGAAACGGCGAGCCGGCCAGTGTTATAGGGCTCGATCGGGGGATAGAGCCATGTGGGGGGATCCTTCATCATCGGATGTCGTGCCTCCCGAACTGCCCGGGGCTGAAGCCCCTTTTATTGCGTGCCTTTTTCGCGGGCCTGAAAGGCCCACGCTTCCACCCTACAGAGCCGGCGGGACCCAGCGCTACGCAAACCGCTGGCCGCCACCGAAGTTACCACGTGTTGGGACCGTGGCAATCGGGATATGCAAGCCGCAACTCGCAACAAAGAGAGACTTCGCTGGGAGGCCCTCCATATGATCGAATACTGGTGCAGCCAGGGATCACTTTCTCCAACACGAGGAACCTGAGAGATGACGGTGCTCTACGTTGTGACGACCGGCGGGACAATCGAGAAAGTTTATTCCGAGCGGCAGGGCGTGGTAGCGAACCTCGACGGTAAAATCGACCGCTACCTGCGATTGCTGCGGCTGCCCGATTCCGATGTGCGCATCGTTCCGCTGATGAATATCGACAGTCTGGAAATGACGGATTCCGACCGCGCTCGCATCCTTGAAACCGTGAAGGGCCTCCTTCCGGAGAAGGCTCCTATCTTGATCACTCATGGAACGGACACGATGGTTGAGACGGGCCTCTATTTGCAGCGCGCTTTGCCGAAGCTGGAGGTTCCCATCGTAATGACCGGAGCCATGGCCCCGCTCGGCTTCGAAGGCAGCGACGCCCTGCAGAATTTGACCGAGAGCCTTTTTGCTCTGCGCGTCCTCCCGCCCGGAATCTATGTGGTGAGCCATAACCAGGTTTTCCCGATCTCGAATGTCCGCAAGGACCGCACGCTCGGCCGATTCGTCAAGATCGAAGAGACCTCAGCGTAGATTAGAAAATATCTTGCGCGGCCGGGGCGCATGGACTAAGCTAGGTTAGCTAAGGAGCCGACGCTGAGAGTCGTGACCATTCATCAGGCCAAGACAAACCTTTCCCGGCTGATTCGAAAGGCTTCCGAAGGCGAAGAAGTAGTGATCGCGCGGGGATCGAAGCCGGTCGCCCGGCTTGTTCCGGTGGGCGAGGTAAAGGGCAAGCGCCGGCCCGGGTCGTTGAAAGGGAGTCTGCGCGTGGGGCCCGAATTCTTTGAGCCTCTTCCGAAGCGCGAACTTGCCCGCTGGGAGCGGTGAGTTTGCGCGCCCTACTGGATACGCACGCGCTGTTGTGGTGGCTCTCCGACGATCCATCACTGACGCGGGCCGCGCGCAGAATAATTGCCGAAACCAAGAACACTCTGTTCGTGAGCGCCGCTTCAGCCTGGGAGATCGCAACCAAGGTTCGCCTGGGGAAATTGCCCACTGCGGCGAATTTCGTTGCCGATTTCTCAGGTCAAATCGAGCGCGAAGGGTTTCAGTTACTCGCTATTTCCGCGGATCATGCAATTCGCGCCGGCCTCCTGCCGGGGCCTCACCGGGATCCGTTCGATCGGATGCTGATCGCTCAATCCCAGGCGGAGAACGTCCCCATTCTCAGCAATGAGAGTGCGTTTGAGGGTTACGGCGTGAGACGGCTGTGGTGAGCATCGGAGGAATCTGCTCGTTTCCATTCGCGCATTCCGCAAACAGCAGATCCCTCGCTGCGTCTCGCGCCCGCACACACCGCGGGAACCGCAAAAGCGCGCGAGGCTGCGCTCGGGATGACAGCGCGGGTCTTTTTCCGCAGCTTGCATAGTTGCCGCGAGGAAGGACGACGAGTGAACGCGAAAAGGTGGGCGTTGATCGCACTATTCTCTTTTTTCTGCGCGGGGAATGCTTTCGCGCAGTCGGCGGACGCCGATAAGGAAGCGGCGGTGGTCGAGATTGGCGCGGCCGCGAACTGGAGCGTTAAAGACGGAAGCTCGAGCTTTGGGCCGAACTTCGCGGTGGAAGTGACGCCGATCGAACACTGGCTGGAGATCGAAGCGGGCGTCACGCCGCTCTTCGCCGATCACTCGACGGAATGGGATGTCGATTGCCTGTTCAAGAAGCCGTGGACGCTTTCGAAGAAGGTCGAGTTCATGGCGGGGGCCGGGCCGGAGTGGATTCACACGAGCGTCCGCGGCGTCACGACAAACTCCGCTGCGGCTGAAGCGGCGCTCGATTTCATGTTCTGGCCCCTCGCCAAGCACAGATTCGGCTGGTACCTCGAACCGGCTTACGACTACAGCTTCGGGCGGGGACACGAGCAGTCGGCCGGGATTAGCGGCGGCCTGCTGATCGCGATCCCGTAAGATCCGGAAGAGAAGCGCGTATCGCTGAGAGGAGCATTTGGGCCCCCCGGCCCTCAGTAGCTCTTGTTTCGTAGGTGCTCGATGCGTTTCAGCAACTCAGAGACGTATCCTAGAGATTCGTTTAGGCCCGGATAGAAATCACTGGGATGCGCACATTCGTTGCGTTTGTTGAGCAGTCCCTGAAGGGCTTTTGCCTCGTTCTTTTGACACAAGCCCGCGGCGTGAGCAGCCTCGATAAGCTGGAACTCCGGCGTCTTCTCTCTTAGCTCCTCGATCGATGTGAAAATCCAACCTGGTCTCGCCGCGCGCAGTTTGACCAAGCCATCAGACGCCAATTTCTCTTCGAAAAAATCCATGAATGCGGCCCACGACATTACGTGAGCGGCACGAAACAAAGCGTTCTCCAAGCAGCGTAGGGCCTGCCGCATGAGGTCGTCTTGTCTCAGCGTGAGCGTCTTGAGCTTCTTGTAGGTCTCGTCGAGCTCGACGATCCGGGAGGGCGACCCTTCGTGCTTCCCCAATAGCGCGTGGGCCTCAGTGGCGAAGGACCGCGTTCTAGCTAGCAATGCTTGAATGGTGTCGATCATTCGGCGTTGATCAGATGCTTCTTCATCGCGGCGAAGAACTTGTCATACACGGACGCATCATCCGTGGCCTGCAGTTGGAGTGCGATGTTGATGTTCACTGTGAGGCCAGATTCGTATTTAGGTAGCTTCGCAGTCTTCAGCGAAGAATTCCGGACGTTTCCGCCGGGAACCTCGACGATCTCCTCGGGTTCCGCGCTTTCTGCTGGCACTGCCTCGAAGTCGCTCAGCTCACAGAGTGTCTTGAAGGTCCGCACCATCAGATTCAAAACGGCTTGGCCCGATTTCGAATGGCTACTGAAGTAGTTGCGCAGCGCCTCGTTGTCCTTTTGGTTGGCGTCGGGGTAAGTCCGGAAGAGGTCCGAGTACGCGGCCCTTATTGCCGATGCCATCACTGCTGCATTTTGCCCGGTGTGACGAAACCGCTGCCACGCCTCTGTAGGCACTCCAGAATCATCGACAAACTTAAGGGACTTCAGGGCGGCAAGAATAGATCTGTCATTACTACTTTTGAATCCAAGCGATTTTAATACCTGTAAGGTGACCTTGCCGGGAATGCCTGTTTCCGGGATCTTTTCGAAGAAGCGCCTCAGATTTGCTGGATTGGGAGTGTAGGGAAAATCGGACATGCTCGCCTCCTAGGGCTGCGCTGAACGTTGACTGCGTTCTCTGGCAAACCGGGCGGGAGAAACGGGGCCAGCGGGGGGTAGTGGAAGCCTTGGGCTTATTCGCCTTCCCTCGCCGAATTTGCTGTCGTCGATTATGAAAAGGTAAATGCCCCCTGTCAATCACACGCACCTGTGGATGCGTGAGGATGGTGTGGAAATCTAGCAGACTTGAGGACTTTCCGGGAAACGCGCCACACGCGAGTGGCGCGTAGCCGACTCCAGAAGAGGAGTGTACAATGCGGTGAAGATGGCCACGCGATTGTCTCCTGTGCCCGATTCTGAGCCGCAATCCACGCGACCGACCGATTCGCCGGACTCCCTTGTAGAGACGGGGGCGCCGCGCATTACGCTGCGGAATTCGTTTGCGCATCCGTTTGATTCGGCGATGGCGGCGGCGCGGACTTGCTATTCTCCGCACCTGGTGCAGCCCGAGGAGATCACCGAGAAGCAGCGGGTGATGATCGGGTCGGGAACGTATTTCGGCGGGCACCACACCGTTTACCAGCACGCGCATTTCGAATTCGGGCTCGAGAACGTGAGCCGGCAATTCGTCTGGTCGTTTCTGCACGCGCATCCTTTTTACAACTCGGAGCAGCAGAGCCAACGCTACGTGCGGCTGGACCGCGCGCAGGCGTACGTGCCGGTGGAGAGCGCGCAATTCGGGGCGGCGGAGCGCGCGATTTACGAAAAGGCGATTGCGCGCGCGTGGGAACACTATCGCGAGCTGACGCGCGTGCTCGAGCCGACGGCGCGCGAAATCCTCGGCGATATCTGGCACGTGACGCCCACATCGCACGCGAAGCGCGTGCAGAAGGTGGAGCGGCAATCGGAAAAGCGCGCGATCGAGGTGGCGCGGTACGTCCTGCCGGTGGCGGCTTTCACGACGATGGTGCACACGCTTTCGGGGATCGTCCTGCACCGGCTGTGGCGGATGAGCGCGGCAAACGACACGCCGACGGAAGCGCGCCTCGTGATCGGCGAGATGGTGGCGCGGGTGCGGGAGGTCGATCCACAATTCTTCGATCGCTTCGACAACGAGCCGATGGAAGCGCCGCCGGAATTCGCGAGCGAGGCGCGGGGCGATGGCGAGGCGTTCGCGCGCGAATTCGACGCGCGGCTCGGCGGATTTACCTCGCGGCTGATCGATTCTTCGCCGCGCGCGATTGCGTCGATGGCGGAGGGCTATCGCGCGGTGATGGGACTGACGGCTGCCGAATGCGGCGACGCGGAGGCGCTCGACCGGATGCTGAATCCCGCGCGCAATCCCTACCGGCGCGAGACGCTGAACGTGGGCGTCCACGCGCCGATGATGCGGCCGCTCGACAACGCGCATTTTACCTTTGCGAAGAAAATCAGCCACACGGCGGACAGCCAGGACCAGCGGCATCGCATGGTTCCTGGGGCGCGGCCGCTGCTGACGCTGGCCGACACGCGCTCGGCCGATTACGTGACGCCGATGCTGATCCGCGAGAATCCGCGCGCGCTTGAAATTTACCAGCAGGCGATGGAAGAGGCGTGGGCCGCGAAGAACGAGCTACTCGATCGCGGCGTGGCGAGCGAATTTGCGCTCTACCTGCTGCCGAACGCGAAGGCGATTCGGCTTGTCGAATCCGGCTCGCTGCTGCACCTGCTGCACAAGTGGACGATGCGGACCTGCTTCAACGCGCAGGAGGAGATTTATCAGGCGTCGATCGAGGAGGCGCGGCAGGTGCGCGCGGTTTTCCCGGAGCTGGGGCGGTACATCGGGCCGCCGTGCTATTTGCGCGCGGGCGTTTCGACGCCGATCTGCACCGAGGGGTCGCATTTTTGCGGGGTGAAGGTGTGGCTGGATTTTCCCAACGTCGAACGGCGGATATAGTTCGTGGGAGTCCAGATTGCTCTCGTGGTTGTTACCGCCCTATTGTCTCCCGCCCATTCGCTCGCCCAGCAATCGCCTGCATTGAATGAACGCGACGGCCAGTTGCTGAATGCGGCCTACAACGGCGATTCGGCCTCCGTGCGGAAGCTCTTGTTGGAAGGCGCAAATGTGGACGCGAGGGACGTCCAAGACGGGCGCACTGCGCTCGCCGTCGCAGCAGAAGCTGGGCAGACGGACGCCGCCGCTGTGTTGATTGCGAAAGGCGCGAACCTTGAAGCGAAGGATAATTTCGGGAATACCGTTCTTATCCGCGCCGTTAAACACGGACAGGCTGCGGCCGTAAAACTCCTGCTTGAGAAAGGCGCGAATCCCGAAGCCAGTGACGACGGCGGCGAAACGCCCCTGATGGCGGCAGGCGGAGCCTATCAGGCAAGCGCGGAGATGGCTCAGCTCTTGTTGGAGAAGAAGGTCAAGACCGAGGCCAGAGACGGCGCGGGCCAGACCGCGCTCATGTATGCAGCTTCGGCGGGGAACGTCGGGAGCGCGCGGCTGTTGCTCGATCATGGCGCGAACATCGAAGTCAAAGGGAGCGACGGCAATACGCCGCTCATCGATGCGGCGCTCGATACAAAAATAGGCGACGACGACGCTACTTTGAAGGCCTTGATCGAAGCCGGCGCGAACATCGAAGCCAGAAACGGAGCTGGGCAGACCGCTCTCATCGCGGCGAGTTGGGCGGGTAATACCGACTGCGTTAGGCTCCTGCTCGAACGAGGAGCGGATCGAAACGCGAAGGACCGTCAGGGCAAAACGGCGCTGGATTACGCGAGGGAAAACAAGCGCGTCGAGGTCGTCCGGCTGTTAGAACGCATGCGCTAGCCGAAGCGTTTGATTCATGATGAGGCCGCTTACGCAGGGATGTCGGGGACGGCGGCGACCAGGGCTTGCGTGTATGGGTGCTGCGGCGACTGCAGGACCTGCTCGGCGGCGCCGGATTCGACGAAGCGGCCGGACTGCATTACGGCGACGCGCGAGGCTAGTTGCGCTACGACCGGGAGGCTGTGCGAGATCAGGATCATGGTGAGCGAGAATTCCTGGCGGAGGCGCGCGAGGAGTTCGAGGATTTGCGCACCTACGGAAACGTCGAGCGCGGAGACGGGCTCGTCGGCGACGACGAGCGCGGGGCGCAGAATCAGCGCGCGGGCGATGCCGATGCGCTGGCGCTGGCCGCCGGAAAATTCGTGCGGGTAGCGGGCGAGCGCGTCGGCGGCGAGGCCGACGGCTTCGAGGATTTGCGCGGCGCGCGTGCGGCGTTCGGCGCGCGAAAGCGACGGCTCGTGGATCGCGAGCGGTTCGGCGACGATCGAGCCGACGCGCATGCGCGGGTTGAGCGACGCGATCGGATCCTGAAACACCATCTGAATGCCGCGGCGCAACGCGCGAAGCTCGGAGCCATGCGCGCGCAGCCAATCGTGCCCCTGAAAGCGGACCTCGCCGGAATCAGGTTCGATCAGGCGCAAGAGCATGCGCGCGAGGGTCGTCTTGCCGCAGCCGGATTCGCCGGCGATGCCGAAGGTTTCGCCGCGCTCGAGAGTAAAGCCGATGCCGTCGACGGCCACGTGATCGGTGGATTGCGGCGCGGCGTTTGCGAACGCGCTCGTTGCGGCTGCAAACGATTTCCGCAGGTCGCGTACTTCGAGGATGTGCTGGGATGGGTTCATCGTGCAGCGCCTTCAGCGAGCAAGGATACACCGAGCGCGGTGGGCGGTGCCGGCGGGGCCGTTCACGTGGATGGAGATGAGATCGGGCATGGCCGTGTCGCATGCGGCGATGTGCTGCGGGCAGCGCGGCGCGAAGGCGCAGCCCGGCGGCAAAGCGTCGAGCGCGGGAACGGCGCCGGGAACCGGAACGAGTTTTTCGCGCGTCAGACGCGGCGCGGCGCGCAGCAGCCCTTGCGTATACGGATGCGCGGGATGGCGCAGCACCTCGGCGACCGGCCCTTCTTCGACGATGCGGCCGGCGTACATCACGGCGACGCGGTCGGCAACCTGCGCGACCACGCCGAGATCGTGCGTGATGAAGAGCAGCGCGAGCTGAAGATCGCGGCGCAGCGTGGCGAGCAATTCGAGAATTTGTTTTTGCACAGTGACGTTGAGCGCGGTGGTCGGCTCGTCGGCGATGAGCACGTGCGGGCCCGGCGCGAGCGCCATCGCGATCATCACGCGTTGCCGCAAGCCGCCCGAAAGCTGGTGCGGATATTGCCGCGCGCGGCGGGCGGCGGGAACGGAGGCGCGTTCGAGAAAATCGATCGACCGGCGGCAGATTTCCTGGCGGCCGAGCGCAGGCTCGTGAACGCGGATCGCTTCTTCGATCTGCGCGCCCACACGGATGACGGGATCGAGCGCCGTCATCGGCTCCTGGAAAATCATCGCGATGCGGCGGCCGCGCAGCGCGCACATCTCCGGCGGCGCGGCGGCGATAAGATTTGCGTTGACGGCCGCGGCCGAATTGCCGGCGCTGGCGCCATTGCCCTTGCCATTGGCGAACGACTCGCGCAGCCACGCTTCGCCGCTGCGGCGCGCGCCGGGCGGCTCGAGTCCCATCAGCGCGAGAGAGAGCATCGTCTTGCCGGAGCCGGATTCGCCGACGATGCCGAGCGTCTCGCCCTCGCCGAGCGAAAATGAGACGTTGTTGACCGGGCGCACCCAGCCGGCGCGCGTCGGCAATTCGACGGTGAGGCCGCGCACATCGAGGCTTGTCGCCATGGAAACATCATAAGGCGTTGGCGGAATGGGCGAGAGAATTTTGCGGGCGCGAGTTCGTACGGACGTAATCAGCGGCGGGCGAGTGGGATGACGAAACGCAGCGCGGTGTGCGTCTCGGAGAATTTGCAGACTTTGTTGTCGGTGAGGCCGGCGGTTTTTCCGGCGGCGATCACGTCGACTTCGCGAATGTGCTTTTGGCCCTTGGGGTAGACAACCCAGATGGCGCCGTTTTTCACGATCGCGGCAGCGAGCGATTTGAGGCGCGCGAGCGCTTTCGTATCTTCGGCGGCCGCGAAGATGATATCGGCGCGGGCGGGCGGCTTGTCGCGCGTCAAATCGGGAACGCGTTCCGCGAGGTCCTTCAGGAAAGCAGCGTCGGAGACACCGAGGACCGCGATGCGCTGGCCCGGCTTGGCGCCGAGCTTATCCAAAAGCGATCGGTGCGAATAGTCGCGCTCCGGCGGACGGGTTTTCGCGCTGGTCTTGTGCGGCATCGTCCTGGGCGCCTCCTGAAAGAAGCGGGATTATAATACGCTTCCCGGGATGGGACATGAGCGGCATGTGAGGCAAACGTGAAGAAGCCGAAAGAAACGAAGCGGTCGAGCGACGAAGCTGTGAAAGCGAAGACGGGCAAGGTATGGGCCGAGTGGTTTGCGATCCTCGACAAGGCCGGGGCGAAGAAAATGCCGCACAAGGAAATCGCGGCGTACCTGCGGGACAAGCAAGGCGTGCCGAGCTGGTGGTGCCAGATGGTGGCGGTCGCCTACGAGCGCGAGCGCGGCATCCGGCAGCAATTCCAGAAATGCGACGGCGTGTTCAGCGCGTCGGGAAGCCGCACGATCGATGCGCCGCTGGCGAAAGCGTATGCGGCGTGGACGGACGAGAAACTGCGGCGGCGTTGGCTGCCGGAAGCGACGATGGAAATCACGACGGCGACGCCGGGGAAATACGTTCGCGCGAAATGGAATGGAGGCACGCGGCTGAACGTCGGTTTTTATGGGACGCCCGGCGGCAAGACGCGCGTCGCCGTCGACCACGAAAAGCTCGCGAACACGAAGGAATGCGCGAAGATGAAATCCTATTGGTTTGAAGCGCTGAATCGCCTGCAGGGACTTCTCGAAGCGTGATGGCGGCGCAGCGGGCGGGTTTGAAACCCGCCCCTACGGGAGATAAAGAACGGTGCGATGGCGGCGTCTTACGCAGAAAGCTACGCGCGGGTCTGGGGCGCGGGTTTTATGACCGAATCGTTCGAGATGAGAAAAGTCTGTCCGACATTCGCAGGCATATCGCAGACAATCCAAAGAATTGGGGCGCCGATCCGGAGAATTGTTAGATTGGGGTCGCGTCGGCGGAGCGGGCGGGTTTGAAACCCGCCCCTACGCCGAGAAAAACACACAACGCGGTTCAGTTCGAACCCGCGCCTGCAGCAAGAGACAAAAACGCTTAGTAATCGTTGGCGGAGCCTTCGAGGAACGCGCGGAGCTTGCGCGAGCGCGACGGGTGGCGCAGCTTGCGCAGGGCCTTGGCCTCGATCTGGCGGATGCGTTCGCGGGTGACGGCGAAGGACTGGCCGACTTCCTCGAGCGTGTGCTCGCTGCCGTCGTCCAAGCCGAAGCGCATCTTGATGACTTTTTCCTCGCGCGGCGTGAGCGTCTTCAGCACGGAGGAAGTTTGTTCCTTCAGGCTGAGGTTGATCACCGCATCGGAGGGCGAGACGACCGCCTTGTCCTCGATGAAATCGCCGAGATGCGAATCTTCCTCTTCGCCGATCGGAGTTTCGAGAGAGATCGGCTCCTGCGCGATTTTCAGAATCTTGCGGACCTTCGCGACCGGAATATCCATCCGCTTCGCGATTTCTTCAGAAGTGGGCTCGCGGCCAAGCTCCTGCACCAGCTGGCGCTGCGTGCGGACGAGCTTGTTGATCGTCTCGATCATGTGCACGGGGATGCGGATCGTGCGAGCCTGATCGGCGATGGCGCGCGTGATGGCCTGGCGAATCCACCAGGTCGCGTATGTGGAGAATTTGTAGCCGCGGCGCCACTCGAATTTATCGACGGCCTTCATCAGGCCGATGTTGCCTTCCTGAATCAGGTCGAGGAACTGCAAACCGCGATTGGTGTATTTCTTCGCGATGGAAACGACGAGCCGGAGGTTCGCTTCGATCAGCTCTTTCTTGGCCTTTTCGGCTTCGGCTTCGCCCCGAAGAATCACCTGAAGGGCGCGCTTGAGTTCGGTGGGGCTGACCTCGGCGGCGACTTCGATTTCGCCCAATTCCTGGCGCCGCGCTTTCAGATCCTTGCGCGCCTCGGCCTGCACCTCGGCCTTCGAGGCGTCGACGCGGCGCTCGAGCTTGGCGATTTCGCGTTCGAGGAAATGGACGCGCTCGACCGTCTGGTGGATCTTGTCGATCAGGCGCTTTTTTTCGAGCGGATTGAAATCGAGCTCGCGAATGAGATTCGACATCTGGACGCGGGTGCGTCCTAGCGAGTAACGAGCGTGCAGGTAGGGACGCTTCTTCGACTTCGGGATTTTCTCGAGCTTCGCCGCTTCTTTCATCGCGAGGATGTAGAGCTTCGCGATCTTGTCGATCTGCTTGAGCGTTTCCTTGGTCTTCGCTTCGATCTTCTCTTCGGTGAGCTCTTCGTCGTCGAACTGGACGATTTCCTTGATCGAGCGCGAGCCGTTGCGCAGGTCTTCGCCGACCTGGAGCATTTCCTTCAGGATCAGCGGAGCGCGGGTAATCGTTTTCAACACGAGCAACTGGCCGCGCTCGATGCGCTTGGCGATCGCCACTTCGCCTTCGCGCGTGAGCAGGGGAACGGTGCCCATTTCGCGGAGATACATGCGAACCGGGTCGTTGGTTTTCTCGAGCGTGCCGGGGGTGAGATCGAGCTCGCCGTCTTCCGACGCCGCTTCTTCCTTCACGGGCGCCTCGGGGGAGTCCGAGGAATCCGCGGCCGCGAGCGCCGCTTTCGCGCTCGACAGGTCTTCATACACATCGATGCCGTAGCGCTCGAAGGTCGAGAGCAGATCGTCGATTTCCTCCGAGGAATGAACCTCGGGCGGCAGGATATCGTTCACCTCATCGTAGAGCAGGTAACCGCGTTCCTTGCCCATCGCGATGAGCTGTCGTACCTGATCGTATTTTTCCTCAAGAGCCAGACTCACGCTTCCCCCTCGAAGATCGGATCGCGCAAATGCGCGGATAAAATGGCAAAACGGCCAGGATAGACACACCGGCGCAATTCGAAGTCAATTATGTAAAGACGGATAGATAAGACGATTCCGTAAACCCGCTTCCGAATTCTGGTGCAGCGCCCAACTCGCCCGCAACCCATAAGTATAACTACAACTATATGATGCTTTGCACGTGCCGCTCGTTTCCTCCAAAACCTTTCAATAATACATGGCCGCAACGAGAATCGTCAATCCGATGCCCTAAGTGCAACGAGCGGCAGATTTTGCGTTCGCCCAGCTTTCTCTCGCTTATTGGGGCAGATGGCAGGACCGAATTCCCTGCTTCTCGAAATACTGCTGGTGGTAATCCTCGGCCCGATAAAATTCGGGCGCCGGCACGATCTGCGTCACGATCGGGCGCTTGAAGATGGCCGCCTTTTCGAGCGCGGCCTTGGATTCGCGCGCTTCCTTTTCCTGCTCTGCATCATGGAAAAAAATCGCCGAGCGATACTGCGATCCGAAGTCGGGACCTTGCCGGTTGAGCGTCGTCGGATCGTGGCTCTGAAAAAACAGCGCCAGCAGCTCGCGATAGGAAACCTGATTGGGATCGAATTCCACTTCGACGGCCTCGGCGTGGCCGGTTCGGTCCGTGCAAACTTCCTTGTACGAAGGATTCTTCGTGGTGCCGCCGATGTAACCCACCGTCGTCGAAGTGACGCCCTTGACCTGCCGGAACGCGTCCTCGACACCCCAGAAGCAGCCTGCTGCGAAAGTCGCCTTAGCCATTTGCTGGAACTCCTTCTTAGCGAGTGAGCTCGTGCGCCCGCCTACTTTACCCACACCATCACGCCTGAGTCGAGCCCCGAAAATGTGCGGTTATAGCGATTAGACGCGGCGGGCGCCATTTGGTCGCAAGCGCCTCTTGCCAACCCCACCCGCGCGGAAACCACAGAAATCAGGCGGTTTTGCTGGCCAGTAACGCGCCATTTGCGGACGGCGTTTTGCCGCTCGATTCCTCGAAAATCTTTTCGAGCATGGAGGGTATCTCGAAGACGGCCTGGTTATTAAGGGCGATGGTGTTGGCGCGATAACGGGCGAGGGCCGAAGGCTCGATCAGTTGAGCGACGGCGCGCTCGATATCGCGGAAGCTACGCAGCACGACGCCTACCTGCTTCTCCACGATGTAATCGGCGTTGTAGCGCTCCTGCGGCAGCGTCCAGGCGTTGCAGGCCACGATCACGGGCAGGTGCATGGCGAGCGCCTCGCTCACGCTACCGGGACCGGGCTTGCCAATGAAAAAGTCGGCCAAGTGCATGTACTCGTTTACCTTCGACGTAAAGCCCTCGACGAAAACCGGGATTCGCCACTTCCGCGCGCGTAGCTCTTCGGCAAGCTTGGCGTTCTTCCCGCAGATCAGGATCAGTTGAAGCTCCAGCTTGGACGCGTCGAGCCGCTCCGCGATTTCCCGCATTTCGTGCGATCCGTAGCCGCCAAAGAGGACGAGCCCGGCCGGCAGGTCAGGGCGTAAGCCGAGCCTTTGCCGCCCAGCCGCGCGATCCTCGGTTTGCGGCTCGTAAAAGCGCGGATGGAGGATCATCCCGGAGGCACGGAAGATCCGATTCTCGGGATGCCCCATCGAACGGGCCTGTGCGACCGCCCGGTCTGAGCCGCAGATAAAGTACTGCGATTGCCGCTCCTCGATCCAGAAGTGCGGCGGGTAGTCGGCCAGGTCGGTGAGAATTGTGACGAACGGCCGCCCCGGGAAGAGGCGGCCGAAACTCTCGTACATGATGCGGTTGAAATGCGGAACGAAGGAAACCAGCATATCCGGCTGCGTCTTGCGCCAGTATTCCTCGAGGAGACGCACGCCGCCGCGGTGGTTGATGCGTACCACAAGTTGCAGAACTTTAAGGAGTTGCGGGCTACCGAGCGTCCATCCATTGCGCAACATCGTGTTGTAGAGATCCTGAATCCGGATGCGGGTGAGTTTCTTCAGGATATCAAGGGGATCGAGAATTTCCTGCAGGTTGGCAAGTTCGACTTCCCACGGGCGCTGCTGGCTCTCGATTGCCATTTTGAGCGCGGTAGCAGCCGCCCTGTGCCCGCCACCAGCGTCAAAGAAACCGAACTCAAGCCGCTTCACTCAGAGCGCTCCATAAGTGATGGATTCTGGCACGCCCGCGACCGCGGATTGCTACAGGAATGTTAAAAGCTAAAGTGCTGTGTCGAAATAGTTAAAGGTCATGTTTTCAAACGTTTAGCTCAATGTCACATTGGCGTAATCTTCATCTTCTAGACTTGTCGTTGATGAGATGCGATATGCACGTCCACTCGTACTTCTCGGGACAGGCGACGACGCCGGTCGTAAACCGGTTTTGTCGCGAGAGCTACAGCGATCCTCAGGAGGTTTATTCCGTTTTGGAACGGCGCGGGATGAACCTTTTCACGCTCACGGACCACGATTCGATCGAAGGGTCCGAGGGCCTGAGGAAAAATCCGAATTTTTTCCTCAGCGAAGAGCTGACGTGCCGGATGCCCAGCGGTACGGAAGTTCATATCGGTGTTTACGATTTCCATGAGCGCCAGCACGCGCAGCTCCAGCAGCGCCGCAACGACTTGGTCTCGCTATTGATGTACCTGACCGAGCGGCGCCTCTTCTTCAGCATCAACCACGTGTTCTCGAGCGTGACGGGAGCGCGCGAGCGCGAAGACTTCGCGTGGTTCGAAGCGTATTTCCCGGCGATCGAGGCGCGCAACGGGCACATGCTCGAGAGCGCGAACAACCACGCGGCCACGCTCGCCCGGCAATGGGACAAAATCGCCATCGGCGGAAGCGACGCGCATGCTCTCGCTTCGGTGGGAACCGCCTACACCGTGGTTCCGGGCGCGCGCGACAAGGACGAATTTTTCGACGGGCTGCGAACCGGCGCGGGGCGCGTCGAAGGCGAATCGGGCAGCTTCACGAAGCTGACCCGCAACGTCTTCTCGATCGCCTTCGAAATGATGCGCGAGGAATCGTGGACTACGCTGCTGATGCCACTCGGGCTGCTGGTGCCGGCCGCTACGCTGCTGAATTATCACGACGAGCGCGTATTCAGCCGCCGATGGGCAGCGCAAATTTTTGGTCAACCGGAACGCAGGAAGCGTCCTCGATGGGTCTCCGTGCCGCAACCGGCGGTGGAGGAACTCGTATGACGATCGGAAAAGCAGTCTGGAATCAGATTGAATCGAACGATTATCGCCTGATGCGCAAGGTGCATCGCTGGCCGGCGCCGCGGTGGTTTCGCACGCTCATGATCGTGGCCACGCGCAGCGGCGACGGCTGGCTGTGGTATTCGCTCGGGCTGATCCTGCTGGTGTATGGAGGCGAGCACCGTTTCCAGGCGATCGGCGCGGGGCTGTGCGCCGCGGCCGTGGGAATTCTCCTGTTTCGCTCGCTGAAGCGCACGAGCCGGCGAAAAAGACCGTGCGAGATCGAGCCTCACTGCTGGGCTGCCATTTTGCCTCCGGACAAATATTCATTTCCCTCGGGCCACTCGATCACGGCTTTCGCGATTGCGATTGCCATCGGCCTTTTCTATCCCTACCTGCAACCATATCTGCTCGTGGTGGCTTTGCTGATTGCGTCTTCGCGCATCATCCTCGGAATGCATTTTCTGAGCGACGTGCTCGCGGGATCTGCGATCGGCGTGCTGCTGGGCTTCACGAGCTTCCATATCTTCGCGCTTCTGTAGAACGCCCGCCTGGGATTGTAATATGGTGTTGCGCACTCTGACCCGCGATCGAGCTCTGTGGCTTGACGCGCGCCGAGCCCGGCGGAAAATCCTTCGCGCATCGTGTCCCAAAAGGCGGTCCTAGGTGAAGAAAAGGGAGAGCGGCACGGCACGAGAATCGAGCGCGCTCGGCCCGTCGGTGAAAGAGCGGCTGGCGGCGGGAAAAGCCTTGCGCGAAAAGGTCCCGCGAACGTCGCACGGCCAGTGGAAACTCCCACCGGGGCGGCGCGACCCGATCGAATTGTTGAAGCACACGGACCAGGGAAAACTCGCGGATCTTCTCCCTATCCGATACGGCCGCATGAGCCAATCGCCATTCGCTTTTTTGCGCGGGGCGGCTGCTTTGATGGCCGCGGACCTCGCGGCGACGCCGGCGACGGGAATCCGCGTGCAGGCGTGCGGCGATTGTCACGTCGCCAACTTTGGCGGGTTCGGGAGCCCCGAACGGCGGCTCGTCTTTGATATCAACGATTTCGACGAAACGCTGCCCGCGCCGTGGGAATGGGACGTGAAGCGCCTGGCCACGAGCAGCGTGCTGGCAAGCCGCGAGTTGAACCTCAGCAAACGGCATTGCGCGGATGCCGCGCGCGCCGCGGTTCGGTCGTACCGCGAACACATGCGCGAGTACGCGGAGATGCGCGCGCTCGAGGCGTGGTATTCGCAGCTCGACGCGGAAATCTTCATTAAAGAAGCAAAAACAGCCGCTGCGAAAAAAGCGTGGAGAAGCACGGAAAAAGCTGCGAAGCATGAAACAGCGGAGCACGTCTTCCCGTCCATTACGCGCGTCGAAGACGGCCGGCGGCGAATCATCGATGAGCCGCCGCTTATCGACCACCCGCCCCAGATGGCGCGAATGGGGAAACACGTGCGCGATATGTTCGAGCGCTACCGGCAAACCCTGCCCGAGGAGCGGCGGGTGATCCTTGACCGTTATCACATCGTGGACGTCGCGCGGAAGGTCGTTGGAATCGGCAGCGTCGGGACGCGCTGCGCGGTCGCGCTGCTGATGGCCGGCGCGCACGACCCGCTGTTTCTGCAATTCAAGGAGGCGCGCACTTCGGTGCTCGCACCGTATGCGGGCAAGAGCCGCTACGACAATCAAGGAAAGCGCGTCGTCACCGGCCAACGCATGCTGCAATCCGCGAGCGACATGTTTCTGGGCTGGGCGCGCGACGACGAAGGCCGCGACTTCTACTTCCGCCAGCTGCGCGACATGCGGATGAAGATCGATGTGGGTGCAATGTCCAGGCAGAACCGGTTCGAGTACGTCAAAGTCTGCGGTTGGGCGCTTGCCCGCGCGCACGCTCGAACCGGAGATGCGGCCGGGATCGCCGGCTACCTGGGCAAGAACGATACGTTTGACGCGGCGATCGCAAAGTTTGCGGTGGCTTATGCGGACCAGACCGACCGCGACTATGCCGCGTTCGTGAAGGCGATCCGCGCCAGGCGGCTCCCGGCGCGATCGGGCGCCGCCGCAAGCTGATCGATGCGCCGGCTTCACAGATCGAGCGGCAACGGATTCTTTCCGGTGATCAGGCGCGCGGAGCGGTCGTACGTGAAATAGAAGAACGCCCACTGCACGAACACCAGCAAGCGGTTCTGAAACTCAAGGATGGTGAACAGGTGAACGAAAATCCAGAGCAACCACGCCGGCACGCCTGAAAGCCGCAGCCACGGCAGATCGGCGACGGCCGCGCCACGGCCAATCGTCGCCAGGTTGCCCTTGTCCACGTAGTGAAACGGCGCCGTCTTCTCTCCGTGCAGGCGGCGTTCGATCGTTTTTGCCACATAGCGCCCGCCCTGGATGGCCGTTTGCGCGACGCCGGGCAGCGGCTTTCCCGTCTGATGGCTGAAATTCGCCAGATCGCCGATGACGAAAATCTCCGGATGGCCGGCGACCGTGAGATCCGGCTCGACGATCACGCGGCCTGCCTTGTCGAGCGCAGCGCCGGCTTCGGTGGAAAGAAACCGGCCGAGGGGCGATGCGAGAACTCCCGCCGCCCACAAAACCGTGCGCGCGGGAATGGTCTCGGTCCCCTCGCCTTCGCGGATGGTGACCGATTCCTTGCGAATATCCGTGACCATTGCGCCGGTGCGAATCGTCACGCCCAGGCGTTCGAGCATCTTGCCGGCCGCGGCCGAAAGTTTCGGCGGATACCCCGGGAGCACGCGATCCGCACCTTCGACCAGAATGATTTGCGCCTTCGAGGGATCGATGTCACGGAAATCGCGGCGGAGCGTGTCGTTGGCGATCTCGCCGAGCGCTCCGGCCAGTTCGACGCCTGTGGGCCCGGCGCCGGCGATCACGAACGTCATCCAGGCGCGCAGTTTCTCCGGGTCGCGCTCGCGTTCGGCGGCCTCAAACGCCAGGAGAATCCGGCGGCGCATGTGGGTAGCGTCTTCGATGGTCTTGAGGCCGGGCGCGAACTCCTCCCATTCGTCGTGGCCGAAATACTGATGGCTCGCGCCGGCGGCGACGATGAGAGTGTCGTAGTGCGCCGTGCCGTCGCTTAGGATGAGCCGGCGATTCGCCGCGTCCAGCCCAACGGCTTCGCCAAGAAGCACCTGCGCGTTTCGCTGGTTCCGGACGATGTTGCGCAGCGGCGACGCAATGTTCGCGGGTGAAAGCGCGCCCGTCGCGACCTGGTACAGCAGCGGTTGAAACAAGTGATAGTTGCAGCGATCGATGAGCGTCACGTCCACCGGCGCGCGCTTCAGGCCGACAGCGGCGCTGAGGCCGCCGAATCCTCCGCCGATGATGACGACACGATGCCGGCCCGCCATTCGCCCCTCGCAGTGGTTCCACTACAATTCACGCTAGCACGCGGAACTGCCGGCGAGCGATACGTTATTGATGCGTGAGAACAGTAGTGGGACGCACACAAATCCGGCCACGGAACAACCACAAGGCGTCTCACAAATGTTCGCGGCGAAGGCGAAGAGTATCTTCAGGGGCTAAAGCCCAGCTTCTACTCGCCTCGAATGTCTGAGCTGAAGCTCCGACCTCCTAACCCTTATCAGCGCCTTTGCTCGAATGGGGGCGTTCGAAGCGGTAGCCGATCCAAGGTTCGGTGAGGATGTATCGCGGATTGCTGGGTTCGGGCTCGATTTTCTTGCGGAGCTGATTGATGAAGACGCGCAGGTATTCGGTTTCTTCGCCGTAATCCGGGCCCCATACCGCCTGCAGCAGACGGCGATGGGCGATGGCCTTGCCCTGATTGGCTACGAGCTGGCGGAGCAATTGGAATTCCTTCGGCGTGAGCCGCACCGGCTGTCCTTTCACCAAGACGGTGCGCTTCTCGAAATCAATTTTCAGCTCGGGTGAAAGAAAGGGCGGAAGGGACTCGGCAGGCGTTACGCGGCGAAGCGCGGCTCGGATGCGGGCCATGAGTTCCTCGACGCCGAAAGGCTTTACGACGTAATCGTCCGCGCCCGCGTCGAGCGCCTGCACTTTGTCGCGCTCGCTATTGCGGACGGTGAGCATGATGATCGGGATATCGCTCGTCGCGCGAATCTCGCTGCAGGTTTCGAGGCCGGAACGGCCGGGCATGTTGACGTCGAGGAGGATCAAGTCGGGGCGCTCATGGCGGATTTCCTCGAGGGCTTCATCTCCGCTGCGCGCCTCCACAACGGTGTAACCCTGCGACGTGAGCGTGGTGCGCAAGACGCGCCGGATCTGCGGTTCGTCGTCGACGATGAGGACTTTGGCAGACGTCATGGGTGCGTGGCCCGCGCACGCTCGACCGGCAGAGTGAAGGAGAAGACCGAGCCTCGATCGTGCTGGCTGGTGAGGCTCATCGCGCCGCCGTGCGCCTCGACAATCGCCTTCGCGATCGGCAAACCCATTCCGGTGCCCTCGACGCTGTAGCGCTGGTCCTTGCCGCGATAGAACTTTTCGAAGATGAGCGCCTGCTCCGGATCGTCGATCCCGTTGCCGCGATCGGCAACGCTCGTCACAACGAAATCGCCGCTCAGCTCGGCGCTGATCGTGATTGGCCGGTCGTGCGGCGAGTATTGATTGGCGTTCTCGATCAGTTGGACGAGAGCCTCGCGGGCGCGCGCCACATCCACGCGCACCATCGGCAAATTCTCGGCCACGTGGACGTTGACCACGCGATTGCCGAGCGCGCCGCGGCAGTGGCCGAGCGACGCCGAAATCACATCCTCGATCGGATGCGCTTCAATCCGCAGTTCCACTTCGCCGGCGTCGAGCCTGGCCATTTCTCCGGCCTCGCCGACGAGCCGGTTCAGCCGGTCGGTCTCCTCGTTGATGATCGTCAAAAGCTCGTGTTTTTGGCTCTCCACCAATCCGGGATTGGAAAGCAGGTTTGTGACGGAGGCTTTGATGGACGTGAGCGGAGTGCGCAGCGCGTGAGTGACGGCATCGAGAAGCGCGGTTCGAAGCTGCTCGCCCTGGCGCGCCGCCTCCGTCTGGCCGAGCTGCTCGACGGCGCGCGCATGCTCCATCGCGATGGCGATGAGCGTTCCAATCGCTTCGAGTGTTTGCCGCGGAAGAATCGTGCCGGACATTCCCAGGGTGCCAATCGCGCGAACACCGAGGCGCACGGGAAGAAAGCAGACGCTGTTGGGCACGTCGAAGACGGGCTCCTCGCGCACCATGATCGCCTTGAGGCTCTCGGTATCCAACTGCGGAATCACCGGTCCCGAGCGGTAGACCTTCTGCTTATCCGCGAGGAAGAGCGCAGCCGCTCCTATTTCGAAAACATTCACGATCTGGGCGGGGATGCGATTGAGCAATTCCATCACGTTGCCCGATTCGAGCAATCCCTGGCTGAACTTGTAAAGCCTTTCAATATCGCGCTCCCGCGCGGATGCATCCGCGGCCTGCTGCCGGGCGCTCGTCGAAAGGCGGCTGGCCAGCACGGCAACCACGAGAAAGGCGATCAGCGCGACCCAATTCTGAGGATCGGCTATCGTGAACGTGCCCACAGGCGGCAGGAAAAAGAAGTTGAACGCCAGCATGGCCGCCACGGACATGGCGACCGAAACGGCCATGCCCCAAATGGTGGAAACGGCTAGAATGGATAGCAGAAAAGTGAGCGCTACCGTCGTGGCGTTGACCGAGGGAAGCACCCGCCGGTAGAAAAGCGTGATGGCGAATACAATCGCAAAGGCGACCGCGAACCTGAAAATTCGATTGAGGATGGATGGCCGCACCGCGCCATTCTACGCTATCGGGGCCTAGCTTTCCGAACCCCTCATCGAAGAGAATAAGCCCGTGCCGAAGACTCCCGAAGAGTGGCTGGCAATCACCGCGCCACCCGAAAAAACAAAAGGCTCGCTGAAGCTGTTTCTCGGCTACGCGCCGGGCGTGGGCAAGACGTACAGCATGCTGAGCGAGGCGATCCGCCGGCACAGCCGCGGCGAAGACGTTGTGATCGGCGTTGTCGAGACCCACGGGCGAAAAGGCATCGCCGAGCTCGTGCCGCAGTTGGAAGTGGTCCCGCGGCAGAAAATCGATTACAAGGGCACGCTCTTCGAGGAGATGGATGTCGACGCGATTCTCGCGCGCAAGCCGGCCGTCGTCCTGGTGGATGAGCTTGCCCATACGAACATTCCCGGCAGCAAGCACCGCAAACGCTACGAAGATGTGCTCGAAATCCTGGCTGCCAAGATTGACGTGCTTTCGACCGTGAACATCCAGCACATCGAGAGCATCGCCCCCACGGTCAACGCGATCACCGGCGTGGTGGTGCGCGAAACCGTGCCCGATTGGGTGCTGCGCCTCTCCGACGAAACGGTGATGGTCGACCTGACGCCGGAAGCGCTGCAGAACCGCATGAAGCGCGGCGATGTGTACCACACGCAGAAAGTGGAGCAGGCGCTGAAGAATTTTTTCCGCCGCGGAAACCTGATCGCGCTCCGCGAGCTGGCGCTGCGGCAGGTTGCCGAGCAAGTGGACCGTAGCCTTTCGTCCTACATGGAGGAAAAGGATATCCAGGAGACGTGGGCGGTGCGCGAACGGATCGCCGTGTGCATCAGCTCGAATCCGAGGGCGCAATATCTTCTCGCGCGCGCCGCGCGCATGGCCCGCCGGATGGACGCCGAGCTCTACGCCGTGCACGTGGATACGGGCAAAAACGGAAACGCGCGCGACGAGACGGCTCTCACCGCCAATTTGCAGTTTGCCGAGAGCCTGGGCGCGAAAACGGTGCGGCTGAAAGGCGACAACGTCTCCGACGCAGCGGCTCGCTTCGTGAAGGAAAAGCATATCACGCAGATGATCTTCGGCCGGTCCGCGGTGGAAGGAATTCACAAGATTCTCTACATGAACGCGATCAGCCGCTTCATGCGCGACGCTCCCGCCGTGGATGTCCACATCGTGACGCAGGAACCCGATTAGAAGCGGTCCGGTAGCTGAAAACTACATGGAAGGAATCTGCGAGACGTTCCAGCCGCCGCCGAGCGCCTTCACGAGCAGGACGCTTGCGGCCATGCGGCGCGTGAGAAGGCTAACCGCGGTCACCTCGTCTGCAAGAGCGGCGCTCTGCGCGGTGGTGACCTCGAGATAGCTCGTGACGCCGCCTCGATAGCGGGTGATCGAAAGATCGAGCGAGTGTTCGGCGGCGGCGACGGCCGCGTCTTCCGTCTTGGCTTCATTCTGCAAGACGCGCAAGGCCGCCAGATTATCTTCCACGTCCTCAAAAGCGCTCAGCGTCGTTTGGCGGTAGTTGTCCACGGACTCATCGTAGGCCGCGCGCGCCTCTGCCGTCATGCCGTGGCGTTCGCCGCCGTCGAAAATCAATTCCGCGGCCTGTCCTGCCAGCGCCCAGAAACCGGCGGGACCCTGAAGAAGCGTTCCGAGCCGCGAGCTCTCAAATCCGCCTTCGCCGGTCAGCAGGAACTGCGGGTAGTACGCGGACTGGGCGACGCCGATATTGGCGTTCGCTTCCTGCACGCGCCTTTCGGCCGCGGCAATGTCTGGCCGCCGCTCGAGCAGCTCCGACGGCACGCTTGCGGGAACCGAAGGCGGGGGAGCCGTAAGCGGCGTGGGCATCCTGCTGAACTCCGCGGGCGGCTTGCCGATCAAGACCGCGATGGCGTGCTCGAAGGCGGTGCGCTGAACGTCCGTATCCTCATCCTGTGCGCGCGTTGTCTCCAGCTGCGTTTGTGCCTGGGCCACATCGACGGCGGAAGCAATCCCGCCTTTGTAGCGGCTGTTGGTAAGCTCGAACGCTTTTTCGTAGGACACGACCGTCGAATCGAGGAGCTTCTTCTGCGAATCGAGCCCGCGCAATTCGAAATAATCGAGAGCCAATTCGGCATGAAGGCTCAGATTCACGCCGGCAAGGTCCGCCGCGCTGGCCTGAGCTTCAGACCGCGCAGCCTCGACCGTGCGCCGCACACGGCCCCAAACGTCGGGCTCCCACGAGGCGTCGATGGGCAGCTGAAAATCGTTGTAATTCACGGGAGACCCAGCGCTGAAGAGGGCTTTGTTCTGCGATTGGCGCGTGCGCGTGGCTGAGCCGGAGCCGGAGACCGTGGGGTAATACGCCGCGCGAGCCACCTGAACGGCGGCGCGGGCCTGCGCGAATTGCGCCTGCGCGGCCTTCAGGCTTTGGTTCGCCGCCGTGACCTGATCTTCCAGGGAATCGAGTTCGGGGTCCGCGTAAATCTCCCACCACTTGCCTTTGGCGAGAGCGTCGCTCGGCTGCGCGGTGGTGAAGCCAGGGCTGGCGGCTTCCTTGTACGCAGGCGGAGCTTCGTCCGGCGGCCGAACGTATTTCGGCCCGACCGTGCAGCCGCCGAGCGGAAGCCCCAGCGCGATCAAGGCCGCCGCCCGGCGGACGCATCTACGCAAACGATCCGGTCGAACGTTGTGGCGCACTGGCTGTCTATTTCTTGCTGTAAGAGATTCGCCAGATCGAGTTCGAGCCGTCATCGGTCACCATCAAGGCGCCATCGCTCGCGACCGTCACTCCTACGGGGCGGCCCCAGCACTCGCCCTTGTCGTTGACAAAGCCGGTGAGGAAGTCCTCGTAGGATCCGAGAGCGTGGCCGTTTTTCATCGGCGCCATGATCACTTCATAGCCGGTTCGCACGGAGCGATTCCACGATCCGTGCTCGGCCCCGAAGAGTTGTCCCTTATATTCCTTGGGGAACATCTTGCCTTCGTAGAAGGTGATATTGAGCGAGGCATCGTGCGGCTCCAACAGAATGTCGGGCACGATCGCCTTGTCCTTCAACTCGGGATGCTTTCCCGGGAAACGTGGATCGGGATGCCCGCCGGTGTAGTACCAGGGCCAGCCGTAGAATCCGCCTTCCTGCACGTGTGTGATGTAGTCGGGCGGGACATTGTCGCCGATTTCATCGCGTTCGTTCACGGAAGTCCACAACTCTCCGGTCGTAGGATTCACCGCGAGGCCGGAACCGTTGCGAATGCCGGTGGCGTAGACCTGAAGGTTCTTACCATCGGGATCCGCGACGAGAATATCCGCACGGTGAAATTCGCTGGTGTCCGTGTCGATGTCGGTGACGTTGGTATGCGAGCCAACCGAGATGAACATCCGCTTGCCGTCGAGCGAGAAAGCGACACCTCGCGAGAAGTGGTTCGGTCCAGCGGGCAGATTGGCCACCACGGTTTCCGGATCGGCGGTGGCCTTCAGGTCGCCATTCGAGTAAGGAAAGCGGAGGATGGCGTTCGTGTCACCCACGTATAGATATTTCGGGTCGGGACCCGCCGGATAAAACCTGAGTCCAAAGGGAAGGTTCAGCTTCGAAGCGAAGACCGACATCTGGGCCATTTTCCCGTCGGGTCCAGCGCGGAAGACCAGGACCTCGCCCTGATTCTGGGCGGCGGCGAACAAATCGCCATTCGGCGCCGTGATGATCGTCCGGGGCGAGATGGGCTTGCCGTCGTCGCCCTTCAGGCTTTCCGCCCAAAGCTCGACCTTAAAGCCCTCGGGTGCCTTGGGCCACAGGTCTCCGCGCGGAACCGGCCGCGAGAAAACGGCGGAGGACTTCGTGGCGTACGGGTCCGGCAGATCCTTCGCGGTGATGTGATGCATGTGGCCCGGCGTTTCAGAGGTGTAATCCTGAAACACGCCCGGAGTGCCGGGCTTCGCGTTCGGGTCCACGGGGTGCGATGGCGGCGGGGCGAACTGCGCACGCGCGGCTCGTTCCACGCCCGTGACAACAAACAGCAATGCGACGCTCAGCGCGATCGCAATTGCCAATCCCTGACAAAATCGTCTCATCGATTTCCTCCTCAAGTTTCATCCCCCGTCTGCGTCCTTCGAACTTGTCGATTTCAAGCTTGCTTCAACCGAGAGAGTACTACGAATTGCTACGGATTACTCGACGCGGCGGCATTCTCCTGTGCGACTCGAACCGTCTCGCCCGAAATCAGCGAATCGGGCGGATTGACGATCACGGAATCGCCCGCGTTCAGGCCGGAGACGACCTCGACCTCGTTGCCCATGTCGCGGCCGAGAGTGATATTCACCAGCGCCGCTTTATCACCGCCTTGAACCGTGCCCACTTGCAGGCCGGCCGAACGAAAGATCAGCGCGCTGACGGGCAAAATGTAAGTTGGCGAGCCGGACGGCACTTGCAGGTGCACTTCGGCGTAGGCGCCCGGCAGGAGCTCGCCGGTGCGGTTATTCACGTCCACTTCCACCAGGAGGGTCCGCGAGGCCTGATCGATCGCGTCGGCCGTGCGCACGAGCGTGCCCGGGAAGCGCTTGCCCGGAAACTCCTGGAGCGTGAGATCGGCCTTCAGCCCCGGCTTGGCCGACGCCGAATCCTGCTGCGGGACATTGACATAGACGCGCAGTTCCTGCACGGCGGCGATGTGGAAGAGCTCCGTTGCGGGTGAGCCGGCGCCGGAATTGATCAGGTGGCCGATATCGGTGTTGCGCGCCGTGATCACGCCATCGAACGGCGCGTAGATTTTCTCGAACGACTGTAATTCTTGGAGCCGCTTCACGTTCGATTGCGCCGATGCGACCATCGCTTTCTTGGCGGCGAAATCGCTCGTGGCGTTGTCCACCTCCTGCTTCGACACCGAGTCGCTCTGCGCCAGCCCCTGATACCGCTCCGCCGTGATTTGAGAGAGCTGAAGATTGGCCTGCGCCGTATTCAGGTCGGCGCGCGACTGATCGAGCTGTTGATCGACCTCGGGCGTTTCGATTTCCGCGAGCAACTGGCCGGTCTTCACATGGGCGCCGATATCCACGTACCACTTTTTCAAATAGCCGTCTGGTGCGGGCGTAGATTGGCGAATCGTTGAACGCCTGGATGTTTCCCGGGAGCACGATCTCGTTCTGCGGCGCGCCCATTTTCGGGCGTATCACATTGACCGTCGGGATCGAGTTTTCGTACGTCGCGGTGCGCAGCGCGGCTCTCGCTCTGAGGCGCGGCACAATGCCGGCGATCACGACGGCCGCCACAATCAGCAGCGCGATGACCGCAATCATCCACCCGTGTTTCGATCCGGTTTGTCCAGCTCCGTGCGGGGGCGCGTTCGGACCCGGTGCGCCGCCCTCCTGCCTATCAACCATTTTCTCTTTGTCTCTTCTCTATATAAGTGAATAGACGGCAATTGGCATGCGTTCGTTTCACCCGGAAATCCCGCATGTTAACTCTACTCTTCCTCGCGCCACCCGTGCACCAGGCTGAATACGACCGGCACGAAAAACAGCGTGGCCACCGTGGCGAACACCAGGCCGCCGATCACGGCGCGCCCGAGCGGCGCGTTTTGCTCGCCGCCCTCTCCCAGCCCGAGCGACATCGGCAGCATGCCGATGATCATGGCGAGCGCCGTCATGAGGACGGGCCGGAAGCGCGTGAATCCGGCTTCGAGCGCGGCCTCCGCCGCCGTCTTGCCCGTTTGCAATTTTTCCTTTGAAAAGCTGATCACCAGGATGCTGTTAGCCGTCGCCACGCCGATGCACATGATCGCGCCGGTCAACGCGGGGACGCTGATCGTCGTTCCCGTGACGAACAGGCACCACACGATTCCCGCCAGCGCCGCCGGCAAGGCCATCAAGATGATGAACGGATCGAGCCACGATTGGAAATTCACCACGATCAACAGGTACACCAGGACGATCGAGAATCCCAAGCCCGACAGCAAGCCGATGAACGATTGGTTCATCGTATTGATCTGGCCCAGGATGTTGACCTGTGATCCGCGAGGCAATTCCTTCCGGCTGCGATCGATGATCGGCTCGATATCCCGCGCCACGCCACCGAGATCGCGCCCGTCGACCGCGCCGAAGATATCGATCACCGGCTCGACGTTGTAATGCGACACGACGGCCATTTCGGAGCCGCGATTGAAGGAAGCCAGACTCGCCAGAATCTCCGATTGGTTCGTGCCTGGGCCGGTGACCGGAATGTTCTCGAGCTTCTGAAGCGAATCGTTCCGATATTCCGGCGTCTGCGTGGAGATGTTGTAGCTCACGCCGTTCCGCGGATCGAGCCAGAAAGCCGGCTGCGTCTGAAAGCTTCCGCTGAGGGAAATGAGCAGGCTCTGCGCGATGTCGGCAGCGTTCAAGCCGATCTCTTTGGCCTTGGTCCGGTCCATCTCGATGTGCAATCGCGGCTCGTTGAAGAGCTGCTGGATGCGCAGATCCACGATTCCCGGCACGATTTTCAGCCGGTTCAGGAGATTGTCGGCAAACTGTCGGTCGGCAAGCAAGTTTCTCCCGGCGATCTGGATATCGATCGGCGCCGGCAGGCCGAAGTTCAGAATATTGCTGACCATGTCCGTTGGAATGTCGTAGAGCTGCACTCCGGGGAAGTCCCGGTTGAGCTTGACGCGCAGCTCGCGAACGTACTCTTGGGTCGGACGGTGCTTGGGAGCCAGTTCGACCAGTATGTCGGCGTCACCCGTCCCGATTGGCGCCGAGTTGCTGTACGACAAATTAATGCTGCTGTACGGAAGCCCGATGTTGTCGATGATGGTGACGAGCTCATTGCGCGGAATCTGGGAACGAATGTCATTTTCGACGTGATCGCAGAGAGCGGCCGTCTCTTCGATCCGCGTTCCAGTAGGAGCGCGCAAGTGGAAGCTGAATTCCCCGCTATCGACGTGCGGAAAGAAATCCTGGCCCACCATGGGAATCAGCGCGAACGACAGGACGCAAGCCGACAAAAAGCATACCGCGAACAGTTTCCGGTGATGAATCGCGGCGGCCAGCAGCCCATGGTACCGTTCGCGGAAGCGTTCGAAACCGATTTCAAATCGCGATTGCATTCGTACGAACGGATTCCGCGACTTCTCGGTGAGCTCCTTGCGCTCCTCCTCGGTTTGTTCAAGCAGCAGATAGCGCGCCATGGTCGGCACCAGCGTGCGCGACAGCAGGTAAGAAGCCAGCATCGCGAAAACGACGGCCTCCGCCAGAGGCACGAAAAGATACTTGGCCACGCCGGACAGGAAAAACATCGGCACGAAAACAATGCAAATCGAGAGTGTGGACACCAGGGCGGGCACCGCGATCTGCGACGCGCCGTCCAAAATCGCCTGAATGATTTCCTTGCCCTGATCCAGATTCCGGTTGATGTTCTCGACTTCCACCGTGGCGTCGTCCACAAGAATGCCGACCGCCAGCGCGAGCCCGCCGAGCGTCATGATGTTGATGGTCTCTCCGAGCGCCCCGAGCACGATGAGGGACGTCAAGACCGAGAGCGGAATGGACACGGCGATGATCAGCGTGCTGCGCCAGCTCCCGAGGAAAACGAGGATCATGAATGCCGTCAGGCATCCGGCGATCACGCCCTCGCGAACCACGCCGTGGATCGCGGCCAGCACGAATATGGATTGATCCGAGAGCGGCTGGGCCCTGAATGTCGGCGGGAGCTGGGCTTCGATCGTCGGCAACAGCTTCTTCACGTCCGAGATGATGTCCAGCGTCGAGACGTCGCCGTTCTTCAGAATCGACAGCAAAGCCGCCCGCTTTCCGTCCACGCGCACGATGTTCGTCTGCGGAGGGAAACCGTCCCGGACGTTGGCCACGTCGTGAATGTAGATGGTCGAATTCCCCACCTGCTTCACCGGCAAATTGTTCAGTTCCTCGATCGTTTGCGGCGCCCCATTCATGTCCACCTGGTATTCGTAGGAACCGATCTTGGCGGTGCCCGCGGGGAGAATCAGGTTTTGGTCGGTGATCGCGTTTTCGACGTCGACCGGCGACAGCCCTTGAGCCTGCATCGCTTGCGTATTCAGATCCACCTGGACTTGGCGCTGCTTTCCGCCGTACGGATAGGGAACCGCGACGCCCGGGATTGTGATCAGACCGACGCGAAGGAAGTTCTGGGAAAGGTCGCCTAGCTCCTGCTCGGAAAGCCCCTGGCCCGAAATGCCAAGCTGCAGGATAGGAACCGTCGAAGCGCTGTATTGCAGGATGAACGGCGGCTGCGTTCCGGGCGGCATGGAATGCACCGACGACTGGGAGATTGCCGTTACCTGCGCCACCGCGCTGGCAATCTGTACGCCCGGCTGGAAGAAAATCTTCACGATGGCGCGGCCATTTAGCGATTGCGACTCGATGTGCTCGATGTTGTTGACCGTCGTCGTCAGCGAGCGCTCATAGTTGTAGACGATCCGGTCGGACATCTCCTCCGGCGAAAGGCCCGTGTATTGCCACAAAACGCTGACTACGGGAATGTCGATATTAGGGAAGATATCGACGGGCGTGCGGGAGATCGAAACCACGCCCAGGATCAAGATCAGGATCGACGCAACCACGAAGGTATAGGGACGGCGTAAGGCGAGTCGAACAATCCACATCGATCCACAGCTCCTAAAATCCTGCTGAGAGGCCGCCATAGGCGGCTCGCCTCAGCCAACTTCTCCCGGATCGCCCCGCGGTATTATCGCACGCGCGGAGCGAAATCCCGGAGCGGGCGCCTCGGCGCAAAGCGTATGCAGAGCGAGCAGTGTCGCAGGTAGCGCGAAACAGCGAGATACGTCAATCGGACGGCGAATCCAGAATCTCAGCGAAGCCCACTAAGGTTCGATGGCTGGCTCCCGCGGCAGGTTTCGTCAAACTGAAGGAGGATTCCATCGCGTGGGCCCTCCTCGGGCAGGGCGAGCCAGCGTTTGTGCTTGACGCAGGTGAGGCGCGTGCGTCAAAATTGCCGGGTTCGAGTTCTCCATCTGGCCGGATGATTCCATGATGGGTTCCTTGCTCAATCTCTTCCTGCTGCTCATCGTGATCTTGGCGTCGGTTCTGTGCGTGTTCGCGCCCGTGGCCGTGCTTGGCATAATGTTCTGGAAGTGGCACAGGGAGCTCGCGGAGAGCCTTCGTCTGCGACAGGCGAGGAGTACTCAGGTCAGGTGAGTTTTGTTCGATGTATGGCGATCCGTCTCGGGGACGGCTCGCGCGTCAAGGTAGTAGCATTTTTGTGAGAACCCTCCTCTCGCTGATGCTCGCCTGAAGCTTTCACCAAAGCTCAACAGCCTAACTAACATGTGCCGTACCGAATGAATACGGGCCGGAAGACGGTTTCCACAGCCGTGTATCGGGCTTCCCGTCGCCTGCACCGTGTCTTCGCAAAGTGTTGGAGCGTAAGGGAAAATGGGATCCGTCACTGGCCCGGCAATTGCTATGTTCTCTTCACCGGGGCCTCGTCGGATATAGATAGGAACCGCAATTGATGCATAAGCTCGAAGCACTCGTTGAGCGGTTGTTCGTAAGGGGCAGTCCCCTCAGCAGTAACCTCAGAATTGCCCTGCTGGTAGCGTGCGTCCCGGTACTTCTAGCCCTACCATTTATTGGACGAGATACAGAACCTCATCACCCGGGTCCCTCCGCGCGCCTGTCGTCCCAGCCTACGGAAGTGCGCGAAAACCTCTTCGGGTCCCAATCTGATGCCAAACTGCCTGTCCGCCCGTTGTATCCCTACTCGGTGATTCCGGGCGGCGCCTACAGCGCGCAGGAACTCAGCAGCGCAATCGGGCACGACCAGGTGGTGGCGCACCACTACGCCGATTTCGATCTCGCCAAAGTGCGCATCATTCGCCTCGACAGCGACCGTATGGAATACGTCTCCTATCGCCTTGGCGACCACGTCTTCTGGACGAACCGGGAACTCAGGCTCAACAAGGGTGAGGAAGTGATTACCGACGGGACTCACATGGCGCGCACCCGCTGCGGCAACCGCCTTTCGGATCACGCCGCCGGGCCTACCTCCGCGGCGCAGCCTTCCGCCGAAGCCCTGAACTCGCCGGCGCCGATTCAGGAGCCCGCAGCAATCCCAGAGCTTCTCGCCGGCAACTATCTGCCCGATGAGATTCCTGAAGTTGGCGCGCCTTTGATCCCGCCGGGCGGCGGTTCTCCCGGCGGCCTGCTGGGCTCGACGATCCCCCCGGTCTACTTCCCGGTCTACCCGGGCGGAGGGCCGTCCGGATCGTCAACGCCGCCCGTGGGTCCACCGGCCAGCACGCCCGAGCCGAGTTCGTTGCTTCTCTTGGTTGGCGGTCTGGGATCCCTCTGGGCCTTTGCGCGCCGAAGAAACCGCCTCGGAAATCAATAAGAGCGAGAGACGCCTGTCGCTCTTGCTGGCCCGCTAAAATTTTTAGGGCTGGGATCTAAGTCCTGGTTAGCGCGACTTAATGGTGCTCTCTACAGGTTTGACCATAGTGGCCGCCACTTCGCATTGACCATCGACCGACTTCCAGACACGGAGATAGCCGATCTGGAATGAAACGTGTTTGCCCGTCTTTTGTTCGTCGTAACTCATCTCACCGCTTCCGTATTCGTAGGCCATATCGCCGGACTTCGAAACAACGACTCGCTGCGGGTGATCCGCATTAACCTCATTCTTTCTTGGTTCCTCGGCTTCCGCCTTCTTCCTACCTTCCTCCCGCTGAGCCTTTCCGATCATCGGTTTGTCATAACCACCCGACCAAAAGAAGTTGTCGTCGGTATACCTGATCGTCCTATTTTGAACGGCATCGCGGATCGTCTGCTCCGAGCAAGCGGACCCTTGGGCCATAACTGCGATCGGAGCTGCAAGAAAGAAAACCAAGGCGCAGATTCTCTTCATGTGGATTCACCTCGCTGAGTCAAAAAATAAAGGGCCCTCAAAAATTTGAACGCTACGTTACGACAGCGGCTCTTCTGCCGTCAACTGCATCGCCCGAAGACCTGCGGTTCGGCGTGCCGGATGTGGCGGAACGGCTGGGAATATTCGCAATGGATCAAGTTCGGTTCGCCCGCGGGACAGCTCATAGCCATCTCCTCAGATCCTTGATCGGACGAGCATGACTGGAATATAGTTTCCGCCATGGCAACCACTCCGATTGCGCGGTCGCAAAGCCGGCTGGATCTGATTCTGATCCATGCGGAAGACAAAGTTGCGCTCAACGGCCTGCTGTGGGAGCCGCAGAAGGCCGGCGATTCGCTGGTGATCATGGTGCCCGGGGGCACGACGGGCGCGGCATTGTTTCCGGCGCATGATTACTCGCCTCTTGCCAGTGCGCTGACGGACAACGGCTACGCGTTCCTGCTTGGCAACATGCGCGCCTCGTACAACAACGCCTACGCGGAATATAGCGACGCGGTGAAGGACATCGCCGCCTTCGTCGCGTACGCAAAATCGAAGGGTTACGCGCGGATCGCGATTCTAGGCATCAGCCTTGGCGGCGCTCGCATGGCGCAATATGTGGCTGAGCGCAACGACCCTGCGGTGAAGGCGGTCGGCTTCATGGCTTCGATTCCGTCGCCGTATCTGGAGTTTCAAGTTCGCAGCAGCGAAGCGGACAAGCGGCGCCTGGAGGACACGCTCAGGCACGCGCGCGAATTGGTGGCGCAAAGCAAGGGAGAGCAACCCGTCGCCTATGACAATTGGTTTCCCGGCGCCGTGTCCGTGATGGGAACAGCAAAGTCGCTGATCAGCTTTTTCGGAGCGCCGAGCGATCCGAGCGCGCCCAGCTCAGTCAAATACGGCCCGAAGATCAAGGTTCCCGCCCTGGTGATTCACGGCGAGAAGGACGAGCTGGCCCTCCCGCCGAACGCTCAGGCGATTTACGACAGCCTGACGGCGTCGCCGCAGCGCGACTTGATCTGGGTGAAGGGTGCGAGCCACTATTTGACGCCCGGCCCGCTCGCAGAATCCTACGCCAGACTGACGGTCGATTGGCTCATGAGAAACTTCCCCGCCTCCGCTCGCCGATAGGCAGCCGCACTCGAACGCCGATCTTTACCGTAGCTCGATTGGATTTCTACTAAGACCCGCCAGGCTTTACAATCCTGATGTTAGAACAGAACAATCTCACGGAGAATCCGCATGAACAATCTCGATCGCTTGCTGCAACGCAACAAGGAATTTGCCGCTGAGCAGTCTGATGCGGACACACTGATGCCCTCGCTGCAGCGGGCGATGCCCAACGTAAAGGCGATCATCATCGGTTGCGCCGACATGCGCGCGGATCCGGCTCATGTTCTTGGCATTAAACCGGGCGAGGCCGTCGTGCTGCGCAACATCGGCGGACGAGTCACCCCGGGGTTATTGGAGCAGTTGGGCCTGCTCGGGCGAATCGGTGAGATGGCCGGAGAGATTCCGGGAGGCGGCGGGGAGTTTCACCTCATCGTGCTTCAGCACACCGATTGCGGCATGGCTCGCCTGGCCGCCGACCCCGCCAAGCTGGCGCACTATTTTCAAATCCAGGAAGGTGAACTCAAGCGAAAGGCCGTCACCGATCCCCGCGCGGCGGTCGCCGTCGACGTTGCTGCGTTACGGGCGATTCCCGCATTGCCGGGCGCGTGGCTTACGTCAGGCCTCGTGTACGACGTGGCGACCGGACTTATTGAGGTCGTCGTACCGCCGGCGCCGATTCGTACCGCGTAAACACCAATACAATACAATGCGCGGGCCGCGACCGGCCAAAGTCGCGATTAACGCAGCACTTGCAGCCTACGTTGTAGGCCGGGCCGATTCGCGCAGCGGAGCCAGCCTTGATCGGGCGTAAGCAACGAATGCCGCGAGCAGTCCAACTGCCAGAGGAAACAATGCCGAGGGTATGCTGACTTTCGCGACCGTAATCCAGGTTGCACCGATCATGATAATCACCAGTCCGGAAGCGGCCAGAGAGGTCAAGCCAGTCCGAATTCGCGTGATTCCGGGAAGGATCAGGCCGATCGCGCCCAACACCTCACACGCGCCGATAAATCGGAGAAACCCGCCTGGCAGTCCAGTCTGTTTTGCCATGGCCGCGATGGGCACGACGAGCTTCACGCCGCCCGCAAATAAAAACACAAGGGCCAGCAGGCCCTGAATGATCCACAGCACCACATTCAGTTTCCTTCCGGCCGGCTTCTGGTGGCTCTTGCTGGTCGCCACAGATTCCATCGTCAATTCTCCTGGTGTATTGGTCCCTTCTCGTAAAGCTGTTCGAAAAACGCGAGCTGCGCGGGATTCGGCGCTGGCCCAATTTCAGCTCGATCGCCCAAGACCATCGGCCGATCGCTCATTTTTTCGTTAAACGCAGGCCACTTCGCCAGACCTTTTCCGTTTGGATCGCCGCGCGTCGCGAAGTTAACCCAATACGACGAGAGCATGTCCGAAACTTGATGATCGAGGTCCGTCCACGCGCGGGGCGGCAGCAGGTTTTGGAAAATATACTGGGCTTCGGATCCGTGAGTAGCGCCCGAACCAAAGCCGCCGCGAGAAGTCGAGCCAGCGGGCGGAGGAGGCTGATGCGTGAAGTAATAGAGAAACGCTTTCGAATGCCCGGTCTTGCTCTGCGCGCGCGCCCAAATGCGGTTCACAAACGCCAGCTCATCGCGAAACGCGGCAAGTTGCGACGCGTTCGCTTGCTCGTCCGTGTCCGCCGGATAGAGCTTCAGGAACGCGTCCGCCTGGTCGCCGAAACGCGCGCGCGAACGCTCGATGAACTTCTCGGCCGTCGTGGGTTGCAGGAAGAACGTTCCTTCGTCCTCGTTCGATCCGCTGATTAACGGCACATCGTTCTGCTTGCCCTCGGCGAAGATCGTTCCAACGTCTTCGGGAAGAAACCATCCATCGATCACGGGTCCGCCGCCGCGGCCGCCCTTGAGCAAATCTTCCGCCGGCATCGCGCGCAGGTCTTGCAGGCTTTGAGCGTGCAGCGCCTCGGCCATTTTCACGCCGGCTTCTTCCGCCTCCGCGAGCGTTCGCGTGGGTGCGAGAGAAAGTCCCATCCACGCGCCGCTTTCACCGAACCGCCGCTGGAACAGCCCCTTCGCGAGCGGCGATCCCATGAGATTGGCAATGCTCGCTGCTCCGGCCGAATCGCCGAAAACGGTCACGCGGTGCGGATCGCCGCCAAATCCTGCGATGTTCTTCTGAATCCATTGCAGCGCGGCGACCTGGTCCATGAATCCGTAGTTGCCGGACGCATGATGCTCGGATTCCTTAGTCAACTCGGGATGCGAGAAGAATCCAAACACGCCCAGCCGGTAGTTGATGGTGACGACCACGACGCCCTTCTTGGCCAATGCTTCCCCGTTGTTGACCGGACTCGATCCGGAGCCGGTTTGATAGCCGCCGGGATGAATCCAGACCATCACAGGCCGCCGCGCGCGGGCCGAAGTGGCCGCGGTCCAGACGTTGAGGAAGAGGCAGTCCTCGCTCATTTTGGGCGGATTCGCCGGAGGAATCGGGCCGCGGCGGAATGCCGGCTGCATGCACATCGCCCCGAATTGATCGGCTTTCCGAACGCCGTCCCAATGCGCCGCGGGTTGCGGCGGGCGCCAGCGCAGTTCTCCGACGGGTGGCGCGGCGTACGGAATCCCAAGGAAAACGCGGACAGCGGGATCCGATCCCGCGATACCCGAGACTAAACCGGAATCAACGTGAACCGGCTCGTCGATGACCGCCGGGGAGACAAACCATCCTGCCAATACAAGGATCGTCGCAATGCAGAACGACGCGGGTCGCATGAAAACACTCCTTTGAAAAACTTTGGTGCCGCATTTCCGCAACGAGTGCGGCTGGTGCGATCTGCTTACGACGAATCGGCAACAAGCGCCTTGAAATGCCTCATACGGGCGGAATTTATCACAGCCAGTTGGGTCAAGTCCCGTTAAGTCAGATAACCGGACGTTTGACGTACTAGCATTCCACTTGACCGGATGAGCTGGCAGCGTTAATCACGCATGTGGCAAGGGAGGCGGCGCGCTGTGCGCCACCGACGGTCTTTCGGCTATAATCCGTGAACCCAATGGCCCTCGCCTCAGGCAGCAAGTTTGGCCCATATGAAGTCGTCCAACCGCTCGGTGCAGGCGGGATGGGAGAGGTTTACCGCGCGCGAGATTCGAAGCTCGGTCGAGATGTAGCCATCAAAGTCTTGCCCGACATTTTTGCGCGCGACCCCGAGCGCATGGCCCGCTTCGGGCGCGAAGCTAAGGTCCTCGCCGCGCTCGATCACTCGAATATCGCCTCGATTTACGGCCTGGAAGACTCCGGAAACACGCACGCCCTGGTGATGCAATTGGCCGAGGGGCCAACACTCGCCGATCGTATCGCGCAAGGCCCGATTCCCCTCGAGGACGCCCTGCGCATCGCCAAGCAGATTTGCGAGGCGCTCGAATACGCGCACGAAAAGGGCATCGTCCATCGCGATCTCAAGCCCGCGAATATCAAGGTAGCCGCCGACGGCACCGTCAAGATCCTCGATTTCGGCCTGGCGAAAGCAATGGACACCGAGATGACGCCGGAAGACATCTCGAACTCTCCGACTCTCACCCGGATGGCCACGCAGGCCGGAGTTCTTCTAGGCACGGCGGCGTACATGTCGCCCGAGCAGGCGAAAGGCAAGTCTGCGGATCGCCGCGCAGACATCTGGGCCTTCGGCTGCGTGCTCTACGAGATGCTGACGGGGAAGATGGCGTTCCCGGGCGAGACCGTTACGGACACGTTGGCGGCCGTTATACGCGCCGATCCGGATTGGTCGCAACTGCCTCGGGCGATCCCCACGCGTGTTCAGGTCCTGTTGCAGCGCTGCTTGCAGAAAGATCCGAAGCAGCGGATACAAGCCATCGGCGACGCACGCATCTCAATCGACGAAATCCTCTCCGGCGCTCCAGAGGCCGTGCAGGTGCGCGGCATTACAGTGCCCGTTTGGCGTCGCGTGATGCCGTGGTCCGTTGCAGCTTTGCTGTTCATCGCCTTGGTATCGCTCGCCTTCGTTTACTTCGGCGAAACTCGGACTGCTCCGGCCGGATTGATGCGCTTCACAATTCCCTTGCCGCAGACGAAAACGGCGGTGCTGACCATCCCGTTCGCCCTTTCGCCCGACGGCCGCCAGTTGGCCTTCGCCGCAGAGGGGCCGGATGGCCGTTTCGGATTGTGGATACGCTCGCTCGACTCACTCGAGGCGCACCCTTTGTCTGGCGCGGAATTTTCATCGAATAACATCTCGATTTTTTTCTGGAGTCCCGATAGCCGGTATATTGCATTCGGCGATGGCGGAGAGTTGAAGAAGGTCGATGTCTCCGGCGGACCGGCTCAGACGTTGTGCGGCATGAGTGGGATCTTAATCGGCGGAACGTGGAACCCCGATGGTGTGATCGTCTTCGGGAACGCCAGGAGCGACCTGGGCCTCATGCAGGTCTCGGAGAATGGCGGGATCGCAACCCCGGTAACCTCAGTCGATTCGTCGCGGAAAGAGACCTTCCACGGCTTTCCTGTTTTCCTTCCCGATGGACGCCACTTCCTTTACGAGCGCGGATCGGACACGCCTGAAAACAGCGGGATTTACGTAGGCTCGCTGGATGCCAAGCCCGCCGAGCAAAGTTTGAAGCGGCTATTGACCAGCACCTCTCAGCCCGCTTACATGCCGCCCTCCGACGGGCGGCCCGGTTACATCTTGTTCGTTCGCGACCGCGTGCTACTGGCGCAGCCTTTCGATGCGCGCCGGCTGGAACTTACCGGCGAGCCAGTCCCGCTGGCTGAGCAGCTTGGAGCTCTCCAACGATACGCTTACTTCTCGACTTCGACCAACGGTGTGGTGGTCTACAGGACGGGCCTGGGGGGACTTTCTCATCTCACATGGTTCGACCGGCAGGGGCGGGTACTTGGCACGGCCGGCGATCCGGGCGCTTACGACACGATCTCTCTGGCTCCCGATGGAACTCGCGCCGTTGTCAGTCGCTCGGATGATCCATCAAATCCCACTACAGAGACTCTCTGGCTGGTTGATTTCTCGAGGGGTACCAGCACGCGGTTCACATTTGGTTCTTCGTCGGCCATCCTGGGGGCATGGTCTCCGGATGGCAGCCGAATCATCTACGGATCGAAAAGTGCTGGCGAATACGATCTCTATCAGAAGCTGGCGAGTGGCGTAACTGGTGAGGATGTTCTTCTGAAGTCGAGCGATGACAAGTGGCTCACGGACTGGTCTCGCGACGGACGTTTTTTGCTTTATCAGTCGACTGGACAATCGACAAAGGGAGCAAAGGAAGACTTATGGGTGCTTCCGCTCGAGGGCGACAAAAAACCGTTCCTTTTCGAGGGCACGGCGTCCCTGAGCGACAATGCGCATTTCTCGCCCGATGGACATTTGGTCGCCTACGCCTCCGATGAGTCCGGACGAAACGAGGTCTACGTCCGCACGTTTTCGCCGGCCACCGCAGCGACCTCCGGCAATACGGGCGGGAAATGGTTGATTTCCACGACGGGAGGAAATGAGCCTCGATGGCGCGGAGACGGGAAAGAGCTGTACTACATCGCTTCCGACGGCATGCTGATGGCTGTCGATATTTCGAGCAGCCCCGTGTTCCGAGCCGGCGTGCCCAAACCTCTTTTCCAGTCGCCACCGTATTCCGGTTATGTCACCGAAAACCATTGGGATGTGACGCGAGACGGCCAACGCTTTCTGTTTGCGGAGCAGAATATCCAGGCGCCCTTCACCGTGATCCTGAACTGGCCATCCCTTCTGAAGAAATAACGCCCGCGCTCCGTCCCGGAGCCCAACGAATCGCAGCACCGTGTGCGATGACCTTGCCGATTTGATCGAAGCGGGCGCCAATGGCTAACGACGAAAAACTGCGATGGCCTCTGGCCGCCGCGCAAATATTATTTAGAGTTCAGCGCGCTGCGTCGGTCACATCGTTCTTCGGTTCAAGGCTCAGCGTCGCCATGCTGCGCTCGAATCTGTCTTTGGTGCCCCAGACATTTTCGTCCCAGTTGTCGCCGATGCGCGTAAAGAGCTGCTGCGCCGCCTCGCTGTCCCCCTGCCGCACAGCCATGAACGCGAACGCGTTCAACTGCTGATTGGTGCTGCCATAGAGCTTCTCGAGCGCTGCGAAGCCCTGCTTGACGCGATCCCACGAAAGATTCGGCATCTGCGCCCTCGGACGGCAGCAGTTCAAATCCATCGCGACCTGGAAATAAATGAAGTCGCCCTCGGCTCCCCCTATCCGGTCCGAAATAGATTTCAGAAAATCCTCTGAGTCTCCGGGTTGGCCGTACCATTTCGGCAGCAAGTAGTTTACGTACTGGTTGTACGTGTAGAAATAGCCGGGCTCGACGTTACTCGCATCCTCAACCAATTTTTCCGTCGTGTCGCGGCTCCATCCCTGCGCCAGCGCGACCGTCTCCATTTCCCAATACCACTGCGGATCGGCCGCGGATACCGACTTTGCGTCATTCAGCGTATCGCGAGCCTTCTGCACTCGCTCCGCGAAAAGCTTCCAACCTTCCGAGGTCACCGTATCGCCCATCCCGTTCCCCCGGGCTTTCCATGCGAAGCGTACATAGGCTCCCGCGAGCGCAATTCGGGGCGCGCTCGAATTAGGACTCGCCGCGATCCACCGCTCCAGCCGCTCGATGTGAGCGTTCCACACATCGTCTGTGGAGGTAAGTGAGCCCGGGCCGCGCAGTGCGTTGTACAACGCTTTCAGCTTCCATCCTCCGCCGAGGAAGCGCTGCTTTTGCGACCGCGCTGCCTCCACGATCTCATCGAGCTGGCTGAAATTCTCCTGATTGAAGAGCGTGCGGACCTGAATCTGGAAACTTCGCGCGGGCTGTGAATCGGGATCGGATTCCGTGGCGAGATTCGAAGATTGCGCCCAAGCGGACGCGGAAACCACCGCGCCCAAAATCAAACTGCCTAATGCGCATTTCAGCCAAGGCATCTCATCGCTCCTGACCGATCTTTCGCGAAACGATATCAAATCCGTTAATTTACCGCCAGCATTCCACATTTGACGCGTCACCGCCTAATTAGTCCTAGGGGGCTGCGCGGGTAGCGCGCACAAAGCCGCCCGTAGTTGCAGCAAACGCGGATCCTCTGAAACAGCAAGCCGGTACGGCAGGCGGCACGGGCTAGCCGAGGCGCCAAACTACTTCTGCGAGATGTACTTCTGCGTGGAGGAAATTCCTTCTTGCGCGGCTTCCAGATTTCGAATCGTGGGCGCGAGGTCGTGTTTCTCGAAGCAGTGCGCGCCGATTTTGCCTCGGGGTAGTCACGATGGAATCCTGACTTTTATGGGGACTTACGTATGAAAGAACTGAAAGCAGCGCATACTATACGCCATGCTTCCACGTCGCCGATTTCTAATCAGTTCGCTTGCCCTTGCCGCGTTTGAAAGCCTTCCCCCAAAGCTTCTCCGCGCTGCGGCACCCGTTTTCAAAGCCCTCCCCGCATGGAAACCAGGCATACTCGAAATCCACCAGATCGCCAACAATCGCGGCAACAGTACGTTGTTGATCCTGCCCGATGGCACCACCATGATGGTCGATGCCGGCGCCATTTATGGCGCCACGCCATATCTCAGCGATCCGCTTCCTTCAAGCCAGCATCGTCCCGGCGAGTGGATCGGCCGCTATGTGAAGCGGCGTTTCGACGCCAGTGGACTTCCAACCATTGACACCTTCCTGCTCACGCATTTGCACGGCGATCATGTCGGCTATCTCCCGCCGGACGGTCCGCTCTCCTCCGACGGCACGTACCGTCTTACAGGCGTTTCCGACGTGGCCGCCATCGTCCCGATCCAGAGGTTCGTTGATCGGGCATGGCCCGACTACACCTATCCAGCGCCTGCGGATATCGATTTCCAGAAGAACTATCGCGCGTTCCTTCAAGCGCAAATCAAGACTGGCAAAACGGTCGAGCGTTTTCGGCCCGGCTCCAAAGACCAATTTGCCCTGCAGCACAAATCGGCCGACCACCCCAGCTTTGAGATACGCAACCTGATTGCCAACGGCGAGGTCTGGACCGGCAAGGGCGAGCAGACAAGAAAGCTCTTTCCAGAAGTATCAACTCTCAAGCCTGCCGACTACGCCGCGGAGAATCCCTGCTCCTGCGCCATTCGTCTCCGCTATGGAAAATTCGGCTACTACACCGGCGGCGATCTCACCAACTACACCAACTACGGCCGCGATCCTTGGCGCGACTCCGAATCTCCCGCCGCCGAAGTGTGCGGCCCGGTTAGTGTGGCCGTCGCTAACCACCATGGCTACTTCAATGCCAATGGCGACCGGTATGTTCGCGCACTGCAGCCGCAGGTCTTTGTCATCCCGACCTGGGACTCCGCGCACCCAACCGTCAATGTGCTGGACGCGCTCTACTCCAAAGCCATCTACTCCGGGAACCGCGACGTTTTCGCAACCTTGGTCAAGCAGGAGAATCGCATCGCCAATAAGAAGACCGACGACCTCAAGTCGCGCGCCGGACACATCGTTATCCGCGTAGAACCCGGCGGAGAGACCTTCGCCGTGCACATCCTCTCAAACGCTGATGAAAGCGACACAGTGACGGCCAGCTTCGGCCCCTACACTTCCTAGGGTATGTTGGGACTCTTACACTCGCCACCCCTTCCAGATGGAATGGTAACGCGCAGTCCGCTTCTGGAAATTTGAATGGCGCGGACCTGAGTTCTATTTTCCATGCGACACGAATATCGACAGCCCCAAGAGGAATGCGCCGACCACAATGATGAGCGCCCCGGCCTGAGTGGTCTTTTCACTCCCCTCGGTACGGGACCATGTGGAAACGCCCACTAGGACGAGGCCGGCAACAATCAGAACTGTTCCCATAATCGCCGGTAAATCGTTGATGCTCATTGCTCCGCCTCCCCGTCTGCCACTACCGCGACGTTTGGATACTGAGCTATACGGGGAGACCAACGAAAAAGACTCATCGGGACCGCGTTCCCTGGCGCCAACCGGTCGATTTCGGGTCAACTCCCGGTTAGTCGTGCCAGCTCAACCGATCGATGCAACACCATCTAATCAATTGATGCGGCAATTACTTTCCCGAGAAAAGCGATCTGTTGGCGGTACTCCGTCGAAACCTAGCCAGGGTAGTGTTCCGGCTGATCTAATCCTACCGAGCGATTTAGCCTTTGTTTTCAATGTAAGTTGGGTTCGACCTGCGTGTTGCGTCGACCCTCTGAGCTGGCAGCGTTAATCAGGAGGTGAGGCTCCTCGTGGCAGTCGTTTAGACGAGATCGGGCTTCTTGGGAGGACGGAATCTCTCGCATTGTAATTGATCCCGTCCCCAATCGAATGAGGTAGCAGCAGTGACGCCATCGCTATTCCTTGGCCACGGTCACCGGCACAACCTGCGTCTTCCCCACTTCTTCAGTTGCTTGTCCGTTGGCGAGAGCCCGGTCATAGACGAAGACCTGGCCCAGTTTCGCTACCTGGAGCGAATAAACCACCCAGTGGTGCCCCTGGAAAGCGGTGAGCAGCGCGCTTATGTCCTCGGTGCCGGTATCCACGTTCGCAGACAACACCATCGCTACTGGCTTGCCGCTTGCTGCGTTTCGGATCCTGACGATGACAGGGCCGTTGGAGTTGATGCGATCCAATGCGATTACATACTCGCCGGGCGGCAGGACGGCATCGGCCCAGCGGGTTTCGTGCTGCAGCGTAAATTTGCCGCTAAAGGTTGATTGAGCATTGGCCGAACTTGCAGAGAAACAGGTTGCCAGCAGCAGGGTTGCAAACAACACTACTTTCGTTGTGTCTAGCCTGGTCATAAGCTTCATGGTCGTCTTCCTCCTTGAAATTGGCCGGTGTGCCTGTTCGGCGCTCGCCGGAGTCCGCATCTCTTTCGAGAGCTTGCGGACATGTGGCGCACCGTGCGCCCCTCGCGTCGAATGATCAATGCCTGGCAAATGGTTTCGCGGTAAGACGCATATGTCCGAGTAAGCCGCTCAAGGAAGGGGCTTTAGCTGTTCGAATGTCTGCAATCGCTCGCCTTTCCGCTGGTTTATATTGGTGCTAAACTTCGCGGCAGATGACTGGTTAGCAATGTCCGAGCCCCAAAGCCAACTCCGCAGAGTGAGCTTCGGCTCCTTCGAAGTAAGTTTCCCCTCGCGCGAACTCCGCAAACACGGCATTCGGGTGAGATTATCCGGTCAGCCGTTTGACATCCTAGCCATCCTTGTGGAGCATGCAGGTGAGGTAGTTACCCGCGAAGAACTCCGCCAGCGCTTGTGGCCGGCTGATACTTTCGTAGACTTTGAGCACGGGATGAATAGCGCCGTAAAGAAGTTGCGTGCGGCGTTGGGCGATTCGGCGGATCATCCGCTCTACATCGAAACTCTCGCCCGCGTAGGCTATCGATTTATCGCCCCGCTGGACCGAACGGGGAGTGCTTCAAATCAAGTACGCGCGCCGCTAGGAATGGGTTGGAAGGTATTCATCTCCGCTACCATCGCGTCCGTGGTGCTTATCGTCGGCAGTTACTTCTATTTCCACCGCGCTCCGAAGCTGAGCGAAAAAGACTCGATTGTCCTCGCGGATTTCACGAACACAACCGGTGATCCCGTATTTGACGGCACGCTGCGGCAGGGACTATCTGTACAACTGGAACAATCACCGTTCTTGAGCATTATCTCTGACGAGCAAGTCCAGCGGACCCTGCAGATGATGGATCAGAAACCTGACGCGAAGCTCACGCCCGAGATTGCGCGGGAACTCTGCCAGCGGGCGGGCAGCACCGCGGTCCTCGACGGTTCGATAGCACAGATTGGTGTTCAGTACCTACTGACTCTCAAAGCTGTCAACTGCGCGAGCGGCGAAACGCTCGCGAGCACGGAAGCCCAGGCGAGCGACAAAAACCATGTGCTCGATGCTTTGGGGAAGACCGCTTCGGATATCCGGAACAAACTGGGCGAGTCGCTGAGCACGGTGCAGAAGTTTGATATGCCTCTTGAACAGGCCACCACGCCGTCGCTGGAAGCCCTCGAAGCTTTCAGCACCGGCCGGAGAGTCTTATTCTCGACAGGGTTTGCCGCGACAATCCCATTTTTCAAGCATGCCGTCGAACTCGACCCGAATTTCGCATTGGCCTATGCATGGTTGGGTCGTGTGTACGGGGATGTTGGAGAATCCGGGCTCGCAGCCGAGTACATCCGAAAGGCATACGAACTGCGCGACCGAACCAGTGAGCCGGAGAAGTACTTCATCTCAGCCAATTTCCATCTGGAGGTCACCGGGAACTTGAAAAATGCGCAGCAGACCTGCGAGCTTTGGATGCAGGCTTATCCCCGAGCGGAGTTACCGCATGTTTTCTTGTCGGCATTAATTCTTCCCGTGTTTGGACAATATGAGAAAGCAGTTGAAGAAGCCAGGGAGGCAATCCGTGTGAATCCGGACTTTCCCGTTTCCTACATCCCTCTCATGTGGAACTACATCGCTCTGGATCGCCTCGATGAGGCGAAAACCGCCTATGGGCAAGCTCTCAAACGCAAACTGGATAGCGCTTACTACTCTCTTCCCCTCTATCAGATTGCTTTCTTGCAGAACGATGCCGCGGGGTTGGCGCAGCAGGCAGCATCGGCGACGGGCCAGTCGGGAGTCGAGGACGAACTGCTGGGTTTGGAGGCTGAGAGTGCCGCCTATTCCGGGCGGCTTAGGGACGCCCGGGAATTTTCCCTCCGGGCGATGGATTCCGCCGAACGGGCAGGAGAAAAGGAAACTGCCGCAACGTACTCTGCCATGGCTGGTCTGCGGGAAGCCTTGTTCGGCAACGCGGACGACGCGCGTCGGCGTGCCACTTTGGCAATCGTACGTTCGACTAGCGTCGATGTGCAGTACGGAGCTGCGCTCACCTTGGCGTATGCGGGGGACGAGGGGCGAGCGCAAGCGCTGACCGACGATTTGGAAAAGCGGTTCCCGGAAAACACAATCTGGCAGTTCAGCTACCTGCAAACCCTACGCGCGAAGCTTGCGGTCAGTCGCGGAAATCCTTCTGAGGCACTTGAGAGTCTCAAGGCCGCGGCACCGTATGAGCTAGGGCAGATGACAGCTTTTGCTTACCCTTGGACCGCCTTGTACCCTGTTTATGTACGCGGCGAAGCCTATCTGGCTGCGCATCAGGGCATCGACGCCGCCGCAGAATTCCAGAAAATCCTCGACCATCGCGGGATTGTAGCCATCGAACCCATCGGAGCACTCGCGCATCTCCAAATCGGCAGAGCCTATGCCATGCAGGGCAACACCGCTAAGGCCAAGGCGGCCTATCAGGATTTCCTCACACTTTGGAAGGACGCCGACCCGGACATTCCCATCCTCATCGCTGCTAAGTCTGAGTACGCGAAGCTTCATTAGTTCCAGGGCAACCTAGAGAAGCACCCCGGCGAGCCTCTTGCTCATACTACAAATTCCGGCTTACCGGCTGACCTCGACGCTGGTTCCTCCGGCGCCAGGGCCGCTAATGCGGGCGCCTTCACCGTTGGAGACAATCTTGACCCACAGCGCGTCCTTGCCCTTGTAGTACGAGGTAGCGCTGGCCTTGCGCAGCGCATCGAGGCTCTCCTGCGGCGTACCCGAAGCTGCCGTGGCGAATCCCGGCAGCTCGAAGATCACCCACGAGCCGCTATCCAGTTCGCTCAGGCGCAGTGCCACGGACGGCCTTTCGGTGGTCACCTTGATCTCCGTGCCGGCGCGTATGTTGGTCTCACCGGTTAGGGTGAACTCCTTGCCATTGCGGCTGACAATGACTGGCGGCTGGGGAGGTCCGCTGGGCCGCCCAAACGGTGCGCCGGGACCGCCACGACCTGCCGCTGGGGCAGGATAAGCGCCTGGGCCAGCACCGGTAGCTGCGCCGGGACCGGCGGGTGCGGTTCTGGCAGGACCTGCGCCAGGGGCGCCGCCGGGGATACCGGGGGCACCGCCGCTGCCGTCGGGCCCGACAACAGCAAAGCGTCCGATATCGCCCTTGCACACGGCAGCATTCCAGGTCGGCTTGATCTCACAGGCGTCGTCGATGGCCATTCCGTCATCTTCGTCATCGATGAGAATGTAGGAGTCCGGGACACCGCTGACGGAGCCGTCCACGTCGTGGAACACCGCGGTCTTGTAGCTCCCATTGCCGTAATCATCGTTGCTCCACTTATGCTCCATCGGTGGGAAATACACCGGCTTGGCGTTGATGAATTTCGCGCGCTCTACGGTGTTGTTGGAGCTCATTCCGAAGCTGGTATACAGCAGGTAAGAGATCGCTCCGGTCTTGCGGGTGGCGTTGTCCTGGAAATTCACGAAGGTGTCGTTGTCCAGTTCATGACGGTAATCGTAGAACTCGTAGCCGCGGATCGGGAAATCCGGGAGTTCAGGCTCCGGCAAGCTGCGGCCGTAAGCCATTTCCGCCGGCGTCCTGGGGTTCCCGATGTTCTCGGTTTCGCCCACGAACAGCGAGTCGACCACCCGTGACGTAAAGGGGGAACGGCCGAAGTTGCCCGACGCATGCGTGTAGCCGATGCCGTTGTCGGCCAGCTTCAAGTTCTTGTACAGGTCCATCTCACCGCGGGTCCACATTCCGGTATTCCGGTTCTTGTAGCCGGTGAAATCCTCGATGACCGTCTCCACGATGGGGCTGTTCGCGTCGGCCGGATTGGCCAGGGCGATATGGCCGCCGGTCTGGAAATGGCCATCGGGCCGAGGGCCGCGGTCGAACATGAAACCGTCAAAGTTCGAATGGGCGGTGTTGCCCTTGAACTCCCGCACCCGCATTCGACGTGGCCAGGTTGTCTTGCTGACTTCCGTGCCTGCGAACGCGCCCGTCGGATGCTGCGGCAAGGCGAACCAGAAGCCCGTCGCCTCGGACCCCGCGGCCACGTTGTCCCGGTAAATATTGTCCGGATTGGTGATCCAGAAAGTCGACGCCGTGTTGTCGGAAGGGATCAGGATATCCTTGGCGTTCTGGCCGTCCAGATCGAAGTTCTTGCCGCCCTCCGATCCGAACGGACCGAGGTTTGTCGGAACACAGGGTTTGCCGTCAGGATGACACTTGGTCATCATTCCCAGGTTGTGGATGAACTGGTTGCCCGTTTCGACGGCGTCTTCCAGGAAGAAGCAGTGACCCACGGTGTTGTAGGCCACGTTATTTTCCACTCGCACGTCGTTGGTGCCATGCACCGTCACGCAGCGGCTGTAGGTGTCGTGAATCGCTGAATTTTCGATGTACTGCCCTTTGCCTTCGCCGAGCAGATGCCAGTGGATCGGATACCGGGCCAGATGCATGTTCTGACCCATCCGATTCAATTCGACGCCGGAGACATACATTTTAGACCCGGCCATCGCCATGATATGCCCCCCGAAGTAGGAGCGTTCTGCGTCCTCCGAAGCCTGGATAAGAATATTTCGCGTCAGCAAGCCGACTTCACCACGCTCATCGACGCCGAACGTGATTTTGCCGAAATGCATGTACTTTAGCGGCTGATCAAGCGTGATCACGTTCCCTGCAATGGCGGCGATGGTTCGCTTCTCCGCCTGCGCGTAATCGAAGTCGGTCGACGCAAGGACGATCACGTCCCCTTTTCGCCAGCCATTGGCATTCAATACTTCGATCCTGGCGCTACCGGCCTTGGCTGTTCCAGCGAGTTTGGTCCAGGAATTCGTCCGGTCACCATGCAGGTTCAGGGTTCCGCCCTCGATCATGATCCCGCGGTCGTTACCCGGGACATTGTTGGTGAGGGTGATGGTCGCCTTGCGCGTGTGGGGTTTGGCTTCGGTGCCGATTTCCAGTTCCCCGTGCACGATGATCGACTCGGTGGTCAGCTCGAGGTCGGCTTTGTCCGAGAAGCTGAGTTTGCCTTTGATTTGCAAGCCGCCCAGCGACGGCGGACTGACGTCGAGCAGCACATCCTTGCCTTTTTCAATGGTGACCGTGTCCCCGGCGCGGGGCACCTTCCCGTCTGGCCAGGTGGCGGGATTGGACCAGAGCTCCTGCTTGACCGCCTGCGATCCTTGTTCCTGAGCCGCCACAACGACGCCGATTGCGCTGACGAGGAAGACTGCTGGAACGAGCAACGCAAAAAGGAACGAGCGATTTCGTCTTCTCATCTCATTAATCCCTCGTATGCAGAGGTGACCCCCATCTTCCCGGCGCGCGGACCTTCGCGCGATTCCGCTCTCCTCGGGGGCTCACGAGGCGGCATTATAGCTCGTCTGTCAACTACTGAGCCAAGCCTTGGGTCGATACACCCTGTTGGCGTCTTAACAATCATAAGTGGATTATTTCTTGTGGCGCGATTAGTAAGGAAGTTCGGTTTACATGTCGATGATCGTGCGCGGAGCAAGGTGTAGGTTGAATCTGATTTCTCCGTAAAGATCCGCAGTCGACGTAGCACTTTAACAGTAACGCCTGGTAAGTCGGATTACCGGAGAAGTTCGTACTGGAACCCACTTTTCCGGTTTCGGCTGCCGGTTCAGACGGTCGACGCAACACCCTCTAATCAGAGTTTCCGATCGTACTTTTCAGAAAAGACTCATCTTCTGGGCTGCACTCAATTAGACCTAATCAGGAAGGGGTTTTCTTTGAATCGACGCCCGCGAGCCGATTTGGTCTCCTAAACTCCGCCAAATGGACTTCGAACTAGTGTTGCATCGACCCATTGAGATCACCGCGTTAATCAGGAGTTACTTTGGAAAAAGTGTTGGCGGCGGCAGCGGAGTGGACGGGGAGTCTTTGTCGGAGAACTGAGGATACGCTTTCTTTCGAGCCAGTAGTCCTGAAAGAGAACCGAAGACGACCATCTCTAACATTCTCGTGTATCCCAGTGACCGCATCGCGAGGCTGCTAAAGAAAAAGATCCAAATTGCGAGTATGTAAAATGGCACCGCACCCGCTAGATAAGTCCATTGAGGCGACCACATGCGGACCCGTGCCAGAAGACCAATAGTCGTTGACCAGAGAAGCATGAAGCCGCCCGATGCAACGACGATGCCTAGCGAAAATACGAGACGGCCCGAATGCGTAGGCGGCCTCCGATCTGCGCTAACCAGCCAGGTGAGCGTCAAAGGCGAAACCGCAGCGCCCACGACTAGTGCCCCCTTATCTAGTAGTGTTTTCGCCATGTCCGACGAGCAGAGTATAGCAGTCGGACGTGCACCCCAGATAACTCCTGGCAAGTCGGATAACCGGACAAGTGGATGCGGGCCCCCAAAATCGCCCCGCGGCTGGCTAGAGTAGCCCGGCTTGTCCTGAGTGGAGTCGAAAAGCGTCTCGCCGGCTTTCTTTCCGCGTGCCATCTTTGACGAAACCGCCGGCCGGAGGCCAGCGCTACCGGACGCGTCACAATTACTTCTGCGAGATGTACTTCTGCGTGGAAGAAATTCCTTCTTGCGCGGCTTCCAGATTTCGAATCGTCGGCGTGAGGTTGTGCTTCTCGAAGCAGTGCGCGATGGCCTTGCCGATTTGATCGAAGCGCTCGGTGGCGAGAGCGATCACGCTTGGTCCCGCGCCGCTGAGCGCCACGCCGAGCAGCCCGGGCATGCGCGGCAGCGCGAGCGCCTCGGCGAGACCGGGGATCAGCGCTTCGCGCGCGTGCTGATGCAGCCGGTCCTGCATGGCGTCCCATAGCAGCTCGTAGCGACGGTCCTCGAGCGCGGCCACGAAAAGCGCGGACCTTTGCAGGTTGTACACCGCATCGGCTCGAGACACGCTCGCGGGCAGAACCGCGCGCGATTTCTTCGTTTCGAGCATCAGGTTCGGCGTCACCACGATCAGCCGGATCACCTTCGGCCAGCGCTTGCGAACCGCGACCACGCTTCCGTCGCTCCGCGTGAACGTCACCACCAGCCCGCCGAGCAGCGCGGCGGCGACGTTGTCAGGATGCCCTTCCATTTCGGCTGCGTAGCGGAGCGCCGCGTCCTTATCGATCGGCCGCCCGGCAACCGCAAATCCCAGCGCGATTCCGGCGACGGCCGCGGCCGCGCTGCTGCCCAATCCGCCCGCGACGGGAATCTGGTTCTGCACGGCGATGCGCACGCGCGGCAATGTAAAGCCTTCGCGCTCGGCCGTGAGCCGCATCGCGCGGAAAATCAAATTCTGCTCGGGATCTTTCGGGAGCTGCGACGTGCCGTGCACGCCGCTGCTGCGCGCCACGGTGCGCGAGCTGGATCCGAGCAGAGACGCTCGCACGTTCAGGTAAACCTCGAGCGCCAGGCCCAGGCAGTCAAATCCCGCGCCGAGATTTGCCGCCGATGCCGGGACGCGAACCTCGAAGGAACTTTTGCGCGCTGGGCTCATGGATGCGAGTGATCCTCAAGCGACGGCGTCGGCGAAACTTCCGCCACACCGCGTGCTCTTGCTTGCATTCGAACGCGTCTCACAAAGGCTCGTTAGGAGGTCGGAGCTTGAGCTCCGACATAAGGGCCGACAAATCGCGGGGCTTTAGCCCCTGAAGACACTCTTCGCTCCCGCCGCGAACATTTGTGACAACCTTCTAGTGGCGTTGCTTGAGGCTCGCGAGAATAGCAGATTTTGTGGCTGCTACACGCTCGGGTGCGTTCTGGAACGCGCCCTCGATCGGCTTCGGCGGCGTGGCGCTATCCTTCGCGCCGGAATCGATCGCGAGCGTCCCGCGATGGTAGTTGCTCATGTAGTCCGGATCTTTCAGCGCATGGCCCGTCAGCACCGCGACCACATCTTCGCCGAGCTGAATATGGCCGGACGCGGCCAATTTCTTGATCCCGGCAACCGTGGTCGCCGAAGCAGGCTCGCAGCCGATGCTGTCGCGGCCGATCATCGCTTTCGCGTCGGCGATTTCGCGCTCGCTCACCGCGATCACCTGCCCGTGCGAGCGCACCACCGCGCGCAGCGCTTTCTTCCATGAAACCGGCGCGCCGATCTTGATGGCGGTCGCGAGCGTTTTCGGATTTTCGACAGGCTCCAGCTTTTCGGGCAGCTCCTCTTCGCCCGCCCGTTGCGCCGGATTTAATTTGGCGAACAATCGCGCGACGGGCGCCGCGCCTTCCGCCTGGATCACGCTCAGTTTCGGCAGGCGGCGGATCAATCCCATATCGAGGAGTTCCTGAAAACCTTTGCCGAACGCCGTGCCGTTGCCCATATTTCCGCCCGGCACCACCACGTGGTCCGGCACGCGCCACGAGCACTGCTCCATCAGCTCGAACGCAACCGTCTTCTGCCCCTCGATGCGAAACGGATTGATCGAGTTCGCGACGTAGATCGAAGGGTCGTCGCCCAGCTCCTGGATCAGGCGCATGCAGTCGTCGAAGTTACCGTCGATTTCGAGCACCAGCGCGCCGTAGTCGAGGCTCTGCGCGAGTTTTGCCGCCGACACTTGTCCCCGCGGCAGCAGGATGGCGGCTCGAAGTTCCGCGCGGGCCGCATAGGCAGCGAGGCTCGCCGCCGTATTGCCGGTGCTCGCGCAAACCGCCGTGCGCGCGCCCGAAATCACGGCCTGCGTGATCGCCGCGGCCATGCCCGTATCTTTGAACGAGCCTGTCGGATTGTATCCCTGGTGTTTGAGCCGCAGATCAGCGAGGCCGGAATATTTTGCCGAGCGCGGAGCCTTGAGTAACGGCGTATTGCCTTCGAAGAGCGTGACGAAAGGAGCGTCGTCGTCAAACGGCAGCATCTCCAGATAGCGCCAGACGCCGCTTGCGTCGCGCGGCAACTTGGGATTTGCTTTTGCCGCCGCCCAGCGTTCGCGCGTCGCGGAGGGATCGTTGGGCCGCACGAGATGGCAATCGATCTCGAGCGTTTCGCCGCACTTCGAGCAGACGTAGATTCGCTCGCGAAGGCCGTAGCGCGCGCCGCAATCCCGATTGACGCACCGCTGCTCGGCCTTCTCGGTCTTTTTTTCGACCGGATTGGCGACCTTAACCATCGTTCAGGAAACCGTTACTTTGGACTCGACCGGAATTCGCGCGCCCAGTTCGAACTCGCGATGAACGGCGAAGAGCGCCGTCTTCATGTCGCCGTCCGAAACGACGAATGAAATATTCGTCTCGGAAGATCCCTGGGCGATCACCATGATGTTGACGTTCTCGCGGCCCACGGAGCCGAACGTGCGCGCGGCCACGCCGGGCGTCCCGCGCATGTTCTCGCCGACCACCGCGACGATCGCGATATTCGAAACCAGCGTGATGTGCTCCACTTTTTCGTGTGCTACGTCCTGCGCGAATTCCCTGCGCAGCGCTTCGACGATGGCTTTTGCGCCCGAGATCGGCACGATGAAACAGATATCATTTTGCGAAGACGATTGCGAGATCAAGAGCACGTTGGCGTGCAATTCGGCCGTCGTCGAAAACGTCCGCCCGACCACATCCGGCACTCCCACAATCCCCGGCCCGCCGACGGTGATGAGCGCAACGTCGCGGATCGCCGTGAGCGCCTTGACGCCGCCGCCATTGCTGCGGCCGCGCGGCGTGATCTTCGTTCCCGAGCGCTCGGGCGCGAAGCTGTTGCGGATCCACACGGGAATGCCCGCTTGTTCCACGGCGCGCAGCGTTTTCGGATGCAGCACCTTGGCGCCGAAATAGGCGAGCTCGGTCGCTTCCCGGTAGGAAATCTCGGGAATCGTAACCGCCTCGGCAACCAGCCGCGGGTCGGCTGTCAGCACGCCATCCACGTCGGTCCAGATGATGATTTCATCGGCATCGAGCGCCGCGCCCAGAATCGTCGCGGAATAATCGGAGCCGCCGCGCCCGAGCGTGGTGAGAACTCCATCCGTGGTCGAACCGATGAAACCGGTCGCCACTGGAATCACGCCGCGATCGAGCAGCGGACGCAGCCGCGTCTCGGAAAGATAGCGCGTGCGGTCCATGATCGGATCGGCGCCGCCATGGTATGCGTCGGTGACGATCAGCTCGGTGGCTTCCACCGATTCGCTCAGCACGCCCAGTTCGACCAGCGCGGCAGCGACCATCGGCGCCGAGAAGCGCTCGCCGAGACTCGAAAGCGAGTCGAGCGTCCGCGGCGTCAACTCGTGGAGCAGCGCCGTGCCCCGGCAAAGCTGGTCGCCTTCGCCAAATACTTTTTCGAGATGGGCGATCAGACGCTTCCGTTTTTCGCCGTCGCGGATCAGGGTGTTGATGGCCGTTTCGTGCTGCTGGCGCAGTGCGTCAAAAATCGCGGCGGCCTGCTCAAGTTCGCTGGCCTCGGCGCGCTTCGCGGCTTCGATCAATTTGTTCGTCACGCCGCCCATCGCGGAAACGACGACGACGATCGGCCCTTCGCGCGAGGCCTCCTTCACGATCTGGGCGACGCGCCCGATACACGCGGCATCGCCCACAGACGTGCCGCCGAACTTCATGACTCTTAATGGCTTTTTCATGTTTAGAAGGATCCGGCGCAAAGCAATTTGAAATGCCTGGAGCTCAAAGCGACCTGGCGTTCAGGGATGGCCGCGCCTAAAAAACTATACACTATCGAGGCGAATTTGCGAGGGGTGCGGAAATGGCGTGTGGTGCGGCGGTAAAGGCCGTTAAAAGCCCTTAAAGTGGCAATTTTGGACGGAAATGGACGCCTCGAAATTACTTTAGTCATTTAGAATCAGTCATTTGAAGATTTGGAGGGGTGTTTTGCGCTTTTCTGAATTCCGGTGATTTCCGAGGCCAGCCGGCCGGTGTAGATGGCCATGCCGACCGCGGCGTTTATGCCGATTTTTTCGAGCGCGCTGACCTCGCGCATGCTGCGAATCCCGCCGGCTGCGGTGATCGGAAACTTCGTCGCGCCGCGCAGCCGCCGGAAACCGGCGATGTCCGTCCCCTCCATTGTACCTTCATTATCGACGAAGGTGGAGAAGAATTCCGAGCAGTAGGGCTCGAGCTCGGGGATCACCTCGGCGGGGCGCAGCTTGAGGCGTTCCTTCCAACCGCGGACCACGATATGGCCGCCCTCGGTGTCGAGCGCGATGATTACGCGCTTGCGTCCTACGCGCGCGGCCAGCTCGGCCAGGAATTTTCGCGCGACCTTTCCATTTTCAAATGCCGCGCTGCCGATGATGACTTTCTCCGCGCCCCAGGAAAGAATTCTCTCGGCGCGCGCGGCTGTGCGGATTCCGCCGCCGACGCGGACCTTCAATTTTGCGGCGCGGCACAGGCGCTTGATCCAGCGCGCGTTCGATCCTTTGCGCATCGCGGCGTCGAGGTCGATCACGTGGAGGATCGGATAGCTGCGAAAGCGGTGGAGCAGGCCGAGGATGTCGTTCACCGCGAGCGCGCGCTTGCGGCCGCCGATAAGTTGCACAGCCTCGCCATCTTGCAGGTCGATGCAGGGAATGATCATTGTGTCAGTCGACTCCGAGCCCCTTTCGCAGTGCGGCGAGCGTGAACTTGTGCGCCTCAAAGGACTACATGCCGCGATAAAGTCAGCGCAATCGTGCGCGCTTCGCGCGGTCTTTTATGTCGGACCTAAAGGTCCGACCCCCTAAGGGCGCGCGGCCCTTGGCCGCATGCCGGGTCACAAAACCGGCGACCCGGGCGGCACAAAACCAAAGCTCGAAGCCCCGGGGCTGAAGCCCCTCTTTTTTGCCGCCCTTTTTCGAGGGCCTAAAGGCCCACGCTTCCACCTTCTCGGAGATTCGGCCCTGGAGTGCGGGCGGCCACCGACGGCCTGCCCCTGCTTCCAGGCACGGCTTCATCCGAGCGGGCGGGTTTGAAACCCGCCCCTACGAACCTTAAAACAGACGCGCGCCTTGTAACGTTGCGTCGAAAGCGCCGCGTGCCTTGCAAAGGCCTCACCCCGGGAAAGCGGGGTGAGCTACATACTCCAGGCGCGGCAAAAGCAAAACCCGAAAGGCCCGGGGCTCAAAGCCCCTCCGACCTGGCCCTTTTTTTCGAGGGCCTAAAGGCCCACGCTTCCACCTGTTCCGATCGCGGCTCGCGCTTCGCGCGTTGCGCGTTGATTTGTATCGGACGGGAGATCCGCGCCGGAGTGCGGGCCGCCACCGACGGCCTGCCCCTGTTTCCAGGCACGGCTTCGTCCGAGCGGGCGGGTTTGAAACCCGCCCCTACGAACCTTAAAACAGACGCGCGCCTTGCGCGCTAGCGATTCAGGCGGATCGGGACTTCCCGTTCGGCCAGGAATTTTTTCAGCGCGGCGATTGAGTGCGTCTCGGTGTGGAAGATCGAGGCGGCCAGGGCTGCGTCGGCGCGGCCTTCCACGAAGACGGCGCGGAAATCCTCGAAGGTGCTGGCGCCGCCGGACGCGATTACGGGCACCGGGACTGTGGCGGCGATTTTGGCTGTGAGCTCGCAATCGAATCCGCTGCACGTGCCGTCGCGGTCGATCGAGGTGAGCAGGATTTCGCCCGCGCCGCGCGAGACGGCTTCGGCGGCCCATTCCGCCGCGTCGCGGCCCGTCGCGACGCGGCCGCCGCGCGTGTACGCCTCCCACGAATCGCCCTTGCGTTTTACATCGAGAGACAGAACCACCGCCTGCGCGCCGAATTGCTGCGAGAGCTCCGAAATCAGCTCCGGGCGCTCAACCGCCGCCGTATTCACCGTGACTTTATCGGCGCCGGCGAGGAGCACCTTTCGGCCCTCTTCCATCCGGCGGATGCCGCCGCCGGCGGTGAGCGGAATATTCAACTGCTCGGCAACGCGGCAAATGGTGTCGAGAAACGTGGCGCGGCCTTCGAAGGAAGCGCTGATATCGAGGACCACGAGTTCGTCGGCGCCTTCGCGATTGTAGCGAGCGGCGAGATCGGCCGGGTCGCCCATGTCGCGCAGGCCCTCGAACTCGATGCCTTTCACGACGCGGCCGCCGTCAACGTCGAGGCATGGAATGATTCGTCGCGCGAGCGTCATTGAATCGACTCCACGAAATTTTGCAGGACGCGCGCACCCGTCTCGCCGGACTTTTCCGGATGGAACTGCACGGCGCGCAGATTTTTCTGCTCGATCACGGCGGCAAACGACACGCCATGATCGCATGCCGCGACCGTGGGCGCGGCGGAAGCAGGCGCCGCATACGAGTGCGCGAAATAAAAATATGCGTCGGCGGGGATTCCGCGCAGCAGCGCGCTTTGCTGGACGCGGCGCACCTGATTCCAGCCGATGTGCGGGGATTTCACGTTCGTCGGCAGCGCGCGTACTTCATCGGGGAAAAATCCGAGGCCGCGCTCGCCCGGCGCTTCTTCGCTCGACGCGAACATGGCCTGCAGGCCCAGGCAGATGCCGAGAATCGGAACCCCGGAATCGTAGGCTGCGCGCAGCGAATCGGTGAGGTTGCGTTCGCGCAGCCCTGCGACGAAGGCGGCGAAGTGGCCGACGCCGGGGAGTACGATCACTTTCGCGGCGGCAACCTGCTGCGGCTCGACCGCGCGCTCGGTCTCGGCGCCGAGCTTTCGCAGGGCGCGCTCGACCGACGGCAGATTCCCCGCGCCGTAATCGACGATTGCGATTTTCATGGCATTCTCCTGCAGGGTAACCCCGACTACGGAACCTCAGCGGCTGAAGAGGCTGCTCTGCATCCCCGCAAAAAGCAGATCCCTCGCTGCGTCCCGCGCCCGCACACACCGCCCTTCCTTCGTCAGGGCAAGCGGGAACGGAAAAAGCGCGCGGGACTTCGCTCGGGATGACAATGTGCACGTTTCTTGCCCGTAGCCCGTAAAGCCGTCCTCATTTGCTGGCTCATGTCGTGGGTAAACTGGAAGCCACGACCTACAAAGATTCCCCGTTCGTCACACAGCTCTTATAACAGACCCTTGGTCGAGGGCAGCACGCGCCGGAGTTGCTTGTCGCGCGTCACCGCGAAACGCAGTGCCTTTGCGAACGCCTTGAAAATGGACTCGACCTGGTGATGCGACGACCGGCCGTACACCAATTTCAGGTGCACGTTGGCCGCGGCGGCCTGCGCGAACGCGCGGAAGAAATCTTCCATCAGCTCCGTTTGGAAATCGCCCACGCGCTGGGCCGAAATCTTGAAGCTGCAGACGCAATACGCGCGGCCGGAGAAATCGAGCGAGGCCGCGGCAAGGCAGTCGTCCATCGGCATCAGGAAATAGCCCGCGCGCAGGATGCCGCGCTTCGAACCGAGCGCCTGCTTCACGGCTTCGCCGAGCGCGATGCCCACGTCTTCGACCGTGTGATGCTGATCGACATCGAGATCGCCGCGCGCGGTGAGATCGAGATCGAGCGCGCCGTGGCGGGCGATCTGTTCGAGCATGTGATCGAAGAAACGGATGCCCGTGCTGATATGCGACTTTCCGCGGCCATCGAGATTGAGGCGGAGCGTGATGTCGGTTTCTTTTGTGGTGCGGCGTAGGTTGGCTTTTCTCATGTTGGTCGATTCGTTTCGCTGGCGGTCACTCTTTCAAGCGGGCCGAGGTTTCCGCCGTTCCGGCGCCGAGATTCCTTAGGCATCGCTAATGCGCCCGACATTTAAACCTAAAGCCGCCCGCCTAAAAACAAGGCGGCCGCTACAAAACCGTCCGGGCTAAAGAACCGCCGCCACGTTTACACCTTCAAACCTTACGAGCCGATCAGCAACGGCTTCAATTCATGGAGCAGGCGGCGCATTTGCGCTGGGGTGCCCAGCGTGATGCGGACGTAGCCTTTGCTGCCGAAGTCGCTTGAGCGGTCGCGCACGAGGATTCCATGGCGATCGAGGGCGGCTACGATGTTTTTTGCGCTTTCGCCGAAATATGCGAGGACGAAATTCCCGCCCGTTGGGAAATAACGGACGCCGAGGCGCGCGAGGCCGCGCTCGAGCTCTTTGCGGCCGGCGAGGACGTCGCGCACCGTTTTTGCGATGAAGGCGCGGTCCTGCATCGCGGCTTCCGCCGCCGCGAGCGCTGCGACATTCACAGGATATGGCGATTGCGCTTTCCTCATGCTGGCGGCGAGCTCGGCGTGGACGAAGAGGCAGCCGAGGCGCAGGCCTGCGAGACCGGCCGTTTTCGAAAAGGTGCGCGTGACGATCAGATTCTTGTGGCGCCTGATCCACGGGACGACCGTGACGCCGGAAAATTCGAAATAGGCTTCGTCGATCACGACCATCGTGTGTTTTGCGGCTGCGAGAATGCGGCGCAGATCGCTGTGCGAGAGAAGGTTGCCGGTCGGGCTGTTCGGATTCGGCAGGAAGAAGACGCGCGGCGACGCTTTCAGCGCGGCCAGAATTTCCTGCCACGGAAATTGCATGGCGGAGTCGTAGCGTGGCGCTGCGATCTTCGCTCCGGCGAGCTCGGAATAAAATCGATACATCGCGTACGTCGGCTCAGCCAGCAGCACCGTGTCGCCCGATTCTACGAACGTATTAACGACGAGGCTCAGAGCTTCATCGGTGCCGTTGGTCAGCAGCAATTCCTCGGGGCGTACGCCGAAATGCCGCGCCGCTTTGCTGCGCACCGTTTCCTGCTCGGGATAGGACGAAATCGTTGCTGCGGCGAGACGCGCGAGCGCGCGGCGGACGGCCGGCGAGCAGCCGGTGGGATTTTCGTTGAAATCGAGGCGCAGCTTATTTGTGCGGCCTTCGAGGGGCGGATGATAGGGACGCATCCGGCCGACCGCGCTCCGCACCGGTATCTCTCGCGCGCGCGAGTTTTTCACTTGCGCACCTCGACCGATCGCGCGTGGGCCGCCAGGCCTTCCGCGCGCGCGAATTGCTCGACCACCGGCGCGAGGCGCTGCACGCCGGCGCGCGAGACTTCCTGCACGCTGATGCACTTCACGAAATCGGTTACGGAAAGGCCACCGCGCGTGCGCGCCGCGCCGCCGGTGGGCAACACGTGATTCGTTCCGCTCGCGTAGTCGCCGAAGGATTGCGCGCTCCAATCGCCGAGGAAGATGCTGCCCGCGGAATCGATGTGCTCGAGCAGGCCGTCTTCGCCGCCGGGAAGGCTCAAGTGTTCGGGCGCGAAACGATTCACGAATCGCGCGGCTGCCGCGATACTCGGCGCGACGAATGCGCCGCCATTTTTCTCGAGCGAGCGGCGCGCGAGATTTGTTTTCGGCAGCTCCGCAAGCTGCTTCTCGACTTCGCCCGCAACCTCGTGCGCAAGGCGCGAGGATGTGGTGACGAATAGCGAAATCGCGTCTGGATCGTGCTCGGCCTGCGCGATCAGGTCCGCGGCGATGAATTTCGCGTTGCCGCGCGTCGCGAATACTAGCGCCTCGGTCGGTCCCGCGAGCATGTCGATGGCGCAATCGTTGCTTACGATGCGCTTTGCGGCGGTGACGAAGCGGTTGCCGGGACCGAAGATTTTGTCGACGCGCGGGATCGAGCGCGTGCCATACGCGAGCGCGGCAATGGCTTGGGCTCCGCCCACGCGGGCGACTGCGTCGACGCCGAGCGTCTTCGCGGCAGCCAGCAGCGCGGGCCCGGGCTGCGGACTGGCGACGACGATCCGCCGCACGCCTGCCTCCTGCGCGGGAATCACCGTCATTAGCAGCGTCGAGACCAGCGAAAATCGCCCGCCCGGCAGATAGCATCCCACCGAGTCGATCGCACGCACGCGTTGGCCCGCCCGCACGCCTGGCTCAACCTCGATGGTCCATTCCTGCGGCTTTTGGCGGCGCGCGACGGCGCGAATATTTCGGGCGGCATGTTCGATCGCGGCGAGGAAAGCTTTCGAGATGCTTTTGCGGGCGCTCGCCAACTCGGCCGCTGAAACCCACACATTGCGTGGATTCAGGATCACGCGGTCGAAGCGCTTCGTCCACGAGAAAAGCGCGGCATCGCCACGGCGGCGCACGTCGGCGACGATGCGCGAGGCGATGCGCTCGGCATCGCGGCTGCTCGCGCGGCGCGACGCCAGCACTTTTTCCTCGGCGGCGTTGGTGAGCGGCAGAATGCGCATCAATACACGACCTTATTCAGCGGATATTCGACGATTCCCTCGGCACCGGCCGACTTCAGCTTGGGAATCAGCTGCCGCACGGTTTTTTCCTCGATGATCGTGTTGATCGCGAGCCAATCGGAATCGCTGAGCTGCGAAATCGTGGGATTGCGCAGCGCCGGCAGCGCGGCGACGACTTTGTCGAGGTCGGAGCGCCGCACATTGAGCATCAGTCCGACGCGCGTGTAGGCCTTGATCGCCCCGTCGAGCAGCAGGACGATATTTTCGATTTTCTCGCGCTTCCACGGATCGGCCCAGGCCTTGCGATTCGCGATGAACCAGGTGGCGGATTCGAGCAGCGTATCGACGACGCGGAGGTGATTCGCGCGCAGCGACGAGCCTGTTTCCGTGACTTCGACGATCGCGTCGGCGAGCTGCGGCACTTTCACCTCGGTGGCGCCCCAGGAAAACTCGACGCGCGCCTTCACGCCGTGGCGCGCGAGGTAGCGCTCCGTCATTTTCACGGCTTCGGTGGCGATCACCTTTCCTTCGAGGTCGCGCACCGACTGGATATTGGAATCTTCGGCGACGGCCAGCACCCAGCGGACGCGGCCGAGGCTCGTCTTCGAATAGACCAGCTCGGAGACTTCCTGGATGTCCGCGCCCGTTTCGAGAATCCAGTCTTTGCCGGTGAGGCCGGCGTCCATCGCGCCGTTTTCGACGTAGCGGGCCATTTCCTGCGCGCGAACCATCATGCATTCGATTTCGGGATCGTCGATGCCGGGATAATAGCTGCGCGAATTCACGGAAATGCGCCAGCCCGCTTTTGCGAAGAGCTCAACCGTCGAATCCTGCAGGCTGCCTTTCGGTATGCCGAGTTTCAAGCGGCTCATCCTTTGCTCCCTTTACCGTAGAGTTCTTCGGGGGACATTACGCGCTCGGCGACGACTTTTGCTTCGCCATCGCGGCCGATCTCGCGGAAGAAGCAACTGCGATAGCCTTCGTGGCAGACGGCGCCGCCTTCGAGTTCCGCGCGGACGAGAAGCGCGTCGCGATCGCAATCGACGCGCAGTTCGCGCAGCAGGAGCTTTTGGCCGCTCGTCTCGCCCTTGAGCCAGAGTTTTTTGCGCGAGCGGCTGTAGAAAGTGACGAAGCCGGTTTTCTGCGTGAGATCGAAGGCTTCGCGGTTCATGAAGCCGAGCATCAGGACTTCGCCATTCACGTGGTCCTGCACGATCGCCGGGATGAGACCGTTTTCCTTTTCGAAATCGAGTTCCATTTCGTGTGTCTCCAATTTTCTCCCGGCAGCGAAGCCGAAGAGAGATTCTTCGGGCCATACAGCGGCCCTCAGAATGACGCGCGCGTAAGTACTTGCGCGCCCAGAAAAACAAAAAGCCCGCCGGCGCTTGCCGCGCCAGCGGGCTGATGAGTGCAGCTATTGCCTTTCGAGCTAGCCACACCGCCGCGGGCACGGGTTTACGTGATGATGGTGGTGGCTATGATGCGCCCGCAGCAGTTTCATAACGCTCTCGAAATTATGATACCCGGCCCTCTTTGTCAAGCACGTCCTCCCGGCGTCCGTCCGTGAATCGACTCGTGGCGGGTCGTGAAGTTTCCGTCAAGCATCGGGCGCGGCAGGGCGGGTTTGAAACCCGCCCCTACAACGGACCCACCGAGGCGAATTGACGGCGCGGCAAAGTTTGGGACGAAGACCGCGAGCCGAATGCCGTCAGGAGTGGTGCAGGGTGAGCAGGAGTACCAGCGGCAGCACCAGGACCAGCGCCATGATCAGCCACGACGATGCGTGCCCGAAATTCAGCGTGTAGCCTATGCCGAATCGCTTCTCGACAAGCAGCGCGGGGTCCTGCGGATTGAAATACAGGACGCCCATTTTCCAGTGCTCGTCGAGCGTGCCGTCGCCCACGAGATTTAGCGCGTGCGCGTCCGCGAAGGGCGCGCGGGTTTTGTTCATCCAGTGCGCGAGGGGGAAAATTGCCGCCAACAGCAAAACTGTCAGGATGAGAATGGCGGCGATTCCGGGATTGCCGGTGAGCGGCAGCAGAGCCGCGCCCGACATGCACGCGGCCAGAAAAAATTCGACGGCCACTAGAAAATAGGCCACCTGATGCGGGAAATCCATGTGGAGCGATCCGGAGCCCGGCGCACGCTGCACCCGCGCGTGCCGCAAGGTGCCGTACGCGAGCAGCGCCATCCCGGCGATGATATATAGGCCGAGCAGGAGCGGCCCGTAGACGCCGATCGGCGTTCGGACCGACCAGCCGTTCGGCTGGCCGTCGATTCCCCAGTGAACCGGGAAGCGATCCGGAATTTCGTTCCAATGCAAATGCAGGTAGATTGCCGCCGCTGCGAGGATCGCAAAAGGGCCGAGTTGCAGCAGCCATCCGCCGGGCAGGTGCGCCGCCCGAGGCGCGAGCACGGCCTCGCGCACCATCGAGGGCTTGACGGCGTGCGGCATCACGCGCTCGCGCGCCATCAGCAGCGCGACCAGCGGGCCGAACGCCAGCCATACGATGCCGACGATCAGAGCGGGCCATCGTTGCGGCGTCACGCCGGCGGCGATCAGCGCCACGGCGATCAACACATAGATCGTGACGTGCACGCGGTAGCGCCGCAGAATCTGCCGGCCCTCCGGCGTCTGGCGAAATTCGGGCGGCACGGTGACCGCGAAAAAGATTCCGGGGCGCGACCAATTCGGGAGCATCCAGAAAAGCCACGAGACCAAGATTGTCGCGCAGACCGGCACGGCAGCGAACCATACGGGATGTTCGATCAACGCGCGCCTCCGGTCTCGACTTTTTTCGCGAGAGCCGCCATCTGGCCCGCGATCGCCACGCGCGGCACTCCGTCCGCGATCGCCTTCGCAATCAGCTCTTCGAGGCGCCGAACGAAGCCCTGCCGCGCTTCGGGCGTTGGCTTCGGTCCTTGGCGCTCGACGACCACCGCGCCGCGGCCGCGCCGCAGGTCGAGCCAGCCTTCCTCGGCGAGCACGCGATACGCCTCCGCCACCGTGTTGTGATGGACGCCAAGATCGACGGCGAGCTGCCGGACGGTCGGGAGCTGCTGGCCGGCGTCAAACGCGCCTGAAACCAGCAGCGCGCGAATGCCGCTCACGATCTGCTCGTAGGCGGGCCGCGGAGAAGACAAATCAACGCGGAGGATGGGTGCGTTCGCCATTGCCTATTGTACATATACAATATACAAGTGACCTTCAAGCGTCAAGTAATTCGTGAGGCTCTTTGGTGGAATGTACAGGGGGAAAGGTCAGCGCAGGAGATCTTCGAGCTGGACCTTCGCGTCGGTTTTCGCGTCGCGGTATTTCACGATGACGGGCGTGTAGAGCGAGAGATTCCAATCCTTTCCGCGGCCGTGGGAAATGGCGCGCGAGCCGGCGACGACCACCGCGTTTTCGGGGATCACGAGCGGGCCGTCGCCGCTGGCGCTGTGCACCGCGCCGGTGACGACGTCATACACCGGGGTCGAGCGGTTGAGAATCGTGCCGGTGCCGAGGACCACGCGGCGCTTCACGACCGTGCCTTCGTAGACGCCGCAGTTGCCGCCGATCAGCACATCGTCCTCGACGATCACGGGTAGCGCGCCCACCGGCTCGAGCACGCCGCCGATTTGCGACGCGGCCGAGATGTGGCACCTCTTGCCGATCTGCGCGCAGCTGCCGACCAGCGCATGCGAATCGATCATCGTTCCCTCGTCGACATGCGCGCCGACGTTGACGAACATCGGCGGCATGCAGGTGACGCCCTTCGAGATGTAGCAGCCGTCGCGAATGCTCGATCCGCCGGGGACGATGCGAACGCCCGACACGGCGCTAAACGCTTTCACCGGATAGGTCGATTTATCGAAGAACGGCTGGCGCGAGGCGTCGATCGACATATCGACGATTGCGCCCATGCGGAACCCGAGCAGGATGCCTTTCTTCACCCAGGCGTTGACGGACCATCCGGTTGGGGTCGCGGGATTGGGCTCAGCCGCGCGGATCTCGCCGGAATTCAGCGCGTTCTTGAATTGCCGGAACAGGCGGCGCTGGTCTTCGGTATAGCACGGCGGATTCTCGGTGAATAGCCGCTCGATCTCGCTCTCGATCTCAGCGGGCAGCATAGACCTTCTGCACCAGTCCGACCGCTTCGAGCGCGCCGCGAATCTTTTCGAGATTTTCGGGCTTCGGCGGCACCATCGGCAGACGGAAATTGGGGTCGAGCAGGCCCATCAGGCCCATCGCCGCTTTCACCGGGCCCGGATTCGTCTCAATGAAATTGGCCTCCAGCAAGCGGAAATATTTCTTGTGGATTTCGCGGGCGCCCAAGAAATCGCCGGCGAGGCACAGCTGCACGATGCGCGTCATCTCCGCCGGAATTTCGTTGGACGAAACGGAAATCAAGCCTCGCCCGCCGAGCGACATCAGCGGGATCGTGATTGCGTCGTCGCCCGAAAGTACCACGAAATCATCCGGGACGATATCGAGCACCACGGCCATCTGCGAAATGTTTCCCGAGGCTTCCTTCACGCCGACGATATTGTCGATTTCGGCGAGCCGACGCATCGTGCCGGGCTCGATATTCACGCCGGTGCGCCCCGGAATGTTGTAGAGAATGATGGGCAGCGAAATCGCCGCGGCGATGGCCTTGAAGTGCTGGTAGAGGCCTTCCTGCGTCGGCTTGTTGTAATACGGGCTGACGGAAAGAATGCCGTCGGCGCCCATCGCTTCGTAATCCCGTGCTCGCTCGATTACATCGGCGGTGTTGTAGCCGCCGGCGCCCGCCACCACGCGGATCTTCCCACGCCGCGCTTCTTCGATCGCGATCTCGACCACGCGCCGCAGCTCGGTCTTCGAAAGCGTGGGGCTTTCGCCGGTGGTCCCGCAGGGGACGAGGAAACTGATTCCCGCCTCGACCTGCCGCCGCGCGAGCCGCCGCACGGCCTCTTCGTCGAGCGACAAATCCTTCCGAAACGGAGTGACGAGCGCCGTACCGCATCCTGTGAACAACATTGCGTGCCTCCTTGCCTTGCGATCGCTAATTGCGGGCCGCGGTCTCAATGCGCGCGCCCAGGAAAACCTGAACCGAGGTTTCCGCCGTTCCGGCGCCGAGATTCCTCATCCCTCGCCACTGCGACCAATTTTCGCGCAACCCGAGGTGCATGGGCGCGAAAATCGGTCTGCTCGGTCTTCGGAATGACAGGTTGGTCGGGGTAGCCAATGAAATTGGCTTAGCCATATTGCGTTTGCCTCCGCCTCCCGCCCTCCTGCCCTCCTGCCGCGCCGAAGTTGCGGCACTCGCGCTCAAATCCAGCCAAAGACTGCCGGGCTGAAGCCCCCGGCGCTACGTTTAAGCCTTCAAACCTTAGTCCAAGGTGTTCACGATGTCGCGAAAGTCGAAGAAACCTTTTTTGCCGGCAATCCAGCGCGCCGCGCGCAACGCCCCGTGGGCGAAACCTTCGCGGCTGCGCGCCGTGTGCGTCAGAGTAATCGTATCGGCGGCCGAATCGAAGCCGATCTCGTGCGTTCCGGGAACCGTGCCGGCGCGGCTGCTGCTCGTATTAATGGGGCGGTCGTAGCCGCTCTTTTTCATTTGCTCGACGAGCGCGAGTATCGTCCCTGAAAAAGCGTCTTTTTTTGTGGCGTGATGAATCTCCCACGCCCACGCGCCGTATTCGGACTGGTGCGCCATAAGCCGCGCCGCCTCGGCCACGATCTGCGAAAAAATGTTCACGCCCACCGAAAAATTCGCGCTCCAGACGAGACCCGTCCCGCCGCGCTCGACCGCCGTTCGCGCTCGTTCGAGGTCGGCGAGCCATCCCGTCGTCCCGATGACCGAATTCACGCCCAGCCGCGCCAGCCGCTCGATATTTTCGATGGCCGTTGCCGGCGTGGAAAATTCGACCGCCGCCTCGATGCCGCGAAAATTCTCTTTCGTCATGCCCTCGAACTTCGCGTTGTTGTCGATATCGAGCCGCAGCTTTACGTCGAATCCGTATTGAGGCGCGAGCTGCTCGATCAGGCGCCCCATTTTGCCGTAGCCGACGATCGCGAGATTCACGCCTGGAGCCTCCGCACCACGTCCGCATACATGCCGACCGCGTCCGAAAGATCCTTCTTTGCGATTCGCTCATTCTCCGTGTGCGCCACGTGAATGCTGCCCGGCCCGAGCAGCAGCGGCTCGCCCCAGGTTTTGCCGAACATCGGCACGTCCGTTGTGAACGACACCACCGTCGTCGGCAGGCTGTCCACCGTTTGAAACCGGATCGGCGCAATGCACAGAACTTCTTTCAATTCCGCGCGCGCGCCCACGGCGTGCGCGAACGCCTTGCGAACCGGCGACGCATCGCCAACGAGCCGCACCAGGATCTCCGCTTTCGCCGCGTCGGCAATCACGTTCGGCGCGCGGCCTCCCGAAATCGTGCCAATGTTCATCGTGCAGCGGCCGAGAAGCGGGTCCTCGGGCAGCGGCACGCGCCGGATCGCTTCGAGCGCGTCGAGCAGTTTCTCGATCGCCGACTCGCCCAGCTCGGGATACGCCGAGTGCGCCATCTTGCCGCGCGCAATGAGGTCGAAGCGCAGCGTGCCCTTCGACGCCAGCGCCAGTTTATTCTCGGTCGGCTCGCCATTCACCAGGAACCGCGAGCCGCGAGGCGATTTTGCGGCCACGGCCGCGCCCGCGCTGTTGCGCTCTTCGCCGACGACGAAGAGCAAGCCGAAATTCTTCACGCCTTCGCCGAGCAGTTTTTCCGCCGCGCCCGCCATGGAAGCGATGATGCCCTTCGCGTCGCACGCGCCGCGCCCCCAGATGAATTCGCCGTCGTCGCGCGACGCGAAAAACGGCGGCACCGTGTCCATGTGCGTCGAGAGCGTCACCAGCGGCTGGCCCCAGCACGCGAGCACGTTGAAGCGGCCCGGCTCGACCTCCATGCGCTCGACCCGCCCGCCCGTGCGCTCGGCGATCTTCGCGAGATAGTTTTCCAGGAACGCGGCGACCGCGCCTTCATGCTCCGTGATCGATTCGATATCCACCAGCGCGCGCGTCAGCTCGAAAACGTTCATGGCCCTGCCTGATATTTGTGCCTGCAACTGCGATCTCGATGAAAACTTTTGCTGCGGAGGATTGGAACGAAAAGAGAAGGAAGGATACGCGAGAGGCGCAACTCGTGTGTCTTCGCTCCTCGATAGCGCTCCATTCGCCGCGGCGAATGACAGTGAACGAGCCTTTCAGCTCATCCCCCAACCGTGCCAGCCGCAGTCGGCCGGACGATTTCGGCGGAGTCTACTGCCAGCCCATTTCGCGCGAGCCTCCGAAGCTGCTCGGAATCTCGGCCGCGCTACTCATGGCCTCCGCACCTCTACCAAGAACGCTTCGAGTCTATCGACGCCCGCAAGCCAAGTCAAGGAGACGGGCAGGGCGACCGTGCTCAATCGGAAGTTGCAACCCTGGTTCCACGCCACGGCACTCTCATTGTTTCCGCTTGACGCCGCGCCTTACTTTATTAATAATACGACACGAAAAGGAATAGGAAAATGGCATCGCAACACTACAAACAGGCGCTGGCACAAGCTCAAAGGGACCTTGCTTATGCCATCCGGCAACGCGACCTCTGGAATCTTGAAATTATCAGGCTCCAAAGCATGGCGAAGAGTCTGGCGATTGGGGCGGCGCAGACAGAACGGGAGGAGAAGGCCAGCGAAGAAATGAACTTTCAGATTGGGATCGCACAGGCCATCGAAGCGATCGTGAATCGGTCCGCTAGCCATCTTTCCCCGGTTGAGATTCGCGACGCGCTGAAGGGATGTGGATATGACCTCGCGCGATATGCGAATCCGTTGGCGCTCATCCACCAAACACTCGTGCGCCTCGCCTCGGACGGTAGGCTTCAATTCGTTGATGGGAAGTACGCACGTTCTAGGTGGTACGACCTCTATGCGTCCGGGATACGCGGTAACGAACCTGTCAGGGGACCGGGGACGTATCTCAATGTCGGCAAAAAGAGGGGGTAGCTGGGGAAAGCCGGGGTCAACGCGCGCCATTTGGTGGATGTCTGACGACAAAAAGAATATAAACACTGAGGCCAACCCTTTTCGGGTTGGCCTCACACCCGTTTCCCGAAGGAGCCGGGGGGATGTCGAGGTCAGGTTACCACCCTATGTGTGATATCCGAAACGCCTCGTCGAAATAGGCAGGGCGGCAAGGATGAGGAATGACTTACAAAGATGATGAGATTCAGAAGGAAAGAAGCGAACAACAGAAGCTCATCAAGAGACCGATAGACATCGGCGCTCGAAAGAGACGGTTGTCGCTGCTGCAGTCATACGAAATACTTCTGAACAGTTGCGCGAATGAAAGGGAATTCTCAGACCGAATAATCGCGGAGTTGCAGATTATTTACGAGAGCCCGCAGTACGTGGCCGCCTTGGAAGTGTACCGCTCTTTTCGCGCTTCAAAGTAGCGACGGACCGCGCAAACATTTCCACTCGCAAATCTTGCTCTTCCTCCGGCAAGCCCCGGAGATGCTCCTCAGTTATGGCAGTGAGCCTCTCTGCCGCTTGCTTAATCGTTATCTTCTTTCGTTTCTTCGCCATGTTCAGCCTTGGGCTTATTAAGCTTTAGGAAAGGCATGCTAACAGTTAGGGAATGCCGTTAGCAATACCATGCGTAATTGACGTTTCTAGGAGAGTTTGAGTTGCTTGAGCGACCTCGCGAACATCTTATCGGCCCGGTCCCTGGTACCCCTGAGGCCACACGAGGTTGCCAATCTCTTCCGGACATTCGTGATCGAACCTTTTTGTGGGGCGGGTGGACTTTCTGTCGCCTCCTGGCCGTCACTTTGCCTGAGGCGCGGCCTTCGGCGTCTGCAGCTGCCGCGAGAATTTCCAGTTTTCGGCCTCGAGGCGCGCGAGCTCCACTTCGGCGCCCACGAGATAACCGATCACGGAGATCAGCTGAATGTCGCGCCGGCTGTGGATGTGGGCCTGCCGGTGCTGGACGTTGATCACGCCGACCAGCCTTTCGCGGCACACCATCGGCACGGAAAGAAACGCCTCGAACTTATCTTCCGGCAATTCGTTGAAGGCGCGGAAGCGCGAATCCTCGTACGCCTTGCGCGGGATCGACACCGGCTTCTTGTGCTGCGCCACCCAGCCCGTGATGCCCTGGCCCATGCGGATGCTCAGATTATCCAGCGCCTCGACGTGCGGATTCTTCGACGCTTTCAGCAGGAGGTCGCGCCCTTCGAGAACGTAGATGAAGCACGAATCGCAGCCGATGAAATCGGAAATGAATCGCACCACGCGGCTGAGGACCTGCGCGAGCGGAGCCGCCGAAAGGCGCTTGCCAATTTCAAATAAGAAATCGATGTCGAGGTAGGCGTCTGGGCCTGAACCTGCTTGCTCATTCACGCTGGGCAGTCTAGCCAGCAGGCGCGCGGTGGCGCCAATCCAAAATTCCGTTCGGTAGAATCACTTTCGGCGATGGCTGCGGAAGTGAAGTTCGTGTTACACGCGCTGCTTAATTATTGGCGCTGAGGGATTCGGCGGGAATGAAACCACCGGTGCGAGGCGCGGCTGCGGGATTCACCGGCGGCATCGACGCGCGATCGACGCGGTTGTAGCGCGTATCGCGCTCGACCGGCACACGCCCGGCGGCGCGGATCAGCCGCTCGAGTTCGGCGCGCGTCATGTGCTCGGGCGTGGTGGCGCCCGCATCGTGATATATTTTTTCCTCGACGACCGTGCCGTCGATATCATCCGCGCCGAATTGCAGCGCGATCTGCGCGATTCGCGGCGTCAGCATGATCCAGTACGCCTTAATGTGATCGAAATTATCGAGCATCAGGCGCGAGACGGCCATCGTCTTCAGCGCGTCCATGCCGGTGGGCTTGGGGATGTGCGCGAGACCGGTATTCGCGGGATGAAATTCGAGCGGGATGAACGTGACGAAGCCGTGCGATTTGTCCTGCGTTTCGCGCAGGCGCAGCAGATGGTCGACGCGCTCTTCGAGCGTCTCGACGTGGCCGAAAAGCATGGTCGCATTCGACGGCAGGCCGATTTCGTGCGCGGTGCGCGCGATCGAAAGCCACATCGTGCCCGAAACTTTGTGATCGCAGATGATGCGCCGCACGCGCGGATGAAAAATCTCGGCGCCGCCGCCGGGGAGCGAATCGACGCCCGCTTCCTTCATCTTCAGCAGCGTATCTTTGATCGAAAGCTTCGCGATGCGCGCGTAATAGTGCACCTCGACCATCGTGAACGCCTTCAGGTGCACTTGCGGGAAGCGCTGCTTCAGCCCGCGGATCAGATCGAGATAAAACTCGAACGGGAGATCGGGGTGCAGCCCGCCGACGATGTGAAATTCCGTCGCGCCCTCGGCCACGCCCTGCGCGCCGCGCGCGAAGGATTCCTCCAGCGAAAACGTGTACGCGCCCGGCGCATCGGGCGAGCGGCCGAACGCGCACAGCTTGCAATGCGCGACGCAGACATTCGTTGGATTGATGTGCCGGTTGACGTTGAAGTAGCAGATGTCGCCGTGGCGCTGCTCCCGCACGTGATTCGCGAGCCAGCCGACCGCCAGCAGATCGTGCGACTGGAAGAGCGCGAGGCCGTCGGCGGCGTTCAGGCGCTCGCCCGCGAGGACTTTTTGCGCGATGGGTTCGAGCCGCGCGTCCGTGATGTGAAGGTTTCCGCTCATTTTCGCCAAAGAGAGATTCTTCGGGCCACCAGCGTGCCCTCAGAATGACGACCTAAACCCTAGCGCCGCGTCACCACCACAGCGGCGCCCCAGAACAGCAGGAACAACAAACTAATATAGCCATTCACGGCGAAAAAGGCAGCATTCATTTTGCTCAGGTCGTTGGGCTTGACGAGTGAATGCTCGTAGGCCAGCAGCGCGGCCACCACCGCGATTCCGGCCCAGGCGGGCCACGCGAGATGAAAGCTCCAGGCGAGCCATGCGAGCAGAGCGACCATCACGACATGCATGGCGCGCGCGAACAGAAGGGCTTTCGCGATGCCGAGCTTTTTCGGGATCGAGTGCAGCCCGGCCGCGCGGTCGAATTCCACGTCCTGGCACGCGTAGAGGACGTCGAAGCCGCCGACCCACAGCGTGACCGCCGCGCACAGGATCAGCATGCGCGCGTCGAGCGAGCCGCGAATCGCGATCCACGCGGCCGCAGGCGAAATGCCGAGGCAGAATCCGAGGACGAAGTGCGACCACGACGTAAATCGCTTGGTGTACGAATAGAAAAAGAGAATCGCCAGCGCGACGGGCGAAAGCTCGAGCGCGAGCCGGTTCAACTGCCACGCAGCGATCACCAGCACCGCTGACGCGAGCGCCGTGAACCCCCACCCGAAGCCGAGCGAAAGTTCGCCGGCCGGCAGCGCGCGATTTGCCGTGCGCGGATTGCGGCGATCGTATTCAACGTCCGCGATGCGGTTCATCGTCATCGCGGCTGAGCGCGCGCCCACCATGGCGACGACGATCCACAGAATTTGCCGCCACGCCGGCAATCCGCCGCCCGCGCGCGCCGCCAGCAGCGCTCCCACGAGCGCGAACGGCAGCGCGAATACCGAGTGCTCGAATTTGATCATCTCGAGCACGGTGCGAATTCGGCCTTTAGTCATATGAGTTCAGCCACAGAGACACGGAGAAAACGTGACTTGTGATTCGTGACTCGTGCGGTGTTATCCGCCGCGAGCGCCATCGCGATGCACCTGCCACCAACCACCCGCCACCTATTTCCCTTTCCAGCGATACTGGTCGTCCTGCGGCAATCCCATCTGCGCGAGGACGCGATATGCAAATTGCTCGACGATATCGGCAATCGTCTTCGGCTCGTAGTAAAACGCGGGCATCGCGGGCATCACCGTGGCGCCCGCATCGTGGACGCACAACATATTTTCGAGTTGGATGCGATTGAGTGGCGTCTCGCGCAGGCACAGGATGAGCGGGCGGCGCTCCTTCAGGCAAACATCCGCGGCGCGCGTCAGCAGATCGCCCGCCGTTCCCGCCGCGATTGACCCGAGCGCGCCCGCCGAGCACGGGACGACGGCCATTGCGTCCACGCGCGCGCTGCCGGATGCGATACTCGCGCCGATGTCCTTATTCGGCAGGTATTCGAATTTCTTCGCGGCGGTGCCGGTGAGCAGCGACGGCATCTTTTTGGCGTCCGACGCGACGACGCCGAGCTCCGTCGAAAGCAGCCGCAGCCCCGCGTCGCTCGCGACGAGGAAGACGCGTTCGACGCGGCGGTCGGCGTCGAGAAGGCGCAGCACCGCCTGCGCGTAGGCCGCGCCGCTCGCGCCCGTCACTCCGACCGTGATGATCCGGCCCTCGGTTGTCGCCATGGGAGTCAATCGAAACTTCGAGTCTATGCGGGCGATTTCGGCAAAGTCAAGGCGACTCGGTGCCAGGGGGAACCAACCCACAGCTGGATTTGGCGATTTGCTTTCCTTCAATGAGACTCTTCGGGTTGCCCAACCCACTCGCGACCTTTGCATTCCGCGAATCCGTCTCGCAAACGCGTTAGGGGTTGACGTCAAGCGCTAAGAAATATCGGCGACCCACCGATCGTTTTAATAATCACGTTACAACACCTTCATAATGGTCATCGACGCAGGATAGCCGCAACAGTAGGGCTGTTTGGAAGTGTACCCGAGGTGAACGTCCGTCCGGTTTTCTCCGATGGCCTTGCTGCTGAGAATCGAAAACCTCATTGGAGTTGCCGCTTCGTTTGGTCCGGAGAACAGGCCATCCTCGATCCAGGGAGTCGCAGGTTTGTCTTGGTTCCTACGGAGAATCTCACCGTAACGCCGGTAGTAATCGTTGTTACACGCCTGGAGGCTGTCGAGTTCCTGAACGAGTCGTTTGCTCAGGAGTGGCCAGAGGGCCTGCTGTGCGCGCCCATAGGGAATGCCCAGTGGTTGGTATCTGATGATGTAGGTGTAGAAGACCCGTACGGCGTCAACCGCGGATTGTGAGGAACTGCCGTGCCCTTGGCTATGGTCGGACCTCGTGGCACGAGTCTGATCCGGCACAGGATCAGGTGTTGTCCTCGCGGGAGGCTGTCCCGCCGCGCTATCGGCCAGAGCTAAGGAAAGCAGGAGGAGCAACGGCAGCTTTTCAGGGCAGCGGTTTCGCATAATCCTTCTTGGATTAGACACCGAAGCAGAATAGTCCGCACCCTTAACTCCCCGCACGGATTGTCGGACATGTGGAGGGCTAGTACCCTGCTCTCCCGGAAACGCGCAGACGCCACGCGAAAGCTCCGCTAGGCGCGCTTGATGACGCGGACCAGCAGAAGCAAGATCACCGCACCGACCACCGCCATCACGAGCCGGCCGATCAGACCGTAGGCGCCCAGCCCCAGCAGCGCGAAAACCCATCCGCCGAGAACTGCGCCCACAATGCCTACGATTAGATCGACCACGACGCCCATGCCGCGGCCTTTCACGATTTGTCCCGCGAGCCAGCCCGCAAGGATGCCGATCAGAATCGTCCAGATGAGCCACATGGTGTTACCTCCGAGAGGAACAAAGTCACATCGCGGGGCGCGTGCGGGTGGGACTGGGCGCGCCGGGTGAGGTCACTCTACCACGAATGACGGCGCAAGCGCTGCGGCGAGCGCCGCTTCTTCATCGGGGAAAACGGTGCGGAGATCGAGGATCAGGCGGCGCTCGGCGACGCGCGTGATGACGGGCGTGCCGCCGCGCGCGGGCTTGCGCAGACGCTCTTCGAGCAGCGCGGCGGAATGGATGCGGCTCGCGAGCGCGATCAGATGCGTGGGCAGCTTCTGATCCGGCGTGGAGCCGCCGCCGATGACCGAAAATCCCGCGCGGACCTGAATTTCCGCATCGGCCGGCAGGGCCTCGCGGAGGAAATCGGCGAAAGCCATGGCCGCGCTGGCCGATGTCGTTCGCGCTGAGGCGAATCATCCGGATCGTCGGAATTTCGTCGAGGGCGCCGCGATGGTACGCCTTGAGCGTCGTTTCGAGCGCCGCGATCGTCAGCTTATCGACGCGCAGCGCGCGGAAGAGTGGGTTGCGGCGGATGCGCTCGACCATCGCTTTCTTTCCGGCGATGATGCCGGCCTGCGGGCCGCCGAGCAGCTTATCGCCACTGAACGAAATCAGCGCGACACCCGCGCGGCCGCTTTCGCGCGCCAGCGGCTCGGCGATTCCGCTCGCCCGCAAATCCGTGACGCAGCCCGATCCGAGATCCTCGAACACAGGGACTTTCTTGCGCTTGCCGAGCGCCACGAGTTCTTCGAGCGAAGGCCGCTCGGTGAATCCGCTGATGCGGAAATTCGATGGATGGACGCGCAGCAGCAGGCGCGTGCGCTCGTTGATCGCGCGTTCGTAATCGCGGATGCGCGTGCGGTTCGTGGTGCCCACCTCGCGGAGCACAGCGCCGCTTTCGGACATGATGTCGGGAATGCGGAATCCGTCGCCGATCTCGATCAGCTCGCCGCGCGAGACGATCACTTCGGCGCCCTTCGCGAGCGTGTTCAAAATCAGGAAGACCGCCGCGGCGTTGTTGTTGACCACGATCGCCGCTTCGGTTCCCGCCAATTCCGCCAACAGCCGCGCTGTGTGGACGTCGCGCTTCCCGCGTGCGCCTTTTTCGATGTCGTATTCGAGATTCGAGTAGCGCATCGCCGTTTCAACGATCTGCGCGATCGCCGTTTCGGCAAGCGGGGCGCGGCCGAGATTTGTGTGCAGGATCACGCCGGTCGCGTTGATCACGCGCCGCAGCGAAGGGGCGAGCAGCGCCTCCACGTCGGCCGCAACGCGCGCCTCGATCGCTTCGATCCGCAGCGACGCTTCGACGCTTCCCGACCCATTCGCGCCCGATTTCAGCTTGGCGCGCAGGTCGGCCAACACATTCCGCGCCGCCTGCGTCACCACGCCGCGGCCCGCTCGCTCGGCCAGCGCCACGAGTTGCGCGCGGCCCAGCAATTCATCGACAGACGGAATCTCGCGCAGCAGCGAGTTCACATCTTTCGCTTTGCCTTTCGCCGCTTTCGCGCCGGCATCCATGGCCCGCCTCATCGCCGCCTATTTGAACATGCGGCCATCCGCGCGGCAACCCTCACCGCTCTTCGTTCTGCGCGAGATCGCGAGCGGTGTCGACACGCGCCGTGATAACCTCTCACGTCGGGAAACCTCGGAGGGCGCCGATGGCGGGCAAGATCAAAATTCGCGTGAACGAGCGGATGCACGAGATCGATGCAGCGCCGGACACGCCGCTGCTGTACGTGCTTGCGGACGACTTGCAACTGCAAGGGCCGCGCTTTGGCTGCGGGCTTGCGCAGTGCGGCTCGTGCTCGGTGCTGGTCGACGGCGCCGAGATTCGTTCGTGCGTCACGCCGGTGTCTGCAGTCGAACGCAAGTCGATCACCACGCTGGAAGGCCTCCCCGCGTGGTACGCCCGGCAGCATAAACTCCATAAAGCGCCCGCGCTCCATCCCGTGCAGCAGGCGATGATCGACGAGCAGGCCGTGCAGTGCGGCTACTGCTTCAACGGCATGATCGTCCAGGCCGCCGAACTGCTCTCGAAAACCCCTCAGCCCACCGACGCCCAAATTCGCGCGGCGATGAACGGGCACCTCTGCCGCTGCGGCAGCTATCCGCGCGTGATCAAGGCGATCCAGCGGGCCTCTCAAACGATGGCCGCCGCAATCGGCGACGCGCCAGAAAAGGAAATCGCGCAGGCAATCGATGCGGCGGAGGGGGCGCGATGAGCCGCGAGGAGTTTCCTCAGGCGATAAAGCGCACGGAGAATGAGTCATCAATGTCGGAGCTCAAGCTCCGACCCCCTGGGAGAGATTCGCGGACCGCGACGCTTGCGAGACGCGAATTTCTGAAGGCAGGCGGCGCGCTCGTGATCGGCTTCAGCAGCGCCGGAATTCTCGCGGACGCGCTTCTCGCGCAAGGACCCCCGCAGCAAACTTTCTCGAAACCGCGCAGCGGGGCCGCCGGTCCGCCCGATCCGAAGCAGATCGATACGTGGCTCGCGATCCACAGCGACAACACCGCGACGGTCTACATCGGCTACGTCGAGCTCGGCCAGGGCTCGACGACCTCGCTGCTGCAGATCGCGGCCGAAGAACTCGACCTCGACATGGGCCAGGTGAGCACGGTGCGCCTCGATACTGACGTCACGCCCAATCAGGGCGGGACGTATTCGAGCTCGTCGATCGCGCGCGGCTCCCCGGCGATTCGCACCGCGGCGGCGGAGGCTCGGCAAGCGCTGCTCGCGATGGCATCGAAGAGGTTGGATGTGCCCGTCGAGAGAATGACCGTATCCAAGGGTGTGGTTTCCGCACGCGGCGGAAGATCCGTCACCTACGGCGAACTGATCGGCGACAAGCGATTCGATCTCGCGTTCACTGGCAAAGCGCCGCTGAAGCCGGTGGCGGATTACAAACTTGTCGGCACGAGCCCGACGCGCAACGACATTCCCGGCAAAGTGAGCGGCAAATACGTTTACCTGCAGCACGTGCGCTTGCCTGGCATGTTGCACGGGCGCGTGGTGCGGCCGCGCGGCCAGGGCGCGTACGGCGCGGGCGCGAAAGTGGCGACGCTCGACGAAAAGTCGCTCGCGCACATTCCCGGCGCGCGCGTGGTACGCAAGGGCGATTTCGTCGGCGTGGTCGCCGAGCGCGAATGGGACGCGGTGCGCGCGGCCCGCGATCTGAAAATCACCTGGGACATGCCAGCCACGCTGCCCGGCAGCGACGGCCTCTACGCGGCGATGCGCGCGGAAAAAACCACGGACCACGTGGTGCTCGAGCGCGGAGAGATGACGCCTGCGTTTTCCTCAGCCGTGCACGTGGCTGTGCAGACCTATCACGGCCCGTACCAGGCGCATGCGCCGTTTGGACCGAATGGCGCGCTTGCGAATGTGACGCGTGGTTCCGCGCATGTGATCTGCTCTACGCAGGACGTTTACGGCACGCGCAACACGCTGGCCGGCATCCTCGGGCTGCCGCCGCAAAAAGTACGCGTGCAATATTACGAGGGTTCCGGCACCTACGGCCACAGTTGCTACGACGACGTGGCGCAGGCCGCCGCGATTCTTTCGCAGCTTGCCGGAAAGCCGGTGCGCCTTCAGTTCATGCGCTGGGACGAGCACGGCTGGGACCTCTACGGCCCGGCGCACGTGGGAGAAGTGCGCGCGGCGGCGGATGAGAACGGCAAAATCATCGCGTACCAATATGACGGCTGGCATCACAACTGGAGCGCGGTCGAGACATCGCAGCAGCTCGCGCTCGGCACGCCCGCGTCGGAATGGCGGCTCGGCATGGCGCAGCAGGTGAATCCCGGATGCTGCGGCGCGATGTACGAAATCCCGAACCTGCGCCTCGTGAACCATCAGGTGCCCGGCCTCGGCTACCTGAAGGGCGCGTGGCTGCGCTCACCGCTCGACCTGGCGTTTGCATTCGCATCCGAGCAAACCATCGACGAACTCGCGCGCCAGGCCGGCATCGACGCCTACGAATTCCGCAGCCGCAATATCAAGGACGATCGCTGGCTCGGCGTGCTCGATGCCGCAGCGAAGGCAGCGAACTGGAACGCTGCGCCGCCCGCCGCGAGCCTTTCTAAAGAGAAAATCGTGCGCGGGCGCGGCATCGGCCTGGGCACGCATCTCACTTCCTACGGCGGCGCTGTCGCCGAAATCGAAGTGAATCGCGAGACCGGCAAAGTCGCCGTGAAACATATGTACGGCGCGATCGATGCAGGCCTCGCCGTGAATCCCGCGTTTATCGAGAATCAGATCAGCGGCCAGCTGGTGCAGGCCACGAGCCGCATGCTGCACGAAGAGGTGACGTTCAACAAAACGAACGTCACGAGCCTCGATTGGAACAGCTACCCGATTCTGCGCTTCGAGGAATGCCCCGAGGTAACGGCCGTGTGCGTCCAGCGCCTCGATCAGAAATCGACCGGCGCGGGCGAAGAAGTGATGGCCGCAGCCGCGGGCGCCATTGCGAACGCGTTCTTTGACGCCACCGGCGTGCATATTTTGGAATTTCCGCTCACGCCCGCGCGCGTCCTCGCCGCGCTCGCCCAGGCATGAGGCTTGTGCCGTCTATTCGAGATTCTTAAGGAGTTCCTGCGTAGAAAACGGGCGCGAGGATTTCACGGTGACGCTGAAGAGGCTGCGGGGATCGCGGCTGCTGTCGTAGGACAACGAATATTCGGTGCCGGCGAAGAGCTTGCGTGCGAAGGCGTCCAACTCGGGGCGGGCGGCTTCGAAGGTTTCGGAGCGATTCGGAGCGAGCAGGCGGTCGTTGATGAAAATTTCGATTTCGCGGCCATCGAAGCGCAGCTTCCCGCCGAGGCTGGGTTCCTCTTCGAGGCGCCGGCATGCGGTGAGCGCGGCGCGCGCGGCCTGCTGCAGCGCAAACGAATTGTCGCCTTCGACCGCCGTCTTGCGGTTGTAGCGCACGCCGAGCCGCCCGCCGGCGTTGTCCACCGCGTAATCCGCCTCGTACCCGATCACAATCACGCCCGGCCCGCTCGGCACGTGGCGATAGTCCGCCACATCGAGCAGCATTTCGTTAAACGCGTGGCCGGTGATCCACGAATGGAATATCGGGATCAGCGGCTCGAGATCGAGGCTCGCCGGATCCGCGAGGAAAAGCTTCACGTTGACGTGCTGCAATACCACCTGCTGCTGCGCGCTCGCCGCCATTACACGGTCACCGTGGTTCCCATGCGGTTGTAGCAGGCGTGCGCGGCGTCGATGAAGAGCTGCGATTCGTCGATCAGGTAGCGCGTCGCGTCCGCCGTGCGCGGCTGCTTGCCGTTGTTGCGGACCTTGTCGTATTCGGCGAAAAGGTACTGCGCGAATTTCCCCCCCGCGAACGGATCGAAGAATTTCTGCGTGTCGTAATAGCGCGCGCGGAATTCGGAAACGATTTCGTCCGGATTGTCGGACACGGTGGAATAGCCGATCTTCACGAGCGCCTTCGCCGCATCGAGCATCGAGCGGTACGCGAGATCGCCCGCCTGCTGCGTTTCGCCCTTTTCAAGCAGCACTTGCGCCTCGAAAAGCTCGCGTTCCGCCGCCGCGAGATCGAATTCCACCGACGACACGACTTCGCCCGCGCATTCGCCCACGCCGATATCCTCGAGCGTGTACGTGCGCGGGTCGCCCCAATCGCTGAAAAACGAGCGGTCGTTCGCGGGCGGCTTCGCGAGATCCTCGAGCGAAGCCTTGAGCTCGACCTTTCCCGTGCGCTTCACGAATTCCTTGAACGTTTCGCCGCTCGTGCGGTTCGCGACGTACCTTTCGGTGAGCCGCGTAACCACCTGCGGAATATTTTTCGATGGAATCGCCGCTACCGGCAGGCCGTACGAGCCGCCGTTGTGTTCCCACTCGCCGCCGAGGACCACCTGGAAATGCGGCACCGCGTAGCCTCCGACCTTGCGGCTGACGCCGTAAAATCCGAGATCCGCGACGTGATGCTGCCCGCAGCTATTGAAGCAGCCGCTCACTTTGATGTGCAAATTCTGCACGGCCTCATCGAGCTCGAAGCTTTTCTCGGCGAGCCGCTTGCGCAGTTCCGCGGTAAGCCCGCGCGACGACGAAATGCCGAGCTTGCACGTATCGGTGCCCGGGCAAGACACGATGTCGACGATCGTCCCGGCGCCGGGCGTGCCAAGCTCCGCGGCTTGCAGCGCTTCATGAAGCGCGGGCAGGTCGGCGTGGCTCACCCAGCGGATGGCGAAATTCTGCTCGACCGTGGTGCGAATCGTTTCTCTCGTGAATTTTCGGACGATATCGGCGAGCGAGCGAAGTTGCGTTGCGGTGATGTCGCCGAGCGGCAGCCCGACCGTCACCGTCACGTAGCCTTTCTGCTTTTGCGGCCGCGTGTTCGTCTTCAGCCAGCGCTTGAGCGCCTCGGAATTTGCCGCGGGCCACTCGCCGCCCGGCCGCAGCGGCTCTTCATGTGCGCGCAATTCCTCGGCGATGTATTCGGTCCAGCGCGGATCGTGCGGCAGAATCTTGCGCTCCTCGAGCACAAGCTCGCGGAACTTCTCGATGCCCAGATCCTGGATCAGGAACTTAATTCGCGCGCGATTGCGATTTTTCTTTTCGCCGAGCCGCCCGAAGACGCGCGCGATCGCCTGCGCCAGCGGCAGCAACTCCTCCGGCGGAATAAACGAATCGAACAATTTCGCCATGTACGGCACCGCGCCGAGCCCGCCGCCGACATACATCTCGAATCCGAACTGCTCCTTGCCATCCACGGTTCGCTTCGTGGCGATCAGCCCGAGATCGTGCAGGCTGGTGAGCCCGCAGGCGTGCTGCGCGCAGCCGCTGAACGCCGGCTTGAACTTGCGCCCGAAATTCTGGGCGTCGGGATGGCCGAGCAGGAAACGCGCGAGCGCTCGCGCGTACGGAGTCACGTCGAACACTTCATCGGCGCACACCCCGGTGTAGGGGCACGCGGTCACGTTGCGCACCGAATTTCCGCAAGCCTCGCGCGTCGTGATGCCGGCCGCCGCGAGACGCCGCATCAGGCTCGGCGTGTCGTCGATGTGGATGTAGTGCAGCTGAAAATCCTGCCGCGTGGTGATATGCGCGATTCCGTCGGAATATTCCTCGGCGAGATCGGCCATCGTCTCAAGCTGCTCGGCGTTCAAGCCGCCAGCGGGAATCTTGATCCGCTGCATGCCCGGCGCATCCCACATCGTGTTGGGGCCCTTGGTGAGATCGCCCGAGGGATACCTCATCTCCTGGACTTTTTGGCCGTCGTGGCGCTGCCCGTTGTCGTAGCGCTGGCCGTAGGTGCCGCGCCGCAGCCGCGTCTCGGCGAAAAGCCGCTCGTCGAGCTTGCCCTGCTTGCGCAGCGCGATTTCCGTTTCGAAGACGTCGATTTCGCGCGCCAGCGCTTCCGGGATTTTCCCGGCAAGCTGCGCGGCCCAAAGTGAGTCCGAGACTTTCATTTGGCCTGTGCCTTTTCTTGCCTCAACGTCGCCTAACGACAAAAAAACCCGCCGACGTGTGTGATCGGCGGGTCTGGATAATGGCTAATCTGCGATACGACTAGCGTTATCCGCCGCACGCCGACGGCGCCGTACAACAGCAACAACAAGCTTGGGCGACGCACGTGGCGCGGACGCAAAAACGCATACCTAAACGCTACTCATCCCTACTCCGAATGTCAATAGCTCGAGCCATCCAACGCTAGAGCTGCCCGTGCTCGCAGCGCGACGCTAGGCCACATCCACCGCGGGATAGCTTTCGACGTACTCCTCGCCAGTCGCGCCGAAATACGTGCATGTCCGCGCGGCGAAATCGACATCGTATCGCACGACGCCAGCCCGCCAGGTGGCCATCAAGAACTCCGGGAACGTGCTCCGGCCGGCCTGATCGGTCCGCAGCGCTCCGATCAGCGCCTCGCCGTCGAATCGCGGAACGTCCACCATGCCGGCTACCAGAGGCGTGCCGACCACCGCGACCGGACCAGCATCGGTCAAATACAGGCTTTGGCACGCGGGCAGGTACCAGAGATTGCGCTTCACGCCCGCTCGTCGCAAAGTCTCCGCGAGGTATGGAAAGCCGCCAACCTTCGGCCTGCCTGCCATCGCCCGCTGTTGCGCCTCTTGAAGCTTCTCTGTCGCCGCGCTCATCATGAATCTCCTTACTTTATTTGGCTTTCGGATCGCGCCACTCGAGCGGCGAAGTCTTCACAAATTGAATATGAAAAGCAAAAGGCGGGTGAGGAACAGATCCGCCACGAGCACGGCCAACGAGGAGACGACAAACGCCATGATCGTCGCCCGGCCCACGCCTTCCGTACCGCCCTTTACACGAAGGCCTTGATAACATCCGATGGTCGCGATCAAGAAGCCGAAAACAAGCGGCTTGGAGAAACCGATCACGATGTCTCCGCCGGCCAGCGCGCCGATGGCGCGCGTCCAGAACTGCTCGGCATTCAGATGCAGCGTGATGCTTGCAACCACGAATCCGCCAAGCAGCCCCGCGCAATCTCCAATGGCGACGAGCAGCGGGAGGATGAACACCGTCGCATACACACGCGGCGTGACGAGCTTGCGAATGGGATCGACGCCCATGCTCCGCATCGCGTCCACCTGTTCGGTCACCACCATCGAACCCAATTGGGAAGCCATCCCGGTCGCGTTCCGGCCCGCCACCAGAAGCGCCGTAAACACAGGGCCAAGCTCGCGGAGCAGCGAGAGCGAAAGGGCGTCGCCCGTCAAAACCGTTTCGCCGAAGCGCGTGAATTGCGACGCTGCATTCATCACGATCACGCCGCCGACGCAAATGAGCGCGACGACGATGATCAGCACCGAGCCGACCCCGATCAGGTCCATCTGCTCAACGACGTCGCCAAAGTAATGCGTCGTGCCGGAAAATGCCCGGACCGACTGAATGGCGAGCGACGAGAAATCCTGTACGCAGAAAGTCCATTCCTTTAGCGTCTGCTCAGCGCCTGAAGCCGAATTTGATCTCACGGTTATGCTCCTCGTTCCGATGGACCGGATCACTGCATGTTGAAGCATTCACAAGAAAGCGGGAAGGGATATGTCAGATGATCGAACCGTGCGGGCGGCAACGGGACGTCTTCACCCACGCCGCCCATACTTCACTTCTGAGCTACATGATCCGCCTCGGCGGCTGGAGCTCCTAGAGCGTTTCCAGCGGAATCCCGTGCGTCTTCGAGAAGCTCACCTTGTCCCAATAGCCGCGCTGAAAGGCGATCTTCCCGTTGCGAATGTGAAAGAATCCGCAGCCGCGCAGCCCCTTCGGATCGCGCCACTCGAGAATCGCCCATTCGCCATCCTGAAAAAGATTCTCGGGGATGCAGACCATCCGCGCGGCCCCAAAGCCCCTGGCGAACATCTCGCGAATGGCAGCGCGGCCATTCACGGGACTCTCCGCCACCTGATGATTCACGGCGTCCTCTTCGTAAAAGGACGCGAGCGCATCCACATCCGCTCGATTGAACGCCTCGACCCACGCGCGCACCACGTCTCTTGGTTCCATGTGCATACGCTATCGCATCTCGCGAGCCTTGCAAACTGCGGTGATTGGCGCGCGCTCCCGGTGTAAACTGGCGCGGCAAAATCGAAACGGGGGTCTGCGATGTCGATCGGGACTGCATCGATGTCATTCGTTTGCGCGACGTTGGGTGCGCTGATCGTGGCGCCGCTGCCGGCTTTCTCATCAGGCGCGCCGCGCGCAGGAGGCGCGGACGCCGCGGCATCGCGGAAGTTCGCCGCGATGAGCGACGAGTTCATAAAGGAATCGCTGGTCCTCGCGCCGACCACCGCATCGTCGGCCGGCTATCATACGTACGTCGATCCGAAAACCGGCAAGACGATCGCGCTCGATGCCGAGCTCGACGACATGAGCCTCGAATCAATGGCGAAGCAGCGCGCCTTCTACGCGCACTGGCGCGAGCGCTTCCGCGCCGAGACGCCGCCCGCGTCGCTCTCGCCGCAGGACGCGGCCGAGTGGCAGCTCATCGACGATCAGATCGGCCTCAACCTTCTCGAATTCGACAAGATCCAGAACTATCGCCACAATCCCACGGTGCCGGTCGAGCTGATCGGCAACGCGCTCTTCCTGCCGCTCACGCAGGACTACGCTCCGCTCGATGTGCGCGTCGGCCACGCCCTTTCGCGCGTCCAGCAGATTCCGCGCCTGCTCGATCAAGTGAAGGCGTATCTCGATGATGCCGACCCGATCTTCGTCGAAACCGCCATCAGCGAAAATGACGGCAACATCGACATGATTCAGAATACGATCGCGGCGGAAACACCGTACGGCTCGCCGCTCGAGGCCGAATACAAGCGCGTCGCGCCGCCCGCCATCGCTGCGCTGCAAAACTTCTCGAAGTGGCTCGCGGACGATCTCGGCAAACGCCCGTCCACGCGCACCTGGCGCCTCGGCAAAGATCTCTACGATCAGAAATTCCGCCTCGTGATGGAAACCGACATCACGCCCGATCAGCTTCTCGCCGATGCCGAGCAGGAGCTGAAAGCCGTCCGCGCCGAAATGCTGCAGCTCGCGCTGCCCATGCACGCGCAGATGTTTCCCGGCCACGGCGACCATTCCGATCTCACCGGCCGCGACCGCGAAAACAAAATCATCGGCGAGGTGCTCGACAAAATTTCCGAGGAGCATCCGCAGCGCGGCGAGCTGCAGCAGGATATCGAGGCCGATCTCGTCGGCATCCGCCAGTTTATTCGCGAAAAGAAAATCGTCTCGCTGCCCTCGCGCGACAACCTGAAAGTGATTTCCACGCCGCCCTTCATGCGCGGCATCTATTCCGTGGCGGGATTCCACAGCGCGCCGCCGCTCGAGCCGCAGGCCGAGGCGGAATACTGGGTCACGCCGATCGATCCGAAAATGCCCGACGCCCAGGCCGAATCGAAGCTCCGCGAGTACAACAACTACACGCTCGAATGGCTCTCGCTCCACGAAGCGCTGCCCGGCCATTACGTCCAGTTCGAGCACCTCAACGACATCCAGCCCGAATCGCGCCGCCTCGTGCTGTCGCTGCTCGGCAACGGCGCCTACATCGAAGGCTGGGCGGAATATGGCGCGCAGGTGATGATGGATGAAGGTTTTCTCAACAATAGTCCGAAGTTCCGCATGATGATGCGCAAGATTCGCCTGCGCGTGCTCGCAAACGCTATCCTCGATATCCGCATGCAAACCATGGGCATGACGGACGAGCAGGCCATGGACCTGATGACCAAGGATGCGTTTCAAACGCAGGCGGAAGCGGAGGGAAAACTTCTGCGCGCCAAGCTCAGCTCGACGCAGCTGCCGACATACTACGTCGGCCTTCGCGAATGGCTCGCATTTCGAAAACGCTATCAAGAAACTGCTGGGGAAAAATTTCGACATGCTGAAATTCCACGATCTCGTGCTCGACCAGGGCCGCTGCCCGTTCCCGTGGTCGAAAAGCTCGTGATGCCGACCGCACATCCGTAGCACGGGCCGATATGCCACCCATTTCGCGTTTACACAATCTTAACGATGGTTGTGGTCTTCTATCGAGCCATAATCGTGGTTGCCTTTAACCTAGGGGCCTCCCAGGATCATGCCGTACCGTCCCATCGTATTCGCGCCGTGGATTCTCTGCGCGCTGCTCGTATGTTTGGCCGCGCCGCGAGTGGCGTGGGCGCAAGTCGCCGCCTCCATCCAAAGCCAGGACGCGTCCCACGCGCCCTCGCAAGACGCTCAAACGCAGCAGGCGAACGCGCCATCAGGCCCTCCCGCGGCGTCCGATTCGAGTTCTAATTCCGATTCGAATGATCCGCTGACGCTTTTCCCGCACTCGGATACCAGCCGCTACTGGATCTCGGGGCAAGCGCCCA
>CAWARF010000001.1:0-1869939 GCA_963784385.1 uncultured Acidobacteriota bacterium | reverse complement strand
CGCCGCCGAGCACCAGTCGCCGGCCGGTGATCAGGCGGTGCGAGTCGTAGCCGATGCCGACGAGCGTGCTCATTCGGCTCCGATCGGCTCCAGCCGCCGCTCGCGATGCTCGAAGACCGACAGCTCGCCGACGCCCAGCGAGTCGAGCAGCTCGAGCGCGCGGTCGTAGTCGACACCAACGTCCTCCGGGCCGTGCGCATCGCTCGACAGCGCGATCGGAGCGCCGGCTTCCAGGCACATCTCGAGGAACGCCGTCGCCGGATACAGCTCACCGACGCGCTTTCGCAGACCGGCCGTCGAGACCTCGACAGCGATGCCCGATTCGGCGATGCCGTCGACCGCGAGCTCGTAGTAGCGGCGCAGGTCGCCCTCGGGCAGCGGCCGCTCGCTGCCCCAGACCTTGACGAGGTCGGGATGCGCGAGCACGTCGAACAGGCCGCTGCGTGCCGCCTCGCCGATCGTCTCGAAGTAGCGCCGCCAGATCTCCTCGACGCTGCGCCCGGAGTCCCACACGCTGTAGTCGTCCATGTCGACAGCGCCCTCGCGGATGAAGTGGACCGAGCCGATCACGTAGTCGAAGTCGCGCGCCTGCAGCAGGTTCGCCATGCGGTCCTCGGCGCCCGGCACGAAGTCCGCCTCGATCCCCAGGCGCAGGTCGGTCCGCTCGCGAACGAAGCTGCAGTAGGCGTCGAGATCGTCGTGGGCGTAGGACACCCAGAAGGGATGCTGCCACACGTCGAGCACCTGTTCGAAGCGGTAGACGTGCTCGGAGACGCCGAGCTCGGCGATGCCCGCGCTCGCTCGCCGCGGCGCGGTAGCGCTCGGCGTTCTCGGGCGTGAAGTACTGCTCGGCGCGTGGCGTCGCGCCCGTCGGGGCGCAGGTGGAGGTGGTAGTCGGTCAGCACGTTGGCGCGCAGCGATTCAAGCAGGAACTCACGCCGGCTCGGCTCGGCGGCGCGAGAGCAGCATCGCGGCGAGCTCGAGGTCGAGCGGCCGCGTCACCTTGAGGTTCTCGGCGTCGACCTCGGCGACGATCACGCGGCGCCCCAGCCGCTCGATCAGCCAGGCGTCGTCGGTGGCCGCCGCGAGCACGTCCTGCGGGACGTCGAGCGCGAGCTCGAGCGCCTCGCGACGGAACACCTGCGGCGTCTGCACCGCCCACAGGGCTCCGCGCTCCAGCGTCTCGTGCACGCCGCCGGTCCCGTCGACGCGCTTGATCGTGTCGGTCACCGGCGCGGCTGCGATCGCCGCCGAGGCCTCCGCGTCGGCGAGCAGCGCTGCGATCGTTCGGCGGGCGATCTCGGCGGTCAGCAGCGGCCGCGCGGCGTCGTGGACGAGCACCGGATCGCCCGGCGCCGGCGACTGCAAGCGCCCGGCGCACCGAGTCAGAGCGCGACGCGCCGCCGTCGACGCCGACGACGCCGGGCGGCGCCTCGACGTCGGGCGGCAGCGCGACGACGATCTGCTCGATCTCGTCCATCGCCGCGAGCGCATCGATCGACCACTGCAGCATCGGCCGACCGGCGAGCTCGACGAACGCCTTCGGGCGGTCCGGCCGCGAGTCGCTCGCCGCGACCGGCCGCCACGATCAGCGCGATTGCCATCTCGAAGAGAGACTGTCGCGCACGCACCAGTGATGCCGTCGCCGGCGCTGGAGCGTGCGCGAGAGCCCGTTACTCGGCGGCTGCTCCAGCCATCTGGCTGGTGGCCGAGGCCGCGAGCAGCTCGTCCAGGTAGCTCTCGGCCTCTTCCTCGTCCTTGTCGAGCGCGTACATCAGCTCGGAGGCGAGGATCTTCTTGGTGCGCGTGAACATCTGCTTCTCGCCCGTCGAGAGGCCCTTCTCGCTCTCGCGCAGCGAGAGGTTGCGGACGACCTCGGCGAGCTCGTAGATGTCGCCGGTCTTGATCTTGTCGCGGTTGTGCTTGAACCGCCGGTTCCAGTTCTTCGGCATCTCCGAGACTTCGTCCTGGAGCACGTCGAGGACCTTCTTGACGGTTTCCTCGTCGATCACGCGGCGCAGGCCGGCCAGCGCGGCGTTCTCGGTCGGCACCCTGACGGTCATGTCGTTGTGGAGGATCTTGATCGTGAGGTACTCGCGGCGTTCGCCGAGCATCTCCATCTCCTCCTTCTTCAGCACCTTGCCAGCGCCGTGATGGGGATAGACGACGTGGTCTCCCAGCTCGAACTCGATGAACTCGACTTCGCGTGTGACCTCGAGCTCGTCGATCAGGCGCTTCCTCTTGCGTTGCTTGTGGCGGAATGATCTCCTCCTTTGTTTGCGGCCGCCCGATGGACGACCCCTGCTTCAAGTCTGTAGGTAGCGATCCACGAGGTTGATCTCCTGCAGCCTGCGCAGGCCCTCGCGGATGTCCTTCGCTCGGATCTCGCCGACTCCCTCGACCGACTCCAGCTCGGCGTCGGTCGCCGCGAGCAGCTCGTCGAGACCGCCGAACTCGCTGACGATCTGCGCGACGACGAGCTTCGGCAGCCGCGGGATCCGCCCGAGCACGCGGTAGCCGCGCGGCGAGACCGGATAGTCGAGCGTGTTCAGCTTGCGGTCGTAGCCGAGCAGCTCGGCCAGGCGGCCGAAGTCGAGCAGATCCTGGTGGGCGAGCCGGCCGATCTGCTCGAGGCCGGCAGCGAACGCCTCGTCGGAGTAGTCGAACAGGTAGTCGCGCACGAGCGCGGCCTTTTCGGCGGCCGTGCCGACGATCGTCTCCTCGAGCTGCATCTCGATCAGCCGGCCCTCGCTGCCGAGCTCGACGATGTAGCGCTCGATCTCGACCGCCATCCGCGTGACGAGCTCCGAGCGCTGCAGCACCGTCAGCACGTCGTGCAGCGTCGCGCCGCCCTCGAACTCGAGCGCCGTCAGGCGCGTGGCGACCTGGTCGAGGCGCGTGCGGTACTTGTCGAGCGTCGCCAGCGCCTGGTTGGCCTTCGCCAGCACGACCGGAATGTCCTCGAGGATGTACTTCGCGCCGTCGACGTACAGCGAGACGACCTCGCGGCGCTGCGAGACGGCGATCACCAGCGCGTCGGTCTGCTTGGAGACGCGCTCGGCCGTGCGGTGGCGCGTGCCGGTCTCGTGCGAGAGGATCGTCGGATCCGGCATCAGCTGGACGTTCGCCATCGTGATCTTCGTCGCGTTCGCGTTGAGGATGATCGCGCCGTCCATCTTCGCCACCTGGTAGAGGAACGCAGGCGTGTAGTCGATGTCGAGCTTGATCCCGCCGGAGTTCAGGAAGCTCAGGTCCTCGGGCTCGCCGATCACGATCAGGCCACCGGTGCTGCGCGTTCAGGATGCTCTCGATGCCCTCGCGCAGAGCCGTCCCTGGAGCGACCATCTCCAGCGCCTTCATCAACCCCGGCTCCGGCCTTACTTCCGTGTCGAAATCTTCGCCGGATCGCAAAGCCACACCCTGCATTCTAGGGCATTTAGCGATTCGCTTAGCGCCTCGTAGCCGGCTCACGCCGCTGCTCAGGCCACAAGGCCTCGGCGCAGCGGCCGCGGCTGGCTCGCGGAAGCGCCAGCGCGAGCGCCTCGCGCAGGGTCCGCGCCTCGCGCGCGTCGGCGCCGCTGCCCGGGCGGCGCGATCACCTCGCTGCAGCCGTGCTTCGCGGCCTCTGCCAGGCGGCGCTCAGGGTGGCCCACCCAGCGCAGCTCACCGGTCAGCCCGAGCTCGCCGAAGCACGCGCGCGGGGCGCCGGCGAAAGCGGCACGCCGCGACTCGCGCTGGCGACAGCCAGCGCCACGGCGAGGTCGCAGCCGGGCTCGTCGACGCGCACGCCGCCGACGACGTTGACGAACACGTCCGAGCCGCCCGTGCCGACGCGCCCGTGACGGCCGAGGATCGCGAGCACCAGCGCGAGCCGGTTGCGGTCGAGGCCGGAGACGACGCGGCGCGGCTGCTCGAGCTCAGACGGCGCGACCAGCGCCTGCACCTCGACCAGCAGCGGCCGCGAGCCCTCCATCGCCGCCAGCACGACGCTGCCGGGCGCGCGCGTCGCCTCGGCGACGAACCGCGCCGAGGCATCGAGCACCTCGACCAGCCCGCCCTGGCGCATCTCGAACAGGCCGGCCTCGTTGGTCGAGCCGAAGCGGTTCTTCAGCGCGCGCAGCTCGCGATAGGGGCGCTCGCGCTCGCCCTCGAACTGCAGCACGCAGTCGACGAGGTGCTCGAGCACGCGCGGCCCGGCCAGCGCGCCCTCCTTGGTCACGTGGCCGACGAGGATCACCGCCGTGCCCTGCGCCTTCGCGAGGTTCATCACCTGCGCCGGCGACCTCGCGCACCTGCCCGACCGAGCCGGGCGCGCCCGACAGCTCGCCCGAGTTGCAGCGTCTGCACGGAGTCGATCACGCAGGCGCTCGGGCGCTCCGCGGCGATCGCGTCGAGCATCGCCTCGAGATCGGTCTCGGCGAGGATCGGCACGCGCAGCGCGCCCGGACCGAGGCGCTCGGCGCGCAGCCTGACCTGCTCGGCCGACTCCTCGCCGCTGACGTACAGCGTGCGGTGGCCCGCCTCCTGCAGGTGGCCGAGCGCCATGTTCGTGAGCGTCGACTTGCCGATGCCCGGCGAGCCGCCGAGCAGCACGAGCGAGCCCGGCACGAGACCGCCGCCGAGCACCCGATCGAGCTCGCCGATGCCCGTCGACATCCGCTGCAGCGGCGCGGCGCCGACCTCGCGCAGCGGCTTCGCGGCGAGCGCCGGGCGTCGCGCGCGCTCGCCGCCGCCACCACCGCCGGCGCGATCGGTCGCGCTGCTCTGCCGCCGGCGCTTCCTCGACGAGCGTGTTCCATCCGCCACAGCTGGGACAACGCCCGTGCCACTTGAACTCCTGAGCGCCGCAGTCGGTGCAGACGTGAACGGGACTACGGGACACGTGGCGAGATCACGCGGAGCAGGCGGGTGCGGCGGTGCGAGCCATCCGCTCATAGGTTAGGGGCGGCCCAGGACGGCCTGCGCGGTCGCGCCTGCGCGCGCGCCGGCCGGCAGCTCAGCCGCGGCGGCGACAGCCGGCGGCGGCTCCGTAGAAGTTCGTCCCGTCGAGCCCGGGACCGGTGATCTGAGGGCGCTGCGCGCCGCCGCCGGGCGCGTAGGCGGTGTCGAACCATTCGCCGAAGAACTGCGCCAGGCGCGCGCGGCAGCCCGGACTCCGGTTCGGGAGCGCTTGTGCGAAGGCGGCCTCGAGCTGGGGCTCTGAGATGTTCGCGCCGCCGAAGTCGCGCTGGACTTCCTGCAGCGCCGCGTCGAAGCCGCGAGGCCTCAGGATCCTGCGCAGCGCCTCGTAGGCCGCGGCCGGACGTTCGTAGGTTGGCGGACCGTCGAAGAGCGTGTAGGCGTACGGCTTGGAAGGCGCGATCGTCCAGTAGCTGCCGCCGTTGGCGTAGGCGCGGTCGAAGGTCGAGATCAGCGCCCGCTCGAATTCACCGCCCTTCAGGGCGCGCGCCGGGAACACGTAGCTTTCCATCCATTCGGCGAGGCCCTCCTTGAAGAACGTCATCTCGTAGCTCGCCTCGCTGACGTTGTCGCCCCACCACTGGTGCATGTTCTCGTGCCACAGGACCGGCAGTTCGACGACGCCTTCGTTGAAGGAGATCATCGTCTGCATCTCCTCCTCGAAGGCCACCGAGGGCAACCCCACGACGAGCGCCATCGGAGACGAATGGATAGGGCCCGTTGAACAGGCTCTCGAAGTTGGTGACTTCTTCCTGCTGGTCGAGGATCGCCGCGTTGTGAGCGCGTTCGGCGGGCGGGATCCCTTCGTCCTGGGCCTGGTAGTAGGTGACGCCGTCGGCGCCGACGTGCGAGCTCAGTGAGTAGTTGCCGATGCTGCTCTGCACCAGATAGCTCGCCACGGGTGCCAACGATTCCCAGTTCCAGGTCGCAGAGCCGCGCGGGAAGTCGGAGTCGGGTGGGTTGCGCGTCACGCCGTCGAGGACGCCGTTGGCAATCGCGACCTTGCCCGTTTCGACGGTCTCGTGGAAGCTGTACGTGGGCTTCGCCGTGGGGTAGTCGTTGAGCGGCATCCACGCGCTTGCACCGATCGGCTCGGTCGCCACGAGCCCTCCGCCGGGCGCGCGAAACCAACCCTCCGCTTCGCCGTCGGCGTCTTTGTGCAGGCCCGGGCGGCCGGTGTAGGCGACGTCCACGGTGAACGTCGCGGACGCCGGAATCGGACGGCCAGGCGTGATCAGCAGCTTGTCCGCCGGGCACTGCGTGCCGTCGCGGGATTCGACCGGACCGCCTTCAGTGGGCAGTTCGGGGCTGCAGGCGGGCGGCAGAGGGTTGTCCTGCGGGCCACCCACGGGAACGGTCTGCGAGGCCTCGTGAGCGCGCGGGTCGGGATCTTCGGGACCGAGGGGATCGCCCGGGTAGGTGGGCTGCACGAAGGAGAATTCAGCCGGCGTGCCATCGACCGTCACCGAATCGACCGACAGTTCCGGGTGGCCGCTGCCCAACGCCGTCGGCTCGAGATCGAGCGTCAGGCTCGACAGGCACTGCGTCGCGCTCGCCGTGAGCGCCACATGGTTGCCTGGCAGGAACCTGTTCGTTGCGGCGCTGTAGCGGAGGTCCACTTCGGTGTGCACGCTCGTGTAGCCGCCGTTGCCGGTCTCCGGGTATACCCGCTCGCCGTATGGCGCGAGCGTGCGCGCGCCGGGGGCGCAGCGGGCACCCGAAACGGCTTCGGGCGAACCGGCGGCAGGCGGCGTGGCCGTGCCCGAGGCGATTTCGGTCGAGGCTTCGCCAGGCGCCGAGGAAGTGACCGGGGCAACTTCGGTCGGAGCTTTGGAAGGCCTCGCAGGCGCCGGCGAGGCGAGCGCGAGTGCCGCCGCCGTCATCCCCAGCGCGATCCAGGCCGGTCTCTGCATGAACGCGAAGGATCGCACGCCGAAGGGCCCACGCGATTCCGCTCGCGGGCGTCTGCGATCTGCCCCGCTCTCAGCGAGAGCGGGGTCCGCCTCGATCGTCGCCCGGCGCTACTCGCCGCTCGGCTCGCCGATCGGAGGAGCGTCCTCGGCGGGCGCGTCCTCGCCGTCGGTGAGCTCCTCGGTGCCGCCTTCGGCGCCGACGCCGACCGGCGTCTTCTGCTTCTTCGGCTTGACGATCGTCAGGCGCACCTCGCCCTCCTCGCCCTCCGGCGTCGGATCGACGACGATCGTCGCTCCGGGCGTCAGCTCCTCGCGCAGCACGAAGTCGGCCAGCGGGTCCTCGATGTAGCGCTGGATCGCACGGCGCAGCGGACGCGCGCCCATCGACGGGTCCCAGCCCTTCTCGACGAGCAGGTCCTTGGCCTCGCCGGTCAGCTCGAGCTGCAGCTCGCGTTCGGCCATCGACTCGCGGATCCGCAGCAAGCAGCAGCTCGACGATCTGCTTGATCTCGTCCTTCTGCAGCTTGTGGAACACGATCACGTCGTCGATCCGGTTGAGGAACTCGGGCCGGAAGACCTTCTTCAGCTCGCCCATGATCCGCGACTTCATGTCGTCGTAGGTGATCCCGGTCTCGTCCTCCGAGACCGCGAACCCGAGCGGCGTGTTGCGCGCGATCTCCGAGGCGCCGATGTTCGAGGTCATGATCACGATCGCGTGGCGGAAGTCGACCGTGCGCCCCTGGGCGTCGGTCAGGCGGCCGTCCTCGAGGATCTGCAGCAGGATGTTGAAGACGTCCGGATGGGCCTTCTCGATCTCGTCGAGCAGCAGCACGCTGTAGGGCTTGCGCCTGATCGCCTCGGTCAGCTGGCCGCCCTCGTCGTAGCCGATGTAGCCGGGAGGCGAGCCGACCAGGCGCGAGACGGCGTGCTTCTCCATGTACTCCGACATGTCGATCCGGATCATCGCGTCGTCGTCGCCGAACAGGAACTCGGCGAGCGTGCGCGCGAGCTCGGTCTTGCCGACGCCGGACGGCCCGAGGAAGATGAACGAGCCGGTCGGGCGCTTCGGGTCCTTCAGGCCCGCGCGCGAGCGCCTGATCGCCTTCGAGATCACCTCGATCGCCGGGTGCTGGCCGATCACGCGCTTGTGCAGTTCGTCCTCCATCCGCATCAGCTTCTGCGTCTCGGCCTCGGTCAGCTTGAACACGGGGATGCCGGTCCACATCGAGACGATGTCGGCGATCTCCTCTTCGCCGATCGACGGGCGCTCGCCGGACTCGCCCGATTCCCACTCCTGCTCGAGCTCGCGTTTCTTGTTCGTCAGCTTGCGCTCCTTGTCGCGCAGCGCGGCGGCCTTCTCGAACTCCTGCGCCTCGATCGCGGCCTCCTTCTCGCGCCGCGTCGTCTCGACCTCGCCCTCGAGCTCGCGGTTGGCCGGCGGCGAGGTCATCGACTTGATCCGCATCCGCGACGCGGCCTCGTCGATCAGGTCGATCGCCTTGTCGGGCAGGAAGCGGTCGGAGATGTAGCGGCTCGCCAGTTCGCCGGCGGCGCGCAGCGCCTCGTCGGTGATCTGCACCTTGTGGTGCTGCTCGTAGCGGTCGCGCAGGCCCTTCAGGATCTCGACGGTCTGGTCGATCGTCGGCTCGTCGACGCGGATCTGCTGGAAGCGGCGCTCCAGCGCCGAGTCGCGCTCGAGGTACTTGCGGTACTCGTCGAGCGTCGTCGCGCCGATCGTCTGCAGTTCGCCGCGCGCGAGCGCCGGCTTGAGGATCGAGGCGGCGTCGATCGCGCCCTCGGCGGCGCCGGCGCCGACGAGGTTGTGGAGCTCGTCGATGAACAGGATGATGTCGCCGCGCTGGGTGATCTCCTTCATCACCTTCTTGAGGCGCTCCTCGAACTCGCCGCGGTACTTCGAGCCGGCGACCAGCGCCGCCAGGTCGAGCGTGTAGATCTGCTTGTTCTTGCAGCAGCTCGGGCACGTCGGAGCTCGTGATCCGCTGCGCGAGCCCCTCGACGACGGCCGTCTTGCCGACGCCCGGCTCGCCGACCAGCACGGGGTTGTTCTTCGTCCGGCGCGAGAGGATCTGCATGATCCGCTCGATCTCGGTCTCGCGCCCGACGCACGGGTCGAGCTTGCCTTCGGCGGCGAGCTTCGTCAGGTTGCGGCCGAACTGGTCGAGCAGCTTCGAGGACTTCTTGCCCTCGCCGGGCGCCGAGCCGGAGCCCGAGCCGCCGGCCGCCGGACTGCCCCTGGCGGCGCCCGCCGGGTCCGGAGAGCATCCGGATCACCTCGTTGCGGATCTTCTCCGAGTCGGCGTCGAAGTCGAGCAGGATGCGCGCGGCGACGCCCTCGTTCTCGCGCACGAGCCCGAGCAGGATGTGCTCGGTGCCGATGTAGTTGTGGCCGAGGCTGAGCGCCTCGCGCAGGGCCAGCTCGAGCACCTTCTTGGCGCGCGGCGTGAACGGGATCTGCCCGGAGGTGACCTCCTCACCGGAGCCGACGATGCGCACGACCTGCGCGCGCACGCGCTCCACGGTGATGTCGAGGCTCTCGAGCACGCGAGCGGCCAGGCCCTCCTCCTCGCGCAGCAGTCCGAGCAGGATGTGCTCGGTGCCGATGTAGTTGTGCTTGAGCGTTCGCGCCTCCTCCTGCGCGAGAACGACCACCTGGCGGGCCCGTTCTGTGAATCGCTCGAACATGCTTGATTCCTTCCTGCGAGGACGGTGCCTCTAGAGTGCTCTGTGGTCCGGTCTTGGAGGGGTCGACGCCTCACGGCAGTCTACCAACCGGTCCTGCGGCCCCGTGAGGGTCAATCGTCAGCTGAGCGCCGCAGCTTGAGGTCTGACAGCGCCGCTCAGGCCCTCGCGCAGGCGCTGCGCCGCTCAATCGCGCATCGCGGGGAACAGCACGACCTCGCGGATCGAGTCGCGCCCGGTCAGCAGCATCACCAGCCGATCGATCCCGAGGCCCACTCCGCCGGCCGGCGGCATGCCCTGCTCGAGCGCCTGCACGAACAGCTCGTCGTAGGGCTGCGTCTCCTCGTCGCCGCTCTCGGCAGCCGCCTGCTGGGACTCGAAGCGCTCGCGCTGCGCGTCGGGGTCGTTGAGCTCGCTGAACGCGTTGGCGATCTCCATGCCGCCGGCGAACGCCTCCCAGCGCTCGACCAGCCCGGCGCGCGAGCGGTGCTCGCGCGCGAACGGCGAGAGCTCGACCGGATAGTCGAACACGAAGCTCGGCTGCTGGAGCGTCGGCTCGACGAACTTCGAGAGCAGCTCGTCGGCGATCTGCGCCCAGCTCGCGCCCTCGGTGCGGATCTCCAGACCGCGCGCGGCGACCTCCGCCCGCAGCGACTCGACGTCGCGGTCGCCGCCAGGTCGATGCCGGTCGCCTCGCGCGATCGCCTCGACGAAGCCGACGCGCCGCCAGGGCGCGGAGAAGTCGAGCTCGCCGTCGTAGGCGATCGCGGCGGCGGCGGCGCGCACGAGCTCTTCCAGGCGCGCGCGCCGCGACCTCGTAGTCGGCGTAGGCCTCGTACCACTCGACCATCGTGAACTCCGGGTTGTGCTTGGTCGAGACGCCCTCGTTGCGGAAGTCCTTGCCGAGCTCGTAGACGCGCTCGAGGCCGCCGACGAGCAGCCGCTTGAGGTACAGCTCGGTCGCGATCCGCAGGTACAGCGTCGCGGTCCAGCGCGTTGTGGTGGGTCGTGAACGGCCGCGCCAGCGCGCCGCCGTAGAGCGGCTGCAGCACCGGCGTCTCGACCTCGACGAAGCCCTCCCCGTCGAGGTAGGCGCGCACCGCCGAGATGATCTTCGCGCGCGTCGATGAACAGCCGCGCGCGTCGCCTCGTTGGCGATCAGGTCGAGCTCGCGCCGGCGATAGCGCGTCTCGACGTCGGCTCAGCCCGGCGTGCTTGTCCGGCGGCGGGCGCAGCGCCTTGGCGAGCACCACGAAAGTCCTCGACGCGCAGCGACAGCTCGCCGCGCCGGCTGCGCAGCGCGGCGCCGTCGACGCCGATCAGATCGCCGATGTCGAGCGAGGTCAGCCGCTCGAAGGCCTCCTCGCCGAGCACGTCGCGGCGGGCGTGCAGCTGGATCTTGCCGGTGCGGTCGACGAGGTCGAGGAACGCCGCGCCTTGCCCGAGCCGCGGCGCGCCGCCAGACGCCCGGCGACGCGGTGGCGTCGTCGGTCTCCTCGCCCGCTGCAGTGCTCGTAGGCGGCGAGCACGTCGCGCGATCGGCTCGACGTCGGAAACGCGTACGGGAACGCGCCGGCGTCGGCCTGCTTGCAGGCGCTCGCCCTTGGCGCGGCGCTCGGCGATCAGCTCGGGCAGGCCGTGACTGCGCCGGCTCGCCGGACGCGGGCCGCTCGTCGTCGTCGGGCCGCTCATCGCGGCGAGCCTACTCGAGGCCGACGTCGATCTTGGTGATCTTCAGCTTGCGCGCGGGGCCGCGCGGGACCTTCACGGCGACCGTCTCGTTGCGCTTGTGGCCGAGCAGCGCGCGACCGACGGGCGACTCGTTGGAGAGCTTCGTGCTCGTCGGGCTTGGCCTCGGCCGAGCCGACGATCGTGTACTTGACCGACTTGCCGGTCTTTTCGTCCTTGACGTGCACGACCGAGCCGATCTGGACGACGTCGGTCGAGAGGTCCTTGGTCTCGATCACGCGTCGCCATCCGCAGCTTCTCCTGCAGCTGGGCGATCCGGCTCTCGAGCATCGCCTGCTCGTTCTTGGCGTCGTCGTACTCGGAGTTCTCGGAGATGTCGCCGAACTCCCGCGCCTCCTTGATCCGCTCGGCGACCTCGCGACGCTTCTCGGTCGAGAGCAGCTCGAGCTCGTCCTTGAGCTTCTTCAGACCTTCTGGGGTGAGGATTACGTCCTTCGGCATCTGAGCCTCGATCGCGGTGTCGTAGCCCGCGGCTGTCGAGCAGACAGAACCGCGCTCCGCGGCGGGGATGTCGCCGGCAGACGGCCCGAGCGAGCGCAGCAGTATAGCGAGCCCGAAAAGGCCCGAGCCGGGCACGTCAGAGTGCCGAGCTGCGAGCGGCGCCGCGGCAGCCTCGAGCAGCTCGCTGCACGCCCGTCAGCGTCTCCGCTTCCTGCAGCGCCGCCTGCAGGCCGCTTGGCCGTCGTGCGGTCGAGCCCCAGGCGCTCGACGTACCAGGGATAGAACTTGCGCAGGTAGCGCGTCGCGCGCGGCTCGCCGAGGTGCTCGACGGCGCGCGCGATCGTCCAATCGAGCTCGCGCACGACCTCGCGCGCGGGCTCGGCCGCGCATCGCGCTCCGGTCGAGCAGCTCTGCGAACAGCCATGGGTTGCCGAGCGCGCCGCGCGCGAGCATCACCGCCGCGCGCCGGTCTGCTCGAACGCCGCGCGCACGCGCTCGGCGTCATTCAGGCCGCCGGTCAGGATCACCGGCGCCGAGCGCGCTCGACCAGTCGCGCGGCCAGCTCGTAGTCGGGCACGCCCTTGTGCTGCACGGCCGCCGAGCGGGGATGGAAGGCGATCGCCGCGACGCCCGCCTCGGCGACCAGCCGGTGGGCCAGCTCGAAGCCGCTCGTCTCACCGGGGCGCACGCCCGAGCGCAGCTTGACCGTCACCGGCAGCTGCCCTTCGCGCCGACCGCGCCCGCGACGGCCGCGCGCGCGCCACCGCGACGGCGCGATCGGGGTCGCCCAGCAGCGCCGCGCCGGCACCGGTCTTGCACACCTTCGGCACCGGACAGCCCATGTTGATGTCGATCGCGTCCGCGCCGACCGCCGCGCACGTGCGCGGCCGCCGAGCGCATCATCTCGGGGTCCTCGCCGAACAGCTGGATCGAGACCGGCCCGCCCTCGCGCTCGCGCGGATCGATCCGCAGCATCTCCTCGCACGTCTTCTGGTTGCGGTGGTGGATCGCGTGCGTGGAGACCATCTCCGAGACCGCCATGCCGGCGCCGTAGCGCTTGGCCTGCAGGCGCACGAACCAGTTCCCGATCCCGGCCAGCGGCGCGAGCATCACGCGGTTGGGCACCCGCAGCGGGCCCGAGCATCCAGGGTTCGGTCAGCTGGCGCGACATCCATCGCTCATTATGACACGGCGCGCATCGACGACGCACGCGGTCGGCGACCGCCTCAGCGAAGTTGCGCTCGTGCAGCAGCCGCAGGCCGGTCAGCGTGAGCAGTTCGTCGACCTCCTCGATCTCCTCGGTGAACGGCACCACCAGCCGCGCCAGCCCGCCGGTGGCGATCACGTGCGGTGCGTTCGCCGAGCTCGTCGTAGAGGCGGCGCAGGATCGCGTCGATCGCGCCGGCGTAGCCGTAGACGACGCCCGAGCGGATCGCGTCGATCGTGTTCTTGCCGATCACGCTGCGCGGCGGCGCGAGGTCCACCTTCGGCAGCCGCGCGCCGCGCTCGGAGAGCGCCTCGAGCGAGATCTCGATGCCGGTCATCAGCGAGCCGCCGAGGTACTCGCCCTCGCGCGAGACGACGTCGAAGGTGGTGGCGGTGCCGAAGTCCACGCACACCGCCGAGCCGCCGAAGCGCTCGCGGATCGCGACCGCGTTGACGAGCCGGTCGGCGCCGATCTCGCGCGGGTTGTCGTAGCGGATCGCCATGCCGGTCCTCGTTCCCGGGCCGACCGCGAGCATCTCGTGGCCCAGGTAGCGGCTGGCCATCTCGGTCCACTCCGGCTCGAGCTGGGGCACGGTCGAGGAGACGATCGAGGCGTCGAGGTCGGCGAAGCCGTAGCCGCGCAGCTCGAGCAGGTTGCGCAGCGCCGCCCCGAGCTCGTCGGCGGTGGACTGGCGCACGGTGGCAAAGCGCCAGTGCTCGACGCAGCTCCTCGCCGTGGAACGCGCCGAAGTGCGTCTGGGTGTTGCCGACGTCGACGGCCAGCAGCATCGGCGACCATTATGCTCGGCGCGGCGATGGCGACGAGCGCTCCCAAGCTGTACGCGCTCCCCGGCCTCGCATCCGTGCGCGGCCGTCGAAGCCGCGCTCGAGCTGAAGCGCGATCGACTACAAGCGCGTCGAGCTGCTGCCGCTCACGCAGCTGCTCGTCGGCCCGCTGCTCTACGGCGGCATCGACCGTCCCGGGGATGCGCATCGACGGCGAGCGGCTGGTCGGCTCGCGCGCGATCATGCGCCGGCTCGACGAGCTCGCGCCCGAGCCGCCGCTGCTGCCGCCGCCCGGGGACCCGGCCTACGCGCGCGTGCTGGAGGCCGAGCGCTGGGGCGACGAGGTCTTCCAGGGCGTGCCGCGGCGGCTGCATCGACGCCGCCTTCCTGCGCAACCCGGCGGCGATGGAGAGCTACGCCGACCGACGCCAAGCTGCCGCTCCCGCTCGCGCTGCTGCGCCCCGCCGCGCCGCTCATCGCGCGGCGATGGCGCTGCGCAACAAGGCCGCGAACGAGACCGTCCGCGCCGACCTGCGGCGCTGCCCGCGCCAGCTGGAGCGGATCGACGACTGGATCGCCGACGGCCTGCTCGGCGGCGAGCAGCCCAACGCCGCCGACCTGCAGATCGGCTCCACGATCCGCCTGCTGGCAGGATCGGCGACCTGCGCGCTGTCGATCGACGGCACGCGCGGCCGAGCTCGCGCGCTACTTCCCGCCGCTGGTCGGCGAAGTGCCGCCGGCGCGCTGCCGTCGGCATGGCTCGCGCCGACCACGAGCAGCTAGGCGCGGCGCTACAGTCGCCATAGGCTCGAACGGCGCACCGCTCGATCCGAGCGAAGATGCGCACCCTCGATCCGCAGTCCCTCGGCAAGCACGTCGACCGCCTGTATCGCGCCGCCTGGGCGCTGTGCGGCTCGCGCGAGGACGCCGAGGATCTCGTGCAGGAGACCTTCGCGCGCGTGCTCTCGCGGCCGCGCGTGCTGCACGGCGACGACGAGCTGTACTACCTGATGCGCGTGCTGCGCAACACGTTCCTCACCGAGCCGTGCGCACCGCCGTCGCGCCGGCCGGTGACCGTCGCGACGCTCGACGACGTCGTCGCCGCCGACCCGCAGCCGATGGCGCGCCCGGAGCAGGCGCTCGAGGTCCAGGAGCTCTACGCGACGATCGCCGAGCTGCCCGAGGACTTCCGCCTGGCGCTCGTCGCGGTCGACGTGCTCGGGCTCTCCTACCGCGAAGCCGCACGCGCGCTGCGCGTGCGCGAGGCGACGATCACGACGCGCCTGTTCCGCGCGCGCAAGCAGGTCGCCGCGCAGCTCGCCGATCCCGACGCCGACGCAGCGCCAGCGGCGAGCCGGCCGTCGCGCGGCGCGCCGAGCGGCGAGCGCGCCAGGCGCGCGAGCCGCCCGAGCGGCGACGAGCGCAGACGGCGCCGGGAAGAGACACGCGCGAGCGGAGTCTGTCCCAGCAGGGACACCAGATGAGCGAGCCACACGACCCACAGACACCCGACGAGTCGGAGTCCGAGGTCGTCGAGCTCGTCCGCTCGATCGACGTGCGCGCGCCGCGACGAGCTGCACGCGCAGATCGACGCGATCGATCGCCGAGCGCCCGGCTCGCGCGCGAGCGTCGCGCGTCGCGCTCGAGCCCGCACGGCGCGCCCGCTGGCGGCTTCGGTCGCGCGGCTGGCTGCCGGCGGCTCGATCGCCGCGGCGATCGTCGCGCTCGTGATCGTGCGTGGCGCTGCGCGGCGGCAGCTCGCGACGCTGACGCGTCGCACGGCGACGCGCCGGCGCTGACGCTGCGCGCCGCCACGACGGTGCCGCGCCGGCCGAGAGCCCGAACAGCGGCGCCGCAGCTCGACGGCGTCCGTCGACGGCGTCGCCTTCCCCTACTGGAGCGAGCACTTCGGCTGGCGCGCGACCGGAGCAGCGCACCGACAAGCGTCGGCGGGCGCGAGGTCGACGACCGTCTTCTACGCGAACCCGCGCGGCCGGCGCGATCGGCTATGCGATCGTCGCCGGCACGCCGCCGCCGCGCGTGAGCGGCGGCGCGGTCGTCGCGGCAGCGACGGCACGCGCCTATCGGCTGCTGAGCGGTCGGCGGCGCGCGCTGTCGTCGCGTGGCTGCGCGAAGGCCACCTGTGCGTGATCTCCGGTCGCGGCGTCGAGCGGCGCGACGCTGCTGCGCGCTCGCCAGCTGGGAGCGAGCGCCGGCGCTCGCCTCTGAGCGTAGCGCCGCGGCGAGCGGCTGCGCCAGCGCCGGCGCGCAAGTGAGCGCGACGGCAGCTCGAGCGGCGGCCCGGCCCAGCGCACGCCCTCCGTCGAGCGCGAGCGCGGCGAGCGCGTCGGCGAGGCGCTCGCCGTCGGGCGTGCGCAGCTCGAAGTCCAGCTCGAGCGCCGGGATCAGCACGAAGCGCCGCGCAGCAGCTGCTCGTGCGGCAGCGTCATCCGCTCGTGGGCGAGCTCCAGCTCGCCGAGCAGCAGGATGTCGATGTCGATCGCGCGCGGCCCGTGGCGGCGCCCGTCGCTCGCGCCCGAGCTCGCGCTCGAGCCCCTTGACCGCGTCGAGCAGCTCCAGCGGCTCGAGCTCGGTCTCGACGCGCACGCAGGCGTTGAGGAAGCTCGGCTGGTCGAGCACCTCGCCGACCGGGTCGGTGTCGTAGGTGGAGGAGCACGCGAGCACCTCACGCCGGCGCCGGCAGCGCCACGACGGCGCGCCTGCAGGTGCGCGCGGCGATCGCCGACGTTCGAGCCGAGGCCGAGCAGCCCGATCCGTCGCGCGCGCGCTCGTGCGCGGACGCTAGCGCGCGCGTCAGTCGCGCGTCGTCTGCAGGCCCGCAGCGGCGCCTTCTCGCCCATCGCCTGGGCGAACGGCACCAGCGCCGAGAGCGGGCGGAGCATGACGGTGAAGTCGGCGATCAGGCCGTCCTCGTCGAAGCGCAGCAGGTCGATGCCCTCGAGCTCGCTGCCCGGGACGCTGGCGCGGAAGATCAGCGCGTGGGCGCCGTCGGTCGCGAGCTCGTCGGTGTAGCGGAAGTCCTCGAACGTCTGCGATGACCAGCTCCAGCAGCCGGGGACGGTCTCGCGGCCGAGGAACGGGTGGAACGTGACGGGGCTGTGGAACACGATGTCCGCGGCGAGCAGCGCGGAGACCGCCTCGATGTCGCAGCCGCTCGACGGCGGCGCGGAAGCGCTGCGGCCGTCGTCTGTTGCGCCGTGCTCATCCCTCGGCCTCCCGCCAGACCTCGACCGAGACCTCGTCGACGCTGCAGCGCGATCGGCGGCTCGGGCTTGGAGGCCTTGACCCACACGCCTTCGAGCTCGTAGTCGGCGAGCAGCCGGTCGGCGATCGTGCTGCAGAGCCGCTCGAGCGTGCGGTGGGAGCGCTGCTGGGCGACCAGCGCGACGAGCTGGCAGACCTCGGCGTAGTCGACCGTGTCCTCGATCGAGTCGGTCACGGTCGCGTCGGTCTCGCCGACGTCGAGGCGCAGGTCGATCACCAGCCGCTGGCCGACCTCGCGCTCGGCCTCGCTGACGCCGTGGTGGGTGTAGAGCGACAGCCCGCTGATCTCGACCGTGACCGACTCGGCGGCCTGCTCCTCGTCGTCCTCGTCGAGTCGTCGTCGTCGTCTAGCTCGTCGCGCGTCGTCGCTCGTCGGCTCCTCGCCGTCCATCGCCGCGCCCAACGTAGCAGCAGCCACCGCCAGCGCCTCGCCCACCGGAGCGACCTCGTGGACGCGGAACACGCTCGCCCCGCGCTCGAGCGCGAGCACGTTCGTGGCGATCGTCCCCGCCAGCCGCTCGGCGGCGACGCGGCTCCGCCGCCGGCGCGCAGCGGCGATCCGCCCGAGGAAGCTCTTGCGGGAGGTGCCGATCACGAGCGGGCGGCCGAGCGCGACGAGCTCGTCCAGCCGCGCGAGCAGCTCGAGGTTGTGCGCGATCGTCTTGCCGAAGCCGATCCCGGGGTCGAGCAGGATCGCGCTCCTCGGCGATGCCCTCGCGCACGGCGAACGCCAGGCGCTCCTCGAGGAACGCCTTGACCTCGTCGACGACGTCCTCGTAGCGGGGTTCGCGCTGCATCGTGCGGGGCTCGCCGAGCATGTGCATCAGGCAGCAGTCGGCGCCGGCCTCGGCGACCAGCCCGGCCATCTCGCGGTCGGCCCGCAGGGCGCTGACGTCGTTGACGAGCGCTCGCGCCGGCCGCGAGCGCCGCGCGCGCGACCGCCGCCTTGGGGTGTCGATCGAGATCTGCGGCCGCGCGCCCGAGCAGTCCGCCGCGGCGAGCCCCTCGACGACCGGCAGCACGCGCGCGAGCTCCTCCTCGGCCGCCACCGGCTCGGCGCCCGGGCGCGTCGATTCGCCGCCGACGTCGAGGATCTCGCGCGCCCTCGGCGACCAGCTCGCGGCCGTGCGCGAGCGCCGCGCTCGGCTCGAGGAAGCGCCGCCGTCGGAGAACGAGTCGGGGGTCACGTTGACGATCCCCATCAGGCGGTAGCGGCAGCGCTCATCACGCGACAGCGTGACCGCGGCGCAGGCGTCGTGCGAGCCGCGCGCTGCGGCGACGCCGAGCCGCGCGATCAGGCGGCTCGGGGCGCTCGGGTCCGTGCCCGCGCATCTCGGCGGTGCCGCCGGCGAGCCCGGGCGCGGGCAGCGTGCGCGGCGCTTCGCGCTCGGGGCCGCGGTCGGCGCGGCGCCGGCGGCGCGGGCAGCTCGGGCGGCGGCTCCTCCTCGGCGCCGAACACCTCCTCTTCGCTCTTGCCGTCGAGCAGGGCGAGGAACTCCTCCTTCTCGATCGTCTCGCGCTTGACGAGGATCTCGGAGATCTTCGTCGAGGTCGTGCTGGTGCTCGGTGAGGATCTCCCGCGCGCGCTGGTGGGCGGACTCGATGATGCGGCGGACCTCGTCGTCGATCTCGCGTGCGATCTCGTCGGAGTAGTCGGGCTCGGTCGAGAACTCGCGGCCGAGGAACGGCTGGCCGTGGTCGTGGCCGAAGACCCGCGGGCCGAGCTTCTCGCTCATGCCGAAGCGCATCACCATCTGCTTGGCGGTCGCGGTGACCTTCTCGAGGTCGTTGGAGGCGCCGGTGGTGATCTCGCCGAAGACGATCTCCTCCGCGGCGCGGCCGCCGAGGGTCATCGCCATCGTGTCCTTCGAGCTCCGCGCGGGTCGTCAGGAAGCGATCCTCCTGGGGCATCGAGATCGTGTAGCCGAGCGCCTGGCCGCGCGAGATCACCGAGATCTTGTGGACCGGGTCGGAGTGCTCGAGGAAGTGCCCGACGATCGCGTGGCCCATCTCGTGGTAGGCGGTGATCAGGCGCTCTTTCTCGCTCATCACGCGCGTCTTCTTCTCGGGGCCGGCGATCACGCGCATGATCCCCTCCTCGAGCTCGTCCTGGCCGATTTCGCGCTTGCCCGTGCGCGCCGCCAGCAGCGCGGCCTCGTTGATCAGGTTCGACAGGTCGGCGCCGGTGAAGCCGGGCGTCTGGCCGGCGAGCGCGTCGATGTCGATCACCTTCGCCAGCGGCTTGCCGCGCGTGTGGACCTCGAGGATCTTCGCGCGGCCCTTGCGGTCGGGGCGGTCGACGGCGATCTGGCGGTCGAAGCGGCCGGGACGCAGCAGCGCCGGGTCGAGGATGTCGGGCCGGTTGGTGGCCGCGATCATGATGATGTTGTCCTTCGCCTCGAAGCCGTCCATCTCGACGAGCAGCTGGTTGAGCGTCTGCTCGCGCTCGTCGTGACCGCCGCCCAGGCCGGCGCCGCGGTGGCGCCCGACGGCGTCGATCTCGTCCATGAAGATGATGCACGGGCTGTTCTGCTTGGCCTGCTCGAACAGGTCGCGCACGCGCGAGGCGCCGACGCCGACGAACATCTCGACGAAGTCCGAGCCCGAGATCGAGAAGAACGGCACGCCGGCCTCGCCGGCGACGGCGCGCGCGAGCAGCGTCTTGCCGGTGCCCGGCGGCCCGTACAGCAGCACGCCGGTCGGAATCCGCGCGCCGAGCGCCTGGAACTTCTTCGGGTTCTCGAGGAACTCCTTGATCTCGTGCAGCTCCTCGACCGCCTCGTCGACGCCGGCGACGTCGCGGAAGGTGATCTTCGGCGAGTCGGCCGACAGTGCGCTTGGCGCGCGACTTGCCGAACGACATCACTTTCGAGCCGCCGCCCTGGACCTGGTTCATCAGGAAGATCCAGAAGCCGAAGAACAGGACGAACGGGATCATGTACGTGAGCAGGCTGAGCAGCGCGCTGCTCTTTTCCGATTCGACGTTGTACGCGACGCCGTCGGTGCGCAGTTCTTTGATCAGTTCCGGAGCGGCCTGGTCGATGTAGCCGACTTCGTACTTTTCTTTGTTCTTCAGCTTGACTTCGAGCGACTTGCCCTTGTTCTTGAACTCGACCGTGAACTTCGCCCTTGACGGCATCTCTTTGGCGACCAGCGTCTGGTAGCTGTGAGTGCGGTGCTGGCTCGAGCCGGGATTGACGAGTTTGACCGCGAAGAACGCCAGCACGACGACGATCAGGATCGGAAACGCGGCGCTCTTGAAGAAACGGCTCATAGGGTATCCTCGGCGGTCCGGAGCGCCGTCTGAGGTCGTGCTCACCAGACCGTTAGCGTACCACGGGGTTGCCGCGATTTCCGGCGGTTGCGCGGTCCCTCGCGTGCGTGTCAGAGCGCGGTATCTAGCGCTCGAGCACCGCCACGAACGGCAGGTTGCGGTAGCGCTCGGCGTAGTCGAGGCCGTAGCCGACGACGAACCGGTCGGGGATCTCGAAGCCGACGTAGCGGGTCGGCAGATCGACCTTGCGGCGCTCGGGCTTGGTCAGCAGCGCGCACACCTCGAGCGTGCGCGGGTTGCGCGAGCCGAGGTTGCGCATCAGGTACTGCAGCGTCAGGCCGGAGTCGACGATGTCCTCGACGATCAGCACGTCGCGCCCTTCGATCGCCGCGTCGAGATCCTTGAGGATCCGCACGACGCCCGAGGAGTCGGTCGCCGAGCCGTAGGAGGCGACCGCCATGAAGTCGACCTCGACGGGCACGTCGATGTAGCGCATCAGGTCGCAGAGGAAGAAGACGGCGCCCTTCAGCACGCCGACCAGCAGCAGCGAGCGGCCGGCGTAGTCGCGGGAGATCTCCTCGCCCAGCTCGCGCACGCGGCGCTGCAGCTCCTCGGCGCTGACCAGCACCTCGCCGACCGCCGGTTCGCTCTGGAGCTCGCGCCGGACTGCCACGCTGAGTCTAGGCCGCCTCAGGCGGCCGCTCGAGCGCGCCGGCAGGCGATCCGTCCGCGCCGCGCGCGGCGGCAGCCTGACATCGCCAGCACGCCGTCGCTCGATCACGGCGCCGACGCTGCCGCCGACGTGCAGCTCGGCGCGCCCGCCGCGGCGCGCCAGCGCGAGCAGCTCGTCCACGCGCTCGCCGGCCTGCGGCACGAGCTCGCCGGCGGCCTGCTCGGCGAGGCGCACGACGACCAGCCGCGCGAGCGCCGCGGGCAGCTCGCCGCGAGCCGCGCGAGCGCGATCGCTCGCGCGCCCGCCAGCTCCGCGATCGACGAGGCCGTCGAGCAGCTCGGTCTCCTCGCGCAGCAGCTCGGCCGTGCGCAGCACGTTCGCCTCGGCCGCCGGATGCACCGCGCGCAGCGCCGGCACGAGGCGCGTGGCGCACGCGCGCGCGCGCGAAGCGCTCGTCCTCGTTGCTCGCGTCCTCGCACCAGCGCAGCCCGCGCGCCCCGCAGTAGGCGGCCGTCTGCTGCGCGCGTGACGCCGAGCAGCGGCCGCACGAGGCGCCCGTCGCCGGCGGCCATGCCCAGCAGCGCGCGCCTGCCCGGGCGAGGCCGCGAGCCGGTAGAGGATCGTCTCGACCTGGTCGCTGGCCGTGTGACCGGTCGCGAACAGCGCGTCGCGCTCGCTCGGCCAGCCGCGTCGCCGCGGCGTAGCGCAGCTCGCGCGCCCAGGCCTGCAGGTTGCCCGCGACGCGCGCTCGCTCGCCTCGCGCGCGAGCGCGCGCACGAGCGACACTCGACGCCGAGCTCCTCGCACAGCTCCGCGCAGTGGCGCTCGTCCTCGTCGGCCTCCGCGCGCAGGCCGTAGTTGACGTGCAGCGCGCACAGGCCGCTCGGCGCCGCGCAGCGCGACCGCCAGATCGAGCAGGCAGACCGAGTCGCGCCCGCCCGAGAGCATCACGACCAGCGGCTCGCCGCCGGCGAGCAGGCCGCCGCTGCGCACGCGCTCGCGGATCTCGGCGACGCTCACTCGCCCGCGCGGCCTACTCGGCGCCTCGGCGCCGCGATGAACAGCTCGGTCGGCTCGGAGAACCCCTTCAGGCCGACCTCGCCGATCCGCTCGAAGCGCAGGCCGTCGAGCGCCGCCGCGACGCTCGACGACCGGCCGCGTGACGAGCACCTCGCCGCCGCCCGCCCGCGCGACGACGCGCGCCGCCTGGTTGACCTCGCGCCCGTAGTAGTCGCCGTCGCGATACAGCGCCTCGCCGAAGTGCATGCCGATCCGCGGCGGCGGATCGCCGGGCGACGCCTGCCGCGCTGAGGCCGACCGCCCAGCGCAGTCGAGCGCGGCCGCGTCGGCGCCGACGACCATCACCTCGTCGCCGAGCGTCTTGATCACGCGCGCGTCGCTCGGCAGCGTCCGCTCGACGGCATCGACGAACCGCTCGACCGCGCGACCGCCTCCTCGTCGCCGCGCTCGACCGTCAGCCGCGTGTAGCCGGCGAGATCGGCGAACGCGATCGCCACGCGCACGCGCCCCGCCTCGGACGCGCTCTCGGCGAGATCGCCTCCATGTGGCCGATCACGTCCTGCTCGACGAAGTAGCCGAGCATGCGGTCGTGCAGTGTAGCGCATGAAGCGGCACGACGAACGGGATCAGCTCGCGCGTCAGGCCCTCCATCTCCTCGGCGATCTCGACGCTCGGCATGCCCTCGCGCATCAGCGGCTCGTGCACGTAGAGGTGGATCAGGCGCACCTCGGCTTCGGCGATCTGCGCGATCGCCTGGCCGTAGACGCGCACCAGCTGCAGGAAGGCGACCGCCGGCAGGCCCGCCTCGAGCACCGTCGCGACGTAGCGCAGCATTTCCAGGTCCTCGTCGGAGAGCAGCTCCGGCGAGCGCCAGCCGAGCCCCATCGCGGCGAGGAAGCGTTCGATCAGCTCCGGCTTCCAGCCCGGTCTTGCGCGCGACTTCGCGCAGCGAGTAGCGGCGCTTCGGAGCCGCTCAGCAGATCCTCGATCGGCCCGACCGCGAGCTGGCCGTCGTCGCTCGCCTCGCTTGATCTGCTGCGAGCGTGTGCCCGCGCGCGCGCAGGCGCGCGACGACGCGCACGTACGCCGCCGCAGCCGGCGTCCAGCGCCCCTCGTAGCCGGGAACGAGCCCCTCCCGATCCACCGTCTGACGGTGCCCGGCGAGACCCCGGCGCGCGCCGCGACCTGCGCGAGCGTCGGCTCGGCGGCCGGCGGCGATCACCGGCTCTGCGGGCTCAGCCACTCAAACGCCGGGCGAAGGGCTTTCCCATGCGCCGCAGTCTAAAGTCGGCCGCCGGTGCCCGACAGCGCGACCACACCCGAGCACGCGATCCACCTGCACCCGACGGCGCCGCTGGCCGAGCGCGTGCTGCTGCCCGGAGACCCCGGCCGCGCGCTCGCGCTCGCGCAGACGCTGCTCGACGAGCCGCGGATGTTCAACCACAACCGCGGCCTGTGGGGCTACACGGGCGACGGCCGCCGACGGCGAGCCGCTGACGATCCAGGCGACCGGCATGGGCGGCCCGTCGGCGGCGATCGTGCTCGAGGAGCTGATCGCGCTGGGCGCGCGCCGGGCGATCCGCGTCGGCACCTGCGGCGCGCTCGATCGCGGGCTGGCGCTTGGCGATCTGGTGATCGCGCGCGAGGCGATCTGCGCCGACGGCACCTCGCGCGCGCTCGGCGCCGGCGAGCGCGTCGCCGCCGACGCGCAGCTGAGCGACGCGCTCGCGCAGCGGCGCACCGGGCGCGCGCGCCGGGCACGGTCGTCAGCGTCGACCTGTTCTACGAGCGCGACGGCGCTCGCAGCGCCGAGCGCGACGCGCTCGCCGTCGAGATGGAGGCGGCGACGCTGTTCGCGCTCGGCGCGCGCGCGAGGTGCCGGTCGGCTGCGTGCTGACGGTCACCGACACGTTCGACGAGCGACGACGCGCGCCGGCGGATCGACTCGACGGCGCTGCTTTCAGCCGCCGAGCGGATGGGTGAAGTGGCGCGCCGCCCTCGCCGCGCTGCGCGCGAGCGCTGACGCCTGTCGGCCTGACTGCTTTGCGCGGCGGCTCTCGCGGCCGCGGCTCTGCCGGCGCGGCTGTCGCGGGGCCTGCGCGGCGCTTCGTCCGGCGGCCGGCTTTGCGCGTTCGGCTGCGCCGGCTTTCGGCTTGGCCGGCGCGCTTTCGGCTTTGCCGCGCGCGGCTTGCGGCGCGGCCGCCGGCTTGGGCCGCGCTGCGCGGCGCCGGCGCGGCTTCGCTGCGAGCGGCGCCGCTGACGCGCGTCGGCGGCCGGTCGAGCTTGCCGAGCAGCGCCGTCGCAGCTGCTCCTCGATCGCCGACAGCCGCGACTCGACGCGCGCCGGCGCGGACAGCGCGCGGTCGAGCCGGTGACGCCGTCCTCGATGCCCTCCAGGCGCTGGGAGACCGAGCGCAGCCGGCGGGTCAGCCGTTCGATGTCGGCGGCCGAGGGAATGTTCAGCGCGCCCATCGCGACCTCCTGCGCCTGGGCGGCCTTCTCGCGCGCGTCGAACGCCCGGCCGATCGCGCCGGTCAACAGCGGGTTTTCGAGCAGCTCGGAGAGCGCCTTGCCGAGGCGTCCTCGGTGTTGCCGCTCAAGGCGCTCGCGCAGGCTCTTGGCGACGTTGCTCGCGTCGGACATCCTCGGCTCCCGGTCTCGAGAGGCGGGCCGCGAGCCCGCGGCGGCTTCGGCGACCGCCGACGGGAAGGATACGGTGCAGCGATGCCCGAACGGCTGTTCCTGTTCATGCAGCTGGAGTTCCCCTGGGAGCTCGGCCCGCCCGACGGGCGCTACCTGCTGCGCGCGCAGCCGGACGGCGAGCCCGAGCACGTGGTCGTGCTCGAGCACGCTCGGCGCCGGCGCGAGCCGCCGCGCGCGAGCGGCGGTGGACTCGCGCGATCGCGCGGCCGCGCCGGCGCGCGGTGCCCCGAGCCCGAGCCGACGCCGGTCGCGACGACGCGCGCGACGATCGTCGACCCGTCCCGCTCTCGGCCGAGCGCCAGGCACGGCCTGGCTCGCCGAGCTCGACCGCGAGCGCGAGGTGCCGCGGCCGTCGCGGTGCTCAACCGCGTGCTCCACCTGCACCGCATCGCCGCCGCCGACCCGCTACGTGCACGAGGTCTCCCCCGCGCAGGCGCTCGTGATCAGGGCCGGCTGGGGCGAGGGCGAGCAGGTCGCCGACGGGCTCTGGCTGCACGCCGCGAGCTGCCGCTGGCGCGGCCGCGGCAGCGCTGCGGCGCCGCCGGACGGCGAGCGCGCCGCGGCGCTGCGCCCGCAGGAGCGCCTGGCGGCGCTGCTCGGCGCGCGCGGCGACGCGCTGCTGTGCGAGGAGCTCGCGCTGCGCGCGCGCCTCGACCTCGACCAGGGACGGCTCGCGCACGCGGCGATCGAGCTCGACGGCGCGCTACGCCGCGGCCTGCCGAGCTGCGCGGGGAGCGCCGCCAGGATCTCGCGATCTGCGCATCGCCGAGCTGAGCAGCTGCGCGAGCGGCGTCGCAGCTGCAGGCGCGAGCGTGTCGCTCGAGGCGGCGCGGGCCGGCCAGCAGCGGCGAGCGAGCGCCGCGACGGCCGGACGACGAGGAGCTCGTGCGCCACGCGCTCGAGCGCCTGGAAGCGGCGCTGCGGGCGCGCACGGCGAGCGGGCGTCTAGGCTGAACGTGAGCGATGGACCCGACGACCACCGCGATCGGCACCTGGAGCGGCGGGCGCTTCATGCACTTCGGCGAGCCGCTCGAGGAGGAGCGGCTGCTCGCGCTGCTGCGCCCGGGCGAGGGCATCGACACCGTGATCACGCGCCGACGCCTATGGCGCGGGCGAGGCCGACCGGCTGCTCGGCGCGGCGCTCGCAGGGCTGCCGACGCGAGAGCTACTGCCTGGTCGGCGCGATCGGCCACGACTTCTACGAGGGCGAGCGCGAGGGCGCGAAGGGCTTCCCGCGCTTCACCGACCCGCGCCTGCGCGGCGCAGGACGAGCTACGGCGACTACATCCGCATGGCGACCGAGCGCAGCCTCGAGCGCATCGGCGTCGAGCGCTTCGACCTGCTGCTGCTGCACAACCCCGATCGCATCGGCTATACGAGCGAGGCCGTCTGGGAGGGCATGCAGGCGCTCCGCGACGGCGGCCTGACGAGCTGCTCGGGCGTCGCGCCCGGCCCGGCCAACGGCTTCACGCTCGATCTGATCGGCTGCATGGAGCGCTTCGGCGAGCTGATCGACTGGGCGATGATCATCCTCAGCCCGATGGAGCCGTGGCCCGGCGAGCTGGTGCTGGACGCGGCCGCCGGCGCACGACGTCAAGCTGATCACACGCGTCGTCGACTACGGCGGCCTGTTCCACGACGACGTGCTAGCCGGGACACGCGTTCGCCGAGTACGACCACCGCAAGTTCCGCCCAGACGGCTGGGTCGAGGCGGGCCGCGAGAAGCTCGAGCGCGATGCGCCCCTACGCCGAGCGCCACGGCCTCACGATGCTGCAGCTGGCCTGCCAGTGGAACCTCGCGCACCCGGCCGTGCGCTGCGTCGCGCCGACGCTGATCCAGGAGAGCGGCGACGAGCGCGCCGGCCGATCGAGGACAAGCGCGCCGAGCTGGCCGCGCTGCCGCGGCGAGCATCGCTGCTCAGCGGCACCGAGGTGGCGCGAGACTCCGCGCGATCGGCGACAACACGCGGCTGATGACGCTGAAGGGCGCAAGTCCGCCGAACACGCGGCGCTGCCGCGCCCGGACCGCTGGCCGCTCGACGAAGGGCTCCGAGCCGTCGCCGCGCGCTGGAGCATCGACCCGGAGCGAGACCTGCTCACCGACGGAGCACGCGACCGCAGGGCAGACGAGGGCGAGGCGATGAGCATCGATGAGCGGCATCAAGCAGGGCCAGCGGATGATGTGGACGGCCGGCGACTACCCCGACGTCGCGCCGTCAGATCAGGCGGTTGCGCGAGCTGCTCGTCGAGCGGGCCAGCGCCGGCGCCGGCGTGAGCATGCTGGACGTCGCGACCGGCAGCGGCAACGTCGCGATCCCGGCGGCGGCCGCGAGGAGCTCGCGTGACCGGCGCTCGACCTGACGCCGAAGCTGCTCGAGGCGCGCACGCCAGCGCGCGCGCGAGGCGGGCGTCGAGATCGACTTCGTCGAGGGCGACGCCGAGGAGCTCCCGTTCGCGGATCGAGCTTCGACCGCGTCACCTCCTGCTTCGGCGTGATGTTCGCGCCGCGGCAGGAGCTGGCCGCCGGCGAGCTCGTGCGGGTCGCGCGCCCGGGCGGGCGCATCGTCGTTCGCCGCATGGACGCCGGAGGGGCTCGTCGGGCAGCATGTTCAAGACGATCGGCTCCTACATGCCCCCGCCGCCGCCGGAGCTGAAGCCGCCGGTCATGTGGGGCGAAGAGCACCATGTCCGCTCGCTGTTTCAGGCGAGCGGCGCCGAGCTGAGCTTCGAGCGGCAGATCGGTCACGTTCACGCACGAGTCGCCGACCGGCTGGGTCGAATACAACGAGCGCGTCCTCGGCCCGGCGGTGATGGCGAAGGCGGCACTCGAGCCGCAGGGCCGATACGACGACCTGCGCCGGCAGCTGATCGCGCTCTATGCGGCCGCCAACGAAGCCTCCGACGGCAGCTTCCGCGCCGCGGGCGAGTACCTGCTGAGCGTCGCTGTGCTGCCCAGCTGAGCCGCGCCAGAGAGCTGCGACTCGACCAAGCGTCCGTTCGCCGGCAAGTGCCGTTGACACGAGCGCCCGCCAACTGATAGGTGTAGTCATGTAACCGCCGTTACACGCGCCGTGGCCACTCCCGGTCCGGCGCCGGGGCGGCACTCTAAAAACTGGGGGGAACACTCATGGTCGAGAAACGGCCACGCTCGCTCCTGCGCAGGTGGGGGCTGGCGGCGTGTTGCGTGCTGGCCTGCTCACTGGCCGCAGCGGCAGCACCTGCCTGGGGCGCATACGAAAACGTGCCCACGCCGACGGTCGAAGGACCGATCGCCGTCACCGCAACGTCACACCTCTTCTTGGCACGAACATCCCGCTGGCCAACTACGGCTACACCGAAGAAGAGTTCTTCATCTCCGGCACCGGCTACACCTACAACACCTGCGGGCGCCGTCAACGTGAACCGGCACGAAGACTCACGACCGGCGGCCCGAACAGCAACGGCACGTATCCGTTCAAGACGCGGATCGTCGTGCGCCGCCCGACCAACCCGGCCAACTTCAACGGCAAAGTGCATCGCCGAGTGGCAGAACGTCACCGCCGGCTTCGACCTCGAAGCCGAACTGGTTCGGCGACCCCTACTACGCTGCTGAAAGCGGGCTATGCGTACGTCGCAGTCGACGCGCAGACGGTCGGCGTCAGCGGCTCTGAAGAAATACAACGCCGAACGCTACGGCAGCCTCGAAGTCGGGCCGACCGGCGACGCGCTCTCCTACGACGTCTACGCGCGCCGCGCTCAAGGCGATCCGCGGCGACGGCGTCGGCCCGAACCGCTCGGCAACCTGACGCCGGACATCACGAACGTGACCGCGTCAGCGGCGCCTCGCAGTCGTGCAGTCGCACTCGTCACCTACTACAACAAGATCGCGCCGCTGCAGGAAATCGCCGACGACTACCTGCTGACCGTCTGCACCGACAGCGATCCGCGCCGACCGGCCCGAAAAGGTCCTGCGGGTGATCACCGAATTCGAAAACAAAAACCAACAGACCGAGGCGGAATCCCCGACCAACCCGAGCCTCCGCCACTGGGAGGCCGCAGGCGGCTCGCACGTGCCGTTCATGCGGCAGCCAACTGGGGCCGTGCCGATCGAACGCGACGAGGGCCGGCGGAATCGCGATTGCACGAAAACGCCGGTCCTCTCGACGGTCGCAGTGGCCGTATCTCGGTCAACGCCGGCACCGAGCGAGCTCGATCGGATGGGCAGAAGGCGGGTCGCCGCCGCCGGCCGTGCCGCGCGGCGAATACGTCAACTCGAAAACGCTCAAGCGCAACAGCCTCGGCATCGCGCTCGGCGGATTGCGCCTGCCGGAAGTCGAAGTGCCGGCGGTCGTCGACCTGGCCGAAAACAGCGCCGCACGCGGCGCCGAACCCGTACCCGGACTCGGCGTTCTGCACGCTGCTCGGGCAGCACCAGCCGTTCAGCGAAGAAACGCTGAACAGCCTGTACGCGAACTACGGCGAATACGTCGAAAAGGTCGAAGCCGACACCGAAAACTGGTGGGCGAAGGGCTCCTGCTGCCCGAAGGCGCGCAGCGTATCATCGACCAGGCCGAAGAGTTGCCGCGGCTGCGCCCGACCACGCCGGCGCTCGGCGGAGCTCGCCGAACACCGGCACCTTCCAGCTCAGCTGGCGTGGCCCGGTGCCGTCGCACCCGGAAACGCTGGTGCCGAAATTCGTCGAAACGCATCCGACGTTCGAAGTGCAGCACCGCAACGGCGAAGGCGAATGGAGACCGTCGCGAGCGGGCTCTCCGTCGGCCGAGCTACTCGTTCGCCGAGAGCGAAGCGGGACGCTGGAGCTACCGCGTGCGCAGCACGACGGTCGAGCCGGCGCACCGATCGAACCGGAAGAAACGATCGTCAGCCCGTGGTCGCAGGCGTCGAACGTCGTCGTCGTCGACAAAACGCCGCCGACTGTCGAAATCAGCTGTCCGGCGTCAGCGATCGGTCGGCCAGAGCGGCGTCGTCGCGACGGTCACCGCGTCTGACGAATCGGGCCTGAAAGTCGACCCGAGCGGGACGATCCCGATCGACACCTCGACGGCCGGCACGAAGACGGTCAGCGCGACGGCAGTCGACAACCTGGGCAACGAAGCGACCGCTTCGTGCTCGACCCAGGTCGGCTTCACGAAAGTGCTGTCGGGCAGCGTCAAAGGCAACCTGATCGTGAAGGCCGGCGAAGCCGTCGAGCTGACCTCGACGGTGAAAGTCTCGGGCAACGTCACGGTCAAGCCGGGAGGCGCGCTCGACGTCGAGGGCGCGAAGGTCTCCGGCGTGCTGGCGGCGAACGGCGCGACGCTGCTTCGCGTCTGCGGAGCGAGCATCGAGGGAGCCGCGAAAGGCGTCAACGGGGGCGCTCGTGATCCTCGGAGACGGCAACGAATGCGCGGGCAGCATGTTCCACGGAGCCGTCACGGTGAAAGGCAACACCGAAGGCGTCAAGGTCGATCGGTAACACCTTCCACTCGTCGCTGAAAGTGCTGAACAACTCAGGCGGAGTCGTCGTCACGCAACGAACACCGTCGAAGGTGCGCTGACGGTGAAAGGCAACACGGGCAGCGTCACCGACACGCCCAACGAAGTCGAAGGCAAGTCGAAAATCCAGTCCTAGCAAGTAGCAGCAGCCTCCGGCGGACGAGCGCGCACCTCGCGCGCTCGTCCTAGCCGGCGGCGTCGAGCGCGAGTGATCAGCGCGCCGAGCTCGTCGACGACGTCGCCGTGCAGACGCACGCTCGCCAGCTCGTCGATCGGCGTGCGCCCCTGCGTGAGGATCGCCACGGAACCGCCCGCCTCGCGTGTCAACAGCGGCAGCGCTGCGACCGGATGCACCTCGAGCGAGGAGCCGATGCAGAGCAGCAGCTCCGCCCCTTCGCACAGCTCGCGTGCGCGCTCCAGCTCGGCCGCCGGCAGCAGCTCGCCGAACAGCACGACGTCCGGCTTCAGTGCGGCGGCGCAGGTCGAGCAGCGCGGCACGCGCTGCTCGTCGTGCTCGATCCGCACGAGCGTCTGCTCGAGCGTCGCGCGCTCGCCGCAGCGCAGGCACGTGCAAGCGGCGATGCTGCCATGCACCTCGACGAGCTCGCGCGTGCCGGCCTTGCGGTGCAGCATGTCGACGTTCTGCGTGATCACGCCGTGCAGCAGGCCGCGTCGCTCGAGCTCGACGAGCGCCTCGTGTGCTGCGTTCGGTCGCTTCTGCCCGAGCGTCGCGAAGCGCTCGCCGTAGAACTCCCAGAAACGAACGGCGTCGCGATGAAACGCATCGATGTGCGCGACCTCCATCGGGTCGACGTGCGCCCACAGGCCTGTGCGCGGCGTGCGGAAGTCGGCAATTCCCGACGGGACCGAGATGCCGGCGCCCGTCAGCGCGACGACCGAGCGCGCTTCGACGATCAGCTCGGCCAGCCGCGCGACGGCGCCGGCGGCGACACTGCTCCGCTGAGCGGCGCCGGCGCTGCCGCCGCGCTCACCTGCCCTCGAAGCTCGGCGCGCGTTTTCCGAGGAACGCGGCGATGCCCTCCTTCGCGTCCTCGCTTGCGAACACCTCAGCGAACGCGCGCTTCTCGGCCTCGATGCCGGTCTCGAGGTCGCCGGCGGCCGACACTCGCTTGATCTGCTCGAGCGCGAGCGGCGCGGCCTGCGCGAGCCGGCGCGCCCAGGCGAGTGCCTCGTCGAGCAGTTCGTGGTCGTCGACGACGCGGTTGACGAGGCCGAACTCGAACGCCTCGTCGGCGAGCATCGGGTCGCCGATCAGGTTCATCTCGAGCGCCTTGTTCTGCGCCGACCAGGCGCGGCAGCCGCTGCGTGCCGCCGAAGCCGGGAATGATGCCCAGCTTGATCTCCGGCTGGCCGAACAGCGCCGAGCGCGCGGCGATCCGCACGTCGCAGGCCATCGCGAGCTCGCAGCCGCCGCCGAAGGCCAGGCCGTTGACGGCGGCGATCGTCGCCACGCGCCCCTCGCCGAGCTCTTTGAACAGCGCGTGCGTCTCGGCCAGCAGCGTCGCGCCGGCGGCCGCGTCCATCGTCGTGAACGCCTTGATGTCGGCGCCTGCCGAGTACAGGAACGGGTTCGACGAGGCGATCACGAGCGCGCGCACGCCGGCGGCCTTGACCTTGCTCCAGAGCAGCTCGAGGTCGCCGGCGACCTGTGGCGAGATCGAGTTCATCTGCCCGTTCGCGAGCCATGCGATCGCGACGCCGTCCTCGCGCGTCTCGAGCTTGATCACCTCGGCCGGCTGCTCGGCGTCGGGCTGCGGGTAGGCGTAGAAGCCCTGCCCGCTCTTCTGCCCGAGGCGGCCCTGCGCGACCAGCCGGCGCAGGATCGTCGGCGGCGTGAAGCGCTCGCCGTAGCGCTCCTGCGCGCTCTCCATCCGCTCGAGCACCGTGTCGAGGCCCTCGGAGTCGGCGCGCATGAACGGCGGCAACAGGCCGCGGCGCGGATCCAGCCCGGCGCCGGCCATCATCCCGAAGTCGATGTCACGGTGGCTCGCGACGCCCTCCTCGAGCACCAGGCAGGCCTCGAGGAACGTCTTCAGAGATAGGAGCTCTACGAGCTCCTCGATGTTCGGCTCGTTCTCGCCCGGCAGGTTCGGCTCACCCTGCGGGTCATAGAAGCCATCGCCGCCGGTCTTCGCGCCGAGCTTGCCGTCGGCGACCAGCTTCTGCATTCCCTTCGGCGCGTAGAAGCGTTCTTCGCCGTAGGACTCCAGCAGGTGCTCGGCGACGTGCAGCACCGTGTCGAGACCGAGCAGGTTGATCAGCATGTACGGGCCGATCGGCAGGATCCCGGCGCTGCCCAGCCCCTCGTCGATCTGCTTGATCGAAAGCCCCTTCTCCTCCTGCTCGCGCCACACCTCGGCGATGCCCGAGTTGAGGATCCGGTTGACGACGAAGCCGGGCACCTCGGCGCAGGTGATCGGCTGCTTGCGGATCGACTGCGCGAACGTGACGGCCGTCGAGACCGTCTCGGCGGCGCTCTCCTCGCCCTCGACGATCTCGATCAGCGGCATGATCGACGCCGGGTAGAAGTAGTGGAAGCCGACGACCTTCTCGGGCCGCAGCGTCGCTTCGCCGATCTCGGTGATCGACAGCGAGGAGGTGTTCGACGCGAGGATCGCGTGGCCGGGCGTCGCCGCGTCGAGCTCGGCGAAGACGGCCTGCTTGATCTCCATCCGCTCGGGCACGGCCTCGATCACGAAGTCGACGTCGCCGAACGGCGCGTAGGAGGTCGTGCCCTCGATCCGTCCGAGGATCGCGGCGATCTGCGCCTCGCCCTGCTCGGCCGTAAGGCGGCCCTTCTCGACCTGTTTGCCGACCTGGCCGCTGGTCACGCCCAGAGCCTCGTCGAGGCCCGCCTGCATCGGCCCGATCGAGGTCGAAAAAGCCGAATACCAGCTCAAGCCGATGAACTGCCCAGGCCACGTGCTGATTTTCAAGTCGCGGCTGCGCAGCTATCGCGAACTGCCCATCCGCCTCGCCGAGCTCGGCACCGTCTACCGCTACGAACGCTCGGGCGTGCTCCACGGCCTGCTGCGCGTCCGCGGCTTCACGCAGGACGATGCGCACATCTTCTGCATGCCCCACCAGATCGAAAAGGAAATTCAGGATTGCGTCGAGTTCGCGTGGGAAGTGCTGCGCGTTTTCGGATTCAGCGATTACGTGGTCGAGCTTTCCGGCGGCGATCCTTCACACCCGGAGACCTACATCGGGTCTCCCGAAGACTGGAAGCGCGCCGAGGATTCGCTCACCGGCACGCTGCAGCGCATGAACGTGCCGTACAAATACATTCCCGGCGAAGCCGCTTTCTACGGTCCCAAGATCGATGTAAAACTCGTCGACGCGATCGGCCGCCCGTGGCAGCTCAGCACCATCCAGTTCGATTTCAATCTGCCGCGCCGCTTCAAGCTCGAATACGTGGGCGAGGATGGCGCGCGCCATCAGCCGTTGATGGTCCATCGCGCCCTGTGGGGCTCGGTCGAGCGCTTTTTCGGCGTGCTGATCGAGCACTACGCGGGAGCGTTTCCCGTGTGGCTCGCGCCAGTGCAGGCGTCGGTACTGCCCGTGAGCGGAAAATTCGAGGAGTACGCGAAGAAAGTCACGCAGCAGCTCAAGGACGCAGGCTTCCGCGTCCACCTCGATGAGCGCAACGAAAAGCTGCAAGCCAAGATTCGCGACGCGCAGCTCGAAAAGATTCCTTACATGCTCATCCTCGGCGGAAAAGAAGCCGAAGCGGGCACCGTCTCCGTCCGCCATCGATTCAAGGGCGATCTCGGGCCGCGCCCGCTCGAGCAGTTCATCGCCGACCTGCAGCAGGAAATCGCGACCAAAGCGATCGATCAGCCTCCGCCGGCCGAATCCAGCTCCGAAAAAGCAGCGGCGGGGACAAAAGCAAAATGAAGTCGCGCGCCGCGAAGCCCTTCGCGCGGCTGGCCGCACTCGCAGCCATGTGCGCAGCTCTCGTACTCATAGCGCGACCCGCACCGGCGCAGAACAATTCCTCAGTCCCAAGCGACGCCGATCGCGCCTGGGTGCAGAGGATTTTCCCGCTCGCGCTCGATCAGTTTTTTCCGGTCGAGCATGCCGAAGGCGATTTCATCGCGGTGCGCAGCCATCAGGAAGGCCTGAACGACGTCCCCGAGTATTCATTCATCCTCGAAGACACGCAGGATGCGCACGCGCTGCATGCAACGGTCCATGAAGCGCAAGGCTCGTCGCTCTTTGATCAGCTCCTCGTCTTGCACGCGAAAAATTCCTCGAAATCCTACGCAGATTTGAAGCCTGAGCTGCCCGAGCTGAGGGTTCAGGAGTGGAAGCTCTCGGTCGCCGAATGTCCCGCGCTCGCCACGCAGCTTACGGCATATGAGAACATCCAATTCGTCCGCCCGCGCGACGACGACGCTGTCGCCGAGCATCCCATCCTCTACGAATTCCACGAATCGGTCGGCGGCAGCGATTCCGAAGCCGTCGAATACGTCGAGTCCCGCGCCTTCCCGCAGTGGGCCAACGCCACCCGCAAGGCGATCGATGCCTGCGTCGCGTCCGCACCGCCCGCGCCGCGATAAACGAATAGCCAACGCGCCGTTTCGCTCTTCGCTTTTGACTTTTCGGGTGCCCCACCCTCGGTGTGGGAGGATGGGTTCTTCGCGGCGCCTACGTATTCGAAATCCGCCGCGCAGTCCAATCACGCCCCAAAAAAAATTCGCCTCTTGCGGCAGCCGCAAAAGAGTAGTAGAGATTGCACCCCGGGGGGGAATCGTGAAAAGCTGCCGCATCGCGGGCTGCTTGCTGCTTGCCTTTGTTTTCGTACTTTTCAGCGCCACCCTTTCGCGCGCGCAATGGCCTCCATCCACGGCTCCCGCGCCCGAATGGAGTCCTTCGATCGTCAAGCCGTGCGACCGCGCCTGCCTCGTCGGATTCATGGACGGCTACATGAACGCCATCTTCAAGCATGATCCCAGCGCCGTCCCGCCGCTCGCCATCGACGTCCGCATGACGGAAAACACCGCGGAGATGAAAGTCGGCGAGGGCGTGCTCTGGCGCTCGCACGACGAACCCACCAGCTTCAAAATTTACATCGCCGATCCGATCGCGGGACAAGTCGCCGAGCAAGCGCGCATCAAGATCGAAGGACAGGACGCGCTCGTCGCCGTCCGCCTGAAAGTCGACCGCGGCAAAGTCGAAGAAATCGAGCAGCTCTGGGCGAAGGGCGTCAATGCAGCTGCGATTCCGCTGCTCACCACGCCGCGCCCCGCCTTGGTCGACGACATTCCGGTTTCCGAGCGCGAATCGCGCGACGTCCTCTACTGGGCTGCGAATTCCTATTTCGACGCGCTCGAAGGCGACGACGGGAAGATCGGAGCGTTTGCCGACGATTGCGTCCGCCACGAAAACGGCTACCAGACCGTGGACAATCCGCCGCCCGGCGGCCGCATGATGCCCGCGCCGATGCTCCCCGATCCGAACACCGCGCAGGGCCAGTCGCAGCTCAAATTCAGCATGCTCACCTGCTCGGAACAGATCTCGACAAAGATGTTCGCGTACATGAAGCACATTCGCCCGCGCCGCGCGCTCATCATCGACCAGCAAAAGGGCATCGTCGGCACGTTCCCGCTCTTCGTTCATGACGGCACGCGCCGCGGCGCCGCGCCCGACGCGGCTCCGGGCATGCTGCAAAATCTCGTCACGATGGAAACTTTTGGGATCCGCGGGGGACTGATCCACGAAGTCGAGGCGTTCCCGTTCGTCACGATTCCCTACGGCCTCGGCAACGGCTGGACCGAAGACTCCGGCCACTAAGCACGTTTTGCATTGGACGAAACCGAAGGAGAATAACGATGCGAGCAAGATTCATATTTGCGGCCACGATTTGTTGCCTGGCGCTCGGCGTGGGCGCAGGAATTTTCGCGCCCAAGGTGGTGCATGCCAACGGCCCGATTCCCCTCGATTGCGATCGCGCCTGCCTCGAAGGCCTCGCCACGCAGTATCTCAATGCTCTCGTCGCGCACGATCCGAAGCAGCTGCCTCTCGCAAAAGACGTCCGCTACACCGAGCAGGATCAGCCGATGGACGTTGGCGACGGATTCTGGGGCACGGCCACGGAGGTCGGGCATTTCCGGCTCTGCATCTCCGACACCATCATGGAGCAGATCGGCTGCATGGTGACGATGCACGAAGGCGATCATCTGCTGATCATGGGGATGCGCCTGCGCGTCGAGCTCGGCAGGATCACCGAAATCGAAACCACCTATTACCGCCAGGGCGGCGGCGGACCGAACGGCATCGCCGCGCTTGACGCGAGCACGCCCGACCCGATCTTCACCGCCACGGTCCCGGAGGCGGACCGCGTTTCGCGCTCGCAGATGATCTCGACCGCCAACATGTATTTCGCAGGCCTGGAGAATAACGACGGCAAGGCCGTCTACCCCTTCGCCGACGATTGCAATCGCGTCGAAAACGGCATGCAGACCACCAACAATCCCACGCTCTCGCCCAACGCCGCATTCAACGCCTTCGGGATGAGCTGCATGGCGCAATTCAAGAGCGGCTACTACGCGATCGTCACGCGCATCGACCATCGCCGTTTCCCGATCGTCGATCAGGAGCGCGGCGTCGTCTGGGCCAACGTGATCTTCGATCAGAACGGCACGGTGCAGACGATCCACCTCACCAACGGCCAGACCGTCTCGATGAAAGGTTTCAACCGCCCGTCGAGCCTCGAGGTCACCGAGGCGTTCAAGATCACCGGCGGCCTGATTCACCGCATCGAAATGGTCGGCTCGGGCTTGCAATATCATCTCGATTCGCCGTGGGGCGGAATCACCGACAAATAAGGACCGACCAAGGGGAGCACACGGCGATGATAAAAACTGTGCGTGTGGCAGCGCTTGCAGCAGCCGGAATCGCGGCTTGGTTCGCTTGGTCGGGTGCGGTACGCGCGCAAGCTCCCGCACCGCCGCCGCAAGCGCCGCCCCAGACTCAGGCGCCCCCGCCCGGCGCGAATCTGGCGCAGGGCACGGAAACCGGCATCGGCACCTTCCAGCAGCATTGCATGGGCTGCCACGGAAATCCCAACGTGCCGCAAGCGCCTTCGCCCGACACGATTCGCCAGATGCCGCCCGAGCGCATCTACGACGCGCTCACGACCGGCGTGATGAAGCCGCAGGGCGAATCCCTCACCGACGACCAGAAAAAAATGCTCGCCACGTTCCTCAGCGGTCGCCCGCTCGGCGGCGCGCAGCAGGGCGACGCCAAGTCGATGCCCAATCACTGCGCGACGAATCCGCCGCTCGCCGATCCCTCCGCCGGCCCCGAATGGAACGGCTGGGGCAATGATCCCGCCAACACGCGCTTCCAGGGCGCCGCGGGCGCAGGTCTCACGGCGAGCGACGTCCCGAAGCTGAAAGTGAAATGGGCGTTCGGCTATCCGACTGGCCTCTCCGCCTTCGGCCAGCCGTCCATCGTTTCCGGACGCGTGTTCGTCGGCAGCGATATCGGCTTCGTCTACTCGCTCGATGCGGATACAGGCTGCGTGTATTGGTCGTATCAAGCGAAGGGCTCGGTGCGCACGGCGATCACGGTCGCGGCGGTGACCGGCCGCGGCGCCACAAAATACGCCGCGTATTTCGGCGATTCGCACGCGAACGCCTACGCCGTCGACGCGCAGACCGGCGAGCTGCTGTGGGTCACCCGCGTCGACACGCACTTCGTCGCGCGCGTCACCGCCGCGCCCAATGTCTACGACGGCCGCGTGTACGTGCCGATTTCCTCCTCCGAGGAGTTCTCCGCGTCGTCGCTCGATTATCCGTGCTGCACGGGACGCGGCAGCGTGGCCGCCCTCGACGGCAACACCGGAAAAATCATCTGGAAGACGTACGTCGTCCCCACGCCCGTGCCTCGGGGAAAAAACTCGCAGGGTGTGCAGCTCTGGGCGCCTTCGGGCGGGTCGGTGTGGAATTCGCCCACGCTCGACGTCAAGCGCCATGCTGTCTACTTCGGCACGGGTGACGGCCAGACCGATCCTGCTCCCGACACCACCGACGCGGTGATGGCTCTCAGCATGAAAACCGGCAAGGTTCTCTGGTTTTACCAGTTTCAGGCGGGCGACGCGTTCATGGGCGGATGCAACGGCGCGACGCGCACCGACAATTGCCCCAAGGTGAACGGCCCGGACCAGGACATCGGCAATTCTCCGATCCTGAAAACGCTCCCCGACGGCAAGTCGGTCGTCGTCTTCGGCACCAAGGACGGCCACGTGATCGCGCTCGATCCCGACAATAAAGGCGCGGTCCTGTGGGATAAGGAGGTCGTCGACGTTCCCAAGGAGCAGCAGGGAACGTTCTTCGCGCGGCTCAATGGCATCGTGTGGGGCGGCTCGGCCGACGATGAAAATGTCTACTACGGCCTGCAGAGCGGCGGAATCGTCGCGGTGAAATTGGCGACCGGCGAAAAAGTCTGGTACACAAAATTCCCGGTGCCGCCGCGCGCCCGCGTCTCGAATTCCTCCGCCTCGACGGAAATTCCCGGCGTCGTTTTCGTCGCCGGCTCCGACGGCAAGCTCCACGCCGTCTCCACCAGCGACGGCAGCATCCTGTGGGACTACGACACCGCGCATCCTTACGACACGGTCAACAAAGTCCCAGCCCACGGCGGCGCCATCAATTCCATCGGCCCCACCATTGTCAACGGCATGCTCTTCATCGGCTCCGGCTATGCCGTCGTCGGCAGCAATTCCGGCAACGTATTGATCGCCTTCTCCGCGCAGTAGTTTTCGGGAGGATAAAGAATGGACGTGGTGCAGAATCCCGAGTCGATGCCAACCCAGCCTCAACCTGCGCGACGTCCCGGCCGGGAGATAGAATCACAACTCAAAGACAAGAACCGCACCCCCAGATTGGTGAGCTACATTTTGAATTCGCGCAGCCGTTCTGCTTCGATGGTGCAATCCAGGTCAGGGATGGATTACGGAAAGGCCCAAGAGCTGTTCGAAAGGATCGTAATCGCGATCCCGGTGCAGCAGCGAATGTGCGTGGCGGAGGCAGAACGTGGCGATCAGGCAGTCGATTGTTTTGCGCACCGTGCGCCCCCGCCCGCGAAGATTTTGGAAATTCTTCGCTGCTTCGATGGCTAGCACTTCACCGCCAGTTTCAAACAGTTGAAACTTCCGAAGCTCACGCAGCACCCGTGTGAACGTTTTCCTGTCTCCAATGCCTTGAAGAGTCTCGCAAAGAATCAAGTCAGTGAGTCCGAAACGCTGACGCCCGACTTCGCGGTCGAGGTAGTCGGTTTCCGCGTTCGGCAAGCCGCGCAGATAGTCGATCCACACCGACGTATCGACGATCACCATCGGCTTCTATTCAGCCAGCCGGCCGAGGCGGGATTGGTGAAGATTCCCCTCCCAGCGGATCTTGCCCCGGAGCCGGCGAATGCCGGTCTGGGCGCGAGTCTGAATCAGCAAGCGCAATCCTTCTTCGACCACAGCGCGTTTTGTCCGCGACCGGCTGCTTCGCATGGCCTTCCGCATCAGGTGATCGTCGATATCGATGTTGGTGCGCATCTTCCGCTTCCCAATGTGTAAGGATACCACATTTTTGTGTATAGAGCGCGGCGCCCTTCGCTGGGAGGCTGCGGCGCGCCTTTAGCTCCATAAGCAGGCGCTCGACTTCGGGGCGCGGCTAGCGGTGCGAGTGGGTGGATTTGAGAACGAGAGCCACTCCGACGAGGAGCGAAGTCGCGGCGTTGGCCCAGATTACGGCGGCGGCGTGGATCAGGAGGCCGTAGACGAGCCAGAGGACGATGCCGGTGAGATACAGGAAGAGCATCGGATACGAGAGATCGCGCCCGCCTTGCCGGCGAATCTTGACGATTTGCGGGATGAAGGCAGTGGTCGTGCAGACGGCGGCGACGGTCCCGACGAAATCGATGATCGGCATTTGCGTTTGATTATCGCTGAACGTTTTGTTTTCGCCAGTGCGTTTGGCCGTGGCGTTTCGAAGAACACGCCCGAGGCGCGCGTCGATAGCCAGCTAATGGAGCATGAAAGCAGATCCCTCTCTGCGTCCCGCGCCCGCAAACACCGCGGGAAAGGCAGGAGCGCGGGACTTCGTTCCCTTCCTGCGTCAGGGCGAGCAAGGTAAAAGGCCGCGGCGCCACATTTAAATTCTCCGGCTGCCTGGTGAACCCTATTGCGGGTGGGCGGGCTGGGCGTGCTATACTTTTTGGCCTGTCGCCTCAGAATACGCTGTGCCGAGTCGGCGACAAGAAAACGGGCGGCGAAGACGATCTTTCGCCGGTCCGGAGGTGGGTTTATCGCAGAACCAAGAGGTACGTCGGGTGGTCTCCGGGTAAACGAGCGGATTCGCGCTCGTGAGGTCCGTGTGGTTGACGAGGCGGGGAATCAGCTGGGCGTGATGTCCCTGTTCGACGCAATGAAGGCGGCGCGTGACGCGGGGCTGGATGTGGTGGAAATCTCGCCGAGCGCGGTGCCGCCGGTGTGCAAGCTGGTCGATTACGGCAAGTTTCTGTACGAGCAGAACAAGAAGGCGCACGAGCAGAAGAAACACCAGAAGAGCTCGCACATCAAGGAAGTGAAGTTCCGTCCTTCGACCGCCGAGCACGATTACCAGGTGCGGAAGAACCAGATCATCCGGTTCCTCGGCGATGGTTTCAAAGTGAAGGCGATGATTTTTCACCGCGGCCGCGAGATGGCGCACCAGGACGTGGGCCGCGCGAAGATGGACCGGCTGCTCAAGGAGATCATGGAGCACGCCCAGGTGGAATTCGGGCCGCGCATGGAAGCGAACATTTTGCTCGCGCTGCTCGCGCCGAAAAAGGGAGCTGTCGCTGCGGCGCCGGCGCGCCCCGCGCAGCCGACGGCGTAAAGATTTTGCGGAAGAGGGATTTGTGAAAAAGAATAAGAAAATGAAGCTGAAGACGCATCGCGGGGCCGCCAAGCGGTTCAAGATGACGTTGACGGGAAAAGTGATGCGGTGGCATTCGGGAAAGCGCCACTTGCTCGGCACGAAGTCGCCGCGCCGCCAGCGGAAACTCGCGGGCAAAGTTGAGGTGAATCCGGCGGACGTGCACAACATCCGCCTCGCGCTTCCGTACGGAGTCTAGATTTTTTTCGGCCAGGCAGAGCGTAACCCGCCGCGGCGGGCCTGCCGGCCTGCCCTGAGTCCGCAACTTGGACGAAGGGCCGCAAGCCGGAATTTCCGGCTTGTTTTGCTCCTGCCTCCGAGTCACAACGGAGACGCCGGGAGCCCAACGAACACGCCGCGGAGACTAGCGCTGTCGCGCTGTGCCAGGCCCGATTTCGGGCAGGGCGCCGCGTCGCGTCGCATCCTCTCCGCGTAACCATTTTTTCGGAAATCAAAACAGGAGAACCAGAACCATGCCTCGAGTGAAACGCGGAACGAAGCGCCGTGCCCGGCGCAAAAAGCTGCTGAAACATGCGAAGGGATTTTTCCTCACCAAGGGGAAACTTTTCCGATCGGCGAAGGAAGCGGTGAACCGTTCGCTGCGATACACCTATCGCGACCGGCGGACGCGCAAGCGCGATTACCGCACGCTGTGGATTCAGCGCATCGGCGCGGCGGCGCGCGCGAACGGCACGACGTATAGCCAGTTGATCCACGGGCTGAAGGCGGGCGGGATCGACGTTGACCGGAAGATCATGGCCGATATGGCCGTGCGGGATGCCGAGGGATTTACGCTGTTGGTGGAAGCGGCGAAGCAGCATATGAAGGCGGCGCCTGCGCCGAAGCAACCCGCGGCTTAGACGGGCGTCGCGGCGAATCGTTCATGCGAGGCGTCCCACCCTTACACACCAAGGGTGGGGCACCCGGAAAACCAAGAACGGCCGCCGAGACGGCGGCGCTACGTAACGCCGGCCTGCCCTGAGTCACTTCGCGAAGGGCGTCCCGCCGGCCCGTTCACCGAGTATACTGCCCGTCGATGACGACCGATCCCACAACACAAACGCTGGCGCAGCTCGGCGACACGACGCCCGAAAAAGTCGCGGCGCGTTTTGCGGAGGTGCGCGAGCGTTTCGACGCGGATGTTGCGCGACGATCCGATCCGAACGAGTGGCCGACTTTTCTCGCGCAGTGGACCGGACGAAAGTCCGGCTCGCTGACGCATATCGGTGAAAACTGGCTGAAGACCGCGCCGAAGGAGCTGAAGCCGACCGTCGGGCAGGAGCTGAATAAGCTGAAGGCGCACGTCGAGGCGACGCTCGAAGAGAAGCGCAAGGAAATCGAAGCGGCAGCGGAGCAGGCGGCAGCGGCTCGGGATCAAGTCGATCTTTCGCTGCCGGGCGTAGAGCGCGCGATTGGGACGCGGCACCTGATCCGGCAGACGTTCGATGAGCTGCTGCGGATTTTTCGCTCGATCGGATTCAGCGTGGTCGAAGGGCCGGAGATCGAGACGCCCTACTACAATTTCGAGGCGCTTAACATTCCCGAGCACCATCCAGCGCGCGACAACATGGACACGTTTTACATCGAGGGCTCGCGCGCGGGGCATTTGCTGCGCACGCACACGTCGCCGATGCAGATTCGCACGATGGAAAAGCAGGCGCCGCCAGTGCGGATCGTGGTGCCGGGGAAAGTCTACCGGCGCGACAATCCGGATTCGACGCACGGCTTCATGTTCCACCAGATCGAAGGACTGGCGGTGGACACGGACATTACTTTTTGCGATTTCAAGGGCACGGCCGAATATTTCGTGCGCGAATTTCTGGGGCCGAAGGCGAAGACGCGGCTGCGGCCGAGTTATTTTCCGTTCACGGAGCCTTCAGCCGAAGTCGATGCGACGTGCCACGTTTGCGGCGGGACGGGCTGCCGCGTGTGCAAATTTTCGGGATGGATCGAGCTTTTCGGCGCTGGGATGGTGAATCCGGCGGTCTACGGCTTCGTGAACTACGACCCGCAGAAATTTTCGGGGTTTGCGTTCGGCATGGGCGTCGACCGGCTGGCGATGATGAAGTACGGGATTACGGAATTGCCGCTGCTCTTTCAGAATGACGTGCGATTCTTGCGCCAGTTTCCATGACGATCCGATCAGGATCGTCATCCTGAGGCACGGCGGCGTGGGCCGGGCCGGCGGTGAATTTGGCACCCGAAGAGAGATTCTTCGGCCAAAGGCAGGCCTCAGAATGACGGCGCGTTTATGAGCGCGGCACAAACAGATTCAAAAGAACGGTTTTCGAATCGCGTCGAGGATTACGTCCGGTACCGGCCGGGGTATCCGCGCGAGGTGCTGGACGTGCTGCGCGACGAGTGCGGGCTGGTCGCGGAGTCGGTGGTGGTCGATGTGGGTTCCGGCACGGGGCTGCTGACGCAGCTTTTTCTTGAGAACGGCAACTTGGTGTATGGCGTCGAGCCGAACGCCGCGATGCGCGACGCAGGCGAGCAATTTCTCGAAAAGTATCCGCACTTCTGCAGCGTGGCCGGATCGGCTGAGGCGACGACGCTGCCGGATGCGTGCGCGGATTTTGTGGTGGCGGGGCAGGCGTTCCACTGGTTTGAGCCGAAGGCGGCGCGCGCGGAATTTGCGCGCGTGCTGAGACCGGCCGGCTGGGTCGCCCTGATCTGGAACGAGCGGGTGAGCGACCGAACGGCGTTCCAGCGGGAGTACGCGGCGCTGCTCCGCGAGTATTGCGACGATTACGCGAAGGTGGCGGAGACGTATCCGCAGTACGCGCGCATGAAGGAGTTTTTCGGGCGCGGCGCTTTGGGGGAGAAATTGTTGGCTAATGCGCAGGTGTTTGATTTCGACGGGCTGCGCGGGAGGTTGTTGAGTTCGTCCTATGCGCCGCGCGCCGGGCATCCGAAGCATGAGCCGATGCTGGCGGCGCTGCGGAGGCTTTTTGATGCGCATGCGGAAGATGGGCGCGTGCGGTTCGAATATCAGACTCATGTGTATCACGGGCGGTTGGAAGCGGAGCGATGAGCCAGGTTAGTCCAGCGTAAGAGCACAGACAGGATTGTCTGTGCCACTGAAAACAAGAGAATGAAGATTGTTTACAACTGGCTGAAGGAATTTGTGGACGCGACGGCGGCTGCGGATGAGCTGCGCGCGCGGCTTTCGCTCGCGGGCATCGCGATCGATTCGATCGAGGAGACGGCGGCGGGGCCGGTGCTCGATGCGGAAATTACGGCGAACCGTCCCGATTGCCTGGGGCATTACGGCGTGGCGCGCGAAGTGGCGGCGATCTACCGGCTGCCGGTGAAGGCGCTGAAACCGAAGCTGAAGGAATCGGGCGAGAAGGCGGCGGATGCGACGCGCATCGAAATCGAAGCGCCGGAAATATGCGAGCGATATACGGCGCGCGTGCTGCGCGGTGTGAAGGTGCAGCCTTCGCCGGACTGGCTGCGGCAGCGGCTCGAAGCGATCGGGCAAAATTCGATCAACAACGTGGTCGACGTGACGAATTACGTGATGTTCGAGCTGGGGCAGCCGCTGCACGCGTTCGATCTGGACAAACTCGCGGAGAAGCGGATCGTGGTGCGGCGCGCGCGGGCGGGCGAGAAAATCCGCACGCTCGACGGCGCGGAGAGAACGCTGGCGAAAGAGATGTGCGTAATCGCGGATGCGGCGCGCGCGGTGGCGATTGCGGGCGTAATGGGCGGCGCGGAAAGCGAGATCGGATTCAGCAGCCGCAATATTTTGATCGAGTCGGCATGGTTCGATCCGATTTCGGTGCGGCGAACGTCGAAGGCGCTCGGGCTGCGGACGGAGGCGTCGTACCGGTTCGAGCGCGGCGCCGATCCGGAGATGGCGGAGCTGGCTTCGCGGCGCGCGGCGGAGCTGATCCAGCAGGTGGCGGGCGGCGAGCTGCTGGCGGGCGTGGTCGATGTGTATCCGGGGCGCGCGGCGGGCGCGACGATCGAGCTTTCGCGCAAGGAGCTGCTGCGGGTGATGGGCGCGGACGTTCCCGATCGCGACATCGAGGAAATCTTGGACGCGCTCGGGTTTCATCCCGTGCGCAAGGACGCGCAGCGCGGAAGCAATGGTTCGCTGCTCGCGGCGTGGGAGTGCACGCAGCCTTCGTGGCGGCAGGACGTGACGCGCGGGATCGACTTGATCGAAGAAGTGGCGCGGCATTACGGCTACGACAAATTTCCGCCGCGGCTGCCTCCCGCGAAGCGGCCCGCGCAAAGGCTGCCGCACGCTGCGGCGCTCGATCGGCTGCGCGAGCGCGTGATCGCGCTGGGCTATCAGGAAATTGTGGCGATTCCGCTGGTTGACGCGCGGCGGGATGAGCTGTTTCGCGACGAGAGCGTGACGCCGGCCGTGATCGGCAATCCGCTGGCGGAAGATGCGTCGGTGATGCGGTCGAACGGGACCGTGAGCATGATCGACGCGCTCGAATGGAATTTGAATCACGGGCAGCGGAATTTGCGGCTGTTTGAAATCGGCAAGGCGTACTCGCTGCGCGATGGCGAACCGGTCGAGAGGCTGGTGTTGACGCTCGGCGCCACGGGGCTGGCGCGCGAGAAGACGATTTATGAGGATGCGCGCGAATTCAGCTTTGCGGATTTGAAGGGCGATCTCGATAGCATCGGCGAGCTTGCGGGAGGGTTCGCGTGGGAGGCGGGCGGCGCGCAATGGCTCGCGGGCGGCGCGCGACGCGCGTGTGTCTTTCGCACACAGGCAATGGGTTGGCGCGGGGCGTCGCGGGGCAGCTCGCGCGGCGGATTGCGGATCAACTCAAGCTGCGGCAAGAGATATTCGTCGCCGAGATACAGCTCGAGCCATTGCTTCTGGGAATCGAGTCGGCGGGCGTTGTTCGAAAATTCGTCCCGATACCGCGGTTTCCAGCCGTCGAGCGGGATTTTTCGCTGGTGCTGGCGGATGGGGTGCAGTTCGCGCAAGTCGTCGAGGCGATTCGCGCGCTTGCGATTCCGGAATTGCGTGGTGTCGAGGCGCTCGATCTGTTTCGCGGCGGGCAGATTCCGGCAGGGAAATTTTCGTTGATGATTCGCGTGACGTTTCAGAGCGCCGAGGCGACGTTGACCGACGCGCAGACTGCGGATTTTTCGGCACGGATTGTTGGCGCGCTGGAGACGAAGCTTGGGGCGGCGCTGCGCGCAAGCTGAGGCGGCGGCGCGGAATCGAAGAGAGATTCTTCGGCCCAAAGACGGGCCTCAGAATGACGGCCCGTCGGCTTATGCGCGCGGTTACCGTCGGCGCAGCTACCTCTACAAGGGGCGCAGCAAGCCTTCGGTAGGAAACTCAGGCCAAGGCAGCGCCCCTACAGACAAAACCAACGACAAGAAAAAAGCCTCACCCTGGGGGTGCGGGGTGAGCTACATTTGCTTCCTCAGCCGAGGACGGGCGCGAGGGTCTCACCATGAAAATTGAGATTTACGACCAGATGTACAACGTGAATGCGGACGGGCAGAACGAGGAGCATTTGCGGGAGCTCGCGGCGTACGTCGACGGCAAGATGCGGGAAGTGGCCGATGCGACGCACATGGTTGACTCGGTGAAAGTCGCGGTGCTGGCGGCGCTGAATATCGCCGACGAGATGTTCGCGCATCGCGCGCGGCAGCAGGCGATCGAAGGGCCGCTGCGCAAGCGCGTGGAGAAGTGCGTGGCGTTGGTCGAGAAGGCGCTCGAAGCATCGAATTAGGCCAGCCCCAGCCACGCGCCGGTAAAATCATCGACCCACCCCCAACCAAAGACATCACGGCGTGTCCTTGTTGTAACTCCGCGCGCGCAACCCATTTCACAGCGACACCATCTGCTATATGATTGAAATTCGGGCTCATATCGGTTTCTGGGGGATATGCGTAGACGGCCAATTCGGTACCTGATCGTCCCGGTGGCGCTGCTTTCGCTGCTGCTGATCGGCATGACGCTTGTGAGCGTCTGCCATCATCACGTCACCAATTCCTCGGAGTCGAACTGCCCCATCTGCCATCTGAGCCACCAGCCGATCGACCGGCCGATCGCGATCGATCCGGCGCCGGCGATGGCGCTTCTCGCGTCCGCGCCGGAAGTGCGGGACACGGGGCTTGCGTCCGCGCCCGTGATCCGGCGGCTTCCCGCCCGGGCTCCCCCTTCCGCGTAAGAACCCTTCGTCTTTTCTCGTGCCGACCGCGGGCACACGGGTCCACATCCATTTCGTCGACTGAGGATTGAATTCCATGCGTACACGATCCATGCAATTTGCATTATTTGCTGCTTTTGGCGCCTTTGCATTGTGCTTTTTCGGCGGCGGGGCGCCGGCCTTCGCGCAGGCCGCTTCATCGATTCAAGGGCCGGTGAAAATCACGCTCGACGACGCCATTCAGATGGCGCTCGCGCACAATCATACTCTGCTGGCGGCGCGCACCACGATCCAGCAAAGCGAGGACCAGGAGATCACGGCGAACCTGCGGCCGAATCCGGTGCTGCTGGGCGACGCGCAATTCCTGCCGATCTTCAATCCGGATCAGGCCGACTCGAACTATTTCGATAACGCGGCGCAATTCGATCTCGGCCTCAGCTATCTGTTCGAGCGCGGCAAGAAGCGGCAGCACCGGCTGCAGGCGGCGAAGGACCAAACGGCCGTCACGCGCTCGCAGGTGGCCGACAACGAGCGCACCCTGACGTTTCAGGTGGCGTCGGCATACACGAACGTCGAGCTCGCCGAATCCACGCTCGATCTCGCGCAGCAGGACCTGAAAAGCTTTCAGAACACGGTGGACATCAGCCAGGACCGCTACAAGGCCGGCGATATCAGCGAAGACGATTATCTGAAGATCAAGCTGCAGATGCTGCAGTTCCAGACGGACGCTTCGCAGGCGCAGCTGGCGAAGGTGCAGGCGCTTTCGGATCTGCGGCAACTGCTCGGATACGAATCGGTCCCGGCCGATTACGACGTGGCCGGGCCATTCGAATATCAGCCGCTCGCCGGGAACCTCGAGGATTTGCAGATGAAAGCGCTGCGACGCGCCCCGACCTGCGGGCGGCGCAGCAGGGCGTGACCGCGGCGAACAGCCAGTACCTGCTCGCGAAGGCGAACGGCAAGCGCGACGTCACCGCGCAGATCAATTACACGCACGTCGCCGACCTGAACACCGCCTCGCTATTCGGCCAGATTCAGCTGCCGATTTTCGACCGCAACCAGGGCGAAATCGCGCGCACCCAGGTTGCGATCACGCAGGCGCAGGAGCAGGAAAAGTTCGCGAGCGATCAGGTGCTGACGGACGTGGAAGACGCGTACGAAGGCCTGCGGACGAACGATCAGATCGATCCAGCTCTACCGCTCCGGCTATCTCGACGAGGCGCAGCAGGACCGCGACATCAGCGAGTACGCGTACCAGCGCGGCGCCGCGAGCCTGCTCGATTTTCTGGATGCCGAGCGCAGCTATCGCGCCATCCAGCTTGCCTACCGCCAGGCGCTCGCGTCGTACCTGCTCGCGCTCGAGCAGCTGCGCGAAGCCGTGGGAACGAGGAGCCTGCCATGAACACTTCGAACGAATCGCGCGCCGCATGTGCTCGGATCGGAGGCGCCGCGGGGCTCGCGTTCGCTTGCGCGCTCGCTGGTTGCAGTTCGAGCCAGACACGCGAACCAGATGACTTCGTTCTCGTCGCAGGCCTCGCAGTCCGCCACGCCGCAGCTGTTCACGATCCCGCAGGACCAGATGTCGCACGTGCAGGTGGTGACCGTTCAGCCCACGAAGCTGACGCGCACGCTGCGGCTGACCGGCGCCGTCGCGTACAACGCATTCAAGACGACGCCGGTGATCACGCAGGTGGGCGGCCCGGTGAGCCGCATCCTGGTCGTGCCGGGGCAGCAGGTGCGCGAGGGCGCAGCCGATGCTCGAAGTGAGCAGCCCGGATTATTCGCAATTGCTCGATACCTATCTGAAGGCGCGGACACCTTCCGCCTGGCGGACAAGAATTACGCGCGCGCGCAGGACCTGTACGAGCACAACGCCATCGCCGAGCGCGACCTGCAGCAGGCGGAGTCGGACCGCAATCAGGCGCAGGCGGATCTGAACGCATCCGAGCAGGCCATGAAGATTCTGGGCATCAAGAATCCGGACGATCTTGCGAAGGCGCCCTCTTCGGCTGAAATTCCCGTGCTCGCGCCGATCGGCGGCGAAGTGGTCGAGCGGCTCGTCTCGCCGGGGCAGGTGATGCAGGCGGGGCAGACGCAAGCGTTCACGATTTCGGACATGAGCACGGTGTGGGTGCTGGCGAATGTGTATCAGGCCGACCTCGCGTACGTGCAGATGGGCGACGACGTGGTGGTGCAGACGGACGCCTATCCCGACACCTTCCACGGGAAGATTTCGTATATTTCGGCGGCGCTCGATCCGAACACGCGCACGCTGCAGGCGCGCATCGTGGTGGATAACCCGGGCGAAAAGCTGAAGAAGGACATGTATTGCACGGTGACCGTGACGGCGGGCGCGATTCAGAACGCGATTGCCGTGCCGGATGCGGCCGTGCTGCGCGACGACGAGAACCAGCCGTTTGTTTACGTGGAGAACGGCTCGAACCAATTCGGCCGGCGGACGGTGGAGATCGGCGAGAGCCAGAACGGCCAGACGCAGATTCTGAACGGGCTTTCGGCGGGAGAAAAAGTGGTGGGCGACGGCAGCCTGTTCCTGCAATTTGCGAATTCGCTCCAGCACTAAAGGTGACTCAAGCGAAATGATTCATCGCATCGTCCAATTCGCGCTGCGGCAGCGATTTCTGATCCTGATGCTGACGGTGTTCCTGGCGGTCGCCGGAGCGATCTCGTTCCAGCGCATGCCGGTGGACGCTTACCCGGATCTTTCGCCGCCGATGGTGGAAATCATCACGCAGTGGCCGGGGCACGCGGCGGAGGAAGTCGAGCGGCTTGTCACGCTGCCGACCGAAGTCGAAATGAACGGCGTGCCGAAGATGGCTGTAATGCGCTCGATTTCGCTCTACGGCCTCTCGGACATCATCCTCACGTTTGACGAAGACACGGACAACTATTTCGCGCGGCAGGTTGTTTTCCAGCGCCTGAGCGAAGTCACCTACCCATCGGGAGTGACGCCCACGCTCGCGCCGCTCTCGAGCCCTTCGGGGCTCGTCTATCGCTATGTGATCGAAAGCCCGGATCGCACGCCGCAGGAACTCAAGACCTACGAAGACTGGGTGATCGAGCGGGAATACAAGCAGGTGCCCGGCGTGGCGGACGATTCGGGATTCGGCGGCACGGTGATGCAGTATCAGGTGCTGCTCGATCCGGCGCGGCTGTACGGGTATCACATCACCGTCCCGCAAGTGATCCAGCAACTCTCGGTGAATAATTCGAACGCCGGCGGCGGATTCTACTCGCAGGGCGGGCAGTTCTACTACGTGCGCGGGATCGGCCTGCTGCGCGACACGCAGGACATCGGCAACGTGGTCGTGGGATCGCAGAACGGCGTGCCGGTGCGCGTGCGCGATATCGGCGACGTGACGATCGGCCACGCGCCGCGCCTCGGCGAATTCGGCTTCAACAAAACGGACGACGCCGTGGAAGGCGTGATCCTGATGCTCACGGGCGAGCAGACGCAGAACGTGCTGAAGGGCGTCGAGGCGAAAACGAAGGAGCTGAACGGGAACATCCTGCCGCCGGACGTCAAAATCCGGCCGTACTACGACCGCAGCGATCTGGTGCAGCTGACGACGAGCACGGTGGAACATAATCTGCTGCGCGGCATGGTGCTCGTCCTGATCGTGCTGATTTTCTTTCTGGTCAGTTTCCGCGCGGCGGTGATCGTCGCGCTCACGATTCCGCTGGCGCTGCTCTTCTCGTTCATCTTGCTGCACGCAAGAGGCACCGCCGCCAACCTGCTTTCGATCGGGGCGATCGATTTCGGGATCATCATCGACGGCACGCTCGTGATGGTGGAAAACATTTTTCGCGAGCTCGGGGTGCGCGAAGGGCAGGAGTACGACCTGCACGAGGTGATCCTCGCCGCGGCGAAAGACGTAGATCGGCCGATCTTCTATTCGGTCGCGGTGATCATCGCCGGGTACATTCCGATTTACGCGCTGAGCGGGCCCTCCGGAAAACTGTTCCACCCGATGGCGGACACGATGTCGATCGCGCTGGTCGGCGCGCTGATCCTCACGCTGACGTTCGTTCCGGTGATGTGTTCGTACTGGTTCCGAAAGGGCGTGCACGAGCCCGCTAACCGGCCTTACGACTGGATGCGGCGGCAGTACGCGACGCAGCTCGACCGTTGCCTCGATCATCCGAAGATGACGGTCGTGGTGGCGCTGGCGATTTTTGGCGCGACGCTTTTGCTGATCCCGTTCATCGGCGGCGAATTCATGCCGCACCTCGACGAAGGCGCGCTGTGGGTGCGCGCGACGATGCCGTATACGATTTCGTACGAGGAAGCGGCGAAATTCAGCCCGCAGGTGCGCGATATTCTGATGAAGTATCCGATGGTCACCGACGTGGGCTCCGAGCTTGGCCGCCCCGACGACGGCACGGATTCGACGGGCTTCTTCAACGACGAGTTTTATGTCGGTTTGAAACCCTACGGCGATGCGACATGGAAAAGGGGGCCGATCCACAACAAAGCCGAATTGACCGAAGACCTTCAGAAGCAACTCGCCGCTTTTCCGGGAGTGATTTTCAATTTCACGCAGCCGGCCGAAGACGCGGTGGACGAAGCGCTCACGGGCCTGAAAAGCTCGCTGGCCGTGAAGATCTACGGTCCGGATTTGAACGTGCTGCAGGACAAGGCTCTCGAGATCAAGCGGCGGCTCGCGCAGGTCCGGGGCTTCAGTGAACTCACGGTGGTGCGCGAACTCGGGCAGCCGAGCCTTTTGATCGACACGGACCGCGACAAGATCGCGCGCTACGGCATCAACGTGGCCGACGTGGAAGCCGTGGTGCAGGCGGCGGTGGGCGGCCAGGCGGCCACGCAGGTGATTCAAGGCGAAAAGGTATTCGATCTGGTGGTGCGGATGAAACCCGAATTTCGCGAGAACGCGCAGGCGATCGGCAACCTGCTGGTCGCCACGCCGAGCGGACAGCAGATTCCGCTGAGCCAGCTCGCGACCATCCGCGAAGCGAGCGGCGCTTCCTTCATTTACCGCGAGCAAAATTCGCGCTACATCGGCGTGCAATACAGCATCGAGGGACGCGACCTCGAGAGCGCGGTCAACGAGGGCCAGCGCGTTATCGCCGATATTCAAAGGTCGCTGCCGGCGGGTTATCGCCTTACGTGGGGCGGCGAGTACAGCGAGTACCTGGAGGCGAGGCAGCAGATCGAGGTGATCGGTCCGCTGGCGCTGCTGCTGATTTTCGTGATCCTGTTCGCGCTCTACGGCAATTTCAAATTCCCGGTGACGATCGCGCTCGGAGTGTTGATCACGGAGCCTGTGGGCGCGCTGATCGCGCTGAAGCTCACCGGCACGCCGTTCAGCGTTTCCTCGGTGCTGGGGCTGCTCGCGCTGATGGGCGTTTCGGTGCAGACGGCGGTGATTCTTGTGTCGTTCATCAATAAGTTGCGGCAGGAGGGCATGGATATCCGCACGGCGACGCGCGAGGCATCGCTACTGCGGTTGCGGCCCATCATGATGACGGCGCTGGTCGCGTGCCTCGGCTTGTTGCCCGCCGCGCTTTCGACCGGCATCGGCTCCGACACGCAGAAACCGTTCGCGATCGTGATTGTGGCGGGGCTCGTCTCGCGACTTCTGCTGGGGGTCTTCGTAAACCCGGTGCTCTACGAGATGGTCGCCAAAGAAGGCGACGTGCTGCAGGTTTGATTCTGGCAGCGAGTATTGCCGGATAAGGCGAAGGTGACACGAAGCGCTTGGCATCCGGCAGGCATCCAAGCTAGAGTTTTTGCCGGGGAGTTTCACTTAGTTTGGTTTTGGGCATGGCGAAGCGAATAACCAGAGGGGTGCTGGGGCTCGCGCTCATCCTGACTTTGAGCGCGTTGACCACGCACGCGCTCGCACACTGGCACGCGCAAGCCGCCGACGAGCAGCACTGCCAGATTTGCCAGGTTGGGCACGCGGCCACACCGCAGGCCTCAGCCCCTGTAGCGATACAAGTACCCGTTCCGGTGGCAAGGTTCGTCGCCGCCGAGCATTTCGTTCCAAGCATCGATCCTGCTTACACGCCGAGTAATCCCCGCGGTCCACCCGCTTAATCTCGAAATCCCTGAAAAATCGAATTCTCCCGGCACGCGCCCGCGCGGCGCGCGCTGATTTCCACATTCACATTCGCCGCTGCTCCGGCAATCGGCCGGAGCCGCATTCCTATGGGGAGAAAATTGATGAGATTCGCGAGAATGATTCTTGGGATTCTGCTTTTGTTGGCTGCCGCATGGAGCATAGCGCCTGAGTCGAAAGCCCAGGCGGGCGGAAACTCTGTCAACGTGGGAGGCACGGTCACGGATCAATCGGGGGCTGTGATACCGGGCGCTACGGTTACGATCCACGATCCCGTGAGCGGTTTTGAAGGGAGCGCGACGACGGATGCCTCCGGAAACTTTACCATTCAGAACGTGCCGTTCAACCCGTACCACATGACGGTGACGGCGAAGGGCTTTGCCGACTACGTGCAAGACGTGGATGTCAGGTCGGCAGTGCCCTTGGCCTTGAAAATCAGCCTGCAGCTCGCCGGCACGACGCAGACGGTGACGGTGGAAGGCGGAAACGACCTGATCGAAAACGACTCGACTGCCCACACCGATATCGATCGCAAGCTATTCGATCAGCTGCCGCTCGAGAGCCAGTCCTCGTCGCTGAGCTCGCTGGTGACACTGGCTTCACCGGGCATTGCTGCGGATTCCAACGGGCTCTTCCACGGGCTTGGCGATCACGCGGAAAACTCCTTTTCGGTCGACGGGCAGCCCATTACGGATCAGCAGAGCAAGGTTTTCTCGAACCAGATTCCGGTCGATGCCGTTCAATCGCTCGAAGTGATTGACGGCGCGCCGCCGGCCGAATACGGCGACAAGACGAGCGTGGTGATCGACGTCACGACGCGCTCGGGCGAAGGAATGACGACGCCTCACGGGGACATCACCGCCGATTACGGAAGTTTTGGCAGCGCCAACGGCGGATTCAACCTCGGGTACGGCGGCCAGAACTGGGGAAACTTCATCTCGGTGAGCGGGTTGAACACGAGCCGCTTCCTCGATCCGCCGGAATTTGTGGTGATGCACGACAAGGGAAACGAGGAGAACGTTTTCGATCGCCTGGACTACCGGCTTACGCAGGTGGATTCGATTCAGCTCAATCTCGGTTTCTCGCGTTCGTGGTTTCAGACGCCCAATTCCTACGACGCCCAATTCGCTTCGGCGTGGAACGGAGTTGTAGTCGATAGCGGCGGAGTGCCCGCCGAAACGTCGAATGACTGCGTGATTGCGGCGTGCACGGAAACCGTGGGCAGCACCGATCAACGCTCGCAGATCCGGACGTTCAACATTGCTCCGACCTGGACCCGGATCATCGGCAGCGATACGGTGTTTACGCTCGGAGCCTTCGTGCGGCACGATCAGTACAACTATTATCCGAGCAGCAATCCTTTCGCGGATCTCGCGCCGACCGACCTGCAGAGGGAAACCGTTTCCCAGCTTCGCTTCCTGACCAATGCCGGCGGCCGCGCGAGCGTTTCCTACGTGAAGGGGATTCACAACATCAAAGCGGGCGTCAGCTACGAGCAGACGTTCCTGACCGAAAACGACGCGATTGGAATCGTTGATCCGACGCTCGGCGCAGAGCTTGGCTGCGAGAATCCGGATGGCACTCCGATGCCCAATACGGCGTGCGCCTACGATCTGACAAATGGTGGGGGAGACTACCTGTTCCGCGGCCATACGGACGTGAAGGAACTTGCCCTCTACGTGCAGGACACGATCACGAAGGGGAACTGGAACTTCAATCTCGGCATACGCGGTGACGTGTATAACGGCCTCTCCAGGGCGCAGCAAGCCGAACCTCGCCTCGGAATCGCCTACAACATCAAACCGAGCAACACGGTGCTTCGTGTTTCCTATGCTCGGACGCTCGAAACGCCCTTCAACGAAAACCTCGTGCTTTCGAGCATCGGCTGCGAGAATCCCGTGCTGAATCCGCTTCTCGCGTGCGTTTCGAATTCGTTGACGCCGATCAATCCCGGCTTTCGCAATGAATTCCACGCGGGCTTGCAGCAGGCGTTCGGAAAGCACGTCGTGTTCGACGGCGAGTACATCTGGAAGTACACGCACAACGGGTACGACTTCAGCGTGCTTGGCAATACTCCGATCACCTTCCCCGTCGAATGGGATCGATCCAAGATCCCCGGATTCACGGCGCGCACGAACGTCACGAACCTCCACGGATTCACGGGGTACGTGATCATGTCCAGCGTCGCGGCGCGCTTCTTCACGCCGCAAATCGGGGAGCGGGCGAAAATCCCGCCGCGCCGAGCGGCGTGTTTCGCATCGACCACGATGAGAAGTTCAACTCCACGGCGCACCTGCAGTACCAGCCGTCGGTGCGCTGGCCGTGGATCGGCTTCAACTGGCGCTACGACAGCGGGCTCGTGGCGGGCGCTGCCCCGTGCTACGGAGTGAACGCGGACAACGATTGCCCGCAGTCGGTGATGGATGGCGGGCAGGCGGCCGTTCTCATGGAAGACCCGTTCGGAAATCCGCTGAGCGCCGACCAGGAATTCGAGGCGGGATTCTTCTGTGGGGCGTCCCATCCGGCTCCTCCTTCAGCAACGAATCCGACGGGGACGTTCATCACGTCCAGCTTGCCTACAGTGGGCGGGGTGACCGCGTGCCCGGCAGCGCAGTTTGGCTCGACGCTGATTTCAGTACCGAAGCCAAACACCGAAAATGACGACAAGAACCCGCCCCGAATCGGGCAGAGGAACCTCTTCGATCTCGCGGTGGGAGACGACAATCTCTTTCACGGGGACCGTTACAAATGGAGCGCTCGCATCACGGTGATTAATCTCGCGAATGAGTATGCGCTCTACAACTTCCTCTCGACGTTCAGCGGCACGCACTACGTGACGCCACGAACGCTGACGGCCGAGATCGGCTTCCACTTCTAAAACCCAACACAATTCAGCGAGAACGGTGGGCCTTCGGGTCCGCCGTTTTTCTCTTCAATTCTTGATTTATTTCTTGTTGACACCCAATATCAACTGACGGTAGACTCCCGCCTTCAAGTTGATAGCTAGTTGCAACTAGCTATCACATCTGAACGTCGCAGCAGACGCTGAGCGATCCGGGAGCGGACGTGTCACTGAGGAAATCAATCGTCAAGGCGGCGCTCGCAGTCGCACCGGTCGTTCTGTTTTGCCTTCTCGCTTTGGTTGCGTGGGCCGGCGTGGGAGGTAGCATTTCCGGCAGCGTGAAGGATTCGACTGGGGCTGCAATCCCTCGGGCGGCCATCACGGCGACGAATACCGGGACCGGTGTCCGACAGACGAGCACAACCGATGACAAGGGCAGCTACTCGTTCCTGAGCTTACCGGTCGGGAGCTACGACATCGAAGTCACGTCCGCGGGTTTCAAGCCGTATCGACGCACGGGCGTGGTGATCGACGCAAACGGCGCCCTGATTGTGGACGCAACGCTGGAAATCGGCGAAAAGAACGAGACCGTCACCGTGAGCGATGCGGCCGTCCACGTGGAGGCGATCAGCTCGCAAATGGGGCAGGTGGTGACCGGCGCCCAGATGACCACGGTGCCGCTGAATGGGCGCAGCTTCACCGATCTGCTGTCGCTTCAGCCCGGCGTGGTCCCGACCACCTCGATTACATCGAGCACTGTGCAGGATGTTGGCGCGAGCGCGCTCTCTCCCTCGGGCGACTTGAATCCCGGGACGATTTCCATCAACGGCCAGCGGGAGTTTGCGAATGCCTTCCTGGTGAATGGAAGCGACGTGGAGGAAGACGTCAACATGGGCTCGGCTATCGTGCCGAACCTGGACTCGATCGCCGAGTTTCGGATCCTCACGAGCAACTTCGACGCGGAGTACGGCGAGTTCAGCGGGGGCCAGATCAACGTGGTGACGAAGTCCGGCACGAATCAATTTCACGGGGACGGCTTCGAATTCCTGCGCAACACCGATCTCGACGCGCGGAACTATTTTTCGCCGACCCGCGGGGCGTTTGACCAGAACCAATTCGGCGGGACGCTCGGCGGCCCCATTCGAAAGAACGGCATTTTCTTCTTCGGCGATTATCAGGGGACCCGGTCGACGGAGGGGACGGATACGGGGCAGATTGCGGTCCCGTCAATTCAGGACCGGATGGGCAATCTGTCCGATCTGGCGAGCTCATTCGTGACCACAGATGCAAGTGGGAACACGATTCCCTCCACGGTAAGCGGGCCCTACTGGGCCGGCCTGCTTTCGGGGAAGCTGGGTTACACGGTCTCGCCGGGCGAACCTTACTACACGGCCGGATGCACGAATTCGACGTGCGTTTTTCCCGGCGCCGTGATCCCGCAAAAAGCCTGGTCCGCGCCCGCAATGAACCTTTTGACATACATCCCCTCGCCCAACAATGCGAATGGGACATTTTCGACCTCCGCTTACAACGAAACGTTGCGCGACGACAAAGGCGCTTACCGCCTGGACGCCAACACGCGCTGGGGCGAACTTTCCGCCTACTACTTCCTGGACGACTGGTCGGAGAACAATCCGTATCCGGTGGCTCAAGGCGGAGCCAACGTCCCGGGCTTCAACGCACTCTACACGGGCCGCGCGCAGTTGCTGACGCTCGGCGACACCAAGACGCTCGGCTCAACCGCGCTGAATGAATTCCGCTTCAGCTACCTGCGCGACGCGAACGACCTGGGCAAGCCGGTGGGCGGCGTGGGCGTGAGCCTGGCGTCGCAGGGTTTTGAAGTGGGGACGGGAACGCCAGGCATCGTGCCGCTTTCGCCGAAAACGGAGGGAGTGGAAAGCGTCGGGTTCAACAGTTACACGATCGGCACCAATACGAATGAGTTGAAGCAGATCGGGAACACGTTCCAGTGGCTTGACAACGTTTCGAAGGTGATCGGAACCCATACGCTCAAATTCGGGGCGGAGTTTCATTACGACCAGATCAACGTCAACGCGATCGCGCAGTTCAATGGCAGCTTTCTTTTCTTCGGAACCGAGACCGGCTCCGACTTCGCGGATTTCCTGCTGGGGATTCCCAGCCAGTACAACCAGAGCCAGCTCCAGCCCTTCTACGGCCGCAACAAGTACGCAGGCCTCTACGCGCAGGATAGCTGGCGGGCGACGCGCAGCCTGACGCTGAATTACGGCTTGCGGTGGGATCGGATCGAGCCGTGGTATGAGAAATACAACCAGATCGCGACGTTCGTGCCAGGCAGGCAGTCGGTTGTCTTCCCGGGGGCTCCCGCCGGCATCTTGTACCCCACCGATCCGGGAGTGCCGCGCACGCTGGCGCCTCCCGGGAATCGGGATTTCGCGCCGCGCGTGGGCCTGGCCTATTCGCCCGGCGTTTCGGGAAACGGAGCGCTCGCCAAACTGATGGGCGGTCCGGGGAAGACCAGCATCCGGGCCAGCTACGGCATGTTCTATACGGCGATCGAGGCTCTCACGATTGGCGTGATGAGCGCGAACGCGCCGTATGGAACCACGTACACGAGCCCCGCGCCGCCTCTTTTCGCCACGCCCTTCGTTACCGCCGCGACCGGCCAGAATCTGGGCCAGTACTTCCCAGTGACATTGGCTCCGCTGAATTCCAGTGCGAGCCACCCCGATCCGAACGTCAACTGGTCGCAATTCGAGCCCATCACGGGACTTCCCAACTACCCGACGACGAATCGAATTCCTTACACCGAGGAGTACATGCTCTCGCTCGAGCGCGGCCTGGGAGCGAACACCGTATTCGGTGTGAACTACGTGGGCACGCAAGCGCACCGGCTTCTCGTGCTGGAGGAAGCGAACCCGGGCGACCCATCGCTCTGCTTGTTCTTGAGCAATCCTGCCAACCTCGCACCGGGACAAACCCCGTGCGGTCCGTTCGGTGAAGATACCACTTACGTAACCAAGGCGGGCGTGACATTCAACGGCATGTCGGGCCCGTTTAATGGCACGCGCGGCCCGCTGGGATCGAATTTCGGCAGCGACGCCAACCAAGCGTCGATTGGGAACTCGAACTACAACGCCTTGGAGGTGACTCTTCGCCACAGCAGCAAACGCCTGAACGTGTTGGCGGGATACACCTACGGCAAATCGGAGGACCAGTCTTCGAACGTCGGCGAGGAAGTGAATCCGCTCGATCCGGCGCTGAGCAAGGCGCTCTCCGCATTCGACGCGAAGCACAACTTCGTGGTGAGTTACGGCTATCAAATCCCGTTCGAGCATCTGTTTCAGGCGACGAACCGCTGGACCGAGGGCTGGGAGCTTTCTGGGATTACGCATTTCAGCACGGGCCTTCCTGTAACGCTCGTCAACTACGGCGACAACTCTCTGCTGGGCTCCGAACCGAACGGTATCAACAACTATGGCGTGGATGAGCCGGATTATTCGGGCGGTCCTCTTGACCTGAATCACAATCCCCGCAACGGACAGCCCTATTTCGACACTTCGCAATTCAGCGAGAACGCCCTGGGCACGCCGGGAACCGCCAAACGGCGATTTTTCTGCGGGCCAGGGCTGGACAATTTCGATATGGCGCTTCTCAAGAATGTGCGCCTGACCGAATCGAAGTCTCTTCAATTCCGGCTCGAGGGATTCAACATTTTCAATCACGCCCAGTTTTTCGGGCCACAGGCTGTCGACGGAAATATCGACAGCTCGACGTTCGGCCAGGTGATCAGCGCCATGCCGCCCCGCCTCGTTCAGCTCGGAGCAAAATTCAGTTTCTAAGGATGAACATGAGATTCACGGGAAGCCGCTGGTCCGGCAGAGCGGTCGCGTGGCCCAACGTGTTGAGGAGTCTGATCGTGATAACTCTGACGGGAGTTGGTTTCCTCCTAATGCCCCTACGTGCCAAGGCTCAGGAGCCTCCCTATTTCGTCACGTACTCGCACGCGCTCGAAGAGCCCGGGAATCTGGAGGTCGAGTTCCGGGGAACCGCGGCTTCGCCGAAGAATGGAAATCAGTTTGAGAGCGGCACGATCGAGTTCGAATATGGCGTCAAGGGATGGTGGACCACCGAGGTCTACCTCAGCGGGCAAACCACCGCGAACGACAGCACCGTCTACAACGGCTTCCGCTGGGAAAATCGCGTTCGGCCGCTGATGCGCGAGCACTTCATCAATCCCGTTCTCTATCTCGAATACGAAAACCTGAACGAGGCCGACCGCAGCCTGCTCGAAATCACCGGGCACGACGGAGTGCAGAACTACATCGTTCCCAACGGCATCGAGCGCGCGATTACGGAGCGGTCGCTTGAAATGAAGCTGATCCTCTCGAGCAATTTCCGCGGATGGAATGTCTCGGAGAACTTCATCACGGAGAAAGATGTGAACGAAAGCGAGCCGTGGGAGTTCGGGTACGCGATCGGTGTGAGCCGGCCGCTGGCTCTTGCGGCGAGCCCAAGGGCGTGCACGTTTTGCCGGGAGAATTTCGCGGCGGGCGCGGAACTCTACGGCGGACTGGGCGACACGAACGGTTTCGGATGGAAAGCTACCTCGCAATACCTGGGGCCGATCGTCGCTTTCTCGATTCCGCACGGGCCGACGCTTTCGTTTTCGCCGAATTTCGGATTGAACGACAACAGCCTGGGCGTCATCTACCGCGTGAAGGTTTCGTATGAATTCCAGCAGTTCTTCAGGAGCGTCCGGAGCGTGCTCCCATGACCGGGAATCATCCGATGCAGACGACGGCAGTTCCCCGAAGGGTCACACGAACTTCCGATGCTGTTAGCCGGCTGCTCGTGGGGCTGCTCGCTCTCGTCGCGTGCATGGCCGCCGCCAACGGCTCGTGGCTTAAGCACGTGCCGAAGAAGGATCGCGCGCGCGTGAACCCCTATGCGGGGCAGCGCGATGCCATCGCCGCCGGCGCGAAACTCTTTGCCGACCATTGCGCCACGTGCCACGGCGCGGACGCACTGGGCCACGGCAAGCGCCCCAGCCTGCGCAGCGAGCGCGTGCAGGATGCCACCGACGGCGAAATCGCATGGCTCCTGCGCAACGGAAACCTCGCGCGCGGCATGCCTTCGTGGAGCATGATCCCCGAGCCGTCGCGCTGGCAGCTGATCGCCTATGTGAAGAGCTTGGGGCCGAGCGCCCCCTCGCACCCGCGCAATCGGGCCGTTACACCATCATCGCCACAGGACCCGTCCCGATGACGAATCCGAAGGAAAGAAATCGCCTGTCGCTTCGCGTACTGGTTTTCTCCATCGTAGGCGCTCTGGTGCTCGGCGGCTGGAGCTCGGGTGCTGCGCCCCCTCCGCTCACGGAGGTTGAAGGCGCGCCGGCCGATCAGAATATCGGCGAGCGATTGTTTGTCGAGACGCGCTTCGCCGAATATTTCGCGGCAAATATGACCGACGTGAATGCGCCGCTGGCCGTCGGCGATCCGGTTGTCGGCACCGTGCAAAATGTCTACACGGCGGCGCCGATGCCAGGGCCCTTCGCGGGGGAATCGATCAACTGCCGCTCGTGCCACTTCGTGGTCGAATTCGAGGGCGTGCCCAACGCGGGCAATCGCACCTACGCCGATTTCACCACGCGCAGCCCATTGCCGCTGCCGATGGGCGGATTCACGAACACGCCGCGCAACGCGATGCAGATGGTCAATTCGCTCGAGCCGCACGCGGGGCCCACGTTCCTCCATTTCGACGGACAGTTCACCGATCCCGTCGATCTCGTGCAGACGACGCTGACGGGCCGGAATTTCGGCTGGGCTCCAGATCAATACCAGCAGGCGGTGGCGCACATCGCGGATGTGATCCGCGGCGACAACGGAATCAATACGCCCGCGGCCGAGTACGGCTGCAATCTCTCGTACAGCACGATTTTTCTCGGGACCGATCCCAGCATCCCGGCGGACTGCCTGCTGCCGGCCAAATATCGCCTGAATGTCGCCACGGCCACCGACGAGCAAATTCTCAACGACATCGCGCAGCTCATCAGCCAGTACATGTACGGGCTGCTCTTCAAGCAGGACGAACTCGGCCGCTACTACGCCTCGCCCTACGACGTCTTCATCCGCATCAATCATCTGCCGGCGCAGCCGCGTGCGGGGGAGACGAATCAACAGTACGATCAGGACCTCTACCAGCAGCTCCTGGCGCTTTCGAATCCGATCTGGGTGGACGGCACCTACGGCAAGTTCAAGTATCACGCGCAGCCATTCCAGTTCGGGCCCACGGAGTTCGCGGGGCTGAAGATCTTCCTGGCCGCGGCCAACGGAGCCACCGACGGCTCGCAGCACTCCGGAAACTGCGCGGCGTGCCACTTCGCGCCGAATTTCACGGATTTCCGCTTCCACAATACGGGCGTCTCGCAGGAAGAATACGACGCCGCCAACGGAGCGGGCGCCTTTGCCGCGCTTGCGGTCCCCGACCTCGCGACGCGCAGCGCGGATTACGATGCATATCTTCCGATCACCACGATTCATCCCAGCGCGACCGAAAGATTTCGCCACGCCGCCGTAGCCGGCAGCCCGCAATACGCCGATCTCGGCCTCTGGAACATGTACCTGAATCCGGACATTCCGAATCCGCAGGCCAATTTGAGCTCGGTCGTTTGCGCGAATATCCAGAATTGCGCCGTCGATCAAGGGCTGGCGACCACGATCGCGCAGTTCAAGACGCCCACGCTGCGCGATCTCGAGGATTCCGCGCCGTACTTCCACAACGGCAGCAAGCTGACGTTCACCGACGTGGTGACGTTCTACATCAACAGCTCGCAACTCGCGCGCCAGGGCCAGCTGCGCAACGCGCCGCCTGAGTTTCAGGGCATGTCGATCAGCTCGAGCGACGTGGCCGCGCTGACGGCGTTTCTCGCATCTCTCACCGAGGATTACGACGACACGTAGCCCTCACCGCGCCGTCCGCCTCAAATCGCGCGTCCGGAGATTCCTGCTACAATGAATCGCGGAGTTGGCCTGCGACGCAGGTGACGCTGCGAAAGCCTATTGAACCAACACTGGATCCCAGGGAGCTCGCGTCGTCCTGCCCTTGCGCATGTCCCGGGCGGCTTGCCGTTGCGGGAAAGCCTGAAAGCAGGCGCGGGGCACCCACCTATTTGTGGGGTTCAGGGCCTAGCAACGCACGGCGAAGTGGACCGCTCCGCTTCTAGAAACCGTTAAAACATGAAAATCCTTTTCATCGGCGATATCGTCGGCTCGCCCGGCCGCAAGATCGTTCACGAGCGGCTGGCGGACATCCTCATGCAACGCCAGGTCGACTTGTGCATCATCAACTGCGAGAATTCCGCCTCCGGATTCGGCGTGACGCCGCGGATCGCCGAGGAATTTTTCGCAGAGGGCGCGGACGCACTCACCAGCGGAAACCACATCTGGGAGCGGAAGGAAATCATCGAGTATTTTCCGACGCAGCCGCGCCTGCTGCGCCCCGCGAATTTTCCGAACGGCGCGCCCGGCAGCGGCCTCTACGTCGGAGAGAAGCGCGGCATTGGCTACGCCGTGCTGAACCTGCAGGGACGCACGTTCATGACGCCGATCGACGATCCTTTTCGCACGGCCGAGCGGGAGCTCGCGAAAATTCCGTCCGACGTGAAAGTGATCGTAGTGGACATCCACGCCGAGGCGACATCGGAAAAAGTCGCCATGGGATGGCATCTCGATGGCAAAGTTTCCGCGGTGCTCGGGACGCACACGCACGTCCCGACGGCCGATTTTCGCGTGCTGCCGCACGGCACCGCCTACGTCACCGACGTCGGCATGACGGGGCCGCACGACTCCGTGATCGGAATGGAAAAGCACGCCGTGATCGAGCACTTCTTCGACAACACGATGCCCGCGCGGTTCGTGGTCGCCGAGGGCGATATCCAGATGAATAGCGTGCTCATCGACGTTGACGAATCGACCGGCCACGCTCGTTCGATCGAACGCCTGAATTTCCGCCTGGATTCCTAGCCCGGGAAGAAGTTTTCGCCGTCCCTCTGCAAAAAAAGATTGAGGCGGACGCCAGTTTTTCACAGGACCATCTGGAGGATCTCGCTGTGGAAATTAGGATCAGGCCGCATTTCGCTTAGTTCTTGCACTGAAAAATGCCGAAAACACGCGGCGCTCACGAAATCACGGCGGAAGCAACACGAAAATTGCCCTGTGGAAAAACTGTGGATTCTGTGTGAAACGCGCAGCATAACTTCGTTCAATTTTCTCTTGCTCAGCGCGTTGCGATTAGGCAGAATCCCCCGTCGCGTACATACTCAATTGTGAGCAAGCGCGAGCATTCATTGACGTGCCGCAGGTTAAGGCAGGGCGCGGTCTGCGGCATCGAGCCCGATCGACCAAACCTATAAAGGCCTCCTATCGCGGGAGGTAGGTTTCCACAGTATTTCCACATCGGTGGAAATTGCACGGGGGCTATTCTTGATGACTCTTTGGGATAAGGTCCTCCAGCATATGGAGCGCCGCGTCAATCCCCACAGTTTTGCCACCTGGTTCCGGCCTACGCGCCAGGAGCGCTTGGAAGGCGACCACCTGGTGGTCCGCGTACCTACCCGGCTCTTCTGCAAGCGGCTGAAGCAGACCTACGGCGAGCTTTTGCAGGCGGTTCTCGTGGAAGTTGGGCGGCCGGAAGTGGCGGTCGATTTCATTTGCATAGAGGCGGAACCTGCGCCGGCGAATCCGGCGTCGGTTGCGCAGGCCAAGCTCGATTTCGATTCATCCGACCATCAGCTGAACCCGCGCTACACCTTCGACAAGTTCATCGTCGGGGCGTCGAACCAGTTTGCGCATGCGGCGGCGCAGGCCGTGGCGGAGCAGCCATCGAAATCCTACAACCCGCTCTTCCTCTACGGCGGTGTGGGTCTTGGCAAGACGCACTTGATGCAGGCGATCGGCCACGCACTCAGGCGCCGAAATCCCGGCGTGCGGCTCACCTACATCAGCGCCGAAAAATTCACGAATGAAGTGATCGCCGGGATCCGCTTCGAGCGCATGCCGGCCTTCCGCGAGCGCTTTCGCAACATGGATGTGCTGATGGTGGACGACATCCAGTTCATCGCGCGGGCCGAGCGGACGCAGGAAGAGTTCTTTCACACCTTCAACGCGCTCTACGACCAGCAAAAGCAAATCGTGATATCGTCGGATTGCCCGCCAAAGGACATTTCATCCATCGAGGAACGCTTGCGCTCGCGATTCGAATGGGGCCTGATCGCCGATATCCAGATGCCCGATCTCGAAACCAAGATCGCCATTCTCCAGAAGAAAGCGGATAGCGAGCACCTGGCCTTGCCGGACGACGTGGCGCAGTTCATTGCGCGCTCGATCAAGTCGAACATTCGCGAGCTCGAGGGTGCGCTGATCCGCCTGATGGCATATGCGTCGCTTACCGGCATCGAGGTCAATCTCTCGACTGCTCAGCAGGTGCTGAAGAACGTGATCGAGACGCAGGAAAAGAAAGTCACGATCGAGCAGATTCAGAAGCGTGTGGGCGAGCATTTCGGGCTTCGCGCGCAGGATTTGAAGGTGCGGAGCAATTCCAAAGTGATCGCGTTTCCGCGGCAGGTTGCGATGTTTCTCGTGAAGCGGCTTACCTCCGCCTCCCTGCCGGAAATCGGGAAGCAGTTCGGCGGCAAGCATCACACGACCGTGTTGCACTCGATCAATAAGATTGAGGGCCTTCGCCAGGTCGATAAAGATTTAAACAAAACAATCAACAAGCTACTCGACTCGTTCGGTTAGAGTTAACGCCAGACTCGCGCTTAAGATCGCTTCACACTGTGGATACTCATGGAAAGGTTCATTGCAGGCCGCAAGTTTGAGATTTTTTGCACGGGCCGCGGAGGTTTCCACAGGATACGCGGCGATGGAAGTGTAATTCACGCCGCGTGTTAGACTGTTTTCCGCAGATTCACAGTTGCGGCGGCTACTACGGTTTTCATTAGTTCTTAAGTTTTATAAAACAGCTTTGCAGTAGCCGCAAAATCAGCGCAACCACAAGGACCGCAAGCGAATGGAATTCAGCGTAAAGAAATTTGATCTTCTCGAAGAGCTCAATCTCACGCAAGGAGTCGTTGAACGTAAGACGACGATCCCGATCCTCTCGAATCTTTTGTGCGAGACAAGTGGCAATCGCCTCACGATCACGGCTACGGACCTCGAGTTGAGTATCCGTACGTCGTGCGAGGTGAAGGTTAAGAAAGAGGGCGCCGGCACGATCCCCGCGAAGAAATTACTGGAACTCGTGCGCCTGCTGCCGGATGAAGAGATCAAATTCAAGCTACTTGAAAACCACTACGTGCAGGTAACGTGTGATCGGAAGAGCTACAAGTTGATCGGGATGTCGAAAGAGAATTTCCCCGCGCTGCCCAATTTTCCGAACGCGCTTGTGCGCATTCCCGCGAAATTACTCGCAAGCCTCATCGCGAAGACGACATTTGCGATTTCACTCGAAGAATCGCGCTATACGCTGAATGGTGCCTTGTTGGTGCTCAAGCCAACCGCTGTGACAATGGTCGCCACGGATGGCCACCGCCTTGCGATGGTCGAAATCGACCACAAACTCGAGGGGCTTTCATCCGAGACACGCGTGCTTGTCCCCAAGAAGGCGATGAACGAAGTGCAGCGCCTTGCCGCTGAATCCGGCGACGACGCGTTTGTGGAATTCGGGCAGGACGAAAGCCATCTTTTCTTCCAGTTTGGCCGCCGCCTGCTCACTTGCCGCAAACTTACCGGCCAATTCCCGAACTACGAGGCTGTGTTGCCGCGCGACGCGAACAAGACGATCGTGCTCGAGCGCGGCGAATTGCAGGACGCGCTTCGGCGCGTCTCGCAGCTTGCCGATCAGCGCTCGCACGCCGTGAAGTTCATGCTGGCGAAAGAGGGCGTCGAAATTTCGGCGTCCAGCCCGGAATACGGCGAAGCGAAAGAAGTGATCGACAAAGAATTCAAGGGCGACCCAATCGCCATCGGCTTCAACGCGCAGTACATGCTGGATTTTCTCGGCGCCGCCGCCGATGGCCCGATCAGCTTCGAGCTAAAGGACGAACAATCCGCGGGCCAACTTCGCCCGCTCGGCGACGAATCCATGCGCTATCGCTACGTCGTAATGCCGATGCGCATCTGATCGTGCAGACGCAATCGACCGAGATCGCACCCATATTTCTCGGCGCTCGGATCTGCATTTTTTGCGTCCCCTACTAGTCCTCTATAAACCGTTGCTTACGCCTGCCGGACATCTCGTAATATATTGAAATCATTAAGGATAAAACAGCTTTGCGCCACAAAATCGGCTTGTCAAATAGCCTCCATTCCGGTAAAATTTAGGTGTTCCGGAATCCTCCTGAACGGCACTTTGTTCGGCCTGCAGCTTGCCAGCGTGGGGCGCCTGACCAGAACGGGCGAGCCTGAAATCGCGCGGCAAAAAGGCAGCCGGACACCCCCTTCCGCTGGGGGAAATTGAGGATCTCCGCCGCGCCCCTCCGAAAATTTCGGTGTGGGGCGGGATGGAGATGAGAAACACCCTTCGAGTCCCAGCTCGAGTTCGCATCACGAGCGAGAGCGGGACCGATGGGCAAGGCAAGTGTCGCGCACTTCCGCCCGACAGCCTTCCCAAGCACGATTGGAGCATGACCCGAGCGTGAATTCGCTCGCAGGCGGTCGCACTCTGCCGCACGCACTGAGGAGACGCACGATCCATGGGTGACAAAGAGACTCCGTCCGCGAAGACCGCCGGGCACAAGTACGACGCGACTTCGATCAAGGTTCTCGGAGGCATCGAAGCGGTTCGCAAGCGCCCGGCGATGTACATCGGCTCGACCGGCGAGCTCGGCCTGCACCATCTCGTGTGGGAAGTGGTCGACAACTCCGTCGACGAAGCGATGGCGGGCTATTGCGACGAGATCAACGTTGTGGTGCACGACGACAACAGCGTCACCGTGATCGACAATGGCCGCGGCATTCCCGTCGACATGCACGCCACCGAGAAGAAGCCTGCGGCCGAAGTCGTCATGACCGTGCTGCACGCGGGCGGAAAATTCGATAGCGACACGTACAAAGTTTCGGGCGGACTTCATGGCGTGGGCGTTTCTGTGGTCAACGCGCTTTCCGACTGGCTCGATCTCGAAATCTGGCGCGATGGCGAGGTGTGGGAGCAGTCGTACGAAAAAGGCATTCCGACTTCGAAGCTGAAAGCTTCCGGAAAGACGAAAAAGACGGGGACGAAAATCACGTTTCACGCCGATCCTTCGATCTTCGCGACCACCACCTACAGCTTCGACACACTTTCGCAGCGCCTGCGCGAGCTCGCCTTCCTGAACAAGGGGCTGAAAATCACGCTCGACGACGAGCGCTCCAGCAAGAAAACCGAATTCCGGTTCACGGGCGGTATTGCCGAATTCGTGAAGCACCTCAATCGCGGCAAGGGCACGCTGCACGATTCGCCGATCTACATGGAAGGCAAGCGCGAGCAGGTCGACATCGAAATCGCGCTGCAATACAACGACAGCTACGCCGAAAACATTTTCGCCTTTGCCAATACGATCAATACCGTCGACGGCGGCACGCATCTCTCCGGCTTCCGTTCGGCGCTCACGCGCACGATCAATTACTACGCGAATTCCTTCGGCATGCTCAAGGAGCAGAAGGACGAAGTCTCGATCAATGGCGACGACGTCCGCGAAGGGTTGGTGGCCGTCGTTTCCGTCAAGCTGCCCCAGCCGCAGTTCGAAGGGCAGACCAAGGGCAAGCTGAATAGCGACATCAAGGGCCTGGTCGAGTCGCTGGTGAACGAAAAGCTCGGCGAGTATTTCGACAAGCACTCGTCGATCGCGCGCAAGATCATCGGCAAGTGCATCGATGCGGCGCGCGCCCGCGAAGCTGCCCGCAAAGCGCGCGAATTGACGCGCCGCAAATCCGCGCTCGATTCCTCGGGGCTGCCCGGGAAACTCGCCGACTGCCAGGAACGCGATCCCGCCCGCTGCGAACTGTTCATCGTCGAGGGCGAATCCGCCGGCGGCTCGGCAAAAGGCGGCCGCGACCGCCGCTATCAGGCGATCCTGCCGCTGAAGGGCAAAATCCTCAACGTCGAAAAGGCGCGCTACGACAAGATGCTCGGCCACGAGGAAATCCGCGCGATCATCACCGCGCTCGGCACCGGTATCGGTAAAGACGATTTCGATGCCGCCAAGCTGCGCTACCACAAAGTGATCCTGATGACCGACGCGGACGTGGACGGCAGCCACATTCGCACGCTGCTGCTCACATTCTTCTTCCGCCACATGCGCGAGCTGATCGAAAAAGGGCACATTTACATCGCGCAGCCGCCGCTCTATCGCGTGAAGCGCGGCAAAATGGACCGTTACATTCGCGACGAGCGCGAATTCTCCCGCGAGCTGATGAAGCGCGCCACCGAAGAGCACACCGTCAAGAGCAAGAGCGGCAAGACTCTCGAGGGCGGCGATCTCACTCAGTTCCTCCTGAACGTCCAGGAATACGATCAGGTGGCCGCGAAGCTCGGCCGCCGGCTGCGCGATCCGAAGCTGGTCGAGCTGCTCGCCGAAAGCGACCTCGAAAAGAAGACGGATTTCGCGGACAAGAAAAAGCTGCAGGAGCTGATGAAGGCGATCGAAAAGGCCAAACTCGAGTTCGAGGGCAAGCTCGAATTCGACGAAGAACACAGCCTGCACGAGCTCCTCCTGAAAAATGGCGTCGAGAAGCGCATCAACTGGGCGCTCGCTGCGTCGCCCGAGTACAAGCGCCTTCACATCCTGCGCCAGGCGATCCAGGAAAACGACAAGCCGCCCTTCGCCATCACGCACAACGGCGACAAGGCTACGAAGGAAAGCGCGCTGCTGCTGCTGAACTACGTCCTCGAGGACGCGAAAAAAGAGTTCACCATCACGCGGTTCAAAGGCCTCGGCGAAATGAATCCCGAGCAGCTCGGCGCCACCACGATGAACGCCGAGACGCGAACGCTTCTCAAGGTGCGACTCGAGGATGCCGTCGCCGCCGAAACCATTTTCAGCACGCTCATGGGCGAAAACGTCGAGGAGCGCCGCAAATTCATCGAGGAAAACGCCCTCGACGTCGTCAACCTCGATATTTAGCAGCGACTCAGAGGCCGTGACAGCAATGACGAATCAACTCTCGCATTTTGCGATACATGCGGACGATCTCGAACGCGCGCGCAAATTTTACGGCGGCGTCTTCGGCTGGGCGTTCCAGGGCTTCGGCGGCGGCCCGATCACGGATTTCTGCCAGATCAAGGATCCTGCGGGCAATTTGCTTTCGCCGCTCGGCGCCATCCAGTCGCGCAAATTCAATTCAGCGCCGCAGCCCGTCTACGGATTCGAATGCACGATCGCGGTGGGCGATGTCGATGCGATCGCCCGCACCATCGAAGCGAATGGCGGGAAAATCGTGATGCAGAAGGCCGCGATTCCGGGCGTCGGCTGGATCGTGAAATTTCTCGATACCGAGGGCAATCTTGTGTGCGCGGCGCAGTACGATCCGGCGGCGAAATAAGGCCCCCGAAAAACCAATCGGGCGAAATTGCCAGTGACCAATCACTGAGGGGACGAAATGGCTGACGAGCAAAACCAGTCGATCATGACGCCGGTCGATATCGAATCGGAAATGAAGAAGTCGTATCTCGATTACGCGATGAGCGTAATCCTGGCGCGCGCGATTCCCGATGTGCGCGACGGCCTCAAGCCGGTCCAGCGCCGCATCCTGATCGCCATGAACGACCTCGGCCTGGCGTCCAATCGAGGCTTCCGCAAGTGCGCGAAGATCTGCGGCGATACCTCCGGCAATTATCATCCGCATGGTGAGGCGGTCATCTATCCGGCGCTCGTCCGGCTCGCGCAGGATTTCAGCATGCGCTATCCGCTGGTCGACGGCCAAGGCAACTTCGGCTCGGTCGACGGCGATCCCCCGGCGGCGATGCGTTACACCGAGGCGCGCCTTTCGAGAATCGCCGAGGAAATGCTGGCGGACATCGAGAAGGAGACGGTCGATTTCGTTGACAACTTCGACCAGACCCGCGAAGAGCCCCGGGTTCTGCCCGCAAGAGTTCCGAATCTTCTGATCAACGGCGCGAGCGGAATTGCAGTCGGCATGGCCACCAACATTCCGCCGCACAATCTCACGGAGATCGTGGAAGCCTGCATCCTGCTTATCGAGAATCCCGAAGTCACGCTCAAGCAGGTGATGAAAATCGTCCCGGGCCCGGATTTTCCCACGGCGGGCTATATCTATGGCCGCGATGGAATCGAGCAGGCGTATAAGACCGGCCGCGGATCGTTCCAAGTGCGCGCCAAGGCCGCCATCGAGCAGCGCGGCAAGGACCGGCAGGACATCGTCATCACGGAGTTGCCCTATCAGGTGAATAAGGCCCGGCTGATCGAGCACATCGCCGAACTGATCCAGAACAAGAAAATCGAAGGCATCGCCGACATCCGCGACGAAAGCGATCGCGATGGCATGCGCATCGTCATTGAGATCAAGCGCGACGAGGAGCCGTCGATCGTCCTGAACCAGCTGTACAAGCAAACCCAGATGCAGGAATCGTTCGGCATGATCCTGCTCGCGATCGTCGCCGGGCAGCCCCGCGAACTCGGTCTGCTGCAATTGCTTCAGCTCTTCATCGAGCACCGCGTGGACGTGGTGCGGCGGCGCACCCAATATGAGCTGCGCAAGGCGCGCGAGCGCGAGCATATCCTGCTCGGCTACCGCGTCGCGCTCGACCACATCGACGAAGTGATCAAGATCATTCGCGGATCGTCCAGCCGCGCGAACGCCCGCGAGAATTTGCACGAATTCTTCGAGAACAAATCGGTGCGCGTCCTGGTCGGCGGCAAGGAAACCACGATCAAGGGCGTCAAGCTCGACGCCAAGAAATATGGGATTACCGTCGCGAGCAGCGGCGAGGGCCTCGGCCTCAGCTACATCCAGATCGACGCTATTCTCGAATTGCAGTTGCATCGCCTGACGCAGCTTTCCGTCGATGAAATCCTGAAGGAACTCGCGCAGATCCGCGAGCGCATCGCCGAACTCGAGGAAATCCTCGCGAGCGAGAAAAAGTTGAAGGCGGTGATCGTCGCCGAGCTGCGCGAAGTGATGAAAGCTTACGGCGACGCCCGCCGCACGCAAATCGTCGATCGCGTCGAAGAGATCAAGCTCGAAGACCTGATCAAGGACGAGGAGATGGCGATCACGGTGAGCCACGCTGGCTACGTCAAGCGCACCTCGGTCGACACCTATCGTCACCAGTCTCGCGGCGGCAAGGGCCGCATCGGCGCGAAAACGCGCGAGGACGATTTCGTCGAGCACTTCTTCACCGCGTCGGCGCACAGCTACATTTTGCTGTTCACGTCGAAGGGCCGCGTCTACTGGCTCAAGGTCTACGAAATTCCCGAGGCTGCCGCGGCCACGCGCGGAAAAGCCATCAACAATCTCGTGCGCTTCCAGGATGGCGAAACGCTCAAGGCCATCGTCCCGGCGCGCAACCTCGAGGAAACCGGCCGCTACGTTTTCCTCGCCACGAAAAATGGCACCGTGAAGAAATCCGAGCTCGCGGAATTTTCAAATCCGCGCCCGTCGGGCATCATCGCGATCAGCCTCGATGCAGGCGACGAGCTGATCGGCGCGAAACTTACCGACGGCAAGCAGATGGTCTTCCTCGCGAGCCGCGACGGCCAGGCCATCCTCTTCCGCGAAACCGAAGTGCGCTCGATGGGCCGCGCCGCGGGCGGCGTCAACGGCATGGACCTCGCAAAGGGCGATTACGTCGTCTCGATGGACGCCGCGCAGGTGGACTTCGGCATCATCCAGAAGGAATACAAGAAGGAGACGCAGAATCTCGACGAGCTCGAAAGCGATGAGATTCGCGAATCGCTCACGTCGCTGATGCTCACCGTCGCCGAAAAGGGCTACGGCAAACGTACGCCGCTGGCGGAATACCGCGTCACGTCGCGCGGCGGCAAAGGCGTGATCAATCTGAAATCCACGGATCGCAACGGCCCGGTGGTCGCGGCGCTCCAGGTCCGCGAGGATTCCGACGTGATGATTATCACCGGCCACGGCAAAGTGATCCGCGTTCACGCCGCCGAGATCCGCGAAGCCGGCCGCTCGACGCAAGGCGTCCGCCTGCTGCGGCTCGACGAAGGCGACCGCATCGCCGCTGCCGCCGCCATCCTCGAAGAGGAAAACGGCGCCGCCGAACCGGAGAAAAAGTAACGAACAACACCGATGAGCCATCGAGAGCAACTCGCGAATCTGCTGCGGACAAAATCGCTCGTGCGCGGGGAATTCACGCTGGCCTCCGGCAAAAAGAGCAACTACTACCTCGATTGCCGGCTGACGACGCTCGATCCCGAAGGCGCGCTTCTCACAGGCTACTGCGTGCTCGAACTCCTCGATGAAATGGGCGCCAAGCCTGACGCAATCGGCGGGCTCAGCATGGGCGCTGATCCCGTGGTGTCCGCGGCGATCGTGGTGAGCGCGATCGAGAAGCGGCCGCTGCAGGGATTCCTGGTCCGGAAGGAAGCGAAGGGCCACGGCCGCAAGAAGCAGATCGAAGGAATGGAACACACGCAAGGCAAGCGGGTCGCGATCGTCGACGACGTCTGCACCACCGGTGGCTCCACGCAGGAAGCGATCGACGCCGCCGAGCGCGAAGGCTGCCAGATCGTCGCCGTCATCAGCCTGGTGGACCGCGAAGAAGGCGGCTCCGAGATGCTGCGCACAAAATACAACTACCGTTCGGTCTTCACCGCCCGCGAATTGCTGGAAGAGGGAAAGCCGGACTCCGCGCCGCAAAAGGCCGCATCGCGCTCCCCGCAGTGAATCTCCGAAAAGACCAAACGAGAACGAACCGTGCGCTTTGCGCGACACGGCGCGATCACCTGCGCTCCAGCGGCCGCGAGAACGTACTAGAATGGTTTCGCATTCATTTCGCTGAGGGGGAATCATGAAGCGTTCCGCAGGTCACCTGCCCATGTCCAAGCTGGCCTACAAGGACCCGATCTTCATGGAGAGCCTGCCGGCCCGGCCGCTGCGGATTCTGGCGGAGTATATCGATCCGATCAACCGCCTGCGCCGCGCGCGTGTGGGCGACACCATCGTGATGTTCGGCTCGGCGCGCATCCAGCCGCGGGACAAAGCGCTCGCGGCGCTGAAAAAGGTGCAGCATGCCGCGAAGGGGCGCCGCACGCACGAATGGAAGACCAGGATCGTCGCCGCGAAATCGATCGTCGACATGTCGCGCTATTACGAAGACGCGCGCGAGCTATCGCGGCGAATCACATCCTGGGCGATGACGCTCGGCCCGCACCCGCGGCGTTTCGTGATCTGCTCGGGTGGCGGCCCGGGAATCATGGAGGCGGCCAATCGCGGAGCGGCGGAGGCGGGCGGCTCATCGATCGGGCTCAGCATTCAGTTGCCGCACGAACAGCTGCCGAACCCCTACATCACGCCCGAGCTGAATTTCTGCTTCCACTATTTCTTCATGCGGAAGCTCTGGTTCGCCCAGATGGCCAAGGCGCTGATCGTTTTTCCCGGCGGCTTCGGCACGATGGACGAATTGTGGGAGCTGCTCACGCTGCTGCAGACGGGAAAGCTTTCATCTCATCACCTGATCCTGATCTACGGCCGGAAATACTGGGACAAGGTGCTCAACTGGCGCCACATGGTCCGCAGCGGGACCATCAGCGAAGCGGATTACAATTTGCTGCAGTTTGCCGACACGGTCGACGAGGCTTTCGATCGAGTGCGTTCGGAGATGGAGGCACACCACCTCGCCCTCGACATTGATTAGCAAACATCGATTAACGAAACAACTTGGCGAAATGATCGGGGGGAAGGATCGCAATCCTTCCCCTTTTTCTTTGACTCTGCGGGGGTGAGGAAAACACGAAGGCAGCTCAAGCAAGTTACGGGGCGCCACGCCCCGGCGGCGTTCGTTAGTTGTTCGAGACTTCGAGATCGGCGAGAAACACCGCGTTAAACCGCCGCTGCTCCCCCTGATCGTGCAACAGCACGACCGGCGAAAGGTGCAGCGGTTGCCGGCAGTTGCGGCACATGCTCATCTCACCTTGAAGATCCTGCACGAATCCATCCGTGAAATGATATGCCGAACGCGGTCGGCGAGCGGCTTTCGCTCCGTGCGTGCCGCAGTGAGGACACGTGAATTCGACGAGATCCTCCTGCGGATCGCGGTTCAGCGCGGCCCAACCCGTATATCGAACGCCTACTGTATCGAGAGAAGTACGGCTCATGATGGCACCTCTTTACGTTACGGCCCCTATTCGGGGCGTTTACAAATGCTTAGACGCTCAAGTCGCATAAACCGATTCATCTTTCGCATTGGACGCGCAACTACTCAGGGCTGCGCGGTTTAGGTCCGCTTTCATCGGATTCTTCGGCCGTACCACAAGCCCGGGAACCGGCTCGCGCCACCGGTGTCTATAGATCATAGAAGAAGGATCGCGGCGTTCTCTCATCGTCGGGCGGGACCCCCCCGGCGATTGGCCCCCTGGTCAACGCTGCGAGCCTGAGAGCTGTATCTCGGGCGATATTTCCCATGCTGTTTATTCGAGCGCGGAGGTGTGTCTATGAGCGATCTCGGGAACCTGTCGAACTGCGTGATGGATAGCGACCCCGGACCCAATGGGTGGGCGAGGCGGCTCCGCCGAAGGGCCTTCGTCGGCTCGCTAGTGCTGGAAGCCGCCTTGGTAGGCGCGATGCTGCTGTGGCCGCTGATTACTCCTGCCGTGCTCCCCATGCAAGCGGCGGTAACGCCCGTGCCTCCCTATTATGCGCAGAGGGCGCCCACGCCTGTGGTCCCGGTCTCCCGCGACAACGTGCCTCCGATCACCGGCACAACGGCGATTCTGCTCCACCCAACGGTCGAACGGTCGCACCCGGCCGCGCCCAGCTCGCCCGGTGAAGAGCCGCCCACTATCGGCGATAATTCACCGGGCGGCCCGGGGATGCCGATTCCCGGTGGCAGCCGCGACGGCCGGCCGATCGAGGTACCGCGCCCGGCGCCTCCGAAGCGGCCTGTGAATATAAGTGCGGGAGTGATGGCGGCGCTGTTAGTTCACCGCGTTCAGCCTGAGTATCCGGCCCTCGCAATTGCCATGCATTTATCGGGAACGGTCGAGCTGCAAGCGCGGATTGGGACCGACGGCACAGTGCAGGCGCTCGAGGTCGTAAGCGGAAACGCGATTCTCGCTGGGGCTGCCATCGAGGCCGTCCGGCAGTGGCGCTACCAGCCCACTCGGCTAGATGGCCAGCCCGTCGAGGTGGAGACGCACATTACAGTGACCTTCACGACGCAGTAGCAGCGGCCCACCCCGGCCTGCCTATGCCGCCGCAGGCCGACCATGGCACAAGTCCATCATCGTAATGGGGTTGTGCTCAAACGTCCCCTAGAACTTGAAGACGATTCCCGTCGAGAGGCGCGCGTTGTTCTGGGAGTTCCCGAAGAAACGCGTATAAAGGTAGTCGCCTTCGATCACGCGCCAGTAGATGTGGTTCACGAGCCTGGTATCAATGCCTCCACCGATGGCCAAGGACAAGGACGAGTCCGAATATGGTCCGGTGCTGACGTGCGCGCCTCCCACCAGGACGTGGGCAAATGGCGACACGCGGCTCGGCCACGAAACCTGCGGCCCAAATAGAAATGTATAAATCGAGGTGCTGACGTTCCGAGGGTGAGCCGGAGTGGCCATCAACGTCGGCTACCGCGCCAAGCCAGTCTGCGAATTTATACTGCCCGGAGAGCTCCCAGCCGTTGAGGTTGAAGCCGCCTGATCCTGGATTAAGCGCGGGAGTGGCATCCACCCGCATATACGAATAGCCGCCAAACAATTCAATCTTGTCGTCTTGCGCGTGCGCCGCGAGCGGGAAAAGCGAGAACAACAAAACCAACCCAAGCAAAAATGAGAATCTGCGCACCATGAAGTGTCTCCTCCTCAGGAGAATCGATTTTGGAGCCTGCCCTCGCGCGGGCGCGTACTACCGAGTTGGCGATACCACGATCCTCTCAACCAGTGTCCCGGGATGACACCGGAGCCCAACCCACGGCCGTTTGATGCTCTAAGCGGGTATCAAGGTCACCTAGGATAGCGGCCCGGGGGGCGTCGCTCGGTGCATGCTCAATTTCGCTTTTGCATATACGGAAAAGCATATTGCTGTAGGCATACGCTGGGTTGTATTCACTTAACATACCTGTTTACATATATTTACAATGTCTCTTGGAATGGATATGGGCGTGCACTGCTGCCACTATTCTCTGTCTTTATGCAGGATCTTGCTGTCCCAACTTTTGCGGAGGAAACTATGAGTTTCAAGCGTTTGCTGTCCGAGGTTAAGGGTCTTCGGTTTGCCCTAATTACGATGTGTGCGCTGCTTCTTTTGGTTGTAAGCGCGCCCGCCCAAGAGGTCACGGGTAGCATGCAGGGAACCGTAACCGACCCCAGCGGGGCAGTTGTGCCGGGCGCCCACCTGATCCTCACGGGTACCACCTTGATCGGCAGCAAGGAGGCGGACACTAACGCGCAGGGCGAATACCACTTCGCCAACCTACCTCCTGGGGTTTATAGCATTAAGGTCACGGCGAAGGGGTTTGAAATATTGCAGCGGGGAAATTTGGACGTCGAAGTCGGCAAGCTTCCCACCATTAATTTGCAGCTTCAGCTCGGTTCGGCGACCAGCACGATCGAAGTCACCACCGCTGCTCCCTTGGTCAACGTCACGACCAACCAGAGTATGACCGACCTTGGCAGCGAGACTCTTTCCAGCGAGCCCCACGGTTACAGCTTCCAGTCCGTCATTCAGTTTGCGCCGATGGCGCGCAACGAGCCCCTCGCCGGCGGCTCGGCCGGCATGACCGGCAATTCTGGCGGGTCCCTGCCAGGCAGCGCTGGCAACGGTTTGGCAATCGGATTCTCCATCGGCGGCGCGGCTGATTCCGAAAGCAGCTATCTCGTTGACGGCCAGGACACAGAGAACGTCTCCGGCGGCGCTTCTAACGCCAATGTCCCCTTCCCGTTCATTCAGGAAGTGCAGGTGAAAACCTCGGGCATCCAGGCCGAATACGGCGGCGCCCTCGGCGGCGTCATCGACGTGATCACGAAAAAGGGCGGCAACGATTTCCACGGCAGCCTCTTCACTAGCTATGAATCCGATGCGATGGACGGTTCTCAGAACGCCACCCTGCGTTACAATCCGACCCCTGTTACCAGTTTTCCCTTTGACGCTGATTCGCAGTCTTATAGCCCCAAGAAAGACCATTTCCGGATCGCTCAGCCTGGCTTTACGCTCGGTGGTCCGATCGTAAAAGACCGCCTCTGGTTTTTCCTGGGATTTGCGCCCTACTACGATTCCCTGGGCAGAACGGTCGACTTTTCCCCCTCCTTGCTGACGGAAAATCAGTCGCTGGGAAATCAGCAGTTCAACCGCGACATCCAGCAGTATTTCAGCACGGCCCGCCTTGATTTCGCTGCGACGCAGAAGATCCGGCTGTACGCTTCGTGGTTGTACCAATATGAGCGTGCCTCGGGCGTCAGCCTCCCGGACGCGGATTCGATCGCATCGCAGGATTTCCCGAACGAAACGATCAATAGCCCCATAACGCTGTATTCGCATGGTCTTGGTTACTCGAACCCGAATGCGACCTATAACTTCGGCGCTGATATCACTCTCACGCCGGAGATCGTCGCCACCACTCGCTTCGGCTATTTTTTCAATAATTACCACGACATTGGTTGGCCCACACAGGGTGTGAATCTTGATTTCGAGTCGTCGGGCGTGGATGCATCAGGGAATCCTCTTCCGGACAATACTTGCGGCAGCGCCACCGAGTGCCCACTCCCGGCGGCTCTGGCTCTGCCCGTAGGCGCCACCACGGCCCCGTACGATTCAAGCTACACCGTGCTCAATGCCAGCAAGCATTACCAGTTCAACCAAGACGTGCAGTTCTTCAAGAGCGGCTGGTGGGGCACCCACAACATCAAGGTGGGCTATCAGTTCAATCGCTTGTCCAACGTGATTGACCAGAACGGCAATCTCCCCCTCGTGTTTAGCTATGTTGGCCAAGGCCAGTCGTACTCGCCCAGCACAACCTTCGGAGGGGCCAACTGCGACGCTCTGGCGGAGGAATGGGGAGGATGCACCGGGCAGTACGGGTACGTGACGATCCAGGACTTCGCCACGATTTTGAAAAACGCTGCTGGCCAGCTGGTCCCGGCCATTGATAATAACCATGCCCTATACGCACAAGATGCCTGGACGATAGGACACGGTTTCACATTCAACCTGGGCTTGCGCGTCGAGAAGGAAAACTTGCCGGCGCCCCCGGGAATCGGAATCGCCAGTATCCGGACCATCAACTTTCCATGGAGCGACAAGATTGAGCCCCGCCTGGGTGTGGCATGGGGATCGGCAAATGGCAAGCTGAAGGTCTTCGGCAGCTATGGCGTGGTCAACGACGTCATGAAGCTGCTGCTGGCGCAGACTTCGTTTGGCGCTCAGGGGTATGAAGATTGCTCGTATCCTCTTGGACCAGATGCGGGCGGCACATTTCAGAATTCCGATCTCGATATAGCCTTCAACGCTGCCGGGCGCGCCTGCCCGACGGGCGTATCCAACGTGGGAGCCAACTTTACGGACGGAGTTCCACCGTCCCTAACCGACGCAGGCACGGGAATTCAGCTGATCGAAAACGTCAACTACCGCCCGGAGGAGCCGGTGGCGCCGAATGTGAAACCCTACCGCCAGCATGAATACACTGCTGGCGCGGACTACGCACTCGGCACTGTCTGGGCCCTCGAAGTCCGCTACGACCGTCGCCGGCTCGACCACGTGATTGAAGACGCTTCGCTGGCCGATCCGGAGGCTTTCGAAATCTATACCATCGTGAATCCCGGCCAGGGTGTGGACAAAACCATCGACGGGTATGCCAACTACCTGACCTCCATCGGTGATGCCTACGGTCCTGGGACGGCGGCCTTCAACGCCAACGACGACTTCGGCACTTGTCCCACGTGCCCGCCGAATCCGCAGGCGATCCGCAACTACGATGGCGTCGAAGTCCGGCTCACGAAGAGGATGTCCAACAACTGGGCTGGGGATTTCAGCTACACATGGAGCAGCCTGTGGGGCAACTATACCGGCCTGACCACGACCGACCAGACCGACGGCGGCATTACCGGACGCGATTCGCCGGATACGACCCGGGCATTCGACGAGCCGTTCTACTATTTCAAGTACAACGGAAAGTCCAACGACGGGCCTTTGCCCACCGATCGTCCCAACACGCTAAAGGGTGATGTGTACTACAACTTGCACTGGTCGGGCATGACCACAACGCTGGGACTCTTTCAGACTGCCTACGAGGGCACCCCGGTGAGTTCGTGGTCTGATCTTGGCCTGGGTTGCTGTTCGGAACCCATTGAAGCCACGTACATCTGGGGACGAGGCAACTACGTGAATGCGACCACGGACGCCGACGGCAACATCGTTCTAGGCAACGTCTATGCTCGCCGCACCCCGTGGTACACCCAGACTGATTTCAACCTTGAACATGCGATTCACGTCAACAAGAACAACGAAGCCCAGGTGCTCACCTTGAATGCGACCTTTACCAACCTTTTGAACCAGCACTCCGTCACTCAATACTGGGCTGGCCTGAACTCCATTTACTATGCCTCCGCGCCGCTCGACGGTGCAATTTTTGGCGGCGCGGCGTTTTATCAGCAAGTAGAGACGGGGTACAGCCCGCAGGCCGTGTTGGGTGCGGGGTCGGGGGTGCCGTTGAACTCGTTTTACGGCAAGCCGAGACTCTGGCAACAATCGCGCACCATCCGCCTCGGGGTGACGTTCGCCTTCTGACCTTAGCCCGTCACGCGCCTAAGTGGCGTGAAGGCTGCTTCTTGGGGCGTCCCGGCAAAAGCCGGGACGCCCTTTCCTTTTGCGCGTCGTCTATCGCATAGACCCCGGCGCCCATGCAACTTCCACCCGCCGCGGCGCGTATGGTTATAATAGGGCCAGCCCGGGACCTCGAGCTGGGATAGCCTAATAACACCACTATGGCCGGAAAAACCTCCATGGCCCTGGGCGAAGCCGTCAACATCGCCACGGCAAGCCTCTGGGCGCACAAGATGCGCAGCGTGCTCACCCTGCTGGGCGTCGTGATCGGCGTCACGTCCGTAATCGCCGTGGTCAGCCTGATCAACGGCCTGAATGACTACGTCGCGACCGCAATCTCCTCCAATTTGAGCGCGGACGTCTTCATGGTCAATCGCGCGCCCTCCAATATCACCAGCGTCGATCAGTGGGCGGAAAGCCAGAAGCGCAAGAAATTCCACTTCGACGACTACGAGGCGCTTCGCGACAACTGCCGCACCTGCGTGGCAGTCGCGGCAAGCCTCAACACCGCCGGCCAGGTCAAATACGGCACGAACACCCTCGACGACTCGGCGATCCTAGGATTCACGCACGAGATGCCGGAGGTATATAGCCGCGAACTTGCGGAAGGGCGTTATTACACTCGCCTCGATGTGGCGCGGCACGCGGCCGTCTGCGACGTCGGATTCGACATCCCCGACAAGCTGATCCCGGGAGCGGACCCTATCGGCAAGATCATCCACGTCGATAGCGGGGAGTGCGAAATCATCGGCGTTGCCAAGAAACGCGGCTCCACGATGGGGCAGTCGCAGGACAACTGGGTGATCATGCCGTTCACTACCTACGAGGACATCTACGGCGCCAATGACTCGGCCCGACTGTGGGTAAAAGCCGCCGGACGCAACGCCATGGATCCCACGATGGACGAAGTCCGAATGCTCCTGCGCGCGCGCCGCCACGTGGAGTACAAAGACCCGGACGATTTCGCGATGGAGACGAATGCATCGTTCCTTCAGCTGTGGGGCAGCATCAGCAACACGTTCTTCGGCGTCACCATCGGCATCGCTTCCATCTCCCTGATCGTCGGCGGCATCGTCATCATGAATATCATGCTCGTCTCCGTCACGGAGCGGACCCGCGAGATCGGTCTGCGGAAATCGCTGGGCGCGCGCCAAGCCGATATCCGGCTCCAGTTCCTGATCGAATCGGCCACCATCGCGGCCGTCGGCGGCGCGTGCGGCGTGATTCTCGGCATCATATTGGCAAAAGTCGTCAGCTTGACGACGTCGCTGCCGAGTTCCGTGCAAATCTGGTCGGTCCTGATGGGATTGATCGTGGCCACCAGCGTCGGACTCTTTTTCGGTGTCTATCCGGCCTCGAAAGCGGCGCGGCTCGATCCGGTGGTCGCGTTGAGGCAGGAGTAGGCGAAAGCATACCGTGAAAGAAAAACGCGGCTTCGCTGAATTCAAGGAGTCCGTCGCGCTGGCGTTCGACGTGCTGCGTCGAAATCCTCTGCGATCGTTCTTGACGGTGCTGGGCATCGTCATCGGCGTCACCACCATCATCGTAATCGGCGCCGTGATCAACGGCCTGAATTCCAACGTGCTCGGCAATATCTCTTCGCTTGGCTCCTCCACAATCATCGTCTCCAGAATCTCGTGGGCCACTTTCGGACGCCCGTCCGCCGAGGTGCTGCAACGCAAGAATATTCAGGCGGAATGGGCCGACGGCTTGGCGCTGCTGCCGCACGTGGTGGCCGCCACTCCGGCGGGACAAATCGCCAATTACGAAGTCGGCGCGGGGTCGAGCGAGGTGCGCCGCGGGAATCTGCGCGCGAAAAACGTCATCCTCGAGGGAGATGGACCGGACGTAGTCCAGATCAGCAATTTCGACATGGAGCGAGGCCGCTTCTTCAACTCCATCGATAACGAGCACCGCTCCATGGTCACGGTTCTCGGCCACACCGACGCCAACACGCTCTTTCCAAATGGCGAGGATCCCGTCGGGCAGGATGTGCTGATCGAGGGCCACGATTTCACAGTGATAGGGGTTTTGGAGCAGCAGAAGCAGGCGCTCGGAACCGGCGACAATCCTCAGGACAACATCGCCTGCATTCCCTTCTCGGTGCTGATGAAGATGCATCCGGAATTCAAGGACGTGATTTTGCTGGCCAAGGCCGATTCGACCGACGATCTCCCGGCGGCCGTCGATGAAGTACGGGGATACATGCGCCGCGTGCGCAAACTGCCTAACGACAAGAAAGACGATTTTGAGATTATGACCACGGACACGTTCCTCGATCTGTGGAAACAGATTTCCGGCGGAATTTTCATCGTCATGATGGCGGTTGGCTCGGTGGCGCTGCTGGTGGGCGGGATCGGCGTGATGAATATCATGCTCGTCAGCGTCACGGAGCGGACTCGCGAGATCGGCGTCCGCAAGGCGATCGGCGCGCGCCGCAGCAATATCCTCACGCAATTCCTGCTGGAAGCAGTGACGCTGGCGATTGTGGGCGGCGCGACCGGCGTGGTGCTCGGCTCGAGTCTTGTGATGCTCCTGCGGCTGGCGATTCCTTCGTTTCCCGCTTCTGTCTCGTTTTTGCTGATCGCCCTCGGCGTGTCCGTCGCCGGGATGATCGGCATCTTCTTCGGCGTCTACCCCGCCTGGAAGGCCGCCCGCCTCAATCCCGTCGAAGCCCTGCGGTACGAGTAGGGTGATCGAGGAAAGCAGACCGTGAACGAGAGACGCGGCTTCGCTGAATTCAAGGAGTCCGTCGCGCTCGCGTTCGACGTGTTGCGCCGAAACCCGCTGCGATCCTTCCTCACCGTGCTGGGTATCGTCATCGGCGTTACCACCATCATCGTGATCGGCGCCGTGATCAACGGCTTGAATTCCAACGTGCTGGGCAATATACAGTCGCTCGGATCGAGCACCGTGATCGTCTCCAAGTTCTCCTGGGCCACGCTCGGGCGCCTCTCCCCGAAAGTCCTTCAGCGCAAGGATTTGAATCCCGCATGGGTCGCCGGCCTCAGGCAATTGCCGCACGTGGTGGCTGCCGCGCCGGTGGAACAGATCGAGAACTACGCAGTGGGCGCGGGGGCGAGCGAAGTGCGGCGCGGGAATCTGCGCTCGAAAAACGTGATCCTCGAGGGAGACGGGCCGGCCGTCGCGCAGATCAGCGATTTCAATCTTGATCGCGGCCGGTTTTTCAATCAAACCGATGAAGAGCACCACTCCCCGGTCACGGTCCTCGGACATATCACCGCCGACACGCTTTTCCCCAATGGCGAGGATCCCGTGGGGCAGGAGGTGCTGCTCGAAGGGCAAGTCTTCACGGTCATTGGCGTTCTGGAGATTCAGAAGCAGGCGCTGGGAACAGGGGAAAATCCCGAAGACAACATTGCGCTTGTCACTTTCTCGATGATCCGCAAGCTGCACCCTGAGTTCAAGAATGTCGTTTTCATGGCCAAGGCCGATACGACTGAGAATCTTCCCCTTGTGGTGGATGAAGTAGACGCGTATATGCGGCGCGTCCGGAAGCTATCGTCCGACCAGGACGATGATTTCGCGATCCTCACCACCGACACATTCCTCGATCTCTGGAAACAGATTTCCGGCGGAATTTTCATCGTCATGATGGCGGTTGGCTCGGTGGCGCTGCTGGTGGGCGGAATCGGCGTGATGAATATCATGCTCGTCAGCGTCACGGAACGGACGCGCGAAATCGGCGTTCGCAAAGCGATCGGCGCGCGCCGCAGCAATATCCTCACGCAATTCCTGTTGGAAGCAGTGACGCTGGCGATTGTGGGCGGCGCAACCGGCGTGGTGCTCGGCTCGAGTCTTGTGATGCTCCTGCGGCTGGCGATTCCTTCGTTTCCCGCATCTGTCTCGTTTTTGCTGATCGCCCTCGGCGTGTCCGTCGCCGGGATGATCGGCATCTTCTTCGGCGTCTACCCCGCCTGGAAGGCTGCCCGCCTCAATCCCGTCGAAGCGTTGCGATACGAGTAGGCTCTGGCGAATAGGTGTTAAGTGCTGGCTGACAGGTTGTAGAAAGCTCGATGATGAGCGTCAAGCCGAAGATCGCAAGCTTGTTCTGCAACGTCGTCGCAGACATCCCAGCGCCGTATCTCGCTCGCCATGCGCTGTGACGTTGCCGCTGCATCGGTCGGCCACGCTTGTAACGGCCGCATTCGCGATTCTCGCGAATGCAGGCCCCTTCTTGCTTTTCAGGGGGTCGGAGCTTCAGCTCCGACATAAACTTGTCGCGCGAAGCGCGTACCTGTGTGCAGCTTCACCCGCAACATGTAGTCGATGTGTCGCGGCAACCGCTCGCGTGCTCGCTCCCCGCCGATCGACGGTCCCTATTCCAGCGCCTGTCACCGGCGACCTACGACCTCAGCCAGCGATTTCTCAAATGGCGCCCGCGCCACGCCCCGCTCCGTAATGATGGCCGCGATAAATTTCGAAGGCGTAACATCAAACGCAGGATGCGCCGCGCGGATATCGGGCGAAATCCGCACGCCGGCCAGATGCGTCACCTCCTCTTGCGAACGCTCCTCAATGGGGATCTGCTCTCCCGACGCAATCGAGAGATCGATCGTCGAAATCGGCGCTGCCACGTAGAACGGAATCCCGTGCTCGCGCGCCAGAACTGCAATCCCATACGTGCCGATTTTATTTGCTGTGTCGCCATTGCGCGCAATCCGGTCCGCGCCCACCACCACCGCGCCCACATTGCCCGTCTTGAGAAAATGCCCCACCATGTTGTCGGTGATCAGCATCAGCGGAATGTGATCCTGATGCAGCTCCCATGCAGTAAGGCGCGCGCCCTGCAGGTAGGGCCGCGTCTCCGGCACCAGCACCTCGATTTTGTGTCCCGTATCGATGGCAATGCGAATCACGCCGAGCGCCGTGCCGATTCCGCCCGTGGCCAGCGCGCCTGCGTTGCACTGCGTCATCACGCGGCCGCTCGGAGGCATTAGCTCCGCGCCGAAGCGGCCAATCTGCTCGTCGGCGTCGCGCCGCTCCTGATGGACTTTCTGCGCTTCTTCCACGAGCGCCGCCTGGATCCCCGCGATTCCGCCGGCGCCGTTTTTCTCGGCAGCGTGCGCGAGCTCCTCGAAGCGCCGCTTGAACCGCTCGATCGCCCAGAACAAGTCCACGGCCGTGGGGCGCGTCCGCGCCATAGCGTCGCAAATTGCCGGAAACTCGGCGCGCAATTCGGCGAGCGTCTTCGCATTCGAGTGCTCCACGCCGAGAGCGATTCCCATCGCCGCAGCCACTCCGATGGCCGGCGCCCCTCGAATCACCATGTCCTTGATCGCCCGCGCCACCTCCCGGTAGTCGGTGTAGGTGTGGTACACCACCTCGCCCGGCAGCCGCCGCTGGTCCAGCATCACGACGCCTTCGCGGGTCCACTGAATAGGTTCAACGCTGCGCAATGGAATTTCCTCTCCCTGATTGGCGCTCAAATCACCTAATTAACGGCAGACTGCATTAGCTCACCTTCCCAAATTCCAGGCACAATTGCCGCCGATGAGACACCGAGATGCATCATCGTCCGAATGCCCACGCCACCATCAGCGGGAACTCTTCTCGCCAGAATGCGCCACCGTGCGACCCGGCTCGCTCATTCATGACGACGTCTGCACCTGCATCGCGCAGCGCCTCCGCCCACCTCATCGCGTTCTTGAGGAAGAACGGCTCCTCTGTGCCGGCGACAAGGTATGTGCGCGGAAGTGGACTCGGCATAACGCCAGGCGGTTTGTAACCCCCGCCAGGCGAGGCGCAGAAGACCGCACCGTAGATATCTGGATGCCGAAGCCCAAGAGCGAGGGCCAGCTCTCCGCCTGCCGAGACGCCAAACACCGCGGTACGTTCAGTGGGCAGCGCCACGCCAAAGCGCGACTCCGTCCATCGTCGAACGTCCTCGACGAAAAACTTCTCGTGCGCTGCGAACCGCTCCGGCTCAAAGCCCGGCGAGTACTCATGGAGCCGCAGCATCTCATCGGTCAGCCCATGTACTCCGACCATCATTGTGGGCGCTACGTCGGCCTTCTCAAGCAACGCGCCCCACTTCGAGATTCTCTGACCGTCACCGGCGAAGACGATTGCTTCGGGCGCGTCCCGTGGAACGTAAACCGTTACCTGCCGTCCACCATCGTACTCGAACGTCTCGGTGACTAACTCTCCCGAGACTGCGCCGTGCGTGGCGGGCGCTTCGTCGGACTCACTTAGCTTGCGGTTGACGGGATTGCGTGCTTGCTCCTTCATGGCATTGCCTCCATTTATAGAACCATCGTCCCCCGCTCCGCCGGCCTGTCTCTAAGAACTGCAGATGAGATTCAGTGTGCCAGATAACTAACTCCTTTGCGGCGCCGCACACTAGTGAGGCGGCGCAAGATGTCGCAGCTTGCCCGACGACAGCAGCGCGGCGATCACCGGCAGCGCGTTGTAACTCGCGTGAAGAATGTAGCTGGCCACCACGGTGCGCGTGGCCGCGCGCGCGATCGTAAACACGATCCCGACCACCACCAGCAGAGCAATCTGCCACCACCCGCCCCACAACTGTCCGGCGTGCAGCAAACCGAAAAGCGCCCCGGTGAACACGATGCCCATCCCCACGCCGAAGCTGCGCGCGGCCACGGGATATAAATATCCCCGAAAAATTGTTTCCTCCACCACGGGCGCCACCAGCACCGCCGTCAGCATAAAAAGCAGAGCCGCATCCGGACTCTGCGTCATCGCCTGGATCGGCAACGGATGTTTTGGCGGAAACAGCGACTCCGCCACGGCAACAATCGCGGCCAGCGAAAATCCGCCGAAAGCGAGAGCTGTGTAGGGAAGCATTCGAGAAGAAGAGCGCGTCTCGATCGGTCGCCAGCCGATCGTCCGCCAGAAGGGCAAATGAAATCGCAGCCGTATGTTCGCTGCCAGGTAAGCGAGCAATCCGAAATCCAGAAGTACCTGCGCCACAATTGCAATCACGCTCAGCGCGTCAGGCGATTTTCGGATGTGCGCCGTGGACACACCGGCGAGTTTCAGCGCCAGCATCATCAAGGCGCCCACCACACCTATTCCGACGATTGCCAACCCGATGAGCACCCCAATGTCGGGCCAGCCCCATGGCACGCGAAGATCATCCGGCAGCGGCCGCCTGGCCGGCCCGGAAGGCTCGCTCGTCGGCGTCGCAAGTTCGGATTGAAAAGAATCGGCAAGCGCCGCAGGCTCGATCGATTGCGGCACGGGCTCAAAGGGCTCCGGCGGTTCGGGCGGAAGCAGATTGTCGTCGGCGTTCATCGTGAGCGTCCCGGCTCAGCTGTGCGCAGCCGCATTCCCATTGGACTTCGCCCCATTGAGCGCGGATGCGAGAATCTGTCCCGTATACGATTTCTTCACACGCGCCACCTGCTCGGGCGAGCCCTGCGCCACAATGCGCCCGCCGGCTTCGCCGCCCTCCGGGCCGAGATCGATGATCCAATCGGCCTGCTTGATCACGTCGACGTGGTGCTCGATGATGAGCACGGTATTGCCGAGCGAGACGAGCCGGTTGAGCACGTCGAGCAGCTTCTTCACATCATCGAAGTGCAGGCCCGTGGTCGGCTCATCGAGAATATAGAGCGTCCGGCCCGTCTGGCGCCGCGAAAGCTCGCGCGCGAGTTTCGTCCGCTGCGCCTCGCCGCCGGAAAGCGTCGTCGCCGATTGCCCCAGCTGCACGTAGCCGAGTCCGACGTCCACCAGCGTCTGCAGCTTCACCTGGATCGCGGGAATATTTTCGAGCGCTTTGAGCGCCTCTTCGATCGGCAGATCGAGCAGATCGGAAATCGAGAGCCCCTTGTAACGCACCGCCAGCGTTTCGGCGTTGTACCTTTTGCCGCGGCACACCTCGCACGTCACGTACACATCCGGTAGGAAATTCATCTCGATGCGCCGCTGCCCGTCGCCCTGGCAAGCCTCGCACCGCCCGCCCTTCACGTTGAAGCTGAATCGCCCCGGCTTGTATCCGCGCTCGCGCGATTCGGGCAGCATCGCGTAGAGTTCCCGGATCGGAGCGAATACGCCCGTATACGTCGCCGGATTCGACCGTGGCGTCCGCCCGATCGGCGCCTGGTCAATCTGAACCACTTTGTCGATGTGCTCGAGTCCGGTGATGGCGCGATGCGCGCCCGGCTTTTCCATCGAGCGATACAGCTTGGCCGCCAGCGCGCGATACAGAATGTCGTTCACCAGCGTCGATTTCCCCGAGCCGGAAACGCCGGTGACGACCGTCAGCAGCCCGAGCGGAATCGGCACGTCGATATTTTTCAAATTGTTTCCGTGCGCGCCGAGAATCGTGAGCGTTTTCCCGTTGGGGCTGCGGCGTTCGGTTGGAACCGGAATTTTCATCCGCCCCGAAAGATACTGTCCCGTGAGCGACGCGGGATTCGCGGCGATTTCCTCTGGCGCACCCGCCGCCACGAGGTACCCGCCCGTCTTCCCCGCGCCCGGCCCAAGATCGACCACGTAATTCGCGCGCCGGATTGTCTCTTCGTCGTGCTCGACCACCAGCACCGTATTGCCGAGGTCGCGCAACGTCTCAAGCGTACTCAGCAGCCGCCCGTTGTCGCGCGCGTGCAGCCCGATCGACGGCTCATCCAGCACGTAGAGCACGCCGCGCAGCCGCGATCCGATCTGCGTGGCCAGCCGGATTCGCTGCGCCTCGCCGCCCGAAAGCGTTGCGGCCGAGCGATCGAGCGTCAGGTAGCCGAGCCCCACCGCCAGCAAAAAGTCGATCCTCTCCGCGATTTCGCCAAGCGGCCGCCCCGCGATTTGCCGCTGCCGCGGAGTGATCCTATCGCGAATCTTGTCCGCCGCGGCGCGGGCCTCCGTCAGCGGCAACGCCGTGAAATCCGCAATCGACAGGCCCGCGATTTTCACCGCGAGGCTTTCAGGCCGCAGCCGCCGCTCGCTGCAAGCGGTGCACGGCGCGGGCGACATATACTGCGTCAGCCATTCGCGGTACGTATCCGACTTCGATTCGTCGAGGCCGCTCTCCAAATGTCCCAGCACGCCCTGGAAGTTCAATCCCTTGTCCGAACCGCCATTCGCCGGATTCCCCCGCAGAATCAAGTTCTGCACCTTGCGCGGGAATTTCTCGAAGGGCGTGCCGAGATCGAACCCATAAGCTTCGGCCGCAATCCGCATCGTGCGCTGCAAAGGACCCGAGCCCGACCCAGGCCCCAGCCCGCCCTCGAAAAGCGGCTTCGTCCAATCCACAATCACCTTCGCCGGATCGAAATCGTACTTCGAGCCCAAGCCATGGCATTCCGGGCACGCGCCATACGGCGAATTGAAGCTGAACGACCGCGGCTCGAGCTGCGGCACCGAAATCCCGCATTCGGGGCACGCAAGTTTTTCCGAATACACATGCTCGCTGCCGCCCACCACCGCGATCGTCACAGCCCGCCCGTCAGCTTCAGCGCCGTTTCGATCGACCCCTCCAGCCGCTGCGCGATCCCGTTCTTCAGCAGCAGCCGGTCGACCACGATCTCGATCGTGTGATTCTTGCGCCGATCGAGCGCCTGCGGCTCGTCGAGATTCACGAGCTCGCCATCCACGCGCGCGCGCACGTAACCTTCTTTCGCGTATTTCTCCAGCTCTTTCTTGTATTCGCCCTTGCGCCCGCGCACCACCGGCGCGAGCACCATGATGCGGTCGTCCGGCTTCAGCGCCATCACCGACTGCATGATCTGCTCGGTCGATTGCCGCGCGATCGCCCGGCCGCAATTCGGGCAGTGCGGCGTCCCGATGGCGCTGTAGACCACGCGCAGGTAGTCGTAAATTTCCGTAATCGTTCCCACGGTCGACCGCGGCGACCGCGTCGTGGTCTTCTGCTCGATCGCGATCGACGGCGAAAGCCCCTCGATCGAGTCCACCTCCGGCCGCTCCATCTGATCCAGAAATTGCCGCGCGTACGCCGAAAGCGATTCCACGTACCGCCGCTGTCCCTCGGCGTAGAGCGTGTCGAACGCGAGCGAGGATTTCCCCGATCCCGAAAGCCCCGTGATCACGGTCAGCGTGTTGCGCGGAATTTCCAGGCTGATGTTTTTGAGGTTGTGCTGCCGGGCGCCCCGGATGCTGATTTTCTTCAAGCCCATATTCGAGTGGCCCCGCACAGGGAGCTTCCGTCTACACTGGGTAGAATGAGCCCAGCGTAATCCTTCACCATAGCAAGAGCCCCCGCGCGCGGTCAAGGAAGGTGCAATCGCGCTGATGGAGTCAGAGCTTCCGATAGCAGGCTAATTCTTGTGTGTCGCCGGCTCGCTGGGCGCGTGCCAAGGACTGTATTGAACTCCTAGTTCGCGACAGAAGCTTTCGAGGCTCGCCTCGGCGATGGAGCCGTCAACGATTAGAGGAAGGTCAAAAGCGTCATACCACTGCATTAATCCACGGCCCTCGCTATAGGCGTGCAAATGATCGCAGATTTCTGCCTCCGCATGTTTTCCCGCCAGTTCGGCTAGTTGTTGAAGGAATTGCCCTGTCGCGCGCACATGAAAGACGCTCGGCTTCGGCCAGATCGTGCCAGGAGGTATCTGCAGGCTTGCCGCAACGGCATGAGACGCAAGCAAGGCTCGAACGTCCGCGGAAATACTCGTGCCCTCAAAACACAGGTTCACCGGCGATGGAAGAATTTTGTTTAACGCCGAGAAGAACTTCTGGGCATATCTGATGCCCTTGACTTCCCAGCCATCTGTTACAAGCGGCTTGGCAGACATGACCAATCGTAGCAACTTTCGTCCACCGCCGTCGCGTCTACAGGGATTCCCTTAGGACTCCGCGCGGCGCTCGGAATTTTTACTGGCAGCCGGGAATTTTTGCCCGCGAATACAAAATCCCGTCGTTTGCTTTCAGCACCTTAGCTTTGGTTTGGAACGTGCGACACAAAACGCGTCCGGGGAAGGAAAGTCGAGGATCCCTTCGGGGATTGAGGGCTGGGCCGGCTTCCTTCCCCCGGCCATTCCCGCCGGTTTAGATTTTGCCTACCCCTCTCAAACGCCCGGCGGGGGTGTGTTCGCCTCTCTTCGCTTTTCTTTTGAAGTTTGGGGTGCCCCGCCCTCGGTTTGTGAGGGTGGGGCCTTTGCGCTCAATCAGCAAGTAGTCGCGCGTCAACCCAAAACGCTGCACACACGCTCTTACCGTCCGCGCAAGATTCGTGTAAATTATGAGGATAATTCCAACCGGGTTGGGGCGTGGTCCAATCGGTAGGGCACCTCACTGTTAATGAGGACGGTGTTGGTTCGAGTCCAACCGCCCCAGCCAACTCCTCCAGAAGCACTTAGTGCGGTCACCAAACTTCGTCTCGCGCATCGGCGACCGATATTGCCGAGGCGTCTCCGCGAACTCTGCGCCTCCTCTGCGATCTCTGCGTTGAGTCCGCGGCCAAAACTGGCGCATGCCAACCATGAGTTCGCACTTGTCGCCCAAATCGCTCCTGCTAATCCTTGATCACGGGAAATCCCGCTTCGGTCCAGCCGCGCCAGCCTCCGTCCATGGAAATCACGTTGCGGTAGCCCATCTTCTGCAGATTATCCGCGGCCAGCGCGGACCGGAATCCGCCGCCGCAATACAACACGACGGTCGCGTCCTTATCGGGCACGGTCTTCTCGATGTCGCGCTCGATGATGCCCTTGCTCAAATGAACCGCGCCGGGAATATGCCCGCGCGCCCATTCCGATTCCTCGCGCGTGTCGACCAGCACGATCTTCTCCCCGGCATCGAGACGCTTTTTCGTCTCGCGAAAATCTTCTTCTTTCACTCGCGACTTCGCGTCCTGCACCAGCTTTACAAATGCTTCGCTATGATTCGGCGCCATCGCTCACCTCGCTTCGATCCTTCGATTCAAAGCTCACTTCATGTCCCGCCAATTCGGCCCCACTTTCGTATCCACCACCAGTGGGACGCGCAGCTCGTGCAGGCCCTGCATCACTTCTTTGACGACTTCCGTGAGGCGCGGGATTTCCTCCTCCGGCGCCTCGAAAAGCAATTCATCGTGAACCTGCAGGATCATTCGCGATTGGAAGCCGCGCGCCAGCCGCCGGTCGAGTTCGATCATCGCCAGCTTGATCAGGTCGGCAGCCGCGCCCTGCATCGGCGTATTCATCGCCGTGCGCTCGGCGAAATTCCGCAGACTCGGCTGCGGCGAATTGATTTCTGGAATCGGCCGGATGCGCCCAAACATCGACTTCGTGAATCCCGTGCGCCGCACCTCGGTAATCTGCCAATCGAGCAGTTTCTTCACGCCCGCATACCGCTCGAAATACGCGGCAATGAACTTCGCGGCTTCCCGCTGCTCGATTCCAAGCTGCTGGGCCAGCCCAAACGCCGATAGCCCGTAAATCACGCCGAAGTTGATCACCTTGGCCACGCGCCGGTGCTCGCGCGTCTGCGCGAATGGCGCCACGCCAAACACTTCCTGCGCCGTGCGCGAATGAATGTCCTCGCCGCGCCGGAAAGCCTCCACCAGGATCGGATCTTCCGAAAGGTGCGCGAGGATCCGCAGCTCGATCTGCGAGTAATCCGCCGAGAGCAGCAGATGCCCCGGCGCCGCGATGAATGCCGCCCGGATTTCGCGGCCGAGCTCCGTCCGCACGGGAATATTTTGCAAATTCGGGTTCGACGAGCTCAACCGCCCCGTTACCGCACCCGTCTGGCTGAAACGCGTGTGCAGCCTCCCGCTCGCGGGATGGATCAGCCGCGGCAGCGCGTCCGCGTATGTCGATTTCAGCTTGGCCAGCTCGCGATATTCGAGCACCTTCTTGGGCAGCTCGTGAATCAGCGCCAGTTCATCCAGCACCTCGGCCGCAGTCGACCGCACCTTGGCCCGCGTCTTTCGAGGCGGCTGCAAATTCAGCTTGTCGAAGAGCACCTCGGCAAGCTGCTGGGGCGAGTTGATTTTGAACTCGCAACGCGCGAGTTCGAAGATGCTTTTCTCGAGTTCTACGATCTGTTCCTGCGCCGCCGCTGAAATCTTTTCGAGCTCCTGCTGATCCACGCGAACGCCCGCCGCTTCCATCCGCGCAAGCACACCCGCCAGCGGCAGGTCGATCTTCTCGTAAAGATCGACCAGCCCCAGCGCTTCGATCTCCTTGCGGAGGATCGGCGCGAGCCGGAGCAGAAAATCCGCGCGTTCGCCGGGCGCGCCCGAAAGCGTCTGGTTCAGGTGCCGCAGCACCACTTCCGCGAAAGCGTGATTCGCCGTCGTCGGCCGGATCAGGAAGGAATAGAGCGCCGTCGCATGGCGAATCCCGCCCACCGTCTCGCCACCGATCTGCGGGTCGGAACCAGCGAGCAGCTGCAAGAGTTTCGGATCGTGCACCACTTTCGGCCGGTTCTCATCAGCCAGCCATTCTTTCACCGCTGCAAGCGTTTTGTTGTCGGCCTCATTCGCCGCAAACCGCGCCGATGCCACCTTGGAGGATGCTTCCACCGCCAGTACGCGCGTCCCGAAACCTTCATCGTCCGGTTCTTCGGAATCGAGCGAGAGCCAGAGCGCCGTCTCTTGCCCGGCGGGAATCGATTCGAGAAAGTTCCCCAGCGCAGCCGGGGATTCGAGCGCCGAGTAATCGGTCGGCCGCGTGTCGGCCACAGTCCCGATTTCCTTCAGCAGCGAAGTAAAGCCAAGCTCGCCATAAAGCGCCCGCAACGCAGCCGCGTCCGGCTCCTGCAGGCGCAGCGCATCGAGCGAAAGCGGCACGGGCGCGTCGGTCGGAATCGTCGCCAGTTGCTTGCTCAGCCGGACGAACTCGCCGTATTTTTCGAGCGCCTCGCGGTAGCTCGCCCGCTTCACTTCGCTTGCGTGCTCCAGAGCCGCCTCAGCGCTGCCGTACTGCTGGATCAATTGCCGAGCGCCCACCTCGCCGATGCCCGCCTTGCGGCGTTCCCCCGGCGGCGTTTTTTCGTTCGGATCGCGCGCGCCCGGAATGTTGTCGATCTGGTCGCCCATCAGCGCCATCACGTCCGCCACCTTCGAAGGCGGCACGCCCATGATCTCCTCGACCTTTTTCTCGTCGGCGATCAGATCGCCCTTCGCCGGGTTCAGCGCCCGCACGCGCCCCCCAACGAGCTGCATCAGATCCTTGTCGCTGGTGACGATATAAACGTCCAGATCCTCCCCCGCCGCCTGGCGCGCGAGGCTCCCGATCACGTCATCGGCCTCGTACCCCGGATATTCGAGAATCGGCAGCCGCATCGCCTCGCAGTAGCGCCGTACGAACGGAATCTGTATGGCGAGGTCGTCCGGCATGGGCGGCCGCTGCGCCTTGTACGACGCAAACAGCTTGTCCCGAAAGGTCGGCGCCGAAACATCGAACACCACGGCAACATAATCCGGCCGTAAGTCCTTGTGCTGGATGAGCCGCCGCATCATAGTGGCAAAGAGGTAGGGCACCTTCGTCGGGACCCCGGTCGAGGTCTGCAGGCGGTCCATCGGCGCGAAGAAGGCGCGAAAGATGTAGCCCATCGCGTCGACCAGGAACAGCCGTTTTGGCGTTGGATTCTTAGCGGGCATGCAAATCAGCTGAAAGAAAAGTATAGCAGACCAGGCGCGTCGAGGACCTGCGCTGGCGCCCGCGCAGCCGCGTATCCCGGCAGACAAGTACGCTGCTTTGTGGTACTTGTGAAATATTCGGGCAGGCGTCTGCGTATCTACCTATGGACAGGCAAAAGACGACCGGGGCGATGAGCGAGACAGAACTGGCGCAGTTGCTGTCCCAGGTCCGGGCGGGCAATGCCGACGCTTGGGGCGACCTGTATCGCCAATACGCCGCGGCCATGTTCCGGTTTTGCCGCAGGGTGCTGCCGACGCGCGAGGATGCGGAAGACGCGACCACGGAAATTTTCATGAAAGTGAAGCAGAAGCTCGCCACTTATGACTCGTCGCGGCCCTTCACCGCGTGGCTCTACAAAGTTGCGAGCAATCACTGCTGGGACACGCTGCGCCGCCGCCGCATTCGCCAGGACCTCGAGACGGGCGACCTTGAAACGCTCCCGCTCGAGCATCCCGACCCGAGCCAGCTCGAGCGGTTGCAGCTCGAGCACACGGGCAAGGAAGTTCGCACCGGTCTCGCGAAGCTGCCCGACCGCGCGCGCATGGCGCTCGTCTTGCGCTATTACGCGGATATGAGTTACGACGAGATCGCGGACACACTCGGCGTGCGCCGCGCTTTCGTGGGAGTCCTCTTGCTGCGCGCGCGCCATCAATTGCGTGAGGCGCTCGGCGCCGGCGGCGCGAGCGCGGCAGGAGTCGCTGCAGGGAGAAAAACATGAGCCAACCCGACGACAGTCTTCACGGCCGCTTCGACGATCCTCTCGATGACCATTTCGACGAGATGACGGGGCTGCTCTATCTCGAAGGCCAGCTCGAGGCTGATCGTGCGCGCGGCGTTTCGGCGCACGTCGCCGCCTGCGGCTCCTGCCGCGAGCTTCTCGGCGCGCTCGAAAAGGAAGCCGTGTGGCTCCACGAGGCTCTCACCTCCGACGAAGAATCGATTCCGGCTCGCCTCATCGCCAAGCCGGAGCGCGGAAGCATCGGATGGGGATGGGTCGTGGCGTTCGGACTCGGCGTTGGGGGCGCCTACACCCTGTGGACGGGATTTCTCCAGCCGTCGCTCGCGCAGGCGGCGCAGGCCGGCTTCACGCAGGGAAATGTTCTTACGATGCTCTTCTTCACGGGCGCTTTCTGGAAAGGATGGGATACGATGCGAAACCTCCCGGAATTCATGGCAGCGGCGACTTTGGGAATGGTTGCAATCTGGCTGCTCCGGAGACACTGGCAGCGCTTTACGACGATCGCGTTCGTGATGGGCGCGATCGCCTGCGTCCTCGGGCTGTCGCCTTCGGTCCGCGCCGCGGATATGGAGCGCGGCAATCCCAGCTACACCTTGCCTGCCGGCCAGGAAGTGAAGAACGATCTCATCGTGGCCGCCGAAAGAACTCGCATCGATGGCGATGTCGACGGCGACTTGATTTCGTTTTCGAGCAGCCTGACCGTGAACGGCCACGTCAAAGGCGACATCCTCGCCTTCGGTCAGGAAATCATCGTGAATGGTCCCGTCGATGGAAACGTGCGCGTGTGGTGCCAGTCCGCCTCTTTGAATTCGACGGTTGGCAGGAACGTCATGGCATGGGTCGAACAGGTGGATTTGGATGAGAAAGCAAGTGTCGGCGGCTCGATGATGATAGGTGGCGCGAACACCGAACTCGATGGACACATCGGAGGCGACGTCCTCGCGTTCGTAGGCGACATCACCATCAACGGCCGGCTCGATCGCGATCTCACCATCCGCGGAGACCGGCTTACCATCGGCCCTACGGCCGAGATCGATGGAAAGACCAAATACCAGGGCCGCGGCCAGCCGGATATTGCTTCCGGCGCCAAACTTGCCAGTCCGATTCAAATCACGGTTCCCAAGCGCGGTCCTGACTACACCCGCGTGAACTACTATTGGCACGAGGTTTTGCTCTGGGGCGCGAGTTTCCTCCTTGGCCTTGTGCTCCTCCTGGTCCTCCCGGGATTCTTCTCCGACGCGGTGCGCCAAACCAGGCGCGTGGGGCCGGCGGTAGGCTTTGGCGCCCTCTTCCTCTTTGCCACTCCGATCGCCATCATCATTGCGTGCGTCACGATCGTTGGCCTTGGAATTGGAATCTCCGCGCTCCTGCTCTACGTGATCGCGATCTATGCCGCGCAGCTCTTCGTCGGTTCGTGGCTCGGCGAGCAACTCCTCGGCTATACCGTTGGGATCGGACCGGCCGTCGCGCGGCTGGCAATCGGCTTGGCGATTCTCCGCGCCCTCCGCATGATCCCCTTTATGGGACCGCTTGCGGGACTGATCATCACGATCTGGGGGCTGGGCGCGTTGCTGTTGGCGGCCTATAGCCGCATGCGCCCGCAAAGCGCGCCGGTCACCGCCACCGTCTGAATTGCCCGGCCGCCTCTGAGCGGCCGAACGGGCGGTGCGGGCGAATTCGGGTCCCCCTTGCCGCGGAGCGTGCAAGAACCTGCCAAAATTGGCTTCTTATGGACTCTTAAGGCCCCCGCTAGGGGGCTGCTCCAGTCCCCTCTTATTGCGGAGATTTCCTCGACTTTCGCGCCCCGCAAAGGCAAGAATTTGACGCCGTAAAACACCTCGCTTCCGCTACAATCACGCCTGCCGCGGCGCGATTCCCTGGCCCGCCCAAAGAGGAAACTTTGGCCTTCGCACAGCGCCTCGAAGAAATCCGCGCCGGTTTCCAACCGCCTTTCTGGGTCGCCAACTTCACTGAAATTTTCGAGCGGATTGCCTACTACGCCACCACAGCTGTTCTCGCGATTTACCTCACCGAGCAGCTTCATTTTTCGAGCGAGCTCGCGGGAACACTTCTGGGGATCGCGGGCTTCGTGGTGTACGGGCTCGCGATTCTCGCGGGCACGCTGGCCGATCGATTCGGTTTCCGGCGCACACTGATGCTTGCATACCTGCTGCTGACCGTTGGCTATTTCCTGCTCGGGTCGCTCGAAACTTCCTGGATGGCGCCGCTGCGCCATGCCATCGGCGACAAGTGGCTCGTCTCGCTGGTGCTTCTGGTTCCGTCGCTTGGGCCCGGGCTCGTGAAGCCTGTTGTTGCCGGTACGACGGCGCGCGCGTCCTCCGAGAATGTGCGCGCGCTCGGCTACTCGATCTACTACACGCTGGTGAATATCGGCGGCGCGGTGGGCCCGCTGATGGCGTGGCTGGTGCGCGAAAAGATGGGATGGGGAATCGCGAACGTGTTTCGCATGGCGTCGCTGAGCGTGTTCCTGATGTTTTGGGTGACGCTGCTCTTCTACCGAGAACCGGGGCGCGCGGGTGAGGCACGCGTGGAAAAAATCTCGACCGCGCTGAAGAATATGTTCATCGTTCTTGGCAATGGGCGCTACGTTACTTTTCTTTTGATTTCGTCGGGGTTCTACGTCGTCTACTGGCAAATCTTCATCTCGGCGCCGATTTTTCTGCGGCGATACGTGAATCCCAACGCGAATGTCGATCGCATCCTATCGATCGAAGGCCTCACGATCATCTGTTTTCAAATTCTCGTTGCGTACCTGACGCGGAAAATACCCGCCGTGCAGACGATCGCCATCGGTTTCCTGGTCTCGGCGTTTTCGTGGATTCTGCTGGCCGTGCATCCCTCGATGTTCATGTTCGGGGCGCTGCTCGTCGTACTGGCGTTCGGCGAGCTCACGCAGGCATCGCGCTACTACGAATACTGCTCGAGGCTCGCGCCTCCCGAGCAGCAAGGCCTCTACATGGGCTACGCCTTCCTGCCGATCGCCATCGGTTACGCCATTGCGGGGCCGCTGGGCGGATTCTTGCTGCATGAGTTCGGCGACGTGCTGCATAGGCCCGCTCAGATGTGGTGGGTGGTCGTCGCAATCGGCGTGGCCACGTCCGCGTTGATGTGGCTTTACGGCAGGATCGTGACCCCGGTGACTGCGAACGGCGGCGCTTCCTAATTCACGAGGCGACGGAGATTTTCGATCGCCCGGCTCGCGAGAGCGTAGCTCGGCTCGATGCGCAACGCTTCCTGAAAACATTCACGCGCTCTGCCGAACATTCCCTTCGCGAGATAGACGCGGCCGAGATTGAAGTGCGGGAAATGGCGCGGGTCGTAGCGGGGCGCCGCGATCGCGCGCTCGAGCCACGGAACGGCTTCATCGAGACGCCCGAGCGCGATCAGGTACGCGCCGATATCGTTGTAGGGATTGCCAAAGTCGGGATCCACTTCGATGGCGCGCTTGCACTCGTCGATGGCGTCCTGGATCTTGCCCTGGAAGTGGTAGGTCCAGCCGAGAAACGTGTGGGCCTCGGCGGTCGGCAGGATCTCGAGCGAAGCCTTGTAGAGCTCGGCCGCGCGCTCCCAATCGCCCGTCATCTGCGCGCGGTACGCCTGCTGGAACAGATCCTGCGCGTGTTCGTGGCGATCTCCCGGAGTTCTGGAATCCATACTAATTCGGCTCGGATTCTAACGCGAATCGTTTAGAAACGGGCATGCCAATTTCGGCGAGCGCTTGGTCGGTTGAGATCATCCGCGCGCCAAGAGCCTGGAGTTCCTCGATCGTTTTCTTCCCGTCCGCCGCATCGAGCGTTTCAATCGCGTCTTTCACGATGGATACTTTGCGGCCGCGCTCGAGCAGGCCCTTCGCGGCGCACCGAACGCAGTATTCGGTGACCACGCCAAAGATGATGTATTCGGCGTCCGCGCCCAATCGGTCGACGAGTTCGCTCGTGTGCGGGTTGTCGAAGACGTTCGAGCGTCTGTTTCTCGATCACGACTTGCGCAGAGTGGAGAACATCGTGTGGCAGCGGCCACCTCGAATCATTCGGAATCGTGCGCGAATTCGCAGCCAGTCCTTCAGGAATGATTTGCGCTCCAGGCGTTCCGCGCAGGCAGTGCGGCGGGAATCTCGCGAATTCGGGGTCGCCTTCCGGATGCGCGTCGCCGCTCGACACGAGAAATATTCCTGCGTCGGTGGCCCCGCGAACGAGGCGCTCGATATTGGGAATAATCTTCTCCGCGCCCGGGACGTAAAGTTTGCCTCCGGGCAGCATGAAATCCGCCTGAGCGTCCACTTCCCAGAAGACGATTTTCGCTCGTGCCATGAGATCGATCTCCAGCGGCCTGCAACTCTATTTTAGCGCAAAGCGGCGGACTCGTTGCTTCACCTCATCGCGCATGGCGGTGAGGCGCTTCGTGTAGCGCACAGGATACGCGACGCTGCGCTGGATCTGCCGATAGCGCGCTGGGAGCTTGGCGAGATTCGCCATGCATCGATCGCGGAGCGCATTGATCGGCTCGGGGCTTGCCAATCGGTGGCCGCTTCGCATGACTTCGATCAGCAGCGGCTGATCTCCATTCGGCGCCTCGTCGGCAAGCGCGATCGTATCGGCGGCAAACTCGCCGTTGGCAGCCGCGCGCCGAAACACCTGCTTGCGGCCCGGGTACGTCGCCTTCGCGTGGCTGAATTTCGCGGCTTCACGCACCTTGCCGCCGCGCTCGACTTCGACAAGCTTGTAGATCATGTTCAGATGCGGGGCATCACCGGGTGTGGCGAGCGCCGTTCCGACGCCGAACGAGTCGATGGCCGCGCCCTGCTTGACCAGCTTTGCGATTTTGAATTCATCCAGATCGCCGGATGCGAACACTTTCACATCCTTCCATCCCGCGCGATCGAGTTCGCGTCGCACCCACCGGCTGTCTTTTACGAGGTCGCCGCTATCGAGCCGGACGCCGGCGGGCTTCCGGCCGCCTGCGATGATCTCGCGGACGGCCTTGTGCACGTCGTAAGTATCGAGCAGCAGAACGGAGCCTTCGGGAAACACCTCGAGGAACTTCCGAAATGCCTCGGGCTCGGTCTCATGCGCCATCACCCAGGAGTGGGCCTGCGTGCCGTACACACCGATCCCGAATCGCTGCCCGGCGAGAACGTTGGAAGTGCCCAGACAGCCTCCAATCGATGCCGCGCGTGCGGCCAGCAGGCTCGCCTGGATGCCGTGGGCGCGCCGCGCGCCGAAATCGACGATCTGGCGGCCCTCGGCGGCCGTAACCACGCGCGCCGCCTTGCTCGCGATCATCGTCTGGTAGCTGAGCATGGCGAGCAGATACGTCTCCATGATCTGCCCTTCGATAATGGGCGCCGTCAGCCGAAGAATCGGCTCACCCGGGAATACGAGGGTCCCCTCGGGCATCGCCCAGACGTTGCCCGTGAAACGGAACTCGGCCAAGTAGTCGAAAAACTTCGCGCCGATGCGGCTGAAGAGAAGGTGCCGCCTCAAGAAATCGATCTCTTCGCCCGTGAAGCTGACGTTTTCGAGGAACTCGAGCGCCTGCTCGAGTCCGGCGGCTACCAGATAGTTGCGCTTGGGCGGGAGGTGCCTCGCGAAGAGCTCGAACGTCGCGCGGGCTTCGAAGCCGGTCTGAAAGTAGCCGGCCGCCATCGTAAGTTCGTAGAGATCGGTCAGAAGGCCGGAGTATTCACGCATGGGAATTGCGGCTCTGAAAGGAAGCTATGAAAAGACAAAACCCCCAAGCCTTCGAGCCGCTTTGCGGGTCAGGAGGCAACCTTGGGGGTTTGCCGGGATGTCTGCGCCGGGCGGGCCTATTTCAAAACGGCGTCTTTGAAAGCCTTTGCTGCACGCAGGCGGACGACCGTCTTAGCCTTGATCTTGATCGCTTCCCCTGTTGCAGGGTTGCGTCCCATACGAGCCTTGCGGTGCGCTTTCACGGCGCGTCCGAGGCCGGGGATCACGAACTTGCCCGTGCCCTTGGCTTCCTTTACTGCAAGCTTGAACAGCTCGTCGAAGAAGGATACGACCTGCTTCTTCGATACCGGCTTTTCGGGCGTGCTGACCTTATCGGCCAGGTGGGCGATGATCTTGGACTTGCTCAACGGATTAGCCATCGAATTCTCTTTCCTCCTCAGGTTTGTGACTTTTGCGATTGATGTTTCGCGCCAGCATTGCTGATGCCGCGTGGCACTATAGCCGTCCTACCAGGCGAACGCAAGCGAAACGTTTAAAAACCCCCGCAAAATGCGGCTTTTCCCATTGCGGAACAATCTGTCGATTCTAGAGACTCGCGAGCTGTTCGTAAAACAGCGCAACCGACTTGATGCCGCCGAAATAATTTTCAAGCGCGATGTGTTCATCGGGCGCGTGCGCGTTCTCATCCGGAAGCCCGAATCCGAGCAAGACACATGGCACTTTGAACGTATCGTGCATCTGGGTGACGAATGGGATCGAACCTCCCTCGCGGATGAAGACTGCTTTTTTTCCGAAGCCTTCCTCGAGCGCATGAATCGCTTTCTGGAAAATCGGATGCGAATAGGGCGCGACCCACGGCTTGCCCGTGCTCAGCACTTCGAATTTGCACGTCACAGCTTTCGGCAACAGCTTCCGGATGTGCCGCTCGACGAGCCTGCCGATCTTCACCGGATCCTGATCGGGCACGAGCCGCGTGGAAAGCTTCGCGTGAACCTTCGACGGGATCACCGTCTTCGCGCCTTCGCCGGTGTATCCGCCCCAGATGCCGTTGATATCGAGCGTGGGACGTATCCAGAGCTGCTCGATGATGGAATAGCCTTTCTCGCCGCAGAGCGCCGGCGCGCCCACGGTCTTGCGAAACTCCTTTTCCTTCCATGGCAGCGCGTTCAAGGCTTTGCGCTCGCGGCGCGAAAGCACGGCCACGTCGTCGTAGAAGCCCGGCACGGTGACGCGGAAATTCTTGTCGTGCAGTTTCGCGATCATCTCCGCGAGGATCGTGATCGGGTTCGGAACGGCGCCCCCGAAGGCGCCCGAATGCAAGTCCTGGGCCGGTCCCGTCAGCTCGATCTCGTAATAGTTCAATCCGCGCAAGCCGTACGTAACCGAAGGCACGCCTTTTGCAAGCATCGACGTGTCGGAAACGATCAGCGCGTCCGCCTTCAGCCGCTCGCGGTTCGCCTGCACGAAATCCCAAAGGCTCACACTGCCGATTTCCTCTTCGCCCTCGACCATTACCTTGACGTTGATGGGCAGCTTTCCGGAGGTGGCGCGCAGAGCCTCGAGCGCCTTGATGTGAATGTGCACCTGGCCTTTGTCGTCCGCCGTGCCGCGGCCGAAGAGATTGCCGCCGCGCACGGTGGGCTCGAAGGCGGGGCTGGTCCAGAGATCAAGCGGCTCGGCCGGCTGGACGTTGTAGTGGCCGTAAATCAAAACGGTCGGCTTGCCCGGCGCCCGCAGAGATTCGCCGTAAACGAGCGGATGCATCTTCGTCGGCTCGATCTCGACTTTGTCCAGGCCCGCGGCGCGAAGTTTTTCCGCCACCCAATGGGCCGCTTTCTCAATGTCCGGTTTGCGCTCGCTCTCGGTGCTCACGCTCGGGATGCGCAGGAATTCCTTCAGCTCGTTGAGATTGTTTTCGCGCTTCGATTCGATGTAGTCGAGAACGTTCATACCCGGCTCCCGAGGCCCATACCGCTTCGCCGACGTTGATTAGCGCCAGCTTCAGCGTCACATATTACGGAAGCCGGCCTGATTCCGACAGAGATTTCGCAAACTGTCTCTTTAGGCACGCAGGCCTTCCGCGCAATTGACTCACCCCGGCGTGCATTGCACGATATTCGTGATGATGACCGACGCTCCATATAGCAAGGAACGGCGCAGCTCGCGGGTCTTCACGCGGCTTCCCGTGCGTGCGACCGGGAAGAACACCGACGGCCGCAAATTCCGGGAGAATAGCCAGACCATCGTGATCAATGCGCACGGCGGCCTCCTCTATCTCCAGGAGACGCTCGAACTCGGGTCGGAGATGCTGCTGATCAATCCCGCCACCGAGGAAGAGCAGGAGTGCCGCGTGGTCTACGTTGGCGACACGTCCGATAAGGGGACGCGCATCGGCGTCGAGTTCCTTTCGCCCAGCCCGCACTTCTGGGGCGTGGAATTCGCGCAACCCGACTGGGCCGGCGACGTTCCATCGCGGCCCGTGAATTAGCGGCTCACCAGTCCCCGAAGCCCTGCCCTTAAATAGCCCGGCAAGTTGATAATCGCGGCGTCTCAACATACAATCGCCCTCGTTTACCAGCCCTGGTGAAACATGCCGGCAACTTCACAGCGAGTCTACGTCGGTGCAGGCGAGCGGGTGCCCGAAGGGGGCCGGCTCGTGGTCGACATCGGCGACAAGACGATTGGGATCTTCCGCGTCGAAGGCAAGCTCTACGCCTGGGAAAACAGGTGCGCGCACCAAGGCGGACCCGTGTGCCAGGGCAAAATCATCCCGCGCGTCACCGAAATCATCGAGCCGGGCGGTGAGAGCCGCGGCTTCGCTTTCGACGAGTCGAGCCTGCACATCGTCTGCCCGTGGCATGGGTTCGAATACGACATCAGGACCGGATTGCACCCGGGGCGGCCCTCGGCCAAACTGATTCGCGTGGCCGTGGAAGAAGCGGCCGACGGAATTTATGTCACCGTCTGACGAGGCCGCGAAACTGTCCGCGCTTCTCGTCAAGCTGCGCGAGCAGATCGAGCGAACCGCCGAGGCCGGTGAAATCGCAGCCGTGCCGCCTGCCGGAGTGACGAATCTCGTGAGCGGCGCCGTGAAACTCTATGCGGCCGCGGTGGAAGACGCGGAACCGGGAGCAAAGGCGATCCCCGTGATCGACGGCACGGTTTCGACGACGGAGGCGATGGTGATGGCATGCGCACTCCTTCGCGCGCACAACCTGAACCCATTCGATCTGGCGCTCTGGTTTTCGCGCACCGCGCCCGGGGCTTGAGCGAGACGCGGCTGCAGGTAAGGATACGTCCATGGGCACAACCAAAACTTTGAACGGCTCGAGCACCGCGACCGAACACGCGGTGCAGCAGATCACCACGCGCACCGATTCGCGCGAAATCCTCGCAAACGCGCGCCGCGACATCGCGCGCTACCACCTCGACGAGTATTTCATCGTCGACGTTGACGCGCACCACGTGGAATTCGATTCCTGGGGCGAGATTCTCGACCGCCTCGAAAATCCCGTCCTGCGGCACAACGCGAAGACGATGACGCAGGATTGGCCGCGCGCGCGCCAGCTCGCTTTCAGCAATCATCCGGTCGGGATGACGTTTCAGGACGTTTCGGCCGCATCCCGCACCAGGCCGAGCTGGCGGAGTACGTCGAGAAGACGGACGAGCACCGCGACCTCACGCTCGTGCGCCGCGCCATGGATTCGATGGGAATCAGAATGCAAGTCGTGTTTCCGCAGCCGATGCTCGAAATGGGCCTGCATCCCGAGCCCGATATCGTGACGGCGATGACGTTCGCGTATAACCGCTGGTTCACCGAGACGATTTTGCCGCGCGAGGAGCGCGTGAAGACGCTGCTCTGCCTGCCCTTTCACGATCCCGAGGCAAGCCTGCAAACGATCGCGGAGTTCGGCGAAACGCCCGGCGTGGTCGGCTTCATGATTACAAGCCAGCGCCATACGGGCGTGCACAAGAACATGTACATGCGCGTGTACCGCGAGCTTGAGGAACGCGGCCTGCCGCTCGCGTTTCATGCCGGCCCCACCTGGGGCGATACGATGACGGCCACGATGAACCGGTTCCTTTCGGTGCATTCGATGTCGTTCGTCACCTGCAACATGACGCACATGACGAACTGGATCGTGAACGGGCTGCCCGAGCGCTTTCCGAAGCTCAAGGTGATCTGGATCGAAAGCGGGCTGGCATGGGTGCCGTTCATGATGCAGCGGCTCGACCATGAATACCTGATGCGCCAGTCGGACGCGCCGCTGCTGAAGCGCCTGCCGAGCGAATATATCGCCGAGATGTATTTCACGTCGCAGCCGCTTGAGGTGACGATGCCGCACATGCTCGAGGCGACCTTCAAGGCCGTGCGCGCCGAGACGCAGCTGATGTACTCCTCGGACTGGCCGCACTGGGACTTCGACGTGCCCGCGCGCATCGCCGGCCTGCCGTTCCTCGGCGAACAGGCCAAGCGCAACATCCTCGGCGAAACGGCGCGCAAAATATTCAAGCTCTAGTACCGGTTTTTCTTCTTCGCAGGCAACCCGCGAATACAACATCCCTGACGGTACTTGCTTCTAAACAATTCACCGACATTCGGCTCATGCCACCCGGCGCGATGGGCGACTCTGCCGTCGGCGAATCCAAGCAAAAAGCACGTCGGGCCCCTGAGGGAGAGTAGTCAGCGAAACTTAGGAGGCAAAAATGCGAATGCTCATGGTGTGCGTGTGTGCGTTGGCAGTGCTCGGTTGTGCGATTCGTACCGCAGCCGCTCCTCAACAGGCTTCCTCGCAGCGCCAACAATTCCGAGAAGTGAAATCGACGGCTGGACACGCTTCCGATGTCGCCGTGCAACCGGGCGAAGCTGAAGCGTCGTCGCCCGCGAATCTTCCTGTGCGCCGCGTGATCCTCTACAAGAGCGGGGTCGGCTACTTCGAGCATGTCGGGCGCGTGGATGGCGATGAGACGGTGCAGATCGACTTCACGAGCGGCCAGCTCAACGATGTCCTGCAGTCCCTCACCATCCTGGACCTGAATGGCGGGCGCGTCGCGGGCGTGGACTACAACTCCGAAGCTCCTCTCAGCGAACGGCTCGGCACGCTTCGGCTACCGCTCGAGGAAAATACCAACATCTCGAATTTCTATGGGGCGCTGCGCGGGGCGCGCCTCGAGATTCGCACCGGAACGATGACGATCACCGGGCGGCTGCTGAGCGTCGAACGCAAGACGCGCGTGAGTGGCGGAACGACGCTCGAGGTCGATCTCGCCACGGTTGTCAGCGATTCTGGCGAGGTGCGCAGCGTCGAGATCACTCCCGCGGTTAGCGTGCGTCTGGCGGAGCCGGGCCTCACCGGCGAAGTGAGCCGCTATCTTGGCCTGCTGAGCTCCGTTCGCGAGCAAGATCTGCGCCGCTTGACGATCGCCACCGCAGGGTCGGGCGATCGCCAGCTCTACGTCAGCTATATCAGCGAAGTGCCCGTTTGGAAGACCACCTATCGCATCGTGATGCCCTCGAAGCCGGGCGAGCAGCCGCTGTTGCAAGGCTGGGCCATCGTCGACAATACGGTGGGCGAGGATTGGAACAATATCGAGCTTTCGCTCGTGGCGGGCGCGCCGCAATCGTTCATCGAACAGCTCTCGCAGCCGTATTACGCGCGCCGCCCGGTTGTCTCGCTGCCCGAGACGGCGCAGCTGGCACCACAAACCCACGAAAGCGCCATGACGGGTGGCCTCGGGGCGCTCTCGGGCGTTGTCACAGACGCCAGCGGCGCCGTCATCCCCGGATCCCAAGTGAAAGCCTATTCGGAAGCGACTGGATTCACCGTCACGGCAACCACCGACAGCCAAGGAAGGTACGGTATCGACAGCGTTCCCTCTGGAAACTACCGCGTGGAATTCAGCATGCCCGGTTTTCGCACCGCTCTGCTCCAAGGAGTAGCGCTTGGCCGCGGGCGGGAACAGGTGCAGAACGTGACGCTTCAGGTGGGTAGCACAGCGGAAACAGTTACCGTGGCGGCGCAGCCTTCAACCTTGGAGACGGAGAACTCGGACACCGCAGCGGCCGATTCGAAAAACGTTGGCACTGGCGGCGAGCTCGGCGCGGCTCTCGGGGAAAGAAACGTGAGAAACCTTCCTCTCAATGGCCGGAACTATTCTCAGGCGCTCGCGTTAGCCCCTGGAGTCAGCGGCGGACCGGCCGGTGGCTTCGGCGCTCCCGGCCCAGCGATGCTCAACGATGCGCGCAGCGCTATGGAAGCCGCCGCCAGCGGCTCCGAGCTTGGCGATCTCTTTGAGTACAAGCTGAAAGACCGCGTTACGATTCGCAAGAATGAGTCGGCTCTCGTCCCGATCGTTCAGACGCACGTCGAGGCCGAAAAAGTCTCGCTCTGGAACGCGGGGCTGAACTCGCCGCGGCCTCTCCGCGCGCTCTGGCTCACGAATTCGAGCCCGCTGACCCTCGATGGCGGCAGCTTCAGCATCCTCGAGAACGAAGCCTTTGCCGGTGAGGGGCTCACCGACCCGATCAAGCCCGGCGAAAGACGGCTGCTCTCTTATGCCGCCGATCTTGGTGTCCGCGTTGCGGTCAAGAGTGACGAAACCCCGCAGCGCATCACGCACGTGCGCATAGCCCACGGCACGATGGTGCAGACCAGCGAGCTGCGCCAGGAAACCACGTACGCCGTGCGCGATGACGACACCATGCCGCGCGTCGTCCTCATCGAACACCCCATGCGACCGGGTTGGACGATTGCCGAAGACGGTACGAGGCCCGCGGAGACGGCGTCAGGGGCATATCGTTTTCGGGTCAATGTCAGCCCCAAGTCTGCGGCCATTCTCACGGTCCCCGAGTCGAAGCCGCTAGAAAGCAATTTCGCCGTGACGAATATCACCGATGACCAGATCAAGCTCTTCGTGCAGCAGAAATCCATTACGCCCGAGATCGAAGCCGCGTTCCGGAAAATCCTGGAGCAGAAGAACCGCGTCGCCGGTCTCAGCACGCAAATCTCCGATCGCGACGACGAAAAACAGGCCATCTACGACGATCAGCAGCGCCTTCGCGAAAACCTGAAGGCTCTCACCGGCGGCGCCGACGAGCGCGCGCTCATGCAGCGTTACACGCAGCAACTCGCCGACCAGGAGACGCGGCTCGATGCGCTCAAGAAGGAGTCCGCGGACTTGCAGGCGAAGCAGGAAGAAGCCCAGGCGGAGCTCAACAAAATGATCGAGGAGCTCTCGCTGGACGCGACGCTCTAGCACCCGCCATTCGCGGCAGCGGTAGTTGGCACCGGCTTTCGCCGGCGGCCATTCTGCCGCTGTCTGCGATGGTTCCAGGCTTCGGACACTCGCCCCGCCGAGCGCATCGAGGCGTTGCCCGCGCACACACGGTTTGTTATGCTCCGCCGCGTCCGGCAATCCGCATCTCTTGGTGGGGGATTCGATCATGAAATATTTCAGAATGAAGGCAATTTATCTCGCACTGGTTTGTCTGGCGCTTGCGTCGGCTGCGTGCGCGCAGGCACAGGATGCCGTGCCCGGAATCGCGCCGGTGGAAAAGTGCGCCGACCTGACGAGCCTTCAAATTCCAGGATCGGGGATGACGATTACGAAGACGGAATCCGTTCCCGCCGCCGCACCCGATACCATCCGGCCTTCGCAATTCAGCGACACGATCCCGGGCGCGGTTCCCTCGTATTGCCGCGCGGACGGCACGATCGACCCGCGCACGGGTTTCGACGGCAAACCGTACGCGATCGGCTTCGCGATCGCGCTGCCCGATAAATGGAATGGACGATTTCTCTTTCAAGGTGGCGGCGGCGAACGGTTCAGTGGGAGCGCCTTTCGGCGAACAGGCCGCCGGCCGGATTCCGGCGCTCGTACGAGGCTTTGCGGTGGTTTCAACCGACACCGGGCACAAGGGCGCCGTGTTTGATGCGGCATTTATGAAGGATCAGCTCGCCGCGCTCGACTTCGCTTACATCGCCGTCGGCCGCGTGACGATCCTCGCCAAGGAGATCATCGCGCACTACTACGGCCAGCCGGCGAAGCATTCCTACTATGACGGCTGTTCGACCGGCGGGCGTGAGGGCATGCTGATGTCGCAGCGCTACCCTACCTACTTCGACGGAATCGTGTCAGGCGATCCGGCCATGCGCACCGGCTATTCGAATATCGGGCTCACCTGGGCGCGGATTGCCTTCGCAGAAATCGCGCCGAAAGACGCCTCCGGCAAGCCCGACCCGAGCCAGGATTTTTCTACGGGGGACAAGAAGCTTCTGGCCGATGCGATCATGAGCTCATGCGACGCAAGAGATGGGCTGAAGGACGGCATGATTTTCAACGTGCAGGCCTGCCATTTCGATCCGGCGGTTCTCACGTGCAAAGGCGCCAAGACGGATGCGTGCCTCACGTCGCAGCAAGTCGGCGCGCTTCAAAAGGCGTTCAGCGGTCCGAAGGATTCGCGCGGAAACGAGGTATACGCTCGGTGGCCATGGGACACGGGGTATATCCTTCCCACTACCGGCGGTTTCGGTGCGGCTTTCTCGAATTTCCTGCCGAGCTCTGGGCCCAATCCGTTAGCTTCCGTGCAGCCGCCGTCGAATTTGAGCATCGACCAATTGGTCGCCGGCGTCGAAGCCGACGAAACCCAGACGCTGACGGACACCACGTGGACGAACCTGAGCACGTTCTCGGAACACGGCGGCAAGCTGATCTTCTACCACGGCACGAGCGACCCCGTGTTTTCACCGTTCGACACGCTTGCCTACTACGAGCGCATGGCCAAGGACAATGGCGGGCTCGATCAGGTGGAGAGCTGGAGCCGCTTCTTCTTCGTTCCCGGCATGAACCATTGCCAGGGCGGCCCGGCAACGCTCGACAAATTCGATCTACTGGGCGCGGTGGTGAAGTGGGTCGAGGACGGAACGCCTCCTGATTCCGTGGTCGCCACGGGCAAGTCGTTTCCCGGCCGCTCGCGGCCGCTGTGCGCGTATCCGAAATACGCGCGCTACAAGGGCGCCGGCAATCCGGATGAGGCATCGAGCTTCGAGTGCGCGATCGGAGAGCCGGCGCCATGAAAACGCGATCAAGAGTTTTCAGACTCGCATCGTGCTTGGCGCTCTCTCTCGCATTTGTCTTGGGCGCAGCCGAAATTGGGCTTTCGCAGGCCGGCAAACCTGAGCTGCACGGAACGGTCGAGCGGATTAAGGTGCACGGAAAATCGCTCGAAGGAAATCTCGAGGGCGATTCGCCCGATCGCGATGTTTCGGTCTATCTCCCGCCCAGCTACAACAAGCAGACGCACCGCCGCTATCCGGTGGTCTACCTGCTGCACGGCTACATGGACAACGACGACAACTGGTTCGGCGCGAAGCACGTTTTCATCAACGCGCCCGCCGCGATCGATGCTGCCCTGGCGGCGGGTTCGCGCGAGATGATCTTCGTGATGCCGAGCGCCCACACCATCTACTACGGCAGCATGTATTCGAATTCCGTCACCACCGGCGACTGGGACGATTTCATCGTGCACGACCTCGTCTCCTATATCGACGCGCATTACCGCACGATCCCCAATCGCATGAGCCGCGGCCTCGCCGGCCATTCGATGGGCGGATACGGAACGGTTCGCCTTGGCATGGAGCATCCAGAGGTGTTTTCGAGCATTTATTGGCTCAGCGCGTGCTGCCTTGCCGCGAGTCCCTGGGACAAGGAGAGTCCCGCGATGATCAAGGCCGAATCGGTCCGCAGCGCGGCCGATCTCGATAAGGCCGATTTCGGAACGCGAGCGAGCATCGCCGAATCGGCAGCATGGTCTCCCAATCCGAAGAATCCGCCGCTCTTTTTTGATGTGCCCTGGCTCGATGGCAAGCTGCAGCCTCAGATCGCCGCGAAATGGGACGCGAATGCGCCGCTCGCCATGATCGATCAGTACGTGCCCAATCTCCGGGAACTTCACGCCATTGCGGGCGACGTGGGAACCAAGGACGGCCTGATGGCTTCGAACGAGGAGCTCGACCACGTCCTTACCGCGTACGGAATCGAGCACACGTTTGAAACCTACGAGGGCACGCACGTCAGCGGCATCCAGGATCGCGTGGAGAAAAAAGTGGTGCCGTTTTTCTCGAACAATCTTTCGTTTGGCCGCGCAGGCCATTAGGAGCGCTTCCATGAAGAGCAAACACAGCAGTTCATCGGCAACTCGCCCGATCGGCCGACGCTCGATGCTGAAGGGTTCCGCGCTCGGCGGCGGAGCGCTGCTTGCCGAAGGCGCTTTCGGCGGGCTGCTCCCGAAGGCCGCATTCGCCGCAAGCGAGGCGGCAGATCAATCTCAATCGGCTCAATCGGAAAACAAGCCGGCCGGGGGAACCATGCAGCCACTCGGAGAGATCGAGCCGATCAAGCTCGAATACGTGTTTCAGATACGCATCGATTTCAAGGAGCGCGTTTCATTCGCCACACCGAACGGACGGCGCGCGTATGTTCCCGCGATGTCAGGTGTGATCGAAGGGCCGCGGCTGCAGGGCCGCGTGGTGCCGCGCAGCGGCGCGGACTACGCCGGCAACGGCCGCCTCGACGCCCACTACATGCTCGAAGCCTCCGATGGGACGATGATCTACATCAACAACACGGGCTACCTCTATCCCATGGACGGCAAGCCAATCGATCGCAACGACCCGAGCTGGGGCGGCGACCGGCCCTTCTATTTCCGCTGCACGCCCTATTTCGACACGCCGGTCGGCCCGCACGACTGGCTCACGCGCACCGTCATCGTGGGCTCGGGCAAACGCCACGCGAACCCGGATTACACGATTTTTACGTATTACGCAGTACTGTAGTCCAGGCAGTGACCCGCCCCCGGCGGGGGCTGATCCGCAAATCCCGCCCAGGCGAGGCATCCCGATTGCCCGCAAGAGACATCTTTAGTAGTCTCTACGATTGCGTCTAAGGCTTCCAGCCGATCTGTGGAATCAGGGGTGAGGGTTTGCAGGTTCGATCTCGTATCCTTCTCTGGCTTACGATTTGTTTCGCGGCCGTACTGCTGACGGCCTGCCAGGAGCAGATCAACTATCCCACGCCTTCGCCGACGATAACGCTCGTTCCGTCGAGCATCGAGGCTGGCCAGCCCGGCTTCACTTTGACCGTAAAGGGCGGCAACTTTACGCCAGCCTCAACCGTGTATTGGAACGGCAACCCCCTGATCACGCTATTCACGTCGACCGGCGCGCTGACCGCTCAGATTCCCGCGGGCCTCATTCAAAATGCGGGTTCAGCGTCGGTCGTCGTCTCGACGCCTTCACCGGGAGGCGGAAGTACGCAGCCCGCCACGTTCGTGATCAACGCGGCGCCAAGTCCGCTGCCGGAGATCACGTCGCTCTCGCCTTCAGGCGTTTTTACGGGCGGCGGTGCTTTTGAGCTGGTCGTGAACGGCACGAATTTTGTTTCGCAGTCCACGGTTTCGGTGAATGGCAGCGTCCGCTCGACCACATTTACCAGCAAGACTTCAGTGAGCGCGCCGATTTCTGCAGCAGACATCGCGAACGCGGGCTCTGTTCCAATTATAGTGATCAACCCGGCGCCGGGCGGCGGTACCTCCAATGCCGTGTCACTGAAGGTCACGAATCCCGTCCCGGACCTCGGGTCCGTGAGCCCCGCGGCCGCGGCGGCTGGAACGACTACGCCAACCACACTCACGGTGTCGGGCACCGGTTTCGTGACGAATTCAACGGTGATGATCAACGGCGCTCCGCACGCAACGATTTTCGGCAATGGCTCGGAACTCGAGACCACGCTGACGAGCGCGGATCTCGCAGCCGGCGGCGTGAATCAGGTGCAGGTATTCAGTCCGGGGCCCGGTGGAGGCACGTCCAACCCGCTCACCTTCGCCGTCGATCCCAGCGATGCGGCCGGGCTGCCGGTGCTCGTCGATCTCGCCCCTTCCGGAGCGCAGGCGAATAATGGCATCTGCGGCACGCCCTGCACGAGCGGCGTTCCGACGCTGACCACCGCTGGACCGTCGGCGAGCATGACGGGGGAGTACGTGGCTTTTGCGTCCAATTCGACGAACCTGCTGTCGACCGTCACTCAGCCGAACCTCTTAACGAGCGGGTTGAGCGGCATCTTTTTCCGCGATACGTGCCTGGCGACTACGACTTCAACCGGCGGCAGTTGCGTTCCGAAGACGCTTTTGATTACCACGGGCACGGGAGGAAATGCAGCGAACGGCCCAAGTTCCGAGCCGTCGCTCGATAGCAGCGGGGACGATGTGGCGTTCACCTCATCGGCGAGCAACCTGGTCAATTATGTGACGACCCCGGCGGGCACGCGCCAGGTGTATTGGCAGCCGACGTGTGAGAGCACCACGACTTCCTGCACGCCGGTATTGGCATCTCTCTCCGCGGATGGCGCGAGCGCCGGCAATGGCGAAAGCTACAATCCAGTCATCAGTCCCGACGGGCAATACGTCGCGTTCGTTTCGCTCGCCACCAATCTCGTTTCAGGCGTCGCTGTGGACGGCCTAACGCCGCAGGTCTACATCCGCACAATCTGCAGCGGCGCTACTCCCTTGACGCAAACATCCTCGTGCGTCCCGACCACATATCTGGTTTCGACGCCCGACGGCGTGACGCCCGGCGACGGGCCGAGCTCCGATCCCGCGATTTCAAACACGGGCCTCTACGTTTCCTTCTCGTCTACCGCGACGAATCTCGGCGCGACAGCGTCCAATCCCGGCGCAAACCAGGAAATCTTCGAGCGCGCCACCTGCGTTACAACCATCGGAACGATCAGCAATAGCTGCGTGCCCAGCACCACTCTCATTTCCACTCCGGACGGAGGCGCCACCGCGGCGAATGGCTTGAGCATCGAGCCTGCGATCTCGCCGGATGGCCGCTTCGTGGCTTTTGCTTCGACGGCGACAGATTTTGGAATTGCCTCGGCGGGAACGCAGGAGGTCTACGTCTTCGATACGTGCATTGGGGTGGTGGTGACCACGCCGCCGACGTGCACGCCCTCCAGCCCCACGCTGGTTTCCACGCCGGATACGTTCGCCAGTCCAACGACGCCGGCCAACACGCTGAGTGAGGACCCCAGCGTCAGCGTGTGCAATTCGACGACTACGGTGACGGGAACCTGCCCGGCAGGAGTCCTGATCGCGTTTTCCTCGAAGGCCACGAACCTGGCGCCGAACGTGATCAATGGCGTCGAAAACGTGTTTGTCCGCAGCACGTGCGTCGATCTCCCGAGCGGAACCACGGCCTGCACGCCCCGTACTGCATTAGCGAGCCAGCCGGCCGGTTCTTCGCCCGCCGCGGCAAACGGAGACAGCATCGTCCCGGCCATCAGCGGCGACGGCCATACGGTTGCTTTTATCTCATCGGCGAATAACCTGGTTGGCGTAGATTCAAACGGTCTGGCGGATGTCTTTCTCGCCGCGACTTCCTTCTAGTTTCCTCGCGTGCTTTCCATTTGCTTTGTGATGCGCTGCAGCACCGCGGCGCGCGTGGTTTCCAGCGTGAAATCGAGCGATTCCTGCGGGACGCTATTCACGTACGTCCCGACCAGCCAGCCCAGCCCCGCCGGGATGTCGCGCGTGAGCGATATCGATTGGCATTCCACATACGTCCCGCCATCCTTCTGCTCGAAGCGCCAGTAGGTATTCATCCGCCACAGCAGGCCGCGATCGTGGCCTTCGGGTTCGAGGCGCTCATTGGGCTCGCCCGCGTTGTCTACTTCCTGAATTCGAATCGTTCGCGACCGGCTCCATGCGTGAGTCGCATCGACCAGCGCGTAGTGCACTTCATGTTCGGTGTCGAGGACCGTCGTGATCACCTTCTTTTTGTACAGGCGCAATTCGATCGTGAAATCGTTTCCATCGTGCCGGAGAATCCGCGAGCGCAGTACGTCCGGGCGAAAATATTCCTGCTGATGATCGTAGTCTTCCTCGAGCGAGAGTGTTTGTGCCAGCGTCGCGCCCGGGATGAACACCGTGCCGATCCAGTGATGGATCATCCCGCCTGGGATCGAGACCGGTTTCCCCGCGTCGCTTTTTCCCGTGGCATCCAGCCGCTCGATCACCACTTGTCCGGCTTGCAGTTGCGACTCTGCCGCGTCGCGGCGGTTGGCTCTCAGACTCTCGACCCAGAGATAGGGTTGGCCCCGTGAGAGCTGCTCGTCGATCTGAGCCTCCGCCACGGCCACGTAGCGGTCATACGCTGCGACTGTTTTTGGTTCCAGATCCGTCGCGCCGGTTGACCCCGCGACGAGGCACAACCCAATCGCAATAGGCACTACGCAGCGCCATGCTCGCCTGCCCGGTTTTCCCGTCATCTGTCGCAATCTCCAGTCTTCTCGGCACGCTCACGTATCCCGCAGCGCGCCAGATTGCACAGGGTTTACGCGATAGCAAGCCTCTCTGACACGCAGTTTGATGCAATTTGGCCCGCAATGCGCGAGGGTTTGAGGTTGATTCGGGTAGAAGTCATGGCTGGGGTAGAAGGGTTACACCAACAGGAGGGCTTTAGCGGGTCGGGAAGCGTGCTCCGGCTCGTTTTAGAGCCGTCGTCCCCGCAAGGCAGCTCCCACAACCCGCAATTCACAGTAGCGAGTAGGCTTGGGGCGACCAATGGTCCCCAAGGCGCATTCGGCTTGTACCACGGTACTAGCACTTCTGCCAGAGGGGAGGCGAAGGGTGTGCGGTGCGGCTGATCACTCCGGAACGGTTACGGTGATGTCGGCAGCGGGCGGAAGCCGCAGCGTGATGTCGGTGGTCTTGCCTGACCGGATTACCACGCGCTTCTTCCATTCCGAAAACATGCCGTGCCAGTAGGCCTGCAGATCGTACTGCCCGGTCTCATATCGCGCGAACTCGAAGTGGCCGTTCGCGTCGGTGTGCGTGGCGCAAGGGCTCTGGCCATAGGACGTTTGCATCGTGACGGTCGCGTCCGCCACGGGCTTGCCGTGTGCAGTGACCACGGTGCCCGCAATTGCGCCGATTCTGACCCCGGCGTTGCCGGCTATGGCAAAGCCCAAGAGTGCCGCAGAAAGAATCAGAAAGCTCGACCAGCGAATGCGCGTCATAAATCACCTCGAGTCCTACACACGTATTCTATCGGCTGGTGCTGGCCTGGCGCGGATTTCCACGGCCGCGTTTCTCGCTCGTGCACCTGTACTCTCGTCCAGTCCCGGAATCGCGTCCCCGGCCGCATCCAATTGCTTTTTTCGCCGCGACGGGGTATCCCATTTGTTGCCGGTGCGGCCGTTTATTCGCACGGGAGAGGAGGGCCGGTGGCCCGTTATATTTCGCAGCACACATTGGCCTGCCTGACGCGCCAGGGCGCGGAGGAGCTTACCGCGCGATTCTATGAAGGCGCCCAGGTGACGGCGCGCCGCGTGGTGGTGAACATGCAAGAGGGCAAGATGCTGGTGGAATTCGACGCACCGGGCCGCGAAGAGCTCGAAAAATGGCTCGCTCTGCAGAAGTTTCATTTCGACTGGCTGCTTCGCATCGAGTACGAATCTTCGGGCGGCGGCCCGCTCAAGCCGGTCTGAGCCGCATGCCGGCCGATTCCAAAACAGCGTTGTCACTGAAGGCGGTTTCGGCGTATGCTGCGGCCATGACGATTTGCCGCCAGAGGCCGGCTCAGGGTTGTTGTTGCCCGTGTTGCGTCCCGGTATCCTCTGGCATGGGCAGGCTGAGCGCGTAAGCACCTTCCAGCTCAGGATTTGCGACCCGCCGCCAGAGAGCCTGGCCGGTGGGTTTTTTTATGTTTGGGTCTCACGCAGCAGCTGCGACATCCGATATTCGAAGGGGAGGAGTGATATGGCTGAATATGCGCATCCGGAAGTGCTGGTGACGACGCAGTGGGTCGCCGACCATGCGAGCGATCCCAAGGTCCGCCTGATCGAGGTGGATGTGGACACCACGGCCTACGATCAAGGCCACATCGCGGGGGCCGTGGGATGGAATTGGCAGACGCAGCTTCAGGATAACGTCCGCCGCGATCTGATCGAGAAATCCGCGCTCGAGAAACTCCTCGGCCAATCCGGGGTCTCGAACGACACGACCATCGTTCTCTACGGCGACAACAACAACTGGTTCGCGGCGTATGCGTTTTGGCAGCTGAAGTATTACGGCCACAAGGATGTCCGCCTGATGAATGGCGGGCGCAAGAAGTGGGTCGAAGAGAAGCGTCCGCTGACTACGGACGCCGCCAAAGTTGCCTCCACCACGTATCGCGCCAGCGAATCGGACGAATCGATTCGCGCCTACCGCGACGACGTGCTTGCAATCGTCAAAAAGAAATCCGGCGGGAGCCTGGTGGACGTGCGTTCGGTTGACGAGTTTACCGGGAAAATCATTGCGCCGCCCGGCATGAGCGAAACGGCGCAGCGCGCCGGCCACATCCCCGGAGCGGCCAACATCCCGTGGGCGCAGGCAGCCAACGAGGATGGCACGTTCAAATCGGCCGACCAGTTGAAACAGCTGTACCAGGGAAAGGGCATCTCGGGTTCCGGCGAGACGATTGCGTACTGCCGGATCGGCGAGCGCAGCTCTCACACGTGGTTCGTCCTCAAGTATCTACTGGGCTACGACGATGTGAGAAACTACGACGGCTCGTGGACTGAATGGGGCAACCTGATCGGCGCCCCGATCGAAAAAGAAGTAGCGGCGGCCGCGCGGTAGCGCGCGGCGTTCCAGGTTACTTGCTCAAGGCAGCGCGCCCGCCGGGACGCCGGCGTGGCGCGCCTGGTCTTCCAGCGTGGCGATTTCGGCTTGGATGCTATCGCGCTTTTTCTGAAGCTCGTCCAATTCCACTCTCCAGTCGTCCGGCTTGACTCCTCCCCACTTGCGGACCGAATTCACCTGCTGTCCGTTGAGAGCCGCCTGCAGCTGGCCGATCTGATCGTCAAGGTGCGGGAGTTGCGCTTGCAGCCCCGCGATTCGATTCTGGTACCAGCCGGCGTCTTTGCCTTTGGAATTCGCCGGCTTCGCGCTGTTCTTGGCCGGTTTCGCATTCGGTTGGGAGAACGTGGAAATCTTGGAATCCGCCCGCAATCCCATCACGTCGTCATTCGTCCAAACCCTCTTGGCAGCTGGTTGGGCAGGCGCAGGAGCAGGAGCGGGTACCGATGCTTGCGCGGGAGGCTCTGTGCTCTGCGCGGGTGGACTCGCCGGGCTGGTCGAGCCGGTCTGCGCGGCTCCCTGAGATGCAAATGCCGCACACAACAGCAAGCCCGCAAGAAATGCCTCGAGAATCGTGCGTATTGGACGCCGCATAGGAAGTTCTCCTTGGGAGCAAGGGATCGTTTCCTCTATTTAACACCGGGCGGCGGGTAAAGTTACGGATCTTCGCTGAAGGTTTTCCCAGTCGACAACTCGTTCTGCACGATCGCGAGCGCCTCTTGCAGCGAGCCCAGGCGGCGGTAATGGCTGGCCTCGATCACCTGGTGTTCCGCGAATGGGAACAGGAATTTTCGTCCCGTAAATTCATACTCGGTGCGCGTGGGCAGCCAGACTCCGAGAGCCACCTCAACCTGTTCCATCGAAATGGAGCCCCCGCGATAGAGTTTTCCGAGCACGCCGCCCCCGAACGAAATGTCGCTCAGGATGTGTGCCTCGCCGCGCACGAGTTCGTCGGTATCACGATCCACCCAGATCTTCGCCGTGACGTGCGCCAGCGCGCTTTGAAACATCGAGCGCGGATGAAAGTCCGGATTCGGAGTGAGTTCAAAGACGTTGCAGTTGCGCCCGCTGTGAGTTTCCTGACCCACCCATTTGATGATATAGGCGTCGCCCGCCGCATCCACAAAATCCGCCCGTTCGTGCTGCCGCTTTTCGTATTTCTCGCGGGCTGCTTTGGCTTTCGAATCGTCGGGCTGAATCATCCGTTGCAGGATGTCTTCCCAGAGCAGCAACTGGCGCCGGTAGTCCGCGGGATCGGTGGGAGCGCCCTTGTCCTTGAGCAGTATCTTGACCGTTCCGCCGCCATCGGGCACCACGCGAAAGAGCTTGTCCTCGATGGTCTGAGGGTTGGGCCCGCTGGTGAAATCCTCGTGCCGTTCGACGCGCTCGTATTCGTCGAGTGCGAGGTCGTTCTTGTGTTGGTTCTCGATCAGCTTTTTGGCACGCGCGCGAATTTCATCGGCGGATGGTACGTGGGCCTGCGATGCCCCGTTGGCTTTCGTCGAGGCCGCTCTTTGTGAGCTGGCTTGAGGGCGCGCCGCGAAGGCCACCGCCGGAATCGACGCCAAACCTGCGGCGAGCGCAGCCGACACTCCGATCGAAATGGCGATGCGCTTGAGCATGGAAGCTAACGGCATTCCAATTGGAACTCGCTGAGGTAACAAATCGTTGCCAGAACTATTCTAACCGCCTGCCGCCAACCGCTATTTGGATGCTCCGGAAAGCTCTGGAGGAGGCACTTGGTTCTGGATGACGATGGGGCTGCGCGGATCCAGGCCGGATTTCCCATCGGCCCCAAAGACGTAAGGATAGCCTTCCGGGTCGAGCGGAATCCCTCTTACGAATCCCGCCGCCCGCAAGTCTTCCGTCGTTGTCGGATAGTGCCCGAATCGCTTCTTGAAATCCGCAGCGATCTCGTCGAGATGTTCCTCGTCGGCTTGAGCTTTGAGTACCTTCAATTCTTTCTTGGCCATGTTTCGGACATTCTTGTCTTTCGTCGACTCGTAGATTTGAGACCAGATCATACGCGAAGTTTCGATCGATCCGCCCATGGCCGACACGCGAGCCGCCATCAGCTTCATCCATGGCGGCGCACCCGGTATTTTGCTTCCCTCGAGGTAGGCGGAGACGGCGTCGGGGTAATCCCTCATTCGCCAGTAATAAAGAAAGCCCAGGTCACCGCAAAGATACCAATTGTCCGGATTGGCCTCGATGCCCCGCTTCACGAGCTTGATGGCGAGGTCGGTCCTGTTCGCGCCCACCACTTGTTCGGAGAGGAATACGGCGCCAAAGTGGTACGCCACGACGAGTTTCGGATCGAGCGTCGTCGTGATATTGAGGAGCGGCCACAACAGGTCGAAATTCGGATGCGGTTCGGTCACGCGCGAGCCGTAATACTGCACCACGCGAGTCCAGTAGATATCGCCCAGGAGCGAACCGTAGCCCAGACTCAGCTTTTGTATGGCCGTGGGCGAGCTCAGAAGCAGCTCCTGCTTCTGAAGCGTGAAATCGCTCGTTTCCGCGTCAATGCGGCTCTGAAGCAGTGCAATCGCACCGAATAGCAGGACGATGCCCGCCAGGGCCGACCACGGGACGCGCGTTGGGGCCGAGCGGCTCACTTTAGATTTCGTCTCGCAAACACCGCGGAGGCAGCCACCAAAACTAAAGTGACGTACAAAACGGCGTAGAGCGTGTTCTGCCAGATCAGCGATACCGGAATCGCTTCGCCGTGCGCCACCACACCGATCACGTTGAAATTGTGAAAGTTCGGCACCAGGTAGTAGATGACGCGCGTCGCAACCTTGAGGACAGGACTGTTAGCAAACTCCCCGAAGTCCCGAATGTCCGTCCCGAAGACCCCGGTGATGTAGATTCCCATGGTGAAAAGCGCCGAGAGCATCGGACTCGAGAAGCAGGAGAAGAACAGCGCGATCGCCGTCACCAGCGCGAATTCGAGCAGGATGAAATAGATCGCCACCAGAATCCAGGCGTCCGCGTGCACGAACGGCCGCCCCACGTAATAGAGCGCCGCCCCGAGCCCCAGCGCCATGAACGACGTGTTGACCACCAGAGTCAGCAAAAGCCCGCCGTACTTCCCCACTAGAAATTCCGACCGGCGAATCGGCTTGGCGAGCAGCGTGTAAAGCGTGCGCTTCTCCATTTCCTTGTAGACGAGCCCCACGCCGATAAAAACCGCCATCACCAATCCGAAGATCGAAATCGCGGAAAGCCCGAGATTGATGATCACCAGCCGTTCGATCCCGATCGAAATTTGGCCCACCAGGATTGCAGCGCCGATCATCATCAGCGCGAAAAAAACCAGATTGTAGAGCACGCGATCGCGCACCGCTTCGCGGAACGTATTGATCGCCACCACGCCGGGCATTGCGCTCATCGCGCCATCCCCTCGACCGCATGCTCCGCGGTCTGTTCGCGTCCGACAACCCGGATGAAATAATCCTCGAGCGTCGGCCGCACGGGAGAAGTCGAAAGAATCCGCGCCTCGCACGCTCGCAACTTGTCGAGCGTGCAATACAGCTCGGCCTCGGGCACTTCGAGGCGATGTCGCGCCCCGATCGGCACAGCCCCGCTCAGAGCCTCTGGCAGCGCTCGCCCTTCCGGCATTTCAAACAGGATTTCCATCCCGGCCACCTCGATCGAGACGATCTCGCCCGGCGCGCCCACGCCCTGCAGTTTTCCGCCCGCCAGCACGGCCACGCGATCGCACAGCATCTCCGCGTCCGAGAGAATGTGCGTCGAAAAAAACACCGTCCGCCCCTTTTGTTTCAGGTCGTGAATGATGTCGCGCACTTCCCGCCTTCCGATGGGATCGAGCCCGGACATCGGCTCGTCGAGAAACACCACCGGAGGATCGTGCAGGATCGCCTGCGCGATGCCCGCGCGCTGCAGCATGCCCTTCGAAAACTTGCGCAGTTGTACGTTGCCTACCGAGGTCAAACCCACTAGCGCGAGAAATCGCTCCACGCGCTCGCGCCGTTCCGCGGCGCTGTAGTTCGAAAACCGCGCGTAGTAATCGAGCAGCTCGCGTGCCGTCAGGTAGTCGTAGAAGTAGGGCTGCTCGGGGAGATAGCCGATCTCGCGGTGCATGCGAACATCGTTGATGGAGCGCCCGCGCACCCGCGCTGTGCCTGAAGTGGGGAAGATCAGCCCCGTCAGAAGCTTCAACGTGGTTGTTTTTCCCGCGCCGTTTGGCCCGAGGAACCCAAAGACTTCTCCGTCCTCGACCTCGAGCGTCAGGTTGTCGAGCGACCGGCGCATGCGCTTGCGCCAGAAGCCGACCGGATAGTCCTTTGTGAGCCCCGCGATTTCGATTGCAGGCGTACCCATGGCAGTTCAACTATAGTTTTTTTCAGCTCTCGGCATCATGTCAATAATCTCGCTGTTGCTTCGCAAAGCACATTTGCATGTCCGACAACGATAGTGGCTTCACCCGCCGCAACCACTACCAGTAGATACTTTCGACACGCGGCACCTAATATTTTGTGGTCCCCTTGCGATTTTCGCTTGACAACTTTTCCACAACCCACGATACTCCGCATCCAGACTCGGCATTACGTGCACGGTCGTTTTACCCAGCGCCACGGCCGCACACGGGATGTTCCAACCGGGTTCACTCGAATAGCGATAGGCGTGCGCTTCTCGGACCGCGCTTAGTGTTAGGCGCGGCTTAGCAGCGCTTTTTGTCTTTTTTGGTTTCGGCAGGCACTTTTCGGGGGTCGAGGGCCTGCCGGCGACTCTGAAATCCTCTCATTTCGTGTATCCCTTGATACACGCAACAATATTCCGGGTTCCGTTTGGGGAGTATAATTGGAATGTAATTCCTCCCTGCCCGGCACCCCGGCCAACTATTCGGCGGCACGACTGCCGGCGCGGAGGCAGAGATGGCGGAAACGAAAATGGCTTTCAATTCGCAAATGGAACATACGGCCAGGCGCACCACCGGCCTGGATTTCAAGCGCCGCTTTACGGACGGATCGGCATCTCCCTTCGACAAAGTCGAATGGGAACGTCGCACCGCACTCATAGGCAATGATAAGGGGCAGGTGATCTTCCGGCAGGAGAATGTCGAAGTCCCCAAGTCCTGGTCGATGACGGCGACCAACATCGTCGCGTCGAAATATTTTCACGGCAAGCCCAATACGCCCGAGCGCGAAACCTCGGTGCGCCATCTGATCGGCCGCGTGGTCGACTCCATCGTCCGATGGGGCGATCAAGGCGGCTATTTCGCCACTCCCGAATCCGAGGATGCGTTCCGCGACGAGCTCACTCACCTCCTCGTCGAGCAGAAGGTGGCCTTCAACTCCCCGGTCTGGTTCAACGTCGGCGTGCAAGCCAAGCCGCAGTGCTCGGCCTGCTTCATCAACTCCGTGCAGGACAGCATGACCTCGATCATGGACCTCGCCAAGACCGAGGGCATGCTCTTCAAGTGGGGCTCCGGCACGGGCACGAACTTCTCGGCGCTGCGCGGCAGCCGCGAAACGCTTTCGGGCGGCGGCATCGCCTCAGGGCCCGTCAGCTTCATGAAGGGCTTCGACGCCTTTGCCGGCGTCATCAAGAGCGGCGGCAAGACGCGCCGTGCGGCGAAGATGGTGATCCTCAACGTCGATCATCCGGATATCATCGAGTTCATCGAGAGCAAGACCAAAGAAGAGCGCAAGGCGCAGGTCTTGATCGAGCAGGGTTACGACCCCGCGATCGACGGTGAGGCCTATTCCTCCGTTTTCTTCCAGAACGCCAACCATTCCGTCCGCGTCACCGACGATTTCATGCGCGCCTTCGAGGAAGACCGCGACTGGTGGACCCACCAGATCACCGACGGCAAGCCCCTCGAGAAATTCCGCGCGCGCGACCTGATGCGCAAGATGGCCGAATCCGCCTGGCAGTGCGGCGATCCCGGCATGCAGTACGACACCACGATCAATCGCTGGCATACCTGCAAGGGCACCGACCGCATCTACGCTTCCAATCCTTGCTCGGAGTACATGTTCCTCGATGACACCGCCTGCAACCTGGCGTCGCTCAACCTGATGAAATTCCTGGGATCCAACGGCCAGTTCGATGCGGAAGGATTCCGCCACGCGGTCGACGTCACCATCACGGCCCAGGAGATTCTGGTCGACAACGCCAGCTACCCGACGCCTAGAATCGAGAAGAATTCACACGAATATCGGCCGCTCGGCTTGGGCTATGCCAATCTGGGCGCGCTCCTGATGTCGCTCGCGCTGCCCTACGATTCCGACGGCGGCCGCGATTTCTGCGGCGCCATCACCGGCTTGATGACCGGCGAGGCCTACGCCCAATCGGCGCGCATCGCCGAGCGCATGGGGCCGTTCGCCGGCTATGCGGCCAATCGCGAGCCCATGCTCGATGTGATCCGCATGCACCGCGATTCCCTCCGCCCGATCAAGGAGGAAAACGTGCAACCCTCCCTGCTCCGCGCCGCCCAGGAATCGTGGGATGCGGCGCTCGATCTCGGCGAAAAATACGGCTACAAGAACTCGCAGGTTTCCGTGCTCGCCCCCACGGGCACGATCGGCTTCATGATGGATTGCGATACCACCGGCATCGAGCCCGATCTCGCCCTCGTGAAGCAGAAACGCCTGGTCGGCGGCGGCGTGATCAAGATCGTCAACAACACGGTGCCGCAGGCGCTGATGAAGCTCGGCTACGCGCCAGAAGACGTCGCCAAAATCGTCGACTATATCGACGCCGAAGGCAAAATCGAAGGCGCGCCCGGATTGAAGCCCGAGCACCTTCCGGTGTTCGATTGCTCGCTCACGCCCATGGGCGGCGGTCGTTCGATTGCCTGGCGCGGCCACCTGCGCATGATGGCGGCGGCTCAGCCTTTCCTTTCCGGCGCGATCAGCAAGACGATCAACATGCCCGAGGAATCGACGGTCGAAGACATCGCCGAAGCTTATACGGAGTCCTGGAAACTGGGGCTGAAGGCCGTGGCCATCTATCGCGACAATTCAAAGCGCTCGCAGCCGCTCTCGGCCGCGGGCAGGAAGGAAGACGAGAAGGCTCCTGCAGCGGCCGCAAAGGCTATTCCTGCCCCCGTCGCGGTGCAGGCATCCGCCGTCGCCGCTGCCGCCGTGGAAAACGCTCCACAGCAGAAGGAACTCTTCGATCGTGCGCGCCGCGAAAAGCTGCCCTCGGAGCGCAAATCCATCACCCACAAGTTCTCGGTCGGCGGCCACGAAGGCTACATCACCGTCGGCATGTACGATGATGGCAAGCCCGGCGAGATCTTCATCAAGATGGCGAAGGAAGGTTCCACGCTCTCCGGCATCATGGACGCTTTCGCGCTGTCCGTCTCGATTTCGCTGCAATACGGCGTGCCGCTCCGGGCTCTCGTCGATAAGTTCTGCAACTCGCGCTTCGAGCCTTCGGGCTACACCGGCAATCCGAAGATTCGCTACGCGAAGTCCGTGGTGGACTACATCGGCCGGTGGCTCGGCGGCAAGTTCATCTCGCCCGATTACCTCGACAACGACGGCGCGGCGCTCGAAGAGGCGCCGGCTGCCAAGGTAGTGGACTCAGCAGCACTCATAACTGCCGCTCCGGCGAAGGTGATGGAAGCGGAAACGATCACGCGCCCGCGCGCCGCGATCGAAGACGCCCCCTACTGCTCCGAGTGCGGCATGCTCATGACGCCCAACGGCAGCTGCTACAAGTGCTCGAACTGCGGCTCCACGTCCGGCTGCAGCTAGATCGCGGTCAGATCGTCCGCAAATACAAAGGGCTCCCGTCCCCACGGGAGCCCTTTGCATTTCAGCCCGAAGCGACCGGGCAAATAAAAAGGGGGCCCACCCGGACCCCCTTGTTCTTGCTCTACCCCCAAGTTCCGGTCTCGGCGCGACGAAACCGGCCCACCCCGGGATAAGAGACAGCCGAGTTGCTATTGTGCACGCGCCATGCCACGTCTTCCCATTTCTCCTGGCGGCTCTATTACATTGATGGTAATAGGTTTAACTAATACAGACTATACGTGTGGGCGATGCTGAAGGAGAGCGAATCCACTTTCTGAAAGCTTTTGGCCATTGTTTATACATTCTTTGGAAGAATCAATCTTACCTATCGTTTCGATAACCCTCTGTTATCGGCCATCTAGATGCCGATAGCAGTCCGCAACGCCGCTGCCAGCGCCTCGGTCCATCGCTCTACGTCCTCAAGGCGCTCCGCCTCTACCATCACTCGCACCAGCGGCTCGGTGCCTGAATAGCGCAGCACGAGGCGCCCGGATTTGCCAAGCGCCTCCTCCGCCTGCTTAAGCGTCCGCGCCACCTCAGGCAGCGACTCGAGCGGCGGCTTCGACCTCACCTTCACGTTGACGATCTTCTGCGGGAATATCTTGAGGTCGGCGACCAGCGCATCGAGCGGCCCGGCGATTGCGACGAGCGAGGCGATCTTGAGCGCCGTCAGCATGCCATCGCCGGTCGTGGCATCGTCGAGGAACAGGACGTGGCCGGATTGCTCGCCGCCGAGATTCGCCCCAATCCGCCGCATCTCTTCGAGGACGTAGCGATCGCCGACGTCCGTGCGCACCAGCGTCAGCCCCGATTTCTCGAGCGCCCGCTCGAGCCCGAGATTCGCCATCGTGGTGCCGACGATCGCGCCGCCTTTCAGCTTCCCGGTCGATTTCAGGAATCGCCCGGCGGCCAGCAGCACTCCGTCGCCATCCACGAGCCTGCCCGTCGCGCTCGAAAAAATGGCGCGGTCCGCGTCGCCGTCAAACGCCACGCCCAGCGCCGCGCCCGTTTCCACCACGCGCTTCTGCATTTCCGCGGGATGCAACGATCCGCAGCCGGCGTTGATGTTGCGGCCGTCGGGCGCATCGTTGATCGCGATTACGTTTGCGCCAAGCGAGCGAAAGAGCTGCGGCGCGAGCTTGCTCGCCGCGCCGTTGGCGCAGTCGAGCACGATTTTCATTCCCGCGAGCTTCGCGCCGGGGAGGATCGCCTCGCGCAGCCCAGCGAGATAATCCTCGTGCAGTTGCTGGTTGCCGTTGGCTCCCGCCGCGCCCATTTTACCGCGGGCGGCCTGGCTGGCCTTTCCGGCTGCCGCGACGTTTTCCGAGAAGATCAGGCTTTCGATGGCGGCTTCTTCGGCATCCGGAAATTTCATCCCGAGCGACGAGATCAGCTTTACGCCGTTATCGTGATACGGGTTGTGCGAAGCGGAAATCACCACGCCGGCGTCGAATCCCTCGCGGCTCACGAGCCACGCAACGCCCGGCGTCGTCAGCACGCCGGCAGAAACAGCTTCCGCGCCCGACGCAGCAAGCCCTCGCGCGATCAGCTCGGCGATGTGCGGCCCGGATTCGCGCGTGTCTCGTCCGATCAGGACCCGTGGCCGCGCGTCCGGCGTCTTTTCCCGCGATACGAGATGCGCGCCGAGCGCGGAGCCCACGCGCTCGATCGTCGCGTCGTCCAGCGGATACTCCCCGGGAATGCCGCGGATGCCGTCCGTGCCGAAAAGCTGTTTCACCACTTCGATGGAATTCCCCCCGCACAGAATACGCGAATCACAATCTTAACACTCCGCGCCTGCGCTCTGCCGCGCCGCCATTTAGCCGCAGCGCAACGGTTACGTGCGCTGTCTCCCGCGCCCGCTCGCGCAGCCGTTAACGGAACACGCACGCAGCCATCTGCACCAGCGGGTGCTGTGATATCGTTGTGGCAATGTCCCCCACAGAGACGAAGGTTAGCGCGAGTTCCGTCAGCGGAAAGATCATCGCGGCTGGGATTCTCATCGCCTTTTGCTATTGGGCCTCCACCGTATTGGTGACGCTGCTGGTTGCCGTCCTCACCGCCTACTTTCTCGATCCGGTTGTCAGCTGGCTCGAGATGATCCGCGTTCCGCGCGCTCTCGGCTCGCTGATCGTGGTCCTGGTGACGCTCGCACTGCTGGCCACGCTTGGTTGGACGCTTGTCGAGCGTTTCGATCAGTTCGGTACGGACTGGCCCAAATATCGCGCGCCGCTCCGTGAAGTTTTTCAGGCCGTGGATACCCGGCTCGCGAATCTCGAGGCGCATGTGTCTGAAATTACCCCGGCATCGCGTGGAGGGGAACGCGTGGTCACCGTCACCGAATCGCATGCCGTGCGCGACGCCCTGGTCGGCCGCCTCAGTTCACTCTACGGCTTTATCCTGGCCGCGAGCTTCGTTCCTTTCCTCGTGTTTTTCATGCTCACCGCGAAACGCCAGGTCGTCCACGCCACCATGCAGCTATTCAGCTCGAGCGACCGCACACAGGTGAAGGAAGCGCTCGAGGACGTCACGCGCGTCTTGCGCACCTACCTGATGGGCACTGCGCTCGTGGGATTGATACTCGTCCTCGCGAGCTGGCTTTTCTTTTGGGCGATCGGACTCGAGTTTCCGTTTCTCACGGGACTAGTTTCCGGAATCTGCAATCTTGTGCCGTATATCGGCTTGGTGATTTCCTGGGTACCGCCGCTGCTGATCGGCGCCGCACAGTTTCACAAGATCGGTCCTTTCATCGGCATCATCGCGATGCTTACGTTCTTCCACATTGTCGCCGCGAACCTCTTAGTTCCGGCCCTGGTCGGCTGGCGCATGCGGCTGAATGCCGTCGCGCTGACCATCTCGATTCTCTTCTGGGGATGGCTCTGGGGCGGGATGGGGCTGATTCTCGCGATCCCGATCACTGCGGTTGTCAAAGTGATTTGCGATCATGTCCCGGGATGGCAGCCGGTGGGCCGCTGGCTCAGCGCTTAGGGCTGCCGCTCGAGCCGTGTAATCGGGCGATTTTTTCCCGCAACCCAGCCGCATCCGTCGCTTCCTGAAACATCCGGATGGCCGCGATTCCCGCCGCGCCTGCGCGAATGCACTCCGCGCCGTTGTCCGCGTCCACGCCGCCGATCGCGATCACCGGAATCCGAACCGCGGAGCAAGCTTCCGCCAGCTTCGCAATTCCTTGCGGCGCCCCGAATCTGCTTTTCGCCGGCGTGTCGAAGATCGGCCCGAAAAAGGCATAGGCTGCTCCGGCGCGTTCCGCTTCCCGCGCGTCTTCGATGCTGTGGCATGAGACGCCGACCCGGAATCCCGGCGGCGCGTTCCCATCGCGGCACCAGCGAATCACATCCCGCGCGCGCAACGACTCGCCACCCAAATGCACGCCTGCAGCCCCGGCCGCCAGCGCCACGTCCAGCCTGTCATTCACGAAGACGAGCGCCGCCCGCGTCGCCGCCGCACGCACAGCCGCGCGCGCGAGTTCAAGCAATTTGCGGCTTTCCAAATCCTTTTCGCGGATTTGCACCCAGTTCGCTCCGGCTGCAATCGCCGCGTCGATTCTCGCGATGATGTTCCCGGCTGGATCGTCCGCGCCGAGTGACTTCCGGTTTGTGACGTAGCAGACGACGCGTTCAGGTGCGGCTGGCAACGGTGATAACTCGCTTGCGAAATGATTCGAGCGACAGCAAAACGTTCATGAATCCCAGCCCGGAAATCGCCCCGCGCACAAACGGATTTTTCAGCAGGAGGCCCAGCGTCGGATACTGATAGAAGAGGTAGTTGGTTTCCCACGAGTCCAGCCACGGCACGAGTATCAGAATCAACCCGAGCACGAACCAGATCAGGAGTACAGGGACACGCACCATTCGACTCATTGCGGAACTAAGATTATGGGAGATTCCCGCGGGTGCTGCAACCGGAGATCAGGCTTTTTGCAGCGATGCGATGCGATCGGACACGTCGCGGTAGTCGATATTCATCGCGTAGACTTGCCGGAAACTGTCGAGAGCAGCCGAGGATTCGCCCGCCAAGTCGAGCGCGACTCCGAGGTCGTACCGCAACGCCATAATGGTTTCCTGATCGAGCCGCGGCGTCTCAAGCGCCCGCTGGTACCACAACGATGCAATCTTCGGCTCGCCCTTGTCCACGAAAGAGAGCGCGAGCAGAATGGCGCAGTTCATCGCGTAGGGGAACGGTTTTCCCTTTTGCACGGCCTTCGCAACCTTCTGAAATTCTCCGATCGCCTCATCGAGCAAGCCCATTTCCCGGTAGGCGATGCCGAGATTGTAGTGCGTCTCGAGATCTTCGTCCTCATCGGCCATTTCGCCCAGTTCGGAGCGGAATTCCTGGAAGACCTCGGACAGCTCGTTGAGGCTCTCGATCGTCGCTGCGGGAATGGGATCAGCCGCCGCGAAAATGGGAACCGGAGCCGAAGGCTCAGCAGGTGCAATCGGCACTGGCGGATGACCGCCATTCACGGGCGCTGCCGGAGTTTTCGCAGTTTGCGCCGGCTTTGCCGCTGGCGCTTCCATATCCTCCACTTCGGATGCGAGCTCGCTTAGAAAATCCTCAGTCGTCGCGGCGCCTTGCTTTTCGGCCGTTTCCGTCGGGTCGGCGCTCAATTCCAGTTCAAACTCGCTGCCGCTATCAGCCGCTGCTTCCACAGGGCTCGCCTCTTCGGCGGCCTCCTCCACAATTTCAAGAATGGCCTCATCCGACGCCGGCTCGGCGGTCGCTTCCTGAATCTCTATAGGAATTTCGGCCGCTTCGGCCTCCGCGGGCTCCTCGATCTCGATTCGCTCCGCCTCTGCTTCCTCTGCCGGTTCTTCAGCGACTAACTCGGGCGTGTGGGATGCGTCTTCCGCGGCCGCAGGCGCCGGTTCCATCACTTCCTGCGCCATCGCCTCCCATTCATCCGAGAGATCGACTTCCTCGCCAGACGCCGCCCGGGCCGCCGTCGGAGTTTCTTCTGCGGGAGGCGCGACCGCTGCCTGGGGCATCTCCGGCGCAGGCTCTTCCTCGACCGGCATCATGGAGATTTCGAATTCGGCTGGCGCGGCCGGCTCAGGATTTTCATCCAGCGAAATCGTTTCGGCCGGCGCGATCTCGATTTCGGCCTCTGGCTCGCTCGCCGCGGTCGCGTCGGTCGCGTCCGCCCTAGCGGAGTCTTGCGCGGTCGCGGCGACCTTTTCTTCGTCGGTCTCATCGGCCGCCTTCTCGAATCTGCTGCGAAGCTCGGCGAACCGATCGGCGTTGACCGTATCGTTTCGCTCGCGATGAATCTGCTCGAGCTGCGCGGCAAGCTCGGCCGTGCGGCGTTCGTCGCCCGCTCCCAGGTAGAAATCGAGCAAGCGTTCGAGCGTGGGCGTGTGTCGCGGCGCGCGCTGCAGGACGTTTTCGAGCAGATGCGTCGCTTTGTGCGTCAGGCCGTAGCTCGAGAAAAGGTCCACGTCGGTGAGGGCCTGCGACACGTACCGCTGCGTCTCTTCGTCGAGCGGCTCCTCGGCGATCACCGGCTGTGGAGCGGGAGTGGCAGATAGCCTCCGCGGCTCTTCCGCCTCGCTCTCAGCCTCCACTCGGTGTTTCTCCTCGACGATCGGCTTGGGCGCCGGAGCCTGTTTTCTCGCCGTCGCCGGCGCGGACGCATCGCCCCGCGCACGCTGGCGAAGCTCGTCGAGCCGAATCAACAGGCGCTCGTCGCCACGATTCTTCTCGATGAGTTCGTGCATCCGCTCTTCGGCCGTCGCGAAATCTCCGGCATCGGCGTAGGCATCCACAAGCTCGCTCAGCGCCGATTCCAGGTGGAAGGGATCGCTCGTATGGCGCGAGAAATCGGCCAGCAGCTCGCGCGATTCGATTTCGCCGGGCAGTTTTTCGGTGAGTTTCAGAAGCGCTTGCATGAACTTATCCTGCTCGTTCGCCTCTGTCATCGGGTCGCGCAACTCGCGCAGCAGCGGGAGCGCTTCCTTCGCTTTCCCCGACTCCATCAACGTATCAACCACTTTTACGAGAAACCCGAAATGCGCGTTCCCGCGCACGAGCTGGTTGCGCGCCCGGTCGGCGGCCTTGTCCGCTTGGCCCGATTGGAGCTCCAGATCGAGGATCATGGTCGTGACGTCGCCGCCCGCCTCGGCTTCCGGATGCTTCTCCAGGATGGCGATGGCCTCGTCGTACTTGTGCGCCGCAATCAGAATTTTGGCCTTCAGAAGCTGCGCCGGCACGTTCGTCGGATCGACTTCGAGCGCGCGGTCGATCAGTTTCGGCGCTTCCTCGGCATCGCCACGTTCGAAGAGCCGTTGTGCGTATGCGAAATACGTCTGGGCCGCTTCCTTCTTCTGGCCCATCACGTTGTAGAGTTCGGCCAGGCGCATCTGCACGCGCGGATTTTCCGGCTCCACGTCGAGCAGCCGATGCAGCACTTCCACGGCCTTCGGCGCATGGTTCGCCTTCAAATGAGCTTCGGCGATTTGCAGGAAAAGCGGCCGGGCCTCGCTCAGCACGCCCTGCTGCACGTAGAGGTCGGCTAGGCGTTCGAGTGGCTGGAGTTCGTTCGGTGCCAGCTTGGCGATCTTCTTGTAGATCGCGATGGCTTTGCTGTTGAAGCCGTCGCTCAGGTAGACCTGTGCGAGCCGCTCGAAGTATTCGATCGCCTGGGGCATGTCGCCCTGGCGAGCGAACAGGTCCCCGACGGTCATCAGCGTCGCCTGATCCTTCGCGTCGTGCCGGAGGATCTGCTGGTATTCGCCGATCGCCTGAGCGACCTTGCCCTGGTTGAGGAACTTCAGCGCGCTCTCGAGCGCCTTGCTTTTGTTAAATGCCATGAACGGTTCCGCATGCCCCACCCGCGTCTGGCCTAGGGAGGGTCGTGGGGTCAGAGCGGATCAGGCTTGAAGGTTAGCACGCGCGAAAAACATGGGTCTATGTGACGCAGAGGGGGTGGTGCCGAAGGGGATAACAGGGCGAAGTGGCCGTTCCGGCCCGAATGCCCCGCTCGGGCATGCCGGGCTGATACCGCCTCAGGGAATCGAGTCCCCAGCCGAATTTCTCAGACCATCTGCCGCAGCCTCCAGCGGCAGCGGAGCCTGCTCCGCTCCGGCCGCCCAGCAACGCGCCTCCCGCACGGGCGCGTATGAATACCGGTGCAGCGGCGATGGTCCGTGCCGCCGCAGCGCCTCCAGATGATCCGGCGTGCCGTAGCCCTTGTTCTGCCCGAGCCCGTACTGGGGATACAGCTGGTCGAATTCCTCCATGCGCCGGTCCCTTTCGACCTTCGCCAGAATCGATGCGGCCGCAATCGACACCGAACGCGCGTCGCCGTGTATCAGGGCTTTCTGCTCGATGGGAAGATCGAGTTCGATGGCGTCGAGCAGGAGGTAGTCGGGAAAGGGATCGATCTGCGAGATGGCGGCGACCATCGCCTGGCGGCTCGCCTGGTAGATGTTCCAGGCATCGATCCGGCTCGAGTCGATCTCCGCCACGGCCCACGCTAACGCATGCTGCCGAATGCGCACCGCGAGCTCGCCGCGCCGCTCCGGCGCGAGTTTCTTCGAATCGTCGAGCCCCACGATTCGTCGCCGTGGATTCAGGATTACGGCTGAGGCAACCACCGGCCCGAAGAGAGACCCGCGTCCTGCTTCATCCAACCCTGCGATGCGCTGCCATCCGTGCTGGCGCGCCTCGCGCTCGTAGCGTGAGCAGCAAAGCCGTCCCATCGGCGACGGATTTTAGCACACGCTGCCGCGATGCTGGCCACGCGATCGCGCAATCGAGCGAAGATATTTCGAGCAACAAAAAGCCCGCGCCGGAGAAACCCGGGCGGGCCAGAACGTCTTCAGGTTTGGGCGAATTTGACTTTGCGACTACTCGGCGGTGGCGGCGACAGCCTCAAGCTTGGGAGCAGCGCGCTTGATGCGTGCGGCCTTGCCCTTGCGCGCGCGCAGATAGTTCAGTTTGGCGCGTCGCACGCGGCCCTCGCTCACGACATCGATCTTGCTGATCATTGGCGAGTGCACCGGGAAGATGCGCTCCACGCCGACGCCGAAGCTCACGCGTCGCACCGTAAAACTCTCGCCCAGAAATTCGCCGCGGCGGCTCATCACCACGCCCTCAAACGGCTGGATGCGCTCTTTGTCGCCCTCTTTCAGCCGCACGTGCACGCGGATCGTGTCACCGGGACGAAATACCGGATGGTCCTTGCGCAGTTGCGACTCCTGCACCTTGGCGATGATCGGTTTCATGACTGTTGTTCCCTGCAGACCCGCTCAGGTGGGGCCAGCACACAACGCACAATCTTGGATTATAGCGAATTTGCTGCGCAGAGCCTATACGAAATTAACACGAGGTTACGAACGGCACCCGGGCCAGCCGGGCGCGGCAAGCCGCCGCGCCGGCCAGATCCGAGCAATAGCTAGAAGATGTACTTTAGCCCGAACTGCATGATGCGCCCCGGCACCGAACTCGACGTGATCTCTCCAAAGCCCGCCGCGCCATAACCGTTGCCGGGTTCATTGAACTGTGCGTGATTGAATAGGTTGAAGAATTCCGCCCGGAACTGAAGGCTGGCGTCCTCCCGCAGTCCACCGACGGTCGTGTTCTTGATAATCGCCATGTCGAAGTTCAGCTGCGTGCAGCACCTCATGATTCCGACGCCGGAATCGCCGAAGCCTGTGCCGCAGCCGAGAAACTCCGGGTTGGCTCCTGTGCAGTTTCCTGTGTACGGGCCCGCGGCTGCGCTGGGAACTCCCCCAAACTCGGGCGCCGGTACGAATGGGCTGTTTGCATTGAAGAATCCGGGCCCTCCGGTGAGTCCGCTGACAACACGTTGGTACATGCTCCCCGTAGAAGCGAGCGGAACGCCCGACTTGCAATTTCCGAGGGAATTGCAATCGACCGGATCCGCGAGTTCAACACGGGAGTAGGGGCCGGTGGCCGGAAGGGACGAGCCGTACAAAAGGGTCGCCTCGTTGCCATTGGCTCCATCGGTAACCGTGAACGGCAGACCGTCTTGAATCGTGGTCACGCCGGAAACGCCCCACCCGCCGAGGGCCTTCTCTTTCCACCCCTCGCTCTTGTAAGGCAACTCGTAGTTGTAGCTGAGCACAAACCGGTTGGGGCGATTGAACGCCGCCGGCCCATACTGCTGTCGATCATTCAACGGGTCGTTGGAGGATGCGCTGCCCGAGAGCACGTTGCCAGGTGTCGCGATTCCGGCCCCGGCCTCGCTTGCGTTGATGTCGGTCTTGAGATTGCTCCAAGTGTAAGAAGCCTGGAAGGTCAAGCCGTGCGAAAACGTGTGGCGCAGCTGGGCTTGCAAGCTATTGTAGAGGTGATTGCCGTCCGTTTCGACTTGCTGCAGATTCCCCGGGTTCACCCCCAGATACGCCACGCGGCCGAGATAATTTCCGGGGTAATTAACGCCTGCGATAGTGCTTGCGGCGGTGTTCGTGAGAACCCGGTCGTTGCCGTTATCATTGATGGGGAACGAGCTTGCCGGCCGCTCCAGATTGATGTTGACCTGATCTGTCGGTGGATCGGGAGCGCCGGCGACAAGATACGAAACGTTTGGATCGCGGTTCCAATCGTAGAGGTGGATTCCATGCGATCCGACGTAGCCGATATCGGCAATCCATCCATGGGCAAATTCGTACTGAACGTCGAGATTGTATTGCTGAATCTTCGGGGTACGCATCGCCGGGTCGTCGCCAGAGTCCAGAAGGCCCGAAGCATTGCCGCCGAATTCGTCCGTTAGATCGGTCAGGCCGAACCCGGGCGCCGCTCCTGCAATGCCTGGAGCCGAATACAGAGTCCGTGGTATGAATCCGAGGAACTGCGGGCACGAGGGGCAAAACGGATTCTGAAGCGTCTGGCCCGGATTCTCTCCGACGCCTGTGGCGTAGGGCGGCATATTGCCCAGGATGTTGTCCCCGACCAGGTTTCCATAAACGCGGTCGAAGAACATGCCGTACCCCGCGCGGACAACCAGCTTATCCATCGCCTGCCACGCCAGACCGAGGCGCGGAGAAAAGTTGTCGAGGGGAGAGCCGTTCAACAGCGTCTTGTTGCTGTTGACGGTAATGCCCGTCGAGCCGAACTCACCGACTAGGCCGTTGTATTCGGCCCGGTTGTAATTCTTTTGGACGATGTAACCTGCGAGAGTGCCGACAGGGTTGTTCAGCAGGATAGTGCCCGTATCCACCAGACCGGCTTGCTGGGCCCCGAAGTTCGTGAAGACGCCATGCGCGTCGCTCGGCCATCCATCGTATTCCCAGCGGATGCCTGCGTTCAAGGTCAGATGGCGCGTCAATTTGATGTCGTCCTCAGCGAACGTCGAGTATTCGCTGATGCGCCAGTGATGAGGATTCGGCGAGCCATTGGGCAGCAGGCGATTCGTGGAGTTTATGAACCAACCGGCGGAAACGGGGGCACCTGCTACACCGTTGGCCTCATCGGAGGCAAGGCCGCTGTTGCTCAGCAGGAGGTCGGCTATATCACCAGCCATGATCCAACCCCTCTCCCTGTTGGGTTGCGCCCAATTCCACTGGATGCGCTGCGTGTTGACGCCCGCTCGAAACGAATGCTTGCCGTGGTTCCAGGAAATCTGGTCGCCCGTCAGGAAGCTGGTCTGGATGCTCCGGGTCGCCGAAAAGAAATTCCCTCCAGCGCTCCACGCTCCCCAGTTGGACCCCACCCCGGGAATCCCCAAGCTGCCGATGATCGGGATCAGAGAGTCCTCGCGATTGCCGGCGGCAGCCGTTGAAAGTGGGCAAGCCGCGCCGTCATTGACCGCAGGAACGATGCCGAGCGGGGTGATCCCGTCGCCCGCACAGGCCTGAACTGTGTCGCCGTCTGTGACGTTAAGGTACAAACGTTGGAAGGAGCCGAATACCTCGTTCACAAAATTGCTTGTGACGACCGTCGTGTCCCTCAGAATCGCAGAAGTCGATGCATACTGCGCATCCTCCGGGGCGCCCGGGTCGCAGCCGGTGACGATGCAACTAAAACTCTGGGTTTGCGGGTCGGCGGAAAAGAAAAACTTTTCCGATATGGTGTTCTTGCTGTTCAGCACGTAATCGCTGTTAAGCATGTATTGATTTTCGTTGGCGATCGTAGGTTGCGAAATGGTCGTCGGTACGGCGCATGCCCCTTTGGCAACATTGCAGAAGGGAACACCGCTTGAGTTGTAGCGCAAGCTGGGAAGGTAATAGCCGTTGTTGTAGCCTCCCTGAGCTTGGGGAATCTTCTCCGTCTGCCGCAGGAGATTGATGGCGGTGTTACTGATGTTGGATCCGTCCGGATTGACGAAGTTGAGTGACTCGCCTAAACCGCTGGCAAAGTCAGTCTCGCCCGCAAACGCGCATCCCAGATATTCCCTGTACGTGTTGTAGCTGCACATCGTCGGGCCGATGAAGGCCAGGGGAATGGTGCCGGCGTTGCCGTCTGCGCGCGCGCTCGCGAAGGGAACGCCCGGCTCGTTGAGTGGGAGCAGGTCGACTTGAGTCAAGGAGGTAGCGAAGCCATTGCTGCCGATTCCGTTCAGCTGCCTGGTACCCTGATACGAGCCAAAGAAAAAGAGCTTGTCTTTGATGATCGGTCCGCCAAACGTCCCGCCAAACTGGTTCTGCTTTACCGTCGGGGGTTTATTCGGCAACCCTTCGTCATTTACTTCCGAGTTTTTATAGAAGAAATCGTTGGCGTTGAAAATGTTGTTGCGGTTGAATTCCCACGCCGCTCCGTGAAATTGGTTCGTGCCGCTCTTCGTCACCACGTTCACGTTCGCGCCCGGATTCTGCCCGTACGCGGCGTCGTACTGCGAAGTCTGCACCTTGAATTCCTGAATCGAGTCCGGGTTGGGAATCGGGATACCTGCGTAGCTGCCCGATTGCGCCGCGCCGCCGCTGCCGTAGTTCGTCGTGACGACCCCGTCCATCATGTACGTGTTTTGATCGGAGCCGGAACCGTTCACGTTGATATCCATCGTGCCGTTTCCGACCGCCGTCGCCGTCGCCACGTTCGCCACCACACCGGGCGAAAGGTCGATCACCTGGGTGAAGTTGCGCGTGCTCAGCGGAAGGCTCGTCACTGTCGCTCCAGAAACCAGCCCTCCTACCGTTGCATTCTCGGTCTGCAGCGTCACTGCCGTCGACGAAACCGTCACTTCCTGCGTCGTCGCGCCGATCTCCAGGCTGCGATCCAGCGCAACAGTTTCCGTCACGTTCACCGTCGTCGACGGCACCTCGGCCGTCTTGAAGCCCATCGCCGAAAACTTCACGCTGTAATTCCCGGGCGGCAGCAGCGAAAACTTATACAAGCCGTTGGCGTCGGTGGTTGCCGTACGCGTTTGGCCCGTGGCGAGGCTTGTCGCCGTGACGGTCGCGCCCGCGATCACGCCTCCGGAAGGATCGGTCACCGTTCCCGCCAGCGCTCCCGTCGACGCGCTTTGCGCCAAGGCAGGAGAAACGCAAATGCACAGCGCCAGCAGGCACACCAGCAGCCCGCACGCGATCTTGAATCCCGAAAATTGTGACTGGAAAACACGCACACCCGACCGCTTGGCGAGCCTCGGCATTTTCATCCCCCCAAAACCTTGCAATAACGTAGCCTTGAGTTTCGCGCCCCCCGGCGCGGGTCCCCTGCAAAGTGCGGATTGAAGCCGCGCCACCCCGGCGCGCGTCATCAAGCAGGCCTGCAAGTGCCTCGCTCGACACAACTGCGCAGACTTGTGCCTGGAGCGTTTACTACTGATCGTTCTCTTTTGTCAAGGTTCAAACGGTGCGGTCAGGCTAGAAAAGACGGTCCTATCCGGCGCTTTTCGTCGGCGCCCGCTCACCCTCGCCGCCCAGCGCCGCCGGGTCGAGCAATTCCGGGCGATTCCGGAGCGTTTTCGCGAGCGCCTGCTTGCGCCGCCAGCGGCGGATTTCCTCGTGATTGCCGCTCATCAGCACTTCGGGGACATCCCATCCCCGGAAGGCCTGCGGCCGCGTGTAGTGCGGAAAATCCAGAATTCCGCGCCTCGCGAGAAACGGTTGGTCCAATTCTGATCCCACGGGCGCTGCTAGCTGCGCCCCATCCGGCGCCGCATCCGCCACCGCGCTGAAAGATTCGTTCACCGCCGAATCTTCGTTCCCGAGCGCGCCGGGAATCAGCCGCGTCACTGCGTCCAGCACCATCGCCGCCGCCAGTTCGCCGCCCGAGAGGACGAAATCCCCGATCGAAATCTCATCCGTTGCCAGATGCTCGGCCACCCGCTCGTCCACTCCCTCGTAGCGCCCGCACAGCAGCACGATTCGTTCGAGCTTCGCGAATCGCCGCGCCGTCTCCTGCCGAAATAATTTTCCCGCGGCCGACAGCAGCACAATTGCCGTTCCCGCCCGCTCCTTCGCGTCCGCCTCTGCGGCCAGCGATTCCACCGCCTCGAACAGCGGCTCCGGCTTCATCACCATTCCCTCGCCGCCGCCAAATGGACGGTCGTCCACCGTCCGGTGCCGGTCATGCGTGAACGCGCGCAGGTCGTGCACGTGCGTCTCCATCAGCCGCGCCTCGCGCGCCCGCCGCACGATCCCGTAATCGAGTGGCCCGCCGAAAAACTCCGGAAATATCGTGACGATGTCGAATCGCACCGGCAATCCTCTCGCAGTAATACTAGCGTGTCATTCAGAGCGAAGCGAGAAATCTGCGGTTAGAATTGATGCAGGCAAGAGGCGATCCGGGGCCAGGCTTCTACTGATTGAGTTCGCGCAGGCCCTCGGGAAGGACCACATCGATGCGCCGCGCCGCAAGATCGACGTTCACGCAAATTTCTTCCGCGAGTGGAATCAGCATTTCGCCGTGCGGCGAATCTACCGCGAGCAGCGGCGTCCCGCCTGTGAATTCCACGTCGCGCACCAAGCCGACCGTCGCGCCTTGTTCCCGCACCTCGCAGCCGATCAAATCGGTCACGTAGTAGCTCCCGCCGGGCAGCGGCGCGCGCTCGGCCAGCGGAATCCGCACCTCGAGCCCCACCAGCTTCTCCGCATCCGAAACCGAATCCGAGCCCTCGAAGTGAAAGATCGCCTGTCCGCCGCGGCTGTGCGAAAGCCAGCACGAACGCACGCCCACGCGCCGCCCCAGCTCCGCATTCGTATCGGGGCCGCGCGCTGCATCTTTCTTGCTGTCGTGTAGATAGGCCTGTTTCAGGCGTGTGAGGCGTTCGGGAAAGTCGGTAAGGATCTCGGCAGCTACTTCTCCGCGCAGTCCATGTGGGCGCACGATGCGCGCCACGGTGACACCCGCCGCCGTTGGGAATTGCTGCGTGGTCACACTACTCTAGGATTTCGAGTGTAAACCTTTTTTTCAGCTTCATGCCTGCGGCGCCCAGCAGCGTTCGAATCGACTTGGCCGTCCGCCCTTGCCGCCCGATCACTTTGCCAAGGTCTTCGGGATGGACCCGCAGTTCGAGAACCGTTACCTGCTCGCCGTCTACCGCGTTGACCTTTACGTCGTCCGGATGATCTACGAGTGCTTTCGCAATCTGCTCCACCAGCTCCTTCATGGCCGTTCCTCCACAGTGTGCCGTGCCCAGCGGAGAAATTCGCTTGAGCGGGTACGATAACAATGCACATGACACTCTGTAGAATGGGACGCTTTAGGCAGGCTTGGGGTTGCGCAGGAAGCTTCGGACGGTATCGCTTGGTTGTGCGCCCTTGCTGAGCCAGTACTGCACGCGCTCGCTATTGAGCTCCACAGCAGCAGGTTTCTTCAGCGGGTCGTACGTTCCCACGATCTCGACGAATCGGCCGTTGCGCGGCCGCGTCTTTTCCGTCACTACCACGCGGTAGAACGGGCGCTTCTTCTTGCCGATCCTGGCAAGGCGTATCGTTAACACGAGCAATTCCTCCTTACTTCAATCCAATCAGTATAACGGACCCCGCCGCTTTCACCAATCGCAATCTGTCCCAACCCGGGCTATCATGCGGCAGAGACGGAGACATGTCCGACATTTCTATCCGCCCGGCGGTTCGCGCCGACTTGCCTCGCCTCACCGAAATCTACAATCACTACGTCGTCCACACGCCCGTCACCTTCGACGTTGAGCCCTATACCGTCGAGCGGCGCGAAGCCTGGTTCAGCCAGTTCGCCGCGTCAGGACGCTACCGCTTGTTCGTCGCCGAAGAAAACGGCTCCGTGGTCGCATATGCAGGAAGCACTCGCTTTCGTCCCAAAGCCGCCTACGAAACCACAGTCGAAACGACGATCTATTGCGATCAGCGCGCCATTGGCAAAGGAATCGGCGCCCGCCTCTACGGCGCGTTATTCGATGCGCTGCAAAGCGAAGACATTCGCCGCATCGTCGCCGGCTACACGCTCCCGAATCCCGCAAGCGCGGCGCTCCACGAGCGTTTTGGTTTCGCGAGGGTAGGCATCTTCACCGAAAACGGCCGCAAATTCGGCCGCTACTGGGATGTCGCCTGGAACGAACGCCCGTTAAAGCTTTAGCAGGCGCGGTGACGGGATCATCCGGTTTTGTAGAGGCGGGGTCGCGCACTTCGCGACCGCGAAGGCTTTCGAATTTCAGGTGGAAGCCCCCTGCTTCAGCAGGGGGAAAACCCCGAGCCCTTAAGATGGGCTTCAGCCCTGGGCATTTCGATCCCGGCAACGCGTGGCGACCCGACAGGTTCGTCGCCGCCGAGAGCGCCCATCCACGCGCAATCTCCGATCGAGCGAAAGTTTTTCCGGGTGCCCCATCCTCGGTTTGTGAGGGTGGGGCTTTTGACTTTGCTTCTAGCACGCGCCGCCGAAACTCAAGCCAGCAGCCACAGCAACTTCGCCGCTTCAGCGCACTGCTCGATGGTCTGCTGGTCGCGCGCCGAAAACGCATCCGCCTTCTCGCTCTCGACGTCCACGGTCCCGATCACGCGCCCGTCGGGCGAAAGCACCGGAACAATAATTTCCGAGAGCGTGCTGCCGAAAGCCGTGAGATACCGCGGATCTTTGCGGACATCGCCCACGATTACCGCTTTCTTCTCCGCGACTGCCGCGCCCGTCAGCCCTTTGGTCACCGGAAACGTCGGATACTCCGGCGCGCCCGGCCCGCTCCATCCCATGATCGACACGTTCTCCGCCCCCACCTCGTAAACTCCCACCCAGCGATAGTCGCCGATCTTCCGAATCAGCTCCGCCAGCCGCTTCGCCCGCTCCGTGCGCAGCCCGCCGCTCGCCGCCGTCGTCCGAATCTGGTTCAGCGTGTTGTCCATCACAATCGGCATCGCAACTCCTATCTGCTATCACGGGGAAAGTACGCCGTCATTCTGAGCGAAGCGAAGAATCTCTCTTCGACTTTGCCGTCGCCGCTGCGTCAGCGAGGCCCGTCACTTCAATCCGGCCAGCTTCCCAATCCCGCGCATCTTCATCTTCGCCATGCTGCCGTACTGCTTCATCATCCGCCGCATGTCCGAGTACTGCTTCAGCACCTGGTTCACTTCCTGCACGGACGTCCCGCTGCCGCGTGCGATCCGCTTGCGCCGCTTGCCGTCGATCACGTTCGCGTCGGCGCGCTCCGCCGCCGTCATCGAATTGATGATCGCCTCGATCGACTTCAGCTGTTTCTCGTCGAGCGACGCATCCTTCGGAATCTTCGCGAACGGCCCCACCTTCGGCAGCATCCCCATCAGCTGCTCGATCGAGCCCATCTTGCGAATTTGCTGCAGCTGGTCGCGGAAATCCTCGAGCGTGAACTCGTTCTCGCGCAGCTTGCGTTCGAGCTCGCGCGCCTGTTTCTCGTCGACGTTCTTCTGCGCCTTCTCGATCAGCCCCAGCACGTCGCCCATGCCGAGAATCCGCCCCACGATCCGGTCCGGCAAAAACGGCTCGAGCGCATCGTATTTTTCGCCCACGCCGACGAACTTCACCGGCGCGCCCGTGACCTTGCGGATCGAAAGCGCCGCGCCGCCGCGCGCATCGCCGTCCATCTTCGTCAGGACGACGCCTGTCACGCCCAGCCGCTTGTGAAATTCGCCGGCCGACCGCACCGCGTCCTGCCCGATCATCGCGTCGGCCACGAACAGAATTTCCGCTGGGCCGAGCTCCTTCTTCAGCATCGAGAGTTCGTTCATCAATTCATCGTCGATATGCAGCCGCCCCGCCGTGTCTACGAGAATCACGTCGCACGCGGAAAGCTTCGCCTCGCGCACCGCCCCACGCACGATTTCGAGCGGCTTGTCGGTCCCAGTGCCGGGCCAGATCGGAGTGCCTGTCGCCTTCGCCACCTGCGCCAGTTGCTCGCGCGCTGCCGGCCGGTACACGTCCGTCGACACCACGATCGGCCGGTGTCCGTGCTCCGCGAGCCATTTCCCAAGTTTTCCGGTCGATGTCGTCTTGCCCGATCCTTGCAGCCCGCAGATCAGCCACACCGAAGGCGGCCGCGACGCAAACTGCGGCCGCGCCTCGCGCCCGAGCAGTTCCGCCAGCTCGTCGCGCACGATTTTCACCACCTGCTGCTCGGGCGAAAGTTGCAGCAGCACTTCGGACCCCAGCGCCTTCTCGCGCACGTGCGCGATGAATTCGTCCGCCACCTGCAAATTGACGTCGCCTTCGAGCAACGCCTCGCGGATTTCCGCGAGCGCCGCGTCGAGATGCTCCTCGGTGAGCTTCCCCTGCCCGCGCAGATTCTTGAATGTGCGCTGCAGCTTTTCCGTGAGTGTCTCGAACATCAGGCTGTCCTTGCGTTCAAAATCTGGAAACTCTCTCTCCGGCGCTATTGATTTCGTGCCGGACCACCACTAACATTTCCCGTATGGTTCTCGGGAACTTGAAAACAGTGTGCGACGAAGAATTCCGAAAAGCCGCGCGCGCGATTGTTGCGGCCTGGGATCTGCTGGGTGAAGCCGACGACCGCGCGCTCCACGCGCTCTTCATTCTGCTCCACATCCGTTAGGCCGCGCCGGCGCGATTCTTCGGCGGCATCATGTAACCTGCCACTTCCGCGCTCGGCGCCGCCCGATCCACAAATCCAAACGTCCCGTTCTCTTTCATCTCGCGCGCCGCGCCAATCAATCCGCCATACGCCGCGCGCGATAACACTCCGCCGAGGCTGATCCGTCGCACGCCCGCCGCTTCAAGCTCCGCCACAGGAAACGACGACCCTTTGATGCCCGCGAGCACATTCACAGGACGCGGCGCAACCGCCGCGCACACCGCGCGAATCGCTTCGAGGCTCGGCAGCCCCGGCGCAAACAGCACCTCGGCGCCCGCCTGCGCAAACGCCCGCAGCCGCCGAATCGTGTCGTCCAGGTCGGCGCGCCCATGCAGGAAATTCTCCGCGCGCGCCGTCAGCGTAAACGGAAACGGCAGCGCCCGCGCCGCCTCCACGGCCGCCGCGACGCGCTCGACCGCGAGCGGAAAATCGTAAATCGGCCGCTGGTCGTCGCCGCTCGCATCTTCCACCGATCCGCCGACAATCCCCGTCGCGCCCGCGAGGCGAATCGTCTCCGCAACGGTTTTCGGCTCATCCCCGAAACATTTTTCCAGGTCCGCGGCCACAGGCGCATCCACCGCCTCGGCAATCGCGCGACAATGCGCGAACAACTCATCGCGCGAAGTCATCCCATCGCGCTTCCCAAGCGAATACGCAAAGCCGCTGCTGGTCGTCGCAAGCGCCTCGAATCCCAGCCCCGCCAGAATCCGCGCGCTGCCAACATCCCACGGATTCGGAATGATGAACGCGCCCGGCCCGCCTGCCTCAATCGCCGCACCCACGGCCATCGGCAGCTTGTGCAGCGCCCGAAATCTCTTCGCTTTCTCGCTCTGCGTCACGCTCATCGCGATTTCATTCTAGGGGACCGGCGTAGGCCGGTCAAACAATGTGCACTCCGCTTGACTCCCGCATTCCGCAGCGCAAGAATGGCGCCAGCCTCGCCTCCCTAACGCCCCCGGCGAGGCGCACGGCGCGCAGGTCGGCCGTCAGCGCGCGATCTTCGCGCCGCCAATCGCAACCGTTGCACCTTGCCTCCGCCACCGAGGCGCCGGCATCCAATCCGAAGCACGAGTTTCGAGCCGAGAAGGAGGACATCATGTACGTCGTCACCGGAGCGAGCGGCAACAGCGGCCACGTTGTGGCGGAAAGCCTGCTCGATGCAGGAAAGCAAGTCCGCGTCATCGGACGCAGCCCCGACCGTTTGCAGCGCCTCGTGGCCAAGGGCGCCGAGCCTTGCATCTGCGATCTCACCGATCGCCTCGCGCTCACCAAGGCCTTCGCCGGCGCCGAAGGCGTCTACGCGATGATTCCTCCGAATCCCGCCAGCCGCGACTATCGCGCCTTCCAGGATCGCGTCATCGACTCGATCGCGGCCGCGCTCGAAGCATCCGAAGTCGATTACGCCGTCGCCCTCAGCAGCTTCGGCGCGGACAAAAAAGACAAAACTGGCCCCGTGGCCGGCCTGCACTACCTCGAAGAGCGCCTCAGCCAGATCGCGAGCCTCAACGTCTGCTTCATTCGCGCCGGCTACTTCATGGAAAACACGCTCGCGCAGGCTGGAATCATCAAAGCCATGGGAACTACCGCGGCCCGCTGCGCGGCGACCTCGATCTCCCTCTGATCGCCACGCAGGATATCGGCGAATACGCCGCCGACGCGCTGCTCTCGCTCGAATTCACGGGCGCAAACACGCAGGAGCTTCTCGGCGAACGCGACCTCAGCATGGTCGAGGCTGCTTCGGTCATCGGCCTCGCGATCGGCAATCCCAACCTCTCCTACCTGCAGTTGCCTTTCAGCGAAGTGCGCGCCGCGTTCGTCCAAATGGGAATGTCGGACAACTTTGCGGACCTGATGCTCGAAATGTGCGACGCGCTCAACTCCGGCCACATGGCCGCGCTCGAAGAGCGCACCGACAGCAACACGACGCCCACTTCCTACGAGACTTTCGTCGAGGACGAGTTCGCCCCGCTCTTCAACGCCAAATCCACGTCAGCCTAGCGCTGGTTTGCCCTGCCTGCCCTGACGCGGGAAGGGAGCGGAACGAAGGGCGTCTCGCCGTCTCGCCGAAGTTGTGGGTGGGAGCGTGGGCCTTCGGAGTTGGGTGAGGACGTCAGTCTGTGTGGGACCCGCGAATCGGAGCCCCGGGTTTCGGCCCCGCCTTTGTAGCGGCGGGTCGCCTTTTTTGCGACCCGGCATACGGTGGAAGCGTGGGCCTTCAGGCCCGCGAAAAGCGCGGCAAAAAAGGGGCTTTCAGCCCCGGGGATTTGTTCTCTGCGCCCTCTGTGCCTTCTCAGTGTCCTCTGTGTTGAAACACGCCTGCATTCTCGCTCCGCACAACCTCCGAAGCTCCCGATGCTTGGCACTTTAGGGGGTCGGAGCTTCAGCTCCGACATAATGATCGACAAACGATGGGCTTTAGCCCCTGAAGGAACTCTTCGCTTTGTCTCAATCGAGGAAAATCGGCAAGCACAGCGGCGGCTCGACGTGAAAATCGAGCCGCGCGATCTCTTCGAGCGCCCGCTGCAGCACCGCGCTGTCGCACGGCTCGAGCGTCATCACAAACGACAGCGCCGAGTGCGGGAACCCCGGCTTCTGCAGCAGCGCGTCGATGCTGATCTGATATTTTCCCAGCACCGTCGCGAGCCCCGCGACGATCCCGGGCCGGTCGCGCACCACGAACCGCAAATAGTGTCGCACCGTGAAATCGCCGTTCACGGAATCCGGCGTCTCCGCCGCGCCCGGCAAAGTTTCGGCTGGCGCGCCCGTGCTTCGCGCGATCGCGTACAAATCCGAAATCACGGCGACCGCCGTCGGATCGCCGCCCGCGCCGTAGCCCGAAAAAATCACGCGCCCGCCGAATTCGCCCGTCACCGCGACGACATTCTGGCTGCCCTGCGCGTGCGCCATCAGCGACGCCTCCGGAATCAGTGCGGGCTGCACCGCGGCGGAAAGCCGTACGCCGGCGCTGCCGTCTTTCAGCGCGAGTGAAATCTGGCGAATCGTGCAATCGAGTTCGCGCGCGTACATGAAGTCCGCCGATTCGATCGGCGAGATCGAGCGCGCCGCGATCTGCTCGCTGCGCACGCGCAGCCGCAGCCCGGCCTGCGTCAGGATCACGAGTTTCGCGCGCGCGTCGATGCCGTCCACGTCCGCGCTGGGATCAGCCTCCGCGTAGCCGAGTTCCTGCGCTTCCTTGAGCGCCGAGTGGAAGCTCGCGCCCGTCGATTCCATTTTCGTAAGGATGAAATTGCACGTGCCATTCAGGATTCCCGCGATCTTGTAGAGGCGGTCGCCCGCGAGCCCTTCCTGAATCCCGATGATGGCGGGAATTCCTCCCGCCACGGACGCGCCGAATTCCAGCCGCTTGCCCGCTTTGCGCGCCAGATCGACGAGCTCCGGCCCCGATTCGGAAATCAGCAGCTTGTTCGCGGTGACCACCGACTTGCCCTTGCGCAGCGCCTCGCGCACCCATTCGCCCGCAGGTTCGAGCCCGCCCACAAGCTCGACCACTACGTCCACATCCGAGCCGATCACGGCGTCGGGATCGGACGTCCAGCGGATCTGCGAAGGCAGCCCCGCAATCTTTTTCTTCTCGATGTTGCGATTGCAGATGTGCGTCAGCAGCAGCGGCCCGCCCGCGTCCTCGGTGAGAATCTTGGCCACGGAACGCCCCACAGTCCCAAATCCGATCAGCCCAATCCTCAGCTTCTTCCCGCCGCCAGCTTTCCTCGGGCCTTTGCTCTTCGATGAACGCGATTGCGCCAACGCCCAGTCACCTCATCTTCGGATTTGTTCGCATCCCCGCGCGGACACGCGAGCCAAATCATCCTACCAGATCGTTAGGTGTCGGAGGCACGCGGCGTTAGACGACTTTCTGAGGTCGGTAACAGATAAGTCAAAAATCAGTAAACTCGCCTCGAAGTGTGTGATAGCGTTTTGGAGTACTCTCTTACATTCTCCTTTTCACTTGAGCCCATTCGACTTGGGAAGAACAAACTGACATGACGAGTGATCCAATTTATTCGACCACGGGCAAAGAGAGCGAGAAGATCGATGTCCGACTCAGCTATGGCATCGTCCGACTTTTCTCTGAGGGGTTGTACGCCAGCCCCAATAAGGCCATAGAGGAGCTGGTGGCCAACTCGTTCGACGCCGGAGCGCAGCGCGTTGGCGTGTTGTTGCCCGCCGACTTTCACGACCAGGGTGCGACGATCGCCGTCCTAGACGATGGCGAGGGAATGGATGCGGATGGCCTAAAAGTCCATTGGCTTATCGGCAAGAGCATAAAGCGAGCGCTGCAGGAGCGGCCGCGTGGCCGACAGCAGATCGGAAAATTTGGCATTGGAAAGCTGGCTACGTATGTGCTCGCAAATCGATTAACGCACATTTCGAAGAAGGGAAACAAATACTACTCGACATCGATGAACTTCAAAGACGTTGATGAACGCGGCGAGGAAGAGGTCGAGCCAAAATCGCCAATTCGCATAACTCTTCGAGAATTGACCGAGGATCAGGCCAAGTTGGCCTTGAAGAACTGGACTGATGCCGCCACTTTTCAGAAGTCAGGATTCAAGCTGTTCGGGACTGGATCGAGCAGTTCGTGGACATTTGCGATCCTCTCCGATCTCAAGGCCAAGGTCCATCAGATTGAGCGCGGCCGATTACAATGGGTGCTCCGGACCGCACTGCCTCTGCGCGATGACTTCGAGGTCTATTTCAACGGGAACAAGCTGGAGCCCAGCAAAGCCAGCAAAGGACGACTTAAGAAGTGGATCTTAGGCAGCGACATCACTGATCTGCCGAAGCCCGCCGAAAATCAAACCACGCCGGAAGAGGATAAGAACCAAGAAAATGACTCGGCCAAGCGATTTGGCCTGACCCACAGCATCCTTGGGCGCATAACCGGGTACGCTGAGGCTTACAAGGACCTCCTCACAGGTAAATCGGATGAAATCTTCCGGAGCTACGGCTTTTTCGTCTACGTTCGCGATCGGCTCATCAATGTGGAAGATGGACATTTTGGAATCCCGCCTGATGAGCTCAGGCATGGCACTTTCGGTCGCATGCGCATCGTTGTTCACATCGATGGCTTGGACGACTTTCTCCAGTCGGATCGCGAGCGAATACGAGAAGGACCCGTGCGGGCGGCCGCGCAGAACATCCTGCGGGCAATCTTCAACCACGTTCGACAGTTCCTCAACAAGTATGACGCAGACCTAACCCCGGGCGCAAAGCTCGCCAGCACCCTAGCGGCCAGCCCCGGCAGCGTCTCTCGCCGTCCCATCATCGAGCTCGTGCGCGCGGCGCTTGCCGGCAAGGCGTCCTCAAACTACATCGCGCTACCGCCTGAGACCGACGAACCGGGACGTTGGGATTTGGTCTCGATACTCGAGAAGCGGGCAGAGACCCCAGAGTCGTTTGTCGCAGGCAGTGAGGTTGTGTTTGACGTGGCACCCGACCGGGGCATTGCGATGTATGACGCGCAGACGGGACTTATGCGCATCAATGGGTTCCACCCGTTCGTGTCCGCGTTCTACGACGACTTCGCAAACACGACCGCGGGCTTGCCGCTGGAACTGTTTGCCATGGCTGAGGTTCTGCTCGAGTCTCAGCTTTTCCAAGCCGGCCATTCCCAGCTGGAAATCGACGCCATCATGTCAACGCGTGACCAATACCTTCGTGACGTAGCCTCGCGAACTGGCCCTCGAACAGCGCTGGCCGTGGCCAACGCACTGCGGGAGGCGCGCAACGATAAACACCGACTCGAAGTTGAGCTTGTCGCCGCGTTCGAGAAACTGGGATTCAAAGCATCGCAGCCAGGTCGAAAGAGCGCTAAGGACCCCGGAAAAGATAAACCCGACGGTCTCGCCGTCGCCGTGCTGGGCGGCGACGGATCGGGTAATTCGTTGCGTTACTCGGTAACCCTTGAAGCTAAAAGCACTCAACAGGACGGAAAGCGTGTTCCTGCCGGTGATATCGGCATCAGCGTAGTCGCGCTACATCGGGACGCCTTCAAGGCTGAGCACGCACTTGTCGTGGCGCCCGCGTTTGCCACCACGAGGGGTGAGGATGCTTCGGTCGCCCAACAAATCGCGAGGGACCGCGAGGCGACTATCGCTGAGAAAAAGCCGAGGACAATCACGTTGATCACCGTGGACGATCTGGCTCGACTTGTGAGGATCGCGCCCACAAAGAAACTCGGTCTAACTCGCCTCCGCGAACTGTTTCAGACGTGCAGCCTCCCGGAGGAGAGTAGAGCTTGGATAGACAAGCTAGAGGCATCACAGCCCAAGCGCCCGCCCTACAAGGAGATCATCGAGACGGTATACCAGCTTCAGCAGAACCACCACGGAAACGCTGTTGAATACTATGGTTTAATGGTGGCGTTGGCCGTCCGGACGCCTCCCGTCAAGGTTTCCGTCGAGGAGTTGATGGACCTGTGTCGGGGCATGTCACAGATGGCTCCGGGGTATATGTCTGCGTCGGCCACGGTAGTCGGAATCGAACAAAGCCCGACGAACGTCCTTGCTGCTGTGGTCTCGGCAACCAACGCCCATCTTGCGGACGAACACTGATGGCTCGATTGTGTGAGAGGCTCCGACTACATGTTGAAGTCGCACGATAAGACGATCTTCGAAACTCTGGGGCGCGGCCCGATTCATCCGTTTCCGGCGCGCATGGCGCCTGGCATTGCGCTACAAGCGATGTCGAATATGGATGACTTGCGCGTGCTCGATCCCATGACGGGATCGGGCACGGTCATGGCGATGGCCCGTTCCCTAGGCCACCGAGGATTGGGGTTTGACGTTGATCCCTTAGCAGTCTTGGTTTCTCGGGTGTGGACGACCAGCCTCGACCCCAAGGAGGTTCGTGACCAAGCAAACGACGTACTTCGAAGTGCACTGGTTGAATTCAAGAACATAAGGTCGGGTGACGCCTATCCGCCATATGCGGACGAAGAAACCGCCGAGTTCGTCCGCTACTGGTTTGATGGCTACGCCCGTCGTCAACTTGCTGCCCTGTCTACGGCTATTCGTTCGCTTCGATCCGACGTAACGCGGGACGCCCTGTGGTGCGCATTTTCACGACTCATCATCAGCAAACAATCAGGCGCATCGCGGGCGATGGATCTGTCGCATAGCCGCCCGCACAGAGTGTTCGATACCGCGCCGGGGAAACCCCTCAACAAATTCCTGTCCGCCGTCGAGCTAGTCATCGCAAATGCTATCGATAGGGCAACGCCTGACCGAGGGCACCAGCCAACTATCAAATTGGGCGACGCGCGCCGCTTACCGTTGCCTTGTCAGTCTGTCGACCTGGTACTTACATCGCCGCCGTATCTGAACGCTATCGACTACATCCGCTGCAGTAAGTTCTCATTAGTATGGATGGGCTACAAGGTCGGCGACCTACGCCGGATTCGAGCGGATAGTGTTGGCAGTGAGGCAGCGAACTCGGTGTCAGAGTACGACCAGGAGATCGAATCCGTCATTGACGCCCTAGAGTTGCGGCCCAAGTTGGAGAGGCGGTACGAAGGTGTTCTCCGCAGATATATTCGTGACATGCGCGCCGCGATCGGTGAAGTGAGACGCGTCCTTTCCTCTACCGGAAGGGCAGTTTATGTCGTCGGAGAAAATGTGCTCCGAGGCACATACATTCGCACGTCGCTGATCGTGTCGGCGCTGGCTGAATTGGCCGGCCTGTCGCTGAAAGAACGCCGAACGCGGAATTTGCCCGCCAACCGACGGTACATGCCACCGCCATCTTCTGGACACGCGGGCGGGGCCATAGAAGCCCGAATGCGGCGCGAAGTTGTTCTCACATTTGTGAGGTAGGAGCGCATGCCAGTCGGAAGCAAGTCAAATGCTGCGTCAGGCGGCGCCGAATCTTTCGGCGGCGCGGGCTTTTGCTTTGCCAGCTTCCTCTTCGCGGTTTTTCGGGTGCGCAGCGGTTTCGAGCGAGTGGAGGAGATGGAGCGAGATGTGCGCGATTTCGTCGACTGCGCGCGTGAACGCGAGCTCGTTGGCTTGCGACGGCTTGTTGAAGCCGGTGATCTTGCGGACGAACTGGAGAGAGGCGGCGCGGACCTCGTCCGGGGTGACGGGCGGATCGAAATTGTAGAGCGTCTTGATATTTCGACACATGGGAGAAACTCCTTCGGGAAGATCGTAATGGAAGATCGGCGTTTCGTCACGAGGTAGGTAGGATCGGATATTTGAGGTCCTACCAATGCGCAGGTTCACCCGCAGCATGCGCGCCTTTTGCGCCCGCTGTGGCGGGTCTTCGAGTTGCGGCCCCGACTTTCGACTGTCAACTCTCAACTCTAAACTCTCAACCGTCGACTCGGCCCTCGCCTTCGGGCCGTGAGCCGCTCCAACTCAGCCACCGCCTTCTCGCTCAGTTCCGCCGCTTCCTGATCTTCGTCCACCAGCCGAATCTCTCGGAAAAACTTCACCGGGTCGCCCGCGCGCAACTTCCGGCAAATCCGGCTCAGCGACGCCTGTTCGCGTCCATCGATCCCCCCGCATGATGCTCTCGAACACTTTCGAATAGTTCATCAGAACATCCACGATGAGCCTCTTGCCGAAGGCCGTCAAACCCGCGACTGCGATTTTCTGGCCCTCCCTCGGAACGTCCTTTTTGGACTTCGGCAAGTGGGCGCGTTCGAAACTCACTGCCGGCAGCTTGACGATCGCCCTCCGCACCCATCCGCGCTTCTCGAGCCGCCCGATCACCTCCAGCGTGCTTTCCCGTCTTCGCCCGCGCCTCTTCGTGATGTGCGCGATGGGCAAGGCGCCCTCGCGGTGCAGCATCTCCAGCAGGCGAAACCCCTCGACCGTCAAGCCGGCTAGCTGGAGCGGATCCTTCAGCGCATCCTTGAGATGTTCTTCGGCGTCGAGCAAGTCCATATACGCGCGGAAGGCTCGCTCGGTTCGCTCTCGGTGGGTCGGCATCGCGCAAGAAACGGCCAGAAGCGGCCATTTCGTCCCATTTAACGCCTGTTTAGCTCCCGAAGGGAGTAGTGATAATGCGGTATTTGTTGCAGCAAGAATACGCCTGCGGCACGGTAGTTCCACGGAGGCCACGAGAACGCGAAGGCTGCTGCTCGGGCCAGCCTCTCCGCGCTACTCGGCCACGAATTGGACGGTGCGGATTGTGGTGAGCGAGCCGGTGGTGTCGTAGGCCTGCATGTCGAGGCGATAATTTCCCGGCGGGATATCCTTCACGGGAACCATCAGGCCGATCGGGACGACCGGGCTGCCCTTTTGAATCGCCTTCGAGGGATCGATATTGGACGCCTCGAATACCTTTTTGCCGGTTTTCACGTCGACCACGCGATAGGCGATGCGAATCGCCGGGGGATTCGGATCGACGAGCTTCGGCTCGTAGACCTGCGCGTATAGCGCGACCGAGTCCGTCTTCTTGAAGCGATTGCTGCCGGAGGGAACCACCTGCATGCCGTTGACGATCATCGGCGTGCGATCGGCCAGCAGATCGGCTTCGATGTCGGCGCCCATGCCCGCCTCCGGCTGGATCTGATTGCTGAGCGCGATGGCGCTCAAGCTGAACTTGCCGTTGTAGGGGTCGATTGCCAGCGGCTCTTCGTATTTTCCGAAATCCTGGCCGCCGGCCGAGAGAACGACCGTGAGCCGGTATTTCCCCGGCGCGATCGCGAACTGATTCTGGTAGCGCATCGGCGATTTCAGGAAATCTTTCCACTCGTCCTTTTCGAAATCGTAGGTGATCTGATCGCTGAAGCGCGCGCCGACCGAGCCATCGGGCGCGTAAGCGATTCCGAGGACGTTGATGTCCGTGTGGTATTTTCCCTTGTCCTTGGAAAATTGCACCGAGGAGGAGGGAATTTCCATCGTCACGTTGACGCGCGCTTCGGTGGACGACGTGTAGAAGAAGGGCGCCTCGATCGTCCCACCGATTGCACCGGCCGCGGCCTTGGTAGCGTCGGCTTCGAGATCCTTCTCGACCGGCTTTCCGGCCAGCATGTCTTTTGGCTTCGCGGTGCAGTACCCGGTGCGTGCCCGCACTTTGAATCCGCCGCGGTCCATTTTGACGCGCAGCGTGTGGCAGGAGCCGTCGGGCGAATCCGAAGGCGCGTAGCCCAGGAAATAGTATTCGTTCTGCTCCTGCGCGATCCTGGCGAGGCCGCCGAGCAGGTCGTTGGTATTGAGGATGGGGAATCCGCCGGTGCCGTCGGCGAGAGCGTACATCACCGACTGGCTCGCCGTGCCGGAATCGGGAAGAGTTGGGAGAATCGCCTGAGGCTGCGTAGTTCCGTATGGATTTGTGCCGTAGGGCGAGTACGGGCGGGAAGGCATACCGCCGCCACCGCCGGGTGTTCCGCCCTTGCCTCCCGTTCCGCCGCCAGGCGCTCCGCCATGACCGCCTCCGCCAGTGGGAGCGCCGCCGCCCCCGCCGCCTCGACCGCCACCACCTCCGCCACCCGGGCCACCTTTCTGTGGGAACGCGGCGAGGACGAGATGCGGCCCTGCGCTCGGGGCGGCTTGGCGTAGGAGCTGCGTGCCGGTTGGCATAGGCGCGACGAGCCCGCGCACGTCCAGCGGATAGATCGCGACGTTGGCCTGATTGCATGCGGAGACGGTTGCGGTGAGCTCGATCTCGGCGTCGGGCGTCAGCGGGAATCCTTCGGTGAACAGCACCACGCTCTTGCGGCCGGGAACCGCGGCCAGATCCTTGGCCAGCGTGCGGACCGCCAGCAGGAGCGTGTAGACGCCGAAATCATTGCCGCTATTGAAGAGGCTTGGCATCGGCGCGCCCGCCTGCGCGTTTCCCGATGGGAAATCGGGATCGTTGGGCGAAACGGCGGATGCCTTCGCGTACTGGGTGGCGCGCTTGAGCTGCGCGGGATCGCCGGTGAAATTCTGGATGATGCGCAGCGCGCCCGTGAAATCGACAACGGCCATCACGCGGTCGGGACCGGCGTCGGCGTCGATGAATTTCAGCGCGGCCTGGCGGGCGCGCGCCTGATCGCCGAGATCCATGGTCGAATCGTCGAAGAACAGCACCATGTAGTGGCGCTCGGGAGCCTGCGCAGCGCTTTCGGACGATCCGAACGAGAAGTTGACGATCTGCTGCTCCTTGTCGTTGTCGTAGACGCGGAAATCTTTCGGCGTGAGATCGTGGATGTAATTGCCCTTTTTGTCGGTGACGATCACGTCGACGCGGACGACGCGCGACTCGGCGTGGAGCACGGGCGTGGAACTTGCGGGGGTTTCGGGCAGCGCCGCGTTCGCGTTCGTTGCGGGCGTCTGGGCGGCCGGCGGGGGAGGAGGCGGTTGCTGCGCGCGCGCCGGCGCGCAAAAAGCGGCGGACGTCGTCATTGCCAGCGCAATGGCTGGCAGGAATCGCGTGATTTGCCGAATTGTCATAAGGCACCTTCCTCGCGTTGCATGCTCGCGTCGCTAATATGGAATCTCCACGGATCCGCTTTCCGCCGCGAGCAGCGCCGCATTCGAATCGCGCACGACGAGGCGCACGACGTAATCTCCCGGCTTCACGTCGAAGTTCGTCCGCACCGTCACGCCCGTCTGGCTGAGTTTGGCGAGCGTTTCATCGCGCAGCTTCATCTCGATCACTTTTTGCGTTCCGGTGACGTAGTTGCCGTTGCGGTCGAAGAGCGCGGCCACCACGGTGAGGTCGTTGTCGTTGCGGCCGTTGGCCTTATCGAAGCGGACGTGCTTGAGATCGACGTGCGCGAGGACCGCCAGCTTCGCGTCGGTGGCGCCGATTTTATAGAACTGCGTCTGCAGCGCGACGGGCAATCCGTGCTGCTCCTCCTGCGAAAAGAGCGCGTCCTGGATGGAGCGCGCCGCCACTTGCTCGGGCGTCTCTCCGTGTTTCGGGGCGTAGAATCCCTTGCGCGCCTGGATCGTGTATTTGTTGTTTTCCGCCAGCTTGACTTTAATCGAATGGAAGTGGCCGTCGTACTTGAGATTTTGCGGCACGAACGCGAGGAGGTAGTAGGCGTCGGGCGCGGAGACGAGTTCGCGCAGGCCGGCGCCGAGATCGTTGTTGTCGTGAAACGACATGCCGCCCGTCTCCGAGGCGAGATCCATCAGCACTTCCACTTGAGACGATTGACCGTCGAGGTGCAGCCTGCTGCGATAGCCCGCCGTCACCGGGTCGGGGTCGTTGGTGGACTGCGAGATGTCGCCGAGATCGGGAACGTAGAGTCCTCGCGCATCGAGGGTATTGATGAACACGTTCTGGCGAATGGCCTGATCCACGAGATCCGAAAATTCCACTTCGCGATTCGGGTAGATGAAGCCGGGCGAGATCAGCACGATGCTGCGCTGCCCCGGCAATACCGACATGCGGTCGACGACTTCTCTGAGGCGGCGCAGGGCGTATTCCGTCTCTTCGTCGCCCATTTCCTCCATGCGCAGCGCCGTCGCTTCGGCGAGCGTCTGCGCCTGTTGGATCAGAGTAGCCTGGGCGCCCGGACTCTGCTGCGAGGGCGAGGTGGCCGACTGTGATTCGAGGCACGCGACCGCATCCTGCGTGGCGACATCGATGACGTTCTGATCGTGGTGGTCCTGGATTTCGACCGCTTCGTAGTAGTCCATCACCGGGCAGTCGGCGGACACGGAAGGATCGCCCGCAGTGACCCCGCGGGGCAGCAGTTCCGCGAGGTTTGCGCGGAGCTTAGCGCGGTCGTCCGTGAAATCGGTCTGCATCTGTCCGGACACCGTAAAGACGGCGACGCGATCGGTGGGCGCCAGAAATTTCTCGACGTAGCTCATCGCGGCGATGCGAGCCCGCATCAGGTCTTGCAGGTTGAGGTGCGGATCGTCGAAAAGCAGCGCCACGAATCGCCCGGGAGGCAGGAAGGCCGCGGCCGGTTGCCCCGCTGCCTCGCCCGTTTTGCTTTCGGCTGCGCTCGCCCCGGCGGCTTCCAAGAGCGCCGCCGGCGTTTCCTCCGTAAAATTCGAGACGATCTGGGGCTTGCCGTCCTCGAACAGCTGAAAATCCTCGCGATGCAGGTTGGCGATGGCTTTCCCATTCGAATCGCGCACCACGATGCGAACCGGGACCAGGTTCACGCGCGATTCGAGCGGTACGGGATTGTCGTGCGTGCTCATTTCGGGAGCGTTGGCAGCCGGGGCCTGCGGGGGTGGCGAAGTCGCGGCGGTCGAGGCCGAAGGTGAAGCGGGCGGCGGAGCCTGCGCGGGCGATGCCGACTGGGCGCGTGCGGATGGAAGCCATCCGGCTCCGGCGCAGGCGAGCACCAAGCCGATGAAAACCGCTCCGGAGGGTCGAAGATGCTTTGCCACCGGGCCCGTTGCTGGCCTGCTCACTGTAGAACTCCTTAAGAGAGCCGGATTCTGGCGAAACCGGAGCGGAGCGTTATCGCGGGAGTCTACACCCGATGGCGCTCCGTCCCAAAGGCGCTTTTCCCGGCCCGATCCGCCGCGGGCCGGCGCGTGTTTGGGCTTGACCGCCGACAGGCTTGGCGGTACCTTCGCGCGAAATCCCTGGGGCGCGATGGTCGCATCCGAGGAGAACGAGTCATCAGCGCAGCCGACCACTTCGCGCGAAGGAGCTCATGATGCAGCGTCCGACTGGCGTAACGATTCTCGCGGTGCTGGCATTTATCGGGGCCGGATTGCTGGTTGTGGGCGCGATGTTCAGTCTGCTGGGCGGGATGCTCGTATCGACGATGAGCGCATCGCGCATGGGCGCGCTGGCGGGAGTGGGCGCCGCTTTCCTGGCGGTTATTCTGCTGATATCCGCAGCGGTCGACATTGTGGTCGGCGTGGGCCTATTAAAGCTCAAGAACTGGGCGCGCATCATCACGATCGTGCTCACGGGCATCGGCCTGCTCGGCTCGGTTCTTTCGATCATCAGCCCGTTCGGGCACATGCATATTTTCTTCTTCGTGTTCCTGATCCGGCGGCTGATTCTCGCCGCGATCTACGCGTGGATTCTGTGGTATCTCTTCCAGCCCCATGTGAAGCAGGCCTTCGGCGCCACGGGCTTCTGAGTCGCGCTCTAGCGCCAGACGGGAATCAGAGCATGGTTCTGCCCGCTATGAGAAAATCAAGGCGGCTCAGCTGATGAAGCAGCGCACTTTCGTAAAATTGAGTTGAGACGAACCCATGAAGAAAAACGAAAACCCTGAACTGATCGTCATAGGCGACTATCAAGACAAACTCGAAGCGGAACTCGCTCACGGCGCGCTCCAGGCCGCCGGCATCGATTCGATGGTCAGCGCGGACGACGCGGGCGGCGAAGAGCCCGGTCTGTGGATGGGCGGCGTCAGGCTGCTTGTGCGAGCCGAAGACGCCAAGCAAGCGAAGGAAGTCCTTGGTTCCGTGAAGTAGGCGCCCTCCGCTGGCTGCTGGAAACCCGAATCCGGGAGATAAATGCAGCCGATCACAGAATGCTAGAATATACGTGTGAGTATGAGTAACAGTTACGATTACAAAGGTTTTGCGGTGGTTGCGACAGCTCGCCAGATAAACCATACGCCCAATGAGGCGTGGCGCCCGCTCTATCGGATTGATGGTAAAGATCAGAGTCAGGCGTGGACTCCGCGAGACCGAAACGTCACCTTTGCGGATGAGAAGGCAGCTATCGCAGAAGCGGGTAAACGCGCCGAGTGGCTGATCGACAATTCTTCACCCACGCCAAGCGAACCCCAATAAGCTCTGGCATCTGCTCGGACTCGTCCGCGAGCGTTCCTTGACCGTGTAACTCCCGTCGCATACACTACGTAATTCACGTTAGGCCTCGAATCGTATCCGAGCGCGCAGTCCGCCGCCGAGAAGGGCCAACCAAGCAGAGGAGATAGATCGGTGCCGAAACGGACATTTCAGCCGCACGTGCGCGCCCGCCACAAGAAACACGGCTTCCGCGCACGCATGAAGAGCCAAGGTGGACGCAAAGTACTCGCGCAGCGCCGCAAGAAGGGACGCCACAGTCTCACGCGCGTCTGATGAGCCGCGTCTCGATTTGCCGCGCGCCTGCCGCCTGGTGCGCCGCGTGGAATACGACGCGGTGTATCGCGAAGGGCGGCGGCGGACGAGCCGCGAGTTCACGGTTTTTCTTCGCCCCAATGGCCTCGACGTCAGCCGGTTCGGCTGGAGCATCAAGAAGGCGCTGGGAAGCGCGGTGAGGCGCAATCGCACCCGCCGCCGGCTCCGCGAAACCTTACGATTGCACCGACAGGAGATCGCCCCGGGATGGGACATCGTGATTCATCCGCGCAGTTCGGCAGCGACGGCGAAGTTCTTGCCGCTGGGAGCCGAGCTGCTGGCGCTGCTGCCGCGCACGGAAAAGCGCGCGGAGTAAACGTGGCGGCGAAATCGCTGAGCGCGTGGACGCTGCTGTTTCTCCTTCGGCTCTACATGATGCTACTCGCGCCGTTTGTGGGCGGCGCGTGCAAGTTTTATCCCTCCTGCTCAAATTACGCGTACGAAGCGGTTGCGCGCCACGGCGCTCGCCGGGGCAGCGCGCTCGCCATCAAGCGGCTCCTGCGATGCCGTCCTTTCACACAGGGCGGATTCGATCCTGTGCCGGAGGAACTTCCGGGGCTCGCGCCATCGCCGGACGGCGGCGCTGAAGCGGCGGCGGAAACCGCGAACCACAAGCGGATTGCCGGGGCACCGGCAGCCAGCCTGCGCGGACGGGAGCTGCGGCAGTGAAGGAGATGTCGGAGCAGACCCGCGTCATCGTTTTCGTTGTTTTGGTTGTCGTCGTCACATTCGCATGGATGCATTTCTTCCAGCCTCCGATCCCGCCGCAGAAGCCGGGCCCATCCGCCGTCCAGACCGCGCCCGCGCAGAACACCGGCTCGAAGACAGCAACCACGGCGGCTGTTCCCGCCGCACCCGCGCATCCGGTGGTTACGAAGCCCGTCGAGGCGAAGGGCGAAACGAACCTCGTGGTCGACAGCACGGTATATCGCGTCGAGCTCTCGAACCGCGGCGGCGTGGTGCGCAGCTGGGAGCTGAAAAAATATCTGGACGAAGAGACACCGCCGCGTCCGCTCGATCTCGTCGATCCCGAGGCCGCGCAGGAGCTCGGCTGGCCCTTCTCGATCGGGCTTGCGAACAAGCAGCTCGAGGCGGAGGCGAATTCCGCGCTGTATGAGATGACGCCGTCCACGGAGACCGCGTCCGCGCCCGTGCAGGTGACGTTTCACTGGAGCGACGGCCACCTCGACGTCACCAAAAAGCTGAGTTTCACTCAGGACTACCAGCTATCGGTCGAAGTGACCGCCACGCTCGATGGCAAGCCGCTGCCCGCCAGCATCGCCTGGCGCGGCGGATTTGGCGACCGCGCCGCCTTCAGGGAATCGCAGTTCGTCAGCGTGATGTACAAGCAGAACGGCAAGTTGAATACGCTGGCGTTCAAGAAGCTGGGCACGCCGGGAAATCAGATCGAGCCGCTCGAAGAGGCTGGTCCCATGGAGTATGCCGGAATCCAGGACCAGTTTTTTGCCGCGGTTTTCATTCCAGACGGCTCCGATATTTCCCTGTGGAGCTGGCAGCAATGGCGCCACTCGACCGCCAATGGCCAGGCGGTGAGCGAACCGCAGGCGGAAATGGCCGTCGGCGCGATGAATCCCGGCCCCGTGAAACTGCGAGCCTATGTGGGGCCGAAGGACCTGGCGCTGCTCGGCAAAGTGCATCCGTCGCTCGAAGAGCTGGTGTCGTTCGGCTGGTTCGGCGTGATCGCCAAGCCGTTGCTCTTCGTCCTCGAGTGGATGCACAAGTACATCCCGAATTACGGCTGGGCCATCGTCGTATTCACGCTGGCGTTGACGATGCTGCTGCTGCCGATTCGCATCTGGACCTTCCACTCCGCGCGCAAGATGCAGTTGGTGGCGCCGGAAGTGAAGTCGATTCAGGACAAGTACAAGAAATATTCGATGTCCGATCCGCGCAAGCGAAAGATGAATGAGGAAGTGATGGCGGTGTACCAGCGCGAAGGCATCAACCCGCTGGGAAGCTGCCTGCCGATGCTGGTGCAGATTCCGGTGATCTGGTCGTTCTACCGGATGCTGAATGGCGCGATCGCGCTGAGGCACGCTCCGTGGATCTGGTGGATTCACGACCTGTCGGCGAAGGACCCGTACTATGTCCTGCCGATCCTGATGGTGATCACGTCGTATTTCATGACGAAAATGACGCCCACCCCGACGGCGACGGCCGATCCGGCCCAGCAGAAAATGATGATGCTGATGCCGGTATTCATGGGATTCATCTTCTTCAACCTGTCGAGCGGCTTGAACCTCTACTACTTCACAAGCAACTTGATCGGCGTGGTGCAGCAATGGTATTTGAATCGATCGCAACCGCTTCCATCGCGGAGTAAATTCAAGGCCAAGAAAAAAGAATGAGCGAACAGCGAGGATCTTTTCCGCCCAGGAATCAATCGCGTCCCGCGCGCCGGGAACAGCCGCCGCGCGATGTCCCTCTCGACCGCGAACGCGCCGCCGCCGAGCTGAAGCGGTTCGTCGATCTGGTGGTGCGCGAAATGCAGCTCGAGATCGAGTACGAGATCGTTCACACCGAAGGCGGGCCGGATGGCGAGGCGCTGGTGGTCGCATTTCGCGGCGCCGATCAGGATTTTCTGCTCGAACGCAACGCCGAGCTGCTGCTCGCGCTCGAACACGTGGCGCACCGCTGGCTGAAGCTCAATCCGCAGCTCCACGATCGCGTGCGATTCGATTGCGGCGATTACCGCGCGACGCGCCTCGAAGAATTGAAGCTTTCGGCGCGCGTGGCCGCGCAGCGCGTCCGCGAGACGGGGCAGGAATTTCGTTTCAATCCGATGTCGTCGCGCGAGCGGCGGATTGTCCACTTGGAATTGAACGGCGCACCCGGCGTCCGCACCATGAGCGAAGGCTCGGGCGACCGCCGCCAGCTCGTGATTTATCCTGCGACGCCGACGAGAAACAGCCCGCGATAACCCCAATCACGCGTTCGTCCCAATCACACGTGCGACCTATCGAAGCGGCCGTCATCCTGAGGGCGTCGTGTGCCGGAAGGATCTCTCTTCGGCGTGACGTTTACGCAGCGCTCCACACGAAGAGAGATTCTTCGGCCAAAAACGGGCCTCAGAATGACGGGCGCTTGGGAGCGCGAGCTCCAGACGGTCGGTAGGCTTGCGCAACGGGCCGATGGACGAACGATCGCCTAGATGTCGATCGTGTAGCCGCGCTTGCCGACGTTGATGCACTCGGTTGAGCCGAGGCGATCGGTGAGCCCCGCCGTTTCGTGGATGTGCCCGCAGAAAAGGCGCACCGGCTGCTCGCGCAGCACCCATTCGCGGAGCGCGGGGCTTCCGGCGTGCTTGCCGGGCGCATACTCGTCGAGCTTCGTATCGAGCGGCGGGAAATGGACCACGAGGTAGAGCGGCCGCAGCCCGTCAAACGCCGCGAGCGCCTTGGCGATTTCTTCCTCGGAATATTCGCCGGGCGTTTTGAACGGCGTGATGTTGCTGTAGCCCAGGCCGGCCCACTGCGTGGTGCCTTTCGCCGATTCGAGCGCGCGCACTTGCCGGTGAAAATCGGCGAAGCCGAATTTCTCGCAGAGGGCGCGCGTGTCGTCGTGCGTTTCGTGGTTTCCCGGCAGCACCCAGAGGCGCTCGCCGAGCGGCTTGAGCACCTCGCCGCAGCGTTCGAGCCCGCGGCCGAATGTCGCAAGATCGCCCGCGGCGATGTAGAGATCGGCGGGCTGCGCGACGATGCTTTCGAGCGTCCGCACGTCTCCATGAATGTCGCTGAAGATCAGGATTTTCACGGCGCGTTCTTTTCGGGTGTGTCGGGCCGCGCCACCGGCTGCTGCGGGATGAGATGCCGGATGCCGCGCTGCGGCATTCCTTCGGTGAGCCAACCCTGCTGGATCATCTTGCCGCTGCTGTCGAACACCACTTGATAAGTAAACGGCTGCGGTCCGCGGCGCCCTCCCTGCATCGACCGGTTTTCGCCGAGCTCGACCACGTGCAGGCCGCCTTCGGCGTAGCTGCGAATCACCGGGAAGCGCGCGAATTGCCAGAAGAGGCGCACCTCGGGCATCGCGAAAGCGTGCAGGATGTATTGGTCGAGCGGCGAATCGGCGACGAAATAAAAGGCCGGCGGATTCTTTTCGCGCAGATCGAATTGCGAGACGTAAATCCCATTGGGCGTGCGAATCTCATCGCTCCAATCGAGCAGCGACGGCGGGATCGGCAGCGCGCCCATCCGATCGACCTGGATGTGATGCTCGTCTGCAAACGCGCGCACTTTCAGCATCGCGCGATGGTGCGCGACCGAGCAGAAGAAGAGATAGGCGATGGTGAGGCACGTGCCGGCCTGGCACCATTCCGCGCGCGTGACCGTGAATCCCCAGCCGCGCAGCGCCGGCGCGAAGAAAAGCACGGCGAGCAGCGCGCTGATCAGCACCGCAACCCACAGATGAAATGGATAGGAAGCCGCGGCTGTAAGCAGCCACGCGATCAAATCTCCCACGGTAAACGCGATCCACATTTTCAGCGCGCGCCCGCGGCTCTTCGCCGGATCGCGATAGATCCACGCGATCACCTGCGGCGCAAGAATGATCGTGGTAAACACGAAGTCGATGATGAAGAGCAGATCCCACGAGTAGCGCTGCTTTGAAATCGGGTACCACATGCGCGTGCCGAACGACGTCATAACGTCGAGAAGGATGTGGCTCGCAATCCCGACGCCGTAAATCACGGTGAGCAGCCAGAAGGGCGGCGCTTCCCAATCGTGCAGGCGCGGGAACCGCCGCTTGAGCAGATTGAGAACGGGCGGGGTAAGCGCGGCAAGCAGCACGGCGAAGAACGGCAGCCCCACGAACGAATGCGTGATCGCGCGATGGTATTTCACGATCGCCAGCGGATCGTGATGCGCGATTTGCGCGTACGCCTCGTAGAAAGTATCGATGTCGGGGAAAACCGCGCCGAGCGTCGCGGCGAAAATCGCGACTCGCTCCTGGCGCTTCGAGAAAAATCCCTTGCCAAGGAGCGCGCCCGCGATGCCGTGCGTTACCGGGTCCATGAAGGAAGTGAACGCGGGAAAGTGTACACGATTCGACCATTCCAGGCGACTCGCAACTCCGAAAGAAGTAGACCAGTCGAACTGCTTCCGCTAATGTGAGCCGGGGAACGAAATGGCTGGATTCTTTGGAGGTCCAAGAGTTGACGTGGTGGCAAGTTCCGGGACGCTTCGTGTGACGTTTTACCCGGCGCCGAACCACTCCTGCATTGCGCAGCGAGATTCCTGGGCACGCCCCTGTGCGGAACCCGCCTAGCGCGTGCGGACTCTCCATGGCGCCATGCGGCTGAACATCCCGTCTCGCACGACCAGCGTGTGAAACAGGATCGCTCCAAAATGGGCGATGAACGCGAGGAATAAGAAATAAGCGAGAACCGTGTGCGTCTTCCGCAGCACCGCGTACAACATCACGCTGTGCGGAAGGATGGGCGGAAGATGCAGCGGCCCGTAGAACACGATCGGATACCGCGCCGCGGACAACATTCCCCACCCGACCAGCGGCAGCACAAACAGCAACGAGTACAACAAAATCTCGGATGCGGATGCGACCCAGCGCTCCTGGGACGACATCGTGGCGGGAAATGGCGGCAGGGTACTGAACCGGCGATTCACGAAACGAATCACGACCAGAATCAGGATGAGGATACCCAACGGACGATGGATGGAAACCAGGCGATGGTAGTCGCCGATCGATACGACCATGGCCACGCCAATTCCGAGCATGGTCAGAACCATGGCGGCCATCAGCCAGTGCAGAATCCGCATGCGAACGTTGAATTGCCGCTGCTCGATCGCCATACTCACACTCACTTTCGCACGTCGGCAGGCGTGATCGCGCTCGGCTCTTTCTTCTCGCCCGCCCGCCTCGTAAACGACTGCGAATAGATTCCCGATCGAGCGCTCAACAAGGGATCGTCCGACGGCGCGATGCCATCCGGCAAAACCAACGGATCGAAATTGATGTCGCGCGCAGGACTGGTTTCTTCGCTTTCCACAGAATCGAGAGTCAGAGTTCCCACGTCCACCGTCTCGCGCCCTTCCGGCCACGGGATGGTGGCGTCGTTGGTCGGATCGCCCGGCTGCCCCAGCGTCAGGATCAGGCGCCATTGCAACGGATGCTGCAGGATGCTCGCAATCAGCCCGTCAAAAAGGAAGTTCTTGTCCTGGCTTGCTCCGGTCGCGCTTGCAGCTTCCAACGGCTGCACCGGCACCAGGGTCCAACGCACGGGGGTCGTCGTGCCGTCCGCATTGGTGAAACGGAACGCATCGAGGCCGTAAAAAGTGCTGTTGTCGAAACCGGACGAAGGCGCATGGCTCTTGATGATTCCGAGCGCCCGCGCTGTTTCCGGATGGCTCCCGAGGAATGCTGCTCCTTTCGCCGGATCGGGTTGATGTGTCCTGGGGTCGGGTTCCGATGCAACGAGATTGTCGTAAAAGGCCTGCGCGTCCTTAAACGGAAACACCGGCAGATTGACCATCGCGGTCCGCCACTCTTCGCCGTCGGCGAGAGAAAACTGAAGTCCCAGGCCGCGGACGTCGCTCAGTGCGTCGCCGACATAGGGATCGCCGCCTCCTATGGAAAAGCGGCCGATCACGGGCACGCGACCACTCCGAAACACAACGGCCTTCGAGAGGCGCGTTCCCTGGCCATTGCTATCGAAAAATCCCCGGACGCAGACGCCTTTCGCGTGATTGCGGCGGAAGCCCGAGTACGTGCCGTCTACCCGCTGAAACTCGTCGACGAACCGTCCAGGCGTCAGAGCGCCTGGACTGAACCAGCCGCCCAAATAGAGAAATGTTGCCGCGACACCCAGAATGACAACGCCAATGCCCCCCATTCTTACCAGCGTGCTGCCCCTGGTCAGGGGTGCTGGCTGCTTTTGCGTCGGCGCGCTCGGGTCACTCGGCATGTGCTTACTCCAATGCCACTGAAATCAACTTAATCCTGGATCCCATTTGGACTTCCGACCCGGCCAATAACCTACACCCTCGCCCCATTAACGTGCAATGTTCCCCTCCAAGTTCCGATGGGTGCGGCATGCGCCCTGAATCAAGGCAATTGCCGATCAACGTGCTAGCCGGAAATTGACCTGCCACCGAAGATTCAGGCGATTTCGAGGAGCGGGGAACGCTTGGCGATGACTTCGCCGATGACGCGCGAGGGGGACGCTGCGGCGCTCAAGGACCGCTCGGCAGGACTTAATACGCCTCGATTATTTATTCGCGGTCTTTCCATCTCCATACTGCGGGCCGTAGTTTCCAGTAGGCTAGGGCCGATACACCTATCACCACTACAACAGTACTGAGAAGGTATACAAAAGAGTACAGAGTGGGATTGCTTTGCCACAATGCTTTCAATACCGCGCGATCCTGAAACATAAGCGCACTCAGAGATGTCGCGAACAGCAAGAGCACGAAAACCAAGAAGAGTCGCAGCTTCAAACCGTTAAATTTGCTGCGAGGAGTAAACCTGATGTTCATAAGGGCTATGATCAAGCCCACGGCCGGCACCGCGAAGGTGACCTTAAGATCCTCGATCAGGCCGTCTACGCCTGGAATGCTCAAACACGACCTCCGACGGACAATCGTCTTACAAAACTAACACTGCCAAAGGACTAGGTGACTTCGATGAGCGGGGAGCGTTTGGCGGCGACTTCGCCGATGACGCGCGCCGGGACGTTGCGGCGCTCGAATGCGGCCAGCGCCGCCGGGACGGCTTCGGGCGCGAGCGATGCGAGCAGTCCGCCGGAGGTTTGCGGATCGAGCAGGAGCGAGCGGAACTCCTCGGGGATCGACGGAGCGAATTGCGCGCAGCCTTCGACGAACTGGCGATTGTTGGCGAGGCCGCCCGAAAGAAAGCCGCCGCGCGCGGCTTCGATCGCACCGGGCAGATAGGCGATGCGCGTGGGATCGATGCGAATCGAGACGCCGCTGCCGATGGCCATCTCGCGCGCGTGGCCAAGGAGGCCGAATCCGGTGACGTCGGTAACGGCGTGGACCGGCTTCGCGCCGGCGGGGGCTGCGTCGTCGATTTCGTGCAGCGCGTCGGCCGCGTCGCGGTTGAGGCGCGTCATCGAAGCGGTGGAGGCGGCCACCCACTCGGGCTCGGCCTGCGTTTGCTTCAGCGCGGTTGCGATCACGCCCGTGCCCAGCGGTTTCGTCAGGACCAGCGTGTCGCCCGGGCGCGCGCCGACGTTGCGCCAGACTTTCCGCGGATCGATCAGCCCCGTGACGGCGTAGCCGAATTTCAACTCGTCGTCGCGGATCGAGTGGCCGCCGACGACCGTGCAGTTCGCTTCCATCATTTTGGCGAGGCCGCCGCGCAGAATCGCTTCGAGCACTTCCGGCGGCTGCGCGGCTGGGAACGCGACAATCGTCAGCGCCGAGATCGGCCGGCCGCCCATCGCGAAGACGTCGCTTAGCGCGTTGGTGGCCGCCACCTGGCCGAAGAGGTCGGGCTCGTCGACGATCGCCGTGAAGAAATCGACGGTCTGGACGAGCGCGAGATCGTCCGAGAGGCGGTAGACGGCCGCGTCGTCGCTGGTTTCAAAGCCCACGAGGACATTCGGATCGTGCTGCGCCGGGAGCCGCTTCAGCACATTTTCAAGGATGCTGGGGCTGAGCTTCGCCGCGCAGCCAGCGGCCTTGGCGGTGGTCGTCAATCGGATCGTTTCTGCCACAGAGCCTCCCAAATGACGCTAGGAATTGTGAGCCCTCTCATAAATGTTCGCGGCGAAAAGCGAAGACTTTCTTCAGGGGCTAAAGCCCGTTTTTCTTCGCGCCTAATGTCGGAGCTGAAGCTCCGACCTCCTAACGGGCCTTACCGAAAACCCAATTATAGCGCCGCGCGCGCCGCGCGGGCGTCACGCGATTAGAGGACTTCGAGGAGCACGAGCGACATATCATCGCGCGACGGGCCCGAGCGCCACGCGGCGACTTGATCGAGAATCTCCTGTTTCATTTCGCCCAGCGGCAAGTGCGACGTCTCGCCCACGATTTTGCGGAGGCCGTCCACGTCGAGCATTTCGCGCCGGGAATTGAAGGCCTCGGTGAGGCCGTCCGTGTAGAGCACGACGCGGTCGCCCGGATCGAGATGGACCTGAAGTTCCGCTTCCGGGCCGACCGCGTCGTCGAACGCACCCAGCAGCATGCTCCGCGATTCGAGCAGGCGCGGCTCTTTTCCCGGCGTAACCACCATCGCGGGCGGATGCCCTGCGCCCGCGAAAACCATGCAGCGCCCGCCGCGATCGAGCCGCGCGGCCGCCGCCGTGAAAAGAAAAGATGACCCGCCGATGCTCTGCAGCACGAAACGGTTGAGGCCGCCGAGCATCTCGCCGAGCCCGGCGCCGCCGCGCATTTCCGCCAGAATCTCGGCATAGAGACGATTGGCCACGAGCGCCGAGCCGATGCCGTGACCCGAGACGTCGCACACGAGCAGCGTAAGATGTTCGTTGTCCTGCGCGCTCACCAGGCCGAAATCGCCGCCGATGGTGCGCACCGAATCCAGAAACGTTTCGACGCGCATGCCGCCCCAGGTGATGGACTGCGGCGCGAGGCTCTGCTGCACGCGCACAGCCAGCTCGAGATCGTCTTCGATTTCCTTGTGGCGCTTCTCGAGCTGCACGTTGGCCTCGCGGAGCTGCTCCTGCGCGCATTTCTGCTCCGAAATGTCGGTGAACATCACGATGCCGAACACGTGGCCTTCGAGATCTTCGACGCTCCGCGAGCTGATGATCACCGGCAGGCGCTTGCCATCCCGCTGCGGCAGGACGAATTCGAAGCGGCTCTGGCCGTCGAGCTTGTTCTCGGCGGAGTGCGCCATCAGGTACGCGTATTCGCCCGGCGCGTAAAACTCGGAGGCGAACTGGCCGATGATCTCCGACGCGGGGCTGCCCACCATTTCGGCCATGCGCTCGTTGACGAAAACGATCCGGTGGCACTGGTCGGCAATCAGCACACCCTCGTTCAAAGCTCCGAGGATGCCCTCGACCTGCGCGATCCATTCCGGCTTTTCCGGGTCCACGCGATTCTCTTTCTCAGGCTGTCCGATTTTCACAAGCATTTTATACCGTCCCGCGCGAGCGCCAAAACACCAGCCTCACGGTACAATCAGATGATCGATTGGATGACCGGGGAGGCCGCGCGGACTCGCGCGCAACGATCAAAATGTCGTCCAACGGCAAACGAATGCCGCCCGGGCCGAAAGGCCTGCCCATCGTCGGCGTAGCCTTCGACGTCCGCGGCGATCCCCTCGGCGTGATGCGGCGCTACGCGCGCGAGTACGGCGATATCGTCTGCTTCCACGTGATGATGCAGGACCGCATCCTGCTGAATCACCCCGATTTCATCGAGCAGGTGCTCGTCGTCCAGCAGAGCAAATTCCACAAGAGCGAGCTCACCCGCCGCATCACCGGCCGCATGCTCGGCCAGGGCTTGCTGATCAGCGAAGGCGATTTCTGGCGGCGGCAGCGGCGGCTCGCGCAGCCCGCGTTTCATCGCGCGCGTGTGAACGACTACGCCGCCACGATGGCCGGGATCGCCGAGGACCACATTTCGCGCTGGCGCGAGGGCGAAGAGCGCAACGTCTCGCAGGACATGATGAGCCTGACGCTCGATATCGCCGTGCGCACGCTCTTCGGCACCACGCTGCCCGGCGAGGCCGAGCAGGTGGGCCGCGCGATGACCTTCCTGATGCGCTATTCGCTGCGCCGCCAGCGCATGCCCGTGCGCATTCCCGAGTCGTGGCCGACGCCGAACAATCGCCGCGCGAATCAGGAGCTCGCGTTCATGGACTCGCTCGTCTACCGCATGATTTCCGAGCGGCAGGCTGCCAATGGCGCGGCCCATCACAACGATCTGCTCGCGCTCCTGATGGACGCGATGGACGAAGACGGCAGCCACATGACCAAGCAGCAGCTTCGCGACGAAGCGATGACGCTCTTCATCGCCGGGCACGAGACCACTTCGCAGATGCTTTCGTGGACGTGGTACGCGCTCAGCCAGAATCCCGCGATCGAGGCGAAGCTCTACGAGGAATTACACGGAGCGCTCGGCGGCGCGCGCCGGAAGTGGCCGACCTGCAGCGCCTGCCGTATCTGCAAGCCGTGATGAACGAATCGCTGCGGCTCTATCCGCCGGCGTACGTTGTCGCGCGCATGGCCATCGAGCCGTGCCAGATCGGCGGCTACGATATTCCGCTCGGCTCGACGATCCTGCTCGCGCCGTGGGTCACTCACCGCGATCCGCGCTTCTTCGACGATCCCGATACCTACCGCCCCGAGCGCTGGCTCGACGGCCTGATGCAGCGTCTGCCCGCCGGCGCGTATTTCCCATTTGGCGATGGGCCGCGCCGGTGCATCGGCCAGGGATTCGCGCTGATGGAAGCGGCCATCGTGATCGGCGCGCTCGCGCAGAAATTCCGGTTGCGGCTCGTGCCCGGCCACGAAGTGGTGCCCGAGCCGCTCGTCACGCTGCGGCCGCGCAACGGCATTCGCATGACGCTGCATGCGCGGAATTGAAGTCGCCTTAGGCGAAGATGCCGCGCTGCCCCTCGACTTCGCTCAAGATAAAAAGGCCTCGGCGCTACATCTAAACCTTAGTGAACGAATTCGCCGTGGCCGCCATTCGCCCACGGGTCGTACGTGAGCGCGAAGTGGATGCGGTCGGGAATGGTCGGATGGCTGTAGAAGAGGAGAACGTCCACGGGATTGGGCGCCGGATCGGACAGATCGACCTTGCCGAGAACCTCGAAGGCCTGCGCCGCGACCTGGCCTGAATCCGGCGTCAGACCGTGCGTCACTTCGAGGCCGTACTGATCGGCCTGATGCTCGAAGTAGCGGCTGGCCGCGCTGGTGATCGGATTCGCCACGAACGAAAAAATGCTCAGCAGCAACAGCAGAACCGGCAATGACGCCCAATCGTCGACGCCGCGAATCCACCATTTCTGTCCCCATCGCTCGAGCACCCAGCCGATCGAGCGATAGCCGAGATAAAAGAGAATCAGAAAGAAGATCGCCGCGACCGCAATCCCTTTCGGAATATGCTCGAGGACGTAATGTCCCATTTCGTGGCCCACCACGAAAACGATTTCCGGCGTGGTCATTTTCGCGATCGTCGTATCCCACACCACGATTCGCTTCGAGGCCCCGAATCCAGTGACGTACGCATTCAGCTCCGTCGATTTCTCCGAGGCTCCCATCCAGAAGATTCGCTCCGGCGGAATGTCCTGCCCCGCCCGCTCCACCAGCTTTTCGAGCGACGCCGTCAGCACGGGATCCTTTTCCGCGAGCGGCTCGAACTTGTGGAACATCGGATCGATCACCAGCGGTTGCAGGAACACCAGCGCCAGGCCGAGCGGCAGCGATACCAGCCAAAAGTAAAACCACCAGCGCCGCGGACTCTTGCGAATCACCGCGTAGAGGACGTAGATGAGGATGATTCCCATGATCACGCTGAGGAACTCGCTCTTCGTCCAGTCCCATGCCCACGAGCCCCAGCCCTGCACGGAAAGGCCGTATGCCCGGTCGACCCAGTTTTCGTAAATTTCGGCGGGCAGGCCCAGCACATCCATGGTAAGAATCAGCAGCGGCGCAAAGATCACCGCCTGCACGAAACGGTTCGACGCGACCCTCTCCGCCCAGAAACGATATTTCGGCGCGAGCTTCCATCGCAGGATCAGCCACAGCACAACTACTCCGTAAACGAAGTCGATGATCGCGAGCCGGAAACGAATCGCGCCGAGGTGGCGCGCCGCCGCGTACAGGTCCGGCGGCAGAGTATATTGGGTCACCATTTGCTGCGGTTGGGATTCCGCGGCGGGGGCGGGACTTTGATTCGCGGCCGATGTGGGCGATGCCTGGCCGCTCTGCTCCGGGGCGAACGATAGACCGCGCTGCTGCAAATTTCGCGCGCGAGTGTGCGCCGGAGTCGCGAAGAGAGTGAGCGTAAGACCCAACACGAGTGCCGGCAGAGCAATCGTCTGTTTTCTCATCAGGATGCCTTTCCCGATCGGCGGTGTGCGCTCCCCATATATCATACTCATAGGGAACGTGGCATGATGCGGCGCATGACGGCCAAGCGTGGCCGCTCCGACGGCGTGCTGCCTGCGTACAGGTGCCTCTTTGGGATGCGGCGCCGAACGCGAGTTTGCTATCGCGCGGGCACCGCGACTACGATGGGTACGTTATGAGCGCGTCTGAATGGCTGCTGACGGGAGAACGTGCGATGAAACTCGCCAAGTGGGGCCTCGCGATTTTGCTGGCGTCTCCGATCGCCATTGTTCCGGCTGTTTCGGCCCAATCGCAGGACGCCGCGCAATCGAGCCAGCCCCAGGATTCGCTTGCCGCCGCCGCACGCCGCGCGCGCGAAGAGAAGAAAGATCAGTCGAAGCCTGCCAAGGTCTGGGACAACGACAACATCCCGAGCAATCCCGGCGCAGTCAGCGTTGTGGGCGATGCGAACCAGGGTGGCGCTGCGTCATCCGACCAGGGCGCCCAGGGCCAGGGCACGCCGGCCGACAACAAGGACAAGGCCGCGATATCCGCCGAGCTCGATTCCGATCAGCAGCAGCTCAAGAGCCTTAAAACCGATCTCGACATCGCGCAGCGCAAGCTGGTCCTCGATCAGCAGATGTATTACGGCAAGCCGGATTATTCCTCCGATAAGGCCGGCGGCGCCGTCCTGAAAGACGAGCAGGATCAGATCGCCGCGAAGCAACAGGAGATCGACGACCTCCAGCAGAAGATCGACGCTCTGCAGGCCAAGGCCGCCGCGGCTGGCAACGATTCCAGCAGCGGTAATTCACCCAGCGCCAGTTCACCCAGCAGCGACCAGAACCAGAGCCAAAACCAAAACCAAAACGAAGCCCCGCCCCCGCCCCCGCCGCCCCCAAACCCGAATCCAAACTAACCTCGCTCGGACCTAAGCCTTGTTCCGAACTGAACCGGAAAAGCGCGCAAAACCCGCTCCGCAAGCCTACCCCTACTAATTGTATATATTTTTCTTGACACACTAGACCCGACGGCGCACAATCCGGCCTGTTTTACGGGGCGTTTCTTGCTGGACGGGCGTTTCGGCGGCTTGCATCCCCTTCCGCCGCGTGCCCTCACTCATTGCGAGGCGAGACGATGCAATATCTGCCGGGCTGGACCGTGCAGTGTCTCAATCCCGAGTGTCCCGCGCGCGGACACTGGCTGCGCGTGCAAACCATCCAAATCGAGATCTGCTCGAACTGCGGTTCGTCGCTTCACAACGTGCCGCCGCCGCTCCCGCCGCGCTTTCGGATGCGGCCGCGCACGCTTTCCGGCTACCGCCCGCTCGGGCGCCGGCGCTGAAGGGCGCGCAGATCGAGTAGAGCGGATCGCGCCACCACGGATGGGCAGCGGCTCAAGCCGTCCCGCCGAAATCGGGATGGCTTCCGTCCCCGCCGCAGTCCCATCTTTCATCCAGGCCTGAGCTGCCCGCAAATGGGCAGGCTCGCGCTCGTTCCGATGCGGCATTACCGATCGATTTAAGTTTTCAGGGTGGGCCTAAAAAGGGGAGCGGCCGGTGGGGGGACCGGCCGCTCGGGGCATGGGTGATGGAGGTGCTAACAATCCGAGGGTGCTTCAGGCTCGTGGCTGCCGCGAAGGTCGCCCTTCCTGGACTTATGCCGGTTGCCGCACGGTCTCGAATCTGAAACCATTGTGCCGGTACCATTCGGCACGGTCGATAGGTCGCTCGGTTCAATTCCCTCCGGTACGAACGTACCGGCGAAATCCTTCGCGCAGTCTTCGCTCCCGTTTTTTCTCGACATCGCAATTCATCCACGCGCTCGCATCCGCGGTCGTGCTTCAGAATCCGATCTTTGCGGCTGAGGCCGCGAATGTACTACGATAGCCGCCCGCGATGAGCGAAGGCACAGGCACTCCCTCCAAGACGACCGAGCAAGCCGGCGAAATGCTTTGGGGATTCTGGTATCCCGCGCTGCGCAGCGACCAGCTGTATGGGCGAAGACTCGCCCGTACGCTTTTCCTCGAGGTGCCTTTGGTACTGGGACGCGATTCCGCCGGAAAACCCTTCGCGCTGCGCGACGTGTGCCCACACCGCGCGTTTCCGCTTTCATTCGGCCGCTTCGACGGCGCGAACGTCGAATGCGCCTATCACGGCTGGCAATTCGACGCGCACACCGGGCAGTGCCGCCACATTCCTTCGCTCACGGCAGATTCGAAACTCAAGTGCGAGCGCATCTATGCGGGTAGCTTTCCCTGCGAAGAACGAGACGGCTACATCTGGGCGTACATGGCGAATCCCGAAGGCCGCGCCGCCGCTCCCGGCGATGCGCCCGCCCCGCCTGCGCCCGAGCTGCCGACGTTCAGCCCGCGCTACCAAATGGCGCACCTGTGGGCCGACCTGCCGTGCAGCGTCGATCACGGCATCATCGGCCTGATGGACCCGGCGCACGGCCCGTTCGTCCACCAGGCATGGTGGTGGCGGTCGCGCCGCAGCATCCGCGACAAAGCCAAACAGTTCGAGCCGATTCCCAATGGCTTTCGCATGAGCCCGCACGCGCCCTCGGCGAATAGCGCGCCGTACAAGATTCTGAAGCTGATCACCGGCGAGCCTGCGACCACCACGATCGATTTCGTCCTGCCGAATCAGCGCTTCGAGCAGATTCGCGCGGGCCGCTACTGGCTTTCGAGCCGCACCACGGTCACGCCGGTCAAGCGCGATCTCTGCCGCCTTGATTTCGTCGCCGCGTGGAATATCCTTCCGTGGTTCCCGATCGTCTCGTTCATCATTAACGTGCTAGGCGCCGCGCTTCATCCAGCAGGATACGGAAGTGATCGAGAAGCAGGGCCTCGGCCTGAAATACGAAGACCGCATGATGCTGGTCGACGACGCCGACCGCCAGGCGCGCTGGTATTTCGAGCTGAAGGCGGCGCTCCTCGAGTCGCGCCGCACCGGCGAACCCATGCGTCATCCCATGGCGGGTCCCATCACGCTCCGCTGGCGCTCATAAGGCGAAACGCTCTCTCTCCGGTCGGTTGCACCAATCCTGTCCTTTGGTCCAGTTGTATGCCCTATGCAGGTGGCGCATAGTCGTCGTGCCGGCTGGCACCCGGCTGCCAAGAGCGACTGATTCAGAGCTATTTATGCCGAAGGCAAGGCTTCAACTTGGGGGACCCCATGAACCGCTGGATTCGCACTCCGCTGCTGCTTTCCGGAATTTGCGTCACGCTCTGCCCGGCGCTGCTTGCGGCGCCTGCTCCGGCGCCCGGCGTCACCACCGTAACCTGCCCGGCGAACGAGGACCGCGTTTGGGTCTACGATTCGCTGGCGAGTCTTAACGTCGAGGCCAAGCTGCACTGCGGCGACACGGTGCAAATCGTCTCGCGCGTGAAGGGCTACGTGAAAGTGCGAATTGCCAGCGGCGTGGTGGGCTATCTGCCCGACAGCGTCTTCCCGGATTTGCCGCCTCTGACGGACGATCACGAAACGCTCGGCGACCACAACGCCGCGCCCACTGAAACAACCCAGAACGATTCCAGCAGTCTCGGAGCCGTTGCGGCTGCGTATCGCGTGCGCCAGAGAGCGGCCGCCGCTGCGGCCAGTGCGCGTGAGGTCGCGGCAGTCCCGAGCGCAGCTCCGGAAGCGGCGCCGGTTGCCGCGCCAAATCCTTCGCCTTCGGTTGTCGCGATGACCGCGCAGCCTGCCGCGCCTGAAATCGCCGCCACGGTTGCTCCAGTGGCGCCGCGCGCGTCGAGCCCTGCAAATATTTCAACGCGCAAGGAGGCTGTGGTGGCGGAGGCGCCTGCAGCGCCGAAGCCGGTTTCCACGCCGCGCCGCGCGGTTTCAGTTGCAACAGCTGCGGAAGCAAAGCCCGCAGTGGCTGCAACTCCCGCGCCGTCACCTCAGCCCGCTGCTCCGGAAGTTACCGCGACCACCACTGTCGCGGCGGCCGCGCCTGGTCCCATGGACCCGCCGATTCCCGCGCCGACTGTGATGGCTACGGTCGCCGCACCGGCGGATGCGTCCATGCGCGAAGTTGCCGCAAAACCGATCGGGACCGATCCCGAATCCGAGGACTATCCCGACACGCAGCCGCAAGACGCGAGCGCCGATCCAAATTGCCGCATCTACTTTTCGGCGTACGGCCTCGGCGCGGAGCAGTACAAGTGGCTTTCCGAGGCGCGCCAGAAGCAGTTCTCGGGCATCTGCCCGGCGCCCAACCTCAAGAGCGTCGACTTCGTAATCCTTTTCACGCACGATTCCGATTCGTATATTGCCGCGATGCCCACGCCCGTTCACACCGACGGCAACGGCTTTTCCGATTTCGATCCCATGACCACTGTCGACACGGCGCTGATGTCGCCCACCCAGGCGGATAAAGCCCGCTACGAACTTGCCTGGGTGTTTCGCGTGAAACGAGGCGCCTTCGACCCGAATCAATTTTCGCCGCGACGCCGGCCGCAATACGAATCGACAGCGAAGGGATCGCACGCCTCCACAAAAGCCGTGGAGGATGCCTTTAATTTCATCCAGCAAGGGGCGCCGAACCGCTAGCGGCTAGCGCAGCTCCGCGAGATCAAAGGTCGTCTGCACGTCCTGCCCGTCCGGCGTCAGGACGTCCACCGTTGCGGGTGTCGCGGAATCGATCGTGGCCGGATCGTACTCGAGTTGAACGTCAGCTCCCGCCAATCCATACGCGTCGATGGCATAGTCCGAATAGATCGGCCCACCTCTTGCCGACTGCGCCTCGACTTCGCGGTCTTGTGTGAGCTGAACCTTGAAATCCTTCCAGAAATCCGGAACGAGAACCGCGCCATTCACGTAAGAACTGAATTGGGCCGGATCGGGATACGACGGCGTGAAATCGATCTCGACGAACACGGTGAAGATTCCAGCCTTGCCGAGGAACTCTTGCTCGGCTTCCTGGGCGTGGTAGCCGATCGGTGCGCGCTCGGCGCGCCTTACGATGGCCGAGTAGGGTGTTTCGATACCGATCGAGGACACGTAGGGGCCGCTCCTGGGCGCCGGCAGTGCGTGGACGTATTTCGTGAAAAACGCGGCTGTTTGCTCGTCGTTGCGTTTCCCGAGGAAATACGCTTCGCGAATTGCTTCGGAAGATAGCGGATTGTTGTACGCAAGCGCGGGCTCAAGGGCGACGAGCGCGATCGCCACCAGGAGAATCGGCAATTTCCATCGAGCAGGCGATTTCATAACAGCCTCCACGCGGCGATTGTCCTTCTTCTGGGTATTAGACGAAGCGTCGCAGCGGCTGGGTTCAGCCGGTGCGCGCCTGCGTGCGAATCCGGGAACGCCGGCAGATCATCTGGCGATGCCGCTCAGGAAGGGATAGTGCTCGGCCGCTGCCATGAAAAATAGCATGGGCAGCGACATCCAGAATCCCGTGCGCGATGCGAGAAACGTCCACCGCGCGAGGCGCGCCGCTTCCGCTGGCATCGGCGTCCCTTGCTCCGCGCTTGCGCGCGTCCACGCGATCAGCCGTTTTTGCGCGCGCCACACCACGCCCCACGTGTTCAGCAGCATCAGCAGCCCCAATCCGCCGCCCACGCTGATCGAAAGGTGCGCGTTCGAAGATTCCGGGCTCGCATTCACCGCGAGCGCCGCCCACGACGCTGCGACGACAATCACCACGATCGCAATCGTTCGCACCCACGCGTTATCGAGAATTCCCGCGTGCGGCAGCTGCAACGGATAGATCAGCGCGTATGCCACGAGCCACACCAGCAGCCACCAGCCCATCCATCGCCACGCCAGCCACGGATTCCCCGCGTTGTTCGCGTCCGCCGCCAGAATGATCCAGAAATAGCGCAGCCCCATCAGCACCGTGACAGCCGCCGACCACCGGAACCACCACATCGCGCGCTCCATTAGCGTCGGAAACACTTTGGCCCGCACCGGCGCGTCGAGCGCCTTCATCGTGGGCGTTCCGACGAGATTGAAAAAATAGAGCAGGCCGATCCAGATGATCCCCGCCACGATGTGGATCCAGCGGAGCACGATTTCTTCGTTCGCGACCGCGCCCTGCGGAAAACTGAAATGCGCCCCGGCGGCGAGCAAAGCGATTACGTGCGGCGAGAGAAACATGCGGCAGCCTCCGGCGCGCCCTACCCGGCGGCCTGCGCGCCACGCTAACGGATTTCGGCTCTCGAAGTCAATTCGACATACCTCCCCGGTTTGCGTTCTCGCATCCTAAGCGTCTACGACGCTTGCCGGGAAAATAGTGGAACGATATAAACGAGTAGCGGCAAGTCTTATCGAAATCAGACGCATGCAGAATTCTTTCAGCCGAAACATTCGCGTTTCGTTGGCCGGGCTTGGAAGCTTTTTCTTTCTGAGCCTCGCGAGCTTGCCCTGCGCGCATCCGGTATTGGCGCAGTCGCAACAGTCCCCGGCTGGCGCGCAGCAGCAATCCTCGGGAATCGTCAGCGGCACCGTGGTCGACAAGACCGGCGCCGCCGTTCCGGGCGCTCGAGTGACGCTTATCCACGCAGGCCAATCTCCCGGCCAGGAAGTCGTGGCGGGCGACGACGGCGAATTCTTTTTCGCCAACGTCGCGCCCGGCCCCTTCCAGCTCACCGTCACCGCTGCCGGCTTCGCCACGCAAACATCTTCCGGAATTCTCCACGGGGGAGAGGACTACACACTGCCGCCAATCGCGATGCCTGTTGCCTCGGTCGTCACGGAGATACATGTTTCGCCCGCCGAAGAAGCGAAAGTGGAGCTCAAAGCGGAAGAGAAACAGCGCGCGCTGGGCGTGATCCCGAATTTTTACGTCACCTACGTCGCCGACGCCGCTCCCCTGAGTTCAAAGGAGAAATTCCAGCTCGCCTGGAAGGAAACGATCGATCCCGTCACGTTCGGCGTCACGGGCGCGGTTGCTGGGTTCGAGCAGGCGGCGGATTATTACAGCGGATACGGCCAGGGCGCGCAGGGCTACGGTAAGCGCTTCGGCGCCTCCTACGCGGACAACGTCATCGGCACGTTCATCGGCGGCGCGATTTTGCCGTCGCTCCTGAAACAGGACCCGCGCTATTTCTACAAAGGAACCGGCACGATCCGGTCGCGCATTCTCTATTCGATCGCAACCGCGGTGATCTGCAAGGGCGACAACGGACGCTGGCAGGCCAATTACTCGAATATCGGCGGAAACCTGGCCGCGAGCGGCATTGCCAACGCCTATTATCCGGCGAGCGATCGCGGCGCCGGATTGACCTTCGAGAGCGCGCTGATCGGAATCGGCGCATCGGGCGGCGCCGCTCTCCTGGAAGAATTCCTCATCCCCAAGCTGACTCCGAATTTTTCCCGCAGCAATTCCTCGCAACCCTGAAGCAGTGGACCCCCCGGGGCTTTTGAATTGGATCATTTCGATTCGCGGTTGGCCCAGAAGTCAGCAGACGTCCGAACTGGCACAACTTCGAAGTCGATCAAGTCGTCCCAACAGGCAAGCCACGGGTCCAGCAATTGCGCATGCGGCGCTTCCATCACCTGAAAGCATCGCGCGCCCGCCGAATCCACCCAGCTCGCATGATACGCAACCCCTTCCGGCAACATCCGGCCGCTTCGCTTGAACCTTTCGCCGATCGGCCGCGGATCGCCCTGCTTGAAGTGCTCGATGACCATGAATAGCATAATGAGTAGTCTCCGCCGATCTAGGACCGCGCGCCATCCTGGTGCACGTACTTGATCACCTCGACCTCCGAGATCGCGATCAGCCCATCGGCGACCATCGCATCGAGCTGCGGGATGAGCTTCCGCACCTTGTCGTCCGAATCGATCACGCTCACCATCACCGGCGCGTCGTGCGAAAACGACAGCAGATGGTGCGGCTTGCGAATCAGCGTGCTCGCGCCGTAGCCTTCGATCCCGCGAAATACCGTCGCGCCCGCGATATCCAGCTCGCGGCATTTTTCGACAATCGCTCGATAGAGCGGCTTGCCGTGCCACTTGTCGTCTTCGCCGAAATGGATGCGCAGCATCGTTGCTTTGCCCTCGAGTTTCATTTCTGCGCCTCCTTCCCTTTTTCCACGCCTGGCACTTCGTGCGTGTACTTGATCACGTCCACATCGGACATCACCACAAGTCCCTGCTGCACCATCTCATCCAGGATTCCCGCAAACGCCCGCAGCTTCGCTTCCTCATCGACCACCGATAGCATGATCGGCCGGTCGTGCGACAAATGCAGCGCGCCATCCTTGTGAATCCGCCGGTTCGCGCCGTAGCCGAGAATGCCCTGATAGACGGTCACGCCCGCGATATCGTTCGCGCGCATCGCCTCGACCAGCGCCTTGTAGAGCGGCTTGTCGTGCCATTTGTCGTTCTCGCCGATGAAAATCCGCATCAGCTTCGCTTTGCCCTCGCGCTTCAGCGCGACGGCCGCGCCTTTCGCCTCGCCCTTGGGCGATTCCTCGGACGGCTTCACCACCAGCGTATCCTGCACATCGATCAGCCCGGTCCCGGCCAGTTGGTACAGCTTCGGCAGCAGCTCTTCCACTTTCTCTGCCGATTCCACGAACTCGATCTTGATTGGCAGATTTTCCGTGAGCCGCTCGATTCGCGTGGTGTGCATATGATGGTCCGCGCCGAACCCCGCGATCCCTCGCACCACGCTCGCGCCCGAAATCCCGCGGTAGAAAAGGAAATCGAGGATCGCCGCGTAGAGCGACTGCCCGTGATACTTGTGATCCTCGCCGACGTAGATGCTCACTTTTTTCGCTGGTCCGGCGTTCAGCATGACGCCTCCCGTCTCATCATTCCGCCCTTCGCGACGCTCCTAGCCCGACTCATGGCGCCCATTACGGAAGGCTCTTTCCGGTAATCACGCCGAGCCACACGGCGACGAATCCGACGATCACGCTCAGCGTCACGTTGAGCCCGGCCATCAGCACCTCGCCGTCCTGCAGGCTGCGCAGCGTCTCGTACTCGAACGTCGAAAATGTCGTGTAGCTGCCGATGAACCCGATCGGGATCAGGTATCTCCAGTTCGGGCTCCAGTGCGTCCGCTCGGCCAGCAGCGTCACCACGAATCCGATCAGAAACGATCCCGTGATGTTGATGAAAAACGTGCCGTAGGGGAAGCGCGTCCCGAAACGATTGCCGAAATATCCGCCCACCCAGAATCGCAGGATCGCCCCCAGCAGTCCGCCGATGCCGACCATGAGATATTTAGTCATGTGAGCAAATGTCTCTCTCCCCAGTGCCACAGCCCCGGCACTCGTTCGACTCTCGTGCCGCCCCGCATGGACCAGCAGTTTACACTTGCTTCAGTGGCTTCGCCTTGGCCTGCCGCAGATATCCTTCAAACTCCGCCGTCAGCCCCTGCAATTGCTCGACGATCCCGCTGAGTTCTTTTGCCGCAGCCTCCGGCAGATCGCCATATCCCCGCATGTGTTCCGGCATCAGTTCTTCGATCTCGATGCCGATCGCGTCGAGCGCCACGGTGATTGCATGCAGCGCGGGAATCGGCGCCTGCGGCGTGCCAATTCCCTGAGCGTCCAGCACGCGCACGATTTGCGCGCGAAGCCGCGCGGCATACTCTTCGATGGCCCGCCGCTGCTCCGGAAGAATATCGGCCGAATAGCGCGGAAACGCCGTCTTCGATTCCGAGGAATGCAGGATCGACTCGATGTCGCCGAGCAGCTTGTCGATGTACTGGCACGTCACGCGCAGCCGCCGCGCCTGATACTCGTTCAGTTGTCCGCTGCGCGATGCGCCGGGCATGGTTCGACCTCGTTCCAACGGCTCTGTGTGGATCGTTGCCGGGGACATGGCTCCGCGACAGGATCCCTGTCAGGAGTCATCATCTGTCCCGGCACAAAAAAAGGACAGCGGTTGAGGGCGAACTCCATCGCCGCTACCGCCATTCTACGTAGCCTCTCCCGGAAGTCAATGCGCCGGACATCTTGAAAGTGTCTAAAGCAGTCTTAAATTCTCAGCGTAAAATGTAGCTTGCGGAGTACTCATGAGGGCTTGGGTGCAGGCGAATCCGTTCGGCGTGGTCGCCGTCCTTGCGCTGACGTTCCGCCATGTTCGTTGGCTGCCACAGTTCTACTGTGCTGGGTCAGGACGAGCCGGACTTGCAATTAGCCAGCCCGAGCTTCGCGAATGGCGAAATCCCAAGAAAATTCACCTGCGACGGCGACGATACCTCGCCGCAACTCGAATGGGTTGCGCCGCCCGCCGCCACGCAAAGCTTCGCGCTAGTCGTTGTCGATCACGATGCGCCAGTCGGCTCGTTCGTCCACTGGGTGCTGTACGACTTGCCTCCCGAAACGCGCGGTCTTCCCGAGGGCGTGCCGAAACAAGAACAATTGCCGGACGGCTCGCGCCAGGGCCAGAATGATTTCGACAAGATCGGCTATGGCGGCCCATGCCCGCCGGAAGGCTCCTCCCACCGCTACACCTTTTCGCTCTACGCTCTCGATGCAAAGCTGAATCTTGCGCCCGGCGCGACGCGCAGCCAGCTCGAAGATGCCGTGAAGGGACACATCCTCGCCCGCGGCCAGCTCATCGCCCGCTACAAACGATAAGACTCCCGGCTCCGCGACCACCTCGATCGGATTCCTCTTGCCAGTTGCGATTCTTGCGTCCCCGGCCTTACGATTGCGCATCGAATTTGGCGGGAGGAATCCACATGACACAGGAAGCGCAGGCCTCAGCCGTTCAGTCCGCGAAGCCGGCGATCAAGCCACCCTTCACCGAAGAGACCGCGCGCGCCAAGGTGCAAGGCGCCGAGGATAGCTGGAATTCGCGCGATCCCGAGCGTGTCGCGCTGGGCTACAGCGAAGATTCCGAGTGGCGCAATCGCAACGAATTCCTGCGCGGCCGCGACGAGATCAAGGCGTTTCTCCGCCGCAAATGGAATAAGGAACTCGATTATCGCCTGAAGAAAACGCTGTGGTGCTACACGGGCAATCGCATCGCCGTCACTTTCGAATACGAATGGCACGACGACAGTGGCCAGTGGTATCGCTCCTACGGCAACGAGCTGTGGGAATACGACGAGAACGGCCTCAATCGCCACCGCATCGCCAGCATCAACGACGCGCCGATCAAGGAATCCGAGCGCCGCGTTCGCTAGCTGATCGGGAAAACGGAACAATATCGTTGGAGAAAATCTACGCAGGCACTTCCGGATGGGCTTACGCGGGATGGAAGCCGGACTTCTATCCCGCGAAGCTGGCCTCGGCCAAATTTCTCGGCTATTACGGCACGCGCCTGAATTCCGTCGAACTCAACTACACGTTTCGCCGCCGCGTCACCGAAAAACTCCTCTCGGGCTGGATCGCCGCCACGCCTCCCGATTTCAAATTTGCGGTGAAGGCCAATCAGAGCATCACGCACGTCCTGCGCCTGCGCGACGCCGCCAAGGCGACGCTCGAATTTATCGGCTCGCTCGATCCTTTGCGCGACGCGGGCAAGCTCGGCCCGGTCCTGTTTCAGCTGCCGCCGTTTCTGAAATGCGATCTTGCGCGCCTCGACGAATTTCTGGCCGCGCTTCCGCGTGGCATGCGCGCCGCCATGGAGTTCCGCCACGTCTCGTGGTTTTCGGACGATATCTACAACCTGCTGCGCAAGGCGAATGTGGCGCTCTGCCAGGCCGAAAGCGAGAAGATTGAGACGCCGGACGTGGCCACCGCCGACTATACCTATTTCCGGCTGCGGAAAGAGGACTACTCCGCAGGCGCGCGCAAAACGCTATCGAAGAAGGTGGCCGAAGCTGCAGGCCGCGGGGATGTGTTCGTCTATTTCAAGCACGAGGACACGCCCGAAGGCGCGCTGTATGCCGAGGCTCTGCTCAAGGAAACGAAAGCCGCCTGAATTCGCCGCCAAGAACGCGACGAAGGAGTTTGTCATGTCCGAAACAACGGAGCCGAGTCGATGGTCGCAAACGCGGGCGCCGGGCGCCGTGATTCTGATCCGGCTGCTTGTGGGCCTCGTCTTCTTCGAGGAGGGAATTCAGAAGTTTCTATTTCCCGCGCTCCAGGGCGCGGGACGATTCGCCCGGATCGGCATTCCGGCGCCCACCGCCATGGCGTACTTCGTTGGTACGGTTGAGATCATCTGCGGGGCGCTCATCGTTCTTGGCCTCTTCACGCGCCTGGCCGCGATTCCGCTGCTCGCCGATATCTCTGTCGCCATCGCCTCGACGAAGGTTCCCATCCTGCTCGGGCATGGATACTGGCGCTTTCATTTGCCGCAGCTTGGCCGCTACGGCCCTTGGGCGATGTTTTCCGAGGCGCGCACCGATTTCTCGATGCTGCTCGGCCTGCTGTTTCTGCTGATCGTCGGTGCGGGCCCCTGGTCCTTCGACGGCCGCCGCTGAATGCCGACGGCCGGCAAATATCAGGAAAATCCCTCTGGAGCTGGGTGCGGCTGATACAGTTCCTCGAGCCGCGCAATCTCCTCCGGGGAGAGTTTCACGCCCACGGCGGCAACGGCATCTTCGAGATGGCGCGGCTTGGTCGCGCCGACGATCGGTGACGTGACCACGGGCTTGTGGAGCATCCACGCCAGAGCGATCTGCGCCGGCGGCAAACTGCGCTCGCGCGCGATCTCGTTGACGCGATCGATCACGAGCTTATCGATGGCTTCCGTCTTTTCGTAAAGACCCTTCGCGAAGGTATCCGTCTTGGCGCGCTCCGTCTGCGGCTCGGCCGACCACGGCCGCGCCAGCCTGCCGCGCGCGAGCGGCGACCACGGAATCACGCCGATGCCTTCGGAGGCGCACAGCCGCAGCATTTCGCGCTCTTCCTCGCGGTAGATCAAATTGTAATAGTCCTGCATCGAGACAAACTTCGCCCAGCCGTTGGCGCGCTGGATCCCAAGCGCCTTCATCATCTGCCAGGCCCACATCGACGACGCGCCGATATAGCGCGCTTTGCCCGCGCGCACCACGTCGTTGAGCGCTTCGAGCGTCTCTTCGAGAGGCGTGTCGTAGTCGTAGCGATGGATCTGGTAGAGATCGACGTAATCGGTGCCAAGCCGGCGGAGGCTCTTGTCCATTTCCGAGAGGATCGACTTTCGCGAGAGGCCGCGCCCGTTCGGTCCTTCGCGCACGGGCCCCCAAACTTTCGTGGCAATCACGAGCTCGTCGCGCTTGGCGAAATCGCGAATCGCGCGGCCCAGCACCTCTTCGCTCTGCCCGCTCGAATAGATATTCGCCGTGTCGAAGAAATTGATGCCCGCTTCGAGCGCCGATTTGATGTAGGGCCGGCTATCCTCCTCGCTCAAGGTCCAATGCCAGACAAGCATCCCCGTCGTTGCCTTGCCGTAGCTCATGCAGCCGAGGCAAATCCGCGATACTTGCAAACCGGTATTTCCGAGCCTCACGTAATCCATATCAACTCTCCTTGGTTATCAGCGCCGACTACTTCAGATGCTGGTGATCGAGAGGACGGTGCAAGCAAGGGCGTATTTGCCCGGCGATCATGCCAGCGCCTTGCGGCATAACAAGAACTGCAAAGTGTATGGTGCCCAAGAGAGGACTCGAACCTCCACTCCCTTGCGAGAACTAGCTCCTGAAGCTAGCGCGTCTGCCAATTCCGCCACTTGGGCAAGTCGTGCGGCACTACGAGGCAAATCTATGTTGCCTTCGGACCGGTGGTTTGTCAACGGCACGGCGCGTGAGCGCCCTACTGGATGGGATTGCGGTAATCGGCGTCGCGTGGATCGATGGGCTTGCGGCCGGAAAAGCCTTCGTCCTGGCGGTGGTAGAAGCGGATGCGATCCTCGCCAAGCCGCCAACAGAGATAGACTTCCTCGCCGTCGATGCGCGACGGGAAATCGAGCAGGCCGACTTCGAGATCCTTCACGATGCAGCCGGTAGCGTGAATTTTTTCGAGGGCGTCGCGAATCGTCTGTTCGAGGCGGTTTCGCTCGAGGCGAAGCGTCGCCGTCTTATCGAACTGCACGAGCAGGCCGCCCGAACGCTGAATTTTTTCGGCAAGCGCGGAGAGCTGATCATCGAACTCGCCGAATTTGCGGCGCGCCTCGATCGCCTCGATCAGCACGGGCTCGATCTGCGCGCGCAGGCGCTCCGCCTCCGAAAGCGAAAATAGTTTGGATTCTTCGTCGCCCACTGTGGCTTGCTCCAGGGATGCGCGCGTCAGCCGCCGATTGAGACCATTGTACGCGAGGGCGGGACAAAACCGGGCTCGTTGATGCGGTGACCTTTTTCTTTTTCGGACACGATCGAGACGATCTCGCCGGCGATTTCGCGGTCGGTGGCGCCGCCGCGCAGGAGGAATTTCAGGTCGTGGTCTTCCTTGCTGAAGAGGCAGGTGCGCAGCTTGCCGTCGGCCGTGAGCCGGATGCGCGAACAGTGTCCACAGAAGGGCTGCGACACGGGCGAGATCAGTCCGATTTCGCCGCGGCCATCCGCGAAGCGATACTTGCGAGCCGTTTCGCTGCGCTCGTGCGCGATGGGCTCGAGCGGCCAGCCCGCCGAGATGCGGCTGAGCACTTCCGCGCCCGTGACGACCGACTCGCGCGTCCAGGAACGGTCGGCATCCAGCGGCATATATTCGATGAAGCGCATGATCAGGTCGCGGTCGCGCGCGAATTCGGCGAAGGCCTCGATCTCATCGTCGTTGATCCCGCGCACCAGCACGGCATTCACCTTCACGGGCCGCAGCGGCGATGCTTGCGCCGCGTCGATCCCGGCAATCACGTCGTCGAAGGTCTTCGTGCGCGTGATGCGCTCGAATTTCGCGCGGTCGAGCGAATCGAGGCTGATGTTGATGCGGTTCATTCCCGCGGCGACGAGCCGATCGCACCGCTCGGCCAGCAGGTAGCCATTCGTGGTCATCGAAACGTCTTCGACGCCCACGGCTTTCAGCCGCGCCACAAAATCCTCGACGCCCGCGCGCACCAGCGGCTCGCCTCCCGTAACGCGCACCTTGCGAATCCCCATGGAAACCAGAATCCGCGCCAGCCGCTCGTATTCGTCCCAAGTGAGCAGGGTGGCGGATGGCATGTGATTTTCCGGGTTGGCCGAGCGGCAATAGACGCAGCGGAAGTTGCACCGGTCCGTCACCGAAATGCGCAGGTCGGTGATCTGGCGGCCGAATTTGTCGGTTAGCTGCATGTGTTAAAGATCCCTCGTTCGCGTTGCTCGCTCGGGATGGCGATCCTCGTCGGATCGCCAACAAAAACGCCCAAATCCATGTTTGGACTTGGGCGACACGCCCGGCGCCCCTGTGGCACGCCCGGCATTCCCCTTTCCAAACATGGGAGGCCCGGACGTTTCCGTCCGAACCCTCAACCCCGCAAACTGCGGAGTGTCGCCTCGCGGGCCATTGGATTTCTCTCCGTCAGGCCGCGGAGGTCGGAGAATTTCAGTGCTGATTCTAGCTGCGTAACCCACAGGAAGCAAACCGCATAGCCGCTACGTTTCTATGCGTCTGATAACGACATATCTATGCGAATAGCACCGGGGAAGCGACGGGGTAGGCGAATCGTTACGCGTTGCCGAAAAAGGGGCGCAGCAAGCAGCGCCCCTACAACCCAACGTTTTCGGGATCGTCGTCCCAATGGATCGGGTTTTCGAGAATGTACCTTCGAATCCGTTGGAATTCTTCGACGCTGCGAACAATGTGCTCGTAGTAGTTCCTCTGCCAGACAGCTTCTCCTCGTCGGCCCAGAATGCGGTTGACCTCGATCGCCGAGATCGACTTGAACCTGCGAAGGATCTGACCGAGGGTGGGCTGGGATGCCGGAGGCAGTTGTGTTGTAGGGGCGCTGCTTGCCGCGCCCGCCTTTAGGGCCTGGATCGGCCGGGTGAGGCCAACGATGCCATGGAGGTGGTTCGGCATGACCATCATCTCCCGCAAAACGAGCGATGGGAATCGCCCGGGCAGATCGAACCAGGCTGCTCGCACAGCTTCGCCGGCCGAATTCAAACGCATCTCGCCACCGATCACGTTTCCGAAAATCTGTCTCTTACCCTGCGTGCAAATCGTGACGAAATAATTCGCGGGCTGGGAATAATCGTATCCCGCGATCCGCAATGGCTTGCGTCGTTTGGGTGCAGCGTCGTTCATTTCTGAACTCGAATCTACGCGCGGAAGCGACTGATGTTGCGGATCTCCTTGCGGTAATCGGGGGCGGAAATCTCGATGGTGCGGCACATCTCGTAGAGGCGCGAACGGATTCGCTTGCCGACGCGGTCGGTGAGCGAATCCTCGATGGTTGGCGCGCGCATTCCGGCGACGCGCGCGGCCGGTGCGGGCGCGATTGCGGCATCGGCATCGAGGAAATTCGTGGTGAGGATCGTGACGCGCTTTTCGTTGTAGCGCGTATTCAGGATGTGCCCGACGGTTTCCAGCGCCCAGAGCGACGGCTTGCTCGATCCGACATCGTCGAGGACCAGAATTTCCACCTTCAGCACCGGCTCGAGAACGCCCATCTCGGTCGATTGGCTCTCGGCGTTGTAGCTATCCTGAATTTCCTTCAGCAGCTCGCGGTAATCGTAGAAAAGGCCGCTGTGCCCGCGCTGGACGATTTCCTTCAGCGCGGCGACGGCGAGGTGCGTCTTCCCGGCGCCGCAGGGGCCCATCAGCAGCAGGCCTTGATCATTCTGCATCTCACGCAACGGAGAAAATTCCTCGGCGAAACGCTGCACGATCAGCTTCGCCTGTGCGAGGCTGCGGTTCCATGTGGCCAACTGGTCGCGCGAGGCATTCTCGATGTCGTTGTCCGTTTCGAAATTCTCGAAGTCGCAGTGGCGATAGCGGTCCGGGACGCGCGCCTTCGCGAGGACGCGCTCGGCTTTATTGCCCGTCGTACAATCGCACGGCACCGCCCAGACCATTTTAGGCTCGACGCCTGCTGCGCCGGGACGCGATGTCTCGACAGCAGCGAGCGCTTGCGCGCCTTCCGCGCTTCGCTCGACCACTTTCCAGCCGCTGCCCTGGCAGATGGGACAATCCGCTTGCGCCATGAACAGAGAATAAGCGCCACGCGCGTCGCGCGCAAGCGCACCTGCGCTGTGCAAATTGAAATGCGCTGTGGAATTCGCGAACGTGATGGCCGAGATTGCGTGGCGCGGGGAAAAACCCCCGGGGCTAAAGCCCTAATTCAGGCAACGCTTTTTCGCGGGCCTAAAGGCCGACGCTTCCACCGGTAACTCAGATTAGCGCTACTTGATCACGCGAATGGTGTGGCGCGGGGCCGCGCGGACGATCGCGTTGCGCGTATTCGACGGCGGCTGGCGCGACGCCACGAAATCGCGCGCCACTTCGCTGCGTACGTAGCGGATGAACTCCTCCATGTGCAACTGCATCTCCGCCATTTTGTCGCGCATGTTGAGGATGATTTCGATTCCGGCGAGGTTCACGCCGAGCTCACGCGTCAAATTCAGGATCACTTCGAGGCGCTCGAGATCTTCGTCGGTGTAAAGGCGCGTATTGCCCTGCGAGCGCGAGGGCGTGAGCAGCCCGACGCGCTCGTAGAGCCGCAGCGTCTGCGGATGAAGATGATACAGCTCGGCGACCGCGCTGATCATGTAACCGGCCTTCGCTCTTTTTCTGGGCCGCGTAACCATTGGCTTTCTCCTGCTCTTACTTCGCTTCTCCTACCGTTGCGCGCGCGAAAAGCTCGCTGCGCGGATCTTCAAGTTCGATCTTGCCGAGTTCCTTCAAGAGATTGCGCACGCGCTCGTCTTCCGGCTTGGGCACCACGATCTGCACCTCGACGATCTGGTCGCCGCGCTTTCCGGGACGTCCCGCCGCGGGCGCGCCCTTTTCGCGCAGCCGTAATTTCTTGCCGCTATTCGTGCCGGGGGGAATGCGCACCTGAGCGCGGCCGTCGATCGTCGGCACTTCGACTTTGGCGCCGAGAGATGCTTCAGGCACCGTCACGGGCACCACAGTGTAGAGATCGTCGCCGCGTCGCTCGAAAAACGGGTGAGGCTGGACGTTCGTGATGATGTAGAGATCGCCCGGAGGCGCGCCGTGCATCCCGGCGTTTCCGTAGCCGGCCACGCGCACGCGCGAGCCTGTCTTCGCGCCGGGCGGGATGCGCACATCGATCGTTTCGACGTGCTGCACGCGCCCTTCGCCGCCGCAATTGCGGCAAATCGTGCGCAGCTTTCCGCGGCCGCCGCAGCGCGAGCACGTGATCTGGAAGCGCATCTTGCCGCTCACCTGCGTCACCTGTCCCGTGCCGTTGCACGTGGGGCAGGTCTTCTCCTCGCCCGCGAAGCCCGCGCCGTGGCACACGTTGCACACGTCGAGCCGCGTGAAGCTGATCTTCTTCACCGCGCCGTGCATCGCTTCGGCAAAGCTGATGTCGATCTGAAACTCGAGGTCGGTTCCCGGCTCGCCTCCGCCGTCGTGGCTTGCTTGCGCGGCAGTGGCGCCGCGAAAGAATTGGCCGAAGAGATCGCGGAAGCTCGATCCGCCTGCGCCGCCCTGGGCGCCGGCTCCGAAATCGAAGCCGCCGAAATCGAAGTGGATATCTTCCGGCGAAGCTCCGCCGTATCCCGCTCCTGAAGGCGGCATGCCGCCCGATCCGGGCGTGTTGAAGCCAAACTGGTCGTACGTCTGGCGTTTCTTCGTGTCCGAGAGAACTTCGTACGCTTCCTGAATCTGCTTGAACTTTTCTTCTGCCGTTTTGTCGCCGGGATTCAGATCCGGATGATACTTGCGGGCAAGCTTCCGGTACGCGGCGCGGATTTCCTTCACCGCGGCCTTGCGCGGAACCCCCAGCAGTTCGTAGTAATCGGTTTTTGTAGTGGTTGCCATCGTGATGGATCAGCCTAGAGAGAGAACTTCGGCCCGGCCACAGATCGGCCGGGCCTCAGGATGACGAGGGCGCTACGCGCCCGCGTTAATTCGGCTTCTTCGATTCATCCATGTCCACGAACTCGGCATCGACCACATCGCCTTGCCCGTGGCTCGGTCCGCCCTGGCCTGTATCGCCGCTCGGAGCGCCATTCCCGCCAGCCGGCCCCGCGCCGCCCGGCTGCGATCCTGCCGCGCTCTGCGCCTTGTAGAGCGATTCGGCGATGCGATGCGACGCCTTGGTCAGGTTGTCAACGGCCGCGTTCAGCTTCTCGATGCCGCCTTCCGTCACCGCGCGCTTTCCTTCTTCGATTGCCTCTTCACCCGCTTTCACGTCCGCTTCGGCGAGCTTCTCGCGGTTTTCCTTGATCAGTTTCTCGGTCTGGTAGACGAGGTTGTCGAGCCGGTTGCGGCTTTCGACCTCGGCCAGCCGGTCCTTGTCCTCGGACGCGTGCGAATCCGCTTCCTTCTTCATGCGCTCGGCTTCTTCCTTGCTGAGGCCGGAGGACGCGGTGATCGTGATCTTCTGCTCCTTGTTGGTCGCCATGTCCTTCGCGGACACGTTGAGGATGCCGTTCGCGTCGATATCGAACGTCACCTCCACTTGCGGCATGCCGCGCGGCGCCGGCGGAAGTCCCATCAGGTGGAATTTGCCGAGCGAACGGTTGCCGCTGGCCACGGGGCGTTCGCCCTGCAGCACGTGGATCTCGACCGACGTTTGGTTATCCGCCGCCGTCGAGAACGTTTCCGACTTGCGCGTCGGGATCGTCGTATTGCGCGGGATCAGCGTGGTCATCACGCCGCCCAGCGTTTCGACGCCCAGCGAAAGCGGCGTCACGTCGAGCAGCAGGATGTCCTTCACCTCGCCGCCGAGCACGCCTCCCTGAATCGCCGCGCCGACCGCCACCACTTCATCCGGATTGACGCCCTTGTGAGGCTCCTTGCCGTTGAAGAGGCCCTTCACGATGTCCACCACTCGCGGAATGCGGGTCGAGCCGCCGACGAGAACCACTTCGTCGATTTTGTCCGGCGTGATTCCGGCATCGCTTAATGCGCGCTTCACCGGTTCCACCGTCCGCTGCAGCAAGTCTTCCATCAACTGCTCGAGCTTCGCCCGGGTCAGCTTGAGCTGCATGTGCTTGGGCCCGGAAGCGTCCGCTGTCAGGAAGGGGAGATTGATCTCCGTCTCCTGAAGCTGCGACAGCTCGATCTTGGCCTTTTCAGCAGCTTCCTTCAGGCGCTGAATCGCCATCTTATCTTTGCTGACGTCGATGCCCTGATCGCGCTTGAACTCGGCAGCCATCCAGTCAACGATGCGCTGGTCGATATCGTCACCTCCGAGGTGCGTGTCGCCGTTCGTCGATTTCACTTCGACGACGCCTTCGCCAACCTCGAGGATCGAAATATCGAATGTGCCGCCGCCCAGGTCGTACACGGCGATCGTTTCGTCTTTCTTTTTGTCGAGACCGTAGGCGAGTGCCGCAGCCGTCGGCTCGTTGATGATGCGCAGCACTTCGAGCCCCGCGATTTCGCCGGCCTGCTTCGTCGCCTGCCGCTGGCTGTCGTTGAAGTAGGCGGGAACCGTAATCACCGCCTTGCTCACTTTTTCGCTCAGGAAATCTTCCGCCGCTGACTTCAGCTTTTGAAGAATCATCGCCGAGATTTCAGGCGGGCTGTACACCTTGCCCTGGATCTCGACGCGGGCGTCGTCGTGCGGGCCCTTCGTCACCTTGTAAGGAATTCGCTTCGCCTCTTCGACAACCTCGTCGTAGCGGCGGCCCATAAACCGCTTGATCGAATACACCGTGTTTTCAGGGTTCGTGATGGCCTGCCGCTTGGCCACTTGGCCCACCAGGCGCTCTCCCGTCTTCGTGATCGCGACCACCGACGGCGTCGTCCGCGCGCCTTCCTGGTTGGGAATTACGACGGGCTCGCCGCCCTGCATCACGGCTACGACGGAGTTGGTGGTGCCCAGGTCAATACCGATAATCTTGCTCATAGAAATCCGCTCCTGTTAGATCAGGCTGGCTCAGTTCTTTGGAATCTGGGTCGCCGAAGGCAATCTTACACGTTGAGTGTATCATTGTCAAGTTTCTTGTGCGTCTGTATTCCTCTGTATATAATGACTTTATATGGATGTGGGCCTCCTCCTTGATTTTTCGCCCACCCGTTGGCCCATAGCCCGCTCTCCAGCCGCCCGTAAACCCCTATCTCTCGATGCCGCATCTCAATAAATAGGCTCGGGTGATTTGCCGGATGCGCGACACGCCGCGTCAACGCTTGAACGGCTAAGGTCCGTTTGGCGTTACAATACCGCCGCTTGGGTAAAGACCTTGGGGGAGGCTCACGTTGAATCTCTGTTCACTTTCGTCGCTCGCAAACAATTTGCGGAAAGGCCGCCTGCCGTGGCCGGTTCTGCCCGTTCTTTTCGCGCTCATTCTGGGGTTAGGCATCGCCTCGCCGTCGGCCGCCGGCGCGAGCCGCAAAGAAGCCCGCAAGGCTCCTCGGGCGGTTGAACCTCTCGGAGCGCCCGTCAAGGCGTACGGTTCGAAGGACGCGCCCATCACCATGGAAGTATTCACGGATTACGAGTGCCCATCGTGCCGCAACCTCTACGAAAACACGCTGCGTCTGATGATCAGCGATTACGTTGCCTCCGGAAAGGTCTATCTCGTTCATCACGACTTTCCTCTTTCCGGGCACAAGTATTCGGGACAGGCTGCGCGCTGGGCCAACGCCGCAGCGCGGGTTGGCGAATTCCAGGCCGTCGAAGCGGCACTCTATGACAATCAGGATGCATGGGGAGCCGACGGCAACATTGCAAAGTACATTTCGGCCGTTATGTCCGGCGCGGAGTTCAAGCGCGTTGCCGCGATCGTAGCGAGCTGCGACTACCCGGCGATCCAGTCACGCCCGGACGGATCGAATCCATTGGCAGGGATTACGCATCCCTGCGCGCTTGATATTCCGATCGCCCAGGATATCGAGATGGGCTATCGGATTCCTATCCAGGCGACGCCGACTTACATGATCTCCTACAAGGGCCAGCATCTGCCGCCGGCCTCGGGCGCCGTTTCCTGGCCGATTCTCAAGCAGTTCTTCGATTCGCTCCTGAGTCAATAGGCGTTGGCGAAAATCCTCGATGAACACGCTGGGTTCATTGTTGACATGGCTCGCGGAGTACGGTTACGGGTTTGTCTTGGCCGGATTCGTGGCGGCTTTCTGCCTACGTGATCCTCAAGAGCGCCGCAGCGTCGTGCGGATTCTGCTGATCTTCGGCGGCATCCTAGTGGGATCGATATTTCTGGCAGCCGCCTACGGAAAGCTCAAGCCCTTGCCCGGCTTCGCGTGGTCATGGCGCTCCGCGAAAATCTCGATTTCGATGTTTGCAATCCAGGTGGAGTCTTACCAAATACTTTCGCCGGGGGCTGCAAACCTGGTCGCCCATCTGCTGCCGTTTTTCGAGGTTTTCCTCGGCTTGTGGCTGGTCAGTGGCATCGGAAGGCGTTTTTCATCGCTCGTTGCCGCGCTGGTTCTCTGCGCGTTCATGATCGCGATCAGCTACGCCTACCACGAGGGCTTGAAGATCGATTGTGGCTGCGGGATCGGCCCTCCGGAAGAGGCGGGGCCTGCGGCGCTGCTGCGCGATGGTTTGAGGTTCCTGCTGCCCACGCTGATTCTACTGGCCGGCTCTTTCTGGATTCACCGCAAGCCGGACGCGAACGTCCGTTTCCAGCGTAGCGCCAGCCACGTAGCCCTCCGCATTCGCAATAGATCGGGAATTTCCGAACAGCCACGAAGAGAAAATCGAAGGACAGCTGAAGTTAGTCGCCGGTGGTCGCTGCGTTGGTGTTTGTTGCGTCGACCGTCGCCGTGGGCGAGATGTTCTTGAGGAATCGCCAGGGATCGACCGGCGTGTTGTTGATGCGGACTTCGTAGTGCAGGTGCGGGCCCGTCGAGCGTCCGCTGTTGCCTTCATAGCCGATCACATCGCCGCGCTTCACGTGCATTCCCACCTGAACGTTGAAGCCCGAAAGATGGCCGTACCAGGTGCTTACGCCGAAGCCGTGGTCGATCACGATCAGCCTTCCATAACCCGCGCACAGCCCTGCCTGCGCCACGTCGCCATCGGCTGTCGCGCGAATCTCGTCGCCGTAGTGCGACGCAATGTCGAGGCCCGAGTGGAAGGCGCCCTCGCCGCTGAACGGATCGAGCCGCTCGCCGAAATGCCCCGTAATCTCGCCGACCACGGGCCAAAGCGAAGGCACAATTCCGAGGTTGCTGAGCTCGTCGCTCGGCAATATGCGCTGCTGCACGCCAAGCGTACTCACTACTGCGGCGTTTTTCTCAAGGTAGCTGAACTCGTCCACCGATTGCTGGAACGCGACTTCGGTGGCTTCCGGGGTCGTATTGTCGTTGTCAGTCAAGCCGAAGGCGCTCTGGCGGAAACGCGCAATTCCGTAGGCCATCGCCACTTCGCCCGCAAGCGATTGCAGCGAATCCAGCCGCTGGTTCGTATCTTTTACCTGGGTTTGCAGCTGGACGTACCTTTGCTTGAGGTTATCCTGATCGCGGCGCAAGGAGTTGTAGCTGGTCGCTTTCCAGAGCATCCGCGAATAAGACCCCGCAGCTGCGGCGATCGTGATGCCGCCCACGACGGCCAGAATTGTCAGCAGGTGCAGGACGTAGAAGGGCACCGACACCCGTCGCATGCCGCCCGATGCGCTCGATGCAATAAAAAACGTGTAAGACCTACCCCTCATCGTCTGTCTTACCCTCTTGCGATTTAGTTTTTTGACGGCTGGCTTGAACCGCTTGCCCCGTGCGGCGGTCCATCGATTCCCTGCGAACGACCTACTCGAAGTTTGAACCGAGAGCCCTGGTTCGAAACCCGGGAAATTGTAATAACCGGACCGGCCAGCGTCAACCTCAATCTTCCATTTCACGTAGGCGCTCGCTTCTGGGTTGCGAGACGCCCTATAATTCTCTCCGCCTCATGAAGTCTACCTGATGGCCGCGATCGTAACAACTGTACTGAGGGACAGGAATGGGCCGCGAAGACCAGCTAATCAAGGAGTTAGCCCTCACGGTGCCTTCCAGGATCGGGGCACGCGCGGCCGGGCTTTCCCCTCGCGCCGGCGTACGCCTGGGAATCGGCGACGATGCTGCGGTTATTGTGCCGGGCCGACGCGCGGACCTGGTCGTGACCTGTGACGCGTTTCTCGGAGGGGTCCACTTCCTCGCCGATCGCCATCCCGCCGATTCGGTCGGCTACAAATCGCTCGCGCGGGCCACGAGCGATATTGCCGCCGTGGGCGCCACGCCCCGATTCTTTCTGCTGACGCTCGCTCTGCCGCAAGGCCGCACCGGCGAGTGGCTGAGAGGATTCCTGGGAGGGATGCGACGGGCGGCCCGGCACTTGGGCGTGCGCCTGATCGGCGGCGATACCACTCGATATCCGTCGATTTCGATCAGCATCACGGTTTTTGGCGAAATTGCCGCCGGGCGCGCGATCACTCGCGCCGGGGCCCGGCCCGGCGACATTCTTTACGTCACTGGCAGGCTGGGGCGGGCGCAAATGGGCCTGGAACTCATCCGGAATTGTCCTCTTGGCGAGATTAAGAGAGTCATTCGCAGCCACGAGCGGCTCTTGAGGCAGCATCTGTATCCGCAGATTCGGGTGAGGCTCGGTGAGTGGCTCGCGAAGCGCCGGATCGCGTCCGCGATGATCGATATCTCCGACGGGCTCTCGACCGATCTCGGCCATCTATGCGTGGCGAGCCGAGTTGGCGCGCGGCTGTGGGCCGAACGCATCCCGCAGGTCGAAATTCCCGCCGGGCTGTCGAAGTTTGCCCGTAAACTCAAACTCGACACACTCGAAATGGCCTTGCATGGTGGCGACGACTACGAGCTTCTTTTCACGGCTCCCCGAAGGCTCGCCAAGCGCCTGCGGACCGCGCCGGAATTTCAAGACATAACCGCCATCGGCGAAATCATCCACGGCAAGCAAATCCTCTCGGTCGATTCAGACGGACACGCGAAGCCGCTGAAACCGGGAGGCTGGGATCCATTCGGGAAGAAGCAATCGGCAGTCGGTTAGTGCGCGCCGGGAGACGCATCAGCGTGCACCGGTGCCGGTGCGGGTGCAGGTACAGGCGCAACCGCGGGCAGCGCTTGAGAAGTTTTCTGCGGGGCGGCGGCCGGCGGTGGCGACGAAGGCGCCGGCGCTTTGGTCTGGGTTAGCCCCTGCTCGGCGGCATCGGCGGGCGGAGCCGTATCGGGCGTGTCGACCTGTTCCACATGCTCGCCCGCTTGCTTTTCGAGCGGCACCACGTTCGGAAAATCCTCGACCGGCATCCCCTGCATCGCCTTCTGCATGAACTCGAGCCAGATCGGCAAAGCCGCGCGCGCACCCGTTTCCTTCATGCCGAGCGAGACCCGCGGATCGTCGTTGCCCACCCAGACGCCGGCGGTGATCTGCGGCGTGAAGCCCATATACCACGCATCGGTGAAGTCGTTCGTCGTGCCCGTCTTGCCGCCGGATGGACGGCCGAGTTCCTTGGCGCGCACACCGGTGCCGAACTGAACCACATCTTCGAGCATCGCCGTCATCGTGTGCGCCACGTCCGGGGAAAGGACGTTGGTGACGTTCGGCCGGTCCTCTTCCAGCACATTGCCGTCGTAGGAGGTCACGCGCCGGATGAAGTGCGGCTCAATGTGGATGCCGTCGTCCGGGAACACGGAGAAAGCCGACGTGTGCTCGATGAGCGTCAAATCGGCCGCGCCGAGCGCCAGCGGCAGATACGGCGGCAGCGGGCTCGAGATGCCGAATTTTCTCGCGAGATCGATCGTGTTCTCGATTCCCACGCGATCGAGCAGGCGCACCGCCGGAACGTTGCGCGAATCGGCGAGCGCGCGGCGAAGCGTGATGCGGCCTTCGAATTTCTCGTCGTAATTGCGGGGCGAGTAGTCCTGCCCGCCGCTGTGGTACGTTACCGGCTCGTCGACCACCGTGTCGAAGGGCGATGCGCCCTGCGAGAGCGCCTCGGAGTAGACGTAGACCTTGAAAGAGCTGCCCGTCTGCCGCATGGCCTGCGTGGCACGATCGAATTTCGACTGCTCGAAATTGTAGCCGCCGACCAGCGCCTTGATTTCGCCGTTGGCGTTGTCGATCGCGAGCAACGCGGCTTGCGCGCTTGGCTGCTGCTCGAGATCGACCTCCGCCGTCGTCCCCGACAATTCGTTGATGTGCACCACCACGAGATCGCCCGCCTTCAGCAGCTTCTCGACCGATTTTTCGCCGGTCCACGCGAAATCCGCGGGCGTCAGCATGGCGTGAATCGCGCCCATCTTGATCGATGCGAACGTCGGCCGCACTTCCGTCACCAGTCCGGTGACGTAATCGCCCTTGGCGATCGGGGCGTGCCAGTCGTCGTTATCGTATTTCTCGATCGTCCCGAGATGATCGCGCACGATATTCGGAAGGTTGCCGCGCCAGCCATGCCTGCGATCGTACGCGTGCAAGCCGTCGCGCACTGCCTGATCCGCGGCCTTCTGCATGGCGACGTTCAGCGTGGTATAGACTCGCAATCCATCTTCGTGAACGGCCTCGGTGCCATAGGTGTGTTCGAGGTACTGGCGGATTTCTTCGACGAAGTATGGAGCGAGATCGTCGCGCAGCGATTCGATGTGCAGCCCCAGCGGCTCGTGCCTGGCGGCCTCATACTCGGCCTGCGTGATCTTGCGGTCGCGAGCCATCAGCGCAAGCACGAGATTCCGCCGGTCCAGAGCGCGCTCCGGATGGTTCACCGGCGAATAGATCGGCCCGCGAATGATCGCGGCGAGCGTAGCTGCCTCGGCGAGCGTCACCTGCTCCACCGGCTTGCTGAAATAATATTCGGAGGCCGCTTCGAAGCCGTAGTTGCCCGAGCCGAGGTAGATCTGATTGCAGTACATCGTGAAAATCTGGGCCTTCGTGTAGTGGCGCTCGATCTCGAGCGCGAGAATCGTCTCCTGGATTTTACGGTGGAAGCTGCGGTCCGAGCGATTCAGGAAAAGCCCGCCGGCCAGTTGCATCGTGAGCGTGCTGGCGCCTTCGGCCACGCGCCGGCGCAGGACGTTGTGCCATGCGGCCTGCAGCACGCGCGGGAAATCGACGCCCCAGTGCTCCTCGAAGTGCTGGTCCTCCGTGGTCAGGATCGCCGCCTTCAGCACTTTCGGAATCTGGTTGTACGCCACCAGAATCCGGCGCTGCAAAGCGAAGCTGCCGATTTCCTGGCCGTCGTCGGCGTAGAGTTCCGTTTCGGTGATCGGGCGATAATCTTCGAGCGCATGAAGTTGCGGCAGGTCGCTGCTATAAACGAATAGCAAACCGGCCGCCGCGCCAAATGCAATCGAACACACGACGAGAAAGGCCAATGCGAGGCGCCCGAGCAGCGTCCCGCTGCCGATCTTCATCGTCGCGCGGTAAAACCGGTCTTCCATTCCCACCGCCATTCTATCGCATCGTCAAGTCAGAATCGGCGTTCGGGTGCGAGCGAGTTTCGGAGATGCATCCGCCGCGAAATCTGACACGGCGAGCCGGATGGCGTAGAATCGCGCAGTCAGCGGGAGCCGAAAGGAAGGGGCAATGCACGACTGGGCTGGTTCTCTGCGGGGCGTGCTCGTCGGCGGACTCGTCGGGATCGTGTTTGGTCTCGGCGGCTTCTTGCTTTCAGAGAATCACCGCACAAACGCGATGGGCCCTGTCGTATTTCTTCTGGTTCCGCTTGCCGCTGGATTTGCCATCACGATGGTCACCGAGGGCGCGCAGAGAATTTCCGCCGCGGCGCTTCTCGCAACCCTGGGCTCTCTCGGCCTGTTGATCGCCATGAAGATGGAAACCCCCGTCTGCGCGCTGCTGGCGCTCCCGCTGCTCTTCGCCGGACTCCTGACTGGCGTCGGGCTGGGCTATCTTTTCCAATGGGCTCGGCGCAAATCGGGCGGCAACGGCGTAGTGTTTCCGTCGATCGTCTTGCTGTCGATGCCGCTGGTGATCGTCGCGGGCCATCGCGTCGAGCTGTCCACGCTTGTGCACCCGCGCACGGAAGTTGTCTCTTCGACTGTACGGATCGCGGCGCCCGCCGACCAGGTGTGGACCGACCTTCAAGCGTTCGACACCGTGATCGCCGAGAAGCCGTTGCTGATGCATATCGGCCTGCCGGTACCGATGCGCTGCGTTGAGATAGGAACGGGCGTGGGAGCCAAACGTACCTGCTATTTCGATCGGGGATCCATCGAAGAGACGATCACCGAGTGGTCGCCGCCAACGCGGATGCGCCTCTCGATCGATCGCACCAACATGCCGGGACGCCATTGGCTGAGCTTTGAGGATGCGGAGTACACGTTGCGCCCGGAAGGCGGCATAACGACCGTGACTCGCACGACGACGATCCTCTCGAATCTATATCCCGCGTGGTACTGGCGACCGTTCGAGCGGCGCGGAGTTTCCGACGAGCACGAGTATATCTTCGGCGATCTTGCGCGCCGTCTCCCGCCTGCAGGCAATCACTAGAAAGATGATTTGTACGCGGCGTCAGAAGATGCCGACTTCGGCGTCGTGGACGCTCCCGTACGTAGGGAAAAGCGCGGCGAGGTGCGTCATGCCGAGCAGCGTCTTCACCTGATCGTTCAATCCGGCGATCGCGAATTTCCGCCGCGCCCTTTTCGCGCCGACGTATGCCCCCACCAGCGCGCCCAGCCCGGCCGAATCGATGTGCGACGCCCCGCTGAAATCGATGATGAGCACGTCGGAGGCGTTCGCGCGCACCGCGTCCTGAAACTCGAAAACGGTGTGGGCGCTCAGCGGTCCCAGTAGGCGCAATACTGTCTGGCTGCCGCGTTCGCCGGCCGATGTGATCACCTGCACGTAATCCAGGGGCATGGCCGGATTGTACCGAAACGGAGCAGCTCTCACGCCCGCCCCTCCGCTCCGCGTTCGCAAAAGCTAATGGCGAATGCCGCGACGACTACTTGATGCCGAGCAGCTTGCAGGAGTTCTTATAGTAAAGCTTCTCGCGATCTTCCTTCGAAATGTCGAGCGAGTCGATCGCCTTGATCGTTTCGCGAATGTACATCGGTCCGCCCTCGGGATCGAAGGGCGCATCCGACGCGAACAGCACGTGCTCGATTCCGTAGAAATCGAGCGCGCACACGAGCGCCGATTTCGAGCCGAACGTGGCCGTATCCGCGTAGAACATCTTGAAATAGTCGAGCGGCCGCTTCTTCAGCTCCTTGAGCAGCGGTTTGTAATCCACGGACGACGTACGCGCGCCGAGCTGATCCCAGCCGGCGCCGACGCGCCCCTCGAAAAACGGCACCATGCCGCCCGCGTGATGGATGATGAATTTCAGCTCCGGCATCTCGTCCAGCATCTTCGAAAAAACGATGCGTGCCTGCGCCGCGCTCGATTCGTAGGGCCAGCCAAACGTCCACCAGATCTCGTACTGCGAAACCTGCTCGGTCTGATAATCCGGGAAAGTCGCCGTGCGCGCCGGATGAATCCAGATTGGCTTGCCGAGGTTTTGCATCGCTGCAAACACGGGACGAAACTCCGGCGCGTCCAGCGGCTTGCCGCTCACGTTCGAATAAATCTGGATGCCGCACGCGCCGAGCTGCTTGATCGCGCGCGTCGCCTCTTCAACCGCACCCTCCGGATCGCGCATCGCCACCGACGCGATGAAGCTCGGAAAGCGATCCGGATATTTCTGGCACAGTTCGGCCATGCCGTCGCTCCCGATTCGCGAAAGCTCGCGCCAAGCATCGCGCGTGCCCACCGCGTCGGGCGGCGGCGATGCGAGCGACAGGATCTGCTGGTACTCGTCGAACATGTCCATCACGGCGAAGCGCCGGTCGAGATTGGTCATCATCGGAACGGCCTCGCTGCGCCGGTGCATGTCCTTCATCTGCCCGGTTTGCTTCAGCAGCAGTTCGTGAAACGCCTTCGGCCAAATATGAGTGAATATGTCGAGCTTTCTCATGTCTATCGCCACGCCTCCGCGGTTTCGTTTCTTCCAATATAAGTGCCGTTCCAATCGTTGTGCCGGCCCGCCGCGATCTCAACGCAACGCTGCGCGCAGTTCGCCAGCACCACTTCGCCGCCCGGCTGCCCGCGCATCGCGCGCAGTTTTGCCACCATTTCCGGCACCCAGCGCTGCGCGTCCGGCGAATCGATCGTCTTGTCCGCGAGCTGCGTCGGCGTGCTGCCCGGGTCGACCGCGAACGCTGTGATTCCGTAATCCTTTCCTTCGGCCGCAAGAAGCTCCGTGAGCCGCACCTGCGCGGTCTTGCCCATGCAGTACGACGAAAGATACGGCGTCGCCATCTTCGCGCGCGGCGAAGCGATCGCGATGATGCAGCCCGCGCGGCGTTCCTTCATTCCCGGCAGCACCGCGCTGACAAAAAGAAACGGCGCGCGCAAATGTACCGCCTGCGCCGCCCACCACTCGTCCGGGTCCATCACGCCGATCGGGCCAAAAGGGCCGGGAACTCCGGCGTTGTTGACCATGATCGTTACCGGGCCGAAAGCTTTTTCCGTCTCCGCGACCACGCGCGCCACGTCCGCGCGGTTCGTCGCGTCGCCCGCCACGGCCAGCGCGCGCCCCCCATTCGCCTGAATCTGGGCGACCGTTTCATCGAGCTGCGCTTTGGTCCGCAACGTCACCGTGACCGCCGCTCCTTCGGCCGCGAATCGCTTGGCGATCGCGCGGCCGAATCCACCGCCTCCGCCCGTGACAATCGCAACGTGCCCCTTGAGCTCTCCCGCCATCTACGTCTCCTCGTTCGTGCGCGACCAATTCCCGATGGCGCGCAAAGCACAAAATCAAACGCTCGATTCTATTCCAAATCTAGCGCGCGGCGGGCGCAAAGGAACGCGCCGGCTTGTGAACGGGCGGCGTGGCAAAAGGCAGAAGCAGCGCGGCGAAGAAGCTCAGCCCCGAAACCGCGTAGAACGCGGGCTCGTAGCTGCCAAAGCGGTCGTAGATGTAACCGGCCGCCACCGGACCAACCGCGCCCGCCGTCGTCCCGACCGCAATCACGACCGCAACGATGGGCGCGTACGCGTGCGTGCCGTAGTAGTTCGCCGGCAGCGCCATCATCGACGAAAACGAAACGCCGAATCCCGCGCCCAGGCAGATGGCGTAAAGATACAGTCCCGCCGCGCCGCTCGCATGCAGCGCCAGAATCATTCCGACGCCAAACAGCACCGAAGCTGCCGACCACACGAAACGCGGCTCCACGAGATCGGCGACGCCCGCGAAAAATAGCGTCCCGCCCAGGCTCGCGAACAGCATCACCGAAATCGAGAATGCCGCTGCGCTGGCGCTATAACCCAGATCGCGCAGATGCACCACGCCGTGCGCGAGAAACAGCGGATATCCAGCGCTAAATCCGAGAATCGCAATCAGAAACATCCAGATCGCGGGCGTGCGAAAGACTTCGCCGAACGTCCATCTATCCGTGGTCTTGTAAACCTCGTGCCTGGCGGCGCCGGTTTGCGCGGAAGCAGCCGGCGTCTCGGCGCTCGACGCGCCATCGGGCAGCTGGCTGAGGGCAGCCGGGCTTTCCTCGATGAAGAAAAACGCCAGCAGCGACGCCGCAAAACTCAGCCCCGCAATCAGCATCCATCCTACGCGCCAGTTGCCGCCGAACCTGGCGATCACGTGATTCAACACCGGCGCAGCGACGAATCCGCCAAAACTGCTGCCCGTATGCACCAGCGTGATCGCCCGCGCCTTGTGCTTCACGAACCATCGCCCGATCCCCGCCTGCGCGCCGAGAATTCCGCCCGAAAGCGCGCTCAGCCCAATGATCACGCCGAAGACGAGATTTACCTCGAGCGTCGTGCGCACCACGAAAGCCATCAGCAGCGCGCCAATCACCACGCCCACGCAGCCGAGCGTCATCGTGAACCGCACGCCTTTTTTATTGATGCAGATCGCGACGAGGGGAGCGGGCAGCCCGACCATCCACTGAAACGCCCCGTACGCCGCGCCCAGCGCCGCGCGATCCATGTGCAGATCGGCGGCCATGTACGCGTTGATGACGCTCGCGCCGTAGAGAGGAAATGCGAAGTTGGTGAAAAGGATCAGCCAGAAAACCGCGAGCAGCTTCCAGCCGTAGAATCCTGATGGTTGCGCCATCCGGCTCCTTGTCGCGCATCGCCGCACGAGCGATGCAATGCGCGGCGCCACGCCCGCCAGCTGACTTGCGCGTTCGCTTGCGATCGGAATGAGGGGCGCGCCCCCGCGCGCCCGTGGAATTTACTTCTGCTCTTCGGCCGGCACCCAGTTGCCGTGCACCTGATTGCGCAACCGCAGCGGCAAATGAGCCGTCGCGATCGGCCCCTTATCGACGTGCGCGGCTTCGAACACCAGAAGGTCCGAGAGCTGCGTCTCGTGCAGGTCGGCGACCAGCGCGAGATAGCCTTCGTGCCCCGGCTGTTTCGACGGAATGTGCACTTCCTCCTGGATCGTGACCGGCCGGTTCGAATGCCACGATTGCAGCTTCCCGCTTTTCACTTCGAGGCGGCTCAGCGTATTGAAGCCCGCTCCACCGGCCCTGAGACGATCGGCGGACCCGCCTCCGGATCGAACCGCTCGTAGTAGCCGATCGAGTAGTCCTTCATGTGATCCTTGTTCGCGATGCGCGGGAAATCGCCGGAAGGCGCGATTTTATACTCCTCGAATTTCTCGCCCGGCTTCGACATGTCAAACGTCCAGCGCACCACGCGCCCGTACGCCATGTCCTCGGGCTTCGGATGGATGTGCGACGCCTCCTGGATGAACGGGAACGGAGCATATTTCCCGATGCCAAAATCCAGGTGCACGAATTTGCCCTCCGTGTACGCGTTCATGAAGTGAAACGCGGAGCACGCAGGCCTGCGGAACCAGCGCATGTCCTTCACGCTGCCGTCGCGCGGCATGATACCGACGAACGTTTCCTTGTCCGCCTCCCAGACCCAGTGAACGCCGCCCGCCTTGAGGCGGTCGAGATCGCAGGTCGTGGGGAACACAGGAAAAATCACGTGCTCCTTGGTCACCGCGAAATCGTGCATCAGCGAAACGTAGGGAACCTGAAACCACTCTTCCTGCACGAGCTGCCCTTCTTTATCGGCGACGCAATACGAAACATCGCGCGTCGCAAGCCCGCTCGCCTCGTAGCCGAAAAAGCACAGCTCGCCCGTATCCTCATCGAGCCTCGAGTGCGCTGTCATGGTCTTGCTCTTGAGCTTACCGCCGAAGTCCCATTCGCCCATCGTTTCGAGCGTGTCGGGATGCAACTCCATGGCGCGGCCGTCTTCCTTGAGCGCCAGCAATTTTCCGCCGTGAAAAATCGGCGTTGTGTTGTAGACGCACCGGTTCACGCCCCGCGCGCTCGGATCGTCCGTGTACGGATTCCGGTATAGCCCGAAAAGCCCGCGCCGCGCCTTGCGGTCCGCCTTCAGCCGCTCGGACATGATGTAGCGCATCTTGAAATCCACGTGCCCATTCTCGAATAGGAACGAGCTGATCATCCCGTCGCCGCTCAGGTACGTGTCGTGCCCGAGCATCGGCGGATATTGCGGATCGGGAATCGTGCGGTACCACTGGCCGTTGATCTCTTTCGGCAGATTGCCCTCGACGACCAGATCGTAAATGTCGCACTCGGTGCGCATGGGCGCGTTGAAGCCCTGGTAATCAAACGAATCGGGGAAACGGGTTGTCATGGTGGCTGGCTCCTGTCCTTGGCCGGGCGATGCTATCAGCAATCGCTGCTTTTACACAAAAGTCCTATCACTTCGATGAGCCGCCCGTCAATCTCCGCTGCCCAAACGCGCGGATCAATCGACTGGCCAGCACTCGACCGGGCCAGCGATTGTCTTCCAGGTTGGCTGCGGAAAGAGCGAAACCTCAACCGGATACGCGACGGCCGAAACCCAACGGCTTGAAATGTCTTCATAGCCGCTGCAGACAGGTCGCCGATCACTTTCGATTCCGAGGTTTTTTCTGACCTCTTCCCAACAGGCGGCGCCCTCGAGATGAAGGTCGCAGTCTGCCTCGACGACACGCACATATGTCAGCGAGAGACCCCCATCTGCTGCGCGCTTAAACCGCAGCTGGCTAAAAGGCGAAGCCGTATCCGGCGTACCCAACAATTCCGAGTCTTCGAAGATTTTCTGTCCAGTTTGATAATCATAGACGACAAACGTAAGTCCCCCATCCAAACCGTCCGCGTCGCCGGAGAACACCAGATCCCCTTTGACTCCTTCGAAGCTCCCGCTCCACTCTGGCCATTTCATCGCCCGTTCACCGGCCGCGTGGGCTAGACTGCACGATGGAGCTACCGCTTGCCGGATCGGGACAATCGCAACCAAGCTTGGGTATTTTCTTTGGAAGTCGTCCTCTTCCTTCACCATAAAATTCGGATAAAACCAACAGTACAACTTCACTCGAAAATGTTGTCCCGGGAGATTGCCTGAAGAAGGGCCCATGTCCACTACTTTCCTTTTGACGGGCGCATCGAAGGTGTCCGCCGACGCGACGGGAATGAAACCTAGCAGGGCGATTGCCGCTAGCAGAGCGGCGACATGATCAAACGGTCCTAAGCGGCCAAAACTCACGGCTCACCGTCCCGGTGATTCTCCGACGAGCCATTTTACCAGTCCGCAGCTTGCCCGGAGAGCCAGCTAAGGCTTGTGCGTCCGCGGCGCCTCGCGCGGCAGCACACCCGAACCCGGCGGCGGCGCCGGCTCGAGCGCCAACCTATCGAAATCATCCTGCGGAATCAGAAATCGCCCGGCGAGCGCCGCGTATTTGCCCGTCGCCAGCTGCACGCACATCTCCGCGCATCGCGCGAGCCCCGGCGCGGGGTCGCTATTCTGCTTGAGCTGCTTCAAATATTCGACCATGTGCGGCACCCAGCGCTTCGCGTCGTCGGCCGCCATCGTGGTTTCCGCCATGTCCGTGATCACCGTGCCCGGCTCGATCACGTAGACGCACACGCCGTGGCCCTTGGCCTCGGCCGCAGCAAGCTCCGACAATCGTATCTGGCTCATTTTGCCGATCCCGTAGCAGCTCACATGCGGCGTGAACCATTGCCCACCGAGGCTCGCCACATTAATCACGCTCCCCTTGCGCCGCTCGATCATCCCGGGCATCGCCGCGTTCATAAACAGCAGCGTCCCGCGCACGATCACTTCCTGCGCCTTCCACCATGCATCCGGGTCCATCACCCACACAGGACCAAACGGCCCCGTAATCCCGGCGTTGTTCACCAGCACGGTCGTCGGTCCGAATTTTTTCTCTGCCGCAGCCACCACACGCGCGACATCGTCGCGCTTCGTCACGTCGCCGGCCACGGCCAGCGCGCGCCCGCCTGCCGCTTCGATCTCGCGCACCACGGCGTCGAGCTGATCCTTCGATCGTGCCGTCAAGCTGACGGCCGCGCCCTCCGCCGCCAGCCCCAGCGCGATCGCCTTGCCAAAGCCGCGGCCCGCACCCGTAACGATCGCTGTCTCTCCAGCCAGCCTACCTGCCATGGAATTTCCTTTCGAGCGTCTTCACTTCAGGGGCTTCCCCGTCACCGGGTGGACATAATGGAAGGGAACCACATCCGTCTGCGGCCAGAAGCTGGCCTTCTTCGGGCGAAGTTCGTCCGGCCCGAGCGGATCCTCGGGAAAGGTCACCGAAAACGCCGGCACGGCATAGCCGGGCTTCACATGGCCCCATCCTTTGTCGTACGGCGCGTAGAAAAACGCGTTGTAATCGAGCACGCCGATTTTCCACACGCCGTCTTCGCGGAAATACGTATTCTCGTAAACGCCGCCTTCCCAAAAAGGCTCGGTGATCTGCGGCACACTTTCATGGCTGCCGCCCTGCATGAAGCAACGAAAGCGCGCCTTCGCGGACAATCGGTCCGGCGCCACGTGGATCACGTCCTGCATCGTCAGATGCTCGAGCAGCAAGCCGTGCGTCGGCCCATTCTTCCCCGGCGAAAATTTCTCGCGCAGCCGCCCGCCATACAGTCGCCGCACGCCCGCCTTGCCCTTGAACACCCCGCCAAGAAAATAGGTCTCGCCGCGCTCCGAGAAAAGGTCGACCGCCTCGTCGTAAAGGCATTTGTCGATGAAATACGAGTACGCGTGCTGCAGCCGCCGTATCGCCAGCTCGTCCTGCACCATGCCGAGCTGGTTCGTCAGCTCATCAACGCGCCTTTCGAGCCCCGCAATTTTTTCGTCCGCCGTCATTCTTGTTCCATGGCTCCCGGCCAAGCCCCGTCATTCTGAGCGAAGCGAAGAATCTCTCTCTCACCGTCGCCGTCCGCCCAAGGCCGATTTTCGAGTTTCCATTTTCGAATTTCGATTTTCCGCTTTTGTCACGCCTCGCTGATAAACTTCGTCACCAAACACGCATCCAGCCCCTCGATGCCTTCCTCGGACCCGTGCCCGCTCTCCTTCACGCCGCCAAACGGCGACTCCGGCACCGAAATCTGATACGTGTTAAGCCCGATCATCCCCGCTTCGAGCTGTTCGCCCAGCAGCTTCACCGTGCGCGCCGAATTCGTGAACGCAAACGCCGCGAGCCCGTAAGGCAACCGGTTCGCCTGCTCGATCACTTTGTCGAAATCCGTGAAAGGATTGATCACCGCGACCGGCCCAAACGGCTCCTCATTCATGATGCGCGCCGTATTCGGCACATCCGAAAGCACCGTCGGCGAATAAAAGTATCCCGGGCTCCGCAGCCGCGCGCCGCCCGTCTGCACATGAGCGCCGTGCTCCCGCGCATCCTGAATGAACCCCTCGATCGCCGCCAGCCGCCGCGCATGGACCAGCGGCCCCATCTTGTTTTTCTCGTCGAGCCCGTCGCCCACCGGCACCTGCTTCGCCCGCGCCGTAAATCCCTCGACGAACTTCCCGTAAACCTTCTCGTGCACGTAATAGCGCGTCGGCGAAACGCACACCTGCCCCGCATTCCGGTATTTCGCTACGACCGACGCGTCGAGCACCTTCTCGAGATCCACATCATCAAACACGATCACCGGAGCGTGCCCGCCCAGCTCCATCGTGGTGCGTTTCATCCCATCCGCGGCGAGCTTCATCAGCTGCTTGCCCACCGGAATCGATCCGGTAAACGAAATCGCGCGAATCACCGGTGACGCCAGCAGATACGACGAAATCTCCGCCGGCACGCCATAAACAATCGCCAGCACATTTGCCGGCAGCCCCGCATCCACCAGGCACCGCGCCACGGCCAGCCCCGAGGCAGGCGCCTCCTCCGCCGGTTTCAGGATCACCGAGCACCCCGCGCCCAGCGCCGAGCCGATTTTCCGCGCCGGATTGCCCAGCGGGAAATTCCACGGCGCAAACGCCGCCACGGGCCCCACGGGCTCCTTCACCACCGCCATGCGGGTGCCCATGGCCCGCTGTGGCAGCACTCGCCCATAGGCGCGCCGCCCCTCTTCCGCGTACCACTCGAAAATATTCGCGGACATCATCACTTCGATCCGCGTCTCGTGGATCGACTTGCCGGTTTCAGTCGTCGCGGTGCGCGCGATCTCTTCCTTGCGCTCGCGCAGCAGATCGGCCGCGCGCTTCAGGATTCGCCCGCGCTCGTCCGGAAAAACCGCGCGCCACGTCTTGAATCCACGCTGCGCCGCCGCGAGCGCCCGGTCGAGATCGGCCGTCGATGCGTGCGGCACCTGCCCAATCACTTCCTCGGTCGCCGGATTGATCACGGGCGAAGTCTTCCGCCCCTCGGCGCCAAGCCATTCCCCACCGATAAAAAGCCCTAATTCCGCGTACGTCGCAGCCAGTTGTGTCGCCATTTTCATGCTCCTATCGTAAGCCTCGGCATAATTTCACGTCGCCGCACCCGCGTCAAGCCGCCCGATTTGCGCTATAGTGGCCGCACCCGAACGAGTTTCAATAACCAACGAAATGTCTTACGAAGACGACGAAATCGGTGAGGTAAGAACCGGCGAAGAACGCCGGGGCAAACGGCCCATCGACATCGCGGCCCGAAGGCGCCGTCTGATCGTGAAGCGAAAACTTGAGGAGGCTTTCAAAAGCAACGACGTGGAAATGTTCAAAGAAATGCTGATTAACGACGTGGGTTTGACGCCCGGGACGCCGGAGTACGACCGGCTTGTGAAGCTTTGGTACTCGCAACGCGGACGTTCTTGAAACTCCTGCGGGCGATGGCCGCGACGCGTGCTTCCTGTTCCTCTTCGGGCAGTTTCGATAGATGCTTTTCTATGATATCCGTTGCTTCTTCGACCGCCCGCCGCAGGCTCATTTTTTTTCGTTTCGTCGCCACGCGTTGCGCCTCTCTCGAAAAGCTTGATTCAGGTTAACAGCAACCGGCAGCAGGTTCAACCGACGCTATCCTCCCGCAGTGTGTTGTTCGCAACCTCCGGCCGGTACGGCCGCAGCGCGATTCATGTGTATCGTTGCGGGATTCATCGTCCTCTCTGATGCTACCGATCCGTATTTTGAGTTTGTGGTTTCCGCCCCCGAACTGCAAACTAATGGAGAGTTTTTAGTGTAGCAAGAGCATCTCGCTTTTCCACGTGGAGACGGGATTACCCGCCGCTATCGTCCAGCGGCGGCGCAGTGCGGGCCTCAATTTGGATCTCGGCTGAGATTCCTTCGATCCCGCACGGCCGGATGTTCCATGTTGGAAAAGGAGATGAAAGATGTCAGCGGTTAACCAGGGTGTATTACAGCAAGGTAGTCCAGGCTCCAGCGACAAGCCCAAGCGTCCTTTCGCCGTTCCGGGCCCCGTCACGCCACGCAAGCACGGTCTTTTCTCCACTGCAATCATCGAGGAAGATGCGCGCGCCAAAGGCAAGCGCGCCGCCCAAACCGGTTTCGCGCTCGCTATACAACTCGCAGTCGTCGGCGGGCTCCTTCTCATTCCGCTCATATTCACCGAGGGCCTCGATCTCTACAAGGTCAACAGCACGATCCTGATCGCTCCTCCTCCGCCGGCTGCTCCCCCGCCACCCGTGGCGCATGCGGAGGTCGCGCCCAGGCCCACCTTCATCAAGGCGCAACTCACAGCGCCCACCATGATTCCGAAGAAAATCGCGCAGGTAGCGGACGCAAGCGCAGCGGCTCCGGCCATCGCCGGCGTGGCAGGAGGCGTACCGGGAGGAGTGGGCAACGTCCTCGGAGGAATCGCTTCAGGACCGCCGCCGCCACCCCCCGCCGTCGAAAAGCCCAAGGGACCCATCCGCATCACGAGCGGCATGAAGGAACCGACGCTGCTATACGAACCGCCGGTCGTCTACTCCCCGGTCGCGAGAGTGGCGCACGTCGAGGGCACGGTCGTCATCGAAGCAATTATCGACGAGCAGGGCGACGTCACGCAGGTGCACCTCATCAGCGGCCCCGCAATGCTGGTGCAATCGGCTATGCGAGCCGTGGCAGCAAGAAAGTACGCGCCCACGATCCTCGATGGCCAGCCCGTCGCAATCCGCCTCACCGTCCACGTCGATTACAAGCTCAGCTGAAAACCGCGCGTTTCGTCCGGGCGGGAAAGTTCGCTTTCCCGCCTCGACACCTTCGTTGCATTTCTCCATCTCGAACCGCCGGAGCGAAACAATCGAAAAAGCGCGTGACGATAACCGTTGCCCTTTTCACTCCGAGAAGTGATTGACAATCCATAACCGCATGGTTATGATTGCGGAATGCAAGCCGTAGCCGACCACGTTTTCAAAGCCCTCGCCGACCCTACCCGCCGGGCGATCTTTGAGCGTCTCGCCCGCGACGGAGAACAGACAGTTCACGCCTTGACGGATCGCGCGGGCGTATCGCAACCGGCCGTTTCCAAGCACCTGGGTGTTCTAAAGCGCGCCAAGCTGGTGCGCGACCGCCGCGAGGGCCGCGAGACGCACTACAACGCACAGCCACAAGCCCTGGCGCCCCTGGTCGATTGGATGAGCATTTATGGGATATTCTGGCGCGACCGATTTGATCGCCTCGAAAACTTGCTGAAAAGGATGGACAAATGACCGATGCTGCCCCGACGCGTACTCTCGTCATTGAACGGGAGGTACCGCATCCCCCGGAAAAAGTCTGGCGTGCTCTCACGCAAAGTCCCCTGATAGAGGAGTGGCTGATGAAGAATGATTTCCAGCCCATCGTGGGCCATCGATTCAACTTCCGCTCCACGCCCATGGCGAACTGGGACGGCGTCATCGACGGTGAAGTCCTGGTGGTCGAGCCGAATTCACGGCTGTCTTATAGCTGGGGTTCTATGGGTTTGAAGAGCGTCGTAGCCTGGACGTTGACGCCGACCAAAGGCGGCACGCATGTCCGCATGGAGCAATCCGGTTTCGGGTCGGAAGAAGATTCCTACTATAAGGGTGCGAGGTACGGATGGCAGAACTTCATCGCCGGCCTGGAGCGTGTCGTTGGGGGGTTGGATTGACCGTGAAAGCAAGAATCGCTCACTATTGGACCACGAGCAAATGTAGCTCGAACTTCTAGGATGAGAACATGAAAAAGTCGGGCGCGAGCCAGGGCCAGTCGGCATCGGAGTTCATCTCGAAAAGAATCGCCGAACTCGGCGACTGGCGCGGGAAAACCCTCAGCAAAATGCGCAAGCTCATCAAGGAAGCAGACCCAGGCGTCGTCGAGGAGTGGAAGTGGAGAGGCGTTCCGGTTTGGTCGCACGACGGCATTATCTGCACGGGCGAATCCTACAAGAGTATCGTGAAGCTTACCTTCGCGAAGGGCGCGTCTCTGAGGGATCCGGCCCGTCTCTTCAACTCGAGTCTCGAGGGAAACCTACGCCGCGCGATCGACATCCACGAAGGAGAAGAAGTCGACGCGTCCGCCTTCCAGGCCCTCGTTCGCCAGGCGGTCGCCCTCAACAGTTCGGGCAAATCGAAGCCTCCGAAGAAAGCGAAGATTGACTAGAAGACACGGCATCTCGTAAATGCCGCTTAGGAGGTCTGATTCCTATAGCGAGATCCCGAATCCACGTCCCTGCACGCCCAGCAGCAGCAGCGCCATCAGAAACACCCAAAGCCCGTCCATGAAATGCCAGTAGATGCCAACCACTTCCGCGGCGAGCCCCAGTTTCCCGGTCGTCCGCAAATGGCGAGCCCTCGAAACGAGCCACGCCAGCGCGATGATTCCGCCCAGCAGGTGCACCGCGTGCGCCGCCGTCATCGTGTAGAAAAGCGCGCTCCCGGGATTCGACGTCACGTAGACGCCCTGCGAAAGCAGCTGCCGCCACGCGATCAGCTGTCCTGCGACGAACGCAATCCCCAGCGCGAGGGTCGCCCCCGCGTAACGGGCGAACCGCCGCGCGTCGTCCGCATGGATGCGCGCCAATTGCAGCGCAAAGCTGCTCAACACAAGAATGATGGTGTTCGCGTACAGAATTTCCGGCAGCTGAATCGGCCGCCATTCCCCCGAGGCCACCCAGCGGATCGTCAACATCGCGGTCAACGTCGCGAAAAGCGAAACGATCGAGCCGATTCCATAAAACATCCCCGCGCGGTAGACATCCGGCGGCACCGGGCGGTTCTTCGCGTAAAAGCGCGAGCGCCAATCGTCGTCCCAGTCGTCGACATCGCCGCCGCGAAATCCAGGGCCGCTCCCGCCGGTCGACGGCGCGAGATTTTCCTCTTCGCGCTCCGGCTGCACGTCCGGCGATTTTGGTAATGTCGCCAAATTCAGTCTCCCGTTTTGCCTGCTCCTAGATTTGCAGAGTACCCTACGGCCCGCGCGAAGTCCAAGCGATCGCCGCCGTCACGCCGCCTGGGGCGCTTTCCGCTCCGGCCACAGCGCCGTGATCAGCAGCCCCACGGCAATTCCAATCGACACCTCGATGAACCGATGAATCGCCAGCACCCACGCAGGCGCGTTGCGCGCGGCCAACAGGACGATCGCGATCGTGATCCCGGCGAACCGGTACGCAGGCCGGTCGAGGTTCAGCACGGCGCAGACGACACCCAGCACGAACAGGCCGGCGCCAAGAACGACCGCGGTCGGCGGCAAATACATCGCGATCAGCGCGCCCGCCGCTGCGCCGAGCGCGGTCCCGGCAAACCGCTGCGCCGAGACTTTCGCCGCCGCACCGAGCGTCGACTGCATCACCACGATCGTCGTAATCGGCGCCCAGTACGCCTCCGGCTGCTTGAAGGCGCCCGCCACAATCAGCGACACCATCGCCGCCACAGCCGTCCGCGCGGGATGCTCCAGCCCCTGATCCATGATCCGCCCCAGAATCGGATTTCGCCCGTGTCCCATTGGCCCTCCCGCAGCTTGCGCACTCGATCATTCGGACGCATGAAAGGCCATATCCGCCCAAGTGTTCCCTATTGAAACAGGCGACGTGAGCGACGACCTTTCTTGTCTAAGGAGACACTACAGCGATTCCTGCAACTCGCTACAAGGTTCTTCGGATGGTGCATCTCGGCGCGCCCGTCTATCTTTCTCGAGCACCATGGACCCGCAAGGGGCCGTGGCCATATTGCCCAGCGTCCCAGTAACGGAGAACCACACAATGAAGGCACGAATCGCAGCCCTCGTTCTTGTCGGCATTCTGTGTGCCACAGCACCCGCGTGGTCGGATACGCTTTCCGGCCATTCGAAAGATGGAGCTATGGTCACGCGGGATTTCGGTGGGTTCGATTTGCATAGCGCACCATCGGTGACGAGCCTCCTATCCTCCTTCTCCTCGCGTTCCGGCAGAATCGAGCTTTTCGATCTGTCGTCGAGCCATCGAACGTGGGACGCGTGGGGACACGGACGGGAAGTCAGCGGCACGTCATCGTCAACCACCACTCCCACGTCGACGCCGGAACCCTCCACGCTCCAGATGCTCGCGTTGGGACTCATGGCGTTGCTCGGATCCGCTTTGTTCGTTTCCCCTCCACGCTCACGCTCGGTATAGCCCGCTCGCTCACCGCACGAATACGCAGCGCCGCGCTCTCGTAGCGCGGCGTTTTTTGCGCACGGCAGTTCTGGGAGTAATGAAACTGGCTTCGCCGGCGGGATACGCTAAGAGGCTTTTTCCTGCGCGTACATCTGATATTCCGAGTACGGTCCCTTGAAGTCTTCGACGTGCCCGCCCTTGAAGTGCCAGATACGGGTCGCGACTTCATCGATCACGTCGTGATCGTGCGTGACGAGCAGGATCGTGCCGTCGTATTTCTGCAGCGCGATATTCAGCGCGTTGATGGACTCGAGATCGAGGTGGTTCGTGGGCTCGTCGAGCACGAGGATATTCGGCCTCTGCAGCATGAGCCTGCAGAAAATCAGCCGCGCGGATTCGCCTCCCGAAAGCGCGCTCGTCTGCTTCAGCGCGTCTTCGCCGCTGAAAAGCATCTGCCCGAGCAGCCCGCGCAGCTCTTCCTGCGTCGCTTGCAGCTTGAACTGGTGCAGCCACTCGATCGCCGTCGTGCCCTTCACGATTGATTCCGCGTGGTCCTGCGCGAAGTAGCCGACCAGCGAGTTGTGTCCCCACGCGACGCTGCCGCCGTCGATCGTGAATTCTTTGTCCGAATCTTCGATGAAGCCGGTCGCATTGCGCAGCAGCGATTTCAGCAGCGTGGTCTTGCCCGTTCCGTTGCGCCCCATCAACGCGATTTTTTCGCCGCGCGTCACGCTCGCCGAAAACGGCGCGAACACTTTCACGCCGTCGTACGCCTTGACCACGCTCTTGATCTCGAGCGGATGCCGCCCCGAATGCTGATCCATCTGAAAGCGGATGAATGGCCGCGCGATATTCGACCGGGCCAGCTCGGTCGTCTGCAGCCGCTCGACTTCCTTCTTGCGCGAGGTGGCCTGCGCCGAGCGCGTGCCGGCCGAAAAGCGCGCGATGAATTCGTTGAGCTGCGCGATCTTTTTCTCGCGCTGCGCGTTCTCCGATTCGATGCGCGAGCGAATCGCCGTCTTCGCCATCACCATGTCGTCGTATCCGCCGTTGTACATGATCACCGTTTCGTAATCGATGTCGGCGGTGTGCGTGCAAACGCTGTTCAGGAAATGGCGGTCGTGCGAAATCACGATCAGCACTCCCTCGTATGCGCACAGATAATCCTGCAGCCAGTGGACCGAATCCAAATCCAGATAGTTCGTCGGCTCGTCGAGCAGCAGCGCCGGCGGGCTGCCGAAAAGCGCCTGCGCCAATAGGACGCGCACCTTCTGCCCGCCCTGCAGCTCGCTCATCTTGCGTTCATACAGCGGCTCGGGCACGTCGAGCCCGTCGAGCAGCCGCGCCGCATCGGCTTCGGCGGTGTATCCGCCTTCTTCGCCGACGATTCCTTCGAGCTCGCCGAGCCGCATGCCGTCCGCGTCGGTCAGCTCCTCGTGCGGCTTCGCATACAGCGCGTCGCGCTCCACCAGCGCCTTCCATAGCGGCGCATTGCCCATGATCACGGTATCGATCACGCGGTATTCGTCGAACGCGAATTGATCCTGGCGCAAAATGCCGAGCTTCTTCGGCCGCGTCACCGAGCCTTTCGAAGGCTCGAATTCTCCCGCGAGAATTTTCATCAGCGTCGATTTGCCCGCGCCATTCGGCCCGCTGATGGCGTAGCGCCGCCCCGCGAGAAACGTGGTCGTCACGTCCTCGAACAAGATTCGGGCGCCAAAGCGCATCGTGATGTTGTTAATCGATAGCACGGCTAATTAATTGTAGCGTAGATTTGTTTTTCGTGCAGGCCGCCGCGCAAGCAAGTGTGCGCCCGCGCAAAGATTCTGCTTTTCCCGCGTGCCTCAGCCTGTCATCCCGAATCCGGTCCGCGCTTTTTGCGGACCGCGTGAGGGATCTGCTGTTGGTTTTTGGCGCGCGAACCGACGCCTCAAAACCCGCTCCAACAGGGGACTGCTTCAGCCCCCTGGCGGGAGGTTAAACAGGCCTTACATGTCCAAGAAAAGCCGATTTTGGAGGCTTTTTGCACACTCACACGCAGCGGGTGACATTCGCACCGAATTCGATCCCGCCATCCGGGGGCCTGCCCTCCAAAGCCTTGGCGCAGGAGGGCTACTGAAATCCGGCGAGGAAACCGCGCAGCGCGGCGACGCAATCGTCGGCGCGGTCGATGTAGATCTCGTGGCCCGCGCCATCGATCTGGACAAGTTCGGATTGCGGCAGCGCCGCGGCGATGCTCTCCTGCTCTTCGATCGAGGTCGCAGCGCTGCGCGTCGGCGCGAGAAGGAGCGCCGGCACTTTCACCTCGGGCAGCAGCGGCGTGATGTCCGTCGTCGAAATCACGGTGCTGTAGCCGGCAAGCGACGCGGCGGACGCTCGGCCGAATTGCTTGATCGCCCACTCGATCTGCGCGGGATCGCTGCTCGGGAATGTTCCGGGACGCGACAGCAGCTCGCGCGCCCAGCCCTCCGAGCCCATTTCCATCAGCGCGGCCTGCCACGACGCGCGGCCGAAAGAGAAAAGCTTTTGCGCGGCGGGGCCAATCGTTTTCGGCGTCGCGCAAAGCGTCAGCGAACGCAGCCGCGCCCCGGCCGGATCATGCCGTGGCGTCTTGGCCGCATAGCCCACGGCCAGCATCCCGCCCGTCGATTCGCCCAGCAGATGAACGTCGTGGAGATCGAGCGCGTCGCAAAAGGCGCCGAGATCGCGGACGAGCCCGTCGAACGACCACGGATCGCGCGGCCCCGGATCGCCGGAGCCGCCGTGCCCGCGCAGGTCGCGCCGGATCACGCGATAGTCGCCCGCCAGCATCGGGACCCAGCGCCGCCAGAATTGCGAGTTGCGCCCGAATCCATGCTGGATGACGATCGTCTGCCGCGGCTTCCAAGGATCGGTGAAGTCATCGTCCTCGTAGTGCGTGACGTATCCGTTGATCGTGATGTCCGGCATCGCGAAAGGTCTTGCTTTCGTAGCGGCCACCCTTTAGGTGGCAGGGTTTGCCTTAAGGTCTGAACGTCTGGCGCTGTCATCCCGAGCGAGGGCGCCTCTTGCCCGACGAGGCATCTGCTCTTGCCTCGCGGGCCTTGGCCTCACCTTCGTAGCGGCTAAGGTCATTCTCGTTCCCAATAACGAAGAGCTTCTTGCTTTGCAGAACGCTCGTCAGGAAGTGATTTCCCGCACCCAGCTTCGACCGAAATTCGCGCGCCGGATAAATCGTCGGATTGATCTCTCGACGCAATCTTTTCTCGGCGTTGCTCAGCCTAGAAACGACCTCCTCGAAACTCGCCTCACCAACGATCATCAGATCGACGTCGCTATTGGCTCGCTCTTTCTGCGCGGCAATAGAACCATAAACGAAAGCCACTTGGATACGATTTTTCAGCGGCGCCAGCGCTTCGCGCAGGACGTTGCGCACGCCGGCGGTCTTCAGGAGCAATCCCCGGAGTTCCGAAAACACAGGACTTTTGCGATTCGCCTGATAAAACACCAAATTGCCAACGGTTTTTCGAACGATCAGCCCCGCGTCGCTGAGCTGCTTCACCTCCCTCTGCACGGCCCCGTTTCCCGCACCGGTCTCGCGCACCAACTGTCGGAGATAGAAGGATTCATCCGCGTGCCCGTAAAGAAGCGATAGGATCGCCGTCCGAGTCTGGCCGAACAAACCTTGGAATACGCTATCTGGTATCGCGCGTGTACTCATAATAGGTACGAGTGTACCCGTTACGGGTTCTACAGTCAATGACGCAGAAGACCGCACAGCGGCCATGCGCATTGAGCCTTGAGCGCATTTGATATCCGGTGTGCCTATTAATCGGGAGTTGCGCCGGCGCGTCTATTGGCGTGTCACCGAGGCGGCCGCAGCAAGCCTTTGTCTCACTCAGGCCAGGGCAGCACCTTACCCCCTAGCCTGGGTTTCAGAGGGCGGGAGGGCGAGTCACGCGCTGCGGCGAGTTATGGCGCAAAAACCTGCCAAAATTGGCCTTTCGCGGCCGTTTAAGGTCCCGCTGGCGGCAAGATTCCTGACGCGCGCGGAGGAGGCGCCCTCCTGCGCGGGGGGCAGGCGCCGGCGGATTGGCGTAAAATGCCGGGGAGACGCTACGGAGGCTTCTATGAAATTGACGGACTACACGACTTTGGGGCGGACCGGGCTGCGGGTGAGCCCGCTGTGCATGGGCACGATGACGTTTGGCACCGGGTGGGGATTCGGCGCGGAGGAAAAACCGTCGAAGGAGATGTTCGACCGGTTCATCGATGCGGGCGGAAATTTTCTCGATACCGCCGACGGCTACACGAACGGCCAGGCCGAGGAGCTGACCGGGAAATTCGTGGGCGAGCGCGGGCTGCGCGACAAAGTGGTGATCGCGACGAAGTACACATTCAATTTCGCGCAGTCAGGCAATCCGAATGCCGGCGGCAACGGGCGCAAGAATCTCTATCGCGCGCTCGAAGGCTCGCTGCGGCGGCTGAAAACGGATTTCATCGATCTCTACTACGTTCACGCGTGGGACACGATCACGCCGGTCGAAGAAGTGGTTTCGACGATGCAGCATCTCGTCGAGGCAGGGAAGATCCGCTACTGGGGGCTTTCGGATACGCCGGCGTGGTACGTGGCGCGCGCGCAAACCATCGCGCAGCACAACGGCTGGGAGCCGATGGCGACGCTGCAGCTCGAGTACGCGCTCACCGAGCGCAATATCGAGCGCGAGCATATTCCCGTGGCGCAGGAGCTGGGCATCGGGCTGTGCCCGTGGAGTCCGCTGGCCGGCGGATTTTTGGCGGGCAAATACAAGCGCGAGGGCGACAAGGGCAAGGGCGAAGGGCGGCTCGCGTTGCCGTCGGGCGGGCTTTTCAATCGCTTCACGGAACGCAACTGGAAGATTCTCGACGTGCTGCTCGACGTTGCGAAACAAGTGGGCAAGCCTCCCGCGCAGGTGGCGCTGAATTGGCTCGCCGCGAAGCCGGGCGTGACATCGATCATTTTGGGCGCGACGAAAGTGGCGCAGCTCGACGACAATCTCGCCGCGATCGACTTCACGCTGCCCGCCGAGCTTTATAAGAAGCTCGACGATGCGAGCGCGATCGAGGCGGTCCATCCGTACAACTTCTACAACTCGACGATGCAGACGCGGGTGAGCGGCGGGACGAACGTCCAGGCGTGGCGCCCGGCGGCCGTGTATCACGGCGCGATTGTCGAGGAGAAGAAGCAAGCCGCGGACTGAGCGCGACGCTCTGCTTGCAGCGCGGAAGAGCGAAAACTTGCTGCGGGTGAAGCTGCGCACCCTTCCTTCGTCAGGGCAGGACGGAATGCGCTTCGCGCGACTTCTTATGTCGGACCTGAAGCTCCGGCCTCCTGAAGAAAGAGCCGGCGAGATGCCGGCCGCGCGATTGTCGAGGAGAAGACGCTGGCCGCGGATCAGGGTTTCCGGGTGGGCGTGACGAGCTCGTCGGCGTTGCGCAGGTCGGGGAACAGCCAGGCCCAGAGCGCGGTGACGACGAGCGTTCCGACGCCGCCCAGCACGACGGCGGGCACGGTGCCGAAGATAGCCGCGGTGAGGCCGGATTCGAACGCGCCGAGTTCGTTGGACGCGCCGATGAAAACCATGTCGACGGCGTTGACGCGGCCGCGCATTTCATCGGGCGTGCGCAGCTGGATCAGGATGCCGCGCACCACGACGCTGACCATGTCCGTGGCGCCGACGAAAACGAGCGCCGCGAGCGAGAGCGCGAGGCTGTGCGAGACGCCGAAGAGAATCGTGCAGACGCCGAAGCCCGCGACGCACCATAGCATCTTCATCCCGGCGCGCTTGCCGAGCGGGCGATGCGCGAGGAATAGCGCCATGATTCCCGCACCCACCGCGGGAGCGCAGCGCAGCAGGCCGAGCCCCCACGGCCCGGTATGCAGAATGTCGCGCGCGTAGACCGGCAGCAGCGCGACCGCGCCACCGAGCAGCACCGCGAACAGGTCGAGCGAAATCGAACCCAGAACGATTTTCTCGCGCCAGATGTAGTGCAATCCCGCGAAAACGGTTTTCCAGTTGAGAACCTCGAGCGGCTTTTTTCGCGGCGCGAGCTTCACGCGCGACATCGCCGCCGCGCCGCACACAGCAGCCGCCATCGCCACTGCGTAAACCGCCGTGGGCCCCCGAAAAATCGTGTAGACCAGGCCGCCGACGGCCGGGCCGAGGATCGTCGCGATCTCGAAGAATGTTGCGCCCCAGGCGAAGGCGCTCTCGAAATGTTCCTCGGGGATGATCAACGGCAGGATCGCGCGGCTCGCCGGGCCGGTGAAGGCGCGCGCGACACCTACCAGCCCGATGACGACGTAGATGGCGTAGACCGTGTGCGCGCCCCGGAGAGTGATCGCGAGCAGCAGCGCCGAGCAGATCCCGAGGCCCACGTAGCCGACGGTAAGGACCTTCGAGCGATTGTAGCGGTCGGCGGTGTGTCCCGAGAGCGGCAGAAAGATGATTCCCGGCAGGAACTGCGCGAGGCCGATGAGGCCGAGGTCGAGCGGGCGGTTGGTGATCTCGTAGACCTGCCAGCCGACGGCGACCGATTGCATCTCCGTCGCGAGCACCACGCAGAAGCGCGCGATCTGGTAGAGCGTGAAGGACGGATAGGTGAATGCGATGCGTCCAGTGGGCCTGGAGGTCCCGGAGGCGGTGGCCATCGAATATCTACTGTGCCACAAAATCGGGGTCGGCACGAGGCGCGCGGCGGCGGGGCAAAACGGACTTGCGAGCGAAGAGAAGCCGCCGGATTACTGCGCGGGTTTGGCGCCGAGAATGGCGTCGAAGACGACGCCGAGGAGGTGGCGAATGTCGTGGTCCGTGATGGCGGTTGGATCGAAGAGGTGCTCGACGAAGAGGGCGTTTGAGAGCGCGCCGAGGCCGGTAGCGGCGGCGCTGCTTGGAATGGGCAGCGTGCGGCCGAGAGCTTTTGCGACGCGGCGCACGAAATCTCCGCCACAGGCGTAGAGGCTTTCGTGGCGTGCCCGGAGGCGCGCGTGCGCTTCGGGATGGCGGATGGCGAAAAGCTTGAATTCGAGCGAGAGCAGGACGAGGCGGCGGTCTTTGCGGCTGTGCGCGTAATGGTCGCGCAACGCGCGGAGGCGCGCCTCGGGGCTCTTTTGCTTTTCGAGCACTGCATTCACTTCGGCGATGCGCTGGGCCACCCACTCCTCGAGCAGCGCGACAAAAATATCTTCCTTGCCTTCGAAATTCGCGTAAAAGGCGCCGCGGGTGTAACCGGCGAGCGCGGCGATGTCTTCGAGGCGCGCGGCTTCGAAACCGTCGCGCGCGAAGATGGTTTCGGCGGCGGCGAGCAGACGCTGCCGCGTGGCCGCCGTACGAGCTTCCTGCCTCGACCGGCTAGGCGCCGTTTTTCGGCGTACTCCCGCCCCCCGGCGGGACGACCTTGACTGAATCATCAGCGGCAGCTTTCCCAAGCTTTACAGCATACATACACGCATGTATATTTAATCACACGAAAGGATTTTGCAAGAAGAATCCATGGCAGCCGCCGCTCTTCCAATCGATCATGCCGCCTGGCGCCCGCGCCACAACCCCTGGGTTGTGGCGTTCACGGTGACGCTCGCGACGTTCATGGAGGTGCTCGACACGTCCATCGCCAATATCGCGCTGCCGCATATTGCGGGCAGCTTCGGCGCGAGCACGAACGAGTCGACGTGGGTGCTGACGAGCTACCTCGTATCGAACGGAATCGTGCTGCCGGTGAGCGCGTGGCTCGCGACGCGGTACGGCCGCAAGCGCTATTACATGTTTTGCGTGGTGGTGTTCGCGGGGAGCAGCTTTCTTTGCGGACTGGCCCCGACGCTCGGAATGCTGGTGTTTTTTCGCGTCCTGCAGGGAATCGGCGGTGGCGGGCTGCAACCGAGCGAACAATCGATTCTCGCCGATAGCTTTTCGCCCGAGCAGCGGGGCATGGCGTTTTCGATTTACGCGATGGCGGTGGTGCTGGCGCCGGCAATCGGCCCCACCATCGGCGGATGGATCACGGACAACTACAGCTGGCGGTGGATTTTCTACATCAACGTGCCGATCAGCATCGTGTCGCTTTTCCTCTCGTATCGCGTGGTCGAAGACCCGCCTTACCTGGCCGAGGAACGAATCAAGGCGAAAAAGGGCGGGATCGATTACATCGGCCTGGGACTGGTGGCGCTCGGCATCGGCTGCCTGCAGATGGTGATGGACAAGGGGCAGGAGCTGGACTGGTTTGGTTCGCGCCTGATCACCACGGGCCTTTTCGTGGCTGCCGTGGTTTTGATCGTGTGGGTCTGGTGGGAGTGGCGGAATCCGCATCCGATCGTGGAACTCAAGCTCCTGAAGAAGCGCAATTTCGCTACGGCGATGCTCTCGATGGCCGCGCTTGGCATGGTCCTATACGGGTTGACGGTATTGCTGCCGGAATTTCTGCAAAATCTGATGGGCTACACGGCAGCGCAGGCGGGCGAGTGCATGGCGCTCGGCGGCTTTCTGATGATGCTCACGATGCCGCTGGCCGGGGCGCTGAGCGGGAAAATGGATCCGCGATATCTGCTGGCGTTCGGATACATGGCAACGGCCGCGGGGCTGTATTACGTGGCGATTCACTTGACCCTGGGGATGGACTTCGGAACGGCGGCGATGCTGCGCACGTATCAGGTGGCGGGGCTGGCGTTCATTTTCATACCATCCAACGTGCTGTGCTACGCGGGGATCCCGCGCGAAAAGAACAACCAGGTATCGAGCATGATGAATTTCGTGCGCAATATCGGCGGGAGCATTGGAATCGCGGTGGTGAGCACGATGGTGACGCGGGAGACGCAAACGCGGCAGACCTATCTTGCCGGCCACATGCAGAACGGCAATCCGATTTTCCGGCAGATGGTGGGGGGGCTGGCGGCGACGCTGCACAAAGGCGGGATGAGCATGGCGGATGCGAACCATCTGGCGATCGGGAGATTGGCGGGGATGCTGGAACAGCAAGCCGCCGCGTTGGCGTTCAAAGATGTAATCGCGGAGCTGGTAATTGTGGTGATCTGCCTGATCCCGCTCGCGTTCCTCATGCAGAAGCCGGCGGGTGGGCGCAATGTTCCGCCGCCGCATTAGGAGCGGCGGATTTGCGCCGCACCTACGGCGCTTAGGTCCCTTACACACCAGCGACCCCGGCCCTTCCGGGCCGCGCTAGCTTCTGACGCGCCTCCGGTCCTCGAAACACGGAACGCCCCTTTTTGATGGCCGCGTCAGGAATGTCCCCGGTCCGATCTGTCAGCAATGTGCCCGGGGTGCAGCCGCTTGGGGCTACTGTTGCTGCGTGTCGGCTGGGGCGGCGGAATCGTGGTGGTGCCTGTTCGTGATGCGGCGGTGGATATCGGGCCAGAATTCCTTTAGTTCGTTGCCGAAGGCGTCGATGCCCATTTGGAGTCCCCAACCGCTCACGTTGCTCGAGACGCTGCGATCGGCGGCCGGGTAATAGAGGTTCGAGATTCCGATGGCGACGCCGTTTCCGACCGGCTCGGAGAAATTAAAGGTGTTGCCGCCGGAATCCTTCCGGGTGATGAAGATCCGGCTGATCGCATACGTGAATCGGCGGAAAAAGGGCCCCTTACCCATTTCGAAATAGCGCGGGTCGGTATGCAAAATCGAGGGGAAGACGGCGCCGACCATCATATTGCCGTCGACCTGATCGGCCATGGCCGTTCCGTATCTCTTCGCATAGCCGACAAACCCCTGTCCGAAGCCGGGATAGGCGTTCTCAGCCTGACGGACTCCGGCCAAGACCCCCGAGATCGCGAACTCGTAGGGATCGAATGCGCCGTCCGCCGTAATGGCAAACTTGCCCTTCCAGGTAAGCGGCTTTACCTGCGCCTCATTCTCGACGGTGAGGAAATTCGGCATGACGTAAAACATGCGGTCGTTCTTTTTCTGGGGCTCTTGCGCTTGTCCCGGAGTGCTTTGATTCTGGCTGCTGCCTGAAGGCGCAGTCGATTGCGCGGGCGGGGCGGATTGATTCTGCGCGAGGGCTGCGGCCCACAGGGGGAATTGTCCCTGAGCGGGAGCAGAGGATGCGGGAAGCAGCGCCGCAATCGCCAAGGCGGCAAAAGCGAGGCAAGTGCGGGCGAAGCGAATGCGGCATGCGTCTATCATCGCGGCTCGAATCATCGCTGGTGCACTTTGCCCCTTTTTGCCGGAACGCCTGCTTCGATACCTGAGGAGCGTTACAGATGCTCCCGGCCTGACTTTAGATGTTCGGATCCAAAGTACCCGGCGGGATATGCGGGATTTGGAAGAACCGTGCAAGCATATCAGAAGGAGATCGATGACGGACACGCGTCATCTTGTGCAAAATGGCGGCAGCGGCCCATTGACCCGGCGGGCAAAAATCGCCTAGAGTGCGTTGTCGAGGGGTCGCGGGGGAGGAGGGATACGACTATGGCAAGCGCCCGCGCGATGCTTGAGCGTCGCCGTTCCAGCCGCGTTCCGATTCGTGTTTCGGTAAAGGTGCTCACCGGCGAAGCCGAAGGCCAGGTTGGCGCGGCCGAGGCTGTTTCCGTAAGCCGCTATGGCGCGCTGCTTCGCGCTCCGTTTCGCCCGCCCGTCGGTTCCCGCATCGAGATTCTGCACGGCGTTTCCAACGAGGTTCGCGAGTTTCGCGTGATTTCCGCCAGGGAGCTGCGCAAGGACGGCCTCTTCGAGCTGGGCGTCGAAATCTATCACCCCTCCAAGAATTTCTGGGGTGTGAAGTTTCCCGGCGAACGCACGGCGTGACACAGCTCGACACAGCCCTCAGTGCCGCTTGACACCCACCCTCCCCGGTGGTGCTATAATCCCGCCAAAATCAACCCCTGGGCCGGCAAAGACCCAAAGGAGCCCGTGCCGAAGCGCTCACCTAGACGCGCTGTTCCACGGTTGCGGGATGGGGAGGTAATTCATGGGAACGCTTGGAATGCTGCTGGTCGCCTGGGGTGCGGTGACCGCGGTTTTGATCTGCACCCTGATCTACCGCAGCACGCTTGAAACCCGCGAGGACGATCAGCTCTTTCTCGATTCCGCCCAAGAGATCACGGCTTCCGAACAGCGCCTGATCGTCACACGGATCGAAAGACTCAGCCGCCCGATCGTGGCGCTCTGGGTGGTTTCGGGCGCACTCCTCATTGCCGTTGCCGGCCTGTGGCTTTATCAGGGCTACCAGAGTTTTTAGAATCGCTGCAGATTAGGGCTTGGCGACCGCCGGCGTTGGCTGGGGCGGCGCGGCCGTCTCCGCGGTGGTTTGCGACTTCGGTTCGGCCATCACCTGGTTCGTGTGGTTATGCACGATCAGCCAGTTGCCGTTCACCTTGGTGAAGACGAGGGTGGTCTGGCCGAGCGTGATGTACGGCTGACCCTGCCATGACGAATCGAACTGCCACTGGTACGAAGCCCACGCCACATCTCCGTGGACGTAGATGTTCGTGTTGCGCCGGATCAGCTGGATCCCCTGAAACGCGGTCTTTTCCCGGTTATAGAGCGCGACGTAGTTCAACCACCCCACAATCGGCGGATCGAAAGTGCTCTGCACGAACGTGCAATCGTCCGAATAATATTTGTGCATGATCTCGGTGTCGCCGACTTGAAACGCTCCGAGCATCTCTCCGATGTCCTCATTGATCTTGTTGGCTTCGACCTGCGGGGTGTCCGGCAGGATCCCCGCCAGGGGATCGGTGGAGGCATCTGAATTCTTTTGTTTTTTGTTCTTCTGGCCGGCTCCGCTGGGCGAAACAGCCAGGATCAGGGCCGCGGCCAACAGCCAGGCGCAGCCTCGCAGGAATGAAAATTTCCGGGAATGTTCCTTCATTATGCTTCCCTCCTCAGCGGCTCGGAGCATAGCACGAACGGAAAACGAGGGGGCCGGGCGAACTCGCACTCTGTTGCACGGATCGCCAACAGCGCGATCGGAGGGTTTGTCCTTGCCAAAGCCAAATCAGGCGGTTGCGGGCCCGCGGTGCCGTTACTTCGCCGCGGAATGGCGCGTCTGGCTGATCAGGTTCACGAACAGGCGATAGGCTCCCGGGACTCCCGCGGGCAGCTCGCGGAAGAACGAAATTCCTGTATAGATGTAGAGGCCTTTGCCGTCGCGCGCATAGACCAGGCCGCCTTTCGCCTCCGGCTCGCCCGCGTCGGTGAAGCCGATGACCGGGTGATACCGCGGGTCCCACGTGCCCCAGAAATAGATGCCGCGCTCCTGCGTCCAGCCCTGGAAATCGGCCATCGTAATTTTATTCGGCGAGTTCAGCAGCGGGCTTTCCGGCGCGAGGAAGTCCACCGGCGAATCCGGATTGGTGACACGAATGCCCTGCGGCGGAATCTCGGCCTTGAAAGGCGCGGGCATCAGCTTGGCCCAGGCGAAATCGCGCTCGTATTGCACGAGCAGCGTTCCGCCGCCTTGCACGTAATCGAGCAGGCGCGGATTCGCGGCCATCACGTCGGGCCGCAGCTCGTAGGCGCGGATGCCGACGATGATCGCGTCGTATTGGCTCAAATTGCCGAAGGCGAGCGCCACGTCGTCGAGCAGATCGACCTGAATGCCGATCTGGCGCAGCGATTCGGGGACCACGTCGTTGTCGCCGGCGATGTATCCGACGCGCAGGCCGGATGGCACTGTGAGATCGAGGACGTGAGCGGTCGCGTCGGCGGACTCGCTCCAGTCGCGGGTCGGGAGCGTGGGGATCGGCTCGAGCGACGTGCGAAATGTCTCATCGTCCACCTTAGCGTAGGGATTGAGCGGGTACGCGCCGAGCGCGGTTTTCGCGGGGGGTGTCGCCATGAAGCGGATCAGGCGGTCGCCCGGCTCGGAGAAACTGAGCGGCGCGATCGGTTTTACATTCCATCCGGCAGGCGCATCGAGCCCGACGGATACCGTGGCCGGCTTCGTCGCGTGATATCGGACGCGCGCGAGCAGCGCCACGCCGTCGGACGCTCGCTTCGCCGGGACCATGAGCTGCCTCGGCTCGACGGTGAGCGTGACGGCCGGAATCAGCTCGAGCGGATAAATATCGATTCCGGTTGTATTCGCGACCGCGGATTCGACCGTCTGGCGAATCTTGAAATCGTAGCCGTCCACATCCGCGGCAAGCGCCAGCGTGACCAGCGGCGGAGGGAATGGCAGGATTGCGTCTTCGGGCGAAGTGGGCGGCGTGGCGCCCGTGGGCACGGCGACATTGAACTGATAAGTTTTCGCGCCGCCTTTTCCCGGCGTCAGCGTCACATTCCATCCTGCCGGCACGGCGAGGCTCGATTGATCCACGCTCCACTTCACGGGCGCGGCCGGCTGATCGAGGAAGCTGACCGTGACGCCGAAGCTTTCGCCCGCGACAAGCTCGTGGCGATCGGCTTGCGTATCGATCGGCAACGCGATGTCTTTTGCGAGCGCCGCATCGATTCGGTCGCGCACCTGATCGAGTTCCCACAGCGCTGGCGCGCTTTCGTCGCCTCCCGCGCCGGCGATTTTTTCGCGCAAGGCCGCGATTTCCTTGCCCGCCTGTGCCAGCGAATCCGCGGCCGCGGCGCGATCGAGCTCCAGCGCCTGCTTCGCCGCTGCCGCGAGATCCTGATCGGCTGCCGCGAGTGCGGGCGCCATTTCAGCCTGGAAGCTCGGGAAGCGCGCCGCGAGCGACGTGATCGGCTGCGCGAGCAGCTTCGGATCGAAGCCACCTCCCGCCTGCCGTCCCTGTTCCGTGATCAAGGATGTGGGCCGGCGGAAAAACGGGTTGCCGAAAAATGATGGCGTACCCTGCGACCTATGTTGCGCGTGGCCTTCCATGCCCATCTCGACGTAGCTCTTGCCCCAGAGCGGCGACACGTCGTTGATCGGCAGCGTGACGGCATCTTTGGGCGCCGGCGGCGAGGCGGGGCCAAAACCAAATCCCGCAGGACGCAATTCGAGTCCCACCTTCCACGGCTTCAGGCCCTCCGCGATCTGCTCGGGAAATTTCGTCGGATCGGCTGCGTCGGCCACCGCTTCCGGCGTGTAGATTCCGCTCGCCTGATGCTGCCCGTGCCCCCAGTGGACGCCGCCCCATCCGTTGATCACTACATCGGGCCGGAACGTGCGGATCACGCGAACCATATCTTCTACCGGCAGGTCGCCCCAGGCCTTCATGGTCTCTTGGGCGCTCTTCGAGAATCCTGTGTCGACCGCGCGCGTGAAAAATTGCTTGGCGCCGTAATGCTGGTCCGCGGCCAGCAATTCCGTGGTGCGGATCACGCCGAGTTCGCCATCCTGCTCGGGCCCGATTGCGTTCTGCCCGCCCTGGCCGCGCGTGATCTGCAGCATCGCGACATCCGCATCGATCCCGCGCGCCAGATAGGCGATCAGGCCGGCCGTTTCGTCGTCGGGATGCGCCGTGGTGTAGAGAATCCGCGTGGCGACGCGCGCCTGATCGATGGCCTCGACCGCGTCGGGTAGCGATTGCGCCAGCACGCGCCCGGTTTGCGGCGCCAGCAGCGCGGCCAAGATTACAGCGGCGGCCGCCACGATCGCGATCGCTCGGATCGTGAAGCGATTTATGACGATTTTCATTCGGCTGTTCACCGAGCCTCCTCAAATGGCCATTGGCGCGACCACAACGCGCGCCCCAAATATACAAGAATACCTGCTCCGGCGGCTCCCAGCGAAGCGAGCATCGGCCTGCGCCCTGTCGCTACGAAAATGCCGAGCCATCCTACGATCGCCACGATCACCGGCAGCGGGTAGAGCCACATGTGGAAGGGCAGCCGCTCGCTCTTCCATCGCCGGTGCAGCAGGATCAGGCCCACGCCCTGGGCGACGAATTGGATGAGGCAGCGCATCGCCAGGATGGCGCGAATCACCGAAAACAGGCTGAACGCCAGGCTGAAAACGATCGCCGCCACGCCCAGCGCCACGAGCGACACGGTCGGGAAGTGTTTCTTCGGATGCACACGCGCGAAGATCGAGAGGAAATTGCCGTCGAGCGCGGCGGCGTAGGGCACGCGCGAATAGCCCAGCATCGCCGCGAACACCGAGCCCAGCGCCGTGATCAGGATCAGCACGGTCGCGAGCGTGGCCCACTCGCTTCCATAGGCGCGCTCGATGAAGGTGCTCACGATGAATGTGGAGCACTCCGCCTCGCGCCACGGAATCACGCTGAGGATGCTGGCCTGCATCGCGAGGTAGAGCGCCGAAATTCCCAGGATCGAAATGAAAATCGCGCGCGGGATGTTGTGCTCGGGATTTTTCATCTCGCCGCCCAGATTGCAGACATTGTAGTAGCCGAGGTAGCTGTAGATCGTCTGGACCGTCCCGTGGCCGAGCGCCGCGAAGAGCAGCCAGGAGAGGTTCCAATCGCCGCCGGAAAAATCAAACACGCGGTGCACGTCGAAATGCCGCGCGCCGCCCCACACGATCCACAGAATCGTCCCGACTACGACCACGCTGAAGACGATCGAGATTTTGCCGATCTCCGTGATGCGCCGGTAGAGCAGCAGAATCACGAAAGCGACGATCAGCGCCCCGATGATGTTGGCGTCCTGCGTGTGGATCGCGTGCGCGACGCTCGCGATGATTCGCGCCAGCCAGTTCGATTTGTTCACCAGGTACGCGGAGTAGTCGGCGAAGCCCAGCGCGCCCGACGCGATACTTAGCGGCCCTTGAAACAGCGTCTGCCAGATGTAAAGGAACGCGAGCAGGTGTCCCCAGCGCGCCGGTCCATAGGCCTCGCGCAGAAAAACGTAGCTTCCGCCGGCCTCCGGCATGGCCGCGCCCAGCTCCGCCCAGATGCAGCCGTCGCAAGCCGCGAGCACCGCGCCCGCCGCCCACGCCAGCAGGCTTTCCGTGCCGCCGTGCATCGCCTGGATCACGAACGGGATCACGACGAACGGGCCGATGCCCACCATGAACGTCATGTTGAGCGAGGTCGCTTCGATTAGGCCCAGGCCGCGTTCGAGTTTTTGGGGCTCGCTCATGTGTGGCGCAAAAAGCCGCGGCAAAGGATAGCAAGAAAGCGCGCGGGGCCCTCCGAAAACTCACGCGAACTGCGCTACGATATCCGCGCGTCAGTCCCACACGAGCGAGGAACCGCGCCGCGCATGGTCCCCACCACAATCGGCATCGCCATCACCGCAGCGACCGTCGCGGTTCTCGTCATCGGATTCTTCCGTGCGCACCGCCGCGCGTCCTTTCCGCCGCACGGCTGGCTCGGGATCGTCGCGCTCTTGGCCGCGGAGCTGCTGATGTTTCGCGGCGTCGAGCCGGTCGCCACGTATTTCACGCCGATCGCCTGGAGCGCGTGGATTTTGATCGCTGATGCGGCCGTGCTCGCCGTCACTGGCCGGTCGCGGCTCAACGACGCCCCGCTCACGCTTGCGCGGATGGCCGTGCTCTCGATTCCGCTGTGGCTGATCTTCGAGGCTTACAATCTCCGTCTCCGCAATTGGACGTACGTCGGCGTGCCCACGGGCTGGCCCGGCTTTCTCGGCTACGCGTGGTCTTTTGCCACGATCACGCCGGCGATTTTCGAAACGTCCGACCTTGTGCAGGCGCTTCTGCCGCCGCTGCCCGCGCAGCCGCGCAAGATCTCGGCGGCCACCGAGCGCGCGCTGATCGTCTGCGGCGCCGCTTGCCTGATCCTCCCGCTCGTTTTGCCGCAGCACGCGGGCGCGTATCTCTTCGTGCTGGTTTGGATCGGGTTCGTCCTGCTGCTCGACCCGCTGAACCGCGCGCTCGGGCTGCCTTCGTTTCTCGGCGATCTTTCCGAGGGTTTTCTGCGGCGCATCTACGGATTTTTTCTTTCGGGCTGGATTTGCGGCTGGCTGTGGGAGTTCTGGAACAACTGGGCCCCGGCCAAGTGGCACTACACCTTTCCAATGTTCCAACAATGGAAGATTTTCGAAATGCCCGCGCCGGGCTTTCTCGGGTTTCTGCCGTTCGCGCTCGAATGTTTCACGATGTATGTGACGGCATCGTGGCTGGTTGGCTGGACGAAGCGCGTGAAATAAGCGGTCGAGGATGCGGGATACATCTCGTTAAACACAGCATTCGGCTCGCCGCGCAATCCTGTGCTAAAACATTTATCCCGTGAAACTCGCGCCGTTAATCCTGGGCCTCCTTCTCGCGCTGTCGCTATCCGCGACGCCGGCGCGCGCGGGCGGACTTACGCTTTCGCCCGAGGCGGCGCACGCACTCGACCAGATCTACTCCGGCGATCCCGATGCTGCCATCGTCACGGCGCGCAGTATCGAAAGCGAGCAGCCGCAGAGCCCGCTCGGTTTTCTCCTCGAAGCCGAGGCCGACTGGTGGAAGATCTATTGCGACGCGTGCGAGATCAAGTGGGGAATGCTCGATGCCTGGAAGCGTCCGAAAAAGCGCGAAGACGAAGCCTACTTCGCGCTCGCGGATAAAGCCGTCTCGCTCGCCCGCGATCAACTCGCCAAATCCGATACCGCCGAGATGCACCTCTACGCCGGGCTTGGCCTGGCGCTCAAGGCGCGGCTCTATGGCCTTCGCGACGAGAAGCGCCCCACCGCGCACGCCGGCGTCGCCGCCCGCGCCGAATTTATTCGCGCGCTGCAGCTCGATCCCGATCTGGCAGATGCAACCGCCGCGCTCGGCTTTTACAACTATTACGTCGACACCCTTTCGGCGATTGCGAAGATGATGCGCTTCTTCATGGGCATTCCGGGTGGCAACAAACAGGAAGGCATCAGGCAGATGCAGGTCGGGATCGATCACGGAGCGATGCTGGCCGTCGACTCGCGTTTCTATCTCGCGAAGAATCTGCGCACCTACGACCAGCGCTACCAGGACGCGCTACCGATCGCCGAGCCGCTCGTCGCGCGCTATCCGCACAACCCGATCTTCTTGCTGCTGGTTGGCAACCTGAACGCGGAGCTTGGGCAAGACGATAAAGCCGCCGAATATTTTCGCGACGTCCTCGCTCTGCCGGATTCCGCCTCCGAGCCGGATGCCGCTTGCGCGACCCGCACCCGCGACCTCGCCAATTCCTTCCTCGCTGGCCTTCATTAGGCGCGGTGATTCTGACGCACGATTGGCCGAGGACTAGGCTCGGGCGGATTCTTCTTGTTCGAAGGCGTGATACGAGGAACGGACGAGCGGGCCCGCCTCCACATGCTTGAATCCCATTTGCTCGCCGAGGCGCTTGAACTCGGCGAATTCGTCCGGGTGGACGTAGCGCTCGATCGGCAGATGTTCGGGCGTCGGCTGCAGGTACTGGCCCAGCGTGAGGATGTGCGTGCCCTGCGCGGCAATTTCTTCCATCGCATGAAGCACTTCGTCGCGCTGCTCGCCTAGGCCGAGCATCATGCCGGTCTTCGTCGGGACATCGGGCGCCATTTCGCGCGCGCGGCGCAGGAGTTCGAGCGAGCGCTCGTAGACGGCTCCTTTGCGCACGCGTCGGTAGAGTCGCGGCACCGTCTCCATATTGTGATTCAGGACGTTGGGCTGCGCGGCCATCACGGCGCCGAGCGCGTTCCAATCGCCGCGAAAATCCGGGATCAGCACCTCGACGCGGCAGTCGGGCACCCGTCGGCGGATTTCGGCGATCGTCCGCGCGAAAATAGCCGCGCCGCCGTCGGGCTGGTCGTCGCGATTCACCGACGTGACCACCGCGTACCGCAGTCCCATCCGCTCGACGGCCTCGGCCACGCGCTCGGGCTCGTTTTCATCCGGCGGGCCGATCGGCTTGCCGCTCGGCACCGAGCAGAAGCCGCACGCGCGCGTGCAGATATTGCCGAGGATCATGAACGTTGCGGTGCGGTGGTCCCAGCATTCGCCCATGTTGGGGCAGCGCGCGCTCTCGCAGACCGTGTGCAGGTCGAGCGTGCGCATGATGCGCTTCAGTTCCTGGTAATTCGAGCCGCCGAAGAACCGGATGCGCAGCCAATCCGGGCGCGGCGTTCCAGTACTCGCCGGAGGCGCTGCGGCGGCGTTCGAAAGTATGTTGAAGGGCGTAGCCATTCGCGGATTCACTCCCCATTCTACGCATTCGAGTCGCGCGAGACAACGAGCCTCGTATCCTTTGCTTTCGCCCGAGCCGCCGCGTCGCAGGCCTTCAAGGCGCCACAGGCGAATGGCTCGTTATGTTGTATAGCTGCCACACGCGCTCGAAAACACTTCTCGAACTACCCCGTAAACCATTAAGAACACACACCGAAAATTTCATTAGTGGGGTCACAGAAATGCCCTGTAGAATGGGCCTCTCGGGAAATGCCATACCAAATCACAATTCAACGCCCCGTAGAAATCGAGGGTGTGGGTCTTCACACCGCGGTTCGCAGCCATCTTCGGCTCGTGCCGGCGCCGGCGAATACGGGAATCGTCTTTCGCCGTACCGATCTGGATAATTTTGAGGTCGAGGCTCACGTGCGCAATGTGGCGCGCGTCAGCTACGCCACCAGCCTGCTGCGGCAGAGCGTGCTTATCTCGACCACCGAGCATTTGCTGGCCGCGCTCTATTGCTGGGGGATCGACAATGTTTACATCGAACTCGACGCCCTCGAGCTGCCGATTCTCGATGGCTCATCCAAGCCATTCATCGACCTGCTAGCGCGCGCCGGGACGCGCCGCCTGCGCCGCCTGCGCCGCTATATCCGCGTCGTGAAGCCGCTCGAATTCTCCGACGGCGACCGCCGCATCGGCATCTACCCGGCGGACGAATTCAGCGTGCACTGTTTCGTCGACTACAACCACCCGGCAATCGGCCCGCAGGATATCGAGGTGGCCGTCGATCGCGAGACCTTCAGCCGCGAATTGGCGCCTGCGCGGACCTTTGGCTTCGTGAAGGATTTTCAGCAGCTGCAGGAGATGGGCTTGATCCGCGGCGGCTCGCTCGCCAACGCGCTCGTCCTCGACGATACCTCCGTGATGAATGGCCCGCTGCGCTTCCCCGATGAATTTGGCCGCCACAAGGCGCTCGATCTGATCGGCGATCTCGCGCTCGTCGGACGGCCGCTGCAGGCGCGGATCGTTGCCTATCGCGCGGGCCATGCGCTGCACACGCAGCTCGTCACGCGGCTCCTCGACGATCGCTCCCTCTGGACCGAGACCACCGCCGGGCCCGGCTTGCCGGCTGCGGAGTTGGATACCTCGATTGCTGCCGAATCCTCCGTCGAAGCCGATTAGGCGCTGCGCGAATCTCGAATTTCAGATCTGAAATCAAATCTTCTGCAGTCCTTGCCCACTGCTCACGCATCCAAAAAGCGCGTGTGAGGGCCCCGGATTGTCGTCGGAAAGGGGGACTACGAAATGCGAATCCTGATTGTCGGCGCGGGCGCTGTTGGCGGCTATTTCGGTGGCCGCTTGGCCCAGGCGGGCCGCGACGTCACGTTTCTCGTTCGCGCCAAGCGGGCCGAAGAGCTGAAGGCAAAGGGACTTCAAATCATCAGCCGGTTCGGAAATCTGGCGCTGCACCCGAAGACGATTACCGCCGATCGGATCGCAGGTCCCTACGACGTGATCTTGCTGAGCGTGAAAAGCTATTCGCTTCCCGCCGCGATGAACGAATTCGCCCCTGCCGTAGGCCCGGAAACGATGATTTTCCCGGTGCTGAATGGCATGCGCCACATCGACCTGCTTGTGGAACGCTTCGGCAAAGATGCTGTGCTCGGCGGCGTCTGCCTGGTCGCGACGGAGGTGGACGACGAGGGCCGTATCCGCCAGCTCACCGATTTCCAGAGTCTCGTCTACGGCGAGCTCGATGGCCGCAACACTCCGCGCCTGCAAAAGCTCGATGAGGCGCTCCGCGGCGCGGGTTTCGACGCCTCCATCTCCGACAACATCTTGCGCGAGATGTGGCAGAAATGGGTGCAGCTCGCGACCCTGGGCGCGTTGACCTGCCTTTTGCGTGGCAATATCGGCGAAATCGCCTCTATCCCCGGCGGCGCCGACCTCGCTCGCATGGCGCTGCACGAGTCTTCCAGCATCGCAAGCGCTAACAGCTATCCGCAATCGAGCGCGTTCCTCGCGGATCAGACGGCGAAGCTTACGGCCGAAGGTTCGCCATTAACATCCTCGATGTACCGCGATCTCAGGAAGGGCGCCCCGGTCGAAGTCGATACGATTCTGGGCGATTTGCTGGAGCGCGGGCGGAAGCACGGGTTGGCCGCGCCGATCCTGCAAGCGGCCTATGTGAGCCTGTCGATTTACCAGCGCGGCCTCGAACGCGCGAGGACGGCGGCGAACTGAGCGGCCTCGAACAAGGCCCGCGCTGCCCGCCCGGCTCGCGCACAAAACCCGATTACTCGATCGGCGCACTGTCGATCGTGGCTGGCCTGTCCATCTCGGAGCGAATCACGCTGGTTTGATCGGTGTAGAAGCTGCGTACGCCGGTTGTTCCACGCGTGAGCGGATCGGCATGCGCCTCGAACGAGCTCGAGCCGGGAACCGTGCAGCCGTGTGTTCTTGCGACGTCCCCGAGGATCTGCGTCCCCAGCGGAACATATGTAAACTCGTAGCCGTTCCTCTGCCCGGACGCGAGCGCTGAATTGATCAGCTGTGGATCATCACAGGTGGAACTGCCGTTTCCGGCTCCGTCCATCGCGGCCAGGCTCGGCGGGAAGCCATTTGAGTAGGTCGCCGAGTAGGTGATCGCCGCGACGTTGATCGTTCGCAGCGACCCAACCGCCGAAGCCTCATTTGCCGCCTGCCTCGCGCGCAGGAGATTCGGAATCGCAATGGCCGCAATGATCAGGATGAACGGAATGAAGAACAGCCCCGCGTAACCCAGTACCAAGCCGGTGATGGCAATGCCGCGCCCCTTCAATCGGCCCGCCGAGCGGCCCATCTCGGAGAGCGAAACGTGTCCCAGAATGATGGCGGCGACCGCCGCCGGAAAAATCCACGAGAAAAAGCCGCAGATCAGGCTGGCGATGGCCTTGCCGCTCGTTTGCTCGGGCCCGATGGGAGGCGGGCCGGGCAGCGGTTGCAATACCTTTGCCTGGGACAAGCCCAGCACCGATCCGCTCGCCGCGGAAGGGGCCGCACCTGGAACCTGCGGCTCGGAGGGCAATGGCGCGCCGCACTGCACGCAGAATTTCACGCCGAACGCATTGGTTTCACCGCAACGCGGGCATAGCATCTCGTTCGCCCTCCTCCAGCGTTTCTACCGGGAACTTGCGTTGCTTATCGTGTCCCCGGAGAAAAGTCAATGAATTCGCCGGTTGCAAAATCGGGAAGCCGGAGTAGACAATACGCGCAGTGGCCTCGATCGACACCTCCATCATCATCCTCGCGGCGGGCAAAGGGACGCGCATGCGCTCGGACCTCGCCAAGGTGCTGCATCGCGCCGGCGGACGCTCACTGATCGAGCACGTGATCCGCGCGTGCCAGCCACTGAAGCCCGCGCAGATTCTCGCGGTTGTGGGGCATCAAGCCGAGGCGGTGGCCGCGGCGATCGACGAACTCGATCTGCCGATTCCCGTCCAAACCATCGTGCAGCAGCCGCAGCGCGGTACCGGTCACGCGATGCAAATCGCGCGGCGCGCGATCCGCAAAAGCGCGAAGCTCGCGGTCGTCCTTCCGGGTGATGCCCCGCTGCTGCGCACGGAAACGCTCGCGGCGCTCATCGATACGCATCGCCGCGGCGAAGCCGCCGCCACGATTCTCAGCGCCGAGCTCGCCGATCCTTCGGGCTACGGGCGCATCGTGCGCGATGGCGAAGGCCGCGTGCAGGCGATCGTTGAGGACAAGGCGCTCGCGCCCGAGCAGCGCGAAATTCGCGAAGTGAATTCCAGCATCTACTGCTTCACGCTCGCAAAACTGTGGCCGTGCCTCGCCGCGCTGCGCCCGGAAAATGTGCATCACGAACTCTATCTCACCGACGCGATTGCGTTGTTGCGCCAGCGCAACGAGCGCGTGCTCGCTTATGTGGCCGCTGATCCGAATGAAGTGGTTGGCTGCAATACGCGCGCGCATCTGGCCGATGCGGACCGCGTGTTACGCGCGCGCAAGGCCGCCGAGCTGATGGACGCGGGCGTCTCGATCTATCTTCCGGAAACGGTGGTGATCGATCCGGACGTGACCGCCGGGCCGGACACCGTGGTCGAACCCGGCGTGCGGCTGCTCGGCAAGACGCGCATCGGCGCGCGCTGCCAGATCGGCGCGGGCTGCGTCCTGATCGACATGCGCATCGACGACGACGTGACTGTGCTGCCGCAATCGCACCTCGTGGGATCGCGCATCGGGCCGAAAGCGCAGGTGGGGCCGTTTTCGCGGCTGCGTCACGGCTGCGATGTGCGGGCGGGCGCGCACGTCGGCACTTTCGTCGAGATGAAAAAAACTACGCTGCACGAACGCGCGAAGGCGCCGCACCTGAGCTATCTCGGCGATGCCACGATCGGCGCGGAAACCAACATCGGCGCGGGTACGATTACCTGCAATTTCGATGGATTCGGAAAATACGAGACGAAAATCGGCAGCCGCGTTTTCGTCGGCAGCGATTCGGCGCTCGTCGCGCCGGTGCGCATCGGTGACGGCGCGTACGTCGCGGCTGGCTCGGTGATCACAGAGAACGTGCCGCCCGATGCGCTGGCCGTCGCGCGCGGCCGCCAGGCCAACAAGCCCGGCTGGGCCCGTCAGCGCCGCCTGGCCATGAAGAAAGACGCGAAGCCGAAGAAGGCCTCGCGGTCAAAGTCGCGATCGAAGTCCCGCCCGAAGCGCGCCGCCCCCAAGAAATCCCGCCGCCGCTAAAATCTGCGCGAAATCGCCTGACGGCGAGGCTACTTCTTCTCGGCGAGCTGCTTCTGCAGCCGCGCGTTCTTTTCCGCGACGCCGCGCTCCAATTCTTCCTTGTGGGCCACGAGCTTTCGCGCAATTTCGGGATCGCTTAGCCCTAGAATCTCCGCCGCGAAAATCGCTGCGTTCATCGCGCCCGCTTTATCGATCGCCATCGTCGCGACGGGGATGCCGCCGGGCATCTGCACGGTCGCGAGCAGCGCGTCCAGGCCATTCAGCGTGCTCGTCGCCATCGGAACGCCGATCACCGGCAGCGTGGTATTCGCCGCCATCACGCCCGCAAGGTGCGCCGCCGCGCCCGCCGCCGCTACCACGATTTTCAATCCGCGCTTCGCGGCCGTGGTCGCATATTCGTGTGCCCGCGCGGGTGTGCGATGCGCGGAAAGCACCTCCATCTCATATGCGATACCGAACTTCTCGAGCGTTTTCGCGCACTCGCTCATCATCGGATAATCCGAATCCGAGCCCATCACGATGCCCACCGCCGCCCGCTTCTTATCTTCCGTCACCGTCCGTGTCTCCTTATCGTGCCGTTTTGGCGTTCCCGATATCTTTGCGCTCGATATTCTTTGGCCCGATATCCGTTCTATGAAACGACCCTGCAATTTGAATTCGGCCGACTGCCTCGTACGCGGTCGCCCGCGCGCTCGCGAGATCGTCGCCAGCCGCACTGACCACGAGCACACGCCCGCCATTCGTGTAGCACGTCGCGCCCTCCCGCTTCGTGCCCGCGTGGAACACGACCGCCCCCGGCACCTCGGCCGCGTCCTCCAGGCCATTGATCGCGACGCCGATCTGCGGATCGCCGGGATAACCCTTCGACGCGATCACGACGCACACGCTCGCGCCCCGCGCCCATTTCGCGTCGAATCCGCTGAGACTGCCCGTCGCGGCTTGCATGCACGCCTGCGCAAAATCGAAATCGGCGCGCAGCAGAACCGCTTCCGTTTCCGGATCGCCCAGCCGGCAGTTGTACTCGAGCACCTGCGGCCCGTCGGGCGTCAGCATCAGCCCGAAATACAGGAATCCTCGATACGGCATGCCGTCCGCCCGCAGCCCCTCGAGCGTCGGACGCACGATCGTCTCGATGATTTTCTTTTCGAGCTCGGCGGGCAGAATCTCGTCGGTTGAATAGACGCCCATGCCGCCCGTGTTCGGCCCTTCGTCATTATCGAACGCGCGCTTGTGATCGCGCGCCGGCGCCATGCGGATGAAATCCGTGCCGTCGGTGAGGATAATGTATGAAAGTTCGTCGCCCGCGAGCGCTTCCTCGAGCAGAACCCTCGCCCCCGCTTCGCCGAATTCGCGGCGCTCCATCACGCGATCGAGGAACGCGTGTGCCTCATCCCGCGATGCCGTGACCAGCACGCCCTTGCCGGCGCATAGCCCATCCGCCTTGATCACAACAGGCCACTTCGCGTCCGCCAGCGCCAAATGGGCGTTCTGTATCAGTTCGCAAGCTCCGTAAACACCCGCGGTCGGAATTCCATGTCGCTGCATGAATTCCTTCGCGAAAATCTTGCTGCCTTCGAGCCTCGCCGCGGCCCTGGTTGGCCCCAGCAGCGCCAGATCTCGCTTCGCAAATTCGTCTGCGATGCCGGCCACCAGTGGCAGCTCCGGCCCCACAATCGTGAGGTCCGCGCCGAGCTTCGCCGCGAGATCCGCAGCCGCTTTCGGTTCCTTCACGTCGAGCGGCACGCATTCGACATCGCTCGCGATCCCCGCATTTCCCGGCGCGCACCATACCTTGTCGGCCGACGCGCTGCGCGCGAGCTTCCACACAATCGCGTGCTCGCGTCCCCCGCCGCCGATCACCAGAATCTTCATGTTTGTATTTCCGAAGAGAATCAAGAACGATACGGCGGCCCCTCCAACAGTGTCAACCTCGATTCCCCGTGCCCGCTCGCCGCACGCCCGGCTTGCCCGCGCGCAGCAAAAGTGTTTTCATGCATCCGTGCACTGGGACTTCGCCCTCATCCTGCTCGTTCTCGCGACCGTTGTGCCCTTCCTCGGCAGACGCCGGATTCGCAGGCTGATGGAAGCCTCCAGCACGACGAAAACCGATCGCCTCGTTCTCTACGCTTCGACGATCGCATTCCAGTGGATCGCCGTCGCCATCATCCTGTGGCGCACACATGCGCACGATCTCTCGCCCGCCAGCCTAGGACTCGCCGTCCCCAAGCCGGGCCTCGCGCTGATCACGGCGATCGCGCTCTCGGCGCTCATTCTCGTGAATCAAATCGTTGCGCTGCAGCGTCTGAGGGACCACCCCGACAGCACCGCTCACGGAATTCTGCCGCACCTGGCCCTCAAGGTCTTCCCGCAAGACACGGTCGAAAGGCTCGGGTTCACGGCCCTCGTCGCGACCGTCTCCATCTGCGAGGAGTTCATCTATCGCGGCTTCGCTCAGCGCGTCTTTCAAGATTGGGCGGCGGGCTGGGCCAGTGCGGGGATCGCTGTCGCCGTGGGCGTAATCGCCTCAGCTGTCATGTTTTCACTGGCCCATCTCTATCAGGGGCGCCGCGGCCTGATCTCCACATTCGTGGTCGGACTGCTGTTCTCGATTGTCCGCGCACTTACCGGAAGCCTCGTTCCGGCCTCCGCAGCCCACTTTGTGGCAGATATCACGGCTGGCTTCCTAGCGCCAGGCCATCTCCGATCGGCGCTCGCGAAGTCTCAGGCGGCTCTAAGCTCGGACAAATTACTACTTTGATAGTATATGAAGAACCTATTAAATCAGCAGATTGCGGCGATTCTGGCGGAATATTCAATCGTAACCGAGGCCACATCGCCCTTGGTCGGGGGCATTCAGTTGTATATTTCGCTTCTACTCCAGTGGAATCGGTCGATTTCCCTGACAACGGTGACCGATCCCGAGGAGATCGTGCGTTTCCACTTTGGAGAGAGCCTTTTCGCCGCCTCCAGTGTGCCGATCACGGTTGGTCGGCTCGCCGACGTTGGCACGGGTGCCGGATTCCCCGGGTTGCCGCTGAGAATGCTGATTCCGTCGCTCGATCTGACGCTGATCGAATCCAACGCCAAGAAGGCAGCCTTCCTCGCGGAGGTTGTCCGCAATCTCGCCCTTGATCGCGTGCTCATTTCCCGTAGTCGCATGGAGGAATTCCGGGGTGCCTTAGATCCGTCCGCACCCGCCGTGTTCGATTTCATCACCGCTCGCGCCTTCGGACAGTTCGATGGCCTCTTGGCATGGTCGAAGGGGCATCTTGCCAGGACCGGGAAGCTAGCCCTGTGGCTTGGGCAGCAAGACGCGACATCGATCTCGCAGAGAGGCGGCTGGAACTGGTCCGCGCCCGGGCAGATCCCGGGATCCGACCGGCGATTTATTCTTTCGGGAACGCCTCAATAGCCGATTGTTCCACGTGGAACGATCTCCTTCGCTCCAGGATCGATGTTCCACGTGAAACATCTTGCATCCCTGCGAATCTCTGTTACATTCGCCCCTGAATCTGGGGGATCATCTTTGGCACGCATCATCGCCATCGCCAATCAGAAGGGCGGCGTCGGAAAAACGACGACCGCCGTTAACCTCGCCTCATGCCTTGCTGCCGCTGAGCAGCGCACTCTAATCATCGACTGCGATCCCCAGGCCAATACCACAAGTTCTTTCGGTTTCCCGAAAGATCCGGCGCGTCGCACCCTCTACCAGGCGCTCGTGCTGAATGAGCCCATCGAACGAATCGCAATTGACGCCAAGATCGACGGCCTCGATATCATTCCGTCCGATAAGAATCTGGTGGGCGCGGCGGTTGAGCTCGTCTCGATGGACAATCGCGAGTATCGCCTAAAAGAGGCCATTCGCCCGATCCTAGGCAGGTATTCGTTTGTGATAATCGACTGCCCGCCGTCCCTGGACCTGCTAACGCTTAACGCGCTGGCCGCGGCCGACTCGATCCTCATCCCGATCCAGTGCGAGTATCTTGCCATTGAGGGCGTTTCCGAGCTCCTGGACACGCATATGCGCATCCGCAGAACCATCAATCCGGACCTTGCGATCGAGGGCGTTCTTCTGACGATGTACGATGACCGCACTACCCTCTCGAAGCAGGTAGCCGCAGACCTCCGCAGTTTCTTCGGAAACCAGATATTCGAGAGCATAATCCCGCGCAATGTTCGCCTCGCCGAGGCCCCCAGCCACGGGATGCCCGTCATCTTCTACGACATAAATAGTAGAGGTGCCGAAAGCTATATGCAACTAGCCAAGGAGGTTATCGCCAATGCCCAGAAACGCCTTGGGACGGGGACTCAGCGCCCTGATCCGGGAACCGGAACCGCACCAGCAGCCTCCGCAGCAGCAGCCGGCGCCGGGGACGTCGGGAGCAGCAGCGGCAGTAGCCCCGGCCCTGTCTCCGAGTCCGGCCCAGAATGACATCCTGCTGCAGGTCGACATCGACCTGATCGACCCGAGCCCGTATCAGCCTCGCACCCGCTTCCGCGAAGAGGCGCTCGAGGAGCTGGCGCGCTCGATCCGTGCGAGCGGGATTGTCCAGCCGCTCGTCGTCCGGCGGATCGGCCTTCGCTACCAGCTGATCGCCGGCGAACGCCGCTGGCGCGCCGCCCAGAGGTCCGCGCTGCCTCGCGTTCCCGTAGTCGTCCGCGAGGTTGCCGAGGAACTCGCGCTCGAGATGACTCTCGTCGAAAACCTCCAGCGCGAAGATCTGAACCCGATGGAGCAGGCGCGCGCCTTCCAGCGCCTCACCGAGCAATTCAGTCTTACGCAGGAGCATGTCGCCGAGCGCACGGGAAAGGATCGCGCCACCATCGCCAACGCGGTGCGCCTTTTGAAGCTCGAATCAATGATCCAGGATCTGATCGAAGAAGGGAAACTCTCGGCCGGGCACGGCCGCGCGCTTCTCGCGATCGCCGATTCCAAGGAGCGCCTCGAACTCGCCCGTCGCATCGCCCGCGGCGGCATGAGCGTCCGCCAGGTCGAGCGGCTCGCCGCCCGCAGCGCCAAGCCGCGGCCCGCGCCTTCCGTCTCGGCGGTCGATCCGAATACTAAGGCCGCGCTCGAAGCGCTCCAGCACCGATATGGCACACGTGTTTTGATCCACGCCCCCCGCCCAGGCCACCCAGGCACGTTAGCGTTTGAGTACTACGACCCTAGTGATTTGGCCCGCATCTACGACCAACTGATGAGAGAATAAGGAACTCGCCAAAAGCAGAAGTTGCATGGATTCGTGGGCACTGGGGGAAGGCAATGGCTTGGGGCTGGTTTGACCGCAAACAGCAGAATTCCGCCGAATGGACCGGCTTTCTCGAGCAGGGCGTCAAGGTCGAGGGAAAGCTCGAATCTAGCGGCACGTTCCGCATCGACTCGCCGATGAAGGGAACCCTCGTCTCCGAAGACACGCTGATCTTAGGCGAACACGCGGTGATCGAAGGCGAGATCATCGGCAACCGGGTAATCATCGGCGGCCGCTTCGACGGCACGATTCAGGCGCGCGGCAAGGTCGAGATCCAGCCGCAGGCAATCGTCACGGGCGAAGTCTACACGCCCTGCCTCGTCATCGAGCCGGGCGCCATTTTCGACGGCCAGTGCCACATGCTCGCGCAGACGGAAGCCGCCAAGCCCGTCACCATCCCAATCCGATCCGCCGGCCAAGCCTCACGCTGACTAGAAACTCGCGTTCGACTTGGCTATTGAACTACCACTTGGAAGAATATTCGCTTACCGACCCTCACGTTAAACGTTCGCGGAGCGCTAAGATCGATCTGAAACGCGGGATCTGTGATAACCGCTCCATCGATTTCGACGGCTCCCTGTTTTATCAAGCGTTCCGCTTCGGTTCTCGAAGCTAACGGCATGCGGGCAAGCTCCGCCCAATAAACTAATAGCTTGCCCAGCTTTTCTTTTCCAGAGGCGTTGACCAGTATCCGCCCCACTTCTGACGGTGCCTCTCGCCTGCCGAAGACGCGCTCGAATTCTTCGCCAGCCTTCCGCGCTGCTTCTTCGCCGTGGAACCCTGCGATGATATTATGCGCGAGCTGCATTTTGGCTTTCTTCGGATGCAGGACGCCCGTGCGAACTTCTTCGCGCAGCCTCACGATGACAGGCGGGGCGAAATCCGTCAGCAGCTCGTAGTACGACCACATCAGCTCGTCCGAAATCGACATCAGCTTGCCGAACATTTCGCCCGGCGCCTCCGTGATTCCCACGTAATTCCCCAGGCTTTTCGACATTTTGCGCTCGCCGTCGAGCCCCACGAGAATCGGCATCGTTAGCGCAACTTCCGAAGGCTGCCTGTATTCGCGCTGGATGTCGCGATGCACCAGCAGGTTGAATTTCTGCTCGGTCGCGCCGATCTCGACGTCCGATTCGAGCGCCACGGCGTCGTACGCCGTCAACAGCGGGTAGAGCAGCTCGTGCACGGAAATCGGCAGATTCTTTTCGAGCCGCGAACGAAAATCTTCGCGCTCGAGCATGCGCGCGAGCCGATAGTGCCCGCACAACCGCACCATGTCGTAGCTCGACATTTTGCCGAGCCATTCGCTGTTGTAGCGAACTTCGGTTTTCGCCGGATCGAGAATTTTGTAGACCTGCTCGAGATACGTTTTCGCGTTCGCGTCCACCTGCTCGCGCGTCAGCGGCGGACGCGTCTCCGATTGTCCCGTCGGGTCGCCGATCATCGCGGAAAAATCGCCGATCAGGAAAATCGCCGTGTGCCCCATGTCCTGAAAATGCTTCAGCTTCCGCAGTACTACGGTGTGGCCCAGGTGAATATCCGGCGCCGTCGGGTCGACGCCCAGGTAGACGCGCAGCGGCTTGCCGGTCTGCGATCGAACGCTCGAGCTTCGCCTTCAACTCGTCCTCGCGAATCACCTCCGCCGCGCCCTTGCGCAGCAGCGTGAGCTGTTCTTCCACCGGCTTGAATTTCGCGCCTGTCACTCGATCGTTCTCCAGTCCAAAACCGCTACGAATTCAGCAGCACGCGCCGCCCTTCGATTTGGAATCGCCCGTCGAGCACAATATTCACGGCCTCAGTGTAAATGCGGTGTTCCTCGCGCAGAATTCGCGCCGAAAGCGTGTCGACCGTATCGCCATCCTCGATCGGCACCACCGCCTGCAAGATGATCCGCCCTGCATCCAGCTGCTCGTCGACAAAATGCACCGTCGCACCCGTAAATTTCACGCCGTGTTCGAGCGCCTGCCGCTGCGCCTCAAGTCCCGGAAACGCCGGTAGCAGAGACGGGTGAATGTTCAGGATGCGATTCGGAAACGCCCTCACAAAATACGGCGAAAGCAGCCGCATATATCCGGCGAGGCACACGAGATCGACTTTTTTCTCCTGAAGCTCGGCCACGATCTGCCGATCAAACGTCTCGCGCTCCAGCCCCTTCGACGCAATCCCACGCGCCGGAATCCTGCGCGCCCGCGCACGATCAAGCCCCGGCGCATCCTCGCGATTGCTCAGCACGATCGCAATTTCAGCATTCGGAATCCGCCCCGCATCGACGCTCGCGGCGAGCGCCTCGAAATTCGATCCGCGCCCCGAAATCAGCACGCCAATCTGCTTTTTCATGAGCAAGCGAAAGTAGCACAGTTCGCCCCAGCGGCAAACGCCACGGCGCCGAAATTTCGGTTGCGTCCGGCCGCCGGAAGAGGCATCGTGTCGCCACTTTCGCTTACCCAAAGGGGGGAATCGCTCATGATGCATCTTCGCCGCGTCTCGTGTCCGGCCACTATGGTTTTCGCCGCGTGCCTTGTGGCGTGTTCGCAGCAACCGGCGCAGCCCGTTGCGCCACCGGACACTCGTGCCGCGGACGAAGCCGCCATTCGCGCCAATGACGCCGATTTCGCGAAAGCCGCCGCCGCGAAGGACATCGACAAATGCGTGTCGCTTTATATGGACGACGCAGTTATCTTCTCGCCCGGCACACCCGCCGTGATCGGCAAGGACAACATTCACAAATTCTTCGAGCGGATGCTGGCCGCGCCCACCATGGAATTTTCCTTCTCGGATGTCACCGTGGACGTCGCGCGCTCCGGCGATCTCGCCGAAGATCGCGGTGCAGTTCAGGTGACGACCACCGACAAGAACGGCAAGCCGGTCACGGACGGCAGCCAGTACGTCTTGGTCTGGAAAAAGCAGGCCGACGGGTCGTGGAAAGTGGCCGCGGACACCAGCGCAAGCGACAAATAGTTAGGGCGCCCTTCGCAGCGCTCTCAGATCGGCAGCTCGCCCGAATAGCTGACGCGCTGTTTCCCGCGCGCCGCGCTCTCGATGCGGCCAATCACGTAGAATTTCTCGCGCCGCCGCTTGAGTTCCGCTTCGACGCGTCCGACGAATTTCGCCGGGACCACCAGAATCATGCCCACGCCCAAATTAAATGTCTGCAGCAGCTCATCGCGCTCGATCCGCCCGAGATGCGCGAGGTAACGGAAGATCGGCAGGACGGGCCACGATCCGAGCTCGACCAGCGCTTTCACATTGGACGGCAGCGCGCGCGGCAAATTTCCCGTGATGCCGCCGCCGGTGATATGCGCGATCGAGGAAACCCATCCCTTCGCCAGAATATTTTTCAGCAGCGGCCAGTACGCTTGGTGCGGCTTCAGCAGCTCCGCGCCGATCTTGTTGCGCACCTCGGCAACATAGGTATCCGGCTTGAGTTTCGCCACGCCGAAGCACAGCTTGCGCGCCAGCGAGTAGCCGTTCGTATGCAAGCCGCTCGAAGGCAGCGCCAGCAGCACATCGCCCGGCCGCACCCGCCGCGGATCGAGAATCTTCTTCCGCTCGACCGCGCCGACGATAAACCCCGCAAGGTCGTAGTCGCCCCGCGCGTAAAGATCGGGCATCTCCGCCGTCTCGCCGCCGATCAACGAGCATCCCGCCTGCTTCGCCGCGCGGCTCATTCCCTCGATCACCTGTTCGATCACCCGCGTGTCGAGCTTTCCCATCGCGATGTAATCGAGAAAAAACAGCGGCTCGGCGCCCTGCGTCAAAATGTCGTTCACGCAGTGGTTCACGATGTCCGCGCCGACGCTCGTGTGGATTCCCGCCGCCACCGCGACTTTCAGCTTCGTCCCCACGCCGTCGCAGCTTCCCACCAGCACGGGCTCGCGCCAGCGCTTGCGGTCCAGCGCGAATAGCGAACCAAATCCGCCGATCGGCGCGATCACGCCGCGCCGGAAAGTCTTGGCGGCCATCGCGGCGATTCGCCGCTTGGCTTCATCCGCGACTGAAGTGTCCACGCCTGCGTCGGAGTAACGCATCGAGGAGGCTCGTTTTCTGGAGGGGGCTGGGCTGGCTCGCAATTTTAGAACGTGTGAAACAGTCGGTGCCAACGAATCTCGCTGGGATGGATGATCGTGCTGAGATACGTCTCGAACCGCTCGCCAAGATGCCCCGGCTCCCACACTTCGTCCGGCGCGTTGATCGACATGTAGATGATCAGCGGCGTCCCGATGAAATTCTCGCGCGGGACAAATCCCCAGAACCGGCTGTCGTTCGAATCGTCCCGGTTATCTCCCATCATGAAGTACTCATCCTTCGGAACCACCAGCTCGCCGTTCACCGTATTCTGCGCCAATTCCGCCGCCCATTCCGGCCGGTCGGTAAACCCGAGCTCGTTGGCTCGCGCCGGATAGTTTTCCTGCGGCAGATCGGCCTCATCCGGCGCATGCTCCGTGTAAGGCTCCTTCAGCGCCACGCCGTTCACGAACACAGTCCCCTTCACGATCTTGATGTGATCGCCGGGGATGCCGATCACGCGCTTGATGAAATCCGGGAAGTCCTGATCGGCCAGCGGCGCGCGAAACACCATGATCTGCTGCCGCTTGGGCTCGCGCCATAGCGGCACGTGCCACTGCGTGAACGGAATCCCCGCGTCGTAGCCGATCCGGCTCACGATCAGGTGATCGCCGATCAGCACGGTCGGCTCCATGGACCCGCTTGGAATCACGCGCGCCTGCACCAGCGCGCCTTCGATCACCAGAAAGGCCACGATCACCCAGAACCACGAAACGACCTCGTCCCATATCCGGTCGTTGGCCGTCGTCTTCGACGGTTTCTTCCCCACTTTTTCGACCGGCAACGCTTCCTCCACGTCAGCCTTCACGATGAGCCTCCACCTCGAGTTGCACCAGCTCAGTCGGATAGCTGCCGGTGTAGCAAGCTGTGCAGAAATTTCCTTCTGTGTCTTCCACCGCCGCGCGCAGCGATTCGAGCGAGAGATAGCCCAGCGAATCCGCGCCCAGGAATTGCCGGATCTCCTCCACCGAATGCTGCGCCGCGATCAATTCCTCGCGCCGCGGCGTGTCGATGCCGTAATAGCACGGCGAAATCGTCGGCGGGCAGCTCACGCGCACGTGGACTTCCGTCGCGCCCGCGTCGCGCACCAGCCGGACGATCTTGCGGCTCGTCGTCCCGCGCACTAGCGAATCGTCCACCAAAATCACGCGCTGCCCTTCGAGCATTCGCCGGATCGGGTTCAGTTTCAGCTTCACGCCGAAATCGCGGATCGCCTGCTCGGGCTCGATGAACGTGCGCCCCACGTAATGATTCCGGATCAGTCCCATGCGAAACGGGATGCCGGATTCCGCCGCGTAGCCCACCGCCGCTGGCACGCCCGAATCGGGCACCGGCGTCACGATGTCTGCCTCCACTGGATGCTCGCGCGCCAGCAGGCGGCCCAGCCGCTCGCGGCTTTCGTTCACCGGGCGGCCGAAGATCAGGCTATCCGGCCGCGAAAAGTAGACGTGCTCGAAAATGCAGTGCTGATGCTGCTTTTCCGCCGCGAAATGAATCGATTCGACGCCGCTGCGCGAAATCCGCAGCATCTCGCCCGGCTCCACTTCGCGCACGTACTCCGCGTCGATCAGATCGAAAGCGCACGTTTCCGAGCCCACCACCCACGCACCGTCGAGCCGCCCCAGCACCAGCGGACGAAAGCCGCGCGGGTCGCGGATCGCGTACATTTCGTCGCGCGTCAGCACCAGCAGCGAATACGCGCCCTCCACCTGGCTCAGCGCGTCCGCCAGCGCGCCCGGCAGATTCCGCGCCGCGCTGCGCGCCACCAGATGGACAATCACTTCCGTGTCGCTCGTCGTCTGGAAAATCGATCCGCGATGTTCGAGCCTGCGCCGCAGTTCGAGCGCGTTCGTCAGGTTGCCGTTGTGCCCCAGCGCCACTTTTCCCTTGTTGCAATCGATCACGATCGGCTGCGCGTTGATCAGCGTCGTGTCGCCCGCCGTCGAATAGCGCGTGTGCCCGATCGCCGCCGGCCCCGGCAGGTGCGCGATCACCTCGGGCGTGAAAATCTCCTGCACGTGGCCCAAAGATTTGTGAATGTGGACGTCCGAGCCGTCCGACGAAGCGATCCCCGCCGATTCCTGGCCGCGATGCTGCAGCGCGTAGAGCCCGAGATACGTCAGCTTCGACGCTTCGGGATGCCCGAATACGCCGAACACGCCGCAATGATCGTGGAAATGATCGTCGTCGATCTGGATCGATTTGCTCATGCGATTTGATTCCCTCGCACGCCACCAGCGGCCCTTCGTTCTTTTGATTCCCGAATAATCGCAGCTACGGACCAGCCTAAGACAAGCAGCAGCAGTATCGCCGGAAACAGGAGGACCGCGGCGAACGCTTCTCGGTCGGAGGTTTGAGCCAGCCAAGATATCTGCATTAGTAGTAAGGCTAAGCCGCTGGTAGCAGCTGCCGCGTAAGGCCCCCAGCGCTTCGATTTGAAAAGCACAAACGCCGCAGACAAGAAGACCAAGCCATACACGGCACAGTACGAGGTCGTCGAGTATAGCTGACTCACTTCGCTTGGGGGCCAGTCTCCATAGCGCCTCATGTCTGGCACACTAACCGCGAGGGCGACAATCGCGATCAACACCAGCGCACCGCCGAAGCACAAGAAGCACGCGCGAGAAAAGCGATAACCGGCCCTGAGAATCTTGCTCACGCGATTTGATTCCTTCGCCACGATCCTGTGTTCATGCCGTCCGATGCCTCTGCCAGTATCCCGCGCGCACCACCGGCAGCACAAACCATATTACGACGCCCGCGTTCAGCGCCGACCACAAAATAATATTTCGGTCCAGCGACACCGGCCCGTACCTCGCCACCATCGCGATCACCACGGCTATCTCCAAGCTTGAAAGGATAGCTGCGCCGATCTGTCCCCATCGCCGCCAGCGCAACACTCCCCACGCGCACGCCGGATACGCGATCCACGGCACCACGAGCAGATAATCCTGATACGTCAGCGGAATATGATTGCTGAAGGCGTGCGTGAAATGGGGCACATTCTCGTAGATGAACAGAAATCCCTTGAACGCAAAAAACGCCGCCACCAGCCAGTGCCCCCAGTTGGCAACTCTATTCACGCGGTCCGCTCCGCGCCGCTACTGATGCGCCGCGAACGAGAGCTCTCATCCCGAGCGGAGTCCCGCGTTCCTGCTTCTCCCGCCGCAGTTTGGCGGGCGCGGGACGCAGCGAGGGATCTGCTGTTCTCCAATCTCATGCAGCCTCGACGGCCTTTGCGAGCAATCCCGCCCAAATCCTGCGAAGCGAATCGATCGCACTTCGTATCACGGGCGCACCCTTATATTCGATGCGAAACTCGCCGCGCGTGACCGTCCCGATGCGCAGCGCCTGAACGCCGCACTCCGCCGCAATCGCTTCGAGCCGCGCAAGCGTTGCAGCCGGCAGCGACACAACCGCCCGCGCGCCGCGCTCGCCGAAGATCGCAATCTCGGCACCTTCATTGGCCGCCGTCGCGCCCACCTTGATATCCGCCGAAAGCCCGCCGCTATCGAAGCAGGATTCCGCCAGCGTCACCGCGAGCCCGCCATCGCTCACGTCGTGCGCCGAAAGAATCGCCTTCTCGCTCGCCAGCTTCACCAGGCATTCGATCAGCCGCTTCTCCGCATCGAGATCGATCGCCGGCGGCGCGCCGGAAACCACGCCGTGAATCGTCTTCGCGTACTCGGACGACGCAAACTCAGTGGTGCCGGACTTCAGTCTGGCATCTTCGTTTTGATTCTGCGGTGCTCCCGCTCGACTGCCGTCGAGCAACACAATCGCGTCGCCCTCATTCTTGAACGCCGAATCCACCGCGCACTCCGCATCCTCCATCAGCCCAAGGACGCCAAGGATGGGCGTGGGATAGATCGGCTTGCCCAGCGTTTCGTTGTAGAAGCTGACGTTCCCGCCCGTGATCGGCGTCTCGAGCACGCGGCACGCCTCGGCGATCCCGTCGATCGCCTCCGTGAACTGCCACATCACCTCAGGTTTTTCGGGATTGCCGAAATTCAGGCAATTCGTCGCCGCAATCGGACGCGCGCCCGTGCACGCCACGTTGCGCGCTGCCTCGGCCACCGCGTGCATCGCGCCGAGCCGCGGCGAGAGGAAACCCCAGCGCCCGTTGCCATCCGTTTTGATCGCAAGCGCGCGCTTCGTCTCTTTCAATCGCAGGACGGCCGCGTCGCCCGCGCCCGGCCCCACGCGCGTGTTCGTCCGCACCATCGAGTCGTACTGCTCCGTGATCCACTCCTTCGACGCGATGTCCGCCGACGCCAGCAGCCGCCGGAAATTCTCGGTCAGGTCGGCGCCGTCTGGCGCGAATTTCACTAGCAGAGGCGCGGCGGTCGGCGTCGCGCCAGCAGCAGCCACAGGCGCCGCGATCGGCCGCTCGTAACGCGGTCCTTCTTCCGCGAGCGCGTGCGCGGGAATTTCCGCGGCCACCTGCCCGTGATTCAACACGCGCAGCTTGCCATCGTCCGTCACGCGTCCCACCTCAACCGCATCGAGTCCCCACTTGTGGAACACGTCGAAGACTTCGCGTTCGCGCCCGCGCTCGGCCACCAGGAGCATCCGCTCCTGCGATTCGCTAAGCATGATGTCGTACGCCGTCATGTTCGTCTCGCGCTGCGGCACGCGCGCGAGATCAATCTCGATGCCCAGCCCGCCGCGCGACGCCATCTCCGAGCTCGAACTCGTCAGCCCGGCCGCGCCCATATCCTGAATCGCCACCACCGCGCCGGTGCGCATCGCCTCGAGGCACGCCTCCAGCAGCAGCTTTTCCATGAACGGGTCGCCCATCTGCACGTTCGGCCGCTTCTGCTGCGACTCCTCGCTGAATTCCGCCGAAGCCAGCAGCGACGCGCCGTGAATCCCGTCCCGCCCCGTTTTCGCGCCAACGTAAATCACGGGATTGCCCACGCCGCTCGCCTTCGCGAAAAACAGCTCCTCGCGCCGCGCGATGCCGAGCGCCAGCGCGTTCACCAGCGGATTATTCGAATAGCACGGCTCGAAAATCACCTCGCCGCCCACCGTCGGCACGCCAAAGCAGTTGCCGTAAAAGCCGATCCCGCGGATCACGCCGTCAAGAATTCGCCGGTTCCGCGCAATCTCCTCGTTGCTCGCGTTCCCTGCCGCCGGACCCGGCTCGATCGGCCCGAATCGCAACGAATCGAGCACCGCAATCGGCCGCGCGCCCATCGTGAAAATGTCGCGCAGGATTCCGCCCACGCCCGTCGCCGCGCCCTGAAACGGCTCGACGAAACTCGGATGGTTGTGCGATTCGATCTTGAACACCGCGACCAACCCATCGCCGATATCGACGACCCCCGCATTCTCGCCCGGGCCCTGCACCACATGCGCGCCGCGCGTCGGCAGCTTCTTCAAATGGACGCGCGACGATTTATACGAGCAGTGCTCGCTCCACATCACGCTGAAAATCCCCAGCTCGGTGATGTTCGGATCGCGGCCAAGTATTTTCTGGATGCGTGCGTGTTCGTCGGGAGTGAGGCCGTGCTCGGCCGCCACCTGCGGCGTAACCTTAATTTCGGTTTCGATCATTTCGCGGTTTCGTTTGTGAATCTGTAGGGGCGGGTTTCAAACCCGTCCCTACGCGGAAGAATGCGTCCTGGATAGCCCATCCAGCACTAGCACTCGTCATTCTGAGGCCGGTTTTGGGCCGAAGAATCTCTCTTCGGTTTCTCTGCGCTTCTATGTCTCCGTCGATCGTCACGCCGACACGCGCTCAGTCATCCGTCGCGACAAGCTCTCGACCATCGAGCGCAAAATCACAAGCCCGTCGGTCGATCCGAGCGCCGCTTCAACCGCTCGCTCAGGATGCGGCATCAGCCCGACGACATTGCGCTCGCGATTGCACAGCCCCGCAATCGCCGCGAGCGCCCCATTCGGATTCGCCTCGAAATCATCGACGCCCGCGTCGCGCCCATCCGCATGGACGTATCGGAAAACGATCTGCCGATTGCGTTCGAGCTCCGCAAGCGTCGCGGCGTCGCAAAAATAGTTCCCTTCCATGTGCGCGATCGGCATTTTCAGTATCTGGCCGGGACGCGCCGCGCACGTAAACGGCGTCTCCGTGCTTTCCACGCGCACGTGCACCTGCCGGCACAAAAAACGCAGCCGCTGATTACGCAGCATCGCGCCGGGCAGCAATCCCGCTTCGAGCAAAATCTGGAATCCGTTGCACACGCCGAGCACCATCCCGCCCGACCGCGCAAACTTGCTCACCGCTTTCATCACGGGAGAAAACCGCGCGATCGCGCCGGTCCGCAGGTAGTCGCCAAAAGCGAAGCCGCCGGGAAGCAGGATCGCACCGAAGCCCGACACCTGCTCCGACTGGTGCCAGATGAATTCAACAGGCTGTTTGATTACGGACGCGATGGCATGGTAGGCGTCGTCATCGCAATTCGACCCGGGAAACACCACTACTCCAAATTTCATCGCGGGAGTCTCCGAAATTCGGATTCTATCACACGCCCCATCAGACACCGATGAGTTTGCTCCGCCGCTCGAGCAGCATCACATCGCGCCAGCGCCCGTCCATCGAGCCGAGTTTCTCGCGGTTTCCAACCACGCGGAATCCGGCCCGCTCGTGCACCGCGATACTCGCCACATTCTCCGGGAAGATCCCCGCCTGCAGCGTCCAGATGCCTTCGCCCTCAGACGCCTCCACCAGCGCTGCGAGCAATCTCCCGCCGATTCCCCGCCCGCGCGCCCGTTCGGCGACGTACACGCTGACTTCCGCCACACCCGAGTAGACGCATCGCCCTGAAACCGGGCTCAGCGCCGCCCAGCCCAGCAAATCGTTGCCCGCGCGCGCCACCAACCGGCACGTCTTCTGATGCGCCGCGTCCCACGCCGTCCACTCCGGCGCCGATTTCTCGAACGTCGCATTACCTGTCGCGATCCCTTCGAGGTAAATCGCGAGCACCGCCGCCCAATCCTCGGTGGCCATCCGCTCGATCGCGATTTCCCGCGCCCGCTGCGATTCCATGACGAAATTATATATGTAACGTCTTTTCCCCGGCTGTCATTCTTGGAGGTTCGCGGCGCGCCATCACCAAAAAACAAAACGGCCGGCAGTCTCTGCTGCCGGCCGTCATAGCCTTTCAGGTGCGGGAGAAATTACCTGTGCCCGCCCCCGTGACCGCCACCGCCATGGAATCCACCGCCACCATGGAATCCGCCTCCGCCGCCGTGGAACCCGCCGCCGCCGCGAACCGCAGCGTTACCATGGAAGCCGCCACCTACTGGTCCGCGCCCCACGAATCCAGGTCCGCGACCAGCAAACGACCGGTAGCCAGGGCCGTAGCCATAGCCGCGGCCATAGAATCCGGGCCGTCCGTAAAAGCCGCCGTGATACCACGGGCCCGCGCCGATAAAGATACCGCCCGAGAACCAGCTAGGTCCGTAGTAACCGTAAGGCGCGCACGCGTACGGAGCATACGGGTAGTAGCCGTATTCACACACGGGTGCCGGGCCCACATAGGCAGGACCCGCGTAGACCGGGCCAATGCCGATGCCGACCGAAACCCTCTGCGCTTGCGCAAAGCCTGCCGGTATCAGGCAGCAGATGCCAAGTAGAGCAAGAACTCTTAGATATCGCATTTCATACTCCTTCTGAGATCCGCCAACCCGATCTCAAGAACCCATTGCTTCCAAAACTTCGGCCAGCCTCGTCAGCGGCCGTCCGCCTCCATATATGCACTGCCACTGCCAAACGGCTCGGCCCAGCCGCGCATCACAGCAACTACAGCATTATCAGTGCGATAGTAGCATCCAGTATTTCCTAAACGACTGGGGCCGGTCGTGTGCGAAGTGGTGCTTTTCGCGCAACCCTGGTGGTCCTCAACCAGCCTTGTTGGGTGCCCTCTCTCCCCGCCTGAGATCACTGAGAGTGGCTTCTCAGAATAGGTGCCTCAATTTAGAATCTCTGAAACATTCCGATGTACACTGGTAAAGTTGTTGACATACAATAAAAACGTGCCGAGCCTTCTCATTCTCCCAGATGGAGAAGCTTAGTGCCTGCCGCAAAAAAAAGAACAAAAGCCAGCGGAATAAAGTGGGTCACCAAAGACGAATTTTCCGCCATGGTCGACTCTAGAGCTAAGCGTGTGCTCGGAATATCCGCAAAGCAATTTTGTATTAGATGGAAGAATGGACGATATCGTAAACTCGACACCGATACCTGCCCCGGCGTTATCGAGCTTGCTCTGCTAGCTCCTCTTCCGAGGAAAAAGAGTGGCCGGAAAAAGTCCAAGAGAGGCCGCAGATAATTTTGTACACTTCCTGAAGGAAACCCTCTCCTGCGTTAGCGACCATTTCCTGAGTGCATTCCAGCAGTCGAGCAAGCTGTATAAGGTGTATTACGAGCCCTATGCGGAGGTCGTAGGCAGTGATGGTGTCATCTACCGCCTGTCGGTGACCCAGATTTTTCGCGTCGTTCCTCTGACTGAAACCAAGGGCGAGTACAAGGCGCAGACGCAGGAGTATAGCTATCGTTTGCTTGATGCTGCCGGGGACGAAAATGAGATTCTTGCATATCACTGGCATCCGCACGATCCAGGCGTTAAATACCCGCATTTGCATGTCCGAGCGGCGCATCGGATCCACTTTCCAACGTCTAGAGTGTGCTTGGAGGATTTCATTCTGTTGCTGATCAGAGACTACAAGGTCGAAACGCAGTTGCCACATGCTGAGTGGAAAGCAATTCTAGATAAGAACAAGAAAGCCTTCGAGAAAATGGCGACTTGGAAGATACAGCACAACTAGCCTTCCCGAGCTTTCAGAGTCTCCGGATAGCGTCCGGCAGTGCTTAGTTTTCCGACAGACAGGGACAACACTAGAACGTCATGCGGGAGTCAGGTCCGCCCACATTGCTTGGATCGCGTTCCGTACGGAGGGGTAGGCGGCGGCTCAGTGCGGCGGCGCCACCAACGTGGGGGCGTCGGCAGGGCGTGCCTGCGGCACAGAAGCAGACTTCGGCTCGGGCGGAGGCGCAAGAATCCACGAGAAGCCGTCCTCTTCGGTGATGCGAGCCATGGTTTCGGGCGCGTCGGCCGGCGCAATCGCATCGAGGGCCGCGCGGAGGAATTGCGTAGCCTCAACCGAGGGAATCTTGTTGCTTTCGCCCTGAAGAAAGCGATTGGCCACTTCCGTCATTTTCGGATCGGACGAAGTAATCTTCTCGAGGCGCGGATCGTGGTTGCGCAATAGCTCCAGCACCGTGGGCGGAGGATTATCGGGCGGATACTCGAATTCGACCAGCGTGCGCGGCTGCCCCTTTTCCGGCGGCCAGAACTGCAGGTAGGCAGGCCGCAGAACGCGCGTGGTCCAGTAATCATCATCTTGTTCTTCCTGCTGGATTCCGTAGGAAAGCTGCCAAACTTCGGGCCCGTAGCCCGGCAGATAGTCGACCACAATCAGCTCGGCGAGAGGCTCGGTCTCGGGCAGATCGAGTTTCTCATGAAGCCCCGGCGCCACTTGATCGAGGCGTTCAAGCAAGCCCTGGCCAAGCGCTTCGATGTCTGTGGCTTGGTCGCCGCTCTCCACGGGCCCGATGTGGGGCGTCGGCGCCACCAGAATGCCGCGAAGGTGGGGCAGCTCCAGATCGAGTCGCGCAAGCTCCTGATGCGACGATGGCGAGAGCCAGTCGACCGCGCCGAGCACAACGCCGAGCCGGTCAGTGGCGATGGGAACTGGAATCGGAGGATGTGCGCCCGCCTCGATGGGGTTTTCGATCGTGCCCACTAAAATTGCGTCTTTCACCACCGCGATCACCACACGCCCGGCGGCGAGATTGGCCACCACTTCCTCGGTCGGTGTGCCCGGCTGCTGCGCGCGCACCCCAAGCCACAGCGGCGCCACCCCGACCAACCCCCCGAGCGTCAGTACAAGGGTAATCCAGAGCGAATGGTGGAGGACAAAACCCGGTTTGGGCGATAACGCCATGCTTGCATGATCACGCAACGCCGTCCGCTTGTACAGATAGGCAGAGGACCGCCATATTTAGTAAAATGAGGGGGAGTAGCGATTTCATCCGGCGAAAGAACTAGGTGTTCCGGGATTATCCGAAAGGCGGGAGCTTGCGATCTCTGAAGAGCGTTCGACACAACGGCAAGAAAGTCTCTGAAATCATCGAGTCGCATCGGCGATTCGTGCGCGGGCAGGATGGAGGCGCGAGGGCCGATCTCACTGGTGCCGAACTCTCGCGCGTGGATTTTGAAAAAGCGGAGCTTGCCCTGGTGAACTTCCAGGGAGCCAACCTCGAGGGCGCGAATCTGCACGAGGCGAAACTGAGTAACGCGAACCTGAGCGAGACGAACCTTCGCGGCGCGGACCTGCGCAAGGCCGACCTCACCGAAACGAACCTCCACAAAGCCGACCTGACCAAGGCGCAGATGGGCGGTGCGGAGATGTTCCGCGCGAACTTGAGCGACGCAATCCTGCGCCAGGCGGACCTCGGCGTGGCCAATCTCCGGGATGCGGATGTCAACGGCGCCGATTTCACGGGGGCGAGCCTTAAAGCCACGATCCTGCGCGAGACCAAGCTCGACGGAGCCAAGCTCGACGGCGTGGACCTCTCGACCACGCTGCTGCCGAAGGGATATCTCGCGTCAAAGGGCCAGGCATCCGGCCGCGCATAGGAGCCGCATGAAATGGAAGCGCTGAGGGGCGAACGGCATGCCTGAACCGTGGATCGCGATTGACGATTTCAAGCCGGGGCGCGGCTGGACGGAGCCGAATCAGCGCGCCCGCACCTGCTGCCAGGCGCTCGAACGCGGCCAGATCCTCTTCTTCCGCGACCTGCCGTTTCATCTTCCCCAGGAAGACCGGGAATTTCTGCTCTCGCAGTCGTGGACTGAACTCCGCATGCACAAGAACATATCGTATCGCCCTGACGAGGACACGCTGCGCGGCGTGACCGGCGAGCGCGCCACCGTCGAGCGGCTGCACTCGATTCTGCGCAATTACACGGCGCAGGTGATCGACTTCGCGACGAAATCTCTCGCTCCCTACGCCGGCAAATGGACGCTCGATTTCTCGAGTTTTCGCCCCCTGGAAGAGGAACGCCGCGGGCTGCCCCTGCACAAGCGCAACGATTTGCTCCACGTCGATGCGTTCCCGAGCCGCCCGACGCGCGGGGGACGCATTCTGCGCGTGTTCACCAATTTGAATCCGGCGAAGCCGCGCGTGTGGAACGTGATGCAGGATTTCGAGGCGCTCGCGCGCTATTATGCGAAGGACGCGGGTCTCGACAAGTTCGCCGAGGAATCGTTCATCGTCCGCACCGTCCAGGATTGGGGCGGAAAACTCGGATTCCGCGGAATGGGCCGCACGCCCTACGACATGTTCATGCTGCGGTTCCACGACTACCTCAAGGAGAACGCCGAGTTTCAGACAAATTGCCCGAAGGTGCGCCTGGAATTCCCCCCGCTGGCCACATGGCTGGTCTTCACCGACGGCGTGGCGCACGCAGCCATGTCCGGACAGTACGCCCTCGAGCAGACGTTCCTCATCCCGCCAAGCGCTCTCTTGTCGAAGGAACAAGCCCCGTATCGAATCCTCGAAAGGCTCGCCGGCCGCCCGTTAGTTTCGTAGAGAGCGGCATTTTGGATCGGTCTGCAAGGGAGCTATTTCCCGGCGGTGAATTCGGCGGGCTCGTCGCTGCCGTAGCCGAATGCAGCGCCGCGCGCGGCAGGTTTGCGGCGAGTCTCGATGCCGAGCCGCTTGATTTTCTGGTTGAGCGTCGAGAGCGGAATCTGGAATCGTTCGGCGGCCTCGGTCTGATTCCAGTTGGTGCGCTCGAGCATATCCATGATGATGCGCCGCTCCACCTCTTCGAGTATCTCGAAGAGCGAAGGAGGAGGCGCCGCCCCGCGCGCGCCGATTTCGCCCGGCAGCGGCGGCAGGAATTCGGCAAGCTGCAGCCGCACGCCCTTCACGATCTCCCGCGTGCGGACATTTTCAGGCAGCAGATCGATGTCGAGCGACTCGTGATTCGAAAGCACCACGGCGCGCTCCACCACGTTCTCGAGCTCGCGCACGTTGCCCGGCCAGTCGTAGTCCATCAAAAGCTTCATGGAGCCGTGCGTAAACGCGCGCAGCGGCTTCTCGTTCTCCCTGCAGAATTGCTCGATGAAGCGCGCCACGAGCAGCGGAATATCTTCCTTGCGGTCGCGCAACGGCGGCAGCTGCAGCGAGATCACGTTGAGCCGGTGATACAAATCGTCGCGAAAGCGCCCCTCGCGCACGAGCTTCCGCAGGTCTTCGTTCGACGCGGCAAGAATCCGCACATCCACTTTGATCGTGTCCGTGCTGCCGAGCCGCATGAACTCGCGTTCCTGAATCACGCGCAGCAGCTTGGCCTGCGTTTCCGCGCTGATGGTCGAAATCTCGTCGAAAAAGATCGTGCCCTGATCGGCGACCTCGAAAAGCCCCTTTTTCGATGCGATCGCGCTGGTGAACGCGCCCTTCACGTGCCCGAAGAGCTGTGATTCGAGCAGGTCGACGGGGATCGAGCCGGTGTTCACCGGGATAAAAGCTTTGTCCGCGCGCGCCGAGGCCGCGTGGATGGCCTTCGCGATCAATTCCTTGCCCGTCCCGCTTTCGCCCGAAATCAAGACGGTCGAGCGCGAAGGCGCCACCTGCGTCACCAGATCGAAGAGCGTCAGCATCTTCTCGCTCTTGCCGATGATGTTGGGAAAGTTGTAGCGCTGCTTCAGCGCCCGCTTCAGTTGGACGTTTTCCTCGCGCAGCCGCCGCCCTTCGATCGCCAGCGAAACCTGCGTGATCAGCTCGTCGTTCGACCACGGCTTGGTGATGTAGTCCTGCGCGCCGCTCTTGAATGCCGCGCGCGCCATATCGATCGAGCCGAAAGCCGTGATCAGGATAATCGCGAGATTCGCGTCGCGCTGTTTGATTTCGCGCAGCAGATCGAGCCCGTTGTGGTCCGGCAGGCTCACGTCGAGCAGCACGAGATCGTACGGCTGCTCCTCGAGCCTTTGCAGGCCGGCCGCCGCGGTTTCCGCGGGCGTCACCTGGAATCCTTCGGAGGTGAGCAGAGCTTCGAGACCTTCCCTGATTTCGAGTTCGTCGTCGACTACGAGGATCGAGCCTCTAGGCATGGACAGCTTTCCTGGCTGCGGGGAACTCCAGGCGGAAGGACGTGCCCTTTCCGGGCGTCGAGCGCACATCGACTTTGCCCGCATGCTCCTTGATGATTCCGTAGCTCACCGAGAGGCCAAGTCCGGTGCCCCGCCCGGTGGCCTTGGTCGTGAAGAACGGATCGAAAATTCGATGGAGATGCTCTTCCGGAATTCCCGCTCCGGTGTCGACCACTTCCACTTCCACCGACCCGTTGTGAGCGCCCGTGCGAACTTCCAGCATCCCGCCGCCCGGCATGGCGTCCCGCGCGTTCATGAAAAGATTCAGAAACACCTGCTGCAGCCGCGTGGTTGAGCCGAGCACAGCCGGCAGCCGTTCGGCGTAGTTGCGAACCACGCTGATGCTCGCGGTTTTGAATGGATGCTGCACCAGCGTCAGCGTTTCTTCGAGCACGGCGTTCAAATCGACGTTGACGGGCGCTGCCCCGCCCGTGCGCGAAAAATTCAGCAGGTTGTTCACGATCTCGCTCGCCCGGAATGTTTGCTTCACGATGCGCTCGATCGTTTTCTGCCGCGGGTCGTCCGCCGGAATCTGCTTCGCGAGCATCTGGATGTAGTTCGAAATCACGGCCAGCGGCGTATTCACCTCGTGCGCCACTCCGGCCGCCAGCAGCCCGAGCGACGTCAGCTTCTCGGTCTGCACCATCTGATCTTCCAGGCGCACGCGCTGCGTGATGTCGTCCAATAGCACCAGCCGGCCCAGACGGGCGCCGTCTTTGCCCAGCAAGGGCGCCACCGAGGCGTTGACGACGACATGCCTTCCGCTCCTCATGGTCAGATGAAACTTATAGATGCCGGAAACGTGCTCGGCGGTCGCACGCGAGAAGATTTCGCCCGAAAGGTCGCGCGGCAGCACTTCGTCGATCTTGCGCCCGATCGCTTCGCTGCGCGGCACCTCCAGCAGATCTTCGAGCTGCGGATTCCACGATTCGATGCGGTCGTCGAGATCGGCCGTCAGCACGCCGATGCGCAGCGATTCCACGATGTTCTCGTTGAAGTCCTTCAAGCGCTCGATCTGCAGCGCTTTCTGCTCGAGCGACTGGTAGAGCCGCGCATTTTCCACGGCGATCGCCACGTAGCCCGCGATCGTCGAAAGCAGTTCGAGGTCTTCGCTCGAAAGGTAATCGCCGTCGACCGTCTTGCCGAGCCCAAGAATGGCGGGCGCATGGTCGTGAAAGCGGCACGGAATGAAATAGTTGAGCCCCAGCGCTTCGATCGTCCCGCGCACCGATTCTTTTTCTTCCGTGGCGGCGCGCCCGGATTCGAAAAAGAGGCAGCCGTTGGCGAGCGCCGGCCGCGCCGGATCGAGAAAGCTCAAATCAAGCGGACCTTCGGAGCGGATGCCGATCGAGCGCGAAAGCGCGAAGTGCCCCGGGCGGGCCGAATCCTCGAGAAACACGGCGAGGCGGTCGACGAGCAGCGTCTGTGAAACGCGGTCGAGCACGGAAGCGAGCAGCGGCTCGATGCGAACCTCATTCGTGAGCGCGCGCCCGAATTCGATCAGCGTCCGGCGATAATCCAGCCGGTCGCGGTAAAAGAAGTGATCGAGGCGCGCCTGCACCCAGTCGCGCAAAGGCTGAAAGAGAAACGCCGCCACCACGATCGCGATGATCGCGCCGCCCGGCCCCGTAGGCCACGCGGTGTGAAAGAGCTCGCCGATCACGGCAATGGCCGCGAAATAAATCGTCACCACGCCGGCCGTCGCAAACGTGTACGCCAGCCCGCGCTTGAAGATGATATCCACGTCCATCAGCCGGTAGCGGATCACCGCGTAGCCGAAGCACAGCGGAATCAGCGCCAGCGAAAACACGGAAATCTTCGTCCACGACGGCAGCACGCTTGAGAACAGGAAGGGCAGAATGTAGAGCGTGAAAACGGGAACGATTCCGGCGATCGTGCCGCCCGTCACCCACTTCAACTGCTGCCGCAGCACGCCGCTCGGCGCCGCGAAATAGCTCGCCAGAAAAACGCCCGCCGCCAGCAGAAAATATGCGCCGAGGTAGAGCAGGTCGATCTGATCGAGAAACTGCCGGCTGCTGATCGACGGCATGAAGTCCAGCGTGCCGGTGGCCACGAAAATCTGCAGAGCCAGCAAGATCGCGGGTACGCCGTATACGCCGAAGGGAGCGATCTTTCCCCAAAAAGTTCCGCGCCGCTCGGGAAACACCAGCGCGAAGTGCAACAGCAGCGCCGGCTGCAGCAGCAGCGCGACCGCGTTGCTCCAGTAGATGATCCAATCGAAAGAATTCAGCTTCCCGGTGTAATGAAAGCTATACAGAATGAACGAGGCCAGGCAAAAGACGTAGAAGTGGATCGCGCGCGGCGCATTCCACCGGCGCACAAAAATAAAGAGCCCGATGAAAAGATAGAGCAGCGCCGTAAGCCGCAGGTAATTATCGATCGAAGACGAAGTGTCTTGCGGCACCGTAACGAGCGGCATGTCCAGCGATTCATCGTTGCGGCGGATTCCATAGTGGACTTCCGACCACGGGCCCGAGCGAAAGAGAATCCGTGTCACATCCGTGGCGCGATGAATGCGAACGCCGGCGACGGATTGCACCTCGTCGCCCTCGCGCATTCCCGCGCGGTCCGCCGGAGATCCCGGAACAATGTGCCAGGCCGTCACGCCCTGCGCCGTATCCATCCACGTGACGCCGTCATCGGGAAGCACGAAGCGCGAGCGCTGCTGGAAGTTCAGAGCTGCGAAGATGATGGCCGCGAGCGTAACGAGAGCGAGTAGAACCGCCCCGAGCCGCGTTCGGAGGTGATCGTTCATCAAACGGATCCCGTGACTACCCTTCCACCCAAGTCTACCTGTTTGATCCCCATCCTAGCACGTCGGCTTCCAGCGAACCAGAGCGATTATCGCGTTTAATGCGCCTGTTTTGTGCAGGTTACAATTTATTCACCGAGTCGCGCCGAGGATCAATCCCATTTGTGGAAGGTGCATTCCCGATTCCAGTAGGGGCAATCGATTCAGGCGTTTAGAACTGAAGGCTGAGGCCGCCCCGGAAGAACCGGTAGGACGGCACCAGCATCACCGATCCATCGCCGGTCGCTACGGGGACGTAGCCTTGCGCGAGCAGGTTGCCGACATCCGCTTGCACCTCCATATGGCAGGGGAAGACGTTGGGCAGCGGCTGTCGGATTTCCATGCTGAGGTATGGGTCGATTTGATAGATAGACTCGCCATAGGAATCGAGCCGGGAGACGGTGGGCCCGCTCAGCCATTTGTAGCTGGCGGACACCTTGGTGCCGAAGCGCGGCATGGTGGCGGAAACGCGTCCGGCGAGGCTGTGACGGTAGCGGGTATCCAGTTCGTCGCGAAGCGTCGCAGCGGTCGAATCGCCGTCAGGAGCCAGAGCGCCGGCGTACGCGTAAACGATCGTCGTGTCCAGATGCGATCCGAACTTTTCACGGTACGCGAGGCGCGCGCCCGTGGAACTCGAGGATCCGCCATCGTAGGCGAACGCTTCGGAGAAATAGTCCTGCAGGAAATCCGGCCCGTCGGCCGCGCCGCCGCGTCCGATCACCGCCGTGTGGCTCGAGGAATCGTGAAACACGGCAGCCGTTAGATCGGCGCTCTTGCCGAGCGTGTGATCGATCGCCAGTTCCTCATGCACGCCGTTCTCAAATACCGGCCGCCCGGCGCGAATCAGGAGAGTGGGCAAAGTATCGAGCGTATCGACTGCGGATTGCAGTGTGTCGGCGGAGGCAACGTTGTTCTGCCACGGACGCGCCGCCGCGATCACAGACGCGCGCCAGCTGGACGCAATCTGAACGGCGACTTCGCCGCGCGGCCGCAGCGCTGTCGTTGTGCCGTTGAATCCCGCCATCAGAAACTCACCGCCGTAGCGAACGCTCACTCGATCGCCGAGACTCAGTGCGTCGTCGTGCGATACGCGCAATCCGCGGAAAGCCGGCCCTCCGGGAGTCAGGCGCGATTCGCGCACCAAAATTGTCGTAACCGGCCCGGCCCCTTCTTCGCCCGTAGGCAGCCACTCGGCGGCCAGCCCGGCCGACGAGGAAGCGTCCTCATAGCTGAACTGGCCCGCCATCAGCATCTGGCCCTTCACGCCCACTCCGACGCCGTAGGCAAATGCTGTGCCGGGAGAATCGGCCACGTCCGAGACGGACCCCGGATGATCGGCGCCGGAAGTCACCTCCACGCGGGCATGCGCCTGCTGCGCCTGCGCGCTGTCGGAATCGCTCTGCGTTGCGTCGGGAACATCCTGCCAGCGCAAAACCGAACGCGTGGCGGCTGAAGTCCGCAGCACCCAGGTCCAATCATCCGCCGCGACCTGCTGATCGGCGGGGCGCCGCAGCTTTTCAAATGACGACATCACCGACCCCAGAACAATTTGCAGCAGGGCCGCGTGGTCGCTATCCACCTGGATGTGCTCCTCGACCGTCGGCAGGAATCCCGCCAGTGTGACGCTGATCGAATACATCCCGACCGGAAGCACCGAGGTCGAAAATCGCCCGTGGTCGTTCGTGAGCAGCCGGATCGTCGTCGAAGCATCCAGAAGATGTTCCGACGACACAACTACGGTTGCTCCCATCTGGGGCGTGCCGGCCGGGTCCACAACCACGCCGGCGATTCTCGCGGCGTTGGTTGCAGCGTGAAGCGGCAAAACCAGCGCGCAAACCAGGGACGCCAGGCCTAGAAGATGAATGGTTCGAGAGCCCAACCCCTTACCTCCCCTGTTTTTCGCTCGCCGGCATCGGCTTCACCGTAAATTCCGTCGTGGGAGTAATCGTTTGCTTGGTCACGTTATCGGTCACGGCAACTTCGAGCTTGTACTTTCCGGGTGCAAGAGAGCCTAGGGTGATCGTGTTCGCCAGCGTCATTTCCTCGCCGTGCTCGGGGATTTTGTCCGCCGGAAGGTCGAATTTCAAGACCGGCTCAGTCGCGTCTTTTTCGGCCTTCGTGACGCGAAACTCGACGGAAGCATCCGCTTTATGCGTCTTGTCGTCAACCTTCAAATTGTAGATCTGAAGGAAAACGCCCATGCTGTCCTCAGGCGTGAAGGTCTGGTCCAGCCTGGGCCGCACTTTCAGGTCGCCCAAAACGAATTGCCCGAGGCCGATATCCTTCGATGAAACGCGCTGAATGTCGTCGGCAAGGATCAGGGAGCTGTTGCTGAGCTGATCGTCGCCGAAGCGCGGCACGGCCAGCCGCGCATTCACCACCCCCACGTTTCCGCTGTTGATGTCCTTCACCACGATGTCCAGGCGGTAGAGGCCGGGAGCCAGAGGAACGGCCTTTTGATAGATTCTCGAAGTGCCGATCTCCGCTTGCAGCTGCGAAGCCGCCACGTTGGTTGCCAGCGTGTCCTCAAACGTCTGAATCACGCGTCCGCTCAGACTCGTGATTCGCGCGAAGAGATTCATGTTCGCGCTGTCCACGCCGTCCTTTTGCTGAAAGCTTAGCTGGCGCAACGGTATCTGCACCGTGATCGGCACCAGAACCGTGTCCGACGTGATGCGCAGAAAGTCGGAGCGATAATCGAACTTCAGCTGGTCGCGAACCAGCCGCGAGGTCGAGTCCGCCTCGAGATCCTTGAACTTCACCGGCGGCGGCCGGAAGATGTTCGCCTCCAGCTCGAGACGGGTAAACTCACCCATGCTTTCCGGCATGCCGTTGATACCCGTCTCGGTCTCGGCCATGTTCGTGCCGTCAGTATTCGAGAAGCGCTGCGATTTGTCCGCCATCCCCATGGATTCGGCCATGGTGAGGCCCGCACCGGGAACGCGCAATAGCGCGTCTTTTTCGCTCGGGTCGGTGGTCAGGTGGTATTCACCCGTGCTCGTCGGATCCACGAACTCGAGCTCCACGTTTTCGCCGATGCCCTCCAGATACCGGTAGCGCCAATCTTCGTAGGGATATGTCGTCGTCTCGCCGCCGCCCTCGTCCATCGGACGATCCCAGGTGCCGCCCGTCGGGTGCGAGTCGACTTCGTCCGCCGGGCCCCACATGATGTAGATCTTGCCGCGGTCGGTCTTCCAGCCGGGTATGCCGGATGCGAAATGCTCGTTGGCGTAGGCGATCCGGCGATAGTGCTCTTCCTTGAACGTGTTTTCCGCTGAATCCGGGTCGGGATTGCGGCGCTGCCAGAAGGCTTCGATGAATTGCTCGCGCTCTTCGTTGGTCGAGAGGTGCAGGAAGGTGTGGCGCTCCTCGGGCGTGATGATGTACACCACGTCCTGATCCAGCCAGTTCTTGTATTGAGGCTCGAGTTCCTTCTTGAGTTCGCCGTCGCTCTTCTGCTTGAGCTTTTTGTCGCGCTTCTGATCCTTGCGATTCTGCGCTTGGTCTTGCGCCTGATCTTGAGATGGATCCGTCGTCGGCTGAGCTTGCGTTTGATCCTGCGATTGGTCTTGAGCCACCGCGCGGGAAGGGAACGCCGACGACACAAGCCACCCCATCAGCACGATCAATGGGAACGTCTTAACGAAACGATCCATAATGGCATCCTTGTCCGATTAGCCTGGAATCCTAACCTGTCCCAAGGTACAGGTCAATCAATGTTTGCTCCATCCCCCAGCCGCCCCACCTCTTGGAATCCCATGTGCTTCAAGGGGTTGCTTGCGCTGAAGCGGTCCACAACCGCCAACCACGTCCGGCCATCTTAATGAGAGAAGCGTTCGCGGCCCTCCTAAGCTGATTTCCTTTTGACGCCGCGCGGAACCGAATTACAATGATTGTTCGACGGTCTTCGTCGTGGTGGCGGCTTCTGAGCGTGGAGTGGGATCGAACAGCGGGGCCGGCTTGGCCCGTGCCGAAAATCGTAACGTCTGCCTCTAGCCGAGAAACATTCTGTCCCGTCTAAGCGTATCTATCAAGTGGTGGGTAGAGTTGTCCGTCTGGGACCCCCCAATCCGAGGTTGGTGCAATGAAGACTTGGCAAAAAGCTGGCATCGCGGTCGCTGTGGTTTTGTTGCTTGGCGGAGTGGCCTGGTACAGCGTTTACAAACAGAATGAGGGCGTGGTCACGGTCCAGACCGGCCAAGTCCTGCGCCAGGATTTGACGTTGATCGTCACCGCCTCCGGCGAAGTCCGCCCAAAAAATTATACGAACGTGTTGGGCGAGGGCATTGGGAAGATCACGGACATCGTGGTTAAAGAGGGGGATTACGTCAAGAAGGGCGACGTGCTGCTGCACCTGGAAAATATCCAGCCGGGCGCGGACGTGCAAGCCCAGCAAGCGAGCATCGACGCAGCCGTAGCCGGCGTGCAAGCCGCGGCAGCCAATTACGATGCGGCCGTCTCGACGGTCGCGCAGCGCCAGTCCGATCTCGATAAGGCCAAGCTCGATTGGCAGCGCGGCCAGTTGTCGTACAAAGAGCAGCTGATCGCCAAGCAGGAATACGATACGGACAAGGCTACCTACGACAGCGCCGTGGCGGCGCTCGCCTCCGCGAAAGACCAAGTGGCCCAGACGCTCGCCGCCCGCGAGCAGGCGCGTTCGAATCTCGATCAGAATCGCGCCGAGCTCCGCCACACCGCGGACGTGCTGCGCAAGACCACCTACACTGCTCCGATCAACGGCATCATCAGCTACATCGCCGTGCGCGTCGGCGAAAACGTCGTGCCCGGCATTCAGGGCACCGCCGGCAGCTCGATTCTCACCATCTCCGACATGAGCGTCGTCACCGCCGAAGTGATGGTCGACGAAACGGACATCGTAAACGTGAAAAATGGCCAGCCCGCCGAAGTGTCGATCGACGCCATCCCGGACAAAACCTTCAAGGGCCACGTCACGGAAGTCGGCGAACTCGCCATCCTGCGCACCTCCGGCCAGGCCTCGATGACCGAGGTCACCGCGAACGTCCAGGAGGCGCGCGACTTCAAAGTGGTCGTCACTCTCGACAATCCGCCGAGTTCGCTGCGCCCGGGCCTTTCGGCGACCGCCAAGATTCAGACGGCCAGCAAGCAGAACGTCCTGACGATTCCGATCCAGGCGCTCGCCGAGCGAACACAGAAAGAGCTCGACGAAGCCAAGAACGGGACCAGCAGCAGCGTTACGCTCGCCGCCGCCAACGACACCACCAGCAAGGACATCCAGGGCGTGTTCGTCGTGCGCGGGAACAAGACGCAGTTCGTGCCGGTCGAGACCGGCATCACCGGCGTATCGAATATCGAGATCACCGGCGGCCTGCAGGAAGGCGACACGATCGTCACCGGCAGCTTCAAGGCGCTGCGCTCGCTCAAGCCCGGCACCAGCGTGAAAATCGACAATTCCACGCCGGCGCTCGACGATACGACGTCGTCTTAGAATCGCAGAGTTACAGAATCACAGGTCGCGGCATCAGATCGGCCATCTTCGAGGGAGCGCAATGCACATGGCGGTGGGAGAAACCGGCTCGCAGAGTTTCCGGCAGGATCTTATCGACGCCGGCATCGTGATCCAGACGGACGATCTCTGGAAGACCTACGAAATGGGCACCGAGCAGCTGCACGCCTTGCGTGGCGTGAGCATGCAGATCCACAAGGGCGAGTACGTCGCGATCATGGGCCCTTCCGGCTCGGGAAAATCCACGCTGATGAACCTGATCGGCTGCCTCGACACGCCCACCAAAGGCGACTATTGGCTCGCGGGCCGCCTGGTCAGCCAGCTTGACGACGACGAGCTTGCCTACATCCGCAACCGCGAAATCGGCTTCGTCTTTCAGACGTTCAATCTGCTCGCGCGCGCCACGGCGCTGCATAATGTCGAGCTGCCGATGATTTACAACGGCACTCCCGCCGAAGAGCGCCTCGAGCGCGCCAAAAAGTCGCTCGCGCAGGTCGATTTGCAGGATCGCATGGGCCACAAGCCCAACGAACTTTCGGGCGGCCAGCGCCAGCGCGTCGCGATTGCGCGCGCCCTCGTGAATAATCCCTCGATCCTGCTCGCCGACGAGCCCACCGGCAATCTCGATTCCGCCACCGGCGAGGAAATCATGGCCCTCTTCGCGCGTCTCCACGAAGGCGGCAACACCATCATCCTCGTCACCCACGAACCCGATATCGCCGCGCGCGCCCATCGCGTCATCCGCGTCCGCGACGGCAAAGTCGAAAAAGACGAAGCCACCCGCTAGCCCGTCTTGGCACCCTGTGTAAGGGATCTGTTGGCACTTTACAGCCTTTAGCGCGCCATCTTGCTTTCGCCTTGTACACTCCGGCTTGGGGAGGCCGCGCCGCCGGTCTCCAGCCAAAGCCCTCGCCTTCCTAGGAAGCCCAACACTTTCTCCTTGCACTCTGGTACAAATAGGGTATTTTTATTACCCATAGGAGGTACTTGAAGTATATGGATTTGCCGACCTTCGTCCCCAGCCCAGAAGAGGGCTTAGAGTTGCTCTCCCCCGTGAGCCCCCATCTACAACCTGCCTACGACAACGCGCTCTTCGAGACGAAATCATACGTCGAATCGAAGGATCTAACTTGCGACGGTAGCACGTTCCTTACGTTCGTGCGTGCGCACGCCAAGAGCTACCTGCTAAAGAGAAACATTGCAGGAGTGCAGTTCAAAGATTGGTCGCTCTCCGGAATCGAATGGAGCATTGGGGAATCGATTTTTCGATCCTGGAAGGGCAATGACTACGAACTACCGCCCCTTGGATACTCGAAAGGAAGGATGAAATTCCTAAACCAGCAGTACCCACTACCTCTGGATTTTGGCGGCGCCACAAAGCTCCGCAACTTCGTTGTTATTTATTCGATCAGCCCTTCAAACAAGGTAACGCTTTGGCTTGTTTGTCCGAAGCAATACAATGCTGAGGACAGAATTTCCGAAGCATGGTGGTGGATTCAAATTCCCGACCCTGCTTTGGGGTTGAGCGGTCCAACGTCACCTAGCAATCCGCCAGACATTCCAATCACATTAGCGAAACCGCCGAAGGAAGAAAAACAAACAGGGTAATGTTCAACGGAAAACGGATAAGGCAAGCGAGAGAGCTGAGGCGGCTAACACAGGGCGAGCTGGCGCGTCTCATCGGAAGGTCCCAGGCGGCGATTGCACACGTAGAGAGAGGATTCAAACAGGCGTCCGTCGACTTGATTTCTGCGGTTGCTCAACACACCCGTTTTCCTATCTCCTTTTTCACGGCAACCTCTCCGGTCGAATTCCCCGTCGAGGTATTGCTTTTCCGTGCCAGAGCGAGTATGACGCGCCGTGACGCTCAAGCGGCAGCGAGGTACGCCGAGATCATCTTCGAGATGGGCATGAATCTTTCGTCGTACGTCACGACTCTCCCCCTCAAGTTGGAAAAAAGCAGTAAGTCGCCCTCAGAGGCGGCACGTGAGACCCGTCGATGGCTGGGGCTTTCCGCCGATGAACCGATTCAGCACCTAATCAATGCTGTGGAACGTGCGGGCATCGTGGTCTTAGCAATACCCGTGGAAGGACAATCGGACATTGATGCTTTTTCCGCGTGGGTTCAGGACACACCGGTTATCGCGCTCTGCTCCGGGAAAGGGGCAGGCGACAGAAAGCGCTTCAGCGCGGGGCACGAGTTGGGACACCTAGTTCTTCACTTCAACAAGAACATCAGATCGAATGAACATAATGAAGCCGACGAGTTTTCGGCAGAACTTCTGCTACCAGAGAAGGCCATGCGACGCGAGATTACGTCTCCCGTCACGCTCTCGACCTTGGCCGCATTGAAACCGCGCTGGGGCGTGTCAATTCAGACCCTCGTTTACCGAGCGCATCAATTGGGCATTATCGGTGACAGGCAATATCGCTACCTATTTGAGCAGATCTCGATTAGAGGATGGAGAACCCGGGAACCGGAAAATCTCGACGTTGCTGTCGAGAAGCCCCGAAGATTGAAGAAGATTGTCGAGCTGCTTCCGTTCGGGAACAACGCCTCGCGCTTAGCAGCGGAGCTGCACTTAACCACAGAAAATGTGCGCGAGATCCTGAGTCTTTACGACGACATGGCAGATGTCAGGCCGGACGGTGACCAACCACTCTCCAACAAAGTAATTCCGCTGAGATCTAGGCGAGCCTAGCTCAATATCCCATATGTCTCGACCGCAAAGGATGCCTCGTCGTAGGGTAGTTGAACGTTGCCAAAGCGGCTACCCTTGGGGCGCAGGAACCTCCGCGACAGGGACGTGATCCTTGCTGGGCTCAAGATTTGCCCTCTGGTCATCGAAAAAGATATGAGGTTTCAGGACTCTGAGAATTAGCGACTTGTCCAACCCCCCGAGAAAGAACGATTCATCCAGTTTTATGTTCCAATCACGGAGTGTATTAATCGCTCTTTTGTGCGCCGGGAATCCCCTCGCAGTGACCAGAGATGTGCGGATGGGGCACCTTGTGGGCTGTTCTTCCGGGAAGCGCGTTTGAATCCTACTAATTGCTTCTAGAAAACTCTTAAGGGGCCCCGGCTTCAACGGGACGTTCTGTGCGGCCTTTTCGAGAGTCTCAAAAGCCTCTAGACCCTTCTCGCGGAAGACCCGGTCTGACTCGTCGGAGAAAAGCACTGCGTCCCCGTCGAACGCGATGCGCACCTCGTTGCTGCTCAGGTCGATTTCCTTGGGAGGGGCGTACACCAGTGCCGCCGGGAAACCCGATTTTAGGGCGCTAACGACCTCGCTACGATTGGTTGTTAGGTACAAGTTGCAGGAGAAGGCCTCGAGGTAGTCGGACGGCGCCCCCCCGTCGGTAAAGGCTGCCCGCTTTACTTGAAGTTTCCATTCCTCAATGGAGTTCAGAATGCGATAGCCGGAGTCAGCATCATTTCTGGACATCAAAACAACCTCAACGAGGTACTCGCTCGCGAGTTCGTTGATCGCGAGCAGGCCTTTGACGAGCGGAAATCCTGTCCCTGGAGCCAGAAATTCGTTTTCGTTCGTTCGCATATGATCGCGATACGAGGCCAAGCCCTTTTCCCGAAAAATTCGATCGGCCTCGGACAAATCGAACAGCGCTGTAGAGGCGATTCCGACGACAAGCTTATCTGCGAGGGTGACCGGCATAGACTACTATCGTAGATGACGCGTGGGTTCCGGCTCGGCGCTTTCCTCACATCTATTACGAAACAGTAATAGGTCCCCTGGTTCAGTCCAGTTTCCCAACCTTCGACATTGAAGTGGCTCTGCCCAACAGCGAGGCGATGAATTTTTCGAAGTTCAATTCAGGCGTGGGTTCCTTGTAATTTCCTCGAAGGCCGCTCTTGGAGTCCGAAAGAAGAAAGCATGCCGAATCGTAAAGCCGTTCGCGCACGAGCTTTGTCAGAAGAACTTCGTATCGCTTCGCGTAGGACGCTGCCTTGAACTCCGGGAAAACTTTGAAGTGGGGCTCCTTCGCGCGAACCGGGCTGGACGAGCCGGGCGCATCCTGCAAAAGCATCATGTAGCCGAGCCATGGACGCGCCGATGGCTTGAAAGCCCCTTCCCGGTAAGCCGCCCAGAGGTCGCACGCGCTACCGATCGCTTCTTCCGTGCGGTTGTTGTAATTATTTCCGAACGAGCCCACTTGCGATTTAAATTCGATTCCCGCGAGAAATTGGCCGTTCTCGATAACGAGAAGGTCCCACTTCTTTTCAGGACGATACCAGCCGGGTAACTCGATTCGCGTCTGGCAATAGACGTGTGCCTTGGGAAGACCACTGTCACAAAGGCAATCTCGGACGAGATTGACAAAGCCGTCCATCTGCCGCCCGCCCGTCACGGCGGTTCTCTCGCCTGCGTCGCGAGAGCCTGTCTTCGATCCTTGCAATTGAGACTGGGTCTCGCGGGTCGTCCAGAAGTGCTTGATGGCCCGGCGAAGTCCCTTTTCGAGCGCAGGATTGAGCGCCATGCGAAGGCTATCGGGTTGCCGCCACGGATATTTCGGCGCGGCCGAAGAGTGAGGATGTCTCCAGCGCAATTCGCTTCTCGGCGAACTTGAAATAATGGTCGTCCACTTCAAAGCCTACGCTGCTGCGGCCCCACTTCGCGGCTGCCACGCTGGTGGTTCCGGTTCCGAGAAACGGATCAAGAACGGTATCGCCCACGAAACTGAACATTCGGATCAAGCGCTCGGCAAGCTCGGTGGGGTACGGAGCCGGATGATCTTTCGTCGACGCTCCGGTCAGACCGCTCCAAATCTGCTGGAACCACCTCTTGTGATTCTCAGCGGAAATGAGGCTGAGAATCTTTGTCGAAATATCCGGCGCGCGGTAGCCACCGGGCTTCCGCTCCATCAGAATAAATTCAATGTCGTTCTTGATGACGGCGTTGGGCTCGTATGGTTTGCCGAGAAAGCCGGAACCACCCTCAACCTCATAAGCCGCATTGGAGATTTTGTGCCAGATGATCGGAGCCAAATTATCAAAGCCGAGCTTGCGGCAGCGTTCTTGAATCGAAGCGTGCAGCGGAACGACCGTATGTCGGCCTCCATTCTCCCTGCGAGACAAGCAAACATCGCCGACAACGCAGATCAGACGGCCCCCGGGAACCAGCGCTTTGAAACACTGCTTCCAAACCTCATCAAGGTCTTCAAGAAACTGCTCGTAATTTTCCACGTGGCCCAGCTGCGCGTCCGAATCTCGATATTCCTTCAGAGTCCAGTAGGGCGGCGAGGTCAGCACCAGATGAACGCTGGCTGGTTCAATACTCATCTTCCGGGCGTCGCCAAGAGTCAGTCGATGCGTCGTAGGAATGGTCTGAACGGAGTGCTCGATCATCCGCACCGAGTTTTCGTCTTTCGCGAGACGCGGAATCAGCGTTTGAGGATCGTCCGTGAGCGTCAGTCCACGCGGCACGAATGAAGACAAATTTGCAGGTACCGCTCCAAGCGGGGCGCTAGCTAGTTTGTGCTTCGCAGCTGCAGGCATACGTTTTGAATAACGGGCCTCAGTATAGCAACTCAGGAAAAGAAAGCTAGGTAAGCGAGTACTTGGCTAAACTCTCGGCCTTGAGCGCTTCAATCCTCGTCCTCCGTCCTGATCTCCCGCAAGAACTTCACCGTGTCTCCCGCGTGCGCGACGGCAAAGTCGAAAAAGACGAAGCGACCCGGCAGCGACTGTGCCCCGAAAGCCGCGGCGGGAGCGAAGAAAGGCGATTCGAGAGCCGAAACTCGAAACTCGAAATTCGAAATTCGAAACTCGAAACTCGAAACTCGGGAAAGCGGGACCTCGAAGACATGCTGCAGGTGAATCTGCGCATTGGCACGCGGCTTCGCCGCGGGTCGTTATGTCGGAGTTCTTCGGCGGCGAGACGCCGGCGCTACCCAAACCGAGCCCGGCCGCAGGACATCAACAGGGCAGGGCGGCTTCTACGTATTTCTCCTACTATTCGCCGCGCAATTCCTGTTGTAAAGAGAGCAAGCACTTTGCTCCCGAAAGCTGGCTAGAACGGCCCTAAATGGCCGGGAAACGCCAGTTTTGGCAGGTTCTTGACATGTCGCGCTGGCCGAGCCAAAAAGAAAAGACCGTGCGAGCGTTCCAAGCCTTTCTGAACGTGATGGATACGGCAGATTGGTTCAACAACGAGCTGCGCGGGCCGCTCGAGTCATTTGACCTGACGATGGCGGGATTCCGCGTGCTCGAGATGCTTTACCGCGAGGGCGCGCTGCCGGTGCCGGACGTGGCGCGGAGGCGCCTGTGCACGCGGCAGAATATCTGGTTCGTGATCGCGAGCCTTGAAGAGCGCGGATGGGTGCGGCAGATGGTGGTGAAGATGCCGGCGGCGGTGGTGAAGGAAAGCCGCCTCTCGAAACTCCGGCGCGGGATCCGGCGAGACGGGCCGCGCGTAAGCGTGGTCGGGTTGACGAAGAAGGGGAAGGAATTCGTGGGGAACGTGCTGCCGCGCCACGTGAAGGTGGTGAAGGCGCTGATGCGGGCGCTCGATGGACGCGAGCAGGAGTCGCTGAGCAAGATGTGCGAGAAGCTGCGAGAAGGCGATGCCGCGAAGTTCTTGCGCGAGATGCAAATGATGGACGAGGCAGAGGAAGCGGCCGAGCTGAGGGACAAAGTGATGGCGGAGCTGGAGCGACTCGCCAGCCCAAAGAGAATCAAGCTCCCGAGGGCGCTGATACGAGCGCTCAACCGCGCGGGCAGAAAGCGTTGAGCAAGATGTGAGAGAGGCTGCGCGAGGGTGACGTGGTGAAGTTTGTCAGGAGATTGCGTACGATGATGAGAGGATTGACCAATCATGATCGCCCTCTCGCCCCAAGACTTTGTCTTCGTCCTCACCGGCGCCGGTATCAGTGCCGAGAGCGGCATTCCGACGTTTCGCGACGAGGGCGGCCTCTGGCGCAACTATCGCTTCGAGGATGTCGCTTCGCCGCACGCCTGGCAACGCGATCCGCAACTCGTCTGGGAATTTTATTCCATGCGCCGCCGCGTGGCCGCGGCCGCAAAACCGAATCCCGGCCACTTCGCTCTCGCAGCGCTCGAACGCCGCCTCGGCGACCGCCTCTACCTCTGCACCCAGAATGTCGATAATCTCCACGAACAGGCCGGCTCGATCCGCGTCGTCCACATGCACGGCGAGCTTTTCAAAAGCCGCTGCGACACGTGCGAAGAAACGCCCTTCGACGACACGCGCACTTACGAACCGCCCTCCGAGCTTCCTGGCTGCCACTGCGGCGGCCGCATTCGCCCGCACATCTGCTGGTTCGGCGAAGCCCCCTTCTGCATGGACGAAATCTTTCAGGCGCTCGGCATGTGCACCGTGTTCATCGCCATCGGCACCTCCGGCGTTGTCGAACCCGCCGCCAGCTTCGTCGCCCACGTCCACCGCCGCGCCCACACCCGCACCGTCTACATCGGCCCCGAGCCCCCAGCCAACGCCTCCGCCTTCACGCAAAGTTTCCAAGGCACTGCCGGCACGGTGCTGCCCGCTCTTTCCCGCCCTTGTAGCGGCCGCCTCGATTTTCAGGCGGGCATCTTTGCTCCGGCTCGTAGGGGCATGGTGGAAGGGCGGGGGTTCATCCCCGCCGTAAGACGGACCATTTAACGCCGTTAAGCCTCCCGACGAAAGCGAGGATGATGCTGCACTTACAGCAGTAAAAATACGGATTCGCCAGGGTAGTATTATGGACGGATGAGGGCGCGAAAATTCATTGCGACGGGCGCGCTGTTGGTCGCGGCGGTGGCGATTTTTGTCGCGGGGTGCGGCGATCCGAGGCCGAAAACGGATGCGGAGCTCGGATTGAACGCGCAGCAGGCGAACGGGCGGCAACTTTTCGACCACTACTGCGCGGCGTGCCACAATGCGTATTCTTCATCGGGGAGCAAGGGGCCGAGCCTCGAGGGACTTTACAAGAGGCAATTCCTGCCGAGCGGGCTGCCCTCGAACAACCGGTTCGTCGAGCAGACGATCGTGAATGGGCGCGGGATGATGCCGCCGCAAGGCGACGCGCTTGACCAGCAGCAGCTCGATGATCTGGTCGCATATCTGCATACCCTGTGAAGCGAAATCTGAAATTTGAAATTGGAAATTTGAGAATAAGAAAATGCCCTTCCGCGTGAAGACATAAACGTAGCGCCGCGTCCTTTTCACGGCAGTGAGTGCTTCGAACGAGCTCGACGACATGCTGCGGGTGATGCTGCGCAGTGGCGGGCGCTTCGCGCGGGCATTTTTCGGCAGGGATAAATCCCTGCCCTTCCACCCTTTTCGCTTGCGCCGGCGCGGCCCTATGTGGCGCTACCTGCGAGCGAAGATGCCGCGCTGAAGGCCGCGGCGCTACATTTAAATCTTTGCGGCGACGCCGGGAATTGCGCTTTGAGTGTGTGCGCGTGCGGCGCTCACATTTCCAATTTCGAATTTCGGATCCCGATTTTCGAACGGCGCGCTACTTTGCAAACATATTGCGGGCGAGGAACCAGGCGTTGGCGGGGCGTTCGGCGAGGCGGCGCATGAACCACGGGAACCAATACGAGCCGTAGGAGATGAGGACGCAGCTGCGATAGCCTTCGCGCGCGAGGCGCAGCTGTTCGGCGCGCTGGATGCCGTAGAGCATGGCGAATTCAAGCTCAGCTTTCGGAATTTGCTGCGCGGCGGACCACTCGGAGATGCGCGCGATCAACTGGCGATCGTGCGTGGCCATCGCCGCGCGGACTCCTGCGGCCCGCGCTTCGGCGCCGAGCAGCATTTGCGCGAGGCGGAAGTAGCTTTCGTCGACATCGGATTTTTTCGGATAGGCGATTTCGGCGGGCTCGTTGTACGCGCCTTTCACGAGACGGACCGTGGCGCCCTGCGAGATGAGGGAAGCGACGTCCTTTTCGGTGCGATAGAGATAGGCCTGGACGCACACGCCGACATTGCGATACGCGGCGCGGGCGCGGCGGTAGAGCTCGAGCGTGACGTTGATGTAAGGGCTTTGCTCCATGTCGATCCAGAGCGTTTTGGCGGCGCCGGGATCGGCGGATGCGGAGGCCTCGATCAGCTTGACGAGATTCGCGAAGCAGAATTCGGCGTCGAGATCGAGGCCGAGCTGCGTGAGCTTCACGGAAATTTCCGAAGGCAGGCCCGCTGCGCGAACGCGCGCGATCAGATCGAGATATTGGCGGGTGACGGCTGCGGCCTCGTCGCGGCTCGCGACGTTTTCGCCGAGATGCGTGAGCAAGCTGATAACGCCGCTTTCGGCGAGCGTGCGCGCGGCGGCGAGCGCGGCGTCCGCGTCTTCGCCCGGGAGAAAGCGTCCCGCGGTGCGGCGGACGAAACCGACGCGCGGCGCACGATCGCGCAGCCACGCGCTTTGCGACGCCGAAAGAAAAATCGTGCGGAGCAGGCTCATCGGGCGGCAGTGATCCCAGGCGGCGGAAGAATCGAACGCGAGTTTTCGGAGAGGAAGCGTGGCTGCGGCGTTTGGGGACGGGGCGCTCGTTGCGACGAAGACCCCACCCTCACAAAACGAGGATGGGGCACCCGGAAATTCAAAAGCCACGAGCGCTGCGACCGGTGGCTCTCGCGAAGAATTTCCTCAGGGGCTAAAGCCCAGCGTCTGCTCGGGCTCGAATGTCGGAGCTGAAGCTCCGACCCCCTAAACAGCGCCACAAGTGGGCGCCGCTGAAGTTCCGACCCACAAATGTTCTCCGCTCGGCGCACAGATTCTAGAGAGCGCCTGCTCGGGTTCGAATGGCAGGAGCACAGACAGGATTGTCTGTGCCACGGAATCGATGATCCGAAAGAAAAGAGCCGGCGGGACGCCCTTCGACCTGGCTCAGGGTAAACCGGCGCTACGAAAAGATCGCGCTTCATTTGCCTTGATCGCCTGCGGCGGGCTGCGAGGTGAGCGCTTTCAGGAGGCGCTGGTAGAAGACGACGCCGTCGTCGAAGGAACTGAGGCGCAGGCGCTCGTCGCGGGCGTGCGCGCGAACGTCGTCGAAATCGATTGCGATGCCGGAGATACCGTAGGTAGGCATGCCGGCGGCGTTGGTGTAAACGCCGTCGGACGCGCCGGTGGCCATCGTCGGGATGACGACGATGCCGGGCCACATCTCGTGAGCGATCCGCTCGACCGGATCCATCACTTCGGGGCGGAGCTCGACGGGCGCCGCGGGAGGCTGCGGCGGGGCCGCGTCCATGACTTGGCCGGCGTCGCTGACGTAGCGAACTGTGATCGCGGGATCAGCCAGGATCTGGATCAGTTGTTGGCGAATCTCTTCCTTTGTGTGGCCGGGGAGAATCCGGCAATTCACGATCGCGCGCGCGAGCTGCGGCAGAGCGTTGTTCGCGATGCCGGCATTGAAGCGCGTGGCGACGCACGTGGTGCGCATGGTCGCGTTCGAGAGCGGATCGGTGGAGAGGCGCGTGATGGCGGCGGCATTGGGTTTTTTGCCGGCGACAGCGCGCATATCGGCGGCGGTCTGGCCGGATTCGATCGCAGCCATTTGGAGGAAGTAGGCGCGCGTGACGGCATTCAGTTCGAAGGGGAATTTGTAGCGCTCGAGGCGCGCGAGCCCGTCGGTGAGGTGATAGATCGAGTTGTCGGGAACGGGCAGCGAGCTGTGGCCGCCGGCGTTTTTCACTTCGAGCTGATAATCGGCGTAAATTTTTTCGCTGCCGTCGACGGACATCATCACGGCTTTGCCATCTTGCGTGTAGACGCCGCCGCCATCGGCATTGAGGACGTATTCGGCGTCGATCAGATCGCGATGATTGCGGAGCAGCCAGTCGACGCCATTGGAATCGCCGCCTTCTTCGTCGGCGGTGAGCGCAAGGATTACGTCGCGATCCGGACGGTAGTGCTCTTGCGCGAAGCGGATCAGGGCGGTGACGTAGATGGCGTCGCCATCCTTCATATCCTGCGTGCCGCGGCCGTAGGCGTAGCCGTCCTTTTCGACGAACTGGAATGGATCGGTGGCCCAATCTTCGCGCGGGGCTTCGACGACATCGAGGTGGCCGATCAGAAGAATCGGGCGGCGCGCACCGGTGCCGCGGAGTCGCGCGACCATATTTTCGCGGCGCGAATTGGGACCGAGGACTTGCACGTCGCTCGCCGGGAATCCGGCGTCGCGAAGGCGGTTGGCCATGGCTTCGGCGGCGGGAGTGGTGCTGCCGACCGAGTCGGTGGTATTGATTTCGACGAGCTGACGGAAAATATCGTGGGCGAGCTGCCTGGTGGCATCGTCGAGCTGCGCCGCAAACGCAGCGGCGGCAAAAGCGAGCAGGACAACAAGTGCGAGAGGGGCTTTGGTTTTCATGTTCGTGCGACCGAGGACGAAAGCGTATCAGACTGGCGGGCCGGTCGTCACCCGTGGCGACGTTCGCGCCGACCTCATGAGGTTCGCCATCAGCAAAGCTCAGGAGGCTCAGCTTTTTCTTTCACGCACGGCGCCGATTCTGTGATACTTCTCTCCGGCTAAATTCAATTCCCATTTCAAATAAGAGGCGGAGGCGAGCCAACCCGCGCGGGAGCGGGCGCCTCCAAGCGATGACACTGTGCGCGGCGATCCGAGGAGGACGCGGTAGATGAAAAAGTTTGCGGGGCTTTTCGCTTTGCTCTTGCTAGTGGTTGTTCCGGCCGTGGCGCAGGATGCGCCGTCTCAGGATACGCCGCCTCAGGACACGTCTTCGCAATCGAGCTCATCGTCGTCTTCGCAAACGACGCCGGATGAGAATCAGAAGCCGGAGAAGAAGGTGAGCACGCTATTTTCGCCGAAGTATGAAATTTCCGCGGGGTATTCGCACCGGTCGTTTTACGTGACGGGCTATCCAAAGATCGGGATGAACGGATGGGTCGGCTCCTTCGATTACAACTGGAAGCAATGGCTGGGATTTGAAGGGGAGATCCAGGGCGTGTACAAGACGATTACCTCTCCAGCCGCCGCCACGGAAACGCCAAGCCTCTACACGGTAATGGGCGGCCCGCAGATTTTTCCCTTCCGGCATCACAAGCTTTCGCCCTTCGGGCACTTTCTGTACGGGGAGGGATATTACCGGGAAGCTTTCGGGCCTTACGGCGGAGTGGGCAGCGCCGTGGACACGTACTTCTCTCACGCCTGGGAGGGGGGCGGCGGTTTGGATTACCATATCAAGCCGCAATGGAGCGTTCGCGGGATGTTCGACTACGGGAGCACGCATTTCACGAGCGGAAGCGGCGGGAGCACGAGCGGTCAGGGGAGCTACCGGTTTTCGGTGGGCCTGGTCTACTACTTCGGCGAGAGGTGATTTTTTTCGCCGAGCGCAGTGAAATCCTCGCGCACGGCGACGCCGCTTGCCTGAAGTCCCATCATTTGCGCTGAGAGATTAAGGATGCGCGCGGCGGCTAGCTGGGGGCTGACGCCGCGGGCGTGAATATTCGAGATCAGGCTGCGGTCGGCGTCGGTGTGGCTCGCGGATGGGCGATAGGCCATGTAAGCCGAGAGGCTTTCGACTGTCGCGAGGCCTGGGCGCTCGCCGATGAGCAGGATCGCGACCTTCGGGTCGAGAAGCTCGCCGATTTCATTCAGAATCCCCACGCGGCAGTGATGGATCACAAAGGCGCGGCCGATTTTCCAGCCGCGCTGGGCTGCTCCCTGATACAGGAGCGGCAACAGGGGCGGAACTTGCGCCGCCACGGCTGGAACGGAGAGGCCGTCACCGATCGCGATTTGGAGATCGGCGGCGCGCGGGCAGAGCTTCTGCAGCGTTTGCCGAGAGGCGTCGTCGAAGGCGCGGCCGAGATCCGGGCGCAACAGATATTGATCCTTGTTTGCAGCGCGCGTGCGGACTTCGAATAAATTCCACTGAGCGATGAAGGCTGCGCCGAACGCGGCTACCGGATCGAGTTCTTCGCGGACGGCGTCGCGGGCGGCGGCGTGAGCTTCGCGCAGGTCGATTTGCGTGGCCGTGCGATAGGCCGCGCCGGAGCGGCCGGCGAGAAGGCGCGCGGGCGTGCGAGCGCGGATTTTTTTCACGATTTCGGGGAGGTCGAATGGCGCGAGTGGATTGGATTCGTCGGACATTCAAGCGTTCCCTCTAGAACATCTACCCATCTCATAAGTGCGGCGAGGCGGACAAGGAATTTCCTCCATGGTTGTAAAGGGCTCTGGATTCTTTCCTGAATGTTGGGTTTCGGGACACGCCCGCCCGCAGAAGGCCTCACCCCGGGGAAGCGGGGTGAGCTACATAAGAAAAATCGAAGGCAGTTGCGCTCGCCTGAAAACAAGGCGGCCCTTCGACAAGCTCCCTTCCTGCGTCAGGGCGGGCAGGGCAAGCCGCATACAAAGGACCCCAAAGACCCCACCCTCACAAAACGAGGATGGGGCACCCGGAAAGTCAAAAGCAAAGTCAAAAGCGAAGGCAACTGCGCCCGCCTGAAGGCAAGGCGGCCGCTACAAAGGCAACTGCGCCGATCGTCCGGCATCAGGCGATTTCCTCGAGCGAAGATTCGAGGGTGTGCATGAGCCGGCGGCGCGAGGGCGCGCGCGCGCCCACAGAAGGCCTCACCCCGGGAAAGCGGGGTGAGCTACATGAGAAAAATCGAAGGCAGTTGCGCTCGCCTGAAACAGGCTGCGGAAAAATCACCAGCTGTCATTGCGAGGGGCGTGTCTTGCCCAGGAGTCTGCTCGTTTCTATTGGACATTCCGCAAACAGCAGATCCCTCGCTGCGTCCCGCGCCCGCACACACCGCGGGAACGGCAAAAGCGCGCGGGACTTCGCTCGGGATGACAGCGCGAGGTTTTTTTCCGCAGCCTGTGAAAGCAAGACGGCCGCCACAAAAGCAAGTAGTCATGTCCGCCATCGGGCGATTTCCTCGATTCGACCCAAAGGCCCCACCCTCACAAAACGAGGATGGGGCACCCGGAACGTCAAAAGCAAAGTCAAAAGCGAAGGCAACTGCGCCCGCCTGAAGGCAAGGCGGCCGCTACAAAGGCAACTGCGCCGATCGTCCGGCATCAGGCGATTTCCTCGAGCGAAGATTCGAGGGTGTGCATGAGCTGGCGGCGCGACGGCGCGTCGAGGAGGGCGGGCTGGCCTTCGCGATAGATGCGCATTCGTTCGAGCCACGCCAGGAATTCAGGGGCCGGCTTGAGATTCAAGAGGCGGCGGACGGCGAGCGCGTCGTGGTAGCTCGTGGATTGGTAGTTCAACATGACATCGTCGGAGCATGGGACGCCCATGAAATAGTTGCAGCCGGCGGTGGCGAGCAGGATCAGAAGATTATCGGCGGAATTCTGGTCGGCGGCGGCGTGATTGGTGTAGCAAACGTCGCAGCCCATCGGGAGGCCGAGCAGCTTGCCCATGAAATGATCTTCGAGGCCGGCGCGGATGATTTGGCGTTCGTCGTAGAGATATTCGGGGCCGATGAAGCCGACGACGCTATTGACGAGGAAGGGGTCGAAGACGCGGGCGACGCCGTAGGCGCGGGCTTCGAGCGTGAGTTGGTCGACGCCGTGATGGGCCTCGGCAGAAAGCGCGCTTCCCTGCCCGGTTTCGAAATACATGACGTTGTCGCCCTTCCACGGAGTGTCGCGGCGACGATGATGTTCGAGGACGCGCTCGCGTCCTTCGCGGAGCATGGCGAGCGTGATGCCGAAGCTGCGATTCGCGGCTTCGGTGCCGGCGACGGATTGGAAGAGGAGATCGATTGGCGCGCCGCGGTCGAGGGCGGCGAGTTGCGTCGAGATGTGCGCGAGGCAGCAGGTTTGCGTGGGCACGTCGTAGGCGTCGACGAGGCGCGCGAGTGCGCGGAGGATCGACGCGACGGTTTCGACCGAATCGGAGGCGGGATTCACGCCGATGACGGCGTCGCCGCAGCCGTAGAGCAGGCCTTCGAACGCGGCGAGGAGAATGCCGCCGATGTCGTCGACGGGATGATTCGGCTGGACGCGGATGCCGAGGACGCCACGCTCGCCCATCGTATTGCGGCACCGGGTGACGTTGCGGATTCTGGCTGCGACGAGGATGAGATCCTTGTTGCTCATGATTTTTGCGGCGGCGGCCGCGATTTCGGGAATGATGGCGCGCTGCAGCCGGCGGAGCTGCGCTTCGGTGGTGGCGTCGTCGAGGAGATATTCGCGGAATTCGCCGACCGTCATGCTTTGGAGCGGCGCGAAGGCCTCGCGGTCGTAGGTATCGAGGATGAGGCGGGTGACGTCGTCATCGGCCGGATCGATCAGGGGCTGCGCGACGATTTCGGCGAGCGGGAGATCGGCGAGCCGGCGTTTGGCGGCGACGCGTTCGCGTTCCGAGCGAGCGGCGATGCCGGCGAGTTGATCGCCGGACTTCTCTTCGTTGGCCTTCGCGAAGAGCTCGCGAAGATCGGAGAATGCGAAGCGCTCGGGCATCGATTGGACGCGACGGAGCGGGTGATTGGCGTCCTCGTGGAAAGTAGCATCAATCGCGGATTAGGGGAAGCTGCGCGGACCCGTCTCAAATTTGTGTTGCAGGCAGGGGGCGGGCATAGGAGATTAGCGGGCGATGGAGTTTCCGCTCGAAGGCGCGCGCGAGAAGGCGGCTTTGCTGATTGCGGCATTCGCGATCGCGGCGATCCTTATTTTTCAGGCGAGCGAGGTTTGGCTCGCGGACTACCGGATTCACTCGATGGACATCGAACTGATGGAGCGCGGGACGGCGCTTCTGCCGGGCGACGGCCAGGGGTGGGACCTGCTCGGACATTTCTACCAGTGGGATTTCGTCCATTCGGATTTGCCACGCGCGCTCGCGGATTATGAGCACGCCGTCCGTGACAATCCCCTTTCCGCGGAGTACTGGATGGACGTGGCGAGCGCTTCCGAGACCGAGGGCGATGAGGCTGCCGCGCGGCGAGCCTTTGAGCGGGCGCAAGCGGTGTATCCGGCGTCGGGAGAGGTCGACTTTTACTACGGCAATTTTCTTTTGCGCCGGCAGGAGTATCCCGAGGCATACAGCGAGCTGCGGCGAGCGGTGGCCGCGGACCCGAAACTTCTGCCGGTGGCGATTTCGCGGGCGTGGCGATCAAACGAAGACGTGAACGTGCTGCTCGATCAGGTGCTGCCCGCGAATCTCGGGGCGTACGTGAAGGCGCTCGATTTTTTCGTGGACGCGCACCAGGCGGATGCGGCGCTAATGGTGTGGAAGCGGATACGGCAATTGCGAACGTTCGTTCCGCTGCCGCAAACGTTTCCGCTGATGGACGAATTGATTCGCGAGGACCGCGCCGACGATGCGCGGAGCGTGTGGAGCGAGGCCCTTGCGGCGGCGGGTTTGCCGAATGCCGAGCCCGCGCGCGGGTCGCTGATCTGGAACGGCGATTTTAAGGAGGATTTTGCGGAGGGAGGGCTCGGGTGGCGCTGGGATTCTCCCGACGATACGTCGATCGATTTTGATTCGCAGGCAGGGCCGAACGGATCGCGGGCCGTGCGCCTCGATTTCACGGGCGGAGGAAACGTCGCGATCGACGCGCCGTTCGAATTCGTTGCGGTGGCGCCGAACCAGCACTACCACTTTCACGCGTCGATGCGGACGGATGGCATCACGACGGAGAGCGGGATGCGATTTGCGATCTTCGATCCGAACCACAAGGACGCCGTCAATGTCGTCAGCGACAGCGTGACGGGAACGCAGCCTTGGACGCCGATTGACGAGGACGTTATGACGGGGCCCCAGACGCACTTCCTGCTGGTGCGGCTCGCGCGGTATCCGAGCCGGCTTTTCGACAACAAGCTCGGGGGAACGGCGTGGATCGCCGACGTGTCGTTGATTCCTTCGGATGTTTCCACGGGCACGGCCGGGGAGCCTCCCTCCCGATGAAGGTGCTGCGCGCCGGGATATGCGCGTTGATCGCGTTCAGCGTGCTGTCGTTTGGGGCCGTGCAGGTGTGGTCCCAGTCGATTCTGGAAGGCGGGGCGGCGCTGCTGTTTTTATACTGGGCGGTCGTGGCGTGCCGAGGCGCGGGCACGAAAATTCAGTGGAATGTTCTGAACTGGCCGCTGCTGGGGCTTATCGGGATCGGCCTGCTGCAGCTTTTGTTTCACGGGACGGCGTATGCGTTTCTGACGCGCGTGGAATTGCTGAAGCTGGCGGCTTATTTCCTCGTTTTCTTCCTGAGCGCGCAGGCCTTCCGTTCGCGCGCCGACCTTACGATGCTGGCGTGGTGCGTGATCCTATTTTGTTTTGCGGTGGCACTGCTCACGATCATCCAGCACTTCACGGCGGGCCAGACGATCTACTGGGTGGAGCCCATTGACGGAAATGAACCTTACGGCCCGTACGTAAACCGAAACCATTTTGCGGGGTTCGTGGAACTGACGCTGCCGGTGGGCCTGGCGCTGATGGCGTTTCGAGGATTGCGGCGAGACGTGCTGCCGCTGATGACGCTATTTACAATCGTTCCGGTGAGCGCGCTGGTGCTTTCGGGTTCGCGCGGGGGGTTGATCGGCTTCGCGCTCGAAATCTGCATCCTGGGCTGGATGATGCGAAAGCGGAACGCGTTGCGCAGCGGCCGCGTGTTGGGGGTGGCGGCCGTGGCAATCGCAGCGCTGTTTTTCGTGGCGTGGGTGGGGGCGAGCCATGCGATCCAGAGGCTTTCGGCCCTGAAATCGCCGGAAGTGACGATGGGACGCCGCATCTCGATGGCCCGCGGCGCGGCGCACATTTTCTTCGACCATCCGCTCAAAGGATGCGGATTGGGCACGATCGTTGCGGTGTATCCGCGATACGAGACGGACTACGACGGCAGAAGAGTCGACCACGTCCACAACGACTATCTGGAGACGCTGGCCGAGACGGGATTGCTCGGGGGGCTGTGCGGAGCCGCATTCTTGTGGCTGCTCTTCCGGGAGGCGAGGAAGAACCTCGCAGCGGAACAGGGGCGTTTTTCGCTGGGGCTGCATGTGGGAGCGATCATGGCGATTGGAGGACTGCTGCTGCATAGCCTGGTCGACTTCAACCTGCAACTTCCGGCGAATGCCCTGCTTTTTCTCTTGCAGGCCTACATCGTGACCACGCCGCCGATTCCCCCGGAGGCGGGGTCCCGGGTGCGGCAGCGCATTCCGGAGTACAGCAACGTGGCCGGAGCGGCGAGCGAGGCTTGAGGCGGCGGGCACGGATTGGGCACTTTCGCCTGCGGCATCTCTCCACGCGGCCTGCCCTCCTAACGCGTCCTAAGTGCAATCAGACAAGTAATCTCCCGATTGACATGGGAGTTGACGCTAGGCGATAGTTGACGCGGGGTCATCTCTACCGATGGTTGCTACAGTCCGTGGAGTTTCGGACTGGCTGTGGGCGAAGCGCATCTGGTTGTTGGCTGTCCCGCTGATGGCTGGGACCGTGCAGGTGGCGCGCTCCCAGGAAACACACGAAACTCCACCACAGAAGAGCGTGAAGGTGCAGGAGCTTGCCGTCCCGGCAAGCGCGCAGCCGGTGGACGCAACCATCGGCAGCGGAGACCTGCTGCATGTCGACGTATTCGACGTTCCGGAACTTTCACGCGACGTCCGTGTTAGTGATACGGGCGACATCAGCTATCCGCTGATCCCGGGCAAGATCGCGGCAGCGGGCCTTACTCCTTTTCAGCTGGAATCAAAGATCGGGCAGTTGCTGCTCGCGAACGGATTGGTGTCGCACCCGCAGGTTTCGGTGTTCGTCAAGGAACAGAACAGCCAGCCGGTGACGGTGGTGGGGGCGGTCGGCCATCCGATGGTGTACCAGGTGTTGAGGCCGACAACGCTGCTCGAGGTGCTGACGGCCGCCGGGGGCGTATCGGACACCGCGGGCAACATTGTGATCGTGACACGGCCGGGCCCCCCGGAGAGCGCCGTGAAAGAAGAACCAGCCAGCGCAACCACGAAACCGGAACTGAAGGAACAAAAAATCACGATTCCGCTGCAGGGCCTGCTCGAGTCTGGGGATTCGGTTTTCAACATTCAAATTTACGGCGGCGACACGGTGACGGTGCCGAGCGCCGGGATCATATACGTCCTGGGATCGGGCGTGAGCCAGCCGGGCGAGTACGTGCTGCAGAACCGCGGCGAGCAAATAACCGCGCTGAAGGCGCTGGCCCTGGCGAAGGGCTTGACGACGTTCGCCAAGGGAAACTCAGCCGTAATTATGCGGCTGAACGCGCAAACGGGGCAGCGGGATGCGATTCCCATCCATCTAAAAAAGATCGAAGAGCAGAAGGAGGATGACGTTGCGATGAAATCGAACGACATCCTGTACGTCCCGGACAGCTCCGGGAAAAAGGCGCTGGCCCGGGGAACCGAGGCGGCATTGGGAATTGGGAGCGGGCTGGCGATCTATCGCGCTCCATAGTTAAACGTGCGGGCGGCAGCCTCGACGAGAATCGTGGGGTTCATGGAAGACAGATACGCCATTCGCGAACGGAAGGCAGGCGAATCACTGACGGTGATTCCGCCTCCACCCTTGGTGCCCTGGGACGCCGTACCCCGGGAACCGCACCTGCTCGACTACATCATCATCCTTCGAAAGCATCAGTGGCTGATTCTGACTTTTCTATTCACCGTGGTGACGGTGGTGACGATCGCGTCGTTCAAGATGAAGCCGGTGTATGAGGCGGCGGCGCGCGTGGAAGTGGACAAAGAGTCGCAGGTGAACATGCAGTTCGCCGACGACCAGAATTCGTACGACGAATACGTCGACATGGACACGTACCTCGAAACCCAGACGAAGATCCTGGAGAGCGAGACGCTGGCGATGCAGACGATCCGGACGATGGACCTGGGGAAGTATCCGGAGTTCGGCGGAAGTTCCGCGGGGATGGCTTTTGGGCAGGGCGGGGCGGCGGCGCGGCGGCCGGCAATCCTCGGCGAATTTTTGAGCGATCTGAGCGTCAAGCGAGTGCCGGATAGCCGTTTGATCGAGGTGAGATTCGACGCGGAAAATCCCCAGCTGGCGGCCGAGGTGGTGAACACGCATCTGCAGAACTACATCGAGCAGAACTTCAAGAGCAAATACGACGCGACCACGCAGGCGTCCACCTGGCTCTCCTCCGAACTCGAGGAACTGCGCATCAAGGTCGAGAAGTCCGAAGACGCGCGGCTTGCGTACGAGCGCGAAAACCAAATCTGGCAAATCGACGAGAAGCAGGACATCACGACCCAGAAACTCGCCGATCTGAGCAAGGCGGTGACGGACGCTCAGACCGAGCTATCGGGAAAAGAGGCGTTGTACCGAATGGCGATGTCCGGGGAGGTTGACGCAATCCCCACTGTCCGCGATAGCCCCGTAATCGCGGGCCTGGAAAAGCAGAAGTCCGATCTCGACGAGGCGTACGCCGACGCCTCCAACCAGTACGGCCCCAATTTCCCGAAGGTGCAGCGCATGAAGGACCAGGAGACGGAGGTCGATGCCGACCTGGCGAAGGCGCAAAAAGTGATCGTGGACGGCATTCGGGAGGATTACAACACCGCGCAGAGCCACGTTCAGATTCTGCAAGAGGCCCTGGACAAGCAGAAGGCCGAAGCGAACGACATGGCGGAGAAGCTGGTGCAGTACAATATCCTCCAGCACGACGCCGACTCGAACAAGCAGCTCTACGACGGGCTGCTGCAGAAGTTGAAAGAGGCGAGCATCACGGCGGGGTTGCGCTCGAGCAACATTCGAATCGTGGATCCCGCGCTCGTGCCCGCAAGCCCCTCGCGACCGCAGAAATCGCGGAACATCCTGCTGGCTGTGCTGGTAGGTATCGTGGGCGGAATCGGGCTGGCGATTTTCCGGGAGTACCTGGACAACACGGTGAAATCGCCGGACGACATCGAATCGCTGACCGGACTACCTTCGCTGGCGGTGGTGCCGTCGCTGCCGGGTTCGAACGGCCACCACAACCGCTTTTCACTTAGCAGGGACGCATCGCCGCAAGGTCCGGGAGGACCTCGCGTGGAGCTGCTTTCCTACGTGCAGCCAAAATCGCAGATTTCGGAAGCGTTCCGGGCGCTGCGGACATCGCTGCTGCTGTCGCAGGCGGAGCATCCGCCTCAGGTGATCCTGGTGACGAGCGCGCTGCCGCGCGAAGGAAAGACCACTGCTGCTGCGAACCTGGCCGTGACTCTCGCGCAACTGGGCGACCGCACGCTCTTGATGGATTCCGATATGCGCAAGCCGGGCATTCGCCGCGCGCTGAACCTGACGAGCGCGAAAGAAGGCGGACTGAGCTCCTATTTGGCGGGAGTATGCACGCTCGAAGAAGCGACGATTCCACATCCGGCGATCAGCAACCTGGCCGTGCTTACAACCGGACCCGTGCCGCCGAGCCCGGCCGATCTGCTCTCTTCGCACCGGATGCGCGAGGGCATCGCGGAATTGCGCCGCCGGTACAAGTTCATCGTGATCGATTCACCGCCCATCATGGCGGCGACCGACGCCGTGATTCTATCGGCGCTTACGGATGGGGTGTTGCTCGTGGTGCGGAGCGGCGAGACGCCCAAAGAAGCGTTTACGCGGGCGCGGGACCTGCTGGTGGCGGTGAAGTGCCGCATGCTTGGGGTCGTGCTGAACGGGGTGGATTCGAGCGCACCGGATTATTACTACGCGTATCGCTACTATCCGTATGCATATGGCTACGGCTATGGGGAAGATGTGGCCAAGGGCCAGCCTTTGCCGTCTGACCCCGACGATACGAAGGACTCATCCACCTAGGAGGCACCTTGCGGCACCTGATTACCGGCGGAGCTGGTTTCATCGGATCGCACCTGGCGGAAGCGCTGCTCGCGCGAGGCGATGAGGTGTTCATTCTCGACGATCTCTCGACGGGCAGCGTGGAAAACATCCGCCATCTGAAGGCGAATGCGAAGTTTCACTACTTCTTCGATTCGATCACGAACAAACAGCTGCTTGCGGAACTGGTGGACGAATCGGACATCGTGTTTCACCTGGCGGCGGCGGTGGGCGTGCGGCTGATCGTCGAAAGCCCCGTGAGGACGCTCGAAACGAACGTCTATGGGACGCAGCTGGTGCTGGACGCGGCGTCGAAGAAAAAGAAAATGGTATTCACGGCGTCGACCTCGGAAGTCTACGGCAAGAGCAATCAAGTGCCGTTCAAGGAAGACGCGGACCTGGTGCTGGGGCCGACGACCAAGGGACGCTGGAGCTACGCGGCTTCGAAAGCGCTCGATGAATTCCTGGCGCTTTCCTACTGGAAGGAAAAGAAGCAGCCGGTGATCGTGGCGCGATTTTTCAATACGGTGGGGCCGAGGCAGACGGGCCGCTACGGCATGGTGCTGCCGAATTTCGTGCGGCAGGCGCTCGAGAATTCGCCGATTACGGTATACGGCACAGGACAGCAATCGCGGTGCTTCTGCGACGTCCGCGATACGATCGAGGCGGTGCTGCGGCTGATCGCGACCGATCGCGCGGTGGGCGAGGTGGTCAACATCGGGACGGATGAAGAGATTTCGATCGAGGGACTGGCGCACCTGGTGAAGAAGCGGACGAACAGCACCTCGGGGGTGACGTACATTCCGTACGATCAGGCGTACGAGCCGGGATTTGAGGACATGCCGCGGCGCATCCCGGCGCTCGAGAAGCTGCAACGGCTGACGTTGTTCCGGCCGATGACGCCGCTGACCGCGATCGTCGATCGCGTGGTGGAGCATTTTCAGAAGAAGCCGGAGGCGGACTTCACGCCCCGAGCCGCGCGCGCCGCGGCGGCGATTGCGGCGCCGGAATAGCGGCGGGCCGGAGTTCGTTTCTGGGCGCGGTACGCCGTGCGTAGTGAACGGAAAGATTTTGTGCGCGAAGATTTCCCCCAACTTGATTTCCGCTTGACCGGCTGATGCCGCCATCGGTTCCAGCACCTCGCGAATCAACTCAATCGCCTTCGGCGTTTCCTGCGCAAGAGAACGCGAAGAATCGCGCGCTTTCCTACGGCTTCGCCGGGTTGCTGGCGCTCGGCGTGATCATACGAATCTTGGTGGTCTCGCTGCCGGGGAACGCGCCGCGGACGCCGTGGGGAGGCGGGGGCGATACGCCGGCCTACATCCTGCTGGCGCAGAATCTGATTTCCGGAAAAGGCTATGCGTACGCGGGGCAGCCGACGGCCTACCGCGCGCCTGTGTATCCATTTTTGCTGGCAGGCGCGATGAAGATGTTCGGCTCGTATGCGATCGCCGCGATGCGATGGCTGCAATTTCTGGCGGGGCTGCTGACCGCTTATCTTTGCGCGGCGATTGCGGGCATGATTTTCGGGCGAGCCGCGAGGAAGCCGGCGTTGATCGTCGCGCTGTTTTTCCCGACGCTGATTATTATGACCGGGGAGATTTTGACGGAAGCTGTGGCGACGCTGGTCTGCGCGGTGTTCCTCTATCTGCTGGTGCGATTTTTCGAGAAGCCGTCGTGGAGCGTCCTCGCGGGATTGGCGGCGACGGTGGGGCTGGCGACGCTGGTGCGTTTCAATATGGCGCTTTTCGGTTTTGTCGTGCTGTGGGCGGTGCTTTTTTGGAAGATGCCGCTCTCGAAATGGCGAGCCGTCGCGCTGACGATTATTGTGCCGGGCCTGATCATTTCGCCGTGGCTGATACGCAATTACGTCGTGTTTCACGGGGCTTTCGTGTTGTCGACGGAGGGCGGCCCCACGGCGGCGATGGGAATCCTCGCGCCGGAAGGACGCGCGCGGCCGGGCGATTCGCAACGGCTGGTGAGCGCGCTGGGATGGCTGCCGCCGATGGACCTCGAGACGAACGACGCGAGCCGCCATCGAATCGGCGATGAGGCGGACTTGAACCGGCAAGCGTGGCGCGTGACGCTGGGGCTGTGGCGCAAGACGGGCTGGGGGCTCGTGCCGCTGACGATCGAGAAGCTGGGGTATTTCTGGCTGAGCACGGACCAGCTTTTATCGACCGATTCGTTTCGACCGATCGTGCGCGCGGGACGGGCGGGGGGAGTGGTGTTCTATTGGGCGCTGCTTGGGCTGGGGATCGCGGGGTGGTTTAGATTGCGCGCGCTGAGGCCGGAACTGGCGTATATTTTTTTGTTCTATGCGATTCTTGTGACGATCCTGCACATTCCATTCAACATGAATACGCGGCTGCGCATGCCGTTTATCGATCCGCTGCTGGCGGTGCTGGGAGGCGCCGGCCTGCTGATGGTGGCGGAACGGATGGGATTTCAGTTTTCTCGCGGCGGCGAGACGGCACTTAGCAGGATTGAGTGTCTTCCTGTGTGGTCGACCAACGCTATTGGAATCGCCCTCGTCGGCGCTGGAGGATCGGCCGCGGCGAGCCTGCAGTGCAGTGAACCTCGGCGTCCGGTACTCACGCCGGCCGTGAGCGACCGATCCGTTCCGCCACGATGTATACAGGGCGCGCCTTACTGCTTCGTATAGCCGGCCGACGTATTCGCCGATGACGCCCATAAAGAAAAGCTGAACGCCGGCGAGGAAGATGATCGCGACGATGATCGCCGCGAACCCCTGTGGCGAGCGGCCGGATACCAGCTTGACGTAGATCGAATAAATCGCGTAGACGCGCTGAAAGCAACTCGTAAAAGCGCCTAGAATCGCGGCAAATCGCAGCGGAACGATCGAAAACGAAAAAATTCCATCCGAGGCGAGCTTGAGCAATTTGAATGTGCTGTATTTAGGATCTCCCGCATGTCGTTCAGCCCGCGCGATCGGAATTCCGGTCTGCCGAAAGCCGATCCAGGTGCGCATGCCGCGCAGGTAACGATGGTACTCCGGCATTTCAAGCAGTTGATTTACGATGCGCCGGGACATCAAGCCAAAGTCCCCGGCATCCAGCGGGAGGCGAATCCCAGAGAGAGCCGTGATCAGCCGGTAGAACGCGTAGTAGCAAAGACGCAGCCACCAGACTTCCTTGCGTTGCACCCGCTGCGCGTACACGACGTCGTACCCTTGCTCGTACTTTTCCAGGAACAGCGGATCGATTCCGGCGGGTCCTGCAGTCCCCGTCCATCGCAATGACCGCGTCGCCAGAAGCCTGCGCAAGACCTGCGCTCAGCGCGGCCTGATGGCCGAAGTTTCGCGACAGTACTACACCGACCAGCCGATCATCCTGCTGCGATTCGCGGCGCAAAATATCCGGGGTTGCGTCCGTGCTGCCGTCGTCGACGATTACGATTTCGTGGGGTCCGCCCGGTACCCGGCCTCGAGCACCGCTCGCAGCCGCCGCAGGAGTTCCGGCAGCACTTTTTCTTCATTCAAGATCGGAATGACAACGGAGATTCGCGCGCCGATCACCCGAGTTTTGCCTTGCCCTTGAAATAGACCATCTCCCACAAACGCACCCCGCACATCGTAAGCGTAAGGGGTTCGAAAACTTCCCGCTGAAAAGCAGTGTCAAAGATGTCCTGCCACTCTTGCATAGGCCGCGCGAACCTCCCGCGGTCCGCACCGCGCCAGAAATCGCGGTATCGAAGTGGGAGGGCGGCAATACGAGCTCGACGATATGGAGGCTGGCCATCGGGCGTGAGCAGATTGGTGAGGTTCGAAAGTATCCGCTCGGTGGTGGGCTTATCCACGTGGTGAAGAAAACTGTTCAGGAGGACGAAGTCGAATCGATCCTCGGGATTCGCAGCGAATTCAGCCGCATCGGTGGCCAGGAAACGCCGGCCATGGAGCCGCTTGGCAGTTTCGATGTACTCGGGATTCCGGTCGATCCCGAGATAGTCCGATTGCGCGAAATGACCGGTGTTGGTGCCGGGCCCACAGCCAACATCCAGGACCCCGCCGGACTTTGCTCAAATCGTTGTGTGCGAGAATCGGCGCGAATTTATCTTCGGCAAAAGGCGCCATCCAAAGGCGGTAGACAATTGGCTGACTCATAATCGCGTCAAGCGCGCTCATCGGTTAGCACCGTCCTGTTAAATCCCGCGGACTCGATCACTCGTCTATTACCTTGGGCCGTCACGGCAACGCCGTGGTTTGGGTCGCCAAATACACTTTCTGATTCTGATCGGCGATCAAGACCTGCAAGTTGTATTTGTCGGCGGTCAGCTTGCGGGGCCAGTAGTCGAAATCGCCGCCACTCGAGTATAAGAGGAAGCTGGACGTCGCGACGCGAAAACCCCGAAGTTGTAGACGCGGAGGGCAAAGCAACAGCTCAGCGCCGCCATTTGGCGATCGACGGAATCGCTGCCCGCATAGGCTACGGCGCTCGAGGGGTCCACCAGACCCACGATCCGCCCCCGCCATTCGGGCGACGCGTAGTAGGCGAGTGGCGTGTAAGCTTCTCCGTCGGACACAACATGGGAAGATCCGCGTGGCCAGCCGCAGCCGCCAGCTTCTCGAAGGAATTTGTCTGGGACATAAACCGCGCGGGGCGCGGCATTCTGTCCTTCCACTGAAAAACTTCCTGTCCCAACATCAGGACAACCATAGCGATAGTCGCCGGCACCACAGCCCACCGGCCCAGAAATCGTATGGTGTAACTCGCCGCGATCGAGACTCCCAAGATCAAAGCGAGCGCGTAACGCATGGTCAAGGCGCCATGCTCAAGCTTGATTCCGACATATTCGATGATCGGTAAGCCGATCAAGACTATGGCAACCACGTGTTCGTTCGCAAAGGACGGTTCTGGTCCCACATCCGACCGTTTCCAGACTGGAACGAAAATTGTAATCGCCGACATTACGACCAGTGCGGCCATGGCAATCAGAGTGGCTCGATACGGAAGCCGCCCATACATATTCCACACCACAGCCCAGGTCGGCTGGCCCCAAAAGTGGACGCCGTAAAACTCCTTAATTTGCCGCAAAATCGGATAGGCCGCCACGAGCGGCAGAAATCCAGAAAAGATCGCGAGCCAAACACCCCAGCGAACGGCGCGCGTCTGGATGGCATGCAGGAATTCGGCGGCCAAGAACGGCACGAGGACGAAGAATCCGTAGTAGTGAAACGCGCCGGCGGCGAAGAGGCTTGCCGCCAAAGCAATCACCCACCGCTTTTGCCCGGCTCGCTGATAGCAGACGAGCGCCATTGCTATGCATGCGACGACGCATTCGTAAGACCTTGCCTCAGCCGCATACCTCCAATAGAGCTGCGTAAACAGGGGTAGCACTGCGCAAACGAAGGCAATTCCGGGTCCGCTGCGCGTGCGAATAAAAACAAACAGGCACCACAGGATGCAGGCGAACGCGAGAATCGATGGCACCCTATATGCGATCTCCGCCTTGAGTATGAAAGCCGCGCAGAAATGCTCGACAACGACATAAAGGAGCGGAGCTGAGTCCTCGGCGTGGCGCAACGCGTACCACAGCTTTCCGAGCGTCGGCTGCCCCGCGACGATAACCGTGTTCAGTTCGTCGAACCAGAACGGGCGCGAAGCCGCCAACAGGATATTTCTAACCAAGGTATAAAAAATGACGATCGATATGCCGACCGTCGCCCAGCGCTCCCCCCGGCGTTCGTCGGGCGGCGCAGCGGCGTTCGACGGGCGATCGACCGGCGCATGATCGACGCCGAGCGAGGAGGGGGAAGTCGAATTCGTGCGAGCGATTGCGCCTCGTAGCTTCAGCTTGCCGGTCACCGCGTCTTAATGTATCACGCCCTGGAGCGCCGGCCGTCGCTAGCCCCTACCATTGCACGCCGGGATAGAGACTTGGAATACGCATCATTCGATACCCGTACTGGCCCGCAACAGGACATTCGCCACACCGTTTGGGGGCGAGGAGTTCTGGGTGATTTCATAAACGGCGGCATTCTGCGCCGGATAGGCTGTCGAGGCGCATTCGTCGTATTCCACGTCGCCGTTCGCGAGAACCTCGGCGTTGCCGCCGAAATAAGGAATACTGCTGCGTAGTCGGGTGGAAAGCGAGGGTCGCGGTCATGGCCGTTTCGTCGAGGTTCAACAGCGGAACGGTGCTGTAGCAGGCGGGTTGCCCGGTGACCCCGCACGTGCCGCCGGTGACGACTGAGACGCCGCGATCATCTCCATTATCGAACAGAACGAGCGAGAACTTGCCGTTTGTGTTTGTGGTGGTGAAGGAAGGCCCATGCTGGGCGTAGAACCAATCTTGGGCGTTATTGTCGGCTGATCCGTCGGCATTCAGTAGCGTGAAATCTCCCTGGTACCCGAGATGCCACACGATATTGCCCGAGCCGGCGCCGTTGTCGTAGTCGATCTTTAGCAGCCAATTCTGGTGACGGATGGAGATGATTAGGTCTCCGTCGCTGGGCGAGTAGAGGATTGCGTTGGTGTGAGTCCAGTCCGGGATACATGTACGGCCGGCGGTTGATGTCCAGATGATTGAACTCGTTCCAAGCCCAACGGGATTGTGATTCTGGTCGAGGTCGATGATCACATCCCCGTAGACGGTAACTCCGCTGACGACTTGCGTGGTGTCCGCAAGCAGAATCAGGTGTCCGTTAGGAAGGATCGCAAAGTCGTGATGAGTTCGAAAGAATGTGACGTTGCATTCCGCGCAGGTGGAGGCAGCCAGAGCACTCGTGTTGAGCTGTGCCGCCGTCATTTGCCAGACCACCTGCCCAGACAGGTCAACTTCCTGCATGACGGAACCTGTCCGTCGGGCGCGGAGGTACTGTAATTGATGAGGAAGTGACCGTTGGGCAGCAGTTTGACTGGGTTCACCACGTCGCCTGCGGGTATGGGAGTGGTCGGAATGTATTGCCACAGGATATTACCCGCCAAGTCCGTTACTACAGATGCGAGCGAGATCTGGGACAGTAATTCTACACCGCTCTGAGGCATCCCAGCCGTCGTCGTGGCCGCATCGTGGAAGGCCTGCCGTCGAAGCGCACCTGTGTGAATGTATGGTCCATGTCAGCTGTGCGGAAGTCATTTGCCAGATGACGTTTCCGGCTAAGTCAACTTCCTGTATGACAGAGCTGAGACCCAGTCCACTAGAGTTAGTAACGCCGAAATTGACCAGAAAATGTCCGTTGGGCAGAAGCTTGACCGGACCGGCATCCGCTCCTGCAGGGATCGTGCTTCCCGGGTTGTAGGTCCATACAATGTTGCCGTTCAGATCCGTAGCCGCAACACCGACTTTGCTCGTGGGGGTGAGGCTAATGAGATCGAGCAACTCGACGCCGCTTTGAGGCGTCATTCCAGCTGTTGTAGTGGCTGTTAAGGTGGGCGACAGCCCTGTGGCCAGCGTGCCTGTGGTGAATGTGTGGTCCATGTCGGTGTAGGTCACGCCGCCGGGAAATGTAACGGTGGCTTGCATGTGGTAGGCCGAGTTGGCGAGCATACCGGCGACGAAAGTGCTTACCGGGCCGCCGGCTGATGGAGAGCCTTGCGTCCAAGTGGACTTGCCGTAGGTGGTGGTGGGGCCGAACTGAATGGTGACGTTGGCGGCGGCCGGAGGCGTGATGGTGTAGAGCGCCACCTGCGGATTCAGGGTGGGCTCGACTGCTCCTGGCGCGACGACGTAGGCCTGGGCCGACGCGGACGAACCGGAGGCGGAGGTAGCGGTGACCGTCACGGCGATGCTCTGCGAATTCGTCGGCGCAGTGTACTTTCCGGTCGAGTCAACCATGCCGACCATCGCATTGCCGCCGGTTGTGTCGTTCACGGACCACGTTACGCCCTGGGAACCGCCAGGCAGGGTTGCTTGAAATTGAGTCGACTGGCCGAGAGAGAGAGCGATGGCGCTCGGTGAGACGATTGGGACGACGGGGTTGTTGTTGGACGAGCCCGAGCCACTACAGCCGATTTGAAGGATAACGACTACGAGACAAAAGTACGCCCAAGAATGCTTCATCGTGAATGACTCTCCCAAGTGGACTCGAAACGCAGGTGCAAACACCCGTCGTGATAATTAACACAGTCCGCGAAAAAAGTTCCAGTGCGTTTCGAAATCGTCGTATGGCAAGCAGGGGCGACGGTACTAAGGCGTGCGGGGGCGAAGGGGCTGAGGAGCTAAGACGCCGCAATCGGCCCATTTTATGGATTGGCAGAGATGGCGGATCATGCGTATGCTATTTGACGCCGAGGGCGGGCGGCAGGGGACGGGCACAATTTCCACAGCAGAGCGTATGAGAGAAGGCGGTGCGGCGGACACGGGTGAGGATGTCGGTTATCCGGCGGGGCACGCGCCGAGGCGGCGGCCGTCTGCGACACTTTCCGTCATCGTTCCGGTCTACAACGAACAATTCCTTGTGGAAGCAAGCCTGGGGCGACTCCGGGTACTGAGCGATACGGCGCTGATCGAATCCGTCAAGGTGATCGTGGTCGACGACGGATCGTCGGACGCGACTCCGGAGGCGCTCGAACGGTTTCGCGCATGGCTTGAGTCCCAGGAAGCGGACCCGAAGATTTCGTGGGTTTGGGTACGCCACAAGAAGAATGCCGGCAAGGGCGCAGCGATTCGGACCGGATTGACGTATGTGGACACCGAGCTTGTGGTGATCCACGACGCGGACCTCGAATATCACCCGCACGACCTGCCGAAGATGGTGGAAGTGTTTCTCCTCGAGGATGCGGACGCCGTTTTCGGCTCGCGGTTCATGGCGGGCGGATATAAGCGCGCGCTTTTCTTCCGGCACGCGCTGGGCAACAAGTTCCTGACGTTTTTGTGCGATCTCGTGTGCGACCTGAATCTGACGGACATGGAGACGTGCTACAAGATGGTCCGGGCGGACCTGCTGAAGAGCATTCCGCTCGAGAGCGCGACGTTTGACGTCGAGCCGGAACTGGCCATCAAACTCGCGAGGCGCGGGAGCCGGATTTTCGAAGTGGCCATCAGCTACTCCGGGCGAACGTACCGCGAAGGCAAGAAAATTGGGTGGAAGGATGGCGTGCGCGCCATTTGGGCGATCTTTCACTACGCACTGTCCGGGCGAATCTACCCGACGGACGAACACGGCGCCGGGATTCTCGACCGGCTGAACATGGCGCCGCGATTCAATCGGTGGATGGCGGACGCGATGGAGCCGTACGTAGGCGATCGCGTGCTGGAGGTCGGCGCGGGAACGGGCAACATGTCCGTGAACCTGATGCCGCGGTCGATCTACTGGGCCACGGACGTGAATCCGGCATATCTGGAATATCTGGTGACGCTGCGGTCCACGCGGCCCTACATGCGGGTGGCGCATACGGATGCGATGGACGCGGCGACGTTCCCGACCGGGCAGCAGTTCGACACCGTGGTTTGCCTCAACGTGGTGGAGCACGTCGAGGACGACGTGGCTGCACTGCGAAATATCGGGAGCGCGCTCGAGGTTGGCGGACGCGCGGTGATTCTGGTTCCGTGCGGGCCGTGGCTATACGGCACACTCGACGAAGCGCTGGGGCATTTTCGGCGCTACACCGAAAAGCAGCTGCGCGACGTGGCGGTCCAAGCGGGATTTCACGTGGAACATATGTTGAAATTCAATCGGCCGGGAGTCCCGGCATGGTGGCTGAACGGGCGAATTCTCCGGCGGCGAACTTTCGGCATTGCCCAGATCCGAGTATTGAACTTCCTGACGCCGCTCTTCCGTCTCGTGGATCGATGGCTGCCTCTTCCTCCTCTTTCCCTGATCGCCGTCCTGCGAAAAGAAGGCGACGATGGTTCACGGCCGTCCGAAACGGGTCCGGATTTGAACGTGGCGCCATGACGCGCAGCGGCTCGAGCTTCTCCCGCGAAGCGCGGGAATGCAGCCGGCCAAGGAATTAGAACAAGTTTGGCGAAGCCCACGAGATACGAAGCAATCCTGCTCGTCTTGTTCGTCGTAACTCTCCCATTCTGCAACCCATGGGTGCGCGGAGACGGCGTCGGCTATTACGCCTTCGCCCGATCGATGCTGATCGAGCATCGATTGGACTTTACAAACGACTGGCTGAAGGCGAATGACAGCTTCCGAATGTATCGAGTGGACGCGGCGGGGCGAGTTCTGCCCGATCAGTACACGTCCACAGGCCATATAGGGAATCACTTCGCCGTCGGGCCCGCGATTTTGTGGTCGCCATTTCTGATCGTGGCGCACGCGGGTGTGCTCGCTTGGGATGGCCTCGGCGGGCACGTCGCAGCGGACGGTCATTCACGGCCATATCTGGTGGCGATGGCGCTGGGCACTGCGTTTTATGGCTTCATGGCGCTGTGGATTTCATTCGTGCTGGCGCGGCAATATGTGGCCGAGCGATGGGCGTTTCTGGCGACGGTGGGGATATGGTTCGCGAGTTCGCTGCCGGTATATATGTACTTCAACCCGTCGTGGTCGCACGCGCAGTCCGCGTTTGCGGTGGCGCTATTTCTCTGGTACTGGATGCGCACGCGCGAGGAGCGGACGTGGCTGCAGTGGGTGATTCTCGGAGCGCTCGGCGGGCTGATGGTGGACGTGTATTACATAACGGCCGTGATGCTTTTGCTGCCGTTGTTTGAATCGCTGGCCGGCTATCGTGCGTCGATGCAGGGTAAGGCGAGTGAACCGGCTTGGCGGCTATTTCTGAAGAACGCGGCTTTCTCCGTGGCGCTTGTGGGGGCGTTTCTGCCCACGCTGATCGCGAAAAAGATTATTTATGGAAGTTACTTCCAGATGGGTTACACGGAACAGTGGTTCTGGAATTCGCCGGCCTTCTTCAAGGCGTGCTTTTCGTCAGATCACGGACTCTTCAGTTGGACGCCGATTTTGCTTTTCGCTGTCGCCGGGTTTTTCGCACTGCGGAAATACGACCGCATGCTGGCGCTATACCTGGCCGTTGTTTTCGTCGCGTATTTATACCTCATCGGATGCTATCAGGATTGGCATGGGCTCTCGTCGTATGGCAACCGGTTCTTCGTGGGGCTGACGCCGCTTTTCGTTCTGGGGCTTGCAGCGCTGGTGGATTGGCTGGCCCGCGCGCTTGAGGAACGACGGGCCGCAATTCTCGCGTGGAGCGCCATTGCGGTGCTGATTGTGTGGAATCTGGGCCTGATTTTTCAATGGGGCATGCATCTGATTCCGGATCGCGGGCCGATCTCGTGGCGAGACGCCGCGTACAACCAAGTGGCCATCGTCCCTGCGCAGGCCGCGCATTCCATGCGAAACTACTTCCTGGGGCGGCGGCAGTTGATGGAGCGAATCGAGCGGCAAGATGTGCGCGGGCTTCACTCTCCCCCAGCCTCACGATAATGGCTGAAACTCCGGCAAGGCTTATCAACGAAGAAGAAAAGGGCGCGCAAGCGGCAGACGTCCCACTGCTGCAGAAAGCCGATTTGCGCGGCGAGATCGTCCAGAACACGATGGCAAACCTCGTGGGGCGCGGGCTCGCGCTGGTGTTTTCAACGCTGGCCGCGGCTTTGCTGGCGAGGTATCTGGGCAGCGAGAGGCTGGGGGAATACGGCGCGATCTACGCCTACCTGGGACTCTTCGCATGGATGGCCACGTTCGGATTCGAGCCGGTGATCGTGCGCGAGGCGTCGCGCGACCGGAAGAGCGCGAGCGATCTGGTGCGCACGGCGATGACGCTTTCGGTGTTTCTCTCGGTGGGAACGATCGCGGTGGCCATCCTTGTGGCGCCTTGGGCTGGGTATGGCGGGCGTCTGCGGTCGCTGCTGATACTGGCGGGGCTGGAGTACGTCCTCACGCCGATGCGGTTGCCGGAAGTGATCTTTCAGATCGATTTGCGGCAATGGTATGGATCGACCATCAACGTGGTGCGGCAGGGCCTCTGGCTGGGAATCATCGTCGCGCTGTGGTTGCTGGGGGCTCCGCTCCTCTACGTGATTGGCGGCCGCGTGCTGGCTGCTCTGATCGAGTCGACGTTGATCTGGGTTTACGGGCGCAGACTTCTCGTCGCGAAGGGGAAATTCCTGCGGGATCGCGCGTGGGCGATTTTTTCGCATTCTTCTCCCATCGCCCTCACTTCGCTTCTAGGAATGATCTACATGCGAATCGACCAGGTGATGCTGCACAAGATGACGACCGATTCCGTCCTGGGCCAGTACGTCGCGGCCGTGCGAGTGAGCGAGCTCTTCGAGATGCTTCCCGCCGCCCTCATGTTCACCCTGGCGCCCGTTCTCGCGGTGAGCGTCGCCGATCCGCAAAAATTGCGAAATTATACCGATCAAACGTTTCGCTCCTTCATGGTTTTTGCCTCGGGGCTGTGCATTGTCATGACGGTTGGGGCCAGGGTCGTCGTGCGAGTGCTGTACGGTCGCCAGTTTTCCCGCTGCCCCTTTGCTGTCGGTGCTGATCTGGTCTGAGATTGCGGTATTTTTCGCGGCTGTGATCGTAAATGTGATGATTGCGAAGAACCAGCAAAGCTTGCTGCCGATTCCCACGCTGGCCGGCGCGGCAATCAACATCGGATTGAACCTGATGCTCATACCGCGATACGCTGCGATGGGCGCGGCTTGTGCCACGCTGATCAGCTACACGGTTGCCTGGATGGTGGTTTTGCTTTTCATCGGCGCGATGCGTCCTCTGATATGGCAGGGCCTGCGCTTTGCGCTGCCCGTGGCGGGGCTGGCGCTTATTGCGATCGGGTGCGCGCGGTTGATGTCTTCCCATGCCGTTTTGCGTTTCGTCGTGGCTTCGGGCGTTTTCGTCGCGGCGGCTGGGGCGACGAATTACATTCGGAAGTCGGACGTGAAGGATATGCTGCAATTTCTGCGCGCAGTTCCCGCGAGGATTCGATAGCGACACCGGCAGAAACTGGGCGAACCCGCAAATGGAGACATACGGAAAGACGCAGCTCACAGCGGCGAGTGCTGGCCAACGAGCGCAGGCGGGCGACCGCGGAATATGGGCCGGTCAAGCTAATGGATCGCCTCTACCGGCAGCGAAAGACTGCCAGGTGGGACCTTGAGATTTTGAGGAGCTGCATTCAGTCGTGGTTGTGGAGCGGCAGAAGTGATAAATCGGAGTTGGCGAGGTGGTATGGATAAAACCGAGTCTATGCGCCGCGATTGGGACACGCGCGCTGCCAAGGATGCTTTCTACTACATAGCAACGTGGCGAAAAGATTGGGATGTCTCGGGCTTCCTCGAGTCGGGTGAGGACGACTACCAGCGTCTGGTGGCGCCCGTGTTGGATCGTTTCGATTTTGTGCCTCAGGGCAAGCGGGCACTTGAGCTGGGCTGCGGAGCCGGCCGTATGACAAGTGCCTTCGTCAGGCAGTTTGCTCATGTGACGGCGGTGGATATTTCGGCGGAGATGCTCGAGCGGGCCAAGCAAATGTTGCCCAACGTCAAGAACGTCGCCTGGAAACATTCCAACGGCGAGGATCTACGGGACACGGAGGACGAGTCGATCGACTTCGTTTTCAGCTACCTCGTGCTGCAGCACCTGCCAGACGAAAAGCTAGTTAAAGACTACATACGCGAGATGCTGAGGGTTCTGAAACCATCCGGGATTTGTCTTTTCCAATTTAACGGGACGGAGAGACGCAACATGAATTGGAAGGGGCGGTTGGCCTGGGGCCTCATCGACAGCCTTTGGGCCATTCGCATGGCCGGACTTAGCCGGTTTGTCGCGCGGTCGCTCGGATGTGATCCAGACATGGCCGGAAGAAGCTGGAACGGCGCGGCGATGTCCAGTGAGAGCGTGATCCAAGCCGTAAACGACTCCGGCGGAACCGTGCTGCAGCTTTCTGGTGAAAATACCGCGATGGCTTGGTGCTGCGCGAAAAAAACGGCATCCGTTTCCGGGAACGATCACGCATGATCTCGCGTCTTCTGTGTTCTCCCACCTTGCAGCAGCTCTATCGGCCGGTCCGGCGGGCGCCTGTTGTCGGAGAGCTAGTTCACCGATTGGTGGGTAAATTCTTGCCCGACGGCACGCGTGTGGCTGTCAACGTGAGCGCAGGCGCGGCGGCGGGGTTGTCTTTGTCGGTGGATCCGCGCTATGAGGCTCCCTACGCGGCGGGTGACTACGAGGAACGTCTACTGGCGGTCCTGGCGTCTCATCTCGGGCGCGGAGACGTCCTCTACGATGTCGGAGCGCATGTAGGGTTCATCAGCATGGTCGCCGCCCGCCTCGTGGGCCCGGAAGGCAAGGTCTACGCATTCGAGGCCGACGCCGACAATTCGAAGAGAATTTGGGAGCATCGGCAAATGAACTCGTTGCCGCAAATCGAACCGGTGGCGACGGCCGTGTGGTCGGAATGCACGAAATTGCTTTTTCGGAAGGATCCAGATTCATCAAGCCGAAACATGGGCGCCGTATCGGCGATTGCGGGGCGTGAAACCATTTCTGGGGGCACTCTGGTGCAAGCTGTGACGCTAGACCTCTTCTCCCTCGACCATCGCCGGCCCACGGCCGTTAAGATTGACGTGGAAGGCGCTGAGGAAGAGGTTTTAGCGGGCGCCATCAACGTTTTGCGTACCTCGCGGCCGCTTCTAATCTGCGAAATTCACAACCCTCAGGCAGCCGAGGGCGTCTCGAGGCGCCTGACGGAGCTCGGGTATCGATGGAATTGGCTCACTCACGTGGAGGCCTTTCCGCGCCACCTAGTGGCCAAGACGCACGAATGACGTTGTGCCTGGCAGTCCCGATGAGCGACTGAAATGGAACGAGCGTCCAACTGGCTGGGCCAACTGCTGCTTCGCGTGCCGGAACCACTGCGTTCGCTGCGAAAGGTTCCCGTGGTGGGCAGCGTGATCCACTTTCTGAGTTATCGAATTCTTCGGGCCGACCAGAAAGTCTGGATGCAGGTGGAGAAAGGCGCGGCGCGAGGGTTGTGGCTCGAACTCAATCCGCGGACGGGCCAGCCGTATCTTCGCGGCGATGTAGAGCCTGTGGTGCAGGAAATTCTTGGGGGGAGACTGCGTGCGGGGATGGTGTTTTACGATCTGGGCGCGAACGTCGGCTTCTTTTCACTAATCGCGGCGCGAATTGTGGGCGAGGGCGGGCACGTGTTCAGTTTCGAGCCCGACCCGGAGGTTGCGGCGCGCCTGCGCAGAAATATCGAACGGAATAAGCTTTCAAACGTCACGGTGGTTGAAGCGGGCCTGTGGTCATCGAGCGGCAAAAAGAATTTTGTCGCGGCGGATCCGGCATCTCCCGACCGTGGCACAGGCCAGTTCGCGGGCGGGGACAACGCGAACGGCACGCCGACGCCGTGCGTTGCGCTCGACGACTTCGTGGCGGGCGCGCGGCGGCCGGACGCGATCAAGTGCGACGTTGAGGGCGCTGAGATCGAAGCCCTGCGCGGCGCTGAGACGCTGCTGCGGGCGAGCCGGCCGTGGGTCCTGTGCGAAACGCATTCGGAGTCCAACGATCGGAGCGCACGCGAGCTGCTTCGAGATTTCGGGTACCGTGTCGAACCGGTGGACGGCAATCACATCCTGGCGCTGCCTCAGGCGCCGGGCGAGAGTGCGAAGGCATGACGAGCGCGGACGAGACCACGACGAGCGGCGAGGCGCAGCCGAAGAATTGGATCGCGCTGATGGGGAAGCGCGACGCGCCTACCGACGGCGTTGAGGATTACTGCACGTTTCTCGGGCGTGCGCTCGGCGAGCGAGGAGTGAAGATGGAGCTGGCCCGGGTCGAATGGTTCGACCGGGGCTGGGTGTCTGCGCTGTGGAGGCTGTGGCGCCGGAGCGCGGCGTGGCGCGGGAACTGGGTTTTGGTCCAATACACGGGCCTGGCATGGTCGCGGCGGGGATTTCCGACCGGAGTGCTTGTGGCGCTTGCGATTCTGCGGCGCCGAGGCTGCCGGTGTGCGATGGTGTTTCATGAATTCACGCGGCAGACCGGCGGCGCGCGCCGGATCGACCGGATGCGTGGCGATTGCCAGCAATGGGTGATCGAGAAACTTTATCGCGGGTCGATGAAATCGATCTTTACGGTGCCGCTCGAGAAGATCGCCTGGCTGCCGCAGGGAGATCGCAAGGCGGCGTTTATTCCGATCGGCGCGAATCTGCCCGAGCGGTTGGATCGGCGTAGCGGGCCGGGCGCCGCGGGGCAATCGAGGACCGTGATCGTGTTTGGCGTGACGGGCGCGCCGCGGACGGCGGGCGAGGTGGAAGAGATTGCGGACGTGATGAGGACAGCGAGCCGGTCGCTCGCGAAGCTGCGGCTCGTGATCGTGGGGCGCGGATCGATGGAAGCGCGCGAAGCGATCGAAACGGCGCTGGCAGGAAGCGGCGTGGAAATCGTGGTGCGCGGCGTGGTGCCGGCCGAGGCGGTGGCCGAGGAGTTCGCGCGCGCCGATGTGCTGCTCTTCGTGCGCGGCGCGATTACGCTGCAGCGCGGGAGCGCGATTGCGGGCGTGGCGTGCGGGCTTCCCATCGTGGGATACCGCGTCGGCGGAAACGGAGATGCCTTGGACGAAGCGGGAATCGAGTGGTCGCCTTGGCGAGACCGGCAGAGCTTGACGCGTGCGCTCCTGCGCGTGCTGAGCGACTCGACGCGGTGGACGGAACTGCACGAACGCAGCTTGCAGGCTCAGCGAAATTATTTTTCGTGGACGCGAATCGCGGAGCGATTTGCAGGAGCTTTGAGGGAATGACGGAGCGGCCGTTTCGCGTGCTTTTGGTGGCGACGCATCCGGTGCAATACGGCGCTCCTCTGTTTCGCACGCTGGCAGGAGATCCGCGCCTCGACATTCAGGTGGCCTATTGCGACATGGGAGGAGCCGAGGCGCATCTCGATCGCGATTTCGGCGTCTCGGTGAAGTGGGATATACCTCTGTTGGACGGCTATCCGTGGGTGCGCCTGCGGAATCTTTCGCTTCGGCCGGGAGTTGGCCGCTTTTTCGGTTTTTTCAATCCTGGCATCTGGCGCCTCATTGCCAAGGGGAAGTTCGACGCGGTGGTGGTGTTTACCGGATACGTGTACGCCACCTTTTGGATGGCGCTTGCCGCCGCGAAGTGGAAACGCGTGCCGATTTTCTTCGGCACGGACGCGCACGAATTGACGCCGCCAGATGGGAAGCGCTGGAAGACCGCGGTGAAGAAATGGCTGTGGCCGCGCCTGTTCGGACTGGCGGACATGGTGATCGTTCACTCGAGCGGGGGCGCGGCGCTGATGCGTTCGCTGCGCATCTCCGAGGACCGCACGGCGTTGTTTCCGTATTGCGTCGATAATGATTGGTGGGGCGAGCAGTCCAGACGCGTGGATCGGACGGCGGTGCGCGCGCGGTGGAATATTCCCGGCGATGCGTGCGTAGTGGCATTTTGCGCGAAGCTGCAGCCGTGGAAGCGTCCTCAAGATCTGCTCGCGGCCTTCGCGCGAGCGGCCAACCCGAATGCGTATCTGGTGTTTGCAGGTGACGGAGCATTGAGAGAGAGTCTTGAAGCGCTGGCGAGGTCGATGGGCATTGCCGATCAAGTGCGCTTTCTCGGATTCGTCAATCAGTCGGGCTTGCCTGAGGTTTACAGCGCATCGGACGTGCTGGTGCTGCCGTCAAGTTACGAGCCCTTTGGAGTGGTGATCAACGAAGCGATGCTATGCGGATGTCCCGTGATTGTGAGCGACCGAGTGGGCGCGCGATTCGATCTGGTGAGGGAGGGCGAGACAGGCTTTGCGTTTCCCAGCGGCGATGTGGAGGCGCTTCAGGCCATCTTGCAGCGGATGCTGAGCGATCGTGCAGCGCTGCGCCGGATGGGTGACGCGGCGCGGGACCGAATGGCGAGTTGGTCGCTCTCGGATTACGATCGAGTTTTCGTTCAGTCGGTTTCGAAAGCGGCGCGGGCCCGTGGCGGGAGATGAGCGGTGCGCGTAAGGACATTGCCGCAGGCCGGCTACTTGGTCCCCTCGACGTAGAAGGATTCCGCCTGACGCGACGGAATATCGAGACAGCCAAGCGCAGGCAACGCGCTCTCGCCGAATGAATGCTCCCGGACGTCCCGAAAGCCCAGGCGAACAAGCACCCGCGAAAAAGAATCGGCGTCGTACATCCAGCGATGTTGGGAGTGGCCAAAGACGGCTTCCCACCAACGCAGGCCGTCCTCTGCCAGATGCGTGCCGGCAACAAACTGCGAAGCATCGGTTTTTCCCGCCACGTACGATGTCGCGGAACGCTTGAGATCAGGCAAGGCCGCGCGCAACACTCCCGAAGGCTTCAGCCAACCGAGCACGCGCACGAGGAGGTTTTCGCAGTCGCGCTTGGAGAGGTGCTCCAGCACGTGAGAGGCATAGAAGCCTTCAATGGAGTTGGCGGGCAGCTTTAGGCCGCCGGCGGTGCCATAGCGGATGCGGTTCGCGCGAATCAATCGGACAAAATCCGCACGCCCTCCGAAAAAAGTGGCGGGCAGCGGAAGCTTTGCCAGCTGAAGTGTCAAACTGCCGTCGATATTGAGGTAGCCGGAATCGCGCGGGCCAGGGTTGGCTCCGCAGCCAAAATTCACGATCACGCGGGAATTCTAGCACGGCCCTTCGGCGGCGTGACAGGCCCAAACCTGTCGTCCCGCGCGCCGGTGACCGAATTTGGGCGGTTGCAGGCCCGCACCTGAGGAGCGCTTGCTGGCTACGGCGGTGATATACAATGCTCTCGACTCTTGCCGCGTGTGCACAGAGTCGGGGGCAACGAAAGAGCGATGGTGACGGCAAGTTGCTGAACATCCGCATCCCGCAAATACGAAACCAGACCCTGGTTGGTGCGGGGCTTTTCGTGTTTGCCATCTGGGCTGCCTGGCTGGCCGGGAATGAAGTTATCTCGGGCAGCCTCAAAATACTGGAATTCATAATGCTTGGTTTCGCCGCGGGCGCGATTGGCATCGCGATCGTACGCAGCTGGCGCACCGGCTTCTACTTATTTCTCGTTTGGATGCTGTTCGAGGATCTTGTCCGGAAGTACATGGGCAACAATTTAGCGCTCTTCTTCGGCAAAGATATCCTTCTGTTGCTGGTCTACATTTCATTCTTCAGGGACGTGCGTCTCGGCCGGGCCAAGAGCTTCCGCCCTCCCTTCCTGCTATTTCTAAGCCTTTTCTTCTGGCTCGCACTTATACAAGTTTTCAACCAAAACTCGCCCAGCATTTTGTACGGACTCCTGGGTATGAAGACATATTTCTATTACATCCCATTGATGTTTGTGGCGTATGGCCTCATCCAAAGCGATGTGGACCTGCGGAAGTTCCTCATCAGCAATGCGATTTTGGCCGGAATCATCGGAGGGCTGGGTATTGCGCAGGCGGTTTTGGGAAACAGTTTTCTGAATCCGGCGACGCTGGCGCCGGAATTGCAAGATCTCGGTGATCTCTCCAAAGTAACTCCGCTGACGGGCCAGCTGTTTTCCCTTCCGTCATCGACGTTCGTGAGCTCCGGCCGGTTCGCGACCTATCTCTTAGCGGCATTCATTTTGGCAACGGGCACCGCCGCCTATTTGATCCTGCACACACGGCAATATCGGAAGCTGGTCTTTGTTGTGCTTGCGGTGCTTGGGGTAGCTACCCTGCTGAGCGGATCCCGGACCGCGTCGGTTTTCGTGGCGTCTAGCGCTTTCGCTCTTCCCGCCGCGTTTCTTTGGGGCGCGCCGTGGCTCCAGAAGCAAGGTCATCGGCTTGTTACGGTGCTTCGGCGATCGTTCATCGTCGGGGCCCTCAGCCTAGCGGCAGTATTCTTGATTTTTCCAGAGCAAGCCGGATCCCGTCTTGCTTTTTATTCCGAAACTCTAAATCCAGACAGCTCAGCGTATCAGGGCAACTCACGTGCATGGAACTATCCGATGCTGAATCTAGATTTGGCGTGGGAGAATCCAAACTGGCTGATCGGGAATGGCATCGGCACCGATTCCTCGGGAGCGCAGTACGTTTCCGAGTTGACTGGTACGCGCCCGTCATATGAGGTGGAAGAAGGCTACGGGTCTCTGATCGTCGAAATGGGGATCCTCGCGCCGATTCTCTGGATCCTGTGGACCGCCGCGCTGCTCTACTACCTTTGGAAAGTGATCCAGGGCTTGCGGGAAACACGCTTGTTTCCCATCGGATTTGCCATGTTTTGGTATGCCCTCTTGCTGCTCTATCCACTGACGTACATCGCCCTGGCCCAATACCAAAACTACGTCACCAACATCTATTTGTGGATTTTTGTCGGCATCGTCTTCCGATTACCCCAGTTATTGCCGGGCCCGCTGGTTTCCGGCAAAAGTCGCCCGTCGGAATTCGCGGTCCGTTAATTTTGACGAAAGACGAGGGATAGGTGCTAGAGGGCTGATGGCCAGCGCATACCGAGTTGTGAAATAATGAGGCCGGGTTCCGGATGAACGTTGCGAAGAAAAAGATTCGCTTGGCGGTCGTTTCGCCGTTCCTGGACAAGAGCTATGGCACGGAACGAATCGTCATCGAATGGATCGAACAAATCTGGGCCGACTTCGACATCCATATTTACAGTCAGCATGTCCAGGATCTCGACTTATCCAAGGTCAATTGCCATCGCATCCCGAAACTTCCCGGCCCGCATATCTTTAATTTCCTCTGGTGGTTCGCCGCAAACCACATCTGGCGCGCCTGGGACCGTTACGTTCGCGGCCTTCGGCACGACATTGTTTACACTCCTGGAGTCAACTGCCTCGACGCGGATGCGATTTCGGTGCACATCGTTTTCCGTGAATTCCTGAACAGGGTGCGGGATCAACTCTCGTTTCGGCGAAACTCGATCTCGTTCTGGCCGCGCCTTCTGCATCGCAAGCTATACTACGCGCTCATCATATGGCTCGAACGGCTTGCGTATACGAATCGGAACACAACCCTTATTCTGATCGCTCGGAAAACAGCGGCCGACCTCAAGCGTCTCTATGGCAGGACTGAAGACTGTATCGTCCTGTATCTGGGCCTGGACCTGGCCACTTACAATCCGGCACGGCGCGCGGCGTTGCGCGGGAATGCGCGAAAGCAGCTGGGGATCTCGGAAGAGCGATTCGTCTTGCTAATGGTCGGTAATGATTGGCACAAGAAAGGCATCCGCGTCTTGCTCGACGCTCTGATGAGCTTGCACGCATTGCCGATCGACCTGATTGTGGCCGGACGGGAAGAGCCAGGCCCTTTCGAGAACATGGTTCGCGAGCGTGCGCTCCAGGGACGTGTGCGCTTCCTACCACCGCGGGAGGATGTCGAGTTTTATTATGCGGCGGCAGACGCGTACGCCGGGCCATCGCTTGAGGATACGTTTGCTCTTCCGCCGGCCGAATCGATGGCGTGCGGATTGCCGGTGATCGTGTCGCGCGAGAATGGCACGTTCGAGATAATGACGGACTCTATCGATGGCTTGATCCTTGACGATCCTGAGGACGCAAAGGGCCTCGCCGCGTTAGTTCGCCGGCTGTATGAAGATCCGGACATGCGCACGCGCATGGGCGAAAAGGCGGCGGAAACTGCCCGGCAGTATACCTGGGAGCGCAACGGCAAGGAGCTAACGGAGATTTTCGAGGAGATCCTGCGGCGAAAGGGAAAGTCGCGTTTGGAAGGGCAAACGTTAACGCAGGAACTGTGACGGAGAAGCTTAAGCGCAAAGTCCTAGTTTTGGCGCCTTCGTTGAAATCGGTGGGGGGCATACAGAACTACGTTCGCACGCTTGTCGATGCGCTCACCGTTGTCGTTGGCAGCGATCGGGTGCGAGTGGTCGCCGTGGCCGGAGTTCCCGAAGTGCGAGGCGACGGGAACCTCGCGCTCAGCCAGTCCGTGAAGCTTCGTTTTCTTGTTTCGGCCGTCGCGACCGCCGTCTCGTGGTCTCCTGACTTAATCATCTGCGCGCACGTTGGATTGGCGCCGGTTGCCCGTCTCATTCAAAGGATCACCCGGATTCCTTATTGGCTGAATTTGTACGGCATTGAGGTATGGGGGGACCTGCCGACGTTGAAGGTGAAGGGGTTGCGAGGCGCGGAGCGCTACCTGACGATCACGCGTTTTACGTTGGATGCGATGGCTGCGCGGCATAAGCTCAAGGATCCTCGCGCGTCGATCTTGCCGCCCACGCTGCCGAAGCCGCGGGCGCAATCGCCGGAAGCAAGGATTTCCCCAGGAAAAGATTCGTCGCGGCCGACCGTGCTCACAGTCGGCCGACTCGCCGCATCGGAACGATATAAGGGCCACGATGCGATACTCGACGCCTGGCCGGACGTCCTTCGGCGCGTGCCGGATGCCGAGTATCTGATCGTGGGCGACGGCGACGACCGCGCCCGACTCGAGTCACGTGCGCGCGAAATGGGCATCGCCAGCTCGGTGCACTTCGCAGGTTCTGTTTCGCCAGAGGAATTGGACGTCTGCTATGATCGTTGCAGCATTTTTGCGATGCCGGCGCGGACCGAGCTGGACGCGCGCACGCCCCGCGGCGAGGGTTTCGGCATCGTGTTCCTGGAAGCCATGGCGCACGGCAAACCTGTGATGGGTCCGCGCGCCGGGGCGCCTGCGGAATTCATCCGTTCGGGCGAGCATGGATTGCTCGTGGATCCGGCCAGCTCAAGCGAAATCGCCAGCGCGCTGATCGAACTTCTCGAAGATCCCCTACGCGCGCGCCGCATGGGTGAGGCCGGGAAGAGTTGGGTGGCCAGCGAATTCACCTTTGACAGGTTTTGTGAACGCCTGCGCGATGCATTGTCGGAATAGCGGCTAGCTCGAGGATGGAGGAAGCATGCGAATTTTGGTGACCGGGGCGACCGGGTTTGTCGGGAGCCGGCTGCTGGAACGCCTCGCGGAAATCGGCGGGCACGATCTCTACTCAATGCAACGATACGTCACCGGGCGCTACGTTTTGGGCGCCGACCGCGGCGTGAAAGTTGTTTTTTGCGACTTGCGGGATCATTTCGCCGTGAAGTGCGCGATTCGCGAAGTGCAGCCGGAAGTGGTTTTCCATTTCGCCGCGATCAGCCCCGTGTCGTATAGCTACGATCATCCCAACGAGGTGCTGGATACGAATCTGACGGGCACGGTGAATCTTGCCGAGGCTTGTTTGCGCGACGTGCCGCACTTCAAACACTTCTTGTTCGCTTCCACGTCGGAGACTTTCGGCAACGGCCCCGTGCCCAAGCGAGAAGATACGCCGCAAGCGCCGAACAGTCCGTATTCGGTCAGCAAGCAGGCGGCGGAGAAGTATGTGCTGTATATGTGGGACGCGTATAAGTTCCCCGTGACGGTTCTGCGCCCTTTCAATACGTACGGCCGCCGCGATAACACGCACTTTCTTGTCGAGCGCATGCTCGTTCAAATGCTGCAGGGGAATACCGTGAAGCTGGGCGACCCGACGCCCGAGCGCGACCTGCTCTACATCGACGACCATGTGGATAGCTACCTGACCTGTTTCGCGAAGCCCCAGGCGAGCATCGGCCAGGCTTTCAACTTTTGCACGGGCGAGAAACTTACCGTGCAAGCGCTGGCGGACAAAATGCGCGCGATCACCGGCTTTCGCGGCCAAATCCTTTGGGACACAATTCCGAAGCGGCCGCTCGATATTCAGATCCTCTACGGCGACTCCGCCAAGGCAAAATCGATACTGGGCTGGGAGGCGAAGGTGAGTTTGGATGAAGGCCTCCGGCGCACGGCCGATTTCTGGCGGAAGAAGCTTGGAGCGTCGGGCGGCGCCACGCGAGCGACGGCGACCTGACTTTCACAAACGCTCGCGGGACAAAATTACAAGTTCCAAACGCGATTGGTATACTCTGATTTCAGTAATGCTCACACTGTACCAACGCTTGGCGTATCTGGGCGATTCGGCCTGGCGGACGATAAGGCAGACTGACAGATCCTGCCCTGCGTGTGGCGCATCCCAGACGAGATTCGTCAAGAGAAAGCACCTCGTCACGGAGTTAAGGGAATGCCCGTCGTGTTACCTGCGCTTCCGCTGTCCGAAGGATCGTCCGGGCGAATCTCACCGCTTCTACCAAGAGGACTATTCCCAGGGTTTCACGACGGATTGCCCGAGTGACGAAGAGCTCGCGGCACTCGTCGCGGCAGGTTTCCAGAACACGGAAAAAGACTATTCATCGTACATTCAAGCGCTGAAAGCGCTCGGCCTGCAATCTGGTTCGTCGATATTGGATTTTGGCTGTTCCTGGGGATATGGCAGCTGGCAATTGTCGAGAGCGGGTTTTGACGTTTATTCCTATGAAATCAGCGTTCCACGAGCGCGCTACGCAGCCGAAAGATTGCAATGCAAAATGATCGGCACTCTGGAATCGTTTCCCCGTAAGGTGGACTGCTTTTTCAGTGCGCACGTCATCGAACATCTCCCGAACCCAGACATTCTGTGGAACGCCGCGCTTGCAATCCTGGCTCCGCATGGGGCGATCGTTGTCGCGTGCCCTAACGGAAATCCCGAGCGAGAGAATACAGTTGGCCTCGGCTATCACAGTTTGTGGGGCAAGGTTCATCCGCTCTACATCACTCCGAAATATGCGCTGGAGGCTAGCCGACGAAAGAGGCTGCGATTCTTGCTGTATTCGACCCCATACGACTTTTGCGAAATCGCGGCGAGACGTGAAGCAGTTGGTCTCGTAGGGGACGAACTGCTGATTGTTGGCTCCAGGGCCAGCTGAGCCTTGCATGCGCCCACTCTGCCAACGAATTCCGCGGTGGGATTCTCGTCGCGTGCGGATCTCCAGGTGATCGATGCGTGTGCTTAGCGTAGTTCAGTTCTACTTTCCCTTCCAAGATCGCGGCGGCCCGATTGTGAAGGTACGCTCGCTGGCCAAGGGGCTCGCGAAGCGAGGCCATCAAGTGACGGTCTTGACGGCGGACCTCGGGCTTCGCGGCGTGAATGGGTTTGGCGGGAAGATCGAACGCTGCAAATGGGGCTGGCGATGGGAGGACGAAGGGGTCGAGGCCATTTACCTTCCCACGCGCGGCCACTATCGCGCGTTCACCTTCAATCCGGGCGTATTGGGATTTTCGGCAGGCTCCATCAAGAGTTTCGACGTTGTTCATTTTTACGGCCTGTACGACCTGTTGGGCCCGGTCGCCGGATACTTCTGCCGTCGCCAGCACGTACCCTATGTCGTCGAGCCGATGGGGATGTACCGTCCGATCGACCGCAGCTTGCGATTCAAGCGTTTGTGGCACGCCACCATGGGCAAGGCGCTCTTGCAGAATGCGGCTCGAGTGATCGCGACCTCCGACATCGAACGCCAGGAGCTTCTCGAAGGCGGCATCCCCGCCGCAAAGCTGGCGATCCGCTACAACGGCATCGACCTCAGTTCGTGCACACCCCTTCCGCCGCGCGGAACTTTTCGAGCGAGATGGAAAATCCCTCCCGGGCAAACTTTGATCCTCTTCCTCAGCCGGCTGATTCCCCGCAAAGGCGCCGACATTTTAATCGAAGCCTTTGCTCGAACATGCCCGGAATCCGGTTACCTGGCGATCGCGGGCCCAGAGGGAGAAGCGGGATATCGCGCGTACTTGGAGAAGCGGGCAAAAGAGTCGGGCGTCGGGGCGCGCGTGGTATTCACGGGCCCTCTGTACGACGAGGATAAAAAGGCCGCTTTTGCCGACGCAGACATCTTTGCATTACCTTCGCGCTACGAAAATTTCGGGAATGCGGTGGCGGAGGCTGTAGCTTCGGGCGTTCCGGTGATCGTGACGAATTCTTGCGGCATTCACTCGCTGGTGGCCGACCGGGCCGGGCTTGTAATTGCTCCCAACAAAGAAGAATTGGCTGACGCGCTCCGGCGATTAATTTGTGATGGGGAGCTTCTCCGGCGACTCAAGGAGGGATGCCCCGGTGTTGTCGATCAGCTCAGCTGGGACCGGCTGACCGAGCAAATGGAAGGCTACTATACTGAAGCCGTGTCGCCAGCCGCAGCTCCGGGGTAAATCTTTGCCGAACGTTCAGATTCCTGGAGCGCTCCTATTAGTCGGCGTAGCGAACCTCGAACGACGCGGTTTCCTGAGCCTTCAACGCGGGGAGGACGATTCGATGATGGTCGGGCAGGAGCCGCGCGCCGCCGTCGACCGTCGCAATCGACCGCTGGAATTCGAGAGTTGCGCCGGTCACGGGCTCGCCGGCGGATACCGCGATGCTCGCCTCGTTCGGGCCCGCCACGGTAACGCTCCAACGCAATGCTTCGAGACCGCGCCAGAACTCCGCGAAGCCCTGTAGATCCGTCGCCGTAACATCGGGCGGAAGTTCGCGCAGCAGCGCCTGCTCGGCCGCCAGCTTCACGTGCGCTTCGTTCGAGTGAATCAGGATCACGTTGATCGCCTGATTTTCGGCATTGGCGCGAACCACGTCGAGCGCGCGATCGATGCGCTCGGGCAGCGGCGGCTTCTCCTCGTCTTCGAAGGTGACTGGGAATTCGTACAGGCCGCTGTCTTCGTCGAAATCCAAACCGAGGGGCATGGCATACGGAAAATGTGTTAGCACGTCATCGGCGGTGAACGACGAATCGAAGAGGTAACCTGTGCGCACCAGCGCCTCTGGCAAAGAAGGCGGCACGCGGAGATGCCCCGCGCGAAAGAATATGGTGTGCTGGCCGGGGAGATTGCCGTCGAGGAGCTCCTTGCTGACGCGCACCTCGCCGAAGACCGTCGCTCCGGTCGCGCTTTCGAAGCCGGTGCCGCGCGGCTGGTAGAGCGGAAACGTTTCCGTGCCGTCGCCTAGCTCGAAATGATTGAACGCGCGCGAGTGGATGATGGAATGCGATCCGATTGTGAAGCCGAGGGCCTTGATCTGCTGGAGATAAGCGAGATCCTTGCCAAAGAAGAAAGACACACTGTTGGCATCGCTCACGTATTTCGTTTGAATGAAGAACGTGCTGCGCGCGTGCTCGGCGATTTCCATGTGGGCGAAATCGAGCATCGGGGCGAAGGAGTTTTCCCAATCCACGTCGTGCGAAAGCAAAAGGACCGAGGACTGCCCATCGGGGATCGAGGCAAGGCGCACGCCGCCGGGCGTGTTCGACTCGTACCAAGCGCGCAAGATCAACATCCAGACATCCGCGCCGGGCTCGAACGTGTTCACATAGTGCCGCTCCGCGTCGTAATCGCGGTTCACCTGATTGCGCAGGACCACCTCGTGATAGCTGATCCCGCAGAGATACGTCGATCCCTCTCCGGTGTCGTTGCGCAGCAGCGCCGCTGTGCCGTCCTCGTAGCGCGCGAGAACCCTTGCGCTCGCGTCCGGCGTGTAGCCATTGGTCCAGAAAATGTCGGTGTATTTCGTATTGCCGAGCGGAACGCTCAGCTCTTCCGGGCGATTGAGGTAGCGCAGGATCGCGTCGCTATTCGGCGCGAAGTCGACGCGATAACGGCGGCGCGATGCGATGGAATCGCGGAAGCCGAAGAGCGGCTTAAGCGCACCCGCGAGTACATCGACCGCGAAGACGCTTCCTCCGTCCTGCACGTGCCGCGTGAGAGCTTCAATCTCGGCGCCGGTGAACGTCTTCGGATCGACGTTCGGATAGATAATGATGAGCTTGTGCCGAAGCGCCTGATCGAGGTCACGCGTGATGAAGAACGGCACGCCCATTTCGCGAAGGGAATGGATCATTGCAAGCGGGTTCTCGTCCTGGCTCGACCAATAGAGAGCCACCTGCATCGGAAAAGATTCCGGAAACGCGGCCGTCGGATCCTGCGTGTTATGCGCAAAGGGATGAACCGGCACGTCGGCCACATGAAGCCGCGAAATCAGGCTTTCATCACTTTGGCAAGTTGCTGCCGAAACGGCTCCGAGTAGAATCGCTGCCAGCAGAACGACAGCACGTTTGATAGGTAACATCGGGAATCCCAGTATCTCGCAATCACCCGCCTCTGATAACTAAATATTTAAGATGTATCATTGTGATACATACTGGTCGCAAATGATACGCCCCAATGCTTGCTCCCCGGCCGCCGATGGCTGGGGCCCTCCGCAAGGAACACATAAGAAGGGCTTTGGCCGCTAGCCATCTCACGTCCTCGGCCCCTCATTTGGTGCGCCTCGTGCAGTAGTTACGTTGGGCGTGGGCCGAGAGGCCGCACGGTTGCGCCCGGGGCACTCCTGATCCGGAAACGCATAACTACATATTTGCTGACGGCTGGCCTGATCGCGGCCTGCGGCATTCTTGCGCCCCGGCTGCGCGCGCAAGATTCGAGTGCCGATTGGCAGGCGGAAGTCCGCAAAGAAGTCGCCGCGCATCATTGGGACACGGCCCTGCACACGATCGACCTTCAAATCGCGCAGAATCCGCAGGACATGGACATTCGCGCCTGGCATGCGCGCGTGCTGGCGTGGGCCGGACGGCTGCCCGAGGCGGAAAAGGAACTCGACGCGATCGTTCAGGCGGCGCCCGACGATCCCGACAACTGGATGACTCTCGGGGACGTGTACATGAAGGAGGGCCGGAACCAAGAGGCGCTTCGCGCGACAACCCGCGCGGTTGAAATGGATCCGAGCCGCGCCGATCTGCATGAGGCGCGGGGCCGGGTGCTGCGGGCGTTGGGCGACGTGCGGGAGGCGCGCCGGGAGTTTCAACGCGCGGCGGATCTTGACCCCAAGGATGCTGACGCGCGGGAAGAGCTGGCGTCGTTGCGCGGCGAGACGAAACACGAACTACGTATCGGCAATGACGATGACCTCTTTAATTTCACCTCGGGTAACGAGGGCGAGTGGGTGAGCCTGGTTTCACGCTGGTCGCCGCATTGGACCACGAGCGCGTCCGGCAACTTCTACCAGATTGCAGGCACGCCGGCGGGCAAATTCGTCGGCAGCGTCACGGGGAGCATGCCGCACTGGGGAGCGTTGACCGTCGGCGGGGCTACCGGGCACGACAACACGGTGATTCCCGAGAGCGAAGCCTTTTTCGAGGGCGATCACGGGTGGCGCATCAGCGAGGACCGCTTCTTGCGCGGCGTCGAGGTCACGTACGGGCAGCACTGGTATTGGTATTCGACGGCCCGCATCCTGACGCTCAACGAAAACACGCTCGTCTATCTTCCGAAAGACTGGCTGTGGTCGCTCGGCCTCACCGGCGCGCGCAGCCATTTCCCGGGCACCGGTCTCGATTGGAAACCCTCGGGACTGACCAAGCTCGCGTTTCCGATTCGAAGCTGGGGCGTGCGGCAGCTGAGCGGCAACGTATTCTTCGCCGTGGGCACGGAGGATTTCGCCCTGGTGAACGAGATTGGAAGCTTTTCTTCGCAGACGTACGGCGGCGGGCTGCACTTTCAGATCACCGCGCGCCAGGACGTGACCGGATACGCCGCGTTTCAGCAGCGGACACAGAATCGCACCGACACGGGCTTTGGATGGAGCTATGGAATCCATTTTTAGCAAAATCTGGGAGCTTGGTCCGGCGGCCTTCGTCGTGAAGGTGATCGTGGCGGCTGTGATTGCCGACGCGCTGTTGCTCGGATTCATTCTTCTGCGCAGGACGTATCGAAGGCGCTACTTCGCAAAACGCGATCGCCGCGTGTACGAGTTTCGGCAGAAATGGGAGCAGCTGATCTCCGGGGAGATTCCTTACGACGCGTGGCGGCTCGACGATTTCGATCGGCAGATCGTGGAAGACATCGTGCTGGATGCCTTTGAGGCCGCCGGCCCGGCCGAGTCGGCCCGTCTGCTGCGCTTTATGCGCACCACGGGGCTGATCGAAAAGCGCATCTTCGAGGCGCGGAAGCATCGCGGCTGGCAGCGCATCGCCGCGCTGGTGGCGCTGGGACGCACCCGCGCGCCCGAGGGCGTTCCTGCGCTGGCCGAGGGACTCCGCGACTCGAATCAGGAAACGCGGCACGCGGCGCTGCGCGGCCTCGCGCGCACCGCTTCACCTGAAGCAGCGGAAGAAATTCTGACGTGGGTGAGCGAGCGCGGCTTGCAAGCGCCCGCGCTGCTGATTCAGAACGCGCTGATCAATTGCTGCCGCGAATCGCCGCGAATGCTGCTGCCCTATTTGCAACAAGCCGACCGTCAAGTTCGCGAGATGCTGGCACGCGTGCTCGGCGAAATCCCCGTCAATTCGATCGAAGGAGCGCTGATCGCGCTGGCCGAAGATGAGCTTCCGGAGCTCCGCGCGGCGGCGGCTCGCGCACTTTCGAATGCGGACCACGGGCAGGCTGTCGAGGCGCTTTCGCAACTAGCTCAGGACTCGGTGTGGTTCGTGCGGCTGCGCGCCGTGGTTGCGCTTGGGAAAATCTACGATCCCAAGGCCATCCGCCCGCTATTGGGCGCGCTCACGGATTCGAACCGGCTCGTGCGCATGCGCGCGGCCGAAGGCCTCGTCGACCGGAAATCGGAGCTGGTGGCGATTTTCGCCGACGCCGTTGCGTCGAAAGATCGCTATGGCATGTACGCGTATTTCGCGGCGCTCGAAAATGCGGGTCTGAGAAAGCAACTCGAAGCCGAGCTGAAGGAGAAGGCGTCGCAGGGCGATTCGAACGCGGCAAGCTTGCTGGCGACGCTGGCGGCCGGTGAATTGACGCATGCGCCGGGCATCGAGCAGCCTCTCGCGCCCGAGCCGGCGGCGGCCCGGAAATGATCGGCTTTCTCGACGTCGCGAATCATGCGCTGTTCATTTACTACCTCGTCTGCAACTTCGTCTACCTGGCCACGCTGCTGATCGCGCTCAAGACGAGCGCGGCGCATCAGCGTAAGCTGAAAACGTTTCGCCTCGAGTGGTTCAAGGAATCGCCGCTCGTGCCGCCGATCACGCTGCTTGCCCCGGCGCACAACGAAGAAAAATCGATTCGCGTGTCGGTGGGGAATATGCTGACGCTCGATTATCCCGAGCTCGAGGTGATCGTCATCAACGACGGATCGGCCGACAGCACGCTCGATCAAATGATCGATGAATTCAAGCTCACGCCGGTGCGCGCGGTCTACGTACCGCAGGTGGCTTGCGCGCCCGTGCGCGCGCTCTATCGCAGCGGCGTCGATCCGCGGCTGCTCGTGATCGACAAGGAGTCGATCGGCAGCAAGGCCGACGCGGTGAACGCCGGCCTGAACGCAGCGACCTCGCCTTACGTTTGCGTGGTCGACGCGGATTCGATCCTCGAGCGCGATGCCCTGATGCGCATCATGGTCCCGGTGATGAACGATCCCGTGAGTGTGATCGGCGTCGGCGGCATCGTGCGCGTCCTCAACGGGTCGGAAATCACGGCGGGGCGATTGAGCCGCGTGCGGCTGCCGAAAAAGGGCCTTGAGGTGATTCAAGTGATCGAATACCTGCGCGCGTTCCTGATCGGCCGCGAGGCCTGGGCGCAGGCCAACATGCTCACGATTATTTCGGGCGCCTTCGGCCTATTTCGCACGGACCTCGTCCGAGCCGTCGACGGTTTTCGCACGGGCGCCATCGGCGAGGATTTCGATCTCGTCGCGCGGCTGCACCGTTACATGCTCGACCGCAAACTTCCCTATCGGATCACGTTCGTGCCCGATCCCGTGTGCTGGACGGAAGTGCCCTCGGACCTGAAATCGCTCGGCCGGCAGCGCGCGCGCTGGCAGAAGGGCCTGATCGACGTGCTGCTGAAAAACCGCAACATGCTCTTTCGCCGCCGCTACGGCCGGATCGGATGGATCGCGCTCCCCTATCTTTGGGTATTCGAATTGTTTGCCCCGATCATCGAGATCGGAGGCATCTTCACGATTTTGCTGGCCGCGGTTTTGGGCGCTTTGAACGAGAAATTCTGCATCGAGTTTCTGATTTACGGCTACATGTTCGCGACGATGATCTCGATCGGTTCCGTGCTGCAGGAGGAGGTCACCTACAAGCGCTACAACGATTGGCAGGACGTGCTGCGCCTCGTGAGCTACTGCTTTTTCGAGCATTTTCCCTATCGCCAGCTCCACATGGCCTGGCGCCTGCAGGGGATGTGGCAATTCCTGCGCGGCGACCTCACTTGGAAGCCGCTGAAGAGGCAAGGGATGGAGTCCGTTCACCCAGGTTAGGAATTCGCGCACGCTCGATCGGAGCGCCGGCGGCAAAAATGAGACACGAATCAGGTGGGCCAAAACCTCTGCGGGGCGAAACGGCGGCCTTTTGCGCCTGGCGGGGATTCACCGGCGCGCGGCATGGGGAGAATTCCTATTGTGCTATTGACAGCAACGCGAAGAATTCCTAGCCTGCTGGGGGCGGATGCGCTAGACTTTCTGGCGAGGCGCTCAAGAAGCATGATCGCGGCGGAGCGATAAGCGCCCGGCGGCTGCTGCCCAGGTGGCCGTGACACTGAGACGAGCGATACAACCTGCGTAACACGGAGGCATGAAGCGTGCGGAACTCCCTTCTTTCGCGCGGTCTGTTGATTTTTTCCGCGGCGTGTCTCGTTTGTTTGCTCGCCGCCACTACCACGTTGTCCGGGCGTGAAAACGAATCTCATGCCACCCGCTTTGCCGTCCTCACCGATTGGACGACCCACCACGTGCTGTATCCCCTCTATGGGAGTGCGGACCGGATGGCGGCTGCTGGGCGCGATCCCCGCTCCACTTTCAGCTGGCTGCGATACGGTGCCAACGCTCCTCGCTGGCGGGGGCGGCTGCCCCGCGAATATTCTCGGGCGGGCTTCGATCGCGACTGGAGCATCAATTTGGGGCTCGGGGGAACCGCGGCGAACGCGTTTCCCGCGAAGTTCACGTTCGACATTACGGCCCCGCCGGATTGCACGAATGACTACGTCATCTATCCCGTGAATGCCACCGGGAGCCCGACGCAGGCAAACATCGTGGCGTTCAACAATCTGTACAGTGGCACGGGGACCGCCGGCACGGGCGTTTGCAATCGCGCGACGCCGCCGACGGACGACGACGGAACGGATGCCACGGTGTTGTGGTCCTACAACGTCAATGCGGTTGGCGGTGCAGTCACAACCTCTCCCGTAATTTCGTGGGACTATACTGGGGTTTCCGGGTCCATATTGGGTGCGAAGGTCGCGTTTATCGAGTCGGTATCCGGAGAAAACGCGCACTTTCACGTCCTAGCTTGGAAGGCGGGCGACGGGCAAGATACGGCGGACGCCGATGGCCTTCAGAACACACTGACGCCGGTCCAGATCACCAGCTTTGTTACCAGTACTCCCGCGGCTAGGAGCGGGACCGCAACTGATCTGGCACTGAGCGCAGATTTCGGAGGGCCGGACACCATTTCCCCACCCTTTGTCGATTACACTCACGATTATGCCTACGTCGGCAACGATGCGGGCGACCTTTACCGCATCAAAGACGTGTTTTGTCCGTCGTTCAACACCGATGTGGCCTGCGGGTCAGGGGGGGCCGGGCCAACCCTCGATACGACGTGGGGTTCGGGCCATGGTTATGTAGAGGTGGGTGGCGGCTGCGGACAGCTCAGCGGCGCGGTCGAGGACTACGCGACGGGTAATGTGTTCGTCGGTTGCGCGGATGGACGTGTTTACGGTTTCACCTCCACCGGCGCAAGATTGACGGTTGCTTCTCTTGGCCTGGGGGCCGGGCCGCCACCCGTAGGCACTGGCGGAGTCATCCTTCCGCCCATCGTGGACAGCTCGAACGGACTCATCTATGCTGTGACGGGAACGGACAACACCACCCCCGCTCTGATGCAGGCCACCGTCACTCTTGCGTCGCGGAGTATTGTTGGCTTGGGCAAAGTTCCGTCCTCGAGCCCGAACATAAGTCTCCCGGCTTTCAATACCGCATATTACTCGAGCGCTACTTCCGCCGATTGGGCCATACTTTCATGTGGCTATGACTCGACAGGCTCGCTGACCGAGCTCTACGACGTGGGGTTCAGCAGCGCCCGCGTGATGAACACGACTCCGCCGGGAGGCTCGGCGGAATTTCAACTTGCCTCTGACGTTGAGACATGCTCACCCCTCACGGGATTTACAAACGTGAACCTTGGTCCGCCGTTCCCGCCCACCGACTGGCTTTTCCTAGGCCTCTCCGGCGGGAACGTCTATAATTTCGATCTTAACGGCACCACCGGTTCCGGCTTCCCAGGCGGCTTCGCCGCTCTCGATACTTACACCGTGAATGGGGGGCCGAGCGGCATTATCGTTGATAATGAAAGTCTGGACAACCAAGCCTCCAGCATATATTTCTCCAGCCTCGGCACACAAGCGTGCGGAATTGGGGGCACGGGCTATTGCGCTGTAAAACTGACTCAATTGGGGTTAAATTAGGGACATGAGAGACCAACAGGGGCACGCTGCGGCAACCGGAAAAGCGACGGATCCATCTGCCAAGACGAAGAGGCCTTATACCAAGCCGTCCTTCCGCGAGGAACGTGCCTTTGAAACCATGGCGCTGACCTGCGGCAAGGTCTCGCCAACGCAGGAACAATGCTCCAACATCAAGAATTCCTAGTTCCGGCGCGAGCCCCTAGCGAAAAGGCCACCCACCGGCACGAAAAAATAGTTATGGCCCTTACAGCGGAAGCGCTGCGATCGTTCGGGGAGGTCCGGTCGGTCGTGCGCGGTGCCAGCATGGTTCCCACGATGTTCCCCGGAGATATTGTTGTTGTTCGGCGGAAGACGGCCCGGACTGCGCGCCCCGGGGATGTGATGCTTTTCTTCCGGGAGGGCTTCTTCTGCGCTCATCGACTGATGGGTAGGACGCAAGAGGGCGGTCCGATCCGCCTGATCGCGCGCGGCGATGCTCTTGACAAGGACGATCCGCCGTTCACTGAGGACGAAGTGCTCGGCCGAGTTGAGGCTGTGATCCGCCGAGGAAAGCGCATCGAACTCGGTCGGCGCCCCGCTGCCAGCCAGTGTCTCCCGCGATGGATTGTGCAGTGCTCCAGGAGCCGCGTGAAATGGCTGCTGCGCTGGCATTTGCTGCGCGCCCGGCTCTCCCGGACTTCGATCTCCGCTTCCGATCAGGTTCAGTGGCAGACCGAAGGGGCCGTGTAATGGCCGCCAGCATTTTCTCCCCACGAATTGTCGACCCGGCACGCGTGCAACCGTCGGGCGCGACCGTCGAAATTGGCGGCATACCTATTTTTTTACGGACCGACGACGAGAATTTTCGCCGCCTGATCGAGAACCGCTACGCTGGATTTGTTAATTCCTCGGCGGAGCCATCCTGTTGGCTTGAAGTTCATCTCGAGCCACCGACGGGTCGTATGGCGGAGGATGTGGAGGTTTCGAGAAGCGGCTCTGTGTGGCGCATCGAGCGCGGAGACTTCTCCGCCGAATTCGATGCGCGTTCGCGCCGTGGCTGGGTCCGGCAGTCGCTCAATCCGTATTCGCTCGATGCGGTCCTGCGAATCATTCATTCTCTAGTTTTGGCTGAAGAGGGCGGTTTCCTGGTACACGCGGCAAGCGGAGTGCGGAATGACCGCGCATTTATATTTGCCGGCGTCTCGGGCGCGGGCAAGACAACGATGTCGCGACTTGCGCCTCCCGATGCGATCTTGCTTACCGACGAGATTTCCTACATTCGGAGAAGCGCGAGCGGCTATCATGCATATGGCACCCCTTTCACGGGGGAGTTGGCCCGCTTGGGAACAAATGTGAAGGCGCCGCTCGAGGCGCTCTATTTTCTTGAAAAGGGACCGGACAATCGCGTCGTGCCGGCGAGCGAGCCCGACGCGGCGCACGCCCTGATTCGCAATATTCTGTTCTTTGCACACGATCCGGATCTGGTGGAGTGCGTATTTGAAGCGGCGATCGAGTTTGTTTCGCGCGTTCCGGTGGCGCGATTCGTGTTCACGCCCGATGAACGAGCGTGGGATCTGATACGATGAACGACAAGTACATCGCACGTTCGAAAGCGGTTGCTGCGCGCGTGCTGGGCGGCGAAATGATGATCATGTCAGCCGTGGACTCGAGGCTCTTCAGCCTGAGTGACGTGGCGACCGTGATTTGGGAAGCGGCCGACGGCCGTACGCCCCTTTCCGAAATTGTGGAGCAGCGCGTGTGCACCGAATTCGACGTTCCGACTGACGTCGCCTACCGGGACGCGGAAATACTAGTCGAAGCGCTCGCCGCTCGGGGAATCCTGTCCATCTCGAGCCAGCCTATTGCTGAAGCCCAGCGGCCTGCGCCGGAGGCACCATGAGCCTGATGCAAGAGATGAACCACAGGGCTCTCCGCCTGGGCGTTCCTTTGAGCGCGCACCTGGATGTCACCTACCGCTGCAACGAACGCTGCGAGCACTGCTATCTCGACCACGACGATCACGGCGAAATGACAACCGCCGAGATCAAAGATCTTCTCCATCAACTCGCGGACGCGGGAGTTTTTTTTCTCACGCTCAGCGGCGGCGAGGTTCTGATGCGCCGCGATGCCTTTGAGATCATCGAGTACGCGCGGTCGCTGCTCTTCAACGTAAAGCTGAAAACAAACGCCGTGATGATCCGGGAAGAAGAAGCGCAGCGCCTTCGCGCGCTGGGTGTCGAGCAGGTGCAGATCAGCGTTTATTCCCATCGGCCCGAAGTACACGATTCGATCACCAAGTTACCCGGTTCTCTCAAGCGCACGCTGGCCGCGATTCGCTTGCTGAGGTCGCAAGGCCTGCGAGTAAACATGGCCAATGTCCTGATGCGAAGCAATCGCGCCGACACCGAGGCTGTCCACGGACTCGCGAAGAAACTGGGCGCGCATTACACGCTCGATCCCACGATTACGCCTATGATGGACGGAAACACGTCCGTGCTGCGCCATCGCGTGGATTCGAGTGAGCTCTCGAGCTATTTCCACGACCCCGAACTAGTGGGCGATGTGGAAAGCTTTTGCGCTCCCCCGACTGCGGTGGATGAGGAAGTTCTGGAAGGCCTGCCTTGCAGCGCGGGGCACACTTCCTGCTACATCTCGCCCTATGGAGACGTCTATCCCTGCGTGCAATTTCCCATCACCTGCGGGAACGTCCGGCAGCAGAAGTTTCTCGATATCTGGCGGGACTCGCCGCAACTCGCCGAAGTCCGTTCGATCCGCCTGAAGCACCTCACCGCGTGCTCATCGTGTACGCACGCCGGCAGTTGCACGCGCTGCCCGGGGCTTGCCTATATGGAAGGGAATATGCGCGGCCCGTCGTCGGCGGATTGCGAGAAGTCGTTTGTGCGAACGGGAATTGTTACCGCAGGAATGCTGGCCAGAGAAGCGCGATCCGGGGCTGCGTCAGGCCTCGTCCAGATCGAGCTGTAAATCGCCCGCGGCCTGACCCACCCCGAAGATTCCGCCAAACGCAGTCGCTTAGCGCGCCAACTCGGCTGCGAAACGACCCGAGATAAGGCGCTTGCGAGTGAAGCCAACCAGCGCAAGCAATCCGATTCCCAGCAATCCCAGCGACGAAGGCTCGGGTGTTGAAACCGTTGGGCCCGAGGTCAAATCGATCGTGAACGAGCCGTCGATCGGCAATCCTGCCAGGTTAATGAAGATTGACGATGGCCCGATGGTGACGTCGGCATCCGTCAATCCGATGGTATTCGACCCGATCGTAAAGCCCGTCAACGAGTCGCCGCTGGCGAAGGTCAGCCCCGTGAAATCGAAGCCGTTGCTTGTCCCGCCGTAGTCGCCAGTCGGAAAGTCGGCCACAGAGTAAGAAATCGAGGTCGTGCCCACGCTAAACGTCTCGGTTCCATATCCGGAATAGCCGGCGCAGATCGGCGATGCGCCAGGGCAAGAAAGCGAGGAGCCCACCGCGATCGTATCCGAGGCAAACGTTGACCCGCCGGCAACCCAGGAGATTCCGGTCGAGCCCGTCAAGCCATCTGCACGCGTGATCCCAGGGGAAAGCACCAGCCCGCAGAACGCTGCCGCAACTGCAATCAAGCACATCCGCCACGTTTTCATAAATTCCTCTTTGGCTGCCCACTTCGAGCGCCGTCCCCAGAAAACGGCGCACTCCAAACCCTGAATGTCACGAGATATGGAGCACTTCGTGTGCCAGAATGAACCAAGATCGCGAGGCTTACAAGCCATTGTAAATAAGCCGCTTACCGGCCCGTTGATCGATTCAGCCCCACTTCGGTATATGAGATTTCAGAATTTCCTCGCTCCCGGAGGCCAAGAGAATTCCACGAAAGGAAAATCGTTGCCTATCTCAAAAGGCGGTTGCAGATCAGGCTACGTAATAATACTGATAAGCTCCAGGCAGCTTACGAGACGCACCTGAAGGGCTTCGGCTATACTTTGATTCGCGCGATTTCCCCGGGCGATTCGCGCGGCAGGTCCCTGCATTCAAATTTTGGCAAGCGGTGAATCCTTCGCATGTGCGGAATTTGCGGCGTCATCGGAATCGAATCGAGAGATGCGGGCGAGGCTGCCACTCGGCGGATGATGGCCGCCATGATTCACCGCGGCCCGGATGAGGACGGCATTCTCATCGCGCCGCCGGTGGCCGCGGGAATGCGGCGGCTCAGCATCATCGACCTTTCCGGCGGCAGCCAGCCCGTTTGGAACGAAACCGAAACCATCGCGGTCGTCTATAACGGCGAAATTTACAATTTTGCGGCGCTCCGCAAGGAACTCGAGGCGCTGGGCCACCGTTTCCGCACCCACTCCGACACCGAGACAATCGTTCACGCCTACGAAGCCTGGGGCGAGCGCTGCGTCGAGCGGCTGCTCGGCATGTTCACCTTCGCGATTATCGAAATGCCCGGGGGCCGCGCGGGGCGCGCCACGCGCGTGTTTCTGGCGCGCGACCGGCTGGGCATCAAGCCCCTCTATTACGCGCGCGTCGATGGATCTCTATTTTTCGCGTCCGAGGTGCGCGCGCTGCTCGCGAGCGGCTGCATTCCGGCGCAGCTCTCGACGCAGGCGTTGTCCGCGTATCTGCTGTTCGGTGCTGTGAGCGAGCCTCTCGCGCTGATCGAAGGCGTTGCTTCTCTGCCGCCCGGCCATACGCTGAGCGTGGAGGCACGCGCGCCCGTTGCCGAGCCTGCGCCCAAGCCATACTGGGACTTCGGCCGCGGCCTCAGAGACGCGGCAGCCGCAAATCCAGGTTCGGGCGCGCAATCGCTTGCGCCGGCGCAACGCGTGCGCGCGCTTTTGGAGGAGGCCGTCGCGAGCCATCTCGTGGCCGACGTGCCGGTCGGAGTGTTTCTGAGCAGCGGGCTCGATTCGACGGCGATCGCCGCTCTTGCGAGCCAATCGCAGCGTGGCATCCACACCTTCACGGTCGCCTTCCCGGACGTGGAATTCAGCGAAGCGGAAAAGCTCGCCGCACGGCCGAGCGGCTTGGAACCGAGCACAGCGAGCTCACGCTTTCGGAGCACGAGATGGTCGCGCGGCTCGACGAAGCGGTTGCCTCATTCGATCAGCCGAGCGTGGACGGCATCAACACCTACTTCGTCTCCTGGGCGGCGCGCCAAGCTGGACTGAAGGTGGCGCTTTCCGGTTTGGGCAGCGACGAGCTCTTCGGCGGCTACACTTCGTTTCACGCGACATCGACGGCCGCGCGCATGGCAGCGCTCGGCCGCTGGGTTCTCAAGCCGTTGCGCGCGCCGTTCGCCTCCGCGATCGCCTCCGCCGGAAGCGCCGCTGCTTCGCCCGACGCGCTGCGAAAGGCCTGCGCCGCGTTTCTCGATCCGAGCGCGTTTCCGCATCCATATTTTTTCACGCGCCTGCTCTTCACGCCGCGAGTCGTCGCATCCGCGATGAAGGCCGATTCCCGTGCGCGAGGCGATGCAGCGTGGCGGCAGTGGCTGGCCGATGCCGCGGCGGAAGTGCAAACCGCGGACGGCTTTACGGCAGTTTCGTGGCTCGAGCTGCGCTCCTATCTTGCGAATATTCTGTTGCGCGATACGGATGCGATGAGCATGCGGCATTCGCTCGAGGTACGCGTGCCGTTTCTGCATCCGCCGCTCGTGGAATACATGCTTGCGCTGCCTGAATCGGCGAAGCGCGATGGATCGCGTCCCAAGTCGCTGCTCGTCGCGGCCCTGGGCGACCTTTTGCCCGAAGAGATCGTGGCGCAGAAAAAGCGTACGTTCACATTTCCCTGGGAGAATTGGCTGCGCGGGCCGCTCGGCAAACGGGTGGCGGCTGGACTCGCGGATTGGTCTCCCGCACTCGAGCCGCAGCTTGGTCGAGACTTTGCGCTTGCGATATGGCAGGATTTTACGCGGGGCCGCACGTCCTGGTCTCGTCCTTGGAGCCTCTACGTTTTGAACGAATGGGCGAAGAAGAATCTAAGCGGTGCGTCCGAGGCGAGTCCGGATCGCCGCAGCGCTGTCGCGATTTCGACGGAGTAGGCATCTAATTTCCGCAGAGCAAGTTGGGGTCAGGGCCGGAGCTTCCAAAGTCGATGGTCATTCTTGGGATCAACGCGTACCACGCGAATGCCGCCGCCGCGATTGTGGTGGACGGCCGGCTCGTCGCTGCTGTCGAAGAGGAACGGCTGAATCGCGTGAAATATGCGGCCGGCTTGCCGGCGCAGGCGATTCAATTCTGCCTCGATCGTGCCGGCATCAAGCTCACCGAAGTCGATCACATCGCCGTACCGCGCGATCCCTGGGCGCGCCTCGGGACGAAATTGCGCTTCGCGATTCGCATGCCGAAATTCGCGCTGGATCGCGTGCGCGTGATGAGGCGCTTTGCGGGCATCCGCGAGGATCTCGCCTCGGCCTTTCAGGTCGCGCCTGACGCGATCCGCGGCCGGTTCCACCGCATCGAGCACCACACCGCGCACCTCGCGAGCACGTTTTTCGTTTCGCCGTTCGACCGCGCCGCCGTGCTTTCCGCCGACGGCCTGGGCGATTTCGCGAGCTCGATGTGCGCCGTCGGCGAAGGGCCGAAGATGCGCGGCTCGGCGAGGTGGCTTTCCCGCACTCGCTCGGGATGTACTACACGGCGCTGACGCAGTACGTCGGCTTCTGGAAATTCGGCGACGAATACAAGGTGATGGGCCTTGCCGCCTACGGCCAGCCGGAATTTCTCGAGGAGTTCAGGCGCATCGTGTGGTCCGATGGTCCGCTTTCCTTCCGCCTCGGCCTGGAATATTTCACGCATCAGAATCAGGGCGCGGAAATGACGTGGCGGGATGCGAAGAGCACGCCGGTACTCGGCCGCCTTTTCTCCGATCATCTCGAAAAGCGCCTCGGCCCTGCGCGCAAGGCCCATGAGCCTCTCACCGAGCGCCACTACAATCTCGCGGCGAGCATGCAGGCGGCCCTCGAGGAAGTTCTCGTCGCTTACTGGAATGGCCTTGCGAAGCGGAGCGGCCAGAAAGCGCTGTGTCTTGCGGGCGGCGTGGCTTTCAATTGCGTGGCCAACGGCCGAATCTTCGACACGACGCCTTTCGAGAAAGTGTGGGTTCAGCCGGCGGCAGGCGATGCGGGGCTGTCCGTGGGCGCTGCTTTCGCCGTGCACCATCAGATCCTCGGGCGTCCGCGCGAATTCGTGATGGAGCACGCCTACTGGGGGCCGCAGTTTTCGCCCGCGGAGATTCGCGCCGTGGTCGATCGCGTCGGCTCCGCGGACGAAGTGGAGATCGCGCAACTCGACGAAGCGGAGCTTGTTCGCGCGACCGCGCGGCACATCGCCGACGGAAAAATCGTCGGCTGGTTTCAGGGGGCGGCGGAATGGGGGCCGCGCGCGCTCGGCAATCGCAGCATTCTGGCCGATCCGCGGCGCCCGGAGATGAAAGACATCCTGAACGAGCGCATCAAGCACCGCGAATCGTTTCGTCCATTCGCGCCTTCGATTGCGGAAGAAGCTACCGGCGAGTTTTTCGAGAAGACGCATCCTTCGCCGTTCATGACATTCGCCTATCCGGTGCGCGCCGAGAAGCGCAGCGTGATTCCCGCGCCCACGCATGTGGACGGCACCGCGCGCCTGCAGACGGTGAGCCGCACGTCCAATCCGCTGTACTGGAAGCTGCTGCATGCGGTGGGCGATCTTACGGGCGTGCCGGTCGTGCTGAACACTTCGTTTAACGACAACGAGCCGATCGTCTGCCGCCCCGAGGAAGCGCTTGAATGTTTCCGCCGCACGCGCATGGACGTGCTCGTTCTCGGCAATTTCATTCTCGAACGGAAATATGCATCCGGCGATCGCGAAGCGACTGCCGGGCGCTTTGCCAAGCGCGACAACTGAGCGCATGCACATCCTGCTCCTGAACGAATACTATCCGCCCGACACATCGGCGACGGCCAAGATGGCCGTGCAGGTGGCCGAGACTCTTGCGAAAAGCCACAAGGTGACGGTGGTCGCCGGGCGGCCCTCGTACGATCCCGAAGAATTTTACCCGTACAAGTTTTTGCGTCGCGATACGCGCAATGGCGTTACGGTCGAGCGCGTCGGATCGACGGCTTACCCGCGGCACCAGATGAAGCGCCGCGTTTCCAATTATCTGTCGTATCTCGCGCTGGCAGTGCCGCGCGCGCTGGCCATCCGGCCCGACGTGGTGCTTGCGATGACGGACCCGCCGGTGGCGGGCATCGCCGGGGCATTCGTCGCCCGCCTTGCCGGGCGACCGTTTGTTTACAACATCCGCGATCTTTATCCGGATATGGCCGTTGGGGGCGATATCGTGCGCCCGAATGGCTGGGCCGACCGCTGGGAGAAAATGCATCGAAACGCGCTGAAGCGAGCCGCGCGCGTGATCGTTCTCGGCGACGATATGCGGGAGCGAATCCTCGCCAAAGGCGTCGCGCCGGAACGTGTCGTGGTCGTGCGGGACGGCACTTCTTTTCCCGCCTCGATGCCGGCGCGCAGCGATCCCGTGGTGCAGGAAATCCGCAGCGGCTTCCCATTCGTGGCGCTGCACGCGGGGAATCTCGGTTTCTACGGCGCATGGGGCACGCTGCTCAAAGCCTCCGAAATTCTGCGCAACGAAAACGCCGGGCTGGTGTTTGTAGGTGACGGAGCAAACCGCGTGTCACTCGAAGCGCTGGCGGCAGGCTCGCCGAATGTGCGCCTTCTGCCGTTCCGCCCGGTCGAGCAGGTGCCGCACGTGATGATGGCGGGGGACGTTCACATCGTGACGATCAAGCGTGGGCTCGAGGGCGTGGTGGTTCCAAGCAAGCTCTACTCGATTCTCGCGGCGGGCCGGCCCGTCCTTGCCGTGGCGCCGGAATCGAGCGACGCGGCGCGCATCGTCACGGAATCCGGCTGCGGCCTGGCAGCCGATCCGGACGATCCGGCGGCCGTAGCTGCCGCCATTCGCGAGCTTCGCAGCGACCCGGCGAGGCTCTGCGAAATGGGCCGGCGCGCCCGGGAAACGGCCGAGAAGTATGCTAGAGTAAACGAGTTACAGCTTTTTGCCGGAATTATCGAGCAGGCGGTTCTCGAAAGCAACGGAGGGCGTCATCTGGGATCATAAGAAGGTTCTCGTTACCGGGGGTGCGTCTTTCATCGGTTCGCACCTGGTGGATGCGCTGCTCGCGCGCGGCGCCAAGGTGCACGTGGTGGACGACCTTACCAGCGGCCGGACGGGCAATATCGAGCAGCACGTCAAGGCGGGCCGCGTCACGTTTGTCGAGGCCGACCTCCGCGAGCCAGGCGTGGCGCGCGCGGCAATGAAGGGCATCAACGTCGTCTTCCATTTAGCCGCCGACCATGGCGGGCGCGGCTACGTCGACCTGCATCAGGCAGGCCCTGCCTCGAACCTTTTTCTCGATGGCCTGGTTTTCTGGGAAGCGGTGAAGGCTGGCGTGGAAAAGGTCGTCTACGCGTCTTCGGGCTGCGTCTACCCGAACTACATGCAGACCGACCCGGCGAAGGAGCTGTACCTGCGCGAGGCGGATGTAAAGCCTCCGCATGACGCGGACAACATGTACGGCTGGGCGAAGCTGATGGCCGAGCTAACACTGCAGGCGTATCACAAGGAACACAAGCTCGGCGCGGCTTCGTGCCGCTATTTTACGGTGTACGGCCCGCGCGGCGTTGAGAATCACGCCGTGATCGCGATGATCGCGCGCGCGTTTGTGAAGCAGAATCCGTTCGACGTTCTGGGGCAACGGCGAGCAGATCCGCAATTGGACTTACGTGGACGATATCGTCAACGGCACGATTCTGGCGGCCGAGAAGATCAACGACGGCACGGCCGTCAACCTCGGCACCATGGAGCGCATCCGGGTGATCGACGCGGCGCGTCTGGTGCTCGAGTATTCGGGCCACAAAGCGGAGATACGCCTGCTCCCCGACATGCCGACGGGCCCGGTAAACCGCGTGGCCGACAACAAGCTGGCGAAACAGCTCCTCGGCTGGGAGCCGAAGACGCCGTTCCGCGAAGGATTGCGCAAGACGATGGATTGGTACTTTGCGAATCATCAGCGCGCGGCGGTGGATGGAGTGCTCGAGAAGATGCTCACCGCGCGGTGAGCCGGAAAAAGATCAGGGGCCTCTGAACGTGAAACGCGATCGTCGCTTTCCTGCTGAGACGACTTTGAGCAAGCTATGACGCCCTACTCCGATCTGATCGCATTTGCCGTCGCGCTTCTGGGATCACTGGGTCTCACCATTCCCATTCGCCGCCTTGCTTTGTACTACGGCATGGTCGATCGCCCCGGGCCGCGCAAAGTCCACGTAAAGCCGATTCCCCTGCTCGGCGGCATCGCCATCTATCTTGGATTCGTGCTCGCGGTCGTTCTCACGCTCCGCGGCGCGCCGCAGCAACAAATCGCGGGCATTCTCGCCGGCGCCACGCTGCTCGCCACCGTCGGCCTGCTCGATGACGGCGGCATGCTCCACCATCAGGTGAAGCTTTTCATCGGCATGCCGGCGGGCGCATGTTTCCTGCTCGCGTCCGGTATTCGCGCCCACTTTTTTGTGGGGTTCGTCCACGGCACGCTCGGCGTGGTTCTCGACAGCTGCTTCACAGTGCTCTGGGTGGTCGGCATCACCGCGTCATTCAGCATCCTCGATCATATGGACGGCCTCTGCGCCGGAATTGCGGCCGTAGCCGCCGCCTTTTTCACGATATCGGCTGCGATCCATCACCAGATGCTGGTGCAAACCCTGGGCGCCGCCACACTGGGCGCCGCGCTCGGTTTCTTGCGATGGAATTTCAATCCCGCGAAAATCTTCATGGGCGACGGCGGCGCGATGTTCCTCGGTTTCCTGATGGCGACTCTCGGCCTGAAGCTTCGCCCGCAGGAAGCGAGCTTCCCCGAGTCCTGGCTTGTTCCGATCCTCATCCTCGGCGTACCGGTATTCGATACGGCGATGGTTTCGATTTCGCGCGCCCGCCGGGGCTTGCTGCCCTTTACTTCGCCGGGAAAGGACCACACCGCGCATCGATTGTCCAATCTGGGGCTGGGCCATCGCGGCGCGGTGGTTGCGCTCTACGGTCTGGCGGTGCTGTTCGGTTGCACCGGCCTCCTCATCCCTTACGTTTCGCCGGGAACCGCGTACGCCCTCGCGGCAGCTGCAATCGTTCTTGGGTTGATCGCTGTCGCCCTGCTCGAGAATGTGCCGTACGAACGCCAGGCTCCCAAGGCCTCGCGCGCTGCCTGAAATCTGAACCCGTTGTGCAATGGCCGTAGGATATAATTGGCGGCATACTTGCCGTCGAGTGTCGGATCCGGGTGGCACAAATTCGCAATGAGGCCCATCGAACGAATCGAATATGTCGAACCTACAGCGCCCTGCAGAGAACGGCTCGCGTTCGCGCGCAAATAGCCCAAGCATCGCGGTGATCGGAGGATCGGCCGCGGGCCTTTTCACATCGCTCCTGCTGGCACGGCGAGGACTTTCCGTGCGCGTCCTCGAGCGGATCGAAACTCTCGAACCCGAGGCGCGGACGCTGATCGTGACGCACCGGATGCGCGCGCTTTTGGGACGCGCCGCCGAGGATAGCGTCCTCAACGAAATTCGCCGCTTCGAGCTTTTCACCGATGGCCGCGCCGCCACGATCGCGCTGAATCATCCCGATCTCATCATCGAACGCCGCACCCTGATCCAAGGACTCGCCGCGCAGGCGCAGCAGGCCGGCGCGAAGATCGAGCTCGGACGGCGCTTTCACGGACTGCATCCGAACGGCCGCGGCCTTGTCGTCGAAGCGGAGCGCTCTGAGGACGGCGCGCGCGAGGAAATCCACGCCGACACCGTAATCGGAAGCGACGGCGCCGCGAGTCGCGTCGCGCGCGCAGCCGGGTGGTCGCCGCTCGAAACGGTTCCTCTGGTGCAGGCGATCGTGCCGCTGCCCAAGGACATGGCGCCCGATACGACGCGCGTGTGGTTCGTCCCGGACGACACGCCCTATTTCTACTGGCTGATTCCCGAATCGCGCGAGCGCGGCGCGCTCGGCATCATCGGCGAAGATGGCGCCCAGACGCGCCGCTGCCTCGAACGCTTCCTCGAAAAGCGCAAGCTCGATCCGATCGAGTTTCAGGGCGCGCGCATTCCCGTGTACAACCGCTGGGTTCCCGTCGAACGGCAGGTCGGCCGGAGTTCCGTGTATCTGGTGGGCGACGCGGCTGCGCAAGTGAAAGTGTCGACGGTGGGCGGCACCGTGACCGGTTTTCGCGGCGCGCTCGGCGTCGTGGAATCCATTCTCGGCGGCGGCGTTAGCCCGGAACTTCGCAGCCTGCGCCGCGAGCTCGATCTGCATCTCCTGCTGCGCCGGTCGCTGCACCATTTTCAGCAGTCCGACTACAGCCGCCTCGTCGATCTGCTCAACGACCCTGCCAAGCGTTCGCTCGGCGAGTATTCGCGCGATGAAGCCTGGAAAATCCTGTGGCGAGTCTGCCTGAGCCAGCCGCGCCTTCTTCTGCTTGGTTTGCGCGGGCTGCTGATGCGCGGTCGGTCGGCCGAGCGCGCGAGCGCAGATCCCGCACAGTAGCTCCGGTCGGCCCGCGCGCACAACGGTATGCCCAACGACACACGCGGCGCGAGCCACTCCCCATTTCTTCGCTACCTCCGCGTAATTATCCTTCTCGCGGTTTCGCTGGCTCTTGTGACCGGCGCGGTCCTCGCGTTTCGCGACGTCGGACGCTGGCTGGTTCGTCCCGATCCTCTTACTCCAGCCGACGTGATCGTCGTCCTAAGCGGCGCGATGCCGGCACGCGCCGAAGAAGCAGCGAACATTTTCAAGATGGGCTATGCACACAGGATCTGGATCACGCGGCCCGTGAGTCCTGCGGACGAACTCGCGCACATGGGCATTCCGTACTCCGGAGAGGAAGACTACAGCCGCGATGTTCTGATCCACGAGGGTGTCCCGGCGAAGGCAATTCAAATTCTTCCGGAGCCGATTTTCGGCACGCAGCAGGAGGTGGAAGAAATCGGCCGCGAGGCCCGCGCCGAAGGAGATAGCCGCGTGATGATCGTCACCTCGCCGCAGCACACGCGGCGCGTGAAGGCGCTATGGCGCAAGCTCGTGGGGCGAAATCCCGCCCTGATCGTTCGCGGCGCTCCGCAAGATGGTTTCGACGCCGATCACTGGTGGCGCGGCACACGCGATGCGTTTTCCGTCGTGCGCGAGCTGATGGGCCTGTTGAATGTGTGGACGGGGTTGCGCGTTCACCCAGGTTCCCGGTGACGCGCCGGGGGCTGAATTCTTATCGCCGCCCTACGTCGAGCGGCATGGATGCCGTTTCCAGAATCTTCCAGCGATCCCATAGCGATTTCTTGGCCAGATCGCGCAGCCGGAGCTGCCATTCGATTCCGAGCGTTTCGTCGCCGCCGGAATAAAAAGCCTGCCATGGCGCGCCGGCCGGCGCCGGGCCCGCGCCGGTTTCGTTGCCATTGCCGCCTTCATTCGACGGATCGTGACTCCGAAATTCGGCCAGCTGATTCGTGTCGAGCGGCACTCGGAAGAAAATGATTTCCTCGTGGCCGCTGCCATGCCCGTTGGCGCCGTTGCCATTGCCGCCGCTGCTCTCCGAGGGCGCGAGATGTCCGAGCAGATCGATGGAATTGTCGCGAAGCACGAGTTCGAGCGAAGGCGGGCGCTCCGTCGAAAAGTTCGTGCGCGCGAGCGCCAGTTCCCACAAGAGGAGTCCGCGGCCGGGTTTGGCCGGATCGGGATAAAAATCGTGCGACCGCATCTGCCATCCGCTCTCCTTGCGGTCAGGCAGCACTTCCGCCACGGTGGCGACGGTATGGCTCCGCCAGCGGTCGAGCTTCACCGACCCAACGAAGCTGCCGAACTCGTGGATGAACCGCAGGTTTTCGTCCGTTGTGTGCACGGCATCGCGCCAGAAGCGGTCGTTGAGCCGGAAGGTGAGCGTGAACACCTGCTCGAGCGGCATCGGAGAAGCTTCGCCAAGGCGCCGGCGGAACTCGGGATCGGTCATATCCTCGAGATCGCGCACGCGTTCCGTGAGCCGGCGAATGGTCCAGGCATGTTGCCCCAGGATTTTCCGCCAGTGCTGCGCCAAAACAAAGAAGATGAATCCGACAATGACGCCAATGCCGATTGCCGGCCAGAGGATGTCCATTCAACGCTCTCCGAAGGACTCGATCCACACACGCTTGCGGCCCGAATGGCCCGGATTCTACTACCAAAGTCGCCCTGCCGGATACCCCGATGCGCGGATCGAAGGCGCGCCACGAGGACGAATTGCTGCGCATCGCCGATTCAGCAAAACTGCGTAAGGTCGTGCCTCGCATAGCCTCTCGGTTGCTACCGGTTCTGGAGGAGTAGCGAGCGCGTAGAGCGGACAATTTGGATTGTCTGCGCGCGGGCCGTGATCTCAAACTTGCGAGCAATCGCGGGAAGCAATTGCTAGATTGTTCGCAGGAACCTGCCATGGAAATGAGCGTGTATCGGCGGTCGTGGAAGACGTTGCTGGCCTTCGCGATCATTTATCTTGTCTGGGGTTCGACGTTTCTCGCGATTCGCATCGGCGTCCACGATATGCCGCCGTTGGTGATGGCGACGATGCGTTTCGTGGTGGCGGGGCTGGTTCTGTATGTTTGGATGCTCGCGCGTGGCGAGCCTTCGCCGACCGCCCGACAGTGGAGGGCCGCATCGCTGCTCGCGATTCCCTACTTCGTGATGGACTACGGATTGGTGTTCTGGGCTGAGCAGCGCGTGCCTTCGGGCGTTACGGCCGTCATGCTGGGCACGATCCCGGCGTTCATGGCGCTCTCGGAAATCATTTTCCTGAAGACGCAGAAGCTTACCGCCCGCCTGGCTTTGGCTCTCCTGATCGGATGCGGCGGAGTGGCCGTGCTGATGAGCCATTCTTTGGCGCTCGGCGGCGCTCCGATCGATAGGCTGGGCGCATTAGCGCTGATCGTTGCGTCATTGAGCTGGTCCGTGTCGTCGGCGTTTACGCGCAAGCTGCCGCTGCCCCCGTCGAAGGCCATGAGCTCCGGTGTGCAGATGCTGGCCGGCGGAGTGTTTCTCACGATCGCGGCGGGCGCCTTCGACGAATTCCGCAATTTTCATCCCCTGGCCGTTTCGCGCGCGGCGTGGCTTTCGCTGCTCTACCTGATCGTCTTTGGCTCGATCATCGCGTTCACCGCCTACACGTGGCTGATCCATCATGAATCGCCCACGAAAGTCGGCACCTACGCGTACGTGAATCCGGTGGTGGCCGTGCTGCTGGGATATTTTCTCGCGGGCGAACCCCTTGGCCTGCGAACGATTTTCGGCGCTCTGTGCATTCTGGTCAGCGTGATCGTGATCACCACCACGCCCGCGAAGAAGCCGTTGCCCGCGCTCGCATCCGAAGACACGACCGAGGCCGCCGCTGGTTCATAATTGGGGGTAAGGCGGTCGCGACATTGCGCACAACGCTGCCAAATTCCGCCTCTTTTGAGCATTTAAGGCGTGTTTAGCTTCCCGACAGGGGCATCATGGATGACGCACTTATTGCAGAAAAAATGGAGCGTGGGCGATGAGCTGCATGCCCGGCAGTCTTCTTGCTCTCGCGCCGTGGGCGGGATTATGCTGAATCCTCAAGTTGGTCCGCGAAGGGCTGGGCGCGCGAGTCGGACGATGAAACTCACCGTGAGGCAAAAAAGAATTCTGGCGGTGTCGGCAGTCTGCGCGATCTATCTTGCTTATCCGACTTGTGCGACGCCACAATCTCAGACACAAGCTCAGCCCCAGGCATCGACCACGGCCGGCACGCCGGCCAGCGCCGTTGGCGGCAAATCCTACGAGATCGACATCGATGGCTCGAAGCAGTGGGTCGATACGAATATCGATCTGCGCATGGGCGAGAAGGTCCACGTCACGGGCAGCGGCACGATCACATATCCCTCGGCGGATACGTCGAAGCCGGCGCAGTCGTTCGATCCCGACGGTCTCGCGCGCGGCTGGAAAGATTTGATCCACCAATACGCGGTGACGGACGCGGGCCACGGCGCGCTGATCGGACGGCTGGGCGCCGCCGATGCGGGCGGGCAGCCGTTTCTGGTTGGCGCCGCGAAAGATTACCAGGCTCCCGTCGCGGGCCGACTTTTCTCGGCATCAACCAAAGCTACAACGATTCGCAAGCCGCGCAGGGCAGCTTCCACGTGAAGATCGACGTGACCGATCCTGGAATGATTGCGGCCGCCGCGACGGCCGAGGGCGGGCCGCGGAGACCATGATTGCGGGCATCACGCCGGCGCTTCTGGAAAAAATACCGCGACGCGTGAAAGATCCGCAGGGCAATCCCGGCGACATGGTGAACATTCTGATCGTCGGCAGCCAGCGCGATCTCGTGCAGGCGTTCACGGCGGCGGGCTGGGTGCAGGTGGATCGTTCCGTGCAGGATTCGGTGGTGGCGGGGCTGGTGGATTCCCTCTCGAAAAAAGATTATCTGACGATGCCGATGAGCACCCTCTACCTCTTCAATCGTCCGCAGGACTATGGCTTCGCGCACGCGGAGCCGGTGCGCGTGGCGATGTCGCGCAATCATCTGCGCGTGTGGAAGTCGGAGTACACCGTCGGGGGGCAGCCGGTGTGGTGCGTCGCCGCGACGCACGATATCGGTTTCGAGCGCGACCAGCGCAACAACGGCGTGACGCACAAAATCGATCCGGCGATCGACGGCGAGCGCGAGTACGTCAACGATACGCTTTCGGCCACGGGGCTGGTGGTCGCACGCTCGCACGTGACGCCCGCGGATGCGCTGACCGAGGCGAAGACGGCCACGGGCGGCAGCTTTCACTCCGACGGGCGGATTCTGGTGCTCGCGCTCAAAGCTCCGCAGGTCGCCGGCAACAACTGATTACTGCGACGCGTCGGCGCTCGTAACGTTGATCTTGAACCACTGCACATTGTCCGGGTATTGAATATCTTTTATCTGCACGTTCTGCTCTTCGCCCGGACCGAGCGTCACCGGCATCTCGCCGTCATTCTGCGCGATCACGCTTTGGTTCGGGCCGCCATAGGTGGTGTGAAATTTGATATGGCTGTACGTGATTGTTCGCGACTCATTCCGCAAATCGACCAGCCACGCCGCACTGCCGCTGTCGTCTTTGACCATGGTCGGTTCGCTGATGATATGCAGGTCCTTGACGGGGTCGCCCTTCACGACAGCAGCGGATGCAGCCGTGGACGACGAGGACGAAAAAGCGCCCTTTGAGATGAGGTATGCAAGCGTGCCCACGATCGCGAGGACGATCACGATCGAAATAAGAATGATCGTTCCGCGCCGACTCGACTGCTGATCCTCTTCTTGCTGAGCTTCAAACATGGAATTGCCCTCCCTATCTGGTTGGAGGCGGACCCATGCTCTTGCCATGCGTTGGTTGGACGAGGTTCGATGATGGGTGCGCCGACTGACATACGGATCCCAAACAGCATTCCCCTATGCCGCGGAAGGTAGCACAGCCCCCCGGCGAGGGCAATAAAATCTCTTTTCCGATAGCGTGCGTAGGCAGTAAATTACTGCGGCCCGCCGGGCGAACGAAAGCCAGCGCGTTGAGTCGATAGGCGATCCCAGAAAAACGGAGGCGATGTTGATGGACACGATGAAGGCGGTGCGCATTCACGAATACGGAGGGCCGGAAGTGCTGAAATATGAGGATGCTCCGCGCCCTCAGCCCGCGGCGGGAGAGGTGCTGATTCGAGTGCACGGCGCCGGCGTGAATCCGGTGGATCGCGCCATCCGGCAGGGCTACTTCAAGGAACGGATTCCATTCAAACTGCCATTCGTGCCGGGATGGGACGTTGCGGGCGTGGTGGAAGCGGCTGGTCCGGGCGTTTCGCGGCTGAAGCCCGGGGATGAGGTGTACGGCCGCACCGATCTTGCACGGGAAGGCTCGTACGCGGAATACATGGCCGCGCGCGAATCGGAAATCGCGCTGAAACCAAAATCGATCGATTTTGTGACTGCGGCCGCGATTCCGCTGGCCGCTCTCACGGCGTGGCAGGCGCTCTTCGACAACGCGCAGCTCGCTGCCGGGCAGACCGTGCTGATTCATGGCGGGGCGGGCGGCGTGGGGCACTTCGCGGTGCAACTGGCAAAGATCAAGGGGGCGCGCGTGATTGCCACCGCGTCGGCGCGCAATCATGAATTTCTGCGTTCGCTCGGCGCCGATCAGGTGATCGACTACAACACGACGCGTTTTGAGGACGTGGTGCATGACGTGGACGTGGTTCTCGACTCGATCAGCGGCGAAACCGCCGATCGGTCCTACCAGGTGATCAAGAAGGGCGGAATCTTCGTCTCGATCCTCCGGCCTCCATCGCCCGAGAAAGCGGCCGCGCACGGCGTCCGCATGGGGCATACGTTCGTCCAGGCGAACGTCGCGGAGTTGGACGAAATCGCGAAGCTCGTAGATTCCGGCAAGCTCAAGGCCACCATCGAGAAGATTTTTCCTCTCGCCGAAGCAGCCGCCGCGCACGATCTCAACGCGACGGGGCACACGCGCGGGAAAATCGTGCTCCGCGTTGCGTAGTTAGCGGCGCTGGCCGCCGGCGGCAGCGACCTCTGCTAATCTCTAGGAGAGATTACGGAGGCTTCCATCGCAACGGAACAGTTGCCAAAGGCTCATAGCCCGGCGAGAGAAGCGGTGCTGCACGAGAGCTTCCGCGTCAGCATCATCCTCAAGGGGCTGCACGCGCTGCTCGAGACGGTGGGCGGCATCGTGCTGCTCAAGGTGCCGGCGCAGACGCTCAACCGCGTCGTGATGTCGATTCTCACGCAGGATTTTTCGCGGGATCCCAACGATTTCGTAATCAGGCATTTGCATCGCGCATTCGAGCGCCTGGCCGACGGCGGAAGCCATTTTGCATCGTGGTATCTTCTGTCGCACGGCGGGGTAAAGCTGTGTCTCGTCCTCGCGCTGCTTTGGAACAAACTGTGGGCCTATCCGCTGATGATCGTCATGCTCTCGGCGTTCATCGGCTACCAGATGTACCGCTTCACGCTTACGCATTCGGTGGCGATGATTGTGCTGACGGTCTTCGACCTCATCGTGATCGTCCTCACGTGGATCGAATACCGGCAGCAGATCGCGCACCGGCACGGGGCGGCGGTTCTATAGGAACGAATGTCGGGCCTGAAGCGCGGGCTTGCCAGGACCGCATCCGGGGCTCCGAAGGGCGCAGCAAGCAGCGCCCCTACAACAGAACCAATTCTCATATGGTATGGCGACCCAGGTGGGGCCAAGATGCGCGAGAGATGGTGCTGGTGGAGGGAATCGAACCCACACGGCCTTGCGGCCACCGGATTTTGAGTCCGGCGCGTCTGCCAGTTCCGCCACACCAGCGTGGGGGTAATTATACAGGCATCGCGCCGGGATACTCCAGCGAGGCGGGCGCGAAGTGCGGGAACATGGCGATCGGAAGATCGATGAAGATGAGGCGAGCAATTTTGAGTTTGATGGCGGTAGCGGCAGTCCTGCTCTTTGCGGCTCGTCCGTGCCTCGCCCACCATTCCCGCGCGATGTTCGATATGACCAAGAACATCACGTATCAGGGCGTCGTGAAGGAGTACCGGTGGCAGAACCCGCACAGCCACATCATCGTCACGGTTGGGCCTGACGCAAAGGACCCCTCCACTATCGGAACGTGGGATATCGAGGCTTCGAGCATCAACCTCATGGTCGGTCAGGGCTGGAATCGGCTGACGTACAAGGCGGGCGACCCAATTACGGTGGTTGCGCACCCAATGAAGAATGGGTCCAAGGGCGCGTTGCTATTTTATGCGATAAAGCCGGATGGGACGCGGCTGTATCGCGCCGAGCATCGGTATCCTTCAGAAATAGAATAGTGCGACGCGCGCTCACTCGACGCGGGAGTCTTACATGAAGAAAATAACGCTCAGCGCCCGGGAAGAGCTCATAGAGCAGGCGCGATTGGTTGCCAAATCGCAGAGCAAGACTCTCAACGCTGCGTTTCGCGAATGGTTGCAACAGTTCGTCAGCCAATCCGGCGGCGCGCAGGAATTCGACGACCTGATGAAGCGCCTGAAGCATGTGAAACTTGGCCGGCGTTTCACGCGCGACGGGATGAATAGGCGATAGGGCGCGAAAAAACGTCGAGACGCTGGGCGAAGTGCTGCGTCTAAACGATCGACCGGGCGGCTCTTATCTGCGTGCCCGCCGTTTGCATTGGCGGTTTGGTGCTGACAAAATCGAAGGCCGCATACACCGTCATATTTAAGCGCGTGACAGATGCTTGCACGATAGGAGACTGTTCGATGATGAGAAAGGCCCTCATTCTTATCGCACTGGCAATCGGAATGATTTCGGCACAGGCCGGCGCGGTCTTCGCGCAGGCGCAAGAGGCGCCCAAGGAGGCAGCCGGCGGCGCACAGGCGAAGCCCACGGAGACGAAGACGGGGCCGGACGCCACACCGAAGGAAGAATCGTCGGTCACCGAGCATACGATCCGCATCGGCGGCGAGACGGTTCCATACAAAGCGACGGCTTCGACGATCCTGCTCAAGAACGACAAGGACGAGCCCGTGGCGCTGATGTACTCGACGGCCTACACGCGCACGGACGTGAAGGATCCCAGCCAGCGGCCGATCGCGTTCATCTATAACGGCGGGCCGGGGTCGGCGTCGGTGTGGCTGCACATGGGCGCGTTCGGTCCGCGGCGCGTCGTGACGGAAAATGCCGAGCCCACGGGCGCGGCACCCTATCAGGTTGTCGACAACCCCGACAGCCTGATCGATAAGACCGACATGGTCTTCATCGATCCCGTCGGCACAGGATTCAGCCACGTGGTCGCCAAGGGAGAGAACAAGGATTTCTGGGGAGTCGATCAGGATGTTCAGTCGCTCGCGCAGTTCATTCGAATCTACATCAGCCGCAATGGGCGCTGGAATTCGCCGAAGTTTCTGATGGGCGAGAGTTACGGCACGTTCCGCTCGGTCGCGCTGGGAAACTACCTGCAGGATCACGACGGCATCTACATCAACGGGATCGTCCTCATATCGAGCGTGCTCGATATCACGACGCTCGAGTTCAACACCGGCGACGACCGCTCTTACATCTTCTACGTTCCGAGCTACGCGGCATCCGCCTGGTATTACAAAACGCTGAAAAACCGGCCCGACGACCTCGATGCCTTCCTGAAGCAGGCGCGCGAGTTCGCTTCGACGGAGTACGCGGCGGCGCTGATGAAAGGCTCGAATATCACGGACGCCGAGAAGACCGCCATTGCGAACAAGCTTTCGGATTTCACGGGCATCAGCGCGGATTACTTCATCAAGGCGAATCTTCGAGTGAGCCTGCCTCAATTCGAAGCCGAACTTCAACGGAGCCGGGGGCTGGTGGTGGGCCGGTACGATTCGCGGTATTCAGGGCCGGCGCAAGATCTGCTCGCGGAATACGCCGGCTATGACCCTTCGTTTTCGGCCGTCAGCGGGGCATTCACGGCCGCCATCAACAGCTATCTGCGCGACGATCTCAAGTTCAATCCGGAGATGACGTATCGGGTGTTGCCGGATGACGTTAGTGAGCACTGGGATTGGAAGCACGGCGGGCGGGAGGGCGGTCCGAGCGTGGCGAGCGTCGATCAGGATTTGGTGTCCGCGTTTATCGACAACGCGCACCTGCGGGTGCAGGTCGAGAACGGATACTTCGATATGGCCACTCCGTTTTTGGGCACCGAGTACACGATGGACCATCTCGGGCTTCAGCCGCAGCTGCGCAGCCGGATCGAGTTTCGGTACTACCGCTCGGGCCACATGATTTACCTCAACGAAAAAGAACTCCCGAATCTGAAGGCAAACGTCGCCGCCTTCATCGACGAGGCTACCAAACCCTGATTGCGGCGAGCGCTCCGGAAAATGGCGGCGGAGCTTTTGACAGCCGACACTGCGTGTGTTCAGATGGCCGCGGAGAATTTACATGCGGCGACATCGTTTGGCGCTGCTGATTGCAGCGGTCTTTGTAATTCTTGCGATCGTCATTCCGCTTTTCTCAGCCGGCGTAGGATTGCTGGTTGATTGGGCGTGGTTCAGCCACATCGGTTTTCGCGAGATCTTCCTCACCACTTTGGAGACGCAGATCGGGCTGGGCTTCGGGTGCGGGGCCGGCTTGCTGCTGCTCACCGGCCTGAACCTGTGGGCCGCGCGAGGCGTGGCGCACCGTTCGGGGTATCTGGCGACCGTGCGGCCGAGCGCGCGAATTGCCGAATTTCCGGCCATCGCGAAGTTCCCCGCCATTTTTCGCAGCCTGATCTGGCTCGGCCTTGCGCTGGTGGCCTTCCTCGTTGGCCAATGGTCGGCGACTCACTGGGGCTCCTACCTTTTGGCGACGCATGCGGTGAGCATGACGGAGACGGACCCGATCTTCGGCATCAGCCTGAGCTTCTACCTCTTTCGGTTGCCCTTTCTTTTCTTTCTCTATCACCTGGCGCTGATCGTCCTGGCGGTGAGCTTACTGACGGCGGCGCTATGGTATTTGATCGAAGGAGGCATGTGGATTTCGCCGGGCGGATTGGGCATGGCCCGCACCGCACGCCGGCACCTGATGGTGCTCGGAGGGCTGCTCTTCTTGTTGTTCGCCTGGCGCGCGCGGCTGGGGATGTACGACCTTGTTTACGCGCAAGGCGGCTTGGTTTACGGCGCCGGGTACACGGATATCCACGTAGGCTGGCCCGTCCTGTGGATTCAGCTCGCGCTCTGCGCGATCGCCGCGATCGCCTTTTTTGCCGGCGCGCGGGACGGCCGAATGCGGCCGGCGCAGTATGCGGTGGGCGGAGTGCTTGCTGTGGCGCTCCTCGGCGGATTAATCGTTCCCACGCTGGTGCAGTGGTACCTCGTTGCGCCCAGCGAGCTCGAGAAGGAACAACCCTACATCGCGCGCAACATCAAGTTCACGCGGCAGGCGTACGGGCTGGACCGATTCGACGAGCGCGATTTTCCGGCGATTCAGGACCTGACGGCTGCGTCGATCCAGCAAAACGCCACGACGATGCGAAACCTGCGGTTGTGGGATCACGAGCCGCAGCTCACGACGTTTCAGCAGCTTCAGGAAATCCGCACCTATTACGATTTCGTGCAGGTTTACAACGACCGCTACAACATCCATTCCGAATTGCGCCAGGTGTCGCTTTCGGCCCGCGAGCTTTCCGCCGACAGTCTGCCGGATCCGAACTGGGTGAACCAGCACTTGATTTACACGCACGGATACGGGCTGTGCCTTGGCCCGGTGAACGAGTCCACGCCGGACGGCCTGCCGGTGTTTTTCATCAAGGATATTCCCCCGGCCTCTTCGATTTCGCTCAAGGTGACCCGCCCGGAAATCTATTACGGCCAACTATCGAACAATTACTGCCTCGTGCGCACCAGCGCCAAGGAATTCGACTACCCGTCGGGCGAGGACAACGTATACAACGTGTATCAAGGTTCGGGCGGCGTTCCGGTAGGCAGCCTGTGGAGCCGACTCCTGTTTGCGCTGCACTTCGGCAACATCAATATTTTGCTTTCCGGCTACGTTCAGCCGGCGAGCCGCATCATGATCTACCGCCGCGTTCTGGATCGAGTGCAAGCGCTGGCTCCCTTTTTGTCGTTCGACAGCAACCCCTACCTCTTCATTGCGGATGACGGTTCGCTGCAGTGGATCGTGGACGCGTACACGACCTCGGACGAGTATCCTTACTCCGACCCGGCCCAGGGGGTGGGCAATTACATTCGCAACTCGGTGAAGATTACGGTCAACGCGTACTCTGGCCAAGTAAAGTTTTATGTCAGCGATCCGTCCGATCCGGTGATCCAAACCTACCAGCGCATCTTCCCCGACGTTTTTCATCCGATGTCGGAGATGCCGCCGGATCTCCGTGCGCACATCCGCTACCCGCAGGATTTCTTTGCCATTCAGGCGGCCAAGTACGCCGTCTATCACATGACGGACCCGAGCGTCTTCTACAGCAAGGAAGATCTGTGGCGCGTGGCCACGCGTTCGGCGAACGGCGAGTCCACGCCCATGAATCCGTATTACGCCGTGATGAAACTGCCCGAGGTGGGAACGACCGAGGAATTCATCCTCATGGTTCCCTTCACGCCCGCGCGCAAAAGCAACATGATTGCCTGGATGGCGGCACGCTGCGATGGGCCGGATTACGGCAAGGTGCTGGTGTTCACTTTTCCGAAAGAGAAACTCATCTACGGCCCGGAGCAGATTCAATCGCGCCTCAACCAGACTCCCGCTATCTCTCAGCAACTTACGCTGTGGGATCAGGGCGGGTCGCGGGTGATTCACGGCACGCTGTTGGTGGTTCCGGTGCAGAACGCGGTCCTGTATGTGGAGCCGCTCTACCTGGCATCCGAGGGAGGATCTTCACTTCCTCAATTGAAGCGGGTGATTGTGGCGTATTCCGATCAGGTGGTGATGGAGCCGTCACTGGATGAAGCCTTGAACGCGATTTTTGGCGGCAACGCGGGCGGGCCTGCGGAAACGGCAGGCTCTGGGCCCGCACCGGCAAGCTCTTCGGCGCCTGCGAATGCCATTCCTGCTTCGATCGAGAACCTCATTCAGCAGGCCAACCAACATTACGAAAAGGCGCAGCAGGACCTCCGCCAGGGCGATTGGAGCGGCTACGGCCAGGAGATACAAAAAGTCGGCGACATTTTGAGACAGATGCCGGCGAAAGATCACTAGCGGCGGCCGTTCGAATCGACGGATTGTTGCGCCGCGAATCGAAATTGGGCGCGGTCAGCTTGGCTTCGTGACCAGCTCTCCATTTTCGTACTTGTACAGGTAGGGCTTCATGTCCACCTTCAGCTCGCATTTGTCGGTCTTCGAGCTTCCGATGCGTTCTTCGATGAGCTCGATCCGCTCGTTGGGCTTTTTCCATCGTGCGCTGTAGAAGGCGTCTCCCTTCGTGGTCATGAAAGGCTCTTCGCAATCGAACGTATAGTCAAATCCCTGCTCGGTGGGAGCGATCAAGTTCGCGCGGCCCCAACCGGTGGTGCCCCAGCGATTATGGTTCCAATGGATTTGCAGAATTTTCACGTGCAGAGGGAAAGCGGGATTTGCGTCTCGCGTCGGTCCGGCGGGCGTCGCCGGAATGTAAACTTGAGCCGCAAGCAGAATCAAGGAAGCCAGAAGGCGCATCGGTATTCTCCTTTTGGTTAGTGGCCCTCAGTTCGAACAACGATACCTGTCGGGTGAGTTTATCACGACCCGGATGGAGGTTGGCGGCGGCCATTGAATCGGCGGCGAACCGAATTATCGTCCCGACGCGTCTAAGGCAGTGCCGGGCATCGGCCCGAACCGATTGGTTGACCGGGGGGAATATGCGCGCAAGTCTTCTGGCATTTTGTGGCTTCACCTTGGCGACGATCGCGGTGGCTGCCGCGCCGAGCTGGGGGCAAGAGCAAGTAGCCAGCCCTCCCGCGAAGGCGGAGTGCAAATTCGCGGACGGCAAAATGATCCATGTGGATTACTCGAGCCCGCGCATGAGAGGGCGCAAAATCTTCGGCGGGCTTGTGGTGTATGGTGAGGTGTGGCGCGCCGGCGCGAATGACGCGACGACATTCGTGATCGATACGGACGTGGAAGTTGCCGGAAAGAATGTTCCCGCGGGGAGCTACACGCTGTTTGCTCTTCCGAAACCGGATTCGTGGCAGCTGATCATCAATAAGACGACGGGCGAGTGGGGGATTCCCTATCCGGGAGCGGATTCCGATTTCGCGCGCGTCCCGATGAAGCTATCGAAGATTTCCCCGCCGCTCGAGGATTTCACGATCGGGTTCGACGGTGACGGCAAGAGCTGCGCGATGCATCTCGATTGGGATACCACGCGGGCAGCCGCGGTGATTACGGAAAAGAAGTAGGCCGCTGCGAACCCCGAGAGAAAGAGCAGATTCCTCGCTCCGTCGCGCGCCCGCAAACAACGCGGGAAAGACAAGACGCGCGCGACTCCACTCGGAATGACAGCTCTCGAATCGCGCGGAAGGCGGAGAAGAAGTAACGAGCAGCATCACGTGCTCACTGGCGATCGACGAGTTCTCAATCCTGCTCCATGTTAGGCTGAAGAGAGATTCTTCGCTCCGCTCAGAATGACGCGGTTTCTGGTGGTTCGCGAAATAATGCGGCTCTCGTAGGTTATTTACTTTCGAGGCGGGACTGCGCGCGGACTTTGTGCGTCTGCGGTTCGACGATGGCGCGGAAGACGCGGCCGCGGCCGATGACGTGCTCGCCCGAGCGGGCTTCCACGTCGAAAATCAGGAAGCGCCCCTTGTAGCCGACCAGCTTTGCATGCGCGCGAACCGTGGCGCCATCCGGCACGGCCTTCAGATGATCCACTTCGATTCGCGTTCCCACCGTGATGAATCCCGGCGGCAGCGTGGGCAGGACGGCCTGCACCGTGGCGTGCTCCATCAGGCCGATCATCGAAGGCGTTGAGAAAACCGGCGGCAGATTGGGATTGAAATGACGGATCGTGTGTTCCGGCAGGACGACACGCTCGACCGTGGCTTCGAGGCCGAGGGGCGGGCGAAATTCGAGCGGCGATGGCGCGGATTTCGCCGTGGCTGCAGGCGCTTTTCGCGGAGAACGCTTGGCCGCTTTTTTCGCGCCGGGCGTTTTGGCGCGGCGCTTTTTCGATGGCGTCATTGCAGGGGTTGGCGTCGCGGCCTTGGCGCGGGCATCATCGCGCGGGGATGCAGGATACTGCGCGTGAATTCCAGGAGCGTGATTCCGAACTGATTCCACACGCGCCGCTTGAGCGTGCGATAGTCCTGCGTGCCGCTGAAGACGTCGCGCATCAGATCGCGAAACGCCGGAGAATAATTGAGCAGCTGCACCATGCGGGTGGTGATCGCGCCGCCGAGGAAATTGCCGCGGAAGAGTTTTCGCGCGATGCTCGCCGCAAATTCGAGGTCCGCCGAAAATGCAGCGCGCAGCCGCTCGGGATACGCCTGCGGTTGATTCTCGATGAGAGCCTGCGCCAGAAGGTCGCCTGAGCGGAGCGCGTAGTAAAGCCCTTCGCCCGTGACGGGATCGACGCAAGCGGCCGCGTCGCCCGCCATCGCCCAATTTCTGCCAACGATGCGGCGTCCGCGAATCGTCTGCGCCTGCGGCGACGGCAACACGTGGCTGTAGAGGCGCGCGCCATCCATCGGGATATTTTCTTCCTCGACGAAAGCGTCCAGATGCCGGCGAAGCTGCTGGCTCGAGGTCTGTCCCATCTTCGCGCAGATGCCGACGGAGAGATGGTCGGCGCGCGGGAAGGACCAGAGGTACCCTTCGAATTCCTTCAGGAATTTCACCTTGATGATGTCTTCTTCGGTCGGGACGAAATAGCCGAGCGTGAGCTCGAGATCGTTGGCGGTGAGCGCGGTGGTTCCCGGGAGCAACTGATTCCGCGCGCCGGCCGCGAGCACCACGAAATCGGAATGCCGCTCCTCGCCGCCCGCCACGAGGCGGACTTGAGAGCCGTCGGTATCGACGCTTGTGACCCGCGAGCAGACGGTGGTGCAGCCGGCTGCAACCGCGCGATCGAGCAGCAGGCCGTTGAGGACCGTGCGCGCGTAAATCACGATCGGGTGGCTCATCTCGAAACGCGCACGATGGCCGCCGCCGGAAATCAGCTCGGCGGTGCGGACGATTTTCTTGGGCTGCTGCCCTTCGAGCAGGAAGGGGTATGCCTCGATCGCTTTGTGCGTGAGGCCGCCGCCGCAGGGTTTCTCCCAGGCGAGGCGCTCGTCAAAAATCGTGACCTGAAAACCCCGGCTGGCAAGGCGCTCGCCGCAGAGGGCGCCGGCAGGCCCTCCTCCGACGATGGCTATGTTTTGCATGGCGTTTGTTGGCTATCGGGCCCTCTGATGGAGTTTTACGGCGCGAACGGGGCTCTTTTGCCACCACCTCTGCAGTCTCTCAAGTCAGTGGAAAGATCGCTGCTATGAACCAAGCGGCGAGTATAGCACCAAAAACCGCAGCGCCAATTGCCGAGCCGGTGCGTGCACGTAACGCATCGGTAGCGAGCCGCTGGACGGCCGAAAAGCCAGCCAAGGCGAAGAAAAGGATGAGAACCAGCACCTCGGCGTTGGCGAGACGGTAGAACGCGAGCAGGCAGGCGAGCCAGAGTTCGAGGCGGAGCACGAGAGAAATGAAAAATCGCAGCGCACGCGGCTTGCCTTTTGCGACCGCGCCGAGAACGGTTTCTTCGGCGAAACAAAAAATGCAGGCGATGGGCAACAGCTCTGCGAATCGCAGCCAGCGCGGCGCGTTCATCCACATATCGGCAAGCTGCCAATTGAGCCAGGCGCCGGCCGCGAGAAAAACGGCGAAGGCGAGCAACGCCGAAGCGAGAATCGGACGTGCTCGCGGCGACCATGATTCCTTCGCGGCTTTCCAATTCAATGCCAGCAGAAACAGTCCATCGATCAGCAGCAGCGAGGCGAGATAGTCGCCTGCGTAGAGATGCAAGAATCGCAGCGGCACGCCGAGCGAAAGAAAGAGGACGGCCGCCAATGCACCTGCGGCGCCTTCCGCAGCCGCCAGCGCGCGGCTGGGACGCGCCGATGATGCATCCTCGCTCGGTGGGCCAGCGAGCTTCGATGTAATCGTAAGAGCAAACGGAAAGAGCAGCGCGAGGCCGACTAAACCGAGAATGGCTCCGGCCAGGCGCCGGCGGCCGCGGCGGAATGTCTGATATGTCGCCAAATCCAAATTGAGGGCGAGAGTGTTGGGCGGGACGCTGGGGAATAGCGCCTGCATCGCCCAGAGCTCGCCGCGATGCGCCACGCCGCGATCGACGAGCCCCGTGGTATGCGTGGCGTAGGGCAGCATTACAAACTGAAACGCGCGCTGCTGGGCGAAATCGGAAGGCTCGATGCGATCGCCGCCGGCGGCAGCGGCGAGTGCGCGCGCCTCCGCCTTCACTGGCCAGAGATCGAGGCCGCCGGCGATCACGAGCAGGTTCGAGGGCATGCGCCGCGGCAGCGTCACAGGAGCGGGCGAGAGTGCGATGGTTGCCGCGACGGGAACGTGGTCCGCCATCCGCACGGCGATCTCGCCGCCCATGGAGTGGCCGAGGAGAATCGTCTTGCGCGGATCGATCGCGCCGCTTCGCGTGAGAGAGTCGATTGCGACCGCGGCGCACTGTTCCGCTCGAGGAAAGGTGAACGGGTCGGTATTGTCGCCATGGCCCGCAAGGTCGAAGAGGTAGGTGCGGAAACCGTGGCCGGCGAAGTCCGAGCCGAGGTACATCATCACGCGGCGATCGGCCGAGAGACCGTGCAGCACGACGGCGAAGCCCACAGGACTGACGCCCGGAGGGGGATCGAGCACGGTGACGGGCGTGTGGCAATCCCTGCCATCGAGAACGATATTGTGGTGCGGGAGGTCGGTGCGCGCGATCCACTGGGCTCCGAGGATAAGAAGAATCGTCCCGAGGATTGCGATTTCGAGTGCCCAACGCTTCACGGCATCCAGTCGATTGAATTCGCGCGACTGGATTCGCGCTGTGTTCACCGTGCGCTCCGTGAGGTATGGAGCGCGCGTGATAGAATCAAGGCTTCGACTCTTCCTTTCGGAAGAGATCGCGGGGCGATCGATTGGGACAAGTCGTCTCGCAAGGTGAGCTGATTCTCCGCCGGAGCGAATGGAAACGCAACGGAAGGAAAGTGGTGTGCGCGAGCGGCTCGTTTGACCTGTTGCATCCGGGGCACATTCGCCTTCTCGAACAGGCGCGGTCGCTCGGCGATGTCCTGGCGGTTGCGGTGCAGGACGACGCGAGCGTACGCGAGCAGTTTGGCGGCGCCACAAAAGTGGAGCGCCCGGTGACGCCGGCCGCCGAGCGGGTGGAAATCGTCGCGGCTCTCGCCGCAGTGGATTTCGTGGCGTCATTCGACGAACCTTCTCCGCATCCGTTTTTGCTGCAGTTCGCGCCCGACGTGTTTGTGGAGGGCGGTTCCCGGACGCAGCGTGAGTCCGGACTTCACCAGCGCGAACTGGAAGCGCTGGGATGCAGGGTTGTGCGCGTCCCGCTCGAACCGGGCTACTCCACGGCGCAATTGATCGAGCGCATCGCAAGTCTCCGTACATGATTCTTCCGCTGGTTTCCGAACTTTTCGGGCGCATCGGCCGGCAGGCGGCGGTCGATGACGCGTGCGACCGGCTGCGCCGCGAGGGCGGCAAGGTCGATCTATCGGGCCTCACGGATTCGGCGAAAGCGCTGCTGGTTCCGATCGTGTTCGGCAAGCTCGGGCGCCCTGCCATCGTGGTGGTGGAATCGAATCAGCGCGCCGAGGCGCTGCTCGATCCGATGCGCTGGTTTTACGAAGCGGTGACGGGAAAGCCCGGCCGCCGAGTGGCGTGGTTTCCGGCGCACGATGTGCTGCCGTACGAGGGGCGCTCGCCGCATGCGGAGATTTCGGAGGCGCGCGCGGTCGCGCTGTGGAGGCTGGCGACGGGCGAAGCGGATATCGTGATTGCGCCAGCGCAGGCGGTTTTGTGGCGGATGCGCGAATCGCAGTTTTACCGGGGGTTGGCGCGCACGATCGCGCGCGATGAGTCGATCGGACACGAGGATTTCATCGAGTTTCTCAGCGGCGCGGGATACGAGAAGCACACGACGTGCGAGATGCCGGGGCAGTATTCGGTGCGCGGCGGGATCATCGACGTATTTTCGCCGGAGACGCCGCAGCCGGTCCGTATCGAACTCTTCGGAGACACCATCGAGTCGATTCGGGCATTCGATCCCAATACGCAGCGCTCGACGAATCCGATGGAGCGCGCGACGCTCTTGCCGCTGACGGAAACACTTCGGCACGTCCAGGTGCTCGAGCCGATGCGGGTATCGTCGGAATCGGGCCGCGAGGATAGCGAATTGCCGGAAGGCCTCTATCCCGGGTGGGAATTCCGCGAAATGCTGCAGCACGAGCGCAACGGGGTGCTATTCGATCTCGCCACCGATCCGCTGGTGGTGCTGGATGAGCCGTCGCTGATTACGAGTGCGATCGAAAAGTATCGCGCGCGGCTCGACCAGGCATTCGAGGAGGCCGACGATCCGCTCGCGGAGCCTGCGAGCCGATACATCCTGAGCGAAGAGGAGTGGTCGCTCGCACAGGAACTCTTCCCGCGCCTCGCGATCGAGCATCTTGGAGTCGCGATGGAAGGCGCTGTGCCGCTCGCCGTGCAGACGCAGCCGACCACGCGGTATCACGGCAACGTGGCGGCGTTCATGGGCGAAGTGCGGCGGCGGCTTGGCGAGGGCGAGCACGTGATCGTTTCCGCGGCGAGCACCGGAGAGCTCGAACGCTTTGCGGACATCTGCCACGAATACGAATTGCCTTACCGGCTCGGCGAGCTGGAAGAGAACGTGACGGTGACGCGGCTGGCGGAGGAAGGCAGCAGCAGCAACGCGCCGGCGATGGTGATCGTGAAAGCGCCGCTGGCCGAGGGCGTGGTGTTTCCCGCGGCACGGCTTGCAATCTACGGCACCGGCGATCTTTTCGAGACGCTTTCGCCGCCCGAGCGGAAACGAGCGCGCCCGAAGACGGCGAGTTTCTTCAGCGATTTCTCGGACCTGAAGCCGGGCGACTACGTGGTGCACGTCGATCACGGGATCGGGCAGTTCGACGGATTGCGGCAGGTGGTGGTCGAGGGCGCGACGGGCGAATTCATGCTGTTGCATTTCGCGGACGACGCGAAGCTCTACGTGCCGCTCGCAAGGCTGGACCTGGTGCAGAAATACCAATCGCTGGGAGGCGAGCCGCCCGCGCTCGACCGCCTAGGCACCACGGTCTGGGAGACGCGCAAGACGCGCGTGCGGAAGTCGGTCGACGACATGGCGGACGGGCTCCTTGCGCTCTACGCCGAACGCAAGACGGCGGTGGGGCATGCGTTCCAGCCGGATTCCAATTTTCAGCGGGAGTTCGAAGATGCTTTCGAGTTCGAGGAAACTCCGGACCAGCTAAAGGCCATCGAAGATGTGAAGCGCGACATGGAATCGACGCTGCCGATGGACCGGCTGCTGTGCGGCGACGTGGGCTACGGCAAGACGGAAGTCGCCATGCGGGCGGCATTCAAGGCGCTATCGGATTCGAAGCAAGTGGCCTTGCTCGCGCCGACGACGGTGCTGGCTTTTCAGCACAACGAGACCTTCCGGCGAAGATTCGCCGCGTTTCCGGTGCGCATCGAGATGCTGAGCCGGTTCCGCAACGAGAAAGAGCAGAAGAAGACGCTCGAAGAACTCGAGGCCGGAAAGGTGGACGTCGTGATCGGCACGCACCGGATACTGTCGAAGGACGTGAAGTTTCACGACCTGGGGCTGCTGATCGTCGATGAAGAGCAGCGATTCGGCGTGGCGCACAAGGAACGGCTGAAGGAGATGCGCAAGAACGTGGATGTGCTGACGATGTCGGCGACGCCGATCCCGCGCACGCTGCACATGTCGCTCGTGGGATTGCGCGATATGAGCTTGATCGAGACGCCGCCCAAGGACCGGCTGGCGATCCAAACGACGGTTGCGCCGTTCAGCGAGAATCTCGTGCAAAAAGTGATCGAGGAAGAGCTGGATCGCGACGGGCAGGTTTTCCTCGTGCACAACCGCGTGGAGTCGATCGCCTCGCTGGCGTCGCTTGTGAAGCGGGTGGCGCCGCGCGCGCGAATTGTGGTGGGGCACGGCCAGATGCGCGAGGCGGAACTCGAGAAGGTGATGATGAAATTCGTCCGCGGCGAGGCGGACGTGCTGGTGTCGACCACGATCATCGAGAACGGGCTCGATATCCCGCGCGCGAACACGATCGTGATCAATCGCGCGGATCGCATGGGGCTTTCGGAGCTGTACCAGTTGCGCGGGCGAGTGGGGCGATCGAACCAGCGAGCGTATGCGTATCTGCTTGTACCGCCTGATGTGCCGCTGACGCCGATCGCGCGGCAGCGCCTTGCGGCGCTCAAGGAATTCAGCGATCTCGGCGCGGGATTCCGGATTGCGGCGCTCGATCTCGAATTGCGCGGCGCGGGAAACCTGCTGGGGCGCGAACAGCACGGCTACATCGAGGCGGTCGGTTTCGACATGTATTGCCAGATGATGGAGCGAGCCGTCGCCGAGAGGAAGGGCGAGGCGGTGACGCCGGAGCGGCGGGCGACCCTCAACCTGGGCCTGGATGTGCGGATTCCCTCGGAGTACATCGACAGCGAGAATCTGCGGCTGAGGATCTACAAGCGCGTCGCGGGCGTGATTTCGGATGCGGCGCGCGACGAAGTGCGGAAAGAGCTCGAGGACCGGTTCGGGCCGCCGCCGCCGGCCGTGGTGAACCTGCTCGATTACGCGGTGCTGAAGGCGCAGGCGGAGAAGCTGCTGGTGGCTTCCATCGACCGTCGCGGCGACGAGGTGGCCCTCAAGTTCTACGAAGACACGCCGCTCGGTCCAGAGCAGATCGTAAAACTGATCCGAAAACACCGCGACATGAGGCTCGATCCGACCGGAGTGCTCTGGCTGCACTGGAAAGGGTACAAAGGCGGCGTGATGGAGGCAGTGAGAAACGTATTGCGGCAACTACAATCGTAGAGATAGAATTTCGCGAGAGACCCAATGAAAAACCGAAATTTGCTTTCCATAGGATGGCTGGCCGGCTTTGCAGTGTTTTTCGTAACGCCTGGAGTGCGCGCGCAATCGCAGACGCCGTCGTCGAAGGACGTCTTGGTGGAAGAGATCGTGGCGCGCGTGAACAATCAGATCATCACGCTTTCCGACTATCAGAAGGCGGCGCAGGGGCTGGGGGAGGAGGTCCGGCAGGATTGCCCGAGTTGCACGCCGGAAGAGCTGCAGGCGCAGATGAAAGAGCGGCAGAAAAACCTGCTGCGAGACATGATCGATCAACAGCTTCTGATCGAGCGCGCCAAGGACATGGATATCGACGTGGAGGCGGACCTGGTGAAGCGGCTGGACGAGGTCCGCAAAGAGAACAATCTCGCCACGATGGACGATCTGGAGAAGGCCGTCGAGAAGCAGGGGATCGTCTGGGAAGATTACAAACAGCAGATGCGCAACGGCCTGTTGACGCAGAAAGTGATTCAGCAGGAAGTGGGCGGCCGGATGGACATCGGCCCCGATGAGATCAAGAAATATTACGACGCCCACAAGCAGGATTTCGTCCGGCAGGAGCAGGTGGATCTTTCCGAGATTTTCCTGAGCACGGAGGGAAAGACTCCCGAAGAGATTGCAGCCATCAAGACGAAGGCCGACGACCTGCACAAGCGAATCGTGAACGGCGACGACTTCGCGGAGCTGGCGAAGCGGCACTCGGAGGGCTCCACGGCCCAGGACGGTGGCGGGTTGGGAACTTACGAGCGCGACCAATTGGCGCCGCAGCTTGCGGATGCGGTCTTCAAACTGGACAAGAACGGCATCACCGACGTAATCCAGACGAAGACCGGGTTTGAGATCCTGAAGGTGAACGAGCACTATGAGGCGGGTTTGCAGCCGCTCGACAAAGTCTCGGAGCAGATCACCAACGTCATCTACAAGCAGAAGATGGATCCTGCAATGCGCAGTTATCTGGCTGAGCTGCGCGAAGAGAGTTACGTCACGGTGAAGCCCGGATTCACGGACACGGCCGCGGTGCCGGGCGCGACTGTGATCCAGGAAGTGGCGCCGACGCCGGACGCGGTCGAAAAGAAGAAGGGCAAACACAAGGTGGCGCTGCCCAACGTAAACGGCGGTCTATGAAATCTCACTTCATCACCGATCTCGCGGACGGACAATTGGTCGCATCGCTCTTCCTGGTTCGCGAAAAGGAAGTCCGCACGTCGCAGCGGACCGGGACTTCCTGGCTGCATCTGGAGCTCGCCGACCGCACCGGAACAATTCCGGCGAAGATGTGGGAGAACTATGCGCCGCTGGCGGCGACCTTCGAGTGCGACGACGTGGTGCAGATTCGCGGGCGCGTGAAGCTCTACAACGGGCGCAAGGAATTGACGCTTGAGCAGATCGTTCCGGCGCTCGAACACGATTACGACCTCGGCGATTTCCTGCCGCACACGAAATACGACGTTGAAGAGCTCTATGGCCGGCTGCGCCAGGCAATCCGCGGGATGAAGAATCCGTGGCTGAAGCAGTTGCTCGAGAGCGTGGTGGATGATCCCGCCATCGCACCGAAATTGAAACGCGCGCCTGCGGCGATGACGATGCATCACGCGTATCTCGGGGGATTGCTCGAGCATGTGGTGAGCCTGATGGGCCTGGCGGCGGACGTATCGGCGCACTATCCGCAACTGGACCCGGACCTGCTGCTCGCGGGCGTGGTGCTGCACGATATCGGAAAACTGGACGAGTTGAGGTACACTCGCGCGATCGATTATTCGACGGAAGGCCGGCTTCTCGGGCACATCACAATCGGCGCGGCGCTGGTGCGGGAAAAGCGGAAGGCGATTTCGGGATTCCCGGAACCGCTCGGCGTCCTGTTGGAGCACATGATCCTGAGCCACCACGGCTCGTACGAGTTCGGCTCGCCGGCGCTGCCGCAGATTCCGGAAGCGCTGGCGCTGCACTTCATCGACGATCTGGATTCGAAGATGGCGGGCGTGTACGCGACGCTGGATTCCACAAGCGGCGAGGAGATTTGGACGGAACGGAATCCTTCGCTGCGGCGGTCAGTGCTGCGGACGAAGCCGTTCCTGAACGACAAAGGCCCCACCGCCGCAACGACTTCGACCCTGCCTTTTGATGCTGTAAAGGACGCGGAAAAAAGATGAGCCTGCCGCTGAACGAAACGATCGAAAAGGGCCCCTTGCTTCCGCATTTGTCGAAGCGTTCGGTGCTCGATCTCGCGCCGCTCGAGCTCGATTGCATGAATACGCTATGGCCGATCGGCGAAGGCACGGTGCGCGAGATTCGCGATCAGCTGGCGCCGCGTCGCGCGCGCGCTTACACCACGATCATGACGATCATGGACCGGCTGGCGCGCAAGGGAGTGGTCGAGCGGCGGAAGATGGGTCGAGCGTACGTCTACCGGCCAAGGCTCAGCGCGGAGGAAGCGCGGGCGCAGGCGCTCGGGCAGGTGATCGAAGGCTTTTTCGGCGGCTCGAAGGAAGCGTTGCTCGCGCATCTCGTAAACGGCGCGGCGGCGCGGCGAGCCGCAGGCGCGAGCGCATCGGCGTCGGTTGGCGCTGCTGCGCCGCTGGCGGCCGATGTTGAGGCAGGCGAAACCTTCACCCGCGAACGGCTCGACAGCACGCGCGTCTAGCGCCACTCTCTTCTTATGTTTCCAGCAGAACTCAAAATTCGGGATGTGGCGATCCGCCCGGCGACGATCCTCGCGCCCATGGCCGGCGTGACGGACACCGTGTTCCGGCGCGTGATCCGATCGCTCGGCTCGTGCGGGCTGATCATGACGGAGTTCACCAGCGCCGAAGGGCTCACGCGACAGGCCGCGCGCACGCTGCGGTACCTCTATTTCGACGAGGACGAGCGGCCGATCGCGGCGCAGATTTTCGGGTCCGATCCGCAGGTGATGGCTTCGGCGGCGGCGCTGACCGAGGATTTGGGATTCGATCACGTCGACATCAATCTGGGCTGCCCGGTGAAGAAAGTGGTGAAATGCGGCGGCTCAGGGTTGCTGCGCGACTTGCCCTTGATCGAGAAGCTTTTTCGCTCGGTGCGCGCGGCGGTGCGCATTCCGCTGACAATCAAGATCCGCTCGGGGTGGGACGAGAACAACATCGTTGCCGTGGACGTGGCGCGCATGGCCGAGCGGATCGGGATCGAAGCCGTCGCGGTGCATCCGCGCACCCGCATGCAGGGATATTCCGGCACGGCCGACTGGAGCGTGATTCGCGCCGTGAAAGAAGCCGTGCGCATTCCGGTGATCGGCAACGGTGATATTCGCACGCCGCAGGATGCGGTGCGCATGATCGAAGAAACGGGCTGCGACGCCGTGATGATCGGGCGGGCCGCGTCTTCGAATCCGTGGATCTTCCGGCAGATCGGGGACTTCCTTGCGACCGGGCGTTACGACGAGCCGACGGAAGGCGATCGCTACCGGTTGCTATCAGGCTATTTCCGCAGCCTGATCGACGCAGAAATGCCCGATGCGATCGGCAAGATGAAGCAGTTTGCGACGTTTTTCACGCACGGCGTGCGCAACGGCGGCGAACTGCGGCATCAGGTGCACCACGCGCAGACGGCCGGCGAAATCCTCGATTGCGTCGATACTTTCTTTTCGCGCGATGCAGTCAACTCCGACCGCGCGGCTTCGTAAAATCACTCGGGCTTCGCGAGGCCTTTCGCGATCGCATCGTCGAGAAGCTGCTTCATCTGCTCCGCCGCTTGACGCGCCCGTTCCACCTGTTGCCGCGCCATCTCGCCCTCCTGCCGGCCCAATTCGCCCATCTGCCGGCCAAGGTCGCCCGCCTGGCGCCCGAGGTCGTTCATCTCGTTTCCGCTTTGCCAGCGAGTCTCGCCGAGCTGGCGCTGAAGTTCGCCGACTTCCTTTTGAAGGTCACCCAGCTGCTGCAGGGTTGCGCCACTTGCGTTGAGGTTTTTCACTTCCGACTGGAGTTTCTGGATCTCCGCCGTGAGATCGGGAATGTTCACGCGGATGTCGGCCATTTTCTGCTGGACCTGCTCGCGCATTTCCTTCCCGAACTCTTCCTGCTTTTTCCGGAACGCCTCCTGCTGCTTTGCGAAATCATCGCGGTTGGCCCATAGCTGTTTCGCACGGTCGATGGTGGCCTGGTCGCGAATAATGTAGGATTTGTCGTCGCGCTCGAACCAGATGAAATCGCCCGGTATTTTGTCCTGTAGCGATTTCGCGTGTTGCATATCCTCGTCGGAACCAGACGCCATCCACGGCTCCGAACCCGGCGTGACGATCACGAAGCGCGAGCCCCATGGCCAATCGTTGGCTCCCCAGTTCCAATTGCCCCAGCCCTCAAACGGCTGTGGCGCAGGCGGTGTTACCGGAACCTGCGCTTCGGAAGGCACCGGCGCCACTTGTTGCAGCGGCGGCAGAGGCACAACATTTGGCGCCGCGTCGGAGGCACTGGGTTCGTTCGGATCGTTCGGCAGATTGGGAAGCGGCGCAGCCGCCGGCAAGGGAGCAGGCTCGGGCTCGGAGTTTGCGCTCGGATTGGCGGGGGACGCGAGTTTCGGCGGCGGAGGAGGGGCGAGCGCAGGAACCTGCTGTTCCTGCAGCCTGAAGAAGGAAGGATGCAGGGACGCCGTCAGCGCGACAACCGGCACTGCGCAGATCGCCAGCCATATTGCGAGAGCCTTCGTGAGTCTGTTCGACATCGCGTTCGACATTGCTCTCCTCCACGCCAGAATCCGCTCGACTCTCTTTTCCGCTTGTCCAACTTTGGCCATCGCTACGCCGTGCCACCACACGCGTTCCGGCGCCGCTTCGAGTTCCGCGAAAAAGCCGAGCAGGGTTTCGGCGTAACGCGTGCGATCCGCGCCGCCGGCCAGTGCGGCTTCGTCGCTTGCCTGCTCGGAGAGATCCGCCAGATGGCGTTCAAGCCACCACGCCAGCGGGCTGAACCAGAAGATCGCGCGATGAATCAGCGCCAGGCGCTGCCAAAGCGCGTCGCGCCGCTCGATGTGCGAAAGCTCGTGCGCCAGCACAGCCGCAAATTCTTCGTCGTCCCAGTTGCGCCAGCCGGCGGGGAGCAGAATCACAGGTTCGCGCACGCCCAGCATCAGCGGCACGAAGAGCATCTCGGATTCCGCCAGCCGGGGAGCTGCACTCAATCCAGCGGCGCGGGAAGCGGCGGAAAGAATTTCCGTTGTTCGCAAATCGCGGATCGATCGAGCGGCGTCCTCGAGCCGCTTTCCATAGCGAATGCCGATGGCCAGCCTAAGGAGAAAAGCCAAAACAATGGCGAGATACGCTGCGACGGCCAGAATGAGCCATGGAACCGGGCGATGCCCGGTCGAAGCGGCAGGCGCCACTGGTGACGAGGAAGCTGTTTTGGACGACACCGGCGCGCGGCCGACCGTGCTCAGCGCGGCCGCAACATCGGGCGCGATTACGCCGGGATAGGCCGCGACAGCCTGCGGCGCTTCGGCCCGGACGTTGGCGGCGCGTTGCGGCAGATTCGGCACCGGCACAGCGAGTTGGACGGCAGGGCAGAACGCGATCAGCAGAGGCATCGCGAGAGCGGCGAGGAGCATGCCCTTCCAGGCGAGCAGCCTCGTTCGCACACTCTTGACGCGAAACGCGCAGAGCGACGCGGCCACGAAGCAACCGAGCAAGAGCGCGCGCGCAGCGGCGTTCCCGAGGGTGGCCAGGAAAATCGTACCTGCATGGATCGTTGTGAGCGACATGAGCTAATGTTCCTTCCTGCCGGAGCGGCCCCTCGCTCCGGATGTTGATTTTTCCTTCGTTTTTTCCTGCGCGATTTTTCGAGTGAGCCGTTCGAGCTGCTGGCGATCGATCATTGCGTGATGGACCATGCCGACGACGAGTTCCTCCGCCGATCCCCCGCAGAAGCGGTCGATGATGCTTTTCACGGCGCGCACGGCCACGTTCTGCCTTGCCTCGGCGGCCCGATAGATATAGGTGCGGCCCTCGACTTCGTGCGAGACGAACCCTTTGTGCTCCAGCCGGCTGAGAATTGTCCGGACGGTCGATTCCTTCATCGGGCGCGTGGGCGCAAGAGCCTCGCGGCAGGATTCCGCGGAGCAGGGCCCGTGGGCCCAGATATAGTCCATCACCGACTGTTCGACTTCGCCGAGGCCTTTAGGGCGCTTCGCGTATGTGTTAGTCATTGTAGCGCTACAATATGTAGTGGATGGGACGATGCGTGTCAAGCGAAATTTTCGGAGGCTTTATGCCGCAGGATTTTCCGGCAGGCTGCGGACGCGCGCGAGAGTTACTCGTCGCGCGTGATCAGGAGCTGCTTATAGGCTTCGCGGCGGGTGATGCCGCGCTCGCGGGCGGCCTGTTTCAGCGCGGCTTTGCGGTCGATTCCGCGGTCGTTCATGATTTCGTCGACGCGGCGCGCGAGTGGGACCAGGCTTGCTGCCGTCGCATCCGCGTCGGCGTGCGTCGCGTGTCCATCGGGCGGGCCGATGAGGAGAGTGATTTCGCCGCGAGGGGCCTTCTTTTGTGCGGCGGCGAGCAGGTCTTCGATGTGCCCCCGCTGGAACTCCTCGTAGACCTTGGTGATCTCGCGCGCGATGACCGCGGGACGATTGCCCAGGATTTCGAGCGCGTCCTCGAGTGTGTCGAGCAGGCGATGCGGCGCCTCGTAGATCGCGACGGTTCGCGGCTCGGTTGCCAGATCACGCAGGGCTTTGCGGCGCGCCGTGGGCCGCGCCGGCAGAAATCCTGCAAAAGTGAATTCACCGACGGGCATTCCCGATGCAGCGAGCGCGGCAACGAATGCCGAGGCGCCCGGCACAGGCACGACTTCGATCCCGTGGCGCAGGCAGAGGCTTACGAGGCGGTACCCGGGATCGGAAATCGCGGGCGTGCCGGCGTCGCTGACGAGAGCGACTTTCGCGCCCTGCTCGAGCTCGATGACGAGCTCCGCGGCGCGCGTGATTTCATTGTGCTCGTGGTAGCTGACGAGGCGCTTCGGGATGTCGAAGTGCGAGAGGAGCTTCTGCGTCTGGCGCGTGTCTTCGCAGGCGATCACGTCGGCTTCCTTGAGTATGCGGAGGGCGCGCAGCGAGATATCTTCGAGATTGCCGATGGGAGTGGCGACGACATAGAGGCAGCCGCCGGCGACGTCGTCCGGCTTGGGTTTCGAATTGTTCTTGGTCGCCATGAGCGAAGGGGCGTTCGTCGCCCATTGAGCGTATGTCGCGCGGCACTTTTTGGCAAGACAGGAACGGTGCAGTCTCGCTTGTCAGCGCGGCGATAAGAGGCATCGAAATTGACAGAGGTGGGCTGGTTCGCTACTCTGGTTCATCTGAAACTAACGCTAAGGAGTAATGAATGGCTCAGGGTACGCCGGTAAAGCACAGAAAGAAGACGAAATCGGTCCTCAAGAATATCCGCCAGGCCGAGCGGCGCGCGGCGATCAACCGCATGAATCGCACGAGGGTCCGCACGGCGTTGCGCCGGATGCGGGCGGCGCTGACGGCTGCGGATAAGGCCGGCGCGGACAAATTGATGTCGGCGACATTTTCCGAGCTCGACAAGGCGATCCGCAAGGGCACGCTGGCCGAGAACACCGCGAATCGTTACAAATCGCGGCTGGCGCTCGCGTTGAACGGAATTCAGGCGAAGAAGTAGCAGCGGCAAGGGCAAACGATTTTCGTTGAGGCGCTCCGGGGTTTCGGGGCGCCTTTTTCTTTTTGCGCTACCTGGCGTGGGAAACGAGTGCGGATACGGGCGTCGTGAGGCGCGCGATCAGGAACTCCATCAGGGCGCGCGGATCCGGATTCGAAGACTTCAGCTGGCTATCGGCCTCGGCGAGAGCGACCAGGCCGGAGAGGAGTTCACTCTTCGGGACGCGGTGCGCCTGGCGGACTGCAGCTTCGGCGGCCTCGGGCCGCATGCCAAGCTGACGCGCGGCTTGAAAACCGCCGGTGTGGGCGGGAAGATCGCGCGCTTCGACGAGTTTGCGATAGGTCCACGCAAGAGCGCCGACAATGCCGATCGGCTGCTCGCCTTCGCGCAGGAGATTATCGAGGAACGCGAGGGCGTCGCGCCGCCTGCGGCTGGCGAGCATATCGGTGAGTTGCCAGACGGTATTCTTGCGGGCCGCGACCACCAGAGTTTCGACGTCGGCGGTCGTGATGCGGCGTCCCAGCGCGTAGGTGGCTAGCTTTTCGAGTTCGCCGTGGATGCGGGCGGGTTCGGCATTGACGATATCGGCCAGCAGCGCGGCGGCATCGCGGTCGATTTCAGCGCCGAGATCCTTGGCCATCTGCGAGGCGAGCGCGGCGGCCGATTCGCCGCCGATGGTCAACTCGACGACGAGGGCTTTCTCGCCGAGGAGCTTGCGGAATTTCTGGCGGCCGTCCAGCTCGGAAGCTTCGAGCACCAGGACTGTGAATGGCGCAGGCGAACTCAGATATTTCTCGAGCGCCTCGATGATTTCCTCGCGTGATTTCTCGCCAAGCTTTTCGACTGATTCCACATCTTCGACCACGATCACCTGACGCGGCGCCAGCATCGGCAGGGTTTCGGCGCGCTGCAGAATCTCGTCCCATCCCGCATCGCGGGCGGAGAGGCGGCCGACGGCCCAGTCGCGAGCGGCCTCCGGAACGCATACTTCGATGATCCGATTGCGGCACATCTCGCGTAGGTAGTGGTCGGTTCCGAGAAGAAGCACGGCCCCGATGGCTTTGCCGCGAGCGAGCTGTTCGAGGAGCTTTTCCGGGGACGTCGATGCCATCAGAAGCCCTCCAGCACGTTGGCGACGATGTGCGACGCGAGATCGCGGGACATGCGCTCGAGCGCGGGGTCCTGCTGCTCGAAGAAGCTGTTCACGTCGGTCGAGATCTGATACTCGTCGCGGAAAACCATGTCGTTATCCTGATATACGGGTTTATGCGTGTGAGTATCGACGAGGGAAATTTTCGTGTGCACGGTAACGAGCATGGTGGTGACCTCACCGGTGGTCGCGTTGAAGAGCACCGGCGTGGTGTCAATCGAGAGGACTTCGCCGTGGAGCACGGCGTCGGCGGACACAGGGTCCTGCACGACATGATATTTCGTGCGCGTGATGAATTCGCGGATGGTCGCCTCCGTGAAACGCTGCTCGATGCGATACCGCGTGGTGTCGTTCTTGAACGCCGGAATCGCCATCGTCGTCCATTCGGACGGCAGGTTCGCAGAGTGCCCGGCGACGTGGTAGCCGCAACCCTGCATGAAAATCGCGATCGCGAGAGTCGCAAGAAAGAAGGAGAACGATAAGGGCGCGCACCGCATCACTTCAAACCGGGATGCGTGAGGCGGCCGCACTTCAATCCGGCAACTTCGCAACAAGCTCCTCCGCAATGCGCACGGCGTTGGTCGCTGCAAGCCGCAAATTATCAACCACGCCCCAGATCCAGGCGCCGCTTTCGATGCTGGGATCCGGCTCGATCCGCGCGAGGTGAATCTCGCTCTCGCCAGCGACGCTGATGTTGGTCGGCGAGGCATCGTCCGGCGCGGCTACTTTCACGCCGAGGCCGGCAAATGCCGCTTCGAGCTGGCCGAGCGATTCGGCCTTGCTGGGCGACACAAGGTCAGCGTAGGCAGCGAAAGCATACCCGTAAAATACAGGCGCTTGCACCAGTTGAATTGCAGGGACGGGCGCGCGGCCCGCGAGGTAGCGGACGACGTCGCGCGCGATTGCGGCGCGCACATCCTCGATGCGAGGTTTGCTTGCTTCACCATGGCGGGCAAGCAGATTGAAGGCGACCTGAGCGTCGAAGACGGTGCGGTCGATTTCGCGGAAGGAAAGCAGGCTGGCTGTCTGGCTCTCGAGTTCCTCGATGCCGGCCCGGTCGCGATCGGAGACGGGAGGAAAGAGCAGCAGGACGATTCGCTGCGGCTGAAGCTTCGCGAAACCGGCGGCGAGCGTGCACGCGATGATCGCGGGCGCCGCGGGAGAGGTGTAGGCCAGCGGCGTCGACGAAGGGCTTGGCGCACTTTCCGGCGGCAATACGGCTGCGAGAGACGGAATCCACGCGATGGCGCCAGATTCGTTGGGGGCCGCGGCCGATAGAGCGCCGGTGAGGTCAATCACGGTGGCGCCTGCCCCTTGAGCTGTGCGCCAGTTGCGTTCGGCGTCGGCGGGCGTGCCGGCGAAGAAGACGAAATGCGCGCCCTCGAAGCTGTCTTCTTCAAGCGCACGGATGAACGTGGGTTCGCCGGCCGCTTCCGTCAGGGTTCCGGCCATGACGCTCTCATCGAGGAGGATGATGTCACTCGCAGGGAATCGGCGGTCTTCGAGAACCTGTTTCAGTTCCTTACCGAGGAGCGAAGAGGCGCCGACGATGGCGACGCGATGGAGAATGCCGTGCCCGGAGGGCATAGGTCAGGCGTGGCGCGAGGCGACGCGGCGCCGGACGGTTTTGACGCCCTGAAGGACGAGGCCGTGCGCCGTATAGACTGTCGCGATCACCAGCAGCGTGGGGCCAGAGAACATGAAGATCGCGCCGATCAACAGGACGATCAGGACGACAAACAGCGACGGTCGGCGTCGCGCCCACTCGATATCCTTGAAGCTGTAGTGCCGGATCGTGCTGGACATGAGGCCGCCGAGCAGAATCAGCAGCAGCAGCCAAAGGACGGAGAAGCGAGCATCGGCAATTGGAATCTGGAAGAAGTGCACCGTAGCGGCGATCATGCCGGCCGCTGCCGGGCATGGCATGCCGACAAAGAACCGACTGCTGCCCTCGGCCATTCCTTGAATATTGAAACGGGCGAGTCTCCAGGCCGTGCAGCCGAGATAAAAGAAACCGAGCAGCCAGCCGAGCTGCGTCAGATGAAGCGCATCAGGCGCGGCCTGAGCAGCCATGGCGCGCACGCCCCAGGCATAGGCCAGGAATGCAGGGGCGATGCCGAAGCTGATGATGTCCGCCAGGGAGTCAAACTGCTTGCCGAACTCGCTGTTGGTTCCCATGGCGCGAGCGACGCGGCCGTCGAGGGAGTCCAGAATGATCGCGTAGCCGATGGCGCAGGCGGCGTTGTTGAAATCGCCGGCGCGGCCGTCGAGCGTTGCAAGGATCGCGTAGTAGCCGCAAAGAAGATTGGCGACCGTGAAGGCGCTCGGAAGGAGATAAACCCCCCGGCGCAGCCGATGATTGCGAAACAGGCGGCGAGGCTCTTCTTCCTGGCCGATCGGATCTATGGTGTTGAATTCCATTTGGCTATGACGCTCGCCCCGCCCGCGACGTTTTGGCCGCGCTTCACGACAATTTCCGCGTCCATCGGGAGCCAGATATCGACCCGCGAGCCGAAGCGAATCAAGCCCACCCGCTGGCCCAGAGCGACCTCTTCACCCGGACTTTTCCAGCATAGCACGCGGCGCGCGATGGCTCCGGCGATTTGTTTGAAAACCATGTTTCCTTGTGGCGTATGGATATAGATGACGTTTTGTTCGTTTTCGCGAGAGGCCGCGGAGCGAAACGCGCCCATGAATTTGCCCGGGCGATAAACGACATTGGCGATGCGGCCGGCAACTGGGGCGCGCTGCACGTGGACGTTCCAGATCGCGAGGAAGATGCTGATGCGGTGACCCATGGTCGAATCGAAGAGTTCGTCGATGATCTCGACGACCCGGCCGTCGGCGGGCGAAACGACGACGCCGGGATCAGAGGGAATGGCGCGCTCGGGATCGCGGAAGAAATAGAAGACGAAGAGGCCGAGGAAAACAAGAATGCCGGCCGGCCATTTCCATCCAAAGAAAATACAGATGACTCCGATGGCGAGCGGAGGAATTGCGAAGCCATACGCTTCTTTGACCATGGTTGCGGAAGCCCGATTTCATCCGGGCGGGAGCTGTGCCTCACAATGAATCAAATTTGGGGGAGGAGGCTTCCAACGCCGAAGCCGAAACAAAATCAGCCGGCCCGGGCGCAACGGCACTCCTAAATCGAATACAACTGTATTGTACGACAGAAGTGGATGGCCAACTCGACGTTAGTGCGGTAAATGGCGGTGGCGCGCCAGGATCGATTCCATCTGATCCTTCAGGCGCAGCTTCATTTTCTTTAAGGTTGCTTCTTGCAGGAGATCTTCCGAGCTTAGGTACGCTGAGTTGAGAATTTCTTCGAGGCGGGATTCACAACGAGAATGCTCTTCAACGAGACTGCGAAACTCCGGATCCTTCAAGTACAGGGACTGCCGTATATCGTGAGTCGTGGCCGGCATAGGTTCCCTCCGAATTGGACATCGTTCACATAAGCGTAACAATTATCACAAACGAGACGCGAATCCAATAGACCTGTCGAAAGATTTCCGCCGGAGCCGCGGGAAAGCGTGCGCCAAAACGAAATAAACTATCCTTGTCGGAGTTGGAGTTAATTGCGTTCACAGCGAATTCAGAAGCTCGACGGAGAGCAGGCGCGCCTTTTGAGCCAGATTCTGGGCGCGCGCCCAATCGCCGCTCTTGCTTGCATCGCGGGATTCCGAAGCGAAGCTCGTGATCTTTGCGACGAGATCCTGTTGGGCGGCGCTCAACTGCTTTCCGTTTGCCTGGCCCAAGTTCTTCTCGGCGACGGCGAGGTCGTCAGCCGTTTTGCGTTCGTAGCTCGCTTGATCCCCCGGGGAAAGCTCCGGAGTGATCTGCAAGGCGGGCTTGCGCGTGGCCGATTCTGAGTCGCCTTCGCCGGATGATTGTGCTTCGGAGGGCCGGCGCGGAGCGGGCACGGGCGTCGTGGCCGGAATTGCCACAGACGGCGAGGAAGGAGGCGGCGCCGGAATCGGGGGCGGGGGCGTGGCAGCAACCTCCGTGGGTGGAGTCGCGTCGGTATCGGGCGCCGTAGTCATCGGGCGGTCCGCTTGAGCGGGCGCGGACGCGGGAGCGGCCGCGGGTACCGAGGCGTGCACATTCTTGCCTTCGCATCCTGCGGTCACGAGCGAAAGCACGCAGGCCAAAAGCGCGAGAGCGATTCGGTTGTCGAAACGGCTGGACATTATCGTTTCTCGGCTGCGAATGGCTGCGTGAGATCGCGGACCTTGCCCGCAGGAACGTCGGCAATCCGGCCGAGCGGCAATTCTATGCGAAAGGTGGTGCCGCGTCCCGCCTCCGATTCAAATTCTATCCGCCCGTTGTGCAGCTGCACAAAGCGAAACGTATTGGCGAGACCGATGCCGGTGCCGCCCGGGCGTGTGGTAAAGAAAAGCTGGAATATTTTCTTTTGATCTTCCGGCGAGATTCCCTTACCGGAATCCTGCACTTCGATGATGGCGTAATCGCTGTTGTGCCGGAGCGAGAGCGCGATCGTTCCGCCCGGGCTGGTGAAATCGCAGGCGTTCAGAAGGAGGTTCAAAACAGCCTGGTGGATCAGTTGATGATCCACCAGGACGGGAGGGAATACCTCGGGCAAGGTGGCCTGTAATGTGAGGCCGGCCTTGGCGATCGATGGGCGCGCCGCGTCCAAAACATCCGCGAGGAGAGCGGGCAAGGATGCTTCTTCGAGATTGATTTCGACAGGCTTGGTGAAATTGAGGAACGTTTTGACGGCGCGATCCAGCCGATCGATTTCGCTGTCGAGCATTTTGACGGCCTGCTGCGGCTCGGGATCGGTCGGCATGTTGGCCTTCAGGACTTCCAGCCAAAGGCGCATGGAGTTGAGCGGATTTTTCACCTCGTGCGCAACGCCGGCGGTCACGCGTCCAAGAGCAGCAAGGCGTTCGGAGACCTGGAGCTGGCTGCCGATGCGTTCGATCGATTCCACGTCGCGCAGAGTGACGAGAGTTCCCATCCGCGCACCGTGCTCGCGGATCACCTGCACGTTCACGCCGATGCGTTGCGGCCCTTCTTTTCCTTCGAGCGTCAGTTCCCTTCCCTCGGCCGGCGAGATTTCCTCGCCTTGAATCTGCAATACGCCGCGCAAGGGATGACGCATCGAGAAGATTTCGCTCACGTGGCGGCCCTTCAACTCTTCCGGCGGGCGGCCCAGAAATTTTTCGACCGAAGGGCTGACGAGCACCGCCCGGCCCTCGGAATTAAAGAGAAGGAGGCCGTCGCCCAAGCCGCTCATCACCTGATCGAGGTTTTCGCGCAACGTGCTGAAGATTTCGCGGACGTCCCGGAGCTGCTTGCCGATGCCGACGATCTTGGTGCTGACCGCGCCGAGTTCGTCGCCGCGTTCGACGGCAGGCCCGGCGTCGAATTGGCCGGCGGAGATGCGGTCCAACTGGGCCGAAATCCGCTCGATCGGCGCGAGGGCGACGCGGCTGAAGAGGAATGCGAATAGCGTCGAGAGCAGAACGGCCCCCAGGGCCCATGTACCGGCCGATCGAAGCCCGGGTGATATCTCATCGCGGATCAGGGCGGATGAAAAGCTGATGCGGATGTCGCCGAAGGGCGAGGTTCTGATGTCGAAAGGAAGCGAAAACTCGTAGATTTGCGGCGGGCCATACAGTTCGCGGAGCTGTTCAAAGAACCCCGCGCGGACGAGCGAGCTGATGGGGGGCCGTGTCGCAATTTTCTGATCCCGCAGCGACGCGTCGCTGGACAGGAGCACGATGCCGTCCTTGTCGCTGATCGTGATTTCGTAGATGGTGGCTGAGATTCCAACGTCGGATTCGATGAGGGAGTTGAGAGTGCTGCTGTTGTCGAAAGCGCGCCGCACGTAGTCGTGCAGATCGGCGCGAGCGAGCGAAGCGGGTGCGTCGCCGCGCTCGGTCGCCTGCTCGAGTGCGTTGCCGCAGGCGCTGTAGATCTGTTGAGCGACAAAGCTGGCATTGTCGTTCGCCTGCCGCAAGGTCTGGCGCATCAGCCGCCCGAGATAGAGAGCCGAGACGAGCGCCACCACCGCGAGGACCAGCAGCGAGGTGGCCAGCGTGAGCTTAGTTTTTAGGCTGAGACGCATCTTTCCGCCCCGCCTCGTATTCCTTCAACTTATTGTGCAGCGTTTTCAAACTGATTCCGAGCAGTTCGGCCGCGCGCGTCTTATTCTGGCTCGTCGCCGCCAGAGTTTGAAGAATGAGCTCACGCTCCATGTCGTCGACGGTCGTGCCGATGGGAAAGCGCATGCCATTCAGGCCGGCCGTGACGGTGGCCGCGGCGTGGCCAAAATCGGTCGGCAGATGCTGCCGGCCGATGATCCCGCGATCGGAAGCAATCGCCGCGCGTTCAAGCACGTTGCGCAACTCGCGAACGTTTCCCGGCCACGGATACGAACGCAAAAGCTCCATCACATCCGCGCCGACGCCTGAAACCTTCTTGCCGTGCTTTTCGGAGATTTCTTCGAGCAGATGCTCGATCAGCAGCGGCAGATCTTCCTTGTGCTCGCGTAAGGGCGGCAGGTGAATGTGAAAGACGTTGAGCCGGAAATAGAGATCCTGCCGCAAATGCCCGTCGGCGACGGCCTGCTCGGGATTCTTATTCGTGGCTGCAAGCACGCGCACGTCCACGGGGGTTTCGACCTTGCTGCCGAGGCGGCGGACCTTGTGATCCTCGAGAACTCGCAGGAGCTTGGCTTGCGTTTGAGCCGGCATTTCGCCGATTTCATCCAGCAGAAGTGTGCCGCCGTGAGCCAGCTCGAAACAACCGATGCGGCGCTCCGCAGCGCCCGTAAACGCGCCTCTTTCGTGGCCGAAAATTTCGCTTTCCATCAGCGATTCCGGAATCGCCGAGCAGTTGATGGCGATAAAAGGGCGGTCGGCCCGCGGGGAGAGCATGTGCAGCGAACGGGCGACCATTTCTTTTCCCGATCCCGTTTCGCCGGTGATGAGGATGGACGCCGTTGAGGGCGCCGCCGTTTCGACCTGTCTCATCACTTCCTGCATCGGGCTGGATGAACCGACCAGCACGCCGAGTTTGCCCGCGTCCCGCAGCTGGCGCGTGAGGACGGCGACCGCCTGGCGGTCTCGCAGGCGTCCAAAGGCGCGATCGAGGAGCGCGCGGAGAACCGGAGGCTTGAGCGGCTTCTCGATGTACCAGAACGCGCCCACCTCGATCGCTTGGACCACGCGTTCGTCGCTGCCGCGCCCGGTGATGATGATGACGGGAATCCGCTGGATCTCGTCGCCCAGATGGCGCAGCAGATCGAGCCCGTTCATGCCGGGAAGCTCGACATCAGCCAGCATCACCTGCGGATTAAACTCCTGGAACTTTGCGAGCGCTTCCTCACCGGTGGCGACGCCCAGCACTTCAAAGTTCCATTTACGGAGGAGGGCTTCGTAGCCCTTCCGGGCGTTGTCCTCATCCTCCACAATGAGAATTCTTTGCTGGGATTGGTTATCGGGCGCCATCTAGAATTGAATCTACCAGCAGTCCCCGGTAATTCCAAGCGAACCCAGGCGGAAGCTAAAGTCGCATCTGCGAAGGCCTTGCGGGCACACCATGGCATCGCTCGGAGTCAGACTTGAAGGCAGACAACCTCAGTTATCCGGCGGGTCAGCCCCGTCCGAAATAAAGCGACCGCTCGAGGATGATCTCGATTTTGGTGTCTTTCTCGAGGGCCAATTCTTGGCCGATACCCGACGTGACCATATAAGCCGTGGCTGCCGCCACCGCCGCTCCCATGGCCGCGTCCTTTTCGTTGTGAGATGCCACGCCAGCAGCCGCACCCACCAGTGCGCCCGCTGCGGCGGCCTCGACGGCTTGCTGGCGTTTGCTGGAAGTGACCTCGATTTCGCCCTCGCGGTCGTAGTCGACGCGAATCGAATGGACGCCGGGGACGTCGTCAACCATTGCGATCAGGGGCATCCAGCCGTCGGGAGTCCTGATATCGTCGAACGTGAGCCACATGCGGGCGCGGCCCGTCTTGCCTGCGGCCTCGACCTTGTCGACATGCCCGCGTATCTCGGCCCCTGCGGGAAGCGCCGTGCCGCCGGCACTCGCAAGCGGCTCAATCGTGTGGGCTGTGAAGCGGTGCCCTGCTTTCGAATCGCGGGAGCCAAGCTCATCATCGAGGCGGATCAAGAAGCGCGTTCCGGGAGCCACCTCATTCGGCGCCGTGGCGCTGTTAGAGTTGGGAGCCTGGTCTTGAGCCAAAACGACTGAGGCGGATGGGAACGTAAGGGCCAGCAAAGCAACCATAGCCGGAAGCAGAATTGTCCGCTTCATTGCACTCTCCTTTTCAATTTGGCTTGGCGCTCTCTGCTGGATAGAAAGCGGTACGGAACAGATTCGGTTACGTGAGATGTCGGAAGTGCCCGGCAAGGTTGGTCGGCGCGCAGTTGCCAAACGATTCCGACTCACTGCCCGATATTCTAATCCTGAAAACGATCCCTTTCCATTTCGGATTCCAGGCCATTCCTGAATTTGCATCCTGCTGTCGTCTGGGGGTTTAGCGGCGTGAGTAGTTTTACCGTCTTGCAAAACGTTCCCTTTTGGCACTACACTCCGCGCCATCGAACGTTGGTCCAATCCATAACGGCCCTCTTTTCAAAGAAGACAGCAATCCCAGTTGGTTATTCTTTTGCATCCACATGTCGGAATGGGATTCCCGAAGGAGAACCGCATGTACTCAACTGGAGCAGAAGCGACAGCGGCGGTGCACGGACCGCTCGCAATCAGCGTCCTGATCGTTGAAGACGAAGACGCGACGAGAAACCTGTGCCGCGAAGTGGTTGTCGATGCGGGGCTGCAGGCCCGGATGGCTGCGACGACCGAGGAGGCACTCGACGTCCTCGAACAGCACCCCGTCGATATCGTGATCACGGACCTCCGGATCCCACAGATGGGCGGGATCGAACTCCTGAAGCACATCCGCGAGGTCTACCCGCAGACGGCGGTGATGGTTTTGACGCAATACGGCACGATCGAGAGCGCGGTCGAGGCCACGCGGATGGGGGCGGCCGATTACGTGACGAAACCGTTCCACGTTTCCGAATTGCGCGGAAAACTTGATCGCGTGGTCCGGCTGCTCGAAGTCGATCAGGAAAATCGCATCCTGCGCGAGCAGCTGCGCACGCGCCCGGGATTTGGCGGGCTGATCGGCACCTCAACGAAGATGCAGCGCGTGTACCGGTTGATTGAAAAGGTGAGCCAGCACAACTATCCGGTGCTAATTTTGGGCGAGAGCGGAACCGGCAAGGAGCTGGTGGCCCGCTCGATTCATTTTTCGGGCTCGCGGCGGAACAGGCCGTTCGTTCCGGTAGACTGTTCGGCTCTCGTTCCCACGCTGATCGAATCCGAGCTCTTTGGCTATGTGAAGGGCGCGTTTACCGGAGCGATGCATGCGAAGACGGGTTTGATGGAATCGGCCGGAAGCGGGACGCTGTTTCTCGATGAGATCGGCGACATGCCCATCGATTTGCAGGCAAAGCTCTTGCGCGCGATTCAGGAAAAGGAAGTGAAGCCGGTCGGATCGACCGACCGCATTTCCATAGCCGTCCGCGTGATCGCCGCGACCAACCGGGACATCGAGACGGCAGTGCGCCAGGGCCAGTTCCGCCAGGACCTCTTCTTTCGGCTCAACGTCGTGCAGATCAAGCTGCCGCCATTGCGAGAGCGCAAGAGCGACATTCCGTTGCTCGTGAATGCGTTCCTCGAAAAATTCAGCGAAGCGGGCCGCATACGCGCGATCTCCGAGGAGGCGATGGCCCGCCTGATTGCATACGACTGGCCCGGGAACATCCGCGAGTTGGAGAACGCCATCGAACGCGCTGTCGCGCTCGGCTCGGGGCCCATTCTGCACGTGGGCGACTTGCCGTCGGGCCTGCACTACGCTGCCGGCGACCGCGTGCCGCAGGCTGACGAACTGATGCCCCTTGAAGAGCTCGAACGCCGCGCGATCCTGCGGGCGCTTCGCGAAGCAGGGGGAGACAAGCTCGCCGCCGCTCGCCTATTGGGCATCGGCAAGACGACGCTCTACCGCAAGCTCAAGCAATACGAAACACAATCGCACGCACAAGCCAGCTGACCCGAGGGAACTCGAGTTGTTTGCATCGTTGGCCCGTTCATGAACCCGCTCGTCAATCCAATCGATTCCTAGACAGGGACGCTTTCGTCTCTATTCGTATCGAAGTGGGAAGCTATGCGTCCGGTCAGTTCTCTTCCTTCCCTCCAATACGTTGAAACATCGGGACTTTGTGTAGCGTTCGGGTTGGTCAGAGTTATGCAAGCACCTTGTGCATGCGCAAGAGACAACGGTTCGTACGGGAAGTGCGTTGGGCCGAAGCAGCGCGGCGTTCGGCGGAATACGCGATCGCGATCGGCGTTGCGATCCTTTGCGGTTACGGAATCGTCGTTTGGCGCTGGTAGTCGAGCCAATGAGACACGTGATCACCATGAGCAACACAGGACATCCGTCGCCTCGGAATCAAGCTGGGCACGCGCCGCTGGGCGTTGGCCTCCATGCCGGCTATGGGGAGGAAATGTTCGCGGCTGTTTTCGACTCGAGTGCGGAGGCTCTGGTCATCGTCGATTCGTCCGGAGCGATTCAGAGGGCCAACCCGCGCGCTCGCGAAGTGCTGCGTCTCAAGGAATCGACGCGACGCAGCATCGGCCTCGGAGATTTTCTGGCGGATCCGGCAACGGAACAGTTGGCCTCGCTGCGGGCGCCGCGCCAGCGTCCCGCGCGGCCGCCGAGTTTCGAGGCGTCGCTTACGACGGGATTTCCTGTCCGGATCACGCTGCGCTGGATTCTGCCTGGAACGCAGCACCTGCTTCTATGCATCGAGGATGGCCCGGTCGTGCAGCGAGCCGAGGCGAAATCGCGGTATCTGGAGGCTGAACTTCGAAGCCTATTGGATTCGGTTCACGTGGGAGTGCTGCTGATCGATCCGTTGGGCAGCATCCGTTTTTCGAACGCACGATTCGGGCAATTGTTCGGATTGAGCGCGCGCGAAGTTGAAAATACGGCGAGTGTGGATGCGCTGGAGGAGCTGCTCGCGGAGCGCTTCCGCAGCCCGGCGGACTTTGCGGCGCCGTGGAGGGCCTATGCGGGCGGCTCGGGGGAACCGCAGCACGATGAACTGGAGCTGATGCGGCCGGCGCGGCGCGTGTTCGAGAGATTCTCGCGCCCTGTGCTGGATGCGGAAGGCCACCAGCTCGGATGGCTCGAGCTCTATACGGATGTGACGGGCGAGCGGCAAATCCAGTCCAAGATGCTGCAAACGGAAAAAATGGCGGCGCTTGGCCAATTGGTTTCCGGCATTGCCCACGAGTTGAATAATCCGCTCACCGCGATCATGGGCTACGCGCAGCTGATGCTCGGGCATGGCCTCGATCCAAGCCAGTTGTCCCAGGCCAAGAAGGTATCTCAGGAAGCGGAGCGCGCGCGGCGGATCGTGAAGAACCTGCTGTACTTCGCGCGCGAGACGGCGCCCGAGCGCACGCAGGTGGACCTGAACGAGATCGTGGAGCGCACGCTGGCCCTGCGCAGCTACGAACTGAAAACCGAAAACATCGTAGTGATATGCGATCTCGCGCCCGGCTTGCCGCAAACAGTCGCCGATCCATACCAACTCCAGCAGGTTGTGCTGAATCTCCTGATCAACGCGGAGCACGCGCTGCTGGAAGGGCGCGGCCATGGGCGCGTGCTGATCCATACCAGCCACATCATCGAAGGACTGGGGAATCACGGGGTCGACCGGATCGTCCTCGAGGTGTCAGACGACGGACCGGGCGTTTCTCCTGAGATCGCATCGCGGATCTTCGATCCCTTTTTCACGACAAAGCAGCCGGGCCTCGGAACCGGACTGGGCCTGTCGATCGTTTACGGCATCGTCCACCAACACCACGGAGAAGTGACTTTTGAAAACAAGCCCGGTGGCGGGGCGCACTTTGTCGTCGAGCTGCCGGTCGTCGCGGTTTCGCCGAATTCACGCGCTCCCCTGCTGCTCGAACCTGCAGCACGGAACGAAGCTTCGCGTACGGGCCGGATTCTGGTGGTCGAAGACGAGCCGACGGTGGCGCAACTCGTCGTGGACGTTCTGCGCGAGGAAGGGCATCAGGCCGAGGCGGTGCTCGACAGCCAAGAGGGCCTGACTCGCGTGTCGCGAAGTGCCTACGATCTGGTGATCTGCGACCTTCGAATGCCGCGGCTGGACGGGGCTGGGTTTTACGATGCGCTGGTGCGAACAGGCAGCCCGATCCGCGATCGGATCATCTTCATCACTGGCGATACGCTTTCGCCGCGCACGCACGAATTTCTTGAACGACACAAGCTGCCGTACCTCGCCAAGCCTTTCCTGGTGGAAGAGATCAAGCTTGCCGTAAATCGCGCACTCACCGCCGTGGCGAAGCAAGGGACGTGACGCAGATGAGCGTCATCACCTCCTGCGCGATTGCCGTGGAACGCATTCCGCTGCTGGGCATTGCCGACCCCGATGTAGCGCAGCGCATGATCCAGGCGCTGAAAGGCGTTCCAGGAACGGCCGGGCTCGTAGTCGCTTCGAGCTTGGAGCACTTTCGCCAAGTGGCGGCCGACGTCGCGATCGACGTGATTCTATTGGACTCCGAATTTATCGGAGACGCATCGCTGGAAGATTTTCTGCGGCACGTCGCGGTTTCGGCGCCGGTGATTCTAGTCGCGCCACTCAAACGGCAGACTGAGGTCGCGCGGCTGGTAGCCTCCGGAAACGTGGAGTTCGTGGCGCGCACCGGAGATTTTGCCCCTCTGGCGGCGGGTCTCGTGGAGCGGAGACTGCGCTGGGCCTCGGCGTCCCGCTCGGCATTCAGTCCGCCCTGGACGGAATTCTATGCCGATATCGCGACGGTGTTCCGCCACGAGATCAATAACCCGCTCACGGGAATTCTCGGCAATGCCGAACTTCTTCTCGCGCATAAGGACCGTCTGAACGCCATCGAGACACAGCGGCTGCAGACGATTGTCGATCTCGCCGTGCGCCTCCGCGAAACCATCCGCCGTATCAGCAATGCCTGGGAAAATCATTTGCACGCGGCGAAACCCGCATAGCCACCGGAATTTTCCGGCCAAGAACTTGGTTCGCGGATGTTTCGCATCAGCGTCCGAAGAAACGAACAGCCCCGCCGATTATGACGATCGGCGGGGCTTCGTGTTTTCGTCGAAAATGCGCGGGTCTATTGCAGCGCGAACGTATAGATCGCGTTGTGTCCCGTTGTCAGGGCCACACCGCTCTGCCGGGCGAGAACGCCGTTCGCAAGGTTGTCGCCGGTAATCACGGCGACGTACTGCTTGCCGTTCACCTCGTAGGTGATCGTGCTGACCGAGATCGGCCCGCCCAGGATGGACTGCCAGAGTTGCTGACCTGTCTTGGCGTCGTAAGCGCTGAAGCGGCGGTTGATGTCGCCGTGGAAGATCAAGCCGCCGGCCGTGGCCAGGATCGCGCCGGTGCCGGGTGCGTTCTGGACGGCAAATTTCTGCATCTCTCCGGTGGAAAGATCGACCTTGGCGAGGCCCGCGAGCGCGTCCATCTTTGAGCCGTCGCGGAGCACGCCGTGCCGGATTCCACTGCCGCCATTCGCCGTCATATCCAGGCAGTTGTCCACGTACGAGGTATAGAGAGAATTCGTTTCCGGATCGTACGCGGTCGGCCAATAGCTGCGGCCGTTCCAATAGCAGATCACGTGGTGATCGCCCGGGTGCTTCATCACCACGTCCCAGTTGATTGTGGTCACGCCGGTTTTCTCGTCGATATTCGAGATGGCGAGATTCGGCGCGTCCACCGGGATGGGCTCGGCCCAGAGGAACTTGCCGTCATTGCGGTCGAGGACGAACATCACGCCGCTCTCGCCGACCATTGCCGCCACGTCGTGCTTCGATCCGAGTGGAACCGTGGTGTTGTACCACTTCACCGCTTTTGGATCGGGATTGTAGGTCGTGGTGACGAGCGTGCGTTCGTGCGTGTGGTCGGTGTCCCAGTCGTCGGCGGGCAGGTGCTGATAATACCAGATGAGCTTGCCGGTCTGGGGATCGAGCGCGATCGTGCAATTGCTGTAGAGGTCGGCAGGAGCCGTGCGCGACGTGCCGTCCGGGTTCCCACCGTGGCGCGCTAGGCGTTCGTACGGCGCGGGATTCGCGATGCCCCAGTAGATTACCTTGCGAACCGGATCGTAATTCCCCGGCATGCCCCACGTGGACGCCGTGTCATTCGTGTTGTCCGCGCCGCCCCACGACGCGTAACCCGGATCGCCCGGAGCCGCGACGTTGTAGAAGCGCCAGAGTTCCTTGCCCGTGTCGGCGTCGTCCGCTTCGATGAAGCAGCTCTCGCGCCCTTTACCGCATGTGCCGCCGGAGATCACTTTGCCGTCGACGACGATTGCGCCGGAGGTGTTCTGCGTGTCCGTCTTGTATGTTTCCCAGCGGACTTTGCCGGTGGCTGCATCGAGCGCGACGACGTAGCCGTCCGGCGCCGTGTAGTAGACCATGTCCTTATAGATCGCGATGGCCTTGGTGCGCTCCTGGCCGCCGAGGCGAGGATCCTTGAAATCGCGATGATACTGCCAGATGATGTCGCCATCGGTTGCGTCCACAGCCATCACATCCGCGCCCGGCGCGATCAAGTACATCACGCCATCGTGCACGATTGGAATCGTCTCTGTGGTTCCGGCAGGCAGCCCTTGCACCCAGGCGATATGAAGTTGGTTGACGTTTTTCTTGTTGATCTGCTTCAGCGGGCTATAGCGCCAGGCGTCGTAGGTGCGGCTGTACATCAGCCAATCGCCCGGCGGCGGGTTCAGAAGCATCTCGTCCGTCACGGGCTTGTAATCTTTGACCACGCCGTGAGGCAGAGGCGCCGCCATGAACATCCCTGGGGGGCGTTGCGCAGGGCGCGCGGCGGCCGGAGGAGCGCCTTGTCCCTGTGCCGCGGGTGGAGGAGGTGGTGTTTCGTCCTGCGCTTGCGCCGGGGTAAGTGCACCGGCGAGAAATAAGAGTGCGACCAAACAATACGCCTTCTTCATGCGGGTTCCCCCCAAACAGAATTCGAGGCTTCCTTCTGAGGCTATGTGACGCGCGGCAGGCGATTATCGTTTCCTCTGCCAGCGCCGCGGCGTTTATATCGCATTCGTACGCAGGCGCGCAAGCGATGCCATTAACCTGAGCGAGGAACAGATCGCCGGCTCGCGTTTATTTCTATATACCCCAAAGACGGGCGTGCCGGTGCACCTAGTCCTCCCCGACGTGGTACTGGATGCGCTTGAACAAACGCCCATGACGAGCAGTCGATATTGGTTCCGGTCTGGTGTCAGTGAGATTGAGAGCGCCGTTACGAATTGGCGATGGCGGTTTCAAAGACTCTTTGAGATCGCGCTGATTCCAGACGGCCACGCTCACCGTTTCCGCCATACATTCGCGGTTGAGCTTCTCCTCGCTGGTGCGCCTATCGAAAGAGTATCCGTGCTTCTCGGCCATCAATCAGTTCGAATAACCGAGAAGCACTATAGTCCTTGGGCAAAGCCGCGGCAGGAGCAGCTAGAAGCGGATCTTCGCAAGGCATTGAAACGCGACCCATTGGCGCGTGAAATCCCGCCCCTGAGGTACATGGCGGGTACACGCGATCTGCAGAATCCCGCAAGTCCTTATTTCAATAGCGGATTAGTTGGAGGCGCGGGTGGGAATCGAACCCACGAATGAAGGTTTTGCAGACCTCTCCCTTCCCACTTGGGTACCGCGCCTCGGACGGACAGTATAGCGAAAGAATCGCCGGCTTTCAGCACGCGGACGCGTCCCTAAGGCATCGGTGCTGTCCTACTTTGATTTCGTTGCTCACGGACACTGCCTCGCACAGACAGGATTGTCTGTGCCACTCAGCATCTCCAACGGCTAGCGACCGGCTTCTTCCCAGGCGCGGTTCGCGCTAAAGTGAGTGGCGATGACTCTTCTTCCCTGGTTTATCGCCGGCATTCTTGCAGTCGTCGCCGTGGGCGCGATTGTGTGGTCGGCGAGCGGCCGATCCGACGCCCAACTGTCCGCCGTACGCCAGGAAATGCAGAACTCGCTCGCCACGCAGGGCCAGGCGGTGGCGTCGCAGATCAACACGCAGATCAACCAACTCGCGCAATCGGTGACGCAGCAGCTCGGCCAGGTCCGCCAGGAGCTGCAAACCGGCGTGGCCACCACGGGGCAGCTCACGAGCGACGCGCAGCGCGAGGTGTCGCGACGATTGCAATCGTCGACCGACATGCTGATGCAAATGAGCCAGCGGATTGGCGAGATGCAGCAGGCGAGCCAGGACCTCTCGAAGACGACTTCGACGCTGCAGGATATCCTGAGCGGGGTGAAAACGCGCGGGGCGCTCGGCGAAACCATGCTGGATACCCTGCTCTCGGACGCGCTGCCGCAGAGCGCGTACTCGATGCAGCACCGCTTCGCATCGACCGGCAGCATCGTGGACGCCATCGTGCGCAGCGGCGACCGCTTGCTGTGCATCGATTCAAAGTTTCCGCTGGAAGCGTACCGCAGGCTCGTCGACAGCGGCGACGAGGCGCGCCGCGATTTTTCTCTCGCCGTGCGCAAGCACGCCGAATCGATCGCCGAGAAATACATCCTGCCGCACGAACACACCTTCGACTACGCGCTGATGTTCGTGCCCTCCGAAGGCGTCTACTACGAGCTGCTGATGACCCAGGATTCGAAATACGGGCGGCTCGACGAATACTGCCGCGCGAAACACGTCCTGCCGGTGTCGCCCAATGTTTTGTGCGCGTTCGTGAGCGCCGTCGCTATCAGCCTGCAGGGGCAGAAATTCGAGGAAAATGCGCGGCACCTTTTCGCGGGGCTTGCCGGAGTGAAGAAACAGCTGGAAATCTTCAGCGATGTTTACGAAAAACTTGGTAATCACCTGCGGCACGCGCAGCAGAGCTACGAAGACGCGGATGCGCGGCTGACGCGCGTCACGAATTCGATCGAGCAGATGTCGCAGGGCTCGCTGCCGGGCAGCCGAGCCCGTGCAGCAAGTATTGCTGCCGCCATCGGAGGAGTAGAAACAGTATAAAAACCTGCCTGAAAGCGGTCGCTTACGAAACCGTCGCGGATTCTGGGACCCGACAGATGGCCAGCGTGATGGCGAATCCACACCCCGATGCCACGCTGAAGGAAGCGGCGCTACGCTCAGACCTTACGACTGACACGTTCATTTGGCGCGATGTGGCTGCGGCTTACAACGCGGCGCGGGCGGCGTCGAGCACCGTGCGCAGGTCGCCGGCAATCGTGGCCGAGCGAATCTGGTCCAACGCGACCGCGACTCGGTCGGAATCCTCCGGGTGACGTTCCAGATGATCGATGAGCTTCTGGATGTCGCGCTGCGAATCTTTCGGCGCGAGAAGTTCGGCCGCCTGCAGATACCGGAGCGCCACGGCCGGGTTGCGATCGCCGATTACGCGAGCATGGAATGAGAAAGTTCCCGATGCAACCGCCTGCACTCGGATCGCTGCCGTATTGTCCGCCCCTCCGCTCGTAACGACTTCTTGCGTCTCGCCGCGCAAGAAGCGGAGCACGCCGGGCGTTTGATTGTCGACCGCCAGCCGCAGCTTCGCAGCAGACCCTTGCGCGCGAACCAATAGATCGCCTTTCTTCCCGGGCAGGAGCGCCGGATTCGGCGCTTCGAATGCGAGCGCGACGATCGACGTTTTTGCGGTGAATTGCGCGGCGTCCGTCGCCACGGAAATCGTCGCGGGCCCAGCCTCCACTTTCGGCCCCGGCAAGACGACGATGCATTCAGGAGACGCAGCAAGCACGAGGCTGAGCTGCCCATTGATTTTCACGAGATTCCCGTCGGCGCGGCCGCTGAGCGCCGTGCCGCAAATCGAAAATTGATCGTGCAGCGAAATCACGGGCGCCACGGAGATCGATGGCGAAGGATCGGCCGCCGGTGGGTCGACGAGCGTTGCGAAGGACGATCCCGACGCCTCTGCAAGAATGTAGCCTGCCGATGCGGGCGCGTTGAAAAGCGCGCGACCGGTCGGGTCCGTCGTCAGTTGCTGATCGCCGACCTCAACCTTCACGCCGGAAGCAAGCCTTCCGTCCACGCCGAGGGCCGCGAGAGTGGCTGGACTGCCCGCGACAATCCTGGGCGGCAGCACGATGGTGACGTTCCACGTCGTAAGGGGCGTGGACGGCGCTTGGGCATGGAGCGCGGAACGCGCCGTTGATCCGGCCGCGGCGAAGAATCCCGCTGACAGGCAAGCTGCCAGCAGCACGGAGCTGATGCGCTCTGCGCGAATCGATCGAGTCATCATGGTGCAAGAACCGCCGCGAAACTCCGCCGTGCGACGCCGCCCCAGGCGCCACATAGCAGGGCTACATTGTAATTCTAAAGCGCGGCGAACGTGAGATCAGCATCAGTTGTCGAGACGCACGACGAAGGTGATGAACTGGTCGTTGGCGCGCAACTGATCTGCGAGCTGGCGCGCCGCTGCTTCGGTCGGCAAGCGACCCACGCGCACGCGGTAGAAGGTTCCATTCGGCGAGTCGTAGAAGGCGATGCTCACGGATGGGTAACGCATCGCAAGCTGGGTGCGCAGCCTATTCGCATTGTCCTGGTTCGCGAACGCTCCCACCTGCACGCCGAAGAAGCCTTGCGTCGGATTCGGCCCGGACACGACTTCGAGCCGCACCGGCGCGGTGCCCGGGCCGACCATGCCAATCGCCTGCGCCGCCGAGAGCGAGAGATCGATGACGCGGTTTGCGACAAAGGGACCGCGATCGTTGATGCGGACTTCGGTCTGCATGCCATTTCGAAGATTGGTGACGCGAACTAGCGAGCCGAAAGGCAGCGTGCGGTGCGCGGCCGTGAATGCGTGCATGTCGTAAATCTCGCCGTTCGATGTGCGATGGCCGTTGAAGGGGACACCGTACCACGACGCCACGCCCTCTTCCACGTATTGGCCGGGGATTGCGGGCTGCGTCTCGACGGACGGAGGCGGAGCCGAGGGAGCGGACGGCTGCGGCACCGGCGCGGGAGTTTGCGGCGTGTACGTCCGGTGAGCGCAACCCGCAGCGACCAGGGCGAAGGCCGAAAGGAGCGCTAGCCGCCTCGGAAGAGTCATTCGTCCGCGGCGCGTCTCATACACTGCTGTGCGCTGGAAATTCCTCCGCGAGCCGGAAAATCTCACGCAGCGTCCCGATTCACTGGTTTGCACTCAAGTTCGGTATTATAGGAATGCACTCGCATTCTCGCAAGGAAGCAACGGAACGATCGTGTTTATCAGCGTGCGGTCCCATCGTCTCGGCAGACAGGAACGGTAAGAATACATGAGTGGATTCTTCGGCGGCCGCTCGCAGCCGCGGCCGAAAATTTGCCCGTCGTGCGGCAACCTAGTCGGCACGGTGGCGACGCGCTGCCCCCAATGCGGCGCGAGTGTGAGGTTCTCGCTCGCGGCGGCCAGCCGTTCGCTGGGCCAACTGCTGCCGGGCACCGCGCCTGCGACGTACGCGATCCTGGCCATCTGCTGCGTAATTTTTGCAGTGAGCTTTCTGGTTACTTTTTCGAAGAATGGCGGCATTGGGACGGGGGGCGGCGGGTTCTTGGGGATTTTGAATTTCGGCGCAATCGACGGCAACGTACTGATACGCCTCGGCGCCTCACTCCCCTTGCCAATCAATCGCCTGCAACCCTGGCGCTTTGTGACCGCCATTTTCCTGCACGCGAGCATCCTGCACATCTTCTTCAACATGTGGGTCCTGATGGACATCGGCCCGCAAATCGAAGAGCTCTACGGATCGGCCCGCTTCACCTTTATTTGTGTCGTGACGGGTATCTGCGGTTACCTACTGAGCAGTTTCATGGGGAAATTCAGCGTGGGTGCGTCGGGCGCGCTGCTGGGACTGATCGGAGTGATGCTTGCCGTTACCACAGGCCGGCGCAGCATCGGCATGCAAATGATGCGCAGCCAAATTCTGCGCTGGCTTGTTTACATCGTCGTCTGGGGATTTCTGTTTCCGGGAGTCGACAACTGGGCACACATGGGAGGATTCGTCTCCGGGTTCGTTCTTGGCAAGCTCATGGCCGATCGCGCGCCGGCGTCGCCGGAAGAGCGCAAGCGAGCGTATGCGATGGGCTGGGGCGCGGCTCTCGTTGTGGTAGCAAGCTTTGTGATGGCGGGCCTGAGCGCGATGGGAAGATAGCGGCGCACGGGCTGAGCGTGGCCTATTCGCCGGCGGGACCTGACGGCGTCTCCTCGGCGTGCAATTGCCGGGCGACTACGATGCTGTAGTGAATGCCCGAGATCATCACGAAAGCGGCGACGCAGTACGCGCACGTTTCCCGCAGCAGCCGCAACGGCTGGTTCTCCCACACGGCCAACAGCAGCACCAGCGTGACCAGCGAAATTTCGAAGAACGTTGTGGCTTTTCCCCAAATGCTTGGAGGAAACGGGCGATAGCCGGCCGTCAGCAGAATCACCACGCACGCGACGAGAATCAGGACGTCGCGCCCCAGTACCATGATCGCCAGCCACCAGCCGATTTTGCCCTTGAGCGCGAGCACCAAATACGACGACGAAAGCAGCAGCTTATCCGCGATCGGATCGAGATATGCTCCGAGCGGCGTACGCTGATTCAAGCCGCGCGCGAGCAGGCCATCGAGCCCGTCGCTCACGCCGGAGACAATCAGGATGCCGAGCGCCCAATCGTAGCGGTCGTATTTGATGGCAATGATGAAAAAGGGAAGGAAGGCGAGGCGCAGAAACGTGAGCTGATTGGGAACGGTCAAGATTCGGTTGCGTATTGGCTTCATCTGGCTCAGTCCGGCACAAAAAAACGAAACAACGGGCAGAGGCTCGAATCAGGCGAACTGCGCGAGGTAGTCAACCAGCGAGCGGCCCACCTTTTTTTCGAACATTTCAGCGAGCGAGGGAATCGAGCCGCGCGCCTCATCGAGCGCGATCCTCTCGATGCGCAGCATCGGGAAAAACAGTGTCGGCAAGCCGATCCGGTCGCCCTCCGGATGCAAGACCTGGACGACAAAATCATCGAACGAGCCGAGATCGATCCCGCGCAGCGTGACTCCGGCGCTCGAAATTTCCACCAGCTCGCCCCAAAGCCGCTCCTTCGGACTGTGCAGGCTCACGACGACAATCGAGCGCGGCTCCATCGCTCCTCCCAAGAAATTCGAATCAGACGGAAATCGTTTGCAGGCCGGGCGCGAGTTCGAGCTTCGGCTCGGTCAGCTTCTGCACGTCTTCCGGCGTCACGCCCGCGGCCACTTCGCGCAGCAGCAAGCCCTTTGGTGTTACCTCGATTACCGCGAGTTCGGTGACGATCAAGTCGACGACGCCGACGCCCGTGAGCGGCAGCGTGCACTTCTTCATGATCTTCGGGCCGCCATCCTTCGTGGCATGCTCCATAGCGATGATCACGCGCTTCGTGCCGGCGACGAGATCCATCGCGCCGCCCATGCCCTTCAGCATCTTTCCGGGAACCGCCCAGTTCGCAAGACTGCCTTTTTCGTCGACCTGGAGCGCGCCAAGAACGCTGACGTTGACATGCCCGCCGCGAATCATGGCGAAGGAATCCGCGCTCGAGAAGAAGCAGCAGCCCGGAATTTCGGTGACCGGTTCCTTGCCGGCATTGATCAGATCAGGGTCTTCTTCGCCCTCGTAGGGATACGGCCCGATGCCGAGCATCCCGTTTTCAGATTGCATGATGACTTCAACGCCCGATGGCAGGTAATTCGGAATCAGCGTCGGAATCCCGATGCCGAGGTTGACGTAATAGCCGTCACGCATCTCCTGCGCGACGCGCCGCGCGATAATTTCCCGCTTGTCCGCCGGAGGAGCCATCACGCCACACCGCGCTTGCGCTTCGGCCCAGGCTCCATCGGCTTCAGATAGTTCGTGCCCTGAAAGATTGCATCGACGAAGATTCCGGGCGTGTGGACGCCGTCTGGGTCGAGTTCGCCGAGCTCGACCAACTGCTCGACCTCCGCGATCACGTAATCGGCGGCGGTAGCCACCACCGGATTGAAATTTCGCGCGGTCTTCCGGTAGATAAGATTGCCCCAGCGGTCGCCCTTCCACGCTTTCACGAATGCAAAATCGCCGCGCAGTGCGGGAACAAGCACGTGCGGGCGGCCGTTGAATTCGCGGACTTCTTTTCCTTCGGCGACCATCGTGCCGTATCCGGTGGGCGTGAAAAACGCGGGAATGCCGGCGCCGCGGCGCGCATGCGCTCGGCCAGAGTGCCCTGGGGATTCAATTCCATCTCGATTTCGTTGTTGAGCGCGAGCTTCTCGAAGAACTTGTTGCTGCCCACGTAGCTTGCGATCAGTTTCTTCACCTGGCGATTTTCGAGCAGTAGGCCGATGCCATAACCGTCGATGCCGGGATTATTCGAGGCGACCGTCAAGTTTTTGCTTCCTTGCCTGACCAGCGCGCAAATCAGGTTTTCGGGCACGCCGCAGGTGCCGAAAGCGCCCATCAGGATCGTCGCGCCGTCTTTGACGCGGCCGATCACCGCCTCGGCATTCGCAACGCGCTTGTCCATCCATCTCTCCTCGAAACATGATTGCGGCGGAAGAAGTCAGTTTACTACAACTTCGCGGGCGCCTCTGGCGCGCGTCCGGCTTTGTGTCGCTACTTTTGCTCGATGCCTCTGCGGCTTATGCCTTCACGGGCCGCGTTCTTCAAGATGCAGATTCTCGCGGCGACACGGTTCGCAGCCTCGTCCGCGCTCGTCGATTTCTCGATCTCCGCCACCAGTGCGGAACCAACGACGGCCGCATCGGCAATTCCTCCGAGTACGGAGACGTGCGAGGGTTGTGAAATTCCGAATCCGATCGCGAGCGGCAGCTTGGTGAATCGCCTCACGCGCCGGGCAAGTTCCGGAAGCTCTTCGGGAAGGGCGCTGCGCTCGCCGGTCACGCCCGTGCGGGAAATCAGATAGAGGAATCCGCTCGAGACCTCGGCGATTTTGGCGAGGCGCGCGTCCGTCGAGGTCGGCGCCGCGAGAAAAATCGTGTCGAGGTTATGCGACTGCATCGCCGCGCGATAACCGCCCGCCTCTTCGGGCGTGAGATCGGTTGCCAGCGCGCCATCGGCGCCTGCGGCCGCCGCGGCAGTGGCGAACTTCTCTTCGCCCATCTGCAAGATCGGATTGTAGTAGCTGAAAAGGATCAGCGGCACGTCGCTCTTCGTGCGCACGCGCTTGACGACGTCAATCACGCCCGCGAGCGTGGTTCCGGCGCGCAGCGCGCGTTCGCTGGCGCGCTGAATCGTGGGCCCATCTGCCACGGGATCGCTGAACGGAACGCCTAATTCGATCACGTCCGCGCCGGCTTCTGCAGCTGCGAGGACGATTTTCTCCGCGGCATCGAGCGAAGGATCGCCCGCTGTGATGTAGGCGATCAGCCCCATTTCGCCTGCTTTGGCAAGTCGGGCGAATCGCGCGCCGATGCGGCCCGATGGGGCCGATTTTCCGCTGGCTTGGCTGGTCGATGAAGATGACTTCGGGATGGCCGCCTCAGACATAGCGCGAAAGCGTTTCCATGTCTTTATCGCCACGGCCGGAGACGTTGAGGATGACGATTTCATTTTTCTTCATCTGGGGCGCGCGCATCATCAATTCCGCCACCGCATGCGCCGACTCGAGCGCGGGGATGATGCCTTCCATGTGAGCAAGAGTGCGGGCCGCCTCGATGGCGGCCTCGTCGCTTACCGCCGTGTACTCGGCGCGGCCTTCGTCCGCGAGCCATGCGTGCTCCGGGCCAACTGCCGGATAATCGAGGCCTGCCGAAATCGAATGCGTTGTCGCAATCTGCCCGTCGGCCGTTTGGAGCACGTATGTGTACGTACCTTGCAGCACTCCCGGCCGCGCGCCCGTGAATCCTTCCGCCGCCGCGAGCCGTGCGGCGTGCTCGCCGAGCGTGTGCCCACGCCCGCCTGCTTCAACGCCCACCATCTTCACCGCCGCATCGCCGAGAAACGCGTGGAAGAGGCCGATCGCATTCGATCCGCCGCCAACGCATGCGAAGAGATAATCCGGCAGCCTGCCTTCGGCCTGCACGATCTGCGCGCGCGCCTCTTCGCCGATCACTTTGTGAAAGTCGCGCACGATTTGCGGATACGGGTGGGCGCCCAGCACCGAGCCGAGCAGATAGTGCGTCGTACGCACGTTGGTGACCCAGTCGCGCATGGCTTCGTTGATCGCGTCCTTCAGCGTGCGGCTGCCCGCATCGACGCCGATCACTTCCGCGCCGAGCAGGCGCATGCGGTTCACGTTGAGCCGCTGGCGCTCCATGTCCTCGGTGCCCATGTAAACCGTGCAGGTCAGGCCGAGGCGCGCCGCAACAGTCGCCGTCGCGACGCCGTGCTGGCCTGCGCCGGTCTCCGCGATCACGCGCTTTTTGCCCATGCGCACCGCAAGCAGGCCTTGCCCGAGGCAATTATTGATCTTGTGCGCGCCTGTGTGCAGCAGATCCTCGCGCTTCAGGTAAATTCGCGCGCCGCCCAGATGCTCCGTCAATCGCGAAGCAAACTGCAGCGGCGTCGGGCGCCCGGCGAAATTCTTCAGCAGGTCGTCGAGCTGCGAATGAAAAGTGGGATCGGCGCAAGCCGCAGCATACGCCTGTTCGAGCTCTTCGAGCGGCGCGACGAGCGTCTCAGGGACGTAGCGCCCGCCGTACGGCCCGTAGCGGCCTCGCGTATCCGGCACCACCTGCGCGATCGCACTCATGCCGACCTCTTGGGTTTCTGGGCTTCCTTCGCCGCGCGCATCAAGCGCTTCACTCGTGCCGGATCCTTTTTCCCAGGACGAGCCTCCACGCCGCTGCAGACATCCACCGCATAGGGCCGAGCCGCGCGAATCGCCTCGCCCACGTTTTCAGGCGTCAGGCCACCTGCGAGAAAAATGCGCCCATAGCGCCTGGCCCGCCGCGCGATTTCCCAGTCGAACGTTTTGCCCGTGCCGCCGCGCCGTTGTGCGTCGAAACCGTCGAGCAGCAGCGCCGTCGCCGCCTTGTAGGTTTGCAGTTGCCCGGCAGCCAACGATTGTTTCACGCGAATCGCCTTGATCACCGGAAACGAGCGTTTCAGGCGCGCGACCATCGCCGGCGTCTCGTCTCCATGCAGCTGCAGAGCGTCGAGTCCCACCGCCCGCGCGATCTCGAGCACTTTCTGCTCGCTCTCATTGACGAACACGCCGACGACTAAGATCTTCGTCGGCAGCCGACGCACAATCTTCCTGGCCATTGCGGGCTCGACATATCGCGGGCTGCCCGCATAAAAATTGAATCCTAATAATTCGGCGCCTTCGGCGATCGCTCGCCGCGCGTCCACCCAATTTGTGATCCCGCAGATCTTGACTTTCACCTTGGCCATGGCCTTCAGGCGCCCGCAGCGGGATCGGTTCCGATCAACGCCCGCAACGGGACGGCCGGATCGGGCTCCTTCATCAAATGCTCGCCGATCAGGAACGCGTCGAAGCCCGCGCTGCGCAGCCGCGCCAGATCGTCGTGCGTGCGCAATCCGGATTCGCTCACCGCGATGCACTCTTCGGGAATCGCTTCCACCAGTTCGAGCGATGTTTCCACGCTCACATCGAAACTCCGCAGGTCGCGGTTGTTCACGCCAATGATCCGCGCGCCCACGGCAACCACGCGTCCCACCTCTTCGCGCGTGTGTACTTCGACGAGGGTCTCCATGCCGAGCGAACGCCCCAATTCCAATAGCTCGCGCAACTTTTCATCGCTGAGGATCGCCGCGATCAGCAAGAACGCATCCGCGCCCGCTGCGCGCGTCTCCCACACTTGCCACGGATCGATGATGAAGTCCTTGCGCAGGACTGGAATGTGAGTCGCCTTTCGCGCCGCTTTCAGATCCGCGAGCGAGCCCGAGAAAAACTCCTCCTCGGTGAGCACAGAGAGAGCCGCGGCGCCCGCGCCCTCGAGCTTCGGAGCCAGATCGGCCGGAGCGTAATCCCCCCGGATCACGCCACGCGAAGGCGACGCCTTTTTGAGCTCGGCGATCACGTTGAAGCCCGCGCGCGAAAGCGCGCCTGGAAAATCGCGCGGCGGATCGGCCTTGCCAACCGCCAGCTTCAACGCGACGTCCGGCAGCACGCGTTTCCTGTGCGCGATCGACTCGCGCCGCGCCTGGACAATGCGGTCGAGGATCGTCCTCTCGCGTGAAATCGTTTCCATTCGCTTTACACGCCCGCGAATTTCAATTGGTGTGCCACGACCCAATTCTAGCCTGACTGGAGGCTATTAGAACCATGCTAGCGGGGCATGCCGGACCTGTCAATTTGACGCGTGCGTAGCAGCCGCAGAGAGCAGAGGCTCTGAGAATCGGATGGGAATGCCGAAATTCGAGCCGCCGAAACCCTTCAAGATCGCGTACGTAACGCCAATCACTTTTCCGTCTTGATTGAAGAGTGGGCCGCCCGAGCCGCCGGAGGTGGTCTGCGCGTCGAACACGATTTTGTCCGCGAGGATGTCGCCGATATGGCCTTGCGTAATGAGGGGATGAATCAGGTCGCGATGGGCGAGGGCGTCGAGAATCTGGGAGACGTCCCCACCGCTCTGGGTGAGGATCTGCTGCGCCGTTTTTTCATCGGTGCGTGCCAGAATCGCGGCAAGCCCCGTGGCATAGCCCATCAGGACGACCGGGTCGCCCGCCACCGTCGCGCCCTTCGCCGAATCGATTGAAAGCGCCGGACGCTTCAGGTCCTGCATGTCGACGCGCATCGCCGCGAGATCGGCGTCCTTCGATATCTCATCGATCTCGGCGTGAAACGCGCGCGGATCGCCGGGGAAATAGGCGCGAATGGACGATATATCGGCCTGGAAACCCTGACTGGTGATCTGGCTGAGTTCGTCGTTGTTCCACCAGGGCTCGGCCACATGGCGGTTCGTGATGACCCGGCCATTCCCTACCGTGAATCCCGTGCCGAACACATCGACCTTCACTTCCGGCCCGTTTCCTTCAAGCGTCAAGAGCGGATTGCCATCGCTATCCTGGATGGGTTCGCCTTGCGGATTCAGGCCAACGTAACGCAGGCGCTGATTTGTTTCCTGGTTGCGAAAAGCGACGGTGACGTGCAGCAAGCACACGCTCTGCACGTCTTTGGCGATAAAGCTATCGGTGGAGTCGTCTCCTCTTTCGAGCCGCTTGAGGCGCGCGTTGGTGTCGTCCAATTCCTTCTGCAGTGCGGTTGCCTGGCCGTCGGCTGAATTGGCCATTTGGGCGCGAAGGTCGGCAGCGTGCTTTTGCAGCTCGTCCTTTCCGTCGATCGCGCCTCCGGTGGCCGCTTGCTCATCATGCAGGCGCCGGACCTCGGCCAACATGTCCTGCTGGTTGATGATTCCGTGTTCGAGGCGCGTGATCGTGGCGTTGGTGCGCTGCACGTCTTTCTTCGCGCTGTGAAAGAACAAGAAATACGTTCCAGCCATGAGGACCGCGATCGCGAAGACGGCCCCCACGCCGATTTTCAGGCGGCGGTCGAGCGAAAAGGCGTCGCTGGTCATCTTCTCGGTGACGGCAAGCGCCTGGAACGCGGTTTGGGCCATCTGCTGGCCCTCTTCGGCGAGGCGCGTTCGAGCGAGCATCTGGCTCGCTGCGCGGCGCGCCCTCAGTTGTGCGCGAACGCGCGCGAGAAGTTCGGCCGGATCGAAGGGCTGGGAGATTGCGTCGTCGGCTCCGAGATCAAGCGCCGCGGCGCGGTCCTCGGCAGCTGGACCGACGAGCAGCATCACGCGGACTTGCTCTGTCGCCGCAGACCCTCGAACCGCCGCGATCACGTCATGCACATGGAGCGCCGCGTGCTCAGTAATCTGGACGTCCGGTATCGTGCACGGAAGGGCACTCAGGAGAAGCAGCTCTGGCACGAGCTGGCGCACGGCCTGGAGCCCTTCTGGAGCCGCTGCAAATGCGTTTACGCCGAAGCCCGCGCCCTGCAAAACCATTTGCAGGGCCTCGCGGCACGCCTGATCCGTTTCGACGATTACGACTCTCTCTGGAGCTTCGCTCACCGAGCCCTCGCCTTTCATCCCCGGCAGCCATACGCACGAGCTGCTTCGCCACTATCTCGGATGTGCATCTTACTATGACGACTTTCGACCGCCGGGAGATTCGTCGAAAATGCGGGTCGTCAAGGGGGACCCTGGAGAACCCCATTCTTGCGCCTGCCCGGCGGTGTTAACCTAGCGCGGGAATGAGAGCGCTCGACCAGCTGAACGCGAGGATCATCCGATGCCGCAAGTGCCCGCGGCTCGTCGCGTACCGTGCGAAGGTGGCGCGCGAGAAACGCCTCTCGTATCGCGATTGGGAATACTGGGGCAAGCCCGTGCCGGGATTTGGCGACCCGCGAGCGAAGCTGCTCGTTCTCGGTCTCGCGCCTGCCGCGCATGGCGGCAACCGCACCGGCCGCGTGTTCACGGGCGACCGGTCCGGAGATTTTCTCTACAAGGCGCTCTACGAGGCGGGCTTTGCGAATCAGCCTACTTCGACGCGCCGCGACGACGGGCTTGCGCTCGAGAACGCGTATGTGGCGGCCACTGTCCGATGTGCGCCGCCGGCGAATAAGCCGCTGCCGCCCGAAGAGGCGAACTGCCGCCCCTATTTCGAGAAGGAGCTCGAACTTCTCCGCCCGCGCGCGCTTCTCGCTCTCGGCGGGATTGCCATGCGCGTCTACCTTGGCTTGCTGAAAGAACGTGGCGCGATCAAGGGCGCCGCGGCCTTTCCCTTTCGCCACGGCGCGAGCTACGATGTCGGCGCCGGCCTGCCGCGCCTGTTCGTTTCCTACCACCCGAGCCAACAAAATACGTTTACCGGGAAATTGACCGAAGCCATGATGGCGCGCGTCTTCGGCGATATCCGCGAATTTCTCGAAAGCGATTCAGGCGAATGAGCGCCGACGCAAACGCGCAGCCTGGCTCGGAGGCAACCGACGCCGTCATCTCCTTTCGGGGCGTGCACTATGCGCTGCCCGGCGGCCAAGTGCTGCTGCGTGACATCAACCTCGCGGTGCAGCGCGGCGAAACGCTTGTGCTTCTCGGCCGCAGCGGCGCCGGCAAGACGACCGCGCTGAAACTCATCAATCGCCTGCTCGAGCCAACCAGCGGCAACGTGCAAGTCGATGGGCGCACGACGCTCGCCTGGGATCCGATCGCGCTGCGCCGCCATATCGGTTATGTGATTCAGGACACCGGACTCTTTCCGCATTACACCGTGGCGGAAAACGTCGCGCTGGTGCCGCGCCTCGAGCGCAAGTTCGCTCCCTACGTCCGCGCGCGCGTCGAGGAACTGCTCGGCCTTGTCGGCCTCGATCCCGCGCGCTACCTCGAGCGCTATCCGCACGAACTCTCCGGAGGCCAGCGCCAGCGCGTCGGCGTGGCGCGGGCGCTCGCGGCCGATCCGCCGATTTTGCTGATGGATGAACCGTTCGGCGCGCTCGATCCGCTCACGCGTGCCGAGGTGCGCGAGGAATTTCAGGCGCTGCAAAAGCGGCTCGGCAAGACGATTGTCATCGTCACGCACGACACGAGCGAAGCCCTCCTGCTCGGCACGCGCATCGCGCTCTTCGAAGCAGGTGAAATCCGCGGCATCTATTCGCCCAGGGAATTTCTGGCATCGGGCGAGCCGGTCGCCGCGGCATACGTCGAGCAATTGCGGCGCCTGGAACAATTCGAGAGGGGCACATGAACGTCATTCAATACTTCGAGCGGCATCCGGAAGAGATCCTGCAGGCGACGATCGAGCACATCTGGCTCGTCGGCATTGCGATGCTGATTGCCTTGGCGATCGGCGTGCCACTCGGGATTCTGGTCGCCCGGCGGCCGTGGCTTTCGAAGCCCATCCTGGGCACAGCTAACGTGGCCGAAACGATTCCGAGTCTCGCGCTTTTCGGGTTCCTGCTTCCGGTTCCGTGGCTGGGCGATCGCGCCGCGCGCCTCGCCATCGCGGCTCTAGCGATGTACGCCCTGCTCCCCATCATTCGCAATACCGCCGCGGGAATCGCGAGCGTCGATCCGGCCGTGCGCGAGGCTGCGCGCGGCATGGGCATGACGCCGCGGCAGATTCTCTTAAAGGTCGAGTTGCCGCTGTCGCTTTCCACCGTTCTCGCGGGCGTGCGTGTCGCCACCGTGCTCACCATAGGGATTGCGACGATTGCTGCCGCGATCGGCGCCGGCGGGCTTGGCGAATACATTTTCCGCGGGCTCGCGATGGTGAACAATTCGTTGATCCTCGCGGGCGCCATTCCGGCGGCCCTTCTCGCCCTGGGCGCGGACTTCCTCCTGAGCGTTCTCGAGCGGTCGCTGCGGCCCGGGCGATGAATCAGCGATGAATAGGCTCGTTGCGCTTTCGATCCTCATTGTGACGCTATGCGTGTGCGGCTGCGAGCCCCGGCCGCGCGACACGATCGTCGTCGGCTCGAAGAATTTTCCGGAGCAGGCTCTGCTTGGCGAAATTCTGGCGCAGCACATCGAAGCGCGAACGCATCTGCACGTCGAACGCCGCTTCTATCTTGCGGGCAGCTTTATCTGCCAGCAGGCGATGTTGGCGGGCCGCATCGATACCTACGTGGAATATACGGGCACAGCGCTCACAGCGATCCTGCACGATCCGATCGAGAGCGACCCAAGCGCCGTCTTCGATCGCGTGCGAAGCGAATACAAACAGAGATTCGATTTCGACGTGATGCCTTCCCTCGGCTTCAACAACACGTTTGCGCTGGTGATTCGCGGCCAAGATGCGCGCCGCCTGCACCTGAAGACGATTTCGGACGCCGTTCCTTACACACCTCAATGGCGCGCGGGTTTCGGATATGAGTTCATGGAGCGCCCCGACGGCTATCCCGGCCTCGCCCGCGCTTACGGCCTGCGATTCGCCGGGCCGCCAAAGATACTGGATCTGGGGCTGCTGTATCGCGCGCTGCTCGACAAGGAAGTCGATCTGGTGGCGGGAAACTCAACCGATGGTCTGATTGCCGCGCGCGATCTGGTGATCCTCGAAGATGACAAGCACTACTTCCCGCCCTATGAAGCCGTGCCCGTCGTGCGGCGCGACACACTCGCGCGCTATCCCGAGGTGCGAGCAGCCATTGCCGAACTTGCGGGCCAGATCTCGGATGAAGAAATGCGGAAGATGAATTATGCGGTGGCGGGAGGAGGCCGCGACATTGAGGAGGTGGCGCGCGAATTCCTCCGGTCGAAGGGCTTGGACTGACGAAAGGCGTTCCTCAGTGCGGGATCTTGAGGAGCTTTTCGAGTTCTTCCATGACTTCCGCACGCGTGAGGACGCCCTTTCGGATGAGGACGCGTACCGCTGCGGCGAGCGCCTCCGGGTTCGTCGGCAAGTCCACTGAATCAAATTCGGTCGCCGCAGACGAACGAGCTTCTTTTGGCGGCGAGGGCGGCGCTAGCGTGGGCGGAGCCGGCGCAGGCTCCTTCGGAGGCTCCGTTGCACCCAGCGTCGGAGGGGCAAGTTTTCGCAGGACCTCGAAATCCTGTGGCCGCATCCCGGTGAAGGAGACCCCCATTCCGAAATTCACCTGGGACGAGCGCACCCTCGCCGAAAGCTGCATGGTTGTGTCACCCGGGCTGATGGAGATGTCGACGAACGTGTCCACGGGCAGCGGCGAGAGCATCTCCACGTAGCAGCCGCCTAGTGAAATATCCGTCACGGTGGCGGTCATGCGAAGCGAGCCATTTTGCAGGACGATTTGCGCGGCCATCCGGCAGGCGTGCCGGACGAATTGGCGGCGCTCATGGCCCGACCATGGTCCGCTCCCCGATGACGGCGACATCGTGGGCGGCGGCGGCCGCGGCGAGGCGGTTTCCGGCCTCAGCGGATCGAAGGAGTCCGGCTCCCACTCTTTCGGCGGAATGCCCCAGATGTACTTGCCGGGCTCGAGGCATCGGAGTCCGGTTTGCCCAGCCTTCGAACTGCCGGCCGCGCCAGTCCATTGGACTCGAAACCAGGCCCTCTGATCGCCGTACTCGACCTCAACCTTCTTGCCGGATACGAGGATTCCACTCAGGCCTTTAAGGCAAGCGCCCGAACAGCTGATATCGCGTGTTTCGGCTGTCAGGACGAACGGAGTTCCCCTGGAGTCCGCACCTCGAACGATAACCGGGAAAGTGACGGCGATGCGTGGCTCTCCACGACGCCCCATACAGCCTCCGACCAAGTACCTATCATCATGCCACGCCGCCTATGAGAGGTATTTCCAAGTTAATACGCGTACCAGTACGGGTCAAGCGCGGGGCAACTGCCGCTTTTCAAAGGAGTAACGACCGGGCGGGAGCAATCAAGGCAGACCTTAGGATTGCGATCCCTGCAGGTTCTTAAAGTGAGCTTCGAGAGCCGCACAATACTGGTGCTCGGCTTCGAGTTCGGCCTGGAGCTTCTTCACCAGAAGTTCGAGCCTCAGGATCTCGTTGCGCAACCTTTGAACATCCGCCGCCGCGGGAGCTGCGGGCCTCGGTGGGGGCGCGGTTGCGGGCGATGCTGCGGGTCGTGGCGCAACCGTTGCAGCCGGAGCGGCGTTGGTCACGCGCAGGGCCATGCCCGGCATTGGAGAAACCGGTGCGGCGCCGGGTGAGAAGACGCCTGCCAATGCACTCGAAGGCCTGCCCGGTTCGGGTTCGCCCGCCAGCATTTCTTCCACCGATGGACTCAGATGGAGCAGACTCTTCACCCGGGCGATCAGATCGCGCGGCTGAAAGGGTTTGCGGATCAGCTCGTCCGCTTTCACCGCGGTCGCTTTTTCCGCAACCATGCGATTCACCACGCCCGACATCAAAATTACCGGGGTGTCGGCGAATCGTTCGTGCTGCTTGATGAACTGGCACACTTCGTAGCCATCTTTGTCCGGCATGATGACGTCGGTGATAACCGCATCGGGCGCAGCCTGCCCAAACTGGGCGATCGCCGACGCTGCATCCGGGCACGTGATCACCTGGATGTTTTCCTTGCGGAAGGCGATCTTGATCACTTCGCGCATGGTGGCGCTGTCGTCGATGAAATAGACCGTCGGGGTGCGGGCAGCCGCGAGAGTTTCGGTTTCGCTCATGACGACTCCTTTTCGACGTGCTCGGAATCGTCTTCCGCGCCGTCGCGCTCGTTTTCGTCGAATTCACGCATCGCATCGAGTAGCAGATCGGTGGACGAGCGGAGTACGGTTCGCTGCGCGGCCGTGGCGCCATATATGAATTTGTAGACTCCGCTGGCCGCGGACTGGCATGTCTTTACAATTTGGGTGACGGCCTCGTCGCCGAAAAGCGGGCCGCTCTCCGCATGGACGATTTCTCCGCCCTCGAAAAAGATGATTCCGTCCGTTTCGACGCCGTTGATGTGCAGCGCGCCCGTCTGGTGAGCCTGCCCGAGCATCTGGATCACGCCGGGAAGATCGAGGTGCGAAAGGCTGCCGCTGAGCGCCGTATCAGCGGTCGAGAGCATCTGGGTTGGCTGAAAACCGTCCTGGCGGCTGACCAGAAGGTTGCGCACATGCGCGGCAATTTCCGCAGGCGGGCGGCGGCGGTCCACAAAATCGTCGCATCCCGCGCGGTAGGCCTCGAGCAGCGCCTGGTCCCCGCCGCTGCCGATGGCGATCAGCGGAATCGAAGCTGTCTTGGGGTCCGCGCGCAGGATCGGCGCCATGTCGAGCGCGCCCATCTCGCGCAGGTTTGTGGCGCAGAGAATCGCGGCTGGGACGTTCCATTCGAGCATGGTCAACGCGTAGGCGGCCTGCGTGCTCGGGATCACGTCGAATCCCAGCTGCTTGAGCGCTTCGCCGAGGCGCTTTGCGAAATACACATTGCTGTCGATCAAGAGCACTCGCGGGAGATTGGCCGGCGCGTTCATGGCCGAACCTCCGCGCGATCTGATTCGGCGTCGGCCGATGGAGCTGAGGCGATCAGCACTTCGAGATTGAGCACGTCGACGGACTCTTCGCCGATAACGATCGTGCCGGCAACATAGGCGGGGCGATCGCGGCCCGGCAGCTGAACTTGACCGGTTGCCATTTCGCATTCGCCGCTCACCGGAATCGCGCTCAACTCTTTCTTTTCACCGGCGCAGCGTGCCACGAGATAGAACTGCTGGCCCGATGCCTCCTTGCCGAGGAGCAAAGAGCCGGCATCGTAGACCGGCAAAATACGCCGGCGGCGAATGATCACTCCGGAAACTGAATTCGATGTGTGCGGAAACACATGGAGCTTCACGGGCGGCGCAAGTTCGGCGACGAGGCCTGCGGGCAGCGCAAATCGGTGCGCGCCGATGCGGAGCAACACGAACGGATTCTTGCTCGAGTTGTCGCCGGCGATCATGCCTGCACGGCCCCTTCCATTTCAGGCCGCGGCCAGCTCGGCTTTATCGCGCGATCGAGCACACCGAGTTCCTCGGCCGACAAGAATCCCGAAGGCTCGACAACCGGAATCACCGAATCGTCGATATACGCGAGGCCGCGATACCACCGGCATTCTTTGCCTGCAAACGCCTTTGGCAGCGGGTACACCGCCGGAATTTCCGTCATGCGGTCTATACGATCGACGAGCACGGCAATGCGCATGCGCCTCAAAATCAGAACGAGCGTCGGGCGCGTGACCGGCAGGTCGAAGTGCGCGCCCGCGTTTACGACGTAGCACGTTCGACGGTTCCACTCGAGTATGTGGCGCACCTTCGGCACCACCTGCTGGTCGATTTCATTTGCGGCGCCAGCCAGACCGTCCGTGCTGCGAATTTCCTGCACCGACTCCGCGGCGATTGCGAACATCTGATCCGCCACCCAAAATAGAATCACTGCCTCAGGCTTCCCGCGACGGGCAGTTCTTTCGCCGCGTTGGCCTGCAGCATTCATCGCGTACCTGCGGGGACAAGGCGGGCTAATTTCGCCACGCGCTTCTCAATCGCGCCGGCAATGTCGTCAAGCGGGAGAACTTCGTCGACCGACCCGCTCTTGATCGCCTCGGCCGGCATGCCGAAAATCGTCGAGGTGGCTTCGTTTTGCGCGAGGACCGAGCCTCCGCCCGCCTTCACAGCTTTCACGCCTTTCGCAGCGTCGGCGCCCATGCCAGTCAAAACGACCGCTATCATCAGCGAGCGCGCGTACGCTGAGATCGTTTCCAGCGCGACATCCGCGCACGGACGATATCCATCGATGCGGGGCCCCGGATCGAGCTGGATTTTCCCGCCTGTCGAAAGCCGGAGATGGTGCGAGCCGGGGCAAAGATAGATCACGCCCGGCTGGGGCGTCTCGTTCGCTTCCGCCTCTTTGACCGGCAGCGAAGCGATTTCGCCAAGCTGTACCGTGAACTGCTTCGTGAACGTCGCAGGCATGTGCAGCACGAGAAATACAGCTGCGGCGAAATCCTTCGGCAAGCCTGCGACGACGCGCGTGACGGCGGCCGGTCCGCCGGTGGATGCCGCGATCGCGACCATCGGAAACTTGCCACTGGTTTGAGCCAGCGCGGCGCTGTTTGCGATCTTCGCCGCGGCCGAGAGCGGTGCGTGCGGCATCGGGAGCTTTGAGCGTGTTGCGGTACGGACGACGCGCACCTTCGCGGCCAACTTCAGCTTGCGATTCAGCTCCTCGCGCACTGCTTTCATGTCGAGATCGATTCCGCTCGACGGCTTCGGCACGAAATCAATCGCCCCGAGCTCGAGCGCTTTCAGCGTGCTCGCGGCGCCCTCGCGCGATTCCGAGCTCACGATCACGATCGGCCGCGGATGTTGCGACATGATCAGCTCGGTTGCCTGCAGGCCGTCGACGTGCGGCATGTTGATGTCCATGGTGATCACGTCGGGGCGAAGCGAATCCGCGAGCGCGACGCCGTCGCGGCCGTCGCGCCCCTGCCCGACTACCTCGAGTTGAGGGTCGGAGTTGATGATCTCCTGGAGGACCTTGCACATGAAGGCGGAGTCGTCCACCACGAGCACCCGTATCTTTTTGTCGGACGAGTTCATCATTTAGCTCTGTCGCAGTGCCACACCGGCGGCCGGGCGCCCCTTGGGCGTTTCCGAGCCGATGAGACCTTCAACGGTCGCGATCAACTGATCTTCCTGCACAGGCTTCGTAAGGAAGCCAGACGCTCCTTCTTTCATCGCGCGGTCGCGATGTTTTGCGCCGGCACGTGACGTGACTACGAGCACGGGAATTCGCCGCATCACCGGATCCTGCCGCAGATGCGCCATCAATTCGTAACCGTTCATGCGCGGCATTTCGAGATCGGTGATCACCAGGTGACAACCCACCTGGGCCACAATTTCGGAGGCTTCGAGTCCGTCTGAAGCGAGCTTCACGCGATAGCCGGCCTTTTCCAGCAGGCGGCCCACAAATTTGCGCACGCTGATCGAATCGTCCGCGACAACCACCACGCGGTCGTTCTCGATTGCATCGACAGCTTCCGACGGGATGCTGCCGGCAGCCACTGCCTCCGCGCCCGGCGCGAAAACGCGCGCCGCCGGGGACGATGCCGGGAGCGCATGACGCTCCGCCGTATCCGCGGCGACGAGACGGTTCAAATCGATGAGCAGGATCAGGCTGCCATCCGACGCGATTGTCGTGCCGGGAAAGAGTTTCACCCGGCGCAGGTAATCGCCGAGATTCTTGATGACGATTTCGTCCTTGCCGAGCACTTCTTCGACGACCACGCCCACGTGCTTGCCCGCGACCTTCACGATCACCATATGGAAGTAGCCGTTCAGCGGCTCGAGCGGCGGCAAGGCCAGCTGCAGATCGAGGCGCACGACTTCCGTCACCACGTCGCGCACGCGCGTGAGCAGCTTGCCGCCCACATCTTCGATTTCGGCGGGGCGCAGGCGGCGAATTTCTTCCACGACCGCGAGCGGCAGCGCGAACACCGACGTGCCGCAGCGAACGAACAACGCTTGCGAAATAATCAGCGTGAGCGGCACTTTTACCGTGAAGCACGCGCCGTGTCCCTTTTCGGAGCGAACTTCGATCTCACCGTTCAGCGAGTGGACATTCGAGCGCACCACATCAAGTCCAACGCCCCGGCCCGCCAGCTCCGACGTCGAGGAAGCGGTCGAAAAACCCGGACGGAAGAGGAATTCGCGCAGTTCGCGCTCGGTCAATTCGGCCGCGGCTACTGGTGAGACGGCGCCAGAATCGATCACGCCCCGGCGAACGCGCTCGTAGTCGATTCCGCGCCCGTCGTCTTCGACCTCGATGAAAATGTGGTTGCCGCGATGATAGGCGCGCACCGAAATCCGCCCCTTTTCGGGTTTGCCGGCTTGGCGGCGCGCCTCCGGATCTTCGATTCCATGCGCGACGCCATTCCTCACCAGGTGAATCAGCGGATCGGAAATGTGCTGAATGATGTTGTTGTCGAGTTCGGTTTCGGCGCCATCGAGCGCGAGATCGACAGGCTTGCCGGTGCTTTGCGCAGCGTCGCGCACCGTGCGCGAAAGCCGCGTGTAGAGATTGCCGATCGGCACCATGCGCGCGGCCGTGATTTCATCCTGCAGGTGATGCGCGAGCTTGGTGAACTCATCGATGTCGGTATCCACGCGCCCCATGAAGTTTTCGAGTTGCGTGAGGACTTCCGAGACGTCCGCCGAGATTTCCGTCAGCGAGCGCGAGAGAATATTGACGTTGTCGTAGCGATCCATCTCGAGTTCGCTGAACCCGAGGAGATCGTTGGACATGATCGGCGCGCGCGGGGCATGGCGCGGCCGAAACGTATCCATTTGCGGCGCCTGGCTGCCAGGCACGAGGGCTGAGGCGATGCGCGTGAATTCGTGCTTCTCCTGAAATTCGGATACCTTGCCGGCAAGCCGGCTCTTCGAGAAGGTCAGCACTTCGACGAGCTTTCCAAGTTCGGATAGGCGGCCAAGCATGCGCGTACGATTGATGACCAGTTCACCGACTGCGTTCATCATACGATCGAGCCGCTCGAGCGAAATGCGCACGGACTTCGCCTGCGGCAAGGGCTGCGCGCCTGCGGGGCGAGAAGCGGCAATCGGCGCTGCGCTTTCGACCGCAGAACCTTGCGCGGCCGGCGCTGGTACCTGCGTTTCGGTCGCCTCTTCGTCAACTTCTTCAGGGGCAAGCTCGCCGATCCGCGCCAGCAACGGGTCGACAGCAGGCGCCATCTCGGCGTCGCTCGACCACTGCCGCGTCAGGAACTTGCGCAGCACGTCCACCGATTGGAGGCACAGATCCACGATCTCAGCGCTGGGTTGCAGCACGCCGTCGCGGAGATGGCCGATCAGATCCTCGACGCGATGCGCGACGGCCGATAGCCGGTGCAGGCCGACCTGCGCGGCGGAACCCTTCACCGTGTGGATTGAGCGAAACAGCCGGTGAATGTCGTCCGCGTTCGGATTCCCCTCGAGCGCCAGCAGGCATTCCGTCACGGCCTGCAGATGCTCTTCGGCCTCAGGAATAAAAAACTCCAGGACTTCATCCGGCACTTCCGCATCTTCGGGAAGGTGCTGTGCGAGCGATGGCGCGCTGAATACCTCCGGGATGGGTTCGCCGAATCCGACGGAATCCGCTTCTGATTCCATCGCCGCTTCGGCGGCCGGCGCAGATGGGAACGCAAAGGCGTAGCGCTGCTTGAACGCGGCGATGTCGTCCTCAGTTTCGATGGCGTTCGTGCTGATCTGCAGCAGGTCGAATTCGAGCACCGAGATCGCGTCCGAGAGGAATTCGGTCAGCGGGCCGTGCATATCCGGCGTAAGCGTCGCATTCATCGCGTAGTGAAAGATGTGCGCCATCTTGGCGGCAACCTCGGAGAATTGCGGGAAGCCATAGCTCGCGGAAGTCCCGGCAAGCGTGTGCGCGGCGATGTAAAGCTTTTCGAGATCCTCGGGTTTGGTCGACGGCTCCTGCAACAGTCCGGCGTACTCCCGCAGATACTGGAGGTTCTCGGAAGCCTCCTGCAGGAACAGCTCGACGGATTCCTGATTCGGGCCGTTCACAGCGCTCCTTCCCTCGCAGCGGAGGTGCGGCGGACTTCGGCCGCCGCCGCCGGCTTCCGATACAAGCGGCAATCGCCGAGGACGACCGGCTCAAACGTCACGGGAGAATTCGAAAGAGTCTCCGCGTGGCCGAGCAGGAAATATCCCCCGGGCTCGAGCGCGTCGTAAAAGCGGCGTAGAATCGCGAGGCGCCGAGCCTCAGAAAAATACATGAGCACGTTCATGCAAAAGATGCAGTCGAATTTGCCCACATAGACCGATTCGGCCAGATTCATCTGCGCGAACGAAACCATGCGCCGGATGCGCGGCCGCACGTGAAAGCCGTGCTTCGTCGATGTGAAATACGTATCGACGCGCGCCTCCGGCTCATCCTCCAAGCTGCGCTTCGAATAGACGCCCCGCTCCGCGTGGCGCAGTGCGCGGCGGCTGATGTCCGTGGCAAGGATTTCCATGTCCCAGGCCTCGGCAAATTTCAAGGACTCGCAGAGCGTCACGGCGATCGAGTACGGCTCCTCGCCCGTCGAGCAGCCTGCGCTCCAGATCCGCAGCGTGCGCGGATTCTGCCAGAACTTCCGCTCCTGAAGCTCGGGCAGTATCCTTCTCTCGAGAGCCGCGTAGATTGCCGGGTAGCGGAAAAAGGACGTCTCCTGCGTCAGCAGGCGCTCGAGCAAAGCTTCGTACTCGATGCTCGAGCCGCGCACGAGTCGCAGCAGCTCGGTCCCGTTCGCCATGCTTTTTTCGTCCACGTACTCGCGGATTCGAGTCGAGAAGAATCGCTCGCGCGAGGAATCGAACAGGATTGCGGATCGCTGTTCGATCAATGCGCGAATTTCGGCAAGCTCGGATTCGGCGAGATGCGCGGTCGTGACTGGATGCGGTTTCATAGTCGGCGTTCAGCTCCGGCAAGTTTCTGCCGGCTCGCGGAGTTTGCCGTTAACGAATCGCTCCTACCGGCGCAGCGGGCCGGGTCTCATCGGGCGACGAAGACGGCGCGTGCGTGGCCTGCGACGATTCCGTCGTGCGTCCCGAACGGAACTGAGCCAGCGCCTCATTGAGCTGCTCGGACAACTTCACCATGTTTCCGACGGTCGATGCGGTCGAGCGCGCTCCCTGAGTCGTCTGCCGCGTGATCCCGGAGATGATCTGCATCGCGTTGGCTACACCCTCCGTGCCGCGCACCTGCTGCTTCGAGGCGAGTGAGATCTCCTGGACGAGTTCGGCAGACTGGCGAACGACGCTCGAAATCGCTTCGAGCGCTTTGCCGGCCTGATCCGCGAGGCCCGCGCCGACTTCGACTTCGCGCGTACCTTCTTCCATGACGACCACAGCCTCGTTCGTTTCAGCCTGAATGGCCTTGATGAGCGCCGCAATATCTTTTGTGGCGCTGCGGGAGTGTTCGGCCAGCTTGCGGACTTCGTCGGCAACGACCGCGAACCCGCGGCCCGCTTCACCGGCGCGCGCGGCTTCGATCGCAGCGTTGAGCGCCAGTAGGTTGGTCTGTTCGGTGATGTCGTTGATCACGTTGATGATTTCCGAAATTTCGAGCGAACGATCGCCGAGCGATTTGATCTTCTTCGCCGTCGCCTGCACGGAAGCGCGGATGCGCTGCATGCCTTCGAGCGTGTCGCTCACGGCGCGGTTGCCCTGCTCGGCGGCGTCGAGCGCCCGGCGAGCCGCTTCGGCACTCGCCTCGGCGTTGTTCGACACCTGTTTCATCGACACCGTGAGCTCTTCCACGGCCGAAGACGTGTTGGTGATTTCCTGGTCTTGCTGGGTGGCGCCGGCCGTCATATCGTCGGCCGCGTCGAGAATCTGGTTGGCGCTAGTGCTGACATCGATGGCGGCTTTGCGGACGCGCTCGAGCACTTTGGTGAAGTTGTCGAGCATGAAGTTCACGGAATCAACCACGTTGCCAAGCGCGTCGTTCGTCACCTTGCCGCGAATCGTCAAGTCGCCGCGAGCCACCTGATTGATCGTGTTCAGAAGGTCGGTGATGCTCCGCTGCAGCGATTCCTGCGCCTGCTGGTTGGTCACGGCCTGCGAGACCTTCGCGGCGCTGCGGTTGAGATTCTCGGCGATCAACGAAAATTCGTTGTCTCCGCCGACTTCCGCACGCGCGCGCGAGTCGCCCGCCACCAGGCGCTCGGAAAACTTCGCGAGATCATCCACGGGCTTGAGCACGCGCTTGCTCAGCACGAAAACGATCGAGAGCGCACCGGCCAGCGCGAGACCGACGGCCGCGAACAACGGTCCGCTCGCGCTGCTCGGCAAAGATCCGAGGTCGCTGATCGCGAGTCCGCCCGCCTCCTTGCCGGCGTGATAAGCCAATCCGAGGACCCCGAAAAACGCGGTGGCAGCCCAGAAGACCAGCAGCCAGATTGTGCTGCTCAAGCGAGATTTCATGACTTCCTCCCCATCAACTTGCTCCCGGCGAAACTGCAATCGCGCCGGTTCATATCACGGGCACCGGGAAAACATCCGTCAAACGCCGTAGGTCGATTACGAGCGCCAGACGATCGTCGTGCCGCAACATCGCGCGGCAGTGAGGCACTTCGGCCGGCGCCTGATCGAGTAACGCATCTTCGGTCGCCGAATACGTTCCCACCACTTCGTCGGCGGCGATGCCGAGCCGCAGATCCTCGCGCTGCGCGTCGCCCTCGATCGCGGCGACCACCACGTGCTTCGGCAAAAGTCCGGGGCGGCGCCCTTCCGTGAACGCGATATCCATCAGCGGCACGATCGTCCCTCGCAGATTGAAGACTCCCATCAGGAACGAAGGCGCCAGCGGAATCCGCGTCACAATGGGCCAGTCCACCACCTCTTCGACTTCGAGCACCGAAAGGCAAAACCGTTCGCGGCCTGCGCGAAACACGCAGTATTGGCGCTCGGGGCGCCGCTCTTCCGGCGGCGCCTCACCCTCGAGGAAATCGCCTCCGTCGAGCCCGATCAGCCCCGCGTTCTCGGGGTCCAGTGGCATCAGGCAAATCTCCGGACGGCATCAAGCAGCTCATCCGGGGTGAACGGCTTCGCGACGTACCCGTTCGCGCCCTGCTGCTCGCCCCAGTAGCGATCGCTGGGAGTGGTTTTCGAAGTCACGAGAATCACGGGAATCTGCGAGTAGTGCTCCTGGCTCTTGAGGTCGCGGCAGACCTGAAAGCCATTGCGCTGCGGCATCACCACATCGAGCAGGATCACGTTGGGCCGCTCTTCCTCAATTGTCTCTTCCACTTTGGTCGGATCGGACAGCGCGACCGAATGAAAGCCCCCTTGCTGAAGCACCGACTGCAACAGCCGGATTTCCGCCTGCGAGTCGTCGACTACGAGAATCTTCTTCACCACTGGCGCACCTCCACACTCAAATCTTCCCCGAGATAGAAGTGCAACTCTGCAGCCACCTGCCGCTTGCTTTCGCGGCGACGCTGCCTATTTGCAACTCATTTATTTATCGATGTTTAGAAGCGAGCGATTGGGGCTTATGGACGTCCAGCCAGAGGATGAGATAGCGGCTCAGTCTCAGCGTGAGATTCCGTCTCACCGGCCTGCATCTCGGTCATCAAGGATGAGAATCGCTGCATCACTTCGTTCAGACGCAGCGCCATGGTGTGAATGGCGTGAATCTGCTGGCGGCTCTCTCCCGACACGCGGCCGGGATCGAACAGCAGCAGATCGGCGTTGCCGAGAACCGACGTGAGCGCATTGTTGATGCTCGGCCGCATTTCCAGCATGTAGCGGCCAAGAGTCGCATGGCGCTGGCTCGAGAGTGCGAGGCGTTCTGCGCGCTGCGCGCGGCCAATCGCTTCGACGCGCCGCAGCGCTTCGATGGACACCAAAAGAAGCGTTCGAACCCAATGATCCTGGCGCGGGATGACGAGCACTTGCGGATATTCTTCCTGCAGGGCCGCGACGTCCTCCGCACCTTCGGCCACGTATACGGCCGCCGTGGCAGGCAACGCGCCGATGGCAAGGAGAATCGCCGGGAGGCTCCCGCCGCGCACGGAACCGACGATCATGAGATCGTATTTCGGTTCGCTTCCGGGCCGCCAGACGTTGCTTGTGACAATCGTGATTTCAGGAACGAGCGGCTCGGCCCGCCAGTGTCCGACGACCGCGCGAGCGAATTCCGTATCATCCGAGACGATCAGAACGCTGGCATCGTTCAAATGTGGCATCGGTTCTTTCTTTGGCTCGGGCTTCGGCTCGGGCGGCGGATCAGGATTTGAGCTTTTCGGCTTCTTCCATAAAGGAAAGAAGCCGCTTTGTGCTGATTCCCAGATTCACGGCTGCTTCCGTGTTCTTGGCGCGCTTGGCCTGTTCGACGCGCCCGTGGAAATACGACACTTCGTTACGCGCGAGTGTGAGTGCCGCGGTCAGCGCCGTCTCGTCGCCCGAGCGTTTGCGGCGATCGCTGGCCACAGCGAGAAGAGCGCGGGCCACAACGGCGCGACGCAAATCCTCGGATTCCGGACCGTCTTCGCTCACGAAGGCCGCGACTTCCCACGATGAAAGCAAAACCTTGGTGTCCTGCAGGACCACCGTGGACATCGACCGCCCGCGCGAAGGCGGCGCCGCGATCAACTGCTCCCAGATCACTTCCAGGCACTTCTCGGCGTCCATCGGCTCAGCAGACGCGGGCGAGACGACAACAGGTGTTTCAGCGACCTTACCAACCTTGGCCGGCGGCGCGCGCTTCACTGTCAGTTCGGGCGCCGGCGCATCGGCGGCGGGCGCAGAAGCAGCGGGTGGTTCATCCTCCGGCTCCGGGGCAGCCTCTGAATCCGGTGGGGCATCGTCCGCGAAAAATCCTTCGAACATCATAGGCGCAACCGCTTCGACGGCCGCCTGTGTCGGCGGCGCCGCATTGGCCGCGCGTTTCGGCGCCGCGACCGCCGCCTTCTTCGCTGGTTTCTGTGCGCGCTCAAGGGCGTCTTCCAGATCGGCGCGCAGCGCTAAAAGTTGCTCGAACGCGTGGCTCACCGAATTCTCGGTGTAGTCCTTCTGAAAAGGCTGGCGCCAGTTTTCGCAGAAGAATCGAAGCTGTATGGTCTTTTCAGCGGCTGAAAAGCCGGCCCGGCGACAGTCGACGGTCTTCACCCCAAGCTTTTCGAGCGAGTTGATCGTTTCCCGCACTGCCTGCAGGTCCGCGTGCAACATCCGGATGAACGCGCGCCGCACGAGAAAACTGAAACGGCAGAAGGCCACCAGCGCCGCCGGATCATAGAACATTGGCCCGGCGAAATCCTTCAGCATGCGACCCTGCTCGACGAGGCCGGCCTCCATCAGATCACGCAGGCTATGGCACGTCGCAACCTTTGCGAGGATCTTATCGAGAGGCTCGCACCATTCGAGCGGAGTCGAATCCGCCTCCGCCAGCACGGGCCGCAGCACGCGCGCCACGTCGCCCAGCGAAATGTCCTTGCTATAGAATTGCTCGGGTGCGCACATCGCGAAATATTGCACCAGCAGCAGGTCGATCTTGTCTCGGTCGGCGTCGGTCTTGTCCGGCCTTCGCAACTGGCGATGGATCAGCGCTCGCAGCGCTTCCTCGCTGGCGTTCAGAACGTCGGAGGCAAGCTGCCGAATTTGATAGGCGAGCGCTTGTCCATCCACGCCGCCGAGCCACTGCAGCACGCTATCGAACGCGTTCCTCGTAGGCCGGGCTGGAGGAAGCTCGCCGGCGGCATATGGCAGCGGCGCAAGATTGAACTGAGTCGCCAGCGCCGCGTATATCGGATAGACGGCGCGGGCTTCGGCCCATTGAGCTGCCAGATCCGCGGGACCGCTGGTGGCGGAAAGAACCTCTTTTTTGGGTGGATTCATCGTAGTGACGGTAGTTTTCGGTGTCATGGTTTTATGATCCAGTTCCCAACCTCTCCCACGAAGCGCGCTGCTACGGCCTTGCCTCCGCCGTGATATCGCACGGCAACCACGGTTGCGCGTGCGTCCAGCGAGCCATCGGAATTCACCAGCCTCACGCGATCCTCAAATTCGAGCGGCAACGACGACGAAAACAGAACCTCGTGCGCCGTTCCGAATTCAATCACCGTCTGCTCCTGCAAACGCCGCTTCCCGGCGCCCGCCGTCGTTACCCGCACGGGAATTCGGATCGCCGACGCATTCGGAAACAGTTGTGCCAGCTTCTCAACACACGTCTGTTCGGTTAGCACGGAAGCAGCCACGACGTTGCGCGACAAAGGCCCCCCAAGTCCGCACCGTCCAACTACACGTGGACAGATAGGGATAAGTCCAGGAGGGAACTGCACGAGTGCAGCCAAAGATTTTTCCATCCGAAAGATCAGAAGTGGTTTACGCAGCGTGACTTGCGGTGACCGAGCGATGTGCGGCTCTGCGGCATTGTCTCAGCCTGACACATCTCCGTCTCAAGCATGCGCCGAAACGGGAACCGACAAGAAACCGGATTCAGCGTCTCACAACGCTTGCGAGACTGTTTCGACGAGTTGCTTTTGCGACGCACGCAGCGGAATGTTGTAGCGCTTCAGCTTTCGATACAGCGTTGCGCGGCTGATCCCGAGCATCCTGCCGGCGAGCGCTTTGTCGCCGCCCGCTTGTTCGAAAACTCGCAGAATCGTCATGCGCTCGAGATCGGCCAGCGCGGTCGTGGAAAGATCCGAGGCATCTTCGCGGGTCAAGTCGAAATCCTTCGCTCCGCCGATCGTGGGCGGTAAGTCGCTCACGTCGATCATTTTGTGGGCGCCCAGCGCGATCGCACGCGCAATGCAATTTTCAAGCTCGCGCACATTCCCCGGCCAATCGTACTGCAGGAAACTCTTCATGGCCGATGGATCGATTTGCGTGTTCTGGCCCGGCGCGTAACGCTCCAGGAAGCAGTGGACGAGCTGCGGGATATCCGACCGGCGCTCGCGCAACGACGGCAGGTGGATGGTGACCACGTTCAGCCGGAAGTACAGATCCTTGCGGAAGGTGCCCGCGCGGTAAGCGGCTTCGAGATCGCGGTTCGTCGCGGCGATCACGCGCACATCCACGGGAACGCTGTCGTTGCGTCCCACCGGACGGACTTCCTTTTCCTGCAGCACGCGCAATAGCTTGGCCTGCATTTCGAGAGGCAGCTCGCCGATCTCATCGAGGAAGATCGTCCCGCCGTTCGCTGCCTGAAACAGCCCCGGCTTTGATTTCACGGCACCCGTGAAAGCGCCCCTCTCGTGCCCGAAGAGCTCGCTCTCCATCAGCGTCGGCACGAGAGCGCCGCAGTCGACCGCAAGAAATGGCATCTCCGCCAGCGGACCGCGAAAGTGGATGGCGCGCGCCACCAGCTCTTTTCCCGTCCCGCTCTCGCCGGCGATCAAGACGGGCGTGCGCGTCTCCTTCAGGCGCGAAACCATCCGGAGCACGTCCTGAATCTTCGCCGACGTGCCGATGATTCCCTCCATCTGCGTTTCCGTATTCACGCGCTCGCGCAAGAATTGATTCTCAGTCACGAGCCGCACTTTTTCGCCCATGCGCTGCAGGAGCTGACGCAGCCTCTCCACGCGAAAGGGCTTTTCGATGTAGTCGTAGGCGCCTTGCTTCATCGCGTCGACTGCCGATTCAATCGATCCGTGGCCGGTCATGATCGCGATTTCAGTGCGCGGGAGCGCCTTCTTGATCTTGCGCAGCAGGTCTGTCCCGGAAAGGCTTGGCAGCTTCAAATCCGTGACAACAATGTCGGGAGGGGCCGTCTCAACGGATTCGAGCGCAGCTTCGGCCGTCTCGGCTTCCGCGCACGCGAAATTCAATCCTTGCCCAACGGTCATACACAGCCGGCGAATGCTTTGCTCGTCGTCTACAATCAAAAAGCGGAGCCGCGATTCTTCTTTCATGGTCTCCCTGTCGTTTTCTTAGCTTAAGCCTTGCGCCACCAAGCGCCGCCCGTCACGACGCGGCTTCTGCCGCCAATGCCTCGGATACGTGCTCCGATACCGGCAGCCGAACGAGAAATGTGCAGCCCTCGCCATCCGGATTATTGCGCGCGATGATCTCGCCTCGATGCGCGCGAACGATTCCATAGCAGATGCTGAGGCCGAGCCCAGTCCCTTTCCCGACTTCCTTGGTCGTAAAGAACGGATCGAAAATCCGGTCGGGATGCGAAATTCCGGGACCGTTATCCCGGAATGCGATTTCGATCTGTCCCTTGCCATGCCAGGTACTGATTTCGATCTTCCCGGGTCGCTCCACTTCCTGCACGGCGTCATAAGCATTGTTCACAATATTGAGAAACACCTGTTGGAGCTGGTTCGGATCGCCGACGGTCAGCGGCAAATCATCCTGGTAGCGCTCGGCCATCTCGATGCCGCGATTCGATAAATCGTAGGCGCGGAGCTTCAACGTCTGCTGCACCACCGAATTCAACTGCAACGGCTCGCGTTGCTCCGGCATTTGCCGCGCGAAACTCAGGAGATTTCGCACAATGGTGCGGGTGCGCTGCGCTTCCTGCAAAATGACCTTCAGCTCGCCCTTCGCCTCTTCCGGAATTTCAGCATTTTCGAGCAGCAGGTCGGTGAAGCCGACGATTGCCGCCAGCGGGTTATTCACCTCGTGCGCGACTCCCGAGACGAGCTGCCCGAGCGCCGCCATTTTTTCCGTGTGCATCAACTTCGCCTGCAGATCGGCGGCGTCGGTCACGTCCGTCATTACGACGACGATGCTGTTGATGTCGCCTTTTTCGTCGCGCATCGGGCTCAGGCTGATCGAGAATTTCGCAGCGGCGCCGTTTCCGCGAAACGCCGGAATTTCCAGATGATCGATCGTGCTTCCCTGAAGCGTCCTGTCGAGAGCCTCATCGAGAATGGGGCGTCGCGATGGCGAGACCATCTCCACCAGCGGACGCCCGAGCAGATCCTGTTCCCGATATCCGGCCTCGTAGCAGCGGCGATTCGCGTAGCTCACAAGCTTCGCCGTGTCGAGCACGAGAATCATGCTCTGTGTGTTGTTCAAGATGTTGCGGTTGAAATCTCGCTCGCGGCGATAGCGGCGCTCGGCTTCGCGGCGGTCCGTAATGTCCTTGAGAACGTGAATCGTTCGCGCTTCGTCTTCCTCGGTCCCCTGAATGCGCGATGCGGAAACAAGATATGTGCGGTCGCCGGCCGTGTGTACGAACTCCTCGTGGACGGCTTCGGACCTGCGGCAGAAAGGGCAACGCCCCGGCTGAATGGGCGAATCGAGAAGCCCAAGCTTGCCCACGTCTTTCCCTACCGATTCCGCGGGATGCGTTCCGAGCAGATCGGCGAGCACCCGATTCAGGCGCAACACCCGCCCGGCTTTGTCGTGGACGACGATGAAGTCCGAGATCGCGTCGATATCCTCGACCCACTGCTTCCGCGAACGCTCGATCCGCGAAAAGAGACGAACGTTTTCCAGCGCCACGGAAGCGTGCCCTGCCAGCGCTTCGAGCAGGCGACGCTCCGTGTCCGATATCTCGCGCCCAAGATCGGCGAGGCACAGCGCGCCCAAAAGCTCCCCTTCGCTGTCCGCAAGCCGCAACAGGACGATCTCGTGCCATCCCAACACCTCGGCGAGATCTCTGCCCAATAGCTTCGCCGCATCGCCGGCACGCAACGGATTATCCGAATTGGCCGCCCGATTGGCCAGGGCTGTCGCCAGCTGTTGTTGGATGGCACGTTCCCAGTGGCGAGCAGTCCCCGTAAACGACGCGATTTCCCAAGTGCGTTGGCCTCCATGGCTCAGCGCCAGCGCCGCCGCGCGTGCGCCGATCATTTCGGCAGACCGGGAAACCAGCCGCCTGGCGAACTCCGCCAGGCCCAAGGAAGGATTCAGTTCCAGTGTGGTGGTGGAAAACTGCGTCAACAGGCTCTCGAACGAGCCATCGGCACGAGCAGGTATCTCCCGGACATGTTTCAGTGCACGCATGGAGGATCAGGGGCTTGCGCGCCACGCCTATGCACTGAAACGTTACGGCGTAATCTCATTTTGAGTCAAGGAACGCCCCCCTGCCAGTTGCTCTAAGCGCTACCCGGATTTGTCGCAACCTGAGACCACAAGATCGCCGCCCGTTGACCGGTGAGACAGCTATCTCCCTCATCTCCGTCCAAACGGCGATTTCCTGTCCCGAACAACCCTTTACGCAGCTTATAGTTACGCCAGCTATTGCTGAATTACATACCCGAAATCGGCTCCCTCTATCCGTGGCATCACCCGTGCATTTTCTGAGGCTGGAGTTCTCCACAGGGAAAGAGGATAGACGACATGGGGCCCCGTATTCGGATGGTGGGATTGGGTTTGGCTGTGATTTTGGGAGGATCGGCGTTATCGCCGCTGACGGGAACGGCACAAGAGACGTCATCGCTCAGCCTTTTCAAACGCAAGATTCGAAGCGAGATAGCGCCCATCTATCCGCCAATTGCAAGACAGATGCACCTGACGGGCAAGGTCAAGATCGAGGCGACCATTGCCGCAGACGGGCGCGTGGTGAACACAACAGTGGTCGGCGGCAGCCCTTTGTTGGTCAACGCGGCGGTCGATGCAATCAAGCGATGGCGCTTTGAGCCCGGTTCCAAGGACACGACGGAAACTTTCGAATTCGATTTTGACAAGCCGGACTGAATCGCGGCGCCGCCAGCGAATACTAGATAACTCTTTCGGGCCCATGCATTTCTAGATCGGGGGAGGGCATTTTCTTATGAAGCTTCGAGTTGGGATCGCGGGACTTGGATTGGCGCTGGTTCTCGGAGGCTCTGCGCTGCTGCCACCGAAGGGAACGGCACAAGACGCCGCAACCGACGCCTCCAAGCGCAAGGTGCGCTCCAAAGTCGCGCCTGAGTATCCTGCGCTTGCGAGGCAAATGAACGTCACGGGCAAGGTCAAGATCGAAACCACGATCGCGGCCGATGGACACGTGCTGAACACGAAAGTGATCGGCGGCAGCCCGCTGCTGATCAATGCGGCGCTCGACGCCATCAAGAAGTGGCGCTTCGAGCCGGCATCCAAGGACACAACGGAAGTCATCGAGTTCGAATTTAGCGGGCAAGATTAATTTGCGACGCGAATTGGGGGCTCTGCGGGCGGGGAGCGGAGGCTTTTCAACATGACGATTGGCAAGAAGCTATACGTGGGGTTTGGCGCCATCCTGGCGATCATCCTCTTTCTGTTCCTGATCAATATTTTTGCCGTGATGCGCCAATCGAGCGCGCGTGATGCGGTGAAATCCACGCTCAACAACGTCCAGACGATCGAGGACATTCGTTACAAAGTGATGGAGAATCGCCTCTCGCTCAGCACCTACCTGCTAAGCGGCGATCTGCGCGACGAAGGAAAAACAAACAAGGGCATCACCGACCTTCAGACTCTCCTAAGGCAAAGCGAGACAAGGGTCAACGATCCCAACCTGCGTTCGGCCCTCTCACAGGTGGAAGATAACGAAAACCAGTGGGCGCAGAGCTTCGCGAAAGACTTGATCGCCAAGAGGCACCAGGTGGATAGCGGAGACGCGACCGTCGCCGATCTGCAGATCAGCTACCTGCAACACGATCCCGCATCCTGGGTCAACAAGTCCACGGGGGTCCTCGATCAGGCAATTCGCTCGGTGAAAGCCGCTCAGGACGAATCCAACGAGTCGTCCTCTTCCGCAAATATGTGGAATGGGATCATGACGACCGTGGGCACCCTGCTCGCCCTGGCGCTGGGAGCCGGCATCGCCTTCTATACGGCGAAATCAATCAAAGAACCTCTGTACCACCTCATCGAAGTGGCCCGCAAGATCGGTGATTCCGGCGATCTCGATCAATCGATCGACATCCACCGCGCCGACGAAGTGGGCATGCTGGCCGAAAATTTCAACAAGATGATCGTTCACCTGAGGGAGATGGCCGCCGTTTCAGCAGCCATCGCCGAGGGCGAACTCTCCGTCTCCGTCCAGCCCCGGTCGCAGCAGGATACGATGGCGAAAGCCTTCACGCGCATGACGCACGGCCTCCGCGATCTCGTGCGCCAGGTCCGCGACAGCGCTTCGCAAGTGGCCAGCGGTGCCGGACAAATGGCCGCAGCCTCCGACGAGTCGGCCAAAGTCAGCGTGCAGGCCGCCTCCGCCATCGATGAAGTTACCAGCACGATGCACGAGATGAGCATCAACGTGCAAAACGTGGTGAAGAACACGCAGGTGCAGGCCTCGAGCGTTTCCGAGACCTCCGCATCCATCGACCAAATGGTCACTTCCATCCAGCGCGTAGCCGACACAGCCAAGCTGCTCGTCGACATTTCGCACCGTTCGCGCGAAGAGGCGCAGACGGGAATGGTCACGATGGAAAAAGCCACCACTGGCCTCAACCGCACCAGCCAGGCCATCCAGGCTTCCGCCGAGATCATCGACGTGCTCGGCCGCCGCGCCGACGACATCGGAAAGATCATCGAGGTGATCGACGATCTCGCCGAACAGACCAACCTGCTCGCCCTCAACGCCGCAATCGAAGCCGCGCGCGCCGGCGAACACGGGCTCGGCTTCGCCGTTGTCGCCGAAGAAGTTCGAAAGCTCGCCGAAAAATCCACGCAGTCGACCAAGGAAATTTCCGAGCTGATCCAGGGAATTCAGAAGGAAGCCCGCGAAGCCGTCGAGAACATGGAAAAGAGCACGACCATGGTCCAGGAAGGCCTCCTGCTCAACAAAGACCTGAGCCTCGCGCTCGACAAAATCGCGGATGTTGTTTCCGAGGTCTACAAGTTCTCTCAGGAAATCGGTGCGGCTACGATGGAACAGTCGAACGGCTCCTCCCAGATCGCCAAGGCCACCAGCCGTCTCACTGAAATCACGCAGGAAATCAATTCCTCCGTCGAGGAACAGGCCTCGGGTGCGCAAGCCGTGGTTCGCGCCATGGAGCGTATGCGCGAACTCGTGCAGCAATCGACGTTGAGCTCGACCGAACTCGCCGCAACCGCCGAGCAAATGTCGAAGCTCTCGCGGGCCTTGCTCGATTCGATGGACCGCTTCTCGCTGGAAGAAGGCCACGCGGACAATCGCCGTCTCGCAAGCCGGCGTCTGGCGCCTGCCGAACGGCCCGGCCGCGCGCCTGCGGATTACGCGGAACTGGTGCGATCCTGAAAACGGCCGCGCACACGATGGAAAAGGAACTCCAGGTCGTCGGCTTTCGCATTGGGCGCGAGACGTTCGGTCTCCCGATCTCGATCGTCCGCGAAATTGTCCGCGTGCCCGAGATCACGGCGGTGCCTAACGCGCCCGACTACATTGAAGGCGTCATCAATCTGCGTGGTCGAATTATTCCGATCGTCGATCTCAGGAAGCGGTTCGGAGAAAAGGCGTTCGAGGCGAACAAAAAGAACCGCATCGTCGTCGTAGAGATGGAATCGCGCGTCATCGGCCTGATCGTGCATTCCGCATCCGAAGTGTTGCGGATTCCGCCCTCGGAAATCGAGGCTCCTCACAACGTCTTTCAGGAAGGCGAACTCAACTACATCACCGGGGTAGGCAAATTGAACGGTCGGCTGGTAATTCTGCTCGACCTCAGCCGCATCCTGCAGCGCGGCGAACTCCGCCGCTTGGACGACGCCGCTGATGCCATCGCCGCGGTTCCTGCCGGAGGCGGCGCAGCGAGAGAGCTCTAGAACTTTCGAACCGGCCCGAGCATCGACGAGGGACGAATGTCCACAACACTCACTACGCAAGTGCAGCTCAGCGAACCGGAATTGAAGCTCTTGCAAACGCTGGTCTACCAGGAATGCGGCATGTATTTCGATGAACGCCGCACCCATTTCCTGCGCGACCGCCTGCAGCGCCGCCTCAAAGCGTGCCAGATGGACACGTTTTACAATTACTACCGCCTGCTCACCAGCCGGGAAGGCAAACAAGAACTCACCGCGCTCCTTGAAAACCTTACCGTCAACGAAACGAGCTTCTTTCGCATCCGCCCGCAGCTTGATCTTTTTCAAAAGGTGACTCTCGAAGATCTCCTGAAGCGCAAGCAGGAGCGGCGGGACTGGTCCGTGCGCATCTGGAGCGCGGGATGTTCTACGGGCCAGGAGCCCTACACTCTCGCGATCATGGTCTGCGACGCTCTCGCTTACTACTATCTCCGGAATCCGCTGCCCTTCGAAATGCCGACTCCGAAGCCCCTCATTCCGCCGCCATGGAAAGTCGAAATATTGGCCTCGGACATCAACTATTCGGCGCTCGTCACCGCACAACAGGGAATCTACAGCGAAGCGCAGATGGAAAACGTCGATTACACCTGCCGCCTACGCTATTTCGACAAAATCGCGGACAAATACGCCGTGAAGCCCGCGCTCAAGAATCTGGTGCAATTCGACTTTCACAATCTCAAGACGGAATATCTGCCGCAGCACAACGACATCATCTTCTGCCGCAACGTGATGATCTACTTCGATGAAGCGGAGCAAAAGCGGCTCATCGACAAGTTCCACCATTGCCTGAATCCCGACGGCTATCTTTTCGTCGGCCATGCCGAGAGTCTTTTCGGCCTCACCACCAAGTTCCACATGATTCATCAGAACAACGCGACGGTGTATCAGCGAATCGAGGGGCCGCAGTGAGCTTTCCTTCCGACGAGCACGCTCCGGAGCTTCGCGAACTCTTTTTCGAGAGCGCGGAGGAAATTCTCCAGAATATGAATGAAGCCGGTCTCGCGCTCGAAGAGCAGCCGCGCGACAAGGAACAGCTTCGCCACGTTCGCCGGGCCGTGCACACGCTGAAGGGCGATTCAGCAGCCTGCGGTTTTCGTCAGTTGAGTGAGCTGGCCCACGAACTCGAAGACGTGCTGACCCCCGAGCTGGCCGAAAAGAACGCCGGCACCATCGCAGAAGTTGTCCTCACGGCTGCGGACACCTTCCACGAAATGCTCGCGGCCTACAAGAATAAACTTCAGCCTCCCGCAGGCGATGCCCTGCGCGAACGCATACTGCGCCTGCTGGACGCGTCCGCCGCGCCGAAAGCTCAGGATCCGGCGTCCCAGGCCAAGTTTGAGTGGAACGAATACGAGCGCCTGATGATCACCGAGGCGTTCGGGCGCGGCGAATCGATCTACAACGTCGCTCTTCACGTCGATCCGGACACGCCGTTGCCGGCTGCCGCGTTTGAACTAAGCCGGAAAGCCCTGGAAGGCGCTGGGAAGCTCCTGGCCATTCGCCCGGAAAAGGGCGCTGCTACCGAGCAGGTTCGGCTGGTGGAAGCCGCCATTTCGACCAAAAGGTCCGCCGACTGGATTCGCAAGCGCTGCATGGTGCCCTCGGTCGTTCAAAATATCTCCGTCGAGCGCATTCCCGCGCCGCAGCCCGTCACGCGCGACCTGCTCGACATCCTTCTGGAATCCGAAGCTGCCGCCGTCGCCGCCGGAATCAAGCCGGGGCGCGCGGATGCTGCCTTGCCTGCCGACGACGACTCTCACGATTCGGCGCCGCCGGCCGGCCTCGCCCACGCCACGGCCGAAAACACGCTGCGCGTCGATGCGAGCCGTATCGATACCGTCATGAATTTGGTCGGCGAGATGATTATCAGCAAATCCATGCTGCAGCGAGCCCTCGCGGAATTCGAGCGCCGGCATGTGAAAGATCCTCTGCAGGCGAAATTCTCCGACGCGCTCTCGTTCCAGTCTCGCGTTCTCGGGGAACTGCAGAAATCCGTGATGAAAATCCGCATGGTGCCCGTCGAGCAGCTATTCCGGCGTTTCCCGCGCATCGTGCGCGACGTTGCCAAGCTCCGTAGCAAAGACATCGGCATAGAAATCGCCGGACAAAACACCGATCTCGATAAAAGCATTCTCGATGCCCTGGCTGAACCGCTCGCCCACGTGGTTCGCAACGCCGCCGACCACGGGATCGAGGCGGCGGAAGAGCGCCAGGCCGCCGGCAAGCCGTCTCGCGGCACGATCCGCTTGAACGCATTTCACGACGGCGATCAGGTGGCAATCGAAATCTCCGACGATGGCCGTGGCCTGAATCGCGACAAGATTATTCGCCGCGCCGTCGCAAATGGAATCATCTCCGCCGAAGACACGCTTCGCCTGAACGACACGGAAGCCCTTGAGTTGGTTTTCTCGCCGGGCCTCAGCACGGCCGATGAGATCACGGAAATTTCCGGTCGCGGCGTGGGCCTCGACGTTGTGAAGACGGCGCTCAATGAGCTCAAAGGCTCGGTCGAGATCGAAAGCGAGCCGGGCAAGGGCACCACGTTCCGCCTGCTCGTGCCGCTCACGCTCGCGAGCATCCAGGCTCTTTTGTTCCGCGTAAACGGCCGCCTCTACGCCGTGCCGCTCGCGTCCGTTGCCGAAATCACGCGCATTACGGACGCCGAGATTCATCGCGTCGATAACCACGAAGTCTTTCAGCTGCGCGAGCAAGTCCTCACGCTGGTGCGCCTCGATCGGCTCGGACCGCAAGCCGTTACCGACCGCGCCAAACGCCTTTTCGTGATCGTGATTGGCAGCGGAGGCCGCCGCTTTGGGCTCGCGGTCGATGGCCTGATGGGCGAGGAAGAGTTGGTGATCAAGCCACTCGAAGATCAATTGGTCACCTCTCCGCTCGTCAGCGGCGCCTCGATCCTGGGCGACGGAACGGTTGTGCTGATCCTGAATGTTCCGGCGGTGATTTCGCATCTCTCCCGGATTCCGGCCGTTGGGGCAATCGCATGAGCCAAAAGGTCCGCGTCCTCGTGGTCGATGATTCCGCGCTTATGCGGAAGCTGATTCCGCAGGCGCTCGCGGACGACCCAAACATCGAGATCGTCGGCACCGCAATGGACGGCCTGATCGGCCTTCGCAAGATCGAAGAGTTGCATCCGCACGTTGTGACGCTCGACCTTGAAATGCCGCGCATGGACGGGATCGAAATGCTGCGGAAGATCACGGGCAAGCATCGCGTGCCGGTGATCGTGGTCAGCGCGCACACCGAGGAAGGCGCTTCGCTCACGCTGAAAGCGCTCTCGCTCGGCGCTTTCGATTTCGTCACCAAGCCGCAGGACGCCGCTCTCGGCCGACTCCGCCAGATCGCATCGGAATTGGCGCTGAAAATCAAGGTAGCCGCATCCTCGGGCGCGCCGAAAATGATCCTTACGGTGCCCTCGGTCAAGCGCAAGGAGCCGCGCCCCTTTTCGACGAAGCCGCGCTGGCCATCCCGCATCGTGGCGATCGGAATCTCCACGGGCGGCCCAAACGCGCTCCAGTATCTCTTCTCGCAGCTTCCGGAAGATTTTCCGGGATGCTTCGTCGTGGTGCAGCACATGCCGGAAGGCTTCACCGAAATGTTCGCGCGCCGTCTGGACGAATCGTCGGCCATCGAAGTGAAGGAAGCGCAGTCGGGCGATCTTTTGCTCGCCGGACGGGCCCTCATCTGTCCCGGCAACCGCCATATCAAGGTCCGGCGCATGGAGCACGGCGACATCGCGATTCTGGTGGATCAGCCGCGCGTCAATGGACATCGGCCCTCGGTCGATGTCCTGTTCAATTCGGTTGCGCAGGAGTTTGGCAACAAAGCGGTCGCCGTGTTGATGACGGGAATGGGTGAGGACGGCGCGGCCGGACTCGGCGCCATTCAGGCTTCGGGCGGTTTCACCATCGCCCAGAGCCCCGATACGTGCATCGTCGACAGCATGCCTCGCTCGGCGATCGAGCGCGGCTTTGCCTCGCGGGTCGTTTCCCTTCCCGCTCTTGCGGGCACGCTGCAGGCACGCTGCACGCCCGACCAGCCGGCCGATGAGCCGGTCACATCTTCCGCAACAAAAGAATCCGCTGAAACAGGGTCTTCGCGAAGGAGAACGCCATGAAACAATTTGAAGCTTTAACACGAAAGAAAGACAACCAGCCGGTCCGCTATCTGATCGTGGACGACTCGGTCTTTGCACGCAAGAGCCTCGCGAAGATGGTGGAGTCGTTCGGCGGCCAGCTGGCGGGTGAAGCGGGCGATGGCTGCACCGCGATCACCGAGTACGCCCGCACGAAGCCGGATATCGTCCTCATGGACATCACCATGCCGCAGATGGAAGGCATCGAGGCGGTCGAGCGCATCGTTCAGGAACATCCTGAGGCGCGCGTCGTCATGGTGTCGTCCGTCGGCTACCAGGACAACATCCTGGCCGCTCTCCAGAAGGGTGCGCGCCACTTCGTTCAGAAGCCGGTGAAGCCCGACGCCCTCTACGAAATCATCCGCTACGTGCTCAATGACGATGGCGTCACCGCGCCCGTCGGCGCAGGGGAGAATTCCCGATGAGAATGGACCTGATTCAGCCGTTCATTGGCTCGCTCGATTCCGTTCTCGCCGTGATGATGAAGGCTCCGGCGAAAATAGTGGACCTCGATATGGAAGAAGAGGGTTACCGGCGGAAGGGACTCGCTGCGACCGTCATTTTCAAGGGCCAGATCGAAGGGCGCATCGTTCTCGATATGGAGCCTCGCGCCGCCGCTCAAGTTGCGGGCTATCTCAGCGGAGCCGAAGTCGATCCCTCGGAATCCATCGTTCCCGAGGCCGTCTGCGAGCTTGCGAATATGGTGATCGGCAATGCCGTCACGCAGCTCAACGATCGCGGCTTCCAGTTCAAGGTATTTCCGCCGTCGCTGCTCACGGAAGAACAGTGCGCGAAGGCCGGGCAGGATTCGGAAGCGACGGTGCTCTGCTTTGAAACTCCGCATGGCAACGTGCACCTAAATATCGCCATGCACTACCACGCGCGCCGCACTCGCGAGCGCACTCCCGTTTCCGTGTAGCGGCGCCGTCTCGCCGGCCCTTTTCTTGCGCTACTTTCTACTCAGCGCGAGGCCCCACGCGCCGGTATTCCGTGCCGTGCCGGAATAATCCCGCCTTCGGCATTTCCTCCGAATACACAATTCGTGCTGGCAGGAAGATATTCGCCGCGTCCGGTGAATAAGGAACGGCCACTTCGATGGGCGCGTCGGCATCATAGCGCCGCTTGCTGCGAAAACACATGCCCACCGGCGAAATATCCTCGCACACGGCCAGCTCGTCATCGGCGCCCGGCTGCCGGATGCAAGCGGTGAGCCGCGTTTTCAGCCGCATCCGCTGGCGTTCGCGTTGCTCGCCATCGGCCGGCACCTCATCCGCCGTTTCGCTCGTCCGTTTCCCGCGGGCCGCTCGCGCATTCAGCTTCTTCTCGTCCTCGTGCGGCGCCTGCGTCCAGATGCTGGGCACGCGGCAGGCCTTGCAGTGGCGCGCGATGCCGCGATTCGTCTCGAATGCGCGCAGCTCGAGTTCGTTCAGATAGGCCACCTCGCGGCTGCGGCAGTAATTGCACTCGAGCAGCATGCGCGCCACGGCTTCCATCGATTCCGCCACGGGTGGAAATTCCACGCCCCACAGGTCCTTCGAAGGATCCTCGATCTCAATTCCGTATAGGTATCCATCGCGCTGGTGGCCGAATTGATTCACCACGCGCACGTCGGTCTCGCGGTGCGATTCCATGGGCGCCTGCCGCTTCAGGTGAATTGTCTGTTCGGGGGTAAGTTCGCGAGGAAACACGATCACGGCGCCGGTGCGATTGATCAACAGAGTCCGGGCCGGTTCCTTGAATTCCTGCCCCTGGCTGTCTTTGCCGGAAGCTTCGAGCAACAGGGTGAGCGAGACACGATCGCTCCGGCGCTTCGGCAACGGCAATGCCATTTCGGGCCTCCTGAGGGCGAGAGGATTTCCCCGGGCCAAGATAACATATCCGAAGCTCGCTTTCGCCAACGCCGCAAAACTGCGCTTCCATTAAGCTACATATCCAAAGCATAATGCATCCCATTGAAATAAACGGAATTGCAGGGCCGTCGTCGTTCGGTTGGAGGGTGGGTGTATGAGTATTGGGGTCGCGCGCGCCTCTATGGCGATGCGCTGTTTTGCCATTTGCGCCGTCCTCGCACTGGCCTGCGCGCCGTTCGCGCGAGCCCAGGGGACGAGCCTTGCGGGCGTCGTGCAGGATTCGAGCGGCGCCGCCATCCCCGGAGCTCAGGTCGAATTGCGGGCGAAGTCCTACTCCGCGCAAACGGTCACCGACGGATCCGGGACGTTTTCATTCGATCGAATCCCCGAGAATTCTGGCACCGTCACCATCACGGCGAAGGGATTCCAGCCAGTCGATCAGCAATGGACCGCCGCCTCGGGCGCCCCGGCGCGCCTCACTCTTGTGCTCAAGCCTCTCGCCGTGAATCAGGAGGTCATCGTGACGGCCGCGCGTACCGCGACGCGCCTCAGCGATTCTCCCGTCAGCGACATTGAGCTCACGCGCCAGGATCTGCAGGAAACTCCCGCGTTGACCCTCGACGATCAGTTGCGCCAGGTTCCCGGCTTCACCCTGTTTCGCCGTTCCAGCAGCCGCATCGCGAATCCCACCACGCTTGGTGTATCGCTGCGCGGACTCGGCAGCGGAAGCGGTTCGAGCCGCGCGCTCGTCTTGGAAGATGGCATCCCGCTCAACGATCCCTTCGGCTCGTGGGTCTATTGGGATCGCGTTCCCTCTGCATCGATCGCCAGCGTCGAGGTCGCGCAGGAAGGCGCGTCGAGCCTTTATGGCAGCGAGGCGCTCTCCGGCGTCATCCAGTTTCTGACGCGTCCGCCCGAGCCCGCGGGCCTTTCGATCGAGACGTCCTACGGCAGCCAGAACACGCCGAACCTATCGATCTGGGCTGGCGGTGAAAAGGACGGCTGGTTCTCCACGTTCGGCGGCGAGGTGTTTCACACCGACGGCTATTACTTGGTCCCGGCAGAAGACCGGGGCACGATCGACACGATGGCCAATTCCGAGCATGGCACTGCCGACCTCACGATCGGCCGCAAATTCGGCGACGGCGACGAAATCTTCGCGCGCGGCTTGTATTTCGACGATTCACGCAACAATGGCACGCCTTACCAGACCAACAGCATTCGCATGGGCCACGGCGTGCTCGGCGCCAATCTTAATCTTGGAAATATCGGCTCCCTCACGCTGCGTTCTTACGGCGACTTCGAGACGTACCACCAAGGCTTCTCCTCGGTCGCAGCCGACCGCGACAGCGAAACGCCCACCGATAAGCAAACGGTGCCCGCCGAGGGAATCGGCGTCTCTGCCGTCTGGACGCGCTCCGCAGGCAAGCGCCAGACGCTCGTTGCCGGCTTAGACGAGCATGAAGAGATCGGCCGCAGCGACGAAGTCCTGCTCTCGGCGCACAAGGATACATCGGCGGGAGGCCGGCAGCGCACCGTCGGGGTGTTCGGCGAGGATATCATTCAGCTCGCGCCGAGCTGGCTGCTCTCTCTGAGCGGGCGATACGATCACTGGAGCAATTCCGACGCGTCGCTCTACAGCGCTCCGTTCACTCCACCCCCGCCCGCTTCGACCACGCCGTACGCAGACCGTTCCTACGACGTCTTCGATCCGCGCGCCACGCTCTTGCACCAATTCAACGACCACGTCTCCTGGTCCGCGTCAGTCTATCGCGCATTTCGCGCGCCCACTCTCAACGAGCTGTATCGCTCGTTCCGCCAGGGCACCACGACAACGGACGCCAATCCCAGTCTGAGCGCCGAGCGCCTCGCCGGTGGCGAAACAGGAGTCGATGCCCACACCTTCAATCAGCGTCTCGAGCTTCGCGGCACGTTCTTCTACAACCAGGTGATCAATCCTGTTTCGAATGTTCCGTGCACCGCCTCGACGCCCGATTGCACGCTCGCCGCCACGGGAAGCACGCAGCTGCGCGAGAATCTGGGCCGCACCTCGGCGCCCGGTTTTGAAATCGATAGCGTTCTCAACGTCACGAATCACATCCAGCTGTCGACCGGCTATCAGTACGTCGACGCAACGGTCCTCGCCTCGCCGGGGATCACTCCGTCGCTCGCGAATACATGGGTCGCACAAGTGCCGCACCATGACCTCACGTTTCAGGCAATCTACGCGAATCCCAGGATCGTCAACGTCTCCGTCGATGGCCGCATGGTGGGGAAGCAATACGATACTGTGGGCAACCAGTTCTTGATGGGCGGATATTTTCTTTTGGATGCGATGGCTTCCCGCTCGATCGGTGGAGGCCTTCAGATCTTCGCCGCTGCGGAAAATCTCCTGGACAGAGGTTATCTGTTTTCGCTGAACGGCGGCCCCGAACTCGGCCTTCCCATCACTGCGCGCTTCGGTCTCCGTTTCAACTTCCCCGAGCGGTAGCGCGCACCCACATCACCGCTGCGAGAAATCGTCGCCGTGCGTCATGAACTCCGGGTAAGCGCCCGCGCCCAATTCGTGCAGGTCCATTCCCTGACGCTCGCCCTCGACCGCCACTCGTTGCGGACGAAAGCGGTTCAAAAGCCAGTTCAGCCCGTACGTGAGGGGCAGGACGAATCCGATCAGCGTTGCGATGCCGACCAGCTGCGCGAGCCACTGCCCCGGACTATCGCCCGTCGCATTCGATCCCGGCGGCACGCGCGCGATCACTCCTACCGCCAGCACGCCCCAAAAGCCCGCCCATCGCGTGCGCCGAAATCGCGCCGCCGGGATCGTCCACCGACATTCGCAATTCGAACCACTCGACCGAAAGTGTCACCAGCGCACCCGCCACCATGCCGATCGCCGCCGCTTCCGGTGGTCGCACGAAAACGCACGCCGCGCTGCTCGCGGCAAGTCCGCCAATCCATCCGTTCGCCGTGAGCGAAACATCCGGCTTGCCGAAGCGCACGCCGGTAATCACCGCCGCCATCAAAGCGGAAGCGGCCGCGCACAGCGTCGTATTGATCGCCACCAGCACCGCTTCGCCGGGCCCGGCTCCGGTGAAAAGCACGGCGCCCGCCGAATTGAGTCCCCACCAGCCCACCATCGCAAGTATGCAGCCGAGCACCACGAAGCTCGAATTGTGTCCCGGAATCGCCGTTGGCATTCCCTCCATCGTGTACTTGCCGCGCCGCGGCCCCAGGATCCACGCAATCGAAAGCGCGGTCAGCCCGCCGACCACCTGAATCGTGCCCGATCCGCCTGCATCCACAAATCCGCGCCCGAGCCCGTAATTCTCTCCGAGCTGCGCAAGCCATCCGCCGCCCCAAACCCAATGCGCGAAGATCGGATACGTCACTCCTGCCAGCAGCGCCGTCGACGCGCACGTCGCGCTCAGCCGCCAACGATCGGCCCCGCTGCCGAGCGGAATCAGCGCGGCCAATCCGACGCTCATCATTCCCAGCAGCGCCGCGAGCGAAGCGGGCGAGCCGTTGAGCGCCAAATGCCGCAGAAAAAGCGGCTGCGCCCCGATCCAGTCCCATCCTTTGCCGCCTATATTCAGGATGTGCGCCGGGTCGCCTTGAAATCCCTCCCACGAAAATCCCCACACGAAAAACACCACCGCCGCAATCGACACCGCGCAGAGCGACGACATCATCAGGTGCGCGGCGCTTCGCGCGCGGCCAAGCCCCGTATTGATCAACGCGAGCCCGGCGCCGGCAAATGGCACCAGGAAAATAAACATCAGGCACAGCGCGGCTGCAGTATCGGAAAGCACCAAACCGCTCGCAGGTGTCACTCGTGTTCACCTCGCGGAGCGGGATGCGCGCGAATCACGAGAATCAGTCCCAGAATCTCCACGCCGATGCCGGCCAGCACGAATGCAACTCGCGGGGCGCTCGCAGCCAGCAGAGCGAGTGCGGTCAAGACGATTCCCCAGCCTGCCAAAAGCAGCAGAAAACCCAGAAATTTCATCGACGGAACCCTCGGAACGCGCGCTCGCAACGCTCGCACACGCGGCGTTAGCGTAGCATTCGCGCGAAAACCCATCCAGTCGATTCTTGCGCGCACGCCCTTGCCCTACGAGTCTCGCATCTTCGTCTCTCCCGCAGGTCGCCGCAACTTTTTCGCGCTCTCTGGGTTCTACCCGCAGCAGCCGAACTGAGTGTTTTCGGCTCCGGCAGTCATAGTTCATAGGGGTGAAGGAGAATCATCATGCGGAAAATAAAAGCTACGGGTGTGTTCATTGCTCTTCTCGCCGCGTTCGGCCTCTCGAGCTGCGGCGGATCGTCTTCCGGTTCCAATCCCGGCGGCGACGATCAAGCCTCCGTCTTCACAGTGGGCACGGACGCGCCTCTTCCGAGCGTCGTCTCCTGCCAGATCATGGTCACCGGCGTCACGATCAACAACGGCACGACCAACGTGCCGGTACTCACCACGCCGCAGGTCGTCGACTTCGCGCAACTCAGCGGCCTGCACCAACTGCTCGATCTCAACGCCGTTCCGACGGGCACCTATTCGTCCGCCACCGTGACGATCGCGAGCCCCGTCATCGGATTCATCGACACCACGCAAAGCCCGCCGGCGATCAACACGATCAACGGCTCGCTCACGCAGTCGAGCGTCACCGTAAACTTCGCGAATCCCTTCGTATTGAGTGCCGCCGATCTCGTCGGCCTGCGTATGGAATTCGATCTGCGCCAGTCGTTGCAGCTCGACCAAAGCGGCCAAGTCACCGGAGTGGTGAATCCGGTGTTCCACATGCAATTGCTCAACGCCACCGACGCCAACGTCTCGATCGACGATTTCCACGCGGGCGTCGTCGGCGTCAGCGGAGACAACACCTTCACCGTGCAGGGCCCGAAAGGCCGCCAGTGGACCGTGCAGACCAACGCCAGCACCACCCTCGACGATCCGAGTATTCCGGTGAGCTCCTTCACCACCAACACGATCGTCGAAATCTCCGGCCAGTTGGACCCCGTGTCGCACGATATCGATGCGTCGGAAATCGAGGTCGTCTCCAACGATAAATTCGTCCTCGGCGGGCTCTTCACCAGCATTCGTCCGCCATCGGGACCGGCGACGCAAGCCGATTTGTACGTTCGCTATGAGTTGCCGGATATCACCGGGATTCAGGATGGGCAGATCGAGACGCTCGCGTTGAACGGTACCGAGCGCTACAAGATTGCCAACATCAACAATCCGATCACCACGCTCCTCTTCAATAATTCGGCGCTCGCTGCTGGGCAGGTTGTCGACGTCGGCGGCGCGGTCACCACAACGAACGGCGTCTCGACTCTGACGGTCCATCGCGTCGTTCTCCGGCGTCAGGGCCAAGCCGGCACGTGGGTTCCCGGAAGCACGGTTGTGCAGTCGGGCAACGCCGGCAGCTTTTCGCTGGACGACGACTGGACGGCCGGCGTGCTGCTGCCGAATCCGCTCCCGGTGCTCACGACCAACGCCACAATCTTCATCAACCTCAGCGGATTGTCTGGCCTGAGCGGCTCGCAGGCGCTGCCGATCCGCGTAGTCGGATTCATCCTGATCGATCCCGCCACAAATCAACCCGTTATGGTGGCTCGCTCAGTCGAGGAGTTGACGTCGTCCGATTAGTTCGGTTAGGAAAACTCGGTCGTCGGTCGCGCCGCTGTCCCGTTTCGCAAGAAACGGGACAGCGGCGTTTTCTTCTCGAAGCCTTCGGGGCGAAAGAGCGAGTCGCCAAACCTACGCGATGATCGCCTTTGACTTTTCGGGTGCCCCATCCTCGGTTTGTGAGGGTGGGGTCTTTGACTTTGACTTTGGGTTTACAGTGTTCGTGAGGCAAAATTCGGCGCTGCTACTCGCCTCGCACTGCCACAATATCTTTGCCACTCGTCCGCATCTCGATCGCCATCGGCGGCCGCACTCCGGCCCCTTGCACGATATCGCCGCGCACCAATCCGCCGTTCGGGGCGCCGCCGCCATACTTCATCAGATCGTAGACCGCATGCGTGCACGGATTCACCACCATCGGATGGTTGGCATGAAATCCATAGTCCCTTGCCAACTCTTGCAGGTCGGTCACGTACTTCAGTTCGCACTCTCCAAACGGCTCGCGTAAAGAAAATCCCCAGAGAGATCCTCCCGGCAAACGCACGACCATCGCGGGAACCGGATCGGCCGAGAACGCCCCGCGAAAAAGAAATTCTTTCTCGGACCACGGTTTCGCAAGTTCCGCGGTGGTTGCCACCGGCCCGGGGCCAAGCATCATCTTCTCAACAGGCTCGCTCTTCGCCGGATCGGGAGAAGCCGGAGCAACCGCCTCGGGCAGGGGCTGCAAATTCGGCTGCGCTGTCGCATGGTGACCTGCAAGAAGAACCACTCCGGCCAGGAGCACCACTCCGATTCCTACCGCTACGCCGATGATCTTCGTTCGGCTTTCTCGCGCCGCTTGGATCCGCACCCCTGAAGGAACTCGCGTCTGCGGCGGCCGCTGCTGCGCCGGTTTTTCGCTTTTCTCGCTGGCGGCAGGCACACCCGGGATCGTGGGCGCTTGGGGCTTAAAGAGATCGACTTTATTATCGACTGGCATGCTGGGTTGCGGCGAATCGCACTTTCAAGCTTGAATGGCCCGCACGCGGAATGCAAGCCTCGAACGCGTCTCTGCTATTGACCTTTTCGCGCCGAAAATATCAAAGGGAAAAAAGGAAAGCTCAGGCGGGCCGGTTCAGTCGAACGGAATGATGAGCCACATATTCGTGGAGGTTCGCCAGAATCAGCAGCAATTCGAGCATGCGATCGCGCTGCTCGGGATTCGGATCGCCCGCTCCCTCTTCGAGGTTTTTGACGACCGCCAGGGCGTCCGCCAGCAGCCACTCGACGTCGCCCGGGCTCAGCGCCCGCCCCTCCCGGCATCGTGTAAGCATGTGATCCGTCCGCAGGAAGGCTTCATCGAGGAAGTGATCGAGGCACAGTCGTTCGGCCGTCAAAGCGGTGGGGATCGTGTTAGCGCACGATTCCCTTCGGCATCCAGGGGCGAGGGCAGTCATGGCGAAACCCCACGACCTCGACCCACTTCCGAGGTCTGTGTCCGAGAGCCTACCACAATTTAGTTTCGCCGCAAGTATACGATGGCTCGGCCTTGCCGGTTCTGGATGGGCCGCGAGGCCGATCAGAACCGGAACACAACCCCGGCCGAAATGCGCGCGTTATTCTGCCGGTTATTCGCGCGATCGTTGAGCATCGTCAACAAATACTCGGCCTGAATCAGCCGCACGCCGAGGTGTTTCGTCGCATTCCAATCGAGTCCCCCGCCGGTCGCCATCGCGAAGGCGTCCTGCGAACCGTAGGCGCTGTCCGACGATGCGTGCACTCCGCCAAAAAGCGTCTGAATGAACGGCGTGATCCTGCCCATGCGGAAGGTCGTCTTGGGACCGAACATGTAGGTATAGATTTCGCCGTTGACCCCGCTACCAGACGAATTCACGCCGCCGTGATACCCGCCAAAATCGCCGACGAGGCCGAGCCAGCTGGTTGGGTTCACCGACACCGACGCGCTGCCGCCATTCAGGTCGGTGGTGAAGCCCGTGCCGCTCAGGCTGGTGTGCAGGTACGAATATCCGCCGAACACTTCCACTCTCGGGGTGCCTTGGGCCGACGCGGCAACGGCCGACAGCAACATGACCCCACACAGCAATGCACAACGTCTCATCGAGCTCTCCTGTTTCGCTTCGTCTTGCCAGGCCCCAAGCGCTGCGAGCGAGACCACCCAGGCTCGCTCCTCGCCCAAAAGAAATCAACTTGCCGAGGCTAGCATCCGCAACTCGCGCGGACAAGGCGATGCGCACGAATCGGCTCCAAAGGATAAACGTTCGCACGATGGGAAACTTCGAGGGAATTCTTACGCGCCGGCGCCGTGGCACTTCTTGTATTTCTTGCCCGACCCGCAGGGACACGGATCGTTGCGCCCGACTTTGGCCGCAGCCCGCACCGGCTTTGGAGCTTCGGCCTGCGCCGGCCCCGCCTGGAACTGCAGATTCTTCTGTTGCCGCTGCTGCCGCTGTTGGATTTGCCGCGCGATCTGAGAGTCTGGCGTGGCCGCCTCGCCGCCCGGCTGCGCGTTCGGCGTCGGACGCCTCGCCGGGGGCGCCTGCGCAGTCCCTGCCTGCCCGGGCTCGGCAGGCCGCAAGAGGAACAGGAATCGCACCGCCTCGGTGTCGATCCGGTCCATCATGTCTTCGAAAAGCGTGAACGCCTCGCGCTTGAATTCCACGAGCGGATCTTTCTGCCCGTAGCCGCGCAGCCCGATCCCCTCTTTCAGGTGGTCGAGCGTCAGCAAGTGGTCCTTCCACTGGCCGTCGACGATATCCAGCAAAATATGCCTTTCGAGCCAGCGCAGTGTCTGCTCGCCGAAGAGTTTTTCTTTCTCTTCGTAGCGTTCGCGCACCTTTTCCATCAGCTCGTCGGCGAGCTGATCGTGGTTCAGATTTTCGATGTCGGGAATCGCCGCCTTCAGGTCCATGCCGAACTGGTTCAGCATCTCGTTCCCGAGCTGCGTGATATTCCACTGGTCCGGATGCTGATCGCGCGGGCAATACGTCTCTACAAGCGATTGCGCAATCGCTTCGGCGCGCTCGAGCACAAATTCCTTCTGGTCCCGCCCCTCGAGGAACGAGCGCCGCAGCGAGTAGACCGTTTCGCGCTGCTTGTTCATCACGTCGTCGTATTCGAGCAGGTGCTTGCGCGCTTCGAAGTTCTGCGCCTCCACGCTTTCCTGCGCGCTTTCGATGCGCTTGCTGATCATTTTCGATTCGATCGGCACGCCTTCCGTCATTCCCAGCCAATGCATCATGGCCTTGACCTTCTCGCCGCCGAAAATTCGCAGCAGGTCGTCTTCGAGCGAAAGGAAAAATCGCGACGAACCCGGGTCGCCCTGGCGTCCCGCGCGCCCTCGCAACTGGTTGTCGATGCGGCGGGCCTCGTGGCGTTCCGTGCCGAGAATGTGCAGCCCGCCCATTGCCACCACTTCGTCGTGCTCGACCTTGCACTGCGCCGCGAACTCGTCGTAGATCGGCTTCCACTGATCGAGCGGCACCTGAAAAATCTTGCCTTCCTGCTGGAACAGCACCATCGACGGAGCGCTTGCACCATTCGATCCCGCTGCGCTCGCGCCATTCTTGCCGTCAGGCGACGCACCGGAAGCTGCGCCGGCGGCCGCGGCGTCCGCCTGCGCGGGCGTTTCAGCGCCAGCCTCCAGGCCGATTACCGACGCTGCCGGCGCGTACGGCATCGCGATCTTGTTTTTCAGGAAATGCTCGCGCGTCATCAACTCGGGATTGCCGCCGAGCAAGATGTCCGTGCCGCGGCCGGCCATGTTCGTCGAGACCGTCACCGCGCCCTTGCGTCCGGCTTGTGAGATCACTTTCGCTTCGCGCTCGTGCTGCTTCGCGTTGAGCACCTGATGCGGGATGCCCGCCTTCTTCAAGTGCTCGGCGATTTTTTCAGATTTCTCGATCGAAATGCTGCCGATCAGCACCGGCTGCCCGCTTTCGAAGTATTGGCGGACACCGCCGCTCTTCGTGCCGTCTTCCTGGATGATTCCGTTGACGGCCGCTTCGAATTTTTCCCTTTCGGTGCGGTAGACCACGTCCGGCGACTCGATGCGAATCAGCGTCCTGTTCGTCGGGATCGCCACCACGTCGAGGCGGTAGATCTTGTGGAATTCGGGCGCCTCGGTTTCGGCCGTGCCGGTCATGCCGGAAAGCTTCTTGTACATGCGGAAATAGTTCTGGAAGGTGATCGTGGCGAGGGTCTGATTCTCGCGCTCGATCTTCACGCCCTCTTTCGCTTCGACGGCCTGGTGCAGGCCGTCTGACCATCGGCGTCCGGGCATCTGCCGACCGGTGAATTCGTCGACGATGATCACCTCGCCGTCTTTCACGACGTAATCGACGTCCTTCTCGAAGAGCGTGTGGGCGCGCAGACCCTGATAGACGTGGTGAATCAGCTCCATGTTGTCGGGGTCGTACATGTTGCCGAGGTTCAGCAGGCGCTCGCATTTCGACACGCCTTCTTCGGTGAGCGTCGCCGTGCGCAGCTTCTCGTCGAGCGTGTAATCCATGTCGGGAATCAGCTTGGGGATGATCTTGTCGATTCGATAGTATTTATCGGTCGATTCCTCGGCGGGCCCGGAAATAATCAGCGGGGTGCGCGCTTCGTCGATCAGGATCGAGTCTACTTCGTCGACGATCCCGAACTGATGTCCGCGCTGCACGCACTGCGCGAGATCGTATTTCATGTTGTCGCGCAGGTAGTCGAATCCGAATTCGTTGTTCGTGCCGTAGGTGATGTCCGCCGCGTAGGCCGCGCGGCGCTGCACGTCGTCCAGATCGTGGACGATCACGCCGACCGTCAACCCCAGCATCTTATAGATCGGGCTCATCCACTCCGCGTCGCGGCGCGCGAGGTAATCATTCACCGTGACGATGTGCACGCCCTGCCCGGCCAGCGAATTCAGGAACGCGGGCAGCGTCGCGACGAGCGTTTTTCCTTCGCCGGTCTTCATTTCCGCGATTCTTCCCTCGTGCAGGACGATTCCGCCGATCAACTGCACGTCGAAGTGCCGCATCCCGAGCGTTCGGCGTCCGACCTCGCGCGTCAACGCAAACGCGGGCGGGATCGCAGGCTCGAATGCCTCCTGCAATTTTCGCTTGTAGTCCGGATCGTCGCGCTCGACGCCTTCGAGGCGCTCTTGCACCTCGGCCCGCAGCGCCGCGGCACGCTCGGCAATCTGCGCGTCGGTGAGCTTTTTCATCTCGGGTTCGAGCTCGTTGATCGACGCGACCGTCGGCGTGATCCGCTTGACGTCGCGCTCGTGCTTCGTCCCGATAAATTTCGCGACTACGCCGTCTATGACCTTCTCAACGTCCATATCTGGTTTCTGCCACTAAGTCTTTCTTGGGAAATAATCCCAATACCGATTAGATGCAACTCTCCTTTGCATTGTATCCGCTCGCGCTAGTTCCCGCAAAGGCGCGCGCCGGACGAGTTGCTTTGTCGTTGTCACGCGACGAGAGCCGAAAATCACGCGCCCTGCAAGGCGCGTATTTTGTGTTCCCAAAGGAGCAGTAACTGTGCTTCCCAGGGGAGGTTAAAAAGGGGTTAAATGGCACGGAAAAGCCAAATTTGGGAGGATTTTGCCAATGTCGCGCCAACCCACCCACAAAGAGAAGACAGAACGCGCTTTTGGGGCTTACCTGGACCTGCTCGATGCGGCCGAATGGTTCGGACGCGAAATGCGCGGGCCGCTCGGGTCGGTTGACCTGACGATGGGCGGATTTCGCCTGCTCGAACTGCTCTACCGCGAGGAGATTATGACCGTTCCGGACGCCGCGCGGAGGCGGGGCGCGATGCGGCAGACGATGGACGTGATCGTCGCGCGGCTGGTGGAACTCGGATGGGTGCGGCGGGTGCGGATCGCGCTTCCACCGGCCGATCCCGAAGGAAAACATCTGGCGAAATCGAAGCGGGCGGAGCGGCGGCTCGGCCGGCGAGTGAGCGTCGTAAAGCTGACGCGCGCGGGGAAAAAGTTCGTGAAGACTATGCTGCGGAGCCATTCGAAACTGGTGAAGGCGCTGATGCGCGTCCTCAGCGCGCGCGAGCAAGATTCGCTGGGGCGGATTTGCCGGAAGCTGCGCGAGGGCGATGTGGTGAAGTTTGTGCGGGAGATCAGAATGGAGGAAATCGAGGAGTGAGGGATCAGGTAACGGCAAAAGCAAAGGCTGGCGCGCTTGCCCTTCCGTCGTCACGAATGCGCGGGCGGGCTTGAAACCCGCCACTATAGAGCGAAACTTCGACGCTACGAGGTGGCGGAAGAGGCTTGCGGGGCGGCGGGGAGGCGGATCAGGCGGGCTTCCGTGACCGACGGGAGGCCAAGGATTTCCTGGACGACCGATGCGCTGACGTCGCCATCAAGGCCGACGAGGGCGAGAGCATCGGCGCCTCCCGCGGGGGCGCGGCGGCCGAGCGCGAACGTGGAAATGTTGATGCCGAGGGTGCCGAGCGCCGTGCCGATGCGGCCGATCACGCCGGGGACGTTGATATTGCGCGAGAGCAGCAGCGTGCCTTCGAGCGGGGATTCGAGCGCGATGCCATCGAGCGCGAGGATGCGCGGCGAGCCATCCTGCGCGACCGCGCCTTCGAGCGAAAACTCGGGGCCGCCATTCGAGACGGATACTTCGACCGTATTGGGATATCCGCGCTCGCGCCGCCGCGTGGTTTCCTGAACCACGATGCCGCGCGACGACGCCTCTTCCGCGGCGTTCACCAAATTTACCTTTTCGTCGTCATCGAGGACTGAATTGAGCGCTCCCACCAGCACGGACTTGCCGATCATGTGCGATCCCAGCTCCGCGGGCTCGCCGGCGTATTGGACGCGCACGCGGCTGAAGCTGCGCGAAGGCGCGGCCTGCGCGACGAACGATCCGAGGCGCTCGCCCAATTCGAGGTACGGACGCAGGCGGCGGTATTGGTCGGGCGAGAGCGCGGGCATATTGACGGCGTTGCGGATCGTGCCGTCGGCGAGATAATCGCGAATCTGCTGCGCGATTGCGGTGCCGACCTCTTCCTGGGCCTCGGCTGTGGAGCCGGCGATATGCGGCGTGGCAATCACGTTGGGGAGGCCGATGAGCGGCGAGTTTTTCGGCGGCTCCTCGGCGAAGGTGTCGAGCGCGGCGCCGGCGACCTGGCCGGATTTGAGCGCATCGGCGAGCGCGGCTTCGTCGATCAGCTCGCCCCGCGCGCAATTGATGATGCGCACGCCCTTTTTCATTTTGGCGATGGCCGCGGCGCCGATCAGCTTTTCGGTCTGCGCGCTGAGCGAGGTGTGGAGGGAAATTACGTCCGAGCGGCGAAGGAGATCGTCGAGCGATACGAGCTCCACTTCCACTTCGGCGGCGGCTGCGGGCGTGACGAAGGGATCGTGCGCCAGGACTTTCATTTCGAGGGCGCGAGCGCGGCGCGCGACTTCGGCGCCGACGCGGCCGAGGCCGACGAGGCCGAGCGTCTTGCCGCGCATCTCAGTGCCGGAGAATGCGGACTTCTCCCATTTGCCCGCGTGGATCGAGGCGTTGGCCTGGGGCACGGCGCGTGCGAGGCCGAGCATCAGCGCGAGCGTGTGTTCGGCCACGCTGACGGAATTGCCGCCGGGCGTATTCATGACGAGCACGCCGCGGCGCGTGGCGGCGTCGACGTCCACGTTGTCGACGCCGACTCCGGCGCGACCGATGGCGCGAAGGCGGCCGGCCTTTTCGAGCAGCGCCGCCGTGACTTTGGTCGCGCTGCGGACGACGAGCGCGTCGGCATCGGCGATTTCGCTCGGGAGCGTGGCCGCCGTGGGCATCACTACGTTCCATCCTGCGTCGCGCAAAAGCGCGATTCCGCGTTCACTGATCTTGTCCGCGACGATAATTTTCATGGGGAACTAAGGTTATCGGGCGGTCGCGGCCGTGTCAATTCCGCTTGCGCGCACGGGCGAATGCAAACGTGATATTCTTTTCCTACAACACGAGGGATCACACGACAAAATGGGATACATCGAACGAATTCAAAGCGATTTGACCGCCGCGATGAAGGAAAAGAACGAGCTGCGGCTGAGCGTGCTGCGCATGATGAAGAGCGCGCTGAAGAACAAGGAAATCGAGAAGATGAAGCCGCTCGACGACATGGAGTCGCTGCAGGTGCTGCAAACGCTGGTGAAGCAGCGGCGCGATTCCGTGCAGCAGTTCACGCAGGGCGGGCGCCAGGACCTGGCCGACAAGGAAGCGAAGGAAATCATGATCATCGAGGAGTATTTGCCGGCGGCGCCGAGCGACAACGAAATGCGCCACGCGATCGAAGAGGCGATCAATGAGGCGGGCGCTGATTCGCTGAAGCAAATGGGCGCCGTGATCAAGGCCGCGCGGGCAAAACTGGAAGGAAAGGCGATCGACGGGAAAGTGCTGAGCGACCGCGTCCGCGAACGGCTCAGCGGAAAACCCTGACGCAAACGCGTCACCTGCTACTGGCTCTGCCAGCCTAGAATATCGAGAAGCTCGATCTTTCCCTTACGGGATTTGGCGGCATCGGCGTCGTATTGAACCTTCACACGCAGACCCTTGAGGGATGAGCACGGGTTGAATCCCGCGGGCGGCTGCGAAGTGGCTTCAAAGCGGGTTTGCTCGCCGGGAACGGTGAAGAGATCGTACGTCCCGTCGGGGGCCGTTACCTCCAAACGCATCGCCGGATTGCAAGTGACCTTCGCGACGGTTCCCGTCACCTCTTGCGTGTTTTGCGCGGCAGCCGGCGGCGCGCCGGATGGCTGCGATTCGGGCGGCGCTTGCGACTGCTCGCCGCGGTGCTGGAGTTCAGGCACGCCGGCGGGCGCCGCGGACTCGCCCGGGTGATTGCGGCTTTGAAAACTCTGAACCTGGTCGACCATCTCGATGAGCTGATCGGCGCGCTCCCGATCTTGCGGCTCATGGGCGCCAGCCCGAGCGCGAGCGGCGATGGTTCGAGCATCCTCGTAGCGGCGCATGCTCAAAAGGACGCCCGCGAAGTCGAGTTGAAAAGCCGTGGTTCCAGGTTCGAGCGCGATCGCTTTTTTGACGAAGGCGGCCGCTTGGGGAAGAGTTTCCTCATTGGAAGCAAGGTAGACGCCCAGCAAGGCATAGGAAGGCGCGAAATCCGGGCTCTCCGCGATGGATTGCCGCAAATCATCTTCGACCTGGGGATTGCGAGCCATGCCGTTGCTGTGGAGGGTCAGGTAGGCGCGGAGATATCGCGTCAAACTATTTTTCGGATCGAGCGCGACGGCTTTCGATGCCGGGTCAAGCGCGGCGTCGAGCTTGTTCTCAAACAATTCCGTGATTGCCAAGTTCCGCTGCGCGAGGGCGAGATTCGGATCGAGGCGGATGGCATCTTGCAGCAGCCCTTCGGCTAATTGCATCTGGCCGCGCGTCGCTTCAAAGCCGCCCTTTTCCGCATCGATCTCGGCTTCCGACAACTGGCGCGCGGTTAAATCCGCGTCGCCGATCCTGGCAGGGCCGGCGCGACCAACTGGTAGAAGCGGTCGCTCTGCGCGTAAATTTGCAGAATATCCTGCAACCGCCGGAGGTCGCCGAAAGCCTGGGAGGCTGCCTCCGGCGACGTTGCACCGCGATCGAGCGCGGCGAGGTAGGCGAGCAGCATCGGGCGGTGGCTGCCATTGTCGCCCATCATCAGATAGTGAACCAGGGCCCAAGACTCGGCGTAGAATTCCGACATTTTGTTCTGCTCGTTGTAGTAAGGAGACGTGTAGTCGACGCTGACGAGCGTGGTGAGCGGAATCAACCGGCCCTGCTGAAACGTCTGGATCAAGCCGGGGTCAGGCTGTCCGGAATACGCCTTTTTGTCGTCGATCTGGGTGTTGCCGAAGAACTCGGCGAGCCCTTCCGCGAGCCATAGAGGCAAGCCGGGCAAATAGGGCATGGTCAAGGAATGGTAGTACTCGTGGTAGATCGTCGCGTAAGGGTTATCGCCAGGCGCGTCGAGTTGGACGGCGGCGTAAAACTGGTAGAAGTGGTTGAAAAAAATGCCGGCGACATGGCCGTGGCCCTTCGCCCAGTACTCGGGCAGGAGCTCGCGAAGGGAGGCTTCATTCTTGACGGCAAATATCGTGAGGGTGGGGCTCGGCGCGTTCTGCTCGCCGGCGAACATCTCGCGAAACAGCGTGCGGATCTGCTCGAAGCGAATCGCGGTCTGGCGCGCCTCCTTTTCGCCTGCGTTGCTGACAACAATGAAGTGCGGGCTGCGCACTTCGACCCAGGTCTCGGACTTTGCGCGAAGGGCCGGAGCGCAAAGGAGGGTGATGCAGCAGGCCAAGGCTGCAATTCTTTTGGTATGCGTCACGAATGGAAGGCCTTTCGCATAGGGTAGCGACGAGTGTGTCCGGCCGCTCGACGAGCCCGATCAGGGCGCGCTAGGGCGTGGCGGCTTTCTTGAGTACCGCAGCCGACTGCTGATCGGCCGCCACCTGCTGCAGGAAGTCATGGATTTCGGGCAGCTTGTCGACCGGAACGATCACGTCTTTTACTTCGAAGCTGCGCTTGTAGTGCAACACGCCATCGGCGACTTTGATTTCGCTATGATAGGTCGCGTAGTCGCAGCTGGCCTCGACGGGCTGCGGCAGCCCGTCCAAGGCGTATCCCGGTGGCAGGGTGATGTCGAAGACGTCGTCCTGCCGCATCGCTTCCTCGAATTCCACCGGATACTTGCGCGCTTTGTGCTGCGTGAGGAGATTCAAGAGGCCAATGTCTTCGTTGCCGACGACATCCGGGCGGAGAATCAGCAGGTCGCCGCTCGGATTCGCGTAGCCGCGCGCTGAAAACTTGTAGTCGAGAGCGAGGCTTTCATCATCCTTCTCGAGGTTGCCGAGCGATCCGCCGAGGAACAGGAAGTTGTTGAGGAAGCCGCCGAGGAAATTCTCGAAGATATCGGCGCGCTTGGAGGGCGGCTGGTCGAGAAATTCCTCCCGCTGCGCCGCCGCCGGCCCGCCCCATTCGAGCTGCTGCACTTCGCCGGAAAGGTCGCCGGCAGCAGTGAGGTCGAATTTTGCAACTCGAAGCAGCCGATTGGTCGCTGGCGGCAGCAGCGGCAGAGAGATCAATTCGCCTCCGTCGGGCGCGACGAGCAACGCGGACGTATCCTGAAGGTACCAGGGCAGGTAACCCAGCGGGACATACTCGTTCGTGGGATCGAAGATGAGCAGGCGGCCGAGCTTGGGATCGTTCACCACGGAGTAGAGCCCGGCGTCGGAGACAGTGTCGGGAAGGCGGATGGCTAGTATTGCGTGATTGAATGCGATCGAAGGATAGCTTGCGTGAACGAAGCCGCGGTGCGTATCGATCAGCACGTAGTACGACTCGATGCCGATTTCGTGAAGCATGGAGCTCAGCAACGTCGCCTTATCTTTGCAATCGCCGAACTGATGGGCGAAAACCTGGGCGGCCGGATGTGGTTGATACCCGCCGATCCCGATCTCCACGGCGAAGTAGCGGATGTTCCGCTGCATATACTCGGTGAGTGCTCGCATCTTGCTGAGCGGGTCGGAAAGGCCGGCAGTCAGCTCCGCGACTTTCTGCTGAATTTGCGGCGAGGCGGTCCGGCTCGATTGGGTGAGGCCGGCGTACCACAAACCCACGTCCCTCCAGGAGCCTGAGGACTTCGCGCGCAGGGCCGGATCCTGGGGGAAATACTTCAGGCCCACCCATCCGGCGAGAGATCTCCAGGCGGGCATGTCGGGCTCAATGTCAATCGCAGGGAGATCGTTGACTTCCCAAACGTATTGGTTCGAGCCTTGTGGCACAGGCTTTTGCTCGGGGTAGTTGAACCAGTTCGCCGTGAACTCCCATCCGGGAGGGAGCTGTAGGACAAACCGCGCCGTCTTCACGGGCACTTCGTCCTGAAATCCCCAGTCGTGCTCAAAGACGTAGGGGCGGTTTTGCTGCACATATTCGAAGCCGACGACGTTGCCCGGGTTTGCCTCGGGAAACTGGAGCGTTTTGAACTTCACGTCGGTATATTCCAGATCGTCAAACATTCCGTGCTCGATGACATCCTTGTCGCCGACTGCCAATTCGTGGCCATTGGCTTCGATCGTCCAAGCCTTCATGTAGGAAATGGCCGTTTCGGAGTCAAAGGAGACATCAATGTCGCTGTAATCCCTGCGGGCTTCGGGGCGCAGAAGGCGAATCGCGGCGCGGTGAAGGGTATCGATCTCGCCGTTGGACTGGACGGTGGTTTGCGTCTCATCGAGAAGAATAACGGCGACGGTATCCTTGTCGTAAGCGGGCAACTTTTCCTGAGCGGCCGCTCGGAGCCAATCGGGCGCGGGATCGCCCGCCTTCGCGTGAGCGGCAAAGCAGCACAGCAACGTCGCGGCCAGCAGGGCGAAGGGAATCGAGCTAGTTGTTTTTCGCCGATTGGGCATTCTGCAAAACCATTTGGGCACTGTCGTTCGTTCTGACGACGCCGTAGAACGCGCGCAGGGCCGGATAGGCGTCCTTCGGAAACAGCACACCTTTCATGGCCATATCGCGTTTCACTTCGACGGAGTCACCCTGCGCCTCGACGGAGATGGAATAGAACGCCGCACCGAGGTCGACCTTCTTTTCGGCGGGGATGCTCTCCGCCTTGAAGCCCGCGGGCGCGTGAAGCTTCACATCGTCAATTTCTTCGTACGGGAACGGGAAGTAGATCGGATTGACGCGTTTCTGGGACGTGAATGAATCCAGGTCTTCGGCCTGAAACAGGTCCAGTGGCGTCAGCATTCTCTGGAGCGCGCCGCTTGCATACGAAGGAACCTTGACCGTCCCTTCGACGTGGACGGGCTGATTGACGTCATCCCAGTTCGAAAGCTTGGTGACCTGGAAGGTGGAGCCCACAGGCAGCCAGCGCCTGATTCGATCTTCCAACTGCCTGGTGCGGCCGGTTTCGTCGTCCTTGCGGTCCTCGTCGCGGATCAAGGCGCCTCGTTGGCCGGTAAAATCGATCTGAAGGGCGCCCGAGATCGAGCCGTCGGAACTCAAGACCAGGTCAGCATTGCGAGCGATGGTGGCGTCCGTCGAGACCGGCTCGGGAGTGACAACGTTCGTCGCATGTTTGTCGTCAACTCGAATGCCGGCGGCCTCGGTTTCAAACCACGGAAGGAGCCCAAAGGGGAAAAAGTGCGCGGCGGGATCGAGATGGTATTCCTTGGAGCCCGCACGGACCCAAACGAGCTCGTCACTGAGCTCGTTCACATTCTTGCGATCGGGAACGAAAAGCGCGATATTCCGAGGCGCGATATAAACCTCGGCGGCCTCGAATCCGGCCGCCCGGCAGAGACCGATAAAAAGATAATTGATCTGGGTGTTATAGCCGAACCCGCGACTCAGCACGTCTTCGACATTGGACGCGGGTTTCAGGTTCTCGGCCTTCAGCTCCTGCTCCGAGCGAGCATCCTCGTCGCTTAAATTGCGAATCTGCTGCGCGCGCGCATAGATTTTGCGGAGCTTCACTTCAGGGGCATCGGACGGACTGACGATCTTGGCGACTTCCTGATTGAGAGCATCTTTTTTGTCGATGAAATGATCGAGCTGGCCGCTCCACTTCTTCGCCCAATGATCCCAGTACTTGTTGGGGGCATCGTCCTCAGAGGGGGCATCGTTATCCGCATAGTAGAACTCGACCCGCGGCTCCATGGTGCTCTCGGGAGGCATCAAAGGCTCTTGCTCAATGCCCGCAATGTCGTTGACGGTCATGCTGTAGGAATTATCGATCTGTTGCTTGGGAGCATCGGCGGCCGGTAAGAGAGAGAGCCGGTAGCGGGACGTAAGGCTGAGGCCCCCGTAGCCTTCGTAGGGCCTGTAGGTGAAGTGAGCCTCGCGGGTGAAGACATCGCTCGCGACCTCCCACTCCTCGTTGTGAACGTAGCTCGGCTTGGCCTGTATTGAATCTTTGTACTCGATGATGCAACCGGGCTGAACGTCGGGGAGGGTGAACGTCTTGACGTAGATTTTCAGGCCGCCGCCCCGGATGGCCGTGGTTTCGAGCACCTGTCCGTCAAACTTCACGATGCTGCCGTCGGGACGAATCGTGCGGCCGGCGATGTAATTGACATCGTCCACACCCTTGTTGAAGGGGATTTCGATGTGGGCGTGCTTCGTTCCTTCCTGGGTGAAAATCTTGATGCGGATGTACTCCTCGACGGTTTCGCCATCGGTAATCGCCTTCCGCGCGTCGATGACGCTCTCGCGATATAAAATCATGGCATCGGCGCCCGACTGCTTGGGATTGTCTTTCAAGGCGAGGTCTTCGGAGGCGACGGGCAGCCACCCTTCCGTGGCCGGCAGGGAGCGGGCGGCTGAAAGCAGCAGTAGACACACGACAGCCACGCCAAAGACACTTCGATGGGTTGAGTTCATGCGAGGTCGCCTCGCCTTTCTTACAAATTGACGCACACGATTTCCATTGCCGGAGCAGTGAAGTGCTGGTCAAGCTATCGCGAAATTCATTCAACTGTCAATGATTCTCATGGGTGAAAGGTTCGGTTGTAATACCTGTCGTTCAGCGGGTCCTGACGCTACTAGCACAGTCCTGGAACCTGGCTGGATGGCCGATCTTTCGAAGAGCCACGCGTAATTCATCGGGCTGCATGGGTTTGGGGGCTTTCTTGCGCCTTGCCTGCGCTTGCGTCTGGTGCTACCGTGCCGAATTCGCATCCGGGCGCGAACAGCGGGCCGGATGGAGATGGCGAAGGGAGAGCGAATTGGGGACGAGTCCGTGGAGTTCGACTGCACCGCCGGGCGAGTTTCGCCCGTACGTAAGCGCCGAAGAGAGCCCTCGCGAATTCACGCTGCGCGCGATCATTTTGGGGTCGCTATTTGGCGTGCTGTTCGGCGCCGTCTCGGTTTACGTCGGGCTGCGCGCGGGGCTGACGGTTTCGGCGTCGATTCCGATTGCGGTGCTTTCGATCAGCATCCTGCGGGCGTTTGGCCGCTCGACGATCCTTGAAAACAACATCGTGCAGACGACCGGGTCGGCCGGCGAATCCGCCGCCGCCGGCGTAATTTTCACGATGCCTGCGCTGATCTTTCTCGGTTTTTCGCTGAATACGGAATACTGGCGCGTCTTTTATCTTGCGCTGCTGGGGGGGACGCTTGGCGTCCTCTTCATGATCCCGCTGCGGCGGCAATTGATCGTGAAGGAGCACGGGAACCTTACTTTCCCGGAGGGCACGGCGTGCGCGGATGTGCTGGTGGCCGGAGAGCGGGGCGGATCGTTTGCCGGGCGCGTGTTTTGGGGGCTGGGGCTTGGCGGCGTCTACACATTTTGCATGAACACGCTCGGCTTATGGCCGAGCCAGCCGGATTACCAGCCCGGGTGGCTGCCGGGGGCGTCGGCGCGATGCACGATCACCTCCGAATATCTCGGTGTGGGCTACATTATCGGGCCGCGCGTGGCCGGGACGCTTTTTGCGGGCGGCGTGATTTCGTGGCTGGTGATGATGCCGGCGATCCGGTTCTTCGGGTCGCTCGCGCCGGGCGCGGCGCTCTATCCGAGCACCGTGCCGATTCCGCAGATGAGCCCCGATCAGCTATGGGCCACGTATATACGGCCGATGGGCGCGGGAGCGGTGGCGGCTTCGGGACTGATCACGCTGATCAAGACGATGCCGACGATCGTTTCGGCGCTGGGCGCGGGGCTGAAAGACGTGCGCGCGAAGCAGGCGTCGATGCCCGAGGCCAGCCGGACGGAGCGCGATCTTTCGATGCGCGTCGTGATCGGCGGGTCGGCGCTGATTATGGCGATGATTTGGGCGTTCCTGCGATTCAAGCCGGTGCCGGGAACGCAGACCGGCTCGTTCGCGAATCTGATGGCGGCGCTTTTCATCATTATCTTCGGATTTCTCTTTGTGACGGTGGCGTCGCGGATCAGCGGGCTGATCGGGAATTCGTCGAATCCGATCAGCGGGATGACGATCGCCACGCTGATGGCTACCTGCGCCGTGTTTCTCGTGATCCACTGGACGGCGAATGCGTACGCCGTGCTGGCGCTTACGATTGGCGGAGTGGTGTGCATTGCGGCGGCGATTGCGGGCGCTACATCGCAGGATTTGAAGACCGGATATCTGGTGGGCGCGACGCCGGCGAAACAGCAGGTGGCGCTCGTGATTGGCGTGCTGGTTTCGTCGCTCGCGATCGGCGGGACGCTGATTTTGATGAACGTGGGGCTCGCGAGCTACAAGCCGATTCAAATCCCGCTCGACATCAACCATTTGCCCATCGGCGTGGAGCTGCAGCAAAACAACTATCCGCATGAGGGGAAGACTTACGCGCTGGTGAATGCGATCGGCTCGGGCGTGATTCCGGACGGCAAATATCTCTACGATCCATCGACGCATGAGATCGAAATCCAGTGGGAGCAGGGGATCGGCAGCGCGAAGGCAGCGGCGCCGCAAGCGCGGCTGATGGCCACCGTGATCAGCGGGATATTGAACCGGCGGCTTCCCTGGCGGCTCGTATTTCTCGGCGTTTTTCTGGTGATCGCGGTCGAGCTGCTGGGGATTCGTTCGCTGCCGTTTGCCGTGGGCACTTATATTTCGATCGGCACGACGATGGCGATGTTTGCGGGCGGGTTGGTGCGATGGTTGGCCGAACAGGGTATGGAGAAAAAAGGCGGCGCGGAGAGCGAAGTGAGTCCTGGGTCGCTCTATGCGAGCGGGTTGATCGCGGCGGGCGGCGTGTTTGGGCTGCTGGCGATCATTATCAACCTGCTGCAAGATCCGGAGCTGAGCAGGCACGTACCGCACGCGCTAGGCGTCGCGCTTCACGTACCATGGTCGGAAGGTTTTTTCGCGGTCGGCGCGAGATTTATGCCGAACGCGAGCCAGAGCCAGTGGTTGGGCGTCGCGTTGTTTGTGGCGCTGGGGGTTTCGCTGTTTGTGTCCGCGCGGAAGAAATTGAAGCAATCGTAGGAGAAAGAGTAAGAGCGGACCCCTCACCCGGCGAAAGACAAAGGCACCGGGGCCGGGGGCAAGAAGTTCACCGCAGAGACGCAGAGTGCGCGGAGATGGCGTGGTTCGATCTGAAGCCGTGCCCGTGGCCCGGGAACCGAAGAGAGATCATCATCGGATCGTCACCGCGCCTCGCGCAGGAAACGCGCGGCTTCTTCAGGGGGCGTGGGATTGATGTAGAAGCCGGTGCCCCACTCGAATCCCGCCACCTTTGTGAGCTTCGGCATCATCTCGATGTGCCAGTGATAATGATCGTTGATTTCCTCGCCGATGGGGGACGTGTGCACGACGAAGTTGTACGACGGAAACGCGAGCGCGGCGTCGAGGCGGCCGAGGAAATCGCGCAGGATGTGCGCGAGGTTGCCGTAGTTGGGCGTGGGCATGTTTTCGAATGACGAGCTGTGCTGGCGCGGCAGAATCCACGTCTCAAATGGGAAGCGAGGCGCGTAGGGAGCGAGCGCGATGAAATGATCCGTGCTCAGGATCACGCGCGATTCGGTTTCGATCTCCTGGCGGATCATGTCGCAAAAGATGCAGCGCTCTTTTTCGTCGTAATAGTGGCGGGAATTATCGACTTCCTCGCGGACGCGCTTGGGGACGATCGGGAGCGCGATCAGCTGCGAGTGGGTGTGCTCGAGCGTGGCGCCGGCGGGCTCGCCGTGATTCTTGAAGAGCAGGATGTAACGGAAACGGCGGTCGTTCTTGAGATCGAGGATGCGATCGCGATAGGCCCACAGGGTTTCCTCAACCGCGCGGTGCGGCATGGTGGCGAGCGTGTGGCGATGATCCGGCGTCTCGATGATCACTTCGTGCGCGCCGATGCCGTTCATGCGGTCGAAGAGGCCTTCGCCCTCGCGGTCGAGGCCGCCTTCGATGCCGAGCGCGGGGAATTTATTGGGGACGACGCGCAGCGACCAGCCGGGCGTGTCTCGACCTGTGCCGTTGCGCCCGTAGGCCAGGACCTCGGAGGGCGTTTTGCCTTCGTTGCCGGGGCAGAACGGGCACATGCCGACGCCCTTGATCTGCACGCTTTCGCGGACGAAGTCCGACGGGCGCTTTCCACGATCGGTGGAGATGATCACCCAGCGGCCCGTGATCGGGTCCTTGCGGAGTTCCGGCAAGACTCTCCTCCTGCCTTGCAGCCGGGAACCGGCGATTCAAGCCACGTATAACCTTGCGGCTATTCTATATCGGCTGCGACAAAGTGCGGCGAACGATTCGAGAAATTACGATGCGGCCACGCTTATCGCGGATTGGACGCGAAGGCTCCCTTGTGCAGGCGGACTTCGGGGCGCGCGCCGGGACGGGTTTCGATGGCGAGCACGTCGAAACGATAGGAAGGCGAGTCGATGCGGCGGGCGCGGAGGAATTGGCGCGCCATGCGAGCGAGATTGCGGCGCTTTTCATCGTTCACGGCGTCTTCGGGCGAAGGCTTATTGCGATCGCTTGCGGCGCGCGTTTTTACTTCGACGAATGCCAGGACCGGGCCGTCGTAGCCGACCATGTCGATCTCGCCTTTGATGCCGGAGCGCATGTAATTGCGCGCGACGACGACGTAGCCGTGGCGGCGCAAGTACCAGTAGGCGTAGGTTTCGCCCCGGACGCCTGTGCGGCGCGCCTGCATTTTCGGATTGCTTGCTGGCGCGTCCGAGGAGTCGCCGGCCGATTCGGCCAGGCCCTTTCGGGCTTTGTGGTCGACGATGGCAAACATGAGACGCGAGAGCATCGGAAGAGTCCTGCCTAGATGCCGCCGGGCGGGTCTGAGACCCGCCCCTACAGGTCGGTACGACGCGGTTACGATGCGCTTTCCACTTCGGTAATGCAAGCGTCGAGCGTGCGGATCGCGAATTCGGCTTGCTCTTCGTCGATGAGGAGCGGCGGGGCGAGGCGGAGCGTGTTTTCGCCGGCGCCGAGGATGAGGACGCCTTTGCGAAACGCCAACTCGAGAACGCGATTGCGCATGAGGGGTGCGCGTTCCTTCGTTTTCTGATCGCGGACGAGCTCGATGCCGATCATCAGGCCTTTGCCGCGAATGTCGCCGACGATTTTGTGGCGCTCGCGCCAATCGGCGATGCGGCTCATGACGAATGCGCCCATGCGCGCGGAGTTCGCGATCAGGCCACCTTCGAGCAGCTCGATCGTTGCGAGCGACGCCGCGATCGATACCGGATTGCCGCCGAAGGTCGAGGCGTGGGCACCCGGTTTCCAATCCATCACGTCGGCCTTCGCAATCACGGCGCTGAGCGGCATGCCGGAGGCGATGCCTTTCGCCGTACAGATCATGTCGGGCACGACGCCGGCGTGATCCACGGCCCACCACTTGCCGGTGCGGCCCATGCCGGACTGCACTTCATCCGCGACAAGCAGGATGCCGTGCTTGCGGCAAAGGCGTTCGAGCGCCTGCAGGAAATCGGCCGGGGCAGGAAGATAGCCGCCCTCGCCCTGGATCGGCTCGACGAAGATTGCGGCGACTTCCTGCGGATCGACGAGGCGCTTGAAGAGTTCCTCTTCGATGCACGCGAGCGCGTCGGTGGCGGCGTTCTCCGGGCGGCCGCCAGCCACGCCGCGATAGGTGTTCGGATACGGCGTGTGAAAGACGCCGGCGAGGAGCGAGCCGAATCCCTTGCGCTGCACGGCCTTGCTGGCGGTGAGCGAAAGCGATCCCATGGTGCGGCCGTGGAAGCAGCCGTGAAACGCGATGAATTTGTCGCGGCCTGTATGATAGCGGGCGAGCTTCATGGCCGCTTCGATCGCCTCGGTGCCGGAATTGCCGAAGTAGACGCGCTTCGCCTCTTTACCGGGAGCGATCGACGCGAGTTTCTCGGCGAGATCGACCATGCCCTGATAGTAGAAATCCGTGCCGGACATGTGGATCAGGTCGGCGGCCTGCTTCTGGATCGCAGCGACGACGCGCGGGTGGCAATGCCCCGTGGCGACGACGGCGATGCCCGCGGCGAAATCGAGAAACGTGTTGCCGTCGACGTCTTCGATCATGGCGCCGTGGCCGGTTTTCGCAACGAGCGGATAATCGCGCGTATAGGACGGCGAAACCAAGGCGTGGTCGCGCTGGACGAGCTGCTTGGCTTTCGGGCCGGGCAGCTCGGTGATGAGCTGCGGCAATTTCATTTCTGCGGCGGTCTGCATGGTCTTCTCCCCGGGCTGATTCGTGCGGTAGTACATCGAGTGAATCGGTACAGCGGACGCGTGCCGGGTGCGGCTACAGGAGAAGGGGTGTTAGTCGACGCCGAAGAGGCTCGGGCGCTCGAGAGAGGGGATGCTGTGGAGCGAAAGCGCGTGTTGTGCGGAAAAGCTCATTTGTACTTCCAGCGAACCGTACCGTCTTTCGTATCTTCCACCATGATACCAGAATCGGTGAGCTGCTGGCGAATGGCATCGGCGCGCTGGAAGTCGCGGCGGCGCTTGGCGGCGTTGCGCTCTTCGATGAGGGCGTCGACCTGTTCGGCGGCGAGGCGCGGCTTTGTGGAGGTGAAGCCGAGCTTCGTCAGCTTTTCGTCATCGTCGTCGGCGAGGAGAGAGAGGATCGCATCGAATTTTTCCATGGCGACCAGCGCACGCACGGCGTCCTGCTGCAGGAACGCGCCGCGGTCGATCGCGGTGTTGACGTCGCGCACCAGATCGAAAACTGCCGCGAGCGCCACGGCTGTGTTGATGTCGTCCGCGAGGCCGGCGTCGAATTCGTTTTCGGCCTTCTCGATGCGCTTGACCGTTTCGGCATTCGATCCCGCCGGAAACTGCGTGGTCCGGAGCCTTGCCACAAAATTGCGAAGGCGCTCGACGGAATTGCGCGCCTGCGTGAGGCCGTCCTCGGTGAAATTCAGCTGCCGGCGATACGGCACCGAAAGCAGCAGGAAGCGGATCGTCGAAGGCTTCTGCCCTTTGGCGAAGAGGTCGCGCAGCGTGTAGAAATTGCCGAGCGATTTCGACATTTTCTCGCCATCGATGATCAAGTGCTCGGCGTGCATCCAGAGGCGCACGAACGGTTTTCCGGTGGCCGCTTCGCTTTGGGCGATTTCGTTTTCGTGGTGCGGAAACGCGAGATCGACGCCGCCGGTGTGAATATCGAGCGTGTCGCCGAGATATTTCATGGCCATCGCGGAGCATTCGATGTGCCAGCCGGGGCGCCCGGGGCCGATGGGCGTCTCCCAGAAATGCTCGCCGGGCTTGGGCGCCTTCCAGAGCGCGAAATCGCGGGCGTCGTCTTTCTCGTATTGGTCGACGTCGACGCGCGCGCCCGCCTGCATGCCGGTAATGTCGATTTTGGAGAGCTTGCCGTAGGCGGGAAATTTCGCGATGCGGTAATAGATCGAGCCGTCGCTCGTGTAGGTGAGTCCCTTTTTTTGCAGCCTTTCGATCAGCGCGACCATGTCGTCAATATGGTCGGTAGCGCGGACAAGCTCCTCGGGCATTTGAATATGCAGTGCGTCGATATCCTCGAGAAATGCCTGGATGTATTTTTCGGTGTACTCGCGGATGCCGATGCCAGCGGCCGTCGCGGCGTGGATGATGCGGTCGTCCACGTCGGTCACGTTCATCACCTGCATCACGCGATAGCCCTGCGAATGCAGGAAGCGGCGCAGAATATCCTGAAACATGAACGTGCGGAAATTTCCGATGTGCGCGAAGGCGTAGACCGTGGGGCCGCAGGTGTAGATGCGCACTTCGCCCGGATGGACGGGCTTCAGCGGCTCGATGCGGTTCGAGAGCGTGTTGTAGAGGTGTACGTCAGGCATCAGGGCCTCTGCACAAAAGGGTAATTCTATCTGACGCCTCGGCTTGCGGCAAACCGATCCTGCGGTACGGGAGGGATCATTTGCCGAGCCGGCGCGGATCAGTTGGCGTTGTAAGCCCTGGAAGGCAGCAGAAGCTGAATGCCGAAATAGCCGACGAAGTAGGGTTGGTTGCTGCGGGTGGGTTCGAGGCCGCGTCCGGCCATGAGGAGCAGGATCACCGGATTGTGAAGCTTGTAACGAGCGCCCGCGTCGATGATGGGCTGGCCGTCGAAGGGATGAAAGGTGCCCTGGGAATACAGCTCCAGATCCATTTCGAATTTCGGGGTGAAATCGTGGCCCACGACGAGGCCAGAGATCCAGCCGTCCGGCCCTTTGTGGACAAACTGATAGCCGATTTCATAATTCACGTCGAGGGGACCGAACTTCTTGGCGAATTCAAAAGGCAGAAGGAAAGACTGGCTCGGCGGAGTGATCCCGCGACGGACGGCGTCTCCGGGATTGTTGAGGAAGAGCTGCGGGAAAACCGAGATGGAGAGGCCGTGCTCTCCCGCGTCGTAGAAGCGCCACTTGACGCCGGGATTGGATTGGCCCAGGCCGAACTTTGTTGCGGGGGAGGGATTTTGAACGCGCAGCCAAGCGTTTTCGTACGTGAGCTGGATGCGATCGCCGATCCCGAAATTGATGTCCACGTCCGGCGTGTGGGAGACGGAATTATCACTGTAGAAAAAAGGCATGTAGGCGAGATTGATTTCCCAATTGAAATTGCCGGGCGTGCCGGTATCGTTGGTGTAATAGGGCGGGCCTCCCTGGGCGAACGCGGAAGCGGCAACCAAGAAGAAAAAGAAGGCCGGCAGGACAAGCCCGCGCAGCATAGGGCTCAAGGTTCGCACGCGCACAGGCCATGGTACTCTACTGCTCGCCCGAGAAGAATTCGGACCGCTCAAGGAGTTGACGCGCCATGTCCGACGCATCCTTTCGCCAGGCGATCATCGACGAAGAGCATCTGAAGATTCTTTCGATCTGCTACATGATATCAGCGGCGATTTCGGCATGCTTCTCGCTTTTCGGGGCGATGGGCGCGTTTATTGGCGAGGCGATCAAGCGCGGTAGGCCGACAATCCGATCGGGGACGCCCACGAGTATGTCTGTATTCTGCGGCTCCGTTGTCTTTGGGCTGGCACTCAGCCTGGCCAGCGTGCCGTCGCTGGCACAAGGCAAATCAGACCAATCCAACCAGTCCGACATACCGGCGAAGTTCATACCGCCGACGGGAGACTACGACTACGTCAAGCGTGTGGTGATGATTCCGATGCGCGATGGCGTGAAACTCTACACGGTGATTGTGATTCCGGAGGGGGCCACGCACGCGCCCATTCTGCTGACGCGCACGCCCTACGACGCGGCCACCCGCGCGGCGCGGAACGAATCGCCTCATATGCTCGACGAGCTTCCTCAGGGCGACGACGTATTCGTCAAGGCGGGCTACATTCGCGTCTTTCAGGACGTGCGGGGCAAATACGGCTCCGAAGGGAACTATTTCATGACGCCTGCGCCGGTCGGCCCGCTGAACAGCACCGGAACCGACGACACCACGGACGCATACGATACGATCGACTGGCTGGTAAAGAATGTGCCTGAGTCCAACGGCAAGGTAGGGATGCTTGGCTCCTCCTACGAAGGCTTTACCGTTGTGATGGCGCTGATACATCCACACCCCGCGCTCAAGGTGGCCGCTCCTGAAAGCCCGATGGTGGATGGCTGGATGGGCGACGATTGGTTTCACTATGGCGCGTTTCGCGAGCCGAATCTCGATTACTTCACCGACCAGATGACCGCGCGCGGCAACGGCGCGGACATACCGCGCGAAGGATATGACGATTACACGAACTTCCTGAGCAAGGGCTCGGCCGGCGATTTCGCGCGTGCCGGCGGCCTGGACCAGATTCCGTTTTGGCGCGAGATGGAAGCACATCCGGCCTACGATGCTTTCTGGCAGGGGCGGGCCCTCGACAAGATCATGGCCACGACTCCCCTGAAGGTTCCCACTATGTGGATACAGGGCCTCTGGGACCAGGAAGACATGTGGGGCGCGATCCACTCTTATCAGGCCATGGAACCGCGGGACATCAAGAACGACAAGAACTATCTCGTGATGGGACCGTGGCGGCACAGCCAGGTGAATTACGACGGCTATTCGCTTGGGCCGCTGCTTTGGGACGGGAACACAACGTTGCAGTTTCGTCGAGACGTGCTCTTACCGTTCTTCAACCAATATCTGCTGGATGGTGCGCCGAAAGCGGATACGCCACCGGTGCTGATTTACAACACGGGAGAAAACCATTGGGATCGCTTCCAGTCGTGGCCGCTGAGTTGCGACCAAGGCTGCCCCAACAAATCGCGGCCAATCTATCTGACGGCAAACGGCGGCTTGTCTTTTGAGAACCCGGACGCGACGGCCCCGAAATACGACGAATACGTTTCCGACCCGGCCAAACCCGTGCCATACGGACCGAGGCCGGTAGTTTCGACAGACGCCGCGGCGTGGCGCCGCTGGCTCGTGAACGATCAGCGCTTTGTCGACGGCCGCCCGGATGTGCTCACGTATGAGACTGGGCCCCTGACCGCGCCTCTGCGAGTGAGCGGCGCGCCCGAGGTGAATCTTTATGCGTCTACCAGCGGGACCGATAGCGACTGGGTTGTGAAACTGATCGACGTTTATCCCGGCACGGTGCCGTCGCAGCCGGAATTAGGCGGATACGAGCTATCGATCTCGCTCGATATTTTCCGCGGACGCTATCGGACGAGCTTCGAGCATCCGGAGGCAATCACACCGAACGAACCGTTGCTTTACCGCTTTGGCCTGCCGACGGTGAACCATGTTTTCCTGCCGGGGCACCGGATCATGGTCCAGGTGCAATCGACTTTGTTTCCGCTGTACGACCGGAATCCGCAAACCTTCGTTCCAAACATCTTTGATGCCAAGCCTGAGGACTACCGCAAAGCCACGCAGCGCATTTGGCATATCCCGGGTGATGCCAGCTTCATCGATTTGCCAGTCGTGCCCTAGACTCTGAAAATCGTTCCAGGAGCTCCGTCTGGCTCGTCGCGTCGGCTGAAGCGTGGTTCCAGCTGTGATAGGCTACGCTCCGACCACGGGAATTTCAGACGTGCAAGGAGCGTTCGCATGCCCGAAGAGTTTAACCGTCAGCCTGTCGTCGACGAAGAACATCTGAAGATTCTCTCGATCTGTTACATGATCTCGGCCGCGATTTCGGCATGCTTCTCGCTTTTCGGGCTGATGTACGGGGCGATGGGCGCTTTTATTGGCGAGGCAATCAAGCGCTCTCCCGAGTTTGCCGCCAATGCGGGGAACGCACCGCCCGCGTTTATCGGCTGGATTTTCGGGGCATTCGGCGTGGCATTCTTCCTGATATCGATCACCCTTGCCGGACTCAAGCTGGGCGTCGCGCTCTCGCTCAAGAAACGAAAGGCGAAAACGTTCTGCATGGTCGTGGCGGGGCTCGAATGCCTGGGAGTTCCCTACGGCACGCTGCTCGGCATCTTCACGTTCATCGTACTCGGCCGCGATTCGGTTACCCGCCTCTTCGACGCGAACGTTGCTCCCGGATCGCCTGCCTGATCGCATGGCGTTTCTAAACCCTGCCTTACCTTCCGTCTGCGCTTCGCAGATGCTGCGGTGAGCGCTTACGCAATACGACACATGCAGACGCCTTTTCTGATCGTTATTCCGCGCTTTGTCTATAGTTTGCTTATCTCGCGGCCATGAGGACAGTCGAATTTACAATTACTTGAAATCGAAGCGATTCTTGCTTCACTTGTGCGGGGGCCTTAAAAGCGGCATCCTCGTGTCGCTGATTTTGGGCTGCGCCGCGGCGAGTTTCGCGCAGGACCTGGGAGAAATCGCGCGGCAAGAACGCGCACGCAGGAAGGAGCAGCTGCCTCGCGCGACGTACGTCTACACGAACGACGACCTGCAATGACAGCACATTCTGGTTCCTAAAGATCAGGCGCGGGTGCTCGCGGCTCGCAGAAGCGCATCCAATCCTGCAGTCCAGGTTGCGCAGACACCTGCTTCTCCGGCGCCAACCATCGTACCAGCTGCCCCTGCGCCGATTGCGACGCCGGCTGCATCTGTCTCAGTTGCCGTCGCCGCAGCCCCAGCCGCGCCGATTTCGCATCCACCTGTTTCCACGAGCGCCGCGACGTTGCAACCTAAGACCTCTCCCTTAGAGGCGATATCGCGATTGGTGCAAGAGGGTTCGGTACGAGAGCGTCCACCTACGCCGGCACATCATTTCGCGCAGCCCGTGATCGCCTATATTCCCTTTGGCGCTCGGCCATCGCCGGCAGTTCAAAGGAGAGCCGCGCGCCACGAGACCGCGACCAATCGCGTTTCTCGAATCGTTTTTTCACGTCCTCAACCGCGTCCTGAGAGTTGGGAGCCTGTTGATTTGGGCGCAGCCGACGTCATTACCGTCGAGCGGGGTGATTCGCTCTGGGCATTAGCCAAGCGATACCTCGGAAAAGGCTCGCGCTGGCGCGAGCTGGCATCACTCAATACGCAGATTGTGAATGCAAATGTCCTTCACGTCGGCGAATGGATTTGCCTGCCGCCGGGAGGCCTTCAGACCGCGCATCAGAAAATCACCCATCGCGCACGCGCACCGGCGATCATTGTGCAGGCGAGTGCGCTCATCACAATTCCTTCAGCCACGTTCAACATGCGGATTGCCGGTCAGCGGCCGCTCACCCAGCCATAAACTGCCAAATCGGCCCTCGATGAACACTCGCCAGGGGACGTTGGTATGGCAAGACACCGTCGGCAATCAAAGATCGGCCACCAGCCCTATCAGGCAAAGCTTGGCCCGCGTCGGCACGGGGACCTCGTCGGCTCCCCCATCTACCTAGTGCGATCACCCTACGGGTCATCTTCAGCCTCTATTACAGGCTTTGGCGTATGGCCAGCGCTGGGGCGAAATACGATTCTATGTGCGTTGATGGCAGCCCGCTGATTGCGGTTCTGAATGGCTGGCTTCCTTCGAGACGGCGCTTACCAAACCTTGTTCGATTTTCAAAGGAGTGAGAAATGATGAAATATTTGGCAGTAGGTTGGGCCCTGGTCCTCTTCCTGATCATGCCAGCGGTTTCGTCCGCTTCCGACAAAGAAGACGACGTAAGCCGCACGCAGAACGCCGCGAGAGTTTTTCAAGAGATCATGAATGCGCCCGACAGCATTCCTCACGACGTGCTGAATAAGGCGCGGTGCATCGCGATCATCCCGGGCGACAAGAAGTTTGCTTTCATTTTCGGCGGGGACTATGGACGCGGTCTCGCCGTTTGCCGCACCGCAACCGGATGGAGCGCGCCGTTGTACCTCGCGGTCGAAGGCGGCAGCGTCGGCTATCAGATCGGCGGGTCGTCGACGGACTTGATTCTTCTTTTCATGAACGACCACGCACTGCATAGCCTGCTGAGCGATAAGTTCAAGCTGGGCGGCGACGCTTCGGTGGCGGCCGGGCCCGTTGGACGCGACGCTACCGCAAGCACTGACCTGAAGCTAACCGCCGAGATTCTCTCGTATTCCCGCACGAAAGGCATTTTTGCGGGAGTCAACCTGGACGGCACCGTGGTTACGGCCGATAAGAGCGGTGACAAAGCGATGTACGGTGCGGACGCCACGCGTCACGATATTCTGGACGGCAGTGTCCCCGTGCCCCATCACGCACACCTTCTCGTTCAGGAACTGCAACGGTATTCCGCTACCGCGGGCGATTAACAACGTGAGCGAGCCGAGGGGGCACGAGCCTCCTCGGCATCCCGTCGCAAACGTTTAGGCCTTCCCGAACTTGCAGCGAGCCTGAAAGACTTCCCATTCTTGGATGCGGTAGCCGGAGGGGACGCGTTGCGGGGCTTAGTGTTTCTGGATGGCGAGGATCTGATCAAGGATGCGATTGGCGACTTCGAACTTGGGGAGCTTGGGGATAGGGATCTCGCGGCCGTCGCGGAGGTATAGGGTGACGATGTTGGTGTCGCCATCGAAGCCGGCGCCTTCCTGGGTGACGTTGTTGGCGACGATCATATGGACACCCTTGCGGGCGAGCTTGGCGCGCGCGTTTTCCGCGATTTGATTTGTCTCGGCGGCGAAACCGACCAAAATGGCTCGGCCCTTTTCGCAGCCTAGCTCGGCGAGGATGTCTGGCGTGGGCTCGAGCTGGAGCGTGAGCGAGCCTTCGCCGCGCTTGAGCTTTTGCGTGTGCGGTGCGGCGGGGCGGTAATCGGAGACCGCCGCGGCCATGATGATGACGTCCGCTTCGGCGGAGCGGTCGCGCACGGCGGTGCGCATCTCGTCGCTCGAGCGCACTGGAATCCAATCCACGCCGCCGGGAACCGTTAGGTCCGTCGGGCCGCTGACGAGAATCACGCGCGCGCCGCGGCGGCCGGCCGCTTCGGCAAGCGCGTAGCCCATTTTGCCGGACGAGCGATTGGTGAGGAAGCGGACAGGATCGATATCCTCGCGCGTGGGGCCGGCGGTGACGAGCACGGTGCGGCCTTCGAGATCGCGGCGCAGACCGAGGACGGCGCAGACTTTTTCGACGATGGCATCGGTCGAGGCGAGGCGGCCAGCGCCCGTCATGCCGCAGGCGAGGTAACCTTCGCCGGGATCGACGACGTGGACGCCGCGCGCGCGCAGCGTGGCGACATTTTCCTGCGTGGCGGGATGCTCCCACATGTTGACGTTCATCGCGGGCGCGACGATCACGGGCGCTTTCGTGGCGAGGTAGAGCGTGCCGAGAAAATCGCCGGCGATTCCGTGCGCGAATTGGCCGAGAATGTCGGCGGTGGCGGGCGCAACGAGGAGAAGATCGATGCGCTGCGCAACGGCGATGTGTTCGATGGCGCTTTCGACGTTGGCGGGCGCGGCCTCGCCGGGTGCGAACATTTCGGTGATGACTTTCTGTCCGGTGAGCGCGGCGAAGGTGAGCGGCGTGATGAATTCCTGGGCGGCGCGGGTCATGACGACCTGCACGTCGAGCTTTTCCTGCTGCAGGCGGCGAACGAGTTCGGCTGCTTTGTAAGCAGCGACTCCGCCGGTAACGCCGAGGGCGATTTTCATAGCGCGCGAATCCCGGGGCTAAAGCCCCATTTTACCTCGAACGGCTCATCACCTGCGGTGCACGTGGCGCGTGCGGGGAGCACGCCCGGGCAAGCCCGGGCGGCAAACAGCGGCAGCAAGCTGCCGCACTCCACGCGCGCGATCCAAGGTCTCGGACGCAATCGAACTGCTCGCCTTCCGACTCGGAAAGCAGCCGTTCGCTCGAGTCGGGGCGCAGCAAGCGGCGCCCCTACAAAACAATCGACGCGCGGCTGGAGAAGGCCGCAGGACAAACTATTTGCGGCGCTTGCCGTCTTTTTCGTCCGCGGGCAATTCCGGCGTTTCGTATTCGAGGAGGCCGAGCAGCAATTCTTCCTCGGCGATGCGCGAGGTCTTGCGCGACCGCGGATTCTCCAGGAGCGGACGTTCCGCCGATCATCAGCTGGCGAGCGCGGCGCGACACGACCACAACGTATGCGAACTGGCTTTCCGGTGCTTGTCTAGAAACAGCCATCAAGATCAGCCTCCAAAGGATTTCAGAATATCGCGTATCCGCTCTTCTTTTTGGGCCGTGAGGCAGCGCGAAGCAAGAGCAATGGCCTGCACCTCGCGGCCGGCACGATCGAGATCGTCGTTGACGATCGTGAAATCATAACGGTTGTAATTCTGGATCTCCTGCCGGGCGCGTTCGAGCCTCCGGCGAATTTCATCTTCGGCATCCTGGCCGCGTTCCCGAATGCGGCGCTCGAGATCGGGAGCCGACGGCGGCAGCACGAAAATGGCGACCGACCGGGGCAGCTTGCCCTTCACCTGCAAAGCGCCCTGCACGTCGATTTCGAGCACGAGGTCTTTCTTCTGCGCCAGCGCTTCGTCGAGCCACTTGCGAGGCGTGCCGTACCAGTTCTTGCCAAAGACCTGTGCGTGTTCGAGGAATTCGCCCCGCGCCACCATCTGCTGGAATTCCGCTTCGGAGACGAAATTATACCATTTACCGGCGCTCTCCGTCTTGCGCGGCGCGCGCGTGGTGCACGAAACCGCCAGCAGCGTGCCGGGGAGCTCGAGAATCTTCTGCACGAGCGTCGATTTGCCGGACCCGGACGGGCCGGAGACGATGAGTACCAACGGTTCCTTCTGCGGCTCGCTCTGGCTCATTCGATATTCTGGACCTGCTCGCGGAGCTTTTCGATTTCGGATTTGATTTCGAGGCCCATCTGCGTGATCTCAAGGCCCTCGGCTTCATTGCCCGGAGTCTTGGAGAGCAGCGTATTGGTTTCGCGCTGCATTTCCTGCAGGAGAAAATCGAGCTTCTTGCCGACGTCGGAGGGGCCCACGAGCAATGATTCGAATTGCTGCACGTGGCTCGCGAGGCGCGACAACTCTTCGGACACATCGCTGCGCTCGGCGGCGAGCGCCGCTTCCTGGGCGAGGCGCGCGGGATCGAGATGGGCATCGCCGAGGAGTTCTTTCAAGCGCGTTTCCAGGCGCAGCGCGAAGGCCGGACGCGCGCGTTCAGCGAGGACTGCGACTTTCGCCGCGAGGCTGGCGATGCTTTTCAGGCGGCCGGACATCTCCTGCCGCAAGGATTCGGCCTCGTGCTCACGCATGCGGTCGAGCTTGTCGAGCGCTTCCGTGAGGCATTTCGCGACGACGCCTTCGAGGCGCTCCATTTCTTGATCGAGAGACGCGGCGGGAGGGCCGATCACTCCCGGGAGGCGCAGAATCGAGGCAAGATCGGGCTCGGCGTGTATGGCAAATCTCTCCCGGAGCGCATGCACGGCGTCGAGGTATGCCGCGGCGACTTCCTGATTCACGCCGACGGCGGCGGGGCCTGCCAACTCGTAACGAACGGTAAGATCGAGATGGCCGCGGCGGACGCGTTCGCGAACGATCTGGCGCATCCGCGGCTCGACCGGCTCGAAGCCCTCGGGCACGCGCAGGTGCAGATCGAGGAAGCGGTGATTGACGCTGCGCACGGAGACGCGGAGGCTGAATCCGCCGAACGCAGCTTGCGCGTGGGCGTAGCCCGTCATCGACCTGAGGCGCTGCGTGGCCTTGGGCGAATCGAGTGGCGCGGGTTGGGATCGCACTTCGGACATTATTCGGGACCTGCGCCGCGGGGCACGGGCTCGGCGTCGCGAAATTGCATCTCGTAGAGCCGCGCGTAGATTCCACCGCGCGCGAGAAGCTCGTCGTGAGTGCCGCGCTCGCGGATGGCGCCGTCTTCGAGGACGGCGATCATATCCGCGCGACGGATGGTCGAGAGGCGATGCGCGATGACGAATACTGTGCGGCCCGTCATCAGATTGTTGAGCGCCCCCTGCACGAGCATCTCGGATTCGGAATCGAGTTCGGAGGTCGCTTCGTCGAGAATCAGAATCGGAGCGTCCTTGAGAAGCGCGCGCGCGATCGCGAGGCGCTGGCGCTGGCCGCCGGAAAGGCGCTGGCCCCGATCGCCGATCATGGTTTGATAGCCCTGCGGCATCTGCATGATGAAATCATGCGCCAGGGCAGCTTGCGCGGAGGCGATGATTTTGGCGTCGGGCATGTCGGGACGGCCGTAGCAGAGATTATTGCGCACCGTGTCGTTGAAGAGGATGGTTTCCTGCGTGACGATGGCCATCTGCTCGCGCAGGGAGCGCAGGGTGACATCGCGAATATCGTGGCCATCGATGCGAACTGCGCCCGCCGTGGCAGCGTAAAAGCGCGGCAGGAGATTCACGAGCGTCGTCTTGCCGGCGCCGCTCGATCCGACGATCGCAACCAGGGCGCCCGCGGGAACTCTCAGGTCGATGTTGCGCAAAATCACCGGGCCGCTGTCGTAGGCGAAACTCGCGCGATCGAACTCGACCGACTTCGAAAGAGGCGGCAAGAGTTTAGCGCCCGGCTCCTCGATGATCTCCTCGGGGCGGTCGATAAAAGCGAATACCTGCGTCGAAATTCCGACGGCCTGGAGAAACAGCTGGTAGACGGTGCCGATGCGCTTGATCGGCTCGTAGGCTTTGAACAGGGCGAACGTGAAAGCGCCAAACGCGCCGATCGTCATGCGGCCGGCTTTGATTTCGCCGCGCGCGAAGAGAAGGACCAACGAGATCACGACGGCGCCCAACAGGTCCATCAAGGGCGACGTGGCGGCAAACGCGCGAATCCAGCGCATGTTCTCGCGCAGCAGGTTCCGGCCGGCTTCGCGGAACTTGCGAATCTCGAAACCCTCCATGCCGAAGGCCTTCACGACGCGATTGCCGCTGATCGTCTCCTGCAGAATCTGGCTCAAGTCCGCAAGGCGCGAACGGCTTTTTTCAGAGGAACGGCGGATTCGTTTGCCAAGCTTGCTGGTGGGCCACACGACGAGCGGAATCAGCACGGCGGCACCGACGGCCATTCGCCAGTCGATCACGAGGAGGACGAGAACGTAGGCGATCAGGCTGAAAATCTGGCGGAACAGCTCGGCCATCCAATCGGAGAAGGCCGCGCGCATCTGCTCGATATCGCTGATCACCGCGGACATTACGCGCCCGACGGGGTTATGCTGGAAAAAACCGACCGGCTGCTGAACGATTTTCGAATAGACCGCGTTGCGCAAATCCGTAATTCCCGCCAAGCCGACGAATTGGATCAACGTGCTGCCGAAATACTCGGCGATCCCCTTAATCAGAAAAAGAAACAACAGTGCAACCGCGAATACGGACCAGACGTGGTGGATGCGATGCGGAACGAACAAGTTCAAATTCACGACGTATTGCGTGCCCGGTATCGTGAACAAGGCCAGCTTCTGTACCGTGGAGTGCGGGTTCAGGATGACGTCCAGGGCAGGCTTGATGGCGAGTGCCACGATTAATTCCGCGATTCCCATCACGGCAATCAACAAGATGCCGAGGGCGAGCAGCGTCGTGTAGGGACGCAGATAGCGCAGCAATCGCCGGATTTCGTCTCGTTCTCTCATCTGCGGAATGTTGTCCGTCATCTCGCGCATTTCAGGCGCCGGGTTCGTGAGCCCGACTAGCCTATGCAACCGCGTGCGTATCTGGCAAGGCGTAATCGCGCCGGACGTGCGTCGCCGCAAACGCTGCGGCGTTAGCCCGGCGATTTATCCATATCGCGATGCACGACTTTTGCGGTGTATCCCTTGCGCTGCAGCACGCGGCGAATCACTTCCGCAAGCGCCACCGACCGGTGCCGCCCGCCGGTGCAGCCGAGCGCGATCGTGAGATAACTTTTGCCTTCGGCGATGTAATGCGGAATCAGATAGCCGAGAAGGCTCTCGATCCGGCGCAGGAATTCGCCCGTCTGCGGAAACGAGCGGATGTAGCGCGCCACGCGCCGGTCTTTACCCGTGAAAGGGCGCAGGCGCGGAACGAAATGCGGGTTCGGAAGAAAGCGCACATCGAAAACGAGGTCGGCATCGGTCGGGATGCCGTAGCGGAAACCGAAGCTGACGACGGATACCAACAGCGGACGGCGGCTCGCCTTCTGAAAGCGGTCAATGATGAGATCGCGCAGCTCGTGGACGTTGAATTTTGTGGTGTCGATGATGACGTCCGCGGCGCGGCGGATCGGAGCCATGCGGAGGCGCTCGGCGCGAATGCCCTCGGCAATCGATGCGCCGTGGCTGAGCGGGTGCGGACGGCGCGTCTCGCTGAAACGGCGCATCAGCGCGGCATCGCTCGCTTCCATGAAGACGAGGGTGATCGGATGCCGGCTGCGCAGGTCGCGATAGATGCCCGGCAACTTTTCGATCTGCTCGCCTTCGCGCGCGTCGACCAGCAGAGCGGCACGCTCGACTTCGCCGCGGCCCTCTTCGTAGAGTTCGGTGAAGGTCGGAATCAGGGCGACTGGCAGGTTATCGACGCAGTAGAACCCAAGATCTTCAAAGGTATTGAGCACCGTGCCCTTGCCGGAGCCGGACAGGCCCGTGACCAGCACAAGCTGGCGGGCGTCCGTCTTGGAAGCTGGGCTCTTGGAGGCTGGGGTCTTGCGAGATGGGCGTTTCCGCGCGGCGGGTGTCACGGCGGGCCGGCGCTCAGGCCTTGACCCGGCGGCGATGCGTGCTGGGGATGCGGAGGTCTTCGCGGTACTTGGCTACGGTGCGGCGTGTGACGCGAATGCCCTCGTCACCGAGCCTCTTGGTGATTTGGTCGTCGGTGAGCGGATGGCTCGCGTCTTCCTCTTCGATCATCTGCTTCACGCGCCGCTTGAGGGAGAGCAGCGACATTTCGCTGCCCTGAGGTCCATTGACCGATTCCGAGAAGAAGCTGCGCAATTCGAGGACGCCCTGAGGCGTGTGCACGTATTTATTGGCCACGGCGCGGCTGACGGTGGACGGATGCACGCCGACTTCCTCGGCGACTTCCTTGATCATCATCGGCTTGAGGTGGTCGGGCCCATAGTCGAGATAGTCGCCCTGGCGGCGCAGGATGGAATGGCAGACGCGCTGAATGGTGTGTTTGCGCTGCTCGATATTTTTCATCAACTGGATCGCGGCGGTGAAGCGCTCTTTGACGTAGTTGCGCACGTCGCGGTCGGCGGCATCGCGGGAAAGCAGACGGCGATAGGTCGGGTTGAGGCGCAGCTGCGGCAAGTCGTCGTCATTCATGAAAACCTGCCACTCGCCGTCGACCTTGCGGAACTGGACGTCCGGCTCGACGAGGCGCGGCTCGGTTTTGTTGTAGCGGAGGCCCGGTTTGGGATCGAGCCGCTTGATGACGTCGACGGCGCGTTTGACGAGCTCGACGGGGCGATTCAGCGCGCGCGCGACTTCCTTGAGCTGATTATTCTGCAAGAGCTTGAGATGCTCGGCGATGATCTGCTGCGCGAGCGTATTCTGCGGATCGATGATCTTGATCTGCAAGAGCAGGCATTCGGGGAGGTCGCGCGCTGCAACTCCCGGCGGGTCGAATTCCTGCACCATCGTGAGCGCCTCTTCGACGTCTTCCATCGAGTAGTTGCCGGACTCCGCGAGTTCATCGAGGGTGGCCGTCAAATAGCCGTTTTCATCGAGGTTGCCGATGATGCCTTCGGCGATCTTGCGCACGGTTTCGGTGCAGATCGCGACGCTCAATTGCCAGGCGAGGTGATCCGCAAGGCTTGACGGCGAAGAAAGAAACTTGTCGAAGGAAGGCTTCTCGATCTCCTCGCGCTCGCTGCCGGCCACGCGCTCGGCGCCGGTATCCAGATACTGCGTGAAAAACGAGCCGAAATCGAATTCATCGAAGGGATTGGCCGCTTCTGTTTCGGGAACTTTTTCCGTTTCCTTTTTGAGGAACGCCTCGTCGGTGTAGCTTTCGACCGCTACGCCCTCTTCCTGCATCTCTTCGAGGACGGGATTGGCCATGATCTCCTGGTTGATCATCTCGCGCAGCTCGAGGCGATTGAGCGCGAGAACGCTCACCATCTGCACGAGGCCCGGCGTGAGAATCTGCTTTTGGGCGACGCGGAGATTGAGTTTGGGTGCGAGCCAATTCATAAATTCAGTTGAGCCGGAATCCTTCTCCCAAATAGAGGCGGCGAACATCGGGATTCGCAGCCACCTCCGGGGGTGTGCCGGAAGCGAGTATCTTCCCCTCTGTAATGATATAGGCGCGGGTGGTGACGGCGAGGGTGTCGCGGACGTTGTGGTCCGTAATGAGCACCCCAATGCCGGCGCCGCTCAAATCGGCGATGATCTTCTGAATGTCGATCACCGTGAGCGGGTCGATACCCGCGAAAGGCTCATCGAGCAGGACGAAAGAAGGCGAAAGCACCAGGGAGCGGGCGATTTCCAGGCGCCGGCGCTCTCCGCCCGATAGAACGTACGCCCGGCTGTAACGAACTCCTTCGAGTCCCATTTGCGACAATAACTCCTCGACCCGGTCGCGCCGCTGCTCGACGGTGAGAGACAGAGTCTCCAGGATTGCCAGGAGGTTCTCTTCAACCGTCAGCTTCCGAAAGACGGAAGGCTCTTGAGGAAGGTAACTGATGCCGCTCCGGGCCCGCAGGTACATGGGGAGGTCGGTGATATCCTCGGCGTCCAGCAAAACACGACCATAGTCCGGACGTGCGAGGCCGACCAGGATGTAGAACGTCGTGGTCTTTCCTGCGCCGTTCGGCCCGAGCAGCCCAACCACCTCGCCTTGCTGAATCTCCAGACTGACATCATCAACAACTTTCCGACCTCGATACGACTTCCGCAGATCGGCGGCCTGAAGTTTCAACATGCCGGTTCATTTCTCAACCCGGTGTTTGGTCAGCGTGCGCGAACCTTCTTGCGAATCAATCAAAATCGTATCATTCGCAACAAAGAAGGTCAACGAACGGCCCGCGGCCGTGTTGCTAGAACTGTCGCTTAGGGTGGGCTGCCCGCCTGAAAGAACGAATTTTCCGTCGGCTGCGGTGTACTCGCCCTGTTCCGCCATGCCGCGGCGGTCGCCCTGGCGGACGATGACGCCACCCTGCGCCAGAACGCGGTCGAGCTGGCGGCCACCGGCGGCAGATAAGGCGCCGGCTGAGGCCGCGGGCGATGACGCGCGAGCGGTAGACGGACCGAGAAAGACGTCCAAGGTGCGCGATTCGAGCGACCCTTGATCCGAACTTGCGACGACACCGCCCTCGAGATGGGCCTTGCCCTGATCGGCCCAATACGTCAAAGACGGCGCGACGACTTTCCAGAGCGTGGGACCTGACGATGGCGTGGAGCTTGTCGCACGAGTCGACGCGGGTTTTCGCGCCTCCGCCGCTTCTCCGAAGGGCGTGGAGAATGGCCCGGGCGCTTGCGGGAAGACCGCGACGACATGGCCCGTCGCCTGCAGCTTTTTATCATCGCGCCAGAGCTCGATGCGGTCGGCATCGAGCACCGATTCGCCCTGCCAGAGGCGCGCGTGGCCAGCGTAGACCACATGGCCCGAGCTGATGGAGCCGACAAGCGTATCGGCAGAAATGTGGGCTGCGCCGGAACCGAAGCCAACAGCGTCGCTTTGCTTGGGGGAATCGCTCGCCGGCAGATAGGTCGATGCCACGCCGCCGGAGAGACGGAGGTCGCCCGACTTTTGGTTAACCGTGGCGTCCGAGGCGGTGGTGCGGCTGACTGCGTCGGAGATTACGGGCGAGCCATCGAGCGTGATCGTATTCGTGGACTGCACAATGCGGGCGTGGGCCGCGCTCGCGCTGCGATCCGCTTGCTGGAAGTGCACACCGCCGGTTTCATCGAGGACGTCCCAATCGCCGTTCGCGCCGAACGTGACGGCCATTTCGGCGGCCGAGATCACCTGGGGAGCGGCGGTGCCTGTCTGACTGTGAACTTCGACGCCCGAGTGACCCGAATAACTTTTCGAGGCGCCTGCCGTCAGCGATCTGCGCAACGAACTTCTTCGCGGCGAGGGTAATCGTGGCGTCGCCGCTGTGCGATTCGATGGTTGCCGGAGCGAGCGTTTCGGTGCTCTCGATTCGCTGCTGGTCGACTGTTTCCGTGTGCGATCCCCTCGCCGGCGCGCCCGGGCTAAACTTCACGCGCAAGGCAGCGGTCTTCAGCACGCGCGTATCGGCGCCCTGATGCGATTCCGCGATCACATCGCCGCTTGCCGTCATGTTTTGGATCAGATTTTGGCCCGGTACCATGGCAATTTCGACGCGATCCGCCGAAAAGCGGTCCGTGCCCGCGGGCGCCTGCCGCGTGCCCGTCACGCCGCCATCGGCAACGACGCGCTCGACCTGACCGCTGGAGCTCAGAAAGCCTTCGAATTGGGCGGCTGTGACGCTGATCTTGCCCCCGCCCTCGACCGCATGAAGCTGAGGACGTCCTTCGGCGATTACATCGCGCGCGTGGTCGTTGGTGTCGAGGTCGATGGCGATCTTGTCGGCCGCAAGCTCGCGGGTACCCTCGCGCACGGTTGCCGGACCATCGAGCACGACCTGGCGCTGATCGCGGTTGATCGCGAGGCTGCTGCCCGTGGCGCTTACCGGCAGGTTGCCCGTCTTCGGCGAAGCGGCGAGATCGAATTCGACGGCACTGCTCGACTCGCACGATTGAATCCTTTGCGCTGTAGCTGATGCCGATGCCGCGTCCCTGGCCGCCGGGGAAAGTGAATTCCACTGGAGCTGAGGTGGAAGCTTCACCCGTGTCGCGATTGAACGAGAGATCGCTTGTTTTCACCTGGAGCGAGCCGAGCGATGCTGCGGCGGTTGCGCTGCCCGCCGCCGGTTTCGCGCCCTCGATATCAATCTCGACCGCGCCCTCGCAGTGCACCACGCCGCTATCGGGCTCGTAGCTGCATTCGTGGGTGTGGATGTTGTCGTTGCGGCCGCCGTCGCGGCCGTAGATCGTGATCCACACGTCCTCGAGCAGCGCGCGATTCTGATCTTTGTATTGGGTGAGGTGCGAAGCGCGAACGGTGAAGAGCGTGCGATTCTGATCTACTTTCGAGAAGGAGAATTGGGCAGACTGTTGCGCCACCGTGGCCGGAACCGCCGCGGGCCGAGACGCAACGCGCGCGCTCGGCGAATCGAGCGCTGCATGTAAACTCCGGCGACAGCAAGCGCGACGAGCCCCGCCGCTATCGCAGCCCAACGCGCGTAGCGCGCGGCTTCCCGGTTGCGCAACTGAAAGCCTCCTACGTGATTAGAAGCTGAGTATAGGGAAGTGGTTTGCGGGGAACAACAGCCCGTCGAGCGACGAATGCCTAGCCAGCGGGGAGCACGCCGAGGCCGGCGGCGGCCACGCTGTCGCGGGTGGTGTTCTTGACGGAGTACATGGCTTCATCGGCCAGGTGCAGCAGCTCGGCTTTGGTGCGGGAATCGGTGGGATAGGAAGCCACGCCGACGCTCGCGGTGATGCTGATATTCAAGCCCGTGTCCTTCAGCCACGCCGTCTCGCGGATCAGCTTGTGCAGGCGGCGCGCCACGCCGATCGCGTTTTCCTTGGAGGTTTGCGGCAGCAGCACCACAAATTCGTCGCCGCCATAGCGGAACGCCAGGTCGATCAGGCGGCACTTTTCCTTGATGGCCTCGCCGATTTCGGAAAGCAGCTTCGAGCCGATCAAGTGGCCGTGGGTATCGTTGACGTTCTTGAAGTGGTCGAGATCGATGAAGATCAACGAGAACTCGAACGCGTAGCGGTGCGAGCGGTAAATTTCCGTGTCCAGCATGAAATTCAGATGCCGCGCGTTGTAGAGGCTGGTGCAATCGTCGGTGATCGTGAGTTCGTGAATGCGCTGCACGTGGCGCGCGTTCTCGATGGCGATGGCGGCGTAGTCGGCCAGCGCCTCCAGCAGCGCCAGATCCCGCTGGCTGAAACCCTCCGGGCCCGACGCAATTGATCAGCTCGATCACGCCCAGGCACTGTTCGCGAAAGCGCACCGGCACGGCGACGATCGAGCGCGTTGCCATTTTCGTCTTTTCGTCCACCTGGGCGAAGAAACGCGAATCCTTGCTGGTGTCGGCAACCACCACCGCCTCGCCCGATTCGGCGACCCATCCGGCCAGACCCTGGCCGACCTTGATGCGCACGTCCTTCAGGGCCTCGGCGCCCTTGCCGGTGGCGATCTGGAAATAGAGCTCCTGCTTGTCGATATCCATGAGCAGCAGCGACCAGGTGTCCGGGCGCAGAACCTCGTTGATCTTTTCCATGATGGTGCGGAGGACCTGATCGAGCTGCAGGGACGACGTGAGCGCCTTGCCCAGTTCGTGGAATACCGTAACCTCGTGGCTTTCGGGCGTAGGCGCCTCGACGATATCCGGATTGCGGCGGCGTTCCACGCCTTCGAACGGCTTTGGCTCGCTTGCGCGGCGCGTACGTCCGGCGCCAGGTCCGGAGGTGCTTGACGTTTTGGGATTCTCGGGACAATAGTTGCATTATAGTGAACAGTTTTCACCGGCTGCAACGGCCATTCCTGCAGGATTGCCGAAAGGCCAATGGCTCCCGGGAAGCCTGCACTTCCGGGTGGCATTGACAGCCTCGACCCACGCCTATATTTTTTGTCCTGGTTCCTTTCGGAATGTCTTCGACCCCTTTCGGCGAACATCTGAAACGCGAGCGGGAGATGCGCGGCGTATCTCTCGAGGAAATCTCCGCAGCCACGCGCATCAGCACTCGCTTTCTCGAAGCCCTCGAAAACGAACAGTGGGACGAATTGCCCGGCGGCGTATTCAACCGCGGATTCATTCGGTCCATCGCGCGTTTTCTGGGCCTGGACGAAGACGGGCTGGTAGCCGAGTACGCGCTCGAAACGAAAGGGGCGCACGACGTTCGCACGGCGCCCGAGCATCCTGGAGAGATACCTCGGAACTGGCAACCGGCGGTCTTCGCTGTGATTGGCATTGCGCTGATGGTTTTGGCCGGGTGGTTCGTCTACCACTGGTATGGGGCGCGGATCGCGGCGCGTTTCCACCGGCACACGTCGGAGGTTCCGCACAGCGCGCTCGGCATATTCCTTGCCGGCGCGGACTCCGAAGACCGGGTGCAGATCGTTCTGGGAGGCTCCCATTAGCGCCGAGCTGCGCGAACAGGTCCGGTCCGGACACGTGCGCCCGGAACAGAAACTGGCTATTTGCGCGGGCAGCGTGCCGCTCAGCGCGGAGGACCGGGTCGAGATGCTCGCCATCCTCGCCGTCGACGCCGACCCGGGAATCTCCGGGCGCGCCGAGAATGCTCTGCTGACGCAGAGCGCCCCGCACTTTCTGGCAGCCGCGAGCCGGCCCGACGCCGACCTTCGCCTGTTTTCCTACTGCGCCGAGAATCTTGCGGAAAAGCCGGGCATCGCCGACGCGCTGGCGAAGAACGCAGCTGCCCGACCGCGGTCGTCACGCGGGTCGCGTCGCGGCTTACGGCCGAAGGCATTCAGGCCTTGCTCGATAATCTGGAGCGCTTTATCTCCGATCCTCATCTCGTGATCGCCGTCTCCAAAACCACGGCTGCGAACGCCGAGCAGCGGGGATTATTGGATGAAATGCACAAGAGCGCCGCCGCCATCACCGAAATTGAGGACGCGGCAACGGAGATCGAGCCCGATCCCGTGAAGCGGGAAACCCTGATGCAGCGCGTCGCCCATATGAACGTCGTCCAGCGTCTCACGCTCGCGCTCAAGGGCGGCCGCACCGAGCGCATGCTTCTGATTCGCGATCCGAACAAGCTCATCCAAAGGTGCGTATTGCAATCGCCTCGGCTGACCGACACCGAAGTGGAGGCATTCGCCTCGATGAGCAACCTGCCGGGTGAGACGCTGAGGGCGATTTCGCTCACCCGACTCTTCATGAAAAATTATTCGGTGGTGCGGAATCTCACCAATAACCCCAAAACGCCGCTCGACGTTTCGCTGCATCTCTTTCCCCGGCTTACGTCGACCGACCTGGTGAAACTGACGGCGAATAAAAATGTGCCGGAGACCCTGCGGTCGTCCGCCCAGAAGCTTCACCGCAAGCGCAAGCTGGGAAGCTAGGCGCACAACGTGGCCTCCGAACCTACTCCGAAGATCGAACGCGGCATTCCAGCGTCCTCCAGGACCGCCAAGGAACCGTCGGTGGTGATCAGCCCGCGAGGCGTCGAACGGCTGCGCTCGGGCCATCTTTGGATCTACCGCAGCGACGTACGCTCGACCCAGGCCGACCCCGGCGCAGTCGTCCGATTGATCGACGAGCGCGGCAACTTCCAGGGCCGGGCGTTTTATAGCGACAAATCGCAGATTGCCGTGCGGCTGCTGACGCGCGAGGACCGGCCCGTCGATCGCGCGTTCTTCACCGAACGCCTCCGGCGCGCCGCTGCGTATCGCGACCTCGTGGTTGAAAACTCGCAGGCCTGCCGGCTTGTCTACAGCGAGGCGGACCTGCTGCCGTCGTTGATCGTCGACCGCTACGCGGATTATCTGGTCGTACAAACCTTGAGCCAGGGAACCGAGCGCGCTAAGAGCCTTATCGTCGATATTCTCGTCGAGCTGTTTTCGCCGCGCGGCGTCCTGGAGCGAAACGATCCGAAGGTGCGGCTTCTGGAGGGGCTCGAGCAGCGCGTGAGCGTCCTTCACGGCGAAATTCCAGGCGAGATCCCGGCGCAGGAAAACGGCATTACGTTCGTTCACGACTTGCTGAAGGGACAGAAGACCGGATCCTTTCTGGATCAGCGGGAAAACCACCGAGCCGCGCGCCGCTATGCCTCGGGCGACGTGCTCGACTGCTTCAGCTATCAGGGGGGATTCGCACTGACGGTAGCCGACGAATGCGCGCACGTCCAAGGTATCGAAATGGCTCCGGCAGCGCTGCAAGCCGCCCGGCGCAATCAGGAGGTGAACGGAATCTCGAACGTCGACTTTCGCGAAGGGAACACGTTCGACCTTCTCAAGGAATATGACGACGCCGGGCGCCGCTTCCAGATGATCATCCTTGATCCGCCTGCCTTCGCCAAGAACCGCGACAGCATCCCGGCCGCCCAGCGTGGCTACAAGGAGATCAATCTCCGCGCCCTGAAGCTCCTGAAACCGGGGGGATTCCTGCTGACCTGTTCCTGCTCCTACCACATTACCGAGGCGCTCTTTCTGCAGATTCTCGCGGAGGCGGCAAACGACGCTAGGAAAACGATTGTCGTGGCGGAACGACGGACCCAAGCGCAAGATCATCCTATCCTGCTCACGATGCCGGAGACACACTACCTTAAATGCTTGATAGTTAAAGTCTTAGAATAGGGTAAGTGGAAGGCCGGGACGGCCGTGGTGCGCCAAGAAATAACTTGACAATATGACGCGCATATTTTATGCTCTGTACGCGCTAATATAGAGCGCAAAATTCTTATGGAGCATGGAGGAAGTTACAATGTCGATTACCCGGTGGGACCCATTCCAGAATCTGGCCACCTTGCAGGATCAGGTCAATCGTCTCTTCGAAGCACCGTTTGTGGGCCGCCGCGCCGAGAATTCGAATTTGACGGCTTGGGCGCCTGCTGTGGACATCTATGAGACTGAGAACGAGCTGGTCATCAAGGCCGATTTGCCCGACATCAACGAGAAGGACCTCGATGTCCGGGTCGAGAACAACATGCTGACCATCCGAGGCGAGCGGAAGTTCGAGCAGAAGGTGAACGAAGACAATTATCTACGGATCGAGCGGACCTATGGATCGTTCAGCCGGAGCTTTAGCCTACCGACCACGGTCAACACGGAGTCGATTCATGCCGAATACAAGAACGGCGTGTTGACGGTGCAGCTGCCGAAGCGGGCGGAATCAAAGCCGCGGCAGGTGAAGGTGAACGTAACAACCAACGGCAACTAACGCGGTTCGAGGTGGGGATCCCAGGGGGCTGGACGGATACACCGGCCAGCCCCTTTTTTTCGCCCCTTCGGAGCTACTTGGAGCATCTGGAGTATCCGGGGGCAAAGTGAGAAGATTTCGCCATGTTGAGATTTGACAAACTGACCGTAAAGGCCCAGGAAGCGATGCAAGCCGCACAGGAAATGGGCGCTCGCTCGGGCCAGCAGCAGATCGAGCCGCTGCACCTTTTGTGGGCGCTTGTGGCCCAAGGCGACGGGGTTGTGCCGCCGCTGCTTCAGAAGCTGGGCGCATCGCCCGCGGTGCTCGCCGCCGAGGTCGAGGAGCAGGTCGCGCGGCTGCCCAAGGTGAGCGACGTGTCGAATCAGTCGCTGAGCCGTGCCACCAACGATGTTCTCGAGCACGCGTTTGGCGAAGCGCAGCGATTGAAGGACGAGTATGTTTCAACGGAGCATATCTTACTGGCGATTGCCGCCGCGGATCGCGATCCTGCCGGGCAACTGCTGGCGAAGAACGGCGCGAGCCACGACGCCATTCTGCAGGCGATGACTGCGATTCGCGGCAACGTCCGCGTGACATCGCAGAATCCGGAAGCCACGTATCGCGCGATCGAGCAGTACGCGCGCGACCTGACCGAGGCGGCCCGCCGAGGAAAACTCGATCCGGTGATCGGGCGCGACGAAGAGATTCGCCGCGTGATGCAGATTCTGGCGCGCCGCACGAAGAACAATCCCGTGCTCATCGGCGAGCCGGGTGTCGGCAAAACCGCCATCGTGGAAGGACTCGCAGGGCGCATTGTGTCCGGCGACGTTCCCGAGGTTTTGAAGCCGAAGCGGATCGTGGCGCTCGATCTGGCCGCTCTTGTGGCGGGCGCCAAGTATCGCGGCGAATTCGAAGACCGGCTGAAGGCGGTTCTCAAGGAAGTGACAGAATCCGAAGGGCAGATCATCCTTTTCATCGACGAGCTGCACACGCTGGTAGGCGCGGGCGCGGCGGAAGGCTCGATGGACGCGTCGAACATGCTGAAGCCGGCGCTGGCACGCGGCGAACTGCGGGCCATCGGCGCGACGACGCTCAACGAATATCGCAAGTACATCGAGAAAGACCCCGCCCTCGAGCGGCGTTTCCAGCCGGTGATGATCGGCGAACCGTCCGTGGACGACACGATCGCCATTCTGCGCGGCCTGAAGGAACGCTATGAGGTCCATCACGGCGTGCGCATCAAGGATGCCGCCATCGTGGCCGCGGCGCTGCTTTCGCAGCGCTACATCACGGACCGGTTTCTGCCGGACAAGGCGATCGATCTGATCGACGAAGCGGCCGCGGGGCTGCGCATGGAAATCGATTCGCTGCCGACCGAGATCGACCTCATCGAGCGGCGCATCATGCAACTCGAGATCGAGCGCCAGGCGCTGCGCAAGGAAACGGATGCGCACTCGAAAGAACGGCTGTCGCAGATCGAAAAAGAACTGAGCACGCTGCGCGAACAATCGGGCGCCCTCAAGGCCCACTGGCAGACCGAGAAAGACGGCATCGGCCGCATCCGCAAGCAGAAGGAAGAAATCGAGCGGCTTAAGGCCGAGGAGCAGCGATTCGAACGCGCCGGGGATCTCTCGCGCGTGGCGGAGATTCGCTACGGAAAGCTCTCGGCCGCAGAGAAGGAATTAAAGGCTGCCCAGGACCACCTCGCGGAATTGCAGAAAGACCATCCGATGCTGAAGGAAGAAGTGGGCGAGGAAGAGATCGCGAAAATCGTCAGCAAGTGGACCGGGATTCCCGTGGGGCGGCTGCTTGAAGGCGAAGTACAGAAACTGGTTCACATGGAGGAGCGCCTGCGGCAGCGCGTGGTGGGACAAGATGTTGCGCTTGCGAGCGTGGCGAATGCGATTCGCCGCAGCCGTTCGGGCCTCAGCGACCCGCATCGCCCGATCGGGTCGTTCCTGTTCCTTGGGCCGACCGGCGTCGGCAAGACAGAGCTCGCGCGAGCGCTCGCCGAGTTTTTGTTCGACGACGAGCGCGCCATCGTGCGGCTCGACATGTCCGAATACATGGAAAAGCATTCAGTGGCGCGGATGATCGGCGCGCCTCCGGGATACGTTGGGTACGAAGAGGGCGGCCAGCTGACCGAGCAGGTGCGGCGGCGGCCGTATTCGGTGGTGCTCCTCGATGAAATCGAGAAGGCGCATCCGGACGTGTTCAACGTCCTGCTACAGATTCTCGAGGATGGGCGTCTAACCGATGGAAAAGGACGCACGGTCGATTTCCGCAACGCGGTGATCATCATGACGTCGAACGTGGGTTCGGCTTCCATCTTCGAACTGGCGGAGAAAGACCCGAAGAAGGCGCGCGAAGAAGCCATGGCTGCGCTGCGGGAGACTTTCCGGCCCGAGTTCCTGAACCGAATCGACGACATCGTCCTTTTCAAGCCGCTCGGCAAGGATCAGATCGAGACCATTATCGAGCTCCAGATGCGCAACGTGGTAAAACTGCTCGCGGAACGGCAGATCACATTGCACCTGACGCCGGCGGCGAAGACGCTGCTTTTCCGCGAAGGCTTCGATCCGGCCTACGGGGCGCGTCCGATGAAGCGGGCGATCCAGCGGCTCATTCAGGATCCGCTGGCGCTCAAGATTCTGGATGGCGAGGTGAAGCCGGGCGACGAACTCACGGTCGACGCCAACGCGAAAACCGGCGAGATGAAGTTTCAGCCCGCGGCTGCAAAGGCGGGGGCTGCGTAGGAAGGGGCTCCGGGTAATCAACCATGAAGACGTTTAAGACCGCATTCCTGCTGACGGCTCTGACGCTGCTGCTTCTCTTTTTGGGGCAGGCATTCGGCGGACGTGGCGGGATGACGATCGCGCTGGGCTTTGCGATCGTGATGAACGGCGTGGCGTATTTCTATTCCGATAAGATCGCGCTGAAGTCCAGCGGCGCGCGCCCGATCAGCCGTGAAGAAGCGCCGCGGCTCTACGCCGTGATGGAGCGCCTCGCGGGCAAAGCCAATCTGCCGATGCCGAAGCTCTATCTGATTCCGCAGCCCGCGCCGAACGCATTCGCGACGGGCCGCAATCCGAGCCACGCCTCGGTGGCCGTGACGCAGGGATTGATGGAGCTGATGGATGACGACGAGCTTGAAGGAGTGATCGCGCACGAGCTTTCACATGTGCGCAACTACGACATTCTTACGTCGTCGATTGCCGCCACAATCGCCGGCGCCATCACCTGGATAGCCAATATGGGGCAATGGGGATTGATGTTGGGCGGCTGGGGCGGCGGCGATAATGACCGCGAAGGCGGCGGAATCACGGCTCTCATCATGCTGATTGCCGCGCCCATCGCAGCGATGCTCTTGCAGCTCGGTATTTCCCGCCAGCGCGAATATCAAGCCGATGCGTCGGGCGCCAGGATGGTCGGATATCCTAATGGCCTGATCAGCGCGCTCGAAAAACTCGGCGCGTACAACAAACGAATTCCCACGGACATGCCGCCATCCACGGCGGCGCTGTGCATCGTGGCTCCACTGAGCGCGCGCCATCTCATGGCAAGTCTTTTTAGCACGCACCCTCCGCTCGAGGATCGCATCGCAAGACTGCGGGCGATGAGCATCACGCGCTGACGCTAAATTCCACCGTTCAAAGATGATCTTGGCCGCGAATTCCTCGCGCCTAGAGCTAGTACTGGGCCTTATACAAGTATCCACTACGCAGAAAACCCTTGGAGGCCACGTAAAAATTGCAGGGTCTGGCGCCCACCCAATCCTGGATATACCTGGCATAGCCCTCTTAACTTCATTATCCATAGCGCCTTACGGAGCTCGTCCTGTTTGGAACGGTTTGGTTCAGGGCGTGCTTCTACAGGCTCAAGCAAGGGGTTTCCACGGAGGGCAAAAAAATGCTCGAAGAAAAGAACGAAGTAATTCACGAAGAAGCAGCGCCACGGTGGATTGGGATCGCGGTCATAATTCTCGCTATCGTTTCGCTCGCGGGTTTGGGCGTGGCCTGGTCGGCCTCGACGCGTTCGAACGAACTGCAGAAAACTCTCGCCTCGCAGACGACGCTGACCAAGCAAAACGACGACATTCTGAATCAGCGCCTTGCGAAGGCCGAAGACACAAACGCACAACTTCAAGGCGAGCTCAGCGTGGTGACCGACAAGATGAAGCTCACCGAGGGTGAGTTGAACCGAGCGCGCTCGCAGACCAAAAAGATCAAGAATGAAGAGGCGCAGGAACTTTCCGATCTCCAGAACAACGTCAATGGCCAACTGGCGACGAAAGCCAGCGTCGATGACGTGAACAAACTGGGGACGGACGTGAACGGCGTCCGGACCGACCTCGAAACGACCAAGAGCAGTCTAAACATGGCGCGCGGGGAATTCGGCACGCTGATCGCGAAGAACCACGACGAGATCGACGAACTCCGACGCCTCGGCGAACGCGATTACTACGAGTTCACGATCACGAAGAAGGGCCAGCGCGAGAAGGTGGGCGACGTGATGGTCGAGCTCCGCAACGTGAACCCGAAAAAGAACATCTACACCGTGGCGATCTACGCGGATGACCAGCGCTATGAGAAGAAGAACCGGTCGGTGAACGAGCCGATCTACTTCTTCACGAACGGCAGCCACGCACCGGTAGAGTTCACGGTCAACTCGGTGGGCAAGGACAAAATCAGCGGTTACCTGAGCGTGCCGAAGAACGGAACGACGCACGCGCAGGCCGCCGGCAACTGACGAATCCCGTTTACCTGGTCCCTGGGGACCAATGCAAGCGTCAGGAACGAAAAGGGCGTCCGCCACAGCGGACGCCCTTTTTTCTTTTCGAGGGCGATGCTTATTCGGCCTTGCTCAGCGCGCGCTGTTTGCGGGCTAGAAACCTCTTGGCGAGGGACGGAAGCTTGTCGTGCGGAAGCTTTCCCTGTTCGTAGAGCCTCATCTTGGCCTTCGCGGTCTTGCGGCGGCGGCGCTGCCTTTTTTGAGCGACGTAACGCTTGTCGTATGCCATCCGATCCTCTTTCCTCCGAAATGCGTGACATCCGATTGTAGCGGAGAGGCAACAGGATGCAAGCTCGCCGTGTTTTCGCCGTCGAATTCGAGTAGCATTTTCGTCGGGTGCTCAAACACCGATTCAGGACAGGTCGCGGAGCTATGCCGACTACGGTCATTCATGCCAGCCGCATTCTGACGCCGGACGAAGAGATCAGCGACGGCGTGATCGTCGTCGAAGGCAGTCGTATCGCCGCCATCGGCCATCGCGATGAGATGCGCTTGCCGCCGGACGCCGTCGATTACGTCGCGACCGGCATGACGGTGGTCCCTGGCTTCGTCGACGTGCACATCCACGGCGCGGGCGGGCACGATGTGATGGAGGGCGACGCGCGGGCGCTCGACCGCATTACGTCCACGGTCGCGAAGCACGGCACCACGTCGATCGTCGCGACGACTGTCACCGCGCCCATCGAAGATACCTGCCGCAGCCTTCAGGGAATCGCCCGCTACATTCGCGCACACGAGAACGCGGAAAGCGACGGCCCCGCCGCGGAAATTCTGGGCATCCACCTCGAAGGACCGTTCATCAGCAAGGCGCGGCGCGGCGTCCATCCGCCGGACGCGCTGGCGAAGCCCTCGGTGGCGACGCTCGGCAAGTTCATCGAGGCGGCCGACGGCTTGGTGAAAATTGTCACCGTAGCGCCCGAACTGCCGGGCGCGCTGGAACTGATTGCTGCCGCGGTCGCGGCGAAAATTGTGGCCGCTATCGGGCACACCGACGCCGATTACGATCAGGCACGCGCAGCCATTCACGCCGGGGCGCGCCACGCGGTCCACATGTACAACGCGATGCGACCGTTCGAGCACCGCGATCCCGGCGTGGTCGGCGCGATCCTCACCGATCCCGAGGTCACCGCCGAAGTGATCGCCGATCTGGTGCACGTGGCTGGACCGGCGATTCAGGTTTTGATCGGGACGAAGGGATTCGACACGGTTCTGCTGGTGAGCGACGGGATCGCCGCCACGGGTATGCCGGACGGCAAATACCGGCTGGGAAATTTCGAAGTGTCCGTGAAAGATGGCGTGGCTCGAAACAGCGAAGGCAAGCTTGCAGGCAGCACGCTGACTCTCGACCGGGCCCTGCGCAATGTGGTTGGGCTCGGCGTGCCGCTGCAGGATGCGGTTCGCATGGCGACAGCGCTCCCGGCGCGCCGCCTCGGGCTCGCCGGCAAAAAGGGTATCATCGCAGTTGGCACAGATGCTGATCTCGTTGCGCTGACCTCGGACCTGCGCGTCGCCGGCGTGATGACGCGCGGCGCCGGCCTCGCGCAATAATTTCCCTTACGAATTGAGCGGGATTTTCAATTCTTCGGCGAGGCGATGCGGATCAAAGGGGCTGCAGGCGAAAAAGCGGCCTGCGACTTCGAGGGTGGGGACTTTGCGGCGTCCATTATTCGCGCGCAGGACGATCTCTTCAGCGCCGGGCGTTTCGTCGATATTCACTTCGCGAAACGCGACTTTACGATCGCGCAGGAAATTCTTCACGCGGCGGCAATCGCAGCACCAGGACGTGCTGTAAACTGTGACAGCTTCATTCATTACAGGTATTTCCAATCGTCCTAATTATTCGATGCGAAGAAAAGAGGCGGGATTCAATGCCGCTGCGAGATGATAACCATAGCGAGCAGGGCGCGGGACGCATTCTACTTGTGCGAACCGGCAAAGCCGCCCCATTTCGCAGCCGCCTCGGCCCGCACGACGGCGCGTTCGACTGCCAGCTTTTGCTGCTGCCAGTCCGGGCTTCCCGAGCTGGTCTTCGCGAGCTCGGCCTGCGCACGTTCATGTTCGGAGCGGGCCTTCTCGGGATCGATTTCTTCCGCACGCTCCGAAATCTCGGCCAGCACGATGACGCGGTCCGGCAAAACCTCCGCGTATCCCTCCATCACGGTGAGGTAGCGCGTCTCTCCACTCTTGCGATAGGCCAGGATTCCGATGCCAAGTTCGGTGATCAGCGGGGCGTGGCCGGGCAGGATGCCGAGATAGCCTTCCTTGCCGGGCATTTCGATCGCCTGCACGGTCTCCTGCAAGACGTGCCTCTGCGGCGTGACGACTTGGAGTTCGATGGCTTCAGGTAGCGGCATTCGTTTGGTCCCGTTTCAGGCGCTCGCGGCTTAGGCCACCGCCGCCATTTTCTCGGCCTTCTCGCGCGCTTCTTCGATCGTGCCCACCATGTAGAAGGCCTGCTCTGGCAGCTCGTCGTGCTTGCCTTCGACGATTTCCTTGAAGCTGCGAATCGTGTCCTCGATCTTGACGTATTTTCCCTCTATGCCGGTGAACTGTTCTGCGACGAACATGGGCTGAGAAAGGAACTTCTGGATCCTGCGCGCGCGGCCCACCACCTGCTTGTCGTCGTCCGAGAGCTCTTCGATTCCCAGGATCGCGATGATGTCCTGCAGCTCCTTGTAGCGCTGTAGCACGCCCTTCACGGCGCGCGCCACGGTGTAGTGCTCCTGGCCGAGGATGCGCGGGTCGAGAATGCGCGAAAAACTGGCGAGGGGATCGACGGCGGGATAGATTCCGAGTTCGGAGATCTGACGGCTCAGGTTCGTCGTGGCGTCGAGGTGCGTGAAGGTGCCCGCCGGCGCGGGATCGGTGTAATCGTCGGCGGGCACGTAAATTGCCTGAACCGACGTGATCGAGCCGCTCTTCGTCGATGTGATGCGCTCCTGCAATTCGCCGATTTCCGTATTCAGGTTGGGCTGGTAGCCCACGGCCGAAGGCATGCGGCCCAGCAGCGCCGATACTTCCGATCCCGCCTGCACGAAACGGAAAATATTGTCGATGAAGAGCAGCACGTCGAGATGTTCTTCGTCGCGGAAATATTCGGCCACGGTCAGGCCGGTCAGGCCGACGCGGAGGCGCGCGCCGGGCGGCTCGGTCATCTGTCCGTAGACGAGCGCGCAACGCGATTTTTCCGGATTGCCGGGCTCGATGACGTGCGATTCCTGGAATTCGAGCCAGAGATCGTTGCCTTCGCGGGTGCGTTCGCCCACGCCAGCGAATACGGAAACGCCGCCATGCTTCATCGCGACGTTGTGGATCAGCTCCTGAATCAGCACCGTCTTGCCGACGCCCGCGCCGCCGAAGAGGCCGATCTTGCCGCCCTTGAGGTACGGCTCGATCAGGTCCACGACTTTAATACCGGTCTCGAACATTTCCAGATTCGTCGACTGCTCCTCGAGCGACGGCGCCGGGCGATGAATCGGGTAGCGCTTTTCATATTTCACCGGGCCTAGCTTGTCGACGGGCTCGCCGAGCACGTTCATCACGCGGCCCAGAGTGCCGCGGCCCACGGGGACGGTAATCGGCTCGCCGAGATTCTCGACCTTCATTCCCCGCACCAGGCCTTCGGTCGGCTTCATCGCGACCGCGCGCACGCGTCCCTCGCCCAGATGCTGCTCGACTTCGCATACGATGTCGAGCGGCTCGGGGACGTCGAATCCCTCGCTCGTAATGCGAATCGCGTAGTGAATCAGCGGAAGGTGGCCTTCTTCGAACAGCACGTCCACGACGGGCCCGATCACTTCCGTTACCTGGCCGATCTTTTTATTGTCGGTCGCCATTTCAGCTCCAGTGAAATCCGTGACTCGTGAAACGTCCTATTTCGATTCGGCAAGCACTTACGACATTGCCGAAGCGGCACCGCTTACGATCTCAATCAATTCCTTGGTGATTCCGGCCTGGCGAATCTTGTTCATCTGGAGCGTGAGCTTGTCGATCAGCTCGGACGCGTTGCGCGTGGCGGCGTCCATCGCCGTCATGCGCGCGGCCCATTCTGCCGCGGATGACTCAAGGAGGATGCGGAAAACCTCGGCCTCGAGGTAACGCGGAACCAGGCCGCTGAAGATTTCCGCCACGGGTTCCTCATAGATGTAGTCGACGAGCCACTTTCCGCTTGCCGCCAAATCGTGGGGCAGCGCGTCTTCCTGCTCCGGCGTGGCCGCGTGAGCGGCTTCGGGGCGTTCCGACGCGAGCACCGAGGGGTCGATCGGCAACAACTTCTCCGCGCGCAGATTCTGTATCATCACATTCTTGAATTCGTTGTAGACGGCGTACACCGCATCGACTTCGCGCGCCGCATAAAGTTCGGCAATCTTCGCGGCAATTTCCTTGGCGATCGGGAAATTCACGTTGCCGGACACGTTGACGTACTCCGCCACGAACGCCCAGCCTGCCCGCTTTAGCGAGCTGCGTCCTTTTTTGCCGATCGGGAGCACGACGGGCTTTTTCGAGGCGTTTTCGCGAAGCAAAAGGGCCGCTCGGCGGATTACGTTCGAGTTGAACGCCCCTGCAAGGCTGCGGTCTCCTGTGACGACCACGACCAGGATTCGCTCCTCCGGCCGCCGTTCGAGCAGCGGATGCGTGGTCGACTCCACGCGGGCCGCAGCCGAGCGCAGGACGCGAAGAATTTCGCGGGCGTAGGGCCGCGCCGCAAACACGCCTTCTTGCGAGCGGCGCAGCTTCGCCGCAGCGACAAACTTCATCGCGCGGGTGATCTGCTGCGTGCTCTTCACCGAGCGAATGCGGCGCCGGAAATCGAGAAGTGTGGCCATCGATCGTCAGTTGTTAGCTCGCGGCAGGCGCGGCTGCGGCTGCCGCCGGTGCCACGCTCGCCAAGAACGTTTCCTTGAATACCTGGAGCGCCGCGAGCATCTCGGCTTTCAGTGCGTCGTCGATCGCTTTTTTCTCGCGGATCGTCTTGAAGATCCCGTCGTAATTCGTTTCGATATATGGATACAGCTCGCGCTCGAACCGGCGGACTTCCGAGATCTCGAGATCGTCGAGGAAGCGGTTCGCGCCGGCAAAAATGATCAGCACCTGTCTTTCGACTGGCAGCGGCTGATACTGGTCCTGCTTGAGAATTTCCACGAGCCGCTGGCCGCGCGCCAGTTGCTGTTGCGTGGCTTTATCGAGCTGCTCGGTCCCGAATTGCGCGAATGCCGCGAGATCGCGGTACTGCGCCATATCGAGGCGCAGCGAGCCCGCTACCTGGCGCATCGCCTTGATCTGCGCGTTGCCGCCGACGCGGCTAACCGAAATGCCGGCGTTGATGGCGGGGCGAATGCCGGCGTTGAAGAGGTCGGCTTCGAGATAGATCTGGCCGTCGGTAATCGAAATCACGTTGGTCGGGATGTAGGCGGAAACGTCGCCGGCCTGCGTTTCGATGACGGGCAGCGCCGTCAGCGACCCTGCGCCGAGCTCATCGTTCAATTTCGCCGCACGCTCGAGCAAACGCGAGTGCAGGAAGAAAACGTCACCGGGGTATGCCTCGCGGCCCGGCGGGCGGCGTAGCAGCAACGAAATCTCGCGGTAGGACTGCGCGTGCTTCGAAAGATCGTCGTAGAAGCAGATGGCGTGCCGCTTGGTATCGCGGAAATATTCGCCCATCGCCGCCGCGGCGAATGGAGCGATGTACTGCATCGTGGCCGGCTCGGCCGCCGACGCCGCCACCACGATGCTGTAGTCCATGGCGCCGTAATCGGTGAGCGTCTTGATTATCTGTGCGATCGTGGACTGTTTCTGTCCGATCGCGCAGTAGATGCAGATCACGTCACCGCCCTTCTGATTCAGAATCGTGTCGAGGATGATCGCCGTCTTGCCCGTCTGGCGGTCGCCGATGATCAACTCGCGCTGTCCGCGGCCGATCGGAATCATCGAGTCGATGGCCTTGATGCCGGTTTGCAATGGCTGGCGCACCGGCTGGCGGTCCACGACGCCCGGCGCCAGGCGCTCGAGTGGATTGCGCTGATCGGTCTGCACCGGGCCTTTGCCATCGAGCGGCTGGCCCAGCGGATTCACCACGCGCCCGACGAGCGCGTTTCCTACGGGCACGGACATGATGGTTTTCGTGCGCTTGACCGTGTCGCCTTCCTGAATCTGCGTGTAGTCGCCGAGCAACACCGTGCCGACCTGATCCTCTTCGAGGTTGAGCGCGATGCCAAACACGTCGTGCGGAAACGAGAGCATTTCGCCCGCCATGCAACGGTCCAGGCCGTGAACGCGCGCGATGCCATCGCCCACCGAGATCACCGAGCCGACCTCTTCGACCGCGACCGTCTGCTGATAGTTTTCAATCTGCTCGCGCAGAATCTTTGTGATTTCGTCAGCCTTGATATTGGCCATTCCCGGCTCCTATTCCGTTTCGAGCTGCTCGCGCAACCGCGTCAATTGGTCGCGCACAGAACCGTCGTAGACGGTCGATCCCACGCGGACGACGGCGCCGCCGACCAGGGATTCGTCCTGGCGGAAGCGGGCTTCGATTTTCTTGCCGGTGCGCCGTTCGAGCGCCTTCGTCATTCGTTCTTTTTCGGCGGCGTTCAACTCCCGCGCCGAGGTCACTTCGGCTTCCGCGATGCCCAGCCGCGCGTTCAATTCCGTCTCGAATGCCTGCTGGATTTCGCGGAGCATTTCCGTCCTGCGATGATCCACGATCACGTATGCGAAATTCCGGACGGCCGGCGTCAGGTCCATTCGCGCAGCCACTTCTTCGATCACTTTGTGTTTCATCTCCGGGCCGACGGCGGGGCTTTCGATGAAATTTCGCAAGTCGGCCGCACCGAAAAACGTATCGACGAAGGCCGCGAGATCCTTCTTCACGCTGTCGCCGGACTTCTGCTCGAGGGCGACGTCCGCCAGGGCCGCCGCGTATCGGGATGCGAGGGCGCCGTTCAATTGGGGCTCCCCTCGATTTCAGCGACGAAATTGCCGAAGAGCGCCGCTTCCGTCTTCGGCGTCAGCTCCGATCGCAGCACTGCCTCCGCGCGCTCCACAGCGATTCGCGCCGCCAGCGCCTTCAATTCCAGGCGCGCCGCGCGTTCCGCTGCGACGATTTCCGCTTGCGCGGACCGCTCGATCGCTTCCGCCTCGGACTTGGCCTGCGCGCGCACGCGTTCGCCCTCCGCCTGAGCGCCGCGCTTAGCTTCGACGCGCATCGCCGCGACCTCCGCCTCGATCCCCGCGAGCTTGGCCTGCGCCGCGCGGCGATCCGCTTCCGCCGCTTCGCGCGCGCGCGTTCCCTCCGCGATCTTTTCGGAGATTTCTGCCGCGTGGCGGCGGAAGTAGGGAACGGCCTTGCCGAATGCGTAGATGAGAAGCCCAAGAACGATCGCGAAGTTCAGCCAGCGAAAGATCCAGCCCGTGGTGGAATCGGCGGGCGAGGGCTGTTCATCCTGCGCAAACACGGGCAACGCCAGCAAAAAGAAAAATGCGGCGAACGAAGCAACCTGCCGGATTCGACGCCATACCGGTGCGGAAATCATAGCGCCGCTCCACCGCGCAAAGACGATGGCTTGTCGAGAATCGTGCGAGCGATCTGATTGGCGAGGGCGGGAGCCTGGCGCTCGATTTCGGCGCGGGCCGCGGCGACATCCGCGGCGATTTTCTTCTTCGCGGCGGCGACGTCTTCCTGCGAGCGCGACCGCATGACTTTGAGGAGCTTGGCGCGCTCGTCGAGAGCCGCCTGACGCGCCGCTTCCTGCTCGGCGTAGATTTCGGCGCGCGCCTTGCGCAGGGCTTCGTGGTAGGTGTTGAGTTCCTGCTTCGCCTCAGCTTCGACAGAAGCTGCCTCGGCGCGCGCACCCTCGATGCGGGCGGCGCGCTCGGCCATGGCTTTCTGGATCGGCCCGAAAAACGCCCAGCGAAGAAAAGCATAAAACAAAAGTACAACGACGATCGTGGGCACAGCTTCGAGAAACAACTCGCCGAGTTGGTGGAGAATCTCCATCGTAAGGAAGAAGCGCTGTGACCGCTCCCGCTATTTTAATCTAGGTGTTGCGATATTCCGGCTTGTGCCCCACCGGCACACGCTTTAGGGCTGAGCAAAGCAGAGAATTATCGCATCCGCGCTCGCCGCGCGTCAATTCCTTTGGGTTAATCGGGCTAAACCTTCTCATTTGGAGGCCGCCTTAGCGCCGGTGGCGGCTTCGGTCAGTAGCGACGTCAGCTGGGCGCGATCGGCGACGGGCGGAAAGCAGGTCGTTTCGACGCAAACGAAGGCCTGAGGCACGGCCGCGTCGAGGTGCGGGAGGGTTTCGCGCAAGGCGGCTGGAAGCGCACCCGCTGAGAGGCGCTCGGGCGTCACGCGCAGGACTACTTTGGCGAAGCGATAGATTTCGTGCGCGGCGCGCTCGAGATCGGCGGCTTTGGGGTCGGCGGCGGCTCCGGTGATGATGACTTGAAGCGGGTGGCGCGCGTGGAGAAGCGCTGCCAGAGCGTACGTCGCGGCGAAGAGTCCGTATTGCGGGATCAGGCCGACAAACGCCTCGAGCGTTTTCTCGGCCCACTCGCGGTAGAGGCGCTCGCCGGTGAGGGCGTGCAAGCGATCGAGAACGATAGCGGCGACGGAATTTCCGCCCGGCGTTGGCGAATCCTGCAGCGGCTTGCGGCGGACTTCGAGGCCGCCCATCGGCGCGGCGTCTTTGGCGCGGTCGAAGAAGCCGCCGCCATCGGGATCGCCGAAGCGCTCGACTGCGAGGCGCATGGCGCGCTCGGCAATTTCGAAATAGCGGCGATCGAGGGTCGCCTCCCACGCGTCGAGCAGCGCGGCGATGGTGAACACCTGATCGTCGAGCGAGCCTTCAAGGCGCGGGCCGCCGACGCGATGGAGGAAACCCTTCGATTCGTCCCAGGCTTCGGCGAGGATGCGGTCGAGGGTCTTCAGAGCGAATTCGCGGCAATCGGGGCGGTCGAGGACTCGCGCGGCTTCGAGATAGGCCGAGGCGAACATCGCGTTCCATGCGACGTAGATCGTTTCGTCGATGGCGGGCGTGGGGCGGCGTTCGCGGCGCGCGGCGATCAGCTTGCCTTTCGCGCGCGCGAGCAGCAACGCGACCTGATCCCCCGGCATGCGCAGCTTCGGGCCGATTTCTTCGACGGGCTCAGCAATCCAGAGGACATTCTTTTCGGAATTGTGGTGCATTTCGCCGCGCGGGGCGACGTCGTAGTAGAGCTCGATCGCGCGCGATTCTTCCGGCGTGAGCACCGCGCGAACCTCCTGCTGCGTCCAGGTGAAGTAGTCGCCGTCGTCGTCGAGGGTCTGGTCGGCGTCCTGGCTCGCATAGAAGCCGCCGCGCGCCGGATCGGAGAGCACTTCGCCAACCCAGGCGATGAGATCCTCGGCGACACGCTTGTAATGCGGCTGGCGCAACGCCTGATAGCCGTGAAGATAATTTTTCAGCAGCTCGGAATTGTCGTAGGACATTTTCTCGAAGTGCGGAACGCACCAGCGTTCGTCGACCGAGTAACGATGGAATCCGCCGCCAATCTGATCGGCGAATCCGCCCGCAGCCATGCCGTCGAGCGTCTTTTCGACGATCGTTTGCAGCTGCTCGCAGCCGGGCCATTTCTGCCGTTCGAGGAGTAGATCAATGGCCGAGGAGTGAGGGAATTTCGGAGCGTCGCCGAATCCGCCGTGTGTGGGGTCAAAGCGCTTTACAGCTGCATCGACCACAGCAACGACGACGCGTACATCGAATTCGCCGCGAGCGCCGTGAAAAATCTCGGCTCGTGCCACAGCTTCTTCCAGGGCGTGCGCGGAGTTGTCCACTTCGGCGCGGCGCTTCTCGAAGGCATCGGAGATCGCGACGAGAATGCGCTTGAAGCCGGGGCGTCCCATCGCGTCGTCGGGAGGGAAATACGTGCCGCCGAAAAACGGCTTGCCGTCGGGCGTGAGGAACGCGGTGAGCGGCCAGCCGCCCTGGCCGGAAATCGCGCTGATCGCAGATTGATAGCGCGCGTCGACATCAGGGCGCTCGTCGCGGTCGACCTTCACGGGAATGTAGAGCTGGTTGATCATCGCCGCGATTTCGGGATTTTCGTAGCTCTCGCGGTCGATCACGTGGCACCAGTGGCACCACACCGCGCCGATATCGAGCAGAACCGGCTTGCCCGCCGCGCGCGCCTTGGCGAATGCCTCTTCGCCCCATTCGTGCCAGTCGACGGGTTGATGCGCGGCCGAGCGGAGATACGGGCTCGCGGAGTTCTTCAGGCGATTCTCGGCGGCGTCAGTCACAGCGTCACCATCCACGCTATCACACGATGCAAATCGAAGCACCATTGCGGGTTACCGGAAAAGCTTGGCGGCGATTTTGGCTGATTGGTAGCTTTCATTATGGATTCTCGCAATTACCTCACACTGTGTGTTATTTTGCCCGGCAGCGCCGGGCCGGGCCACATCGCATACCGTCACCGATTGAAGGGGCGAGCCATGTTTCGTTCGACTCTGAACCTTGCAGCCACCGTGATTGCTGTGTCGCTTGGCACCGCGGCTCAATCTACTGTGCAATCTGCCATGCCTTCGGACACTGAAATCCGGCAAATCCTCGTCGACCGGATCGACGTCCAGCACCAGAGCGTCGGCATCGTGGTGGGCGTGATCGGGCCGGAGGGGCGGCGCGTGGTCGCGTACGGGCAGCTCAAGAAGGGCGATCCGCGGCCGTTCAATGGCGACACGGTCTTCGAAATCGGCTCGATGACGAAGGTGTTCACGTCGCTGCTGCTGGCGGACATGGTGCAGCACGGCGAAGTAGCGCTGGACGATCCGGTGGCGAAATATTTGCCGGCGGGCGTGAAAATGCCGGAGCGCAACGGGCGCCAAATCACGCTCGTCGATCTGGCGACGCACACCTCGGGGCTGCCGCGCTTGCCGACGAACTTCACCCCGAAAGACATTAGCAATCCTTACGCGGATTATTCGGTGGAGCAGCTTTATCAATTCCTTTCCAGCTACCAACTGACGCGCGACATTGGATCGCAATACGAATACTCGAATCTTGGCGGCGGGTTGCTGGGCCACGTGCTGGCTCTGCGGGCGGGCATGAGCTACGAGGCGCTGGTGCGGTCGCGCATCTGCGATCCACTGGGGATGAAGGACACGCGGATCACGCTGACGCCGGAAATGAAGGCGCGGCTGGCCGTGGGGCACAACCAGGCGCTCGAACCCGTCGAAAACTGGGACTTGCCGACGCTCGCTGGGGCGGGGGCGCTGCGTTCCACCGCAAACGACATGCTGACTTTTCTGGCGGCGAATCTGGGGTACACGAAATCGCCGCTCGCCCCGGCGATGGCGGCGATGCTGAAAGTGCGGCGGCCAACCGGCGTGCCGGGCCTTGAAATCGCGCTCGGCTGGCACGTCCGCACGATCGACGGCAAAGAGATCGTCTGGCACAACGGCGGGACGGGCGGCTACCGTTCGTTCATGGGCTTCGATCCGGCGGCGGGCACCGGCGTGGTGGCGCTCTCGAACACTTTCACGACGATCGGCGTCGATGACATCGCGATGCACCTGCTCGATGCGAAAACTCCATTGGCTCCGGCGGCGAGACCGCATACACAGGTGAAGGTGGACCCGAAAATCTATGACAGCTACCTGGGAACCTACGAGTTGGCTCCCAGCTTCATCATCACGATCACGCGGGATGGCGATCACCTGTTCGAACAGGCTACGGCGCAGCAGAAATTCGAGATTTTTCCGGAAAGCGAGCGCGATTATTTTCTGAAGGTGGTCGACGCGCAAATCACCTTCGTGACGGACAGCACGGGCCGCGCGACGGAATTGATCCTGCACCAAAACGGGCGCGACGCGCACGGTAAGCGATTCGAAGGCGAGCCGCCGAAGCCTCCTGAGCACAAGGAAGCTGCCGTCGATCCGAAAATATTCGACGGCTACGTGGGGAATTACCAATTCGCTCCGGGCGTCGTGCTCGCGATCACGCGCGATGCGGAGCACCTGTACGCGCAGTTGACCGGACAGCAGACGTTCGAGATCTTCCCGGAAAGCAAAACCGACTTCTTCTATAAGGTCGTGGATGCGCAGATTACGTTCGTTGTCGATAGCACGGGCCACGCGACGGAACTGATCCTGCACCAGAACGGCATGGACCAGCACGCGAAGCGGATCGAATAGCGCCCGTCCGGGGCCACAACACAACGAAAACCTGCTGCCGGTGAAGCAGTGGCGCACGCCGACGATCCGCGGGATCGCCGGTCGCGAGTTGCCGGAAGGCGCACTCGATTCCCCTTTAGGAAACGAGGTTCGTGGGATTCGTCACGGCCATGCGGCGGACGTCGGCGACGCTGAAGCCCGCGCCGAGCATCTTTTGCGCGAACATCGCGAAGCCGTCGGCGACCGGCGGATTGATTGTCTGGCCGAGGTCGGTTGAAAGCACGACGCGCCCGGGGCCGACCTTGCGGACACTGTCGAAGTAGGTTTCCCAGGGCGCTTTGTTCGTGTACATCGTGGTGAAGCAGTGCTCGATCAGCGCGCCGAGATCGGCGCATTCGAGTTGCTCGGCGGCCGTCATATTTTGCGACGGGAATTCGGCGTGGGTGACGACAACGCGCTTGAGTCCCATCTCCTTGCTCGTTTTCACCAGCTGCAGGATTTCCTTCTTGCTCAGATGGCCGGTGGCGAGAATCATGTCGTACTTCTTGATGATTTCGAGGCAGCCGCGAGCGGCGGCGTTGACCTTGCCGTCCGGGCCGAGGACGGTCATGGGTGCGGGTGATACTCCGGTGGCCGCAAGCTCGCGCTGAATCTTCGCCCAGAAGGGCAGCTTGTCCGTGGGACCGTCGGAGCGGCCGGCGGTTTCGTTCGCGGCGTCCACCGTGGGCATCCACACGATTTTATTGCCGGAGCGACCGGCGATTTCGAGGGCTACGGGATTGAGTCCGCCAACGCTGTGGTTGAGCGTGATGGCGCCGAAGGCCTGGATGCCGGGGACGGCTTTGGTGACGACTTTCGCGCGCTCGTAGGTGGGCGCGTAGTGTGATTTCAGCACGAAGCCTTTGAGCTTGTGCGCCAGGAATTCCTTCGCCAGGTCGAGATCATCGATGCGGCGCGCGATCACGTCGGGCGCGACATGCACCTGCAGATCGTATGCGCCTTCGATGGCTTGCCATGCGGTGTCGGTGATTTGAATCGGTGCGGCTGCGGTTTCAACGGCCATGATTTTCCCTCGGCTCCCGTGTTTTTCTGACGCTGTAATTCCAATCAAATACTCTGCAACCGGGATTGCCGCGTGTCAAGCAGGCAAGAACGGCGCCTATCGGATGCGAATTTCGCGCCTGGCCTCTAAAGTTGTCGGGCTGAATCAAACCGCACTTCTCGTCGAACTACTGGGAACTGGACTTGGGTGCGGGTTCAGGTCCCTCAGGGTAGAGGCGCTCAAACTCCGGGTCACCGTGAAGGAGGTTGAGATCCGGATCGCGGCGGGCCCAGACGGAATCCTTGGAGCCCGCTTCCCAGGCCTTGCGCAAAGATTCCAGGGCCTCGGGCTTTCTTTTCAGCCCGCAGTAGACGCAAGCTGCATTGTAGAGAATCGAAGCTTCATTGGCGCGCAGGGTAACGGCCAGATTGAGTTCGCGCAAGGCATCTTCGCCGCGTCCTAAATCGGCGTATTTGTTGGCCAAAAGGACGCGCGCCCGCGCATCCTCAGGCACTTCTTTCAAGTGATGCTCGATCGCACCGACGAACCTGTGAGCCATGTTGCGGGAGGCTTCTCCCTTACTCATGGCGCCGAGAGAATTCATGATGGGTACATAGACGTTGTAATCCTCGCCGCTCGCTTCGATGGCGGACTCCGCGACGTCCAGCACTTCCTGATAGCGGCCCGCGGCAAAGAGGGCGCGGCCAAGCAAGTAATAGGCGCCGTCGCAGCCACGGTTGCGTTCAATGGCCTTCTTCACCATACGCACAGCTTCATCGTGCAAGCCGGCCGCGTAAAGGACCCAAGCCTGGCTGACATGGGTTTCGGGCAGGTCCCAGCGGAGGGCCACAGCTCTGCCGGAAGCTTCGCGCGCACGTTCAATCCAAACCTGGTCGCGGGTGAAGATGGAGTAGTACATCGCGCAGGCGTTGGCGCACGCGGCATAGGCGAGGGCAAAGCTGGGGTCAAGAGCGACGGCGTTTTCGAACATCTGCAGCGCGAATTCGACGTCCTGACGGGTTTGACGCCGCGCGTATCTTTTGCCGCGCAGGTAGAGGTCGTAGGCTTGCAGGTTTTCGGTGGGCTTGTCAGCGAGGGCCTCGAGTTCCTGCGGAGAAAGCGTCACGCGGAGTGCCTCGGCGATCTTGCGGGCCATTTCGTCCTGTACTTCGAAAACGTCTTTCATCTCGCGGTCGAAACGCTCGGACCAGAGAGGAAAATCGGTGCGCGTGTCCACGAGCTGCGCGCTGATGCGCAGGCGAGCGCCCGAGCGCCGCAGAGTGCCGGTGAGGACATAAGCCGCGCCGAGCTGCTGGCCGATCTGCGCGGGCGTGACCGACTTGTCGCGGAAGGCCAGAACCGTGGGGCGCGAAAAGGTGTTGAGTCCGCGGATTTTGGAGAGCTCGGTGATGACGTCTTCGGTAATGCCGTCGCGCAGGTATTCATCTTCCTTGGCGCCGCTGAGATTCTCGAAATACAGAACGGCCACGGATTTTCCCGTCTGCTTCTGGACGCCGGGATCCGAGTCGGTCTTCTCCTTCGCGCGCCGTTTTCCCGATTCCAGGTCGCGCTTCAGGCGGCTGAGGTCGGTTTTGAGTTCGGTGGCCGTCTGGCAGCGCAGATTGCGGTCCTTCTCGAGAGTCTTCTCCAGGATGCGGACAAAATCCGGGGGCAGCGAGGGATTCAGCTCCGCGGGCGGTCGCGGGTCGCGATTGAGGATGGCGTCGAAGATGACGGCCGAGGTATCTCCCGGAAAGGGCAGCGTTCCGGTTGCCAGTTGATACAACACGGTTCCGGTCGAGAAGAGGTCCGTGCGAGCATCCACAAGCTGACCGCGGGCTTGCTCCGGAGACATGTAGGAGACCGTGCCAACGGCCGAGCCTGGCGAAGTAAGTTCATAATCGGTACGCAACGTCTTGCCTTGCGCGACCGAAGCTCCCAATGCGATTTCGGTCGGACTTATCTTGGCCAGGCCGAAGTCGAGAATCTTGATTTGGCCGCGCTCGGTGAGAAAGAGATTCGCGGGCTTGATATCGCGGTGCACGATCCCCTTGGCGTGGGCCGATTCCAGGGCATCGGCGATCTCAACGGACAGCGGCAGCAGTTTCTCGATTTCCATCGGTTGCCGGGTCATCTTCTGCGCCAGAGTTTCCCCTACGAGCAACTCCATCACGATGAAGTGACGACGTTCATGCTGCTCGATCGCGTGGATCGTGCAGATATTCGGGTGATTCAGAGACGAAGCGGCGCGCGCCTCGCGCTGGAACCGCTCAAGCAACTGGCTGTCCTGAGCCATCTCGGGTGGAAGGAATTTCAGGGCCACCCGGCGGCCGAGCTGCGAATCCTGGGCTTCGTAGACCACACCCATGCCACCGGCGCCAATCTGTTTAAGGATGTGGTAGTGCGAGAAGATCTGTCCAATCAGAGACGCGGAGTCCGGCATCAGGGGCACAATCTTAAAGTGTCGCAGAAGGCGAGTCAACGACAGCCACCGTTTTTCGAGTGGCCAAAATGGATAAATGCAGCCGTTACGAACTGTCCGGCGCTGGATCCAGCAGCGAGCGCTGATCGGCGGGATAGGTGATGCGCGTGCCGCGCACGTGGGAGAAGGGCGTGAGAGCGTGTTCCTTTGGCTCTGCGGTGCTGATGATTTCGAGGACGCGAATGCCGCGCACGACGAGCGCGTCCGCCACGAGCGAACGGTGACAGCGCCACGGAACCGCCTCGGCGCACATCAAAGCCGTAGGCGATGTTTCCTCCGCGAGGCCGATCGCGCGGTCGAGGGCCGCGGCGAATTGCGGCGTCTGCATATAGTCCGCGTAGCCGCGGAAGCTTGCGTTGCGCCAGCCGAGATTGATCGAGTCGCGAGCCGGGTGGCGCAGGCCGCCGAGATCTTTCATGTGGACGTAGCGGATTCCGGCGGCAGCGAGAGATGCGGCGAGCGAATCGGCGTTGAACTGGGGATTGCGGCGCGATTTCGGGATGGTGCGAATGTCGAGCAGCTGGCGGATGCCGTGCGCGCGCAGGAGATCGAGGAATTCGCCGATAGGGTGTGTGGAATGGCCGATCGTGAAGACAGTCAGCGGATTTTCCCTGCTGCGAGACGTCATCAGGTTACTCTTCATCATAGCGTGGGAATGAACCCCGTTCTCTGTAGCAGCGCTGCCGGCCGAGGCGAGCCACCGCACTCCACAGAATTCCGCTTCTGCGGGGATGGCCTGGCGAGGATAATGGTGGCCCGCGGCGAGGCCGGTTTCCGGCGACAGCGGCCGACGTTTGACGACGGGAAGAAGAGCAGATTCCTCGCTGCGTCTCGCGCCCGCACAAACCGCGGGAAAAGCCAAACCGCGCGAGACTTCGCTCGGAATGACAGAGAGAGGTTGCGGCCACACGCGGGAGCGGGCGGGTTTGAAACCCGCCCCTATGGGCTGAAGATCGTTACACCTTCTGTAAAGGAAGCGAAGGGGATCATGGCAAAAGTGAAGGTGCTCTTCTGGGACAATGGCGGCGTGATCCTGACGAACGGATGGGATCGCGGATCGCGGCGGAATGCCGTCGAGAAATTCAATCTCGACTGGGCCGATTTCGAGGACCGGCACGAGCTGATGCTGAATGCGTTCGAGTGCGGCCAGGCGAGCCTCGACGAGTATTTGCGGCGGACGGTCTTCTACAGGGAGCACGCGTTCACGCCGGATGATTTCAAGAAGTTCATGTTCGCGCAGTCGCAGGCGTTTCCGGAATCGCTCGATTTCCTGGGGAAGCTGACGGCGACCGGGCGCTATTTTTCGGCGGCGCTCAACAATGAGTCGCTCGAAATCAACGACTACCGCATCCGTACATTCAAGCTGCGCGATTACTTCAAGGTGTTTTTCAGTTCGTGCTATCTCGGCGTGCGCAAACCGGATCGCGGAATCTACAGCCTGGCGCTGAAAATCTCGCAGTCGGAGCCGGACGAGTGCGCGATGATCGACGATCGCGGATTAAACCTCGAGTGCGCGAAGGAAATGGGGATGCACACGGTTCAATTCCAGAACGTGGAGCAGCTGCGGGAGGATCTGGCGCGGCTCGGAGTTACGGCGGACGGCGGTAGCCGCCGCAAAAGCTAAGAGAGATTCTTCGGCCGGGAACCGGCCTCAGAATGACGGCGCGCGAGCGGAGCAGGCGGAACAGATTTTTCGCGGCGACTCGCGCCCGAGGAACGCGAGAATGGTCGGGCTGATCTCGGATACGCATGGATTGCTGCGCCAGGAGGCCATTGAGGCGATGCGCGGCTCCGCACTGATCATCCACGCGGGCGATGTGGGAAAGCCGGCGATCCTCGATGCGCTGCGGGAGCTGGCGCCGGTGGTCGTGGTGCGGGGCAACATCGACGACGACGCGTGGGGCAAGACGCTGCCGCCGACGGCCGTCGCTGAAATCGATGGAAAAGCGATCTACGTCCTCCATAATATTCACGAGATCGACCTCGACCCGGCTGCTGCGGGATTTCACGTGGTGGTGAGCGGGCACTCGCACAAGCCGGCTCGTTTCGAGAAGGCGGGCGTTCTTTACGTAAATCCGGGGAGCGCGGGGCCGCGGCGATTCAATTTGCCGATCAGCGTGGCGCATCTTGATTTTCGCGTGCAACCGTGGAAGGTCGATTTCATCGAACTCGAAGACAGGAATTCGCGATGAAAATGGAAACACGCATTTTCCCGGACATCGACGCGCTGAGTCGGGGCGCGCTCGAAGAACTTTTGCGCGTGATGCAGGACGCGATTAAACAGCGGGGCCGGTTCGCGATTGCACTTTCCGGCGGGCATACACCCGCCAAGCTCTACACGCTGTGGGCGCACGCAGAACGGCACGGCGTGCAAACTCCGTGGGATCGCGTGCACCTGTTCTGGGGCGACGAACGCTACGTGGCGCAGGATGACCCCTTGAGCAACTACCGGATGACGCGGGAAACGCTGATCGAGCATGTCGCGATTCCGGCGGCCAACGTTCATCCAGTGGCGACGAACCTGCCGACGCCCGAGAAAGCCGCCGAGGCATATGAGGCCGATCTGCGCGGATTTTTCGGGGGCAATGCGCCAGCGTTCGATCTCCAATTGCTTGGCCTCGGCGTCGAGGGACATACGGCGTCTCTCTTCCCGGGCTCACCAGCACTCGAGGAGAAGCAGAGGTGGGTCCTGCCGGTCGAGGCTCCCGCGAAGCCACCCCTGCGGCTGACCCTTACGCCAGTAGTACTGAACGAGGCGCGAAACACCTTTTTTCTGGTGGCCGGCGCGGACAAGCGCGAGATTTTGGCCGCCCTGCGGAATGAGCCTGATTCCAAAACAAGCCAGTATCCGGCAGCCCGGATTCGGCCGCTGGGGCGGACGCTATGGTTCCTGGACCAGGCGGCTGGCGGCTGAGATATCAGCGCTTATCTGAAACCCGGACGCGGCACGCGCGTCTAACTTTTGTTGGCCCGTAGTACTCCAGAAGGCAGGTTTCGCCAGGGGCGTTTGCATCTGCGGATAGCGGCTGAATCGAGTTGTGCAGCCGCCGCAAGTGCGCGGTATCATATAGGTTCTGCGGAGTTGGTTTATCGGGCACTACCCATCGCATCTCGCCGTTCAGACCATGAAGGGTCACCCGTAGCGGAAGGAATAGGGACACAGTCATCGATGAACAGCAATCGCACCCGGCTATCGATTCTCCTTGGTGTTTTCGCACTGCTCGCCACCAGCGGTTGCACGAAGACGGCCCAGACTGCGCCGCCCATTTTTGCCGTGCCCGTGACGGTGGCCAAGGTGACGCAGAAGACCGTCCCCATCGACTTGACGGCTATCGGCTCGGCCGATGCGAACTCGTCGGTTTCGATCAAGGCGCAAGTAAACGCGGTGCTCGACGAGGTGCACATCAAGGAAGGCCAGTTCGTCAAGAAGGGCCAGCTGCTCTTCACGCTGGACGCGGCGCCGTTTGAGGCGGCACTGGAACAGGCGCAGGCGAATCTTGCGAAGGACAAAGCCCAGGAGGAACTGGACAACGTCCAGGCGGATCGTTACGGGCAACTCTATAAAGCCGGAGTGGCGCCGAAGGAACAGCTCGACACGATGAAAGCCAATGCGGATGCCCAGCAGGCCGCTGTGCGCGCCGATCAGGCTGCCGTGGATGCAGCGCGGCTGCAAGTCAATTACTGCAAAATTTATTCCCCGCTCGATGGACAGACGGGAGCGCTGGAGGTCTTTCCGGGGAACATCGTCAAACAGAACGACGTGCCGGTGCTCATCGTGATCAACCAGTTGAACCCCATCTACATCGATTTCTCGATTCCGGAGCAGTACCTTGGGGCGGTGCAGAAGTTCATGGCGCAGCGCAGACTGCAAGTGCAAGCCACTCCGTACGGGGATACGCAGGCGGAAACCGGATATCTCACGTTCATCGACAACTCCGTCGATAACACGACCGGGACGATCAAGCTAAAAGCCACATTTGAAAACACGGACCATCGCCTGTGGCCGGGACAATTCTCAACGGTGCTTTTGCGACTGGCGCAGGATGAAAATGCGACGGTGGTTCCGTCGCAGGCGGTGCAGACCGGGCAGAAGGGCGATTACGTGTACGTGGTGAAGTCCGACATGACGGCGGAAGAGCGGCCCGTGAAAGTCGCGCGCACGATCGGCGGGGATTCGGTGATCTCGGACGGGGTCCAGCCCGGCGAAACGGTGGTGACCGACGGCCAGCTCCGGCTGCTTCCAGGCATCAAGGTGCAGATTCTGAAGACTCCGGCGGAGAGCTGAAGCAGACCATGAATATCGTCGAACCGTTTATTCGCCGGCCGGTCATGACGACGCTCGTCATGGTCGCAATTCTTCTTTTCGGAATTCTGGGCTATCGCCAGCTCGCCGTCAGCGACCTTCCGAACGTAGACTTTCCGACGATTCAGGTGTCAGCGAGCCTGCCCGGCGCAAATCCGGACACGATGGCCGCAGCTGTCGCCACGCCGCTCGAGAAGCAGTTCTCGACGATCGCGGGCATCGATTCGATGACTTCGACGAGCCTGCTCGGCAGCACGCAAGTCACGCTACAGTTCGAGCTCAGCCGCAACATCGATGGCGCCGCGCAGGACGTGCAGGCAGCCATTTCGCGCGCGGCGGGCCAACTTCCGCCAAACGTGCCGACTCCGCCGACATTTCAGAAAGTGAACCCGGCGGACCAACCGATCTACTTTCTGGCTCTCACGTCGACCACGCAACCGATCTACACGGTGGACCAGTACGCCGAGACGATCCTCGGCCAGCGGATATCCATGTTGCCGGGCGTTGCGCAGGTGCAGGTGTTCGGGGCGCAGAAGTACGCCGTGCGAATTCAGCTCGATCCGAGAGCGCTGGCGGCGCGGCAGATCGGGATCGACGAGGTAACCACAGCCGTCCAGAACGCGAACGTCAATCTGCCGACGGGTACGCTGTTTGGCCAGCACAAAGCATTCACCGTACAAGCCAACGGGCAACTGACGCGCGCCTCTCTCTACCAGCCGCTGATCGTCGCTTACCGGAACGGGTCGCCGGTGCGGCTCGACGAACTCGGCAACGTGTACGACAGCGTGCAGAACGACAAAGTCTCGAACTACTACAACGACGGACACGCCGTGATCCTGGCGATCCAGCGCCAGCCCGGAACGAACACTGTTGAAGTGGTGAAGGAGGTCAAACAGATTCTGCCGCAATTCGAGGCCATTCTGCCGCCTTCCATTAAGATGGTCGAGATTTACGACCGTTCCGCGGGCATTCAGGATTCGGTTAACGAAGTAAAGGACACGCTTTTCCTTGCGGTCTGCCTCGTGGTTCTCGTGATCTTCCTTTTCCTGCGCAACCTTTCGGCCACCCTGATACCGAGCTTCGCTCTTCCGATGTCCATCATCGGAACTTTCGCGGTGATGTACCTGCTGGACTACACGCTGGACAATTTGTCTCTGATGGCGCTGACGCTTTCGGTGGGATTCGTGGTGGACGACGCGATCGTGATGCTCGAAAACATCGTGCGTCACATGGAGATGGGGGAGCGCCCGATGGAAGCGGCGCTGAAAGGGTCGCAGGAGATCGGATTCACGATCGTTTCCATGACGCTGTCCCTGACGGCGGTATTCATTCCGGTTCTGTTCATGGGCGGAATCATCGGACGGCTGCTGCACGAATTCTCGGTGGTCATCATGGTGGCCGTGCTGGTGTCGGGCCTTGTTTCGCTGACGCTCACGCCGATGTTATGCAGCCGGTTCATCCGGCCGCAACACGACCGAAAACACGGCCGCGTGTACATGGCGCTGGAAGGTTTCTTCGATGGCATGCTAAGGCGGTACGACGTATCGCTGCAATGGTCGCTGCGCCACCGGGTTTTCGTGATGCTTTTCTCCGTGGTCATTCTTTTCATCACGGTATGGCAATTCGTGACGATCCCGAAGGGGTTTCTGCCGGAGGTCGATTCGTCCAGCTTGAACGGGTATACGCTGGCGCAGCAGGGAATTTCGTTCGACGCGATGAAGGAACATCAGGAGGAGCTGGACAAGATTTTGATGGCAGACCCGAACCGCAAGGGCTTCTTCTCCAGCCTTGGCACCGTGAGTGGAAGCACCAACTCGGGATTCATCTTCATGCACCTGCTGCCGCCATCGGAGCGGCCGGAAGTGCCGAGCCAGACGATGCTCCGCTTGATCCGCGAATATGGGAACGTGCCGGTGGTGGGAAGCGTGCTGCGCGCAACGGCCCCTTTATTCAAGCATCATCCCGATATTAACGAGGTGCTTCAGGGGCTCCGCGGCAAAGTGAATTCCATTCCGGGCCTTGCCGTGTATCTGCGGAATCCGCCTCCCATCCAGATCGGAGGCCAGGTTTCGAACAGCCCATATCAGCTCACGCTGCAAAGCCCGGATACGGAAGAACTGTACCGCGTGGCTACGGCTTTCGAAGAGAAGATGGAGACCTTGCCAGGCCTTACGGACGTGACGAGCGACCTGCAAATCAAGAACCCGCAAGTCGACGTCGACATCGATCGCGACAAAGCTTCGGCGCTCGGTGTGAACGCCGAGCAAGTGGAGGACGCGCTCTACACGGCATATGGGCAACGGCAGATTTCAACGATCTACGCTCCGAACGACGAATATTGGGTGGTGATGGAACTCGAAGATCAGTACCAAAAGGATCCGTCTGCTCTCTCACTGCTGTACGTCCGCTCGAGCACCGGGAGTCTCGTGCCCTTGAACGCGGTGGCGAGCGTCAGCGAAAGTCTTGGACCGCTCAGCGTCAACCACCTCGGTCAGCTTCCTGCAGTGACAATTTCGTTTAACCTGAAGCCCGGCGTCGCCATTGGGCAGGCTGTGAGCGAGATCGATGACGAGGCGCGAACCCTTCCCGCGACCGTCACGTCTCAGTTCCAGGGTAACGCGCAGGCGTTCCAGTCGTCGCTGACCGGCCTGGGAATTCTGTTGCTGATTGCCATTCTGGTGATCTACATCGTGCTTGGCATTCTGTATGAGAGCTTCATTCACCCACTCACGATTCTTTCCGGATTGCCTTCAGCCGCTTTCGGCGCGCTTCTCTCGCTGCAGATCTTCGGGTACAGCCTCGACCTGTACGGCTTTGTCGGCGTGATCATGCTGATCGGAATCGTGAAGAAGAACGCGATCATGATGGTGGACTTCGCCATCGCTCGCGAGCGGCAAGGGAACACGACGCCTGCCCAAGCCGTTTACCAAGGCTGCCTGGTTCGGTTTCGGCCGATTATGATGACCACGATGGCGGCTCTCATGGGGACATTGCCGATTGCGCTTGGCTCGGGCTCAAACGCGGATTCGCGGCGTCCCTTGGGCGTGGCGGTTTGCGGCGGCCTCATTTTCTCGCAGATGGTTACGCTCTACCTGACGCCGGTCTTTTACACCTACATGGACTCGCTCCAGGGCTGGCTCGAGCGCCGTTTCGGGCGAATCGCGGGTCTGGGACGGCCGCAAGTGGCCGAGAGGCCCGCATCGGCGGACTGACCCTTCGCCTGTCTCTCCGTACCATTGACCCTCCTCTTCGGGCTGCCTAACATATCTTTCGGCGCGCAACGCGTCCGTAAACGCGAAGTGCATCTGTAAGCCATTTAATTACATATGTTTCCGCTTGGAGATCCGACCAGAATGCTCTTCAGCGAAGACCTGCCTCACGATATCAAGATGCGAGCGAAAAGACGCGGCCCGCGGGTGAATTCGCGCGTCCGCGTGACGATCGAATGGAACGGCGGCCGCGGCCCACTGCGCTTCGAGGCGGGCTTCACGCGCGTCGTCAATATGTACGGCTGCCTGCTAGTAAGTCCCCGCGAGGTTGAATCACAGCAGAGGCTGCGTCTCACGAATCTAGCGACCCGGCAGGTGGCGGAAGGCGTGGTCGTCTGGAAGGGCTCGCAGAGGCCGGATGGATGGGATCTGGGCGTGGAACTCGTAGGGGCGGATCTGAATTTTTGGGGGCTCGAACTTTGAAAAATTACTCTCGCACCTTTACACCGGCGAAGCCGTCGGCTGCGCCGGGCGCCGCAAGTGCGATTACGCCAGGCACCCTCGCGGCGAAGCCTATGCCGGAACAAAAGCCGCTGAAGCGCGCAATCATGGAGCAGGATCGCCGGCGCGGCCAACGAGTGCTGCTGCGGATACGCGCGCTGATCCACGTGGCGGTCCAGGGACCCGCGACGACCCTGGAGGCGAATACGCTGAGCGTGAATCCGAAGGGCGCGCTGGTCGTCATCAACAAGAATTTGCCGCAGGACACGCGCCTCGTGCTCGAGCACGGCGGAACGAAGGAGCGCGCCGCTTGCAAGGTAGTGCGCCCGGCCAAGGAAATGCCGGAAGGGTTCCACACGGCGCTCGAATTTGACCCGCCGATACCGGATTTCTGGAAAATAGCCTTCCCTCCCGCCAACTGGCCTTCCGACGATCTATAAGCGGTTAGCCGGAGGCGCATGCTGCGCCTCTAAGAATCAGACACATTTTGGCGCGTGAGCCGCGAAGGATCGCGTCCGAACGCATAGCAGCACATTTCTCTCCCATTGCGAAACGCCTGCGAGGAATTGTTTTCAGTGCCAGAGGGGCGAAAACATTAGAAATGTTGACTCGGTTTTCGCGCGGTGCGATTCTCGGAAAACCCCTTCCAGTAGAACTCCACTCAGACAAAACGGCCATCAGGAGGAGTGTCATGTCAAACCGAGAACGTCGCGACTCGCCGCGGAAGGAATGTGCGGTTCCGCTCCGCTTCCGGATCCTCGTAAACGGAAACGGATCTCACCCGCAAGAAGGAGCTCAGCCGGACGAGCTTCTCGCACACAAAGTGTCGAACTATTCTCCATCGTACGAGGGCAAGGCCCTCAATCTATCGGAGCGCGGGCTTATTTCACCGCGCGCGAGAAGTTGAGTATTGGCGCACCGCTCGAGATCTATCTTACGATTCCGCGGGAATTGACGGGCCGGAGTCCTGAACCGGTGCGCTGCAGAGCGCGAGTGGTTCACGTGGACGAGATCTATCCGCAGCAAGGAGTGAAGGGAGTGGGCGCGATCGTGGATCGCTACGAAACGGTCGCGATGTCTCGCAACTGGGGCAATTGAGGTCGAAGGCGCAAAGCGTGGCACGCATGGGGCCGTCGTTGGTGTGCGGCGGTCCGATGCACGTCAGGGTGTGTGTTGCGACACGCCATGCGGCTCAACTGTGAACGTTACTTTCGCCGCAGCGGTATTGCCGAACTGATCGGTAACTTGAACCGCGAGAGTATGCTCGCCGGGCGGCAATCCGGGAAGTTGAACGTAGTAACTCTCCTTCGGAGAATCCGACAGCAGGTCCGCGGGAAACAGAATCTTCCAATCGCCCGAATCGATGCTGTACTCCGCGCGCGCGATTGCGCCTGACGAGCTCGTTGCATCCCACGACGCCTTGGTATTCAGCAGGCCCGAGCCGGCTCGAAGATTGAGAATCTGAGGCGGCGCGTTTGCCACTTGAAAGCGATCGCTCTCGCGCTCGGCTGACAACGCTTGATCCACCGGATTCGATGGCGAATCGGACGCGACGATCTTCAAATAGTATGCGCCATCCGGCATCGTAGTCGTGTCCCAGGAATAGTATTTCTGCGTCAGCTTATCCTTGAGCAAGCGCCAGTTGTGTTCGCTCTCGCCTCGATAGTAGATGGAAAAAACGAGATCGTCGTCGTTGTCGTCGTGCGCGCTCCAGAGCACGCTCTGGTAGCCCTTATCGCGAAATCCTTGCGGGGGGACTTCGATCTGCGCGCCCTGATTCATGTTTTCGGTAACCACGGTCGCGAAGGAAGTGCTGCCGGGGCTCCGGGGATACCGAAGCTGAACCGGAACGGCGGTTCCGGGACCGCTCGGCTGCATGGGGAAGCCGACGACCCGAACGCCAGGATCCTGAATTGCAATGTCGTCGATCACGGGCGCGACGTTCTTCGGCTGGTACGCGAGACTCACCCACGACACATCGGGCGGCAAGCCTTTGTCCGTGTCCACAAAAACCGCCTTCCATTGAACGAAACGCGCCGGCGGGCAATCCGGTTCGGCCCCAGCCGCGTCCTTGTAAGGACCTGCCCATGCACTCCAATTTTCTCCGGGGTTCGACGTATTGCCCGAGCGGACGTACAGCGCAACTTTGCCTTCAGTAGCGCCATTTTGCCCCCACCAGGTGATGCGGCCCCAGTGCGAGAAAATCTTGGCGTCGAAGGCGTCCGATTCAAAGCTTCCATCCGTTGCGTAGCCGGGGCCGAGCGTGAAGATTTTTCCGGGATTTGCGGTGGCGACAAAAACCCTGCCGTCAGGCGCCACGGCAAAACCCGTCACCTGGGCCGATTCCGCTTTGGCGACATCCGCGAAGACGTCGTTATCCTCGATCTGGACTACGGCGCCCTCGTTGCCGGTTCCCAGGAGAATTTTCCCCGTTGGCGGAAGTCCCATCGCAAACACGAGATCGTCAGGCGACGTCCAGATCGTTTCCGGCGAGCCATCGGGCGCGATCTTCACCACCTCCGCTCCTCCGGTGGAGGAAATCGGAGGAAAGGAATAGGACGTGATCGACTGCTGCTGGGGTTGAGCGGTTTGTGTCTGTCCCCCAATCACGATGGTCGAGTTCGTCGCACTCGTCGCAGGAACTGTTGTCGGAGAGGCGGCAGCAGGAGGAATGATCCGCTGAATCATCGGCGTGAGGTTCTTCTCGCCGATGGACGCAGCGTAGATATTTCCGGACGCATCCGTGAGGAGCGAGGTGACTTCGGCCTTGTTCGTCTCGTAGATCACGAAGGGCGCTCCCGCCGTGGGAGTAGATTGGGGCGTTTTCCGTTCGATCGGGACGCGCAGGATTAGGCCGTCCGGTTCGGTGCCGATCAGCAGGTTGCCTTTGTCATCAAAAGCCAGCGATCTGGCATGGCGCTCCTCGCTCTGATAGAAGATCTCGCCCTTGCCGTCCGGCTCGACTGTAAAGACCTGCCCTTTGTCGCCTGTCGCAACAAACAGAGTTCCGTGCGAATCGAACGCCAGCGCCCAGATGTATTTTGTCTTTGGGTCAAAGAAGACGCTTTTCTTGCCGTCCGGCGTGACTTGATAGACCTTGCCGTCGGGCGAAGTTCCCACGTAAAGGTTGTCTTTGGCGTCGAACGCGAGCGCCTGGGCCACGAGTTCCTGGGATTCAAACACCATCGTGGCCTTGCCCGAATCGTCGAAGCGAATCACTTTGGCGTCCGATCCGCCCGCCGCGTAAAGACGGTTGCGGGAGTCGAGCCGCAGCGCCCAGACGTAAGCGAGATTCGGATCGGCGAACGAATCGAACTTGGGCGCGGGGGCGAGCTTGCCGTCGCTGCGAATGGCGACGCCGTGGGCGGTGCCTTTCTCGAACTGCGAGAAGTCGGTTTGCCGCCAGTAGCGCGTGTGCTCCGCTCGCGCCGCAATCGGCACGCCAACCGCGACAGCCAGCACGCACGCAAGAATATTTCGCCGATTCATGCGATCGACGTCTCCTTTGAAGACGGCTTCACTTCACCGTAATCGCCAGCATGCGCTGGCCCGCAATGAGTTGATGCATTTCGACCGACCACTCCCCCACCGTGGATTGCCACAGCAGCCGTGCGTCGCCGAGATTCTGGCGCTGGTCGAGCACGTTGATGGCAGAAGCGGGGACGTTGGGCATTTCTTTGTCTTCGACGAGCATGGTCGCCGTGGGCTGGAGAAGAGTGGCGTAGAGACGATCGTTGTGGCGCTCCCGGTTAAGCAACTGAATCAGCTCCTGGAGCCCGGCGAGCTGTCCCTGAGAGGTGGCAGCCTGCAGTTGCACGTTCCGGTTGAGGAACTCGGCGTCGCTGACGGCCAGCTCAAGCGTGCCGTGCGCGGCCTGGGCCGGAATCGTCACCGGAATTTCCTGGATGAATGGTTCGCCGCGGTAAGGCCGCAAGAGGACCTTCACGGCCACCGTTTCGCCGGGATGAACCTCGCTCTTTTCCACCCAGGCGTTGTCAATCGTGGCCCAGCGCTTTTCGGGCAGCGTCTTCACGTGGAGATCGACGCGCTTGATCTGCGGCTGCTCGTAGGGATTCGAATAGATCAGCGAAAAGGCGCTTTGCACTTCGGTCGCAACGTAAAACCCGGCGGGCACCGGCTGATCGCTCGGCGCAAACAGATCTTCGAGCTCGACGGGAGTGTGGCCTTCGACGTTGATCGTGCCGTCGAGTTCCAGTGTCGAGCCCTCGCCGTACACCGGGCTGCCAATGATGCCGTTGTACACGGCGGTAGCCACCAGCGTCGGCGCCAACTGCGGGCTCTCGATCACCTCGAAGTGATACTTCTTGGTGGCGGACGGCGTCTCAAGCGTCACATCGACCGGAATCATCGGAGGACCCGCACCAAGCCTTCCCATCACGGCGGTCTGGCGGTCCTGCGTCAACGTACCGATCGTGCCGCTCGTGGTGATGATTTTCGTGGAAGCTTGCGCGGAGGCGAGCGTCATCAGAACGTGCGCGCGAGAGAGCGGCACTTCGATGCGTCCAAACCCGAATAACGAATGGCCGCAAGCCAGGATCAGGGGACCGTCGACGGTCGTGACGGTGCAGCCCGAGCTCAGCGAAAGGTCCCCGCGAACCAGATCGAATCCGACCATATCGCCCGGCTTGAGTTCGGCGTCGGCGGGGGAGGGCCGCACCGTGCCCCCTGCCATCACGGTCATTCCCCACGAAGAGAATTCCTTGCCGAAGAAGGCCAGCGTCTGCGGATACAGGCCGGCAGCTACGAGCGGCGTCTCAATGGGGACGAGCATCTGGCCCGCGCCGACGTCGACCCGCTGGGCAAACTCGTCTGGCAGAGGAATCGAAGTGCCGTATGCGCTGGGGATCAAAGCAGCTGTGGGCGACACGCTCGTCGAGCCCTTCGCCGGTGCGGTCGGTGGCAATCCTGGCGCGGCCGGCGCAGGAGACATGGGTAGATGCTCGACCTCGAGCATGTTCTCGATGGGCGTTACGCCGCCGATCGCCTCTTTCGTGAAGGTGCCGAGTTTCAACGCGAGCGCGCCAACCAGCTTGCCGTCGATGTAGACGGGGCTGCCGCTCATCCCGGCGACAACGCCGGTTTGCTGCACTTTGTCGCCCAGCAGGCGAACCAGAATCACGTCCTGCTTGGGTCCAACAGCGTTATTGAGGACGCCGATTACTTCGAGATCGACCTTTTCCACCTGGTCGCCCTCAAAGATCGTGTATGCCACACCCTTCATGCCGGGTTTTACAGCGCTCAAGGGGAACAGAGCAGGGCCGTCGGCAGCACGAGCAGAGAGGACGCAACAAGACAGCAGGACAATCGCAAGCAGGACCGTGTACGGGCGCCTTATCGGGGTGGGCATAAAAAGTTATGATACGCGTGGCTATAGCGGGAAGCAAATGGACCCGAAGCTCCAGTACCACCGGGATACATTTCGCTCACTCGCGGGATTCCTTGCCGACAGGCACTTCGAAAAACATCAACGCCTTCTGCGACGGCACAATCGTCACATCCGGCACGTAGACGCTGGCGGTTTCGGCGAGCGACATGTCATCACCCAGATCGAAAAACACGAAGCCGTGAATCATGCCATGGGGCGGCACAATGTCCGAATCCAAGGCGAGAGGATCCAGAACGTCCGCAACCTTATCCGCTTTCTTGTCGGTGGATGAAGGCAGGCCGACGGGAAAGCGGCGTGACTGCGGGGCGGACGGCCCATGCGGATGCGCGACGGCGGCAGCGACATCGTGAAGCGAGAGCGCGTCGATATCTTCGTCGCGGGCGCCGCCCTGCGGGTGCACGTCAAGCTGGATTGTGCTGAGATCGACGTGCATCGGCTGATCCGTTTCGTTGCGCAGGAAAACCTCGACGGGCAGGATCCCTGCCTGCAAAGGATCGGCCGACTTGCCGAATTTTTCCTTCGCGCGCGCGGGATCGGAATATGCGTCCGCCGAGACGCTCAGGCCCTCATGGCGATCGTGCGGCAGAGAATCGTCGCCTTGATGCGCGGCCTGGGCAGGCGAATTCGCCCGCACCTGCGCGGGCGCGCAAGCGAGCAAGATGGCCGTAGCGATACACACCGTTCGAATCATGATCTGGTTGTCCGATGCCCCGGGCGATCTGGAAGTTGTGCGATCCCTGCGCGCCGGCCCCCGATCCGCCACAGGCCCAAAATGAAACTCAGCTTGACACAAAAGCGTCGGCTAGTGTATCGGTTTGCGCAACGAACGGGGATCGCAACTGCTTGAAGCAAGCGGATGCTTGGATCACCTCATCGCGAGAGTCGCGTGAGCTGAGGGGGGAAATCCGATGGCTAGCCGTAGAGAATTCCTGCAAGTTGGTATTGCCGCATTGGCGCTGCCGATTTCGGCGCACGCTGCGTTGTCTCCTGCAGCGAGCGCGCGGGAAAACACCATCCCGGTCACGCCGCTCTACAAGGTAGTTTTCGATGAAAGGTTCCCGGCCAGCGTCGCCTTTGGCGACGAGGCGCGGAGCCTGGGTCTGCCGACGCATTCAATTCGCGGCGATATCACCGATCTCTGGTTTCACGAGCTCGATGCGCAGTGGAAGAAGAAGCCGGCGGCTGTCGCCGGCCTGACGGCGCAAGGCGCGCTTTTCTGCCTCGAGAGGCTCGCGTGGGACCACGGCATGCGCGTCGTCTTCCGCGGAGACCATCAGTACCTGCCTGCTGGCGCGATCGAACACGTTCTTACCGGCCCTGAGAGCGTGGTGCGTCAGGCAGCCAACCTGCAAGATGACGGCGACACTTGGGCTGCGCGCATCGCGAACCTTGTGGCCCGTGTCCCCGAAGGGACTTCCGCGCCCGCGAAAGTGGCGATCCGCGGTCGTGCGACGGCGCCTGCGAGCGATGAGCCCGAGGAACTGATTTCGTGGGTCATCGCGCCCGTCGCGGGTGCGCGCATCATGCGCAAGGCTTAGCTCGTCCACGGAACCTGACCGACAGGAGTGTGAGAGATGCGAGTTCCACCGGGTGTAAGTAGCGAGGATTTTTCGAGCGCACTGCAGCAATTCGAAGAGGCCGTCGGAAAAGAGTGGGTGTTCACGAGCGACGCGGATGTGGCGATGTATCGCGACGCCTACTCGCCGTTTTGGGGCGAGCCCGATGAACTCGTGGCGTCCGCGGCGGTCGCCCCGGATGGCGTCGAGCAGGTGCAGAAGGTTGTACGGATCGCGAACAACTACAAGATTCCGATCTACCCGATCTCGACGGGCAAGAACCTCGGTTACGGCGGGTCAGCGCCCGCGTATTCCGGCAGCGTGGTTCTCGACCTGAAGCGAATGAACCGGATTATCGAGGTCAACGAGAAAAACGCGTACTGTCTCGTCGAGCCAGGCGTGAGCTACTTCGACCTCTACCGCTACATTCAGGAAAATGGAATCAAGCTGTGGGTCGACGTTCCCGATCCCGGCTGGGGAAGCCCGGTCGGCAATTCTCTCGATCGCGGCGGCGGTTATTTGCTGCCGCAATTCCGGAACCACTTCGATTCCCACTGCGGAATGGAAGTCGTGCTGGCGAATGGCGAGGTGCTGCGCACGGGCATGGGCGCGCTTCCCGGCGCGAAGACCTGGCAGGAGTACAAGTCCGGCTTCGGACCGTGGATCGATGGAATTTTCTCGCAATCGAACTTCGGCGTCGTCACGAAAATGGGATTCTGGATGTGCCCCGCACCGGATTCGTATTTGTCGGGCACGGTCACGGTGCCGCGGTACAATGATCTCAGCCCGCTGATCGACATCCTCGGCTACCTCGAAAATACCGGTTGCACCAACGGCATGCCGTTCTTCGGAAGCCCGCTGCTCGCGCGCGGCCCGCTGGGACAGGCGGGACCCGTGCCCGATCCGGAGCTTACAGCCCTGCTCAACAGGGATGGCGGCCCCGACTCCGACGCGATGGACGCGTACGCCATGAAGAAAGGGATCCATCACTGGAGCTGCACGGTGAGCTTCTATGGTGGTCCTCAGGCCAACGCCGGAAATTGGGAATTCGCGAAAGAAAGGTTCTCGGCGATCCCGGACGCCAAGTTTATTGACGGCGGGGCGTACAAGCTGCCGCTGACTCCGGAGGTGCAGGCCAAATACAACCTGCCGCAGTTCGGAATCCCGAGTTTGCAGATGTTTTCGATCGGGGCGCGGTCTGCGATGAACCCGACGCCGGGAGAGGGGCATATCTGGTTCTCGCCGATTATTCCCCGGACGGGCGAAGCGGTCTTCGAGGCGAATCGCGTATTCCGCCAGGCGGCAAAAGACCTCGACTTGCCGATCCCGCCGTTCAGCCTCCCCACTTGCTATTGGGAGCGAGCGTTCATTTTCCTTTTCGGATTTCCGATCACGCACGACGTCGAGGCCAATAAGAAAAACCGCGCCGCTTTCCGGAAGTTGGTGGCCATCGCGGCCGAGCACGGCTGGGGCGAATATCGCACGGCGCCCGCTCATCAGGCGGCGGTGATGGACACGTACTCCTTCAACAATCACGCGCTGCTACGCTTCCATGAAACGCTGAAGGACGCGGTCGATCCGAACGGCATTCTCTCCGCGGGGCGGTATGGGATCTGGCCCAAGCATCTCAGGAGGGAGGACGCCAAAGCATGAAGACCATCGGCGCGATTTTGATTGCTGCGTTTGCTTTTTTCCTGGCAGCACAGACAACGTCCGCGCAGGACAGCTCCGCGCAAGGCGTGAGGGTGAAATCGGCGTGGGTGCGAGCCACCGTCTCCGGCGAGGGCCAGCCAAAGGGCTACGTCCAATATCAGGATTACTGCTCGATGTGCCACGGCGAAGGGCCGGGAAGGCCCGGCACGATGGCGCTGCAAGCCAAATACAAAGGCGCGGAGCCTGCCCTGCTGGCGGATCGCACGGATTTGACGCCCCAACTGATCAAAATGTACGTCCGCAACGGCATCTCGATCATGCCGATTTTCCGCAAAACGGAAATCAGCGATGCCGACCTGGACGCCATCGCGGCGTACCTCACGCGCAATAACAAGCACTAGCGCCCAGTACCAGACCCACAGGAGTGTCTATGCGGCTTCCCCCGGGGGTGAGCGCCAGAGATTTCGCCGACGCGCTCAAGCAATTTGAAGAAGCCGTCGGGGAGGAGTGGGTCTTTTCCTCCGACGAGGATACGGACCTCTACCGCGACGCATACTCACCCTTCTGGCACGAGCCGGAGGATCCGGTCGCGTCCGCCGCGGTCGCTCCCGAGAGCGTGGAGCAGATTCAGAAGGTCCTCAAGGTCGCCAACGATTACAAAATTCCCCTCTGGACGATTTCGACCGGCAAGAATCTCGCCTATGGCGGCGCTGCGCCGCTTCTGTCCGGCAGCGTGGTGCTCGATCTGAAGCGCATGAATCAAGTCCTCGAGGTAAACGAGAAAAATGCGTACGCGCTGGTCGAGCCCGGCGTAAGTTATTTCGACCTCTACAATTACATTCACGGCAAGGGGCTGAAAGTCTGGCTCGATCCTCCCGATCCCGGCTGGGGCAGCCCGGTCGGCAATTCGCTCGAACGCGGCGGAGGACGCACGCCGATGCGCGATCACTGGGCCGCGCATTGCGGCATGGAAGTGGTCCTCGCGAATGGCGAAGTGGTGCGGACGGGCATGGGCGCGCTGCCCGCCTCGAAAACGTGGCAGCAATATCGCTACGGATTCGGGCCCTACGTCGACGGCATATTTTCGCAATCGAATTTCGGCGTCGTGACGAAGTTGGGATTCTGGCTGTTGCCCGAGCCGGAGGCGTATCGCGAAGGCACGGTTTTCGTGCAGAAACACGACGACCTCATCCCGTTCGTCGACACGCTGTCGTATCTGATGAACTCGCAGATCGTCCAAAGCACGATTCTGCTCGATAGCCCCCTGCTCGATTACCGCGCGTCGCAGGGCGGCAGCGTGCTCGACATGCCCGGCGGCCCTTCGGTGGCCGAGATGGAGCAGATCGGCCGCGACAAGAATCTCCCCTATTGGAGCTGCCCGCTGCACTTCTACGGCCCGGCGAAGGTGGTCGATGCGCAGTGGGAATACGCGAAGGAGAAATTCTCGGCGATTCCCGGCGCGACATTCAAAGACGGCCCGTCGTATCGCTTTCCGCTCGAGATGAAAGAGGGAGACGGCATACCGCGCGTCGCCTTTGGAGTTCCCGATCTTTCCGTGTTTGGCCTCCTGCAATCGAGCTCCGGACACCTGGGCTTTTCGCCCATTATTCCGATGACGGGCGAGGCGGTGTTCGAGTCGCTAAGAGTCTTCGGCCAGGTGTATGCGGACATGGGCGTCGAGCCGAAGAACACATTCTTTGCGCTGCCGTGGTCGTATTTTCCGAGATCGTTCGTCCTGCTCTTCGGGTTCCCGATCGAGCACGACGTGGAAAAGAATCGCAAGACCCGCGAGGTTTTCAAGCGCCTCGCCCAGGCCGGTGCCGAACATGGCTGGGGCGAATATCGAACGCACACCGCGTTCATGGACACGGTCGCGAACACCTATTCGTACAACAATCACGCGCTGCGGCGCTATCACGAGACGCTGAAGGACGCGCTCGATCCCAACGGCATTCTCTCGCCGGGGAAATCGGGAATCTGGCCCGAGCGCATGCGAAAGGCGCGAGCTTGAAGATTGGGGCAGAGGCGTAAATGCGTCGACTCCCACCGGGTCTGAGCGGCAAGGATTTTTCCGACGCGCTCAAGCAATTCGAGGAAGCCATCGGCAAGGAATGGGTGTTTTCGTCCGACGAGGACGTTGATCTCTATCGCGATTCATACTCGCCCTTCTGGCACGAGGAAGAAGAGCCGATCCCATCCGCTGCCGTCGCGCCCGACAGCGTGGAAAGCGTGCAGAAAATCGTCAAGATCGCCAACCAGTACAAAATTCCGCTTTGGACCATTTCGACCGGCAAGAATCTCGGCTACGGCGGCGCGGCGCCGCTGCTTTCCGGCACCATGGTCCTCGACCTGAAACGCATGGATCGCGTTCTCGAAGTGAACGAGAAAAACGCCTACGCGCTGGTCGAGCCGGGCGTCAGCTACTTCGATTTGTACCGGTACATCCAGGATCGCAAACTGAAAGTGTGGATCGATCCCGCCGATCCCGGCTGGGGAAGCCCCATGGGCAACGCTCTTGATCGCGGCGGCGGGCGCACTCCGATGCGGGACCACTTCGACGCCGAGTGCGGCATGGAAGTCGTGCTGCCGAATGGCGAGGTGATGCGCACGGGCATGGGCGCGCTGCCGGGATCGAAGACCTGGCAGCAATACAAGTACGGGTTCGGCCCGTACGTCGATGGAATGTTTTCGCAATCAAGCCTGGGCATCGTGACGAAGATGGGAATTTGGCTGTTTCCGGAGCCTGAAACCTATTTGACCGGCACGGTGACCGTATTCAAGCGCGATGATCTCGTTCCGCTCGTCGCGACGCTCGCGTACTTGATGAACTCCAGCATCGTCCTCGGCACCACGAACGTCGCGAGCCCGTTGACGTACGCTCGGCAGGACCCCGCGCTTGCGGCGCTCTATGCGAAGGCGGGCGGCCCGTCGACGCAAGAGCTGGAACAGTACGCGCAGGAGAAAAATCTCGGCTATTGGAGCGTCGAGCTGCCGTTCTACGGGCCGGCCAAGGTCGTCTCGGCGCAGTGGGAACACGCGCAGGAGAAGTTTTCCGCCATCCCCGGCGCGAAATTCCGCGAAGGCCCCATGCGGCGGTTCCCGCTGGATCCCAACCAGTCGCTGCCGTTTCCGACTCCGGTCGCCATGGGCATACCCAACCTCTCGGTATTCGGTGTCGGCGGACCACGCAGCTACGGGCACGTCTGGTTTTCGCCGATCATCCCGATGACCGGCGAAGCGATCCTCGAGGCGCAGCAGGTGTTCACCGACGCATACAGGGAAATGGGCATGGCCCCGGGCCCGATGTTTTTCATCGGCCCATCGTCCAATTATCCGCGCTGCTTTCTGGTTCTTTTCGGGTTTCCCGTGGAACACGATGTGGAGAAGAACCGGAAGAATCGGGAGCACTTCAAGCGGCTGATCCAGGTCGCAGCCGAACACGGCTGGGGCGAATACCGCACGCACACGGCGTTCATGGGCACGGTGTCCGACGCGTACTCGTACAACAATCACGCGCTGCGGCGCCTCCACGAAACGATCAAGGACGCAGTCGACCCGAACGGAATTCTTTCGCCGGGCAAGTGCGGCATCTGGCCCAAAAGTATGAGGAAGGCCTAAGATGAAAAATGTGAGAGCTGGTCTACTCGCGGCAATGAGCCTCATCTTCGCGGCGCAGGTATTCGCGGCTCCCGCGCCCGATGACGCGCAGGTCGAGCGCGGCCACAAGGTCTATCAAAAGTGGTGCTACCCGTGCCACGGCCCCGGCGCGGACAAGCCCGGCACGGCTTCGCTCGCGGCCCGCGGCCAGAAGCCGGCCGTGCTCGAAGAGCGGACGGATTTGACCCCGGCGGTGATCAAGACGTTCGTCCGGCACGGGGTTTTGTTCATGCCCACATTTCGCAAGACCGAGATCAGCGACGCGGATCTGGCGGCCATCTCGGCGTATCTGACGAAGAACAACAAGCCCTAGCATCGCCCGCATGAGCTTTGCCCGCTGCGTGGTCGCCTAAGCAATCCGCCGGCCGCGGCCCAAATTTCGCAGAGCACGCTATACTACGGAACATGCACGCCGGAGGTTGATTCGCGCTGCGGTTGTGTCGAGCCGCGCGCCCCTTCTTTCATGTACTTTTTTTACCGGATTCTCACGGCGATTGGCATGCTTCTGCTGGTGCCCTACTACGCGCTGCGCACCTGGAGCCGCGGCGAGCCCTCGCGCGCGCTGGCCGAGCGCCTCGGCAGCCTGCCGCCTGAGATCGCGTCCCGTGCGAGCGCTGCTTCCGCAGGGGCAGATTCCGCGATGCGCCCCGTGTGGATTCACGCGGTGTCGGTCGGCGAAGTTCTGGCGGCCAAGCCGCTCGTCGAGGGCCTAAAACAGCGTTTCCCGGAGCGCGCGGTTTTCGTCTCGACGACCACCGAGACCGGCCAGCGCCTGGCGCGCGAACGCCTGCAATCGGCCGACGCTATTTTTTATTTCCCGCTTGACTGGATCGTGCCCGTTCGCCGCGCCCTGCGCGCGATGCAGCCCGCGCTCGTGATCGTGATGGAAACCGAGATCTGGCCCAATTTCCTGCGCGAGGCGCGGCACCGTGGTGTTCCCGTAGTTTTCGCCAATGCGCGAATATCCGAACGATCCTTCGCGCGCTACAACCGCTGGAAATTCATCGTCGGCGAGTTTTTCGCGCGCGTGTTGCAGGATGGCGAACGCTTCCTCGCGCAAACGCCCGAAGACGCGGCACGGCTCAACGAAATGGGCGCGCCCGAGGGATCGGTCGAAGTGACGGGGAACCTGAAATACGACGGCGAGCAGCCCAATATCGGCCCGTTCGGCGTCTGGCTCGAGGATCAGATTCGCCGCCAGGAACGCTGGCCCGTGGTGATCGCGGGCAGCGTGGTCGCGGAGGAAGAGGAAGCGGTGCTGGCGGCCTACGACATCGTGCAGCGCCAGTGGCGCCACGCGTTGCTGATCCTTGCGCCGCGCAAACCTGATCGTTTCGAGGCCGCCGCGACAATCGCGACCGCCGACGGATGGAACGCCTTGCGCAGAAGCGGTATCGACTTCGATGCTCCGCTCGACGAGAATGCGGACGTGATCGTGCTCGATACGATCGGCGAACTTGCGGCACTCTATCTGCTGGCGGATGCTGCCTTCGTGGGCGGCTCGCTCGTTCCCGCGGGAGGCCACAACATTCTCGAGCCTGCATGGTTTGCCAAGCCGCCCGTGTTTGGCCCATCCATGGAAAATTTTCGCGACATGGCGGCGCAATTTCTCTCCGCGCAGGCGGCGGTACAGGTTTCAAGCGGACCGCAGCTCGGCGCGGTGTGGGTGCAGCTCATCGAAAACAACACGCTTCGCGAACGCATGGGTAAGGCGGCGCTGCGGCTTTCCGAGCGCAATCGCGGCGCCACGGCGCGGTCGCTCGACCGCATCGCCGAAGTGCTAGCCGCAAAAAGGCGCGCGGCGTGACGTCCAAGGAAGCGTCCGTCTGGCTTCTGTGGCCGTTTACGTTGCCGTATGGCGCCTACGTCTGGCTGCGTTCGCTCGCCTATCGCAAGGGCATTCTGCGGCAGAAGCGGCTGGATGGCCGCGTGATCAGCGTTGGCAATCTCACTACGGGCGGCACGGGCAAGACGCCCATGGTTTTGTGGATTGCGGACCGCCTGATTTCGGAGGGAATGACGGCGGGAATTCTCACGCGGGGCTACGGCGGAAAGCTCCTGCCGGGTGGTTCCACCAGTGACGAAGTTCAACTGCTCTTGAAGCGCCTGGGCGATCGCGTTCTTTTCGGCGTCGGTGCGAATCGCTTCGCTCGCGGACGCGAACTCGCGCAACGCGGCGTCGAATGGTTCATCCTCGACGATGGCTTTCAGCATCTGCGGCTGGCGCGCGACGTGGATATCGTCTTGATCGATGCGATTCGCCCATTCGGCGGCGGCCACTTGTTGCCCGCGGGACGATTGCGCGAACCTCGATCGGCGCTCAAGCGCGCTCATGCGATCGTCATCACGCGCAGCGATCACGCGCCCGCCCTCGAGGCGGCCCTGCGCCGCGATACCGACGCGCCGATCTTCTACGCGCGCAACCGGCTTGATTCGATCCGGCTCATGCGCGGCGAGGATCCGGGCGAGGAAGATCCTCGATCCCGTTTTCGAAAATTCTTCGCGTTTTGCGGCATTGGCAATCCGGATTCGTTCCTGGCCGATTTGCACGATTGGGGCTTGCGCGTGGTGGGGCACCAGTTTTTTCCGGATCACCACCGCTACATTCAGCACGACCTGGAATCGATCGGAGCGGCCGCTCATGCCGCCGGCGCCGACGGCCTCATCTGCACGGAGAAAGACGTGTTCAATCTAGCCGGGGTGAAATGGCGCGCGGTCGATATCTGGTACTGCCGCATCGGGCTGCGCATCGGCCGCGAAGAAGAGTTCTGGGCAGTCATCAAGGCTGCGACTGCATCGCGCGCAGGTTCAGCAACATGAATCATGCCGCCGCGAGTGGTGCTGGCGCCTCGTCCCGCGCGTTTGCCGCTCTTGGCGCCGCTGTGATACTTTTTCGCGCGGCCATCTCGTACCGCCTTTTCAAGGAGAAAGCTTGAGTCCCGCCCCTAAGCAACGAAGACGCGCGCCGCGCCCCTCTGCCAGCCGCACCGCCGACCACAGCGTCGATCTTACGCGCCTGCTCGATATCGTCGGCGCATTCCCGCGCCAGAAAATCTGCGTGATCGGCGATTTCGTGCTCGATGAATTCGTCTCGGGAGAAATTTCGCGTGTCTCGCGCGAAGCGCCGGTGCTGATCCTGCGCCGCCGGGCCAGCGAAATCTATCCGGGCGGCGCAGCCAACGCGGTCAACAACCTCGCCGATCTGGGCGCGCGCGTCGTACCGGTCGGAGTGGTCGGCGATGACGAGGGCGGCCAGGCGCTGCTCGACTATTTTCGCCGCAAGCGCGTCGATACGTCGCGCATTCTGCGCGTGCGCGGCTGGACCACCACCACGAAAACGCGCTTTCTCGCCGGCTGGACGCATACCACCGAGCAGCAGGTGCTGCGCGTGGACCGCGAGCCGTCGGGCGAGCTTCCCGCGCAGGCGCAGGAATCGGTCGCTCGCAAGGCGCGTCCGGCAGCGCGGCGGGCGGACGCTGTGCTCGTCTCTGATTACGGCCTTGGCGCCGCGACGCCCACGCTGGTGAAGGGCCTTCGCGCCAAGTCCATTACGCTCGATTCGCGCTTCCGCTTGCTCGAATATCGCGATGCGGGCGTCACCGCCGCGACGCCCAACGAACCCGAGATCGAGGCCGCGTATCAGGCGCGCATTGGAACCAATAGGGAAAAACTTGAAGAGCTTGGCGTGCGCGCGCTGCGCGATCTGGGCGTTGAGTCCGTGCTCGTCACGCGCGGCAAAGACGGCCTGGCAGTCTTCGAACGCGACGCGGAGTCGCCGCGGCACATTCCGATTTACGGCTCCGATACGCCGGTCGACGTTACCGGTGCCGGCGACACCGTGATCGCCGTCTTTACGCTGGCGCGGGCGGCCGGCGCTTCTTGGGTCGAAGCGGCGCACCTCGCGAACTACGCGGGCGGCATCGTGGTGATGAAGCGCCGCACGGCTACCGTGACGCGCGCGGAGCTTGAGACAGCGCTTCGGCGCGAGGCCACGGCGCAACGGTAGTATCGCCGGCCTTCGCGACCAATTCGATACAATCAGCCGAACACCGGCCCGCACAAGACCAAATGGACACGCGCGACAAAATTCTTTCCCGCCGCGGCCTTCACGACCTGATCGCGGAGCACCGCCGCGCTGGCCGCAAGATCGTCTTCGCCAATGGTGTGTTCGATCTGCTTCATGTAGGCCACGTCCGCTACCTGCAGGCAGCCAAGGCCGAGGGCGACGTGCTCATCGTGGGCGTGAATTCCGATTCGAGTGCGCGAAGCCTGAAGGGCGCGGGCCGCCCGATCCTCACGGAGCGCGCTCGCGCATGGCTGGTCGCCGCGCTCGCCGCCGTGGATTACGTCGTCATCTTCGACGAGCTCAATGTCGAATCGCTCCTCCGCGAATTCCAGCCGGACGTCCACGCAAAGGGCACCGATTACACGCCGGATACGGTGCCCGAACGCGATCTCGCCGCGCTGCTCGGCATCCGCGTCGCCATCGTCGGTGATCCCAAGGACCACTCGACCCGCGAGCTGCTGGATCGCGCGCGCCGGAAAAGCGATGCCTGACCGGCGTTTTCTGCTCGTCCGGCTCGGATCGATGGGCGACGTGATTCACGCCATTCCCGCCGCATCGGCCCTTCGCGACACATTTCCCGATGCGCGCATCGATTGGGCCATCGATCCGAAATGGGCGCGCCTGCTCGAAGGAAATCCGGACCTCACCGAAGTAATTGCCGCGGATCGCAAAAGCGCGAGCGGCGTGGCCGCGACGATCCCCAAAATACGCGCTGGGAAATATACGTGCGCGATCGATTTTCAGGCGCTGTACAAATCGGCGCTGCTCGCCTTTGCGTCCGGAGCGCCGCACCGGATCGGATTTCAGAGCAGCTACGCGCGCGAAGGGCTTGCCTCGGTTTTGTACACGGATTGCATCAATCCGCGCGGCCCTCATAAGGTCGACCACAATCTCACTCTTGCCCAATTTGCTGGGGCGAAAAAGTCCGCGCCGCGGTTTCCTCTCGCGATTCGCGCTGAAGACGAAGAGCACGCGGCGCGCGAATTGACCGCGCACTCGCTCGCGGATTTCTATGTGCTAAATCCCGGCGGCGGCTGGCGCTCGAAGTGTTGGCCCGCGCAGCGCTATGGGGAACTGCACCTGTGCTTGCGGCGCGCTATGGCTGGCGTGGCGTCGTTACATTCGGCCCCGGCGAGGAAGGTCTCGCGCGCGAAGTGGTTGAGGCTGCGGGAGATCCTGCGCCGGCGGCAATCCTCCTCAGTCTTGGTCCGTTGATGGCGCTGATGCGCCGCGCTAGATTCGTCGTTTCCGCGGATACCGGGCCGCTGCATCTCGCCGCCGCGCTGGGCACGCCGGTCGTCGGCCTGTTCGGTCCCACCGATCCCGCGCGCAACGGACCGCATTCGCCCGATTCTCCGGGTGCCTCGCGCCATATCGTTCTGCGCAACCCGCAAAATTGCGAGACGACGTATCGCCGCGGCAAAACCTATTCGCCTGCTATGCTGTCGCTCAGCGTGCCGCAAGTCGCCGAAGCTATCGCGCGCCGCTGGGGCAAGGAATCTTGAGCGAGCCGAGAAAATTCTGGATGCGCTGGCGCGTCCGCACGGGCTATCCCGTCGCCGTCGTGTATCTGGTGCTCGCCGACCCCAAGCCGCGCGGGATTCTGATCGGCGCGGTTGTCGCGGCCATCGGGCTTCTCATTCGCGGCGCGTCCTCAGGCCACCTTCGCAAGGACCGCGAACTCGCCACATCGGGACCGTACGCGCACACGCGGAATCCGCTGTATTTTGGCAGCGCGCTTTCTCGCTGCGGGCTTTGCGATTGCGGGAAGCTCGTGGTGGGCCGGCGCTGCTCGTGGTGGCGTATTTCGGAATCTTCTACTACGCGGTGATGCGCAACGAAGAAGAGGATCTGCATCGCCGGTTCGGCGAGGCCTTTGACGAGTACGCCGCGCGAGTCCCGCTCTTTTTCCGCTTGGTTTACCGCCGCCGATGCGAGATCATCCGGCGGCGAAACGGGGGGGCAGCAATTTTCCTGGGCGCAGTATCGCCGCAACCGCGAATACAAGGCTCTGATCGGAACGATTGCGGGCTTGGGCATCCTCTTTATGCGGATGTGGATTCGGCGGCGATTCGGTTACTGACGCACGGCTATTGCAGGCGATACACCGCGTGCATCATTCGCTGGAATTGCGGGCGGTAGATCAGATCGAACGCGCGCTCTTTGCCGGGAAACATTTCGAGCGCGACGCGGCGCGTGGCGGCGATCATGCTTGCTGCTTCTTCGGGGGAAAGGCCGCCTTCGGCGATGGTTTCAAGCGTCAGGCGGACCAGAATGCGCAGGCGGCGAATGCGCCTGCTCTCTTCGTCGATCTGCTCCTGGGTGGGTAAAGGAGCCGGACTATCTTGCGCAGTTTCCATGGTCTGCCAGCCACCTGCAAATATTATGAACCGCACCTCGCGGCCGCACAATAGTACTCACCCCGGGCGCTGCGACATTTGAAACACGAAGGAGGGAACGATGCGAACAAAGTCGCTGATTTCTCTCGCGACCGCGGCCTTGATTTTGGCGATATTTGCAGCGCCTGCGGGTAGGGCTGCGAGCCGCCCCGGTGATCCGCAAGCCTCGGCGGGCGCCTGTGACTATGCTTGCCTTACCGGCTTCGTCGATCAGTATCTGGCCGCGCTCGTCGCGCACGATCCGGGCCGGTTGCCGGTGGCCGCGCACGTGAAGTTCACGGAAAACACGATTCCGCTGAAGCTCGGCGACGCGCTGTGGGGCACGATCAGCGGCATGGGCACCTACAAGATCTATTTCGCTGATCCTCAAGCGGGCGAGGTGGGTTGTGAATGCACGATCCTGGAAAACGGCACGCCGGCGATTTTGGTGGTCCGGCTGCGGGTGGTCCATCGCAAGATCACCGAGGTCGAAACGGTCGTGCGCCGCGGTGCTGACCCGGCGACGGACCTCGAGAAGTTCGGCCATCCGAATCCGGTTTTCGTCACGCCTCTCACGCCATCCGAGCGCGTGTCGCGTGCGGACATGCTGAAGATCGCGAACGAATATTTCGAGGGTATTGTGCATTTGTCCGGCGACATGGTTCCGTTCGATGACAAATGCAATCGAATCCTGGATGGCATTCAGGATACGAACAATCTCTCATACAACGAAGGCTGGGGGCACGGCTCGTTTAATCCTGCCGCGATGGGATGCCGCGAGAACATGAATACGAAGATTTGGGCGTACATCCACTCGGTCAATCCGCGGCGATTTATGGTCGTCGACGAAAAGATGGGAATTGTGTTCGGCTTCTTCATGTTCAACCATCCGGGCACCGTGCTCGAAGCGGACGTGCCGGGCGTTGGCAAGATTCCGATGCCGCCGTCGGCGAAAAGGCCGTTTAGCGTCGAGGTCGCCGAATTTTTCAAGATCCAGAACGGCAAGATCCGGCAGGTGGAAGGCGTGCAGCTCGCGCTGCCGTATAAGCAGCCGACCGGCTGGTAGAAATTGGCGGCGCGCGAGCGTTATCGCTGCTCCACGTAGGCGTGCACGGAGAGATTTTGCCCGTCCGTAAGCGTGGTGATCGCGCCTTCGCGATCGGTGCGGAGCAGGCGGATACCATCGTCCTGATAGCGTTCGACAATCTCCGGAGCCGGGTGACCAAAGGCGTTCGATTCGCCTACCGAGACGGCAGCGACACGCGGCGCAACCGCTGCGAGAAATGCCTGAGTTGAAGATGTCTTGCTGCCGTGGTGCGGCACTTTCAGGAAATCGGCCGTGAGTGGCTCTTGCCCGGCAACCAGTTCTTCCTCAGTCTGCTTTTCGATATCTCCCGTGAGCAGGAAACGAACCCGGCCGTCGGAAAGGCGCAAGACGAGCGAGCTGTTGTTGGGAATTTTTCCAACAGGCTCATTGGCAGGCGGCCAGAGCACCTCTCCTTCAACGCCCTGCCAATTGAATTCGGCGCCTCGAGACTGGCGCACGATCGTGACGCCGCGCGAGCGCGCTTCCGCGAGGAGCCGCTGAAACGCCGGCCTTTCGTCATCGCTCCCAACCCACAACTCGCGGACTTCGAAATTTTCCAGCACGCTGTACAAACCATCCAGATGATCGTGGTCGGCGTGCGTGAGCGCGACGACGTCGAGGCGCTTCAGTCCGCGCGACCAGAGGTACGGCGATACGACTTCTTCGCCGACATCGGTGCCGGAGCGGTAGCCGCCGACCCATTCGGAGCCGGAGAGGCCACCGCCGTCGATCAGCATCGTGCGTCCGCCGGGAAACGCAGCGAAGATCGAATCGCCCTGGCCCACATCGAGCACGCTGACCTCGAGTTTTCCGCGATCGAGATTCGGTCGGAACGGGTGCGTAGCAACCAGCACGGTGAGTGCGGCGAGAACCACAGCCGACACCCACTCGGCGGGCGCGATGGGCGGAGACAGTTGGCGCCGGGCGATCCGATTGATTCGATGAGACGCAGCGGCACGCGCGGCCACCGCGAGCGCCACGAACACAGCGAAAAATGCCAGCCATAGCCACACGGGCGGACCAGGAATGCGATACGAGACGTGCGGCAACCGGCTGAACCACTCGACGATCGCCAGCAGCATTCCCGTGCAGAATCCGAGGGCCTTCGCGAGCACGGATGCAAGGCGCGCCCAGGCAAACGTCGCGAGGAGCGCGACGAAACCGAGCGGAACGATGAGGCCCGTCAGAATCACGGCTGGAATATTGCTCAACGGGCCCGCGAGGCTGACGCGATGAAAATCCATCGCCAGCAGCGGCATCATGCCCCACTGGATCACCGCGGAGAGCAGCACGATCTCCCACAACCGGAGGCCGACGCGAACCGGCATGGTGACGACCCTGCTTGCGCGGGGAGCAAGCCATTGCGGCAAGTGCGATGCGATGCGCGCGGCGGCGGCGCGCAAGTCGATGCGGAACTGCGCGACTTTCGGCGGATGCTGCGCGTCGCGCGTCACGTCGCCGAGATGTCGCAGGCCCTGATGGTACGGCGCGCTCGTCCGCTCCATCCACGGCACGGCAAGGCCCGCGATCACGCCTGCCGCGACGAATGAAAGCTCGAAACTTGAATCCGCGAGCGACGATGGCTTCCAGAACAGAATCACCAGCGCCGCCAGCGCCACCGTATTCAGCAACTCGATGCGACGAAACAGCGGCCGCGCGCAAAGATAGAGCGCAGCCATCAGCGCGGCGCGAAAGATCGGCGGACGGTCTTGCACCACGCCAACGTAGGCCGCGAGCGCAATCACGGTCATCAAGCTCGTGGCAAAGATCGTGAACCGCAGCTTGCGGCACAGCCACAGGAAGAACACGACGAGCGCTCCGACGTGCAGCCCGCCACCACGAGCACGTGGTATGCGGCTGTCTTCTGAAACGCCATGACGACCTGCGAATCCACGAAGCTGCGGTCGCCGAGGAGCATCGCGCGAAGCACGGCCGCGCGCTGCGGCTGGCCGGGAAAAAGCTCGTCGAGGCGCGCAAGCAGCGTGCCGCGAACGCGCGCCAGGCGCTGAGAGAACGTCGGGCGCGGGCGGTCGATCAGCTGCAGCAATTCGCCGCTGCGCAGCGAGCCGGTGAGGTCGATTTTTTGCCGCGCCAGATAGCCGCGCTCGTCGAATGCGCCCGGATCGAGAAAATTACGCGGCGGGCGCGCCCGCACGAGGGCCTGGACGCGATCGCCTGCTCGCAGACCGCGCGGCGTGCCTTCAAAATGTTCCGCGCCGTAGAGATTCAGGCGCAGGCCGCCGCTTACGGGCATGCTGGCGCCGCCAATCTCAACCTGCTCGAGATCGATTTCGTAGCGCCGTCCCCAGGGCAAAGCCATCGGATCTTCGCGCAGGCGCCCTTGCCAGCGGAGCGGCTCCGTCGTATCCAAGCGGCCGGCGCTGATGAGGCGCGTGACGTGGTTTGCCGGAATCGCCGCGCGCTCCATGCAGATTGCAAGGCCGCCAAGCGTAAGCCATGCGACGAGCCCAAGCGCCCAAGCCGCGTGCGTCTTCGAACGCCACAGCAACACTCCACCGATTAGCATGGTCGCGAAGGCTGCGGCCAGCCACAGATTCAACGGCCCCGGCCAGCGCGTGGCGATCGCGATTCCGGCCGCGAACGACGCGGCGATCCAGAGCGCGGGAAGCTTCATGGCTGTTTCACGGCTTTCGGCGTAGGCGAACTACCGCCTCCATATGGAATGTCTGGGGAAAGAGATCGAAGAGATGAATCGCGGCGATTTCGTAGCCGCCGCTCGTGAGCGCAGCGAGGTCGCGGGCCAAGGTCGGAGGCTCGCAGGAAACGTACGTGATGCGCGCGGGCGAGATGCGCAGGAGCTGTTTTGCATCGCCGGGCGCGAGGCCAGCGCGTGGCGGATCGAGGACGATCAGATCGGGCTTGCCCTTGTATTTTGCGAGGAACTGCTCGACATCGGCGGTGCGGATCTCGATTCCGCTGCTCGTGCGGGCGTTGGATTCGAGATCGCGGGAAGCAGCCGGATTCGACTCGACGGCGAGCACGTGACCGAAACGCTTCGCCAGCGGCACGGAGAAGAGTCCCACTCCAGCGAACAGGTCGAGCGCAAGTTTGCCCTCTTCGTTGTCGGTGACTTCGCGAGCCAGATCATCCGAGAGAAAACGATTCACCTGGAAAAACGAGAAGTGGCCGACGCGATACGTGGTGGCGCCGCTCTGGTAATCGAGGAAGCCGGGACCGTCGAGTTCCATGCGCTCGCGGCCCGGATCGTGAAACAGCAGGCTTTCGATTTCGGGCGCGATTTCGCGAAATAATTTCGCGGCTTCCTCCGCTTTCTTCGGGAACCGGGCGAATGTGGCCGTGAGCAGCAGCTTCGAATCATTTGCTCCGGCGAATACCTCGATCTCGCGCAACTCGCGCGGCAGCGCGCCCGCCGCGAGAGCGCCGCGCAGGGCGAGCAGCGTCTTCAGCAGCAGCGGCGAGAGGATTTGGCAATCCTCCACGTCGCAGAGCGCGGTCGACCCGGCGCGAAAATATCCGATCGCGAGTTTCTCGGCGCCGTCATCGTTCTCGATCGATCGAATCCTCCATTGCGCGCGGTTGCGATAGCCCCAGGGCGGCGATGCGTGCTCCGTGATCTCACCGGGCCAGTCGATTCGGCCTATCCGGCCAAGCGTCTCGCGCAGAATGGCGGCTTTGTACCGGAGTTGCGCTTCGTAAGGTGTGTGCTGATAATCGCAACCGCCGCAAACGCCAAAATGCGGGCAGCGCGGCGCGATGCGCTCGGGCGAGGGTTCAAGCACGCGCTCGACGCGCGCACGCACGAATTTTTTCTTCTGCTCAACCGGCTCGGTGGAGACGCGCTCGGCGGGCAGGACGAACGGCACGAAGACGGTCGAGCCATTGTGATGGCCAAGGCCTTCGCCGCCGTAAATAAGTTTTTCGATTGTGATGTCCATTGTGTGTGATTCCACGCTACCACACGACGCGAGCCGATATCGCAACGTCTCTTAGCGGAACGACCACGAAAACCGACAGCTCAGCGAGGTTCGTTCACGGCGTGAAGCTGCGATTTAAGCGGGGGCCGGGCACGGCGTCAATCGCGGAAAATACTTACGATCAGACCGCAAGAATAGCGCCCTTACGTCAGATAAAACAGGCTCAGGCGCGGCAGATCGAACTGCTCGAAGAGGCGCTTCTGGATGTACTGGCGCTCAAGCTGCGCGAGCTGCCCGGCGGACATCTTGCGTCGGTAGGGCGCGAGCGACCGGTCCATTTCGCGGCGGATCGAGAGCATGCCTTCTTCGTCGGCATCGGCGGCGAGCGCCGCGCTGAGCTTCTCCTCGAGAACGGTGAGGCGGCGCTCGAGATCTTCGAGATCGAGCGCGCCGGGCGAATCGAGCAGCGGCAAAGCCTCGTCGAGGCGCTTGGCGGTCTCTTCGAGACGGGCTGCGAGTGCAGCGTGCGTGCCGCGGCGCTTTTCGGCCGCGGCTCGGACGCGGGCGGCATTGCGCTCGAGATATTTTTTCAGTTCATCGCGTGAAAAAGGCTCGGATGCCGGCCGGCCTGCTTTTACTTCGGGGCCCGATCCCGCGGCGGCTTCCTGCGCTTCGGCCGCGGCATCGAGAACAGCGTCCACACAGTAGGCGAGGCTCTTCAGCCGGCGCCCTCCGGCCGCGCGTCGGGAGCGTCCCCAGCTCTCGAATGCGCGGTCGATCCCTTTGAGTACGGCGCCCAGCGGGATGCCGGCCTTTTGCCAAGTCTCGACGATCGCCCAATCGAGCGGCGAGACGAGCAGATGCGCGCCGCGCTTGCGCCAGAAGTAGTCCTCGATTTCCGTGAAGTAGTTGAAATAGTTGAAAGGGTCCGTGAGGGCTGCGGGCGCGGGATTCTGGGGATTCGTCACAATTCTTCGCCCTAATGCGCGTGCCGGTCGGAGACTTTCTTCGGCGCGGAGTTGTGGCCGGGCGCGCTGGTTTGGTTTCGTTCCCAGATGATGCGCAGGCCATGCAGCGTCAGAAATTCGTCGATCGTTTCGATGTGGCGCGAGGCGCCTCCGATGAGCGCTGCCTGGCCGCCTGTAGCTATCACTTTTGTTTTTGGGCCCATTACCTGCTTCATGCGGTCGAGAATGCCGTCGACGAGATCGGTGTAGCCGTAGAAAAGGCCGGATTGCATCGACGCGGCGGTGTTCGTGCCGATCACCTTGCCGGGATCTTTGATCTCGACGCGAAACAGGCGCGCGGCGCGGGCGAAGAGCGCGTCCGCGGAGATTCCGATGCCGGGCGCGAGCACGCCGCCCAGATATTCGCCGCGCACCGAGACAGCGTCGAAATTGATGGCCGTGCCGAAATCGACGATGATGCACGGGCCGCCGTATTTGTCGAAGGCGGCGACGCTGTTGACGATTCGGTCCGCCCCCACTTCCTGCGGATTGTCGTATTGCACGGGCATGCCGGTCTTGATCCCCGGCTCGACGAACAGCGCCTGGCGCGAGAAATATCGCTCCGCCATTCCCGCGAGCGTGCTATTCAGCGGCGGCACCACGGAACTGATGATGACGCCATCGATCTCGCGCGGCTCAAGACCGGCGAGCGTGAAGAGATTGCGCGTGAGGATGCCGTATTCGTCGATAGTCTGATCGCGCGCCGTGCTGAGGCGCCAGTGCGCCACGAGCTCCTGGTCGCGAAAAACGCCGAGTACCGTGTTCGTGTTGCCCGCGTCGAGGGTGAGCAGCATCAGGAGGCCTCCGCCACGTCGCCCGAAAGGACGGCTTCGATGCCGCGCCCGTCGTCGCGCGCGACGCGCAGCACGCCGCTTGGCTCGAGGCCTGCCGTCGTGCCCGTAAAGGTTTCGGTTGCCGTGGTGATCCGCACGCGCTTCCCCTCGTAATAGCTCGACACCTGCGCGAACCGCCGGAGCACCGGCAGCGCGCCATCGGCCAGGAACTGATTGTAGTAGCGATCGAAATACTGGAGCAACCGAATCAGCAGCTCGAAGCGCGAATGCGCTTTGCCGGTCTCGATTCGCAGCGAAGTGGCGATCGTGGCGAGATCGGCCGGCATCTTCGCCTGGTTGACGTTGATGCCGATGCCGACCACCGCATAGTGAATGCGGTCGGGCTCGGCGTGCATCTCGGTAAGGATGCCGCAGAATTTCCGGCCGCCGACGAGCAGGTCGTTGGGCCACCGAATATCCGGAAGCGCATCGAGATCTTCGGCGGCAGCATCGCGCGCGGCAAGGCCCGCGACGAGCGTCAGCAGCGGCGCGTGCGCCGGCGAAATCGGCGGGCGCAGCAGGATGCTGCAATAGATCCCCGCGGATTTTTCGGACGTCCACGAACGGCCCGCGCGGCCGCGGCCCGCCGTCTGTTCCTCGGCGAGCACCACAGCGCCGTGCGGCTCGCCCGCTTCGCCGAGGCGCATGGCGACGGAATTCGTCGAGTCGACTTTGAAGAAGTGGAAAATCCGGCGCGCGAACGGCGTGCCGTAAAGCCGGTGGCTCAGCATCTGCGGGACGAGAATGTCGGGCACGCGCTCGATGTGATACCCCGTGCGCGGGTGGCCCTTCACGCGCACGCCGAGCTGGCGCAGCTGTTCGATCCAGCGCCACACCTGCTGGCGCGTCACGCCGATTTCCTTCGCGATTTTCGCGCCGCTGATCACGATGGTCGAGTTTTCGGCGAGCAGGGTCAGCAGCGCGTCGATGCGCCGGTCGGTCGTGCCAGGCAGGCTTGCCATTCGCTTCGTTGGCATCGGCGGAAACAGGAAGGATACATGGCGGAAGCGGCCAGTGGCTACAAGCCATCTCATAAATGCTCTTTAGGGGGTCGGAGCTTCAGCTCCGACATTTGCCGCGAAGAGCGGCTGGGCTTTAGCCCCTGAAGGCACTCTTCGCTTTTGCGGCGAACATTCATGAGACAGCTTGACAGCTTCTAGTGGTTGGAAAACGTAACTCGCGAGCGCAGTTACCGGGCGCTCTTCCCGTCGGCCGGCCTACTGGTTCCTCTGCGCACTCTGCGTCTCTGCGGTGAATCCTTCAGGTTTCTCGCCGTTAAAGAGATCAACTCTAGCGACAAGTGGCTAGAGGCCGCGCGCGCTAGGATTCGAGCTGCTGGAGGCGGGCGCGGAGCTTCTTGAGCTCTAGCTGGCGCTCGGTCAGCGTCGCGCGGAGGGCATCGACGACTTTCGCGGGCGCTTTGCTTGTAAAACTTTCGTCCGCGAGGCGGTGCTGCTTCGATTCGACGTCCTTCGTGAGGCGGTCGATCTCTTTTTTCAGGCGAGCGATTTCGGCGGGCTTGTCGACCGTGTCGGCGTACGGAATGCTCAGCTCGAAGGAGGCAGTGGAACGCACCGCCGCGCCCTCGGGGTTGAGATGGCCGTGCGAAATGCGCAGCTCCGAGAGCGACGCCAGGCGCAGAATCGGTTCCATGTTTTCGTGGATCAGGTTGCGGCGCATCGGGCCGCCCGTCCAGAAATCGGCGGCGACTTTCCTTTTCTGATCGAGTTTCATTTCCGCGCGGATGTTGCGAGCCGCGGCGACGATCTCCTGCAGGATGCTCATCGCGTCGTCAGCGCCCTGATCGGCCCAGCCGGCGCGCGCCTCGGGGAATTTGTCGAGCGCGATCGAGCGCGCGCCGGCCGGCTGCGGCAGGCGATGCCACAACTCCTCGGTGAGGAACGGCATCACGGGATGCAGCAAGCGCAGCGCGGCGTCGAGTGCGGCGAAGATATTGCGCCACGCCGCGAGCGCGACCGCGCGATCGGGCGAAGCGAGCTGCGGCTTCACCCATTCGATATACCAATCGCAGAAATCGCCCCAAAAGAATTGGTAGATCGTCTGGCAGGCTTCGTGGAAGCGGAAATTCTCGAGCGCAGCGTCGACCTGAGACGTGACGCACGCGAGCCGCGAGAAAATCCAGCGGTGGGCCAACGCGCCTTCGCCGGGCACCGGATACGGCGCTGCGGCGCGAATTTCGGGCGCGGCGAGCCCTTCAAGCGTCAAGCCGGTGGCTTCGGCTTTTTCGAGATTCATGAAAAGAAAGCGCGAGGCATTCCAGATTTTGTTCGCGAACGCGCGCGCGCCGAGGATGCGGTCTTCGGTAAGCGCGATATCCGTGCCGGGCGCGGCCATGCTGGCAAGCATGTAGCGCAGGGCGTCGGTGCCATATTGCTGCGTGAGCTGCAGCGGGTCGACACCCGTGCCCTTGGTCTTCGACATCTTCGCGCCTTCAGCCGTGCGCACCAGCGAGTGCAGGTAGAGCCGGCGGAACGGAACGCGATCCTTCGGCTCGGGACCAGCCGTGAGGTGCAGCCCCATCATAATCATGCGCGAATCCCAAAAAAACAGAATGTCGTACCCGCTGATCAGCAGGCTCGTGGGATAGAACGTGCGCAAGTCTTCGGTGTCGTCCGGCCAGCCGAGCGTCGAAAAAGGCCACAGCGCGGAGCTGAACCACGTGTCGAGCACGTCGGGATCCTGCGTCAGCTTCCCGCCGCCGCACTTCGGGCATTTGGTGGGCGCGCTCGCGGCGCGGGCTTGGCCCTCCACAATTTCGACGCGCGAATCGAGCGCCGGGACCATTTCCTTGCAGTCTGCGCAATGCCAAATCGGAATGCGATGGCCCCACCAGAGCTGGCGCGAAATGCACCAGTCGCGAATATTGTCGAGCCATTGCAGCAGGATCGTCCGCTGATTGTCGGGCACGACCTCGATCGTATTCGCGTTCACAACTTCCTTCGCAGGCTCGGCGAGCGGCTTCATCTTCATGAACCACTGCGTCGAAATGCGCGGCTCGACGATCGATTTGCAGCGGTCGCATCTGCCCACGGCGTGCGTGTGTTCCTTCACGCCTTCAAGCAAGCCGAGCTCCGTGAGATCGGCGACGATGCGCCCGCGAGCGGCGAAACGCTCGAGGCCCGCATATTTTCCGGCCGCGTCGTTCATGTGGCCGTCGTTGGTCATCACGTCGATTTCCGGCAGATTGTGGCGCTTGCCGACTTCGAAGTCGTTCGGATCGTGCGCGGGTGTGATTTTCACGACGCCGGTGCCGAATTCGCGGTCGACGTAAGTATCCGCGATGATCGGGATTTCGCGATTCATCAGCGGCGGCATCACTGTCTTGCCCACGAAACGCTGGTAGCGCTCGTCATCCGGATGAACCGCGACGGCCGTATCACCGAGCATGGTTTCGGGACGCGTGGTAGCGACGACCAGAAATTCGCTCGCCGCGCCGCCAGGCGGGTTCGAGCCGGCGATCGGGTAGCGGATATTCCAGATTTCGCCGACGCGCTCGTTGTGAACCACTTCGAGGTCGCTGATGGCCGTCTGGCAGCGAGGGCACCAATTCACAATATAGCGCCCGCGATAAATCAGCCCCTCGCGGTAGAGCCGCAGAAACGCTTCCAGCACGGAGCGATAGAGCTTCGGCTCGAGCGTGAAATGCTCGCGCGTCCAATCGCAGGAAGCGCCGAGGCGGATCATCTGGTCCTTGATCACGCCGCCGCTTTCCGCTTTCCATTTCCACACGCGCCGCTCGAATTCCTCGCGCCCGAGGTCCTGCCGGCGGATTTTTTCGGCCGCAAGCTGGCGCTCGACCACGAATTGCGTGGCGATTCCGGCGTGGTCCATGCCGGGCAGCCAGAGCGTGCGATGGCCTTTCATGCGATGCCAGCGGACCAGCATGTCGATCTGCGTATGTTCGAGCAGATGGCCGATGTGGATCGACCCCGTGATATTCGGCGGCGGCAGAGCGATCGAAAATGGCGGCCCGTCGCCCGAATTTTCCGCGCGGAAAAGTTTCTCGTCGAACCAGGCCTTGGCCCAGCGCTCTTCGATCTCCTGCGGCTCGTAAGCCTTGGGAATTTCCCGGGGCATGCGTTCCCTATGGAATTGGATTTTCTGCAGAAGCCAAACAGTCAATCATAAGCGGCAGGCGCGCGGGGCGTCAATTTGATCGAGTGCACACATAGAGACCGCCGCAGGCGGAAAGGGTGGAAGCGTGGGCCTTCAGGCCCTCGAAGACCGCCGAACGAAAAAGGGGCTTTCAGCCCCGGGCTCTTCTCCCTGTCCCAACGCTACGGCATGGCGCAGACGAAGTTCGCAGCCTCGTCGATGCTGCCACTGCCCTTATATTTCGCGATTTGCGGATAGGGGCAGAGCGGGCGCGTGCGGTCGACCGCGCCGTCCTTCGTCTTGTGCGCTGCGATCACTTCGGCCGGCGGCTTTCCGCCTTCGGTCCAGTGCGAGATGGCGGGCATCATGTCGAAGACGTTGGGGCCTTCGCCGCCGCGGCAGTGCTGCATCCCCGGGACCATGAAGAGCCGCATATCCTGCTTCGCGGGCGCGCCCACCGTTTTCAGGACGCTGTCGTAGTAGTTGAGCGTGTTGCCGGGGGCGATGAGTTGATCGTTCCAGCCGTGGTACATGATGAGCTTTCCGCCGTGCGAGAAGAACGGATTGAGATTGGGATTGATGGCGTTGTTCAGGCCGCCGTCTACCTTATCCGCGTGCGCGACGTTGCTATCCATGTTCATCTTGGTGTAGTCCCAATTGGGATCCTTGAAGATCACATACTTGAATGTGTCGGTCGAGATCATGGGCGTCTTCGCGGCGGCGAGCAAAGCCCAGCCGAGTTCGCTGCCGGGCTCGAGTCCAGGGAAGACGATCTGCTTCGTGCGCGGATTCCGGATGGGAGCATAGATCGCTCGAGCCGACTCCACCTGCGCGGCGGTGAGGCAGGAAGGCTCGTCGCCGTCCTTGCACTCGATCACTTTCGGATCGAAATGGCAGAGCATGGGATTCTCGATCAGCCCGTCCTTGAGGCCGTCGAGCGTGTCGCACTTCTCCAATACGGCCGCGTGGATCACCGGATATTTTGAAGGGGGGATCATCGCTTCCGGCGTCTTGTGCGTGATCTGCCAGACGGCAATTGATTCGGCGTGAAGATGAATCATGTAGTTCGCGGGCGCGCCGGCGATGATGCCGTTGTAGTCCTTGGGATAGCGCTGCGCTTCGGTAAGGCCCTGCTTGCCGCCAGTGGAGCAGCCGTTCCAATAGGAGAAGTGCGGCGGCTTGCCGTAGAAGGCTGTAATGATCGCCTTCGCCTTCACCGTCATCTCGTGCTCGGAGCGGTAGGCGTAGTCGACGACTTTTTCGGGATGGTCGAGCGCAAACTTGCCGTTCGCGCCCTCGTGTCCGGTGTCGGTGGAACTGGTGGCGTAGCCACCGCGGATTGCATCACCCATCGCGGAATAGCTGATCACGCCGGCCCAGCCGCCGTTTCCCACCGCTTCATATTTTCCGTTCCAGCCGGAGACGGGGAGCCAGACTTCGATTTGAATATCGGAATCGCTCGTCGGTTTGAGCGTGGCGGAAACGCGGCAAAATGCAGGCAAATCCGTGTAGCTCGCCTGCCCAAAGTCGATCGGCGGCGCAGGACCAACGGGAGCGGGCGCCTTAAAGGAACCGGCCGGTACGACTTCGGCTTTCGTAACCATGGTATCGGGCAGCGAGAGCGACGCCATGCTTTCGCACGAAGCCGCGCGCGCCGGCGCGGCGTTGAAGAAAAGGCTCGCAAGAAGTGCAGCTGAAAAAATGAGAGATGCGCGGCAGCCGCTGAGCCTGATTCGACGCAATCGTTCCACTGAAATATTCACGGAATGATCCCCCCTGCCCTAAAATGCAGGCGGCGCACAGCATATACGCGAGAGAATGGCGTCGCAAGCGGAAGTATCTTGCTGAGTGCAACGAGAGAAGGATTGCGCGGAGCTACTTTTCTTTCTTCGCGTTTTCCTGCTGGAGGAGATTTTCGACCAGTGGCCTGAGCACGCCCTGCGAGAGCAGGTCATGGAGCTGCGGCTGAAGCCTTTCGAGCAACTTTTCCACCACGGCATCAACCGTGGAGGCATCGGCTGCGGAAGACTGCGCCGGGTGGACGTTCGGGTCAAAGCCTTGCGGCGGGTTCAGGAAAGGAATCTCGGCCAGCGCCTCGCGATTCGGCAGCGGACCCGTCGGCACGCGCTCGTCTTTGTATTCGGCTGCGGATTCGGCGGCCGCAGGCCTGAATGAAGGCTCAGGCAAAGAAGGTTGTTCTTCCGGCGCGTCTTCCGCAATGGGTTCCGGCGATGTCGCTACTTCAAACGCGTGAGCCGCAGGCTCCTCGTGCTCCGATTCCCTGTAACTCGATACTGGCTCGGGCTCTTCGTCCATCAGCAAAGGCTCGGGCGTCACGCGAACGGCCGGAGGAACGTCGAGGTCCGGATCCCGGAAAGAAGACGTTGTTTCTTCGACGCGCTCCCATATCTCGGGCTGGTTCTTCGGCGCGGCAGCTTCGGAGGACTCGGAAGCGTGAGCCACCGGAGCCTGCGCGTCACTCTCAATCGGCGGCGCGGCATCGGCAGTCTCAACGCTAGACGAAGCGGCTTCGATGGAAATGGGAGATTGTTCGGCGGCCGCAACTTCACTGGAATCCATTTCGGCGGGCGCAGCTTCAACAGGAGCGGATTCATCCGCGGCGGATTCCTCGGGCGCGGACTCTTCCGCGAAAAAGTTCTCTTCAGCTGGCCTTACAACCGCCAATGCCGTCGTCTGAGGCGGCTCAGGCAACGCGGACTCTTGCTCGACCGGCGCAACCTCTCGAGGCTGCGATTGCGAGTCCCCCGCCACCCAATCGCCTTTATCCTTGCCCTCTTCGTGATTTCCTGCAGCAGAAGGCGACGACACGATTGCATCCATCCAGTGGCGCATTCTGGACGCCAAGCTGGGCTTCGCTTCGTGTCCTTGCTCGAGTTCGGGTTCGGGCTTGGGCACAACGGATTGCGGCTCAATCGAGACAGCCTCCGCTCCTATCTCCTTAGGCAAACTGAGCGGCGCACTCTCGACCGGCAGTGCATCGACCGGTTCCAGGGCGCGCATGTCGACTTCCTGCGCCATGACCGGAGTCACATGCGGGTTCGCCTCTTCAGCCGCGACAACAGGCGTGAACTGCGGAATCGTCTCCCGCGCTGCGATGGCGGGCGATTCGTCCGTCGGCGCGGGTTTGCGCGCATGCGCCTCGGACGGGAAAAAAGTGGCGGGTTCGAGTTCGTCCAGCGCGGAGAAGGCAGGACGATTCGCTTGCTCCTCCGGGATGTCGAAGTCCATGGCGTTGCGGCGCCAGTCGGAAGTGGTGGCCGCCCCTTGATCCTCATCGTCCTCATCGTCGTGTTTGGAGCCGGAGACGGGCGCAGGAGGCTCTTTGCCCGCTTCGAGCTCCTCATCATCTATCGCGCGGACGCCCTTGCCGAAGCCGTACACCAGGGCGGCTTCTTCAGGAGTCGGCTCGGGGAAGTCGGGCAGCGGTTTCGGCTCGGGTTTCGGCGCATTCTGAACTTCAAACGAGGCAGCGGCATCGGGCATTGCAGGCGCTTCAGCCGCCGCTTTGGCTTTAGCTAATTCCGCGACCACGCGTGGATTCTTCTCGAGCGCGGAAATCACCATCGCGATCAGCGGGTCCGGCGGAACGAACGGCTTCTTCAAGACGCCATCGGCGCCCACGCGGCGCGCTTCCTTCTCGTCGAGCGGATCGAATGCGCCCACCAACAAAATCACGGGAACGTGCGCGAATCGCTGATCCTTTTTGACAAATTCGCACACCTCATACCCGTTGCGCACCGGCATGAAGATGTCGGCCAGAACGAGGTCCGGATTCATATCCGGTATGCGGCGGACTGCGGCTTCGCCGTTCCCGACCGACACCACGGTGATGCCCCGGTCCTCAAAGGCCAGCGAAACCATCTTCTGAATATTGGTGTTGTCGTCCGCGACGAGAATGCTAGGCACGAAGACCCCTCTGGCGGCGCACTTGCCCGTTCACGCGACCGCGTCTTCCACAGCCTATTGCACCACCCTACCGGGGGAGCGTCAACGGAGTCTCGATACGAGCGTGCCTCAGTCGTTAAGTAGGGGGCAATCGAGAAAGGAGATTCTTGGGGATAATTACCAGGGGACCACCTTCTTCAAGCCCTTCTTCTTCTTGCTGGTTGACTCGGTCTTGGAATCCGCCTTGGGCGCGGCAGCCACGGGTGCATTCGCCTTGGATGTGGTACTCGCGACGCTTGCGGTCCCGTTGGCCTGCGGCGTCTGTGGAGCAGAGCTCGCCTGAGTTGTGACAGAGGTTGCCGGCCCCGTACCCGGGACGGAACTCAGCATGGAGGCTGCCGGAGGATCGGAAGCCGCGGGCGCACTTGTCGGAGCCGGCGCTGTCGCTGCGCCAGTCGAAGGCGAGGCATCCGCGGCGGAAGTGGGCGCCGCGATGATCTCAGCTCCCACATTGGTCGATGGCGCGTCGCTATTACCTGTCGAATCAGACGTGGCGCCTTCCACCACGGGTCCGCCGCCAGAGTCGTTCGCCCCGCCCGCTGCGCTGCTGTCGCTCGCGCCCGGGTTCACTGCCGTGACTGTAAACACAGGCCCGGGCGCGTCCCGCTTCAAAACATCCGTGGCCGAAACCAGATCATTCGGCGGATTCAGATTCGGTTCGCCGGAACGAGCGGCTTCGGCAACATCGGGGCGCGATTCGATCAACCCGAGGGGGACCTTCATCACGAAGTTTTCATGGTGATGCTTTTCGTACATCTGCTGTTTCTGCATGCGTGCGAGGGCTTCCGGATCGGCCGCGGGGACAGGCATGCCGAGCGCCTTGAGGCGATCCTTCGCCAGCGAAGCTTGGCTGGATAACGGGTAGTCCTGAACGATGCGCGAATAGCACGCGGCTGCGAGGTCGGCCCAGTGGTTTTGGTCGTCCTCGTTCTTGGAAACTTGCTTGGCACGCATGTAGACGTTGCCAAGCATCGCCAGCGCCACGTCGCTCTGGCTGTAGAGCGGATAGCGTTGGGTCAAATCGACGAGGCGCGCGGCGGAAGCGCGGTAATCCCTCTTGAGATAGTAGAAGCGCGCAACCCTGTAGTAGCCATCTGCCAGAACTTCCTGGACGTTGCGCAGATCCTGCTCAGCCTGCGGGATCAACGGGTTCTGCGGATACTTCAGAAGGAAGGCCTGAAACTCGTCCTCGGCGGCCTCGCCCTGGCTGTTGTCGCGGTCGGACTTGCTCATCATGCGGTAATGAGACATGCCGACCTGCATCTGCGCATAGGCGGATTCGTCAAGGAACGGGAAGAAGACGATGAAATTCTTATACTCGTCTACGGCCTGAGTCAGGTTCGATGTGCCGCCCTCTTTATAGTAGGAATCGGCGACCCCCAGCTTGGCCTTCGCGAGATATTCGCTGTCCGGGTATGTGTTAATGAGGGTCTGGAAGCTGAGGCGCGCCTCGGTATACTTTGAGTGCTTGACGTCTTCGACCGCACGCTCGTATAGGATCTTGTCGGGCTCCGCCGATTCAGCGGTGGCGTCGGCTGGCTTCTTCGCCGGCTTGACCTTTGTCACCTTCACCTTCTGGTGACCGTAGGCGCTCGCGCAGAGGGATCCTGCAAGCACACCCGCGAATACGCAAACCACCAATCGTCGCTTGTTCATGACACCTCACGCATGAGACCTAACCTAAACTTTCTGCCTCAAGGCTTCCATCGCAAATTTTCGTAACTGACGCGCTGCCCCGGCTGGGTCGGGCGTGTGAAAGATCGAAGTCCCCGCGACGAACGTGTTTGCACCCGCCTGCGCCAACTCGCCTATATTCTCGAGCTCAACACCGCCGTCGACCTCGATCCGAAACCCGGCATTATAGCGCCCCCGCCAGTCATTCAGTTGACGGATTTTCTCGATCGCCCGGGGAATGAATTTCTGCCCCCCGAAGCCCGGATTTACGGACATCACCAAAACCGTATCGACCTTGTCGAGCACATCGGAGAGCATTGCCACCGGCGTGGCCGGATTAATCACCGCGCCGGCCTGCGCGCCCAGCTCGCGAATCATCCCCAGCGCACGATCCAGATGTGGCGTCGCCTCCTGATGAACGAGGACGCGATCCGCGCCCGCGCGCACAAACTCCTCAACATACTCTTCGGGCCGCTCGATCATCAGATGCACATCCAGCGGCAGGCGGGTTGCCTTGCGTAATGACGCCACCACCGGGATGCCGATCGAAATGTTGGGTACGAAGTGGCCGTCCATCACGTCCACGTGAATCACATCGGCCCCGCCTTCCTCGACGGTCCGGATTTCATCGCCCAAACGGGCAAAATTCGACGCGAGAATGGACGGGGCAATCTCGATGCGGGAGTAGCTCATGGCAACCCGGTGGATTCTAGCACGCCTGCACGGGCGTTTTCGTCATTCGGCCACTTGCAGCTCGATCGGCGTATTGGCGTCGACCCGCTGCCCGCGCTCCGGCGTTTGATCGACCACCGCGCCGTGAACGGCGTCGGGCACAGTCGCGGATGCGAGTTTCGCGACCTTCAGGCCCGCGGCATTCAATTTCGATTCGGCTTCCGCAACCGGAGTCCCGATCAGCCCCGGCATCACATACGCCGGTGGCAGCGGCCCGAGCGAAACGAGCAGGGCCACATGCGGGCCTGTTACATCCGTTGTGCCGGGAGCCGGATCTTGCTCGATCACCACATCCTCGGCGTAATCCGGCAGGTGTGCGCTCGAAACCTCGCCGAGCTGCAAGCCTTCTCTCAGCATCTCGATCTGCGCGGCCCGCACGCTTTTGTCCTCAAGCTGCGGGATCGTGGCTTTCTGCGGGCCGAGGCTCAGCACCACGTGGGCGCTCTGTCCGACCTTTACCTCCATATTCGCCTGCGGGCTCTGGCGGATCACGGCGTCCACCGGTAGGCTGTTGTAGAGCCTGTCTTCGATCCTGATTCCGATGCCGCGCTTGGCGAGCATCTGCTGCGCTTGCGCAGCCTTGATCCCCACAACATCCGGCATCGCCACTTCGCGGCCTTCCACGGCGAAACGCATCGCCGTCAGCGCGCTGAGGAACGCGATCGAGGACAATATGAACAGCAGCAAAGACATTCGCAAAATCCAGTGCACTCGCTCGCGCAGGTTCATCGGCTGATCCCGGTTGTCGCCGCATCAAGCATTCATTCGGCCCCCATCACTGTAATCATCACGCTAGCACGATGGAAAAACGTCGCAAGGGACGGGATCGCGACCATGCCTAAAAGCGGATCAGACCCTTGAGAGATTCGGGCAACTCACCCTGCAAGGCCATCAGCGCGACTCTAAGAATGGCGACGACGCTGAGTGAATCGCGAATCTCGCCGCGCTTCACACGTTCGAGCGCTTCGTGGAACGGCACTCGCTCAACGCGAAGTTGCTCGTTGTCCTCCGGTTGGGCAGTTCCGTGGCTGAGGTCCCACGCGAGGAACGCGGTGCCTTTTTCATCCGTCACACTGTTGGACAAATCCATCACCGCGATCTCAACCCAGTTTCTCGCGCTGACGCCGCACTCCTCCCGCAGTTCCCGTTGCGCCGATTCGAGGATCGTGGCGTCCGCGGCCGCCGCCCTCGGGTATTTCCCAGCTGTACGCAGCGTGCGGGAACCGGTACTGCCCGACCAGAATCACATTCCCGCCCTGATCGATCGGGACGACGCCGATTGCGTGATTCTTGAAATGGACGACGCCATATATGCCGGGCTTCCCCGCGGGATTCAATACGTCGTGGTGATCCACACGAATCCACGGATTCTCGTAGACGGCCGCGCGCGAGGTTACCCTCCACGGATTTTTTGTTTCGTTCATGTCCGCCGTGCCCTCTCCATGGTGCCTCAAATCCGGAGGGCGGCGGCGAAGAAACCATCGGTCTGTTGCCGGCCCGGCAGCGTATCGAATTGGCCCGCCTCGTCAATTAAGGCGGACGCCGATATCCCCGGAGCCAAATTGGGCGCGAGTGTTTTCACCATTTCGCCCTGAGGCACGCGCGAAACGCCGCTCGCCTCGCGCAATATCTCCGCAATGACGTCCTCATTTTCCTCGGGCTCGATCGAGCACGTCGAATAAACGAGCCGGCCGCCGGGAGCGAGATGAGCCAGACCGACGCGAAGCATCCGAACCTGCAGCGCATGAAACTCGGCGAATTGCTCGGGGCGCAACCGCCAGCGAATCTCCGGGTGGCGGGCCAGTGTGCCGGTGCCGGAGCAAGGCGCGTCGAGCAGAATGCGATCGAATCGCGCGCCAAACGGCAGATCCTGGGTCGCGTCGAGCTCCACCAGGCGCGCGTTCGACAGTCCGAGGCGATCGAGCTGCGCCGCCATGGCGCGCAGCCGGTGTCCATAGCGATCCGCCGCGACGACCGAGCCTTCGGCCCCGGCGGCGCGTGCCAATGCCTGCGTTTTTCCACCCGGCGCGGCGCATAAATCAAGCACGCGATCTCCGGCACGAACGCCCAGCAGCAGCGGAATCGACTGCGACGCTTCGTCCTGAATCGAGATCCTTCCCGCGCGGAACTCCGCGGTGCGCGACGCGCTTCCCCCGCTGATGGCAAACGCATCGCGCAGCAGAGTGCCGGCCTCTACCCGCAAGCCGCCTTGTTCGAGTGCTTGGAACACTTCTTGTCGCTGGGCTGCGTCGCTCAGCGTGCAACTCAACCTCGGCGCGCGGTTGTCGGCTTCCAGCAGCGCGATCGTTTGTGCCTCGCCGAAACGCGCCAGCCATCGCTCGATCGTCCACGCCGGATGCGAATGCAGTATGGCCAGCCTTTCAGCCGCGGCGATATCCGGCGGGAGGAATTTCTCGGCCGGGGATTTCGATTCTTCGGCAACACGCCGTAGAACCGCATTCACGAGCGGCGCCGCGGAGGCCTTGCGGGCCTTCTTCACCAGTTCGACGGATTCATTCACGGCTGCCGACGCTGGAACCCTTTGCAAGAATCGCAGCTGGTACGCCCCCAGACGCAGCGCGAGCGCCACAGGCAGGTCGAGCCGCTCGACGGCTTTTTCGAGATGGCGCTTCAGGAAAAAATCGAGCAGCAGTCGCTGGCGCAACACGCCGAGCGTCAGCTCCGTCGCAAGAGCCGCATCGGCGGGCTTCACCTTCGCGCCAAGCTCCGCGTGCAGAAGATCGCTGGCGTAGGCGCCCTCGGCTTCCACGCGCCGCAACACCTCAAACGCGATTTTTCTAGCGGGACTGATGATCATCGATAGTCGTTCGCCGCTGGGCTTCGCCGGTCCCAGTGGCAGCCCGTAAAATCCCCGCAATCTCGCGCTCTCGGCTTGTCGTAGGGGCGCTGCTTGTCGCGCCCCGGACTCGCGCGAGATTGAGCCACGTATTCTCGGGACTCGACGCTAGCCGCCGAAGCTTTCGCCGGGCACGATGCGCGCGCCGTTCATGAATTCCTGCGCCGTCACGCGCTTGCGTCCCTCGAGTTGCACCTCTTCAACCCGCAGGACGGAGGCGCCGCCGCAAATCACGAGCAAGCCATCCTCTTGCGTCGGCAAGATGATGCCGGGCATGCCGCCCGCTGCAACCGGCTTGAGCGGCTTTCCCCAAATCTGGCAGCTCTTGCCGCGGAACGACGTGAACGCGCCAGGCCAGGGCTGCAGGCCGCGAATTCTGTTGTGGATTTTCCGCGCACTCAGCCACCAATCGATGCGCCCGTCCTCTTTTTTCAGCGGCGGCGCGAGCATCGCCTGCGCGGCGTCCTGCGGAGTCGCTTCGATCGTGCCGCGATCGAGGCCGCGCAAGGTTTCGGCGACGAGCGGCGCGCCAGCCTCCGCGAGCCTCGCGGTCAGCTCGGGCGCCGTCTCGTCGCGCCCAATCTCCGTTTCGTACTTCAACAGCATCGGCCCAGTGTCGAGGCCGGCATCGATTCGCATCGTCGTAAGGCCGGTCAACGATTCGCCGTTCACGATGGCCCAGTTGATCGGCGCCGCGCCGCGATACTTTGGCAGCAGCGATGCGTGCAGATTGATCCACCCCAGTCGCGGGATGTCGATCAGGCGCTGCGAAATGATCTGCCCGTAGGCGATGATCACGACAACATCCGGCGCAAGGCGCTTGATCTCCTCGTAGGCGGCATCCGATTTGATTTTCTCGGGCCGAAACACAGGAATGCCGGCCGCAAGCGCCGCATCCTTCGCAGGCGACGTCGCCATTTCCTGCCCACGCCCGCGCGGGCGGTCCGGCTGCGTTACGACAGCCTCAACTTGAAAATCCGTTTGCGCGATCAGATGCCGCAGCGACGGCACGGCAAAAGCGGGCGTGCCGCAGAAGACGATGCGCAGCGCCACAATGCGCCTACCAATCGCCGGCTTTTTTCAGTTTGCGGATTTTGCGCTTGATCATGTCGCGCTTCAGCATGCTGAGGTGGTTGATGAAGAGAATCCCGTCGAGATGATCGATTTCGTGGCAAAAGGCGCGCGCCAGAAGCCCTTCGCCGCGCATTTCGAATTCCTTGCCGGTGGCATCCTGCGCCCGCACCGTCACGTACTGCGGCCGCGCCACGTGCCCGCGAAAACCCGGCACGGAAAGGCATCCCTCCTCTTCGCGCTGTTCGCCCTCGGCATGAATGATCTCCGGGTTCGCGCAGATAATGCGGCCCTCGGGGTTTTTTCCGTTGGTCACGTCGATCACGGCGAGACGCCGGCTGATCCCGATCTGTGGCGCGGCCAGGCCGACGCCTTGCGCGGCATACATCGATTCGAGCATGTCGGTGACGAGCGCCTGCAGCTCTTCGTCGAATTTCTCCACCGTCTTCGTGGGAGTTTCGAGCACCGGATCGCCGTATTTCACAATCGGATGAATCATCGCCCTTTCGCCTTCTAAAACCCTTTCGCCTTCTAAAAATCGTCCAATTGACGCTGATAACCGTCAACATTCCTGCGCGTTTCTTCCAGCGAGTCGCCGCCGAACTTCTCGAGGAATGCTCCCGCAAGCGTGAGCGCAACCATTGCCTCGCCCGCCACGCCGCCTGCGGGGACCACACACACGTCCGAACGCTCGTAGGCCGCCTTCACGGCCTCCTTCGTGTTCATGTCCGCGGTCAGCAGCGCGCGGCGCAGCGTCGAAATCGGCTTCAGGTAGCCGCGCACGACGATCTCCTCGCCGTTCGTGATGCCGCCCTCGAGGCCGCCCGCTCGATTCGACGAGCGATCGAAGCGCTTGCGCGATGTATCGTACCGGATTTCGTCCTGCACTTCGGAGCCGTAGCTGCCCGCATTTGCCACGCCCGTGCCGATTTCGACCGCCTTCACCGCTTGTATCGACATCACCGCTTGCGCCAACTTCGCGTCGAGCTTCTCATCCCACTGCGTGTGCGCCCCGAGCCCGGGCGAGAGCCGCGCGCGACGACTTCGAAAATCCCGCCAACCGAATCTCCCGCGCGCAGCACGTGATCCACTTCCGCCTTCATTTTCGCTTCCGTTTCGGGATCGACGCACCGCAGTGGCGATTCGAGATTCTCGCAGATCGCGACGATTTCCTCCCAAGTTACCGCTCGCTCCAGCCGCACGTGGCCCACCGCGATCGTGTGACTAAGAATGGCGACGCCGAACTCCCGCAGCAGCAGCTTTGCCAGAGCGCCCGCCGCGACGCGCGCCGCCGTTTCCCGCGCCGAGGCGCGTTCGAGAATATACCGCGCATCGTGGAAATTGTACTTTTGCGAGCCCGCGAGATCCGCATGGCCCGGACGCGGCGCGGTCAACCGGCGCTGCGCATCCTCGGCGCCCTCGCTGTCCTCGACCGGCAGCGCCTTCTCCCAGTTTTTCCAATCGCGGTTTTCGATGCGCAGGGCGATCGGCGCGCCGATCGTCTTGCCGTGCCGCACGCCGGACAGAAACTCCGCTTGATCCTTCTCGATCCGCTGCCGCGCCCCGCGGCCGAATCCCAGTTGGCGGCGGTGCAGTTCGCGGCTCACAAAATCGCCATCGACCGGGACGCCCGCGGCAGCCCGGAAATCCAGGCGACAAGCGCCTGCCCGTGAGACTCTCCGGCGGTAACGAATCGCAGCATTTTCAGTGATATGTCGATATCTGGAACAAACGAAAGATTCTACCGGACGCACTCCGTCCCGTAAAGGCTGCGCCAGATGTCCTCGCTTCGCATTCACCCCGCGCAGGCGATGTTTGCTTGACGATGTGCACTGCGGAAGTTACGCTTCCGGTGACGCGCTGGATGGCCAGCAACCGCGCTTCCACACGATGCCTGAAGTCAGCGAAGCTCCATCCATAGTTTCGATCCTCGGCGGCGTCGCCAAACGCCAGATTCTGGCCCTGCAGGATTATTCACTGCTCTCAGCGCAGGCGGTTCTGAACGTATTCACGCCGCCCACCTATTGGTTGGACACCCTCGAACAAATGGATCTGATCGGAGTAGGTTCGCTTCCGATCATCCTGGCCGCCTCGCTTTCGATCGGCGGCGTGCTCGTGCTCAACACGGCCTCGCAATTTCAGCGCTTCGGAATGACGGCTCTGACGGGCGACGCCGTTTCGCTCGCGCTGGTTCGCGAGCTCGGCCCCACCATCACCGCACTGCTGGTTGCCGGTCGCAACGCCTCCGGAATGGCTTCGGAGCTCGGATCGATGGTCGTCACCGAACAAGTGGATGCGATGCGGGCGCTCGGAACGGACCCCATCCGCAAGCTCGTGACGCCGCGCGTGATCGCGAGCATCTTTGTGATGCCTCTGCTGGTCGCGGTGTTCGATTTTGTCGGCTTGGTTGGCGGATTCATCGCCTCGTACTTCACACTGCGGCTCGGCGCGGTGCAGTTTTGGACGCGCGCCATTGATGCGCTGGAATTCGGCGATTTGGCGCAGGGGTTTAGCAAGCCCATCGTTTTCGGCTTCATCGTCGCCACCATCGGATGTTTTCAGGGCCTGCGCGTCAAGGGAGGCACCCAGGGCGTCGGCCGGGCTACCACGTCCGCTGTCGTAATCTCTTCGGTGCTCGTGCTGGTTTCCGATCTGTTCCTCTCCAAGCTACTGCTCTTCCTGTTTCAGAAATAGGCATGGGCGCTCCGCGCAAGCCCTCGCGCAAGCGAGGGATCTCAAACCCCGACTGCCATCTCCCTCGTTTCCATCTATAATTCGACGATGAGCCCCACCCGACCGGCGTCGTTGAGAGGATCGGCCACGATCGTCCCGGGCGAGCCGTTCATCGTATTCAAAGACGTGCACATCGGCTTCGGCGACAACGAAGTCCTTCGCGGGATTTCCTTCGAGGTGTGGCCTGGAGAGACGAAAGTGCTGCTCGGCGAAAGCGGCGCCGGCAAGACGCTGATCCTGAAACTGGCGGCCGCGCTGCTGCGGCCCGATTCCGGCACCGTGTGGGTGATGGGCGAAAACGTCAGTGAGATGGCGGAAGATGAGCTGCTGGATTTCCGCCGCCAGGTGGGCTTCGTCTTTCAGGAAGGCGCGCTTTTCGATTCGCTCACCGTGGCGGACAATGTCGCTTTCCGCCTGCGCGAAGAAAGCGTGCCCGAGCCGGAGATCGATCTGCGCGTGCGTGAGGCGCTGCGCTTCGTCGAGATGGAGCCTGCCCTCGAAAAGTTTCCGGACGAGCTCTCGGGCGGCATGCGCAGGCGCGTATCGATCGCCCGCGCGCTTGTGGACAAGCCGCCGATCGTGTTTTACGACTCGCCGACCGCCGGACTCGATCCCGTCACCTCGCAAACCATCATCACGCTGATCCTGCGCGGCCGCGACCTGCAGGGCGTCACTTCCTTGCTCGCCACGCACCGCGTGCAGGACGCTTTTGGTTTGGCGAATTTCCGTTTCGACGCATCGTCAGGCCGTGTTCTCCGGATCGACGACAATGGGGCCGCGGCTCCCAAGCAGGACGACTCTCACGAAGGCGCTTCGCCGACGAATGTTCTCGTCCTTCGCGAAGGCGAAATCTATTTCGAAGGTGCGGCCGACACGATTCTTCACTCAACCGATGAGTATTTGAAGAAGTTCCTGGCTTCCGCCGAATAGCGTTTCCGGCGAGGGCACCGAGGAGGCAAGTCGATGGCACAGCGAAAGCAACTGACGTGGACCGAGCTGCGAGTCGGAGTGTTCGTGCTGGCAGCGCTTTTCCTTCTGATGGTGGCGATCTTCTACGTCACCGGCGCAGGATCGGGATTTGGCCCGAGATATCGCCTGATTACGTATCTGCCCGAGGTCGAGGGAATGAAAACGGGCGCGCCGGTCGATCTCGACGGCGTGGAAATCGGGAACGTTCAGTCGATCGACCTGACGCCGCGCCCGGACGATCGCAGTCACAGCATCACGCTCGTGCTGCGCGTCGATAAAAAATACCAAAAGGACATTCGGACCGATTCGACCGCCAGCCTCGTGACGCAGGGTTTGCTCGGCGACCGTTACGTCACGATCTCGCGCGGACTGACCGGCACGGTCATCCCCACGAACGGCATCCTCCCAGCCTCCGAGGCGCCCGATATCAAGCAGGTCGTCGAGCGCGGCGCCGACGTGGCTCAAAATCTGAGCGTTCTTTCCGATCAGCTCAACGACATCGTCAGCAAAATAAGGCACGGTCAAGGCACGATCGGAAAAGTGCTCAACGACCCCTCGCTCTACAATCACCTCGACAGCATCGCGGCGCGAGCCGATGCGATGACGGCGTCGATCCAGCAAGGCCAGGGAAGCGTCGGCAAATTGATTGCAAGCGACGACCTCTACAACAAAGCGGATTCGGCCGTATCGAAACTCGACAACACCATGACCGCCATTCAGGACCAGAAGGGCACCGTCGGCAAGCTGATCTACGATCCCTCCGCCTACAACAACATCAACAGCCTGGCCGAAAAAGGCAACGCGCTGCTCGGTGATGTTCGCGCGGGCAAAGGCACGCTGGGCAAGCTCGCCACCGACGACACCCTCTATGCCAACCTGCGCGATGCCTCCGCAAACGTTCGCGACGCGTCGGCAAAGCTCAATTCCAATCAAGGCACGATCGGGAAGTTTTTCAACGATCCCGCCTTCTACGACAATATGACCGGACTCTCGGGCGATATGCGGCTGATGATTTCGGATTTCCGCCGCGATCCGAAAAAATTCCTGCACATCAAGCTCGGGGTTTTCTGAGACTCTCGATTTCTCCTCGAGCGCCCGGCCGAGGCAGGTCGCACTGCGCGACTGGCTAGCATTACTGCCTCGTGCAGAGCGAACCCTCGCCGCGAGGCGGCCTCGACCAGGTCATTCGAGAACGTGGGCCGGGCGAGCGATGCACCGCCGCAGGATCAAGCTTCATGCTCGACCTCGAGGCGCGCGACCGACCCGACTCCGCCCCGCGCCTCCGCAACTTTGCTGCTGATCGCCGCCAGCAGCGAGCCGACCTCCCCAATAATCCGTGTTACGGCTTTTTTACACATTCGAAATACACACGAAATATTGAACGGATCAAATGCATCGCCTGGCAACTATCGAACCACAAGTCCAGACGGGAGGAACCGCATGAAGATGATCCGGGGAAGGTTTCGGGCGGTCGTGCTCGTGGGAGCAGCGGCCTCGCTGCTGGCAATTCCAGCTGGGGTCAAGGCACAGAATCAAGACTCCCAGTGGTCGAACGGCAATCCAGCGCCCAACGACAATCCGTGGCCGTACGAAAAGCTGCAGCGGTCTCCCGTGCTCGCGGTGGTTGGCGACGTCGCCTGCCAGCCCGGCGAGGAGCCGAGTGGCGAGAAGGCGGGTGAAAACTGCAGCGGGGACACCATTCAGAATCTGTACCAATCCCAGGCGGCCACTGCGCAACAGATTGAGAATATGAAACCTGACCTCGTCGCGCTCCTCGGAGACGAGCAATACCAGGTAGGCCAATATTCGGACTTTGAGAACTCATACGAATTGACGTACGGCGCTTTCAAATTCATCACCCGGCCCGCGCCTGGCAACCACGAGTTCTATACCGAGCACGGCGCGATCGGCGTTGCCGGCTACGGCTACTTCTCCTACTTCAACGGCGTCCAGCACAATGCCGATGGAACCATCATGACGGCTACCATCGCCAACAACCCTGACACCGCCGGCACCTTCACCCAACCCGTGCCGTATTCGGATGGACAGGCGGGGCACTTCGAGGAAACGGGCGGACTCGGAAACACAGTGCCGGCGGGTGGCCCCGTCGGCGTCGGAGATGGCTGGTATTCCTATAATCTGGGCGCGTGGCACCTTATCTCGCTCAATATAGAGTGCGAGACACAGCCGGGCGGCTGTTCGGCCATGGGCCCCTGGTTCGCTTCCGAACTCGAATGGCTGAAAAAGGATCTCGCCGCGGATCATTCCGCATGCACACTCGCCTACTGGCACCAGCCCACGTACAGCGCTGCCAACGGCCTCAGCGAAGAGGGCACGACCGCCCAGGCCTTTTGGCAACTGCTCTACGAGTACGGAGCCGACTTGGTGCTGAACGGACACGACCACCTCTATGCCCGCTACCGCCCCCTTGACGCCTCCGGGAACTACGATCCGAAGAAGGGCATACGCGAATTCATCGTGGGCACCGGCGGCGAGACGCTCGATACGGTCGTCACAACCGGCACAGCCTCCGATCCCAGCGGCAACAACAACTTCAACGCAGAGAATCTCCAGGCGGCAACCGGGGAATTCTGGGGCGTGATGGGCCTGACGCTAAATCAGAACGGCTACGCGTGGGATTTCGAGTCGGTACTGAAGGATCCTGCGCAGACAACCGGTCCGGCTACTTTCAGCGACAAGGGCTCCGGCACGTGCCACGGTCCGGCCAACTGGTGGTAACCAGATCGTCTTCGCCACGCTGTTCTTGACGGTTCGTTCGGTGCGTATTCCCCCCCTTTGCGACCTCCCGCGAAGGGGGGATTTTTCTTTGCCTCACCCGTCTCGCCTCGCCGGAGCTTCAGCGCAGGCGGGCCCCCGATTGGCCCTCGTCCCGCGTTTTGGCCCGTAGGGGCGCTGCTTGCTGCGCCCGCCCGGGTTCCCCATCCTCGGTTTGCGAGGGTGGGTTTCTTCTAATCACCATTCCGTTGCCTTTCTCCTTCATCGAATCCTCAAGTTTCAGGCCGTAGGGGCGGGTTTCAAACCCGCCCTGCCGACCCGCAGCTCGTTCTTGGCCGACCCTCCCGCGCACAGCACTCGCCTGCCCTGCCGGAGCACGATTTACTCTAGCCACTAGCCACTCGCCACTAACCACTGCCTTGTACCCTCCGTAGAATCGCGAATATCCGCCCACCCTCAAATCTGCTAATTTCCCGGCCATGGTTCAACGCCTCACCCACCGCGATAGAACCCAGCGCGCCCTTCGCGCCTGCACCGTCCTCATCGACACCGCCGAATGGATGAAAACCCAGCTCCGCGGCCCGCTCGCCGCCTTCGACGTCACCATGCGCGAATTCCGCCTCCTCGAGCTGCTCCACCGCGAAGGCGCGCTTTTCGTCAAGGACGTCGGCCCGCGCCTCGACGCCCGCCGCACCGTCGTCTTCAAAATCATGGCGCGCACCGCCAGCCTCGGCTGGACCCGCCAGAGGACCGTCACTCTTCCTCCCGTCGAATTCGAGCGCGCCCACCTCCATCGAGCGCTAAAGAACATGCCCCGCCGCGGCCGCCGCGTCGCCGTCGTCGGCCTCACCAAGACCGGCAAGAAATTCATGAAAGATGTCCTCCCGCGCCATTCCAAATTGGTCAAAGCCCTCCTCCGCGCCATCCACATCCGCGAACAGGACACCCTCGTCCGCATCTGCCTAAAGCTCCGCCAGGGCGACATCCTCAAATTTATGCACGAAATCCGCATGGAAGACGACGACTGAAACTAGCGCCGCGGTCGCTAGGTTTCGAGATGCTTTTGTAGCGGCCCTTAGGCGAACGCCTTTCGAGGGCGCGAGAGCGCGCCAGAGGAAACGAGGCGCAGAAATATCGTTGCATCCGGCCGACATCAGGATCACTCTTGGCTAGAGCGAATCAGGACTTCGATCGGGCTGCTTTTACGCCATTCCTGGGAATGGCTTCTAGGCGCGATTCGCTTCCCCTTCCTGAGAAACAGATTCCCAAACTGAAGTACCCGGCGATCATGGCTGACGAGCGTGCGAACCGTCGAAAGCATCCGCGCATCCGCGCGCCGAAAAGCATGTGGGTGGCATGGAAATCCGCGGTCCATACGAGCACTGCGCGCGCGGAAAACATGGGCCTGGGAGGACTGTTTCTGCGAACGGAGAACCCCGCGAGCCACGGATCGATGATCGAGCTGGTTTTTGATTTGCCGACGGGCGAAATCCGTGCGCGTGCGATGGTGCGTAGATCGATGCCCGGCAGAGGCATGGGCCTGCAGTTCACCCAGATGCGGCCAGAGGACCGAGCCAGGCTGAATCGATATTTGACCCGGGAAGTAGCGATGCAAGAGATTCCAGTCGCCCTGCCGCGACCTGAGTCTCAGCCCGGCAATTCCTATCCCGCGCTCGTTCCGCAAAGAGAGCAGATGGTTCGGGAGCGATTCGAGAAGGAGGTCCAGAAGCTGATCGAGCTGACTGGGAAGGGAACGTATTATCAACTGCTGGGAGTTACGTCTGGATCTTCTAGCGGCGAAATCAAGAGAAGGTATTACGCGCTCGCTCGGAAATTTCATCCCGACAAGCATTCGGGAGGCGGCGAGTTTATTGGACGTCTTAAAGAGCTGATGGGCGTTGCCACGAAAGCTTACAGGGCCATCGAGAACGAACAGAGGCGAGCCGAGTACGACAAATCGCTGGCGGATTTCGGAGCTTTTGGCATGCGCCGGCAGAAAAGTCAAAGCGAGGAATCGCTGCAAGAATGGCTCAAGCAAGCGAACGAGTGCCTGCGCGCGGGAAACTTCGTGGGGTCGATCGTGTCGCTGCGCAAATGCACCGACGCCGCTCCGGACAACGCGTCGTATCACGCCATGCTGGCCCGCAGCCTGGGCAGCTTGCCTCAATACCACAACGAGGCGATCGACCATTTTCAGCGGGCGATCGAACTCGATCCGTGGAAGGAAGCGGTCTACCTTCAGTTTGCCGATTTGCTGGAATCGATGCAGCTGGCCAGCCGCGCGAGCGCCATCTATGCGCGGCTTCTGGAAATCAACCCGATGCAAGACAAGGCTCGCGAGCGACTCGCTTCGCTCGGAGGCAAGGGAAAAGGCGAAAGAACTCCGGGGCGAGTGTCGCAACTGTTCGGGAAGAAGAGCTGAATCAAAATACCCTTTGCGCGCTCGACGGCACACTCAAATTGTTCTGGCCAGACGCGCCGTACTCGGAAACTTGCGACAACTCCAAACTTCCCACAAGCGGACTTCTGGGCCGGAATAGCTTCCCGGTTAGCCCGTCATCCGCTCATGACTCGCCAAAGCGAAAGGGTGGGATAACTATCTGAGCGCAATCCAATACGTTGGATGGGGTAGAGAAGAAAACGCGAGTCTTTCGCGCACTGATATTGGGGAATTGCGTTACCATCCTACGTCATGAGCACCGGGACGGCAAATCAGGTTCTGGAACGCCGAGTGCGTCAGCTTCTGCTGTTGCAGGAAACGGCGAAGAAGGTGAACTCCATACTCGATTTGGAGAAATTGCTGGACGAGATCGTAGGCCGCGTCGCTGAGGCTTTTGGGTGTAACCGGACGGCAGTGCTGCTGAAGGATGACGCTAGAAACGATTTGGAGATGATTGCGCTTCGCGGTTTTAGTAACGTTCATCTCAAAGGTTATCGATTTAAGGTCGGCGGTGAGGGCATGGTGGGCCACGTGTCGGCGACCGCAAAGATGCGCTATGCTCCTGACGTGAGGAAGGATCCCTACTATGTGGTCAGTGAGTCCACGACACTTTCCGAAGTGGACATTCCGCTTATCAGCCGTGGAAAACTGATCGGCATATTCAACGCACAGAACTCCGCCGTTGACGCATTTTCTCCTGAGCAAATCGACTTGTTGTGCGCATTAGCGGATAACATCGCCATCGCCATTGAAAATGCTCGCCTCTTCCGGCAAGAGCGATTGGAGAAAGAAAAGGCTCTCCACGAGCAGGCGGAGGCTAGGCAGATCCAGCGAGCACTCTTGCCGGCAGAGGAGCCTGTAATTTCCGGCTATGCGGTTGATGGTTTCTGTCTGCAATTGAACGCCGTGGGAGGCGATTGGTACGACTACCTGGATCTCGGCGATGGCTTCTGGGGAATCGCGCTAGGCGACGTTTGCGGCAAAGGGATGGCGGCGGCACTGCTCATGTCGGCGACGCGCAGTCTGTTTCGGTCGGCGGCGGAGGGATTGGAGTCCCCCTCGGAAGTCCTTATGCGCTTGAACGAGGCACTGCTGAAGGACCTGCCTGAGGGACGATTCGTCACCTTAGTCTATTCGATCCTCGATACTAAACGTGCGACCGTGAGGGTTGCCAACGGAGGCCATCCCTATCCTATACTCGTCCGGGAGCAGACCAACATTACAGAGCTCAAAACGGAGAAGGGCTTTCCTTTGGGGCTCATGAATTCAGAATACTCTGAGATCGGGCTGACCTTACGGACTGGTGACCGCGTGCTGATGTACACCGATGGTGCGGTAGAGGCGACGAACGGTGAAGGCCAGGAATATGGAACCTCGCGCCTTGTGAAATTCTTACAGAAACCAGGTGTATCAGCCAAGTCGGTGTTGACCGAGGTGCAAGAGTTTGCGAGTGGCGGCACGCTCAGCGATGATGCGACCGCCATCCTCTTGCGCCGCGAATAGCTCTTTCCTCTCCCCTGATTCGTTTACTCTCTATACGGAACACGTTGGCGATCCAGAGGGAAACCAAACCCAGGATTTTGAGTTCTCGGCAGTAGTCGATGTCCAGAGGCACCGCGCGGCGCTCCGATGACATGGAGACGGCACCCTCCGGCACGGCCCGATTCCTATGTTGGCAAAATCGACCAAAACGCGCCAAATTCTGCCAAATTGAGGCTATTTTATCGGCCCGACCACGTACTCCGGGAGTACGCTGCCGGAGCACGATTTTCTAGCCTGCCGCGCCGTAGCCTTGGCGAAGGCGGGCCAACCACTCGCCTGCAGAGGAGGCAGGCTATTCTTTCTCCGGCGGAGAGAATTCGAGGGCCAATTCTCGGACGCGGCGCAGGTCGAGCTTGCCCGTGCCGAGATGCGGAAATTCTTCGACCATGAAAAATTGGTTCGGGCGTGGGATCCAGAGGTTGGGCAAACCTGTCTGCGGCAATTTCTCGATCACCGCTTTCAATTCCGGCGGCTGCAAAAGGTGCAGGACGACGAGCCGTTCTCCTTTTTTTCCGTCGGGCACGGCTGTCACGACGAATTTCTGCTCGGTGGCGCCCGCGATTTCGTGCAGCTGCTCTTCGACCTTGATGTGCGGCACCATCTCGCCGCCGATCTTGCTGAAGCGGCTGAGCCGGTCGGTGATCGTGAGGAAGCCGTCTTCATCCTCGGTGGCGATGTCGCCGGTGACGTACCAACCGTCTTGCAACACTTCGGCCGTTTTTTCGGGCTTGCCGAGATAGCCTTGCATCACGTTGGGTCCGCGAACCAGCAGCAGCCCTGGCGTGCCCGCAGGGATGGGCGCGCGCGTCTCGGGGTCGACGATGCGCACGCTGATCCCGGGCAGCGGATGGCCGATGCGGCCGCGCTTGCCGCCAACCTGGCGAAAGCCCGGCGCGCGAAAGTCTCGCGTATTTACCGCGACCACCGGCGAGCACTCCGTCGCGCCGTAGCCTTCAAGCGGCTTCACGCCGAAGCGGTCTTCGAAGGCCAGCGCCAGGCGTTCCGGCAATTTCTCCGCGCCGACGAGGACGAAATCGAGGCTGCCGAAATCCTCGGGCGAGCAGCGCCGCATGTACGCCTGCAGAAATGTCGGCGTCGACATCAGGAACGTCACCTGATAGTCGCGCACCAATTCGCTGATCGCGGTGAGATCGAGCGGGCTCGGATGATACACAACGGAAACACCGAGAACCGCCGGCAGACAGAGCGTGACGGTAAAGCCGAAGGAATGGAAGAAAGGCAGCACGCCGAGCAGCTTATCTTTGCTGCCAAACATGAACGTCTGCCCCATCTGCTCGATGTTGGACGCGATGTTGTAGTGCGTCAGCATCACGCCCTTGGGCTCGCCTGTGCTGCCGCTCGAAAAAATAATCGTGGCGAGATCGTCGAGTGTTCGCTTCTTGCCGCCGCTCACGGCCCGCTCGATCCAACCGCCCGGCAAGAACCAGATCAACAACGCTGCGATGCGTTCGCCGAGGCGCGAGCCGGCCGCCGCTTCCTCGATGAGGATTGTCTTGCCCGGCACCTTCAGCGGAATTCTGTCGAGCAGCGCCTTCGTGGTGACCACGGTTTCAAGCTTGCACTGCGCGGCGCACGATGCGAGCGCTTCGTCCGAAATCGTGTAATTCAAATTCACTGGAACCTTGCCCGCGAGCATGGCCGCGAAATTCACCAGCGCCCCCGGCACCGAAGGCGGCAGCAGGATGCCGACCATTTCCTGGCCGGCCCATGTGTTGCGCAGCCGCCGCGCGAGAAAAATAGCGCTCAGCAGGACGCCGCTCCATTTCATGCGCGGCCGCCGCCTGTCTCCCATCGCGAAACGAAAAGGACTGCGATGCGCCGTGCGGATCAGCGAGCGGTGCAGCGTGCTCAGACGCTTCTTGCGGTGAACGTACGCCGCGCTCTGCAACTCTTGCACGGCGCGGCGCACCTCGAACGGCGTCGCCGTCGGCGGCATCGGCTTGCCGAAGCTGATCGTGACGGGATAGGGAATCGAGCGCGGCCGCTTCCACAGGAAACGCCCGCGATCGAAGCTAAAAATGCTGCCCCACACGCCGTCGAGATTTACAGGGATGATCGGCGCGTCGACGCCTTTGACGATTCGCTCCATCCCGCGGCGGAAGGGAAGCATCTGTCCGATGCGCGTGATCTGCCCCTCGGCGAAGATGCAGACAAGTTCGCCGTCACGGATTGCATCGCTCGCGGCACGCAGCGCGTGCAACATCTCGCGCGGCCGCAGCTCGGAGGAAATCGGGATCACGCCCATCAGCTTGGCGAACGGTTTTACATAGGGCAGGTCGTAGATGCCCTTGTACATCAGGAAACGAACGGGCCGTTCGATCGACGCAAGCAGCAGGTTCGCATCCACAAACGACATGTGATTGCAAACCAGCAGCGCGCCGCCCAGCTCCGGAATATTTTCTCGACCCTCGACACGTATCCGATAGATCGTATGGGTAGCAACCCACAACACAAATCGCAGCAGCGAATCCGGCAGCAGGTAGATCGAATACGCTGTCGTGACGAGCGTCAGAATCGCGCCGTCGAGAAAAATGCCACGAGCCGTCTGATGGAAGACCCTCGAAAACAGATAGTAGGCGCCGGCAGCGATGAAAATTCCGACAAACGACAGCAGGTTCGCCGCGGCGATCACGCCGCCCTTGTGCGCCGGCCGCGGCCGGTGCTGAATCAGCGCGCCGAGCGGCACCGCGAACAATCCGCCAGAGAATCCTAGCAGCGCGAGATGCGTCCCGGCCAGCCAGAGCGTGGGTCTTGGGCTGTAGAGAAGAGCGCCGAAGACCGTCATGCCCACGGCGCCGAGAGGAATCAGGCCATATTCGATTTTGCCGCCGGAAAGATATCCCGCGGCCGCACTGCCAAGGCCGATGCCGATTCCGATAGCCGCCTGCAGATAGGCTGTATGCGTGTCGTCGATGCGCAATACATCGTGCCCGTAAATCACGATGACGAGTTGCAGAAGGCCGGCAAGAAAGAAGAGATAGGTGTTGCCGATCACGGCCCATCCGAGGACTCGGTCGGCGCGGATGATCTTGAGTTGTGCGCCCAGGTCGCCGAGCGGATTCCAGCGGAAGATCCTCGTCGGATCTGCGGCCGGGACCCGCGAGATTCCAAAACTCGTGGCCAGACCGAGGCTGGTAAATGCGAGGAGCATGAAACCGGCCACGGCCTCGTGCCCGTGGTACCGGTCCGCCAACATGCCTGCCGCCATCATGGCGCCCACACTTGCGACGAACGTGCCGAGCTCGATAATGCCGTTGCCCCATGAAAGCTTCGGCTCCGGCAGCAGCTCGGGAAGCAGGCCGTACTTCGATGGTCCGAATAGCGCGCCTTCGGTGCTGATGAGAAACACTCCGGCGCACTCCATCGGCAAGTTGCGGAGCGCCAAGCTGACGATGAAGAAGGCCATCACGCCCAGCTCAAGGAATTTCGTCCCTATGGTCACACTGCGCTTGCTGTAGCGATCTGCGAGGTAGCCGCCCGCCATCGAAAAGAAAATGAAGGGAAGCGCGAAGAGCGCTCCGACGATCAGAACGAGAAGATCGCGCCGGTCGTGCGGAAAGTTCATCGACACGACGATGTAAATGACGAGGAATTTCAGCGCGTTATCGTTGAAGCCTGTTTGAAACTGCGTTGCGATCAGGCTCCAGAAGCCGCGCTTCCAGTCGCCTGGCGGCTCGGAGGGATGCGCCGCGCCTGACAGAGAATCATTGGCGCGCGCTGCGGAATCGGGATTGGAGGTAGCCGTCGCCATCGGCTTGGATTCTACTGAAATTCTATCGCAAGGGTGTTTGTCGCACGTCAAGACGCGCCGCCCCGTTTCTAAGATCGGAGCCAGCAGGGCCGAGGCAAGAAGCTATGCGAGGACGCGGAGGGAGCGTTTCGTGACGGTCACGTGATCGCCGGAGACCGAAGTGGGCGAGCTAGGCAGCGGGGTTTCGCGCTTGGGATACTTTGCCGCGATGTAGTCGTTGACGAGCGCCTGGAACGCGGCGGAGAGCTCGTCGTAATTGCCTTCGAGCGTGGTGAATTTCTGGCCGTCGATATAGACCGGGCAGCGTGGCGTCTCGCCGGTGCCCGGCAGGCTGATGCCGATATTGGACGCCTTCGATTCGCCAGGGCCGTTGACGATGCAGCCCATCACCGCGAGCTTCAGCTCCTCGACGCCCTCGTAGTGACGCTTCCACTCCGGCATCTGATCGCGGATGTAGCCCTGAATGCTTTCGGCGAGCTCCTGAAACGTGGTGCTGGTGGTGCGGCCGCAGCCGGGGCAAGCCGTCACGCTGGGAGCGAACGCTCGCAGCCCGAGCGATTGCAGTAGCTCGCACGCGGCGTAGACTTCCTCGCGGCGGTCGCCGTTGGGCCGCGGCGTGAGCGAAACGCGAACCGTATCGCCAATTCCTTCGTCCAGCAGAATGCCCATCGACGCGGCCGACCATACGAGGCCTTTTGCGCCCATGCCCGCTTCGGTCAAGCCGAGGTGCAATGGCTGATCGGTTTTGGCGCGCCAGATCGCGGTAGATATCGACGAGATCGCGCGGGCGCGAAACTTTGCACGAAATGATGATCTGGTCCTTGCGCAAGCCGGACTCGATGGCGAGTTCGGTCGATTCGAGCGCTGAAAGCACCATGCACTCGTTGATGATTTCCTCGGAGGTCTTCCCGAGATCCTTGTCCGTATTCTCCTGCATCCTTGCGCATCACGAGCTCTTGATTGAGCGAGCCGCCATTCACGCCGATGCGCACCGGCTTGCCGTTGTCGCGCGCGACCTTGCAGATGGTGGCGAACTGCTCGTCGCGCCGCTGGCCGTGGCCGACGTTGCCGGGATTGATGCGGTATTTATCGAGGGCGCTGGCGCAATCGGGATACTTCGTCAGCAGGACGTGGCCGTTGTAATGAAAATCGCCGATCACGGGAGCATCGCACCCTGCATCGAGCAGCCGCTGCTTGATTTCGGCCACCTTTGCGGCCGCTTCGGGCATGTTGACGGTGATGCGCACCAACTCCGACCCGGCCTGCGCCAGTTCGAGGCACTGCTGGGCAGTTGCCGCAGCGTCGGCCGTGTCGGTATTGGTCATCGACTGCACGACGACGGGCGCGCCTCCGCCAACCTGCACCTTGCCGACCTTTACGCCGACGGTTGCATGTCGTTTCTGTGTCATTGAAGCTCTATTGTAACGAAATCGCACGGCGGGAAGCTAGCTGGCTGAGGGCGCGATGATGCGCTCATTGATTTAATTTGAAATAGGGCACCGCCTCGGACAGACAGGATTGTCTGCGCCACGCCTGCTACAGCTCGGCGCGATGGGGAACCGGATGCGATTTCCCGGTTCGGGCAGGCGGCACGATGGTTGCCATCTTCCGGATCATCGCGAGCACGAGCCTTTTATCGTCGTCCGAGAGCGTCGTGGAATATCGCCGGATATCCGCCAGAAAGCGAATTTCCTCTTCCGAGAGCTCGCCGAGCATCTTGCGAGTCTCACGGTCCTGGGCGGTGTCGGTGCCAGGGAAGAAATCGGCCAGGCTGATCTCCATGGCTTCGGCAATCTTCGCAAGCGTCTCGAGCGAAGGAACCGTGTGGCCGTTCTCGACGCGCGAAAGATAGCAGCGGAGAAGCCCCGTGCGGCGCTCGATATCGCCCTGGGAAAGTCCGCGGTCGCTGCGGTAGGACCGAATCACTTCGCCGATATTCACTTTGGGCTTTTCTTTTGGCATCGTGTCACTTCCTGCGAGGGTATCGTTCTCTACAACAGACGGTATCTTACGAGTTACCCCAAAATCGGCACAAGAGCAATCTCCAAGTGTGTTCCTATCAGCAACCCCTTTGCCAAACCCCAGTTTTGCGCTTAGTTCGCCCTAGTTGGAAGAGTTTGCCAGGGGCACGGTAACGTCTTGCTGAAGTTTGAATTCGAGGAGCGTCTCGCTCGGGATGCGCACCTGGTCGCCTTTGGTCATCACCTGCACGGTGGTCCCAGCTCCCGCACCCACGGCCCCGCCGATAGCCGCGCCCTTGCCGCCGCCAGCGATGGCCCCGATGATCGTGCCGAGGACGGCTCCGCCGCCAATGCGTTCGGCGCTTTGGCTGCCGCGGCCTTTCCCCGCCACCTGGTAGTCGGTCGAATCAACGGGCACGATGCTGCCATTGATCCGGATGCCCGTCAGTTCCAGCGTTAACTGGGCTGCGCCAGAGATTTTTCCGGCCTCCTTGGCCTGGGTGAGCTTGCCGTACACGTCGGCGCTGGCAGGAGCTACGACGGTGTTGCCAACGACGAGCGGACTTTCCAGGCTCCCGAGGAACGTGTCACCAATCTTGTTCGTCGAGGAATCCACACCGTCGATCATCCGTACAAACACGGAGGTCCCTGCGGGAACGGTAATCGCCTGGGTCGTCGGGGCACTGGATTGTGCCGGCGGGGGCGCCGAATTTGCGTTCGCCGTTGCGGTTGAGGGTACAGGAGGGGTTGGCGCTGCCGGCGGCGCGCTGGCCGTGGAGGCGGCGGGCCCCGGAACTGCCGCGGGGGAGGCCGCATCGGTGGCAGGGGGCGGGGGAGCAGTCGATTGAGTTGCAGCGGGTGCGTCGGACGCATCCGTTGTGTCGGTGAAGCCGATATTCAGCACGTCTTTGGTCGCAAATACCTGTTCCTGGCCACTCACGCGAAAGCGGATGTTGAGCGGCGAGCCGCCTATGAACTGTCCCTGAACGATCTGCCCGTCCCGCAGCTCGAGGATGTCACCCGATGCAATGCCCGCCAGCGCGCAGCCGAGAACCGCTGATCCAACAAGTACGAGAGCGCAACGACCCAGCCTTCCCGCCGCCATCCAATGCAATCTGGTAAGCATTTTCATAGATGCCTCCGCTGTTCCGAGGCAGGCGAAGGGGCGAGAGGTTAAGCCAGCCCTCGCGCGGCCAGGGTCGGTCGCCGTTGAATTCTATGATAGCGCAGGGCTGGGAGAAGGTTGTAATAGAGGCTCGGAATCGAAGGGGGAATTTGCTGACGCCTCTTACAGCAGCGAGGGCACGATGGTGGGCTGCGTCGCCGAATTCTGCGGCGTCTGTTTGCCGGCGCGCTTGTTGGTGTAGAGAGCTTCGTCGGCCCGCTTCAATAATTCTTCCGAAGTCTCGCCCGCGCGATAATCGGTCCATCCGCGGGAGAACCGGCAAGGGATCTTCTCCACGCTGTATTGGACTTCGAGTCCTTCGACGCGAGCCACGACGTGCCCGACTTCATCCGCGCGGCACTCGGGCAGCAGCACCATGAATTCATCGCCTCCGAGCCGTACGGCCAAATCGGAGCCGCGAATGGCCTTCTGCAGCCGCTCGGCGAAGCCTTTGAGCACCAGATCGCCGGCCGCGTGACCCAGCCTGTCGTTGATCTGTTTCAGACCATCGAGGTCCATCAACAAGACGGTCAGAGGCCGGTCGTGGCGCACCGCGCGGCTGATCTCCTCCGCGAGGCGCTGCTCACCCGAACGCCGATTGTAAAGGCCAGTGAGCTGGTCGAGCGCCGCGAGTTTGTATACCTCATTGGTGAGATTCTCGACCTTCGCCAGGGAGTGCATCTGGTCGGCAATCTGGTTGCGCATGCGCATGATCATCGTCTGCTGATATACGAGGTACACGGCGAATAAGAGGACGATCCCCACGAGCGCCCGCACGGACTGATTCAAATAAAAGGAATAAGTCCCCTGGTCTCTCGTCAACATGGCTGGAAAGGCGAAGGAGGCGACCCCAATCGTCAGCAGGATCAAAACGAGGACGGTCGAAGACCACAGCCACCACTGGCGACGGTCGAGCCTCCGCAGATTTTCGCGGAATGCCTCCGGCTGTGCCCGTTTGCTTTCTTGAGAGGGACCCGTTTCGACCATTCGGTGCGCCTGTGCTTTCATATCTTAGTACCGCGAACTGGACGGAACTCCAAACGGTATGTTCGGGCCAGTTTCCATACCGCCATCCGTGAATTTACGGGCGGATATCGGAGTAGGCGCTCCGGTTCGCGCCATGCGTCCATCCTCCCAGATGTTTACTATATGGAAACTCACGCACATTTTTAATCTTGCTTCTAGTCATTAGCGTCCGCGCCTTACTGACCATTTCGGGTCCTTCCAAGCTAGAGTGACGGCCATCGGGGTCGTTCCATAAACCTTAAGGAGACACTATGAAGGCTCTCAAAGCAGTTTGTCTGTTGGCCGTAACGCTTGCAGTGCTCGCGCTTCCGGTGACACAGGCCGTTTCTCAGGGGTTGATGTCGAAGACGGTGGTTCGGGATGTTGGGGCAGGTCCATTCCCGCCGCCGCCTCACGTCCTTTAGCCTTTTAGCCTTTGGAGGCCATAATCGGACGGGGAGGATTTCCGCCCCGTCCGGCTGTGCTAGGATTTCCTTTCGCCCGAAAGGTGAATCCTTATGACGGTGTGGTTGATTGTCCTGTGCACCAGTCTTTTGTTGCAGCTGGGGATTCTGCTTCGGGGCCTTACAGAGAAGTTGCTCGCCGGATATTCCTTCTTCTACGCGTACGTTTTTTCCACTTTCGTGGCCACAAGTCTATTGCTCGTGCTTTGGAAGGTAGCCTATGCCTCATATCAAAGGTCTTACTGGATTATACAGTTTGTGACTCTCTTGATCGGTTGCGGCATCATCTTAGAGATTTTTAGGCACGTACTGTCCCCTTACCGTGGCGCGGAGAAGTTCGCTATGGCGGTAGGACTGACGACCTTCGGAGCAGTCTTCTGCTTTGCCATCGTGTATCGGCTCGTCGTACCGTCGCCCGATCGGGCGCTTTTCGAGCTTGAAAGAAACGTGCGAACCGTGCAGGCGATTCTTCTGTTCGGAATCCTTGCCGTAATCTCTTATTATCGGGTCCCGTTGGGGAAGAGCGTCAAGGGCATGATCGGGGGATACGGTCTGTATATAGTTACGAGCCTGTCCACCCTGGCGATTCGAGCGTACGCCGGCCCACAGTTCAATAACACTTGGAGTGTGATTCAGCCGCTCTCCTTTGACGCGTCGCTCGCGATCTGGTTGATCGCCCTTTGGTCTTTCCACCCGAATCCAGCTCCCGACCCAGCTGTGCCCTTGGAAGAAGACTACGAGGTGCTCGCGAGGAGGACGAGGCGCGCACTGGCTTCAATGCGGTCGCATCTTACAAAAGCCGCTCGGCCCTGACCGGCCCCTCCGGGCCATTTCGCGACGGTTGGCCGACCAGTATGTTCGTACTATTGCCTCCCGAGTAAGCGAAGTCTAAGCTGACAGCGTTGTATCGGATCGGACTCGCGATGGCGATGACGCTCACAACTCGCGTGCGGAGCAGGCTCCCAGGAAGGGCTCCGAAGCCTTGTCCGGACGCCGCCGCTGTACGATGGATACCGTATTGGGCAGTTGGCTGCCTCGTCACTATTTACTTCTGGACAGGGGCGGCCTTACGCGATAGTGTCAGCCGTCTGGATCAGGACTTCCGCTTCTTTCGGTGGTTCTTGCTCCTGGCAGTGCTAGGCTGGATGTATGCGATGGTTTGCGAGCCTCGCCGCGTAACTCCGGTGGTTGGTCGTTCCAGTGACAGACGTGACCTAGAGGCGGATCGATCATGATTCAGCTGCTCTTTTTTCTCTTTATCGGTGTCGCGCTTCTCTCGTCGCTTCTGCTTCTTTCGCGGCGTGGGGGCCCTCGCGCGGAAGGAGATTCCGGCGTTCTCCTCGAAGCTCGGGGGGCGCTCGATGCCCTGCAGGGCGGACTGCTTCCGGAAGAGCTTGTGCAACGGATCTTCGCGAGAGACGACCTCGATTACCTGATCTCGCTGGCGGCTCCCAAGCGAGTTCGCGATCTTTTCGTTACAGAGCGCAAGAAAATCGCTCTTTCATGGATTGGCCAGGTCCGCTGCCAAATTTCCAGTCTGAAACGCTTTCATACGGGCGCCGCGCGATCCTATGCGCAGCTCGGCCTGCGTACTGAACTTGAGCTTGCCTGCCATTTCGCGGCCTTGCTCGTCGCCTGCCGCGCTCTGCGCCTGGCAGTATACGTGGGTGGCCCCTACGTGGCCCCGCGCATGGTCGGCGCCACTGCGACCGCAGCGGCCAAGATATGCACGATTTCCGAGCAATCACTCGGCTTTCTGAATCCCGTGCAACTGAAGCCGTTTGCCAATGGCTCGCTGCCGTCGTAGGAGCATAGATACGCGTGATTGGCTCACCTAAGCGAATGGACGTGGAACAGGCCCGCCGAGATTTGTGCCGGCGGACGCTCTCGGACATTCAGCGCCCGTTGGACCGCCTGATCTACCTGGCCTCGATGCGGGACTACAATACGGGTATCTACCATCACGACGGTCTGGCCTCCCGTTTTACCGAGGAAGTCGCCTGCGAGGCCCTGGCCGATTGTCACCGCGAGGCATTCCGTGAACTGGTCTTCTGCCCTCTGGATGAGCTGGTCTCCCAACTCGACGCGTACAGGAGCTCGACACACACCAACCCGCGCGAGTTCCTGACAGCATGGGGAAGACTTGAGCCCTACCGTGTCGCCGTGCCCGTGCAGGCCGATCCCTTGTCCGCCGAATTTCTGTTCTCAAACTTCAAGATCGCCTTGGCAGTTTTGGAATCTCAGCTGGATTCTCATCCGGCGGGACTAGCCGCATAGCAACGCCCGTCACCTGCCCCACGATTTCGGCCTCCGAAGGATACGCGAACTGCCGAATCGCGGAGCCTGAAAGCGGGTGCGGAACGAGCGTCAACTGCGAACCCCTTACTTCGCACCACGAGCAGGCGTACCCGTCCCGCAGCTCCACGAAGAAAATCGGCCGATCGAATTCCGTGCGCCACTCCGACGGCTGGAGCCTGGCCGGATGACTGTCGATCTGCACGAATGAACCCGGCCGCAGCAAGGGATACATCGTGTGATCCTGCAGTCCAATGAATCCGTACTGGCAGTGGCGCACGTCGAGTTTCTGGATCAACGCGACGGGTATTTCACCCCATACTTCTACCATTCTCGAAATCAGACTCGTGGTTTCCAAGCTGAAGCTCTTATCGAAGCGGACAGGAAATGTGACGGATTTTTCGCCGTCGGGAATTTCGAAAGAAGCCAAATGCGTGTTCTGCAAGGGCAGCGCGAGTTGATAACGCGAAGTTGCGCCTAAGTCGATCCCGAATACCGCAAGGAGTTCATGGAACTTCGTGCGGTAAATCACGCTCAAGCTGTATAACTTGTAGATGCTGGGTATGGAATTCTTGTTCTCGAGTTGCGTGAGCCAGGCGTTTGAAATATAGAATTCCTCGTTCTGCCGGTCTTCTGCAATCGTGCGGCTGAATTCTTCTACTTCGCGCGTCGTGACGCCAAGCCGATTGCGGAGTTCCCGAAGTTGCTCCCCTGGACGCATAGGTGGCCCCGTTGAACTGTACCATCATGGAACATCACTGCTTGTGATCCGCCCCGCCGAATAAACACACCTTAAATCTTTCCTTCCGCCGAATCAACTGATTTGAAGCGAGTTGTGGTCAGAACCGATAGCGTGGTGCTCCTACAGTGATCCATGTATTCAGGGAAATGGAACGGCTCCTAGTACCTAGCTGCTTGGAATTAGAAGCAATTGCAGGATGTTTTGTACAACTCTTGTTATCGGTGGAAGCTTTGGCAGTTTGTGCCGATAACCGTCTCAATTGTACCGTTGAGGAACTGGGCACCATCCCGACCCATGCAACTGGCTCGAAGCGCCGACCTATGCGACGCTAAAGGCATATCGTGGGGCGAGATCATGCCTGACGCATCCGGCCCAACCGCTTCTGGACTGCCCTTCGGACAGCGCCGCACTGTTCCCCGCTATTCTCTGATCGCTACCGCCGAGGTGCTCGAGCCCGTTACGGACGCGCGGATGTCAGGCCGGATTTCTGAAATCAGCCGCAAAGGTTGCTACCTCGATATCCTAAACACGCTGCCCGTGGATACGGCGCTTCAACTGCGCATCACGCGCGATCAAGGTAGTTTTACCACCATGGCGCGGATCATTTACGTTCAAGAGGGAATCGGAATGGGCCTCGCGTTTGTCGATCCATCGCAAGATCAGCTGCAGATCCTCGATTCCTGGCTTGCCGAACTCACCATCTAAGGCGCTTTTGCTGCGCCATCCCTTTGGATCACGCCGCAGGCGACGTGAGGATCTGAATTCCAGTCGGGCTCGGTTTCGTAGTCGTCCGGATTTTCATCGATCGCAAGGGCGGTTCCGCCGGGGTGAAAAAGCGAATTCGGCCCGTCGCCCAGAGTCACACCCTTGGCCACGATCGTTGCTTGGAGGCGACCATCGGGCAAATGAAAGCTGCGATAGACCCGAATAGCGTATATAGCACTGCCCTGCGGCATCGCGACACGATGTAACCCTCTCGCCCCCAACGACCCAATTTACTTGAATCGAACGCTCTAAGGGAGCTTCCAATCGGCCGGGGGAGCACTGACGGCCCAGAATTCCGGGGCCGGCTGCAGGAATTCGACGGCCACCTGAGCCAGACCAGCGCGATCGGGGCCTAAATAGGACACTCTGGCTTCGCGCTCGTCCCAATTCTGGGGATTCATGACGACCAGTCTTTGACCCAGAGTGACCTTCGTCGCCATCATCAGGAGCGCGCCGTGGGCGCTCACCGTCACCGTGAACGTCTCCTCGCGAAACGTCGGGCGATCGGCGGGATCGCCGCAAACTACGACCGGCACATCCAGCAGGAGGCGTTCGCTTCGTCTCTGTCCCGTCTGTCCGGCCATACTCGATTCCCGCCCCTCGTCACCCATCCACCACTATCCCTCCGTTGATCGAACGCGCCCATTGAAAATATCGCGCGCCCCCCTCCGGAGTAAACTCGGACTCCGGCGCGGTGGGACTATGCAGATGTCCGACCTTACAGTAGACTAGATAGGTGACAAGACAGTCGAGCCCGGCGAAGCCAAGCCACGCGTCGCACCAAAGACGGCTGCGGCCGAGCACGCAGGATTCGGCTGCCGACCGCCGCCGCCAGATCGTTGAGTGGCTGCGCGCCCGCGGCGGGCCCATTTCCGGCGGCGAGATCGCAAAGCACCTCCGCGTCAGCCGTCAGTGCCTGGTCCAGGACGTAGCAATCCTCCGCGCAAGCGGCGAGGAAATTCTGGCGACCCCGACCGGCTATCGCTTGCCCGCAGAATCCAATCGGGCCCATCGTGCGATCCTCGCCTGCAAGCACGCACCCGAGCAAACTGAGGAAGAGCTTCAGATTCTTCTCGACCACGGCGTCAGGATCCTCGACGTAATCGTCGAGCACCCTCTCTATGGCGACCTTCGAGGCTCGCTGATGCTCGAGTCGCGCGCCGACTTGCAGGATTTTCTCGCGCACGTGCGCGCTTCGCATGCCGCGCTGCTTTCCTCTCTCACTGGCGGAGTACATCTGCATACGGTGGAAGCCTCGCGGCCGGAGATGATTTCGCGCGCAAAGGCGCAGCTGCGCTCTCGCGGCTTTCTTCTGAAATAGCGCCGGGATCAGGGAAACCTTGGAATGAGCCTCACGCGCGAACGACGAACCGAGAAAGCCCTCTTCCGGGGCGCGAGTCTTACGCTCGACCATCCGGAATACCGCGATACCGTTCGGACGTTCACGGAAGCTCTCTTGCATGCCGATCTTGCGCCACGGGATCTTACTGTCGCAGCTCTCGGGATGAATGGCGGGCATGCCGAAGCCGCAATCCTGGCGCGCGATGGCGGCGTGGTTGCGGGTCTCGCTGAACTCGCCTTCCTGCTGCAAGCCCATGGCATCGCCGCCACCTTGGAGAAACGCGACGGCGATGCGATCCGGCCGGGTGATTTGCTGTTGCGAGCCGAGGGCGACGAGATGCAACTCCTCGCGCTCGAACGAGTGGGGCTGAATCTCATCCAAAGAATGAGCGGTATCGCAACCGCAATCCGCTGCCTCCAGGAGCGCGCCAAACGACAGTCCCCGGCCACGCGAATCGTGGGCACGCGCAAGACTCCGTGGGGGCTTCTCGACAAGCGCGCGCTGCACCTCGGCAACGGCGGCACGCACCGCTTAGGGCTTGGCGACGCCATCGTCGTGAAAAACAATCATCTCGCGCTTCTAGCGCCCAGTGAAGAAGATGCCGCACCGATTGCGATCGAAAAGGCCTGGCCATTTCGCGAGGATTCCGCCTTCATCGAAGTGGAAGTGCGCGGCGAAGCTGCCGCGCGTACTGCTGCCGAAGCATTTCGCCGCCTACAGGCACATACCGCCGAAGAATATCCATGCCTGCTCATGCTGGACAACACGCATCCCGATCAAATCGGCGCGATTCTCGACATGCTGCGCCGCGAGAATTTGTGGGATCACGTTTTGATCGAGGCCAGCGGCGGCATTTCTGAATCGAATGTGGAGGCGTATGCCGCTCGCGGCGTCGACGCCATTTCGATCGGCGCGCTCACGCATTCGGCACGGGCGCTCGATATTTGCCAGAGAATTTCATAACCCTTGGGAGACGAACAAACGCCATGACGAACGCAACCGCCGTAGAGGAAGCTTTTGAAAGCCGCTACACGCTCCCGGTCGTCGAGAACATCACCGACACGGCCGAAGAGATTCGCAGAAAGCAGGAGCGCGTCCGCCAGCTCTGCGCCGAACGCAACGCGATTCTGCTCGCGCACCACTATCAGCGTCCCGAGGTCCAGGAAGTGGCCGACGCCGTCGCCGACTCGCTCAAGCTTTCGCAGGCCGCCGCGAAGACGAACGCCGACGTCATCGTCTTCTGCGGCGTTCATTTCATGGCGGAGACAGCGGCCATCCTGCTGCCGGAGAAAATCGTTCTGTTGCCCGACTTGCGCGCCGGCTGCTCGCTCGCCGCGGCTGTGACGCCCGAGGAGCTGCGCAAGTGGAAGGAGAAGCTGCCGGGTTGCGTTGTCGTTGCCTACATCAATACGTCCGCTGCCGTGAAGGCCGAAAGCGACTACTGCTGCACCTCGGCCAACGCCGCGAAAGTCGTCTCGGCAATTCCTGCCGATAAAACGATTCTTTTCCTGCCTGATAAATTCCTCGCGACGGTCGTCGCGCGACAAACCGGGCGCAGCAACATCGTCGCGTATCCCGGCTACTGCCACGTTCATAAGACGATCCGGCCCGAGCAGGTCGTCGAACTTCTCGACGAGCATCCCGATATCGAATTGCTGCTGCATCCGGAATGCGGCTGCGTCAGTTCCTGCATGGCCAAAGCAGTCGACGGCACGCTGCCCGCGGACCGCACATTCTTCTTGTCCACCGAGGGCATGCTGCGGCACATCGGCAATTCGCCGGCCGGCGAATTCGCGGTCGGCACGGAGCTCGGCATCATGCACCAACTGAACAAGAAGTTCCCCGAGAAGAAATTTTATCCGGTGAACCCGAACGCCGTTTGCTCGTTCATGAAAACCATCACTCTCGACAATGTGATCCGCTCGCTCGAAACACTCACGCCCCAGATACGCGTGCCCGAGGACATCGCGCGCAAAGCGAAGCGTGCGATCGATCGCATGCTCGAGTTGGCGTAAGGCCCGCGCCCATGCTGAAAATCGGACTTCTCGGCGTTGGCGCGATCGGCAAAACGATCGCCACGGCGCTCGATCAAAAGCAACTGGATGCGGAATTGGTCGCGCTATCCGACCAGGACTGCGCCCGCGCCAAATCCATCTCATCGGAGCTTTCGGGCCACCCTCCCGTCGTCTCTATTGACGAGATGCTCGAGCGCAGCGAGATCGCGGTCGAGGCGGCCAGCCAGGCGGCGCTTCCGGAATTCGTTCCCAAGGCCCTCGCCCGCGGCCGCGACATGTTGATCATGAGCGTGGGCGGCCTGCTTGGCCGCGAAGAGTGGTTCCGGCAGGCGCGCGAGAAGGGTTGTCGCATCTACGTGCCCTCGGGCGCGATCGCTGGGCTCGATGGCATCAAATCGGCCTCGATCGGGCGAATCGAGTCGGCGCTCTTGACGAGCCGTAAGCCCGTCGCCGCGTTGAAGGGATCGAAGTACGTGATCGAGCGCGATTTGCCGCTCGACACTTTCAAGGAAGATACCGTCATCTTCGAGGGCCTTGCCGAAGAGGCTGCTCGCGCGTTTCCCGCAACCTCGAACGTCGCAGCTTCGCTGCGCCTTGCCGTCGATCCTCTGGCGCCGATTCCGGTGCGCGTGCGCGTGGTCGCCGTGCCCGGCGGCAACGAAAACGTCCACGAAATCCGCGTGGAGGGCGAATTCGGCCGCCTCACGGTGAAGATCGAAAACGTGCCGTCCAAATCGAATCCGCGCACCTCGCAACTCGCGGCGTTTTCGGCCATCGCCACGTTGAAAAACCTCACACGGGCGCTCCGCGTCGGCACGTGACGTTCTGGCTCAAGAGCCGATGTGTCGCCGAAAAGATTTCCTAGCTCATATCAGCCGTCACAACCAAAGTTTCTTCACTTTCAATCTTCTCGCAAACTCTGAGAACATCCAAATTCGTATACCGAAATGGAAATTCTGGAGAGTTGAACCCGACACTCCACCTATAGCTTCGCAGCATTCGGAACCGCAGGATTGAGTTTCGGACTGACCCATTGAACACCGATCCTAGCCTTCTTGACTACTTCCAAAGGGCAAAGTGTCACGGGCCGCACTTGAATATGTGGATCGCAACAGGTTCGAATCGCTGACTCTGGTAATGGCAACAACAGAAAGCGGCAAAGAGGAATGCGGTTTTCGGTTCTAACACCATTTACCAACCGTTATAAGTGATTTACCTGATGTGCGAGCAAAGCGTCAGGGGCGAAACTAGTATGGTGAACGAAGAAAGGGTGTCTCGAACGCTTCTTGATTTGCGGGCGCCCACATGGCGACACATTCTAGCCAAAGTCCCGCCGGCTGCCCCTCTCTCGCGAGATTCCAAGATACACGGCATGGCCAAAGCAAGCTACTGACGTTGGCATAGGACAGCATTCTGACGCCAGTTCCACACATATGAAAAAAGCATTTACTGACGATTGCAACATTCGAGACCTGTCGGTGAATGCCTATACCGTTCCTACCGATTTCCCGGAATCTGACGGCACTCTCTCTTGGGACCGAACAACGATGGTTCTAGTCCAGGCGAGAGCCGCCGACAAAATCGGGATAGGCTACTCCTACGCGGACGTTCCCACTGCAAGCTTAATAAAGGACACGCTGATTCCTTTGATCCAGGGCAAGAGCGCCATCGACGTTCCGGCGCGCTGGGCTGAAATGAGGCATGCGATACGGAACCTCGGCCGGCCGGGCATCTGCTCAATGGCGATCGCAGCGGTAGACGCTGCCATTTGGGATTTGAAAGCGGCGCTTCTCAATCTACCTTTGGTTTCGTTGTTGGGAGCGGCGCAGGAGAGCGCAGAGATTTATGGAAGCGGCGGATTCACCTCGTACTCTATCGAACAGCTGCAAGAACAACTCGGTGGATGGGTGAATCAGGGGATCAGGGCCGTGAAGATGAAAATCGGCCGCGATCCGAAGCGGGATTTTGCACGAGTAAAGGCGGCTCGCGATTCGATCGGCGACGATGCTTCGTTGTACGTGGACGCCAACGGCGCGTATTCGAGAAAGCAAGCGCTGGAAATGGCGAAGAAATTCTCCGACCTTGGCGTGGCATGGTTCGAGGAGCCTGTGACTTCGGATGATCTCGAAGGGCTCCGCCTCATCCGCGATCGGGCGCCGGTGGGCATGGACATCGCGGCCGGTGAATACGGTTACGACCTCTTTTATTTCAAGCGAATGCTGGAAGCCGGCGCTGTCGATATGCAGCAGGCCGATGCAACACGCTGCGCGGGCATCAGCGAATTTCTAAGGGTCGGGGCGCTCTGTGATGCCGCCAATGTTCCCATGTCGGCTCATACCTCCCCGTCCTTGCATTTGCATCCGTGCTGCGCTCTGTCGCGTTTGCGGAATATTGAGTATTTCCACGATCACGTTCGCATAGAGAACATGTTTTTCGACGGCGTAATCCAGCCTAGGAATGGGCGGCTTCAGCCTGATCTCTCACGACCCGGAATGGGTCTTGAATTCAAGAAAGTCGATGCGGAGCGCTATGCAGCTTAACGCAAAAGACACGAACATCGACGCCGAGCGTCAATCGCGGATTCAACAAGCTCTCCGGGAGTCAAATTTAGACGCCATCATTTGCGCGTTCCCATCGGATGTGCTGCTGCTGACCGGTTACTGGCCGGTGATTGGGGCTAGCATAGCAATTTGTTTTCGCGACGGTCCAACCAAGTTGCTGGTTCCCGAAGACGAACGGGAAATTGCGGAAGCCGGCTTCACAAACTCAATTGAAACTTTCGCTGCGGACACGCTCGATGATATGCGGAGTATCACAGAAGCGGTAAAGTCGCCTTTGACGGCGGCCCTCGAACGCTCGTCTCTCGATCATGGGTCGGTCGGGATCGAATCAGAAGGCAGTTCGCAAGCGGCATCCTACGTGGCGACTCATCTCTTCGGCAATAATCTCGCGGATATCGTCCGCGCGGCAGTTCCCCACGCGAAGCTGGTGCCCTCCGATGCATGGATCCGCAAGTTGAAATCCGTCAAGTCGCGACGGGAAATCGAAAAGATCCGGCGCGCCTGCGGCATCGCCAGGGAATCGTTTGAACGGGGTGCATCTCAGTTACGGTCCGGGATGAATGAGCCCGAGGCTGCCGAACTTTTTCGTGTTCCGCTTCAAGGCACGCGGGCCGCGCGGCGTACTTTTCTTCGATGCGACGGCTTTGCGTTCTGCATGTCCGGCCCAAACGCCGCGAAAGCGAGCGGCGCGTATGCGCGCACGCGCAACCGGACACTTGAACAGAATGACACAGTGATGATCCATTGCAATTCTTATGTGGACGGCTTCTGGACAGACATCACTCGCACTTATGCTCTCCATTCTCCCGATAAACGTCAAAGCGAAATGCGGACTGCGGTATTGGCCGGGCGCAATGCAGCCCTCGAACGCATCAAACCTGGCGCTCGCGCCGCGGATGTGGATGCTGCCTCGCGAAGTGCCATTACAGATTTCGGGCTGGGAGAGTACCTGAAGCACGGAACAGGTCATGGAGTCGGCTTTTCGCCGATTAGCGCCTATAGCATTCCGCGACTGCACATGAAGTCATCCGATGTATTGCAGGAGGGCATGGTTTTCAACGTCGAACCGGCTGTCTACATCGACGGCTATGGCGGCATTCGACATTGCGACATGGTCGCACTGACGGCCAGCGGCTATGAGTTGCTCACCGATTTTCAAACAGACTCTGCAAGTCTAACGCTTCCACACCTTGATAGCGGACAAATCCAAATTGCTAGAGCAGGCACGAAAGCATGAGCAGTTAGATGGCGGAATAATCGAAACCGATCTTTCAGGGAGGCTATGATGGCAAAAAATGTATCCCACATCTTAATAGAACGTTTGATCGATTGGGGCGTGGATACAATTTTTGGGTTCCCAGGCGACGGCGTCAACGGCATCTTCGAAGCCTTACGTACTCACAAGGAGAAGATCAAATTTATTCAGGTGAGACACGAGGAGGCCGCCGCATTCGCCGCTTGCGGTTATGCGAAATATTCGGGGCGCCTCGGAGTCTGCATCGCCACTTCCGGTCCGGGTGGCGTTCATTTATTGAACGGACTATATGACGCGAAATGTGACGGCCAGCCGGTGCTCGCCATCACCGGGCACACTTTTCACGACCTGATCGGCACCCACTACCAGCAGGATGTCGACCTCGACAAGCTCTACATGGATGTCGCCGAATTCAACCAGCGCATCATGGGTCCAGGGCACGTTAACAATACCGTCGACGAGGCCATTAAGACTTCTCTGGCGCGGCGTGCCGTAAGCCACATTACGATTCCGAAAGACATACAGGAATGGACCTCTCACGATGAGGAACGCTCAAAGGCCAATGTGCCCAGGCACAGCGCCGACATTTATGCGGCTTCTCATCCCGTGCCGCACCATGAATTGCTGCAGGCCGCGGCGGATTTGATCAATCGCGGCACGAAGGTAGCGATTCTGGCCGGGGCCGGTTGCCTTAAGGCGCGCAGTGAGATCTTGCAGCTCGCGGAATTGACCGCGGCTCCCATCGTAAAACCGCTGCTCGGAAAAGCCGTCGTTCCAGATAGAAGTCCTTACACTACCGGTGGAATCGGGCTGCTGGGCACATCTCCGTCACAGGAAGCGCTGAAGGAATGCGACACGCTGATCATTGCCGGCAGTGGATTTCCCTATATGGAGTTTTACCCAAAACCAGGGAAGGCCAAGGCCGTACAGATCGACATCGATCCGGCCCGCGTCGGTTTGCGTCATCCAGTGGATGTGGGCCTGACGGGCGAATGCGGTTCGGTGTTGCGCGCTCTTTTGCCTCTCATTCAGGCGAAGCAAGATAAAAGTTTCCTTGAAAAAGCTCAAAAGAATATGAAGAGCTGGAACGACCTGATGGAAGTTCGCGGCACGCGCAAAGATAAGCCGATGAAGCCGCAAGTGGTGACCTGGAACCTAAATAGGTTACTCGACGACGATGCGATCGTTTCCTCAGACAGCGGCACAATCGCTACCTGGAGCGCGCGATACATCGAAATGCGCGGCGATATGAAGTTCTCACTCTCTGGCTCGCTCGCCACGATGGCGAATGGCCTGCCTTACAGCATCGGCGCGGCGGTGGCGTTTCCGGGCAGGCAAGTGGTCTGCATTGTCGGCGACGGTGGATTAACGATGTTGATGGGAGAAATCGCTACGCTCGTGAAATACAACCTGCCCGTCAAGGTGATCGTCATCAAGAATAATGTCCTGGGCCAAATCAAATGGGAACAGATGGTCATGGAAGGAAATCCCGAATATGGCGTGGAACTCCAGCCTATCGATTTTGCGAAGGTCGCGAAGGCCTGCGGTGCGACCGGATACACAATCGAGGATCCGGAAGAGGCAGCCTCCATTTTACGCGAAGCGCTTGCGCACGAGGGCCCAGTGGTTGTGCAGGCCGTTGTCGATTCCAACGAGCCTCCTGCGCCCGGCAACATCAGCTCCGAACAAGCCTTCAAATTCGCGGAGTCGCTCGTTCGGGGCGAGAAAAATGGCTGGAAAATATTTAAGTCGGTTTTAGGAGACAAGATTCGTGAAGTGATCTAGGTGCCAGTTCAGACGGCGATTAGGTTGGTGCGCGATGAAGGCTGTGATGACCAGAACTGAAGAAGTATTGAATCCGGCGCAGGAAGGGTTGGAAGCCGAGCACGCTGGACATATCGTCGCGCACCATGTTCGCGAAGGGCGCTTCCAGCGCAGCCTCGCATTGACGGCCGGGCTTTCCAGCGCCATTGCCGGGTTGGAAGTGACTTACGAGCACTGTCGCGGAAGTTATGGCCAGCGCGTTATGTATACGCCAGTTGTCTGCAGTGGCGCTCTTTTGATCGCCGGCATCTCTGCCGCTTTCAGCCGGCGAGCGGCTCGCACCCTGCTCCCGGCAATTTCAGCTCTTACTCTCGCCGATTGCGCGATCGGATTCGTTTTCCATATTCGCGGAATCCAACGAAAACCGGGAGGATGGCGGCTTCCGGTGTTTAATATCGTGATGGGACCGCCGCTTTTCGCACCGCTTCTGTTTGGAACGAGCGCGTATCTGGGATTGGTGGCTTCTTTCCTGCGAAGAGAGGAATCGCCACAGCCGGCGCAAACAGTTCTTGGCTCTGCACTGTGGGTGAAGCTCCTGCCGCAAGAGTTGCGCGATGAAGAAGCTACGGTGGTACAAGAGATAAGAGAAGGAAAGTTTCAAAAGCATCTAGCAGCCGCGACGGCTGCCTCGGCTTTCTTTAGCGGCGTCGAAGCGCTCTACTCGCATTATAAAAACAATTTCAAATACAAGGCTCAATGGAGCCCTATTGTTATCGCAGGACTGTTGATCGGCGCGGCGCTTGGCTCAATTTGGAGTCCTAAAGTCGCCAAAAAGCTATTGCCCGCGGCATCGGCGCTCGCGCTCGCGGATGGCGCGGCGGGCTTTTGCTATCACGCACGAGGCGTCATGCGGCGTCCCGGCGGCCTTAAGAATCCGCTCTACAATGTGATGTACGGCCCTCCTATTTTTGCTCCGCTGCTATTCGCTGCTTGCGGATTTCTGGGGATCCTCGCGAGCATGTTTCGAAGGGAACGCTGAATGCCAAGCTCCGCCGACGACGCGCGACCTGTGCACCCTCGCACGGGCAAGGCTCTTGACCCGAAACGCCAGCCGGGCTACTACCCCGGCTTTCATACCATGAGCCAAAAGGCATTTTGGGACGAAGCGACGAGAAAGGTCATTGTCACAAGAGTTGAGCGCGTACCGCCGATCCGCTTCTTCTCGCCCGAAGATGCACGGCTCATGGCCGCGATCTGCGATCGGATCCTACCGCAGGAAGATCGCGACGAGCACCACAAGATACCCGTCCTGAATGTAATTGATGAACGCTTGTACGAAAATCGCCTCGAAGGCTATCGCTATGAAGACATGCCACCAGACTCGGAAGCTTATCGTCTAGGTCTCCAGGGAATTGCCGAAATAGCGCAGCACATGTTCGGGAAGCCATTTCTCGACATTAGCGTTCGCCAACAAGAATCCGTTCTGGAAACGTTGCATGACGGCAATCCTCCTGTCGCCCACCACATTTGGAAGCAAATGGATGTGGGACGTTTCTGGCTTCTGCTGGTGCAGGACGTTGTGGGAGCCTACTACGCGCATCCATACGCCTGGGATGAAATCGGCTTTGGCGGCCCAGCCTATCCAAGAGGGTATATGCGTTTGGAGGGTGGGGAACCCGAGCCCTGGGAAGTGGATGAGCGTCGATATGAATGGGCTCCGCCGGCCGGTTCGCCTTCCGCGAAATTTACCAAAGTAGGAGGCGTGGAGGAACATAAAGCGAGTCCGGGTCAGGGAGGCACCCATTGAAACGGCCGCTCTTTGATCAATTCACGTCGCCTCGCGATTCGGTGCACCGACTCGGAGCGATGCAGCGTCTCGAGTTTCCTATGCATCGCTATCGCAACAATGACCAAGTCGATTACTGCATTGTCGGGGTTGGATCGGCTGGCGGCGTGCTGTTGCAGCGACTGGCTCGAGCGGGATTCAGCGTCGTTGGACTCGAGGCGGGACCGTTCTGGGATACGGAGCGCGATTGGGTCAGTGATGAAGCGGGCTCTCACAAGCTTTACTGGAATGAATTGCGCATCACCGGAGGCAAAGAACCGCTAGCGCTGGGCGCGAATAATAGCGGACACGGAGTCGGTGGTGGGTCAGTCCATTGGGCTGGCTTCACCCCTCGCCTGCACCCCTCTGACTTTCGCGTTCACACCGAAGACGGAATGGGGGTCGACTGGCCAATCTCATATGAAGATTTGAAGCCGTATTACGAACTCCTGGAAAAAGAGATTCCGGTTTCGGGCCCAGCCTACTTTCCCTGGGGCCATCCACATGGGTACCCCTACGGTCCGCATCCCATGGGGGGATGCGGTGACATCTTGATCAAGGGTTGTACGAAACTCGGCATTCGCGTGAGCATAGGCGGGCCCGTAGCCATTCTCGCGGGATCGCACGGAGAGAGGCCTCATTGTATTTATCGTGGCTTCTGCATCCAGGGATGTAAGGTGGGGGCGAAGCAGAGCACGTTAATTTCTCACGTTCCAGACGCCATTGAGCACAAAGCGGAAATTCGCGCGCACTGCATGGCGTCTCGAATTAATCTGGGTGAAGACGGACGAGTGACCGGGGTCACCTACTTCGACCCTGATGGAAAAGAGGCCGTGCAGAAAGCCAAAGCCATCATCGTCTGCGGTTACGCGATCGAGACACCTCGGTTGCTTCTGAATTCGGCGTGCCCGGGCCACGAAAACGGTCTCGCAAATTCCAGCGGCACGCTGGGTTGCTATTTGATGGCGCAGGGCGGGAACGTTGTCCTCGGGCGATTCAAGGAACTTGTCCGAATGTATAAAGCTCCACCCGCGCACGCGATGACGGAGGAGTTCTACGAAACGGATCCTAAACGCGGCTTTGCTCGCGGCTTTGCAATTCAAACCGTGGGGCCGCTACCCATCGCGTTTGCCCGGCAGATGACGGTTGCAAAAGGCGCATGGGGCTGGGGTATGCGTCAGATCATGATGGATTACAACCACTGGGGGGCCATCGCCCTGCTCAGCGAAATTCTTCCCTGGAAGGAAAATCGCGTTGAACTCGCCGCCGAAAAGGACCGCCATGGAATCCCGGTGGCGAAGGTGACGTTCAATCTGCACGCGAACGACAAGAGAGTAATTGCATTCGGAAAGAACAAAGTTATGGAGGTCATGGAAGCCGCGGGCGCCGAAGAGGTCGTCCAGGAAGCACGTTACGCCCACCTAGTCGGGGGCGCGCGTATGGGGAATGATCCAGGCAGTTCCGTAGCGGATAAGTTTGGGCGAACCCACGATGTGCCAAATCTTTTTGTGTGCGATGGAAGCTTGCTGCCGACGCAGGGTTCGGCCAATCCCGGCCTAACGATTCAGGCTCTGGCGGCGCGCACTGCCGACTATCTGATTTCCCAAGGCGCGGTCATTTTTTCGAGCTCGAAGAGAAGCATGGAAACTCCGCGAATACGATACGACCTCTCGCCGCCGGATACCTATGGCAAAGGTGTGCCCCGGTTGACGTGAAACCTCGGGCACTAGATTGCTGCGATCCGCGTTTGTAAGTATGCGGCTTGGCGCCCATGGTCTTTCATAATTGGAACTGAAAGGGAAAAGAGAGAAGCCACATATGTCATCGAACAACGGTAACAAGCGGGAAGTCGTAGTTATCACGGGTGCTTCGGCCGGCGTGGGGCGCGCGACAGCGCAGGCATTCGCGAAACGCGGCGCGCGGATTGGGCTTATCGCGAGAGGAAAAGACGGGCTAGAGGGCGCGCGGGTGGATGTGGAGAATGCCGGAGGTGAAGCGTTTGCCGTATCAACGGACGTGGCCTATAGCGAACAGGTCGAAGCCGCAGCGGAGGCCATTGAGAAGCAGTTTGGCCCGATCGATATCTGGGTAAATAACGCCATGACTACAGTGTTTTCACCCTTCAGGGAAATCACTGCGGAAGAATTTAAGCGGGCCACGGAGGTCACGTATCTCGGTACCGTGTACGGAACGATGGCTGCGATGCGCCGCATGTGTCCGCGAAACCGGGGAACCATTGTTCAAGTAGGTTCGGCGCTGGCATACCGATCTATCCCGCTGCAAGCGCCCTACTGCGGCGCCAAACACGCGATTGCTGGATTTACCGATTCTCTGCGTTCAGAGCTGATTCATGAACACAGTAGCGTCCATCTGACCATGGTGCAGATGCCTGCACTCAATACGCCGCAGTTCAGCTGGTGCAAGACGAAACTGCCACGCCATCCTCAGCCCGTGCCGCCAATCTTTCAGCCCGAGGTTGCAGCCGAAGCGATTGTTTGGGCTGCCCACCATCGACGCCGAGAGGTTTTTGTCGGCGCGCCCACGGTGCAGGCTATCGAAGGAAACAAGGTGGCCCCTGGACTACTCGATACCTATCTCGCCAAGACTTGCTACGACGGCCAGCAAACCGACGAGCCCGTAAGCCCCGATCGGCCCAACAACCTTTTCGAACCCGTGCCGGGCGACCATGGTGCGCACGGCATCTTCGACGACCGGGCGCATACCAGCAGCACGCAGCTCTGGCAGACAACACACCGCGCCTCCTGGATACCAGCCGTCCTGGGCACTGCGGCCATCGGATGCGGATTATTTCTGTGGAGCAAGCGATGCAGCTAATGCAGCATAACGAAGATGAAGCAAGAGATTTAGGTTACGGTATTCGTAACAGTTCCCGCAAGGATATGAGGCGCCGCCGGGGCGTCTTTGGACTGGTTCTAACAGCCGCTGCCTCCATGAGCGTGATCGCGCTGTATCAGATGGGAATTTTCAAGCACGTTCCGGAACCGTGCAGCTCGCGCTTAGATTCAGATGCGGTTACCGGGTCCGCCAAAGCATATTCATTGCTCGAAATACCCGATTCAGTCCTGGCAATTGGGAGCTACGCCGTCACGATGACGCTCGCTGCGATGGGGTCACCGGACCGCGCTAGGAAACAGCCTCTGCTTCCCGTCCTCTTGGCTGCGAAGGTTGGATTCGACGCGGTGCTGGCGGCGAAATACACGATCGACGAATGGAAGGGGCACCGAGTATTTTGTTTCTGGTGTCTGGTCGCGTCCACGGCAACGTTCGCGTCCGTGGCACTAGCAATTCCGGAGGCCCGCCGCTCAATGAAAAACTGCATGTCGCCTGGGTCCGAAGCATAGGTCTATAAGCAAATGCCTACGTTCACTTGCGATTTAACGCAATCTTCGAAGCCCTTCGCCCACTTCTGGGAGCATACGGTCGGAAGCGGGCACGCCCCACTCGCCTTGCGCGCGGATTGGCAGGCCCAACTGCGTCGCTGTCACGAGGAACTGGGCTTTCAGCACGTACGCTTTCACGCCCTGCTCTCTGACGAAATCGGAACGCTCGTAAGCGAGATGAACCAGGGTCTCTATTCTTTTTTCAATGCGGACCAGGTAATGGATTTTCTCGTTTCGATCTCCGTGCGCCCGTTCGTGGAACTGAGTTTTATGCCCGAAATGTTGGCTTCGGGATCCACCAGGGTTTTCAGTTACCAGGCCAACGTAACGCCGCCCAGGAATTATCGCCAGTGGGAGGAGTTGATTCACAAACTGGCTTCGCACTGGGTCGAGCGCTATGGTCTCAACGAAGTTCGCGAATGGTTTTTTGAAGTATGGAACGAGCCGAACCTGAAGGCATTCTGGACCGGTACTCGGAAGGATTACTTCAAGCTGTATCGGATCACCGCAAGAGCATTAAAGCGAGTCGATCCCTTGCTGAAAGTCGGGGGGCCCTGCTACCGCCAAGAATGCCTGGATTCCGGAATTCCTCGAGTTCTGCGAAAAACGCAAAGTCCCGGTCGATTTCGTAAGCACACATCATTATCCAACCGATGCCTTCGGCAAGGCTGGCGCGAATACGCTTTCTCAATTGCAGCATGCGCCGCCCCACGTGATGCGCGACGATGTCAGGACGGTTCGGGGGCAGGCGAAGGGCTTGCCTCTCTATTACACCGAGTGGAATATCTCGTCGAACCCGCGCGACGCGCTTCATGATGAGCCGTTCGCCGCAACCTATGCGATGAAGATCATTCTTGAAGCTCAAGGACTAGTGGAAGGCTACAGCTTCTGGACTTTCAGTGACATCTTCAATGAGAATTACTTTCCTTCTGTTCCTTTTCAAGGTGGATTCGGTTTGTTGAACATACACGGAATCGCAAAACCGATCTATCGGGCATTTGAAATGCTCCATCGCTTGGGCACCGAAACTCTTGAAGTGCAGGGCAAACATGAAACGGTTGACGCTTGGTTCGTGCGGCGGCAAATGGCAGCTACCATGTTGCTTACCAACCACGCCATGCCGCGGCACCCTATCCGCAAGCAGCGGGTAAATGTCCGGCTCGAGGGTGCGCAACGGCCGCGACGCGTGTATGCCGAAAGAATCGACGAGCAGCATGCGAATGCCCGTAAATTCTGGGAGTCGCTGGGGCGTCCTGACTATCTGAGCGCCGCGCAAGTCGAGAGATTAAAGGCTGCTTCGCAGTTAGTGAAAGAAGAGCAGCGATGGCAATACGACGATGGAAATGTGGGTTGCACCGTTGTCATTCCCCCACACGGGATCGCAGCCCTAACCTTTGAGTTCGCCTGAACACGAGCGATGACGAAAGCAAGAATGCGGAGCGGCAACACGCCCGAAGATGCCATGCTGCATCAACTGCAGCGTGAGGCATTTGAATATTTTGTAAAGGAGTGTAATCCGGCAAATGGTCTTGTGAAGGACAAGTCAAGGCGCGGTGCACCGAGCAGCATCGCGGCGGTAGGTCTGGCCTTGTCCGCCTATCCCGTGGGGGTCGAAAGATCTTTCATTTCGCGTGATCGCGCAGTTAAGCGGACACTGGCCACGCTGCGATTTTTTTGGAACAGCACGCAGGGAACCGGCGTGGAAGCGACGGGCTACCAGGGCTTTTACTACCACTTCCTTAGTATGCGGACGGGAAGGCGCGTTTGGAAATGCGAGCTCTCCACGATCGATACGGCGTTGTTACTGGCGGGCGCGCTCGTGGCTGCGAGCTATTACAATCGAAATACGGGTCCGGAGCGCGAAATCCGGGATCTCGCCGACGCCTTGTATCGGCGTGCGAATTGGCAATGGGCCCAGGCTGGGGCGGCGGCGGTTAATCACGGATGGAAACCCGGCCGAGGACGCGGATTCTTGAAGTATCGCTGGGAGGGGTATAACGAGGCCCTCTTGCTGTACGTACTGGGCTTGGGTTCGCCCACACATCCTTTGCCGGAGGAAAGCTATAAGGCTTGGGCTGCCGGCTTTCAGTGGAGAGATGACTTCGGCCACAAATATCTATACGCCGGCCCGCTTTTTATTCATCAGCTGCCCCAAGTTTGGCTCGATCTTCGCGGGATTCAAGATGTTTATATGCGCGAGAAGCGGACCGATTACTTTGAGAACAGCCGCGCAGCGACGCTTGTGCAGCAGCAGTACGCGATCGAGAACCCTCGCAAATTCGTCAAGTATTCGGCGCACTGCTGGGGAATCACGGCGAGCGACGGGCCCGGCAACGCGACGCGTCGTATCGATGGCACCCGCCGGAGATTCTCGGGTTACCGGGCGCGAGGGGTGCCCTTTGGGCCTGATGACGGCACGATTGCTCCCTGGGCTGCTGTGACATCGCTGCCTTTCGCACCGGAGATTGTTTTGCCCACCATGCGACACTTCGACCATTTGCGCCTTCGCGAGAATATGCCCTATGGTTTCAAAGCCTCGTTCAATCCGACCTACCGCATCAAGGGGAATGCCAATGGCTGGGAAAGCCCATGGCATTACGGCATAAATCAAGGCCCTGTCGTGCTGATGATCGAGAATTACCGCACAGGACTCATCTGGAAGTTGATGCAACGCTGTCCTTACATCGTTGAGGGATTGCGGCGAGCTGGTTTCCGCTCGCGAAGCGGAGCGCAGTTGGCTTCATCGCGAGTGCCCGAGGCAGCATTCCGCGATGAAGGGCGAATTCGACTGGCAATGATCTATGACGCGAAAAACGACTGGACGCGACAATAATCAATCAGAGAGCTTTCTCGGAAAGTATCGAATTAAAATCGCCGTTGCGTTTTTGCTCACACTCGCATCTGGCCTGGTGGACATCGTCGGCTACCTTGGAATCTTTCGTTTGTTTACCGCCAACATGACGGGCACTACTGTCCAGCTCGCTCGAAATGCTGTCAGCGGCAACTGGGCGGCTGCTTGGGCCGCGGCTGCAGTAGTGGCATCGTTTTTCGTCGGTTCGGTACTTGGTCGCGCCCTGATCCAGGTGAGTTCGAGAATGCAACTTCGCCGGGCGGCCTCGGTCACTTTAGTGCTTGAAGCGGTCCTAGTGTGTGGAACAGCTTATTGGGCGGTAGACAGGCGCTTGGCGCTGGCCTCGGCGATTCAGCGCGATTTGCTGCTCTCCATTCTCGCCGCCTCGATGGGATTGCAAACTGCGACACTGACGGGCATCGGCCCGCTCACCGTGCACACCACGTTCGTAACCGGGATGCTCAACAAGCTGGCTCAGTTCGCGTCTCGCATAGCATTCCGCGCCTACGATTTCGTCCGCCTTGGATCAAGCGACGTTGAAACTTCACTGGCCCAAAAGAATGACAAGCAAGAGGCCCTTTTTGTTTTCCTGATTTGGTTTTTCTACCTCGGCGGCGCGGCGGCGGGTTCCTGGCTATACCAGCCCTGGGGACTCAGGACGTTATATCTCGGCGTTCTGCTGCTCTTGCCGGTCATCGCGATCGATCAGTTTCATCCGCTGTCCTTCGAAGAAGAGAAAGAACAGTCCGAGCGCTAAGCATTTGGATTGAGGTGTCCCATTCGCTCAAAGATCGGCGACTACGCCTTGATTGGTGATCTGCATACCGCCGCGCTGATCGGCGAGCGCGGCACTCTCGCATGGCTGTGCCTGCCCGATTTTGATTCGGAAGCGTGCTTTGCTGGTCTTCTTGGAACCGAAGACCATGGAGCGTGGTCACTAGCTCCGCGAAACGCCTGCGAAGTAAAGCGCCGCTATCTACCGGACACCCTAATTATCGAGACTGTTTATACCCAGCGCGATGCCGTCGCCTCCGTCACCGATTTTATGGCGGTACATGACGGGCACTCTTGCGTAATCCGTATTGTGCGAGGACTCAAAGGGCGCGTCATCATGCGCACTCGTTTCGCTCCTCGATTCGACTACGGAAGTGGAAGGCCGCGGATTGAAGCAAAGCGCTCCGGTCATTGGAGCGTCGTTTCCGGACCGCATCGTCTTACGCTGCGCAGCAACGCGCCTATGGTACTCGATTCCCATGATCTGGTGGCGGAATGGCCAGTGCGTTTCGGCGAGACTCACTATTTTACTTTGCAGTACAGCAATTCCTATTCAGATCCAGAGCCGCCAAAGGTTTCTCCTCGATCCGCACAGGGAAAGACGGCTCGTTTCTGGCGCAAGTGGATCGGAGGTAGCACTTACCGCGGCCAATATCGGGAAGCAGTAGAGCGCTCCTTGATCACGCTGAAGGCCCTCACCTACGCGCCTTCCGGCGGTCTCGTCGCGGCGCCCACAACGTCTCTTCCGGAGAAGATTGGCGGAATCAGAAACTGGGACTACCGGTTTTGCTGGCTTCGCGATTCGACATTCAGCTTGCAAGTTCTCACCGAATGCGGCCTCAAGGAAGACGCCCGTGCATGGCTCGGATGGCTGAATCGCTCTGTGCAATCGAATCCGCATGAGCTTAAGATCATGTACGGGATCACAGGGAAGCGCGAGCATAGCGAATGGAAAGCAGATTGGCTCCCGGGCTATAGACACTCGAAGCCCGTGCATATCGGTAACAAGGCCTCCGACCAGCTTCAGCTCGATACATATGGCGAAGTCCTTGATTCGCTTGTATCGTGCGCGTTGCAAGGCCCTGTATCCTCAGCTTGAGGTCGGCGATACGTCGCTCGTTGTGCCTCTGCTGCAGCACCTGGAGAGAATCTGGGGCAAACCGGATGCGGGCCTCTGGGAATTTCGCACTCCCTGCCAGCATTTTACCCATTCTAAAGTCATGGCTTGGGTGGCCTTCGATCGCGGCATTCGTATGGCGGAAGAGTTTGGTACGAAAGGGCCCGCCGATCGATGGCGCAGGCTGCGCAGCCGCATCCATAAGGAAGTTTGCGACAAAGGTTTTAACAAGAAAATGAAGACGTTCACTCAGGCTTACGGCACCCGGCATTTGGATGCCAGCCTACTTCTAATACCCGTCGGTCGGCTTTCTCGATATCGAAGACGAGCGCGTCACCGGAACGGTGGAAGCCATCGAAAAGCATCTCATGCGTGACGGCCTGCTTCTCCGCTACGATACCAGACACGTCCCAGACGGTCTTCCACCCGGCGAAGGCTCCTTCCTCGCCTGTAACTTTTGGCTGATCGATGTTTATATCCTGCAAAGACGCATGGATGAGGCCCGGTCGCACTTTGAGAAGCTTCTCAAATACCGAAATCGCGTCGGCTTACTCTCCGAGGAATACGACGCGAAAAATGGCCTGGTCGGAAACTTTCCCCAAGCCTTCTCTCATGTCGGACTGGTGAACGCTGCGCTCAGTCTTGACGCGGGAGCATCCGTCCGGTTGCGCGATCTTCAACGGCCTCAATTAGCAGCAACTCCACATTCCGTTTAAAACTCAACCGCATGACCTCGTGATCATTGGAGCCAGCGCGATGCCGCGCGCGCCACAGGCGACTGTCATCGGATCGCAACGCTACCAGTGCACTCACGTCCGAGTCGCTCGGCAATAATCTCCAAGCCATCTGAGTTTTAACGAAGTGATAAAAGGAGAAATCCGGCGTAAGTAGCGACGCCGAAGATAAACCAGGCCACATAGTCGCCGATGCGGCCGCTGTGTATGGCCCGCAGCGGTTGAACTACGTGACTTAGAAGGCTAGCGATCCGGCGCGCAACACCTCCCGCCGCTTGCGGATACAACCCCCAAAGAGCGATGCCTCCGGCAAGAATAATCGTGAGCAGTTCGAACCAAAACCGAGGAAAAGTCTCTGTAGACTCGATCCCGGGTGTGCGCACCCAGTCAGCCGACCCTAAAACGAGTGAATGATTGGCCTGCACGTTCAGCATCATATCAGCAGCTTGCTGGACAATAGTTCGAACGCCTGGACTTATCGACAGCATTAGCGCAAGCAGTAAAAGGAGCGCGGCCGGCGCAAACATTGTGGCTGGTGTCGAGAAGGTATGCCCATGCGATTCCCGCTTCATCGGAATTCGTGTGGCGGTGCTCTTGGCATTCTCGTCTCGCTCGCCCCATCCAAGGAATACCCGGGAGCCGACTCGGAGTACAGCGGCCGAAGTGAGCGCGGCGGCAAAAACGATGATCATGGAAATCCAACGCAGATGCGCTGCCTCGAGACCGGAATCGATCTGCGCCTCACCCAGGAAATTGAGAAATGGTGGAACGCTGGTAAGCCCGGCCGCACCCAGGAACATAAGCAGACCGGTCCAGGGCATTTTTCGGCCAGCGCCTTGAAGCTCGAATTCGTCCACACTTTGAAACATGTTCAGCAGGATCCCTGCGCAGACGAATAGCGACGCTTTCACCATTCCGTGACCAAGTACATACAGCGCCGTCCCGGCGAGCGTCACGCGGTCAAGCAATGCGAAGCCGATGATCATGATGCCCATGTGGCTAATCGTCGAGAACGCCAGCAATCGCTTTAAGTGGCGCTGATTGAAGCACTGAATCCCGCCTATCAGCGCAGTTAGAATTCCGACAGTTAGAAATAGATGGCGAATCGATCCTACGTGTGCCAGCAGTGGAACGGAGAACACCGTCCAGTAGACTCGCGCAACGGCGTACAAGCCCAGTTCCACCATCACCCCGGAGAACAGTATGCAAACCGGCGTCGGCGCCACGGCATGCGCGTCGTCCAGCCAAAAGTGAAATGGGAATGCAGCTGCTTTCACCAGAAAGCCGGAGGAAAAAAATAGGAAGCCAATCAAGACCAAGGAACTGCTCGGACGGCCGTTGGCGAGCGCTTCGCCGACCGCTGCCATATTCAGCGCACTGGTTTGCGCATACAAAATGCCGATTCCGATTAGGGTGAGATAAGCTCCCAAAGTGTTGCTCACCGCAAAATTAATCGCGCCTTGTAAAGAGCCAAACTCTTCCGAATGGTAGCCGCAGAGTGTGACGCCGGCGGCGCTCATCAATTCGAACCACACGAATAGGTTGAATAAGTCGCCCGTGAGGCACAAACCGCACATGGCGCCCATAAAGACCAGCATCACCGCGTGGAATAAGGCTTTCACCGCATCGAAGTATTGCAAGGCAAAGACAAACGCGCAGAGCGTTAGGAAGGAAACGAACGCGGCCAGACCAGCCCCGATAGGGTCTACTACGAACGATATGCCCAGCGGGAAATTCTTGACGGGCATCCACCCGCCAAACCAGTAGACGAGCGGTCCGTGGTGAAATGACGACCATGCGAGTATGCTGCAGATCGCGCAAACGGCTGCGGCGGTGGCAGATGCCAGTACTTCGACCATTCGACGCGGGAGCCAGCCGCTCAACGCCGATAGTAACGCTGCAATGAGGAGCGGCAATACAACAGGGACGGGCACGAGCTGCAAGCTGGCGATTTGCATCGTTATCCGCGCAGCCGATCAATCTGGTTTGGATCGATTTCTCCGCAGTTCTCGTAAAGCCGTATGATCAACGCCAGGACCAGGGCGACCACTGTAGCCTCGACCACAATGTCCGTCAGCATCAGCGCCTGAACGACCGGGTCGACCGCTGGAGTATGCGGCGAAACATTGTAAAAGACCGGAGCCATGGCGCCCGGACGGTATCCGATGGCCGACAACAGCACATATGTGGAGGATTGCACGACGACCAAACAGATGCACAAGTGAACTAAGTGCGAACTGGTAACAATGCCATAAATTCCGATGAGAAATAACCACGCCGCGATGGCATACGCAAAATACGTCATTTCCCCGGGTCCGCGGACATCGTGTGCTGGAGGAAAGCCGCCAGCAACAGTGTGAATCCAGCGGCGACCTCCAGTCCCACCGCCTGATCGATCAGCGGGATGGTGCCGCCGGAGAAGACGCCTGGCGGATTGCCAGGCCCGAGGGGAACCACATTTTCCAGAAACTGCTTGCCCGCAATCCAGCCGAGGATGCCAACCAGTGCGTAACCGCCAGCTCCGATTGCTTCGACCACTTCGATGATGGGGTTCGACGTAATGCCCTTGAACGCGTCGTAATTTTCGGTGAGATAAAGCAACAGCGGCGCGGTGGCCAGGATCACTCCGCCTTGGAATCCCCCGCCGGGGGTCAGCTGTCCGTGAATGACAACGTAAATTCCGAACAACACGGTAGGTCCCACCAGAGCCATCGTCCAAACTCGCACGGAAGTTGGCGCCTCGACTACGCGGCGGGAATCCAGAGCGTCGATGCGTTTCGCATGCTTCTTCTCAGTCTCCTCGCGCAACAGGACGATCGCGCCCATCACCGCCACGAACAGTATGAATTCCTCGCCGAGGGTGTCAAAACCGCGCACGTCGAAATTCACATTGGTGACTGCATCGGTCACGTGGCGCTGCGGAAGCGAGAGGTCGTTTACCGCCTGGCCATATGGGCTTAAGTGTGGCGGCGGCATGTGAAAAATCGCCAGAGCAAAAATCCCCGCTAAGCCCATGGCTCCTGCCGCAAACAAACCCATGCGAAATGGATGCTTCATTCGCGATCCTGACGCACGCGGGTGCGTCGAAGTTTTGCGAGGGTAAGCAGCAACATTAGCGGAAGCGCGATCGCCCCGACGATCACCTGCGACAGGGCGACATCCGGGGCATGCAGGATCAGAAACATCAGCGCCAGAACCAGTCCAAAAAATGAAAGCCCAATTACTTGGTTCGTCGCTTTGCGCGTGAAAACAGTAGCTGTTCCGGCTGCCCCAACCATGAGCAGAATAAAGAAGTGCACTATCGAAATCACGTTCATGCCTGGTGCTCCTCGACTGCGCCGTCTTCGCCGGCAACTTTGCCGCTTCCGACGATCGGAATCTTTTCGTTGGCATGCGGTTCCCAGTGGGACATATTGCGAATTCGCGTAGCCTTAGCCGTGGCCGTCGCCAAAGCCGAATTCATTACGAAGAGAATCGCCGCAACCAAAACGACCTTGATTCGCGAGGTGATATCCGGGTGGTTCATCCACACCGCGGCGCCGATTAAGAGCGGACAAAATGCAACCACCACGGAGCAGAATTGCAGTCGTTGGTATGCGTTTCGCATCACCAGAACACCGATGCACGAAGCAAACGCGATAAAAACCGCGAACGCCAGCAAAACATCGGTGGTGAGATTCGTTAGAGCCATCGTTCCAGGAAGCGGGCGAAGACCATTCCACCGCCGAACGAGAGTATCGCCAGAGTTAGAGCTAGATCATAGAGGATTGATCGCCCAAAGGCCTGTGCGAAGAGAATCATGTCGAGTGACAGGATGACGCCAGTCATTTCTAACCCCACTAGCCGGTCCTCGGGCCGCCCCCGAAAGCAGGTGATTCCGCAGGGAATCAAGCAGGCCATCATTGCCATTGCCGCCAATAGCCAGGGCTCATTCAAGAATGGCCGCCTAAATTCAACATCATCCGTGAAGGTTTGCCTGGCGCGATTTGATGGAGCAACAGGAGTTTTTGTTTATGCGAGATGCCGAGCACGACCGAATTCGGAGTCATGGTCGTATATAACTCCGCAAGGGCTCCCCGAGCTGAAGATCTGCAATCACTTTTCCATGCGGAGAACGGCACCGCACGTATGAAGCTTCCTGCCGCCCTGATTCCCACGAGTTGAAGGAACAATGATCTAAATAATTGGTATGTTCCTTCGATTGCTATGCCAGGAATGCGCCAGCCTTGCAGCACGTCGCGATAGGAAGGACAAAATTTGACATTCTCACCGGCTCGGAAAATGACCACCGCGGCCATGGCCGCGGCTACTACCACGAAGGCAATCATCATTTCGGCTTTATCCGGGGGATACACAAAAAGCACGTACAGGAGGTACATCGCCGCAAACGTGCATAGCCTTGCAACCGATACTTTGAGGAATTTGGGAGGCAGGAGAGACTTGCTGTCGGGAATTGTCAGCCCCATTACTCTCACCTTCAATTGGTGTCTACCCCAACACCGCGGATCCTTCCAAGATATGACGAACTCAAAATTCGAACTTGCTGAACGCCATGCGGTCTACATATTGTTGGCTCTCCCCACATTTCGCCCCCATAATAATGGCTATGTCAGGTCCGTTCGTTTCATTCACCGGCCCGGAGCATACCGTACAGATCGCAGGCGTGAAGTTGCTAGGTGTGAACGCATCCAGCGCACACAAGCTTCTATTTACGTTCGTCTTCTTTCTGATTCTATACCTGCTGAGCAAAATATTGCGCTTCATAGCTCAAAAGGTAGGGGGCGCCCGCCAGAAGACTGCCTTCTGGACTAAGCAGGGGATTAGCCTCATTTCGGTCCTGTTGGGGTTGGTCGGATTTGTCTCTATCTGGTTCGATAACCCGGCGCGCCTCGCGACGGGTGTCGGTCTTATTGGCGCCGGGCTCGCTTTTGCTCTGCAGCAGGTAATCACCAGCTTTGCCGGTTATTTCGTTATTCTAAGAGGCAAAACCTTCAACGTGGGCGACCGCATCGTTATGGGCAACGTACGTGGCGACGTGATCGCACTCAATTTCATCCAGACAGTCATCATGGAGATGGGCCAGCCTCCGCCGGTCCAGGCCGATGATCCTAGTATGTGGGTGCGCAGCCGGCAGTACTCTGGCCGCATCGTCACGATCTCGAATTCCAAGATTTTCGAAGAGCCCGTTTATAACTACACGCGCGACTTTCCCTACATTTGGGAAGAGATGCATCTGCCTATTTCCTATAAAGACGACCGGAATCGCGCCGAGCAAATTATTCTAGAAGTCGTTACACGCAATACCTCGGAAATCGGGGAGTTGGCTCAGCCTGAACTTGATCGCCTGAAGCATCAGTTCTTCATCGAGGCTGCGGACATCGCACCGCGTGTTTTCCTGCGTATTACCGATAATTGGGTCGAGCTCTCGGTTCGTTTTCTTTGCCGAACGCACGACATCCGGGGCCTGAAGGATCGCATCAGTCGAGAGATCCTCGCTGGCCTTGACTCCGCCCAAATCGGTATCGCCTCCAGCACCTACGACATCGTCGGCTTTCCGCCGATTAAAGTACAAGTTGATGGGAAAGTAGATCCTCTCGCAACGCCTCCCTAACCGTGATGCGAGTGTCTTATGGAGACGGTTGACGAGAGCGGATTCATATCGACGATGTTCAGCCAGTCGAATTGTACGTGGAAATCCCGCGCGAACCTTAAAGTCGTACATATCGAAGACCACAACCAGGCGCTGACTGAATTGGTTCGGCAAATTCAAGGTAGGTTGTTGGGAGCCGATCAGCGACGGGGCTTGGTCCGATTCCCACCCGCGCCTCCAGAATTTTCACCGCTTCTCGCTTCAATATCCTTGAGTAAGCAATCCCGGCAGAGGCAACCATCGTGCTTGGGAGGCATTGGACCGTGAGGGAGTTGAGTGCACCAGCATTCACCTCCGGGATCGCAGGTCATCGGCGCATTGCAGCGAGCACAGTATGTCTGCATAACGATCGCTCAAATCATCGCGCGCACCCGCGCATCCGGTTCCCGCGGGCAAGAACATGATCACCGCGAAAGCCGGCGCGGGGCACACCTCGCGCTGTTTGCCGGCTTCCGTCCGGGGTCATCGCATCCCAAAATGATCGAAAACTATTTCTTCTTGCCCTTCGCTTTTGCCGCGGCGGGCTTCGGTGCGGCCGCCGTCATGCGCTTCATCGCCTCGGCCATGCCGGGAGCGTTCTTGCTGCGCCACGCTTCGAGCTTTTCGACGTGCTTTTGCAAGTTCTCATGCAGGTGCGGATTCCCGTAAGCGGCGCGCCACTCTGCGATGATCGGCTTCAAGCGCTCCCAGACCATCCATTGCTCGCCGCTATTTTCGAAGAAGAATTCCTCGTCGATCAGCCCGCGATTCACGATGCTCGCCACCATTCCCCAATAGGTGATCACCATGCGGGCGTACGCACTTTCCTTGCTCCCCATCGGCGCCTGCTTGGACATCTCCCCGAACGACGCCGGGCGAAAATTCCCCGCAAACCAGCTACGTGCCTCGCGCATCACGGGCTCGCGCCGCATATCGTAGAGCTTCAGCATCAAATTCACCTGTTCGTGCGTCACTTCACCCATCGTTTTCTCCTTGTGCAGGGTGGATTGCGAGTCAGATTGCAAATCATTTCGTGATGAAATCAGGATCCGGCCGACGCCGCGTGGCCTTGCAGTTCGACTTTATGCGTATTCGCGAGCGGAATTTGCGAGCCCTCGAAGGCCAGCTTGATTCGCCGGCGAAGCTCGCGCGACACGTCGTCCTTGCGGTTGAGCGCCGTGCGCACCTGCAGCCGCAGCACCGTGCCGTCGAGCGACATCGATTCCACGCCCAGCACGCGCGGCCCATCCATCAGCGCCGGAGACCAACTCGCGTCGTTCCGGAAATCGTTCGCGATTTTTTCGAGCGCCGCAAGCGCCGTCCCGATCTCTTCGTCCGACGGCACCGTCACGTCGATAAACGCCTGCGACCAGTCGCGATTCAAATTGGCCACCTGCCCGACGAGCGAGTTCGGGATGGTGACAATCGCCCCGCTGGCGTTGCGCAGCACCGTGCGGCGCAGCGTGAGATATTCCACGCGCCCGGTTTCGCCGTTCAGCTGGATCATGTCGCCGACCACGTATTGATCTTCGAAGACAATAAAGAACCCGTTGATCAAGTCCTTCACCAGCGTCTGCGCGCCAAAGCCGAGCGCAAGGCTGGCGACGGCCGCTGTCGCCGCAACCGGCGTCACGTCGAAACCTAACTCCGGCAGCGCGGTCAGAATCGCAACCGCAAGGATGATCCAGACGCCGAGGCTGTAGAGCAGTCCGGCCATCGTGCGCGTCTGCTGCTCGCGCAGCTGCGCCACCCGCGTCGGCCCCTTCGAGATATGCACGAGGCGCGAGGTGATCGCTTTGAGGATGCGCGCGAGGATGATCGCGAGAAGCGCGATGGCGAGAATGCGCAGGCCGCGCGTTTCGGCGATCTCCACCCAGTGAGAGAGGAACTCGTTCATGATGTGTGAGCCGCGGAATTATACCATTCGCCCCGGCGTGCGCCCTAGGTCATCGCGCGCCCGCAGCATCCGCCAGGCCGGATTCTTTTGCTCGCATCCGCGGGGCAAGGTAGAATTGAGTCGCGACGTTCCTTCGCGCAATCACCGCATCCGCATCACGAACTGTGCGCCCGTAGCTCAGATGGATAGAGCGTGTGCCTCCGAAGCACAAGGTCAGAGGTTCGAATCCTCCCGGGCGCGCCACTTCTTGCGAACTTTATTTTCAACAACGTCTGAAGCCTCTGCGCCGATCCTCAGTGAACTCAGGCGTAAAGCGATTGGATAGCCGGGATACGGAACCCTATGAGAGCTTTGGTTTTGTTATAGGGGGCCCGTCGCGCGATAATCAACCCACGATATGGACACACTGGAAACGCCGCAGGCGCCAAAAAGTTCGTTCGCGCCCGACATGAGCTGGACGCAGCTTGTTCCGCAGAGCAAGCGATTGAACTGCATTGCGGCGGCCGAAGAAGTGTTTACCCAGGCGGAACAGAAACTGGCGCAGGTCGAGAAGACCGGCCTGGACCGGGCGGAGATCCGCGTCGCGGCGTTTATGCCGCGGCTGCCGAACGTGGAAGTCGACCGTGGCTCCCGGCGCTACGCCAGCTACATGACGAAGCAGTTCCGCCAGCACGGCCTGGATTTTCGCGTCGAGGAAGCGCACAGCGCCGACGCCCTGGAACTGCTGCTGATGGGCGCGCAAGTCCACGAAAAGATTTACGGGACATTTATTTTCTTCCCGGCGCCGTACGGCAAGACGGAGGATTATTTTCTGCGGCGCGTTCGGCCGGAAAAGGATATCGAAGGGCTCACGGTCGAGAATACCGGCCGCATGGCGCTGAACGTCAAGACGGTCGACGAAGAAGAGAAGTACGAAGGCGTCGTGCCCTGTACGGCAAAAGCGATCCTCACTCTGCTGCACCAGCACGGGGAAATCAGGAACATGTTTCCGCGCGATGCCCGGCAGAGCGGTCCGACGGTGGCGATCTGCAATAGCTCGCCGCGCATCGGCATTCCGCTGCAAAGTATGCTGATGCGGATCGGGGCCACCGCGCTTATGATCCATCCGCAGACCCGGCCCGAAGACCGGGAAGCGTATCTCAAGACCGCTGACATCATCGTGACTGCATTTCCGGCGCAGTCCGAGGCGGACCTGGTGCGCGACGTGAAAGAGGGCGTCGTGATCATCGACTGTTCCACCGAAGGGAACCTGCATCCGGACGTGCTGCGCAAAGCCGCCTATCTATCGACCCACGACAATCATCTGGGGCAGATTACGACCGCGCTTGCGCTGTACAACACCGCCTTGTGCACGCTCTGGCAGCGCGGGATGAAGGAATAGCGCTCGTTGAGCCGGTGGCGTGATTCGGTGGTAGACTCTCGCTCGCAAATTACGAACAAGATGGGAGGAGTCGATGAGTCGCACTCTTTGCAAGTGGATCGTGCTCTCGGCCGTACTCTTGGCGCCGGCGGCGAGTTTTGCGCAGGTGGCGTGCACGCGCGACGGCCTGCAAGCGGCCACCAATCTCTACCTGGACGCCCAAACCAAGGGCGACACTTCCGGCCTGCCGCTGGCGACCGGGCTCGCGTATATCGAAAACATGCAGGTCGTCGACATCAAGACCGGCGTCATTCAAAAACCTCTCAAGATCGATTTTCATCGGACCTTGATTGACCCGGCAACGTGCCAGACATTCACCGAAGTGATCGTCACGGACAAAAGCCACCCGTACGTGCTCGGCACGCGCCTCAGAGTCAATCACGACAAAATCGCGGAGATCGAATCGATGGTAACGCAGGAAGGCGACTGGCTGTTCAGCGCCGATAACTATTACAAGTGGTCGCCCACCGAGGATTGGGGCGCGATTCCGCCGGACCAGCGCGATAGCCGCGATACCCTGGTTGCCGCGGCCAACGCCTACCTCGATGCTTTCCTGGAAAAGAAGCTCGATCTAGTGCCGTGGGGATATCCGTGCAACCGGACTGAAGGCGGCATCCGCACCGGCAAGGGCCTCCCGACTGACAGCTGCTCGGTAGGCGTGCCGGCGGGGGTCAACATCGTGGCGCGGCGCTTCATCGTCGATGAATCGATTGGCGCGGTAGTCGCGTTCTGCACTTTCGGTGTCGGCGGATTGCCGGATACCCACCTCTTTCGCGTAGAGCATGGCAAGCTGCGTTACGTCCATACCCTGACGCACGTGCCGCCGGGCTACCACGTTCGGGTCAACGGAAAGCCCGTCTCCAGCTCCGCGCCCAGCTCTTCGCCCAGCACTGCGGCACCTGACAAGCAGCAATGAACCGAAATCGGGTCCCAGTTGCGGCCGTGAGGAGATAATGGTTGGGGGACGTTGCGGATCAAATACTGTCTGCGATTGACCATGCGCGCAATCGTGCCTCTCGCGCCCACCGCCCACGCGTTTCGAATGTCCAGAACGAACGCGGCGTTCAAATCGAGCGAATCCGTATGTTTCCAATGACCGCCAAAGTCATCGGAGACGTCTTCGCCGCTAGGGCCAAGGGCGGCGAGCGTCGCGCCGTCGATCGACACGACCGCGGAACGGTATCCTCCCGGCTGCTGCGCGGCGAGATGCCACGTTTTTCCCTGGTCCCGGGAGTATGCGGCCACGCGGTATGGCCGATTCTGATCTTTGTAGTCGCCGCCCACTGCGTTCACGGCATACGTGGTCGACGAGATGGAAAATATTCCGGACGATGGATTGCTGCTCGCGATCGGCGTTTCCACCGCGTCCCATGTCTTCCCCATGTCCGCCGAGTGAAACACGCGCGCGACCTTGCCGCCCCCTGTGCCGAAATACATGCCCCTATCGCGATCAATCGCAAGTGAGGTTCCGCTCGCGGCAAACGCGCCCTCGCCGGGAAGAGCGGCGGGCATGCCGTCGCCCGGGAGTTCCTTCCAGTCCTCGTAATGACGCGTGGCCACAATCACGAATTTGCCGTCAATAGGATCGCTCAGCGCGTAGCACTCTCCGTCGCAGACGAGGGCATCGAGAAAAAACGCCTTGCGCGAGTCGGTAAATTCCAGCCTCCAATGCTCGCCGCCATCGGTCGTTTTGTAGATGCGGGATTTGTCTCCTTCTCCGCTCGACATCACAAAGGCACTCTTGGCGTCGAACGCCACAATACTCCGGAAATCGAGCGCGTCGCCTCCGGCCACGTGCAGGCGCTTCCAGGTTTTGCCGAGATCGTTCGAAAGAAGGATCACGCCGTTCGAGCCGCAAGCCCACACGGCAATGTGTTCTCCTCCGTCTGAATCTACGGATTCCGTCGCGCTTACGCCTCGCAGGTTGGTGTCGATCCCGCTGGTTTGCACTGACCACGATACCTTATCGCTTTCGCCGCTTGGCGCGCGCCACATCGACGCGCGAACGGTTGGGCCGGCAAACATCACCACAAGTGCCAGCAGCATCGTCGGCGTGCAGGTCCGCATACCGCGCATTCTAACAATGTTTTCCTTCGGCGGGGCTGCTTCGGTTGCGGTCGCCAGCTTCCCCTGCCTTCCCCGCAGCAGAACGTGTCCAGCCTGAATGCGCTATCCCGTGTGATCGCCGATTGCTAAAATCCGCGGAGCCTTGATGACCCCCGCCGGGCCGACAGCGATTCGCGGAGAAGCCGCTCTCATTAGCGCGCGGCTCGATCGCCTTCCCACAACGCGATATATCTGGAAACTCGTGCTGCTGCTCTCGCTGGGCGGCTGTTTCGAGTTCTACGATCTCTTCCTCATGACGTACATCGGCCCCGGCCTGGTCCGCAGCGGGCTCTTCTCGGCCGCCTCCGTTTCCTTCTTCGGGCTCACGGGGCTCGCGAGTTTTGTGGCCGCCACATTTGCCGGGCTCTTCATCGGGACGCTGGCCTTTGGATTTGCCGCCGATAAGCTTGGTCGCCGCACAATCTTCACGTATTCGTTACTGTGGTACACCGTCGGCTCGATCGTGATGGCCTGCCAGACCAGCACGCCGGGAATCCTGTTGTGGCGCGTGGTCACGGGGATCGGTATCGGCGTCGAGCTGGTAACGATCGATACGTATATCGCCGAGCTCATGCCGAAGAACGTGCGCGGCCGCGCATTCACGGTGAATCAGGTCGTGCAATTCACCGCCATACCATTCGTAGCGCTCATCTCCTGGCTCCTTGTGCCGCGCACCCCTTTCGGCATCGACGGCTGGCGCTGGGTTGTGCTGCTTGGCTCGGTCGGCGCGATATTCGTCTGGTTCATCCGGCGAGCCATTCCGGAAAGTCCTCGCTGGCTGATCGCTCGCGGCCGCATCTCCGAAGCGGAATTCACAGTCGCGAATATGGAAGAGCGAGTGGCCGCCGAGTTAGGCGCCGCGCTTCCGCCCGCCGTGCTGGAGACTTCCGTGGAGGCATTCGAAGGCGCCCGCGTCAAATTCGTTCAAATCTTTCGGCCGCCATATTTGCGGCGAACGCTCATGCTCGTGGTTTTCCATTTCGCTCAGACCGTCGGCTACTACGGCTTCGCTTCATGGGTTCCCACCCTGCTGATTGCCGCCGGCATCCGGACAACCGCAAGCCTGCGATATTCGTTTGTAATTGCCATTAGTGCTCCCCTTGGCCCGCTGCTGGTTCGCGGCATTGCCGACAAGTTCGAACGAAAGTGGCAGATTGTGTGGAGCGCCGTCTGTGTCGGAGGGTTTGGTTTGCTGTTCGCCAGCCAGAAGGAACCAGGCTGGCTCATTCTGCTTGGCGTGATGCTCACCTGCTCGAACAATTGGATGTCGGTTGCATTTCATGCCTATCAGGCTGAGCTGTTTCCCACTCCCGTGCGAGCGCAAGCCGTCGGCTTCGTCTATTCGTGGAGCCGCTTCAGCGCGATCTTCACGAGCCTCATGATCGGCTTTTTCCTCGAACGCTACGGTGTGGACGGCGTTTTCGCATTCATCGCGGCTTCCTTGCTCGTCGTCGTCTTGGCGATTGGCATCTTCGGTCCGCGGACGCGCGGCCTCGCGCTCGAGTCCATCTCGCGCTGATCGGTCGGGCACCCTCAACACATGTTCGGGGAGCCTTCCTAGGTCACGAATTCTCACCAAATCGTCTGAACTATTTTCGATCGGCGGATGTCACGGTCGGCCGTAAGCAAAGACAGCCCCTCGACGAGCGCGGTGGCGCCGATGATGCGGTCCGCCGGATCCTTGGGATAAGTCTCCGGAAGTCCAATGGCGCGGGCGCAAGCCGGCCCGCTGATCGGTAGAACAACGAATCGAGACTCGACCTCCTCCAGAAAGGCTTCGAGGCTAATGTTGAGGCGGATGCGGCCCTTAGCCGCGAGCGCGGCCAATTCGAGCAGAGTGATATCAGAGATCGCCAAGCCGTCCGCATTCCTGCGCGCTTCGTTGATCGCGATCCTCGCCTTCTTGGAGATTCGTTCTTGGTCGAAGGCCAGCCAGGCCACGATATGCGTGTCGACGAGAATCACCTGAGTTCGCCCCACTCTTCCGAGGACATAGCGGCCGAAACGACGTCTCCCGCGACGCTGCCCTTGCCCGCGAGGAAGTTATAGATCTCGTCCTTCTCCGGATTCGCCGGCACGAGCTTCGCCACGGGCTTGCCGTGCTTCGTGATTACGACGGTCTCATGCTTGGCTTGGACCTCATCCATAATCGCGAGGCAATTCGTCTTGAAGACGCCTGCCGCTATCTTCTTCACATTTCCCTCCAAAAGGACTATGGTCAGTATACCATAGTCATATTGTTCGAGAACCGGAAGACTCCAGACGTGGCAGCCCGCAGGCGCCAATCAAAGCAGTTCAGCTCCGTTACCCACGTCCTTCTTCTTAACTTCTTGCCAAACGCCTCCGGCCTGTGCATCAATAGTCTCCCTCATGGCTCCATCGCAACCCCATCGGCGCCCCGGCGCCGGCTTTACTTGAAGCAGCCCCCTCTAAAGCGACCGTCGGCCGTTTCCTAATTCCAATTAGTTCCAAGCGACTCCAGGTCCGCCTTCGCGTGCTCGCGTTTGCGTAATTCAGCCGCGCAGAGCGTACGGGTCCGAACCGGTCCGCACGCACCCTCATCGGGTGCGTCGTCGGACTTTTTTCAATCGGGTGGGTACAAAACTCTTCAAGGAGAAACAGAATGAGAGTGCTTGCTACGTGTTTGATAGCCTTCAGCCTCTTCGTGGGAACTTCGGCGATGGCGGCGGGTGATAAAGATGGGGCGTCACCGGCAGGTCCGGCGGCGGCCACTCCGGCCGCGCCTGCGAGCCCGGCCGAGGCTCGCATGGAAGACGAGTTGCAGCAGCTGCGCGATCTGCTCATGGCCCAGCAAAAACAATCCGAGCAGCAGACGGACGAGCTCAAAGCAGAGCTCAAAGAGCAACAGCAAAAAGTCCAGCAGCTCGAAGAACAGATAAACGGGCAACCGGATACCCACGCCATTGCGGCCGCCATCCCAGCTGCTGCCCTAAACCTCGCGAACGCGTCTGTCAGTGCGGCTGCGCCCGCCGCGCTCACTGCGGTGGTCCCGCAGCCGCAGACCGACGCCGCGAAAACCGACGACTGGAAGAAAATCTACGATGGCGGATTCTACGTCGCCAGCGAGGACAACAAATTCTCGCTCCACATCAACGGCCTCTTCCAGCCGCGCTTCACGGAGTTTGTTCCCAGCAGCAGCGCGACCGCCCTGGGAGCGCCAACGAGCAATACGAGCGACTTCGACACGTACCTCGGCCGCCTCGCGCTTTCGGGTTCCGTCTTCGATCCCAGCGTCAAATACTTCGTGCAATTCCAGGGCACCACGTCGAGCAACACGATAGGCGTCAACTTCATCGACTGGTTCGCCCAGAAGGAGTTCTCCAAGGCGTTTGTCGTCCAAATGGGCCGCTCGTGGACGCCGTATTCGCTCGAAAACTTCGACAGCCCCGGACAGTATCTGTTCGCGGACTTTTCTTCGGCTGAATACGCCTTCGCGCTGTCCCGCGCGGTCGGATTCGAAGCGCTCGGCCAGATCGGAAAGTTCGGCTACTCTCTGATGCTCGCCAACTCCGTGCCCGGCTTGGACGCAGCGGGTCAGGAGAACTTCAATAACAAGCTGGCGTACATCGGGCACGTGCAGTACGACCTCCTTGCTCCTTATGGCTACCAGGAAAGCGATCCGAACCCGGCCGGCGCGCCCACGGAACTCACGCTCTGGACTTCGGCCGCATATAATCCGGTGGCTACGCCCTCTGCCCTCGAGAACCAGAGCACCGGGGACCGCACCGTGGGTGTCAACCAGACGGTTGCATTCCGGAAGAAATTTTTCACCCTGCAGAACACCGGTTTCTATCGCGACACGGAGAGGACCGGCCTGCCAAGCTTTAACTCGTATGGTTTCGCCGAACAGGCCGGCTACTACCTGATCCCCGGCCGTTTCGAAATCATCGGCCGCGTTTCGGGAGTCAACTGGGGCGCGCTCGATTTCGCCTCTGCGGCTCCCGGAGCGGACACGAACACGTGGTATTCGGGGCCGAATTTCGCCTTCCACCGCGTGGACGAACACTCGGTCGGCTTCAACTACTATCTCTATGGACATAACGCCAAGGTTCAGACGGCGTATTCCTACATGACCGGGAATACGTTCGACGCCAAGGGCTTCACCGCCAGTCGCGTCTGGATCCAGGCCCAAATCATGTTCTAGAGAGGCTTCGTAGTTCCTTGCGGATTCGTTAGGCAAACAATGATCGAGGAAGGGAGGCGCGCAGCACGCCTCCCTTTTTCGCAGAGCTCGCATTTAAGGAGGGAAACAACAATGAAGCGTCACTTTGCAGCGATCGCGATTCTCGCGATTCTGACCCTCGGCGGCCTTCTGCCAGCCCGGGCTCAAGAAAAAAGGTAATTACGGTCGGAATTCTCACGCTGAATGGAATCTACATCACCGAGACGGCCGGAGCTCTCGACGTTTATCACCACGTTCCAGCTGACAAACTTCGCGTCGTGTTGATCTCCGATACGGACAAACAGCTGACGACCTACGAGGGGATGCCGTTCGCGGCGAACTACACGATCGACAACGCGCCCAAGCTCGATGTTCTCGTCGTGCCGAGTGGTGCCGGTAGCCTCGACAAAGACCTGAAAAATCAACGCGTCATGGATTGGGTGAGGCAGGAAGCGAAGAGCGCCAGGTACGTCACATCGAACTGCGAAGGAGCCTTTGTCCTTGCCACTGCGGGCCTCTTGGACGGAAAGAACGTCACGACGTTTCCGACCGACCGGGCCGACCTGCAGAAGCGCTTTCCCGAGGCTCACGTTGAGGACCAGCGATTCGTGATCGACGGGAATCTGATCACCTCAGCGGGCGGCCTGGCCAGTTACGAGGAATCCCTCTACGTTGTCGAGCAGTTATTCGGCAAGCAGGAGGCTGACCGGATCGGCGCGGCCCTGGTGTTCGGCCAGAGTAACGTCGCGACGGCACTCAGCGCGAACCACTAACAACCGTTCGTCAGTCCCGCCAGGAATAAAGGTCCAGGAAGGGGAGGCGCACGACGCCTCCCCTCGTTTTCGACGACAGCTTGGCTTATTCTCCGCGCAGCCTGCGGGTGGCGGTCGACAGAGCTCCTAGCTTCGCGAATGCCGTCTCCGCGTCGGCCACCGGCCTTTCAGCAAACGTTCCGAAGCCACAATCCGGATTCAGAAAGATGCGCTCCGGCGCGACGAATTTGGCGAGCTCGCGCACGCGAGCGACGATCTCTTCTGGCTTTTCGATTTCCGCCGTGCGCGGGTTCACCACTCCGTAGCCGATCTGCGCGCGCGGCTGCAATTGCGCGAGCGCCTGGGGCGAACCCGCCCGCGACGTCGCATATTCCAGTACAAACTGATCCAGCTTCATGCGATTCAGGTAGGGCATCAGGCCGTCGTACGGCCCGGCGAGCAGCACGTCTTCGTTCCGGCTCCAGTTTCCGCGGCAGACGTGCACGCACAGCGTCGGGCCTTCAATTCCTTCGACGACGCGATTCAGCAGACTCACCGCGCGCTCGAGCTCGCCTTCGGGGCTGGAGCTCGCCGCAAGCGCTGCGCACATAAACGTTCGCGTTGCCGACCGCCCCGCCAGCAGCAATTCACTCAGCACAGGCTCGTCGAACTGAACCATTTCCGCGCCGGCGGCCGCCAGCTCCTGCAATTCCTCGCGCAGCACAGCGACAATATCGCTCCCCAGGCTGTCGCCATCCGGATAGGTCGATTCCGAAAGCCCTTTCACCCAGGTCGACCGGCTCAAGAGATACGGCCCGGGCAGCGTGACCTTGATCGCCTTTTTGGTGTGTTCTCGCAGGAAGCGGTAATCGTCCATCACCAGCGGCCCGCGCCGCCGCACTTTCCCGACGACTACCGGATTCTTGATGGCAAATGCCGGAACATCCAGCGCGTTGAGCAGATTCTCGAAGGCGGCCTTGTCCTCGACGTAATCGAGCAGCTCGGCCAGCGTCATCAGCCGGATGCCTTCGAGTCGGTCGGAGATAAAAGAATAAAAGTTGTCGCGTCGCTGCTCGCCGTCAGAGACGATGTCGACTCCCGCATCCTCCTGATACTTGATCGCCAGCAGCGTGGCCTGATCCTTCAGTTCACCCAGAGCCGGAGAACGCCGCTTCATCGCCTCGAGCAGCCACGCCGGCCGCGGCCAGCTGCCAACCACCGTCACCGGGTATTTCAAGCCGTTCTTCATCCTTCATGCCTTTCGAATTTCCGCGTGAAATGACCCCGCGTTTTGGAACGTCTGCGTCACCGGCGAGCGCCTCACCGTCTCCGCCAGCAATTCGGCCAGCGTCTGATCGTCGGCGTCCGCATCCACGTAAACCACCGCTCGCACGTCGGCCAACCGCGGACTTCCGGCGTCCTCTAATCCGAGGTACACGAGAATGTCCTGGGCGCGTGCCTGCAAGGCCACTTCGAGATTGCGCACGGTGATGCCCTTCTGCGACGCGCGCCACTGAAAACCGACCGCGAGGCACGCGCCCAGCGAGCCGAGCACGTATTCGACCGCGCTGATCGCCTGGTCGGCCGTATCGAAACTTGCTGGTTGTCCTACGGTGAAGGAGTGATTGCGCACGAAAACCTCGGCCGCCATCCCGCCGCGTCCTCGCACGCGCGCGCGCCACACGAAATTCTTCGCCTGTTCGAGATCCTGCCGGAAGACAGCATCCGCCACTTTCTTGCGAATAAAATAGCTTGTCGATCCCGCGTCGCCCGGCTTGGTGTTCAGCATGTCGTGCCCCACCAACCGGCACCACGCGGGCAGATCTTCCTTCACGCTGATTTCGCGGCTACGCACCTCGAGCACGGCGCCCGACGGCAGCGGATCCATTGCATTCCGGATAATCAGCAATAGACCGCTGCCGCAATCGAGATCGCCGCCGTCGCACATTGCTGCCGCGATGGGATCGGGCTCAACCGTCATGCATGCTCCGCGGGCCTAATAGCTCACGCTGGGTGCGCCGTTGCTCAAGAACTCGACGAGCTTCGCGCCCCCCACAATCACCGCGCCCGCTACCAGATTATCCTCCGCCAGGGCGCGCTTCTTGAAGCACGGCGAGCAGACGAAGATTTTTCCTCCGGCCTTGGCGAAATTATCCATCAGCTCCTTCAACGGCGCGAACCCGGGCTCATGGATATCGTCCGCGTAGCCCTTCTGGGAAAGGCGGACGCCTTCGATGCTGAGAAACACCATCGTATCCTTGTCGGACGCGACCGCCGCATTCGCCACCACGAAGCCGACCGTGGCTTTGTCCGTATTGTCCTTCGAGCAGGTGAGGCTGACACAAAAGCTTCCCGGCATAGTTCCTCCTTAAGTCCTTAAATTAAGAATCAGTTTTCTCTCCGTCGAATTTCGTAAACGGGATGCCGCGCGGAAACCAGAGAATGCCCGGTCAATCCGCACCACGCCGGGATGTCTTCCACGGCGCCGGGGTCGAGCGCCCTCAGTTCGAGCACCTGCCCCGGCCCGAGGGCTTTCATCCGGCCGGCGAGCTCCATCAGCAGCTCGCCGCAGCCCATCTCTCCGGCGTCCCACTTATCGGCGATCATTTTCAGCGGTCGGTGTCCGGAGTCAAGCTTTTGTACGTAAACGTGCGCGTCCAATCCGTCGAGGTCTTTCCGTCGATTTCGACGTACGCCTTCGGGAACGAGTTCACCGGCCCGTCGTCCTGCGGCGGCTGCATCATGAGGTCGCGCCCCATTGACCACACCACGCGCCGGTCGTCGATGTTTCCGAAGTAGTAGTCGATCTTGCTGGGATCGAATCCCTTGTAGCCGGTCGCCGTCGCCAGCTCCACCAGCTTCTTGTTTTGATCCGTCAGCGGAAATTCCTTGCCGTAGATGTTCGCGAGCGAGACGTTGAGCGGCAGCCATCCCAGGTTCGGCGCATAGAACTGGATCCAGCAATGGTAGCTCGCGTCGACCGGCACTCCGTCGAGCGTCGGCTTCATCAGCGACCCGTAGATCATTCGCGTCGGGATGCCTGCGGCCATCGCGAGCGACGCAAACAAGGAATGGAAGTCGGTGCAGTTGCCCGTCTTCGTGCCCAGGCAATACTCCGTGCTTCCCGTTGACGACGCCTTCAAGTGGTCGGGATACTTCACCCAGTAGTCGATGTTCTGCAGCGTCCAGTCGTAGATTTTCCGCGCCGCCAGCACCGGATTTGTCTCGCCGTCGGTGATCTTTTGCGCCAGCGCCTTGATCTGATCGTTGATGATCACGTATGTCGTTGGCGTCAAATACCGCGAAAGCGCCGTGCGCTCCGCATCCGTCAGCGGCCGCGTCGCTTTCGGGTCGATCGTGTTGCGCGTTTCCGTTCGCGTCAAAGCGAACGTCTCCGTGATGTGAATCTCGGGCGTCGCCGAGCCGTGGATTTCGACGTAGCCGACCTTGTTTCGCCACGAGTCCCAGTCGTAGCCGACGGGATCGTCGCTCTCCACCTTGAAGTCCGTGATCTTCGAGTACGCATCTTCCTGCGGAACGGCAAACCAGATCCGCGTCGTCTGCGCGTCCTTCGGCACTTTCACCACAAAGGCGTTCTTGATCAGAAATGATGCTTGCGCGGGCCGGACAGATTTATGATCGTCTGCGGACGCGGTCAGGCAGCAGCAAATCACCAGCAAAAACAGACTTCTCCATGGAATCGTCTTTCGCCACATCGGATAGTTCCTCCCTATATTTCTAAGTGGAAGATTAAATTTCAATTAGGAAACGGCCGACGGCTCGCTTAGAGGGAGGTTCAAGTGAAGCCGGTTGTCGAACGCCGCTCGTGGCCGAGTGCGCGCATGGAGCTATATTGAGGCACAACCCGGAAACAATTGGCAAGCCTTTTCGGTACACGGCCAGCTCGCGGAATTCTTCCGCCGAGGAGCATTCAAGAGGCGAATGGACTGGATACAAACATTAGAGGCTCGCTTTTCCGAAATGGTGGCAAGCTACCGGACGTATTCCGGGGAGCGTGCGTCGGGTCGTCGGGCAGCCGATCGCGTGCTGCGGCATCCTCGACGAAGAACAACAAACAACAAATTTCGAATCCTCACATCATCAAAACCAGTCGCGCGCAACGCAAGAGCGCGCGCTGCGTCGTATAATAGTCGGTAGACCGATGGAAAACGAAACTCTCGTATCGCGTTTGCAGGGGCTGGACGACGCCGAGATTCAGGAATGGCTCGAGTCGCTCGATTCGGTGCTGCAGTCGAGCGGGCCCGAAGTGGCCATGGAGATTCTCGAGCGGCTTCGCACGCATGCCACCGTCATCGGCGTCAAGCTTCCCTTCTCGGCTAACACACCGTATACGAATACGATTCCTGCCGAGCTGCAGCCGGCGTTTCCGGGCGACCAGGCGCTCGAGCGCCGCATCAAGAGCCTGATCCGCTGGAACGCGCTGGCGATGGTGGTCCGCGCAAACAAGCATGAGAACGGCATCGGCGGCCACATCTCGACCTACGCTTCGGCCGCCACGCTCTACGAAATCGGATTCAACCATTTCTTCCGCGCCCGCACCGAGACATTCGAAGGCGACACGGTCTATTTCCAGGGCCACGCCTCGCCGGGCATCTACGCGCGCGCATTTCTCGAAGGGCGCCTCACCTCGCAGCAGCTGGAAAACTTTCGCCGCGAACTGAAGCCGGGCGGCGGATTGTCGTCGTATCCGCATCCGTGGCTGATGCCCGGGTTCTGGGAATTTCCAACCGTCTCGATGGGACTTGGCCCGCTGATGTCGATCTATCAGGCGCGCTTCAGCCGGTATCTCGAGAACCGCGGACTGAAGCCGGTTTCCGATGCGAAGGTTTGGGCATTCCTCGGCGATGGCGAAACCGACGAGCCCGAATCGCTCGGCGCGATCACTCTGGCCTCGCGCGAGAAGCTGGACAACCTGATCTTCGTCATTAACTGCAACCTGCAGCGCCTGGATGGCCCGGTGCGCGGCAACGGGCAGATCATTCAGGAACTGGAATCGGCGTTCCGCGGCGCAGGGTGGAACGTGATCAAGGTCCTCTGGGGCAGCGAGTGGGATCCGATCCTCGCGCAGGATTCTGAAGGCCTCTTGGTAAAGCGCATGGGCGAGATGGTCGACGGCGAGTATCAGAAGCTGACCGTTTCATCGGGCGCGTACGTGCGCGAGCATTTCTTCGGCTCCGATCCGCGGCTCTTGAAGCTGGTCGAGCCGCTATCGGATGAGCATCTGCGACGATTGCGCCTGGGCGGGCACGATCCGCTGAAGGTGTATGCGGCATACAAGAAAGCCTTTGACCACAAAGGCTCGCCCACCGTAATTCTGGCGCGGACGATCAAGGGCTACGGCCTGGGTGAAGCGGGCGAAGGCAAGAACGTCACGCACCAGCAGAAGAAGCTCAATGAAGAGGAGCTGCGGATTTTCCGCTCGCGCTTCGATATTCCGCTGAACGACGAAGAATGCATCGACGTGGCCTTCTACCGGCCGCCCGAGGACAGCGAGGAGATTCGCTATCTGAAGGAGCGGCGGGCGGCGTTGTGCGGCTACGTCCCGCAGCGGAAAGTGCGCTCGAAGCCGCTCGTGGCCGACCACGATGAGCTGTTCAAGGAGTTCCTGCAGGGCAGCGGCGGCCGAGACTTTTCGACGACGATGGCGTTCGTGCAGATGCTGCGCAAGATGCTGAAGGATTCCGAGATCGGCCACCTGATCGTGCCGATCGTTCCTGACGAAGCGCGCACATTCGGCATGGAGTCGCTGTTCCGCACGGCGGGGATTTACTCGAGCGTGGGGCAGAAGTACGAGCCGGTCGACAGCGACATGCTGCTCTACTACAACGAGACGAAGAGCGGGCAGATTCTCGAGGAAGGAATCACGGAAGCGGGCTCGATCTCGTCGTTCATCGCGGCGGGCACTGCCTACGCGACGTACGGCGTGAACACGATTCCCTTCTTCATTTACTACTCGATGTTCGGATTTCAGCGCGTGGCGGATTTCATCTGGGCGGCGGCGGACATGCGGACGCGCGGGTTCCTCTTCGGCGGGACGGCTGGGCGGACGACGCTTGCCGGCGAGGGTTTGCAGCATCAGGATGGGAACAGCCACGTGCTGGCGCTTTCGGTGCCGAATCTGCTGGCATACGATCCTGCATTTGCCTACGAGATCGCGGTGATCGTGCAGGACGGCATTCGCCGGATGTACAAGGACGGCGAAAACATCTTCTACTACGTCACGGTGATGAACGAGAACTACGCGCACCCGCCGATGCCGGAGGGCGTGCGGGACGGCATCCTGAAAGGCATGTACCGCTTCCGCGCGGCGAGCGAGCTGAAGACGCCCGATGTGAAGTCGGACGCCAAACCGAACGGCGCGAAATCAAATGGCACGAAATCAAAGTTGCGGGCGCAGCTATTTGGCAGCGGGGCGATCCTGAACGAAGTGCTGCGTGCGCAGGAGATACTTGCCGAGAAGTACGGCGTGGCGGCCGACGTCTGGAGCGTGACGAGTTACAAGTCGCTCTATCGCGACGGCATCGACGTTGAGCGCTGGAACCGCCTGCACCCGGCGGAAAAGCCGCGCGTGCCGTACGTCACGCAGCAGCTGGAAAATGCGCCCGGCGTGCTCGTCGCCGCTTCCGACTATCTGAAGACGCTGCCGAACATGATCGCGAAGTGGATGCCGCGGCCGCTCGCATCGCTTGGCACCGACGGCTTCGGCCGCAGCGAAGGCCGCGCCGACCTCCGCGACTTCTTCGAAGTCGACGCGCGCTTCGTGGTGCTCGCGACGCTGTGCGAGCTGCGCGACGCCGGCAAGCTCGACGGCAGCGTCGTCGAACAAGCCATCGCCGACCTCCACATCAACCCCGCAAAACCCAACCCCGTCACCGTCTGATCGCTGCGAAAAACTCGCCCGCAAAAGGTGCCGCAACGGTGTCGAGTAGAATACAATCCGGCACCCGCCGGGGAACGGGCGATTCCATCGCCACGAACAGGTGGCACGGCGCGCAGCGGATAGCAACTATCCTTGAGTGCAGTCTGGACGGGGCGAGAAATCCTCCTAGTCGCTCGGTGCGGTAATTGCTGCCAAGCCGTTGTGAATTGCCGCTCCGTTTCTTTACGACAATATGAAGTCGGTCGGATGCGTTCATGTTGACACGGGCTATAATCCGGCCCGACATGGCGCTGACATCGGGAAGTCACCTCGGGTCCTACGAAATCCTCGCTGCTATTGGTGCGGGCGGGATGGGCGAGGTCTATCGCGCGCGGGATGCGAAGCTCGGGCGCAATGTCGCGCTGAAGGTGTTGCCCGAGGCGTTCGCACGCGACGCCGAGCGGATGGCGCGTTTCCAGCGGGAAGCGAAAGTACTCGCATCGTTGAATCATCCCAACATTGCTTCGATCTACGGCCTGGAAGATTCCGGCGCCACTCATGCGCTGGTGATGGAGCTGGTCGAAGGGCCGACGCTCGCCGACCGCATCAAGTCTGGCCCCATTCCAATCGATGAGGTTCTACGCATCGCGAAGCAAATTACCGAGGCGCTGGAATACGCGCACGAGCGCGGGATCGTGCATCGAGATCTGAAACCCGCGAACGTGAAAGTGACGAACGATGACGCCGTGAAGGTGCTCGACTTTGGCTTGGCGAAAGCCATCGAAGGCGACGCGGCATCCATCGACATTTCGACTTCTCCGACGATCAGCCGGATGGCGACAATGGCGGGCGTGCTGCTCGGCACGGCAGCGTACATGTCGCCAGAGCAGGCAAAGGCCAAGCCAGTCGACCGGCGCGCGGACATCTGGGCATTCGGGTGCGTATTGTACGAGATGCTGACCGGCAAGATGGCGTTTCGAGGCGAGACCGTGACGGATACGCTGGCGTCCGTCATCAAGGAAGAGCCCGATTGGTCGCAGCTTCCCGCGGCCACGCCGAGGCACGTCCGCATTCTCTTGCAGCGGTGCCTGCAAAAGGATCCAAAGCAGAGACTGCGCGATATCGGCGATGCGCGGATCGCTCTTGAGGAGGTGCTCTCGGGCGCCGCGCCGCAGGAGATTTCATCCTATGGATCGGCGGCTTCCGCGTCTGCGTGGCAACGCTCGGTTCCTTGGGCGGTTGCGGCGGTTTGCCTCGTTGCCGCGCTGGGCGTTCTGGCTTGGGCGCTCGCGCGCCACGAGAGCAGTCCCGCGCCCTTGATCGCGGCGCAGATTCTCCCGCCGCCCGGCACAAGCTTCGCGCTGCTAGGGACTGTCGGCTTCGGTCCACCGCTTCTCTCGCCCGACGGCTCGAAGATCGCATTCGTTGCGGCAGCGGTCGATGGAACTCGCAAGCTGTGGGTCCGGTCATTGGGATCGGTGACGGCTCATGCGCTCGACGGAACGGATGGCGCATCGATGCAATTCTGGTCGCCGGACAGCCAGGACCTCGGATTCTTCGCGAACGGCAAGCTGCGGCGCATTCCCGCCACGGGTGGTTCGCCGCTCGACCTTTCCGACGTGAGTTCGGTAGTGATCCGCGGCGCCACTTGGGGAGCGAACGACGTGATTCTGTTTACTCCCACGGTCGGCAGCGGCCTGTTCGAGGTGCACGCAAACGCGAGCGGCGCAGCGCCGCAGCCCGTGACCCAGCTCGATAAGTCACGCAAGGAATCGAGTCACCGCTGGCCGCAATTCCTGCCGGACGGAAAACATTTCCTGTATTTCATCGAATCCGCCGTAGCGGAGAATTCGGGCACCTACGTCGGCTCCGTGGATGGCGGCCAGCCCAGGCAGGTGCTCCAGGGCCACAGGGCCGCGCTTTATATCGCGCCGGGCTACTTGCTTTTCTTGCGCGAAAGCGTGCTCATGGCGCAGCGATTCGATCCTGACAATTTTCAGCTCGGTGGCGACGCAGTTCCCATCGTGGACCACGTGGAAGCGGGAAGTGCTCCATTTTTTGCCGGGAACTTTTCCGCGTCCGGCGTCGGCGGCTATCTTGTGTACGACGGCGGAGCTCCCGGCGCCGCACCGATTCATCTTCTATGGTTTGACCGCGCCGGGAGGCAGCTTGGCGAGATCGAGCCGCCTGCCGACTACGAGTCGCCCCGGCTGTCTCCCGACGGCAAGAAGCTGGCGGTTACGGTGGTGGACGGTGTTACGTCTAATTTCGACATATGGGTACAGGATCTGGCGAAGGGCACACGCACGCGGATTACGTTCGGCGAAGGAACGGTCAGCATCGCGGCGTCCTGGTCGCCGGATGAAAACACGATTGTGTACCAATCGAATCCCGCCGGTCGTTACAGCATCTATCAAAAGGCTGCTGACGGGACGGGAGAGCCGACGCTACTTTTTGGCGACGACGCGAACGAACGCGTGCCTCGCGTATCCCCTGATGGGCGCTACATCGTTTTTCAACGGCAGACTCCGGACGGAGCGCCGACTCAGATTTGGGCTCTCCCGCTCTTCGGCGACCGGAAAGCCTTCCCGGCTGTCCAAGGGCATACGGATGCTCTGGCTCCCGACATTTCGCCGGACGGCAAATGGCTCGCGTACGTCTCGGCGGAATCCGGCCGCGATGAAGTCTACGTTGTGCCGTTCGGTCACGGGAGCGGCAAATGGCAAGTTTCAGCGGCCGGCGGTGACCTGCCGCGTTGGCGCGCGGACGGCAAGGAGCTTTTCTTCCTCTCGCCGGATAACAAAATGACTTCCGCGGAGATCAGCGAATCCGCAGGTGGCATCGCGGTTGGCAAGGTTCAAGTGCTGTTTCAGACGCACGCGGCCCCGCTCGCTTCGTGGTCCTATGATGTAACCGCGGACGGCAAGAAATTCGTGGTCGTCAGCAGAGACCCTCAGTTGGGATTCGCACCCGTCACGCTCGTCGCCAACTGGACCGAGCTGCTGAAGCAGAAATAACCATCGGCAGCCGAGGGGTGGCGAGTGGCTAGACCATAACCGAGGCAAAGCGTTTATTTCAGGGTGTTTCTGAGTCGAGGTTCGGCCCACGGACATCTAAAGCTGAGACGAAAACCTAGAGCGAAAACGGCGCGGCGCGTGGAACTTTTGCGGGGGCGCATCCGTATTAGCTGGTGAGGGACAGAACAATGAGTTACGAAAACAATGGGTGCGCGGTGGCGGAAATGACGGCCGGAAGCGGCTTCGAGGTGAAGGACCTGAGAAACCATTCGCGCGAGACGATTGAGACTCTGCGCGGGCTGCTGGCGAGCAGGGCGGATGCGCGTCCTGACGTGAAGCGGGAGCATTTCTACGAAATTGAGGGCGAGACGTGCGTTTTTTATGTGTATGTATCGCCGGTGGATGGGTCGGTGGAGCTGCTGGCGACCTGGCCACGCAGTCAGAGCGCCGAAGCACAGGCACGCTGCCACTAAATCTCCGAAGTCCGAAAATTCTCCGAACATTCGTCGCGTCGGCTGCCGCGCATTCGTGCTCGGAATCCTGACAAACCAAATCTAAGACTAAATCAAACGAAGAGGCGCCGGCTCGCAAACCCGGCGATCCTCCGCTACGAAGGCAGAAGTGTCCGCGAGAACAGAGCCGGCGGGACGCCGGCGTTACGATGCAATGGCGCGGCGCCGCGGCAAATGCGGGGCGAGTATCGGTGCATCGCTGGTGTAGAATCGTGCGCACTTTCATGCGGCTTGCCAACGGATCACGGCTTGGTCACTACGAGATCGACGCGCCGATCGGCTCGGGCGGAATGGGCGAAGTTTACCGCGCGAACGATTCGAAGCTTGGGCGCAGGGTGGCGCTGAAAGTGCTGCCCGAAGCCTTCGCGCGCGACGCCGAACGCATGGCACGATTCCAGCGCGAAGCGAAAGTGCTGGCCTCGCTGAATCATCCCAACATCGCCTCGATCTACGGCATCGAGGATTCCGGCAGCACGCACGCGCTGGTGATGGAGCTCGTCGAAGGGCCGACGCTCGCCGATCGCATCCTGAAAGGCCCGATTCCCATCGGCGAAGCGCTGCCGATTGCGAGGCAGATTTGCGACGCGCTTGAATACGCGCACGAGCGCGGGATCGTCCACCGCGATCTGAAACCGGCCAACGTGAAGGTGACGGACGACGACGCGGTGAAGGTGCTCGACTTCGGGCTGGCGAAGGCGCTCGAAGGCGATGCGTCGTCGATCGATATCATGAATTCGCCGACGATCACGCGCATGGCGACGCAGGCGGGCGTGCTGCTGGGAACGGCGGCGTACATGTCTCCCGAGCAGGCGAAGGGCCGGCCGGTCGACCGCCGCGCGGATATTTGGGCGTTCGGCTGCGTGCTGTACGAAATGCTGACGGGCCAGATGGCGTTCAGCGGCGAGACGGCGACGGACACACTGGCTGCTGTGATCCGCGCCGAGCCGGACTGGTCGCTGCTTCCGGCCGGGACGCCGCTTCGCGTGCGCGTGCTGTTGCAGCGCTGCCTGCAAGAAGATCCGAAGCAGCGATTGCGCGACATCGGCGACGCGCGCATCGCGCTCGATGAAGTTCTCGCGGCGCCGCCGACCCGCTGGTTGCGCCTTCCGGCGCTGCGCCTGTTTCCGCACCTTTGTGGCGACGGGCAGCGCCGTGGGCGATCGCAGGAGTGCTTGCGATCGCGCTGGCGACGCTCGCATGGGCGCACGTACGCTCGCTAAACGCTCCCGGATCATCCCAACTGCTGCGCTATCAGATTTTTCCGCCGGACAAAGGGAGCTTCGGGACCAATGGCGCGGATATGGCTTTTTCCCCCGACGGACGCCATTTGGCTTTCTCAGCCACTGGGCAGGACGGCATCCCCAGGATATGGATTCGCGATTTGGATACTCTTGAGGCGCGTCCTTTGCCCGGCACGGAAGACGCGATCTATCCTTTTTGGTCGCCGGACAGCCGCTCCCTTGCGTTTCGAACGTCGACCAAGCTACAGAAAATCGATATTTCGGGAGGCCTGCCGCAGACGATCTGCGAAATCGCCGCGATTCAAGGCGGCTCGTGGAATCAGGACGGCGTGATTCTTCTCGGCACTTACGCGGGCGTGATGAGAGTTCCGGCGGCAGGCGGGACGCCTACCTTGCTCATCAAGGCGGACGCATCGCGCGGAGAAGTCGGATTTATCGACCCGACCTTTCTGCCGGACGGCAAGCATTTCCTCTACGATCGATATCTCGGCACTTCAGATGCGGAATACGTCGGGTCGCTGGACGGCGGATCGGATGCGTCGCAATCGAAACCCTTGGTCAATACGGAGGCTTTCTACGCTCCGCCCGTGGGCGCAGGAACCGGCCATCTGCTTTTTACCCAAAACGACACGCTCATGGCTCAAGCCTTCGACGCGTCGCGTTTGGAACTTCAGGGTGATCCCATCGCGATTGCGGAGCACGCGCGCGACGTTGCGGTTGCCCCCAACGGCATATTGGCTTACACGGGCCGAGACGCAGCAGTCGTGCAGCTAACGTGGTTCGACCGGCAGGGAAAAACGCTGGGGACGCTCGGAAATGCCGGCGTACGCCCCTGGGCCGTGATTTCGCCGGACGGAAATTCGGTCGCGGTGAGCGAGCGCAGCCTGGGATCGGAGGGGTCGGACCTTTGGATATACAACGTCACCGGGGGCACGCGGTCGCGGTTTACGTTTAACGGCAAGAACAATGAATATCCCACGTGGTCACCCGACGGAACTCATATCGCGTTTCTCTCGGCGCGCAACGGCGGCGTGGATGTCTACGAGCGCGCCGTGAGTGGAATCGGCGAGGACGAAGCTCTCGATACGGCGCCCGCAAATGCGCGGCTGCCGCTGGATTGGTCGCGCGACGGCCGCTATCTCGTCGAAGGAGTTCTCGCCGACGGGCAGTTCTCCATCTCAGTGCTGCCGAACGTTCGGGCGATCGCAAGCCGTTTCCTTATCTCCAAGGCAACTTCGACGGCGTCTCAGCGAGGCTCTCGCCGGACGGCCAATGGCTGGCGTACGTCTCAGACGAAACGGGACGCAACGAGGTTTACGTTCAGACGTTTCCGCAGCCGGGCGGCAAATGGTCGGTCTCCACAAATGGCGGGACGCATCCGACGTGGAGCCGCGATGGAAGGGAGCTTTACTTCATCGCGCTGGATGGGAAATTGATGGCTGCCGAGGTGAAAAGCGGAACGGTCGGCAGCTTCGAGGCCGGCGCTCCTGAGGCTCTCTTCGACCCGCACATCGCGGGAGGCCATTTCTCGCGATTCGATGTGACCAAGGATGGCCGCTTCCTGATTCCCACCGTCGCCGCGCAATCCGGTACGCCCATTACCGTTGTTGTCAACTGGACCGCCGCGTTGAACAAGTAACGGGCTAGCGGCCGAAGAGGCCGATGTAGACGCCGCTGCTGAGGACGTGGCCGTCCATCGCCTTCTCGATGTCGGCGCGGCTTGCGCCTTGCGGCAGATCGAGCTTCGTATCAAGCGCGTAGAGGGCGAACGTGTAGTGATGCGGCAGGCCCGGGGGCGCGCACGGTCCTTGAAACGCGGCGCGGCGCATCATGTTGTCTCCCTGATTTGTGCCATTCGCGAGCGGAGCGTCGGGCGGGACGCCTTCCGGAAGCTCGGTGGCATCGCCGGGAATATTGAAGACCACCCAGTGCGGGATATCGACGAAGGCTTTGCCGATGTGCGCGTCCGCATCATGCAGGATCAGGACGAAACTGGCCGTGCCCTTGGGCGCGTTGGTCCATTGAATCAGCGGCGAGACGCCGAGCGAGATGTGCATCGCGCCGCTGGGCGGCGGCGTGGTCGCGGCGCAGGTGTATTGCAGCGGAATCGTCCCGCCATCGGGGAACGCTGAAATCGTAATTTTCAGCGGCGGCGCAACGTTCGGCCGCGGAGGAGGCGCCGCACCTGATTGTTGCGCGGCAGCAGGAAGCGCACACGTCAACAAAATCGCGAGCGCGACAGCTGACAATCCTACCGCATTCCGAATCGTCGTCCGCACATAATGTTCTGGCCTCTTCATGCTGTATCCCCCGGACCGCGCGACGCGGCCAATCCATTCTGGACGCGCATTTCTAATATCGTAGCCACGATCTGTCAACGCGAATCCATACGCGGACGGCGGGGCTCAGCCGCCGAGGAGCTCGGCGGGAACGCCGATTTCTTTTGCGCCGGCGGTGCCGAAGCCGGGGCCGCGCGTGAGCCAGAGCAGCAGCGGCAAGCCGTGGGTGGGATAGCGGCGCGTCATTTCCTTGGCGATGGCGGTGAAGTGGACGCCGGGCTTCGCGACCTTCTGATAATCCTCGATCCAGCGGATTGCTTCCGCGCAGATGTCGACTCCGCCGAATTTGCCGTGGCCGGGAAAGACGGTGTCGATCGGGCCGATGCCGCGCGCCTGCTCGATGGCCGCGATCCAGGACGCAGGACTATTGGTATCCGCCATGTAGAGATGATAGCGATGGTAGATGAGATCGCCGGCGATCAACGCCCGGGCCGACGGGACATAAAAGGCGGTGGCGTGCACCGTCTCGCAGACGGGCAGATCGATGAAGAGCACCTCGCGATCCTCGAGATACGCGGACTTGCCGAAGAGCGGCCGCGGATAGACGATGTCGCCGGCGGGGAGCATGCCGCCGAACATGTCCTGCCAGTGGAGGCGCTTGGCGGGCCATTCGAGCATGCCGTCGATCACGCCCTGACGAGCGAGCACCGTGGCGCCCGGAAAGGCTGCTGCGAATGCGTTGACGCCGCCGTAATGATCGGGATGCGCGTGGGTGATGAAGATCGAGCGGAGGCGTTTGCCGGAGGCGCGGACGTGCGCGAGAAGTTTTTCGACGTTGCTCTTCACGAAGCCGCAGTCGATGAGGAACGCGTCCTGGCGCCCGGAGATGAGCACGGCATTGGGCGCGAGGAAGCGTTCCTCGCCGGTGAACATGTCGAAGCGCAGGCCGTTGGTTTCGACGGACGCGATCATTTCGGCCCCCTGCTTTCGACTGGCGCGAGTGAAACGCTCAGATCGGGTACGGCGTGGGCGAGCGGCGGATGGTGATCCAGCGCAGCTCGGTGAATTCTTCGAGGCCGGCATCGCCGCCGAATTTTCCGTAGCCGCTGTCCTTCATTCCGCCGAAGGGCATTTGCGGCTCGTCGTGAACGGTGGCGCCATTGATGTGACAGATGCCGAATTCGAGGCGCTCGGCGGCCTTGAGGCCCTTGCCGACGTCGCGGGTGAAGACGGCGCTCGAGAGGCCGTAGGGCGTGTCGTTGGCGATGCGCAGAGCGTCCTCGGAATCTTTGGCGACGACAACCGGCTTGGCCGGGCCGAACGATTCTTCGTGGTAGATGCGCATGGCGGGCGTGACGCCGTAGACGACCGTGGGCGGATAGCATGGTCCCTGGGCTTTTCCGCCGCAGAGGATTTTTGCGCCCTTGGCGACGGCGTCGTCGACGAGCGATTGCACGCGGTCGATTGCGGACTGATTGATCATCGAGCCGATCTGCGTGTCGGGCGCCATGGGATCGCCGATTTTGAGCGCTTGCGCCTTGGCGGCGAGCTTCTTCGCGAATCCATCGGCGATGGATTTGTCGACGATGATGCGTTCCGTTGACATGCAGATTTGTCCCTGATTCATGAAGGCGCCAAAATTGGCGGCGGAGACGGCTGCGTCGAGATCGGCGTCGCCCAGAACCACCATGGGCGCTTTGCCGCCGAGCTCGAGCACGACGCGCTTCAGATGGCGCCCGGCGCTTTCGGCGATGAGGCGGCCGATCTTTGTTGAGCCGGTGAAGCTGATGCGGCGCGTTTTCGGATTCGAGATGAGTTCGTCGACGACTTCGGCGGCGTCCGGCGGCGCATTGGTGATGACGTTGATCACGCCCTTGGGGAAGCCAGCCTCCTCGAAGACCGAGCCGATCGCGAGATGCGTGCCGGGTGATTCCTCGGACGCTTTGAGGACCACCGTGTTGCCGTAGGCGATGGGGAGGGCGACGGCGCGCATGCCGAGAATCGTCGGCGCGTTCCACGGGGCGATGCCGACGACGACGCCGACCGGTTGGCGAATGGCCATGGCGGTCGTGTCCGGCAGGTCGGTGGGAATCACCTGGCCGACCAGGCCGTAGGCTTGCGCCGCGCCTTCGCGCAGGATGCTGACCGCGAAAATGCAATTGAACATGCCCCAGCCGAACGTCTGGCCGGTTTCCTCGGCGGTGATTTTCGCGATCTCGGGCATGCGGCGCTCGAGGACGTCCGCGGCCTTGAGGAACAGGCTGCGGCGGATCGCGGGAGGCGTGGCGCTCCAGGCGGGAAACGCGGCGGCCGCGGCGTCGATCGCGCGGCGCGCGTCTTCGCGTTTTCCGGCGGCTACGTGCGAAGCGACTCCGCCGGTGTAGGGATTTTTCTTGTCGAATGTTTTTCCGTCGAGCGCGGCGATCCATTCGCCATTGATGAACTGCTTTTCGTCACGGACAGCAACTGTCTGATGCATGGAAACGTCCCCCCTAAAGTTTTTTCGCGAGCGATTCCCGGACGTGAATGGCGCCTCAGAGGCTAGTGCTTGTCCACCCTGCAGATTCCGCCTAAATCCTCGCCGTGCGATGGCGAAAGTCTACACCCGGAGGGTGGATGGCGTGAACAGGAGTTTCGGCCGCGCCTTAGGGCGGAGCGGAGAGACCTTCGCTCGCGTGAAACGTAAAGCTGAGGCGGGCTCAGGGCCGGCGAAGGGCCACCATCTCGCGACTCGCGGATTTTGCGGCGCCGTAACGCGCGCGATGCTTTTTGCCCCAGTTGGACATGAGGACGAGGATGGGGCGAAGGCTCTGGCCGTGGCGGGTGAGCGAATATTCGACGCGGGGCGGCACTTCCGCGAAGACGTTGCGGTGAATGATGCCGTCGCGTTCGAGCTCGCGCAGGTGCTTGGTCAGCATTTTTTTCGTGCTGATGGGAATGAGGCGCTGGAGTTCGCTGAAGCGGCGCGTCTTGTCCTCGAGATAAAACAGGATGAGCGGCTTCCACTTGCCGCCAATGATCTCGGCGGTCAGCTTTACGGGACAATTGAATTCGTGCACGCGCCCTCCTTCTTGGCTTCGTGCGGCACCGAGCATGAGAAAAGATACCAGGAGTGAAAAAGGTGCCTACTAGCCGAGAAGGGACTTTAGCTTAAAATCGCCGCCTTGGCTAGAAGGTAAGGCAGAGCCGAAAGCAAAACGCAGAGGGCGCCGAGAAGGCACAGAGGTCGCGGAGACCGGAACCTCTCAACGAGGGTCTGTTATGATGCCGCGATTGTTGCTATGGAGGGGGGAACATGTCCGAGAAGAGACCAGTGGTCTTATACGGGGCGAGCGGATTTTCCGGGCGGCTGACCGCGGAATATTTGCGCGAGTACAACGTGCCGTTCATCGCGGCGGGTAGGAACGCAAGCAGGATTCAGGACGTGATGAATCACGTCCCGGGAATCGAGACGGCGGATTACGAGGTGGTGCAGACGGGCGCGTCGGTGGACGAGCTGACGAAATTATTTTCGGGCGCGAAAGTGGTGTGCAACAACGTGGGGCCGTTCATTTATTACGGGCCGGCGGTGATTGAGGCGTGCCTGAAGGCCGGATGCCACTATCTCGATATCGCGGGCGAGCAGGCGTGGCACCGCGAGCTGCAGGAAAAATGGAGCGCGAAATTTGCCGCGAAGGGGCTGGCGATTGTGGCGGCGATGGCGTTCATGTCGGCGCCGAGCGACGCGGCGGCGCGGCTGGTGCTGGAATCGGGCGAGATCGACAGCCTCGAGATTCTCACGATGTTCGACGGGATGCCGACGTTTGGCTCGACGCAGACGATTTTCGCCGTGATTCAAACCGATGGATTTTACCTCGATCAGAATTCGTACAAGCCGTGGCCGCGCGCGGTGCCGTACGAAGCGGTCGTGCCGGGATACATTCGGACGCAGATGGCGCTCAGCTGGGGCGGGTTTCCGCATCCGGTGTGGTACAAGGACCATCCGCAGGCGGCGAATGTGAAATCGTTTGGCGGGTTGCTGACGCGGCAGATCATGGAAGGCGTGCTCGCGACGGAGAAACATTTCGAGGAAGCGATCCGTCCGCTGCCGAAAGCCGAGCAGGAGAAGAGGCTCGCCGAGATGGCGAATGCGGTACAGGGCGCCACGCCGCCCCGGGAAAATGCGCGGACCCAGCGGACGGTCGACGTTATCGTGGGGCGCGGGATGAGGGACATGGTGCAGTGCACGCTGCACGGCACGTGCTGCTACAAGCAGACGGGATTGATGCAGGCGTTTGGCGCGCACACTCTGGTCCACGCGGCGCCGCGGCAGGTGGGGTATGCGTCACCGGCGGCGGTTTTCGGGCATCGGGAGATTTTGCGAACGCTCGAGAGCTTTGGGCTATCGAAGGCAAAGCTTCAAAGCTAGAAGAAACATCTGCCGCAGAGACCCAGAGAACGCAGAAGAAACCGACCGCCCTATCGCTGGCGAGTCCGAATCGCTAGTGGGCGGCGGAGAGGCGGCGTTCGAGTTCGCGTTCGATGATGCGGCGGGCCTGGACGCCGCCGGCGTCGATCTTGAGGCTGCGGAGTTCGCGGTCGGGGCGCAGCAGAACATTCTGCTGCTGCGATTCGAGGATGAGCGTGTCTTCGGCGAAGACGGCGGCCTGGCCGTCGCGAATGCGGAAGGTTAGGCCGCGGTCTTCGGTCTGGAAATTGCGCGCCATGCCCCAGTGATACCAGGTGGAAGTTTCCGTCTCGGGCGTCATCAAGTTGATGACGATTCCGGTGACGCCTTTCGAGCGATTGCCTTCCGGTGCGCCGGTGCCGGCGAGCGCGACGCCGACGTTGATCGTGACGTTGGCGGGCAGCGTGTACTGGCAGATCTGCCACCGGTCGCACTTCTCCTGCGATTTCAGGTTCCCGGCCCAGAAGGGCGGCGGATCGATGTTGTACATCCAGCGCGTGACGGTGACGGACTTTTCGTCCGAGGAGGCCTTGATCGGCGCCTCCACGATTTCGTGCTGGCCGATGCTGCTCGGATGGACGTACGTCTCGTGCGACAGATCCATCAGGTTATCGACGAGCAGGACGTAATTGCACTTCACGTTGTAGGTACTGCCCTCGAAGACCCAGGCCGGATCGGAGCACCAGTGCAGGTCGGGAATCTGCGCGGGGTCGGCGAGCTTGGGATCGCCGATCCAGACCCAGACGAAGCGGTGGCGTTCGACGACGGGATAGATGCGGACGGTCATGTCTTTGCGGACGCCTTCCTGGCCCGGCATCCAGACGCACTGGCCGCGCTCGTCGAATTCGAGGCCGTGATATTTGCAGACGAGATGATCGCCCTTGAGATAGCCGAGCGAAAGCGGTAGGAGGCGGTGCGGGCAGCAATCTTCGAAGGCGGAGAGCACGCCATTCATCTGGCGGTAGAGGACGATCGGTTCGCCGCAGACGGTTCGCGCGAAGGGTGCATGCTTGATCTCGGAATCCCAGGCGACCGCGTACCAGAAATCTCGCAGGAACATGGCCTCCACCTTTCGCACCGCTGTTTTACAATGTGAAACAACTTTTCATATTGAAACGCAGCTTCATTTTAACTACAATGCCGGGCGCGTCAAGGGGAAGCCCTTCCGGCCGCCGGCAGCGGCGGACCGGCTGAAAAAAGGGACGCGTAGCAGAGCGGAACGCCGAACTGTTATGATTTGTTGAGGCGCACTGGCGCAGGATCGGGAACCAAGTCACCCGCAGAGACGTGGCCAGCCCCCAGTTGCAAATGCCCCGGACTTTCTGTAGCGTATCCGATGCATTTTTCGCCGCAAGCCCCGCTGAGGGGCACAATCGAAATCCTTCATTATCGAAGCCAATAGGAGGGGGGAACATGAGCGGTAAGAATCTAGAGGAAGTGCTGAAGAGCGCAGGGAATACGGTGGCGATGCTCCGCAACTCGCCGATCGGGGCGTACGTGTATCCGGTGGTTCCCTCCGAATATTCGAACTGGCGCGACGAGCAGAAGGCGTGGCGCGACACGGCCGTGCTGTTCGATCAATCGCACCACATGGCGAATTTGTACGTGAAAGGGCCGGACGCCCTGAAGCTGCTTTCGCATCTGGCGACGAACAGCTTCGCGAACTTTCCTGTGAACCGCGCGAAGCAGTTCGCGCCGTGCACCCCCTACGGCTTCGTGATCGGCGACGGGATTTTGTTCCACCTCGCGCAGGACAGCCTCGTTTACGTGGGGCGCGCGCCGGCGGCGAACTGGCTCGAATTCCACGCCAAGACGGGCGGCTACAACGTGGAAATCAACCGGGACGACCGGTCGCCCTCGAACCCGGGCGGCAGGCCGGTGATCCGGACGTGCTACCGGTACCAGATTCAGGGACCGAACGCCAAGGCGATCATCGAGAAGCTGAATGGCGGGCCGTTCCCGGAGATCAAATTTTTCAACATGGGCGAGATCAAGATCAACGGGCGGACGGTGCGCGCGCTGCGGCACGGAATGGCGGGCGCTCCCGGGCTCGAAATATGGGGACCGTATGAAGAGCGCGACGAAATTCGCGCGGCGATCGTGGCGGCGGGCAAGGACCTGGGGATGAAGGAAGTGGGCTCGCGCGCGTACGCGTCGAACACGTGCGAATCGGGCTGGATTCCTTCGCCGCTTCCGGCGGTTTACACGGGCGAGAAGTTGAAGTCGTACCGCGAGTGGCTGCCTGCAAACAGCTATGAAGCGACCGGGTCGCTGGCGGGAAGCTTCGTCTCGTCGAACATCGAAGACTACTACACGACGCCGTACGAACTCGGGTACGGCATTTTCGTGAAGTTCGACCACGACTTCATCGGCCGCGAGGCTCTGGAAAAGATCGACCAGAAGACGCAGCGGAAGAAGGTGACGTTCGCGTGGAACGGCGAGGACGTGGCCGACGTGTACAAATCGTTGCTGGAACCGGGCGATCCGTACAAGTTCATCGACCTGCCGATTTCGAATTACGCTTCGGCGTCGTACGACAAGATCTTGGGGAAGGGCGGGAAGACGGTGGGCCTCTCGATGTTCGCGGGCTACAGCTACAACGAGCGGTCGATGCTGTCGCTCGGCGTGGTGGACCACGACGTCGAGATCGGTACCGAACTCACGCTGGTTTGGGGCGAGGAGAACGGCGGCACGAAGAAGCCGACGGTCGAGCGCCACAAGCAGAAGGAAATCCGCGCGGTGGTCAGCCCGGTGCCATATTCGAAGGTCGCCCGCGAGACGTATGCCGAAGGCTGGCGGACGGCTGCGCCGGTCAAGTAAGGCGGCTGCTTCGACGCGGCAATTGGATGCAGGCGAGACGGGCCGTCGAAAGGCGGCCCGTTTTTGGTTGCTAGCCGGGCCGAACGTTGCAAAAGCCCCACCCTTAAGAAACGAGGATGGGGCGACCGGAAAGTCAAAGGCGACGGCCCGGGGTTGAAGTACGAGACGAAATCCACAGAAGAAGTTCCGCGTTTCATATTGTGAAACATCTTTTCAGTTAGCGTTCCAACCACTACAATAGCGACTGCCGACGTTCGTCGAATCGAACGGTCCGGCGCCTGCTATTACGGCGCGGGAAAGATTCCGAATCAGGCGCGCGAGGATCAGTGCCGATGGCTTTCGCATCAAAAACAAAGCGGCGGAGAGCGGCGAGCGATGCCGGGTCGAGCAAGTCGCTGCAGAAGGCGCTGCGCATTCTGCTATGCATGGGAGAAAACGGGCCGGAGATGGGCGTGACGCAGCTGGCCTCGGGACTGAGCCTGAACAAAACCACGGTGCATCGGCTGCTGAACGCGATGGAGAAGTTCGACCTGATCGAGAAGAATCCGGAGGGCGACCGATACCGGCTGGGACTGAAGCTGCATGACCTGGGGACGAAGGCCATCGAATCGCGGACGCTGCGGACGGAGGCGCACCGGTTTCTGCTGGAGCTTTCGCGCGTGTCGCGGGAGAGTGTGAGCCTGGCGGTGCCGGGGCCGGGCGGCGTGGTTTGCCTTGACCGGGCAGATTCGCGCGACACGGTGATTACCGTATCGACGCCGATTGGATCGAGATTCCCGGCGCACTGTACGGCGGTGGCGAAGGCAGCGCTGGCTTACCTGCCAGAGGACGAGGTTGACGCAATTCTTCGCGGCGCTGGGCTGACGCCGTACACGGCATTCACGCTGACGAGTCTGCCCGCGGTGAAGAAGAATTTGCGCGAGGTGGCCGAGCGCGGCTACGCGATGGATTGCCAGGAAACGGAGCGCGGGCTGACGGGCGTGGCGGCGCCGGTGCGGTCGCGCGAGGGGCGCGTGATCGCGGCCGTGGGAATGGCGGGGCCGACTCCGCGATTCCGAGGCAAGGAGTTGGCGCAGAAAATCGCGCTGACAAAAGACATTGCCGCGAAGATTTCGGCCAGCCTCGGCGACCGCCGCGCGTCGACGAACGGACACTAGTTAATCCGACCAAACGAACCCCCAGCCAAATTCAGGACACCGGAGAAATCACTTATGTCAGTAGCGTACAGAGCGGACCACGTGGGAAGCTTTCTGCGGCCGGCGAACTTGCTGGCGGCGCGCGCGAGCGGAACGCCTCTGCGAGCCATCGAGGATCAGTGCATTTTGAAGGTGCTGGCAAAACAGAAGGCGCTGGGATTCCAGATTTTCACCGACGGCGAACTGCGGCGGCGGAATTTCATGAGCGAGCTGACGGACGCGGTGGACGGGTTCGACATGGAGGATGCGATCGCGCGGGACTGGGACGCGTCGCAGCAGAAGCCGAAGGTGGCGTCGGTGACGGGCGTGGTGAACCGGAAGCTGCGGCGGATGCACCCGCTGACGGAGCGCGAGCTGCCGTTCATGAAGCTGCACAGCCCCGGCGACATCAAGATTTTGCTGCCGAGCGCGACGCAATTTCCGGCAATCGCTTTCAAGCGGGGCGTGACGGACAAAGTGTACGCGAACCACTCCGAGCTGCTTTGGGATATCGTCGAAATCATGAAGCAGGATATGGCGCAGCTCGCGGCCGAGGGCGTGAAATACATTCAGATCGATGCGCCGCGCTACAGCTATTACCTCGATCCGAAATGGCGCGAATGGATTAAACGGGAGATGGGCCAGGACCCGGAAGAGGCGCTCGACGAAGCGATTGCCGCCGACAATGCGTGCTTCGACGCGGCGCGCAGGCCGGGCGTGACGGTGGCGATTCACCTGTGCCGCGGAAATAATCGCAGCCACTGGTACGCGGAAGGCGGCTACGATGCGATCGCGGAGAAGCTATTTGGCTCGCTGCGAGTCGACCGGTTCCTGCTGGAATACGACGACGAGCGGGCGGGGACGTTTGAGCCGCTGCGACTGGTCCCGAAGGACAAGGTGGTGGTGCTGGGGCTGATCACCACGAAGAAGGCGCAGCTTGAAAAGTCCGACGACGTGGTGAATCGCATCAAAGAGGCGGCGAAGTATTTTCCGCTCGAGAACCTGGCGATCAGCCCGCAGTGCGGGTTCGCTTCGACGGCGGAGGGGAATCTGCTGACCGAGGACGAGCAGTGGGAGAAATTGAAGCTGGTGGTGAATACGGCGCGGCGGGTGTGGCACTAGGTAGTGAGTAGTGCAGCGGCGCGGTGCTTGCAGCGAAGGGCCCCACCCCTCACAAACCGAGGGCACCCGGAAAGTCAAAGGCGAAGGCCCGCCCTTCCGCCTACGCCGCCGACGGGCTGAAGGGCGCGCACTTCCGGCAAAAAATTAGGCACGGCGCGCGGACGATTTGAGGAATAATGCGGACGCCATTTGGGTGGCTCCATGATCCTGCACCTCAATCACACGCGGCGTGATGCGGCGCTGGCCGGCACCGAAGAAACGGTGGCGGCGGTGCTGGCGTTGCTCGAAGAGAAACACATCGGGCCGGGCGATTTCGCGCGGCTGCAAATTCACCTCGATTGGCTCCAGTACAAACAGAATTTTCGCGAAGCGATCACAGTGGCCGAGAGCACGCGCGCCGAGGGCGGCGCTCCGGTGATGGAAGTGCGCATCGATTCGAGGCAAGTGCCCGCCGGCGGGATGCGCGAATGCCTGCAACGCGCCATCGAGATGAAGGGTCAGGCGGCGCAGAGCGGGCGGCTCTACCTCGAAGAGTTCCAATCGTTCCGAGCGAGCATCGCGTGGCAGTTCAACCGGCTCTACTGGCAGCGGCTGAGGGAGTGGGAGCAATCGACCGGGAAGGGCTACGAGACGGCGCTACCGGGCGGCGCGTCGGACGGGCACCGGCCCGAGGCGATTGCGGATTCGGTGGAGGAATTCTGGAAGCTGCTGAACGAGCTCGAAAAAAAGAATCAGCTTCCGGCGGAAATTTTCCTGCTGGAAATCGGCGTCGGAACGGGAACGCGCGCGGGGCTTTGGCTCGATCGCTTTCAAGAGGTCGATGAGGAGCGCGGCTCGCACTTTTATCCTCGGCTGCGATTTTTGCTCGGCGACTATTCGCTCGCGACGCTCGAACGATGCCGGCCGCCGGTGCAAAAGCACATCGATCTTTGCAGCTTCATCGCGCTCGACGCGCTCGATCCGATCAAGACGCTTTCTTTCTTGCGGCACAAGATCCTGCACGTTCATTCGACCAACATGTACGACAACCTGCCGGACGAAGAGCTCGTGTGGCGCGACAACCGAATCTACTGGGTTCACGCGCGCGCTTATATTCCGGCCGCGGACGCATTTCAGATCGCAGCCGCTGCGGAGATTCCGGTTTCGGATGTGGCCAAGGTGATCGGGCGGCTGCTGGACATCGGTCCTGAATGCCTGGCCGACCGGCGGCGCGGGATCGCGTTCTGGCAGGGCATCTGGAAGGCGATGCGGCTCGAAGAGCGGCTCGTGGGGATAGAAGAGCTGCCGGATATTTCGTTTCCGGCGGGACTCAGCCTGCCGCAGATGGAAGATATCCTGCGCGAGGCGCCCAACGACCTGCGGTTTCATCTGAGCTCGGGCGCGCTCGACAGTTTCCGGAACACATTGCCGCTGCTGCATCCGCGCGGGTATCTCGAAGTGCAGGATATTTTCGTCAGCGATCTTGCGGAATACAACATGGGATTCCACGGCCCGGGGAAACTGGACGGCTCGATCGTCAACTGGGTGAATGGCGCTCTTTTGCGCGAAGTGGCCGAGCGGGCGGCTACAACCTGCACTTCGCGCCGTTCCGCTACCGGCCGGGGTCGAAAACCTCGGTCCTGCATACGACACGACGGGAGTAACTTGATGAAGCTTCCTATTCTTCCGACCACGATGGTTGGCAGCTACTCGATGCCGGGATGGCTCGAACGGCTGAAGACGGAATATTTCGCGCGGCGAATCACGCGCCACGACCTGGACGAAATTCACGACACGGTGGTGAAGGCGGCGATCAAGGATCAGGAGGTCGCCGGGCTCGATATCGTCACGGACGGCGAGCTGCGCCGCGACAACATGATCGATTACTTCATCGAGCGCCTGCCGGGGATACAGATCGACCGGTCGTCGAAGAAGTTCTATTACGATTTTTACGACAGCGAAGTGATCGGCAAGATTCCGATGGCCTCGCTCGGACTGGTGGACGATTTCAAGTTCCTGCTTGCGAATACCGACCGGCAGACGAAAATCTGCATCACGGGGCCGCACTCGCTGACGAAGCGCGTTCGCAACAAGCACTACCCGAGCGAAGAAGCGCTCGCCACGGATATTGCGCGCGTGCTGAATATGGAGCTGAAGGAGCTTGTGAAGGCGGGCGCGACGTATATCCAGATCGACGAGCCATATTACTCGGGATTTCCCGAGGATCTCACATGGGGCGTCGGCGTAATCAATGTGCTCGTGGAGGGTGTCAACGCCAAGACCGCTCTGCATATCTGCTACGGCAACCGGTATGGCAAGCCGTCGTGGGAGGGGACATATCGCTATCTATTTCCGCGCATTCTCGACGCCAAGGTGAACCAGCTGACGCTCGAATTCGCGCGACGCGGCGGCGAAGACCTCGATCTGTTTCAGGAATTCAACGCGCCGTTCCAGCTGGGCGTGGGCGTGATCGACGTGAAGGATCACGCGATCGAGACGCCAGACATCGTCGCGGAACGCATCCGGAAGGCGTTGAAAATACTGCCGCCGGAGAGAATCTTCATCCTGCCCGACTGCGGACTCTTCCATTTGCCGCGCGACGTGGCTTTCGCAAAGCTGCGGGCGATGGTGGAGGGCACCCGGATCGTGCGCAAGGAACTCGGACAGTAGAGCTTTCGAGAACCTCAGGACAAGCAAGCCGCCGCACTCCACAGCTTTGCTCTCATCGCCGCCGACGTGGCGAAATGGACAACGCCATGGTATCCCCCCGGACACCACCTAGACAGTTCCGATGCTGATCGGATAGGATTTCGCCCGGGGGATGGGGGTGTATGTCCACGCACAGCCATGCCATAAGCCCCGGGACCGGCTGCCTGCCGGTAACGTGTGTCTCGACGGACGACGTGAAGCTATCGGACCGGCGCGAATATTGGGAAGTGCAATCCAGCTCGATATTCGGCGGCCTCGATATCGAGATGCAAGAACATGAGACATTCAGCGCCAGCTTCGAATACACCACGCTGGCGGACGTGGTTTTCTCCCGACTCGCTTCCGAAATTCCTCACCGCGCGATCCGTACAGCCACGCTGGCAGCGCACGACGATCGCGCGTTCGTGAAAATGGCGCTGGTGAGGAAGGGATTGAGCGTGCTCGAGCAGCATGGGCGGAGGACGACGCTACGTTCGGGCGAATGGAGCGTCTACGATACGTCCAAACCCTACAGCATGACGATCCCCGCTCGCGTCGACATGCTGCTGCTGCTGATCCCGCGCGAGAAATTTCCCACACGCAGCTTCGACCTGCAGGAGCTCGTCGCGCGCCGATTTTCCGGACGCCGCGGGATCGGCAAGCTGATGTGGAGCCTGATCCCCGCAACGTTCGACCAGATTCCCGAAATGCGCCGGGGGTCGGGTCACGACCTGGCGGAAATCGTGGCGCAGATGACGCGCGTGGCGCTGCTGGAACTTTCGGAGAAGCCCGCGTGCGTGGATTCGAAGGAAGCGCTGAGGGAGCGAGTGAAGCTATACATCACGAGCCATCTGGGCGATCCGGATCTCTCGATCACGAAGCTGGCCAGCGCAACGGGCTGCACCAAGCGCTATCTGCACATGGCGTTCCAGTCCGAGCGAACGTCGATCTCGGACTACATTTTGAGACTGAGGCTCGACCGGGCGCGCGAGGACCTGATGCGTCCGGAGTCTTCCCATCGTTCCATCACCGACATCGCATATTCCTGGGGTTTCAATAATTCGAATCACTTCAGCCGGTGTTTCAAGCAGGCGTTTGGCGCGAGCCCGCGGGAACTGCGAGCCGAGTTTTCGGGGTGACCGGCAGAGGATGCGCGAAAGCGCCAGCGGCCATCGTGAGCGTGCGCGGGCGGCTGATCGCGGACCCGGCACTTCCCTCGTGGATAGGTGTTTTTTCCCTGTGGGGAGAGACGGCGAGACGGGCGGAGTATAACGTTTTGCGCGAGATTCACACACGGAAGCGTGTGTCTTGGGGCGGGTGAAGCGCTTCGGCAAACGCGTGGGTGGCGGGCGACTAAAACCTTGACAAAGAATAGTACCGGCGTTACACATGCAGCAATCAGATTTGTGCCAATAGGGGTCATGAAGTTCGCATGTCCTGAGTGGGGGTGATTATGAAGGTACGTTTTGGCCTGCAGTTCTTCCTGGCAATTGCAGTCCTTCTTGCGTGCACCGGCTCGGCCTTTGCGCAGGCGAATGCGCAACTTACCGGCACGGTGACCGACCAGAGCGGTGGGGTGGTCGGCAAAGCGACGATCACGCTGCGCGACGTGGGAACGAACGTGACCTATTCCGCTACCTCCAACGACAGTGGCTTCTATGCGATTGCCAACCTCCCGCCCGGCACGTACGAACTGAAGGCCTCCTACGCGGGATTTGCCCCCTATACGCAGACGGGGATTGTGCTGACCGTGGGCGAGAGCGCGACGACCAACATCGGGCTGCAACTGGCGCGCGAAGGCGAAAAAGTGGTGGTGACGACGGAAGTGCCGTTGATTGAGCCGACGAAGACCGAGATCAGCCAGGTTGTGGGCTCGCAGCAGGTGCAGTCCCTGCCTACGAGCAACCGCGTATTCACCGACTTCGCTCTTCTGACGCCCGGGGTGACCACGAGTCGCACCAGCCTGGGCACGGTATTCACCGAATTTGAAGTTACACAGATTTCGTTTGGCGGCATGCGCTCGTTCAGCAATGAAATCACGGTCGACGGGGCCGATTTCGTGAATTCGGCGAGCGGCATTCAGCGTGCGACGCCGCCGCAGGAATCGGTGCAGGAATTTCGCGTGGTCAACAACAGCTTCGGCGCGGATTATGGGCGCGCGATGGGCGGAATCGTCAACATCGTGACCAAGTCGGGCACGAACAATTTTCACGGTACCGCGTACGAGTATCTGCAGAACAGCGCGACGGACGCGCGAGACCTGCTGCAGCCCGCGCCGCTGCCCCACGAACTGCGGCAGAACCAGTTTGGCGTGGCGGCTGGCGGCCCGATCCAGACGGACAAGACTTTTTTCTATGTCAACTATGAGGGCAAAAGGAGCGCGAACTCCCCCGATTTCGCGCCCGATCTGGTTTGCTTCAGCGGAGTGCTTAGTTCGAATTGCAACTCGAATGGCGGAAACTTGACCTTGATCGATCAGGCGAAGGCGCAAATGGGACTCGCTCCTGAAGGGTGCCAGAAAGCCTTGTCGGTATGCGGTGGCGCCGTCACCCCGCTGACCCCGGCGCAAGCCTTCGGTTACATCAACGGCTACCTGAAGACGGGAGACGATGACTTCGGTTTCGCCCGGATTGACCGCCAATTGAACGCCAACAATCGTTTGGCGATCCGCTACAACGTGGAGGATGTGCGCGCGACCGGCGAACTCGTCGGGCAAAGCCTCGATGACGGCGGCATCGCCGTTCCGAGCGCGGCGCGGGACCTCTACACGCGAGATCAGTCCGTGGTCGCCACGGTGAATTCCGTGTTATCGCCTAACGTGGTCAACACGGTCGTGGGCCAGTTCGCCCGGCGGCATTACAACTTCCCCGGCGCGACCGGCCAGCCGGACCTGGACCTGGCCAACGATCTTCAGTTCGGCCACAACTTCGGAGCCAACGACCGGCTTTACGAGACTCGCGCCGAACTAGCTGATTCGGTGTCTTGGGTGAAGGGCAATCACCTCGTAAAGTTTGGAGCGGACGGCAACTGGCTAACGAGTCTCGAAAATTTCCCCGGGTTCACGCCCGTGCGGCTGATCATACCTGCCGGCCTCCCTTGTCTCTTCGCTTTCTCCGAATATGACACGTACGGACCGACTTGGGAGACAGGGGGGGCTCCCGCAAGCCCGCTGCTGAGCGAGGGCAGTGGCTGCCCCGTAGCTGGCACTGGCTTCCCTGGCGATACGAGGCCCGTAGACAATGGCGTTGTGGTCGCATACGCGGGCGTGCCGGTTCCGACGAGTCCGTCGTTCCAATTCGGTGCGCCGCTCGTTTTGGCCTCCAATGGGACGAACTTGAACACGGCGACTTGGGCGAACGCATATCCACAGTCGCTATTTAACAATTACAGCAAGGTAATCGATCACGGGTATTGGGGCCTCTATCTTCAGGATTCGTGGAGAATCACCCCGAAGCTGACGTTTAATTACGGATTGCGCTGGGATGTCGAATCAGGTCTCTCAACGTACGTGACTCAGGATTACCGGGGCTGGCAGCCTCGCATCGGGCTGGCCTATTCTCCGGACAGCAAGACCGTGATTCGAGCGGGATTTGGGATGTTCGACGACCGCTATAACCTGACGTTCTTCTTTGTGCCGAATACCCAGAAGACGGTCCCGGGCTACCTCTGCGGCAACAATGCTCCGACGAGCGTCTCCACGAAGTGCGCCTCAGTAGGAATCCAGCCGCAGGAACTGCCCATGACCAACGCGGGGATGGCGACTCAAGGCTACCAATTGGCCGGATTCGCGGGAGCAACGGCATCGTCGCTCGGCGCGAGCATTCTCCAAACCGGCGGATACGATCAACTCAATCCGGTATCGTTGGTCGGCACTTGCTTCACCGGCGTCGCAGCCTTTGGTCTGTTTCCCGGCAACGAGTGCGGCATTGGCAGTGGCGGGATGGACCACAACGTCAGCAAGATTCCTTATGCTGAACAAGCGAGCGCGGAAATCGACCGCCAGTTCGGAGGCGGGTTTGCGCTCAACGTCGGGTACATCTACGTCGGGGGGCATAGGCTCGTGAGAGGAAACAACATCAATGTGCCCTGCCCGGTCGGTACGTCGTGGACAGCCTCGGAGCTGGCGGCAAACGGCGGTGTCACTGATCCCTATCCGGAGTGGTCTGAGGGGATGCTGCACGCAAACGGCACGTTCTCGCAGTGCGCGAACGGCACTCCGGCGGTGGGAACCGGCGCGCTCGCGGGCCTGGGGCCCTGGTTTGCGGGCGCAGTTGGCAGCGGCTTGCAGACCATCAGCGCTGGGCTTCTCGACTACAACAACGGCGTCGTGAATACCGCCTACAATGGCCTGACGGTTACCGGGATCGAGCGCGTGGGGAAGTATTTCAACATGACTGCCAACTACACGTATTCCCACACGATCGACAACGGGAACTTCACCACGTTCATCAACCTGCCGGTAAACCAGTTCGACTATGCTGCGGAACGCGCGAACTCGAACCAGGATCAACGGCACCGGTTCGTGACGAACTTCACGGCGAGCGCGCCCGACCACGGCTGGTACCGAAGTTTCCAGGCCAGCAGCATTATCACTCTACAATCCGGGCGCCCCTTCACGCTCTACTACGGCGCCGACACAACCAATGATTTCGCCGGCGCCTCGACAGATCGCGTCGGAGGGCCTGAGGTAAAGGGCACTCATTGCGACTCTACCGCGACCTGCCAGACGATGATCGGAAGGAACACGTACGTCGGCGATCCGGAATATACCTGGGATCTGCGGATCTCGCGGTCGTTCAAGTTCTCGGAAAAAATGTCCCTGGTGGCCGCCGTGGACGCTTTCAACCTGCTGAACCGGGCCAACGTGGACCAGGTATTCTCGGTTTACGGCTCGCCCGTCTTTTGCGGAGCGATACCGCGTCATTACAAGGACGCGACTACTCTCGCGATCCAAGCCCAGTCGGGGACCGTAGCTTGCCCGTTCGGGGGGACCCTCGCTCCCGGCGGAAGCGTCGCTCCCACGCCACTTGGCACGGACCTGTTCATTCCCTCGGAGCCCAACGCGAACTTCGGCCAGCCGCAGACGGTGCTCAATCCTCGGCAGTTCCAGTTCTCGGCGAGGTTTGAGTTCTAGGCTAAACTCCAGATCGGCAAATCGAAAAGGCCGGGCCTCGTGCCCGGCCTTTTTTTCGCTGCCGATCGCCGGCGAGTCCTCACGTGCTTCGGGCTCACCGATGCCAGGCTGATTCGGTCCCGTCTGCGTCCCGCCATTGCGACTACTGCGGGCGGCGTTGCCGCCACGCTGACATGGAGCGCCCGAACAAACTGTGGGAAAATGTGCGTCGCGAATGAGCCACAAGAGCGACAGTGTGAGTGGGGCGGGCGGTGTCGACACTTCGAATCGCGTGCGGCGCGTGCGCATGCGGACTTCCGGCGCGACATTGCATCCTCGCGAGGGCGGCGTATCGCTGATCGTGCCCGATGAGGCGCTGCGGTCGTATCCGAAGGTGCTCACCGACCGGATCGCGCACTGGGCGCGAGTGTCGCCCGGGAAAATCTGCATCGCGAAGCGCGGCGCCGACCAGCAGTGGCGCACGCTCACCTACGCGCAGGTTTACGATTCCGTGCGCCGGATCGGGCAGGCGCTGCTCGACCGCAGCCTTTCGGCGGAGCGGCCGGTCGCGATTCTTTCCGACAACGACCTCGAGCATTTTCTCCTGACTTACGCCGGGCAGCACGTCGGGATTCCCACCGCGCCGCTTTCGCCGGCCTATTCGCTCGTCTCGAAGGACTTTGGCAAGCTGCGCCACTGCCTGGATATTCTTACGCCGGGGCTGGTGTTTGTTTCGCACGGCGGGCACTTTGGGCGCGCGATCGAGGCGGTGGTCGGCAGCGACACAGAAGTCGTTGCGGTCACCGCACCGCCGCCGGGGCGCAACGCCACGCTGTTCGCGGATTTTCTCGCGACCGCGCCGACGCGCGACGTTGAAGCCGCACACGAGAAAATCGATCCCGATAGCGCCGCAAAATTTCTCTTCACCTCCGGCTCGACGGCGATGCCCAAAGGCGTCGTCAACACGCATCGCATGATCTGCAGCAACCAGCAGATGATCGCGCAGGTTTTCGGCTTCCTCGAGGACGAGCCGCCGGTGATCGTCGATTGGCTGCCGTGGAATCACACGTTTGGCGGGAACCACGACGTAGGCATCGCGCTGTACAACGGCGGCACGTTTTACATCGACGACGGGAAGCCCGGCCCAGCGATCGAGAAAACCGTGCGCAACCTGCGCGAGATTTCGACGACCGTATATTTCAACGTGCCGAAGGGCTACGAGGATCTGCTGCCCTTTCTGCGCGCGGACCGCGAGCTGCGCGAGAGCTTTTTCCGCCGGCTTGGGCTGATGTTTTACGCGGGCGCCGGATTATCGCAGCCCGTGTGGGACGCGTATCGCGAACTCGCCGCCGCGACGTGCGGGGAGCGCGTCATCATGGCCACGGGCCTCGGCTCGACGGAAACCTCGCCGATGTCGATCCAGACCTCATGGGAGACGGACCGGGCCGGAACGATCGGGCTGCCCGTGCCGGGCGTGGAATTAAAGCTCGTGCCGCACGGCGCGAAGCTCGAGGCCCGCGTGCGCGGCCCTAACGTCACGCCCGGCTACTGGCGCCAGCCGCAACTCACCGAGAAAGTTTTCGATGAAGAGGGATTTTACAGATTTGGCGATGCGGTCCGCTTCATCGATCCGAACGACATCAACAAAGGGCTGCTCTTCGACGGGCGCCTGAACGAGGATTTCAAACTGGCGAACGGCACTTGGGTGAGCGTCGGCCCGCTGCGCGCGAAATTCCTGGGTCACTTCGCGCCGCTGGTTCGCGACGTGGTGATTGCGGGGCACGACCGCGATTTCCTGGCCGCGCTGATTTTTCCCGATTTCGACGCGTGCGCGGGGCTGCGCGTCGATGGCGCCGCGGGCGCGCCGGCCTCCGCTCTCTTGCGGAATGGCGCGGTGCGCGCCGAATTTCAGTCGCGCCTCGAAAGCTTTGCGGCGGAATCCACGGGAAGCTCGAATCGGATCGTGCGCGCGATTCTGTGCGAAGAGGCGCCGTCGCTCGACGCGGGCGAGATTACGGACAAAGGGTCGTTCAATCAGCGCAACGTGCTCGAGCGCCGCGCCGCGCTTGTCGAGCAGATGTATCTTGCCGAGCCGCCGCTGCACGTGCTGCGAATTTGAAACGCGCTAGCGGCCGAGGAAGCGCTCGAGGGTTTCGGCGTCGGCTTCCGCTTTGTCGAGATACTCCTTGGCTTTCGCGCCATCCTGCTGCTGCAAAGCGGCCTCGGCGTGCGCGAGATTCGTCTGCATGCGCGCCTGCGCCTCGACGATATCGCCGCGCAGACCGTAGCCCTGCGCGGCCTGCTGGCGCTGCAGAGTGCTGAGGCTCGAGCCGATCGCGGCGGCGCGGCTGCTGATCTGGTCGGCCTGAGTCTGCGCTTCCTTCAGAGCCTCGGCCTTGGCAGCAGCTTCCGCCGCTGCTTGGGCGGCGGCTTGCGCTGCGGCAGCATCGGCGGCAGCCTTCGCCGCGGCTGCCTGCTGAGCCGCCTTCGCAGCGGCGGCTTGGTCGGCTGCGGAAGGTGCTGCCGGCGCAGGGGCCGGAGCGGGCGGCGCTGCCGGGGCAGGCATGGCATTTGGCGCCGGTGAGGTTGACGTGCTCGACGAATTTGCGCCCGCCTGCGTCTTCGCATGGTGCGGCACGTAGACCGCGGCTCCCGCCAGCATGGCCACGACCAAGACTCCTCCGGCGGCCATCCACAGGCCGCGATGGCTTTTCTGCGCAGCGGGCGGCGGTGGCTGCGTCGTCGCGGCGGAAACCGAGGCTGCGGCCGCAACGGTCGCGGGCCGCGTCGGCTGATGTACGGATGCCGTAGGCGGCGGAGCCGCTACCGTCGGCGTCGTGGGATCCATGAAAATCGTAGTGGCGGAAGGCACGCCCGAGCGCCCTGCAGCCACTCCGCCTGCCACGCCCTGCGGCAGCGCGCTCTTCAGCGCGTTGCGAAAAGCCGTGGCGGATTGGAATCGCTTCTCGGGTTCTTTCGCAAGCACCATGAGGATGATGTCGTTGAGCGGCTTCGGCAGATCGGGGCGCAGGACGATCGGCGGCTCCGGCAGTTGCTGCAGCTGCGCGACCATCAACGAGTAGCCGCTATCGCCGCGGAATGGCAGCCGCCCGGTCAGAATCTCGTACAGCGACAAGCCGACCGAATACAGATCCGAGCGCGCATCGACGGACTCGCCTTTCACCTGCTCGGGCGACATATAGTTGAGCGAGCCGAGCGTCGTGCCGGTGATCGTCATGCCGGCTTCGTTGCCGGGGCGCGCGATGCCGAAATCCATCAGCTTCACGACGCCCTGCTGAGTGAGCATCATGTTGCCGGGCTTGATGTCGCGGTGAACCACGTTCATCTGGTGCGCGTAGACCAGCGCGGCCAGCACCTGGTCGATGTAGTAGACGGCGTCGGCCACAGGCACCGGGCCTTGCTGCAGGCGCGAAGCGAGCGTGACGCCGTCGACGTATTCCATGATCATCACGAGCTGATTATCGAGCGTGAGCGCCGTGCGCAGCGACGCGATATTCGGGTGATTCAGGCTCGCGAGCAGTTTGATTTCGCGCAGGAAGCGGTCGGCGAGATCTTTTTGGTCGGCCAGATTCGGCAGGAGAATCTTCATCGCCTCGATGCGGTCCGAGATCGTGTTGCGGACCTTGTAGACTTTGCCCATGCCGCCCGCGCCGAGCACTCCGAGAATTTCGTAGTCGCCGAGCTTCTGGCCTACCGTGTAGTCCTGGCTCATTGGAGAACTCCTTTCGCTGCGCGTGTGCCGCTCGATGAAGGTCGTTATGTGGATAATCGTGTGGACGAATATCGACTGCCGCACACCTGCCGGCGGCCTTCCAGTGGGCGGGATTATACCCCAGTTTTTCGCGAGGGGAAGCTTTCGAGGGCAGCCGGAAAGCTCCGGCGGGGGCTAAATCGAAGACATCGCGCCCAGCCACCGCACCGGCAACCGCGCCGCCAGTGCGTATGCCAGGCGCTCGTCTGCCGTGACGAATTGCGCCTTCGAATCGACGGCGAGCGCCACGTACATTGCATCGTACACCGTCCGATCGAACGCAGCAGCAATTCCAGACGCGAGGTCGAGCAAGGCGAGAGACGGCACCGTAGGGAGCCGGCGTTCCCTGAGTGACGCGAGCGCCGCGTCTGCCGACGCTTTCGTGCAGCGCCCTCGGCGAACTGCTTTCGAGAGAAGGTTGGCCAGCTCGGCCCAAAAGAGATCGGGAACGACAAACACGATCTCACCACCCGTGTATCGGCGCAAAAGTTCGAACGCCTCAGCCGTGAGTGTTTCGCCCTTCGCCGGCAAAAACCACTTTGCCGCGACACTCGCGTCCAACACGATCAGGCTCACAGCACCCGGTCCTCCCGCTGCATTTCTTCAGTGGACGGAAAGGGGGCCCGGGAACGCACGCTCTTCGATCGCAATTGCTCGACCTTGTGGAGGAACGTCCGCCGGGACTTCAACTCCTGGGCCGTGGGAATATTCTCTTCGAGCAGGGCGACCACTTCCGCCGCGATAGAGCGGCGGCGCGACCGGGCGCGGCCACGAAGGGCTTCGTAGAGTTCATCGGGAACGTTTTCGACGTATAGCGTTGCCATTGGAATCCCCTAGGGACATCCTAGACCATAGAGATGGATTTAGCAACCGTCGAGCCGGGCGTGCCGAATGCCGCCGCGGGCGGCGTCAGACGACGTTGGCGCCGCCGTCGACGACTACGTCGATGCCGATGATGTTGGAAGCCTCGCCCGAGGCGAGGAACAGCACCGGCGCGACGGCCTCTTCGGGCGTGCCGATCTGCTTGCGCAGCGTGGTGCCTTTCAAGAATTCCTTGAAGCCGGCGATCTGCTCCTTCGAGACGCTCGGCATGCGCCACGCGATCGGCGTGTCGATCGGGCCGGGGCTGCAAACGTTGACGCGGATGCCGCGGGTCACGAGCGCCGCCGCGAGCGTCTTCCCCAGCGACACGACCCCCGCTTTGCTCGCGCAATACACCGACGCCTCCGCGAAAGCGCGCGTCGATGCGTTCGACGAGTTCAACACGATCGCCGAACCCATCGGCATCAGCGGCACCGCTTTCTGCACGGTGAAAAATGTGCCCTTGAGGTTGATGTCTATCACGTAGTCGTATTGCTCTTCGGTGATTTTGTCGAATGCTTGGATATCGGCGACGCCCGCGTTGGCGAAGAGCACGTCGAGGCGGCCGTGCTTTTCCTTGATCGCCGCCATCACGGCGTCGATCTGATTCAGGTCGCGCGTGTCGCAGCGCAGCGCGAGCGTGCCTTCGCCGATTTCACGCGCGGCGCTCTCGATCGTCTTCGGATCGCGCCCGGTGATCACCGCCTTCGCGCCTTCGCGCGCAAACGCCTTCGCCGCGGCAAGGCCGATGCCGCTGTTCCCGCCCGTCACCAGCGCGATCTTGCCTTCGAATCGATTGCGGTTCATCGCCTCTCCTTAGTTCAACCTTGCCTCAACTACGCAGCTTCGACAGTGAGCTTCAAACCGATGGCCTTGGTAACGGCAACTAACGTGGACAGGCGGGGGTTGCCGTGAGCTGACAAAGCGCGATAGAGGCTCTCGCGCTCAATGCCGGCGGCTTTAGCGACTTTCGCGATTCCCTGCGCTTGGACGAGGTGACGCAAAGCAACGAGCAGAACGCGGGGTTCGCCCGTGTCTTCCAGGACGGACTTGAGGTACTCAGCGGCAAAGTCCGGGTCCCTGCGAAGCCGGCGAACGATGGCCTCGTCGTGGGAGACGCTTGCTTTACGTTTCACGTGTTCGGGTCCTTTCTTTGTAGTCCTCGAGGTATTTCAACGCACGGTCGATGTCGGAAGACTGTCTTCGTTTATCGCCGCCGCAGAGCAGCAACATGCAGACTCTCCCGAGCATGGCGTAATAGACCCGGTAACCGGGTCCCCAATCGATCCGCAACTCCCACAAGCCCTGGCGCAGCGCCTTGCAGTCGCCAAAGTTCCCAACGGCGAGCCGGTCGATTCGGCTCACTACCTTTGCCTGTGCGCGACGATCGGCGAGTCGGGTCAGCCAATCGTCAAAGACATCTTTCCCGGCGGGGTTGACGTAATGGCGAATCTCGATCGCGTTTTGCATTGTAACTTATACATCACATGCCGGCAAGGCTGGCGCTACTTACTTCTCATTTGCCGGTCACCGGATTTTTATAGTGATACGGCGGGATGTAGACATCCGGGTAGAGCTTGTAGACTTCGGTTGGGGGCTGGTCCGGGGGGAAGCCGGGGATTGGTCCCGGAGGTGGATCGCCGCCTTGGTCCCACCCCTTGTAGTAGTTCGCGTAGTAGGTGAAGTAGGCATGGAGCTTCTTGATTTTCCAGATGCCGTCTTCCTTCACGTAATCGTTTTCGTAGGTTGCTTCGCCCCACTGCGCCGAGCGATTGAGGATGCCGACCTGCATGATGGCGCGCCAGCGTCCTTTGGCGGTGAGGCCATCGGGCGCGATATCGATTTTGGGCTGGAGCTGCATGTGATTGAAAAGCGTGCCGTACTTCAAGTCGGGCAGCTTGTGGAGATAGGCGCGCACGCGGTCCTGACCGACGTAAACGCCGCGCAGGCCGATTTCGAGCGTGCTGTCTTTGGCGAAGAGGTCGGCCGCCTCGTCCCACTTGCATTTATCGACGTAATAGCCGTAGGCGGTTTGGAGATTCGAGATGGCGATGTAGTCCTGCGAGTCCTGCGCCTGCTTTTGCAGCGCGGCGACTTGCGTTTTCAGAGTTTCGACTTCGGAGGCGAGATCTTTTTTGCTTTCGCTTCCGCCCGCGAGCGCCACACCCACCACGACAAAAAACACAACGCCGCAAACCACCAGTAGTGATTGCATTTTCATCGATGCCTCCCGCATCCGGCAGGCCCGTGGGCTCGCCGGAACGGGAGGGTAACATAGAGACAGTGGCTAATGACGAGTGGTCAGTGGGGAGCGAGCCCTTGTCGGATTCTCATTTGCCGGTTACCGGGTTCTTATAGTGATATGGCGGGATGAAGACGTTGGGGTACAGCTTGTAATCGACCGTGGTCGGGCGATCGGGCGGGAGGCCTTTGATGGCTCCGGGAGGCGGATTGCCGCCCTGATCCCAGCCCTTGTAGTAGTCGACGTAGTAGGTCATGTAGTAGTGCAGCTTCGAGATTTTCCAGACGCCGTCTTCTTTCACGTATTCGTTTTCGTAGATTCCTCCGCCCCATTGCGCGGCGCGGTGCAGCATGCCGAATTGCTCGAAGGCGCGCCAACGGGCTTTGGCCGTCTTGCCGTCGGGAGCGATGTTGATGACGGGCTGGAACTGCACGTGATTGAAGAGCGTGCCGTACTTGAGATCGGGAAGGGTGTGGAGATACGTGCGGACACGGTCCTGCCCCACATAGACGCCGCGGAGACCGATCTCGAGCGTGCCGTCTTTCGCGAAAAGATCGGCGACCTGATCCCACAGGCATTTATCGACGTAGTAGCCATACGTCGCCTGAAGATTGGCGAGTGCGACGTAGTCTTGCGCAGCCTGCGCTTGCGTCTGAAGCGCGGCGACTTGCGCTTTCAGCGTCTCGATTTCGGACGCGCGATCTTTTTTGTCTCCGCCACCCGCGAGAGCGACTCCTGCTACGACGAGCAGCGAAACAGCGAACAACAGCAGCATGGATTTTATTTTCATGTCGGCAATGCCTCCCCCGTTCGGACGGGAGAGTATCACAGAGGGAGTGGCTAGTGACGAGTGGCTAGAAACCCTTGCGAATGGCTCGTTCGATTCTGCTCAGGGCAAGCACGATGACGACCTTCGTCGGGTCGTCACTTCGCGGCGACGATTGGGGAGGTCTTGCCCCAGTTGCCGGTGAAGACAAAGGATGACACCGGCTTGCGGGAGCGCGGCGCGTTTTCGCGTTCGCGCAACTGGTCCGGGAGGCTTGCCGGATCGCCGGGGTAGCCGATGGCGAAGCCTGCGACGGCTTCGTAATCCGCGGGGATCGAAAAAATCTGCCGAGCTTTGTCGGGGATGATGCCTGCCATCTGATGGATCTGCAAGCCGAGCGCGGTTGCCTGCAAGGCGAGATTCGCGGCCGCCTGGCCGACGTTCATGAAACGCGTGGCGATTCTGCGAGCCGTCGTGCGGCATTTTGTGGGCGGCGACGCTCAGCGCGACGACGGGCGCGCCCTTCGCCCAACCCTGATTGAACTCGACGAAACTATCGAGGACCTTCTTGTAATTTTCCGGATCATCCTTCGTGCCGACGATGAAATACCACGGCTGCGCGTTGTAGGACGACGATGCCCAGCGCGCCGCTTCGAAGAGGCTGCGCAATTTTTCGGGCTCGACGGGGCGCGAGTCGAACGCGCGCGGGCTCCAGCGATGGCTGATCAGATCGTGAATCACCGTATCGGCGGGCGCTGGTCTTTTGTGGTCGGGCATCATTCCTCCTCGAGTCTCGTCCAAATGTGCAGAGTATTTAACCACAAATCGGATGCAAGACGCGCGTCGGAGGATTCCGCGATCTACGTTGTGTTCCTACTGTGCCGATTTGGGAGCGCGCGCCGCGTCAATCGAGAGCGATCCCGCGCCGAAAGCCGCGAGGATCAGCAGGCCGCCCATGATCGCGAGGTTTTTCTCGAAGTGGAGCATGTTGTCCTGCTGGGCCGCTCCTTGCATAGCCCAAAAATTGTGGAAGAGAAACGTGGTGGGAATCATGTACAGGAAAACGATCCACGCGGTGAACCGAGTATAGAACCCGAAGAGGATCGCAAGTCCGCCGACTAGCTCAATGACCAGCGCGATGCCCAACGCGACCGCCGGCAGAGGCAAATGTTTCGACGCCACAAACATTTCCTCTCCCGAAAACCCGGTGATCTTGCCGAAGCCGGCGAGGATGAAAACCGCGCTCATGAGAATTCGTCCGATCAAAGGCACGATGCTGCCCGAGGAATTGGCCATGTGCGTCTCCTTTCGATTTGTTCGAACGTCGAGAGAAATTGAGGGACCCAAACCAGAGGGAAGCTATCACAAAAGCGACCCGGAACGGGAGTCCCGAGTCGCTTTTGCGGATGTCTAGGCCAGATCGAAGAGCAGAACTTCAGACGGCTCCTGCGCTTCGACTTGGATGTTCGTTTCTTGCGAGATGGCGGCGCCATCGCCCGCCTTCAACTCGGCGCCATTGAGCTTTACTTTGCCGCGCGCGACCTGCACCCACGCGCCGCGATCGGGCTCGAGCGAATGCTCCGCCTTTGCGCCCTTATCGAGACGCGCGATATAGAGATCCGCGTTCTGGCGAATCGTCACCGGCGCTTTCGGGCCGGCCACATGGCCGAATTTGTTGCGGAGTTCGCCATCGGGGAAGGAGAGCTGCTCGTAGGCCGGGTCCAGGCCGCGGCGCTCCGGCAGGAGCCAGATCTGCAAGAGATGGACCGGGTCCTTCGGCGATGGATTGAACTCGCTGTGCAGCACGCCGCGGCCCGCGGTCATATGCTGCAATTCACCGGGACGAATCACGCCGCTGCCGCCGGTGTTGTCGCGATGCTCGAGCGCGCCATCGAGAATCCACGTGAGGATTTCCATGTCGCGGTGAGGGTGCGTCGGAAAACCGCCGCCGGGCGCGACGACATCCTCATTGATCACACGCAACGAGCGAAACTGCATGTGGTCCGGATCGTAATACTGGTCGAATGAAAAGGTGAATCGGCTGTCGAGCCACGAGAGTTTGTTGCGCCCACGCTCTTCGCTGGGGCGAATGTCGATCATGGTTTTTCTCCTGTTATGCGAGTTTTGATGCGGATGCCGGGGCGAAGGATTCGGCGCGACGCCGGCGCGACGCGGTCAGGGCTTTTGGGCGGGGCGGATAAGCACTTCGCTGATAAAGCTTTGCGGCGCCTGCGTGACGATACTTTCGACGGCGTGGGCCACGTCGTCTGGTTGCAGCATCTTGCTGGTGTCCTTGCCGGTATGCGGCGAAAAGTCGGTGGCGACCGTGCCCGGCAAAACCGCGCTCACGCGGACGCCGTACGGGCGAAGGTCTTCCGCCATGCATTGCGTGAGGCCGAGCAGCCCCCACTTGGATGCGCAGTAGATCGCGCCGCCCGCGAATGCGCTCTTGCCCGCGAGCGACCCGATATTGATGATGTGTCCGGCGCGGCGCTGGATCATTCCCGGGGCGACCGCTTGGCTCAGCAGGAACACTGCCTTCAAGTTGGTGTCTAATACAGCGTCCCAATTGGCCTCGGACGCTTCCTGGACGGGAGCGAAATATCCGATGCCCGCATTGTTGACGAGAATTTCGATGGGGCCGAGCGATTGCTCCGTCTTGTGCACGAGGGGCGCGATTTCATTTGCGCTGCGAATGTCCGCGGGAATCGTGATGACGCTTGCGCCCGTTTTCTTCAGGCCGGTCGCCGCCGTTTCGAGCCTCTCGGGATCGCGCGCACAGAGCGCGATCTTCGCTCCCAGGCGCGCCAGACTGTGCGCGATGGCGAGGCCTATGCCGCGGCTTGCGCCCGTGATCAATGCGACTTTGCCCGCTGGGCTTTCCGTGCTCATGCGCGGCCTCCTTCGAGGCGACCACCAGGGTCGTCGCATCATCGTAACACGCAGGCTTTTCTTGCCGCGGGAGTTGCAGACGTGCCAGACTTGAGCCGGGAGATGGTTTTAGGCTTGCGCGGGACGGGATGCTTTCCCTATAATCCCCTCGATTTGTGCGTCTTGCGGGGTCATGCTGCGGGGTGGTGATCTTCAAGGCAGGCCAGTCGCCCGAAGTTATCCAGGAGGCAGGGACGTGATCATGCGAAAGTATCTGAACGCAACCGCACTTATTCTGGCTGGTCTTGCCTGGGCGCTGTTTCCAGCGCGCCCTGCCGCGGCGCAAGCCGCGCAAAGCTCTCAGCCGACGTACACGATGGCGGAATACAACTCCTTCCAGGCATGCCAGTCCGAAAAGGATCCGCAGGCCAAGCTGAATTGCTTCGATGGGTTCATGTCGAAGTATCCAAACTCGACGCTGATCAAGTACATCGGCGCGGCGCTATATCCGGCCTGCGGTGGGTTCCTCCAGGCTAAGGAGTATCAGAAGGCGATGGATTGCGCGGACAAAATTGTGGCGCTGGGCGACAAGACGGACGTCACGACGCAGTTGCAGGCCATTCAACTCCGGGTTCAGGCTTTCTCGGGCGCCGCCGCCACAACGCCTCCCGATCAGGCTGCGCTGACCAAGGAACGCGACGCCGGCGCGCTGGGCGTATCCTTGTTGCCGAAATGGTCCAAGCCGAACGCGAACATGACGGACGCGCAGTTCGATCAGACCAAGAAGGGCGCCGCCGCGTTTTTCAATGGAGTGGTGGGGGCGGCCGACTTCCAGTTGAAGGATTACGCGGCCGCCGTCGCGGCGTACAAGGCCGTGCTCGCCGACAACCCGACCGACGCTCTCACCGAGTATCGCCTGGGTCTGGCCTATATGGCGATGACGCCGCCTCAGCCACTCGATGGCATGTGGGCTGTGGCGCGCGCGATCGACCTGAAGGTTGCGGATGCCGACAAAGTGAAAGATTACCTCCGAAAGACGATGGTCAATTACGAGCAGCCGACGTGCGACAGCCTGGTGGATGGGCAGCTCAACGAGATGCTGCAATTGGCCATGAATTCGCCTGACCGCCCCGCAACGTATACGATTCCCGCAGCGGCGGATCTACTGAAGATCGCGCAGGCGAGCACGATCGTTACCGTGCTGGCAGATCTGAGCGGCGGCGGCGACAAGGCGAAAATGACGTGGCTTGCGATCTGCGGCGCCGAGTTTCCGGAAGTTGTCGGCAAGATCATCGACGTGCAAAAGTCGGACGCCTACGTGGACTTCATGGTGTATTTCGGCGCGACCCAGGCAGACGTTGAAGCGGCGACGACCGCCAACATGGACGTGAAGGTCTGGACCGCGCCAAACCCCGCAGCCACGGGCACCGCCTCGGACATTCCACCGCAGCCGGATGTTGTGCGACTGGAAAAAGACGATCCCATTCGCTTCTCGGGGACGCTCGTGAGCTACGATCCCACGCCCTTCCTTTTGCACTGGGATAAGGTGAAGGTCGATCCGACGATCATTCCGGAGAAGGGCAAGGCCTCGACCCACCGGAAGCCGGCAAAATAGAGCGAGAGCGAGTGACAGCTTTCCGAGGCCGGTCCGCAACGGACCGGCCTTTTTTTTTGAGGGAGTGTAGAACGGGACGGGCAGCCTAGCGGCGGCCGACGTGATTGAGCTTGTATTCGCCCACTTTGCGGCTGAGGGTGTTGCGGTGGATTCCGAGCGACTTGGCGGCGCGCGATTGATTTCCGTTGGAGCGTTCCAGCGCGCGCTTGATGAATTTCTTCTCGAATTCCGTGACCGCTTCTTCGAGCAAGATGCCGCGCTCGACCATCTGCCCACCAGCGATTCCAATTGATCTTTCACGTTTGCACGCTCCGCAGCTGCGCCCTGAAGAATGAGCATGTCTCCCTGAGCTCAGTCGAGTGCGTGGCCGGTGATGCGCTGATACGCTTCCCGATATTTTTCCCGCGTGCCGGCGACCACGTCCGGCGGCAGCGCGGGCGCGGGCGGCTGCTTGTTCCAGCCGATCCGCTCGAGGTAATCGCGCACGTACTGCTTGTCGAACGAAGGCTGCGCCTTGCCGGGCGTATACTGATCGGCGGGCCAGAAGCGCGAAGAATCCGGAGTCAGCGCTTCGTCGATCCAGATCAGTTCCTGCCCGAGCAGCCCGAATTCGAATTTCGTGTCGGCCATGATGATGCCGCGCGCGCGCGCGTGCTCGGCGGCGCGCTGTAAAGCGTCAGGCTCGATGTCGCGGAGCTTCTCGGCGAGCGGTCGGCCGATGCGCGACGACCGTCTCCTCGAACGAAATATTTTCGTCGTGGCCGGTGGTGGCTTTGGTCGAAGGCGTGAAGATCGGCTCGGGCAGCTGGTCCGATTCGCGCAGGCCGGCGGGCAGCGGAATGCCGCAGATGGCGCCCGTCTTCTGGTAATCCTTCCAGCCCGAGCCGGACAATGTATCCGCGCACCACGCATTCGATGGGCACCGGCTCGGTCTTGCGGACCAGCATGGCGCGGCCTTCGAGCTCGGCGGCATACGGAGCGAGCTCGCCCGTGAAATCCTTTGCCGCAATCACGTGATTCGGGACGACGTCGGCCAGCTTTTCGAACCAGAAAAGCGAAAGCTGCGTGAGCACGCGTCCCTTATCGGGAATCGGCGTGGGCAGCACCACGTCGAACGCCGAAAGACGGTCGGTCGCCACGATCAGCAGGCGGTCGCCCAGGTCGTAGATGTCGCGAACCTTGCCGCGACCGCGGAGTTTGAGTCCGGGAAATTTGTTTGCGAAATAACGGCGTTCATTTGTGGAGAAGCCACTGAGATTTCGTCCTCGGTTCTGGAGAGGCGGGTATTCTAGCGCAGGGCGGAGACGTTGTCAACGGATAAGAAAGCGATATGCTGGATCGAAAGATTTCATCGCCAATTTACCGCGAGCGGCGCGATCCACGAGCGGCCCGAATAGCGCTGCCGCAATTTCGCAGAATTCCTAAGCCGCGTTGCTGGCGGTCGCCGCGCTGGGCGCGGCTGCTGCGGCGTCGTCTTCCCATTTCACGGAGACGAGCTTCGAAACGCCCGGCTCCTGCATGGTGACGCCGTAGAGCACCGATCCCATTTCCATGGTCTTGCGGTTGTGGGTGACGACGATGAACTGCGTCTGGCCGCACATTTCCGCGAGCATGCTGATTGAAGCGGCCGACGTTGGCTTCGTCGAGCGGCGCGTCCACTTCGTCGAGGATGCAGAACGGGCTCGGCTGGTAGCGGAACACGGCGATCAGCAGCGCCAGCGCCGTGAGCGCCTTTTCGCCGCCGGAGAGCAGCAGAATGTTCTGCAGGCGCTTGCCCGGCGGCTGCGCCACGATGTCGATGCCGGCTTCGCCGGAGCTGTCCGGCTCGCTCGAGCCGCATCTCGCCCGTGCCGCCGCCGAAGAGCGACTGGAAGGCGATGGCGAAGTGCGCGTTGATGAAGTTGAAGGCTTCCTCGAATTTCTGGCGCGAGACCTGATCGAGTTCGTTGATGGTGAGCTGCGTATTCTGGATCGACTGCACCAGGTCGTCGCGCTCGCGCCGCAGGAAGCCTTCGCGCTGCTCGCATTCCTGGAATTCCTCGAGCGCCATCATGTTGACCGGGCCCATGGCTTCGACGCGCGCCTTCATCTCGTTGTAATTCGTTTCGGCGGCGATCAGATCCTCGCCGACCAGCAGCTGGCCGTGCTCCTGCGCCATCAATTCTTCGGGCTGCGCGTTGAGTTCCGCGACGCAGGTCTGGCGCAGATAATCGCGGTCCGCATCGTTGCGCGCCTTTTCGATCTGGCGCTGGCTGCGCTCGGCGCGAAGTTCGTCGAGCGACTGGCGCTGGCCGCGCAGCGTTTCTTCGATCTGCGCCGTGCGCGTGCGCGCTTGTTCCCATTCGCCTTCGAGCGCGGCCTTCTGTTCTTCGAGGCGCAGCTTTTCCTTGCGAAGTTCCTCGGCCTGCTGCGCGATCAGCTCGCAGGACGATTCGATTGCGGCGCGCTCTTCGAGCAGCGCGGCGTGCTGCTGCTGCAGCGAATTCACGCGCTCGCTCGCCTGCGCCATTTCGTCGGCAAGGCGCGCTTCCAGGGCCTCGGCGCTCGCCAGGCGCTCGGCCATGGCGGCCAGCTCTTCGCGGCGCGCGACGACCCGTTCCTGCAGCCCCTGGAAATCGCGGCGCAAATTCGTGATGGCCTCGGCCGCTGCGGCGCTCTCCGCTTCGGCGTCGGCGCGGGAACGTAGCGCTTCGGCGTGCTGCTGGCGCGCGTGCTCGGCGCGTGCGCGTGCCGCTTCGGCTTCGGCGCGAAGCCGCGCGATCTCCTCGCGCTCGGCGGCGAATTGCTGGCTGGCGCGCTGCAACTCATTCCGCGCCTGATCGCGCTGGTGCGTGGCTGCCACGAGCGATTTTTCCGCTTCCATCTGCTGCGCGCCGGCGGAGGCAATGTGCGCTTCGGCGGCTGCGATCGCTCGTCGAGATGGGTGAGCTCGCGCTGCTGCTCGACCGCGGACTGTTCGAGCCGCGCGGCTTCCGTCTCGTGCTGGCGAAGTTCGCGCTTGAGCGCGAGCGGGCCGGCTTCGCCCTTGCGTCCGCCGGAAACCATGCGCCCGTGATAGCAAGTGCCGTCGGGCGTCAGGAAATAGCTGTGCGGATTTTCGCGGGCCATGCGCTCGGCCACGGCGGCTGATTCCACGAGATAGGCGGCGCGCAGTTTCGTGAGGAAGAACTTGGTGGCGGCGCCGAGCGGCTCGCGGAATTCGACCAGCTGGTCCAGCCGCGCGATGAAATTCCCGGGCATCGACGAGACGCCATCCGATTCGGAGCGATCGATTTCGAGTTTGCTAGTCGAATCGACGAAAAATGTGGCGCGGCCGCCCACTTCATCCCGCAGCAGCGCCACGCCCGCGCGCGCTTGATCGAACGATTCGACGACCACGTATTCGAGTTCCTCGCGCAGAAACTGCTCGATGGCCGCTTCGTATTCTTCCTGCACCTCGGCGTAATCGGCGAGCAGGCCGACGGCGCGGAAGCTGGCGCGCGATGGATCGGATTGCGCTGAACCGCTCGCGTTGAAAAGTTTCTGCACGGCGTCCGCCGTGTAGGCGCGCTCGCGGAGAATCTGTTCGATCGACGCATGGCGCGCGCGCTCCGCGGAAAGTTCCTGGCGCGTGCGTTCGAGCTGCTGGCTGGTTTCCTGCTGCGCGTGGCGAAGGCTTGCGAGGGTCGCCTGAGATTCGCGCACGGCAGCGCCGATTTGCTGCGCCTGCCGCGAGGCCAGCGCGAAAGCATTTTCCGCGCCGGCGAGGCGCGCTTCCAGCGCGAGGCATTCCTGCTCGATCGCCAACAGGGCCGAGGCGCGCGTTTCTTCGGCGGCGGTGTGCCGCGCGGCCGCTTCCTCGGCCTGGAGCGATTCGGCCTGCTGCCGCGCCGATTCCTCCACGAGGCGGCTCGCGAGCCTGCGGAGTTCTTCCATGCGAGTTTCGAGGCGGCTTTGCTCGGCGGCCCGCGTGGAAACGTTCTCGGACGCCTCGCGCAGGCTGGTTTCGAGGAGAGCTGCCTGGCCGCGGAGCGCGGTGACCGATTCGTTTTGCACGTCCATACGCGCGGCGAGGTCGGTTGCCTGGCGCGCGGCCTGCTCGATTTCCATCGCCAGGCGCTCGGCGCGCGAATCGAGTTGCGCGGCCTGCTCGCGGTTGAAGGTGATGCGATTTTCGGCGCGATCGAGATCGAGCGCGGTCTGCCCGAGCAGGTTCTGCGTCTGGCGCAGCTCGGCGTCGAGCTCGTAGGTGCGTGCGCTGAGGCGTTCCTGCTCGGCTTCGAGCTCGTGGACGGATTGCGATTCGCGCTCTTCGGCCGCGTCCATTTCGCGCAGCAGATTTTCCAGGCGCGCCGCTTCGATATCGAGATGCTCGGCCTTGCTCGCCAGCACGATGCGCAGCAGCCCCCGCATCTGCTCGCGCAGCTCGGCGTAGCGCCGCGCTTTCGAAGCCTGGCGCTTCAGCGAAGCGAGTTGCTTCTCGACTTCGACCAGAATGTCGTTGACGCGCGAGAGATTGATTTTCGAGGCTTCGAGCTTCGCTTCGGCGAGCCGCCGCTTGGTCTTGTACATCGTGATTCCGGCGGCTTCTTCGATGATGGCGCGGCGGTCCATCGGCTTGGAATTCAGGATCTGGCCGATGCGGCCCTGCTCGATGATGGCGTAGCTATCGGGACCGAGGCCGATGCCCATGAAAATTTCCTGGACGTCGCGCAGCCGCGCCACGCGGCCGTTGATGATGTATTCGCTCTGGCCCGAGCGGTAGAGCCGGCGGCCGACCACGACTTCGCCGGGCCGCATCGTGATGGCGGGCTTTTCGGCGGCGCGCTTCTTCGCGCTTTGATGCTGGCGCCTATTTCCGGGGCGGATTCTTCGGCCCGCGCGTCGATTGCGTCGGCGGGCGGCACATCCTGCGCCTGCGCTTCGGCGATGGATGCTTCGCCGCTCGCATCCGCGGCTTCGTCCATCTGCCCATCGATCACCTTGGCGACGGCTTCGGAAAGCTCCGGGTCCACGAGCGTGAGCGTCACTTCGGCCAGCCCCAGCGGCGGCCGCTTGGCTGTGCCATTGAAGATGCAGTCCGACATGCGCTCGGCGCGGAGCATCTTGTGGCTCTGCTCGCCCAGCACCCAGGAGACAGCGTCCACCACGTTCGACTTGCCGCAGCCATTGGGCCCGACAATGCACGTGATCCCGCTGCCGCTGAACGTGATCGGCGTTTTCTCGAAGAACGACTTGAAGCCCAGCAGTTCAACTTTACGGAGTTTTAGCACCCGGCCCTCGCACGGTTCGCTCCTTACGCTTCCACATCGCGTCGGAGGAGCTTCGGTTCAATTTTTTATCGGAGGTCTTGGAGACAAAAACGTTGGAGGGTCGATAATCGAAGCCCTGCCGCCTGGCGCGTTCGGATCGGCGGTTACGGGAGTACAAGCTAGCACGGCGGATCAGGCGTGTAAAGCGGGGTTTTGGCGGGCGTGTTCGTCTGAGTGATCAGGCCTTGATGTACCATGGGACGTTGATCAGGACGATCCGCTGGCTGCCATGCAGCAGGATGAGCGCCTTCAGGAGTTCCGCCCGCTGATTGTGCAAAGGGTAGTGATACCAGTGCCTTTCGACCAGTTCCGGAACGATCACCGCGATCTGCCGGCCCGGATTGTCCTTCTCGATTTGCAGGACGTAATCGAGAATCGGCCGCAGCACCAGCCGATAGGGTGAAGGCAGGGTCACGAGCTCGGGTGGCGTTCGCCCCACCTTCTCGAGCGGCTTCCCGACGACCTCGTCCCACTCCGCTCGCAGGGCATTCGTCTCCTCTTCGGTCGCCACGTGGACTGCGCGGATGTCGGTCGAGAGGGTCAAGCCGAATTCAAGCGCGCGCTGGGCTACTTTGCCCCAGTCCTGTATCGGAACCACCACGATGGGCGGCCCGAGCGAGCCGACGTTGAGCGGCGACGTGCTGCAAGTCTCGATCGCGACCTCTCGATAATGGCGCCGCACCCAAAGCATCGCCGTGACCATCGCCGCAATCAGCAGCACGCTCACCCAGGCCCCCGAAGCGAATTTCGCCACGAGGACGACCACGAGCGTAACCCCCGTGGCGAGCGCACCCACGCCGTTCACGATCATGTTCCGCACAGCGCCCGGCCCGCGCTTCCTCCACCAATGGCCCACCATTCCCGCCTGCGAGAGCGTGAAGGCCAGGAACGCCCCGATCGCAAAGAGCGGGATCAGCCGGTCGGTCACTCCACCGAACACGATCAGCAGGATCGCAGCGAGCACAAAAAGCACGATGATCCCTTGCGAGTAGACGAGGCGCCGGCCCCGAAAACCGAACGAATGGGGCAGAAAGTTGTTCTGGGAGACCATTTTGCACAGGCGCGGGAAATCGGCGAAGGCTGTGTTCGCCGAGAGCGAGAGGATGACGAGCACCGAGCCGACCGTCACGTAATAGAACCAGCCTCGCCCCACCACCGCCGCCACCAGCATCGAGAGGACGCTCTCGTAGCCGGGCTTCCCCGGAACCGTTGCCGTGATGTCGTAGACGTGGACCAGATACGCAATGCCGGCGAGCAGCACAATCAGCAGCCCGATGATTACAGTGAGAGTCTTCTGTGCATTCTGTACGGTTGGCTCGCGGAACGCCCGCACGCCGTTGCTCACCGCCTCGACGCCCGTCATGGCGGTGCAGCCATTGGCGAATGTCTGCAGCAGGAGCCACGTGCTGGCCGCGGCCAGAGTCGGGCTGGGATGCGGCGGAAGCATTACGGCCGGCATCGGGTGCCCGCCTGCCAGCACCGTTTTGAATAAACCCATCAAGATCGCGATCAGCAGCGATCCTACGAAGAGATACGTCGGGACCATAAAGGCGATGCCAGCCTCGCGCAGGCCTCGCAGGTTGACGATCATGATGACCAGGAGAATGGCCAGGCACAGCAGGAGCGTGTGGGGCTGGAGCTTCGGCGCTGCGGAAACCAGGGCGCCCACGCCGGCCGATATGCCCACGGCGACCACGAGGATGTAGTCGATCATCAAAGCCGCAGCGGCCAGCAAGCCCGGGTAGACGCCAAGATTCTCCGTGGCTACCGTGTAGGACCCGCCGCCGCCCGGATACGCCGCAATCGTCTGCCGATACGAAAGATAGACGATCGCCAGCAGCACGATGATGCTCGCGCTGATCGGGACGATATAGACGACTCCCGCCGCGCCCAGCGGAAGAAGCAGCGTGAGAGCCGCTTCCGGACCGTACGCCGCCGAGCTCAGCGCGTCCAGGCCGAAAATCGGGATGCCTGCGGAGACGCCGATCTGTTCGGCGCGCTCGTCCCACGTCGCCAGCGCTTTTCCCAGGACAATATCTAGAACCGACATGCGGCCTCCGGCTGTTTTGAGGGCATCAGGGTAAACGGGAAGTCGCGTTATTGGAACCGGAAAAGCCGCGGGTCGCTATCAATAATCTTGTCATATCTCCCCCACAGTAGGCCTTCCGGTGGATTGACTTGCAGAGCTAGGCATCCTAGGATGGCGCGCACCCGGAGGCATGCTTGGAATCACCCAGCTCATCAGGAATGCGCCGGATTTTGCTGTCGGTGCTGGTTTTAACGGCGATCCTTGCCCTCACGCTAGGGGGCTTGCAGCCGCCTGCGCCGAAGCCCGCGAGCGCCCCGGCAAATCAATTCTCGGCGGGGCGCGCGATCGACACGCTGCAGCGCATCCTCGGCGTCGACCAGCCGCACCCCATTGGAACCCCGGCGGATGATGGCGTGCGCGACCGCATCGTCGCCGAACTCACCAAACTCGGGTACCAGCCGCAGATTCAGACGGCGTTCGCTTGCGGTGATTTCGGGACCTGCGCGACCGTGAATAATGTCCTTGCGCGGCTCGATGGCACGGATAACGCGTCGAGCGACGCGGTGTTGCTCGCCGCTCACTATGATTCGGTGCCGGCCGGGCCGGGCGATTCGGACGATGGCGTGGGCGTCGCGGCGGTGCTCGAAATCGCTCGCGCGCTCAAGGCGATGCCTCAGCCGCGCCACTCCGTGATTTTCCTGCTCGACGAAGGCGAAGAGGCGGGCCTGCTCGGCGCGCGCGCCTTTGTCCATGCGCACCCGTGGGCGAAGGACGTGCGCGCCGCAGTCAATTTAGATGCGCGAGGCACTTCCGGCCCGAGCGTAATGTTCGAAACGGGCGGCGCGAATGACTGGGCGGTGCGCCTGTACGCGCAGCACGCGGCTCGCCCGGCGACGAGCTCGATTTTCTATACCGTTTACAAAGCGCTTCCAGTCGACACGGATTTCACCGTCTTCAAGGCGGCTGGTTACGAAGGCCTCAACTTCGCTTTCATCGGCGACGAAGTGCATTACCACACGCCGCTGGATAATTCCGCGAATGTCACGCCCGCAAGCCTGCAACATCAGGGGGAAAACGCGCTGCCCGCGATCATCGCGTTTGCGAATGCCGACTTGTCCAACATTCCCCGTCGCGATGCGGTGTTTTTCGATCTCTTCGGCCGCGCGATGGTTCAATGGCAGGCGAGGCGGACTCTGCTCTTCGCGTTGCTGGCTGCGCTGCTGATATTTCTTCAGGTCGGGTGGCTGATTCATAGGAAGCGCATCGCGCGTCGCGATTTTCTGGTAGGGCTTGTTGGCTGGCCCGTAACTCTCGCGGTGACCGGCGCGCTGGCGGTGATTCTTCAGCAGGCGCTGCGGTTTGCAGGCTCGACGCCGGTCAATTGGATCGCACACCCGCTGCCATTCGAGATTGCGTTCTGGGCGCTCGGCGCGGCCGTCGTCGTGGCGAACGGCGTGTTCTTCGTGCGGCGCGCCGGCTTTTGGGGATTGTGGAGCGGCGTGTGGGCTTGGTGGGCGCTACTCGCTGTGCTGATGGCCTGGAGAGCGCCGGGATTGTCGTATCTGGCGCTGGCACCCGCGGCCGTCGCGGCGCTTGCGGGCCTGCCGGCGACGTTGCTGCGCAGGGATCGTGCCATTCTTTCCGGGATCGCGGCGATTCTGCCGCTCGCGGCTGCCGCGACAGCCGGCTTTGGCCCGGCCAGCCTGCTCTACGATGCTCTTGGCAACCGCGGCCTGCCCATCATCGCGCTTACCGTTGGATTGCTGTTGACGCCGATCGCGCCGCTTTGCGCGGAGCTACGGGAGGCGGGCGGTTTTCGCGCGTTTGCGTTTCTCTGGACGCCGATATCGGTGGGCGCGCTCGCCACAGTCGCGGCGGTGGTGCTGCCGCCGTATTCGTCGAAAGCGCCCCAGCGCGTGAATATCGAATACTGGCGCGACGCGGATTCGGGGAAAGCGCAGTGGATCGTCGAGCCGAACTCGGGACGCCTTCCGGAACCGCTGCGCCTTGCCGCGAAATTCCATCCCGCGACCGGGCGGGCGCTGCCGTGGATTTCGGCTCCCACATTCTTTAGCGACGCGCCGGGCGTCGACGCGAGCGCGCCGACGTTCACGATTCTCGAATCGAGGGTGGCGAATGGGCGCCACGCGTATCAGGCGCTGCTGCGGTCCGAGCGCGGCGCGCCTTCCGCTGCGGTATTTTTTCCGCCCGACGCGGATGTGGAAGATGTGCGCGTGGGCGGGCAGGCGCTTCCGCCTGAGATGCCGCGGATTCGGCAATACTTCAACGGATGGGCGATGTATCGCTGCGACGCGATGCCCGCCGACGGAGTCGAAATCGACTTTTCGCTGCCCGTGGGAAAGCCTGTCGAAGTCTCGGCCGCGGATGAGAGCTACGGGCTTCCCTCCTCCGGCGCGTTCCTCCTGATGGCCCGCCCGCTGAAGGCCGCGCCTTCGCAGGATGGCGACACAACCGTCGTCACGCGCCGTGTGCAGCTTCTGCCGTAAGTCACAATCACGGTTTTGCGCGACAGTCAGAACCTAGCAAACCGATTCAGCACATCAATGCACAACGGACCCCTCGCCCTCCGGTTCGCTGCTAGCATCATCAAAGAGGCGACTTCCTGAAATGATGGAACTCTGTCGCAGCTTTCCACGAACAAAAGCAGCTTGCCCACAAGCTATTTGCTTGATGGTTCTTCTCTGCGTTATGACGCCGCCGGCTACGCAGAAGGCGTCATTCGTAAGAGGCGACGACTCCGATTGGTGGTCAAATGTCGCAGACGCGCAGATCGACTTCGACGCTCCTCAGACGCACACCCAGCACCGCGAACTTGGTTCGACCCTTGAAATAGCCACCATAATCGTGGGATCAGGGGAAATCGATAGAGCTACAACACGGCTCGGCAAGACCAGAGTTGTTTTCCGTGGTGATGGCTCGCTAGGTCGAATTCAGGCGTGTTACGTGTCCGCGGATTCAACAACGCACCTCATATTTCAGGAAAACGGCCAGGACTTCGGGGCTGCATTTTATCTTTTCAAAGACGGACAGGACTGGAATGGAAGCAAGCTCTGTGCCAAGTCGCCGCTAGTGTCCCAAGACACTAGAACCGAAAGCGGCCTCCGGCTGGGCCTGACTAGGACTGAAGTGGAATCGATTCTTGGGAAACCAAGCATTGCCTCGCCCGATCGGTTACGCTACAACCTGGAAGTCGTCAAGAGAACATCTGCCGACAAATTGAAGCAACTGCGAGCACAATCACCGGACCTTTCGGACAAAGATTTCCGCGAAGCGTACGACTCTTACTACGTCACCTTTACGGTGGTAGCCGAATTCGAGCATTCGATACTCACGTATCTAGCCGTCGCAAGATATGAATCGTACCCTTGAGTCCGTAGGGCGGCCGACCCGTGCGGCCTTGTGAATTCGCGCATCCTCCACGATAATCGGAACCTTCATGGATCAAACGACACGTCCTCGCGCGGAAGCGTGGCTTCGCTACGCGGATGATCTCGGAATCGGCCCTTATTATCTCGACCGCGCACCCCAAACGACGCCGGATGTTCCGGGTGCCCCATCCTCCGTTTTGGGGAGGGTGGGAGCCTCGGACGAAATTTCGACTCCCGTGCCGATTTCGTCGCCCTCCCTCGCGGCCGCGGCAAGATCGGCGGCAGTAGCTCCCGGGCGCGCGCCCGATCTCGCTCCTGCGCCGCCCGCCATCCAGCGCGCCGCGGGGCCATCGCTCTTCGAATCCGCCGACCGCATCGAGGGCGATACGCTCGAGCGCATACGCGCGGACATCACTCCGAACTGTACGCGTTGCAAGCTGCACAAGGCGCGCAAGCAAATCGTTTTCGGCGTCGGCAATCCGAAGGCGCAGCTGGTATTCGTCGGCGAAGGACCCGGCCGCGATGAAGACGAGCAGGGCGAGCCGTTCGTAGGCCGCGCGGGAAAATTGCTCACGCAGATGATCGAAGCGATGAGCATGCGGCGCGAGGATGTCTACATCTGCAACGTGGTGAAATGCCGCCCGCCCGATAATCGCCTGCCCGAGAAAGACGAAATCGCGACATGCTCGCCGTTTCTCATGCGCCAGCTCGGCGTCATCAATCCGAAAGTGATCTGCTGCCTCGGCGCCTGCTCCGCGCAGACGCTGCTCGAAACCACCCAAGGCATCTCGCGCTTTCGCGGCGAGTGGTTCGATTTTCGCGGCGCAAAATTGATCGCGACGTATCACCCCGCATACCTGCTGCGCAATCCCGCCGCGAAAGGCGAAGTCTGGAAGGATTTGCAGAAGGTGATGGCCTACCTCGGCCTGCAGCCAAAACGCCGTTGACGACCCGACCAGGGTCGTCATCCTGAAGCCGATGTCTTTGTTGCTAGTCGGCTGAAGGATATCCCTTTCCGTTCGAGTGTCGATTAGAGTGTGTACGCATCGCTTGTTTTCATTAAGTTGCAACGATTTCTAATCGCCGCAGTGTCTATTAGAACTCGGCGGTCCGAGGCGTGCCGCCGACTGATCCGCGCCGCTGATTCAGTTGTCAAAGAACCCGCAAAGCCCCTCGCCGGGAGGGCGTCGTTTAGGCGCGTTCCGCGTGAAAGCGAAAAACGCGCTCGACTAACGCTAATGCATTTCCGACTTTTTTCTATTAGGGAGACTACGTAGACGCAGCTGGAGACTCCAAGTCCCGTCCGTTCCGCAAGGCCCGTTCGACGCTTTCCAGCACATCGGCAAAGGGCCTTTGAGAAACCCGCGTCGCCCCAAATAGGGGCGCGAAGCGGCCGAAAAACGGTGGAAGCGTGGGCCTTCAGGCCCTCGAAAAAGGCGGCAACATAACCGGGCTTTAGCCCCGGGGTTTCCATGCCGCTCGCTCCGCAGGAAATCATGACTGAAATCGACGCTGCACTCCCGGTGCTAAAGCCCACCGGCTTAAGACCCGCTTTTCGAGGGCCTGAAGGCCCTCGCTTCCACCTTCCTGCGCTTTCGCGCTTCGACCCTCATCATCGGACGCGGGCTGCTACACTATTCCGCGCTCATGCCTGCCCGCTATTGCGAAGTCGCGCTTCCCGTTCCGCTTCGCTCGACGTTCACGTACGCCGTACCGGAATCGCTCGACGGCAAGCTCGATGGCCAGTCGCTCATCGGCAGGCGCGTCGTCGTGCCGTTCCGCCGCCGCGCGATGATCGGCGTGGTGACGGCCGAATCCGCGAAGCCGCCGAATATCGGGCGCGCCGCGTCTTCCGGCGGCTCGGGCGCTGCCGCCGCCGCTGCGCCGGCGATCAGGGAAATCGCAGAGGTGATGGACCCGCTCCCGGCGCTTCCTGCAAAGCTTGTCGATTTGGGGCACTGGATCAGCCGCTACTACCTCGCGCCGATCGGCGAAACATTTCGCGCGATGCTGCCGCCCGAGGTCGAAGTGCGACACGATCGCGAATACTCGCTCACCAATGCAGGCCGCGCGTACCTCGACGAACTCCGGCAGAAGCTCGCGCTCGCCGATGCCGAGCGCGACGAGGCCGATCTCCTGCGCCGATTCGACATGCCGCAGACGCCCGACACAAAAGCCGAGCCTCGCGCGCGCCGCAAACGCGTCGACGAAGCCGCCGCGGAGGCGCTCGTTCGCCGCGGCTATCTCAGCGCACGCAACGTCCTGCGCCATCGCCAGGCGCGCACGCAGAAAATCTTCGCGTGGAATTCCGCCGCCCCAACCGCGACTCTGGACGCGCGCGCGGAAAAAGTCCGTGAAGCTCTTTCCTCGGCAAGCGGTCCTCTGCCGCTGCACCTGCTGATCGCGAAGGCAGGGGTCTCCAGAGCCGTCGTGGAGCGCCTGGAAAAATCCGGCTTGCTGCTGGGTTGGGACGAACCGCTCACCCCCGGCGAAGATCCGTGGGACACGGATTTCACGCCTCCGGCCAACGTGCTCAACGCGGAGCAGAAAGAGGCGCTCGCCGAAATCTGGCGCTGGCTTGTGGCCGCGAAATTCGCGGCGGGGCTGTTGCATGGCGTCACAGGCAGCGGAAAGACGGAAGTGTATCTCGGCGCGATCGAGGCGACGCTTTCGCGCGGCAAGACCGCGATTGTGCTTGTGCCGGAAATTGCGTTGACGCTGTGGGTCGGGCGGCTCGTGCGCGCGCGCTTTGGCGAGCACGTCGCCGTGCTGCACAGCGGCCTGCAGGATACGGAACGCGCGCGGGAATGGTGGCGCGTGCGGCACGGCGAGGCGCGGATCGTGGTTGGCACGCGCTCGGCGATTTTCGCGCCGCTCGAAAATCTCGGACTGATCATCGTCGACGAGGAACAGGAAGCGAGCTACAAGCAGGAGGAAACGCCGCGCTACAACGGGCGCGACACGGCTGTCTATCGCGCGCGGCTTGAAGGGGCGGTGGCGCTGCTCGGCTCGGCTACGCCATCGCTCGAGACATATCACAATGCGCTGGCCGGAAAGTATCAGCTGCTGCAGCTGACGTCGCGCGTCGAGAACCGCCCTCTCGCGGCGGTGCGGATCGTCGATCTACGCGAGGAGTTTCGCCGCCAGCATCGCGCGACGCCCGTTTCCGAATCGCTGCGCGCGGCGATCGCTCTCCGCCTCGAAGAAAAGACGCAAGCGATGGTGCTGATCAACCGCCGGGGCTATTCGTGGTCGCTGATGTGCCGCGGATGCGGCGCGCTCGTCCAGTGCGAAAATTGCAGCATTGCGCTGACGTATCACAAGAGCCGCCAGCGCCTCGAATGCCACTACTGCGGCTATTCGATTCGTCCGCCGAAGCAGTGCCCAAAATGCAATTCGGAATATATGTATTATGTCGGCGACGGCGCCGAACGCGTCGAGGAATATCTGCGCGAGCAATTCCCGACCGCACGCATCGCGCGGCTCGACCGCGACACCGTTCGCACCAAGCGCGAATACCAGCAGGTGCTGGGCGCGTTCGCGAAAGGTGAAATCGATATTCTGGTCGGGACGCAGATGGTGGCGAAGGGGCACGATTTCCAGCGCGTGACGCTCGTCGGCGTGGTTGCCGCCGATCTCGCGCTCGGGCGTCCCGACTTTCGCGCGGCCGAGCGGACGTTTCAGTTGCTGACGCAGGTGGCGGGGCGCGCCGGCCGCGGCGAGCTTTCGGGCGAAGTGCTGGTCGAAACGTATTACCCGGAGCACTACGCGATTCAATACGCCGCGCAGCAGGATTACGTCTCGTTCTACGAAAAGGAAGCGCAGTTTCGCCGGCTGCTGCACTATCCGCCGTTCACTGCGCTCGCGAGCGTGCTGGTGCGCGACCGCAAGGTCGAGAACGCAATTCGCTGGTCGCGCGCGCTCGCCGCGTATTTCGCGCCGTTCGAGGAGCGCGGCGTGAAGATTCTCGGTCCCGCCGCAGCGCCGCTCGCCCGCCTGCGCCGCGACTACCGATTTCAGTTCGTGCTGAAGTCGCCGCACCGCGCGATTCTCGGGAAGGCGCTGGCGGGCGCGCTCGACTTTTGCGCGGCGAAGCAGCTCCCCGAAACCGCCGTCATCGTCGACGTCGATCCCACGAGCCTGTCTTAGCCCGTCCGGACCGGGCCGGGCTGGCTTAAGGTGGCAAAAGCCGCCCTTTCGGGGCATTTTATGCCCGTTAAGCCTCCCGCTAGGGGGCTGCTCCAGTCCCCTCTTATTGCCGAAAAAAAGGCCGATGAAAAAGCGAACCCGCGATCAGCGGACGGGCCAGAGCGTGAAGCAGGCGATGAAGATCGCGAGCGCGGCGAATGCCCAGGCGCGCCGCGCGGGATCGAGCGGCTGCCAATAGTCATAGACGGGCGGATGGCGAAACCGCAGGCTCAGCACCAGCAGCAATCCGCCCCAGAAGATCCACAAGCCGTACCATTGCTGCACCGCGCCAAAGACGAGCAACGAGCCGGCGACCGCCAGCGAAATACGATGGTGCCAGCGGCTGGTCAGGCTGTAGACGATGTGCCCGCCGTCGAGCTGCCACACGGGGAGCAGGTTGAGCGCGGTCGCGAAAAATCCGACCCAGGCGGCCATGCCCACGGGGTTCAGCAGCACCCAGCTGGGATTTACGTTCGGGTGAAACAGATCGATGAAGAGGCGCGTGAGCGGCGCATTGCCGAAAATTAGCGGCGCGTTGAGTTCGACGCCGGGCACGACGCGCGAGTGAGCCACGGCCCACGCCATCGCCGGTACGGCGATCACGAAGCCCGCCACGGGCCCGCTGATGCCGACATCAAAGAGCGCGCGCCGAGTGGTGATCGGCGAGCGGATGCGAATGAACGCGCCGAACGTGCCGATGAGCGTGGGCGCCGGAATGAAGTACGGGTAGCTCACGTCGATGCCGTGAATCTTGCAAGCCACGTAGTGCCCCATCTCGTGTGTGAAGAGAATTCCCAGCAGCGTAAAGGAGAACGGCACGCCCAGCAGCAGCATCGACGGGTGCTCGTACGGAGCCACGATCGTCGTCAGCAGATTCTCGTTTTCCGAAAATGGCTCCTGATTCGCGGCGTACGATCGCGCGAATTCCGCGCCCACGGCGAGCGTGGAAATCACGGTAAGCAAGAATAAAATCAGCGCGGGCCACAGCGGACGCCGCCGGACGCGCTGCGGCGGAGGCGGCTCGACCAGACGCGGAAATTGCACTTCGATGACTTCGGGAGGAATGACACCGTGGCCGTTGCCTGCGTTCAGGCTATCGCTCATGAGAATTTGGATGCGCGGCTAGACACACAAGAAGGTACAGCGCGGCGGGTGCGTGCGGCCCTCTTGCAAGCGTAAGCAATGCCTCAGGACTTCGCAGTCGGGGCCGGAGCAGAAGCCGGAAGCGCCTGGAGTTCCTTGCCCGGCTTGAAGCGCACCGCCTTGCCGGGCGGGATATTGACCTGTTGTCCCGTGCGCGGGTTGCGACCGATGCCGGTCTTGCGCGGCTTGACGTTGAACACGCCGAATCGGCGCAATTCGATCCGCTGGCCGCGACCGAGCGCGCTTTTCATCGCGTCGAAAACGGTCTCGACGGCCTGCTCTGCTTTGGTGCGCGTAATATTGGTTTTCTGCACGATGGCGTTTACTATGTCGAGTTTGATCAACAGAACCTCCGGTGAGCCGCAGACTTGCCCGGAAATCTATGCTAGACAGGGGTTTGCAGGTTGTCAAGCGGCGCGCCCCATAATACACTGTGCAACTTCCCGGGAGGGACTCGATGTCGGTGAAGTCTGACAAATGGATTCGCAGGATGGCCGTGGAGCACAAAATGATCGAGCCGTTCGCCGACCGCCAGGTGCGCGACGGCGTGATCAGCTACGGCGTTTCGTCCTACGGCTACGACCTGCGCGTGGCCGACGAGTTCCGCATCTTCACTAATGTGAATTCGACGATCGTCGATCCGAAGGCGTTCGACGCGAAGTCGCTCGTCGAGTTCAAGGGCGATGTATGCATTGTGCCGCCCAATTCGTTTGCGCTGGCACGCTCGGTGGAATTTTTCCGCATTCCGCGCAGCGTGCTCACCATCTGTGTTGGCAAGTCGACGTACGCGCGGTGTGGGATCATCGTCAACGTGACGCCGTTTGAGCCCGAGTGGGAAGGTTTCGTCACGCTCGAGATCAGCAACACCACGCCGCTGCCCGCGAAGATTTACGCCAACGAAGGACTCGCCCAGGTCGTCTTCTTCGAATCCGACGAAGTCTGCGAAGTCTCTTATAAGGACAAGAAGGGCAAATACCAGTCGCAGCAGGGCATCGTCCTCCCCAAGATTTGACCGGTTTCTCCGGCGGTTGAGATGCGCGGAATTTGCGCGTGCGTGGTATATTCGCGCACGCTTTCAATGGCAAAACGGGGGGAACGGAAATCATGAAAAAGATCATTGTCTCCACAGCGGCAATCGCGGGCCTGTGCCTTTTCGCGGCGATACTCGCGCACCCGAGCCGCGCGCAACAATCCGATCACATGCCGAACGCAGTTGGTCCCGACTGCGATCGCGCGTGCCTCTACGGAGTCCTCGATCAATATCTCCACGCGCTGAAAGACAAGGCTCCCGGGGAAGCGCCATGGGCAAAATACGTGAAGAATACGGAGAACAACGTCGCGTTACGCGTGGGCGACGGCCTGTGGGGGACGATCACCGGAGTGGGCGACTACGACCTTCGCTTCGCCGATCCGACGAATGGCGAGGTGGGATTTTTCGGGATCGTCACTGAGACGCGCACCACCTCCGTGTACGCGCTGCGCCTGAAAGTGGAAGACGGCAAGATTTCGGAGGTCGAGACGGTGCTGCGCCGCCCTGAAGGCAGCGGGCCATTTCCGACTTCGCCGAAGCTGCCGGTGCTGCCCGTGCTGAACGAAATGGTGCCACCAGAGCAGCGGGTGCCGCGCGCGCGGCTCGTCGCGCTGGTGGACGGCTATTTCAACACGCTGCAGCTCAACGACGGCAAGCTTTTCACGCAGTTCTCCGACGACTGCAATCGAATCGAGAACGGCTTGCAGACGACGCACAATCCCGACCTGATGAAAATCATTCCCGTCGCGAATCTGGGATGCGCCGATCAGTTCAAGATGGGCAACTACCACTACGACACGCTGCTTCGCGCACGGCGCTATCCGCTGGTGGATGAGGAGCGGCAACTGGTGCTGGCGGCAGCGTTTATCGACCACTCCGGAGCGCTGGGAACGTTCAAGCTGACGGACGGCACGGTGATCGATTCGCCGATGCGAACGCCGAGCACGCTGTGCCTATTGGAGCTCTTCCGAATCCAGGACGGGAAGATCCGGCAGATTCAAGCCGTGTTTATCGGCGTCCCTTACGGCATGCCGTCGCCGTGGGTGCAGTAGATGAAATCCGCGCGCCTTCGAATTGGATTCGCGGCTGCCCTCGCTGCAGCGGCTTTTTTCATCGCGAGCCGCAGCGAAAAAATTTCCGCGCAGACAAAGCCGGCCGAAGCGGCATACGGTCAAATCGATCGCGCGCGTCTGTTCTCCGCGGACAAGCATCCGGATCAATGGCTCACCAGCGGCCGCGATTTCGGCAAGAGCCACTATTCGCCGCTCGCGCAGATCAACAAGGAAACGGTGAGCCGCCTCGGCTTCGCGTGGGCTTATGACACGCACACGATCCGAGGGCTTGAGGCGACGCCGATAGTGGTCGATGGCGTGATGTATGCGTCCGGGCCGACCGGAATCGCGTACGCGCTTGATGCCAAAACCGGCAAAGGGTTGTGGACCTTCGATCCCAAGAGCGATCTGGTGGTGAACCGCCGCGCATGCTGCGACGAAGTGAGCCGCGGCGTCGCGGTGTGGAAAGGCAAAGTCTACGCGGCGGCGTTCGACGGCCGGCTTTTCGCGCTGGATGCGAAGACGGGCGCGGTTCTGTGGCATGTCGACACGATTGTGGACCACAAGCGCGGGTACACGGTGACGCAAGCGCCGGAGGTTGCGGGTAGCGTGGTCGTGATCGGGAATTCCGGCGGCGAGTACGACGCGCGCGGCTACGTGAGCGCGTACGACTTGAACACCGGGAAGCTCGCGTGGCGGTTTTTCACCGTTCCTCCCGCGCCCGGCCAGCCGCTTGAAAATCCCGAACTCAAAGCGGCGCAGAAAACATGGGACCCGAAGAGTGATTGGGCGATGGGCGGCGGCGGCACCGTCTGGGACGGGATGGTCTACGACCCAGAGCTAAACCTTTTGTATTTCGGCACCGGCAATGGGACGTTTTACGACCAATCGAAGCGCAGTCCCTCAGGCGGCGACAATCTTTATATCTCGTCGATCCTCGCGATCAATCCGACCACGGGACGGCTCGCGTGGTATTACCAGGAAGTGCCCGGCGATCAATGGGATTTCGACGTGGTGCAGCCGCTTATTTTGACCACGCTGACCATAGACGGAAAATCGCGCAAGGTGCTGATGCAGGCATCGAAGGATGGCTTTTTCTACATCCTCGACCGCAAGACCGGGCAGGTGATTTCGGCGAACAAATTCGTGCCGGTCACCTGGGCTGATCGCGTCGACCTGAAGACGGGCCGCCCTGTGGAGGCGGCAGACGCGCACAATTTTCGCAATTCGTCGAACGGCAAGGGACAGCTGATTCAGCCATCGCCGATGGGTGGCCACAACTGGAATCCGATGGCGTGGGATCCGCAGACCGGGCTCGTCTACATTCCGACGATCGAAAACGGGCAGCAAGCGGTCTTTTCCGGAAAGACGTATCTGCGGGCGTGGGACCCGATTAGCGGCAAAGCCGTGTGGAACGTCGGGCCCGCCGACTGGTGGGATCACGCCGGAGTGCTCGCCACCGCGGGCGGGCTCGTGTTTCAGGGCACGGGGTCGGGACACCTCCGCGTGTACGATGCCAAGACCGGGGAATTGCTGAAGGATATCGACGTCGGCACCACGATTGTCGCCGCGCCGATGACGTATGAGATCGATGGCGTGCAGTACCTGGCGGTGATGGCGGCGTGGGGCGGAGGCGGCTGGAGCTTCGCGCATCCCGAGGCAGCATCTTACCAGCGCGGCAACGAGGGGCGCATTCTCGCGTTCAAGCTCGATGGCGGCGCGACGCCGATTCCTCCGCTGCTTCCGCCGCCGGGGCCGATTCCGCAGCCGCCACCGCTGACGGCGTCGGCGGACATGGTGAAGGAAGGCGCCGCGCTCTTCGGCGCCAACTGCGCCGGATGCCACATCAATCAGCCGGGCGGGCTTGCACCCGATCTGCGGCGGATGAGCGACGCGACGCACATGGAATTCCATCAGATCGTGCTGGGAGGCATTTTCAAGAATGCGGGAATGCCGCCGTGGAATGGAGTGCTAAGCCCGGAGCAGGTCGATGCGATTCATGCGTATCTGATTTCGATTTCGTGGACCGCGTATAAAGCGCAGCAGGCGGCGGGGACGAAGTAGGGCAAGACAGAACAGATATACTCCGTGCCGACGCTCCAAGAGAGATTCTTCGGCCAAAGGCAGGCCTCAGAATGACGGCGCGTGTTGGTGGCGTTGCCGAGGCGACGCGGCCGCTTCGAAGTATCAGTGCAGCCAGCGTGGTTCGTCGGACGTTGGCGAGAGGCGCACCTCGAGAATCCACTCGTCGCCCTCGAGCTCGTATGCGTGGCACGCGTTGCACTTCACCAGGGCCGTGACGAAATCGGCGGCGCGGCTGAGCTGCTCCGCAGGCGATCCCGCGGCCGATAGCGGGCTCGTGACTGAATGCAGCACGCCGTGTTCGCCGTCCAACGCGATTAGCACGTACATGAGGCGACGCTAACAGCGGGCCCGAGGGGTGTCCAATTCGAGGTTTGGATGGATGTTATTGACGCCGCGCCCGTGCGCCGAGGCAGAGCGCGGCGGATTTAGAAGCCCAAGCGCGAGCCGGGCAGCTGCAGATCGGGCTCCGCACCGGTGGCGGTTCGCATGAATTGGTAGCCGTCCATCGCTACCGCGACTCCTACCTCACCTGAATTGTCCGGGCTGCTTCGCAGCACGCGCCCCTGGCAGCGCACCCAGACCGGCCCCGCCTGCGTGAGTTCGTGCGGGAGGGTCATGATGATTTCGACCGGCAAATCGCGCTGCAAATCTTTCGGCAGATGGAAATAGACGCCCCGCGAACTCACTTCGCGCGATTCCGTAGTCGCCTCGCCGATCACATGTTCATTCGCCCAGCGGACCGTCAATGGAATACGGATCAGAAAACGCCGGGACGCACGCCGCTCTTTCGATGACATACGAAACCACCTCTTGACCCAGTGTAGGGCCTGGGCCAGTTTTTGCGAATGGAGCAAAAGGATCAATTTTCGGCGCATAAGGAAGTACATCAGTACCAGAACCGGGCCGCCCGCGCAAGATCGGGCCGGCGGCGCGAATCAGAAGCTAGCGGCGGGCGAAGTAGAAGAGCAGCGCGAAGATGACGAGAGGAACGAGAACCATCGCGACATACAGCAGGGTTTTTCGCGTCGCCGTAGTGCGCTTGTTTCTCCAGTCCTGCAATTCGGGGCGCACGGCGATGCCAACTTGATCGAGATGCTCGAGATCGAAAGCGAAATCGTGCGCGTTCGGATAGCGGTACTGCGGCTCGCGCTCCATCGCGCGGTAGATCACTTCCTGCAGATGGGGCGAGATCGCGGGATCGATTTCGCGCGGCGGGACGGGATTCTCCAGCAGCCGGTCGTTCATCACCTCGAAGGCGTTTCCGCCGTGGAACGGCATCCGCCCGGTAACCATTTCGTAGAGCATCACGCCGAGGGAATACAGGTCGCTGCGCGCGTCGCCCCGCTTTCCCTTCACCTGCTCGGGTGAAATGTATTCGGGCGAACTCATCGCCTGGGACAGTTTCGTGAAGGTGATGCGCCGCGCCCCGGTTTCTCCGGCGAGGCCAAAGTCGATCAGCTTCACGTGGTCGTCGGCGCCGACCATCACGTGCTCGGGCCGGAGATCGCGATGCACGATGCCGTGATTGTGGATGTAGGCCAGCGCCTGGCAAATGCCCCGCGCAATCTTTACCGCACGTTCCTGCGGCAGCTTCTTTTCCTCGTTGAGGATCTGGCGCAGCAGCTTCCCATCGACCCACTCCATCACCATGTAGTTCTGGCTGGGGTGATCTTCCGGAAGAACCTTCAAGATGCCGGGATTATCGAGATGCCGGCCGATTTCGCGCGCGCGCTCGAAGCGCTCGACGAAGACCAAGTCGGCGTTCATCTCAGGGTGCGGGACCTTGAGCGCGACGGGCTTGCCGGTGCGGAGGTCGGTGGCACGATACACTGTGTCGACATCGCCCGTGGAGATAACGCTGTCGATGCGGTAGTGATCCAGTTGTTCGCCGGGCTTAATCGTGGACTCCTACTTGAGTTCCCGGGCGCTGGTGTTCTCGTCGAAGGCGAGCAAGCCCGTTTTGCCGGGAGTGAGTATACGAAAACTGGCGTCGCCAGGGGGAGAATCGGCGGAACGCGATTCCGAGCCTGACACGGGCGCAGGCTCGTCGCTCGAAGTAGCGTCCGGCCCGATCTCCAGCAAGCCTTCTTCGAAGTCCTGCTGGGAGCGAAGCTGGAATGCGCCGCGGAGTGCTAACGGCGTCACCAGAGTGGTGAGCAGCACCACCGCGACCATCACCGCTATTTCCGCTTCGCTGAAAATTCCGGTGTTGGCGGCCATCGCGGTGACGATCAAACCGACTTCGCCGCGTGAGATCATTCCGCATCCGACGCGAAGGCTGCGCACGCGGTCCATGCCCGAACCGAGAGCCGCGAGTCCGCAACCAAAGAGCTTGCCGATAATCGCAACGAAAAGAATCACGAGCAGCAGCATCCAGTGGCCGCCAAGCGCGCGATAGTCGCTCGTGAGCCCGATGGAAACGAAAAACAGCGGAATGAGCAAGCCATGGCCAATCGCGTAGAAGCTACGCTCGATATCCGCCTTGAATTGCGATCCGGCAAACACATAGCCGATCAGATACGCGCCCGTGATCGCGGCCACGCTGCCGAACCACTCGGCGGAAACGGCGTAGACCAGAACCAGCGCCAGCACGCAGCTGGGCACTGCTTCGGTGGCCGTCAGCTTGCGCAACTGGAGGACCAGGAAATCGAGGTACTTCTTGGCGAGCGCGTAGCCAACGACAAAAAACACGGCCACGCAGATGCTGATCATGGTCATCTGCACGATCAGCGGGTGGCTTGCGGCCAGCGGCGCCTTGCGCTGCAGCCAATCGCTCACGTTGGACGCAACGCCGAAGGCCGCGCCCTTTTCCGTTGTGATGGAAGCGGCGAGGAAAGCCAGTACGAACAGGCCCATCACGTCGTCGATCACGGCCGCGCCCAAAATCACGGTGGCTTCTTTCGAAGCCATGCGGCCCGCATCCATCAGGGTGCGCGCCGAGATGGAGACGCTGGTGGCCGTCAGTGCGCCGCCGAGGAAACATGCGGTGCGCCAGGAGAGCCCGAACAGGTGCGCGACGCCGGCTCCCAGCAGAAACGGCCAGATCACGCCGGAAAGCGCCACGAGAAACGCCGTCACGCTCGCTTCGCGCATGCGGTCGATATCCGTCTCGACGCCGGCGATAAACATCAGCACCATCGCGCCGACCTGCGCGAGAAGCATCAGCGCCCCAGTGGCTTGCCCGCCGCTGAAGATGTGCATGCGGAGCAAACCGATCGCGCCGGGGCCAAGCAGGACGCCGACCATGAGTTCCCCGATGATCGGCGGGACATTGAAACGCGCGCAGAACGACGCAGCTAGCTTCGTGGCCGGCAGCAGAATGGCCAGAAGTAGTGCGAGCTGAAGGGCCGGTTGCATGAACTAGCCGGCATCCACCGTAGCCAAAGCCTCCGCTTCACCGCGATTGCGCGACCAGAGACGCTTGAGACGGCCCAACGAGAGCCAAGGTGTGCGATAGCCATTGCGATCGATGCCGTTGCGCATCAGCTCGCGGAGTGTGGCCGCCTGGCGGCGTGCGAGATCGGCCTGCGCAAGATTTTCCGCGAGCTTGGCCGCGTAGTTCGTGTGATCCACGGCTTTGTCGCAAACCCGCAGACGCATCCAGAGCTCGCCCATCTTGAGGTGCGCGATGAAACTATCGGGAGCCAGGCTCACGGCCTCGGCGAGTTCTTCCATCGCGTCTTGCGGCTGCAGATTGACGCACAGCGCCATCCCCAGGAGCACGCGAAGCTCCGACACAGCCGGGTGCTTTTCGATCGACGCGCGCAGCTGCGCGACGAGTTCAACGGTCTCGCGCTTTTCAAGTGTTCGCGGATCGGCGAACATTCGCCCGAGCAGAGCTTGTGTTTCCCGGGTGACCGGAACAAGCGAGCCCGATTGCGTGGCAATCATCGCGGCCTTTGCGCCGTCGGCGCGCTCTACGATTCCTTCTATGTTGGCTGGTTCATTCATTGGCTTCGAGCTCCTATAAAATCTTCACTCAGGGTGATAATCGGACGCGAGCCGCGGAGGCCCGCGCCCGACTCACCTGACAACAAGTGCCTCTACGCTACGGCGTACTCTTTCTCGGCTTGCAGCATCACTTCCGGCTCCGGCTTGACGACAAATTCCGGATAGCCGAGCTGTCCCATCTCGGGGATGTCCAGACCGGCGATCTCGGTTTCCACCGAAACGCGCTGCCCGACGAAGAATTCGAGCGCGAGGTTCATGAGGAAACTGAAGGTGAAGACGAAGCCGATCAGGGTCGAAATGCCGACGAGTTGGGCAACGAGCTGGCTGGCATCACCGTAGAACAACCCGGTGACAGAGCCGGTGACTCCATTCCAGCTCCCGCCGTAATTGCTCGTGCCGTCTGCGAGGAGCCCCACGGAGAGCACGCCCCACAGACCGCAAGTGCCGTGTACCGAGACGGCACCGACTGGATCGTCGACTTTCATCACCTTCTCGATGAAGGCGCAGCTGAGGCAAACGAGCACTCCGGCTACGAGGCCAATGATGCAAGCTCCTACCGTGCTGACGAAACCGCTGGGCGCCGTAATCGCGACCAAGCCCGCCAACAAGCCGTTGCCGCTCATCGAGTAATCGCATTTACCCGTCTTGATCCACATGTAGAGCAGCGCGCCGAAGGTGCCCGTACAACCGGCAAGCATCGTGTCCACCGCGATCGTACCGATGCGGAGGTTGCCGTTTGCGGAAGCGCCGAGCGTGCTGCCGGGGTTGAATCCGAACCAGCCGAAAGCAAGGATGAAGCAGCCGATCAGGACAGCCGAAACGTCGTGGCCGATGATCGAGTTCGACGAGCCATCCTTGTTGAACTTGCCGATCCGGGGACCGATGATCATGGTTACAGCCAGAGCCGTGATGCCTCCGACTGCGTGCACGACGCCCGATCCGGCGAAGTCGCAATAGCCCTTGCCCAGCTGATTGTTGGTTCCGAGCTGCGAGAGCCAGCCGCCGCCCCATGCCCAGTTGGCATACAGCGGGTAGGTGAGAGCGCCCATGAGCGAGGAAGACACGCAGAAGGCCAGGAACTTCCAGCGTTCCGCGCAGGCTCCGGTCACGATCGTCAGCGCCGTATCCATGAACACCATTTCGAAGAGGAACAGCACCATGACGCCTACGTCATAGGTGTGGCCCGAGAGAAAGAAGCCGGTTCCCCCGAAGAGGCCCCACGTCTTGCCGAGGATCGTGGTGGTGTGCTCACTGGTCAGCGAATTGAGGCCGCCTAAGTTGCCGTTGCCGGCTGAGCCGCCTTGCTGGATTGCGAATCCTATCAACCAGTAGGAGAACAAGCCGCACGCGTACACCATGAAGTTCATCATGTACGTGTGATTCGCATTCTTCACGCGGCAGAGGCCCGACTCGACCATCGCGAACCCCGCCTGCATGAACATGACGAGATAGCCGGTGACGAGTGTCCAGATGAAGTTGGCCGCGATCTTGTTCTGCCCGACCTGGTTGGCAACGTCGCCGACCGTCAGACCGGCTTTGGCATCGCCGACCGGGACGTCGTTGATCGTTCCGGTGAGGGTGCCACCCGGATCGCCCTTGGCCAAATCGGCCGTGGTGGGCGCCTTTGCCGCAGTGGCCGCGAGTTCAGCAGTCACGGGCGACGGAGGAGGCGCAGCCGCGGCGGGCGCCGCGGGGGCCTGTGCGTAGGCAGCCACGCCCATCGCCAGGCCGATTGCGAGAATACAAAGAATAAGAGAGAGGTTTCGCATTTGTTTCATCTTCATCTTGTTCGCTCCATGATAGGTTGGCTGCCGCTGTGAAGCCGGCGCTTCTAGCTCTTCCAAACCGCGTTCTTGTTGAAGGCCGCAGGCAAAACCACGATGATCCCGAACAGGCTTACGCCAATGCCGACCAAAGCCAGAATCCCGCGCCCGACAAGGCTTGGGGTAAGGTGCATGCCGACAAGCGTGATGACCCATCCCAGCGCACTGCAGCCAGCACCCGCTAACTTCATCGCCAGCGGCGATGACTTCAGGGCCGTTTTCCCTTCCAGCGACTTGATGCTCAGCATCCCGAACAAGCTAGCAACCAGACCAACCGCGCCAACTACAAACAGCAGTTTCCCCATGCCGCCCGACCAGAAGAAAATGCCGGCACAGAGCACAGTCGCCGCCACCAGAAACAATGTGTAGTAACTACCCTGCGATTTATTTGCCGCCATTAGAACCGCCTCCTCGACCCTTGAGGGTCACGCACTGATCGATTGCAAACTGCTGTCCCCGACTTCCATTCGTTTCAACACCCCGTCATCCAGGAAAAAACGAAAGCCGTACAACTTCGCCCGCATCACGGGGGAAGCCACCTTCTCGACCGGCACCGTTTCCCGAGTGACGGCGCCGAAAATAATCAGCTCGGGAGGTTCGCGCGCCGATTGCCGAAAAGACCTTAGTTCGGCGGACTGAACGTCCGGCAACACGCCGAACAACATCTCGCGAATCGCAAGGGCATCCTGCACCGCCTGAAAGGAAGCGCAGCGGTCCCGCTGGCTGCGAGGCAGCGCTTCGTCCCACGCGTCCGAGGAACGCGCCATCCAGTCGCATTCCACCGTCCCGGGCCACAGCTGCAGGCGCAAAAGGCGCAGGGGAGCTCGCGAAAGTTCCCCGAAACGCATCTGCACGCGCAGCCTGCGGATAAAATCGGCGACGTGGAGCAGTCCCTTCACTTCCGGACCAAGCCCTCCGTCGCTTCGGCCCGCGTGGGCAACGCCATGAACGCGATGAACTGCAAGGCAACCGTCAGTTCCAGGATTAGGGGTGTGCCCGTTTGCAGCCGAAGCACCAGCAGCAACGCCACCATCGAGAACCATTGCCATCGCGACCGGCGCAACCTCTCCATGCGTTTGGGCAGGCGCACCAGGTCGACGAATCCCAATCGTTCGTCGGTAGTGGCCGGCACCATCGTGCGGATGCACGCCACTGCAAAGAAGCCGGCCAATATCAACTCCACCAAGACTGTGTTTCGATCCACTCATCACCTCCTGCGAAAATAATCTGGCCTTCCACTCTTCCCCGGGAGCCCCCCAAGGCCGCCGCAGAAACTTCCGCAAACACCGATCCCTGCCGAAGAGGATCAGTCCCAAGAACAAAGCCGCTGTGAGTACGATGGGCCGCAGACTGCCTACACGAGCGCGATATACCTATTGAGCGGACACGACACTGTGTCCCAAGGAAACTTCAACCTGGCAGGAACGTGCTGCAGGCTCTCCGATCGACGCGGAAGGGAGAAAAGAAGAACGCCTACTCTCGACCCTATTGCGGGGCAGAGTTTGCGCGACTTCGATACGACTGTCCAACTCAAACTTCTGATGGCCGCAATCGTAATTCGTAATTTGTTTTGGGGGAGGACGAAGACTAGCGGCCGCGCTTCAATTCTTCGCTGAGGATGATCGCTTCGGCAATTTCCTTCATGGATCGGCGGCGCTGGCGGCTTTCGCGCTGCAAAGTGAGGTAGGAGTCTTCCTCACTCAGCTTCAGATCTCGCTGCAGGATACCCTTGGCGCGCTCGACCATCTTGCGCGTTTCGAGCCGCTCCGAGAGATTCGAGTTCTCGCTGGCGAGCCTGGCCCTCTCGATTTCGGCGCCGACGAGAAAACCAAGCGTGGCGATCAGGCCGACCTCACGCTTGCCATAGAAGTGGGGCGCGCGATTCTGGACGTTGATCACGCCGACCAAGCGCCCGCCGCTTGCGACCGGGACGGACAGGAAGGCCTCGAAGCGATCTTCGGGGAGCTCGTTGAAAAGCTTGAACCGGGAATCCTGGTATGCGTCTTCGGCGATCAGGACGGGCTCGCGGTGCTCGGCAACCCAGCCGGTGATCCCTTGTCCCACCTTCATCTTCAGCCGGCCCACCACTTCGGGGTGGGGATTCTTGGACGCGCGCAGAACGAGTTCTTCGCCTTCGAGGACGTAGATCATGCAGGAGTCGCATTTCACCACGGAAGTGACGAATTCGAGAACGTCCTGGAGAACCTCGGGCAAGGGAGACGCCGCCGAGATGCGACTGGCAATCCGGCTGAGCAGGGCTATGTCCGACGCTTCGGTGGCCTGGGTTTCGGAGCGTTCTGTGGGGGTCGTGCGGGCGGAAACGACCCGTCTATCAGCCGAGTGGATAGACCACGACGTATTCATAGGCGGTTAAAGCTAGCAACGCGCGTCCAATCGATCAATTATCCTTTGGTATAAGCGGACGCTGCGGGCCTGGAAGGGCTTACCGGCGAGGCCGGGGCTTGAGTTTCTCCGACATGATGACAAGCTCAGCCAGCGAATCGGCCTCCATTTTCTGCATCACCCGCCCGCGATGCACCTTGACCGTGATTTCGCTGAGACCCAGCTTGGCGGCAGCTTCCTTGTTCATGAGGCCCGTTACGACGAGGTCCATCACCTCGCGCTCCCGGGGTGTGAGGGTATCGACGCGAGCCCGGAGACTTGATACTTCCGCTTGCTCCTTGCGCTGGACACGGTCGTGTTCGAGGGCCTGATGAACGGCGTCCAAAAGGTCCTTTTTCTGGAAAGGCTTGGCCAGGAAATCCACAGCGCCCGCTTTCATGGCGCGCAACGTCATCGGCACGTCGCCGTGCGCGGTGATGAACACAATCGGAATGCGAATTCCGATCGCCTGCAGGTCTTCCTGAATCTCCAGGCCGTTGCGGCCCGGAAGTTTCACGTCCAGGATCAGGCAGCTCGGGGCTTCCGGACGCGGCGCATTGAGGAATTCGTCCGCGGAAGCGAACGTCTCTCCGCGGAGGCCCACGGATTCCAGAAGATTGCTGATGGCGTCGCGAACGGAGACGTCGTCGTCCACGACAAAGATTGCCGCACTGCGCTCATGCATTGGAATCCCCCGAATCAAGCGGAATTGTGAATTGAAAGAGAGCGCCGCCGGAGCGGCCCGGCTCGGCCCACAGATGGCCGCGATGAGATTCGACGATCGAGCGGCTGATCGACAGCCCCATGCCGATTCCCTGAGGCTTGGTAGTGAAGAACGGCTCGAAGATACGTGCCTCGATTTCGGGCCGGAGCCCAATGCCGCAATCTTCCACGGAAATCAGAATTGCCCGGGAATCGTGCCGGCGGGAGCCGATCACCAGCTCCCGCGTGCGGCCCGCGAACCCGTTCATGGCGTCCATGCCGTTCATCAAGAGGTTCAGCACCACCTGCTGTAATTGCACGCGGTCCCCCTTGACCTTGGGCAAATCCCGGGCGAGGCGAGTGCGCACGGTAATGCCGCGGCGACCGGCCTCATCGCGCAGAAACAGGTTGAGTTCTTCGATCACTTCATTCATATCCAGCCAGTCCTGGGCGGGAGACTCTTTCTTGAAAAGCGAGCGAATGCGCTCCAAAACCGCGCCGGCGCGGGTGCCATCCTGAATGATGTTTTCCGTGGTGCGCCGGGCCTTCTCCACGTTCGGCGGCGCGGCGGAGAGCCATTCGAGACACGCGTGGCCATGAGTGACCACGGCGGTGAGCGGCTGGCTGATTTCGTGCGCGATCGACGAAGTAAGTTCGCCCATGCTGAAGACGCGGGAAAGATGCGCGAGTTCCGTTTGCGTCTCGCGGAGGGCCTGCTGCGCCTTATCGTGTTCCTGAATCGTCCAACGCAATTCGGCGTTTGATTTTTGCAGCTCGGTGGTGCGCTCCGTCACGCGAGCCTCCAGCTGATTGCGCGCTTCCTTCAAAGCCTCTTCGCTTTTCTTCTTCGCAGAGCTCACCCAGCTGGCAACCAGCGCGCAGATTACAAACGCGCCGAAGTAGGAGATATTCGTCGCGTCGACGATGAAAGAATGGAACGGCGGAACAAAGAAGTAGTCCGTCAGCAGCGTTGAAAGAAGGACGGCGAATAATCCCGCGCCCGTTCCGCCGAACCACGCGCTCGCCATGACCGCCGCGAAAAACAGAAAGAGAACGGGATACGGGAAGAAGTAACGCAGTATGAAGGTCAGCGCGAAAGCGATCGCCACGAGCACCGCGGCGGTCGCGTAGGGACGAATCGAGTCTACCAGCCCCTTCGGCCGCGCGGACGCCCTCAAGTCTACAGGAGATGGATTCTCGAGAGCGGCTTCAATGGGTCCAGGACCTGCCGCCGGAGACGGCGGATGCCCGAACTTCCAATACCCACTGGTTGCTTTCGAGTTCATAGGTGTCGCAAGCGCCGCCCCGCATCAAGGCAGTCACAAATTCGGCAGCCTGACCCAGCTGCTCGCCGGGCGTGCCTGCAGCCGAAAGCGGACTCGTAACCGGATGCAACAAGCCGTGCTCTTCGTCTAGCGCTATTAAGACATACATTAGGCAAGGCTAGCAACCACCCTGAAAGCTGTCCAATCGTTCCTTTTGATGGGAATTATCACCCGGCAGATGCCTGATTGCGCGGGCGTTATGGCCGCGGCTCACACAAGGCAGGGAGTCTACTCAACTGGCGTAACGTCGACCGCGACGTCCAGGTGCTGGCGCCGGCCACCGACCACGACTCCTCGCACGGGGCCGATATCGTCGTAATCGCGGGCCCAGCCGACCGTGATGTGTCCCTCGGATGGAATCAAGCCGTTGGTGGGATCGAAATCGATCCAGCCGAGAGCGGGCACAAAGACGCTGATCCAGGCATGCGAGACGTCGGCGCCCTGCAGACGCGCCCGGCCCGGCGGGGGAGTGGTGACGATATATCCGCTGACATACCGCGCGGCGAAGCCCAGCGAGCGAAGACAGCCGAGTTGGACGTGCGCGAAATCCTGGCAGACGCCCTTGCGCATGCGGAGGACGTTCCGCAATCGGAGTGCCCACTTTCGTGGCGCCGGGCAGAAACTTGAATTCGCTGTGAATGCGCTCGGTAAGATCGAGCACGCACGGAAGAAAAGGCTGATTCGGCACAAAAGAGCCGAGCGCGTAGTTCGCGAGTTCGGCGGACCGGATGACGTACGTGGAATCGAAGGTGAACTCCCGAGCCGCCCGCGTTTCCGGATTCGCGCTCGCGAGGAGTTCGTCGCGGACTTTCTCCCAGGACGAGCCGAGAGAGAAATCGGGGTGGGCCATCGGGGTTATTTCCACCTCGCTCTTCGCAGTGATCGTCAGCTGATTGTGCGATTCCTGAAGGCTGAAGTACGAAACATGATTGCCGAAATAGTCGAGCGAATCGCTGCGATCGCTGGGCGCGGGCAGAACGGCAAGATCGTGCCGCAGGCAGATTTGCTGCGTGCCATTATCGCGAGGCCGCAGCCGGGCGATGTTGTGAGAGAGCGACACGGAGTCCGCGTACTCATAGGTGGTCGAATGCGTGATCCGATATTTCACGTCGCCGGTTCCTCGGACATCTGCCACAGCACCGGAGAAACGGCCGCGTGCGAGAAATAGAGATAGGCGATCGCGCTCGAGAGCTGAGTGGCGCGTTCGAAGACATCCGAGAGGAGCGCGGCGAGTCCTTCGCGGCGCTCGGCCTCCGCGACCGTGCAAAGCTCGTTCAGATTCGCCATCCGAAGGGAGGCGCGCAGGCCCGAAAGCAGCTCGTTGTCGCGCTCGCGGCTGGGATGAGCGGCGTCGTGGGGCAACGCGGCCAGGTGCTTGGCGATCGTGGCGAACTGGAAAGCGACGCCGCGCGGGTTGTTTTCGTCCGCGACGAGCAGGTCCACAATCGCTTCCGTTTCCAGCTGCATCAGGTAGCGGCGGCGATAGGGAAACGCGCTCTCGGTGATCTCGAGAATGGCTTCGAGCAAGGCCGGATCGGTGCCGGGGTTCACGAGCGTAGCGCGGAGAAGTCCCGTGAGGAAAAGGGCGCGTTCGAGGCGACGGCCCATATCGAGGAATCGCCAGGCCTGGCTGTGCATCATGGAATCGGCCGACAGGCCGATGAACGCCGCCAACGTGACCACGAGATCGTTGAGAAGATCGAGCCAGTCCGCAACGGATACGTCCGCGCCGGGTTTGTAGCGCGCGACTCGCTGGTGGATATCTTCAAGGATGCGCCAGGAGTCCGGCGAAAGCCTTTCGCGATGAATTCGCGCGAGGTTGTGCGCCTGCGCGAGAAGGCCGCTGATGCCCGCGCTCTCTTCGTTGCCCATCACTCCCTGGATGAACGCGGCCCGAGAGGCGGATCCGGCGAGCGAACCGACCGCGGCATAGAGCGCGATGGCCAGAATCCGAGTGGCGTGAGTCTCTTCGGTTTCGTCTTCCTCGATTGCGCGAGTGACTGCGGCGCGGGCCAGGCGCGCGCGGGCTTCGGCGCGCTCCACGTAGCGGCCGAGCCAGAAGAGATCGTCGGCAATGCGGCTGGGAAGATCGCCGCCGCCGCGGTTGAAGAGGACGCGCTGCCGCGAGTTGACGAGAAGCGTCATCTGGCTCACGGGGCCGTCGGAAAGAATCCACGTGTCTTTGCTGCCGCCGCCGCGCTGCAGCGAGACAACCAGAGAATCGCTCGACGGATTGATGCGCGTCAGGCCGCCGTCCATCACGGCGTAGGAATCGCCGCACGCGGCAAGGAAAGAGCGAACCACAAAACGCCGGGGCTGCACCTGATCGTCGATGAGCGCCGGCGTGGTGCACGACATCACTTGTTTCTGCGCGACGTATTGATCGGGATGCGCTTTGATCCGCGCGCCGAGTTCTTCAAGCTGGGCGCGCGTGAGCGACCGGCCGAAGCTCGGGTCTTCGCCTAGCGTCGGGTACGCGGACTTGATCACCAGCTCGGGGAGATTCTCGAGGACGAACTGCAATTCCTTGGGCTGGCCGCACCACCACGTGGAGACGGATGGAAGCTTCAAATCTTCTCCGAGCAGATGCCGGGCAATGCCCGGAAGGAACGGCAAAAGCCCCGGCGCCTGGAGCACGCCGGTGCCGAGCGCGTTGGCGACCGTCACGTTGCCTTGCCGAACCGAATGCAGCAGCCCCGGCACGCCGAGATACGAGCCGGCAAACAGCTCGAGCGGATCGCAGAAATTGTCGTCCACCCTGCGCAGGATCACGTCGACGCGCTGCAGGCCGCCGACCGTCTTCAGATACACGGTAGCGTCGCGCACGGTGAGATCGTTGCCGTGGACCAGCGGATAGCCCAGGTACCGCGCCAGATACGAGTGCTCGAAGTAGGTTTCGTTGTAGGGACCGGGCGTCAGCAGAACGATTCGCGGATTCGGACGGTTAGTGGGCGCGAGCGAAAGCAGCGTATCGCGCAGCGCCCCAAAAAACGGCGCGAGCCGCTGCACCTTGCACTGGCGATATGCGCCGGGCAGAGCGCGCGAAAGAACGATCCGATTCTCGAGCGAATATCCCGCGCCGGAAGGAGCCTGCGTGCGGTCGTTGAGAACTTCGTAGCCGCCGTTGGGCGTGCGCACGAGATCGGCGGCGTAGAGATGCAGCCAGCGATCGCCGGGCAATTTGGTCCCGTGGCACGCGCGCAAAAAACTGCGATTGGCCCATAGCAGCTCGGGAGGCAGCAGGCCGTCGAGCACCGTGCGCATGGGTCCGTAAAGATCGGCGAGCAAGGAATCGAGCAGGCGCGCGCGCTGAATCAGTCCTTCGCGCACATGCGCCCACTGCTCGGACGGAATCAGCAGCGGGATGAGATCGAGGTTCCAGGGCTGGTTCCATCCGGCGGGATCGCCGTAGACGGTGTGCGTGACGCCGTTCTCGCGCATCAAGCGCCGCGCGTGCTCGCGGCTTCGCTGAAGCTCCTCGGGGCCGAGCCGGTCGAGCATCGAAACGAATTGCCGCCAGTGCGGCCGCAGCGAACCATCCGCTGCGATCATTTCATCGGCGACGGCGGGATTGACGGTGTAGTTGCCGGCGATACTGCGAGGACAGTCCGGGTTTGTGTCGATGGCTTCCGAAGAAATGGGCGGATGCATACTCTGCTTCTCTATTGTGCGCGCAAGTCGAGCGTGAACGGGAATTCTTTGCTGATCTTCTCCTCACCGACCGACATCGGGCCCGGTGTGTGTCCGAACTTGAAAAACCGCCCCATGCGGCGCGCTTCGGCCTCGTAGGCGTTTACGGGAAAGCGCTCGTAGCTCCGGCCGCCGGGATGCGCCACGTGATATGTGCAGCCGCCGATCGACCGGCCGGACCACTTGTCGAAAATGTCGAACACCAGCGGCGAGTGAATGCCGATGGTCGGATGCAGGCAGCTCGGCGGCTGCCACGCGCGGTAGCGCACGCCCGCCACGAACTGGCCGTTGGTGCCGGTGGGATGCAGCGGGACACGATGGCCGTTGCAGGTGATGATGTGCCGCGAATCGACCATGCCATTCACGAAAACCTGCAACCGTTCCACGGAGGAATCGACGTATCGCGCCGTCCCGCCCGCACTAACCTCTTCGCCCAGCACGTTCCAGGGCTCGATGGCTTGGCGCAACTCGAGTTCGATTCCGCGGTGCTCGATCGTGCCATAGAGCGGAAACCGGAATTCGAAGTGCGGCGCGAACCATTCGAGCCGCAAGGGATAACCGGCTCGATTGAGATCGCCCACTACGTCTTCCATATCCTGCCGGACGAAATGCGGCAGCATGAAGCGATCGTGAATCTCGGTTCGCCATCTGACAAGATCTTCGCGGTAGGGCTGTTTCCAAAAAGTCGCGATCAGGGCTTCGAGCAATAGATGCTGCGTGAGGCTCATCCGCGAGTGCGGCGGCATTTCGAACGCGCGCATTTCGAGCAGCCCGAGGCGCCCGGACGCGGAGTCCGGAGAATAAAGTTTGTCGATGCAGAACTCCGCGCGGTGCGTGTTGCCGGTCGCGTCGACCAGCAGATGACGGAAAATTCGATCGACGAGCCACGGCGGCGTCGGCTTATCCTGCGGCACTTGCTTGAAAGCAATTTCCAGCTCGTACACCTGATCGTTGCGCGCTTCGTCGATGCGCGGCGCTTGGCTGGTGGCGCCCACGAAAAGTCCGCTGAAGAGATACGAAAGCGCCGGATGGTTGTGCCAGTATCCGAGCAGGCTGCGAAGCAAGCCCGGATTGCGCAGCAGCGGCGAATCGGAGGGAGACGCGCCGCCAACGACGATGTGATTGCCGCCTCCTGTGCCCGTGTGGCGCCCGTCGAGCATGAATTTTTCAGTGGCGAGGCGGCTCAAGCGCGCTTCTTCGTAGAGGGCCTCCGTGTTTTTCACGAGTTCGTCCCAGGAGCCGACTGCCCGGGTATTCACCTCGATCACGCCGGGGTCGGGCGTCACCTTGATTGCATTCAGCCGCGGATCGGGCGGCGGCGCATAGCCCTCGACGAGAACCGGAAGCCCAAGATTGGCGGCCGTATCCTCGATGGCCGCGACCAGATCGAGATAATCCTCGAGATATTGCTGCGGCGGCATGAAGACGCGCAGCACCGAGCCGCGCACTTCGGTGCACAAGGCGGTGCGAATGATCCACGGCGCCGATTCGCCCTGCAGCGGCGGCAAATCGGGCGGATGCGTTCCTCGGCGCGGGCATCCGCTTCGCCGGCACGGGACCGAGCGACTGCTCGACGAATCCCTGCGGATTCCCGGGCTCGGGCATGCCGGCAACGTATCGCTGCTTCGAAATCGACGCGCGATCGGGCAGCGGGCTGCGCGGCGCCATCGGATCCTGCTCGTACATGCGCGGGAATTCCGATTCGCTCACCCAGGGAATCGAATCGAGCGGAAGGCGAAGTCCCATCGGCGAATCGCCGGGAATCAAGTACATCTGTTCGGGGCGGAAGAACCACGCGCCGCTTTCCCATTCGCTCGTGCCGTCGGTGTAATACTCGCGCCGCAACGGAAGCGCGTAGCCGACGACCTTGCTCAGGCCCTGCTCGAAGATGCGAGCCAGGCGCGCGCGATCCTCGGCATTTTCCAGCTTGCTGTCGAGCGGGGAGACGTTGACCGGCAGCCGGCGCTCTTTCCAGAGGTAATACCAGGCGTCTTCGTAGCCCGGAAGCACGTGCTTCGCATTCACATCCAGTCGCTTCGCCAATTCGGTGATGAAGGCCTGCGCATCGGCCGCCGTGAGACGGCCCGGCTTGTTTTCATCCGCCACCAGAGCCGGGTCGCGCCAGATGGGCTCGCCATCTTTGCGCCAATAAAGCCCGAGCGCCCATCGCGGCAGCGATTCGCCGGGATACCACTTGCCTTGTCCGTGATGCAGAAAGCCGCCCGTCGCGAAGCGGTCGCGAAGACGCCGAATCAGCTCGTTCGCGCGGCTGTATTTCTCCGGGCCGAGTGCCGCGGTGGTCCACTCGGCGCCGTCCATGTCGTCGATGGAAACGAATGTCGGCTCGCCGCCCATGGTGAGCCGCACGTCGTGCGCTTTCAGGTCGGCATCCACCTGGTGCCCCAGCGATTCGATCTCGAGCCACTGTTCGTCCGTGTAGGGTTTCGTTACGCGCGGGTCTTCATGGATGCGCGTGACGGACATGGAAAATTCGAACTGGTCCTTGCCTCTGCCGTTCGCGCCGATTTCGAGGCCCGGCTCCGTGGTGACCACCGATTCGTCGTCGGTCGAGAAGAAGCCGGAAATTGCGGCGGCGGTCACGGGATCGGCCGAACATGCGAGGGGAATATGCCCTTCTCCTGCAAAAAGTCCGGATGTCGGATCGAGTCCAACCCAGCCCGCGCCGGGAAGGTAGACCTCGGTCCAAGCGTGGAGATCGGTGACGTCCTTTTCCGTGCCGCTGGGGCCATCGAGCGATTTCACGTCGGGCGCGAGCTGAATGAGGTAGCCGGAAACAAAGCGCGCGGCCAGCCCCAGATTCCGGAGCACTTGGACGAACAACCAAGCGCTATCCCGGCAGGAGCCGCTCCCCAGAGTGAGCGTTTCCTCCGGCGTCTGGATGCCTTCCTCGAGGCGGATCATATATTTCACCCGGTTGTGAATCTGCTGGTTGAGGTACACGAGATAATCGACGGTCCGCATTTTTTCCTTGCGCAGGTCGCGAACTAATTGCTGCAGCTTGGGACCGCGCGGGGAAATTTCAAGATAGGGAACGAGCTCGCGCGCCAGAACTGGATCGTATTGGAACGGACATTCCTCGGCGTATTTCTCGAGAAAGAAATCGAAGGGATTCGTGACGGTCAGATCCGCCACGAGATCGACTTCCACGGAAAACTCGGCAGTCTTCTTCGGAAAAACTAGCCGCGCCAGCCGGTTGCTGTACGGATCCTGCTGCCAGTTGATGAAGTGCTCGGCCGGAACCACTTTCAGCGAATAGCTGACTACCGGAGTGCGGCAATGCGGCGCCGGACGCAGACGCACGACATGGGGCGATAGCCATACCGGCTTGGCGTAGTGATACCTCGTCTTGTGGTTGAGCGCGATTCGGATGCCCATGGGAACTCAATCCGTCCAGAACGCCTAGATACCGGCAAGGGCGAGTACCTATCATAAGCGTTGCGGGGCCACAGTGATACCTCTGAAGTTCGGAAGCATCCGATAGAAAAAGCGGATAGGCAGGAGGGATTCGAGATTCGGGTCGCGAAGCCGCGCGCCGATTACGCCCCGTTCTCGTTTTCCTTGGTAATGTTGCGGTCCGGGACGACGTTTGGTTGGGAATCGCGCACCGTCGCGGGATCGCGAAGGCGCTTGCGCTCGCTCTCGAACGCCGATGTAAGCCAGTACTCGAATTCCGCTTCGTTCGAAACAGGCCCTTGGTGTTCCACGACCATGGCTCCTGGGGACGAATAGTGTGCGTGGAGTCTGCGTGATTGCCGCAAATGGGTCAATGCACGGAGGAAAAATTTTGTCTTTATCAAACCTTATCGGATAGCCGTCTCAAGCCGCATGGTTTAGGCTAAATCGAAACTAATCTGGCCGAGTACTGGTTCCGTGCTAGAATCCCGCTGCCCCGCATTGCGACCTGAAGGATTGCCCATGCAGCCGGCTACCAGCTCGCCGAGCCTTCGGTTTGGTGCCTATTCACTCGACTTGCGTGCCGGTGAACTCCGCAAGGGCGGCTCAAGAATTCGGCTGCAGGAAAAACCGCTCCGCGTGCTGGCGCTGCTCACCGAGCGCCAGGGCGACCTCGTTACCCGCGAGGAATTGAAACGCCGCCTATGGCCGGAAGATACCTTCGTCGATTTCGAGACTGGCCTCAACACCGCCGTCAGCAAACTCCGCGACGCTCTCTCCGACAGCGCAGACAAACCTCGCTATATTGAAACGATTCCGCGCCGCGGCTATCGGTTCATCCTTCCGGTCGAGCGAATTGGGGAAACCGATGAGGCGGGAGCGGCTCGTGCTTCCGCGATGAGCGCCGGAACGCAAACGATCGAAATCTCGCTTCACCGCGATCCAAGCGGCCACGCGCGCGCGGCCGGCAACGTATCTGCTGGCGCAAGCGAGGAAAGCCAAGGAATTTCGCGCCGTCGCAAGGCGCTCGTTTTCGGGCTCGCATTGATCGCCGTCGCGGCTGCCGTTTCGGTCGGACTGCGCTACCTCCGGCCCCGGCCGGCACCGCGTCCCGCCCGCGTCATGCTCGCCGTGCTCCCGTTCGCTAATCTGACGGGCGATCCGGGCCAGGATTACGTCAGCGACGGATTCACCGAAGAGATGATCACGCAGCTCGGTGAACTCAACCATCAGCAGATGGGCGTGATCGCCCGCACGTCGGCGATGCAATATAAGAGCAGCTCCAAGTCGATCCGGCAGATTGCCCAGGAGCTCGGCGTCAACTACGTGCTCGAGGGCAGCGTTCGCAAAGCCGGCGACGGCCTTCGCATCACCGCGCAACTGATTCGAGCCGACGACCAGACCCATCTCTGGGCGCACGAATATGACCGGCGCATCGGCGATCTCTCCAGGCTGCAGGGCGAAGTGGCTGAAGACATCGCGCGGGAAATCCAGATTCAGCTCACGCCGCAAGAGCAAACGGCGCTGGCCGGCGAGCGCTCCGTGGTTCCGGAAGCATACCGCTCGTACTTGCGCGGCCGCTACAATTTGAACAAGCGTTCGATTGAAGGGATGACGACCGCGATCGGTGCGTTCAACGAAGCGATCGTGGAAGATCCCGACTACGCGCCGGCGTATTCGGGCCTCGCGGACACCTATAGCCTGCTGATCTATTACGGATATTTTCCCGGCAAACAAGGAATTCCCAAAGCCAGGGCAACAGCGGAGAAGGCCGTCGAGCTCGACGATAGCCTGGCGGAGGGCCACGCCTCTCTCGGTTACGTCGATTTCATGTGGGACATGAATTGGCGCGACGCCGAGAAGCAATTCCAACGCGCCATCGAGCTCGACGACAACTACGTGCCGGCGCATCACTGGTACGCGCTGCTCCTCGCCGCTCTGGGTCGCCGCGAGCCTTCTCTCGTCCAGATCCGGCAGGCGGAGGAGCTCGATCCCCTTTCGTCGATCGTGACGACCGCTGCGGCCTACGTATCGTATTTTGCCAGGGACTACGGCTCGGCGGACAGGCTGTCTGCAAGCGTCTTGCAGCGAGATCCGAATTTCATGGTGGCGCACACGGTTCTTGGTTTGGCCCGCGAGCAGGAAGGCCAGCCCGAGTCCGCCATTGCAGAGTTTCAGGAGGCCCTGACGCTTTCAGGGAGCCGTCCGGCGATTTATCTCGATTATCTCGGGCACGCCTACGCGGCTGCCGGAAAACGCGCGGAAGCCGAAGCGGTGCTGGCTGAACTCGATGACCACGTGAAACCTGGCGGCGCCAGCCCCGTCTATCGAGCTGCCACGCTGGTGGCACTCGGCAGAAAAGGCCAGGCAATGGAGGCGCTCGAGGAAGGCTCCGCGCCCGGCGCCGGAGGGGAGCCGGAATGGCTCAACGTAGATCCCCGGTACGAGGCATTGCGATCCGATCCGCGATTTCAAAGGTTGCTGCGCGTGGAGGGATTCATTCCGTGAAATCGGAGGGTGTGAACAGGCTCCATCCGGTTCGCGCGCTCTTCCCTCTTCTGGCGCTGATGATTTTCTTCCCTCGACCGGCGTGGTGCCAGAAAAACACTGTTGCAGGCGAGTTCGCGGCCGATCCGCCCACCCTCGTTTCGCTCGGTTTCGAATGGCGAATCTCGGGTGACGACAACCGCAACGCTCGCGTGGATGTGACCTACCGGAAAACGGGCGAACACGCCTGGCGTCAGGCACTCCCGCTCCTGCGCCTGCAAGGCGAGAAGGTGCTCGGCGGAACACCCCGCGACGGGGGCCTGCATTATTTCAACTACGTCGCTCCCAATATGTTTGCGGGCAGCATCCTCGATCTGGAGCCGGACACCGAATACGAGTGCCGCTTCGTCCTCAGCGATCCCGATGGAGTGAAAGGAAAAGCGGAACGCACGGTGACGGCCCGCACGCGCAGGGAGCCCGAGCCTGCCGCCGGCGGCCATGTCTACAACGTCTATCCCTTCGGCTACAAAGGCGCCAGGCAGGAGCCTGCCTTCACCGGCCTGCTCGCCGCGTACTACATGGGCGCCGACGAATCCGATCATTCGAATGTGATGCCGCCGCGCGTTCAGCCCGGCGATATCATTCTCGTCCACGCCGGACTCTATAAAGACAATCGCTTCGTCTATAGCGGATTCGACCGGACGATCGCCGCCTACGGCACGCCGTTCGACGGAACGTATTACCTCACGGCGAGCGGCACGCTCGACAGGCCGATCGTCATCAAAGCGCGGGCGATGGCGAAGTGATCTTCGATGGCGACGGTTGCCAGAATCTCTTCAATCTCATGGCCGCGAACTACAACTATTTCGAGGGCATCACCGTCCGCAACACCAACGTGGCTTTTCTGCTCGGCTATAAGAACATCGCCGGCTCGAGCGGCTTCACGCTCAAGCATTCGCGCATCGAGGATGTCGGCCGCGGCGTTGAAGACGATTGGTCGGGCTCGAAGAATTTCTACATCGCCGACAATGTCTTCATCGGCCGCCACGATCCCGAGAAATTGCAGAGCTGGTGGACGCCCGCCGTCTGGGCCAAGTTTCCCGGCTATCCTGCGCTCATCACTTCCGAGTACGCGATCAAGATTTACGGCCAGGGCCACGTCGTCGCCTTCAACTACGTCGCCAACTGGCACGACGGCATCGACATCGCCACCTACGGCGACCCCGACGGCACGCCGAACGAAATCCGCGACCGCGTGCCCGTCTCCATCGACTTCTATAACAACGACATTTACAACATGGCGGACAATTGCATCGAAGCCGACGGCGGCGCGCACAACATTCGCGTTTTCCGCAATCGCTGCTTTAATTCGGCGGGCGGCGCGCTCAGCGCGCAGCCGATCTTCGGCGGCCCGCTGTACTTTTATCAGAATCTGATCTACGACACGACCACCGGCGGCCCGCTGAAATTCGTCGACACGCCGGCCGGCGTCCTCGTTTATCAAAACACCTTCGTGGGCCAGGGCCGTCTCATGGGCCCGGCGTCAAATGTTCATTTCCTCAACAATCTTATTCTGGGCGACGGCTGGGCCAGCCCGGTCTTGAATCTCCGCACGTTCACCAACTATTCGAGCTCCGATTACAATGGCTTCCGCCCGAATCCGAATGTCGAGGATGCTTTCGAGTGGGACTCCCCGCCGTTTGAAGTCGCCGCCGATTATGGCGCCGCGACGCTCGTCGCACGCCACTTCAAGTCGCTCGACGAATACCGCAAGGCCACGGGCCAGGAGCAGCACAGCATTCTCGTGGATTACGATATCTTCGTGCACGTTACCGAGCCGGACAAATCCGACCCGCAGCGTCTCTACAATCCCGGGGATTTCGATTTCCGCCTCAAGCCCGGCTCACCAGCCGTCGACGCAGGCATTCTGCTCCCCACGATCAACGACGATTTCTCCGGCCGCGCCCCCGATCTCGGCGCCTACGAACTCGATCGCCCGCTCCCGCACTACGGCCCGCGCTCCGAGCCCCTCGGCGCTCCGCCCGCCTCCGCGCCGCGCTCCCTCACCGGCCCTCGCTGACCGGCGTGCATCCGGCCCGGCTGGCGGGTTTTTTCGCCTTTCCGGGTGCCCCACTCTCGATTTATGAGGGTGGGTTCGACCTGGGTGTTGCGTCGACCCATTGAGACCACCCGACTTACCAGAAAGTTGGTCCGCAAGCGGAAGGAGCCCGAAAACATCCACACGCGCGAGTGTCTAGTGTCTGACCAGCGCTCAACCGGACATGTTCGATCATCCGGTGCACATCCTCATTTGTTTCTAGAAACGCTCGCTTCCCAATTCACGATCACGTTCAAGGTTGTGGTGATCGGCTGGGTGGAAGGGTTCACAAGAAACCGCTGGCCAGCGGCCGCCACGCTGTATCCGAAAATGTTACGCTGCGGCACGATTCCCAGGTAATCGAAGTCAAAGAGTCGCGCGGGTGCCCCCGCCTGGAAAACCGCGCCGCTCGCGTGAACCGGCACGGCCATCAATTGGGCCTTGAAATGCCCAGTCGGTTCCTCCGCCAAATAATAGAGTTCCTTGCCATCCGGGTTCCAGCGCGGCTCGCGACCACCAGCGGTCGAAATCTTCCACTCGCCGGCGGTGCCTGAGGGTTGTCCGGAAAATGGCCTTACATAGATTTCCTCTTGACCGGATTCATTTGAGGCGTAAGCGATCCAGCGGCCGTCCGGAGAGAACTGCGCTTGGCTCTCCGAAAATTGGGTCTGAAGAAAAGGGAACGGTTTGCTATCTCCAGACTTGACCGACGGATCGGGCAGCGCCCAAATATCGGCGGCGGTTTTCGGATCGATATCGGTATAGAGCAAGAAGCGCCCGTCGCGCGACCAGTCGGACGGATACTTCGAATTGCCGCCGGCGAGCAGGGGCTCTTCCTGACCGCCCCCGTTCGCCTCTTTTCGGTAAATCTTCCCGTCGGCAGACGCAAAAATAATTTGAGAGCTGTCCGGGGACCAAACCGCGTCCCGGCCGTGCGTTGGATCGAATGTGAACGCAGTGGCTCCGCCACGGACCAAATCTTCGAGCCACAACTCGACGTCCGAACCGCTAAAGTTGCGAGAGATGGCCGCGATCCTGTTGTCGGGCGAAAGGGCGACGCCGTCCTGCCATCCGTGTGGCCCGACTATTCCCGATACTTTGCCGGAGCGATCGAACCAAGTGAGCTGACCATCGCGGTTGATGTTGGTTAAATAAATTAGCGTGCCGTTTGAGGAAACCGACGCGGCTACTCCGTTGCTGAAATTCATGGATACCTGTTGAGCCACCGGGAAAGCGTCTCCGGCGAGCTGTAGCGTCCCGGGATCGAATGGCTGGGCCGTCAGCGTGGTTCCTCGAAGTAAGAGGATGTAACCTTGCTTGCTTCCGCGCGTCGGCGGGGCAAATTCGAGGCCTGATTGATCGGAAAGCAGGCGCTCACCGGCGGGATTATCGAGCGACGCCACGTAGATGCCGGTTTTGGATTCGTCGCCTCCGGAGGCCTCGTAAAGGAAATGCTTCCCATCGGGCAGGAAAACGGGGGAACCGTCATTCTCGCCTGGCTCCCCCTTCATCAGTGGAGCGCAACTTCCTCCGGAGGCGTTCACTCGCTGAAGAGGACCGGTGTCGGCCGTGAAAAGAATCGCTCCGTTGCTGTTCCAGGCCCCGCCGTATCCAGACAGGCCCGCGTCACACAACACCTGCGCCGGGCCCCCATTGGCGGAAATCGTCTTCAGTTTTCCATCCGCATAAAACCCAATCGAGCGGCTGTCGGGAGACCAAAAAGGCGATCGGGCATTTTCGGTACCGGCCAGGGATTGAATTTGCGATGAATCGAGAGATCGAAGAACAAGCTCACTTTCATTTCCGTTGCGTACGCCCAGGACCATGCGCCGGCCGTCCGGCGACAGCTCGACAAAAAAGGGCAACGACATCTCGTCGGGAAGAGGGACGGCTAATTGCATCACCTGCTCGGAAGCCGGCGCGGGCTTCAGCAACCATCCCGCGGCTCCGGCTGCCGCAGCGACAACCACGCACGCGAGTGCGGAAATCAGCGCCCATCGGTTACTGCGCGCCGTAGAAACTTGTTCCGCCGGCACGCCGGTTTCCGCGAGCCACTTCAGTTCGTCGCACAGATCGCCGGCGTCCTGCCATCGTTTTTCGGGTTCCTTGGCCAGGCATTTCTTGACGACGCGATCCAGCGCGGGCGGAGTCATCGGCTGGAGCGAAGAAATCGGCGGCGGATCGGTCTCTAGAATCTTCGCGATCAGGCTGGCCTGGCTTTTGCCGTCAAAAGCTTTTTTCCCCGTCGCCATCTCGTACACCACCACGCCGAATGCAAAAATGTCCGTGCGCGCGTCGGCCTCGGCGCCCTCGAGCTGTTCCGGGGCCATATATTGCAGCGTGCCGACGATGCTGCCTTCGGCGGTGATCGTATGTTCAGCCGTCGGCAGCGTGGTGAGTGTATTGGTCGTCACGGCCGCGTCCCGCGTCAGCTTTGCCAAACCGAAATCCAGCAACTTCACGCCGGATTGGGTAAGCATGATGTTGCCGGGCTTCAAATCGCGGTGGGTGATGCCGTTGTGGTGGGCTTTATCGAGCGCGTCGGCGATTTCGATGGCGTACTGCAACAGTTGCTCTGCGGGCAGCGGGCCCTTGAGCAAACGCTGCGCGAGCGTTTGGCCTTCGACAAGCTCCATCACCAGATAATCGGTGCCGCCCTGCCGCCCGATATCGTGGAGCGTGCAGATGTGCGGATGATTCAGGCTGGCGATGGCGCGGGCTTCGCGCTCGAATCGCCCGCGTAACTCGGGGAGATCGGCAAGATGCGTTGGCAGCACTTTGATCGCGACGATTCTGTCCAGGCGCGTATCGCGCGCGCGGTACACCTCGCCCATGCCGCCCGCGCCGAGCGGCGCGCCGATTTCGTAAGGACCGAGTTTCGCGCCAGCCGAGAGTGCCATCGTGTGCGCGGATTATACAGGTTCAAGGGTTGAATGGAGAGACATCCGCCGCAGAGTCGCGCGAGCGCCTGATTAACGCGCTTACGGGGACAAGCTGGTACTAGCAGGGACTTGTCCGGGTAATCCCGCCGACCGTCCAGAAGTCCGCTTGTGGCAGGTTCGGAGAAGGTGCTGGGAGCTTCCCTCCGATCATTGCCGCCGTCGCCGAACAATCCCTCGGCTCCGAAACGCCAATGGCTGAATTCATTGTTGGGCTTTGCCAACTCCACCTGGAACGTTCGCGACCCTTCACTCCCCCCTCATCCTCTATCGCGATCTCCCTCACAAGCTTCACCACATCTCCCTCGCGCAACTTCTCGCAAATCCGCACCAGCGACTCCTGTTCGCGCGCGTGCAGCGCGAGCATGAATGCCTTCACCAGTTTCGAATATCTCGGCACGGCGCTCTTCATGAATTTCTTCCCCGCCTTCGTCAGGTCTACCACCTAGTCACTAGAAGCCATCTCATAAATGCTGATTAGGGGGTCGGAGCTTTAGCTCCGACATTCCGGCGAAGAAAAGCTGGGCTTTAGCCCCTGAAGGCACTCTTCGCCTCCACCCGCGAACATTTATGAGACAGCTTCTAGTCACTCGCCACTCGTCACTCGCCACTCGTCTTTGTCTCTCCAGAGCCACTTGCATCGCCGCGAGCGCGGGCGTAGCATACCCGGTGCCTGGTGTATGCCGGGCGTACCGGCGCGAAGCTAAAAGGTTTGGCTTCCCGGCTTTCCTCTCCGCAGGCAGTTGCATCCTACGGTGGTATGCGAATGATTTCGCTGCCCAGCATCGACCGCAAGAACCAGAATCGGCGCCCGCCGCTCCGTACGTCGAAGTTCGCCGATCCACAACCCCAAATGTGAAGACTTTCATTTGAGCTAGAGGAGGATAGAGATGGCCACTGCAACACAAACGATTCCGCTCGACCAGAATGTATCGCGTTACGTTTCAAAGCCTCGCCAGATGTTGATCAACGGCAAGTGGGTGAACTCCGCTTCCGGCAAAACATTTCCAACCTACAATCCGGCCACAGGCGACGTCCTCGCGCAAATCGCCGAAGGCGACAAGGAAGATATCAACCGCGCCGTCGCCGCCGCCCGCGCCGCTTTCGAAACAGGCCCGTGGCGCAAGCTAACCCCATCGGAGCGCGGCCAACTGATCTGGAAGCTCGGCGAGCTCATCGACCGAAACAACGAGGAACTCGCGCAGCTCGAATCGCTCGACAACGGCAAGCCCGTCACCATCGCGCGCGTGGCGGACGTCCCGCTCGCCGCCGATCTTTTCCGCTATATGGCGGGGTGGGCGACGAAGATCGAGGGCAACACCATCCCAATCTCGTCTCGCATGGGCAAGTTTCTCGCCTATACGCTGCGCGAACCCGTCGGCGTGGCCGGCCAAATCATCCCGTGGAATTTCCCGCTGCTGATGGCGGCGTGGAAACTCGGCCCGGCCCTCGCGGCCGGATGTTGCGTCGTGCTGAAGCCGGCCGAGCAGACACCGCTCACGGCCCTGCGCCTCGGCGAACTCATTCAGGAAGCCGGCATCCCCGATGGAGTCGTCAACGTGGTGCCGGGTTACGGCGAAACGGCCGGCGCGTCGCTCGCCGCCCATCCCGATGTTGACAAAATCGCGTTCACCGGCTCGACGGAAGTCGGCAAGCTGATCGTTCATGCGGCGGCCGGCAATCTGAAAAAGGTGTCGCTCGAGCTCGGCGGCAAATCGCCCAACATCGTCTTCGACGACGCCGACATCGACAACACCATTGCCGGCGCCGCCATGGCCATCTTCTTCAATCACGGCCAGTGCTGCTGCGCGGGCTCGCGGCTGTATGTCGAGCAGAAGCAGTTCGACAAGGTGGTCGACGGCGTGTCGCAGATCGCATCGAAGATCAAAGTGGGTCCCGGCATGGAGCCGGCCACCGAGATGGGCCCGCTGGTTTCCGAGGAGCAGATGAATCGCGTGTGCGGCTATCTGGAGTCTGGATTCTCGGAGGGTGCCAAGGCTACTACAGGTGGCAGCCGACAGGGCGAGAAGGGCTACTTCGTGAAGCCGACGGTGCTCGTCAACACGAACGACAAAATGAAAGTGGTGCGCGAGGAGATTTTCGGCCCCGTCGTCACCGCGATTCCGTTCAAAGATGTTGACGACCTGATCGCCAAGGCGAACGATACCGAATACGGATTGGCCGCCGGCGTGTGGACGCGCGACATCAAGAAGGCTCATCGCACTGCGGCGGCGCTCCGCGCCGGCACCGTGTGGATCAATTGCTACAACGTGTTCGACGCGGCACTGCCGTTCGGGGGATACAAGCAGTCCGGATGGGGCCGCGAGATGGGTCACGAAGTGCTCGAGATGTATACGGAAGTGAAATCGGTCTGCACGCCGATTTCATAGTTTGGATCTGTTTCTCGACGAGCCCCATCCTTCCGTCCGCGGAAGGATGGGGCTTTCTGTTTGCGCCCCTGACGACTGAAGCGATTTCGTTTCGTTCCGCATCTATATTGGTAGAATAATTTCCGAGGGGTCTTCCATGGCGTCGTCCGCAATTCGAAATTTCATGAAGCAGCAGGGATTTGCCGATGAGCCGTCGGCGCTGTGCGACATGCACTTTGCCGGGCTCTATTTTCAGCCGCGAATCGTGGGGAGTCTCATTGTGGTTGGCATCGTTCTGCACGTGGCGGGTTACATGTTGGGTGCGACCGCGCCCATTCATTACGCGATGGCGCTTTTCTTCGCGCTTTCGGCGGTGCTGTGGTGGAACGTGATCGTGCCGAGCCTGAATCCATTCGAGGTGTTTTACAACCGTGTGTTTGCCGCGCCGCGCAGGCGCGCTCCGCTCGTTGCCGCGCCCGGACCGCGGCGTTTCGCGCAAGCGATCGCGGCGGCGTTCACTTTGATTGTGGGCGTAGCGCTACTGCAAGGCTGGAACATCACTGCGTGGGTGTTCGAGGCGTTTCTGGTGGCGGCGTTTTCGATGCTGCTCTTCGGGAAATTCTGCCTCGGCGCTTACATTTTCCTTTTGCTGCGCGGGCAAGTCTCGCTCGCGAATTCGACGCTGCCTTGGGCGCGATCGTAGAGCGCGCCTCACAAATCGAGGCTGGGGCATCGGAAAAATCAAATTCAAAATCCAAAATCTATTGCGCGCGCCGCCATGCGCTGGCGGAGTATATTGGGGCATCAGTCGTAACGGGAGCGGAACGGCTTCGCGCCAGGGCTGGCATTCATAGGAGGAGCGATGATGGGAAGCGTTGTTCGGATGATTTTGGGAGCCATTTTAGTTCTGGGCGCGAGCGTGGGAGCGCGAGCGCAGGAGGCGCCGCCGCCGGCACGACCCGCCGGGCCGCCACCGTCGCTGCTGATGTGGAGCTCATCGTTCGCCGATTTGAGCAGGATCCCGACGAAATACACGTGCGCGGCGACAACGCCGCCGCCAAGCGGCCCGCGCAACATATCGACGGGCATCTCGCCTATGATGGGCTGGACGAACGCGCCGAATGGCACCGTGAGTTTCGTTCTCATTCTGCACGACCCCGACGCGCACGTGCCGAAGGCTCCGACGGACGTGACGCACTGGATCATTTTCAACATTCCCGCCGGCACCGTGGCGCTCGGAGAGGACATCCCGCCGGCGGCGCCGCTGCCCGATGGCGCGCTGCAGGGAAACAACATCACGGGCAAGGCCGGCTACCAGGGGCCTTGCGCGGGACCAGGCAATCCGCACCACTACACGTTTGAATTGCTGGCGCTGGACGAAAAACTCGATCTGCCGCTGGGCGCCACGCGCGAGCAGATCGAAGATGCGGTGAAGGGGCACGTGCTCGGCAGCGCCGTCTACATTGGGCTATTCAATCGCTAAGGTTGGGTCTAAGATGCGCTCTCGGGGAAAAACAGAAGGAGAGGAAAAATGGCTACTGCAACGCAAGCGATTCCAGTGGATGAGAACGTAAGCAAGTATGTCGCGAAAAAGCGGCAGCTTTTGATCAACGGAAAATGGGTGGACGCCGCATCGGGGAAGACGTTCCCGACCTACAATCCGGCGACCGGCGAGGTGCTGGCGCACGTCGCCGAGGGCGACAAGGAAGATATCGACCGCGCCGTGGCGGCCGCACGCGCGGCGTTCGATAAAGGGCCGTGGCGAAATATCACGCCGTCCGAGCGTGGGCGCGTGATCTGGAAGCTCGCGGACCTGCTCGAGAAGCGCCTCGAGGAATTCGCACAGCTCGAATGCCTCGACCAAGGCAAGCCGCTCGGACTCACGCGCATGGTCGACATTCCTACTTCGATCGACCAGCTGCGCTACTACGCGGGCTGGGCCACGAAGGTGGAGGGCAGCACGATTCCGATTTCGGCGCACGGCGCGAAATTCCTGGCGTACACGCTACGCGAGCCGATCGGCGTGGTGGGCCAGATCATCCCGTGGAATTTTCCGATGATCATGGCGACGCTGAAGCTGGCGCCGGCGCTGGCGACCGGCTGCACCGTGGTGCTGAAGCCGGCCGAGCAGACGCCGATGACGGCGTTGATGCTGGGCGAATTGATACAGGAAGCCGGGATTCCGGATGGCGTCGTCAACATTGTGACCGGCTACGGCGAAACGGCGGGCGCGGCGCTGGCGGCGCATCTGAACGTGGATAAAATCGCGTTCACGGGCTCGACGGAAGTGGGCAAGCTGATCGTCCACGCAGCGGCCGGAAACCTGAAGAAGGTGTCGCTCGAGCTCGGCGGAAAATCGCCGAACATCGTTTTTCAGGATGCCGAAATCGAAAGCGCGATTCCCGGCGCGGCGAATGCCATCTTCTTCAATCAGGGCCAGGTGTGCTGCGCGGGCTCCCGGCTCTATGTCGAGGAGAAGCAGTTCGACAAGGTCGTCGATGGCGTCTCGCAGCTCGCATCGAAGATCCGCGTGGGTCCCGGCATGGAATCCACCAGCGACATGGGGCCGCTCGTTTCCGAGGAGCAGATGAACCGGGTGTGCAGCTACCTGGAATCGGGATTCTCCGAGGGAGCGAAGGCGGTGACGGGTGGAAGCCGCCAGGGCGAGAAGGGCTATTTCGTGAAGCCGACGGTGCTCGTCAACACAAACGAGAAGATGAAGGTGGTGCGCGAGGAGATTTTCGGGCCGGTGGTGACGGTGATGCCATTCAGCGATGTCGACGATCTGGTGGCCAAGGCCAATAACACGCCGTTCGGGTTGGCGGCGGCGGTCTGGACGCGCGACATCAAGAAGGCGCATCGCACCGCGGCGGCGCTCCGCGCGGGCACGGTGTGGATTAACTGCTACGGCGTCCTCGATTCGGCGATGCCCTTCGGCGGATACAAGCAGTCGGGCTGGGGCCGCGAGATGGGCAAGGAAATGCTCGAGCTGTACACCGAGGTCAAGTCCGTCTGCACCCCGATCTCGTAGTGAACGATTGAAAAGCCGCGCTGAACCGCAGGCACGCCGTTGCGGTTCAGCGCGGGCTCACCTCACGCATTGACCTCAGTTATCACGTGCTTGCGGCCATCGTGAGTAACGCCAGGAGGCCCGCCAGCCCAATCCAAAGCTTCACAAGTGCGCTCCACTTTCCTCCGATTTCCCTGAGGGACGCTCGTCGCTATTCCCAGCCGGTTTTTGCGCCATAGGGCAGGAGGAAGCCCGAGGCTTCGATCTCGTGGATTTTGCCGCCGCGGATTTTGAAGATGGCGCACGCTTCCATATTGATTGGGCCGAAACTGATCGGGATGGAATCCACGCCAGGGACGCCGGTTATCTTCATCGAGCGGACCTTGCCGCGATGGAAGAACATCGGAAACGCGAACACCAACCCCTTTTGTTCGTCGGCGATGAGGACGCGGCGCGGCTCGATTTTCGTGATGTAGACCCAGGCGCCGGTGTTCATGCTGGCTTCGCAGCCGAGCGCGAGGAGCTTGGCCATCGCCGGATTCAGCGGGCCGCCGTCGGGCCCTTTCGCCGGCAGGACTTTGTTGGTGGTGGTCTGCACGCCGTTTTCGTGGCGCACGCAATCAGCGGCAAACGGAGCAAGCTTGCCGTTGCCTTTCACGATCGAGTCGAAATATTCATCGCCGATGCGAAGCATCTCCGCGCGCGGAGTGCGCTCAGCGGGCGGGACATCTTCGACGAGGCCGGGCCGCGGCGTGACGAGATTGGGCAAGCCTTCGGGGCGCGGATCGCGGCGGACGATGTGCTCGATCTCGGTGATCTTGCGGCCTTGGATGCGCAGGCGGATCGTGACGAGGACCGGCTTGTTGAATTCCTTCATCACGCAGAAGACCGCGGCTTCGCCCGACGCGGGATCGATGCCGTAGATGCGGAACGCCGGCAATTCGGATGCGCCGACCCAGAGGCCGTCGCCCAGCCGTATCTGGGCGGTGTTTTCGGTGTATTTGTAATTCTTGGCGAGCGGCAGGCCGGAGTCGTCGTGCTTCACGAGCGCGACGAGATATTGGTCGAGAATGCTCTTCATGCAGGCGCGGTCGCATTGGTCCTGCATGGCGGGCGTTGGCGACGCAGCTTGCGCTACGCGCGGCGCGCTGGCAAGAACGCGCGCCATGGCAAAGAGTGCTGCAATACACATCGTAAAAACGGCGAACTTCGTACGCATTTGATCCCCCCGAGAGGCTTTGTCACAAACGATCGCGCGACAGAAGAAGGGTGCCCCAGCGAACCCGGGGCTAAAGCCCTTTCATCATTGCGAGCTTTTCCGCGGGCCTAAAGGCCCACGCTTCCACCCACCACCGTCGCTGCGCTTCCACCCGACACCGTTGCTGCGCTTCCCACCCACCGCCCTTGCCCGGGCAAGGCCCAGGCTAGAGCGGGCGCATGATAGCACGCCGTGGCAACGATGGCCCTGCACCCTGATCTCGTCCTTAGATTGCGCACGATTCGTAGCGTCTCGATGTAGAATGCGGCTCGCGGAAATCAGCGAAGACCGAATTAGGGAGATTGCGTGGGCGAGGATTCGCGAGATTGGGCCTGGCCGGATTCGCTCGATGCGGTGATCGCCGCGCCGAAATATCACAAGCTGCTTTTCGAAAACGAGCGCGTGCGGCTGCTCGAAGTGCGGATTCCGCCGGGCGAGACCACGCCGGTGCACACGCACCGGTGGCCGAGCGCGATCTATGTCGCCAAGCAGAGCGATTTTATCCGGCGCGATGGCGAGGGCAATCTGCTCTTCGACAGCCGCACAGTGGGGCCACCACCGAGCGAACCGATGGTGCAGTGGGTGGGGCCGCTGCCGCCCCATTCGGTCGAAAACGTTGGCAGCGTCGAGATACTCCTGATCACCACCGAATTGAAGCAGGGTTAGAAGAGCGTGCGTGGCAACCGTATTTGGGAACTTCAGAGGGGCCCTGGAGGTTTTTGCGAGCTTATGTCGGGAGGCCTACAAAGATTCTGGCTGCCGCATGGGCTCTCGGGCCTGGCGGGCGCATAGCCGTTTTCCGTCGTCAAAGAGTGGCACCCGGAAATGCCGCATTTTGAGGATCTTCCGGCAAGGCCGGTGGATGCCTCGGGGCTGCCTTGCCCTTCATTGTCAGTTGCGAATCATAAGCGAAGGCAGCGCGTTGGCGGCGGCTGGGGCCTGTGCTATAAAGTAAGCCGCTACCCAAATCTGAGGAAATTGTGCCGTTTATTAACTTTCCCGCTCGCGAGATCAACTGCAAGCTTGTGTATTACGGTCCCGGCTTGGGCGGGAAAACCGCGAATTTGCAGTGGATCTACGAGCATACGGGGACCAGCCAGAAGGGCAAGATGGTCTCGCTCGCTACCGAGACGGATCGCACTCTTTTCTTCGATTTTCTGCCGCTGGATTTGGGCACCGTGCGCGGATTCAAGACGCGCTTCCACCTCTATACGGTTCCGGGGCAGGTGTTTTACGAGGCCAGCCGGAGGCTGATTTTGAAGGGCGCCGATGGCGTGGTGTTCGTCGCCGATTCGCAGGAAGAGCGGCTCGACGCGAACCTGGAAACGCTCGACAACCTGCGCGAGCACCTGAAAGATCACAAGCTCGATTTCGATACGATTCCGTACGTCCTGCAGCTGAACAAGCGCGATCTGCCGAATATCCTTCCCTGCGATGAATTGAAGAAGCAGCTCAACGTGAAGGGCGAGCCCGCGCTTGAGGCGGTTGCCGTCACGGGGCAGGGCGTGTTCGATACGCTGAAGGAAGTTGCGAAGCTCGTTCTCGCCGATTTGAAGAAGAATTCTTAAACGCTCGTCCGAGAAAAGCCCCACCCTCATAAACCGAGGATGGGCGCCGCAAAACCATTCCCTTAATCTCGATTTGGTGAATCCGATTGCGAGTGACTTTACTCACATGCTTCAAGGAGAACCTCATGCGGGGGGACGAGATGACGAGAGACCGGTGGATGGCATATGGGATTTTTCGGTTGGCTCTGGGGATCAATATTCTAATTCATGGATTTGGACGAATCTTTGGGCCGGGTGCGGGCGGGTTCGCTTCGAAAACAGCGCAGATGTTTGGGGCTACACCGCTGCCGCATTGGGCGGTTTACGGATTCTTGCTGGCGGTGCCTTTCGTCGAGGCTGCTCTGGGCATCCTTCTTACTTTGGGTTTGTACACTCGATGGGCGCTGGTAGCGGGCGGCTTGCTCATGATCTGCCTCATTTTCGGGACTGGGCTACGGAGCGATTGGCCGACCGTCGGAATACAGATGATCTATTCGATCGGCTATTTCCTGCTGCTGTTTTATCGACGCTACAATGTGCTCTCGCTGGATTCTCTTGCCGCCCGATGGCGGGCCACTGCGTGAGGGCCCGGCGGCGTCGCGAGCCGGTCACAGCCGAGGGTTGCGGCGCGATATCTCAAGTGCGTAAGATTTCGGCTGAGCCGATTTCACATCGTGCTCGGGAGGGACCGATGCGGACACGGGCGATCCTCTTCTGTTTGGTCCTTTCGAGCCTTTTGTTTGTTGAGATGGTACTGAGAGTTCCCACGGCAGCGGCGCGGCAGGCCGGCGCGCCGGTCGTTGATGCGCAGAAACCGCCGTTGGCCGTCGACGAGGTGGTGAGCCGATTGGTGGAACGAAACCGGGAGCGCGAAGAGGCGCTGCGGGAATTCGAGGGCACGCGCGTCTACAGCCTGAAATACACGGGCTTTTTCGGGACGCATAGCGCGGAAATGACCGTCAACGTGAATTACAGGTCGCCGGATCACAGGGAGTTCACGATCGTGTCGCAGTCCGGGTCGAAGTTCATCGTGGACCGTGTGTTGAAGGGGCTGCTGGAGGGTGAAAAGGAAGCGGCCAACCCGGAAAACAAGAAGCGTACGGCGCTAGACGCGAGCAACTACGATTTCACCCTGGCCGGCTATGAGACTTCGCAAGAGACGCCGCAGTATGTGCTCGACGTGAAGCCGAAGAAGGACACCAAGTTCGTTTATCGGGGGAAGATCTGGGTCGACGGGAGGGATTTTGCGGTTACGCGGATTCAGGCGGAGCCGGCCAAGAGCCCATCTTTCTGGGTGAAGAAGAGCGAAGTGAACCACCGTTATGAGAGGGTAGGTGAATTCTGGCTGCCGGCCGAGAACAAGACGGACAGCCTGATACGCATGGGCGGCCACGCCATGCTTTCGATCGAGTACCAAGACTACAGGATTGTGCAAGCGGCGCCCGTCGCGAATCCAGGTGTCCCTGCCAAGGCTGGGGCGCCGAGCCCGTAAAAACCCAGGGACAAGTAGTGGTGTCCGCCGTTCCGGCGCCGAGATTCCTCAGGCCTCGCTAAGGCGTCCGATTTTCGCGCCATGCGGGGTGAAATTCGCGCTGCTCGGCCTTCAGAATGACAGTGCAGGCGATTCGCAGCTTGAGCGAGATCTTCAGGATCGGGTGTCGGGCGCAAGAGCCTCACCCCGGGGAAGCGGGGTGAGCTACATTAAAATCTTTAGAATCATTAGCATAGCCGATCCAAAATAAAACGGGAGGCGAAAGCCGAAGCTTCCACCTCCCGGGGTGGGTGGGGTTTGTTGCCAAAGACACCCAGTTTGGAATTTTGGTGTTCCGCGCCTGGACGCTTCAGCAAACCGGTGTTTAAACCGGTGCCACGTATGCTCCACGCTTATCATAGGCGCGAAAGACGTGTCAACTTTATTTGTGAGAGACCAATCGGTGACGCCGATCGAGAGTTTCGCGTACCTTTCGAGCCAGATCCCGCGGCGAATACGGTTTTTGCAGCATGGGCAAGCTCTTTTCCTGGACTTTCTGAAGCAAGGCAATATCGGGACTGTACCCGGTGGCAAAGACCATCGGGAGATCAGGCTTCTCACTGTGGATTCGGGCGTAAATCTCGGGACCACTGAGCTTTGGAAGCACAACGTCGAACACAGCAAGATCGATTTCGTCGCGATGCGCCTGGAAAATCCGCATGGCCTCTTCGCCGTCGGCGGCGAGCAAGACCTTGTAGCCCAGATTGACGAGGGTCTCGTAGGCAAGCTCGCGGAGGCCTGGATGATCTTCCACGACCAGGAGCGTCTCCCGGCCGCCGCCGACCGGTTGATCGTCCTCAACGACGGGCGGCCGAAGCTCGCTGACTGTGCTAACGGGAAGGTAGACACGGAATGTGCTGCCAGCGGCCGGCTGGGAGAAGACGTGGAGGAAGCCGCCGTGCTGCCGGATGATGCCGTAGACGGTCGCAAGGCCGAGGCCGGTTCCCTTGCCCATTTCCTTGGTCGTGAAAAACGGCTCGAAAATGCGGTCGAGCGTGGCGGCGTCCATGCCTGTGCCGGTGTCGGTGACGGCCAGCATAATGTATTGGCCAGGGTGAGCGAGCGGCTGGAGGGTGCAGAATTCCTCGTCGATCGTGACGTTTGACGTGCCAACCGAGAGCGCGCCGCCGTTGGGCATGGCGTCGCGTGCGTTGATGCAGAGGTTCATCAGCACCTGATCGACCTGGACGGGATCGGCGCGCACGAGGGCCAGGTTGGGCGCGCAATTCGCCTGGATGGAGATATTGCTGCCGATCACTTTCTCGAGCAGGCTCAGGGTTTCGATGACGGTCAAGTTGAGATCGATGTCGCGAGGTTCGAGAATCTGGCGGCGGGCGAAGACGAGCAACTGGCGCGTGAGGGCAGCGGCGCGATCGGCTTGCTGGCGGACCTTGTCGAAATAACGACGCAGGCGCGGAGCTGTCGCCGTTTCTTCCGTGCCCATATCGGCCCAGCCGATGATCGCGCCGATCATGTTGTTGAAATCGTGGGCGATGCCGCCGGCCAGCTGCCCGATGGCTTCGAATTTCTGCGCCTGAACGAGCTGTTTTTCGAGAGCGATGTGCTCGGTGACGTCCTCGATGATTACCTCGACGCAGGGCTTACCGCGTTCGGAATCGGTGGCCTGCCAGCCATTGAGACGGACGGTGATGGTTTTGGAGTCCTTGCGCTTCCATTCGACCGTCGCGTGAACGCGGCCGCCGCTGAGGTACTCCGCATAGATTCTTTTGCGATCGGCGGGATTCGCGTAGAGTTCGCGCGACTGGCCGACGCCAATCAGCTCTTCCACGGAATCGTAGCCGAGCATGCGGGCGAGAGCAGGATTCGCATCCAGGATCTCGCCCTCGACGGTCACCCAATAGATTCCGTACGTCGAGTTATTGACGAGGCCGTGGTAGCGGGCTTCGCTCCGGCGCAGGGCTGTTTCGGCGCGCTTGCGCTCGCCGATATCCACGATGCTGCCGCGAATCAGGCAGCGCTCTTCGGAAGGCAACAGCACAAGATGTGTCTCGCACGGAATCTCTTCGCCGCGAGTGTTGCAATGCAGCCACTCGAATGCGGGCCGCTCTCCCAAAACAGCGAGGCCGATGTGATGGCGCGCTGCGGCGGCGGAGTCCCGGCCATCCGGCTGGCGCGCGGGGCTGAGGTCGGCGATACCGCGCTGCAGAAGTTCCAAGCGGCTGAGACCAAAAAGGCGCAACGCGTTTTCGTTGCAATCGACGAAGTTCCCCGATATTCCATCCACGACCACAATTGCCTCCGGCGCATTCTCGACGAGGATGCGATAGCGCTCTTCGCTTTCCTTCAGAGCGCGCACGGCGGTGATTTCGGCGTCGCGAAGCATTTTCTCTTCCCGGGCGCGGCGGATGGCAACGGGCAGGCGGGCCATCTGGCTTTTCAAGATGTAGTCGGTCACGCCCGACTTGATGCAGTCGACAGCGATCTCTTCCCCGATCGTTCCGCTGAGGAGGATCAGCGGAGTGCGCGGCTGAATCTCTCGAAGGATGGAAAGGGCATCGATTCCGGTCCAGCCTTTCATGGAGTAGTCGGAAAGAACGATGTCGAACTCCTGGCCGCGCAACTGCGTGGCGAAATCGTCGCGCGTTTCGACCGTAACGACCTCGCAATCGAGATCGGACTTCCTGAGACTCAGGAGGCAGAGCTCGAGATCCTCGGGATCGTCATCGGCGATGAGCAGGCGCAACGGTTTGGCAGCAGCCAAATCCTGCTTCGGGAGGGTGTGGGACATCGGGACTCGTTTCCTATGGGTCCTCATGGTACGAAAATGGCATCGTGGGTGAGGTCGAGATCGCGAGAGACAGCACGGACGCAATCCGACCAAGGTGTCCTGAGAGGAAGATCGGCATTGGCCACCGAAAGGATAAGCGGCGGTCTTGATCTTGAGCCAGCCGAGGCGAAAGTCAGCGAGGAGGCGGAGGGGCGGAGCCAAGCGGTGGCCGGAACGGGACACGTGTGCCAAAACGGAAGCCGGGACGAAAGGGAACGACTAGCTGCGATGGTCTGGCGGGATGTAGCTGCGGAGATCGTAGCCCGTATAGACCTGGCGCGGACGCATGATTTTCTGCTCGGGATCGAGGAGCATCTCTTCCCACTGGGCGATCCATCCGGACGTGCGCGGAATGGCGAAGAGAACGGGAAACATCGTCATGGGGAATCCCATCGCCTGATAGATCAGGCCCGTATAGAAATCGACATTGGGATAGAGACGACGGCTGATGAAGTAATCGTCCTCAAGCGCGATGCGCTCGCATTCGAGGGCAATATCGATGAGCGGGTTGCGTCCCATCACGTCGAAGACTTCGTAGGCGATGCGCTTGACGATGCGGGCGCGCGGATCGTAGTTCTTGTAAACGCGATGGCCGAAGCCCATCAGGAGCTTTTCGCCGGCCTTCACGCTCTTCACATACGCGGGAACGTTGTTGACGGAGCCGATCTCGACCAGCATGCGGAGAACTTGTTCATTGGCGCCACCGTGGAGCGGGCCGTAGAGAGCGGCAGTGGCCGCGGCGATGGCCGAGTAAGGATCCACGTGCGAGCTGCCGACGCCGCGCATCGCGGTCGACGAGCAATTCTGCTCGTGGTCCGCGTGCAGGATGAACAGGACGTTCGAGCGCGCGCTCAAGCGTGGGGTTCGGGCGATATTGCAGCTCGGTGGTGCGGAAAAGCATATTCAGAAAATTGCCGGCGTAGCTCAGATCGTTATCCGGATACACGAAGGGCATGCCCAGGCTGTGACGGTAGGCGAACGCGGCGAGCGTGGGCATCTTGCCGATCAGGCGATACGTTTGCTTGCGGCGCGAATCCGGGTTGAAGATGTCTTTCGCGTCGGGATAAAAGGTCGAGAGCGCGGCGACGGTTGAAATCAGCATGCCCATCGGATGGGCGTCGTAGTGAAAGCCGTCGAGAAATTTCTTGATGCTCTCGTGGATGAACGTGTGATGCGTGATGTGGTAGTTCCAATCCCTGAGCTGCGGTTGAGTGGGCAGCTCTCCGTGAAGAATCAGGTAGGCGGTCTCGGGATAGGTGCTCTTTTCCGCCAATTCCTCGATCGAATAGCCGCGATAGCGGAGGATGCCTTTGTCGCCGTCAATGAACGTAATCTTGCTGGTGCAAGTCGCGGTATTGGTGCAGGCCGGGTCGTAGCTCATCATGCCGAAATCGGCATCATTGATCTTGATCTTGCGCAGATCGATGGCGCGAATCGTATCGTTCTTGATGGGGACTTCGTACTGGCGGCCGTTGCGATTGTCGGTGATGGTGACCGTGTCGCGCGGAGACTCGGCGGACGTTGACCCTGGCTTGGTCGGATTCATTTCCTGGCCCTTTCCGGCGGTAACGGACGATGACGATTGCGGCATACCATTTACACTTTACACCAAAATTCCGCAGAGGCGAATGGGTTTGCGCGAGGAATCGCGGCAAAGAATTACGCGTTCACCATACGGTAGCGTATGGAGGCCCTTCGGGAGATCCATTAGACGAAATCGAGCCCCGAGCGGAGAGACTGGGGAAGCACACGCTCGACGGCAGCGAGTTCGCAGCGATTGCGTCCTGCGCCCTTCGCACGATATAGCGCCTCGTCGGCGAGAAACAGGAGCGCCTGGACCGCAATGGGCGTGTCGCTGCTGCAGATGGCGACTCCGCAGCTGATGGTGACTTGGATGGGACCGGCATCGGTCAACACGGGCGCGGATTCAATGCGCTTACGGACGCGTTCGGCGATCGACATCGTTGCCAAAGAACCGGAGAGTGGGACGACCACGAGGAATTCCTCGCCGCCGTAGCGGCCGACGGTGTCGTAGGGACGCAAGCTGCCCAGGATCTGCTGGGCAACGCTCTTCAGCACGACGTTACCAACGAGATGGCCATAGCTATCGTTGACGCGTTTGAAGTGGTCGATGTCGATGAGGACGACGCCGAAAGAGTTGGAGGTGTCTCGAAGCTGCCTGGAGCGCTCGCGGTTAATCGCCTCCAGAGCGGTTGCGCGATTCGGAATGCCGGTAAGGGCGTCGTGGGTGGCCTTGAATCGAAGCTCTTCGCGGGCGGCGATGAGCTTGTTCTGCAGATCCAGGATACGCTGGCCGACGAGCAAACGGGTGCGCAGCTCTTCGCTGTCGAATGGTTTCGTGAGGTAGTCGTCGGCGCCGGACTCGAGGCCTCGGAGAAGATCGCCACGGTGGCTGCGGCCCGTCACGACCAGGATATACACATAGGGACGGTCTGAAAGGGCGCGCACGCGGCGGCAGATTTCCGGGCCCTCCGCGCCGGGCATCATCCAGTCCAGGATGGCAAGCTGCGGAGCGTCGGCGCTCTCAAGAATCCGGGCAGCCTCCAACCCATCGCCGACGACGATTACTTGATATCCCCACTTGGTGAGCAGGGACTGGAGCATCGTGCGAGCGACGGGGTCGTCGTCAGCAATGAGAATCCGGCTCGAATTTGTGGTTTCTACGATCATGGTTGCGGGTTTTTTCGGAAGCTCAGGACGTCACCTTCTGGCAAACGACCGCGAGCTCCGGAAGCAGGCGGCGGATTTCGTGTTGTAGGTCGTCGACCCATTCGCCGGCATCGACGAGATTGCCCGCACCGGCGAGCTTTTCGAGTTTGAGCGCTGCGGCGGACACGGCGAAGGCGCTCAGATTGGCGGCGGCGCCTCTGATCGTGTGCGCGAGGCGCTCGAGAAGATGGGCATCCCCTGCGGACAGAGCCTGGCGGATGGCGTCCATGTTGCTCGAGCATTCGCCCGTAAAGATGCGGACGATTTCTTCGAGGAGATCGCGATCGCCTTCGACGCGATCGAGCGCATCTTGGATGTCGAATACGCGAGGCGCGGAATCGACCGCTGAAGCGGCCGGCGCAGGCTTCGGCGAAGGGCCGATTGTGGCTGGAACGTCGACTTTGAGAGCTCTCGCCCGATCCATGGCCGCCAGGAGGTCAGACGTTCGAATCGGCTTCGACACGTAGTCGTCCGCGCCGACGGCGAGGCACTTCTCGCGATCTCCTTTCATTGCGTGGGCGGTGAGCGCGACGATGGGGATGTGGCCGCCGGTGGCCTGCTCCCTGGCGCGGATCGAGCGGATCGCTTCGAAGCCGTCCATCACCGGCATCTGCACGTCCATCAGAACGAGATCGAACTTTTCACGCTCGAGGGCGGCGATCGCTTCCTTCCCGTTGCCGGTGGGAATCACGGTATGGCCACGCTTTTGAAGCAGCGTGATTGCGAGCTTTTGGTTGACGGCGTTGTCTTCAGCCAGGAGGATTCGCAAACGATCCGTTTCTTCGGCGGGCACATTTGTTTGGGCCAAAAGTTCGTTGGTCGGATCAGTCAGCAGCGGCTTTGAGAAGGCCGACAGAATCGCGTCCAGCAGATCGGACGGCTGTGCGGGTTTCGTCAAGTAGGCGAAAATGGAGAGTTTGCGGCAGCGAGGGACCTCGTCGGATTGGCCGCCCGAGCTCAGCATCAAAACCGGCACGGCGCCGAACGACAGGCTATTGCGAATTTTCTTGGTGAGCGTACATCCATCCATCTGCGGCATCTGCATATCGGCAATCACGAGGCGGAAGGGCCGATTTTCTTCCGAAGCGCGCTGCAGCGCGGCAAGCGCGGCTGCGCCGCTATCCACGGACTCTGGCTCCATGCCCCAGGTGGAAAGCATCTCGACCAGGATGCGGCGATTGGTCTCGTTGTCGTCGACCACCAAAACAGGCAGGTTGCGAATGAGATCGGGATCGGCAGATTCCGCTGTCTGCGGGACGCGATCGGCGAATCCGAAATGGCATGTGAAGTGAAAGGTGGTGCCGCGTCCGACGTCACTTTCCAGCCAGAGCTTCCCGCCCATGAGAGCCACGAGGCGGGAGGTGATGGCGAGCCCCAGTCCCGTTCCGCCGTACTTGCGCGAGGCGGACGTGTCCGCCTGAGTGAAGGCATCGAACACCATCTGCTGCTTCTCTCGCGGAATCCCAATTCCGGTATCGCGCACCTGGAAATGAAGCATCACGCCGCTCTCGTCCTCGGATTCCTTGTCCGCGGAGACAACGATTTCGCCGCGCTCGGTGAATTTGACGGAGTTGCCGACGAGATTGACCAGGATTTGCCGCAACCTTCCCGTGTCGCCCTTCAGGTATAGCGGAACATCCGGAGCGACGCGCCAGGCGAGTTCGAGGCGCTTTTGGTGCGCGCGAAAGGCGAGAGCCTTCAAGGTCTCGCCGATCGTGTTCTGGAAGGAGAAATCGACCAAATCGAGATCGAGCTTGCCCGCTTCGATCTTCGAGAAATCGAGGATGTCGTTGACGACGGTGAGGAGCGAATTGGCCGAGGTTTTCACCATGCCGAGGTAGTCGCGCTGCTCCGGCGTCAAGTCCGTGTCGAGGGCGAGCTCGGTCATCCCGATGATGCCGTTCATCGGCGTCCGAATTTCATGGCTCATGTTGGCGAGAAATTCGCTTTTGGCTCGGCTCGCGGCTTCGGCGGCTTCCTTCGCGCGCAGAAGCGCTTGTTCGGCGCGCTTGCGTTCGGCGATATCCTGATAGAGGAGGAGCGCGCCATTTAATTTTCCGTCGACAAAGAGAGGAACGGAGAAGGCTTCGACGTTGACGAGGACCCCATCGGCTCGCCGCCGCCGGGTAATGAGGTGGCTCCCCTTGCCCGCCTGGAGCTTGGCTCGATTTGAATCGACTTCGTTTTGGACTTCAGGGGAGGAGACAAAATCCGACAGACGCTTGCCCAGGATGTCCTTCCGCGGGTAGCGGAAGAGACGTTCAAAAGCAGGGTTGCACATTTGGATGAGTTGATTCGCGTCAATGGCCGCGATGCCGATGGGACTGTTTTCGATAAGTGAGTTGAGGAAAGTGGTGCGTTCTTCTAGCGACTGTTCCGCCTGCTTGCGCTCAGCGACCTGGGTGAGCAGTTCCTTGGTGCGTTCGTCGACGCGAATCTCCAGCTGATCGTGCGCGGAACGCAGGGCGGTATCGCGCTCCTGAATCTGGGCGAGCATTTCGTTGAAACGGTCGACAAGCGAGCCGACTTCGTCGTTGCCCAATTTCGCTGCGCGAAGCGAATAGTTTTTCTCCAGGGACACCGTGGCGGCGGTTTCAGCCAATGCCAGAATGGGCTCGGAAATCAGGCGCTGCAGGCGGGACGCGAGAAGATATGCGGCAAGCAGGCAGGCAAGCATCACGATATCGAGAATTTCAAAAGAGCTTTTGGCCCGCGAATAGAGCTGGTGGAGGTCGGACTGGAGATAAATCGTCCCGATGCGGTCGCCATTCAAGCGGATCGGCTGAAACACTACGATCTCATCGGGCGAGAAGGAGGTTCCATCCGGTCCCGGATGCGACGGCACGAGTTGTGAATCGGAGCCGGACCGCGAGTATCTGGCAAAAACGGATCCGTCCGCGGCATAGACGGCGGCGCCAACGATGTGGGTCTCGCCAGCGAGCGAATTCAGGGTTTGGTGAGCGGCGTGTGCATCGCCGAACGAGAGCGCCGCGGTGGTGTTGGATCCGATGACGCCCGCGGTCGAGACGAGCTCGCCGGCAATCTCTTGCCGGAAAGAGGCGATATCGTAGACACCCAACATGGCGCAGGCTAATAGAATCGCCACGCCGCATGTGACGAGGACGATGGCCGTGAGTTTCCGGCGAATCGATAGATCGTGATGGGAGCGCATGTTAATTTTTTCCGTTTTCTGAAGCACCGTGCACGATCGTCGCTAGAGCGAGCAGCTGAGAGCTGATCTTGAGACCGGCGCCATCGGCTGCGCCCGGATTGATTGCGAATCGCACGCGGTTCTCTTGAAGAGTCAGTTCAATCGCGCCGCCGGCGGCTGCAAAACCGTCGACGTTGCCGACAACCAGGACGCTCGCACCCTTCAGGCTCGCAAGGACGTTGGGGAGGTGGCGCCTTTCCGAAGCGCTGACGAATACAATTTGGCAATGACGCGCCGCGGCGGCGTCCTTGTCACGCCGGATAATGACCGGATGATCCGCGACCGTCTTGCCGCGCAAGGTGTCGTCGATTATTGAGCCGAAGGGATCAGTCCCCAGGATGCAGATCGAGAAAGGAGACTGAGGTGCGGGATAGACCTTCGACGGCCAGTCGACGAACTTCGCGAAGTTGTAGATGAAAGCGGCTTTGAGCTGGTATTCGCTCGGACTATCCTGCGCCGCTCGCGCAGCTCCGGTGAAAGGAATCAGGGCGAGCGCCAGCAGAGCGGGGAACCCCCAGGCGTGACGCAGGCCGATCCGGCGCAAGCTTCGTGGAGCGCTCGCTGCCGTTCTTCGCGGTGTAATCTTGTGGTCCAATTTCCCTTTGTCTCCCACTTGAAGCGGGATGCTTCGCAAACCTGGACTCAGAATCTCCATTCGAACTTGACGTAGGCGCTCCGTTTGATCAGCGTGGTTCGCGCGCTGCCGGTCGAATCGACGAACTCCTCGTGAAGATTTTTCACGAGATTCTGCCCGACGAGGCTAATCGATGCGCCCTCGCTGAATTTCCACGAAAGTTGCGTATCGAGGCGCGTGTACGACGGCTCGCTCGGATCGGTGAGGCGGCCGACGAAGTACGCGGAGGTGTCCCACGTCAGGCCGTGTGAAAGCTCGAGGCGCGAACGGAGCTGCGCGGAGTGATCCGGACTGCTTCCCTGGGCCGCGGAGACAGAGGTGGTGTCCTGGCTCGTGGGGTCGAGGTGCATGTGGATTTCCTCGAATGCGTAGCCGGGATTGAGCGTCCAGCGACTCATTACTTTCCAAGTGGCCGCGACTTCGACACCGTGAGTCTCGCCGTGCATGAGGTTTTCGAACGTGACCGGCATGACGAAGTGAGGAGGCGGGGGCGTGTCTTCGGAAAACAGCGTTCCCGGCTCGATTGTTTCCTGATGGCCGTAATCGTTGTAGTAGGAGGCGAAGTCGATCGAGACACTTTTGCCAATCGTGGTTCGATAACCAGCTTCGTAGGCGATCAAGGTCTCGTCGTCGACGCGCGGATTCCCAATGAGAGCGACGACTACCGGCACGCCTCCCGGACCCGGATAACTCCCGTTGTCGGCGCGGAAGCCGGCGTCGAGGGCCGAGGGAGATCGAATCGCGTTGGATACGGCTGCCCACATTATTTGCTTGGCGCTGGGCGTCCAGGCAATGCGGGCGCTGGGCATCATGTTGATGCCCGTGTAGTAATTGTGTTCGAGCTTTGTGCCCACTGTCAGGTAGAGGCGGTCGGGGCGGATGGCAATCTCGTCCTGAATGAATGCGCCGTATAGCTGGGTGTCCAGGTCCGCGGGAACAAAGGACGCAAGAAAGAGTGCGTGAGAGTGCGAATCCGAATCGCGAAAGTTTAGGCCCCAGACGAGATTATTTCGATCGCCCCACGCGAAGTGGTCGGCAAAATCGGCGTTCCACGTTCCGCGATGGTCGCCGACAGTATCGTCGCGTTTGTACTGTTCATAGGAGACCTGCAGCGAGATGCCGGAGGTCGGAGAGTAGGTGTGAGCCCAGGCACCCTGCAGAAAACCGCCGGTTATATTCACCGACATCTCGAAGGGTATCGTCGCGGGCGCAGTAATCGACGGATCGATCGTAGTGGGATTTCCTTCGCGAATGGAATAGATGTCGCCCTGGAAGGTCAACGTGTCGCTTGACGATATGGTGCTGTCGGTGCGAAAACCGCCCCGCAGAGCGTGCCAGCCGTCCCCTCCGTCGCCTCCGGTCAGGCCGGGCAGATGGCTCTGATCGAAGTACTTCGCGTACACGCGATAGTCGGTATTCTTGCCTGCCGTGCCGCCGTACTGGATGGTCCCAAATCCTTGGTCAAGATTTCCGCCCCCGGCGGTGACGAGCGCGCCTTTGGTCTCGGATGTCTTTTTCGTAATGATGTTGATCACGCCGTTGACCGCGTTAGTTCCCCAGATCGAGCCGCCGGGTCCGCGAATGACCTCGATGCGCTCGATATCCTCGAGTGGAATATCGAGGGTGTCCCAGAACACGCCACCGAAGCTCGGCGTGTAGACGCTGCGCCCATCGACCATCACGAACAGCTCATTTCCGAACCGCGCGTTGAAACCGCGCGCGCTGATGGCCCACGTGTTTGCGTCGATCTGCGCGACATCCATGCCCGGGACCATGCGGAGTACGTCTGGAATGTTCGTCGCGCCGGAGCGGCGAATGTCTTCTTGCGTGATGACGAAGATCGCCGCAGCTGTGCGCGCCATGCTCTCGTCCGTCTTCGATACGGAGACGACCTTGACGCTCATCAAATCTTCGAGGCTTTGGTTGGCGAGATCGACCGACTGTTGCTGCGCCCCTGACGCGCCGGCCAGAATCAGCAAAGATGAGATGAGTGCGGCGAAGGCTCGCAGGGGTGTGGCCGAGCACAGGAAGGACTTCGGCATCCGCCGGGTCGCACTCACACGGCCCGCGCAACATTCCGTGCTCATCTTTGCACCCCCGCGCCCGACGACAGCATTTGCCCTTTCCGACACACCCTGTCAGAAGGATGATCGGCAGAAACTCGCGCTCCATGCAGGGACGAACGCGAAAAAGGGGGAGAGCACGGAGGTCTCTAAACCCACGAGGATGAGGTTGGGCAACTCTTGTGGATACAGTGGCCTGTGAGTGATCCGATTAGGAACAGGAGAGCGCCAAACCACAAAAGCATTTCACCTACGGAGGCCTGCAGGGGTGTGAAACGTGGAACAATCGCGTCCCATGATGAAGACCGCGAAAATCATCGGCTTGCTTCTAGAGAATAATTTCCGTATGGTGTGGACGACAAAATCCAGAGAGAAGCCGATGAAACGCATACTTGTGATCGAAGACGACAAAGACATCGTCGAGCTGTTGAGGTACAACCTCGAGAAGGACGGCTTTCAGGTGACGACGAGCGCGGAGGGCGCGACGGGCCTCGCGCAAATCCGCAAATCTCCGCCGGACCTGCTGATTCTCGACCTGATGCTGCCGAAGCTTTCCGGGCTGGAAATTTGCAAAGAGGTGCGCAAGGACGTGAGCCTGAATCGCCTGCCGATCCTGATTTTGACGGCGAAGGGCGAAGAGGCGGATCGCGTGGTCGGATTGGAGCTCGGCGCGGACGACTACGTGACGAAGCCATTCAGTCCCCGCGAACTCGTGGCGCGCGTAAAAGCGCTGCTGCGCCGCGCCGAGCCCGGCACGCCCTCGGAAAAACCGCTCGAAATCGGGCCGCTGCGGATCGATCCGGCCGCCTATCGCGTGACGCGTGCGGGCAGGTCCGTGCCGATGAGCACGCTCGAATTCCGCTTGCTGTATTTTCTGGCGGCGCGCCCCAATCGCGTTTTCACGCGCGATCAGTTGCTCGATGGCGTGTGGGGCACCGAGCGCTTCGTGACACCGCGCAGCGTGGACGTCTACGTGCGCCGGCTGCGAGAAAAGATCGAAGCCGATCCGCAGCACCCCGCGTACATGAAGACAATCCGCGGGGCCGGGTATCTCTTCGAAACCCGTGCGAGCTAGGCTTTTCTGGAAACTGGGGTTGAGCTACCTCGCCCTGCTGTTTGGTATTTTCCTCGCGTTCGATTTCTACTCCTCGCACGTCCTCCGGCGCGACTACATCCGTGCCGCGACCGATACTCTCGGGTCGCTGACGAATCTTGCAGAGGCGCGGCCGCCGCGTGTGGATGATGCCGCCGCGCTTCGCGAATGGACACAGTGGGCCGCGTCGAGCGGGGCGCGCGTCACCGTGATTGCCCAGAGCGGGCAGGTGCTCGCGGATTCGGCGCACGATGCCGGGACGATGGAGAATCACTCGACACGGCCTGAAATTCAGGAGGCGTTTTCTTCGGGCGAGGGGGAGTCGGTGCGCCACAGTGCGACGATTGGAGTCGATTTCGTCTACCGGGCCGTGCGGTATCAGCCGGCGTCGGGTCCGCCGGTCGTCATACGGATGGCGCTGCCGCTGGCGCAGATCGATGCGTCCGTGGCGGAATTGCGGCGAAGGCTTCTCGGGGCTTCTCTGCTGATTCTGGCAATCGCCGCCGCCATCTCGCTGATGTCGTTTCGAGTGTTCGCGTCGCGGGTGGAACGGCTCAAGCGTTTTTCGCGCCGTTTGGCGGAAGGAGATTTTCGTCCGCTGCCCGCCGAAGGCTCGCGCGACGAGCTTTCCGAATTGACCGACGCCCTGAATGAGACGGCGGCGTCGATGGATCGCACGATCCGCTCACTCAGCGGCGAACGCAACCGCTCGAGCGCGATCCTGCGAAGCATGGTCGAGGGTGTGGCCGTGGTCGACGCGCAGGAGAGAATCGTTTTTTCGAACCGCGCGTTTTCCGAAATCCTGAATCTGGATGCGGCGGCAATCGAAGGGCGGCCCGTCATCGAAGTGATCCGCAATACCGCCTTGCTGGGGCTGATCCGCAGGGCGTTGAACGGCGAAGAGGGATTGCAGACCGACATCGCGATGGGTTTCGTGCAGCCGTGGACCTTCGCGATTACGGCCACACCGGTACAGGCGCTCGAGCCGGGCGTCGCGGGAGGGGCCTTGGTTGTGCCGCCGGCGCCGGAGAAACCGTCCGGGGCAGTCGTGGTGCTGCACGACGTGACCGAATTGCGGCGACTGGAGCGCGTGCGCCAGGATTTCGTCGCCAACGTCTCGCATGAATTCAAGACGCCACTCACGGCCATTCAGGGCTTTGCGGAGACGCTGCTTTCGGGCGCGATGGACGATTCGCGCAGCAACCGGCGCTTCCTCGAGATCATCCGCGATCACGCCGTTCGGCTGGCCCGGTTGACGAACGATCTGCTGAAGCTCGCGCGGATCGAAGCGGGGAAGCTCGAAGTGGAATTCTTTCCCGTGCAGCTGGTGGAAGTGATCGAGCGGTCCGCCGAAACAACGCTGCTGAAAGCGAGCCAGAAGCAGATCGCGCTCGAAGTGGATGTGCCTCCGGACCTGCCCATGGTACGCGGCGACGCGAGCCTGCTCCGCGACGTGCTGCAGAACCTGATCGACAACGCGATCCAATACACGCCCGAGGGCGGGCGGATTCATGTGAACGCCACCGTCGGGCCGCGGGACGTAGTGGTCTGCGTGGCCGACACGGGAATCGGTATTCCCCTTGTCGATCAGGAACGGATTTTTGAGCGGTTCTATCGCGTGGACGCGGCGCGTTCGCGGGAAGCGGGCGGCACCGGCCTGGGCTTGTCGATTGCGAAGCACATCGTCGAGGCGCACGGGGGCCGCCTGTGGGTTGAGAGCGAAGTGGGGCGCGGATCGAAATTCTTCTTCTCGGTGCCGCTCGCAAGCTGATCGCCCGAAGCGGCTGTCTCCGAACATTCACCTCCGTTTTATCTGCTTGCAACGATTCGAAATGATCCTACAAAAGGAAATATAGAGTTGGGCGGCTGAGACCCGGGGAGACCAAACTGTGACCACGACGACGATGAGCGCGGAAAGCGTTTTTCAGAGCGTGCTGATGAATTACCTGGTATCGCAGGCGCGCACGGTGGAATCGTCGGTAAGCCGCGCGCTCATGGCCCTGCTCGACCGCAACGAGCGTCTGGCGAGCGAAGTGTTTCTCACCGAGCCGCGCATCAACGAAATGGAAATCGTGATCGACGAGCACGCCATACGCCTGCTGCGACAGGGCAATCTCCTCGAGCCGGATATCCGCCTGATCGTCGCGACGTTGAAGATCAACAACGACCTCGAACGCATGGGCGATCTGGCCGTGAATCTCAGCGAGCGCGCCATATCGCTTGCGGCCATGGGAAGCGTCGAAACGCCGGCGGAACTCGAACCGATGACCGGGGCCGTGCGCGCGATGGTTTCGAAATGCCTCGGCGCGCTGATTTACCAAAACGTGGACCTCGCGACGCAAGTGCTCGAAAGCGATGACGTTGTCGATCAATTTCGCGATCGGGTATTCGAAGCGCTTCTGGCTGGAATCGCGCAGGACTCGACCCAGGCTGCTCCGAATCTGCAGTTCGTGCTCGCGTCGCGGAATCTCGAGCGCATCGCCGACCACGCGACGAATATCGCGGAGGATGTTCTCTTCTGGGTGCGAGGGCTCGAAGTGCGGCACGGAAGAGCGCGGCAACTCGAAGCAACGGCGGGAGATTCCGCCCGTGCAAACGTATAGTCACCGAGTTTTCATATTCCAATCATCGAACGTTCAACGAGCGGCTCTACCCTTGGCACCTACCGGTTGGCTTGGCAACGGGGGATTACCGGGGACAAGTTTGACTGAGTTCTGGCGCATGGCGACCTGCGCCGGAAGCACGGCCCCCTTGGTTCGCCTACTAGGGAGCGCGGTCTGATCCACTCCCCCCGAGACCGCGCTCCCCACCTTTCCACGTCGAAAGGTGCATTCATCTCTAATTCTTGCTGGTGTAACAGAGCTGTAACAACTCTCAAACGATAATGAGGAGGCGATTCCGAATCATGCGAAAGACTCTGCTTGGCCTGTTAGCTGTTTGCGCTCTGGCATTTACGGCCTCCGCGCAGTCCAGCACCGTGCTCCTGAATGCGGCGGGGGCTACGTTTCCATACCCGATCTATTCCAAGTGGTTCAGCGACTATCATCAGGAACACTCGAACATCCAGATCAACTACCAGTCGATCGGATCCGGCGGCGGTATCCGGCAGCTCCAAGCCGGCACGGTTGATTTTGGCGCCTCGGACATGCCGCTGAACGATCAGCTCCTGGGGCAGTTCAAATTCAAGGTGCTGCAATTTCCGACGGTGCTCGGCGCGGTGGTGCCCACGTATAACATCCCGGGCGTCAGCGCGGTGTTGAAGTTTACTCCGAAGGCGCTCGCGGATATTTACTCGGGCTATATCACGAAATGGAACGATCCGGAAATCGCCGGCAGTAATCCGGGCGTGCAACTGCCTGCAAACGACATCGTCGTGATCCACCGGTCGGATGGCAGCGGGACAACGTTTGTTTGGACCGACTATCTCTCCAAGGTCAGCTCCGACTGGAAGGATAAAGTGGGAAGCAACACCTCCGTGAACTGGCCCGTCGGACTCGGCGGCAAGGGCAACGAGGGAGTCGCCGGCTTGGTCCAGCAGACGCCCAACGCAATCGGGTACGTCGAATTGATCTACGTGCTTCAGAACCACATGAGTTACGGCTTGGTACAGAACTCCGCGGGCAAGTTCGTGAAGGCAAGCCTGGAAACGGTGAGCGATGCGGCCGCAGGCGTTTCGGCAAAAATGAAGGAGGATATTCGCATCTCCATCACCAATGCGCCCGGACCCGAGACTTACCCGATTTGCAGCTTCACGTATCTCTTGATTCCCGAGACGATCTCTGACGCCACCAAGCGGGACGCCATCAAGGCGTTCCTGCATTGGATGCTGACGACGGGCCAGGACTCGGTGGAATCTCTGAACTACGCCAAACTGCCCAAGGCCGTCGTGGCAATCGAGATGAAACAGATCGGTGAGATCAAGTAACAGATGAGTTCCAGTGCGAATGCGGTCGAGCACGCGCCGCCTCCCTCTCGCGGGACGGCGCGTGCCCTGCTGCGTCGTTACGTTGACGGTGATGAGGTAGCCCACGTCGTCACTTTGGTTTTTGCGTCCTCGATCATCCTCATCACATCGCTTCTCGTCTATCAGCTCTGGCTTAATTCCGCCGCTTCGCGCCACGCGTTCGGCTGGCATTTTTGGATCTCGCAGACGTGGGATCCGGTATTCGAACATTTTGGAGCGCTGCCATTTATTTACGGCACGATGGTCACGTCGGCCGTGTCTCTTATCATCGCGGTGCCCCTGGGCCTGGCGGCGGCCATCTTTCTTTCCGAACTTGCGCCGCGCCGCATCTCGGATACGGTCTCTTTCCTCATTGACTTGCTCGCGGCGGTTCCCAGCGTGATCTACGGCATGTTGGGAATCTTTGTTGTCGTGCCATTGATGCGCACCACAATCGGCCCCGCTCTCAAAAGCACGTTTGGGTTTCTTCATATTTTCAGCGGGCCGAACTACGGCGTCGGATTTCTGACGGCGGGGATCGTCCTTTCCATCATGGTCGTGCCGTTCATCATTTCAGTGTCGCGCGAGGTGTTGTTGACGGTTCCGCGCGAGCAACGCGAAGCGGCGCTCGGCCTTGGAGCCACTCGCTGGGAGGCCACCTGGAAGGTCGTCGTGCCTTGGGCGCGTACGGGCATCATGGGCTCGGTGTTTCTGGCGCTCGCTCGCGCCGTGGGCGAGACGATGGCCGTCACGATGGTCATTGGCAACGATCCGAAAATCACCGCCTCGCTCTTTGCGCCCGGCTACACGATCGCGGCCGTGATCGCGAATGAATTCACCGAGGCCACCGGCAGCCTGTATTTGAGCTCGCTCATCGAGCTGGGTCTGGTACTTTTCCTGATAACTTTCATCCTGAACGGCCTGGCGCGGCTTCTCATCCTGGCGACCGAGCGCGGAGGAGGCCATCCGTCATGAGCCGCGTCCGCCTGATCTGGCGCAAATCCTTGAATGTCGTGATGCTCACCGTGACGGGCGTCGCCGCGTTTTCCGTCGTATCCATCCTTTTTCTGATTCTGGGATATCTGATCTTCAACGGCGGTAAGTCCCTCAACTGGGCTTTCTTCACACAATTGCCGAAGCCGGTCGGCGAGACGGGCGGCGGCATGGCGAACGCGATCGTAGGAAGCCTGAAGCTGCTTTTCCTGGCGGCAGTGATAGGGCTGCCCGTCGGGCTGATTGCCGGCGTCTATCTGGCCGAATTCGGCGGGAGGACGTTTGGTTTCATCGTTCGCTACACCACGGATTTGCTGAATGGTGTGCCTTCCATCGTCATGGGCATTTTCGCCTACTCGTTGGTTGTGATTCCGATGAGGCACTTTTCGACGTGGGCGGGCGGTGTGGCCCTTGGTATCATGGTGATTCCGATTACGTTGCGCAGCACCGAGGAGTTCTTGCGCTCGGTTCCGGGAAGTCTGCGCGAAGGCGCCATGGCGCTGGGCGCGAGCAAATGGAAGACGATCGCGACGGTCATCCTCCCGGCTGCAAAGGGAGGCATCGTCACCGGCATGTTGCTCGCCCTCGCCCGAGTGGCCGGGGAAACGGCGCCACTTATATTCACGGCATTTGGCAACCAGTTCTGGAGCCCTGGTTTCAATCAGCCTATCTCGTCTTTGCCTCTAATGATCTACACGTACGCGATTGCGCCCTACGAAGACTGGCACCGTCAAGCATGGGCCGCCAGCTTGGTGCTTTTGGGTTTGGTGCTGCTTGCAAACATAGGAACCCGTCTGGCTTTGAGCCGCGGGGGAAGTTCCAGGAGCGTCTAATATGGCTTCTGCTGCGCAAGGAAATAACGCCACGGCTTCGCGACTCGCGCCCAAGGTAGAAGTGAGCGAACACTCAACAGCGGCTTCGAAAAAGGAGGCGCCGGTGCGCTTTCAGATTTCCAATCTCAATTTCTTCTACGGCGCGAAGCAGGCGGTCTTCGATGTGAATCTGAACATACCGGCCAAAAAAGTTACGGCGTTGATCGGGCCATCGGGATGCGGGAAATCCACATTCCTGCGAACGCTGAACCGCATGAACGAAACGATCCGGCACAGCCGCGTGGTGGGAGACATCCGGCTCGATGGCCAGGACATTCTGCAAATGGACGTTGTGGCGCTGCGGCGGAGGGTCGGCATGGTTTTCCAGCGGCCGAATCCGTTTCCGAAGTCGATTTACGACAACGTCGCGTATGGCCTGCGGATCAACGGGTACAAAGGGCGCCTCGACGATCTCGTGGAGCACAGCCTGCGCCGCGCGGCGCTGTGGGAAGAAGTGAAAGATTACCTGCACAAGTCCGCGTTCGCGCTTTCCGGCGGACAGCAACAGCGCCTGTGCATCGCGCGCGCTCTCGCGGTCGATCCTGAAGTGCTGCTCCTCGACGAACCATGCTCGGCGCTCGATCCGGTGACAACCGCGAAGATCGAAGAGCTGATGTTCCATCTGAAAGATAGCTGCACGATGGCGATCGTGACGCATAATATGCAGCAAGCGGCTCGCGCCAGCGACTTCACGGCGTTCATGCTCGACGGAAAGCTGATCGAGCACAGCGAGACTTCGAAACTCTTCACGACGCCGCACGACCCTCGTACCGAGGCTTACATCACCGGACGCTTCGGATGATGCCGCTGGACGGGCAAGTGGCCCGAGAGAATTGAGGGACCATGGAACGCCATTTCGAACACGATCTCGAAGAACTCAAGCGACGCCTCCTGTGGATGGGGAGCCTCGTCGAGCGCGCCGTGCATCAGGCTGTGCACGCAGTTCTTGACGCCGAGGAACCTCTCGCGGAAGCCGTGCTTTCCGAGGAAGACGCCGTCAACGAGATGCAGATCGAAATCGACGAGCGCGTGCAGCGGCTGCTCGCGCTGCAAGCGCCGATGGCCGTGGACCTGCGCTTCCTGCTGGCGGTTTCGCGCATCAACGGCGACCTCGAGCGCATCGGCGACCAGGCCGTGAACATCGCGCATTCCGCGATGCGCGTGCTGCGGCATCCGCAGGTGAAGCCTTACGTCGATTTGCCGCGCATGAGCGAGCTGGCCGAAGGGATGGTCCGCGACAGCCTCAACGCGCTGGTGCGCGGCGACCAGGATCTCGCGCAGAGCGTGCTGCAGCGCGACGATCAGGTCGACCGGCTGCGCGATCAGCTTTTCCGCGAGTTGCTCACCTACATGATGGAGAACTCTTCGGTGGTGTTCTCGGCGTTCGAGCTCGTGATGGTCGCAAAGAATCTGGAGCGCATCGGCGACCATGCGACCAATATCGCCGAGGATGTCATTTACTTTGTGGCCGGCCGCGACGTCCGGCATCCCGCTCTCGACCGCCGCTGACCCGGTCGCTGGCCCGATCCCCGTCCGTGACGCGCGAAATAATCTCGTGTAAAATTGCTGTCCCATGACAAACACGACTGCGAGTGCGCCTAGCGTTGCCGAGATGTTGAAGGGTTTTTCGATTGAATTGAATCCGGGCGACGCCAAGGTGATGGACGCGGCCCCCGGGCGGCTCGATCCGGGCACCGAAGTGTTTCTGACGTGGATCCCCGGCACAAACCCCATGGAAAGGATTGCGCCGGCGGGCAAGCTGCGCAAGGCGGGGCTTTTCCCGACTCCGCATATCGGCGCGCGCCACGTCGAGAGTGCTGCGCAGCTGGAGCAGTTTGCGGCGCGGCTGGCCGGCGAGGGAGTGGATCGCGTCCTTATTATTGGCGGCGACCGCGACAAGCCTGCCGGGCCCTACGATTCGAGCCTTGCGGTGATGCAGAGCGGCATATTGCAGAAGGCCGGCATCACGCGCATCGCAATCGGGGCGTTTCCCGAAGGCAATCCGGCCATTCCGGATGCGCTGCTGGTCCCTGCACTGCCGGCCAAGGTGAACTTCGCGAAAAGCAACGGCTTGCAGACGCAGATTGTGACGCAGTTCTGCTTCGACGCCGAGCCGATCATCCAGTGGCTGCACAAAGTCCGCGGCCAAGGCATCGATTTACCCATTCGCGTGGGCCTCGCGGGCCCGGCCAGCATCATCTCGCTCACGCGCTACGCGCTCAAGTGCGGCGTCGGCAATTCGATCAAGGTGCTTACGGAGAAGCCCGCGTTTGCCAAGCTGCTCGTCGATAAGGGACCCGAGCCGATCATCCGCGATGTAGCCGCCGGAATCGGCCCTGGAAACGGGTCGGGGCTGGCGCTCGGCATCGCGGGCCTGCACTTCTTCGTTTTCGGCGGTTTCAATAAGACCGTCGACTGGATCCAAGCCCAGAGAGCTCAATAGCTTCCGTCCTCCTCCGCCCGCGAACGCGCGATGGATTTTGCGCGGGGTGGCCCGCCGATTCTGGGTTAGAATCGGCCACCAATGGCCTCCTCGGGGGAAAAAGCGGTAACCGCGATCTATCCCGGGTCTTTCGATCCGGTCACGAACGGCCACCTCGATCTGATCGCGCGAGGCGCGACGATTTTTGACCGGCTCATCGTCGCCGTCGCGCGCAATCTCGAGAAGGAGCCGCTCTTCGATATCAAAGAGCGCATCGAGATCCTCGAGACCGTCACCTTCGACTGCAAGAACGTCGAGGTCGACAGCTTCGACGGCCTGCTCGTCGATTTCGCCCGCGAGCGCCACGGCACCGTGATCCTGCGCGGCATCCGCGCCGTTTCCGACTACGAGTACGAACTCCAGATGGCCATGATGAACCGCAAGATCGAGCCAACAATCGAGACCGTCTTCATGCTGCCCGGCGAGGCGTACGGCTATTTGAGTTCGCGCCTCGTGAAAGAGCTCGCCCGTTTCGATGGCCTGCCCAAGGGACTCGTCCCACCGATTGTCGAAGAGCGCCTCAAAGCCAAATTCAGATAAAATTGATAAACTAGATTGGCTGGGATTCCGTTGAAAGGGACCAATATGGCTTCTAGTGTGAAAACAGAGGAAGTTTTCCGGCTTTCGGATCGCGTCAACCGGATCGCCGCATCTCCCACCATGATGGTGGTGCAGGCCGCGGATCAATTGAAATCGAAGGGCGTGGACGTTGCTGACTTCGGCGCGGGCGAGCCGGATTTTCCGACTCCGGACCACATCAAGCGCGCCGCGATCAAGGCGCTCGAGGAGAATCGCACGAAGTATACGCCGGTCCCGGGGATCGGCCCGCTGCGCCAGGCGATTTGCGACTGGCATGCGAGAGAGCTTGGCTCCTCGTATCAATCCGCCGAGTGCGTCGTCACCGTCGGCGGAAAGCAGGCGATCTTCAACGCGATCTGCTCGCTGATCAATCCCGGCGACGAGGTGATCATCGCGGCGCCCTACTGGGTGAGCTACCCGGACATCGTGAAATACGCGGGCGGCACTCCGGTGGTGGTCGAGACGACCGGCGAGGACGACTTCATTCTGCGCGCGGCGCAGGTGGAAAAAGCGATCACGCCGCGGACGCGCATTGTGATCGCGAATTCGCCGAGCAATCCCACGGGCGGCGTGATTCCCCCCGAGGAGCTGCGCAAGATTCTGGCGGTCTGCGAGCGCAAGGGTGTGTGGCTGATGTCGGATGAGTGCTATTCGCACTTCACCTACGGCGATGCGAAGCCATATTCGATCGCGAGCGTGCCGAATTCGAAGAGCGGGCTCATCACTATCGGCTCGATGTCGAAGACGTTTGCGATGACCGGATGGCGCATCGGCTACGCCCTGGCGCCGCAGCCGTTGATCGCGGCCATGACCAAGCTGCAGAGCCAGTCCACGTCGAACCCGACCTCGATCGCGCAGTACGCGGCGCTCGCGGCGATGACCGGCCCGATGGATTCCGTCCCGGTGATGCTGGCGGAATACGCGCGGCGGCGGGAACGCATCCTCGCCGGGCTGCGCGCGATTCCGGGCGTCACGTGCACGGCGCCGCAGGGCGCGTTCTACGTGTTCCCCAACGTGTCCGGCTGTTTCAATGCCGAGATGCCGAGCGCTGCGGCGGTTGCGAAGCTGCTGCTCGAACGCGAGCACGTCGCGCTCGTGCCGGGCGAGGGATTCGGCGCGCCGGGTTACGTGCGGCTTTCCTACGCCACTTCGATCGACCGCATCGACGAAGGCCTCCGGCGGATGGCGCGCTTCTTCGCTGGGATAAACTAATCGTCGTGAATTCGCGCTCCGAGCCGCGTGTGGAGATTTGCCCCGCGCGGCTCGAGCCTGTTTTCAGCCCGCGCCCATGGGGCGTGCGTTCGCTCGCGCCGTTTTTCCCCGAAATGTCGAATTTGACGGAGCCTGTCGGCGAGGCCTGGATGACCGGCAATGAATGCCGCTTCGCGAATGGACCGTTCGCCGGCTCGATGCTGGGCGACGCCTGGTTCATGATGCCGCCCGAGTGGGTGGGCACGCGCGTGGATCGCGCCGCCGGCTTTCCGCTGCTCGTGAAATTCATTTTCCCCGCCGAGAAGCTTTCTGTGCAGGTTCACCCGGACGACCGGTACGCGTCGCGCTACGAAGCGGCGGCGGGCGGGCGAGGGAAAACCGAGATGTGGTACGCGGTGCACGCCGAGCCGGGCGCCGAAGTGCTCCTTGGCATGAGGCCGGACGTGACGCTCGATGACTTCAAGCGAGCGATCGCCGACGGCACCGCCGAGCGTTGCCTTGAACGCGTTCCGCTGCGCGCGGGCGAAGCGGTTTTTGTAAGCGCGGGTTCGGCGCACACGATCGGGCCCGGCTTCGTGCTGTGCGAGGTGCAGCAGCAATCGGATTTGACGTATCGCGTTTACGATTACAACCGGCGCGACGCGCAGGGACGCACGAGAGAGCTGCACGTCGACAAGGCCTTGGACGTTATGCGCTTCGGCAGGCAGACTTGCGGGCGCCTTGAACCCGTGCGTGTGGAGCGCGGAGGCGTTAGCGAGAGCCACTTCGTCGCTTGCAAGTATTTTGCGACGGAGCGCTGGGACTTTGCTGCGCCAGCGCGCGCTGTTACGTCGCCCGAACATTTCGATGTGCTGATCCTGCTCGAGGGAAGCGGATCGATTCGTTGGGGCGGCAAGAGCGTGGACTACGCCCCGGCCCATGTCTGGCTGATCCCGGCCGGGCTTGGAGAATACGAGCTTGCGCCGAAAGCTGGCACGGCGCTGCTGCGGACATACGTTCCCGGCGATCTGGCGGAATTGACGCGCAGGCTCGCTGCCAGCGGCTTGAGCGAAGCGACGCTCTCCAATCTTCTACGTTGGTGACTTCAACCGAACTCGAACGCCTGCGCGTGGTGCTGGTGAACACGCGGAACCCCCTCAACATTGGCGCGGCGGCGCGCGCCATGAGCAACTTCGGCGTTTCGGCTTTGCGCGTCGTAAATCCGTACGAGCCGGGTTTTCGCGAGGCGAAATCGGCGGTTGGCGCCGCCGCGCTGCTGAAGAACGCGGAGCAATACGACTCCGTCGCCGCGGCTGTCGCGGACTGCACTCTCGTAGTCGCAACCACGGCCGCGCGTCGGCGCAATCTCCGGCATGAGGTCCGGCGGCTCGAAGACGGCGCGCCGCTGATTCGCAAGCGGCTGAAATCGAAGAGCGTCGCGATCCTCTTCGGCTCGGAAAAATCAGGGCTCTCGAATGAAGAGATGAGCCATGCCGATTGGCTGATGCGTATCCCGACGAGCCAGCAGAATATTTCGATGAATCTCGGCCAGGCCGTGGCCGTTTGCCTCTACGAACTGATCAGGGATACGAAAACCGCGCGGGAGCCTGAAAAGCTCGCGCCGGCATCGGCAGGCGAGATCGAACGGATCACCGCGATGCTGCTCAATGCGCTGCACGCAAGCGGCTACGTAGGCCGCCGGCGCGTGGCGGATATCGACGAGCGGATGCGCCGTCTGGTCAAGCGCCTCCATTTGCCCGCGCGAGATACTGTCCTCTGGCTCGGCATCCTGCACCAGATCGTTTGGAAGCTCCGCAAGGGCGGCCCGCCCGAGGACGACGCCCAGAAGTAGTGGAGCGAAAAGCACCGGGCAGCGCAAAGGCCGTAGGAACCAAACGACCCATCCTTTACTATAGCCATCTGTGAGACGCCCCAGGAAAAAAGGCAATCGAGAGCGCCTTCCGGCAGCTGCGGTGTTGCTCGCCGGAGGGCGCGGCACGCGCTTCTGGCCGCGCAGCCGGATGCGCACGCCGAAGCAACTCCTCAACATCACGGGTGGCGAAACGATGCTGCGCGAGACAGCCGCGCGCCTCGAGCCGCTGATACCGTCGCGCGATCTGTGGGTAGTGACGAACGTAGAGCAGGCCGCGGCGGTACGCCGGGAGCTTCGCGGCGTGCCCGCGTCGCACGTGCTGGCCGAGCCCATCGGGCGGAACACGGCCGCGGCGATCGGCCTTGCGGCAATTCATCTCGCGCACGAACGCGTGGACGCGGTGATGGCCGTGCTGCCGTCGGACCACCATATCCTCGATGCGAAGCGCTACCGCGGGTTCGTCTCGGCCGCGATCGAACTGGCGCGCACGCCGGGGAATCTCGTGGTGCTCGGCATCCCGCCGACGCGCCCCGACACCGGCTTCGGCTACATCGAGAGCGCGAAAATTGCGGCGCGGCCGCTCGGCTTTCCAGCCTTCGCCGTGAAGCGCTTCACCGAGAAACCGGCATTGCCTCTTGCGCGGAAATACGTGGCGTCCGGAAAATATTTCTGGAACGCCGGCATGTTCTTCTGGCGCGTATCGACCTTTCTCGACGCGCTCTGGCGATTTCTGCCGAAGACGCACGCCGCGCTCGTCGAGCTGGGTAAGACGATCGGCACGTCGCGCTACGCCTCGGCGCTGCGTCGCATCTATCCGCAGCTCGAAAATATCTCGGTCGACTACGCCATCATGGAGCCCGCCACGCGGCCCGGCAGCTTGTCATCCGTCTGCGTGATTCCGGCGAAAGTCGGCTGGAGCGACATCGGTTCCTGGGCGGCGGTCCATGAGCTGCTCGCGGCCAAACGCGGAGCGAATGTTTCGACCGGGACGCATTTTGCCCTGGACGCGGAGGGAAACTATTTTTGGAGCCTGCACAAGTTCGTCGCTGCGATTGGTGTGCGCGATCTAGTGGTGGTCGAAACGGATGACGCGTTGCTGGTATGCGCGCGAGAGCGCTCGCAGGACGTCGGCAAAATCGTGAAGTGGCTCGAAGAACAGAAGGCGAAGCACCTGCTGTAGCGCGGAAACAGGGAGCGAGATTGGCGAGTCGAGACGAATCCGGACGAGCGGCGCCTGAGATCAAATTCGGCACGGACGGCTGGCGCGGCGTAATCGCCGAGGATTTTACGTACGAGAACGTGCGCAAGGTGGCGCACGCCATCGCGCGCTACGTCGTGCGCGCGGAAAAGCCGGGCAGCGGAATCGTGATCGGCTTCGATACGCGCTTCGGCTCGGAGAATTTCGCGCGCGTCGCAGCCGAAGCCATTGCGGCGACCGGCACGCCCGTGTGGTTGGCCATGGATGCATGCCCCACGCCGGCCGTTTCGCTGCTGGTGCGGCTCCGCGGCGCCGGAGGCGGGATTCAGATCACGGCGAGCCACAATCCGTATCGCTGGAATGGCGTGAAGTTCAAGGCGAGCTACGGCAGCTCGGCCTCGCCCGTGATCGTCGCGCAGGTGGAAGCCGAGCTTGAAAAAGTGCTGCGCGAGGGCGTGCCGGCGCTGCCTCCGCGAAAAGAGCTGATTCATTCGCTCGACGTTCGCACTCCGTATCTCGAAACCCTTGATGCGCTCGTGGATTGGGACCGGCTGAAGGCGTCGAAATTTCGCTACGTGATTGACCCGATGCACGGAGCGGGCCGCGGCCTGCTGCGCGAGCTTTTCCGCCGCCACGGAATCGAGGCCGCCGAGATCCGCGGCACACGCGATCCGCTCTTCGGCGGGGTGAATCCGGAGCCGATCGAGCCGCACGTAGAGGCGCTGCGGCAGGCGGTGGTCGATGGCAGCTACGACGCAGGCTTCGCGCTCGATGGCGACGCGGACCGCATCGGTGCGATCGATCGCAACGGCGCGTTCGTCACTCCGCACCAGATTTTCTCGATCCTGCTGTGGCATTTGGCGGGAACGCGCAATCTGACCGGCGACGTGGCGAAGACGTTTTCGACCACGAAGATGATCGACAAAATTGCCGCGAAATTCGGGCGCAAGCTGTGGGAGACGCCGATCGGCTTCAAATACATTTGCGACCGGATGCTCGAAGGAGAGATCGTTGTCGGAGGCGAGGAGAGCGGCGGCATCGCCACGAAGCTCTACCTGCCGGAGCGCGATGCGACCGTGAGCGCGTTGCTGCTCGCCGAAGTGATGGCGTGGCACGGCAAGCGGCTGGACGAGCTGGTCGCCATGTTGCACAGCGAGTTTGGCGAGCACCACTACGGCCGCGTGGACCTCACGCTGCGCGATGGACAGAAGGAAAAAGCGATCGCCCGCTTTTCCGACGCGAAATTCCAGAAGCTGCTGGATTGGCCCATCGTGCGAAGGGAAGATATGGACGGTGTGAAAGTCTATCTCGGCGAAATCGGTTGGGTGATGGTGCGCGCGTCGGGCACCGAGCGGATGCTCCGCGTCTATTCCGAAACCACGCGTCCGGAAACGACGCAGCGCGTGCTCGCGGAAGTGACGGCGCTCGTTCAGAAACTGTAGAAACTCACGCTTCGAGGCTTTTGTAGGCCGCGTCGAGAATCCCATTCAGGAAAGCCGGCGCTTCGGCGGAGGAAAATTTCTTCGCCAGCTCGATAGCCTCGTCGATCACCACTTTCGGCGGCGCCGTGCCGGAGCGAAATTCGCAGATGGCGAGCCGAAGAATATTGCGGTCGACGGCCGCGAAGCGCTCGAGGCGCCAGTTCTCGGCGAGCTTTTCGATCAACTGATCGCTTGCTTCGGTACGAGCGACGGCGCCCTCGAACAGCTGATTGGCGAACTCGCGAGTCGATTCCGAGGCGGGCGCCGACTTCCAGAAAAGCTGCTCCACGCGCTTGGGTTCCTGGCGCGTCATGTCCCATTCAAAGAGCATCTGCAACGCGTACTCGCGGGATTTGCGGCGGAGAGTCATGCTATCGGCGCCGCGCAGACCGGCTGAGAGGCGCCGCTTTCGATAGCTTGCGGGCAAGAGCGGCCATCTCAACCGCGGCGAGCCCCGACTCGTAGCCCTTGTTGCCGCTCTTCAAGCCGGCGCGGTCGATGGCCTGCTCGAGCGTGTCGCAGGTGAGGACGCAGAAAATCATGGGCACGCCGGCGTCGAGCTGAGCGAGCTGGATGCCGCGCGCCGTTTCGGATGCGACGTAATCGTAGTGCGACGTCTCGCCGCGCAAGACGCACCCGATGCAGACCAGCGAATCGAAGCGGCCCGTCGCCGCGAGCTTCTTGGCCGCGATCGGAATCTCAAACGATCCGGGCACGCGAATGATCTCGATCTGGCCCTCCGCGGCGCCGCTCTGCTTGAGCGCATCGAGCGCGCCGGCCAGCAGGCGATCCGTGATGAAGCTGTTGAATTGGCTCACGACGATGCCGAAGCGCAGCCCGGCGGCGTTGAGTTCGCCGCGCACTCGATCCGGTTTTCCAGTATTCGCCATCAATCAATTCCCGCCTGTAAACGGAAGCAGACTGCAGGACCCGCAATGGAAGGATGTCATGGAGTGGCGAGAGGCACAAGCACGTTACCGCCGCTCCGATAAGCCTCATCGAGGCCAGCTTCGGCGCGATTGATCCATTCGGTCACGCGGTCTTCGGTATCGTCGCCGGGGCGCGACGTGGCCGCGGCCACGACGGCGCTTGCGCTGAGGCTCTGAGCGCCCCAGGAAGGGTGCACGGTAGCGGCAACCTGAAGAAGCTTTTCGGCGAGCCCCCGCGCATTTTCGATCGTCGTATCGGGCAAGATGAAGGCGAGAGACCACGCTGTGTATTTCACCGCGATGTCGGTCTGGCGGACTGTCGAAGAGAGCGCGCGAGCCAGTTGCTCGATGTATTGGTCGACTGCGGCATCGCCGTGCTGCCGCAAAAGATCGCCGCCATGGTCGACGTGCAGGATGATCAACGAAAGCGGCGTGCCCTGCGATCGCGCCCGATTCGATTCCACAAGCAGGCAATCGACGTAGGCGCTGCGGCCGATCAAGCCGGTCTTCTCGTCGGCGACGGCCAGAGAACGGACCAGCGAGCGAAGGCGCGTGTGATTCACGGAGAGCACGAGCTGGTCGCCGACAGCTTGCAGGAAAAAACTCTCGTTCGGCTTCCACTTTCGGGCGGTCTTGTGCGCCACAAGCAGCATCCCGGATTGGGCTCCTGCTTCCTTATCCTGGAGCACCACCGCAAGCGCCGATTCCATGCCGAGCTGGCCGAGCACGGGAGCGCTCGATGCCGTGAGCTGGATCCCGCCGAGATCGTCGGGAGAAGCCTTCGAGACGAGCGAGACGATCGCTGGCAGATGCGCGGCGCCGACGGCCGGAAGGCCCGGAGCAGAGTATTCGGCCGTCAATGGAGCCGGGTCGCCCGCGGCTCCCAGAGTCACCAGGCAGCGCGCCACGCCGAGATATTTGCCCACCTCCGCCGCCGTGCCCGAGAGAACCTCGCGCGGCGTGGATTGCCGGTGCATCAGGCGGTTGATTTCGGCGATTGCTGAAAGATCCCTGTGCGTCTCGGCGGCTGAAAAGCCCATGGGAGGCGGCGCAGGCTCGGCCGCAACGGTGGGAGCGGCGGGCGGCGCGGCGGGCGCGGCAGCCGGCGCGGGTTGCACTGGTTGCGGCGCGGGCTTGCGCGGAGCGCCCTTTGGCCACCAGTTCGCTCGCTCGTAGAGAGTTCGCAAGCGCTCGTTCTTTTCTTCTTCGCCGGGGAAAAGTTCGCCGATGCGCTGCAGGCGTTCGACGGCCTTGGTCTGCAGCGAATACTGGAGGAAGATTTCGACCTGCACGATCAAATCCTCGAGGGCCTGCTGGGCGCGAACTTCCTCGGAGACCGGCACGGAAGCCGCGGCAACGTCGGAGCCGGCCCCCGAAAACCCTGAACCGGTGTGACCGGAAACAGTCGCCGCCTTTGCGGCGCGGGCAAGAATATTCTGCAGGAAAGCGGGATCGGCCTTTCCCTCGAGGTGCGCGATCCGCTCCTGGTTGCGGTAATCGTAAGGATCGATGTCCACGAGCCGGTCGAGTATTTCGCAGGCCTCCGGCACACGCTGGGCGGCCAAATAGAGATCGAAGAGGCGGACAAGAGCGTCGAAGTATTTCGCTTCGCGATTCAGTTCTTCATAGAGATGGGCCACGGTCTCGGCGAGGGCCAGAGACGACGGATAGGTGGTGGCAAGGCGCTCGATCTGCGCGACGAGATCCGCCTCTCTGCGAGCCCCGTACATCCATTCCTTGGTTTGCGCGAGCAGCGAAACGGCCTTTGGGTCCTCGCCGGCGTGAAGGTAAGCGGAGGCCAGCTCGAAGAGTTTCCCGAAGTTCTCGGGCTTCTGCCGGTAGTAAGCGGCGAAAACTTCGCGGGCGCGGTCCAGACGCGCCGTGCGCAGCAACGCTTCGCCGAAGAGCGCGAGAAACGCGGTGTCTTTTTCATTGGGCGAGAGCGGATCGAGCAGCGCGACGGCGCCTTCGGAATCGCCCTTTCGCAACTTGGCGTCGGCGAAGAGCAGAGCGCCCGTGCGGTCGTTGGGCAAGAGGCGGTGCGCGCGGCCAAAATACTCGAGCGCCTCGTCGAGGCCTCCGGCTGCTTGCGCCAGCTGCCCGGCGCGCAGGAAGCTGCGGGTGGCAAGGTCGGCATGTTTGAGGCGCTCGGCCAGCTCGCCGAGGACCACGTGCCGAGTCACGTTTTCAGGATCGAGAAGCGCGATGCTCTCGTAGCACGCCAGCGCATCGATATCGCGCTGATGCTGCAGAAAAAGCTCCGCCGCCGTACCGAATTGCTCGATGGCCTCCGAGGGCCGGTTCTGTTTTTGTAGCAGAATGCCATAGCGCATCAACCGGTCGGGGGGCTGGGGGAACGATCGAAGGAAACGAGTGAAGATGGCCGAGGCTTTGGCAGCATCACCCGCCTCGATGTGCCTGTCGAACTGCGCCCCGTAATATTGGGCTGCGAGCGCAGGCTCGTTGAGGCGCGTGTAGATATCGGCAAGCGCCTGAAGGGCTTCCTGGTTGGCAGGAGCCTCTTCGAGGACAGCCTGGTATTCGGCAACCGCCTCGCGGAGCTTGTTCTTTTCGAGGCTGCGCCGAGCCCGATCGAGATGCTTGTTGAGGTCCGAAGCCATGCGAAATTCCACGTCCTTCGCGCGCTTTGCGTGGCAGGAAAAACCCGCTTGTCAGCCAGACGCCTCCGCGGATAGCCCGTTGCAGCGCGCGAAAGCCCCGTAAAAACTATATAACGGACGAGTCGCCAGCCTTCAAACGAAATCAGTGTGATGTGCCTGAAAATGCCGGAGTGGGGGCTGCGCCCCGGAGCCGCAGCCTTCAATCGGAGGTGGAGGCCTCGGTACGGCGCCTCGGGAGGCGCATAACCTCGCGCATGGAACGGAGAGACATCCCGCTGCTCAGCAGGGCGGCAAATCCGAGGAAAACGAAGGGCAGAGTGAGCGCGATAAAGGCGAAAATCGAGAAGCCCGCGGCTGTCGTTTTTTCCACGTCGAACACGCTCAAGCCGAGAACGCAAAAGAACTGGTAGGAACCGACGTTGGCCGGCGCGTTGGGCAGCGAAACACCCAGATTGATCACCAGCAGCACCACCACGGCCCCCATAAACGAGAGAGGCAAGCCGTACGATCGCATCAGAGACCAGAGAGCGAGCACCTGGCAGAACGGCATGAGCAGAGACATAAAAACTGCCGCGTAGAAGCTGGGCGCGGTGCCCATCGCGTGCAAATCCAGCAGCGCCGACATGATTTTGCCCGGCAATTGCCGCCGCCCGATGTGAGGCTCTGAAGCGCCGCCGACCTTCGACCTCGAGGTACAAAACGAGCACGACCACGATCGTCACGAGAACGAGGGTCACAGCGCCCAGCACATCCGCCGTGCGCTCGAAGCGTCGCGGCAACTCTACGAATAGCGAGACAAAAGCCAGGGATGCCGTGGCAATCACGAGATCGATGAAGCGTTCGATCCCCACCGATCCCAGCACGCGCCCGATCGAGATTCCCTCGGAATTCGAGAGCAGGTAGCTGCGCAGAAATTCGCCCGGCCGAAGCGGCAAGATCAGATTGGCGAAGAGGCCGGAGAAAACGGATCGAATCGCGTTGCCGAGGTGCACTTTCCCAAAAGGGCTCAAGAGGAATTTCCAGCGCACCGCTTGGACGGCATAGCTCATCACGTCGAAGGCCATGCCGACGAGCACCCATTTCCAGTCCGCATTGGCCATGTCGTGCAGGGCACGCACGATGTGGAAATCGTGAAGGACCCAGATCAGGCAGACGGTCGCCAGTCCGTAACCGAGGATGAGCAGGATTCTCGATCGCTCGGGCTGCTCGCGATTGGACTGAGAGGTCAACTCAGCTATTCCGGAAGCTCCAGGCATTTCGGGTAGATCAGGTCTCTTTCGTTTCCGGGCGGCACACGCGCAAGGCCAGCGAGATCGGCCTGAGTCGCGCAATCGGAGGGCGGCGGCGCTACCTTCCGGCCGCAAGATTCGCCTGCTGCCCTAGGACGGGCGTATAATAGCAGGGAGAGATGAAATTCCTCGTGCAAAAGTCTGTCTTCCTTCTCCCCTGTTTACTTGGATGAAAACTCCACAGGCCGTGGATCGCCGAGAACGGGTTTTGCTGGTGGGCGTTGCCCTGAAGAGGGCTGGGCGCGCCAACGGGCTCGTGCGCGCAACCAGCGACGGAGTGGCAAGTCGCGATTCGCTCGACGAGCTGCGAGAGCTGGCGGAGAGCGCAGGCGCGAAAATCGAAGGCAGCCTCCTGCAGGTCCGCGAAGCGCTTGATCCCGCGACCCTGGTGGGGCGCGGCAAGCTCGAGGAGATTCGCACGGAGGCCCAGTTCAGGGACGTGCCCCTCGTGATTGTCGATCACGATCTGACGCCCGTGCAGCTGCGCAATATGGAGAAAGGCACCGGATGCCGCGTGATCGACCGCACACAGCTGATCCTCGACATTTTTGCCACGCATGCCCACACCCGCGAAGGGCAGCTCCAGGTGGAGCTCGCTCAATTGAATTATCTGCTTCCGCGGCTGACCGGGCGCGGAGAAGAGCTCTCGCGGCTCGGCGGCGGAATCGGCACGCGGGGTCCTGGAGAACAGAAGCTCGAAACGGATCGCCGGCGCATCCGCGACCGCGTGCGCAAAATCGAGCAGGCCATTGAAACGGTTCGCAAGCAGCGCGCGACGCGACGTCGGGCGCGACAGGCGGTGCCGCTCGGAATGATCGCGTTCGTGGGTTACACGAACGCCGGCAAATCGACGCTCTTCAACGCGCTCACGCATGCGAGCGTGCTGACCTCCTCGAAAATGTTCGCGACGCTCGATCCGACGATTCGCGCGATCCGCCTGCCCTCGCGGCGACGCGTGCTCTTGTCGGACACGGTGGGATTTCTGCGTGACCTTCCGCCGGATTTGATCGCCGCGTTTCGCGCGACCCTCGAGGAAGTGCAGGAAGCCGCTTTGATCCTTCACGTGACCGATATTTCCAATCCCCACCATGCCGAAAACGATGCGGAGGTGCTCGGCGTATTGCGACAGCTCGGCGTCGAGGACCGCCCCCGCCTGTACGTGCTGAACAAGATCGACCAGCTGAGCGAACAGGATCTGAAAGCGCTGATGGATTCGAATGGACGCGGCGAGAATACCGCTTTTGTGTCGGCGACGACGGGCGCGGGCCTCGATGAGTTGCTGAAAAAGATCGACGCAAGCATGCCCATCGATCCGCTTTTGCGGCTGCATCTGCGCCTGCCCCTTGCGGACGGCCGCAGCCTTTCGGTGGTCCAAGGGCGGGGGCGAGTGCTCCGATCGGAAGTGCGCGGCGGAAGCCTGGAGCTCGAGGCTGAGATTCCAGAGTCGGCTGCGCGCGAGCTTCGCGAATTCATAATGAAATAAGCGGTGTACTAGAACCGCCTTATGTGGAAAACCCTGTGGAAAAGGTGCCCCCGATTGTGGGTGCTGGGGCACAGGCCGACCGCGCCCCTTGGCAAAGTGCCGATAAACAGGGACCCATAAAGCTCATATTTTCAGCTATATAGGGCGAGATCCAGCCTCGCCGCGTTGGGTTGGGAAGCCCTTTGACGTACGGCGAGCGTCGGCCGGAATTTGCACAGCGCTGGGGCGTTTCCTGCCCTAAGAGTAACGAGCGAGAGGATTTGCCTCTCTCGGCACCCGCCGGAAAGCCATTCCGGAAACCTGTACCCGTTGACTCGGTAATGACCGCGGGACTATGATTTCAAATTGAGATTGCCGTTGCACCCTCGGGCGGCTTCGCCGATTTGTCTTTCCGCGAGCGAAAATGAATCTGCCGAACAGCCTGACGATCCTGCGGATCTTTTTTGTTCCGCTCCTCGTGGTCGTTCTTTTAACGCGCCAGCCGAATTGGAATTTTTGGGGACTGCCTATTCATTTTGAGGTCTGGGGTGTCCTGATTCTGCTGGTGGCTGCAGCGACCGATGCGATGGATGGATATCTGGCGCGTTCCCGCAGCGAAATCACGACGCTGGGAATCCTGCTCGATCCGATTGCAGACAAGCTCTTGATTTCGGCGGCGTTCGTTTCGCTGGTTTCCATGGGACTCATCCAGGCGTGGATGGTGGTGATCATCATCGGACGCGAGTTCATGGTCGTCGGCCTCCGGGAAATCGCGTCGGTGGAAGGGCTGGTGATTCCCGCGTCGCCGCTTGGCAAGGGCAAGATGATTTTGCAGGTGTTGGCCGGGTGCATCGTGATTCTGACGGCCAACCACCCCGCGCTGAAATTAGTCGGAACCGTTTTGCTGTGGCTGGTGGTGCTGAGCGCGGTGGCGTCGGCGATCCACTACTTCCAGATGTTCTGGGGGCAGATCAATTTCCGCGTGCAGCAGCGGCGTACCCCCGTTCTCGTAGTTGACCCGAAAGAAAAACCGCAGGATGTCCTCAGCCGGTAATCCCGAAAAGAAGCTGCTTTTGGAAGTCGCGCGTCGAGCCATGAGCGCCGCCGTCGAGGGCCGCGAATTCCCGGGGCAATTGCCGGGGCTTTCGAACACGCAAAATTCGGGCGGGGTATTCGTCACGCTGCACCGGCGAGGCCGGTTGCGGGGGTGCGTCGGGCAAATGGCTTCGAGCGGATCGCTGGTTGAAACGGTAGTCCATTGCGCAAAGGCCGCCGCGCTCGATGATCCGCGGTTCGACCCGGTCCGTCCCGAAGATCTCGGCGAAATCGAGATCGAGCTCTCCGTTTTGTCGGGACTCGAAACAATCGCGCCCGGACAGATACAAGCCGGCAAGCACGGCCTGATGGTGAGCTTCGGGAGGCAGCGGGGCGTTTTGCTACCCCAGGTCGCCGCACAATTTCGATGGAGCGGGCAGCGGCTTCTCGAGGAAACCTGCGAGAAGGCGGGACTCGGGCGAGATGCCTGGAAGAATCCGGAAGTACGAATCCAGGCCTTTACTGCGGAGATATTCAGCGAATCGGACGCCGCAGACGAGCCCGGAGCGGAGCCCGAGGCGCCAGGCCGCGATAAGCCCGGCTATTCGAGTTCGACGTAATCGCCGGGGAAGATCTCGCGCAGGCTGAACGTGATCAAGACGGTCGAAGAGTTGGGGCCGGTTCGCAGCACCACTCCCTCGCCGACGTCCTCCCGCGGAGTGTTGCTCCAATCGTATTTCTTAGACACGCTCCCGAAGCCATACAACGGGAAGAACGGCACGGCCAGCTGATCGTTCTGATCGAACGCGTAGCGGGGATCCTGATAGACCGTTTCGTGCTGAGTGCCGGTATAGCGGAAGATGCGGAAATAGTCGCCGACCTTAACGCCCTGAGCGTTGCCCAAATTCACGTAGACGATATCTTCGCGGCCGCTTTGGGCCTCGAAATCCTTACCGATGATGATCATTGCCAGCGGCTTGCCGTTTGCCGGTACGAAGGTGTCGAAATGAGCTTCAGACTTGAGCGGCGGCGCAGGGCGCTCCGTGAAGGGCAGGAGAATGTCGCCGCGCTGCAGCAGGTCGCAGGTATGTTCGACTGTGGCGACCGAAGTATTGGCGAAGACTCGGGTCACGCGGACACGGCCTTCATCGGCCCATACGCTGCCCATTTTCTTGAGGATCATGTCCTGCCACTTGGTCCATTCGATTACGTAGGGGTCTTCGACCTTGCGGACTACGGAGAAGACGTCGCCGACGTTTACACCTCGGCTTGCGCCCTTATTGATGTAGACGTTGTCGTGGTCGTCGAATGTAAGCCGGTAATTAGATTCCTCGCCCGTGATGATGAAGGCGCCGCGCGGGACGGATTCCGTCGTCACCGTACCGGAACAATAGAGATCGTTCGGTGTTGGAACTTGCGGCGTGGTCTGCGCCGACGCAATTGCTCCAGAGAGGGCCACTATGAGACCGGCAAGGACAATTTTCCCACGCATGATGCTCGCTCCTTCACGCTGATTCTTAGCGCCGAAAGGGCTGGCGCTCCCCAATGACCTGACCGTAACATTGGCGTTCGAGAGCGTCAAGATAATGGTCAGGCGGACTTTACACATTGGGTACCACATGGTAGAAGCGAGAAATCCTCTCGCGCAGGCCTGCCGGGGCGCGATGCGGGCTTCACTCCGAAAAGATTGGAAACACAGAGTGTTAGGGCGAGATAAGGTGTGCGCCGTGGTAGCGGCGCCCGATGCGAATTCCATGCTGGCTCAGCTTCGGCGGGGACTCGGCCGAACCCACACGATCGAGTTACGCCTTGACTGGCTTTCGAGCGATCGGGAAATCGATCGGTTTCTGCGCATGCTCGAGGCTGGCCGCTCTGGGCGAAGGGGCGTGACTCTGATCGCGACCTGCCGCAGGCGAGCGGCGGGCGGCCGATACGCTGGCACGATCGCCAGGCAACTCGTGCATCTGGCAAGCGCGATCCGGGTAGGGTGCGCTTGGTACGACCTCGAAATCGAGACGGTGCGCCAGTGCCCGCGGGAGCTCCTTGACGTCTTGCTGGGAGAGGGGCGCCAACTGACTTCGGCGCACTTTTTCGAGCGGATGCCGAAAGATCTCTCGCGCGTCGCTGCGGAGTTGCGGCGAGATCGGCCCGAGGCGATCAAAATCGCCGCTCATTGCGATTCGTTGGCGGACAGCCGGAAGCTGCTGGATTTCGCGCGAAAGCAGCGAAACATCGTAGCGATCCCGATGGGCGAGGTGGCGCTGCCGGTGCGCATCCTGGCATTGCGCGAACGAAATTCGTTCGCATATGCGCCGGTCGAGAACGAGACCGCGCCGGGACAAGTGTCTCTTGCCGAGATCGGGGATATCTACCGTGCGGATCGGCTCGACGCGCGCACGTGGGTCTACGGCGTGATTGGCAACCCGATTAGCCATTCGCTTTCGCCGGCGATGCAGAACGCGGGGTTTGCGGCGCGCCGGATCAATGCGGTGTACGTGCCGTTTCTGGTTCGCGATTTGAAGGATTTTCTGGATTCGATCGAACCGCTCGGGCTTCGGGGCTTCAGCGTCACCCTGCCGCACAAAGAGAAAATCCTGCGGCACCTCGACGGCTGCGATCCGCTGGCGGCGCGAATCGGGGCGGTGAACACGGTCGTCGTGCGCGGCGGCGGGAAGCTGTACGGATACAACACGGATTATGTCGGAGTACTGCAGGCAGTTGAGAAGCAGATGTCGCTTCGGGACAGCCGAGTGCTGATCGTGGGAGCCGGCGGCGCAGCTCGGGCTGTGGCTTTCGCGCTCGCGCAGGCGGGTGCGGCAGTATGCGTGACGGCACGGCGGCCGCTGCGGGCCAATGCGCTGGCGCGGGCCGTCGGAGGAGAAGCAATCGCGCGGAATCGCATCCATGGAGAATTCTTCGACGCGATCGTCAATGCGACGCCGCTCGGCATGCATCCGGCAGTCGGCAAGTCCCCGCTCGATGCGCGGGAATTGAAATGCCGGCTCGTATTTGACACCATCTATCGCCCGCGTGTGACGAAGCTTCTGCAACTTGCGGCGCGCCGCGGCATCGAGACGGTTTCGGGCGTGGAGATGTTTGTCGCGCAGGGCGCTGCGCAGTGGGAAATCTGGACGGGCGAGCGCGCGCCAGTCGACGCCATGCGGCGCGCTGTGGTTGGGGCGCTGGCGTCCGAGGAAAACGCCGAGCGCGCACGCCGCGGCAAGAAGTGAAATCCCGAGGAAAGATGCATATCGGACGATGATTCAGCCGGACTTCAAGACATTCAGCAGCCTCGCGCGCGAAGGCAATCTCGTGCCGGTGTACGACACGTATACGGCCGACCTGCTGACGCCCGTCGGGGCGTATTTGCGCATCGCGCGCGGCGCGAAATATGCGTTTTTGCTCGAGAGCGTGGAGGGCGGCGAAAATATCGGCCGATACACCTTCACCGGCGCGAATCCGGAAGAAGTGTTTCGCGCGCGGGGGCGCGTCTGCGAGCTCGAGACCGGAGGCAGGACGGTTCGCTTCGACGAGAATCCGGTGGAACAGCTGAAACGGCTGACAGCGCGTTATCGTCCGGTGCGCGTGCCAGGCATGCCTCCGCTGACCGCCGGCGCGATCGGCTATTTCGCCTACGACATGGTGAGGCTGGTCGAGCGGATTCCCGACACAGGCCGCGACGACCTGGGTGTCGACGACTGCATGATGATGTTTTATCTCGGCCTCGTAGCGTTCGACCGCGTGCAGCACCGCGTCTGGATCATTCGCAATGTTTTCACCGAGGGGACGGGCACCCTGCGCGCGAAATACAATGCGGCGGTCCGGGAGATCGGCCGCACGCGAAAGATGCTCGAGGGGCCGCTGCCTGCGCAACCTCGTGCGCGACGCGCGAAGCCTCTGCATGTGAAATCGAACATGACCAAGCCGCAGTTCACGGCGGCGGTGCGGAAGGCCAAATCGTACATTCGCGCCGGCGACGCATTTCAAATCGTAGTGAGCCAGAGATTCGAGGCGCGAACAGCCGCCGATCCTTTCGAGATTTACCGCGCGCTGCGCGTCGTGAATCCCTCGCCCTACCTCTACTATCTGAAGCTCGGCGATCTGTCGGTGGTCGGCAGTTCGCCCGAGATGCTGGTGAAGGTGCAGGGGCGCGACGCGTTTTACCGCCCGCTCGCCGGCACTCGTCCGCGCGGCCGCAACGAAAAGGAAGACGAAAAGCTCGAAGCCGAGCTTCTCGCCGATCCGAAGGAACGCGCCGAGCACGTGATGCTCGTCGATCTCGGACGGAACGACCTGGGCCGCGTGTGCGAGTACGGTTCGGTGAAGCCGGAGCGGCTGATGTTCGTCGAGCGCTACTCGCACGTGATGCATCTGGCGTCGAGCCTGCGCGGGCGTTTGCGCGGTGACGTCGATTGCTTCGACGCACTGATGGCGTGCTTTCCGGCAGGGACGCTTTCGGGCGCGCCCAAAGTGCGCGCGATGGAAATCATCGACGAACTCGAGCCCACGCGGCGCGGAATTTATGCCGGCGCGATCTTGTATCTCGATTTTTCCGGCAACCTCGATTCGTGCATCGGGCTGCGTACTCTCGTCGCGAAAAACGGGCGCGCCTACGTGCAGGCAGGCGCGGGCATCGTGGCGGATTCGGTTCCCGAGCGCGAATATGAGGAATCGGCGAACAAGGCGCGTGCCGTGCTGAGGGCGCTCGAAATCGCGCATGCCGGCGAGGATTCACGGGGCCGCGGAAAGTAGCTCGGTTGCCGGGTTCGAAGCCGGCCCTGCGACCGCGCGCTAATTCCCAGGCTGATACAATAGATTCGTATGATCCTGCTGCTCGACAACTACGATTCGTTTACCTACAACCTGGCGCAGTACCTCGGCCAGATGGGACAAGAGCTTCTGATCCGGCGCAACGATCAGATCACTCTTGATGAGATCGCGGAATGCAAGCCGGAGCGTATCGTGATTTCGCCGGGCCCGTGCACGCCGAAGGAGGCGGGCATTAGCGTTCCATTGATCGAGCGCTTTGCGGGCGAGATTCCGATCCTGGGCGTTTGCCTGGGGCACCAGTCGATCGGCGCTGCCTTCGGCGGGCGCGTGATCCGCGCGCCAAAGGTGATGCACGGCAAGACCAGCCAGATCCATCACGACGGCGAGACGATTTTCTATGGGTTGCCGCAGGATTTTCAGGCCACGCGCTACCACTCGTTGATCGTCGAGCGAAAGTCGCTGCCGCGCGAGCTCGAAATTTCCGCCGAAACCGCCGACGGCACCATCATGGGCCTGCGCCACCGCAAGCTGAAGGTCGAAGGCGTGCAGTTCCACCCCGAGTCAGTTCTCACCGAAGCGGGTTTCCGCCTCCTCGAAAATTTCCTGACGATCTAGGTTTTTAGGAAGCGGTATGCGAATGCCCTTTGTCAGCTTGCGAGAAAGCGACGAGGGCGTCGAGTTTCTCGCGGGCGGCGCCGGAATCGATCGACTTTGCGGCGAGATGGACGCCATCGAGAAAATCAGCGGCGCGTCCGGCGGCAACGAGAGCAGCGGCGGCATTCGCGAGGACGATCTCGCGGTGCGGGCCATGTTCGCGGTACAACATGGAACGCCCGAAAATCTTGTGAATGATTTCGGCGTTTTCTTTGGCGTCGCCGCCGCGAATTTCTTCGAGCGGTGCGCGATGCAAGCCGAAATCCTCGGGCGTCACGGTGAAGCTGCGCACGATGCCGTCGCGCAGCTCGGCAACGCAGGTCTCGCCCGAGATTGAAATCTCATCCAAGCCATCCGCCCCGTGGACAACGAACGCCCGTTTCACGCCGAGCTCGCCGAGCGCCCGTGCCAGAAGCTCGGTGTAGCTCTCATCGTAGACACCAACGATTTGCGCTGACGCTCCGGCGGGGTTGGTGAGCGGGCCGAGCAGGTTGAAAACCGTGCGCATCTTGAGTTCGCGACGAGCTGTCATCGCGTGGCGCGTGGCCGCGTGCACGGCGGGCGCAAATAGGAATCCGATGCCGATCTCTTCGATTGCGGCCGCAACTCGTTCCGGCGGGAGATCGATGCGCACGCCGAGCTGCTCGAGGACGTCCGCCGAGCCGCAGCGCGAGCTGATCGAGCGATTGCCGTGTTTCGCTACGCGCACGCCCGCGCCAGCCACCACGAAGGCCGCGGCGGTTGAGACGTTGAAGGTGCCTGATGCGTCGCCGCCCGTGCCGCAGGTGTCGACCAGCGCTTCCTCCGCAATATGAGAATTCCCCGGAAAAATCGGTGTCGCGTGGCGTCGCATCGCCGTGGCGAAGCCGACGAGCTCGTCGACCGTCTCGCCCTTCATGCGCAAACCGGTGAGCAGCGCGGCAATCTGCGCGTCGGTGGCGCGGCCTGCGAGAATCTCCTCCATCGCAGCTTCCGCTTGGGCGCGGGAGAGGTCTTCGTCGGCGACGATTTTTTCGAGCGCTTCGTGGATCATGTGCGTTCAGCAAACGAGCGCATCTGCTTGCTCGCCTCTGTGGATGCAGGTAAACTGCTTCGTTTGCACCGTGAATAAATACTAGCACTATTAAGGCGACCTTCGGTCCGGCCGATTCGACCAGCATGAAAATCCACGAATATCAGGCGAAGGCCATTCTCGCGAAATTCGGCGTTCCGGTTCCGCGTGGCGAAGTTGTGTCCAGGAAAGAAGACGCGCGGGCGGTGGCGCAGCGTCTTGGGACGCCGGTGGTAGTGGTGAAGGCGCAAATTCACGCGGGCGGGCGCGGGAAGGCAGGCGGCGTGAAGCTGGCCAAGTCCGCGGATGAGGCCGCGTCGCTTGCGAGCAGCATCCTTGGTATGACGCTGGTGACGCCGCAGACGGGCCCGGAGGGGCGTGTGGTGCGGCGGCTGCTGATCGAGGAAGGGCTCGACATCAAGCGCGAGATTTATCTGAGCATCCTCGTGGATCGCGCGGCCGGCGCGCCGGTATTCATGGCGAGCGCCGCGGGCGGAATGGAAATCGAGGAAGTGGCGAAGGAGCATCCGGAAGCAATCCTGCGCCAGACGATCCGCCCCGAGACGGGTTTTCAGCCGTATCACGCGCGCAAGCTGGCCTTCGGCCTCGGATTCTCGCCGGAACTCGCGAGCGTCGCGCTGCCTTTCATGCAGTCGCTCTACCGTGCGTTTCTCGAAACGGACGCATCGCTGCTCGAAATCAATCCGTGCGTCATCACGGGCGATGGGCGGCTGGTGGCGCTCGACGCGAAAGTGACTTTCGACGACAACGCGCTCTATCGCCACCCGGAATTCAAGGATCTCCGCGATCTCGACGAAGAGACGCCGCTCGAAGTCGAGGCCTCGAAATTCAAGCTGAACTACATCAAACTCGATGGCACCGTCGGCTGCATGGTCAATGGCGCGGGCCTGGCGATGGCCACGATGGACATCATCAAGCTGTGTGGCGGCAGCCCGGCGAATTTTCTCGATGTGGGCGGCGGTGCATCCGAGGAGCAGGTAAAGAACGCGTTCCGCATTTTGCTGAGCGATCCGAACGTGAAGGCCGTGTTCGTCAACATCTTCGGCGGAATCCTGCGCTGCGACGTGCTGGCCAGCGGGGTGGTGAACGCGGCGAAGGAGCTGAAATTCAGGGTGCCGGTCGTCGTGCGAATGGAGGGGACAAACGTCGAGCAGGGCCAGCAAATTCTTCGCGATTCGGGACTCAATTTCACCATCGCGAGCGGGATGAAAGATGGCGCGGAAAAAGTTGTGAAACTTGCGGGGCATGCGCAATGAGCGTGCTCGTCGATAACAACACGCGGCTGCTCGTGCAGGGTCTCACCGGGCGCGAAGGTAGCTTTCACGCGCAGCAGATGATCGAATACGGCACGAAGGTGGTCGGCGGCGTGACGCCGGGCAAGGGCGGAACGAAGCACCTCGGCGTCCCCGTATTCGATACGGTGGCGGACGCGGTGCGCGAGACGGGCGCGAATGTATCGGTGATCTTCGTGCCGCCACCGTTTGCGGCCGACGCAATTCTGGAAGCCATGGACGCGGAGCTGCCGCTCGTGATTTGCATCACCGAGGGAATTCCGACGCTGGATATGGTCGCGCGTGGCTGCCGCGCTGAAGAATTCGAAGTCGCGGCTGATCGGGCCAAACTGCCCGGGAATCATCTCGCCGGGAAAATGCAAGATCGGAATCATGCCGGGCTCGATTCACAGGCAAGGAAATGTCGGCCTCGTGAGCCGCAGCGGCACGCTCACGTACGAAGCAGTCGATCAGCTCACGCGGCTCGGCATCGGCCAATCGACGTGCATCGGCATCGGCGGCGATCCGATCATCGGCACCACTTTTCTCGACGCCGTAAAGCTGTTCAACGACGATCCGGAAACGCATGCGATCGTGATGATCGGCGAAATCGGCGGCAATGCCGAAGAGATTGCCGCCGAATTCATCAAGCAGTGTGTGAAGAAGCCGGTGGTCGGCTTCATCGCCGGGCAGACGGCGCCTCCGGGACGCCGCATGGGCCACGCCGGAGCGATCATCAGCGGCGGCCAGGGCACAGCCGCCGATAAGTACAAGGCCATGCGCGCCGCCGGAATCCACACGGTGCAGAGCCCCGCCGAAATCGGCGAGACTCTCGCGAAGGCAATCAAGAAATAGCTGGGCACGATTACCAGGGCATCTTGAAAACGATCCAGGAGGAACGATCACTTGTCTGTTGAACGCACTCTCGCAATCATCAAGCCCGACGCGGTGGGCCGCAGCCTTACGGCCGACATCCTGAGCCGTATCCACGCGGCGAAGTTTCAGATTGTGGCGATCAAGTCGCTGCGGCTAACGAAATCCGAAGCCGAGGGATTCTACGCCGTCCACCGCGAGCGCCCATTTTTCGGCGAACTGACGGAATTCATGAGCTCCGGGAAGGCGGTAGTGATTGTCCTTGAAGCCGAAAACGCGATCGCGAAGTGGCGCGAAACGATGGGCGCCACCGATCCCGCCAAGGCCGCCCCCGGCACGATCCGCCGCGAGCTTGGCACGAGCATTCAGTACAACTGCACGCACGGCTCCGATGCGCCCGCGACTGCCGCATTCGAGATCGGCTACTTTTTTTCGGGGCTCGAGCTGATCTAGAGGACTTTGCCTTGGAATTTTCGGGTCCCCCACCTGCCCTGAGCAAAGCCGAAGGGTCCTCGGTTTGTGAGGGTGGGGCTTTTGACTTTGTTTTCGGTCCCTGGGCCGTGCGAATCCAATCCACGGGATTTCGCGGCCCGAATCGGCGGTAAAATGACGTTCTGCCATGGATCCCTCGCGCGAGCTCGGGAAGCTGCTGCTGATTCTCGGCATCGTGATCCTCGGCGCGGGCGCGTTTCTTTTTTTCGGCGCGAAATTGCCGTTTCGGTTGGGCCGCCTTCCGGGCGACATCTCCTATCAGGGCCGCAATGGCAGTTTCTATTTTCCGATCGTGACGTGCCTTCTGGTGAGCGTCGCGCTGACGCTTGTTTTCTGGGTTGTGAGCCACTTCCGGCGATAGCGGACCGAGTCACAAATTCGCAGCACAGCCTTTCAGGAGGCCGGGGCTTCAGCCCCGGCGTAAGTCGCGCAAACTCAGTGGGCTTTAGCCCCTGAAGCAGCTCCGGGTTCTTGTAGAATCTCTAATTCGGGTCACTAACGAGCCGATAGCGAAATGAGCCAGACACCCCTTTTCGATTTCGACATCATGCCCGAGCGCCGCATCTGGCGCGTGAGCGAGTTCACCGAGCGCGTCGGCGAGCTGCTCGAAGGCGAATTTCCGGATGTGTGGATTGAGGGCGAGGTGTCGAATTTCAAGGCGGCGCAATCGGGACATCTTTACTTCACGTTGAAGGACGCGCGCGCGCAGCTGCGTTGCGTGTGCTTCCGCGATCAGGCGCGCGGCCTGAAGTTCCGCCCGGAAGACGGCTTGCACATCACGGTGCGCGGATCGATCGGCGTCTACGAGATGCGCGGCGAATATCAGCTGTATGTGAGCCACATCGAGCCCGTCGGATTGGGCGCGCTGCAGCTTGCGTTCGAGCAGCTGAAGAAGAAACTCGAGGGCGAAGGGCTCTTCGAGGAGGTGCGTAAACGGCCCTTGCCCGTGCTGCCGCGCTGCATTGGCGTAGTGACGTCGCCAAGCGGTGCGGCGATTCGCGACATCCTGCGCGTCCTCAAGCGGCGCTTCGCGAACGCGCACGTCCAGCTCTATCCGGTGAAGGTACAGGGAGACGGCGCGGCCCTGGAGATTGCCGGGGCGCTGCGCTATTTCAGCCGGGCGCGCGTTGTGGACGTGGTGATCGTCGCGCGCGGCGGAGGCTCGCTCGAAGACCTCTGGGCGTTCAACGAAGAAATCGTCGCGCGGGCGATTGCTGCGTCCGAAATTCCTGTGATTACCGGCGTCGGCCACGAGACGGATTTCACGATCGCCGATTTTGTGGCCGATCTGCGCGCGCCCACGCCTTCGGCCGCCGCGGAAATCGTGGTGCGCTCGCGGCAGGAGTTCGACCGCCAGATCGTCGAGCACCAGCGGCATCTCGTCCATCACATCCGGTATCTCCTTTCCGAGCGGCGGCATCGCGTGCGCGATTTGCAGACGCATCGCGGCTTCCGTCAGCTCGAAGCGCTGGTGCGGCAGCGGCGCCAGCAGGTCGACGATCTCGCCGCGTCGCTCGGCAACGCGCTGCGCTCTCGATTCGTGGCATCGCGCCAGCGGCTTACGAAGGCGGGCACGCGCATCGCGGCCTTCGATTTGCGGCGACGCGCGGAAATCCTGCGGCGCAGAATCGAGCAGCAGAGGCAAAGTCTGCAGGCCGCGCTCGAGCGGCTGGTGACGCGCAAGCAGCGCCGATTCGCCGCCGCGCACGTGCAGTTCGCGCGCGTGGATTTGCGAGCGCGTGTCGGCAGGCTGCGCCACACGCTCGACGAGCGCTCCGGAAACTTGCGCGTCGGAATCGACCGCGCGCTCATCGCCAAGCGCCGCCGCTACGAAGCCGTCGAGGTGCAGCTGCGCGAGCGCAATCCCGAGAATCTGCTGCAGCGCGGTTACGCAATCGCCTACGACGCTTCGGGGAAAGTGCTGCATTCAGCCGATCAGGTGGCCGTCGGCGAGGATATCTCGGTGCGCCTCGCGCGCGGCCAGCTCGACGCCACCGTCCGCCGCAAGAAGTGAGGGCAAAACGCCATGGACCCGCAGAAACCGACCGCGGTCGTGCTCCAATTCATCGAGCGCATCAACGCGGCAGATATCACCGCCATGTGCGGTCTCATGCCGGAAGACCATGTGTTCATCGACGGGTTGGGGAACCGCGTGGTGGGGCGCGAAAAGCTGCGCGCCGGATGGAAAGGATACTTCGCGTTGTTTCCGGACTATCGCATCTCGCATGAAGAGATTTTCGAAGATCACAACGTCGTCGCGGTTTTCGGCTCGGCGAGCGGCACGTACGCCGTTGACGGCAAGCTGCCGAAAGAGAATCACTGGGAAATCCCCGCCGCGTGGAAGGCGGTCGTGCGAAACGGACTTATCGCCGAGTGGCGCGTCTACTGCGATAACCAACCTGCCCGCAAACTGCTTGGCGACAAAACGCCCTGAATCGGCCGTGCCCCGGAACCAGGAACGCCGAATTATCGGTAAACTTCTCTCCTGTGGCCGACGTGAAACACGGTCAGAGACGGCGCGGCGTCGTTAATCTCGTAGATCACGCGGTAATCGCCGATCCGGATTCGCCATCCGTCCCGTCCCGTAAGTTTGCGGCAATTCGCCGGCCTCGGATTCTCGCGAAGGCCCATAATCGCCTTTGTGATTCTTTGCCGTTGTTGTGGGGCGAGTGCGGCGAGCTCGCGCTGCGCGCGTGGAAGGATAAAAAGCGAATAGCTCACTTGCGGGAGCGTTCGGTGTCCTGGAGAGCTCGTTCAAAAGGGATCGGAGTTTCGCCAGATTTCTTAGCGGCATCGTAGGCCCGGATCGAATCAAGCTCTTCGAGATCCTCGATCAGGCGTTCATACTCCCCCGAGGCCAATACGATGCTGACTCGATCGCCCTTTCTTGTGACGCGGAGTTTCGTCTTTCGCATATGCGCTCCAGCCCAGTTTACTGCTGCGGGTCTGAATGAGGCAATAGAAGGAAGTGGGACATCCGCGTCGCCCATCGCAACAAAGGTAGCGGCGAGCTACTCCTCGTCGGTGCTGCCGGCGACTTTCAGTACGGCGAGGAAGGCTTCCTGCGGAATATCGACGCGGCCGACGCGCTTCATGCGCTTCTTGCCTTCCTTTTGCTTTTCGAGGAGTTTGCGCTTGCGGCTGATGTCTCCGCCGTAGCACTTCGCGAGCACGTTCTTGCGAATCGCGCTGATCGTTTCGCGGGCGATCACGCGGCTGCCGATGGCGGCCTGGATCGCGACCTCGAACATCTGCCGCGGGATCAGTTTTCGCAGGCGGCTGACCAGATCGCGGCCGCGGTCGTAGGATTGATCGCGATGGCAGATCATCGTGAGCGCGTCCACCGGCTCGCCGCCGATCAGCACGTCGAGCTTCACGAGATCGGATTCGCGATAGCCCGAAAGGTGATAGTCGAGCGAAGCGTAGCCGCGCGAGACGCTCTTCAGCCGGTCGTAGAAATCGAGGACGATTTCGTTGAGCGGCATTTCGTACGTCAGCATGATGCGCGTGGGCGAGAGGTATTCGAATTTCTTCTGCACGCCGCGCTTTTCCTCGCAAAGCTGCAGCACGCCGCCCACGGATTCCTCGGATGTGATGATCATCGCTGTCATGATGGGCTCTTCGATTTTCTGGATCGAAGTCGGAGGCGGGAATTTCGTGGGATTGTCCACTTCCATCACGTCGCCGCTGGTGGTGGTGATGCGGTATTGCACGCTGGGCGCGGTGGTGATCAGGTCGATGTTGAATTCGCGCTCGAGCCGCTCCTGCACGATCTCCATGTGCAGCAGGCCGAGAAAGCCGCAGCGGAAGCCGAAGCCCAGAGCGACGGAATTTTCCGGCTCGTAGAAAAATGCGGCGTCGTTGAGCTGCAGTTTGCCGAGCGCGTCGCGCAACATTTCGTAGTCGGTGGCGTTCACGGGAAACAGGCCCGCGAAGACCATCGGCTTGATCGCTTCGAAACCGGGCAAAGCCGGCGCCGGCCGGTCGGCCTCGACGACGGTGTCGCCCATGCGCGCATCGGCCACGCGCTTGATATTGGCGACGATGAAGCCCACGTCGCCGGCGGCCAGCTCGTCGAGCACCACGGGCTTCGGCGTGAGCGCGCCGAGCGTTTCCACTTCGTAGACTTCGTTGTTCGCGCACAGCCGAATCTTCAGCCGCGGCGCGATGCGGCCCTCCATCACGCGCACCAGCACCACCGCGCCGCGATAGATATCGAACCAGGAATCGAAAATCAGCGCCTGCAGCGGCGCATCCGCCGAGCCTTTCGGCGGCGGCACGTGCTTGACGATCGCTTCGAGAACTTCCTCGACGCCCAGGCCGCTTTTCGCGCTGATGGCAGAGCGTCATCCGCCGGAATCGCGAGGACATTTTCGATCTGCTCCTTCACGACCTCGGGCTGCGCGGCGGGCAGATCGATCTTGTTGATCACGGGAATGATCGTGAGGTTGTGGCGCGAAGCGAGGAAGGCGTTGGCGACGGTCTGCGCCTCGACGCCCTGGCTCGCGTCCACCACCAGCAGCGCGCCCTCGCAGGCGGAAAGCGCGCGCGAAACTTCGTAGGAAAAATCGACGTGCCCCGGCGTATCGATCAGATTGAGCTGATATTCGTGGCCGTCGCGCGCGGTGTAGTGCAGGCGGATGCTTTTCGCCTTGATGGTGATGCCGCGCTCGCGCTCGAGGTCCATCGAATCGAGCACCTGCGCTTGCATCTCGCGCTGGCTGAGCGCGCCGGTCAGCTCGAGCAGGCGGTCGGCCAGCGTGGATTTGCCGTGGTCGATATGCGCGATGATGCAGAAATTGCGGATGAACCGGGGGTCCATGGTATCTCTTGGGAATCGCGTGCGGCGAACGCGGTGCGCGCTCGGCTGCGCCCGCCGCGTCCTTCAGACTATCGAGTGTGCCACAGTTTGCAGCGCGCGGCCAGCGCCCGCATGCGGACCAACTTGCGCGATGGAGCGACGAGCGCTAGAACTGCCGCTCGATGGCGCCGATTGCAACGCGCGCCGTATCCTGATCGAAGAGCAGCGCGGTATTGCTATCGATGAGGTAATAGACCAGATTGTAGGTGATGTCCGGATTTTCGCCTTCGAGCACCGCCGTACCGCGTCCGTTGGTGGCAGGGGCCGCGATGGTGCTGGTGGTCGTATTGACCGGATCGGCTTTGAAGGTCGCATTGAAATTGTTGATATCGAAGTTTCCACCGGAGACGCCGACGCCGTTGAGATCCAGCTGGCCTTCGGTGTCCGGTTGAGCCGAGCCCGAGACCTCGTGGAACATTCCCTGGCCGCCAAGGATAAAGGCAAAGCTCCCCGGCGGGGGCGCGACATCCGCGTCGGCTGTTACCTGGGAATAAGCCAAGCCGGTCGAAATGCCAGCCGAATCCAGCTCGACCATGACCGCCGTTCCTGCGGCGGTTGGATATACGGCGAACTCCGACGCGGTCGCAAGTTTTAGGTCGATCCGCCCCGTGGTTCCGTTGACCGAGAAGGGACCCGTGCTGGCGGTCGCATTCGTGGTGACGGTGCCCGCGTTATTCGTGTCCAGCGCACCGCCGGTAATGCTGCTGCCGTCGGAAACGAAAACGCCGCCTTCGGCGTACGCGCCGCCGGTGCCCGTGGCGGAAGTCCCGCCGGCGGTAAACACATACGTGCCGGCGAAGCTGCCGCCGCTACCTGCGCCTGTGTACATGTCACCCGCGAGGAAGTCGTTGCCATCGATTTCGATGATGTGCAGATGCGTGCTGTCGATTACATAGAATGCAAATTGCAGCTGATTCGCAGCGGTGCTCGGCAGCTTGAGCGTGCCGCGTCCGGTACCGGAATTCCCGGTATCCAGAAGGTAGCTTCCGTTGACCGTTGGGCTCTCGGTGGTCACGGTGCCGTCATCGTTTACGTCGATCATCGATCCCGTCGCCGTAAGGACGTCTGAGCCGTTTGAAGTGGACTCGCCCGCGAGCGCCATAGGCTTGAAAGTTGCGTCCGTGCCGGAGGCGCTGAAAGCGTAGGCGCCGTTTACGACGATCGGGGAAGTGGTGAGATCGTTCAAATTCTGCTGGTCGATGGTTCCGCTGCCGCTGCCGGCCTTGTCGGAATCGAACCGGATCATCACCGCGTGCTGGTTTGTCGTCAGCGCGAATTGCCACGTGGCAACGCCATGCCCCGTATCGATCGTGGCTGTAGTTCGGCCGTCAGGTCCCACGACGTACCTGCCGGTGAACGACACGCCGGTCGAAACGCCCACGAGAAAACTGTCGGTGTCCTCGATGCCGCTTGTGATGTTGCCACCGCCGTCCGCCACAAAGCTTCCGGCCGCCGCCATGAAACCGTCGGAGTCATTGCCGGAGTAGGAGAATGCGAATGGCCCGTCGAGTGAATGGTTGGAGTAGACGATCTCGACCGTGGCGGTAGCGGGCGTGGCTACCGTGGGATCGGTGGCGGTAATCGTCACGGTGCCGCCGGGCGGCGGAAACTCGGGCGCCATGTACTGGCCGCTCAAGGCATCGATCGTTCCGACGTTCCCGCCGTTCGCGGAACTGACCGACCACGTGGCGTTCGGATCGTTCAAACCGTTCAGGGTTGCAGCAAACGTGCGTGGGGACCCGGCCGGAACCGGCGTCGTCGTTTGCTCCGTGATGGCCAAGCCATTCCCGGAGCCGATCGTGACAACCGCGGTATTGGACGTTATCGTGTTGCTGCTCGTTGTCGACGTTGTCGAGTTGGGATTTTGGGGCGCGACGGCCGTGATGTTCACTTCTCCGTTGTTGGTGGTCGGCACGACTCCGGGAGCGGTGTAGATCCCGACCTGCTCGTCGGTGGTCGAAGAAACAATCGTTCCGGTTGCGGTGCTGCCGCCCGCCACCCCGTTTACTTCCCAGGTGACAACGGTGCTCGTGCTGGTCGTGCTATTAGAATTGGTCAGGTTGACCGTGGCTGTGAATTCCGTGGTGTCGTTAATCGCCACAGTGGCCGTTGTCGGCGTGATCGCTATCGAGGTCACGGTGCTCGAGCCGGAGCCACCGCCGCACGCCGTAAGAATCAGCGCGCATGCGACCGCGAACGCAAAGAAACCTGGAGCTGGAGCCCTCTTCTGCATGGGAAAACTTGTCCTCGATTTTGGTTGTCGCGGGCATATTGGCGCCACGCCGACAAATGGCCACACCGCACCCTGCGCTCCCTTGGAAGACATTTGTGCGGCTGGGGTTGCCAGAGATAGACCTACGCCACCCCGTCCTGGCAGCGGGTAACTGTAGCATTCTTGCGCCCGATAAAAAAGTTCCGGAATTTTCCCGCTATCGTCAACCCGGCCGCTCGGCGGAAGGAAGCAGGCTCGAAGCGGCGAGGATCAGTTCGGAGAGGAAGTCGCCCAGGCCTCGGCCCGCAAGCTGAAACTGCCGGTCCCGTGTGGCGCGATCCAGCCAGCCGAGACACAGCAGAAGAGCAGCCTCAGACCACGCTTGCGCCGCCGGCCGCGTGAAGCCAACATCCTGGAGCACGTCGGCAATGACGGTCGTTTTCTTCAGTTCCACGGCTGCTACCCGTCGCGCGACTTGTTCGTCCCGGCGTGCCCATGCCCGCACCGATGCTTCGAGCTGAATGCGGCTGGGATCGGCCGTCGCTTGGACGATGCGCGTCCAGCGGCTCGCTGCACTCGCGGCATCCCCATCGAGATCGAGCGAGGCTAGTTCCCGTTGCTCCCAGCGGGCGAGTATCTTCTCAAGGAGGTCTTGCCGGTCGCGGAAGTGCCAGTAAAAGCTTCCCTTGCTAACGCCGAGGTCCCGGGCAAGAACCTCCACGCGAACAGCGTCCACGCCAAGTGCCGAAAGCTTGGCCAGAGCTGCCCGGATCCAATCATCGGGTTGGAGAGGTGACGCCTTGGCGAGTTTAGCGGCGCTGGCCATACGCTACCGTATGTCGCGACAGATCGTAGTGGAAACCCCGGGGAAGGTCAACAAGATGTCGGAGAGGGACTCCGCGCGATTTCGAGAGCGCCAGACTGAATACCCGGCTCGTCGCCGAAGCCTGCGAACCATTCCACCTGCTTTTCTCTCCGAAACCAGGTGACCTGCCTCTTGGCGAACTGGCGCGTCGATTGTTGGATCTCCTTGATGGCGGCGTCCTGCCCCAGAGAGCCTTCGAGGCAGGCGCGAAGTTCTGCGTAGCCGATGAATTGAAAGGGCTTTGCATCGGCGGGCACGCCACGGTCGATCAGTCGGCGCACTTCCTCCACCCATCCGGCCTCGATCATCGATATCACGCGCGCGTCGATGCGCGAGTACAAGGCCGGACGCGGGGGGAGGAGACCGATTTTGCGAATCTCGTACCCCTCCAAAGCGGTGCGGCCCGCGCGATGGACGTTGGCAACGCCCTTTCCCGCGAGCATGCGAATCTCGATGGCGCGAATGATCTTCTGGGTGTCGCGCGGAGCGATCCGAGTTGCGGTTTCAGGGTCCAGACGGGCGAGCAGGCGGTGGAGGTATTGTGCGTCGCGAGGGCCGGCTTTGTTGCGCAGGCGCCCGCGCAGTTCGTCCGATCGAGTCGGAGCGTCGGCGAGACCCTCCAGCAGCGCCCGCAGGTAGAGGCCGGTGCCCGCGGTGAGAATCGGCACCTTGCGCCGCCCGCGCACATCTTCCAGCACTTCGAGGGCGCGCCTCCGGTAATCGCCGGCCGTGAACACTTCCTCCGGTTCGACGAGGTCGATCAGGTGGTGAGCGATGCCGCGCCGCTCGGTGGGAGGAACTTTTGCGGTGCCGATGTCGAAGTGCCGGTAGACCTGCGTCGAGTCGCAAACGAGAATCTCGCCGCCCAGCTGCTCGGCGAGATGGATTCCAAGCTCGGATTTGCCGGAAGCGGTCGGCCCGAGAATCACCACGAGCCGTGGAAGTTCGCTCATCCCGAAAATTTCCAGTAGCGAAGAAGCAGGATCAGCAGCGCAAGAGCCGCGAGCAGCAGGGCCCCGGCGACTTGGGTGCGGCTCAACTTCACCGGGAATTAGGCCATTGATCCCGAGGAATGTTGTACAAGAACCATATTCTCAGCTCGAGATATGGGCCATGGAACTGTGGGGGCAGGGGCTCGAAGGGGTTCGACGCGTGAATTGCGGACATTGCGGCATTGTCGAGAGGTTCCTTGCCGGACGTCCTTTCGAGGGTGGGATCGGGTGGGATGACGCTTCCATCCGGAGCGATCTTGAAGATTGTGGCTGTAATGCCCCTGTCCCCCATCATTGCCGATTCCGGCATCACGGCCTCCCAGTTGCGTTGAAGCGTGGCGAGGAGGCGCTGGATGTAGCTCGAAAAGTCAACGCCCTGCGTGTCCGAAAGGATTTGGGCCGAGCCGCCCATCCCCGGCCCGCCCCTGCCTGTTCCCGGTGGCGTTTGATCACCGGGGTAAACGCCGCCTCGATTGCCGTGCTTAATGGCATCCTGAATCTGATCCTCAATCTGTTTTCCGGGCGAATCGTCGTTTAAATGGAGATTGAGATTGCTCTGCGGGTTGGGCCGGAGCGGCTCGACAGGCTCAAGCTGAGAAGGAGCAGGAGTTTGCGGAGCCGGTTGTACCGGTCGCGGAGCCACAGCCTGCGGCTTCGGCGCTTCCGGCAGATCCGTGGGCGGCTTTTCCGGATTTGCCGGCGGCGCGTGAATAACGGGCTCCTCGATCTTGGGCGATATCTTGTTGAGCGTCTTCGCGGTGATATGAATCTTGGGCGAGGGCGGCGGGGCCGTTTTCGGGAGCTCGGGCGGCGTGTAAATCCATCGCAACTGTTGCTTGGCCAGATCGATCTCTTGCTGCGTCGGAACGTGCGGCGGAAAAATTTTCGGCGTGAAAATCAGGAAAATGATCAACCCGATGTGCACGAGGACCGAGAGGACACGCGTCAGCAGGTCCGACTTGGGATCGCGCTTGTCCTTGGCCTCCATCAGGAGGTTCGCGTCGCCGGTCATGAAAATGTCCGGCTCGATCACCTCGCGCAATTGGTCCGTCATTTCCGGTGCATGCTCGAATTCCAGCTGCTCTTCGGCATCGGCGGGTTCCACGTAGGCCGGGACCACGACGCGCGAGTCGAGCACGGCAATCGAGACCGCCGATTCGCGCATTGGCTCGAGGCGTTCGATCGGTTTCGCGGACATGCCGCGCGGCACGAGCGTGCGATCCACAAGAACGCCGAGGGGCAGATGCGCGGGGATGTTCGTCTTGCCGTCGAGCGGAGGCGCGTCGGAAAGCCCCGAAGGCACCACGGTCCGGTCGTCCATATAGGTTTCCAGGCGATGCCCGTGGTTCTTCACCTCGTCAGGCCTGACGGGGCGCAGATTGACCGGAACTAAAGTGCGCGGAATCATTGAATTTCCTGGGGTGTGAATGCACTCAGTTGGACGCTACGCGCGTGCGCAAGGATGCCTTCCATTACCTGGTCGGCCAGCGCCAGTGCCCGCCGCCCGGCAGCTCCATCCACCATGGGCTGCTTGCGCGTGCGGACCGATTCGGCGAAGGCGCGCAACTCGGCGTGCAGGGGCTCTTCGGGCGCGGTAACCAGCTTCTCGAATCCGATTCCCGGCTGCGGGCTGCCCGGTTGGACGCGAATGCGCAGCGCATCCTGGCGCGCAAAATCGAGTGAAATGTATTCGTGTTCCTGGAAGAAGCGCATCTTGCGGATGCGCTCCGTGGAAACGCGGCTGGCGGTGACGTTGGCCACGGTGCCGGTGGAAAATTCGACGCGCGCGTGCGCGATGTCCACTTTATCGGTGATCACCGGAATGCCAACGGCTTTCAGATCGACAACCGGCGCGTCGACAAGCGCCAGCAGGATATCGAGGTCATGGATCATCACGTCGTAAACGACATCGATATCGAGGCTGCGCGGCGTGAAAATCCCAAGGCGATGGACCTCGAAGAACATGGGCCGGGAAACGACGCTTTGGGCGGCCGCGACCGCCGGGTTGAATCTCTCAACGTGACCGACCTGCAGAATCCGCGCAGAGCGTTTTGCCGAGGCGATCAACTGATCCGCCTCATCGAGCGAAGCCGCCATCGGCTTTTCGACCAGCACATCGATTCCTGCCTCAAGCAGCCGGCACCCGATGTGCGCATGTTCCCTTGTGGGGACGGCGAGGCTCACAGCTTGCACGCTTGCGGCGGCGAGCGCGTCGATATCCGCAATCACCTGCGTGTTGAATTCCGCAGCGATCTGGCGGGCGCGCTCGGGATCCGCGTCGATGATCCCGGCGAGTTCGACCCCTTCGATCTCGCGCCATACGCGGACGTGGTTGCGCCCGAATTGGCCGGCGCCAACGACTGCAACGCGAATGGGTGTGTCGCTCACGATTTCGCCTTAGCTTGATCGGTGCGTTCGGGCGCGAACGCCTGAATCGCGATGCCCGCTTCATCGGCCTCGCGAATCAGCGCGTCGCGATCGAAAAGCAAAGTCCTTCCGGCGTCGATCGCAAGCGCAGTCGCATTGGCGCGGCGCATCACTTCAATCGTTTTGCTGCCAATGACGGGCACATCGAATCGCATGTCCTGGCGTGGCTTGCTCACCTTCACCACTACCAGCTTTTGGCCGCCGGCGATTCGCGCCGCGCGCTCGATCGTCTCGTCGGTGCCTTCCATGGCCTCGATGGCAACACAGGCGCGATCGCGGATCACGACCGTCTGCCCAAGATCGAGTCCCGCGATTTGAAGCGCAATCTGCCGGCCGTAGGCGATGTCCGCCGCTTCCGCATCATCGGGCGCTCGGCGGGTCAAAACACCTGTCGTTGGCAACAGGGAGCCGAGGAACTTCGTCGAATCGACGAGCTCGATGCCCTCGCCTTCGAGCACATGGGCCACGGCGCCGATCAGTGAATCCGTGTTCTTCGAGGGAAGCGCGAGCAGCAATTTGGCCAGGCGCCAGTCGGGGCGGATCGAGCTGAATATCTTGTTGTGCTTCACCTGCCCGGCCATCACTGCGTGTTTCACGCCCTCCTGGTGGAGCAGGTCGATCCCGCGGCCGAGCTCGCCAAGGCTGATCCAGTGAAATCGCGTCGCGGCCCGTTCGAGCGCGGGCGAGGCTTCCTCGCGGATCGCGATCACCGCCATGTCGATGCCGCGGCTGCGCGCGCCTTCGAGGACGAGAAACGGAAAATCGCCGTTGCCTGCGATCAGGCCCCAGTTGCGCGAGCTGTCTTCAGCGGCCGTCATGCTCACTCCTATTTCGTCAAGCCGCGTGCGGTGGTCGACTCGATGAACCGGATAAGACTTTGGACGTCCTCGGAGTCGGCGAGGGTTCCACGCATTTTTTCCACCGCCTGCGAAGTGTTCAACTTCGAGCGCAGCAGATACCGGTAGGCCTTTTCGATCACGCGGATACGCTCGGGCGAAAATCCGTGGCGCTCGAGCCCGACCTTGTTGATCCCGAAGCAGCGCGTTTCGCGTTCGCCTACGATCAGCGAAAACGGCGGCACGTCCTGCGTGATGATCGTGCCCGCGCCGATGTACGAATGCGCGCCGATGCGCACGAACTGGTGGAACAGGCAGAACGCGCTGATCCCGGCGTAGTCCTCGACCACGCTGTGGCCGGCCAGCTGAGCGCCGTTGGTCAAAATCACGTGGTTGCCGATCTGGCAATCGTGGCCGATGTGCGCGTAAGCCATGATCAGATTGTGGCTGCCCAAACGGGTGACGCCGCCGCCTTTGATCGTGCCGCGATGCACGGTACAGAACTCGCGGAACTCGTTTTCGTCGCCCACCTCGAGCCGCACGCGCTGGCCCGAGTACGTGAGATCCTGGGGATCGCCGCCGACGATCGAGAACGAGGAGAAATGATTTTTGCGGCCAAACGTCGAGGGACCTTTCACGACGGCGTGCGCCTCAAGAACGCAGCCGTCGCCGAGCTCGACTTCGTCCCCCACGACGGCGAAGGCTCCCACCTGCACGCAATTTCCCAGTTTCGCAGAGGGCGAAACGACGGCCCGCGGATCGATTCCGCTCATTGAGCTTTTCCGGCGGGTTCGGCAGCGGGCGCCTGTTCCGTCTCGAGATCGACCATCTTGCACATTAGCGTCGCCTCCGCCGCAGCTTCGCCGTTCACGGTGGCGCGGCCATCGAATTTGCCGAATCCGTGCCGCCAGGCGACGACATTCATCTCGATCTTCAGTTGGTCCCCGGGAACGACCGGGCGGCGAAAGCGCGCGTTATCGATGGAGACGAAATAGAGCAATTTTTTCTCGCGATCCTTCACTTCCTGGAGAAGCAGCACGCCCGCGGTCTGCGCCATCGATTCGATGATCAGCACGCCCGGCATGATCGGCATCCCCGGGAAGTGGCCCTGGAAGTAGCCTTCATTGATGGAGACGTTCTTTATTCCCACAATGCGCTTCCATCGTTCCATTTCTTCGATGGCGTCCACCAGAAGGAAAGGATAGCGGTGCGGCAGTATTTTCTGGATCGCGTTGGTATCGAGGAGCATCGTTTAGCCTCAGTTGACCTCAGACGGTTGAGTTTTCGCTTGGCCGAATCAATCAATTCTATACGAATTGCCAATCACGGACAGCCGGAATCCGGGCGGACGTGTCGTACGCTCCTTGCAAAATCCCGATCTTGTGCATAGGCTCGGAGCCTTGAAACCAAACAAGAGTGTGGATGCCCGAAGCAAAAGCGGTGCGCCGATGGGCGCGTTGTTGCGCGTCTTGAAGAGCCGCGAAAAGGAAATCGTGCGCCTGCTCGGCGAATTCGTGCGCTGCGAATCGCCGAGCCATGAAAAAGCCGCGGTCGACCGGATGGGCCGCATCGTGGCGCGCGAATGGCAGCACCGCGGTGCGCGCGTCCGAATTCTGCGCCAGACGGAAGCCGGGAATCACGTGCGCGCCGAAGTGTGGCTCGGCGAAGGGCGCCCGGTCGGACAGATTCTGATTATGGGCCATCTGGATACGGTGTATCCGCTCGGCACGCTTGCGAAGATGCCCTTCCGGATTGCCCGGCAGCGGGCCTGGGGTCCCGGAACTTTCGACATGAAGGCGGGGCTCGTGCTCGCGTTTTTTGCCGTGGATGCTTTGCGTGCCGCCGCGCTGCGACCGCGCAAGCGTTTTGTTTTCCTTTGGAACTCGGATGAGGAGATCGGCAGTCAAAGCTCGCGCGGCGAGATCGAGCGCGAGGCGAAGCGCAGCGACGCAGCGCTGGTCCTCGAGCCGGCGTACGGACGCGATGGCTGCCTCAAGACCGCGCGGAAAGGTGTGGGCACCGCCGAACTCATCGTCACCGGCCGGTCCGCCCACGCGGGCATCGATCCGAGCGCCGGGGTGAATGCGGTTCACGAGCTGGCGCTGCAGATTGCGCGGCTGATGAAGATGAATGACCGTCGCCGCGGCATCACCGTGCAGGCGACGGTCATTGCGGGTGGAACGGCATCGAATGTTGTGCCCGAGCACGCGCAGGCGAAAATCGATATCCGCTATTCGCATCTCGCGGACGCGCCGAAGATCGATCGAAGGCTGCACAGCCTGGGGCCAATATTGAAAGGCGCGCAAATCGAGGTGCGAGGAGGGGTGAATCGACCGCCACTCGAGCGCACGCACGGCGTCGTTAAACTTTTCCACCATGCGCGGGAATTAATGCGCGAGATGCGCCTCGGCTTGGACGAGGCTTCAACCGGCGGCGGCTCGGATGGAAACTTCACCGGAGCGCTGGGCGTGCCGACGCTCGATGGTCTCGGCGCAGTGGGCAACGGGGCGCACAGTGTGGGCGAACATGTCGTGATTCGTTCGCTCCCCGAGCGCGCGGCTCTGCTGGCGGGCCTGCTCGCGACCTTGTAGGGCGCGGCCTTCCGTCTCGCAGTCCCGCGAATCCGTTTATTGCAAATAGGTGCGCTTAAGGTAGGTGACGGTCTGCTCCTGCAGATCGGCGTAATTCATTCGCAGGGTTTCCTGCAGGGCTTCTGAGGTGGACGACGACGTCGCGATGTGTTCGAGCAAACGGCTGATGTCGCTCACGCCGCCCTGATCGATGATTGACTCGACGACCGCGAGCGACCACGCATACGCAAACGCTGCTGAATCTCCCGACAGGGCCATCCACGAACCTTCCATTGACCCGAGCGATGGAATGTCGCCCTGTTCCGCTGCGGCAACCAGGCCGGCGGCAGATGCGCTGCTGCGGCGCCCCTCCATCCACTGCGCGATTCCTTCCTGGAGCCACGTAGGCGCGCGGCCATGCGATTTTTGCCCGACGAAGCTGTGCGTCAACTCGTGTTTCAGCACGTGCGCGAGTTCCGGCGTCACCTCCGTCAATCCCTGCACGGGAATGCGAAGACGGCCGTCGTTGAGCGCCCCCACCCATCCCGGCGCCCGCGTGATATCGGCGAACGCCTGCTCGGTATAGAGAATGACGGCGATCTGGTCGGGCGGCGTGTAATCGAGCTGTGATTCAAGGTCTTGAAAATCGTCTTCCAGGGTTCGCAGGATGGCGTGCGCCAAATCGGGATTGGCTCCGCCGTAATATTTCAGGTCGAAGTGCGCCGTCTCGCCCTCGCGGTAGCTCTCTTCCTCGGCTTTGTCTCGCCGGGCTTTTGCGAGCGCGCTTTCAACTTCCGGGTCGGGATGCAGTTGTTCGGCGCGCTTCCACGCATCGATCGCCTGGTCCGTCTTGTTGGCGCCGTAGTACGCCCAGCCCATGAGCTTCTCGACGTCGGCCGAATCGGGCGCCACCTGGCGCGCATGCTCGAGCGGATCGAGCGCGGATTTGAATTGGCTCTCGCGCAAATAGAGGACGGCGAGGTTGAGCAGCAGCCCGAGGTTGTCCGGTGCGAACACCAGCGCCTGGTGATACTGGTTGATCGCCGAATCGGTGTCGCCCTTGGCGGCCAGAAATTGCGCGGCCGCATAGTGTCCGGCGGCAAGCTTCGCGATGGCGATCGCCGAGCCGCTCCGGGCGTTCGTGTCGAGAGTGGTCAGATAGCCGTAGTCGACTGCGTCGTCGTGAACCGCGAGATGCGCCACATCTTCGTAGCCGCGAACAGGCTCAATCGTCGGCGCGGAAACCGGCGGCTCGGAATCGGAGCTCGCGGCGGACGAGTAAGCAAGATTATCGTGATCGATCCGAGCCACGATCGATTTTGGAATGGTCAACTGGCCGGCCGGCGTTTGATATGTGACGTGCTCGGCGTCTTGGGTGACGTTCGTTGCCGTGATCTTGTTGCCGTTTTTCAAAACGATCGTGTCCGCCGCGGCGGAAGACGACGCGACGAGCGCGACGAGCACGGCGAGTGGCATTGCGGAACGCACGAATCGATGTTACCAACGCCCGCCGCGCCACAAACGCGATTCCTGCGATGTGATGCTCTAAGGTTATACGACCGCGCGCAATTCGATGACTTCGGCGAGCGAACGGTGGCAGAAGTCAACGAATTTTCTTCTCCGATGCGGGGCAAAGTTTTTTTGATTTCAACTTGCGTCTCGGCGTCTGCAGTCTTATCCTATCGGGTCCTAAGTGAGCCGGGTGGTTGGTAGAAGACATAAAGTTGACGGAAACTGCAGGTCATTTGAACCAAAGTTATTCGGGACGGGATCAAGCGGAGAGTTCGTGCCGCCGATTTCGAACCCACGATGCCCCTTCATTGACGATAAACAGCAGGCATCCGTTACTAAAGCCGGGGACACCGCGTGGATTCTGAGGATTCTCAAAAGATAGTTGCAGTCGCTGATCCCGAAGCGCTTTTGGCGCCCGGCCAGACATTTGAAAGCGTTACCGATAAGATCAGCGCGATCGTCCTGACGCGCCCGGTGACGCCCGGCTGGGTTTTCGGCGCCCTCATTGGCTTTTCCCTCCTGATGCTGCTGAACATGGTCGTCACCCTGTTGATGATCAAGGGTGTGGGAATCTGGGGCATCCGGATTCCAGCCGCGTGGGGCTTCGCCATCGTCAACTTCGTCTGGTGGATCGGAATCGGCCACGCCGGCACGCTCATCTCCGCGATTCTCCTGCTATTGCATCAGAAGTGGCGAACCTCGATCAACCGGTTCGCCGAAGCCATGACGATTTTTGCCGTGATGTGCGCGGGCATGTTTCCGCTGCTGCACATGGGCCGCCCGTGGCTGTTCTTCTATCTGATGCCGTATCCAAATCCGATGTGGATGTGGCCGCAGTTCCGCAGCCCGCTGGTTTGGGACGTTTTCGCGGTATCCACCTACTTCACCGTTTCGTTGTTGTTCTGGTTCGTGGGGCTGATTCCCGACCTGGCGACACTGCGCGACCGTGCCAAGAACCGCGCCGCGAAGATCATTTACGGCATGCTCTCGATGGGATGGCGCGGGTCGGCGGTGCATTGGTCGCGCTACGAAATGGCGTCGTTGCTGCTCGCAGGCCTGGCGACGCCGCTCGTGCTCTCAGTCCATACCGTTGTGAGCTTCGACTTCACAATCGGCATCATTCCCGGCTGGCACACCACGATCTTCCCGCCTTACTTCGTCGCCGGCGCGATCTATTCCGGTTTTGCGATGGTGTTGACGCTGGCGATTCCGATTCGCAAGTACTATCACCTCGAAGATTTGGTCACCATGCGGCATCTCGACCTGATGGCTAAGGTCATGTTGGCCACGGGGTTAATCGTCGCGTATGGCTATGCGACGGAAGCGTTTATGTCCTGGTATAGCGCCGATCAGTACGAGCGATACATGCTGTGGAACCGCATTCACGGTCCTTATCACGTTCTCTATTTCATGCTGATCACCTGCAACATCATACTTCCGCAGTCGTTGTGGTCGAAGCGCGTACGCCAGTGCATTCCGTTGCTGTTCGTCGTTTCGTTGATCGTGAATATCGGGATGTGGCTCGAGAGATTCGTGATCGTGGTCATCAGCTTGAGCCGCGATTTTATTCCGTCGTCCTGGGCGATGTACTACCCGACGAAGTGGGACTGGGCCACGTACCTGGGAACGTTTGGTCTGTTCTTTTTCCTGTTCTTCCTCTTCATCCGCTTCCTGCCGATGATCTCGATCGTAGAAGTCCGGTCATTGGTGCACGAGACGAACGAAGAGAAGGCGCATTCATAAGAGGGAACGGTAACCGAGATCGATGCCACAGATCTTCCATCGCAGCACGAACCTGGTCGCGCGCGTCACGATTTTTGGCGGCGCTTTGATCGTTGCCGCCCTGGCGTTCGGGCTGTACGAGATCGCGTTGTCGCCCTGGTATACCAATCAAGACGTGACGCGCCAGCAGCCCGTGCCCTTCAGCCATCGCCATCATGCCGGCGAGCTGGGTATCGACTGCCGTTACTGCCACACGTCGGTCGAGAAGTCGTCGTTCGCGGGATTGCCTCCGACGCAAACCTGCATGACCTGCCATTCGCAGATCTGGACGAATGCGTCGATGCTCGAGCCCGTCCGCGCCAGCTTCCGCGACGATACGTCGATTGCGTGGATACGCGTGAATGCGCTGCCCGATTTCGTCTACTTCGACCACAGCATTCACGTCGCGAAGGGCATTGGCTGCACCACGTGCCACGGACAGGTTGCGGAGATGCCTCTGACGTATCGCGCCGGCACGCTCTATATGTCCTGGTGCCTCGATTGCCACCGGGAGCCGGCCAAGAATATACGGCCGAGGTCCGAGGTATTCGATGCGTTCTACCAGCCGCCCTCCCGATCGAATCCGATACTGGTCGACGGCAAGGAATATACCGATCAGCTCGCGATGGGGCGCCAGCTCGTGAAGGATTACAAAATCAAGAACCTGCAAAACCTGGAAGATTGCGCGACGTGTCACCGGTGAAGGCGAAACGATGAATCAAGACCCCAAACCAACGAATTCGATCGACCTGGCGGCGGCGCGGGCCAAGCTCGAGCGTGAGGGCGGCAAGAAGCTTTGGCAGAGCCTCGAGGAGCTCTCCGACACGCCGGAATACCGGAAGTTTCTTGAGAATGAGTTTCCCTCGATGCCGGCGAAGAAAGTGGACGCTTCCGACGGCGTGAATCGCCGCGACGTGCTGAAGCTTATGGCGGCCTCGGCCGCGATGGCGGGCCTGGGCGCCTGCACCAAGCTGCCCACCGAGAAAATCGTTCCTTACGTGCATCCGCCCGAGGAGATTATCCCCGGACGCCCGCTATTCTATGCAACATCCATACCGCAGTCGGGCGTCGCTGCGGGCGTGCTGGTCGAAAGCCACATGGGCCGGCCGACAAAAATGGAAGGCAATCCGGAGCACCCGGGCAGCCTCGGCGGCACGGACGTGTTCACACAGGCGTCGATCCTGAATATGTATGACCCCGACCGCTCGCAGGTGATCCTCCATGAGGGCCGCCTGAGCACGTGGGAGGATTTTGGAGCCGCGATGGGCGACATCCGCACGCAGATGTCGACGAAGGGCGCGGGAATCCGTCTGCTGACCAAGACAATCACGTCGCCGACCCTGGGCGCTCAGATTCACGACTTCCTGACGAAGTTCCCGGATGCGAAATGGCACCAGTACGAGCCGTGTACAGCCGATAACGCCCGCGAGGGCGCTCGGCTTGCTTTCGGCAAGATCGTCAACACCGTTTACCACTTCGATCAAGCCGATGTCGTCGTTTCGCTCGATGCGGATTTTCTGGTCAACGGGCCCGGACATGCGCGCTACACCCGCGAATTTGCTTCGCGCCGCGATCTTGCCGCGGGACCGGATTCGAAGCTGAACCGGCTGTACGTGGTCGAAAGCATGGCGACGAGCACGGGCGTCGTATCGGACCACAGATTGCCGCTGCGCTCGAGCGATATCGAAGTTTTTGCACGGCAACTGGCTGCGGCCGCAGGCGTCACGGTTCCTCAAAGTGCCAATACGAGCGTCAAGATCCCGGCGGACTGGGCGGCAGTCGTCGCGCGCGACCTGACCGCGCATCGCGGATCGTCTCTTGTTGTCGTCGGCGAAAACCAGCCTCCATTCGTCCACGCACTGGCTCACGCGATGAACGCCGCGCTCGGCAATGTCGGCAAAACCGTGGTCTACACGGAATCGGTGGAAGTCAGCCCTGTGAATCAGCTCGCCTCGCTCGAGGATCTGGTCAACGACTTGAACGCCGGAACAGTCGAGCTGCTCGTGATTCTCGGCGGCAATCCCGTGTACGACGCGCCCGCGGATTTGAATTTCGCCGCGGCGCTTCAGAAAGCGACGACCCGCGTTCATTCGGGGCTCTACAACGACGAGACCGCCGAGCTGTGCCACTGGCACGTGCCCGCCGCGCATTTCCTCGAATCCTGGAGCGACGCGCGCGCCTACGACGGCACGGCGAGCATTCTCCAGCCGTTGATTCAGCCGCTTTACGACGCGCACACGCCGCACGAGATCATCGGCCTTTTCACCGGCGATGCAGGGAAGTCCGATCACGATCTGGTTCACGATTACTGGCAGGGCCAGCGGCCGGAAAAGGGCAAGGATTTCGAAGTCTTCTGGGAGACTTCGCTGCACGATGGATTGCTTGCGGGAACGGCATTCCCCACGATTTCCGTTGGGGTCCGTCCCGATTGGGCCGGCCAGGCGAGCGCGGAATCGGCGAGTGGCGCCGACGCAGGCGCTATGGAAATCGTGTTTCGTCCCGATCCCACGATTGGCGACGGCGAATACTCGAACAATAGCTGGATGCAGGAATGCCCGAAGCCCGTCACGCGCATCACCTGGGACAACGCCGCGATGATCAGCACGGCCACGGCCGAGCAGACGGGTCTTGTGACCGGCGACTACGTCAAGCTTCATCTGAACGATCGCTACATGGAGGCGGGCGTCTTCGTCGTGCCGGGCCACGCGGATAATTCCGTCACCATGCATCTCGGCTACGGCCGGCGGCGCGCTGGAAGCGTCGGCACGGGCCCCGGATTCGACGGTTACTTGTTGCGTTACGCGGCAACGCCCTGGATCGCGCGCGGCCTGAAGATCGAAAAGACCGACAAGAAATACTCTTTCGCGTCGATGCAGCAGCAGCACACGATCGACGTGGAGGGCCACGCCGAAGAAGAAGAGAGCCAGAACGCCTTCGCGCGGGACCTCGTTCGCATCGCGACGATGGATGAGTTCCGCAAGAATCCGGCCTTCGCCAAGCTGCCCGAGGAAGTGGAAGAGAAGGACCTCACGATCTATCCCGGATTCAAGTACGACGGCTACGCTTGGGGCATGTCGATCGATCTGAACCGCTGCATCGGTTGCAACGCCTGCGTGGTCGCCTGCCAGTCGGAGAACAATATCGCGGTCGTGGGCAAGGAACAGGTGATGCGCGGACGCATCATGCAATGGATCCGCATCGACACGTACTTCCGCGGCGATCTCGATAATCCCGAAGCATATTACGAGCCGATGCCCTGCATGCAGTGCGAAAACGCTCCGTGCGAATACGTCTGCCCGGTCGGCGCCACCACGCACAGCCCCGAAGGGCTCAACGATATGACGTACAACCGGTGCGTCGGCACGCGGTATTGCTCGAACAACTGCCCGTACAAGGTGCGCCGCTTCAATTTCCTGCTCTTCTCGGATTACACCACGCCGAGCCTGTATGGTGTGCGCAATCCGAATGTCACCGTGCGCAGCCGCGGCGTTATGGAGAAGTGCACCTACTGCGTCCAGCGCATCAACGCCGCGAAGATCAAGTCCGAAGAGGAAAACCGCACGGTGCGCGAGGGTGAAATCGTCACGGCGTGCCAGGCTGCGTGCCCGGCGGAAGCCATCATCTTCGGCGACATCAACGACAAATCAAGCCGCGTCTCGAAGCTCAAGGCGCAGCCGCGCGATTACGGTTTGCTCGAGGAATTGAACACGCGCCCGCGCACCACGTATCTCGCGCGCGTGAAGAACCCCAATCCGGAGATGCACAGCTAGCCATGAAGCGGCAACCGATCTACGGCATGATGGCTGAGTTCGACACGCCCGAGCAGGTGCTCGAGGCGGCGAAGCGCGCGCACGACGCGGGCTATCGCCGTATCGATGCATTCACCCCGATCCCGGTCGAGGGCCTGGCCGAAGCGGTCGGCTTCGATTGGACGGCGCTTCCGATAATCGTGTTCCTCGGCGGATTGACGGGCGGTTGCACTGGATTCGGCATGTGCTACTACGCGAACGTGATCAGTTTCCCATTGAACATCGGCGGCAAACCGTACAACAGCTGGCCGATGTGGATTCCGATCACCTTCGAGCTCACGATCCTGGGCGCGTCGATCGCCGCCGTGCTCGGCATGCTCGCCTTGAATGGCCTGCCGACGCCGCATCATCCGACGTTCAACGTCGATCGGTTCGTGCGCGCCACCACGGATCGTTTTTTCCTGTGCGTCAAGGCGCGCGACCGCAAATTCGATCTGGTCCAGACGCGCGTCTTTCTGGAAAGTTTGCATCCGCACGGAGTGTACGACATTGAGACCTGAGTTCCTTTCGCGCGCTGGTGCGGGCTCGCGCCCGGCCGAATTCGGCCGGACGTTCGCGCGGGGCCTGAGCGTCGCGTGCCTGGGCATGATCGTCATGCTGCTCGCGGGCTGCCGTCTGGATATGCATATCCAGCCGAAGTATCTGCCGTACGAACCGACCGATTTCTTTTCCGATGGGCGTTCCGAGCGGCAGCCGGTTCCTGGAACGGTGGCGCGAGGCGAGTTGCGCGTCGATGAGCTTCTTTATTCCGGCACCGAAAATGGCGTTGAGTCCGACCGGTTTCCGTTTCCCATCACGAAGGCTGATCTCGAACGCGGGCGCGAGCGCTACAACATCTACTGCACGCCGTGCCACGACTACACGGGCAGCGGCCGCGGCATGATCGTGCAGCGCGGTTTCCCCCAGCCGCCTTCCTATCACATCAAGCGTCTGCGCGACGCGCCCGTCGGGCATTTCTATCAGGTGATGACCAACGGATTCGGCGCCATGTACAGCTACGCCGCGCGAGTCACTCCCGCGGACCGCTGGCGGATCGCGGCGTACATTCGCGTTCTGCAGCTGAGCGAGAACGCCACGGTCAACGATGTGCCGGATGCGGACAAGGCGAAGTTGGCGGCGGGAACGCAGGGAACGGCGCAGCAGGCGGCCACGCAGACATCGGGGCGATCGGAATGAGTTCTTCGGAGATTATTCAACAGCGGCTCAACAGCCGGCAGACGCAGGCGCTCATCGTGGGCGTGCTGGGTTTCGTCGTCTGGCTCGTGTTCGGAATGCGCGACACGCAGCAGTTTTTCCGCTCCTATATTTTCGCGTTCATGTTTTGGGCCGCCGTTCCGCTGGGCTGCCTCGGCATCTTGCTGGTCCATCACCTCACGGGTGGCTGGTGGGGCTATCCGATCCGGCGCGTGATCGAGGCTGGGTCGCGCACTCTGCCGATCGTCTTCGTTCTTTTCCTGCCGATCGTATGGAGCCTTCACATCACGCCCGTGGATCATCGCCTGTATCTATGGGCGCAACCAGCCGTTGTTGACGCCGATCCCATCATCAAGTTCAAGAGTGTGTACCTGAATCCCGATTTCTTCACGCTGCGCGCTGTAATCTATTTCGCGATCTGGATTCTCATTGCAACGTTGCTGAACAAGTGGTCGGCCGAACAGGACCGCACCGCCAATCCCGCGCTCAAATCGCGAATGTCGGGTCTGTCGGGCCCGGGAATGGTCATTTTCACGGTCGTGCTCACGCTTGCCGTCGTCGACTGGGTGATGTCCCTCGAGCCGCACTGGTTCTCCACAATGTACGGATTCATTTTCCTGGTTACGGACGGCTTGGCCGGTCTGTCGTTCTCTATCCTCGTCATACGCGGCTTATCCGATCAGGAGCCGCTCAAGGATTGCCTGCCGCCGAAGCGCTTCATCGACCTGGGCAATATGATGCTCGCGATGGTCCTGCTCTGGGCGTATCTCTCGTTCTCGGAGTTGCTGATCATCTGGGCCGGCAACCTGAAAAACGAGATTCCCTGGTACAAGGAGCGCGCATTCGGCGGATGGGCGTCCGTCGGAGCGGTCCTGCTGATCTTCCACTTCTTCGTGCCGTTTTTCCTTTTGTTGCAGCGCCGGGTGAAGCGCCGCTTGGTTGTGCTGGCCCGCGTGGCGGGGCTCTTGTTCTTGGTCACGCTGCTGGATCTCTACTGGATAATCGTTCCTTCGTACGACGTAACCACGCCGAGGGTGCACTTGCAGGATTTGCTCGGAATCATAGGTCTTGGGGGTTTGTGGCTCGGCGCGTTCTGCTGGCAGTACAAGAAACGGCCGCTGCTGCCGCTGCACGATCCTCGATATGAGGCGGCTTTGGAGCATTCTCATGGAGATTAGGCAGCCATATCCGCCGGGCGCTCCGCACGATCGTGGGCCGGGCTACGAGCGGCGCGATGCGAATGTTCGCGGCTTGCTTCAATTTGCCTTCTGGATGGCTATGGTTCTCTTGGTTACGCTGGTCGGCATGAAATTCACCTTCGATCATTTCAAGAAGGTGCAGCCGCTCGGCGCAACCACCTCGCCGATGGTGAGTGAAACGGAGCAGACGCTCCCGCCCGCTCCGAGGCTGCAGGTGCAGCCGCATCTTGATCTGGCGGAATTCTGCGCGGCCCAGGAGCAGAGCGTGAACACCTATTCCTGGATCAATCAGCAGGCGGGCATCGTCCACATCCCGGTGGACCGCGCGATGGATCTGGTTTTGCAGCGCGGTTTGCCGACCCGGCCGGCGAGTGAAGCTCCGGGCGGCACGCTGCCCGCCATCGCCGCGCCTCCGATTATCGCTGGCGGAATGGACATTCAGGGGCCGTGCGGCTATCTGAACGAGCATCCGGTGGAAGCGGAGCCCATGGGGCGGAACGAGTAAGCACTTCGGAGACAGGCAAAGCAGCGCAATGAGAACGGCAACAGAAAATCGAGCGTTGATCGCAGCCGACAGGCGCGCGGCAAGCGTCTGGCTTGTGGGCGCGGCGCTGGTGTTGGCTTTGCTGGTCCCAGCGGTCGCGAGTGCCCAATTGCTCGGCGATCCCATGAGCCCCACGCAAGGTCTCGGCATTCACCCCGAGCTGCTCAAGCAGGTGCGAATCGATCAGAAGCTCAACGATACGATTCCTTTGGATCTGGCGTTTCGCGACGAACATGGCAAGACGGTCGAGCTCGCCCAATATTTCGGCAGCAAGCCCGTGATTCTCACGCTGGTCTATTACAGTTGCCCGATGCTATGCACTCAGGTGCTCAATGGGCTGGACCGCTCTTTGGAAAATATCCCGCCGACGATCGGAAAGGACTTCAACGTCGTCACGGTGAGCATCGACCCGACCGAGAAGCCCGTGTTGGCCGAAGCGAAACAAGAGCTCTATACCGGCATGTACGAGCGCCCGGGCGCCGCGAAAGGCTGGCACTTCCTGACGGGCGACGAGCCGCAAATCAAGCAATTGGCCGACGCCGTCGGATTCCGCTACGCCTACGATCCGCAATCGAAGCAGTTTGCGCACGCAGCCGCGATCATGATCCTTACGCCCGACGGCCGGATTTCCCGGTATTTCTATGGGGTTGCGTATCCCGAGCGCGATATGAGGCTCGCTCTGCTGGACGCCTCTTCGGGCAAGGTCGGCTCGCCGATCGACGCAGTCCTGCTGTATTGCTACCACTACGATCCCCACACGGGCAAATACGGCCTGCTGATTTCGCGCGTCATTCAGTTGTCGGGCGCCTTAACGGTCCTGCTCGGCGGTATCGGTCTGTTGATTCTCTTCCGGGGCGAGCATTACGTGCCGTGGAATAAGACGTGAGCCGTAGAAGTTGGATGGAAAGCGACGAAGGGATACTCACGGAACTGTGATGATCGGTCTCGCTCAAACTGGTTTCCAGCATGCAGCCGCAGCGCTCGCATTGATGCCGTTTGCGCCGCCCGACGCCTCTTCCATCGCCGGCGACGTGGATCAGCTTTACTATTTTCTGACGGGCATCACGATCTTTTTCAGCGTCTTGATCTTCTCGATCATTTTCTATTTCATGGTGAAGTACCGCCGCCGCTCCGAGGACGAGCTCCCGCCGGAAACCCACACGTCGATGGCCCTGGAGCTCACCTGGACCATCATTCCTTCGCTGATTTGCGTCGTGCTCTTCGTCTGGGCTTCGGCGCTCTACGTGCAGGAATCGCGCCCGCCGGCTTCGGCGACCGAGATCTTCGTGATCGGCAAGCAGTGGATGTGGCACCTGCAGCATCCCGAGGGCCCGCGCGAAATCAACGAATTGCACGTGCCCGTGAATGTGCCCGTCAAAATCACGATGACTTCGCAGGATGTGATCCACGACTTCTACGTCCCGGCGTTCCGCGTGAAGAAAGACGCTCTGCCGGGCCGCTACACTTCGCTCTGGTTCGACCCGACCGAGATCGGCACGTATCACCTCTTCTGCGCGCAATACTGCGGCACGAATCACGGCGAAATGATTGGCTGGGTCTACGTGATGTCGGCGAAAGACTACGCGGCGTGGCTCGCGGCCGGCGAAAAAACGGAATCGATGGCGCAGCAGGGCGAGCGGCTCTTCACGCAGTACGGTTGCGTCGAGTGCCACGTCGCCGGCGGGACGGGCCGGGCGCCCTCGCTCGCGGGCCTCTACGGCCAATCGGAAAAACTCGCAAGCGGCGAAACGCGCGTCGTGGATGAATCCCTCATACGCCAGGCGATTCTCGTGCCCAACTCCGTCCACGTGCCGAGTTACCAGCCCATCATGCCCACGTATCAGGGCCAGTTGAGCGAAGAACAGATTCTTGATCTCATTGCTTACGTGAAGTCGCTCGGCTCGGAAGAAAGGAACGGCAAATGAGTACGGCCATTGCGGATATCCACCACGATCCGGTCGAATCCAATGTGAACTATCTGAACGCGAGCTACGGCATCAGGTCGTGGCTCTTCACTGTCGACCATAAGCGCATTGGGCTGATGTACCTCGCCGTGCTCACTTTCATGTTCACGATCGGGGGCGTCGCCGCCACGTTGATGCGCCTGAACCTCGTGGAGCCCCAGGGGGCTCTCCTCGAGCCGGAAACCTACAACAAACTCTTCTCGACGCACGGGATCGTCATGGTGTTTTTCTTCCTCGTGCCGTCGATCCCGGCCACGCTGGGCAATTTCCTGATCCCGATCATGATCGGCGCGCGCGACGTCGCCTTCCCCAAGCTCAACCTCCTGAGCTGGTACCTCTTCGTCACCGGCTGCGGCTTTGCCATTTTCGCGATCCTGTCGGGCGGCGTCGACACGGGTTGGACATTCTACCCGCCCTATAGCAGCCTCTATTCGCACACGCCCGTTGTGATCATGGCGTTGGGCATCTTTATCGCCGGCTTCTCGTCGATCCTTACCGGCCTTAATTTCGTTGTCACGATTCACAAGATGCGCGCTCCCGGCATGACATGGTTCCGCCTGCCTCTCTTTATCTGGGCGATGTACGCCACCAGCCTGATCTTCATCCTCGGCACGCCCGTGATTGCGATCACGCTCTTCCTTCTGGGCCTCGAGCGCATCTTCCACGTCGGCATTTTCGATCCGGCGATCGGAGGCGATCCGCTCCTGTTCCAGCATCTGTTCTGGTTCTATTCGCACCCCGCCGTGTACATCATGATTTTGCCGAGCATGGGCGTGATCAGCGAGTTGATCACCGCCTTCTCGCGCAAGAAGATTTTCGGTTACAGCTTCATCGCGTTTTCGAGCTTGGCGATCGCCGTCATCAGCTTCATCGTCTGGGGCCACCACATGTTCGTCACCGGCCAGTCCGTTTACGCCGGGCTGGTGTTCTCGGTGCTGAGCTTCATCGTCGCGATTCCCTCGGCCGTCAAGGTTTTCAACTGGATGGCTACGCTCTATAAGGGCTCGATCTCCTACGAGGCGCCGATGCTCTACGCCTTGGGTTTTATCGGCCTCTTCACGATCGGCGGTCTCACCGGCCTGTTTCTGGCAAGCCTGGCCACCGACGTCCACTTGAATGGGACGTATTTCGTGGTCGCCCACTTCCACTACATCATGGTGGGCGGCGCGCTGATGGGCTATCTCGGCGGAATTCACTTTTGGTGGCCGAAGATTACCGGCCGCCTCTATCCGGACATGTGGGCGCGCATCGCCGCCGCAATCGTTTTCATCGGTTTCAACTTGACGTTCTTTCCGCAGTTCGTCGCCGGCTATTGGGGCATGCCCCGCCGCTATGCGGTGTATCCCGCGGAATTTCAGTTCCTCAACGTTTTGTCGTCCGCCGGCGCCTCGGTCCTCGCCGTGGGCTATGTAATCCCGCTCATTTATTTGACATGGTCGATCCGTTACGGACCGCCGGCCGGACGGAACCCCTGGGGCGCGAAAGGCCTGGAATGGACCACTCTCTCGCCGCCCCCGACGGAGAACTTCGACGTTCCGCCGATCGTGACCGAAGACGCTTACAACTACGCACATGCCGAGGCCCCGCATGTCTGACATGGCCGCACACGACGCGCACGCCCACCCGCCCGGGTTCGCGCACCAGTTCGAAGACGCCGCCCAGCAGAAGGAAGCTGGCACGCTGGGCATGTGGGCGTTTCTGGTCACCGAAATCCTGTTCTTCGGCGGAATGTTCACGTCGTATATCGTCTACCGCTCGCTGCACCTCGATGGCTTCATCATCGGCAGCCATCTTCTCGAGGTGAAGTTTGGGGCGATCAATACGGCCGTCCTGATCTGCTCCAGCTTGACAATGGCGCTGGCCATTCGCTCCGCGCAGACGGGCAAAAAGAAGGGCCAGACGATCTGGTGGCTGATTTTTACCATGATCCTGGGCGCGGCCTTCCTTGTGGTCAAGTTCACGTTCGAATGGCATGCGGATTACGTCAACCACATCGTGCCCGGCGCCTATTTTGGCTTCCAGAATCACGCCGCCTGGGGCGCGAATGCTCCGTACGTCCAGATGTTCATGTGCTTCTATTTCTTCATGACCGGGCTGCACGCGCTGCACATGGTCGTCGGGCTGGGCATCTTGACGGTGCTTGTGATCATGACCGCGCGCAACAAGTTTTCGCCCGAATATTACACGCCGCTTGAAATCAGCGGGTTGTACTGGCACTTCGTCGATATCGTGTGGATTTTCCTTTTCCCGCTGCTGTATCTGATTGGCGGGCGTTACCTGGGGAGCTGAGAACGACCATGTCCGAGCATACTGAACAAGGCGCTCACGGCGCGCATGGCCACGTGGTGCCGATCGGCGTTTATATCGCGGTTTTCTTGGCGTTGATGTGCTTGACCGCGCTCACCACGGGCGTGGCCTATATCGACCTCGGCAACTGGAACACCGTGGCCGCCCTCACGATCGCGGTCGTCAAGATGCTTCTCGTCGTCCTCTTCTTCATGCACGTGAAGTACGCGACCGGCCTCACCAGAGTCGTCATCATCGCCGGCTTTTTCTGGCTCGGCATCATGATCACACTTTCGCTCTCTGACGAGCTGACGCGCGGCTGGGAAATCAATCCGGCCGGCTGGACCAGCGTCATCCCTTTCCTCCACCATCTTTTCTTCTAGCGTCCGCACGCACGTCCGCTCATCGGGCTTGCCTGTAGGTGTGCGTTGAGGTCAGGTCTTGACGGAGCGGAAGGCCACGACGGCGTTCAATCCGCCGAACGCGAAGGAATTCGAGAGCGCCGCTTCCACCTGCAGCGCGCGCGCCTGATTGGGAATGTAATCGAGATCGCATTCGGGGTCGCGCTCGTTGTAATTCGCGGTGGGCGGCAGGATACCGTGATGGAGCGCGAGCACCGTGGCAACGGCTTCGAGCGCGCCGGCCGCGCCCAACGCGTGGCCGTGCATCGATTTCGTCGAGCTCACGCCGATCTTGTCCGCGTGCGCGCCGAAAACTTCCCGAATGGCCTTCGATTCGACGGGATCGTTCCCCGGCGTGCCTGTTCCGTGCGCGTTGATGTAGCCGATCGATTCCGGCGCGATCCCGGCCTCGCTCAGAGCGCCCTTCATCGCGCGCGCGGGGCCGTCGACGGTCGGCTGCGTCAAGTGGTGCGCGTCCGAAGTCATCCCGAATCCGCAAATCTCGGCGTAGATTTTCGCGCCGCGCGCCTTGGCCGAATCGAACGGCTCAAGAATCATCATCGCGCCGCCCTCGCCCAGAATCATGCCTCGGCGATCCTTGCTGAATGGACGGCACGTGTCCGGCGAAATCACGCGCATCGCTTCCCATGCCTTCAGCATGCCGAGCGTGAAAATCGCTTCGGCGCCGCCGGTAACGGCGAGATCCGCGTAGCCGTCGCGCACGAGCCGGAAAGCCTGCCCCATCGCGTGATTCGCCGAAGAGCACGCCGTCGAAACGGTGTAGACCGGTCCGCTGAGGCCCAGGTCCATCGAGATATGGCTTGCTCCCGCGTTGGCCATCGTCTTGGGAATCGTCAGCGGATGCACGCGGCCGCGTCCCTGCACCCACAAATCTTCGAATCCAGCCTCGATCGACGCCTGCCCGCCCACGGCCGAACCGCAGACGATCGCCGACCGCTCGCGCAGCTCCGGCGTGAGTTCGATTCCGGAATCGGCGAAAGCCTGGCGGGCGGCCACCACGGAGAATTGCGCGAACCGGTCGAGCTGGGCGTCCTTGCCGCCTTCGAAATGTTTCAGCGGATCGAAACCGCGGACCTGGGCGCCGTTTTGGATTTTTAGATTGACGCTCAAGGAATTGATGGATGTGAGCGGGCCGATCGCCGAGCGTCCCTCGCGCAGGCCCTGCCAGCTATCGGCGAGATTCAAGCCCAGCGGCGAGATGATTCCCAGACCTGTGATTGCCACCCGGCGTGCTGCCATTCGTCAGTCCGCCGTGCTGGTCGAACCGATCGACGTATCCGGAGGCGCGGCGGCAAGAATCTTCCTGACGCCTTCGACGATGTCGTTGACGCTCTTGATCGAGCGCACGTCATCGTCCGGAATCGTGATCTTGAAGGTGTTTTCGAGCTCGAAAAGGAGCGTGAACACGTCGAGCGAGTCGATGCCCATTTCCTGCAGGTTGGTCTCGAGCTTGATATTCTCGGCCGGGATGCGCTTTACGGACGCGAGCGTCGCAATCACCTTCTCCGCTACTGCATCAGCCATCGAATGTTTACTCCGTCGTGTTGCGGCGCGCACATGCGCGCGAAACTTGATTCCGTCGAACCGCGCAGGATACCAAATTCTAGCAGGTGTGGGCGCCGATAGATCGCTTTTTGTCGGCCAACCTGCAACAGACGCACCCGTCGGCGCGCGTGCAACCGCCTTCTCCGCCGGGGCGTCTGATATAATTAGGAAGTGAGGGCGGCCATGAAACATGCGCTTCAGTTTGGCCTCGCTGCGGGAGTCCTCCTCGCCTCGTCCCTTTTGTGCTCCTCCGCGCAAGCACAACGCGCGGGATTTGCTTCCGCTGCACGCCCCGCGGGCGCGCAGCCTCGGGCCACATACAGTCTCCGCAGATCGCGGCCCGCGTCCGGCCCTGCATCGCGTGGCGCGAACCATGCGGCCCCGTTCAGCGCAGGTAGTCTTTCCGGGTCTGGTGCGACGCTGCAACAGTTGCTTGATCCCGTGCCGCCTCCCGGGTTCGACTATCAATATCTCTCCGCAATCGATAGTGATCTGGCCATCAAAGCCTTCATCGATCCCGCCACGGAATTGCGCGTGGCCGCCGCCAGGCGTTTCCTTCGAGGGCGTGGACTCGGCGGCGGGGGATACTACATCCTCGACGGCGGAGGATATTACTACCCTGATGAATCCGATCAGGCGGAGCCGCCCCAGCAGCCGGCGCAGCCGCAGATCATTGTTTTGCAGCAAGCGCCCCCGGCTGAGCAGGCCGCCCAGCCAGTCTCGGAGGCTGCAGCCGAAGCGCAGCCTGTGCCTGACGTCGGCGAGTTCACTCTCGTCCTCCGCAACGGCACAAGGATTCAGGCGGTCGCCTTCACGAGTTCGAACGGCAACATTGTCTACATCACCGCCGATGGAAGTCGCCGCACCATCGCAGCCGCCGATCTCGATTCCGACACGACCGTCCGCGTCAACGAGGAGCGCGGCACGCCTCTCCAGCTCCCGCTGTAATCACGCGTCCCTTGCCCGACAGTTTTCAATTTTGCAGGGTGGGTTTCAGCACAAGATCGCCACGATTTCCGACTTTGTAGGGAGCGGGCGGCACAAGATCGCCGCGGTTTTCGGCTTTGTAGGGGCGGGTTTCAAACCCGCCCTTCTTCCGATCTCCTCGCGCGCGCTAGGGCCGGGCAGTTCTCACCGCGCCCGCGACGAATACACGAGCCCCGCCCCGATCGCTGCAAAAACTCCCGCATACAAGAATCCAGCTGTCACGCTTACGCTCGACCATAACGCGCCCACCACGATGCCCGGCACAAGATCGCCTCGGTTTTCGGCTTTGTAGGGGCGGGTTTCAAACCCGCCCTTCTTCCGATCTCCTCGCGTGCGCCAGGGCCGAGCCGTTCTCACCGCGCCCGCGACGAGTACACCAGCCCCGCGCCGATCGCGGCAAAAACTCCAGCGTACAAAAATCCAGCTGTCACGCTCACGCTCGACCATAACGCGCCCACCACAATGCTCGGCACAAGATCGCCGCGGTTTTCGGCTTTGTAGGGGCGGGTTTCAAACCCGCCCTTCTTCCGATCTCCTCGCGTGCGCTAGGGCCGGGCCGTTCTCACCGCGCCCGCGACGAATACACGAGCCCCGCGCCGATCGCGGCAAAAACTCCAGCGTACAAAAATCCAGCTGTCACGCTCACGCTGGACCATAACGCGCCCACCACGATGCTCGACACGAAATCGCCGACGCCGTTCGCCGTCGCAAGCACGCCGAATCCCGATCCCCGCACCGCTTTCGGCAGCAGCTCCGCCGCCACCGACTTCTCGAGCGATTGCTGCACCGCGCCGTGCACGCCCGCGAAGCCGAAAAGAATCGCCAGCACCGGGATCGTCGGCTGTTCGAAGATAAATCCGATGTATGTCGCTGCGCCCACCGCGTAGCCCGCCGCCAGCAATCCGCGCTTCCCGATGCGATCGGCGAGCGCGCCCGCGGGATACGCCGCCGCGGCATTCACCACGTTGAAAAACGTGTACAGCCCCACGGCAATCGTCGCCGCCCTCGCGCTTCCGTACCGCGGCGTCAGAATCTGGCCCGCGCGCAGGATCAGCAGTGTCGGGGCGAAATCCCCGAGCCCGTGCGCAAATACGCCCACGAGAAAATGCCAATAGCCCTTGGGCAGTTGCGCCAGCCGCGAGCCAAGCGACGAAAATGCGGGGGCGTGCTGCCTATCCTCCTTCTTCGCGCCCGGCGCAAGCAGCGCGAAGCACACCGCCGCCGTCAGCCCCGGGAGCAGCGTCCACCGCAGGACGCCTCGCATGCCGACCGTGCCAATCAGCAGCGTAGCGCAGAGCGGGCCCAGCACCGCGCCGAGCGTATCCATCGCGCGCTCGAATCCGAATGCGCGGCCCTGCTGCGCCGACGGAACGCAATCCGCCAGCAGCGCGTCTCGCGACGGTCCCCGGCTGCCGCGCCCCATCCATCCAAACGCCCGCAGCAGCAGCACGGCCGGCCAGCTCTGCGCGAACGCGTAGCCAAACGTTGTTACCGCCGTCGCACAGTAGCCGACAATCCCGGTCGGTTTCCGCCATGGCGCGTGGTCCGCCACGAATCCGCCCGCGAGCTTCGCAAAGCTCGATAGCCCGTCGGACACGCCCTCGATAATTCCCAGCGCAACCGCCGGCGCGCCCAGGCTCGCGAGAAACACCGGCAGAATCGCCGTCGCCGCCTCGTGCCCCCAATCCGAAAACAGGCTCGCAAGCCCAATTCCAAGCACGCCACGCGTCAACCAAGCCTGTTTGCTCGGGGATGATTGTGAAGATCCTGTGTGGGTTTCGCTCATGATTGGCGGTCGGAGCGCTCATCCTATGTGCGCCTCCTCCCCGATACAAGCGGCCACCGGGGTCGGAAGGCTCGCCGAGTTTTCTCCGTGCCTTCTCTGCGTCCTCTGTGTTTAGTTCTGCCCTTGTTTTTTCCGAGAAATGGAGGCCAATGCACGCGGCTCGCGATGTAAAATCGCCGATCTCAGCCGATGCGAATCGTACTCCAGCGAGTCACCCGCGCGAGCGTCACCGTCGACGGCCGCGTCACCGGCGAGATAGGCCCGGGCCTCGTCGTCCTCGTTGCCGTCGGACGCGAAGATTCCTCTGCCACCGCCGCTTCGATGGCCGAGAAAATCGTGAATCTCCGCATCTTCAACGACGATCAGGGCAAAATGAATCGCTCGCTCCTCGATACCGGCGGCGCCATTCTCGCCGTCTCGCAATTCACTCTATACGCCGACGCGCGCGGCGGCCGCCGCCCCAGCTTCGTTCTCGCCGCTCCGCCGGAACTCGGCAAAGCGCTCTACGAAGAATTCGTCGCCGCGCTTCGGGCTCTCGGCGTGCGCGTTGAGACAGGCGTCTTCCAGGCGCACATGTCCGTCGATCTCGTGAACGATGGCCCCGTCACCATCCTTCTCGATTCCAGCAAACTTTTCTAGTGACCGGTTTTTTCGAAGCTTGTCGCTTGAGGAATCGCTGCTGCTACTTCCCGCCGAACAATCGCTTCAGCGCCGACCAGAATCCGCCCTTCTGTTTCGGTGCCGTAGCATCTGCGACGGGAGGCTGTTTTCCCGGTTCGACCCCCAGCGATTGCCTCATCGCCGCCACAAACTCCGGCGCTGCCACAGTCCCCGTGAATGCCCATTCGGGCTCGACGCGCGCGATTCGGATCAGCAGAGTCATATCGGGCGTGAGATCGCCGGGCGGTGCGGGAGACGACGCCGAGAACATCAGCGTCGGCAGCACCGCGGTGTATGTCGGCGTGGGCCCGGACGGAGCGTCTGCGGGCGCCTGCCTCGCAGTCGGGACAACCGGATGCGCCTCGCTCACGCTCGCCGGCACGCTGTACTCGATTGGCGGTGGAGACGGCTCGTCGGGACGGGCCGCTGGTATCACGGCGGCGAGTTGCTGGTCCGCAATTTCGGGAGGTGTCGTCGGCGCCGCGATGTCGGTCGACCTTCGCCGCAGCGGCGACGTGGGCGTCGTTTGCACGAATTGCGGTATTGTCGCAGGAGGCGCTGCGAGCGGCGCGACATCGGCCGGGGCTGGCGGTGCGGGCGCGGGCGGCTTCGCTTGCGCGAATTCCGGTATCTCCGCCACCGCGGGAGCAGGCGGCTGAGGCTTCATTGCCGTGCACTGGCAGCTTCCCGGCTTCCCCGCCACGGGTTGAAGTTGCCCGGCGTTCAGGAAAAATTCTCCCGATTGCGGCACGATCAGCGTCTGGTCTGTGAACTGATTCGAAAGCTGGATCGCGCCACTCGTTGCCAGCACGCACATCGAATCATCCAGATTCAGTCCCATGGTAACGTCTCGCGCGCCGCCGCTGATGTCGAGCGGCGTGCCGATCACCGTAGGCGTGAAAACGCGCAGCGAGGTTTTCGGCGGCAATTGCACGCGCATCCGTCCGAAATTCAGCGCCAGCGTGATGGCGCCCGACGACCGCAGAATCGTGATCTTTGCCGGGCCGCAGATATCCACTTCGCCTCCCGCAAACAGCTTCATCACCGCCTGTCCCGAATGCACGGTGAGCACGCTGCCGTTCGAAACGAAGATCTTCGGTGCGCTCGTCGCTGTCCCCACCATCGCAGGGGTTCCGCTGTCCACCGTAATGTCGTTGCCTTCCACCTCGCCCACGGCGTCAGGGGGAGGCTGCTGGGCGCGCACGGGCGCCGCGCACGCGAAAATTAAGACGAGCAAGGCCGCGGCAACGACACCCGCGCAGCGTGAGACGCTCCGCCCGCCACATACGATTTGAAATCGGGGGTACATCGAAGACCGCCTATACTATACAGGAGTGCCCGAGACGCCCCAATCCGCTGGTACCCAGCCCGTCACTCCCGCGAACCCGCCACCGGGCGCCGGCGGCAACGTCTCTTTGGGGATTCCGCACCCGCATCTTTCCACGTGGCGTAAGATGCAGATTCCGGTCATTGCGTGGGCCGTATATTGGGCGCTTCGGCTGATCGGCCCCACTCTCCGTTTCGAATTGGTCGGCGTGCACAACGCCATTCAGATTCGCGACTCGGGCCAGCCCTGCATCGGAGCGTTTTGGCACCGCTGCATTTTCCCGGCCGTGTGGATGTGGCGCAATCGCGGCATCGTCGTGCTCAACACCGTCAACTTCGACGGCCAGTGGACCCGCCGCGTGATCGAGCGCCTCGGATTCGGCACCGCGCAGGGCAGCTCCACGCGCGGCGCGATCGAAGGCCTCACCGCGATGGCGCGCCATCTCGAAGCCGGCGCCCATGTCGCGCTCACCATCGACGGCCCCCGCGGCCCCCGCTTCATCGCCAAGCCTGGCGCTCTGATCCTCGCGCGCCGCACTGGCAAGCCCATCTCCGTTTTCCACATCGCGCTCAGCCGCGCCCATACCTTCAAAAAATCCTGGGATCAGTTCCAGCTCCCATATCCTTTTTCTCGCGCCGTCATGTTCGTCGCGCCGCCGATTCACGTCGCTACCGATGCGGATAGCGATGTGATGAAGCAAAAACAGGCGGAAGTGCAGGCCGCGCTCGAGCGCGTTCGCGACCTCGCCGAATCTTGGTTTGCTTTGACGGAAGATCAGCGCGATCATCTCCGCGAGGAATGGGCCGATCCCATCCTAAGGCGCTCTCCTGCCTGATCCTTCGAACCGGTAGGGGCGGGTTTCAAACCCGCCCGCGCTTGCCACGCGCGCCCCGCTGCCTTACGCTTTTCGTCTGGGGGAATCCATGAGCGAAATCCATAGAATCCTCGACCAAATGGACCGCGCCTTTTCCGGCGACGCCTGGCATGGCCCTCCCCTGATGCATCTGCTCGATGGCATCTCCGCCGAGGACGCCTCGAAGCACGCCGTCCCCGGCGCGCACTCCGTCTGGGAACTCGTGCACCACGTCGGCGCGTGGAATTCCGTCGTGCAGCACCGCTTGCAGGGAGAAACAGTCGAAGTCACTGCCGAGCGCGATTGGCCGCCCGTGTGGGAAGTCAACGAGCCCGCCTGGAAGCGCGCGCTCGAGAGTCTCCTTGAAAGTCGCGCCCGCCTGCGACTGGTGGCCGCCGCCCTGCACGACGATCAGCTCGACGAGAAGATCGGCGCCACCGGCGTATCGCGCTATCAGATTCTTCACGGCGTCATCCAGCATGACCTCTATCACGCCGGGCAGATCGCCGTGCTCAGAAAAGCGCTCGGTCTCACAGCCGGATAAATCGCGCCGACGGGAGCCACAAAATTGCCGATCGCCTTTCGTTCCGATCTGCCGGCCGAAATCGCCTGTGTCGCCGTGCTGTTGGGTTGGCTCGGCTTCGGCGCAATTCTCGCCTTGGGCAAACGCGGAGCTGCCCCCGGAGCGGCCAAACGCGACTGGAAATCAGGTGTCGGTTTCCTGCTGCAGGCCGCCGCATACGCGATCTGTTTCGTTTTCGCGCGTACCTATTTTTCCGCCATTTGGCCGATGCCGCAGCTAGCCGAGGCAATCCTCGCGGGAATCATCGTTGCGATCGTCGTCGCTTCCGTATGGTTTTGCTACGCTGCCGCGATGGCCCTAGGCAAGCAGTGGGCGCTCGTCGCTCGCGTCATTGAAGGGCACGAACTGATCTCCACCGGTCCCTACGCGATCGTCCGCAATCCGATTTATCTCGCGATGCTCGGCATGTACGTTGCTTCCGCGCTCGCGGCCGCGCGATGGCCGGCGGCTCTCGCTGGCTTGATTGTTTTTCTCGCCGGCACCGCGATCCGCATCCGCGCCGAGGAGAATCTCCTTCGCGGAGCCTTCGGCGCTCGATTTAGCGATTACGCGCGCCGCGTCCCTGCCTTCTTCCCGCGCTTCTTTTCGTGAATCGCGCCGCTCTCAATTCATTTTTCATGAATGATGTAACCGCCGCGAAATCTCGCGCGTCCGAGTATGTTTGCTGATAGTATGCTCGCGACTTTCGGGAGGGGGATTTCATTCATGCATCAGAAGACTTTCAGCTGGATGGCTGTGGCCATTCTCCTTGCGGTTTTGACGCCGTCGGCCAGGGCGCAGAAGATGGCTCCCGGTGATTGGCCGATGTATCGCCACGACCTCGAAGGCTCGGGCTACTCGCCGCTGAAGCAGATCGACACGAGCAACGTGGCGAAGCTGGCTCAGGCCTGGACGATGCCGCTCTCCGAGCGCCCGGGCCTTGAGGTCACGCCCATCGTCGTCAATGGCGTGATGTATCTTCCCGGCACTGGCCACGTCTTCGCCCTCGACGCCACAACCGGAAAGGAAATCTGGCACTACGACGTCGCCATGGGCCCCACCAAAGGTGTGGCCTACTGGCCCGGTGATAAGGGCAATCCGCCTCGAATCGTCTTCACCACGTTCAGCCGCAAGGTGATCGAACTCGATGCTGCCACCGGCAAGCCCGTTCCGACATTCGGCAAGGACGGCGAGATCGAACTCGCCGTCGGGTACAGCGGCGTTCCCACCATCTATAAGAATCTCGCCTTTCTCGGCGCGAGCGTCGGCGAATTGCCGATCGGCCCTCCGGGCGACACGCGCGCCATCGACGTCCTCACCGGCGCCCTCGTGTGGGATTTCCACACCGTAGCCCAGCCCGGTGAAGTGGGACACGACACGTGGCTAAACGACGGATGGAAAGGCCGCTCCGGCACCAACGTCTGGGGCTGGTACATGACCGTCGACCCGAAAAAGAACCTTCTCTACATGCCCATCGGCGGTCCTTCGCCGAATTACTACGGCGGCGATCGTCCCGGCCCGAACCTCTTCGGCAATTCGATCGTTGCCGTCGATGCCACCACCGGCAAACTGAAATGGTATTTCCAGACGATCCATCACGACCTCTGGGATCAGGATCTCCCGCCGGGTCCGGCCCTCATCAATATCGACGACAACGGCAAGAAAATTCCTGCCGTGATCGTAATCGGCAAGGCGGGCCTGATGTACATTCTGAACCGCGACACGGGAAAGCCCGTTTTCGGCGTGGAAGAGCGCCCCGTCGCCAAGGGTGACGTTCCCGGCGAATGGTATTCCCCCACGCAACCTTTCCCGCTCAAGCCTCCGCCGCTCGCTCGCAACAGCTATAAGGCCGACGACATCGTCACCGCCGACGACACTTCGCCCGAGCACGCCAAAGCGTGCCAGGACATACTTGCCAAGAATGGCGGCACTTTGTATAACGCCGGACCTTTCACCGGATGGCTCTATCACGAAGACGGCACGCCTCCGAAGACCACGATCCAGTTTCCCGGCGGCACCGGCGGCGTGAATTGGGGCGGCGCCGCCACTGACCCGACCGATGGATACGTCTTTGTCCATACGCATGACCAATCCCTCATGGGCTGGATCGAAAAGAAGAGAGCAGGAGCCGGCAGCTATGGCCGCGGCACCGAAGGCTCGACCCAGATTTACGATCGCGCCAGCGTGGCCGGTCCCGGACCCTATTACGGCTTCAGCGCCGTCGTGAAGGACGCGGACGGCAAAGTGCTCGGCAACTGGCCCTGCCAGAAACCGCCCTGGGGCAAGCTGATCGCCGTGAATGCGAACACCGGAGACATCGCCTGGGAGACCGTTTCTGGCATCTCCGAAGGCCTGCCGCCGGACAAGCAGGATACGGGGAACGGCGGCAGCGCCGGCCCCATCGCCACCGCCGGAGGCTTGGTGTTCGATGGCTCCACTTCCGATAGCCGCTTCCGCGCCTACGATTCGAAGACCGGAAAGGAATTGTGGGTCACGAAGATGGCCAAGAGCGGCTCCGCCGATCCCATGACCTACGAGGGCAAAGATGGCAAGCAGTATGTCGCCATCGTCATCGGTGACGCCGTCGACGTTTACACTCTGCCCTAAGCTGGCTGCCTAGTTTCGCGCCGCGAACTCCGTAGCCCGGGGTTCGCGGCGTTCCTTTCTCTTGGAACTCGACTGTTAACTCGCGCCTCTCTCGTCGATTATTTATATCGTGATACGATATAATAGAGGCATGACCAACCGCCCCCACTCAATCGACTACCATGCCCTCGCCAACTTCCGTTACGAAATCCGCCGCTTCCTGAATTTCAGCGAGAACGCCGCCCGCGCCGCTGGCATCGAGCCCCAGCAACATCAAGCCCTGCTTGCGCTGAAGGGACTGCCGCCCGGTTTGCCCGCCACCGTCGGCGTTCTCGCCGAGCGCCTGCAGATTCGCCACAACAGCGCGGTCGAATTGAGCCGCCGCCTCGAAACCAAGGGATTGCTCGAACGCACTCGCAGCCATTCCGATGCTCGCGAAGTCCTGCTGCGGGTCACTGCGCGCGGCGAGCGCCTCCTCGAACGTCTCTCGCTTTCGCATCGCGACGAACTTCGCACCGCCGGTACCCGATTGATTGAGGCGCTCCACTCGGTCGTCGCGCACTCCTCAGGTCAGCGAACGGCCGGCCGCCTGAATAGGCAGCAACGGAAGGGGACGGCGATTTGAACGGTTGGACCAGGTGGAAACGTGCGGGTATGCGGGGCGGCGAAGCGTCCGCGCCCGGGTACCGTCTCGCGTTTGTTACCGTCCTCGCCGCGGGGATTGGCTGCCTCACCGGCGTCATCGCTTTCGCTCTATACGATCTGATCGGGCTTTTTACGAATATTTCGTATTACCACGCATGGTCGTTCCATTTCCGCAGCCCGCAGCACACACCTCTCGGCGCATGGGTGATTCTGGTTCCGGTGGTCGGCGGCCTGTTGATCGGCCTGATGGCGAAGTACGGTTCGGAGAAAATTCGCGGTCACGGAATCCCCGAAGCAATGGAAGCGGTGCTGATCTGGCGCAGCCGCATCGAAGCGAAAGTCGCGATCCTGAAGCCGCTTTCGGCCGCAATCGGCATCGGCACCGGCGGTCCATTCGGCGCTGAAGGGCCCATCATCCAGACAGGTGGCGCCTTCGGTTCGCTGGTCGGCCAGTTTTTCTCGACCACCGCTGCCGAGCGCAAAGTGATGCTGGCCTGTGGCGGCGCAGCCGGGCTGGCGGCAACGTTCAACGCTCCTGTCACGGGCGTGCTTCTGGGGCTCGAGCTCTTGCTCTTCGAATTTCGCGCGCGCTCGTTCATTCCGCTGGTAATCGCGAGCGCCATGGCCGTCGGCGTTAGGCGCCTTCTCTTCGGGACGGGACCGATGTTCTCGATCGGGACGCCCGACTACAACTTTTTCCCCAATCTGCCGTACTACCTCGTTCTCGGATTGCTCTGCGGATTGGCGGCGGTCGGCTTTTCGCTCGCCCTCGAAAGACTCGAAAATTTCTTCGATCGCCTGAAGCGCATTCCACACGTCTTGCATCCGGCCATAGGCGCTCTCGGTCTCGGAATCGTAGGTTTCTTTCTTCCGCGCGTGCTCGGCTCTGGATACGACACGATCGACGACATTCTGAACGCCCGCCTTGCGATCGGTCTCGTACTGCTGATCCTGATACTCAAGGCATTCGTCGTGCTTTTGTCGCTCGGTTCGGGGACGTCGGGCGGCACGCTCGCTCCCATGTTCATGATCAGCGCGGCCTTGGGCAGCGCCTTCGCGGTCATGGTCAATGCGATTGTTCCCCGCGCGCATCTATCGCCCGCGGCATTTGCGGTTGCCGCAATGGGCGCTTTGCTCGGGGCTGCGGCGCGCGCTACGTTCACTTTCATGTTCTGCGCGTTCGAGACGACGCGCGATTTCCACGCGCTGCTTCCCGTGATGGTCGTCTGCATTCTGGCGGACGCCGTCGCCTATTACATGATGCCGGCTTCGATCATGACCCAGAAATTCCTGAAGCGCGGCATGGCTGTTCCCGGTGAATACGAGGCCGGCGTGCTGAAATCGGTGCGCGTCGGCGACATCATGCGCCGCGAAGTCGCCACGATCCCGCCGGAAATGACGGTCGGCGAACTCGCGCAGCGCATCGCGCGCCAGGATTCCGGTTTCAATATGACGCAGGGAATTCCGATCGTCGCGCCGCCCAATAAGCTCGTCGGGCTGATCACGCAGCGCGATCTGCTGCGGTCGCTCGAAAAAGACCCGTCCGGCGGCGAACCCGTTCTTGCGGCGGACGGACGGCCGCTGATCGTCGCCTATCCCGACGAACTCGCCCACAACGCTCTTTTGCGTCTGCTCCAAAACGATGTCGGCCGTTTGCCGGTCGTCGCACGGAACGACGAAACAAGACTCGTCGGCTATCTGAACCGATCGAGCTTCTTGAGCGCCTGGAAGCGGGGGATGGAAGAGGAAGGTCTGCGCGAGCACGGCTGGCTCGCCGGATGGCGCGGCGCGAACGCAACGAATTCACGGTGATGCACGATTGCGCGCGGGACGAAACCTGGCAGGGAAGTCGTTGTCTTGCTCCAGATCCGAAATCTCAAATCTGAAATCTCAAATCTGTAATCTGAACTTTCGACGCAGGCCTGTTTCTCTCAGCGAATGCGGAGCTTGTCGATGATGCGAACCACGTCGTTTGCCGAAATGTCGTAGAGCGAGTGCTCGTCTTCCTGCTCGAGCCGTTCGCGCAGATATTCTGCGGCGATGTAGCTCGCTTCGCGGTCGCTCGGATTTCGTCCCGCGCGATCGCGAAATGTAACGAACCCCGGATGCGCCAGCCCGAGCACGACGCCTTTGCCATCGACGAAGAACTTGCAGTCCATCGTATCGCTGTGCCGCGTGGCGATGCCGTTCCAGCAATGTGAGAAGCGGCACTTATACACGTAATCCGTCACCTTCGACGGCACGTCGAATGCGCCGATGAATTCGCTCATCGCGCCCGCATTCGGAATCGTTGCAACCACCGCTGCTTTCGCCATCGCTTGCCTGATTGCCTCGCTTATTTCCCCGCGGCCCAACTCGAACGTGTAGCGCTGTGTCTTTCAGGGGGTCGGAGCTTCAGCTCCGACATCAACCGCACCAAATGAGCGGGCTTTAGCCCCTGAGGAAAATTCGCTCCTACTTCCGCGCACCGACCGCCGTCGGTTGCGTCGCGTGCTGGTAATTCTGAATCGCCGCCGCCACTCCCGCTCCTGCCGGCAGCCGGAATCCTTGATCGAGCAGCGTTTTTTCCAGCGCCGCAAGGAAGATCAGCACGTTCGGCTTCTGGCATGAATATCCCATCAGCCCCACGCGCCAGATTTTGCCTTTCAGTGGTCCCAGGCCTCCCGCGATCTCGATGCTGAACTCATCGAGCAGTTGCTTGCGCACCTTACCGTCCTCGAGCCCCGCGGGAATGTTGATCGCCGTCACAGTCACCAGCCTGTCCGCCGCGTTTGAAACCAGCAGCTCGAGTCCCATCGCCTCGAGCCCGGCGATCAGCGCCTGCTGATTCTCCCGGTGCCGTTCCCAGCGCGCTTCAAGACCCTCCTCCAGCACCGCGCGCAGCGCCTCGCGCATCGCGTAAATCAGCGAAATCGGCGGCGTGTGATGGTACAGGCGATCCTTGCCCCAATAATTCATCGCCGTCGTCAAATCGAAATACCAGCTCCGCACAGGCTCTTTGCGCGCCTGCATCGCTTCTTCAGCGCGCGGGCCCACGGTGATCGGCGCCATTCCCGGCGGCGCGCTGAGCGCCTTCTGCGAACCGCTGAAGCAGATGTCGATCCGTTGCGCGTCCACGTCCAGCGGAATGCCCGCGAGGCTCGCGACCGTGTCCACCACCAGCAGCGCCCCGAGTTCGTCCGCCACTTTCCGGTAGTCTTCGATTCGCTGCACGATGCCGGACGAAGTCTCGCCGTGCGCCAGCCCCACGAACTTGATTTTCCTGCCCTTCCCGCCCGCAGCACGTCCGCAGGATCGACCGTGCGCCCGTACGGCGCCTCCACGCGAATCACCTTGGCGGGAATGCGCTCGGCAATAATCGCCATGCGCTCGGAAAACGCGCCGTTCACGCAGACGATGCATTCGTCGCCCGCATCGAGCGGGTTCATCACCGCCGCCTCGATACCGCCCGAGCCCGAAGCCGACAGCGGAAACGTGATCCGGTTCTGCGTCTGGAAGACGCGGCGCAGCAGCACCTGCACGTCGTCCATCATCTGCGTGAACCACGGATCCATGTGGCCCACGATCGGAGCCGCCATCGCGCGATACACGCGCGGGTCCACGCACGATGGGCCCGGTGTCAGCATCAAGCGCTGCGGCGGCAAAAGTTCGCCAATCATTTCTTGCTCGGGGACTTTCATCTTCTTCTTCCTGTTCTTCGTCGCGGACGATCGTTCTTTTTGGCAAAACGCCTGAAGCCGTTCTGCGACAGTAACATCCATCGAGAAAGGCCCTAAGTCTTCCTCTGTCAGTCATCCAGTCTCCCTAAATCATGCTGTCCCGGTCAACCTCCAAAATGGATCTCCGCGCCCTCTCCGGCCCTCGCGTCCGCGCGCGCCTGTCCTTCCTTTGTCCTGCCCGATCGGATCTATTCTCGCAATTCATCGTCCACGAGGGGGTTAGCGATTTCGCAACTGCGCCCGAGTCGCATTGAGAAGCCCTCAACGCGTGTGCTAGATTGAAAAAACGGACCCAAATGTCATTGGCTGACGGAAAAACTGTCGCTGGACCTAAGCCCAAAATCACTCGGGTCGAGGTGTATTGGCACACCATAAAATACCGCACCGTCATCGTCCTCATCCTGTGCATTCTCGCGATCATCGGCGCGTCCTGCTATCTCGTTTTTCCGGAGTTCTCCGAAAAAACATTGGAACGAATCACGAATGCCGTCGCACCTAACGACAATGCCGCCGCGATCGCGGCCAGCCGTCAGGCGCGTTTCGTCAATCTCGACGGCAAGGTGCAAATTAAAAAGGTTAATTCGCTTCAGTGGGTCACCGCCGATTATCAGATCACTCTCGATAAGGGCGACGAGATCGAAACCGGCTCGGACGGCGTGGCCCGAGTCTCTTTCGCTGACGGCACCGAGTACACTGTGAAGGGCGATACGTTTGTCACAGTCGAGGAAAATACGGTGGCGCAGGACCACGCCACACAAGTTGCCGTTCATCTCAATACCGGTCAGGTTGACCTCAACACCGGCACCTGGCAAATCCCGGGTTCGAAAGCGGAGGTCTCCTTCGAGGATGCCGTCGCCGACGCGCAGGCCAATAGCCGCATGAACGTGAGCAGCAATCCCACGACGAATGAACAGCAAGTTACGGTTGATTCCGGAAGCGCCGAGTTGAATCGCGGCAGCGAGCACGTGGATATCGGCCAGTATGAACGCGCCACCTTCACCGGCTCCGCCGGCGCCATCACGAAGACTCAGGTGCTGGCTCCTCCCCAACTCACCCAGCCTCTCAACCTGCAGCCCATTATCGTGGCCGATCCGAAGCAGGACCCAGTTCATTTCGCTTGGAATCCTTCGGCGACCGCCAAGGAGTATGATCTACAGACCAGCACGACAACGAGTTTCAGTCACATCGTGGCGGAGCAAAAAACGGCTGCAACCTCCGTCGACCTTTCAGGATTCGAGCCGGGCGACTATTTCTGGCGGGTTCGCGCCATCGACGACAAAGGCAACGTCAGCGATCCCAGCGATTCTTATAAATTCACGCTCGTGGCGCAGGGCAAGGAACAGGATATGGTGCTGGACGTTGACGGCACCGAACTCCAAGGCAATGTCGTCGAGGTGATCGGACGCACCGAGGCTGGCGCCGCCTTGATCATCAATGGCGAAGAAGTCGCCGACATTCAACCTGACGGGCATTTCCGGTATTTCACTCCGCCGATGGCCCGAGGTAACCACACGATCGTCATCACCGGACAGAACCGGCGAGGCGGAACGGCGATCAAGCGCGTCGACGTCGTGATTCCGTAAACGCGCTCGCCCGCATTGGAAGACCGGCGCAAGCCGGGCGCCGCCGCAGCGGCGCTGCATCGCACTCTGAGGGAGAAGGAATTGACTAAGAACGGTTACAACATGCGGTCGGTCTTCAGCCTGTTCTCCTCCGACCTGGCTATCGACCTGGGCACCGCAAACACCCTCGTATTCGCTCGCGGTAAGGGCATCGTCGTCAACGAGCCTTCCATCGTCGCCATCAACAAAAACACTTCCGAAGTCGTCGCCGTCGGCCGCGAAGCGAAGGAAATGCTCGGCCGCACTCCCGGAAACGTGGTGGCCATCAAGCCTATGAAAGACGGCGTGATCGCCGACTTCAAGGTCACCGAGAAGATGCTCACGTATTTCATCCAGAAGGCGCACAATCGCCGCGTCCTCGTGCACCCGCGTATCGTCATCGGCGTCCCGAGCGAGATTACGCCCGTCGAAAAGCGCGCCGTGCAGGACTCCGCCTATCGCGCCCGCGCCAGCGAGGTCTATCTCGTCGAACAGGCCATGGCCGCCGCTATCGGCGCCGGTCTGCCCATCGAAGAGCCCTCCGGAAACATGGTTGTCGATATCGGCGGCGGCACCACCGATATCGCGGTCATCTCGATGAGCGGCATCGTCTATTCGCGCTCCGTCCGCGTCGCCGGCAATGAAATGGACGAATCCGTCATGCATTACCTCAAGCGCAAGTACAACCTTCTCGTCGGCGAGCGCACTGCCGAGCAGATCAAGATGGAAATCGGCTCGGCGTATCCGCTCGAAAAGCCGCTCACGCTCGAGGTAAAGGGCCGTAACCTGATCGAAGGCGTGCCGCGCACCATCACCATCGACGACAGCGAAATCCGCGAGGCGCTTTCCGAGAATATCTCGACGATCGTCAACGCCATCCGCGTAGCCCTAGAGCGCACGCCGCCCGAGCTTTCGGCCGACATCAGCGATCGCGGCATCGTCCTCACCGGTGGCGGTGCGCTCATCAAGAATCTCGATAAGCGCATCCGCGAGGAAACCGGCTTGCCTGTTTCGATCGCCGACGATCCGCTCGCGTCGGTCGTGCTCGGCACGGGGAAAATGCTCAGTGATTTCCGGTTGTTGCGCCTGGTTTCGATCGACTGACTTCCGGATAAAAGATCTTGCATCGCGTCGCACAAATAGAGCTGTCATCCCGAGCGGAGTCCCGCGCGCTTTTGTTTTCCCCGCGTTTCTTGCGGGCGCGGGACGGAGTTCGAGGGATCTGCTTTTGTTTTTCTCTTCGACTTTGGCTGGACGGCATTCGAATGTCGGGCTTCTGAAATGCTCAACGTCTACTCTCGTCATCGTTCTCTCGCGCTGCTGATCGGCGTCGTTTTCGCGCAGGTCTTGCTCCTCGCCTTTCAGATCAAGCGCGGCCAGGACGTGCCCCTCATTCGCTATTGGGCCGCGGATCTCGTGACTCCCGTCGGCCGCGTCGGCACGTGGACTTCGTCCAAAATTCGTGGCGTCTGGAACGGCTACATCGATCTCCACGGCGCGAGGGTGGAAAGCAAGGTCCTGCAGGCGGAAGTCGACCAGTTGCGCCTGCGCAATTTCGAATTGGAAGCGGATGCAAGGGAATCGCAGCGCCTCCAACATCTTCTGGATTTCCGCGAAGCGCATCCCGAGGTCCCCATGATCGCCGCCCAGGTGATCGGAGCCAGCGCTGACCCTACGTCTCACACGCTCTTCATCAATCGCGGCTCGCGCGACCATCTTCGCCGTGATATGCCCGTCATCACGCCCGAGGGCATCGTGGGCAAGATCGTCGAAGTCTCCTCGAATGATACGGCGCAAGTGCTCCTCATCGACGACAAGGACAGCGGCGTAGGCGCGCTCTTCGCCGATACGCGCACCCACGGCGTCGTGCAAGGCACCGGCGATCCGCTGCCCGTGATGGATTACATCGTGAACGATGAAAAAGTCCATCCCGGCGAGGTCATTCTCACGTCCGGTGAAGATCGCATTTTCCCCAAGGGGCTGCCGGTCGGTGTCGTCAAGGACGCGTCCAATTCGACTCCGTTTCAGATCATTCACGTCCAGCCGGCTGTCCACCTGGATCGCCTGGAAGATGTACTCGTCCTGCTCTCGCGCCAGGATGTCGCCCTGAAGTCTTCCGAGCTGCCTGTCGATCCGAACGCTCAGACCGCTGCGCCTGCTGCCGCGTCCGCGTCATCTGAATCCCAATCTTCGGGCGCCTCCGGAACGGCCAAGCCTGCACAGCAGCCAACAGGGCCTGCCGCCAAACCGCCCGCGCCGGCCCCGGAGCCGCGATAAGATGGCCTCGATGCTCAGCGCCGGTCTCCGCTCCGACTCGAATGTCGAGGTGCACAGGTATTACGGCGGCACGGTCATCATCACCGCGTTTCTCGCCCTCGTGCTCCAGGCGTTTCTTCATAAGTACGGCCGCTGGTCCGAGCTCATTGATCTGCCTCTACTCGTCACCGTCTATTTCGGCGTCAGCCGCCGCAACACCTCCACCGGCCTGCTCCTCGGCGCCGCGATCGGCATCCTCCAGGACGCTCTGAGCGCCGATAATCCGATCGGTTTGTATGGGATTGCGAAGACGCTGGTGGGTTACGTCTCGTCTTCGATCGGAGGCCGCATCGATACCGAGCATCCGCTCAGCCGCTTCGGCCTGGTCTTTCTCTTATTCCATTTTCATCAGATCGTTTTTGCGATTACGCAGCGTCTTCTGCTCGATCGTTCAGCTCCATTTTTCACGCCGCGCCTGCTGCTCGATTCCGTTGTCACGTCCGCCGTGGGAGTCGCCCTGTTCACCCTTCTCGACCGCCTCCGCCGCTCCGCGTAAGCTGCCCGCCGCGCTTACCCTGATCCGGCCGCCACCGCATCGTCCTTCTTCGACGGTGCTTCCTGCCCCGCTTTCGGATTGGCCCGTAGCACCAGCACGGGGCACGGCGCCAGCCGCACCACCTTCTCTGTCACCGATCCGAAAACGAGCCTGTGCCAGCCTGTCATTCCGTGCGTGGAAATCACGATCAGGTCCGCGCTGTCATGCTCGGCGATCCGCAGAATTTCCATTCCCACGTCGTTCGCGATTCCCACTTCGGTCCGCACCTGCAGCCCTTTTTCTCGAGTTCCTCGGCCAGCGTCTTCAGGCGCTGCTCCGCGTCTTTGTGCAACTCCTGCTCGAATTCCGCCTCATGGAAAATAGACGTTGCCGACGGCAGCTTTGTGATCGCCGGCACCGCATGAACCAGCAGCAGCTTCGATCCAAACTGCTTCGCGAGATCGGCTGCGGTCTGCAGCGCCTCCTGCGAGTGGCTGCTGAAATCGATCGGCGAAAGGATCACCTTGGGAGGTAGCATCCGCTCTCCTTTTTCCGTTCCCTTTTCCCCTGATCCGTCATTCTGAGTCCGCCGCGGCGGACGAAGAATCTCTCTTTTCTCTGCTATCACGCTCGATTGCGAACGCGCCGGTCACTTCCAAATCGTGCGAAACGTCCAGAAAAGCAGCGCCGAAAGGCAAATGGACGCCGGCAGCGTCAGAATCCACGCCATCGCCAGATTCCTCACCGTTGCCCACTGCAATCCGGAGTGGTTCGCCATCATCGTGCCCGCCACGCCCGACGACAGCACGTGCGTCGTGCTCACCGGTAATCCGAACCAATCCGCGGCTCCGATCGTCACCATCGCCGTAATTTCAGCCGCGGCGCCTTGTCCGTACGTCAGGTGGTCCTTGCCGATCTTCTCGCCCACCGTGATCACGATTCGCTTCCAGCCGATCATCGTCCCGAGGCCCAGCGCGAGCGCCACGGCCACCTTCACCCATCCGGGAATAAACTTCGTAGCGTTGTCGATATGTTTTTTGTAATTCGCAATCACCGCCGCGTCGGCCGTCGAAAACGCCGGATTCCCCGATTTCTTCATCAGCCGTAGCGCCTCGCTTACCACGTACATGTCGTTGCGGAAGTTCCGCACCTTGTCCTGCGGCACGGCCTTCAGTTGTTTGTAGAGCGCCATCTCCGTGCCGATCCCGTTCACGAGTTCTCGCAGTGCCAGCATCGTGTTGGGCGTGAAATTCTTCGTGCGAATGTAGTCCGTCACCTCCTCGCGCGCGTCTCCCACCACGGCTGCTGGCGAAACGTAATGGCTCAAGGTATCGGCCGTCTGCGTCGACACCGCGACGAAATCCTGCGTTTGCGACGCCGTCACCGCGTGGTTCACCGCGTATGCCGTCGGCACCGTGCCGATCAGGATCAACATGATCAGCCCCATGCCCTTTTGCCCGTCGTTCGATCCGTGTGCGAAGCTCACGCCCGTGCACGTCAACACCAGCAAGCAGCGAATCCAGAACGGCGGCGGTTCCGTGCCCTTGGGGGCCTCGTACAGCGCCTTATTGGGAATCAGAGCCTTGCAAAGGAGCAGCAAAAGCGCCGCGCCGGCGAATCCCACCAGCGGCGAGAGCAGCAGCGACTTCCCGATGTTCGTCGCCTGCCCCCAGTCCACGCCGCTCGTGCCGCTCTTTACCGACATCAGCTGATTCGCAATGCCCACTCCGATGATCGAGCCGATCAGCGTGTGTGAGCTCGAAGCCGGCAGCCCGAAAAACCATGTGCCCAGATTCCAGATGATGGCCGCGATCAATAGTGCGAACACCATCGCAAATCCCGCGCTGCTTCCTACCTGCAGAATCAATTCCACCGGCAGCAGCGACACGATCCCAAACGCCACCGCGCCGCTCGAAACCAGCACGCCGAGAAAGTTCCACACGCCCGACCACACCACCGCGATGTGCGGCTCGAGCGAATGCGTGTAGATCACCGTCGCCACAGCGTTCGCCGTGTCGTGAAATCCGTTCACGAACTCAAATCCCAGCGCCACCAAAAGCGCGATGCCCAGCAGCACGAACGGCAGGTAGCTCGTCGCATGTATCGCGGTGAGATCCGATATCAGGTGGGCCCCGGCGTAGATGAACCCGATCACGAGGGCGATCCCGAAGATCAGGACGCCGATCTTGCCCGTGCGAGATGCATTGCCTCCCAGCTTTGCGTCAAGTACGGATGTTCCGGTAGCCATTCTTCACCTCGTGGAATCGCGCCGAAAAATCAGGTTTCTTTCCTGGCACCTGTGGGTCTCGGCTGTTGGGCCGTCACGCTACCGGGTCTTCATAAATGGCATGTAAATGCACGGTGAACGCTTCGGCTGTGCTTGTCGGCCTGTGGAAAACGTGAACTTCCGTGAACCTACGGTTTCCTTTCGTTGACCAAAAGGACATGCCCCGGTTGCGAGCGTCCCTGCGCGGTGATAGCTTTTAAGGTCAACCGATTTGCATTCGGATGGCAGGGCGCACCTAGGGCCGCGTACGGCCCGCCGCGTTGGAGTTTCGTTGGCACCATGGGGTATTAGCGACCAGAAGATTCCGCAGGGAAGGCTTGCCCTGTGTTCCTACATGTCCGTCATCCTGGTAGCCTTGCTTCTGGTCGGCTTCTGGAAACTGCAGGTCGTCCAGTCCGACCATTTTGCCGACCTCGCCGAAAAAAACCGCATCCGCTACATTCCGATCATCGCCCCGCGTGGAGCGATGCTCGATCGGGAAGGCCGCGTTCTCGCCGATAGCTATCCTTCCTTCAGCATTCTCTTGCTGCGCGACGATCCCAAGCAGGTCGAGAAGAATCTTCCGCGCATCGAAGATGGCCTCGGTATCTCGGGCGACGACTTGCGCCAGCAGCTCGAAGAGGCCAGGTCCGAGCCGAAGTTCCAGCCCGTCGTCATCAAGCCCGCTGCTTCCCAGGCGGACATCGCCTTCGTCGAATCGCATCGCGTCGACCTTCCCATGCTCGAGTTGATGATGGTCCAGCGCCGCCGCTACCCCCATGGCGAGATGCTCGCGAATACGATCGGCTATGTCGGTGAAGTCTCGCCGCAGGATCTCGAAGACAATCCGGACAAATATCGCCCCGGCGACATCATCGGCAAGGCCGGCCTCGAAAAGGAATATAACGACCAGCTCGTGGGAACCGACGGCCTGCGCCGCGCCGTCGTCAATAGCGTCGGCAGAATGGTCCGCACCCTCGACGATGTGGAAGCTATGCCCGGCAAGCCCATTCAGCTCACGATCGACTACGACCTTCAGTCCGTCGCGGAAGCCGATTTCGCCAATAAGGAAGGCGCCCTCATCGCCATGGATGCCCGCACGGGCGCCGTTCTCGCCGTCGTGAGCCGCCCGACCTTCGATCCCAACGATTTCGCCGTTCGCATCCCTTCGAAGGAATGGGCCGAACTCAATTCCGATCCCAAGACGCCTCTCCTGAACCGCTCCATTCAGGCGCAGCTTGCTCCCGGCTCGGTCTTCAAAATCGTCATGGCCACCGCCATGCTCGAGTCCAAGGCCATCCCCGCGACCTACACGGTGAATTGTCCGGGTTACGCCGTTTTCTACGGCCGGGTGTTCCACTGCGATCACGCTCACGGCTTGGTGGATCTTCACAAGGGCATCGTCGCGTCCTGCGACGTTTCTTCTACAACGTCGGCAAGCTGCTCGGGATCGACCGGATTTCGCACTATGCAATGGGCCTCGGCCTCGGCAGGCGCACCGGAATCGACTTGCCTGGCGAGGAGCCTGGCCTTGTTCCGTCCGAAGCCTGGGTCGAGCGCGTCGACCATCACAAGTGGTATCCCGGGTCCACAATTTCAGTATCGATCGGGCAGGGCGCCTTGATGGCCACGCCGATCCAGCTCGCTCGCATGATCGCAGCCGTAGCCAGCGGCGGCATGCTGATCCACCCGCATCTCCTGAAAGACGCCGCCGAGCCGCCGCCCGAAGTTTTCCCGCTTTCGGATGACACAGTAAAGCAAGTCACCGACGGTATGTGGGGAGTCGTCAACGAACCCGATGGCACCACCTCCGAGCTCGTCAAGCTGCAAAACGTCGACTTTTCCGGTAAGACCGGAACGGCCCAAATCGAAAGCTACGACCTGCAGAATAAGCTCGGGAAGAAATTGAAGGAAAACGGTTGGTTCGTCGGCATTGCTCCCCGCCGCAATCCGGAAATCGTCGTCGCAGCTCTGGTCCAGGCTGGCGGATTTGGCAGCACGTCGGCTGCGCCGATCGTCCGCGACGTCGTGAAAGCTTATTACGACAAGAAGGCCGGTCACTTCCAGATGCCGGCGCCGCAGCCCAGCGGAACGTCGTCGGCTTCTGCGTCTCCGGCGCCTTCAGCCGCGCCCGCATCCTTCGTCGCTGCCACGGGAGCGCAGCGCTGATGAAAGACCGTCCCAGCGTCAACGATTTCGATTGGACCCTCATGGCCATCGTGGCCGCGATCTGCACGATCGGCGTCCTCGAGATCTATTCCTCCACGCATGCCAGCGCCATGGCCGGAATGCAGTGGAGGCAGCTGATTTGGATCGGGGTCGGGATTGTGGGGATGTTCGTCATCTCCCGCATCGACTATCACTCCCTCCTGGATCAGGCGCCCATTCTTTATATGGTCGGGATTGCCGGCCTTCTCGTCGTTCTGGTGCTTGGCTACTCGCGCCTGGGCGCCAAACGCTGGATTTCCATCGGCGGCGAGAATTTACAAGTGTCAGAACTCATGAAGTTGATTATAATCATCGTGCTGGCGCGCTACTTCACGGAAGTGCGCACCGACCGCCTCACGCTTCGCGATTTGGCGAAGGTTGCCGCGTTAACCTTGGTTCCCGTGGCTTTGATTTTGAAGCAGCCCGATTTGGGGACCGCGATGGTTTTGGTTCCCGTGGCCGTCGTTGGTGCTTTTCTCGCCGGCATCGAGTGGAAACATCTGGCGATCGGCGTGGTCGTGATCGCGCTGCTGGTTCCGGTCGCTTGGAACATGCGCCGTCATTTGAAGCCTTACCAGCAGCAGCGCATCCAGACGTTCCTGCACCCGGAAGAAGATCAGCGCGGGGCGGGCTATCAGATTCTGCAGTCCGAGATTGCCGTCGGCTCAGGTGGCTTTTGGGGAAAAGGATTCGGGAAGGGCAGTCAGAATCAATTGGGCTTTGTGCCGGTCCGGTATTCGGACTTCATTCTCGCCGCGCTCGCCGAGGAGCAAGGTTTCATAGGAGTTTGCGTCGTTCTGCTTCTGTATCTGGGTTTGATTCTGCGCCTGGTGGACAACGCGCAGAAGGCGAAAGACAAGGCCGGCATGTATGTCGTGATGGGAGTGACGGCCATTCTGGGTTTCCACGTTCTGGTCAATGCTTCGATGGTGATCGGCGATATGCCGGTTACCGGAATCCCGTTGCCGTTGATGAGCTACGGTGGTTCGGCGACGGCTTTCGTGTTTTTGGCTTTGGGCTTGGTGATGAACGTCCGCATGCGGCGTTTCGTCAACTAGCCCCGCTCCGGTTTGTTGGAACAGGTATCAAAGGTATAGGTAGCGGCGCTAGCTTGGCCCGAGTCGTTTTCGCGAGGGCCCGCCGCGCCCAGTGCCCCGCGTCCCGGCCCTTCGGGACCGGGGAATTCAGCATCGATCGAAGGACGCATCGAGTGGGGAAAGTCCATCCGAAAAATTTCGGCTCTTTCCTGGGCGGCCCGTCGTGGCTCGTCGAAGGCATCGCCTTCCCCCATGCCGGCTCTGGCGCACGCGAAATTCTCCTGCGCCGCCGCACTCGGATGCTCCATGAGGAGTTTCTAAATGTCGAAGGAAATGGTTATCTCCGCGAACCCGCACGAGACGCGGGTCGCGATTCTGGAAGAAGGACAGCTTTGTGAGTATTACGTCGAGCGTGAAAAGGAATTCGCTCTAGTCGGAAGCATCTACAAAGGCCGCGTAACGCGCGTGCTGCCCGGCATGCAGTCGGCCTTTGTGGAGATCGGCCTCGATAGCGACGCCTTCCTCTACGTCACCGACTTCCTCGAAGGCATCGAAGAGTTCGACGAGCACGTCGCCACGACCGCCGAGGAAAAGATTCAAAAGATGGAGGAGCAGGGCGGCCAGATTTTCCCCGCCAGTGCGGCGGCGCCTGCGCTTGAGCCTGCCGACGTCGAATCGGCGCCAGCTCCATTCAGCGCGCCACCCGAAGAATTCGCATCCGATCGCGTGATGCCATCGGCGCCTGTCGCGCCTCCACCTCCGCCGCCGGCGCTCAACACTTCCTCTCCCGATCGGCCGCAGTTTGAAAACCGCTCGCCCCGTCCGGATCGCGGAGGTCGCGATTTCGGCAGGCGCGGTGGGGGCGGACGTCGCGGCGGCCGCTTTGGCCGGCGCGATAATCGAGGCGGGCGCGGTGGCAGCGGCGGCGGCGATCACCGCTACGGCCGCGAGTTGCCGCCTTCGAAATACGCGTCGCCTCGGCCCCACGAAGACCAGTCGAGCGAGCCCGCTCTGCCGGCGGACTACGTCCCGATCATTCTTCCGGGCGAGTCTCTCGCGAAATATAAGGAGAAGCCGCCCTCGGCAGCGCCGCCTGCCTCTTTCGAAGAAAATGTTCCAACGGCGGAAGCGCACGTCGCCGCTCCCGAGCCAGCAGCCGAAATTCAAACGCCACCCGCGCCGAGTTTCCCGGAATCAGTCGTCGAAGCGCCCCGGCCGGCCCTCCGAATTTCGTCCCGAATTCCATCCGTCGGCTTCCGGCCTCGAGCCGCTTCCCGGCGAGTCGATCTCGAAGTGGAAGCACGCGGAACCCGCGGCCGCTCAGAGCGCGGAGCCAATCGCTGCGCCCGAGGTAGCCGAAGAAATCGAATCGAGCCACGACGAACCGGAAGAAGAGGAACGCGAGGTCGAGTCTCACGAGACAACTTACGGAACAGCTCGCGGGACCACCAACTCCGCGGAACTCGAAGCCGCGCACGAGGCTGCTCCGGACTTGACCGATGAGGAAGCCGCCGCTCTCGCCGAGCACGTCGCCGACGCTCAGAGCGACGAAATCGAGCGCGCCGCCGAAGATCGGGTCTTCGCTTCTCCCGAAGAGATCGCCGCAACGGAGGCTGCCGACGCCGAAGAGGCCGATGCCGCCGCCGAGGAAGAGCAGGCCCTCGAGGAAGAAGAAGAGGTCGCCGAAGGGGAAGGCATGATCGCCCCGCCCGAAAACGGCGGCGAAACTGAAATTGGCGAGCATCGGGAAGAGATGACGGCGGATGACGCGCTGGCCGCCAGCTCCGAAACGGTCGCCGGCGAAAACACTTCACCCGCAGCCGCCGAAGGCGCTGCGCCGCAAGGCCAGCCCTGGAAGGCAAGCGTGCGCAGCAATGATTTCCGCGCCCGCATGCAGCATCCGGGACGCCGCGGCGGTCGCGACCGCGGCCGTGGACGCCGCGACGATCGCGGTCGCCGCCCGCAGCAAGGCCACGGCGGTCATAGCCACCGCACGCAGCCGCGCCGTCCGCAGCTCATCGCGGACATGTTGAAGCAAGGCCAGGAAATCATCGTCCAGATCGCGAAAGAGCCGCTCGGCAAAAAGGGCGCGCGTATCACCAGCCACATCGCGCTTCCGGGACGCTTCCTCGTCTACATGCCGACGCTCGACCACACCGGCGTCTCGCGCAAAATCGCTTCCGCCGAAGAGCGCTCGCGCCTGCGTCATCTCGTTAACGACGCGAAGGGCGCGGCGGGCGGCGGCTTCATCGTTCGCACCGCGGCCGCGAGCGCCGCTCCGGAAGAAGTGCGCGCGGACGTCGAATTCCTCACGCGCACGTGGTTTGAAATTAAGACGCGCTCCGAGCAGCGCAAGGCGCCGTCGCTTCTGCACCGCGACCTGAATCTGGTCGAGCGCATGCTGCGCGACCACATCAGCTCGGATTACGCCGCGATCTGGGTCGACTCCGAAGAGGAGTACACGAAGATCATCGAGTTCATGAGCCGCTTCCAGCCGGGCCTCGTCGACCGCGTGAAGCTCTACACCAAGGAAAATCCGGTCTTCGAGGAATTCGGCATCCAGCAGGAAATCGACAAGGGCCTGCGTCCGAAGGTGTGGCTGAAGTCGGGCGGCTACATCGTGATCAACCACACCGAAGCGCTCGTCGCGATCGACGTCAATACCGGCAAATTCGTCGGCAAGGGCTCGAATCGCCTCGAAGACACGATCGTCCGCACCAACCTCGAAGCGGTGAAGGAAATCGTCCGCCAGATGCGCCTGCGCGATCTCGGCGGCATCATCATCATCGACTTCATCGACATGGAAGAGCGCCGCAACCGCGAAAAAGTGATGGCGGCGCTCGAAGAGGCTCTCCGCGCCGATCGCGCTCCGTCAAAGATGTTGCGCTTCAATGAATTCGGCCTGATCGCCATCACGCGCAAGCGCACCAAGCAGGCGCTCGAACGCACGCTCTGCCAGCCGTGCCCCTACTGCACCGGCTCCGGCATGGTGAAATCAATCCCCACGCTCTGCTACGAAATCCAGACGGAAGCGCGCAAGATGGCGCCCGAAATGTCGTCGGGCAGCATCACGCTCCGCGTCCACCCCGAAATCGGCAAAGCGCTGAAGACGCGCGAATCCTCGCTCGTAGAAGAGCTCGAGCGCTGGACCAAAAAGAGCATCATCATCCAGGCCGACCCCACGCTGCATTGGGAGCAGTACGACATCTACTGATGCCCGCTCGCAAAAGCGAAGTGTGCAAACGCCGCGGAGACTTCCTCCGCGGCGTTTTCTTTTGCGCCATCAGCGTGGCTGCGCCAGTTCGGGAGTCCGAGTGCGTGCATTTGAATCGACGTTCCGAATCTCGCCGTTCAGCTTCGAGAGATCGACGTGCATCAAGGAGAGTTGTTTCTCTACGTTCTCCCAATCTTTACGGCTGATCTGCGGCTTCAACAGGGCGAGGCGCTGCAGCGAGTCTTTGTCTCCCGCGAGAGCCAGCCTCGCGTAGAGCAGACACGCGGCCTTGCCGTCAGCTTTGCCGCCCTCACCGCTGGCATCCATTTCGGCGAGCATTTTCGTCCCGAGAACGTCGTTCTGTTGCGCTGATTGCTCGTACCACCTCCGAGCCTCTTTCGGGTCAGCCTTCACCCCCAGTCCGTGACGGTATAAATAGCCCATGCAGTCTTCGCCCCGCGGGTCCCGCTGCTTTGCGACTTGCTCGCACCAATACTGTCCCTGAACCGGGTCCGGCGGAATCCCTTGCCCCAGCAGTAAGTGCACCCCGATCGTAACTTGCGCGTCGGCATCTCCCCGGTTGGCGGCCTTCAGCCACCAGCGAGCAGCCTCAGCACGATTTTCCGGCAAATATTGCCCCTCCTCATAGAGCTCGGCAATACTTTTGAAAGCCTCGGTAATCGCCCACGGCTTCAGTTCGGACTCCGCTCTTTGCACGGCCTCACCCGCCTTCGGGTCGCCTGCCTCCTGCGCAAGCGTGAACCACGCATACGAAAGCGCGTCATCGATGTCGACGCCGTCGCCGTTGTAATACGCGGCGCCGAGATTGAACATCGCCCCGGCGTTGCCCTGACGCGCCGCTTTGTGATACCACGCCACCGCCTGTTGTTTGTCCCTCGGCACTCCCTCGCCTGTCAGATACATGACGCCCAGTTGATTCTCGGCCTCCGGATTTCCTCGTTCGGCTGCCTTCGTGTACCACTTCGCCGCCGTCTCTTCGCTCTGGGAAATTCCGTTGCCTCGTTCGTAGGCCTGCGCCAAATGGAGCTCCGCCGTCGAATCGCCGCTCTCGGCCTGCGCCTGCAATTGGGAAATATCGCGGGCGGTCAGTGTCGCGCGATTTTCTTGCGGGGAAGAGTTGGCTGGCGCCGCAGCGGAAGTCGCGGCTGTCTGAGCCCCAAGCAGTGTGATACACAAAGTGATAACAAGGGCGGCCATATCCCGGAAGGATACGCAACTCAAATCCGTCGCGCAACAGCCGCATTCGCGAGGGCTTTCCGGACGATGGCGAACGCCGCTACCCGGAGTAGCGCTGTTCGCGAGACGGATCGCCGTACATGTTGTAGGCGTTCTCTTCACCGAACCGGAAGCGTTGTGGGACATGAATTCAACGCCTGCACCCACTTCACGCTTTTCCAGGCGTAGAGGTGTGGGACGACGAGGCGAACGGGTGTAGGATGATCGCAAGGGGAGTTTCTTATGCCAGCGCTGGATTGGTCGCAGTGCCCCGCGGTGGAAAGCGTGCCGGGAAGAGTAAGCGGCGCCTGGGTCTTCCGTGGCACGCGCATGCCGGTCGCTGCCGTCTTCGAAAACCTTGAAGCAGGAGCTGGCGTTGAAGACATCGTGGAATGGTTCGACCTGACGCGGGAACAGGTCACAACTGTCCTGGATTTCGCGGCGCGCAGCCTCGAAGCTTCCGCCCCACGCTAGATGCTGATTCTTTTCGACCACGGCACGCCCGGGCCGCTACAGTTGTTCCTTACGGGCCACACGGTCAGGAAGACGAAAGAACTTGGTTGGGACACGCTCGGCAACGGCGAATTGCTGAACGAGGCGGAGCGAGCGGCTTTCGAAGTGTTTGTAACAACTGACAAGAACATCCGCTATCAGCAGAATCTCGCCGACCGCGTCATCGCAATTGTAGTCCTCGGAAACTCGCGATGGCCTGTGGTCAAACAGTACGTGGATCGAGTTGTGGCAGCTGTCAGTGCCGCGAAGCCCGGCAGTTACGTCGAAGTGGAGGTTCCCGATCGCTGAAGTCGATCGCTACCCGGGACTCGCGCCCCGTTCCACAACCGCGGCCCGCCGACTCGTTACCCGAATCGCTGTTCGCGAAACGGGTCGCCGTACATGTTGTAGCCGTTCTCTTCCCAGAAGCCCGGTGCGTCGTGCTCCATGAATTCGATCCCGCGCACCCACTTCACGCTTTTCCACGCGTAGAGGTGCGGGACGACAAGCCGCACAGGATACCCATGATCGCCCGGCAGCGGCTCGCCATTGTGCTTGAGCGCGAAAAGCGTGGTCGGCCGCATCAGATCTTCTAGCGGCACATTCGACGTAAAATCTTCCTCGGCATGGACCATCACGTATTTCGCCGCGGGCTTGATGGCTGCCAGCTTCGCTACTTCGGTAAACGCGACGCCTTCCCAGCGCACGTCGAATCGGCTCCAGCGCGTCACGCAGTGCATGTCCGCGGTCACTCCGGTCATCGGCAGATGGCTGAACTCCTCCCAGCTAAGGCGCACCGGCTTTTCGACCAATCCGGTCATCTTGAAATCCCACGTTTTCGGATCGAAGCGCGGCACGCTGCCCACGTGCAGCACAGGCCACTTCAGCGTAGCCGATTGCCCGGGCGGGAGCCGCCCCGAATCGCGCATCGCGCGTTCCAGTTGCTTGCGTTCCGTGAGTTCGCCAAACATCGTCGCTGATTCCTCTCGCGATCCCGGCCGCTCTTAATATTGTACACCGGGCGTTTTCGCGTATCCCAACGCGCGAGTCCTAGGACGGCAAGTACGCCCGCGCTTGCACGCCAGGAATCCACTTAGCCCGGTACCAGCGAATCCTGTACGAAACGAGGTCACCGGTCGCGTCTGCGCTCGGTCCCGTACAGCAAGTCTTCCAGGCGCTTAACGCTTTGCGTGTATGGTCCATTTCGCTCGAAAGGGCCATTGTGGTGTGCGTGAAACGCCGATCTTCCGCATTCGTCAGCGTCACAGGAGATCGAAATTTCACGCTGAAATACGAGGCACGCTCATGCGGACTCACTTCATACTGATCGCGGGATTATTCCTGGGCACCTTTTTTCCGGCAGCGGCGCAGACACCAAGGATGCGAATCATTCTTGCGAGCGAAACGTCTCGCGCCGCTGCCACGCCTTTATTTCGCCCGGTCCGCATGCCATCATCCGCCGCTCTGCCCGATAAACCGCTTCCACGCGCCCCATCTGCATTGGCCGGCGCGTACAAACCTGACCGAAGCCTGGCCAGCCGGGTCCCGATCGACGTATTGCGCACGCCGCTGATGACGGAATCGAGCGTGCCGATCGCTCACCTGTGGCGCGGCCTGGGATTCGATTTCTTCGAGAGCACTTACTACTCGCAAAGCCTGCAGCGCGCTTCGCCGGAATCGGGCGTGGCCTATCAGAGCCTGCGTCCTCGGGCCAAGGATCAAGCAGCGCTCGCGAGTTCATTCGAGGGTGACGGCCTTCGCCTCCGATACACTTTTGGCCGCGATTCCGCGGCGAGCAATCCAGTCCAGATGTGGCGCTGCGTGTCTTTGATTGTTGGCGGCGCTCACGGCTGCCCGCTCTAGGCTTCCGGAGCTAACCGCGCGCTTGCGACATCTGTCGATACTCGTCGCCGGCGGCGTCGGGCAGGAGCACGAACAGCGTGTAAACGCCGAGCGCCGTGCCGAGCGGGACGTGCAAGAGATCCAGGAACGCCATCACTAGCGCGAAGATTCGCCCCCACGGCGCCAGCTTCAGCAGCCCCCATCCGGTGATAAACCGAAGCGCCGCAAAGATAAGGAAAATCACGCACAGGATCATGAAGATTCCCGGCACAAGCACCAATGCGACGTTGTCGACTCCATGCAACGCCAGGGGCGATGTGACGATTCCGGCAAGCACCGCCATTATGACGGCGGGAATCAGCAAGAGTGCGCCGTCGACGAACCACAGGATGGCAAGCAGATGGACGTGTTCGGCGACACGCATGCGCGCCGCGCTCGCCACGCGCGCGCCGGTCGTGCTCTTGCCGCAATGCCCACAAATCGACTGATCCGCGGCGATGGCCGAGCCACAATTGTTGCAGAACATGCGTTTCTCCTTTGAAGCGGCAGCCCCGCTTGCGCAAAATCGAGCCAAGGCGCGACATCCGCATAACGGGGCGCACTGTAGGATACGCGCAGGGGTCGCAGGAAGTTCCCGATGAGGCCAACCGAAGGCCAGCTCTAGCTAGTTGGCGGCTGGAAGTAGTCTGGCAGGTTCTTCTTGGTGGCGCGCAGGATCTCGACGATCGCCTGCCTATCCGCGAGCGAGAATTTCGCGTACTTCTTGGCGGCGTCTCGCCCCGACAATATGATCCACATGCGATCGTAGATCGCCTGTTTCAGGTCATCCGGCAGCGCATCGAACGCCGGCGAATAGATCATGTAGCTGCACGGATAGCGCATCAGCCGCGTTTGAAGATCGAGCTGCCGCAGCGACCTTCCCTCGCTGTCGCGCGGCCCTTCCGCCGAAAACACTTCCTCGAATCCCGAAGTTCCCTGGATCGCGTTCGGCAGCGGCGCCTCGTTGGCAAACAGCATGGCGTCCGCCACCGAGTTCGCCGCCTCGCGCAGCACCGCTTCGGTGGTTCCCAGCCGGTCCACGGGGTCCGCGCTGGTTTGATCTTCATATTCCGAAGACCGCACCTGCCAGCCGGCCAGCGTGAAAAGATTCATCATGTGCATCTCGTGCTCGAAGACCATCAGCGCCACGATGTCGCTATAGGGCGAAAGATACGCATCCGTATCGAATTTGCCCTTGAGCGATTTCAGATTCAATGTCTGGTTGCTGAAAATGGATTCCGGTTTCGACGCATTGGTCAACACCGCATTTCCCATGTGCCGCAGCGAGCCGGTCTCGCCCGTCACGTACCACCCGCCCCACCGCTGTGCGAACGGGCTCGCGTCCGTGGTTGCATATTCGTCCAACTCCTCGATCGGCAGCCCGCTCGGCGCCGGATACACGCTTTCTATCCGAGTGCCCGGCACACCCGCCTGGTGGCAGGCGAGGCAGGTATCGTCGTGCCGCATGAACTGCGGCTTCTCCGCCGGCTTCTGATCGAGCGTGTAGAAGATCACCCCTTGCGTCGGATCTTCCGCCGCCAACTCCACGATCGGCCCGCCGCGCACCCAGCCCACCGCAACCGAGTCGTTGAAGTAGAGGCTGCGCGGGTTGCTCGGCGAGATGCGGTACATCTGAAAGCTCGTCTGGGAGAACACGACGAGTTGCGATTGAATCGGCACGTCAAGCGCCTCGAGCACGGAGCGCAGGTAGCCTTGCTTGTCGTCGAACTTCAAATGAATTTTGCCCTGCTGGATAGCCAGATTCAGCCGCGAGACCGCATCGGTCGTGGGCCGCGTGCCGTACTCGATGGCAGGCGAATCTTTGTCGGGCAAAAAAAGGCGCCTGCGGTCGCCCGAGGCGAACGCAACCGAAAGCAGCACAAGCCCTGAGATCAACGCCGTGCGGCGCACCGGAAACTCTCCCCTTCGTTCGACACAAAACCTACCCTTGGGCCCGTTCGGAGTCAATTCTCAGCATTGCCTTCGCTCCCAATTCCGCCTACGCTCTGGGGCGCCTCGATGGCGGGCCCGTCTGCGCCGCACATATTTCTTGTAATTTCCGCCTCTTCATACGAAAGTCGCTGGCATTCCAATTGTGGAGCCTCCATGAAACGCGCGCTTACGATTGCGTTTATTGTACTGTTTGCCCTCTTGCTTCCGGCCGCGGCCGACGAAGATTCGCTCCAGGGTTTCACGCGCACCAGTTCGCCCGTCGAGCGCGACTGGGAGACGAAGTTTCGCGCCATCCCCAGCCCGGACAACGAGCGCGAATACATGCGCCGCCTCAGCGCCTATCCCCACCACGTCGGCTCGCCCTACGACAAGGACAACGCCGAGTGGATTCTCGCCCAGTTCAAATCCTGGGGCTGGGACGCGCACATCGAGACCTTCGATGTCCTTTTCCCCACGCCCAAAGAACGCCTGCTCGAGCTAGTCGAGCCCACAAAGTTCACCGCGAAGCTGCAGGAGCCAGCCGTCTCCGTCGATCCAACATCTAACCAGCAAAGCCAGCAGTTGCCCACCTACAACGCCTATTCCGCCGATGGCGACGTCACGGCGCCGCTCGTCTACGTCAACTTTGGCCTTCCCGAGGACTACGATCAGCTTGCCCGTCTCGGCGTTTCCGCGAAGGGCGCCATCGTCATCGTCCGCTACTGGGGCGCGTGGCGCGGCATCAAGCCGAAGGTCGCCGCCGAGCATGGCGCCGTCGGCTGCATCATTTATTCCGACCCGCGCGACGACGGCTTCTCCCACGGAGATGTATTTCCCAAAGGGCCCATGCGCCCGCCCGACGGAGTGCAGCGCGGCAGCGTCATGGATTTTCCCTCGTTCAGCCCGGGCGATCCGCTTACCCCCGGCGTCGGCGCAACGCCCGACGCCAAGCGTCTGCCGATCAAGGATGCTCCCGGCATTACGAAGATTCCGACTCTGCCGATCTCCTACGCCGATGCCCAGCCCCTGCTCGCAGCACTCGCAGGGCCCATGGCGCCCGAGAGCTGGCGCGGCGCTCTCGCCATTCCTTATCACGTAGGCGCAGGTCCCGCGAAAGTCCATTTGGTCGTGAAAGCCAATTGGGACATAAAACCGATTTACGACGTCATCGCCAGGCTTCCCGGCTCAGGCGAAGCCGATCAGTGGGTGATTCGTGGCAATCACCACGACGCGTGGGTCAACGGCGCCGAGGATCCGCTCTCCGGCCAGTCGGCCCTGCTCGAAGAAGCCCGCGCTTTCGGCGAATTGTGGAAGCAGGGCTGGCGCCCCAAGCGCACCATCATCTATTGCGCGTGGGATGGTGAAGAGCCCGGCCTTCTCGGTTCGACCGAATGGGTCGAGGAACATGCCGCCGAACTCCAGCAGCACGCCGTGGTCTATTTCAATAGCGACACCAACGACCGCGGCTTTCTCGATATGAGCGCCTCGGCATCGCTCACCCATTTCCTCAATGGAGTGGCTCGCGACATTCAGGACCCCGAAGCCCACGTCTCCGTCTGGGAACGCGACAGATTGCTCGATATCTCGCAAGCCAAGTCAGAGGAAGAGCGCCAGAAAATTCTCGGCCGCGCCGATCTTCCCGTAGGCTCGCTCGGTTCCGGCAGCGATTACACCGCTTTCATCGACCACCTCGGCATCGCCTCCGCGAATCTCGAATACGATGGCGAAGATGACGGCGGCATCTATCACTCCATTTACGACGACTTCTATTGGTACACGCACTTCTCGGACACGGACTTCGTTTACGAGCGCGCCCTCTCGCAGACGATCGGCACCGCCGTCATGCGCTTCGCCGACGCCGACCTCCTCCCCTTCGAATTCCAGGACCTTTCCACCACGATCGACGGCTACGTGAAAGAATTGAAAAAACTGGCGGACGACGAAAGAGCCGAAAGCATTGAGCGCGATAAGGAGCTCGACGAAGGTCTTTACAGCGCCATCAGCGATCCGCGTAATCCCACCTATGCGCCGCCGCGCGAGGATGTTCCTCCGCATCTCGATTTCGCGCCCCTCGATAATTCCACCGACGCGCTCACCCAAAGCGCCCAGCGCTATCACACGGCGCTCGACAAAGCCTGGGCCGCTGGCATCGCCCCTGCCACATTGCTGGATCTGAATGCGAAGCTCGCCCAAAGCGAGCAGCGCCTCACCACGCAGGAGGGCTTGCTGCGCCGCCCGTGGTACAAGCAGATGATCGACGCTCCCGGCGTCTATGCGGGATATGACGCGAAGACGATCCCGGGCGTCCGCGGCGCCATCGAGCAGCGCCATTGGGATGAAGCCACGTCCGAAATCGTGCGCGTCTCCAAAGTCCTCGACGCCGAAACCGCCCTGATCAATTCCGCCGCCGCGGAATTAGAACAAGCAAAGCCCTGATCCTGGCTCTGGCCCCATTCTGAGTCTGTGATAAGCGCGAGCCTTGCGGGTCTTTCGGCTGGCGCGACGCCGCGATGTAACGCGAGGGCCTTGCCGAACGTCCTTGTACGCAGAGGATGGCTGTACCTCCAACCCAGCTTGGGCAGGGATGTCGAAACACCCGGCATCAGGGCTCCTACCAAAAATCGCAGCTCACTCGAAGGAGAGATCGAATGAAGAGAAACAGTATTTTGCTTGCGGCACTTTGCTTTTTGGTTCTTTCAATGGCGCACATCGCGCGGGCGCAGGACGCCAACGTCGCCGGTGCGTGGGATCTCAGCGCCCCGGGTCGCGACGGCAACGTGATGACCCAAACGCTCACGCTCCAGCAGGACGGCACCAAGCTCACCGGCACGATGAAGGGCGCGCGCGGCGAAGCGCCCGTCACGGGCAGCGTCACCGGCAGCAATATCGCCTTTTCCATTACGCGGACCACGCCCAACGGCGACATGAAGATCGATTACACCGGCACGGTCGACGGCGACTCGATGAAGGGCACCTTCTCCGTGATGGGCAACACGATCAACTGGACGGCGAAGAAGTCAGCGGCAGCCGCGGGCGGCGGAAACTAGGCCCGCTCCGGATTCTCGGTTCTTCGCCCGCCACTACCTCGGCAGAACTCCGCCGGCCGCGCGCTGAAATCGCCGCAGCCGCCAGGGTTCTGCCGATTCGTTTTATTGCCGCTAGCCGGGATTTTGCTATCATGGCGGGTCCGGAAACCACAAATCAACACGAGGAGTGCTCCTTGTCAGCGCGAATCCTGAGCGGCAACGCAATACGAGATCAAATCTACGCCGAACTCGAGGGCGAAATCGCATCGCTCGCGGCGGCGGGAATCAAGCCGGGGCTGGCGGCCGTGCTGGTCGGCGACAATCCGGCGTCGAAAGTGTACGTGAACAGCAAAATCGCGGCCTGCACGAAGCTGGGCCTCGCGAGCTTCCACATCACGCCCGCGGCCACGATTTCAACGGACGAACTTCTGGAAGTGATCGAGGACCTCAACGCTCGCGATGATGTCGACGGAATCCTGGTCCAGCTCCCGCTGCCGTCGCAAATCGATTCGAAAAAAGTTCTTGAGGCGGTTGATCCCGCGAAAAACGTTGACGGATTCCACCCGGTGAACGTGGGCCATCTCGTCGCGGGCCGCCCGGCGCTGGTGGCGTGCACTCCGGTCGGCGTGATGGAAATTCTGCGGCGCAGCAGCGTCGCAATCGAAGGCGCGAACGCCGTGGTCCTCGGCCGCAGCGACATCGTCGGCAAGCCGATGGCGCTGCTCTTGCTCCACGCGAGCGCCACCGTCACGATCGCGCATTCGAAAACCAAAGACCTGAAAGACGTGGTCCGCCGCGCCGACATCGTTGTCGCGGCAATCGGCCGCGCGGCCATGGTCACCACCGAATACGTTCGCCCCGGCGCCACCGTGATCGATGTCGGCATCAATCGCATCAACGACGCGAAGCAAGCCGAAAGTTTCTTCGCGAATTTCCCCGAGCGCCTCGCCGAATTCCAGAAGAAGGGCACGGCGATTATCGGCGACGTTCATCCCGACGTGGCCGGCGTCGCCGGCGCATTCACGCCGGTGCCCGGCGGCGTGGGTCCGCTCACCATCGCCATGCTGATGAGCAACACCGTGAAGGCTGCCCGCATGCGTCGCGGAGCGCGTGCACCCGCACCCGCGGCAGTCTCCGCGCGTAACTGATGCTGCGAGTCGGCCTCACCGGCGGAATCGCATCCGGCAAATCGACGGTCGACCGCATGCTGCGCGACCGCGAACATATGGTCTTCGACGCCGACGCCATCGCCCACGAGCTCCTCGAACCCGGCCAGGCGAGCTATGATGCGGTGGTGCGCGAATTCGGCGATGGCATTCTCGGCGCGGCCGGCGCGATCGACCGTGGAAAACTCGGCGCAATCGTTTTCGCCGATCCCGCGAAGCGCGCCATCCTCAACGGAATCCTTCATCCCCGCATCAGAGATATTTCGGAGGATTGGTTCAGGAGGCTCGACAGTCCCGGCGGCCCGGCGATTGCCTTTGAAGACGCCGCGCTCATCTTGGAAGCGGGATTGCGAAAGTATTTCGACCGCGTAGTCGTCTGCTGGTGCCGCCCCGAGCAGCAGCTCGAGCGCCTGGAGGAACGAGGCCTTTCACTCGAACAGGCGCAGCGCCGCATCGCCGCGCAGATGCCGATCGATGAAAAGCGCCGCCTGGCCGACGACGTGATCGATTGCTCGGGCTCGATCGAAGAGACCGAGCGCCAAGTCGAAGAGCTGCTCGCAAAGCTCGAGGAAGAGGCCGGCGCGCTCGATAAGAAGAACGGCAAACGGACATGACGACACCGGAGAATCGAAGACGCGCGCTACGCCTGCTGGCTCTGGGTGCGATCATCGGCCTCGGCGCATACTGGCTCGGCACGCATTACGGCCAGCACACGCCGGGATCGGTCGCCGCGCTGCAAGCGCCCGCATCGACCGAAACCCTCGACCCGATCGAAGAAGAAAACGTCCGCATCTACCGGCAGGCGTCGCCGGCCGTGGCGAATATCGTCACTCGCGCCGTGCAGTACGATTTCTTTTTCAATGCCGTGCCGGTGGAGGGCGCCGGCTCGGGTTTCGTCATCGATACCGACGGCCACATCCTCACGAACTATCACGTGGTGCAAGGAGCGGACACGATCGAGGTGATTCTCGGCGACCAGTCGCACTACAAAGCGAAATACATCGGCGCCGATACGCGAAACGACATCGCGCTGATTCAAATCGATCCCGGCGGACATAAGCTCGCGACGCTCAAGCTGGGCGATTCGCGCAATCTTCTGGTCGGCCAGCGCGTCCTCGCGATCGGAAATCCCTTCGGGTTCGAGGGCACGCTGACCACGGGCGTGGTCAGCTCGCTCGGCCGCACGGTGCAAACGGGCGACAACACCTTCATCGACGAAGCGATCCAGACGGACGCCGCCATCAATCGCGGCAATTCGGGCGGTCCGCTGCTGAATTCGCACGGCGAAGTGATCGGCATCAACAGCGCGATCTACGCGCCCACCGGAACCACGGCGGGCATCGGCTTCGCTATCCCAATCAACACCGCGCGGCGCGTGGCCGAGGATCTGATCACCAAAGGACGCGTCACCCGCGCGACGCTCGGCGCCGAGGGTCGCGCCATCTGGCCCGGCCTCGCCGACGCCCTGGGGCTCAGCGTGAAGCAAGGAATCCTGATCGAGCGCGTCGAGCCGGGTGGGCCCGCGGCGAAAGCGGGGCTGCGCGGCGGCGATCGCATCGTGCTCGCGGGATTGCAGCAGCTGCGCATCGGCGGCGACATCGTCGTCGCCATCAACGGCAAGCCTGTCACAAGCCAGACGGATTTGAATCTCCTCCTGAATCGCGAGGGACCGGGAGACACCATCACGCTGACGGTCGTCCGCAACGGCAAAAAACTCGATATCCCAGTAAAGCTCGGCGAAAGCTGACGATCCGACGAGGATCGTCATCCTGAACCCGGCGCCCTTGACTTTTGCCGGGTGAAGGATCTCTCAGTCTTGCCCCAGGATTATGCGAAGGAAAGAGCTCGTTACATCCCTTCGTAATTCGGCCCGCCGCCGCCCTCCGGTGGCACCCAATTAATAATCTGATACGGATCGGCGATGTCGCACGTCTTGCAGTGCACACAATTCGCGGCGTTGATCTTCAATTTCGGCACGCCGTTCTCCACAGCCATTTCATACACGGCCGCAGGACAAAAATACTGGCACGGATTGCCGAATTCGCGCACGCACCGGTCGCTGCAAATATTCGGATCGAGGACGATGAGGTGGCACGGCTGATCCTCATCGTGCCGCGTGCCGGAATGATAGACGTCGGTCAGGCGATCGAAGGTCAGCTTGCCGTCGCCCTTGAATCGCGTCGATTGATCGACGAGCGTGCGATCGCGATCGAGCTTCGTGTAGTCCTCGTAGCCCGGCTCACAGCGCATCGGATCGATCAACCCGCGCCCGCCGCTGACGAACTGAAGCCCCGCGTGCACGAGCCCCTTCCATAGGCCGTCGTGAAATCCCTGGTGAAAATTGCGCACAGCCCAAAGCTCCTGCTTGAGCCAGCTGCGCTCGATTTTCTCCGGATATTTTTTCAGCGCGTTCGCCGAGGTGTCTCCCGCGCACAGCGCCTCGTAAATCGTTTCGGCGGCCAGCATGCCGCTCTTGATCGCGGTGTGAATTCCCTTGAGCCGCTGCGAATTCAGCAGGCTCGCCGAATCGCCGATGATGAGCCCGCCATCCACGTAACTGCGCGGCTGCGAATACCACCCGCCGTAAGGCACCGTTTTCGCGCCATAGCGGACGAGTTTCCCCCCTTCGAGAATCTTCTTTACGAACGGATGAGTTTTGAAGCGCTGAAACGCGGCGTGCGGATCGAAGAGCGGATCGCGGTATTCGAGCCCGATCACCATGCCGAGAGAAACACGATTGTCGCGCAAGCCGTAGATCCAGCCCCCGCCGTAAATGTCGGAGCCGAGCGGCCACCCAAGCGTGTGCGCCACGTAGCCGGTGTCGATGCGGCCGGGCTGCACGTCCCACAATTCCTTGATGCCGAGGCCGTAGACCTGCGGGTTCAATCCATCGAGCTTGAAGTGGTTCACCAGCTCCTTGGTGAGCGAGCCGCGCGGGCCTTCGGCCAGCACCGTCACTTTCGCGCGCAGCTCGTATCCCGGCGTGAAGTTGTCCTTCGGCTTGCCGTTTTTGTCGACGCCTTTATCCTCGGTGAGGACGCCCGCAATGCCGTTCGTTTCGAGGAGCAGCTCCTTCCCGGCAAATTGCGTGAAAAGGTTCACGCCCTTTTTTTCGACGAGGCCGCCGAGCCATTTCACGAGCTTGTTCAGCGAGATCACGTAGTTGCCGTGATTGCGCAGCGGCGGCGGCGTGATCGGCAGCTTGAAAGAACCGCCTTCGGTGAGGTAGTAAGCGGCATCGCCCGTCACCGGCGTATCGAGCGGCGCGGATTTTTCGAAGTCGGGGACCAGCTCGCGCAGCGCGCGCGGGTCCATGATCGCGCCCGAGAGCTGATGAGCCCCGATTTCGCGCGCCTTCTCGAGAACGTAAATGTTTTCTGCGGAAAGCGCGGGAGATTTTTTCGCGGCGGTATGCTGCTCGATCAGATTCGCGAGGTGCAAGGCGCAGGAAAGCCCTGCGGGACCGGCGCCGATGATCAGAACGTCCGCTTCGAGTTTTTCCCGCTCCACGCTCACGCCAGAATACTAGCAGAAGCGGCAGGATTCGCCGCGCCGAGTACTGCCGATCGCATCCGTATCCATGCCCGGCCGTAGGGGCGGGTTTCAAACCCGCCCTTTCCGCTAATGCGTCAGCGCCGGGTCGGCCTGCGTGATGCTGCCGGGCTCGAGCTTCGTCTTGATGGTCACTTTCTGGTTGGGCAGCAGATTTACGTCGGTGTCGAACGTGCGGTAGCCGGGCAGGTCGATTTTGATGTGGTGCTTGCCGGGTTTCACGAGCATGGCGCGCCCGACGCCGCCGAATTCGTGCGCCGTGCCCGCGTACGCGCCGTCGACGAACACCGCCGCCCGGTCGGGCGCAACCTTGAGTTTGATCTCGGAAGTGACCTTCGAGTACTCCGCGCTGGGGTCCTTTTCCATCGAGACGTTCACCGTAATCTCCTTGCCCGGCTCGATGGTCAGTTTCTCGGTGAAATCCGTATAGCCCGACTGGCGCACGGAAACCTCGTGCTCGCCGGGCAGAAGGAATATCTCCTTATTGCCCTTGAGCTCGTCGACGTACCCCACGTACTGCCCGTCGATCCACACCCCCGATTTCTTGTCGGCGTCGGTTTTCGCCACGAACTGCAGCCGCCCCATCACCTGATTCTGCGCGCGAGACACCGCCGGTAGAACCAGCAACGCCAGGAGTGTGAAAAGAAGTGCCTTTTTGTAAGCAGCGCGCATCGCAATCATCCCCCTTTTGGAATCGCCCGGGAACGATTCAGCCCATGAACGACATCGTAATACGCCGAAGGCAGTGTTGAACAGCAGTCGATTGAATCTCCGCGAGCCAAGCCCCGAGCCGTCTCTCATCCCGCCTGCCCCGAGCGCATTCGCGAAGGGAGCCCGGCCAGCTTTACCCTTATTGCACCACCCGGACAAGAGTTTTCGAGGGACGCCAAGCGACGTGATAGCTTTGAAGGGTTCGCCTCAGGGGACACTTGACCGATACGCTCGCATCCATCGAAGCCGGTAGCACTTCGGGATCGGAGAAGCGCCGCAGCTCGCGCGTGCCGCTGGTGGTGCCGATCACCGTCAGCGGGGTCGACGCGCTCGGCGAGCCTTTCCGCGAGCTCACCACGACGTTGAGCGTGAGCTGCAATGGCTGCAAATATAAATCGAAGAACTACGTGCAGCGCGATTCGCTCGTGACCCTCGAGGTCACGCATCCGAATCCCAGGCTCAGCCCGCGCGTCATCCGCGGACGCGCCCGGTGGGTGCAGCGGCCCAAGAATCTGCGCGAACAATATGAAATCGGCTTGGAGTTCGTCGTCTCGGGAAATATCTGGGGGCTTGCCCATCCGCCGCCCGATTGGTTTCCGCATCCCGATGATGAACTACCGCAACACGAGGAGGCTGGTGGTGGCGCGCTGGGGGCCGGCTCCCAAACCTCCGCATCCGAGGATCCCGGAACGCTGGATGACGCGGTTGGGGCTGCGCGATCCCTTTCCGCGGTTGACTTCGAAGAGGTCGACATCTCGGGCGCCATCGGATTCACGCCCGAGGAAGCGGAGTCAGCGCCCGAGCCCGCCGATCTGAACGCCCGGCTGCAGGAAACGATCGCCACGTCGCTCAAAACCATGGTCAATCGTATGGCCGAGGCCGCAACGCTGGATATCGCGGCGCGCATTGCGCGTGTGATCGATGAAGCGCGGGAAGCGTGCGGGATGGCGGCCGATGAGTTCGAAGAAAAAATACGCGAGGCGCTGGACGAGGCGCTCGATCCCGAGCAGATCGAAGCGGTGGCGCCGCCGGTCGAGAAACAGAGCAAGAAACGCGCGCGCAGGGCCCCCAGGAAGAAAGCGCGGCAACCCGACGAAGAAACCGACAGCCGCTGAGTATTCCTTCGTTCTCTTGCAATTGCGGTCGTAATGGAGATAAGGTTTGGGCGGTGGTGTAATGTAACCGGGTGGTAGTCGCGTTCGTCTCTACAAACGGGGGAATCTCCATGGTTTAGGAGATCGGAGCGTCCATGATTAATAGACGAAAATTATTGTCATTGGTGGGAGCGTCTCCTGCGCTCTTGGCCGCCGCGACGGCCGAAGCGAAGGAGAAGAAATCGAAAAGCAAAGACGGTAAGGCTTCAACCATGGAGCCAAAAATCACGGCGTTGAATCCGCGCGGCATGCCGCCTCCGATCACGCTGATCCCGATGGCGCCGCGGCTCAGCACTCTCGACGGCAAAACGATCTTCCTCATTTCCGACGGCTTCCCGGGCGCGGACCACTTTCTGGCGCAGGTCGCCAAGTGGTTCTCGACGAACATGCCGAGCGTGAAAACCGTGTACCGCCTCAAAGCCGGCGGCTTCGCGGACGACGATCCAAAGCTGAATGCAGAGGTGAAAGCGGATGGCCAGGCAGTCATCATGGCCATCGGCCATTGAAGCACGTGCACGCCAGCGACCGTCGGTCACTGCATAGAATACGAAAAGATGGGAATTCCGGCCGTTCCGATGGTGACGATCGCGTTTAAGGATCTCGCCCTTACCAACGCCGCAAAACGAGGCATGCCGCTCCAGCGAATCGTCTTTACTCCGCACCCCGTCTGGGGCAAGACGGACGACGAGATGTACGCGTACCTGCAAGGGAACGACCCGGTGAGCGGCAAGCCGCTCATGCCGGAAGTGGTTGGCGACCTCACTCGCCCGCCGACAGCGGATGAAATGAAATCCGGCACGTCGACGCCTCCCGTCGGCCCGCCTACGTTCATCGACACCTCCGACAACCTGCAACAATATTACCTCGACAACGGCATGACCGATTTCATGCCCATCATCCTGCCCACGCAGGAAAAAGTGGACGCGATGCTGAAGGGCACGAGCCACATGCCCGACGAAGTGGTCGGCAAGATGTCTCCGGCGCAGGGCGCATTTCCGCCGTGGTCGTACAACGTGCGGCAAGTGGCGATCAACGCGGTGATGGCCGGAGCGACCCCCGATTATTTCCCGATGCTTCTGGCAATCGCATCGACGGGAATCTCAGCGCTCTTCAGTTCCACGAACTCGCTGGTTTCCGCGGCGGTGGTCAACGGGCCGATTCGCGACAAGCTGCAGATGAACTACGGAATCGGCGCAATGGGTCCATTCAACCAGGCGAACGCCGTGATCGGCCGCGCGTGGACGCTGATGTCGAAGAACCTCGACGGCGGCGGAATCGCGGGCGAAACCTACATGGGTTCGCAGGGCAACGTCATCAACTACAACAACCTGATCATTCCCGAGAATGAAAAGGACAGCCCCTGGACTCCGTTCCACGTGCAGAAGGGCTTCAAGCCTACCGACAACGTGATCAGCTTCTTCTTCGGGTTCCTGATCACGCAAGGGCAGGGCGGCCGCGGCCTCGGCGTGAAGCCGATTCCGCTGTATCACGAAGCGATCTCCTACAACGTAGGGCCGTTCGCTTCGCTTTTCGGCGCGCTCATCCTGGCCGATCCGCTGGTGGCCAATGGCCTGGTCGAATTGGGTTACAAAACCAAGGAAGACCTTGCCGACTGGCTCCAGAAAAACACCACCATTTCGGTGAAGGACGTCAAGTCGATGCTCTTCAGCATGCTGCCGCGAGGTCCGCAAGCAGCCAACCTGACGGACGACACCATCATCCCGAAGTGGCCGCGAGCCGATGCGTTCAACTTCGTCGCGGTCGGCGGACAGACCAACCCGTACCACCAGCTCGCGAATATGAGCTACCGCCTAAGCGTGAACATCGATAAGTGGGTGTGACGATCCGACGAGGATCGTCATTCTGAGGGCGGCGGTTTGTTTTTGCCGCCCGAAGGATCTCTCCGGTATTTTCGGGTGCCCCATCCTCGGTTTGTGAGGGTGGGGCATTTGAATTTCAAGCCCTAGTATCGGGGCACCACCCGCCTTCCTATACTTCTCCGAGACGTGTCGCAGTGATATTCTCCCCGTGGTTATCACGTCAATGGATATTCACTTCCCAACCTGGGCCACCCGTCCCGAGGGCAACAAGGTGGAGGAGAATAGTGGGTCGGGCGGCAGCTTGCACGAATACGTCTCCGCGTTCGGGATCTCCGCGCAGATGTCCGGGCAGTCGGAGACATCGGCGACGGTGAGCCTGCCGGGCGGCGTCGAGGCGCTCTACTCCTTGGACTTGCTGGTGCGCTTCCGGTTTCCGGACTGGCTCGGGACCATTCGCGCGGAGTCGAGCTTGTCGCGGGCGTTCACCGAATCGGTCGCGTTCGCGCCTTTTGGCGAGCGCTACGCGGTGAAAGGGGCGCCTTTCAATGTGGACAGCTTCACCGGCAAGCCGGACCAGATCGCCTCGGACGAATACGATTTCCCGGCGCGGGAGATGCACGACGGCCAAGGACGATGGGTCAGCCCGGACCCCACGATGGGAACGGGAAACGATTTATGATCAAGTTGGTTTTATGTCAGAAAACAAGAGCATCCTCACGCAGCTCGCAAAAATGCCAAGCTTCACGTTGGTTGAGAAACAGGTGATAACAGTTAAAGTGTCGGGAGGCGGTAGCCTCAGTATGACGCGAATCATCACCCTGACGCCATCACTGACGTTGCCAAATAAGGTGTGAGGAGGCATTACGATGCGACGTACGATCCCGTGGATGCTTGTCGCCATAAGCGTTTTGCCCCGTGCGAGTTTTGGGCTTAACTCTGATACGGGAGACGAAAGACAGTTGTTGAAGACAAAGGTCTCTATTGAATTAAAGAACGCAGACATCAGTGATGTACTTAGATATATTGCCGTGGTCTATCACATTCCGTGCGGCATGGAGTTTGCGCCAGACGCTCTTTCCTCCGATCGCCGCGTAATCAGCATCCATGCGGTAAATCAAAGCCTGGAAACTGTCCTAAATGACATCACCAAACAAGATACTCGATACAGGTGGATGATCATGGACAGAACAATCGACGTTGCGCCCATCAGCGAAAACAGTTCCATCTTAGACATCTCGATCCCTGCGATACAGATACGTAATGCCAGTGAAGATCAGACGACCAGAGAAATACTAGCACTTATGCCGGTTAAAATAGCGCTCGCGCAACGCGGCCTTGGGATTGGTGATTTCAAGTTGTGGCAGCCGACCAACAAGGCCGAACCACGTAGAATTTCAGTGGAGTCTCAACCATCGACGCTCAGGCACCTACTAAATCTTGTCGCGCAACAGACACTTTTTTGGGGCGCAGCCAAGTTTGGGTCCGAATACTGGATCAACTTTGGTAACATTAACTCGTAGGCGGGGCGGCTCTGTTATCCCAGCAGGCGCAAGCCAAGCAGTTTTGCCGTTTTCCGCAGATCGCCGTCCAGCGTGGCCAATGGCAAGTCGCGCCGAAGGGCCAATTCCAGATAAATCGCGTCATAGCAGGTCAAGCGATGCGCGCGGCAGAGCGCCAGCAGATTTGTGAAGGGCGGGTGGCCCGGAATGGCCTCCTGATTCTGCACTCTGGAGCCGGTCGACCGGAAATCTCAATTTCCCGGATTCCCCCCAATGATAAGAACGCGGAGGGTGCCCCAGGTTCGGTTTGGGAACCTGGGTCTCGGGGTGGACGTTTCCTCTCTAAGCTGCAGCGTGCGAGGTGGGGCGGGTGGCCCGGAATGGGCGGGTGGCGCAGAAATAGCTTCCTGATTCTGTATTTTGGGGCTGGTCGACCGGAAATCTCAATTTCCCATATTCCCCCCAATGATAGGAACGCGGAGGGTGCCCCAGGTTCGGTTTGGGAACCTGGGTCTTGGAGTGGATCGTTGCTCATCCCAGCAGGCGCAAGCCAAGCACTTTTGCCGTTTTGCGCAGATCGCCGTCCAGCGTGGCCAATGGCAAGTCGCGCCGAAGGGCCAAGTCCAGATAGATCGCATCGTAGCAGGTCAAGCGATGCGCGCGGCAGAGCGCCAGCAGATTTGTGAAGGCGTGATTCGGAGCTTCGTCGTCCCGTTCGATTCCGAGCTTGCCCAGATCCGCAATGAAGGCGTCGGATTGCGCGGGCGCGATACGCCCCTTGCGTTCGGCCAGCGCAAGGACGTTCGTAACCTCGATGAACCACCAAGCCGGCACGAGCGCCGTCTCGCTCCCCAAGCGCCTTAGCAAAGCCGCGGTTTTCGTCGTCGCCTCGTCGCCAAACAGCCATGCCATCGCGATCGAGCAATCCAGGACAAACGCCGCGCTCATCGTCGCCCTTCGGCGATCAGATCCTTCACCTTCAATCCTCCAAGGGACAAGCCGGCGCCCAGCCTCTGAATTCGCGCGATGGCTGCCGCGCGCTCTTCCGCGGTTGTTTCCTTCTTCACGGGCACGAGCTTGGCGACGGCCGATCCGTGCCTGGTGATGACGATCTCCTCGCCCGCCTCCACCTTTTCCAGCAATTTGGACAAGTGCGTTTTCGCCTCGTAGGCTCCGACCGTGTTCCTGCTTCGCCGCATGCCTCGCTCCCGATTTAAACTAGTCTGGGACTAGTCTAATTGCAAGGCAATGGCCGCGTCAACCCCGCCTTTAACGTTGATGACTAAGAACGCGGAGGGTGCCTCAGGTTCGGTCTGAGAACCCGGTCTTGGGGCGCACGTTTCCTTTCTGAGCGGCGGTGCGCGGCGTAGCGTGTACAATCAGCAGGTAGTGGCGACGCAAGATCGAACCCGAGCGCGCATTCACCGCTTGCATCCGGTTCGATGATGCGATAAAGATACGCGGGGCTTTTTGCGGGTATCGGGGTGGCTGCCCGGCAGAAGGCATTTGGGGACATCCGAGGGGGAATTCTCATGCGATTTCTGAACGGAAAGAAAGTGTGGCTTGTCGCGTTGGCGCTGCTGATGGCGGCGGGGCTTTCGGCGTCGGCGGCCAAGGCGCAGGACACCAAAGCGCTGCTGGACGCGGGCAAGAACGCCGATGAATGGCTGACGACCGGCCACGGCTACATGGACCAGCGCTACAGCGAGCTGAAGCAAATTGACGCGAGCAACGCGAGCAAGCTCGGCCTCGCCTGGTATTACGACACGGATTCGGAGCGCGGCACGGTCGAGACCACGCCCCTGGTTTCCAACGGCGTGATGTACGCAACGCTGCCGTGGAGTGTGGTGGTGGCGATCGATGCGGCCACAGGAAAAGAAAAGTGGCGGTGGGATCCGCAGATCCCGCACATGAACTTCCCCGTCGGATCGGCGGGAAAGCCGGATAAGACCCGCACGGGACCGAGCGTCTGCTGCGGCCCGGCCAATCGCGGAGTAGCGCTCTACGATGGCAAGGTGTACGTCGGGACGCTCGATGACCATCTCGTCGCGCTCGATCAGCAGACCGGCAAAGTGGTGTGGTCGACGCAGACGATCAGCGACAGCCAGGACTACAGCATCACGGGCGCTCCCCGGATCGCGGGCGGGAAAGTGATCGTCGGCAACGCCGGCGGCGAATACGCAGTGCGCGGATTCGTGGCGGCGTACGATGCGGAAACGGGCAAAGAGCTCTGGCGCTTTTACACCGTCCCCGGCGACCCAACGAAGCCTTTCGAAAACACGGCTATGGAAAAGGCCGCGCCCACCTGGGAAGGCGACTGGTGGAAGCTCGGCGGCGGCGGAAACGTCTGGGATGGAATCGCCTACGATCCTGAGCTCAATTATGTCTACATCGGAATCGGCCAGGGCGGTCCGTGGGTGCAGGGCTTCCGCAGCCCGATCGGCATGGAGAATTTGTACCTGTGCTCAATCGTCGCGCTCGACGCCGATACCGGCAAGTTCGAGTGGTATTTCCAGACGACGCCGGCCGACGAGTGGGACTACGACGCCACGCAAGGCCTGGTTCTCGCGAACCTCAAGATCAACGGCAAAGTCCGCAAGGTGATCATGCAGGCGCCGAAGAACGGCTACTTCTACGTGCTGGATCGCAAGACGGGAAAATTCATCTCGGGCGCGCCGTACGTGAAAGTCACGTGGTCCACCGGACTCGACCCGAAAACCGGACGCCCGCACGAAGCTCCCGGCATGCGATACGAAGATCAGCCGAAGGACGTCGCGCCCGGACCCGCCGGGGGCCACGCATGGGAAGCAATGTCGTATAACCCGGAGACGGGATTGGTCTATCTGCCGGCGCTCGATAGCACCTTCCACTATGTTTCACAGAAAGTGTTCCGGCCGGAACTCGGCGTCTACAACTGGGGCATCGTCCTCGGCCCGCCGGATCCGAAACACCCGCTGCCGCCGAACCACGCATTCCTGACGGCGTGGGATCCGGTCACGGAAAAAGAAGTGTGGCGCGCCGATCTGATTGGGGGCGGCGGCACGGTGACGACCGCGGGCAACCTCGTGTTTGGCGCGTCGGAGAGCGGCGATTTCGTCGCACTCAGCGCGGACAAAGGCGAAAAGCTGTGGTCGGCGAAGCTGATGGCCGGGTTCGCGAATCCCGTCACGTACATGGTCGATGGCAAGCAGTACGTTGCGGTCCTTTCGGGACGCGGCGGCAAGGCCCGCATTTACGCCTTCGCCCTCGATGGCAACCTCCCGATTCCTCCGCGGCCTTCCGGAGTCTCGGACAACCCATTCGGCCCGCCGCCTCCGCCAGCGCCCGCACCGCAAGCGCCGACGCACGAGAACCAGCCGCAACACTAGGAACAGTTGAGAGTCGACAGTTAAGAGTTGAGAGAAAACGGCGGCCAGCGAGAAATCGCCGGCCGCCGTTTCGTTTCTGCTCCTGCTTGCCGCGCGAAAAGTTCTCGGACCGGTCGAGTTTAGCCCGCGGCGCTTGCGGGTGCTGCGCTTGCGCGTGTATCGTTGCTGCTCTGGAGGGCGTCATGGGCAAACTTGTGATGAAGGTGTGGCTGAAATTCTGTCTGGGTTGCGGTCTTGCGGCCGTTTTAGCGAGCGCTCTTGCGCCCGCCGCAGCCGCTCAAGGCAAGGAACAGGATCGCGTCGAGAACGCCGGGAGAGTAATGAAGGAGATCATGGACGTTCCCGACGATATTCCGCAGAGCGTGATCGACAAGGCGGATTGCGTCGTCGTGCTGCCGTCCGTGCTGAAATTCGCGATCGGCATCGGAGGCAGTTACGGCCGGGGCGTGATGACTTGCCGCGGCGGAGAAGATTTCCACGGCCACTGGGGGCCGCCGACCATGATGGCGCTCGAAGGCGGCAGCTTCGGGCTGCAACTGGGAGGGCAGGCCACCGATTTCGTGCTGCTGCTGATGAACTCCGGAGCTGCGTCGAGCATCCTGAGCAGCAAGGTGAAGCTTGGGGGAGATGCGTCGGCGGCGGCTGGACCGGTCGGGAGGAATGCCTCGGCTGAAACTGACGTAGCGCTGCGCGCGCAGATTCTGTCGTACTCGCGCGCCCGCGGATTGTTCGCCGGAATATCGCTGGCCGGCTCGACGCTGCGGCCCGACAACGACGCGAACAAGAGACTCTACGGGAAAGCGATATCCGCGAAGGAGATCGCGCTCCACCACGCCGTGCCGCCTCCGCCATCGGCAAAGCTCTTGCTCGCGACGCTGAACGCCCGGTCTCCGCAGAATAAATCAAAGAACTAGAACGCGGCTGATCAATGCTAGTTAGTCTTCCACGAAGGCGCGGAGGCGCGCGAGCTTTTCATCCCACTGGCGCGAGATGATGTCGAGATAACGGCCGGCTTGCCGCAAGCGCCGCTGGTCCAATTGCCACACGCTTTCGCGCCCGCGCCGCGCGCCATGGACAAGGCCGGCTCGCTCCATCACGCGCAAATGCTTGGTGATCGCCTGGCGCGTCACGCGAGAGCCCGCCGTCAGCCGCATGATGGACGTCGGGCCGCCGTCGCAAAGCCGCGACACAAGCCATAAGCGCGTCGGGTCGCCCAGGGCGGCGAAGAGGAGCGCGGAACTCCTCGGCTCCGCAGCCGGTTTGTGGCTACTTCGCATCGGCGACGTATTCCGCGATGATGTTGACCATGATTCCCCAGCCTCCTTCATTCGCCGTGAAGGCTTGAGCGCGGCGCGCGAGCGGAATCCGATCGAAGCCGGATTCGGTGACGGTCAGCATGATGCCACCCGGCGCCTCTTCGAGCGTGAAGGCAACGAGCGTCGTCGGCTCGCCCGAATAGTCGACGCTGGGATCGACCGCATTCGGGCGCCAGCGGAACGAGAACAGCCGCTCGGGCTCCATGTCCTCGATGGTGATTTCAAAGGCGACGCCTTCGTACTTCTTCTGGGCCGCGGCGATTTCTGCATTCACCGCCGTGCCAACGATCACCCCGTGCATGCTTGCGCCAGGAGCGAAGGGGGCGTCGAACTTCACGCCGAACCACGTGCCGAACTCCTTCGAATCCGAAAGAGCGCGCCAGATGCGGCTGAGGCGCGCGCGCAAGAGGATCTTTTTCTCGATGCGGTCGGTAGTCATGTGCAACCTCCGGGTTGCATGATAGCAGCCTGTGGATCTACATGCAACCACTCGGTTGCATTAGGCCTTCGGGCCTTTCGGCCTTGTTTAGTTTTTCGGCCCTCTTTGGTTTTTCGGGTGCCCCACCCTCGGTTTTTGAGGGTGGGTTCTTATGCTGTGCCCACACTCGGCGTTGCAATTCGAATGCGCCCGGACTATAACAAAGGCGTTCGCTTTCGGGTGGGATTGCGCGAATTTACGCGGGGGAGCGGCCATGAACATAAAGATGAACAGACGAAAAATGCTCGGGTTTCTGGGGCTTGCGCCGGCGTTGCTGACGGGCGCGAATGCGGCCGAGGCTGCGAAAGACAAGAAGAACAAGAACGGCAAAGAGCCAGCCGCCGGCGAAGCGAAGATCGAAGCGCTCAACCCGCGCGGCTTTCCTCCCGCCATTCAGCTCGTGCCGATGGCGCCGCGCCTGAGTTCGCTCGAAAACAAGACGATCTACCTCGTGGGCGACGGATTCCCCGGCGCCGACCACTTCCTCGCGCAGATCGCGCTGTGGTTCAAGAAGAATATGCCGAGCGTGACCACGTATTACCGCCTGAAGGCCGGCGCATTCGCCGACGACGACCCGAAATTGTGGGCGGAGATCAAGGCAAAGGGCAACGCCGTCATCATGGCCATCGGCCATTGAAGCACGTGCACGCCAGCGACCGTCGGTCACTGCATAACGATTGAAAAGATGGGCATCCCGACCGCTCCCATGGTCACGATTGCGTTCAAGGACCTTGCGCTTTCCAATGCGGCGCAGCGCGGCATGCCGCACGAGCGAATCTGCTTCACGCCCCATCCCGTGTGGGGCAAGACGGACGCGGAGATGTACGCGTATCTCGAAGGCAACGATCCGGTAAGCGGCAAGCCTCTGATGAAGGAAGTGATCGGCGCGCTCACCGATCCGCTGACGCCCGATGAGACGAAAACGGGGACGGTGACGCCGAGCGTGGGCCCGCCGACGTTCTCGGACACCTCCGACAACCTGCAGCAGTATTACATCGACAACGGGATGACGGACTTCATGCAGATCGTCCTGCCGACGCAGGAGCGCGTGGACGCGATGCTGAAGGGCACAAGCCATTCGCCGGACGAAATCATCGGCAAGATGAGCCCCGCGCGCGGATCGTATCCCGATTGGACGTTCAACGTGCGGCAGGTGGCGATCAATGCCGTGATGGCCGGGTGCAAGCCCGAGTATTTGCCGACCGTGCTGGCCCTCGCGGCGAGCAGCCTCACCGCGCTTTCGAGCTCGACCAATTCGTTTACGGTGGCGGCGGTGATCAACGGGCCGATCCGCGACAAGCTCAACATGAATTACGGAATCGGCGCGATGGGTCCTTTTTCGCAGCCCAGCGCGGCGATCGGGCGCGCGTGGACGATGCTCTCGAAAAATCTCTCGAATTCCGGCATACCCGGGCAGACGTATCTCGGCACGCTCGGCAACAGCACCAATTTCGGCAACCTCGTCATCCCGGAAAACGAAAAGGACTCGCCCTGGCCGCCCCTCCACGTGCAGAAAGGTTTCAAGGCCGAGGAAAACGTGGTGAGCGTGTTCGTGGGCTTCAGCATCTCGCAGGGGCAGGCGGGGATCGGCCTCGGCGTGAAGCCGGTGCCGCAATACGATCAGGCCATTGCGTATAATTTCATTCCGTTCGGCCCGCTTTTCGGCGCGACGGCCGTGATGGACCCGCTGGTGGCGAAGGGACTTGTCGAGCTGGGTTACGATTCCAAGGAAAAGCTCGCCGACTGGCTGCAGAAAAATTCAAAGATTTCGGCGAAGGACGCGCGCTCGACCCTGTTTGCGGCGCGCTGGGTGCCGGACCCGAACATGCCCGACGACACGATGATCCCGCGGTACGCGCGGGCCGACGCGTACAATTTCATCGTGGTCGGCGGACAGACGAACCCGTATCATATGGTCGCGAATATCAGCTACCGCGGCAGCGTCTCGATCGATAAGTGGGCTTAGGAGAAAACGGAGATCACGCGCACGCGATTTCGATGACGACTGAAACTCATCGATGGGTCACGGCGCGCGATCCGAGCGTGCAAATCTGCGGGCCTGCCGCTGGCCGCAGCCTGAGCGAACGGCTTCGACGCCTCGGATTCACACTAATTTTGGCTGCCGGCCTCGCTGCCGCGGCCTCAGGACAGGCCGCGCCATCCGCCTCGAAGTGCCCTCCGTCGGCTCGCATCGACAGCGTTACCGACACCTACGGCGGTATCGTCGTAGCCGATCCTTACCGGTGGCTCGAAGATCAGAAGAGCCCCGAAACACGCGCGTGGATTGACGCCGAGGACGCGTGCACCAACGCCGCCCTTTCGAAAATCCCGGGGCGCGACGCGATTGCCAAGCGGCTCGCGGAGCTCTACCACAACGACGTGTACTCGGTGCCGATCGAGCGCGCCGGCCGGTATTTTTTCACGAAGCGGACTGCGGACCAGGATCTATCGCTGATCTACATGCGCCGCGGCAGGGCCGGCCGCGATGAAGTGATCGTCGATCCGCTTCCCTGGAGCAAGGATCATTCGGTGAGCGCGACTCTCGAGGCAGTAAGCCGAGACGGCACGTTGGTTTTCTACGGGCGCCGAGAGGGCGGGCAGGACGAAACAACGGTGCACGTCCTCGATCTGAAAACCGGCCGCGATCTGCCCGACGTGCTTCCCTCCGCGAATTACTTCAGCGTGATGCCCACGCCCGACGATCGCGGCATCTACTATGCCAAAGCGACGCCCGCAGGCCCGCGCGCGTATTACCACGCGATGGGAACGGACGTGGCGCAGGATCAAATGATTTTCGGCAAGGACCTCGGCAAGGACAAGATTCTCATCGCAGATCTTTCCGAAGATGGCGCCTATCTCGTCTACACGGTCCTCTATGGGACCGGTTCTGAACAGACCGCGCTCTACGCTCAGGATGTGAAGCACCATGCCCCGGTCGTCACCGTTGTGGACGATATCGTTTCGCAATTCAATGAGTCCCTTGCGGGCGACTCCATCTACATCGCGACGAACTGGAAAGCTCCTCACTGGCACGTCTATACAACCGGCCTGGCCGCGCCTTCCCGCGATCGCTGGCGTGAGGTGATTCCGGAAACGGACGCGCTGCTCGATAGCGTCGCGCCGGTGGGCGGCAAGCTGGTGGCGGAATACCTTCACAACGCGACCTCGGAAATCAAGATTTTCGACGCCGACGGAAAGAATCCGAAGCCGCTGGCCCTCCCGTCCCTGGGCGCCGCGAGCATCACGGGGCGATGGGAATCGCCCGAGCTTTTCTACACTTTTACGAGCTTCAACTACCCCACCACGAATTTCGTCTACGATCTCGCGACTTCCAAATCCGCGATCTGGTCGAAGCTGAGCGTGCCGATGGACCCCAACGCTTTTGAAACGCGCCAGGTGTGGTACCAATCGAAAGACGGGACTCGCGTCTCCCTGTTTCTCTTCTACAAAAAAGGGCTGAAGCTCGACGGCACCAATCCCGTCCTGCTGACGGGGTACGGCGGGTTCGACGTAAACGAAACGCCATACTATGCGCCCCTGCAGATCGTGTGGGCCGAACATGGCGGCGTGCTCGCCGACGCCAACCTTCGTGGAGGCGGCGAATACGGCGAGCAATGGCACCAGTCCGGAATGCTCGGTAAGAAACAGAACGTTTTCGACGATTTCCTGGCGGCCGCGGAATATCTCGTCGCCAACAAGTACACAAATTCGTCGAAGCTGGCGATCATCGGCGGAAGCAATGGCGGGCTGCTGGTCGGAGCAGCCATCACGCAGCGCCCCGATCTTTTCCAGGCCGCCGTCTGCGCATATCCGCTGCTCGATATGCTGCGCTATCAGAAATTCGAGGATGGCCCGTACTGGGTTCCCGAATACGGCAGCTCCGACAACCCCAAACAGTTTGAATATCTCTACAAATATTCTCCCTATGCAAACGTCAAAGCCGGCGCGAAATATCCGGCCATGCTCTTTATCACGGGCGACGGCGATACGCGCGTGGCGCCGCTGCACGCCCGCAAGATGACCGCGCGTTTGCAGGCGGCCACCGGCTCCGATCGGCCCATCCTCCTTCTTTACGACACGAAATCGGGCCACTCCGGCGGCCGCCCGATCAGCAAGCTCATCGACGAAAATCGGAAACGTCCTCAGCTTCCTCTTCTGGCAGCTCGGCGTCCCCCCGCAATAGCGCGTAGCGCCGGCGTCTCGCCGGCTCTGGCATCTTGGGGCGCTCGCACGTACATCCGGAAACGGTGCAGACGGGCTGCACGTCTATGAATGTGGGCGGCAAATGCCTTGCAATCCATGCGTTGCGGAACTATAAGAATGAATGGGCGGCGGGGGCTGCCCAAAGGTTTGGCCTCGACGTTCGGGCCACGGGAAACGGGGTGGCGGGATGAAAATCAACAGGCGAAAACTGCTGTCGCTGATCGGGATGTCGCCGGCGATTCTGGCGGGCGCATCAGGTTCGGCTGAGGCTGAGGCGCAGAAAAAAGCAAAGGCCGCGCCCGGCAAGCAGGGCAGCAGCAGCGAATACAAGATCGTAGGACTCAATCCGCGCGGTGTGCCTCCTCCCATCACCCTGATTCCGATGGCGACGCGACTCGCGACGCTCGACGGCAAGACGGTCTACCTCGTCGACACCGGCTTTCACGGCTCGGACGCGCTGCTCGAGCAGGTGGCTGGCTGGTTCAGCCGCAACAAGCCGAGCGTGACGACGGTCTTCCGCCGCAAGGCGGGGCCATACGCCGAAGACGATCCCAAGCTCTGGGCGGAGATCAAAGAAAAAGGCAACGCGGTCATCATGGCCGTGGGCCATTGAAGCACCTGCACACCAGCGACCGTCGGTCACTGTATAACAACTGAAAAGATGGGCATTCCGAGCGTGCCGATGGTCACCCGGGCATTCAAGGAATTGGCGATTCTCAACGCCGCGAAGCGCGGAATGCCGCACGAGCGCATCGCGTTCACTCCGCATCCGGTGTGGGGAAAAACGCCCGAGGAATTGCGCGTGTACGTCGACGGTCCCGACCCTGTCAGCGGGAAGCCGCTGATGCCGGAGATCGTCGATTTCCTCACCGTGCCTCTGAGTGATGACGAGAAGAAATCCGGAATCGTGGCGGTTTCGACCGGCCCGGCAACCTACGGCCCCGACACGCCGAAAGATCTCCAACAGTATTACCTCGACAACGGCATGACCGACTACCTGCCGATCATCATTCCCACCGAAGAAGCCGTCGCGGAGATGCTCACGGGCACGAGCCACAAGCCGGACGAACCTTTGGGAAAAATGGCAGCGGGCGCGTATCCGCCGTGGACCTACACCGTGCGGCATGCGGCGATCAACGCCGTGATGGCGGGATGCCGGCCGGAATATTTTCCGATCGTGCTGGCGATCGCGTCGTCGGGAATCGCGTCGCTTTTCAGTTCGACGAACTCGTTCGCGTTTTCGATGATCGTCAACGGGCCGATCCGCGACAAGCTCGTTATGAACTACGGCATCGGCTCGCTCGGCCCGTTCGCGCAGCCCAACGCCACGCTCGGCCGCGCGTGGACGATCATGTCGAAAAACCTCGGCAACGGCGGCATCCCCGGCGACACGTATCTCGGTTCCGTCGGCAACAACCTCAACTACAACAACGTGGTGATCGCGGAGGACGAGGCGAGCAGCCCCTGGGTGCCGTTTCACGTGCAGCGCGGATTCAAGCCCGAGGAAAATGCGGTGAGCATCTTCCGCGGCCTGGGCGTGGTGCCGGGGCAGGTGGCGCGCGGCAGCAGCGTCAACGTGAGCCCGAAGTTCGACGAGCAGTTGAGCGATCTTTTCAGCACGTTCACCGGATTTTTCGGCGCGCTGGTGATTGCCGACCCGCTCGTCGCCAAGCGCCTGAAAGAACAGGGCTACGACACGAAGGAACAGCTCATTCAGTGGTTCTACAAAAACACGGTGCAGACGGTGAAGGATTATAAGAGCCGCAACTACGCGTACCTCTTCGATTATCCGCGCGCGCTGCAGGGCGTCGAGCCGTACGCCTCGTGGTACAAGATGCCAGACGACGCCGTGATCCCGCATTTCCCGCGCGCCGAAAGCTTCAACATTGTGGTCACCGGCGGCCAGACGAATGCGTATCCGCAGGCCGCGAATATGAGCTACGGCGTCAGCATCTCGATCGATAAGTGGGCGTGACCATCCGACGAGGATGGTCACACTGAGGAGGGCGCTTCGGTGTGTTGCCCTCCGAAGTGTCCGATCCAAGGATCGTCATCCCGAGGGCGGGGTAACTTTCCAAAGGAACAAAATGGACCGCATCAGCCGCGCGGCTGAAGCATCTAAGCGGGGAGTTGCGGAAGCTTGTCTTCCGCCCAAAGGAGAACCTCATGAGCACCGCCTCGACAGCGCCAACCGCCGTTGCTTACACCATCGACCCGGCCCATTCCGGCGCCGGCTTCAAAATCAGGCACCTGATGATCGCCTATATTCGCGGAGGATTCGGCGGCGTCACCGGCGACGTGATTCTCGATCCCAGCAACCCAGCCAACACCAAGATTAAGGCCAGCATCGATGCCACCACCCTGCATACACAGGATGAAAAGCGCGATGCGCACGTGAAAGGCAAGGATTTTCTGGAGACCGACAAGTACCCCACCATCACCTTCGTGTCCAAGAAAGTGACGCCGGATGGCAAAGACCGATGGAAGATCGTCGGCGATTTGACGTTGCACGGCGTCACGAAGGAGGCAACCCTCGATGTCGCAAGCGCGGGCGTTGAGGCGAAGGATCCGTGGGGCAATCTCCGCACCGGCGCTGAAGCCACTACGGTGATCAGGCGCAGCGACTATGACCTGAAATTCAACGCTCCGCTCGAAACCGGTGGCGTGATGCTCGGCGACGACGTGCACGTCCATCTTGATATCGAACTAATCAAGAAGGCCTGATCAAACCATCCTTATGCGAATCGTCTGCACCGGTTCGGATTCTCGAGTCCCGATTCGTCGGCAATCCGGGAAACCATCGCGAACGATGCGTCGGCAAGAGGGCAAAGTCCTGATTAACGCCCTAACTGGACAAATGGGTACGAGGATTCGGAGCGAATATGGGCGGTAGGAGAGAAACACTTACGGTCGCATTTTATCGAGACCGCGCACTACACCAATAATAGCGATCGCAAACCAAGATGTGGCGAGAAACCCCTCCCGCCACCAGATATGGAAACCATTCCCGCCTTGGAAACTCCGAAAGGCAGACTCTGCGAATGCCCCGGCGACCAACGCTGCCAAAACTCCCCCGAATGCAGGATTGAAAACGGACGACTTCTTTTTCTGCACAGTGTCAGAGCCAGCCAAAGATACTCGTGGCGCAATCTCATCCGTTCTCATACGCTCCACTCCCTAACTCGCCGAAACTGTACTGCAAAAGCAGAGCCGCGTACAGAGGTTGCTTCTGATGGACTAATTCTTGATAAACGCGGTAACGGACGAGTCGAGTATCACGCGGGCACACGTCCGGTAATCCGCACCCAACAATCAGAAATAGGTCACGCGAGAGCCTTGCCGTACAGCACCAGCAGACGGCTCCATGCCTTTTCGGCGAGCGGCTCGTTGTAGACGTGCGAATCCGGCGGACACCAGCCGTGCATGGCCGCGTACACTTCGATTTCCGCGGGCAGTCCCGCCTTGGCGAAGGTTTCCTGCATCACGGTCTTTTCGGTGGGGGCTTGCGCATCGTCATTTTCCGCAATTGCGACCAGGAACTGCGCCTTGGTGGTCGCGGCCTGAAGATGCGGACTATCCGGCATCGTGGTCACCAACCCGTTGCCGCCGTGAAAGGAGGCCACGGCTCCCACGCGGTCCGGCACTGCGTAAGCGGTGCGAAAGGCCATCGCCCCTCCCATGCAATAACCCTGCGTCCCCATCTTGCGATTCTTGGCAACCGAGGATTGCTGGTCCAGCCAACCGACAAATGCCTTCGCATCCGTCACCTGCGTGGTCTCGTTCAGGGTTCGCGCGAGCGGGATCAACTGCTGGATCGGAGTCGCCGCGCCCTGAGCCGCGGTGGGAGCCTTCTGGGTCCGGTAAAACGGATTCACCACCAGCACCGAATATCCCGACTCGGCGAGCCGCTTGCCCATCTGGCGGAATGCCGGCCGCAGCCCGAAGATATCCGGCCACATCAATACGCCGGGCGCGGTGCCGGCAGATGGATGGACGAAGTAGCAGTCCGCAGCGCCGTCCGGCGTCGTCACGGTCACGTCTGATTCGGTGACCGTTGCGGCGTTGGCCACTTTGGGCAGCAGCATGGCGGCGCCTGCTGCCAGCATGATACCGAACTGCTTTCGCGTGATTAGACCGAGGGCTTCGTACCGTTCCCGATCCTCCGCGGAATGATCTCGATCGCACATATTTTCGCTCCTTGTCTTTCGTTTCTCACCGGTGCTGGGTCGCTGCTCGCGCGATAGACTGCGAGCGCACCGTCATGTTTCATCCGGGAATTTCCATTTCGCGTTTGCGGGTCGTTCGGTCGCGAGGATTATAACCAAAACCATACAAATCGCCGATAGGACTCGAAGACCCGCCACGGCGGGCGCAAAGGGCGCGCATGCTGCGGGTGGGGCTGCGCACCCTTCCTTTGTCAGGGCAAGGTGGTAGCTCGCTGCGCTCGCGACGTTTTTCGAGGGGTTGCCCTTCGGCGCTGCTCAGGGTAAAAAGCCCCACGCTTCCACCGGTGCCGCCGCGGGGTTTCGTAGCGGCGACCTTCAGGTCGGCGGCCTTCAGTTTATGGTTTTGTCCGCTTTCGCAAAAAGCGCGAAAGGCGGCCGCTGTGAAACCCGCGCGCTTTGGTCACTCGCCACTAGCGCCCGTCATTCTGAGCGAAGCGAAGAATCTCTCTTTTCTTGCGCCTAACGCGACGCCGCCCCTGCCGCCCGCGCCTTCGACGCGAGAATCTCCGGTTTCGCAATCTCCGGCGGTTTCGCGAATAGCTCGCTCGCCTTGGCCGTCAGCGCTTTCGCGATTTCTCCGTTCAGGTGAGCGTTCCGCCCATTCTCGTCGGCAAACGTATCGAAGATCCCGTATTTCCCGGGCCCCATTTTGATCGCGTACCACGTCAGCGTCCCCGGCTCGCGCTCGGCTAGCCCCTGCGCCGACTTCAAAAACTCCTCCACTTCTTTCTCCTTCCCCGGCTTCGCTTCCAACTGCGCCCAAATCGCAAGTTTCCCCATGGTGTTGTCCTCCCACCTAGTCTGATGTCGCGCTCGCCGTTTGGTGACAACAGGCGTTGACACCGACCGCGTCGGAGCCTCTAAGGTGTACACGTAGCGCCGGGTGCTTCAGCCCGGATGTGTTTCCCGATCTGCCCATCCTCTAACCATGGCGATTCGGACTTGCACTATGAGCGGAGTTGCGCGAGAGGAGTTTCCGTTCGCCAGCCGGGCGTGAACGCGACTACATGCCGCGAGCAAATCTGCGCAACGGTGCGCGCTTCGCGCGGATGTTGTTTCGCGGGGCTGAAGCCCCGCGCTTCCACCTGGAGCCCCGCGGTCCGCGCTGGCTTTTTGTAGCGGCCGCGTTCGCGTTTTTCGCGAAAGCGGGCAGCCTTTGCTCGTCGGTGGAAGCGTGAGCCTTCTTGCCCTGAGCGGAGTCGAAGGGCAGGCTCGCGAAAAACAGGCTTCGATAAAGGGGGGCTTCAGCCCCGGGTCGCTGCCTGCCGCGCGGGGATAGTGCTTGTCCCAAGTCAGACGTTATTCATCCGGCACACCTGTTGCCTCTTAAGAATTCAGTACTTGCGGGCTATTTCCGTTCCGCAACTAACGTTCTAACTTTTGAAACACGAGCGCGTGTCCCTAGTCCAAGAGCGAGGCATTGAAATGAAAAAAGCGATTCTGCTCGCGATCCTTCTGCCCCTGGCCGCAACAGCGAGCTTTGCGCAGGACAATACCAAGGCGGTCCCGACGCAATGCCGCGACTTGGCGGATGCTGACAACTTTATTGGGCCAGACGAAGTACTTGTAAACGGCAAGGTTTGCAAGGTCCAGAAGACCGCACCAGCGAAGATGCAAGACCCTTCAGCGGGAAATCACCCGGAAACCCCGTCTGCAACCGCTCCGGCACCCCCGATGCAAACTCAAACGCCCAGCGCCTCTTCTGTGGCCACTTCTTCCGATCCCACCAATAGCAACAGGGGCGACGGAGAGGAAAGTGTGCAACCAGTGGCATATAGCGGTTCGGCCACGACGTCTCAGAAGCCAACGGTCGCACCTAATTCGCCCATCGCCACGGTGACCTTCATTACTATTCAGGATGGCAATGTTGTCCATCTGATGCCCGACTGGGCAATAAAATGGGTGCGAAAGAACGAGAAGAAATATCCCGGCGTTCGCTTCCAGACCTCGGACAAGCCCGTGGCAGGTGCAAAGAACTTTGTCGTAGCGTTTTCTGCCTCTTCAGCCGAACTTCAGGGATTTCAGCCGGTTACATACACGGACACCTCAACGAACACCAGCCCAGTGTCAGGAAACGGAACAGTTACCGACAATCAGGGTGAGATGTGGAATTACACTTACAACGGCACGGTCACAACGACAACCACCACCACAACCCATGAACAAGTTCCCTACACTAGAACGTCCAACACTCTCTACGTCACCGCTTTCAACGAACAGGGCGAAACGGTGGCCCAGCGTTGGCATGTTTATTCAACACAGAGTGGCGGCGACTCTGCGAACGCTTTGGGGTACAACCTGGGGAACGCCCTGGGTGCCATCAATGCCAGAGGTCACATGCTAAAGACAATCGTCAACGACCTAGTGGGGAACGGAAAATAACTGAGGGATTTTCTTGCTCGTATGCACAGCATTCACTCGAAGGAACGCCTATAGAAGCAGGCCACGCTTTTGCCAGCCCTCGGATTGATACACCATGAACAATACTCCATCCAATCTATATAAGTACCTCCCCCCAGAGCGCGCTTCGAGCGTACTCGGGAAACTCCTGATTCGCTTTAGTCAGGTCTCCGTCATGAATGACATAGAGGAATTCAAGCCCCCCATCAGCGGGATAGCCACGGAAGCAGAGTTTGAGCAGAAATTTAGAGAAAAAGCCAATGCGCTCCGTCCAGGTTTGATGGACCTCGTCGAGAAGCAGGGACCGGACTACATGACCAAGCTCCGCAATCAGGCGGAGCGAAACCTTCCACAGACGATAAAGACTATTTACGAAGTGAATGACAAGAACTTTGGAATTCTATCCCTTTCGGAAGAATCAACCAGCGCGTGTATGTGGGAGCGATATGCAGATCATGGCCGAGGGTTTGTTGTGGGATTTGATTCCTCCCATTCGTGGTTTTCGCAAAAGATCGCGCAAGACGACGACCTTCGCCATCTTCGGCGTGTCACCTATGTTGCTGACCGCACGCCCGCGTATCTTTTCGCGACCAGGGCTCAAGACTATCTCTACACCAAGGAAACGAAATGGGGTTACGAGAAGGAGTGGAGGATCATTCTGAATTTCAATAGCGCGGCGTGCAAGGTTGGCAAAGATAACACCAAAACCGACGTCCTTCTCTTTGCAATTCCTCCAGACTGCCTACTGAGCGCGACGGTCGGCTATAACGCCAGTCATGCCTTCGTTGAACAAGTCCGAACGGCAATTTCCGCGAATCCTTCTCTTTCACATGTATGCCTCAGAGCAGCCAGGCGACGGGAAGACGGTTTGGTAGAGATCGGCGCAATCGACGCCGCATAAGCAGCACTTTTCAGCGTCGGCGGGTGGCGCATACCTCGAAGCAATCGCGAGCGACTCTCACCGGAGTCTATTCAGGCCCCGACCAAACTTAAGGGGTGCCGCACTCTTCGCGTGGTTTGCAAAGGGTGCGCGAGGTAACTGTCCCATCCAACGCTCTTCTCTTACTCTCAACTCCGAACTCGAAACACCCGCCCCCTCATCCTCGTTCGCGCCGCGAGCCGCTCGATCTGAGCCATCGCCTTCTCTCTCAACTCGAGCGCTTCTTCCTCTTCGTCCAGCAGCCGGATCTCCCGGAAGAACTTCACCGGGTCGCCTTCGCGCAGCTTCCGGCACATGTGGATCATCGATGCCTGCTCTCGCGAGTCCAGCACCCGAAACAACGACTTCACAAGCTTCGAGTGCCGCGGCAGTATGTCGCCAATGAAATTCTTCCCGGCCGCAGTCAGGCCTACAACGCCGATTAGCTGTCCCCGCCGCGATTCACCCTTCCGCGACTTCGCCTGGTGGCTGTCCTCGGCTCCCACGGGCGGCAGCGTTATGATCCGCTGCCCGACCCATCCCCGCCTTTCCAGACGCTCGACCAACCTCCACACGTTTTGCCTCTTCGCTTTTCGTGCCCTTATCACGTCTCGCGTGGTCAGCGCGCCCCGGCGATCCAGCAGTTCGAGCAATCGAAGCTCGCCCATGGTCAGGTCGAACGACTCCAGCGGCACCCGTAGCTCGCCCTTCAGCCACTCGGCCGTGTCGATCATCTCCATGTAGGCCTGCATGGCCCTCTGGGTCTTCTGCCGGTGGGTCAGAGGCCGCTTCGCCATAGAAAATCTCCCCAAGAATGGCTTTTCTTAGCTTCTTAAAGCCGTTTAACCGCCCGCCAGCGTCATCCTGGATGCTCGCCTTATTGCACAAAAAATAGACCATTTCGGAGGGATAAGAAATCCGCACTTCTACGTCCGTGCTAATCGGGAAATTCTTGCGCGAAGGTCGGCCGTAGGGGCGGGTTTGAAATCCGTCCCTACCCCGCACGAACTTGCGCTCGAAACTGCGCGGGGCTTCAGCCCCGGGGTCTGATTCTTTAGGGGGTCGGACCTTCCAGGTCCGACAAAACAAGACCGCGCGAAGCGCCTTCCACTGCGCAGCTTCATCCGCGGCATGTCTTCGAGTTGTGCTTGATGCCCCGGAGAAATTTTCGAGGTCGTACGCCAGCGGGCGGGTTTGAAACCCGCCCCTACCCGTCAGAGTTTGCGCTCGAAATTGCGCGGGGCTTCAGCCCCGGGGTCTGATTCTTTTAGGGGGTCGGACCTTCCAGGTCCGACAAAACAAGACCGCGCGAAGCGCCTTCCACTGCGCAGCTTCATCCGCGGCATGTCTTCGAGTTGTGCTTGATGCCTCGGAGAAATTTTCGAGGTCGTACGCCAGCGGGCGGATTTGAAACCCGCCCCTACAAACTCTCAACTGTCGACTATCGACTGTTCTTAGGGTTTTTCGCGGACGCCGGCGCCTACTGGCTGCGGCTCCGCGCCGGGCTCTTGCGGGTGAACGAATGTGGGCGAGGCCTGCGGCGACACGGGCGCTTGGGCCGGCGGCGGTTCGGGCGCGACGATTTCCCAATCGCAATTTTCGCGGATGCAGGAGCGGAAATTGCCCTGCTTGGTCCGCTTTTCGACGATGAACGGCGCGCCGCACTTGGGGCACGGCTCGGGGAGCGGCTCATACGGCGTGGTGAAATCGCAATCGGGATAGCGCGAGCAGCCGTAGAAGATGCGGCCGCGTCCTTTGCCCTTGGCGGTGCCGCGGCGAACGAATTCGCCTTCGTTGCACTTCGGGCATTTGATGCCGAGCGTGATCGGGCGCGTGTATTTGCACTTGGGATAGTTCTGGCAGCCGATGAAATCGCCGAAGCGGCCGGCGCGGCGCAGCAAAACGCCGCCGTCGGTGGGGCACTTTTCATCGAGGACCACATCGGGCTGCAGCGCTTTGCGCGTGCCGCTCGCGAGCCGCCGCGTCGTCTTGCAATTCGGATAGCCGGTGCAGGCGAGGAACGTGCCGAATTGGCCTCGCTTGATGGCCATCACCTTGCCGCAGTTGTCGCAATAGATGGTGCCCGTTTCCTCGGCATCGTCGTGGCCGTGCTCGGCGAGATCGCGGATGAAATCGCATTCGGGATAGCGCGAGCAGCCGAGGAAAAATCCGTGGCGGCTGATGCGCTCGAGCAGTTCGCCCTGGCCGCACTTCTCGCATTTCTCGCCCGTGGGAATGCCGGCCTTGTACGACACCATCGAATCGGCGGCTTTATCGAGATCGACTGTCAAAGCGATCCCAGAATTCCTGCACCGACGAGCGCCAGGTGAGCTTGCCCTCTTCGATTTCGTCGAGCTCGTCTTCCATGCGCGCGGTGAAGCTGACGTCGAAAATATCCTCGAAGGCTTTCACCAGCAGTTCGGTGACGTTTTCGCCGAGGAGCGTAGGCGTGAAGCGGCCCTGATCCTTGGTGACGTATTCGCGCTCGACGATGGTGGAAATGATCGCGGCGTACGTGGAGGGGCGGCCGATGCCTTTTTCTTCGAGCTCTTTGACGAGCGTCGCTTCCGTGTAGCGCGGCGGCGGCTCGGTAAAATGCTGGTCGGGACGAACGGATTCGAGGCGCAGCTTTTCGCCCTCGGTGACGCGCGGCAGCGTGCGGCTGTCGGTATCGCCCTCGTCTTCCTTTTCTTCCTCTTCCTTCACGATCTGGTAGACGGCGAGATAGCCTTCGAACTTGATCACCGATCCCGTGGCGCGGAAGGTGTAATCGGCGGCGGAAATGTCGATGGTGGTCTGGTCGAAAACCGCCGGCACCATCTGCGAGGCGACGAAGCGCTGCCAGATCATCTGGTAGAGCTTGTACATGTCGTCTTCGAGATACGGCTTCACGCTTTCAGGCGTGCGCGCGACGTCGGTGGGACGAATCGCTTCGTGCGCTTCCTGCGCGTCCTTTTTCGATTTGAAGAAGTTCGGCTTTTCCGGCATGTACTTCGCGCCGTAGGCCGTGCCGATGTGCTCGCGGACCTGATCGAGCGCGTCGTTTGAAACTTTCACCGAGTCCGTGCGCATGTAGGTGATCAGCGCGACGGAACCTTCGTTGCCGAGCTCGACGCCTTCATAGAGGCGCTGCGCGAGCATCATGGTGCGCTTCGCGGTGTAGCGCAGGCGATTGTAGGCAGCCTGCTGCAATTTCGAGGTGGTGAACGGCGGCGGCGCGAAGCGGCGCTTTTCTTTTTGCGCGACGCTGGCGACCTGCCACGCGGCTTTCTCGACTGCGGCGACAACTTTTTGCGCTTCCGCTTCGTTCGAAACTTCGATGTCCTCGCCCTTGTGCTTGATGAGCTTGGCTTCGAAGGTGGGCGGCTCGCCCGCGGCGAGCAGGGCGTGGATCGTCCAATATTCCTTGGGCACGAAGGCGCGGATTTCGCGCTCGCGCTCGACGATCACGCGCAGCGCGACCGTTTGCACGCGACCGGCGGAGAGGCCGCGGCGAACTTTGTCCCAGAGGAGCGGCGAAATTTTGTAGCCGACCAGGCGATCGAGGACGCGGCGCGCCTGCTGCGCGTCGACCAGGTTTTCGTTGACCTGCGTGGGATGCTCGAAGGCGGCCTTAATGGCTTTCTGGGTGATCTCGTTGAACATCACCCGATAAATCTTGGGTGCCGCGGCGCGGCCGTCGGCTTCGACTTTCTTTTCGGCTTTTTCGATCTTCGCGAGCGCGGCGGATTTCTCTCCGTCGCCATTCTTGCCATTTTCCTCGGCCTGCGCCTCGGCGGCTGCCGCAACGACTTTCGTGTATTTCTTGGGCTTGCTCAGAATTTCCTTGAGGTGGGCGCAGATCGCCTCGCCCTCGCGATCCGGGTCGCCCGCCAGGTAGATGGCTTCGGCGCCGATGGCGGCTTTCTGGAGGTCGCTGATCACTTTCAGCTTGCTGGGGATGACCTCGTAAGTCGGCTCGAAAATATTCTCCGAGGTGACCGGGATCGGCTTGGGAACCTTCTTTTCGGCGGCTTTCCCCTTGGCTTTGGTCTTGCGTTTCTTCTTTTTGTTGCCGTTTTCGCCGGGCAGAAGGATGCCGATGGTCTTCTTCGGCAGGTCCATCACGTGGCCGTAGGAGGCCTTCACGTTGTAGCCGCGGCCGAGATACTTATTGATGGTCTTGGCCTTGGCCGGCGATTCGACGATGACGAGTGATCTTGCCATTTCGCTTGTCTAGTACCTCGTTACACTATTCTTCCAATGACCAAAAGATGACCCGAAGGCCGGTCCGATTCACGCGCTTCGCCGGCCCGGCGAGAGCTTCCATCCTAACCTGTTGTGGGCGCGATGATTACAACAGGACTTTCAAGAATTGCTTTCCAGGTAACTGGCGTACCACGCCTTTGAGCTCCAAGTCAAATAGGGCGGCTAGTACTTCGGAGGAACTGAGGCCCGAATTTTCGACTAAGTCGTCGACGTGGCGAGCTTCGTCCACGCTCAAAAGGCCGTATAAAGGCCTTTCGAGAGGCTCGAGGCCCTCCTCGATCAGGGCCGCGCGCTCGTCGTGGGAGGCGGATTCGACCGGCATCAGCTCGGCGCGGACGGGGGTGGGCAACTCCTCGACGACGTCCTCCCAACTGGTGACGAGCTTGGCTCCTTGCTTGATCAGCTGATTGGGGCCGAAGCTCACTTCCTGAGTGGCGTTGCCGGGAACGCCGAAGACTTCGCGGCCAAATTCCATGGCGAGGCGGGCTGTAATCAGCGAACCCGAATACTGCGCGCCCTCGACGACGACTACGCCCAGGCCCATCCCGGCAAGAATGCGATTGCGGATCGGGAGATTCTGGGCGCCGGGGAACGTGCCCAGGGGGAATTCGCTGATGATGGCGCCGCGTTGGGCGATCTCGTCGAAAATCTTCTTATTCTCCTTGGGGTAGACCACGTCGATGCCACAGCCGAGGACGCCAATCGTGGCTCCCGTGGCGGAGGCGAGGGCGCCTTTGTGGGCGCAGGCATCGATGCCGCGGGCGAGGCCGCTGGCGACGACGAGACCGCGGTTTGCTAAATCCTTGGCCAGGCGCTCAGCCATTTGATTTCCGTAGGGCGTCGGACGACGCGCGCCGACGATCGAGATGATGTGCCGCCCGAGAAGTTCCGCGTTTCCTTTGACATAGAGGAGCGGTGGCGGATCATAGATTTCCTTCAGGCGCAGCGGGTACTCGGGTTCGTCCCATGTGAGCAATCGGCAGCCTGCCGCCTGGACCTGAGCCAGTTCTTTGGCCGCATCGCTGAGGGGGCGGCGCGAGTGCAGCGCCTGGGCGACGGCGGCGGGGAGGCGCTGGCCTTCGAGAGCGGTGAGCGATGCGGAGAAAATGGCGTCCGGGCTGCCGAATTCGCGGAGGAGCTTGCCGGCCATGCGAGCGCCCAAGCCGGGAGTAAGCGCCAGCGCCAACCAGCCTACGTAATCGTCGGGGTGCATCGAGAGGGAGACCCGCGGCGAGCCTACGCAGGGGCTGGCGGAACTGTCAAGCGGGCGGGCGATCAATGACTACGCATGCGCGTCTCCGCATTTCTACGAGCGTGCGGGCGGCGTCACTTACGTCCGGGAAATTCGGCGCGGTGATGTACCATTCTTGATCGTGAAGCGGCGAGTTTTCGCGACGGCGGGCATCGGATGCGTCTTGGGAGGCGTGCTCGCGCTCGTGTTTCGGCCCGGTATTTATGGGCCGTACGATGAGGGGTGGTGCTACCTCAGTATTGCGAAGCTGAATTTTCCGGGGATTCCGAGTTATTACGCCGGGCGGGTTTTTCATCCGCTCGTCGTGCGGCTGGTGGCGAGCGTGTTTCATGTGCCGATCGATGCGCGGCCATTCTTGTGGGTTTCGGCCGGTTCGCTGATCGTCGTTTTTGGGTGCCTGGGCGCTTACTACGGATTCGAATTCGCTTCGATGTCGTCGCTGTGGCTGCTGCTGGCCGTGACCGCCACGATTGTGGATCAGTACCGGAATTACTACTGGCAAGATCTTTTCTACGCGGCGCTGTGCGCGCTGTTTTTCCTGGCACTGCGCGTCAACTGGTGGCTGAGCTTGCCAATCGTGTTTTTGCTGTACGTGACGCGCGAGTCCACGATCGTTCTCGTGGTGGCGCTGGTGGCAATCGCCGCGTTCCGGCGCCAGTGGGCATTCTGTTTTTCGGCGCTCGTGGTGGGATTGGCGGGCATGGGGGTGGAGTCCACGCTTGTGCGGCACGCTCTTCCCGACCAACACAACATTCCCATGGTTCTGCTGGATGCCCTGAAAATACCGTACAACTTTGCCCTGAATATTTGCGGGGTGGAATTTTGGACGAACACGATTGCGGCAACGACCGAGGCGCCCCGGTGGATCGCGAACGTTCCCGCATGGATTCATCTGGGCAATATCCATCAAGTGGGCTTCATCAATTTCTCCTGGGAGCGGCCGGCGTGGACGCTGCTGGTGTTGTCCACGGCGTTTGGAATTCTGCCGTTAGTGGTGATCCGGGCGGGCCGGGGAGCGGGGCGGTCGCTGATTCGCCGGTTTGATCTCGCAACGGCGTGTGTTTACGGGAGTTTGATGTTCATTCTCGCCCCGCTGCAAGGGACGGCGCCGGCGCGCTACATACTGTACGCGTGGCCGTTGTTCTGGCTATTTGGCGTTGCCGCGCTGGAAGCGGCCGTTCCCGGCCGGCGAAGGCGAATCGGCATTGTGGCGCTGTCATTGTGCGCGGCGTGGACTCCGGCTGCCGTCCGACTCGCTACGGGTCCCGCTCTGCAAGGCCCACAGAGTCTTTCAGAAGTGTCACGCAGCGGCCTGCTGATTAGCCTGGCGCTGGTGCTTGCGATGTACATCTATGGATGGCGGCTCGCGGAGCCCGTGGCAGCGGCCCCGGAATGAACGGGTGTGTTATATTTGTCGTTCGCTAGACAAAGAGGGAGATCGTGGGCAAGCTGCGGATTTCGATAGTCGAATATCTGAATACGGCGCCGCTGGTGTGGGGGTTTACCGACGGGCCGCTGGCGGGGAAGTACGATCTGTCGTTCACGGTGCCGTCGCAGTGCGCCGAGGCGTTGCGGCGCGGCGACGCGGACGTGGCGATCATCCCTTCGATCGAATACCAGCGGATGCAAGGCGTGGGCGCGCTGCCGGATATGGCGATTGCGGCGAAGCGCGAGGTGCGCAGCCTGCTGGTGGTGTCGAAGAGGCCGATCGACATGGCCAAGCGGATCGCGCTCGATACGAGCTCGCGGAGCACGGCGGCGCTGGTGCGAATCCTGGCGCGGGAGCACTGGGGCATCGAGCCGGAATTTGTGGATGCGGCGCCGGATGCCGCCGAAATGCTAAAGCAGGCGGATGCGGCGCTGGTGATCGGCGATCCCGCGCTGCGAATCTCGCTGAAGATGGAAGCGCTCGCAGGGAAGACACCCGGGGGCGGCGATTGCTGCCAGGGCGATCCGGACGACATGCCTGTGCCGGGATTTGAGACGATCTTCGTCTACGACGTTGTTCACCAGTGGCGCGAAATGACCGGAAAGCCGGCAGTGCTGGCGATCTGGGTGGGGAAGCGCGAGGTGCTGACGCCGGAAGTGGTGGCGGATTTTCAGGCATCGAAACGCTATGGCCTCGAGCATGTTCGCGAAATCGCGGAAGCGGCGTCGATCAAACTCGATTTGCCGCCCAGCGCACTCGAACGGTATTTGACCGACAACATTCATTTCGATCTGGACGAGGAAAATCTCGCGGGGCTGCGGCTTTTCCACGAAAAGGCGGCGGAGGCGGGACTGATTCCGCGGGCGCGGCCGATTGAATTCGCGGCGAGCGCAGGCGCGGACACGGCAAGCCGGGCGAATCACGCGCGGTTCTAAACGAGGATCATAGCCACTCATGGGGATCACACAACAAGAAGCGCTCGATCTTTTCAACTCCGACGACCTGATCGGCATCGGGATGGCGGCGAACGAAGTCCGCCGTGAGAAGACCGACCCGCGCGTGGCGACGTATCAGATCGACCGCAACATCAATTACACGAATTTCTGCACGGAGTATTGCTCGTTCTGCGCGTTTTACCGGCCGCTGGGCTCGAAAGAGGGCTACGTGCAGTCGCTCGAATCGATCTACCAGAAGATCGAAGAGATGCTGCCGCTTGGCGGGACGGGCGTGCTGCTGCAGGGCGGTCTGCATCCGGATTTGAAAATCGAGTGGTACGAAAACATGCTGCGCTCGATCCACGAGAAGTTCCCGCAAGTGCACTTGCACTGTTTTTCGGCGCCCGAGATTTTGTGCATCGCCGAAGTTTCCGGGCTTTCGATTCGCGACACGATCGCGCGGCTGCGCGACGCGGGGTTGCAGTCGATTCCGGGCGGCGGCGCGGAAATTCTGGATGACGAAGTGCGGCACCGCATCGCGCGGCTGAAATGCAAAGCCGAGGAATGGGAGTCCGTGCACCGCGAGGCGCACAAACTCGGCATGCGCACCACGGCGACGATGATGTTCGGCTGCGGCGAGGAATATCGGCACCGCGTGAATCATTTCGAGCGCGTCCGGCGGATGCAGGAAGAGAATGGCGGCGGATTCACGGCTTTCATCCCGTGGATCTTCGCGCCGGAAAATACGCCGCTCGGAAAGAAAGTGCAGGAGACGACGGCGTTCGATTACCTGAAGACGCTGGCGATCAGCCGGCTCTATCTCGACAACATCGACCACATCCAATCGAGCTGGCTTACGCCGGGAATTAAGGTGTGCCAGGTGGGGCTACAGTTCGGCGCGGACGACGTGGGCAGCATTTTGATCGAAGAGAATGTCGTTTACGCGGCCGGCGTACGCAATCGCACCAACGAAGAAGAGTTGCGCCGCATCATCTCGGATGCCGGGTATATGCCTGCGCAGCGCGACACCTTGTATCGCTCGTACGTTTGGAAGCCGCCTGTAGCAGTTCAAACCGCCGCGTAGCGTTTGTTGCCCTTCCAATGTGACTGCGAGCCGCATTTGACCGGGGTGCCTGAAATACATGCTGCGGGTGAGTCTGCGCAGCGGTACGCGCTTCGCGCGGCGTCTTTATGTCGGAGCTGAAGCTCCGACCCCCTAAGGACCGAACCCCCGGGCTGAAGCCCAAATCTATATCCGTCGCTTTTCGAGGGCCTGAAGGCCCACGCTTCCACCCTGATTGCGCTTCGCGCGGCGTCTTTATGTCGGAGCTGAAGCTCCGACCCCCTAAGGACCGAACCCCCCGGGGCTGAAGCCCAAATCTATATCCGTCGCTTTTCGAGGGCCTGAAGGCCCACGCTTCCACCCTGATTGCGCTTCGCGCGGCGTCTTTATGTCGGAGCTGAAGCTCCGACCTCCTAAGGACCGAACCCCCCGGGGCTGAAGCCCAAATCTATATCCGTCGCTTTTCGAGGGCCTGAAGGCCCACGCTTCCACCCTGATTGCGCTTCGCGCGGCGTCTTTATGTCGGAGCTGAAGCTCCGACCTCCTAAGGACCGAACTCCCCGGGGCTGAAGCCCAAATCTATATCCGTCGCTTTTCGAGGGCCTGAAGGCGCACGCTTCCACCCTGATTGCGCTTCGCGCGGCGTCTTTATGTCGGAGCTGAAGCTCCGACCCCCTAAGGACCGAACCCCCCGGCTGAAGCCCAATCTATATCCGTCGCTTTCGAGGGCCTGCCCTTCGCCACTGCACTCAGGGTAAAAAGGCCCACGCTTCCACCGGTACAGTCCCTTTGCGCTTCGCGCGGCGTCTATTGTGTCGGACCTGACGAGTCTGCGTGGTAACCGCGTTCGGGAGCTTCAGGGGCTGAAGCCCCCACGAGTGGCCTGCCTTGCGCCGGGGCTGGAAGCCCCGGCCTCCTGAAGAGGGCTTCGATCTCGGACGCGTCAAACGATTTTCGCGACTCGGTTCTACATCACGCGCTTGGAGGTCAGCGGGTAGGATTGCAGGCCGGGGTCGGTGGTTGGGGCGATGGGGGTTTGGGGAGCGGCGGCGGGCAATTCGACGGCGACGCGCGCGCCGTAGGGCTGATTGTTGGTCAGCGTGATTTCGCCGGAACACTCGTGGATGATGCCGTAGCAGATGCTGAGCCCGAGGCCGGTTCCTTTGCCGACAGGCTTCGTGGTGTAAAAGGGATCGAAGGCGCGGTTGAGGTCGGCGAAGCCGGGACCGGAATCATCGAATTGAATTAGGATGCGGCCGTCGTGATGCGAGGCGCGAACGTCGATATCGCGGTGCACGCTTTCGCTGACGGCATCGATCGAATTATTGAGGACGTTGAGCAGGACCTGCTTCAGCTCGTCTTCTCCGATTCCGACGGGCGGCAGCGCTTCATCGACCTCGAGCGTGACGTGGATTCCGCGCGCGCGAACGTGATATTCGCGCAACTGCAGGAACGTCGTGGAGCGCGGTCGCGAGGTTGGCCGCGCGGAAGCTAGAGTTATTCTGGCGGCCGAAGCGGAGCAGGCCGTCGACGATCCTCTGCATGCGGCGCGCTTCATGCGCCAGTTTTTCGACGCGCGGCCCGACCTTGGTTTCGCGCAGCTCATCGAAGAGCAGATCCGCGTAGCCGATCACGCCGGTAAGCGGATTGTTGAGTTCGTGGGCGACTCCGGCAACGAGCTGGCCAAGTCCGGCTAGCTTCTCGGAACGCACGAGCTGCTGATGGAGGCGCACGTTTTCGAAGGTCACGGCGAGATCGGAGGCGAAGACCTCGAGTTTGACCATCTCGGACGTCTTCGAGCCGCCTTCGTCCTTCGATCCCGATAAATACAGGCACCCCACGTGCACGCCTCGCCACGAAACCATCGGAATGAGGACGAGATCGGCAGCATCCGACATGCGGAACGACTGGCTGCCCGATTCGCTTTCCGTGGAGCGATGTTTCAGGGATTCGATGGCGTAGCCGCCGGAGTGTTCGCGCAGCGTGTCTTCTTCCTGCAGCGAGAAGCCGCTCGATCCGGCAAGGTAGAAGCGGCGATCTTCGCCGAGCAGGAAAAGCGCGGCGCGGCTGAAGGTGCTTGTGTCGGTGATCGCTTTGGCAACTTCACCGCAAAGAGTGACCGGGTCGTTTCCCGCCAGGAGGCGCGACGTAATCTGCGAGAGACGGCCGAGCAATTGGTTTTCGGAACGCGTGCGCGCGGTGGTGTCTTCGACGGCCCTGGACTTATCCTCGAGCAGCGTCAATACCATGCCGAGAGCGACGAGAATTCGCGGCACGTTCCAGAAATCCAAATTGGCCCGAAAGTGCGGCGCCACGTAATGCAGGATCGCGCCAACCGGGTATTCGGCTCCCCAGGCGAAGAAACCAACTACCACGGTGCGTACGCCGAGCGAGGCGCGCCCATAGAGCCGTCCGAAAAACACGCCCGTGAGACCGTAGGTGAGCCCGAGGATGGCGGAAACGGCGACCCACGAATTGCCGGCCAGTTGTTCGTGAACCGCTCCAATCCCGATGGCGAGGAGCGCCGCGGCGACATATCGCCCCAGGCGCGGGAATGCCAGGAAGGAAAAGGCGGCAGCGCCGAGAAAGGCCGCCGCAATCGATCCGGTCGAAAGCCAGGGTGTGCCCCATTTGAAACCGACGGAGAAGGATTGGGCCAACATGGGCAAGCCGAGCAGAAGAATCATGCTGGTGCGCTTCCGGGAGTCATTGGGCTCGAATAGGACGGAGGAGAGAAATACGAGTCCCGCGCCTTCGAGAGCCGCGTAATCGACCGCAGTTAGAAAGCTTCCGAGCGCTCCTGCGTGGATTTCGAGGGCCTGGGCGAAGAAATGCAAGAAAGTCAGGGCCCAAGCGAATGTCCAGAGGCGGAGGCGCGGCGAGGGAGTCTCGCGCTGGATGGACACGAAGATTCCGACCAGGACGACCAACACGATCACGATCGGCAAGGCCGCCGGAAAAAGGAACACGTAACCTCCAAGTCAACATAGTAAAGATCGCCAACAGGGGGTGCAATGGAGCGCGCGTACTACGGGCAGATAATCAGCCACACTCGAATGCGAACCGAGCGGGCCTTCGGTTAGGCAGGGTGATCCTAAGCTTCATTTATTCAGTATGTTGCGGATTTCGAGCAGGACTTCGGCGCCTTCAGGAAGATCGAGTGGCTCGTTGGGCACAAGGACGCCTCTCGCGAATTTCGCGCGAACGCGCGAAGGGTGCGATGCGGGACGAACGGCGGCTTCCGCGCGCGGAGTTGCCGGTGGCGGCTGAGAGGTTGCCGGCGAAACTCCCGGGCCGAACGCGCCGGAATCGAGCGCGAGATTGGCGAGGGCGTCCGCTTCGCGATTGCTCTCGCGGCGAACGTGCTCGACGACGAAGTATTCGAACTGGCGCGCGAGTTTCGAGGCGCGTTCGTAGAGCGGCTTGAGATCGGGGCTCTTTACCTTGTAACGGCCCTGCATCTGGCGGACGAGAAGTTCCGAATCGCTGCGGATGCGCAGGGCATGGATATCGTGAGTGGCGGCGTAATCGAGGGCGGCGAGCAGCGCGTAGTATTCGGCGACGTTGTTGGTGTCGCGGCCGAGCTTTTTGCCCAGCTCGAGGATGATTTTGCCGTTGGGATCGCGCATCACGACGGCATAGGACGCCGGGCCGGGATTGCCGCGCGAGGCGCCGTCGATATTGGCGACGTGAACGCCCGAGGGCGGCCCTGCCGGGCTTGAATCCGAGAAGAGGCGTGCGCTCGCGTGCGGCGGAGTTTTCGGGGTCATGTCCGGCGAAAAGCCTCAGCACTCACCGTGCGCCGCGGCCGACGCGGAGGCCTGCTGCGCGGGGCCGGAGCCGGGAGCGCCCGATTCGGACGCCTCGATGTAATAGAGGATGCGCGTGCAGGTCTCGCAGTGGAACAGTTCGTCTTCGCCCTTCGCGCGGCGCATTTCCTGTATCACGTGCGGCCGGACGATCATGCCGCAGGCGCCGCACTTTTCGTTGCGAACTTCGACGAGCGCGATGCCATTGTGCTTGCGGACGATGCGATCGTAATGATCGAGAAGATTTTCGGGGATGCCGGCGACGGCGCGGGCACGCTCGGCTTCGAGCGCGGCGATGTCTTTATCGGCCGCGGCCTTCTCGGCGTCGATTTTGGCGCGTTGGCCACGGGCGGCGTCTTCGACTTCTTTCAGGTCTTTTTCGGAGGCTTTCACGCGCCGGTCGTATTCCTCGGCGTTGACCATCTCCTCGAGGAGGCGATCTTCGGACTTGGCGATTTCGGCTTCCGCCATTTCCACTTCGTGCTGGAGGGCCTTGTAGGCCTCGTTGGTCTTCACCTGCGAAGTCTGATCGCGATACTTGCGGACGCGCTCTTTCCACTGCTCAACGTCGAGCTCGTATTTCTTGCGGTCCTTGATGGTATTGAGCTGCGCGGCTTTGCTCTGCTCGAGGGTGGTCTTGGCGGCGGCCACGCGGGCGTCTATCTCGGCCGTCTTTTTCGGCAAGGCGGCGAGCCGGGCTCGGACTTCGCGGAGCCGGGCGTCCACGGCCTGCAGATCGAGGAGAGTCTGGAGAATCTTTTGCACGGCTGCGCGCATTCTAGCACAGTGCCGCGCCAGGCCCGATTGGCACGCCCCGGCGGAGGCGCTCCGGGCCACGGGTGAGTCCAAAGCTCGAGCGTTTGATCGTCAAGCAAGCTCAGGTTTGCAGCGGCGCCGGCGCTTTTTGTCTGCTCGCTTTTTGTCTTGACAACAATCTTCGCCAGGTGTTATTGGGACAATCGCATTGGGTGGGGAGGGTACCAAGATCACACGAGGGTGCGCTGGTGTGTTAGGGGATACCAGCTACTGCCTCGCCTGCACGCTTTCAGGCCCGGACAGGAGTCCGAATCCAGCAAGACGTTGGAGGGACCATGAGGCGGATCTCGGCCCAGTTCATCATAGTGAGTCTCCTCTTTTTTGGATGTTGTGCTGGAGTTCTTGCGCAGGCCACATCGCAGATCTCCGGAACGGTGACGGATGCCTCCGGAGCAGTGATAGCGGACGCGCAGATTACCGCGACGCAAACCGATACAGGAGTCACGCGGAGCGTGACGTCAAATGCGGGCGGCGTGTACGTGCTTCCCGATCTGCCACTTGGTCCGTACCGGATGGAGGTGAAGAAGGAAGGCTTCACCACGTACGTGCAGACGGGCGTCGTTTTGCAAGTCGGCACGGCTGCTACCGTCAATCCAACGTTGAAGGTTGGCGCCGTTTCGCAATCCGTGCAGGTGGAAGCCACAGCGCCCATGACCGATACGACGACGACGGGTGTGGGCCAGGTGGTCAACTCGCAGTCCGTCGTCGATCTGCCGCTCAACGGACGCCAGGTGACGCAGCTCATCACGCTGGCGGGCGCCTCAAACACCGTGCAGTATGGTTTTGGCGGGGCGCCGTCAGTGGGAAACCTGGTCTCCAGCAAGAACTACCCGAACGAAGACTTGGTGAGCGTCGCCGGTGGAATACTGAATGGAACGACGTACCTAATGGACGGAGGAACGTTTAACGATCCTTTCAACAACCTCAACCTGCCCACGCCTTTCCCAGATGCGATCCAGGAATTCAACGTGCAAACCAGCGCGATCCCAGCGCAGTACGGCGAACACACGGGAGGCGCGATCAACATCGCCACGAAATCCGGCACGAACGCGTTCCATGGGGACGCGTTCGAATTCGTTCGCAACTCCGACTTCAACGCCAAAGATTTCTTCAGCGTGTCAGCGGCGCACCCGGATGGGCTGAGCGACGGCCTGAAACGCAATCAGTTTGGAGGCACCATTGGCGGGCCGATCAAAAAGGACAAGGTGTTCTTTTTCCTTGGCTATCAGGGAACGTTGATCCGGCAAGCGCCTCCCTCCAACCAGGCCATTCTCCCCACGGCTTCGGAGCTTGCAGGTAATTTCCAAAATTACATCTCGCAGTGCTTCCAAGGACGCACGCCTCCGACCCTGAATTCGGCCTACTACACGGACAACCAACTTAATTACGCGGTCCCGGCAGAAGTTCTGGCCTTTGCGAGCCACTTCCCGGTGGGCCCGGAGCCTTGCGGCGTGACGACATTTCAGCTTATCGCCAATCAAAATGAGCACATGGGCGTCGGCAGGGTCGATTATCTGATCAACTCCAAGCAGACGCTCTTTGTGCGTTATTTCGGAACGCACGAAGTGCAGCCTTCCAGCTACACCGGAAACGAACTCACCGTTGTGAACGCGGGCACCGATGACATGGTGAATTCCATCGTGGTTGGCCACACCTATCTCGTGAACAGCTCGATGGTGAACACATTCCATTTCACCTACAATACGGATGGCGTGACGAAATTTCAGGTGCCGATCGTCAACCCGACCGACCTTGGCGTCGAGGGCATGTATACTTCCGCCGCCCCCTTCGTCCACTTTTCGAACATCAACATCACCGGCGATTTCCAGAGCGCGGGCGGATTCGCCACGCCCGGTCTTGTAAACACGAAGACCTGGCAGCTCGCGGACGACTACAACTGGACCAAGGGTTCACATCAGCTCCAGTTTGGGGCCAGCTTCATTCGTCCTTCGCAAATTTCCACCTTCTGCGTCTATTGCAACGGACTGTTTACTTTCTCCGGTGGGGCCACCGGCGATCCCATGTCCGATTTTATCGCCGGAGCGCTCGGTTCGATGACCCAGCTGAATATTTCGCATGACGACGAAAACTGGAGGTACCTGGGCCTCTACGCGCAGGACAGCTGGAAGATCAACTCACGCCTCACGCTGAACTACGGCCTGCGCTGGGAGCCTTTCCTCGGCGGCACGTTTCCGCTCGGACAGGTCTCGCATTTCAATATGGCGGATTTCGTGGCGGACGTTCACTCCACGAAATATCCGAATGCCCCTGCGGGAACTCTGTATTCGGGCGATCCGGGCTTCCAAACCGGGAATCGGCCAAGCTATACCCAATGGAATAATTGGGCGCCACGTATCGGCTTAGCTTGGGACCCCACCGGCGGTGGCAAGACCCTCATTCGCGCCTCTTGGGGAATTCTCTACGACACCCCTGAGACGCTCTTCTTTTACAACTACGCTGGAGAGCCGCTGTGGGGCGAGGGCATAACGATCATCCCGCCGACCGGGGGAACTGCGTGCGGACCACCTGCGCCAGCGGGTACATGCGATACCTTCGTGAATCCCTGGGCTTATTACACAACCGGCGTGAGCCCGTTCCCGGTCACGCAGAATGCCACCACGCCATACCCGTTCTACTCATCATACGAGACAGCTCCATTGCACGTTCACAACACCTCCATGGAGCAGTGGAACCTGACGATTCAAAGGCAGATCGGGGCAGCCTGGCTCTTGAAAGCGAGCTATCTAGGCAACGATTTAGTGCACCTGTGGACGATCCAGGAACAGAATCCCGGGACCTACATCACGCCGGATGCAACTGGCAGCTGCACGGTCAACGTGTACAACAACACCCTGGGCGTGGTGCAGCCGAAAATCTACACTCCGTGCGATTCGAGCACAAATACCAATCAGCGGCGCCTACTCTCGCAATTGAATCCCGCGCAAGGACAATTCTACGGGGGGTACCCGGGATTAGACGACGGCGGCACGGGCAGCTACAACGCGCTGCTCCTTTCCGCGGAGCACCGTTTTTCAAACCACTTCCAGATGCTGGCGAACTACACGTACTCGCACTGCATCTCCGATACGTGGACACAGGCGATCAACGCACCGGAGTTCATCGATCCGACGAACCGGCGATTCGACCGCGGGAACTGTGCAAGCGTGGATATTCACCACAACTTCAATCTCTCCGCCGTTCTGCAATCGCCCCACTTCTCCTCGAAAATACTCCAGTGGATCGCCGGCGACTGGCAGCTTTCGCCCATCGTCAGCGCCCACTCGGGGAGCTATTTTACGGTGACCTTGGGTGGAGTGAACGCCGACGACGCAGCTAACGGTATTGCCGGTCAGCGTCCCAATCTGGTGCCTGGCGTGAGTCCTTACTGCGCCCCAAAGCGCGTCTCGCCGTATTTTACGCCGGCCGGCAACTGCTGGATCAACTCGGCCGCTTTCTCTTACCCCGGCGGCGGAGCGGTCAAACTGTCCAACAATCAATACCTGGAACCGGGTGCCTTTGGAAACGAAGGCGTCAACAATTTGGAAGGCCCAGGCTATTTCGATGTCGACTTCGCATTGTCCCGGCGGTTCCCAATCACGGAAAGACAATCGCTCGAGATCCGCTGGGAAACGTTCAATGTGGAAAATCGCGTGAATTTCGTGAATCCCGGGACTGCCGGCATCGCGGCGGTGGGCACGAGCAACACCGTCTTCGGAACCGGCAGTACATTCGGCATGATTTCGTCGGAACGTCGCTCCCAGAATCATGCAGTTCGCGCTCAAGTACGCCTTTTGAGCATGGTCACATTGATGAGGGTGCCCCTTGTTGCAGGCCTTGATCCGAGCGATCAAAACCTGCTCGTGAGGGGCGCCCTTCATTAACTCTCAAGGCAATCCGCGCCTCGCCCTTCTTGTGGGGTCCCAATTTTACATGCTACGTTCGCTTTTGGCGTGCATTCCCGGTTAGGCGGGCGTGCTTCTCTCGCGCACAACCGTTTCGCGCACAATTCCTTTATTTCAAGAATAACGAATGCGCAAACTCCTCAACGATCTGAGCATTCGCGGAAAGCTGGTGCTCTTGATCAGCGGCTCGGTCTGCGTCCTCACGGCCGCTGTGCTGACCGTCGTCTGGGTGCAGAGCTTGAGGCAGGTGCGCGCGATCGTCCACGATCAGCTTGACGCCAACCGCCAGCTTTTTGCCTCCGCCGAGCGCAGCCACTACGAGTCTCGCGTTTACAAGGGCACGGCGCTTGCCGCTTCTCCGGCTGTCGCTGACGCCCTGGAACGCGACGACCGAGCCGCGGCTTGCGCGTTTCTCTCGCAAGTCCTGGCGTCGCCGCGCTTCGGCCCCAACGACGACGATCTCGATTACGTTTCCATCCGTCTTCGCGACGGCTCGATCCTCGGCTTCGCTGTCCAGCACCATCCGGTCTGCGACCCGCAGATTCTTTCCTGGCATCTCGCCGACGTGCACGAAGCGCTCACCGGTGCTCCGGAAATCACCACGTGGAGCGGGCCCGACAACGCCGTGTATCGCATTTTTGCGTTTCCTGTTCGCGGCGCGGACGGGCCTATCGGCTTTCTCAATATCGGCTTCGAGGAAGATGACGGCATCGCGGCCAGCGCGAAGCTTCGCTCCGGAGCGGACGTTGTCACCTGGCAGGAGGATGAAGACAACAAGGTGCACATCCTGGGCGTGAGCGATCCGAGCCTCCGCGGGCCACTGACGGAACTTTTCGGTCAGAACCCCGATCTCCGTCATCCATTCGATTTTCGTACTCCCAAGGGCGAATACGAGGGCGAAGAGGTGCTGGTGGCCGATACCGGAATGATCGAACACAATCCCGCCGGCGTGCACATGGCATTCGCCGAATCGGTGACCCGACGGATGAGGCCCTTTCGAATCCTCGAGGAATTTCTGGCCGGACTCGCTCTCGCCGCTCTGTTGCTGGGCGCCGGCTTGGGATTTTTCTTCTCAGGCCTGATTTCCGCACCCCTTGTGAATCTCGCGGGCGCAGCGCGAGAGCTTGAGCAGGGCCGGTACGACGCGATCGAATCTTTTCGGGCCGCGCACGCGAATCGCCTGGAGGCTCGCGATGAAATCGGCGATCTGTCCCGCGCGTTCGTGGACATGGGCCGCGGCCTCAAACAACGCTTCGCGATGTCCAAGTACATGTCGCGAACGACGTACGAGATGCTGGAACAAGGCGGCTCCGCGAATCCGGCGGGCGAGCGCAAGTGGCTCGCGCTCGTCTTCTCCGATGTGCGGGGCTTCACCGCGTTTTCCGAAAACCGCGATCCTGCTCTCGTGATCGAGCGGCTGAATGAAGTGCTGGGCCTCGAGGCTGACGTGGTGCGCCGCCACGGCGGCGACGTGGATAAATTTGTCGGCGATGCCATGTTCGCGTGGTTTGCAGGTCCCGATCGCTGCCGCCACGCCGTGGACGCCGCGGTGGAAATTCTCGCTGGGCTACAGGCGCGTTTTGGAGGCAAGGCCGGCACGGAAATCGGCTTTGGTATTCACGTGGGCGAGGTCGTGGTCGGCAGCATGGGCAGCCAGGATCGCCGCGATTATACCGCCATCGGGCGCAGCGTGAACCTCGCCGCGCGCTTGTGCTCGGCGGCGAAATCCGGACAAATCCTGCTTTCGGAGGCCGTCGCCACGGAACTCGAGGATGCAATTTCTCTCAATCCGCTTCCTCCGATCTCCGCGAAGGGATTTGCGGAGCCGGTGCGCGTCTTCGAAGTGCAGCCGACGAAAGCGTCGCCCGACACGAACTCGATTCTGCCTCCCGTCACGAGCCTCTCTTAGGAACGCGCGATCTGTCCGGAAAGCGACGGTCGGTGTTCAGTCGCCAACTGACGCGCCATTACGTGGAGTAGCTTCGCAGGCGCTTCAATTGCCGGTAGAATGCGGGCGCATTCCGAAGCAGGGAACGCCACTTATCCGGTTTCCGCGTTTCTCAGGATTTAGGCGGTCCCGTAAGACAGAATCTCAATGGAGGTAAGACTCATGGAACAAGCTTCAGCCCCTCAGCTTGGCAACAAGGCCCTTGTTCAGGCGAGCTTTGAACGCTGGAAAAACGGTACCGGCGGTCCCTTCGAGCTGCTAGCTCCAGATGCTGAGTGGACCATCGTTGGGTCATCGCCCCTGTCGAAGACTTATCAAAGCAAGCAGGAATTTCTCGACGAAGTGATTGAGCCCTTCAATGCCCGTATGGCGAAGCCGCTGGTCCCGTCTATCAGAGGCCTCTATGCTGACGGCGACATGGTCATAATCTTTTTCGACGGAGCGGCGACCGCAAAAGACGGGGTCCCGTATCACAACACCTACACGTGGTACTTCCAGATGAAGGCCGGCCAGATCATTAAGGCGACTGCTTTTTTCGACACCCGAGAGTTCGATGAATTCTGGGGCCGCGTGTCGCCGACACCGTGAATTGACCTGGCTCTTTGTCGACCCCCGTAGGTCGCATTAAGCAGGCAGTCTGGAAAACAAGTCCGCGGAACAACCATGCGCCGGCGGTTGAATTGCCGGTAGAATGCGGGCGCATTCGGAGGAGGACGCATGCCATACGTACAAGTGACGTGGGTGGCCGGGCGCACGCCCGAGCAGAAACGGAAGCTGGCCGAGCGGATCACCGACGCGCTGATCGAGGAGGGCCGGGCGAAGCGGGAAAATATTCAGGTGACGTTCGTTGATCTGCCGGCGACCGATTACGCCGAGGCGGGCGTGACGGTGGCGGATCAGAAGCGCACGCCGTAGCCACGCGACTCAGATCGGCTTGAGGAGCATACTGCGGCGTACCTGCACCAATAAGCGATGTACATCGCCGAGCGCCATATGATATGGAGAGACGTTCGATCGGAGGCTGCGATGCGAAACGTTGCGATCGGAGCAGTTCTTCTGGCTGGACTGTGCGCCGCGACGCCTGCGCGAGCGCAACAGGCGACGGCCGGCCCCACGGATCCCAAAGCGCAAAAGACCTACGAACACGCGCTGAAACTCGTTCAGCAGCACATGGATGCGCAGGCGCTCGATTCTTTCAAGAAAGCCGACAAACAGGATGGCGGCAAGTGCGCGGCGTGCCAATCGGCGATCGTGAAGTATGGAATGGAGTTTTGGGACTGGAAAACCGCAGCCGAGGCTGCGCAGGAAGAATTGGCGGAAGCGCAGAAGAACGCAGATCTCGCACTGGCGCACTACGATCTCGGCCGCGTGTATCTTGAAGAAGCCCTGAGCAAGAACAAGCCCGAGATGTTTACGCAGTCGCACGTGGAATTCTCGAAAGCGCTCGAGGCCTATCCGAATTTTCCCGACGCGATGTTTCTCGATGGCCGCGCGCTGGCTCATTTGAATCAGGACGATGCCGCGAAAGCGGATTTCCGGACTTACCTGAAGTTCGCTGCCGTCGGCGATCTCGACCGCCAGAGGGCCCAGCGCTATCTCGGCAATATCGATCTGGCAAGGGAGCGGATGGCGCCCGCGTTTGCGGTGACCACGATCGATGGAAAGCGCGTCTCGCTGGACGATCTGCAGGGCAAGGTGGTGCTGCTCGATTTCTGGGCTACGTGGTGCGGGCCCTGCCGCGAGGCGCTGCCCAACATGAAAAAGATCGCCAGCAAATTCCAGGGGCAACCGCTTGCGATTATCAGCGTGAGCCTCGATAGCGATGCAAAACAGTGGCAAGACTTCATCACGAAGAACGAAATGACCTGGCTGAATTACCGCGATGGCGGTTTCGAAGGGCCGATTGCGAAATTATTCGGCGTCCAAGCGATTCCGCACACGTTCACGATCGATGCGGATGGGGTGCTGCGCGACGAGCACATCGGAGACGCGTCGATCGAGGGCCGGCTGAAGAAGTTGGTGGCGCAAGCCCAGGCCGCGCCAGGGGCAGTGAGCAGCCGATGATCCTGCGAGTGAAATAGAAGCGCGTCGATTCCCGCGGTTGAAAACTCCTGCCTTCAGAGATAGTATCCTGCCGCCATGATTGCGACGATGCGAGGCGATGGCGCCTTGCATTCGCGCGACCCGCGATAAAAAAGTAGATGTGACAGGGGGAATGATGCCGGGAACGCCGTATCCGAAAGAGCAGATGCATCGCATCGCTTACACGAAGCTTACGCCAGAACAGATCGCAGACAAGCTGGGCCCGGCCGCCAAGAGCGGGCCGACGAGCGCCTCGCCGCTCTCGGACGTGTTTGCCGGCAAATCGATCAAGATCGTCACGGATAATGGCCCGGCGCTGGCCTACACATTCAGCGGGAACAACCGCGTTTCGGTGACGGAGAACAGCGGCGCCGCGGTGGACGCGGGATATGGCGCGCTGACGCTGGCGAACGTCGCGTTCTTCTCGCACCTGATTCCGGGCACGCAGCGCGGCTACGCCGTGGTCGTCGATCAAGGCACGAACCTGGCGACTGTATTCGAACTGTGGTTCAGCGGCTATAAGGACAATCGCGAAGTGCAGCGCGAGATTTATTACGGCTACGTCGAGCAGCCGGGGCAGGAAGCGCCGAAAGCTCGCCATGCGACGACGAATCGCGTGGAGGGCCATGGCTTCTACTGGAAGCAGGACGCTGGCGCGCAAACGCTCGAGTTCTTTCCCTCAGCGGCGTATTCGAATTTTGTGGAGCTGTCGCGATTCGGCGGCGAACTCAGCTTCTGCGCGCCGTCGGACTACATCAAGATCAACGACGACCGCTACATCTACACGCGCACCGAGTGCGAATTCTCCGGCACCTTCACGGCGTACGTGATGGACCTGAACCGCGTGGAGCAGGTCGGCGTGCGGCTCGGCTTTGATGCCGACGACGCGCTGGAATATTTTGTCTTCCGCGGCAAGGGCGAATGGCTGGGGCAGCTCGCGCAGTTCGAAAAATTCGGCGACGAGAGCGGCTCGCCGGTTCCAGCGGCCGCGCCGGGCCAGACGGCGGCCAAGGGCGCGCGGCGCGTCTATCGGCCGTTTGAGACGATGGCGAAAATGACCAAGGCCGAGGTCGACGCGGCCTGCGCCAAGAGGACGACGGCGTTTCCGGCGCGCACCACAGGACCCGCCGCGGGCATGGCCGGCAATCTCGGGCCGAATACCGATTGGCTGGCCGGCAAGACGTTCACGTTGCGCTACGACCACGCGCCGGCGATCGAATACCGCGTCGAGGACGCCGAAAATCTTAACTGGCGCAAGGAAGGCGACGCCAACTGGACGAAGGCGCGCTATCAGGGCTGGGAATCGATGCCCGGGGTGATCATGTTCGGCCACCTGCTCGAAGGCACGCCGAACCATGACGGGCACGCGATCGTGGCGGATTTCGACCAGGGCCTGGTGACGTGCTTCAACGGATTTCTGAATACGCCCTATTTCGCCAACGAGGCCGGCGTGAAGACGCTCTTCGGCGTGATCGAGATGGAAGGGCTGATTCCGCCGAAGTACAATCGCCATAAGTTCACGGAGGAGATGCTCGGGCGCGCGGTGAGCCAGAACTACCAACCGGGCCTGACGTCCATGCACCTCTACTCGACGCCGCATTCGCTCTCGTGGATCATTTTCACCGGCACCGATGCCGGCGGGCTCCAATGGAGCGGGCCGGCGGCCTACGTGAAGATTCGCGACGGCCTGTTTTTCATGTACTGGCTGGAGGAGGCGTGCAACGGCACGCTCGGCACCATTCTGGTCAACTTGCATACGATGCGCGATGTGGGGGTCGGCTATAACTGCGGCACAAACGGGCTGGGCATGAGCGCCGTCGGCGCGCACGAGCGGCTGGCCGGCGGGTTCGACATCAAGCGCTTCTATCAGGTGCCCACATCAGGGGGTGCGGCATGAGCAAGGACGTCACTTCCACTCCTACGCGCCGGTCATTTCTGAAGCGCGGCGCAATATTGGCCGCGCCCTTGGCCGCCGCAGTGCCCGCCGCGATCCTTGCGGACGACGAGCTGAAGGCGCGCCTCGCGAAGCTCGAGAACGAGGCCGCAATCCGCGAATTGCATCAGACGTGGCTGCGGGCGATCAACACCCGAGCGAGCGATGAGGCTGCTTCTCTCTTCGCGGATCCGAAGCGCGCCGCGTTCGATCCATCCGTGCGCAGCATCGCGGCGGATCACGCCGCGCCACCGGACGCGATCGAGCTCGCCGCGGACGGCAAGCGCGCCGCCGGGCGGTTCCATTGCGCTGTCGAAACCGAAACTGCGATCGCGCAGGATTGCACGCTCGCGCAGATGGCGCACGCGCAAGGCAGCGGCTTCGTCCGCCGGACGGAGCGCCGCGTGCTGCGCGTCGAGTACGTGAAGTCCGCTGGGGCGTGGGCGATCGCGAAGGTCGAGCTCGCACCGGTTTAAGTCCATCGTCCCGTCTGCGGAGCGCGAGATGCAACGCTCTTAGTCGTAGGTTTCGCAATGGCTGCACATCCGGTGATCACGCCGTAGCTGCCCGCCAAAGGCTTCAGTCGCTCCATCCCAGTCGCTGCCGAACATGACCGATCACGGCGTTGGTCAAGGAGTTGACCCTCAAGAGGCACCAGAACGCTGTTCTCATGCGGCGAGTCCAAGAATCTGACAAACTGTTCCATGAGGGACCAATGCCCGCAGCAGGGGGACACAGATTCGACTTCGTGGGCAAGGTACCGTTGGTGTTTTCGGTGATCTTCGCGCTGCTCTTTGCAAATACGTTTGTAATGTTGTTGCTGGAATTTGCGGGCAAGTACCTTCTCCCAAGAGAAGTGCCCGAGGCCGTACACTGGTACGGAGACAATTCGATCACGATTCAGTTTGTTCTCTTGGCGTTGTTGGCTGCCATCATTGCCATGTTTCGGAAACGCGTTCACCACATTCCTCGGAAATAGCTCCTATGAATCCGAAGCACACGGAATATGCGAACATCGAAGAGGAACTCGTTATAGTGTTCAATGAGCTTCTGGCGGAATTGCCGCCGAATACCGCAGTCGTTGATGTGAAATCTGTGCCGCCCAGTGGCACGGTGGTGAAATTGGTACCGCACAATCCCGCCGCTGCTGCGGCTTGGGCACATGCGGAGAATGGTCTTGGCGTGATCGATTTCGGTTTCGGGGAATACGGGCCGACTTTTGAGTTGCCGATCGAAAGCGCGAATCCACAAGCTGACAAGAAAGAGCTACTGCAAGAAGTTGGGGAAATGTGCAGAGCGGTGATAGTTGGGAATTGCCAGCACAGGCGCGGCTTCTTCGGGATCACTGGAAGCATTCAGGTTCACGGTCGTCCTTACAGAATCACTGACCTTCTAATAATTCGTCCCAAGCCCCCTCTGCGAGGAACTCGAAAGTACGAGCCCTACTTCACAACTGAGGCACCACAAAAACCAAGAATATCTCAAAGTCCCCGATAACCGGACAAGTGGATCGTCTTGCCGCGCGAGTAAGGGCGGAGTTACGATTCGGCTATGGGGCGCCGACAAGCGACATGCTTCAGCCCGGCATCTATTCACGTTTAGGCTCATGGTACAATCCAGTCGTGAATGTGATTGTCAAGAATCGGGATATCCTTGGAGGCGCTCCGGTCTTCCGCGGGACGCGAGTGCCGATCCAGACCCTATTCGACTACCTGGAAGGCGGCGAAACACTCGAAGATTTCCTGCAGGGCTTTCCCACCGTCACGCGCGAATCGGCAGTCGCCGCGCTCGAAGAAGCGAAGGGCCTTTTGCTCGCCCACTCCTAGATGCGTGTTCTGATCGACGAATGTATCGATGAGAGATTCCAGAACCATTTGCCCGGCCACGATTGCCAAACGGTGCGTTACGCCGGATTGGCGGGACGGAAGAACGGCGAGCTTCTTACGGCGGCGGAAACCGCCCGATTTGATGTCTTCATCACCACGGATCAAGGCATCGAATATCAGCAGAATTTAACCGGGCGGAATATCGCCATCATCATCTTTCGCACGAAGTCGAACCGCTTAAGAGATCTGTTGCCCCACGTGCCTGCTTGCCTTGCGCACATCGAATCCGTTCAACCCGGTCAGATCGTGAGAATCGAAGATTAGTCCGGCTTTGACCAGCCTCAGCCGTGCTCAGGGTGCGACCTGGACGGTCATCGTCTGATCGACCGAGTAACTGTGGCAACCGGGAAGCGCGGGCGATGTGCAGGTTGCCGTCGCGCGGAAGGTCTGGTCGGATGCGTCGACATCGTATGAGTAGCCCTGGCGATTCGGCTTGCGCATTTGCATCGAGCCGCCTGAGAGGAGCTCGTCGAGCGACGCGTATTTGCCGTTTTGGGCCTGGTACATGCGTTCGGCCTGCGCGATGGCGATCAAGTCGTTTTGCGCGCCGACGGCGTCGATCGTTGCCACCGGCGTGGTTGCACCCACGGATTGCCCGGACGTAAGGAAGTATTTGTAGACCATCGTCGCGACCAGCGCCACGATCAAAAGCCCGATGATGCTCCCCAGACCTCGCATGATCCACCTCGCATTCGCTGCTTTAATGGCACCACACCGGCGAACAAGGCCGCAACCCTCGATGGCGCGCGTGTGCGCACAGGGACACGGCGAAAGTAAGGCGATATTCGGCTGCGACTCGATCCGCGCGCGAAACACAAAAAGGCAAGTTCATCACCGCTGAGACGCAGAGGACGCGGAGAATGCCCGGTGCTTTCCGGCGACGATCGCAGGGCTGGAGGCGCCGAGCGGATACGGGCCAGAGCCGGTACTAGCGAACGGAGAGAATTATCTTGCCGATGTTCTTGCGGTCTTGCATGTACTGATGTGCTTCGGCGGCTTGCTCGAGAGGGAACGTCTTGCTGATGACAGGCTTGATTTTGCCATCGGCGTAGAGGCGGAAAAGATCCTCAAGTTCCTTGCGCAGCAACGAGCCGCGCAAGCGCACCCGCCCGAGGTTTACGCCGATCACAGCCGCGTTCTTCTCCATGAGCTTCAGTGGATGAAAGCGCGGAGTCTCGAGATAGGCACGGGCGGCGCGCAGACGGCTTGGTTTCCCGTCGGAGCTCGCCGCAGCCGAGAAGCCGTAGACCACGAGGCGGCCGACGGGGCCCAGGCACGCGAAGCTGCGCGAGAAAGATTTGCCGCCGATCGGGTCCATCACCATCTCGATGCCGTCGGGCGCGAATTTCTTCACCACCTCGACGAAATCGCTCTTCTCGTAGTCGATCGCGTGATGCACGCCAATCTTGCGGAGATACTCCTGCTTGGCCGGCCCGGCGGTTCCAAAGATGACCAGCTCGCGGGTGTGGGCGAGCTGCACGGCGGCGATTCCGACGCCGCCCGCGGCGCCATGGATCAGGATGCGGTCGCCCGGCTGCAGATTGCCCATCGTGAACATGGCGTGATACGCCGTCAGATAATTCGCGGGGATTGCGGCGCCGTCCTCAAAGCGCATGCCGGGCGGCAAGCGGTGAACCTGCGTCGCGGGCACGGCAGCCCACTCGGCGTACGCGCCAAACTCAGGGAAAGCCATCACGGCGTCGCCCACTCGAAGCGGTTCATCCTCGCCGCTTTTTGCGCCATCGGCGGTCTTTTCGACCACGCCGGCAATTTCGAGCCCTGGGACGAACGGCGGCTTGGGCCCGCCCGGATAGATGCCCATGCGCTGCATCAGATCGGCGAAGTTGACGCCGATCGCCTTGACGCGGATCAGCACCTCGCCGGCCTTCGGCTGGGGATCGGGCAGTTGCTGAAGTTCAAAAACGTTGGGCGGTCCATACCGCCTAACGACGAGCGCGCGCATCTAACTCTCCTTCGTGCCCAGTCCGTGCGTGAATCCGGTAACCACCACTCTTCCGATATCGTCCATCAATAGGACCGGAAGACAATCGCCTCCGGCTTTTCATTTGGGAAACGGACCATCCTATCTTAAACTGTTGGACTCCGCGCAATGATCAAATACAAATATAGACGCAGTATCTCCACGACCGCCGCGGCCCTGCTGGCCATGGCCTGGACATCTCTCGCAGCCAACCGCCCGCCGGCGAAGCCGACGGATGCGCAACCCGCTGTCCTTACGGCGATGCAGCAGGAGCTCGACCAGTCGTTCGAGACGCTTTCGAAGGCCGAGCCGCCCGCCTACTTCATCAGCTACACGGTTTCCGACCGGCAGTATGCCGACGTTTCAGGATCGAATGGCGCCCTGCTTTCGAGCACGGAAGATCGCGGGCGATGGCTCGAGACGCAGACGCGCGTGGGAAGCTATCAGCTCGATGACACGCACAAGCTGCCGAGCCAACAGCCCAGCTGGACCAGCCCCGGCACGTCCGTGATCCTCGACAGCGACATCCCCGTGTTGCGGCGCGAAATCTGGCGCGAAACGGACCAGCAGTATCGAGCGGCCGTGCAAGCCCTGATTAAGGTGAAGACGAGCGAGCAAGTGCAGGTGCAGACGAGCGAGGGCGCAGCAGCCGATTTTTCGCACGAGCCGCCGCAGAACTATATGGGTGCCCCGGTGGACATCCACGTCGACCGCAAGCCGTGGGAAGAGCGCGTGCGGAGATACACCGCGGCCTTCAGCAAGTCACCCGCGGTGCTGAATTCGATCGCGACGTTTACGGCGCTCGCGACCAATCAATATCAGGTCAACACAGAGGGAACGAAGCTGGCGTTTGGCCAGATTCACTACCGGCTCGAGCTTTTCGTGCAAAGCAAGGCGCCGGACGGGATGGACATCGAGCGCTACGCCAATTTCGACTGGCTCGATCCCAAGGACGAGCCAAGCGACAAAACGATCTTCGCCAGCATTCGCAAGCTGATCGAAGAAACCGAGGCGCTCGATAAGGCGCCGCTCGTAGATCCCTACGCCGGGCCCGCGCTGCTGACGGGCCGCGCCGCCGCCGTTTATTTCCACGAAATGTTCGGCCATCGCGCCGAAGGATTCCGCGAGAAAGACATCAATGAAGGGCAGACCTTCGCCAGCAAGATCGGCCAACAGATCTTGCCCGATTTCATTTCGATCAAGGACGACCCGACGGAGAAAACGCTGGACGGCCAGATGCTGCTCGGCTACTACCCATACGACGACGAGGGCGTGCCGGCGCAGGACGTGCATCTCGTCGATCACGGCGTGCTGAAGACGTTCCTGATGTCGCGCTCGCCGCTGGTCAATATTCCGCATTCGAACGGCCACGGGCGGCGCCAGCTTGGCTACGCTCCGGTGGCGCGCCAGGGCAACCTGATCGTTTCCAGCTCGAAAACGATGACCAACGCGCAGCTTCGCGAGAAACTGATCGAGCTGGTCAAGGAGCAGGGCAAGCCGTTCGGCCTGCTGATCGACGATATCTCCGGCGGGTTTACGTTTACCGGCCGCAGCGAGCCGCAGGCTTTGCAGGTGACTCCCCTGGTGGTCTACAAGATTTTTCCCGATGGCCGCCCGGACGAACTCGTGCGGGGAGTCAATCTCGTGAGCACGCCCCTCGTCTCGCTGGGCAAGATCGTCGCGACCGGCGACACGCCCGAGATTTTCAACGGCTATTGCGGAGCGGAATCCGGCTCCGTGCCGGTATCCGCGGTCTCGCCCGAGACGCTGTTTTCCGAGATGGAATTCGCCAAGAAAGAGACTTCGACCGACCGGCCGCCGATCCTGCCGCCGCCCGCGCACGATCCCGACGCAAAGGGGCAGCAGTGATGAAAACCTCGACGTGTGTGCTGCTCCTGGCGATGTTTGCGATGCCTGCGTGCGCGGCGGCCAAAGGCGCCCACGGCGCCATTGGCACCGTGCCGGACGATGTTTCCGCGGCTCTTGCGGCGCAGACGACGGCCGTTGAAAACGACAGCGATCAGACTCTCCACGCCATGCACGACGAAATGGAGCGGTCGCGCACGCGGCTCGTGCTGCCCGATGCGGACAAACCGTTCTTCATCCAATACCGCCTGCTCGATCTCGACGTTCGCAGCGTCACGGCTTCCTTCGGCTCGCTGATTTCGAGCTCGGTTGCGCGGGAGCGGCTGATGAGTGTCGACGTGCGCGTCGGCGATTACCACCTCGACAGCTCGAATTTCCTGAGCGAAGACGGCTTTCAGGGCTTTCTCGGCTCGACGGGCGAAGTCGGGATCGACCGCGATTACAATTCGCTGCGACAGGACCTCTGGCTCGCCACCGATCAGGCGTACAAGGCCGCCGTCACGCAGATGTCGTTGAAGCAGGCGTTTCTGCGCAGCCTGACGAAGCCGCCGGAGATCGACGATTTCTCGCAATCCTCGCCGATCATCAAGATCGAGCCGCATGCGGAACCGGACTGGACTTCGCGCAACTGGGACGATGAAGCGCGCGCCGCCTCGGTCGCGCTGAAGGATTATCCGCAGCTCTACGGCACGCGCGTCACTTATTACGTGGTGTATGCGACGACGTACCTGATGACGAGCGAGGGCACCACGATGCGCACCTCGACCAGCCTCGCTTCCATCGAGGCCGCGCTCGATACCGAAGCCGACGACGGCTTGCCGCTGCACAATTTCTATTCCGTTTACGCCGCGAAGCCGGGCGAATTGCCCGATGCCGCGACGGTCTCGAAGGCGCTGACGCAGGCGGCGACCGACTTGCTCGTTCTCCGCGCAAGCCCGCTCGTGTCGGATTACACCGGGCCGGTGCTCTTCGACGCGCCCGCGGCTGCCTCCCTGCTCGCGCAGGTGCTCGAGCCTTCGCTTTCCGGCGCGCGCCCGCCGCTTTCCGCGACGCAGGATTACGATTCGTTCATGGACCGCGTCGGCGGCCGCAACGAATGGTCCGGCCGCGTCGGCACGCGCGTGCTGCCTGCCACCGTCACGCTGACCGACGATCCCACTGCGACCGATTTCCAGGGCCAGCCGCTGCTCGGCGCCTACGATATCGACGACGAGGGCGTGAAATCGCAGAAGGTGACGATCGTCGAAAACGGCATGTTGAAAAGCATGCTGATGTCGCGCCGCCCCGGACCCGATTTTCAGCTTTCCAATGGCCACGCGCGCTCGTCCGTGCTTTCGGACCCGCTCCCGCTCAACAGCAACCTTTTCTTCCAGTCGAGCGCGGCGATCAGCCCGGCCGACCTGCGCACGAAATTCCTGGCCGCTTGCAAGGACGATGGCCAGCAGTGGTGCATCGAAGTGAAGCGCATGGATAATCCCGCGCTCGGCGCGCTGCGCCAGCAGGACTTCGGAGATTTCATGGCCCAGATTGGCGGAGATATCGAGAGCGGGGCGCGCATGCCGCTGGCTCTCTATCGCGTCTACGTCTCCGACGGGCACGAAGAGCCGGTGCGCCAGGGCGTGATCGAGGGGCTCACCGTGCGTTCGCTGCGCAACATTCTCGGGATCGGCAACGATTCCACCGTGTACACCTACATGCAGCAGAATTCGACGGCCGGCCTCGCCGGCACGGCGCTCGGCTCGTTTGGTTCGGCGCAGGGCGGCATTCCCAGCACCGTGATTGCGCCTTCGCTGCTGTTCGAGGAAGTCGAGATCCGCGGATTCCACGGCGAACCACGGCGCCTGCCGCTGGTTCCCATGCCGTCGCTAAAGTGACCATCCGACCAGGATGGTCATCCTGAGGGTGGCGTTTGTGGTTCTTGCCAGCTGAAGGATCCCTCTTCACGGTCGCGGGGCATTGCCAAGAGATCCCTCGCTCACGTTATTCACTCGGGATGACGATCCTCTTCGGATCATCATTTCTTCGCGAAGTAGACTTCCTTGCCGCGCAAGCCATCGTGCGAATGGTGTAGCGGCAGCACGCCTTTCGGCATCTGCCGCAGCTCGTCGGGAACCATCACGCCCGGGGCGCCTTTCGCCGGCGTCACACCGCCATCGGCGAGCAGCAGCGCGCCCGTGATGTAGCTCGCCTCATCCGAGGCGAGAAACGCGAAGATATTCGCCATCTCTTCCGGGGTGCCGCGCCGCCCGAGCGGGACCATTCCGCCGATCGTATCCTGTATCTCGGGGCTGAGCGGGCCGCCGGGGCCGCGCGTCCAGGCGGTGTCGATCGCGCCGGGGCAGACGCAGTTCGCGCGCACGCCGTATTTCGCCTGCTCGAGCGCCACGCCCTTCGCGAACGCGTGCAGGAATCCCTTGCTCGCGCCGTAAGGCGTGAACATCGCCGAGCCGTTGATTCCGGCTTCGGAGCCGGTGAAGAGGATGTTGCCGCGCGTCTTCTGCAAGTGCGGCAGCGCGAATTTCGTCATCAGGAACGCGGTGCGGATGTTCGCGCGGATCGTGCGCTCGAAATCCTCGATGCGATAGGCGTCAGTCTCGGCGTTGGCGATGAAGACGCCCGCGTTGTTCACGAGCACGTCGATGCGCCCGAAGTGCCGGATCGCCGCGTCCACGCACGCGCGCGCGTTCGCCTCCTCGGCCAGATCGCCGAGATACACTTCGGCCTGCCCCTCGCCTGATGCATTCGCCGCCGCATTGGCGGCGACAATCGCATCCGCCACATCCTTCACCGGATCGCTCGGCAGGCCCGCCAACAGCATGCGCGCACCCTCGCGCGCAAACTTGTGCGCGATTGCCTCGCCGATCCCCGTCCCCGCCCCCGTGATGATCGCTACTTTGTCTTTCAGTCGCATGTCAGCCCTCCGCGCGTGCTGGCTCTGGATGTTTGGCGCCCCGATCATACACGCGATGTTGGATTGCGGCCCACAGGCCCTCGGACTGCCCCGCCGAGCGACGGGCTATTCGATGGTGCCGGGGTGCACGGCCAAGAGTCCTTCGAAACGCGCGAAATCTGAAATGTTCAACGTAAGTATGTGAATTACGCTGTGAACATACATCGCTGCCGCGAGCCGTGCGTCGTGAACCTGAACGCCCGAGACGCCGTATTGCACGACGATTCTCCGCCATTCCTTGTAAACGGCCGCGTTGTCGGGCAGAAGGTTCATTCCGGCCTCAATCGCCCGCACTTCGCGATCGGCTTCCGTGACGGTTAATCCCAAGCCGTTGCGGACGATGGGCCGCGTCATCGCGTTCCACATCTCGGTGATATTTTGCGCTGTGTAATGAAGAACGGTGCCATGCCCGGCCAGGGAGCCGAGAGCGGCTTCCACGATTTCGTGTTGAGGATCGGAGCGTCTTGTGATGCGCAGGAGTACGTTCGTGTCGACCAGACACGAAGGAATCGCCATTTAGTCGTGTTCCTGGTAGATCCACTCGCGCGAGATGATCTCTGGCAGAGGCGGAATTTTATCGGAGAACTGGGCGAGCGAGTCGAGCCAAGCGCGAATCTCCTCGGGCGAGTGGGGCGAGTGTGCTGTCGGCGTCTTTTCCGCCAGCCCTTGCGCCAGGAGTTGTTCCACGTAGGCCTCGACCTTCAAGCCGCGGGCGCGAGCCTCGGCTGCGAGCGTGTCTGGGATCTTGACTTTGACTTCCACGTGGAAACTGTAACACGAAGCACGCCGGCAGACGAGCCTACGTGCCCGCCGGCGCTCACAACGCGATGTCGTCTTCTGTACCCGCCGAAGGAGCCCCGGAGCGTTTTCAGCAACCCTGGAGCGTATAATCGCGGGAATGGCTGCACAGGCAGCGGAACGAGAATCGGGCGCGCAGCGGGCGGCGGAGTCCGCCCGGGCGGCCGCGGCGCGCGCTGCGGCGACGAGTGCAGAACTGAGCGCGCGGGCGACGCGCGAGAAAAAAATGGCGGCGCTCGGCTCGGTGGCGTCGGCGCTGGTGCTCGTGACGCTGAAAGTGATCCTCGCCGTTTTCACGGGCAGCCTTGGAATTCTCTCCGAAGCGCTGCATTCGATTCTCGATCTTGTGGCTGCGGTGATCACGTATCTTTCGGTGCGTGTGGCGGACAAGCCCGCCGACGCGGAGCACCTCTACGGCCATGGCAAAGTGGAAAGCTTTTCGGCGTTCGTCGAGACGGGCCTGCTGTTGCTCACCGCGGTGTACATCATCTGGGAGGCGTTCCAGCGGCTGCTCTTCCGCACGGCGACGATCCGGCTGAGCTTTGGTGTGATCGTGATCCTGGGGCTGTCGATGGGAATCGACTTCGTCCGGTCGCGGGCGCTGCGGCGCGTGGCGAACAAATATCCGAGCGAGGCGCTCGAAGCGGATGCGCTGCATTTTTCGACGGACGTGTGGAGCACGTTCGTGGTGGTGCTCGGCATCACGGGCGCGTGGCTCGGCGAGAAATTCGGCATTCCCTGGCTCGGCATGATGGATGCGGTTGCCGCGCTCGGCGTGGCGGGCGTGATCATCTGGATCGGATCGCGGCTCGGCAAGCGCACGGTCGACGCGCTGCTCGACGTGGCGCCGAGCGGGCTGCACGACCGCATCGCGCGCGCGGTCGACCAGACGGATGGAGTGCTGAGCACCGAGCGCGTGCGCGTGCGGCGCGCGGGCCAGAGGTATTTCGTCGATGTGACGATCAGCGTTCCGCGCAAGGCGAGCCTCGAACAGGCGCATGCGGCGAGCGACGCGGTCGAGCGCAACATCGAGAAGATCGTGCCGGCGGACGTGGTGGTGCACGTGGAGCCGCGCGCGCCGACGAACGAGCACCTTTTCGACACGATTCGCGCGATCGCGCAGCGCCGCGGCCTCGCCGTCCACGAGCTGTCGGCGCACCAGCTCGACGGGCGGCTCTTCGTCGAGCTGCATCTCGAGGTGGACGAAAACGCTAGCCTGCGCGAAGCGCACCGGCGCGCCACCGAACTCGAGGACGAAATCCGCGCGGCCACCGACGCGCACGCGCTGGTCAATATCCACATCGAGCCGCTGGGCGCGCGCATTCCGGGCGCCGCGGAGATGAAGGAACTTTCGCTCGCCGTGCAGCATTTCCTGAATTCGCTGCCGAAGGAATATCCGGAGCTGCTCGATTGCCATGAAGTTCACGTGCGCAGCGTGGAGCACAAAATTCTCGTGTCCTGCCACTGCGCGATGGATGGCGACTTGCCGATCACGCTGGTCCACGACATCACGGCGGCGCTTGAAAGCCGCGTGAAGGATCACTTCCCGCAGATTTTCCGGCTGACGATTCACCCTGAGCCGGTGGAAGAGAGCTGAGGCCCCACTCGCCGGCGCGGGCGGGTTTGAAACCCGCCCCTACGGCCGGTTGCCTTGCCGTCGCCGCGAGAACGTCTGCGCGGCAAGAGCGATCACGGCGGGAAAACATTCGAGGACGTAGCGTGGCTCGGGCGTTTCGACGAATCCCGCGATGTAGATCGTCCGCAGCAGGATGAACGCGATCAGGATTCCCCAGCCGCAACGCCTGCGTGCGATCCACGCCCCGATCAAAGCCAGCGCGAGATAGATGGCATTCACAGCGATGAAACCGAGCGTGGCGAGGAGGTCTTCGCGGTCCTCGTCCCATTCGCGGGCGAACGCAACGATCTGGCCCGAGTAGGGAAGCAGCTCGATGCGCGGCGTGAACCAGAGCGCCAGCGAACGGAGCAGCGGAATTTTGGCGTAGGTGCGCAGCGGATCGCGTGCGGTGCGCTCGCGCGCGATTTCACTGAAGATGCTGTCCTGCTGAGGCGTTAGCGTGAGCGTGTTGTTGTACTCGTCGAACAGCGCGGCAACGGCCGCCCTTTCCTGCGGCGCGTCGAACGCGGATGAGGGCACATCGCCGATCTGAATGGGCTCGTCGTTGAGCGCCCACAGCGTCGGATAGACGTCGTGCATTCGCCAGAGCCACGTACGGGTCCAGCTGTCGAATCCGAGTGGCTCGAATTCGCCGGGCAGCGTGCTGTAGCGCGGCGCGAGGAAGCGCACTTCGTGCAGCGTGCGCCAGTTGCGCGCGGCCCATGGCACAAGCGGCAGCGCGAGCCCGGCCGCCATCAACACGCCCGCGCGCGCGAGCTTCCTCCAATCGCGGGGACGCCACCAGCGCGCGACGAGCACGAGACCGGTCGCGGCGAGCAGAAGCGGAGTCTCGGGGCGCACGAGCGTGCCAAAGCCGACGATGAGGCCGCCGAGAAACCACGGGCTCAATCCGCGTGCACCGCCGGTGGCAGGTGCGGCGAGCATTTCGCGGCGATTGGCGTCGAGCAGCACGAGAATCGCGAGCGAGGTGAGAAACGTGACCAAAACTTCGGTGAGCACCACGGCCGAGTAGTTGGCCGCGAATGGGCACAGCGCCGCAAGCCAGAGCGCGGCGATCGTGACGCGCCGGCGCGAGGCTTCGGGAGCGAGCCGCGCGGCGATCAGCGCGATCACGAAGCATCCGGCCACGTCGAGCACGGCCTGCGCGAACATCACCGCCCGCGGCGATTTTCCGGCAAAGGCGAAAATGGCCGCGAGGAATGCCGGATAGCCCGGGACCCGCATGTCGACCGGCGTCAGCCGGCCGTTAATCGAAAGGCCAAACACGCCCTTCTTCAGCCAGTTCCAGGCCAGCTCGATGTAGAATGGCGCATCCCCCGAATCGTGTGCGGGGAATTTGAGAATGAAGTAGAAACGCAGCGCCAGGCCGGCGAGAGCAGCAAAAAAGGCGCTTGCGCGCATCTTAGATGATGGGGTCCCTCTCATCAGAGGCATTTTCGTGGATGGCTAGCTTGGATTGTACCTATGCCTGAACGCAAGCCTATTTTCTACGATCAGGAACGGCGGCGCTGGCGGAGAACCCGGCTCGCGCTCGAAGTCGCGGGCGCCCTCTTCACGCTCGTGCTTCTGATCTTCGTGCTCAACATCGGGCGGAATCCCGAGCTGCCGGAGATTCTGCGCACGGATACGCACGCCGGGCTGCACTCCATCCGCTGGAAGCCGAGAAGGCCGATTCGCGCGCGAAGGAAGAAGGTGGCGGCGCTCGGCAAAGTGCCGCAGAGCTACGACCCGTTGCGGGCCGCGTTCTACGTGAGCGACGATTACACGGCGCTGACCTCCCTGGAATTGCACTATAAGGATCTGGACCTGCTGATTCCCGAGGCGCTGGCCGCCGTTTCGGCGGACGGAAATCTCGAGGTGGACTCCGATCCGAAGCTCGCGGCGTTTCTGCAATCGCTGCAGGCCAGGAATCCGCCCGTCGACCTGCAAGTGATGGCGATGGTGAACAACTACGACGCCAAGACGAACGTTTGGTGCCCGCCCGCGATGCTGCAGATGCTGGCAAATCCGGCGGCGCGGGCGCGCCTGGCCACGCAGATCGAGGAGTACGCCGACGCGCAGCACGAGCCGGGAATCGTGGTCGATTTCGAATCCATGCCGGAATCGAGCATGCAGAATTTCCAGCAGTTCATCCACGACCTTTCGGTGGCGCTGCGCGCGAAAAATCTGAAGTTGATGGTCGCGCTGCCCGCAGCCGACTGGAGCTACGACTACAAGTATTTCGCCGCGCAGACGGACGCCATCATCCTGATGAACTACGATTTCCACTGGCCCACGTCGTCGCCCGGGCCGATCGCGCCGCAGGACTGGTTCGTGAAGAACATCGACAACATGGTGAAGCTGGTGCCGCCGGATAAGTTGATCATGGGCATCGCGACGTATGGGTACGACTGGCCGGTGAAAAAGAAAAATGGACCGCAGCCGGTTGCGAAGGCGATCAGCTTTCAGCAGGGAGTGGTGACGGCGGTGGAATCGGGCTCGGACGTTCTATACGACCCGGATTCCTTCAACCCGCACTATTCCTACGACGACGAGAGCAATCACGCGCACAACGTCTGGATGCTCGACGGCGTGACTGCCTACAACGAGCTCCGCGCTGCCGAGCGCGCGGGCGTGCGCGGCACGGCGATGTGGCGCCTTGGGCTCGAGGATCCCTCGATGTGGGACATCTGGGACGCGACGCACGCGGACGATCCAACGCGCGACAAGCTCGAGGAAGTTCCTCCCGGCTACGATTTGATTCTCGAAGGCGACGGCGACATCTGGCGGATCACCGGGACGCCGCAGGATGGAGCGCGAACGCTCGATTACGATGCGAGCTCGGATGACTTCGACGACGAAAGCTTCCAGAGCTATCCGATGTCGTGGCGCATTCAACAAGTGGGCGCCGCGCCGCACAAAGTGGCGCTCACATTCGACGACGGCCCCGACCCGGCGTGGACGCCGAAAATTCTGGATATCCTGGAAAAGAAGAAAGCGCCGGGAACTTTCTTCGTGATCGGCGAAAACGCCAACGAATACGACAACATCGTGAAGCGCGAATACGCGCTCGGCGAGGAAATCGGCAACCACACGTTCACGCACCCGGACTTCGAGACGATCAAGAAATCGGACCTCGAAATCCAGCTCAACCTCACCGAACTCCTGATCGAAAGCAGCCTGGGCGTGAAAACGACGCTCTTCCGCCCGCCGTACGGCATCGATCACCAGCCGGAATCGGCGAGCGAAATCCAGATGCTGCCGGTGCCGCAGGAGATGGGCTACGTGCTTGTCGGCGGGCGCATCGATCCGCACGATTGGGGCGAAGCGGGAGGGGAAAAGCCGCCCGGGACGGACGATATCGTGCAGCGCGTGCTGACGGACGTCGAAGCCAACAAGGGAAACATCATCCTGCTTCACGATGGCGGCGGCAATCGCATCCACACCGTGGAGGCGCTGCCGCAGATCATCGATGGATTGCGCGCGAAGGGCTACGAGTTCGTTTCCGTGTCGGATCTGCTGGGGCAGACGCGCGCGCAGATGATGCCGCCTCTTTCGCACAGGGAATGGCTGATGGCGCGCGTCGACGCATTTATCTTCGATGTGTTCCGGCTGCTGCGGCAGGGAATCGCGTTCATATTCATCGCCGGGATCGTGCTGGTGAGCGGGCGCGCGCTGATCATCGGCGTGCTGGCGCTGATCGAGAAAATGCGTCCGGCACCGCTCGACCATCCGGAATATCAGCCGCGCGTGACGATTTTGATTCCGGCGTACAACGAAGAATCGGCGATTGTCGAAACGGTGGAGGCCGCGCTGGCGTCAGGCTATCCGCGCCTCGAAGTGCTGGTGGTCGACGACGGCTCGGCCGACCGCACCGCCGATCTTGTCCGCGAAAATTTCGGCCGCGACCGCCGCGTTCGTTTGCTCCAGCAGCCGAATCGCGGGAAGCCCGCCGCGCTCAACCACGGGCTTTCCGAGGCGACGGGCCAGGTGATCGTCTCGATCGACGCGGATACGATCGTCGATCCGGAGGCGGTGCCGCGGCTCGTCCGGCATTTCGCCGATCCGAAGGTCGGCGCGGTGGCGGGCAACGTGAAGGTGGCCAACCGCAACAAGTGGATCACGCGCTGGCAGGCGCTCGAATACATCACCAGCCAGAATCTCGAGAAGCGTGCATTTGATCTGCTGAATTGCATTCCGGTGGTGCCGGGAGCGGCGGGAGCGTGGCGTGCGGACGTGTTGCGCGAGAGCGGCGGATTTTCGGGCGACACGGTGGCCGAAGACACGGACCTCACGCTGACGATCCGGCGCAACGGCTGGAAGATCCTCTACGATGAAGACGCGATTGGCCGCACGGAAGTACCCGAGACGGTCGACACACTGATCCGACAGCGCTTCCGCTGGACCTACGGCACGCTCCAGGCGGTGTGGAAGCATCGCGATACAGCCGGAAATCCGAAATACGGGACGCTCGGCTGGGTTGCGATTCCGAATATTTTCCTGTTCCAGATTATTCTGCCGCTCGTTTCGCCCGTGATCGATCTGTTGTTTATACTGTCGCTCGTCCTCTGGGGATTGGCACAACTGCGCGTGGCGGAATTGCCGCAGCTATGGACTTCGCAGGACGTGGAGCGCTCGCTGATTTTCTTCGCGCTCTTCATGCTGATCGACCTGCTCACGTGCGTGGTCGCGTTCGCGCTCGAAAAGAAAGAAGACTGGACGCTGCTTGCCCCGCTGATCATCCAGCGCTTCTACTACCGCCAGATGATGTACGTCGTGCTCTTCCGCTCAGTGAAAGAAGCGGTGCGCGGCCGCCCGGTCGGATGGCGCGGCGTGGAATCGCACCTGCCGGCGCCGGCGCCTCCTTCGGAAACCGTCGCGCACGTCTGACGGTCGGCTCCCAATCCAGAAATAGCGCTGCGCATCGGACCAACCCACACTACCCCAGGCGCTCCGGAATTTCGCTGCCTTTCCGCTTACCTTCTGGTATATACTCCCGCCCCATTTTGAATTCGCAAGGAGGACCTGATGCGAAACGTTTTGGTTCTACTGGTACCTCTACTGGTGTTGTGCTGCGCGGCCACTGTTCCGGCGCAAACGGCAGCGAGCCTAAATGCGCGCCAACTCATCACTCAGACGATTGACGAACACACGTTGGTCCGCTTGCCGGGGAACACGCGCCCGGAGATGAATTCGGCCAACGATCGCGGCCCCGTGGCCGACGATCTGATGCTTGACCACATGTACCTTCTTCTGAATCGCTCGCCCGAGCGCGAGGCGGCCGCGGAGGCGCTTGTGAATGAGCTGCACGACCAGACCTCGCCGCTCTACCACCAATGGCTCACGTCCGACGAAGTGGCGGAGCGATTCGGGCCGTCGCAGCAAGACGCTGCGACCGTGACCGCGTGGCTTGAATCGCACGGGTTTACCGTTCATGGCGCTTACCTGTCCGACGGGGTGATCGATTTTTCCGGGCCCGCCAGCGCGATTCGCGAGGCGTTTCATACCGAGATTCACAATCTCTCCGTGAAGGGCGTCCATCACATCGCCAATTCCAGCGATCCGAGCATTCCGGCCGCTCTCGCCCCGGCAATTCACGGCGTCGTTTCCATGAACGATTTCCGGCCGCATCCAGCCATGCAGCCGAGGGCCGGTTACACGGTGAACGCGGATTATCAGCTGCTCGCACCCGGCGACCTCGAAACTATTTACAACATGAATCCGCTGTACGCTCACGGCGTTTCCGGCCAGGGGCAGACAATCGTGGTGGTGGAAGACACGAATCTCTACACGACCGCCGACTGGTATGCATTCCGCAAGACCTTCGGCCTCGCACAGAAATTTCCGCAAGGCACGTTGGCGCAGGTCCATCCGCAGCCATCCTACGGCCCGTTCGGCGGGGGCGCCTGCGCTGATCCAGGTGTAAACGGGGATGACGCCGAGGCGGCGGTCGATGTCGAATGGGCGAGTGCGGCAGCGCCCAGCGCGGCAATCGTTCTAGCGTCGTGCGCGGATACGGACGCGAATTTCGGAATCTTCATCGCGCTCCAGAACCTCCTGACCGGATACGGCCGGCCGCCGGCGCTGGTCAGCATCAGCTACCTGGAATCGGAAAGCCTCTTGGGTTCGGCCTTCAATGCCTACATCAATCAGCTTTACCAGCTCGCCGTTTTGGAGGGCGTTACGGTCTTCACGGCCGCGGGCGACGCAGGCGCCGACATATCCGATCAGTTTGCGCCCGCAGCGGAGAGGGGCATCAACGTCAGCGGTTTGGCCAGCACGCAATACGACGTTGCGGTGGGCGGCACGGACTTTGCGGATTCTTTCTTTGGCTCGAATGCCGCCTATTGGAGCGCCACAAACAGCCCCTATTACAGCTCGGCCCTGTCGTATATTCCGGAGATTCCGTGGAACGACTCTTGCGCGAGCCAGCTGATCACGCTTGCCCTGGGGTTCACGCAGTCCTACGGTCCAACGGGTTCGTGCAACAGCTCGATCGGCGAAGAATTCCTGGGCGTCGTGGCGGGCAGCGGCGGAGCGAGCTCGTGCGCCTACGGGAATCCGGCGATCCCGGGCGTGGTGGGCGGCAATTGCCGGGGCTATCAGAAGCCCCTCTTTCAATATCTTGTCTATGGCAATCCGCAGGATGGTGTGCGCGACGTGCCCGATGTTTCGTTGTTTGCAGGGAACGGAGTGTGGGGCCACTATTACGTAATCTGCTATTCCGATCCGACCCCAGGATACTTTGGCGCACCTTGCGTTGGCGCCCCGGTGAATTGGTCCGGCGGGGGCGGAACGTCCTTCGCTTCGCCGATCATGGCCGGAATCCAGGCGATGATCAATCAGACGTTGGGAGGTCCGCAGGGGAATCCCGACTACGTGTACTACTCGCTGGCAGCTTCCGAGTATGGCTTCCGGGGAAACGGCTCGTGCAATTCGACTCTCGGCAATCAGGCCGATCCCAATTGCATTTTCTATGACGTGACGCTGGGCGACAACGATGTGAACTGCCTGCCGTTGGTGGTCGAAGGCGTGACGCTCGGGTCGTTCGACTGCTACTACGACGGCGCCACCAATGGAGTGCTCTCGACTTCAACCAAATCCTACAAACCGGCGTACGTAACGGCCAAAGGCTACGACTATCCCACCGGCATCGGGACCGTCAACGCCTTTAACCTCGCCAAAAACTGGCCCGGCAGCCGACTGCGCGGCGAAAAATGAGGGCAATCTAGACCGCCGGAATCTCCAGGGGGCCCGCGAGGGAAGAACTTGCGGGCTCCGCTATTTTCAGCGCCGGCCAGCGACGGGGCGAAGCGATTCCCTTACAAAGGCCGCGGCGTTCTGATAAAATCAGGCTGTTTGGTGGGCTGCATCCCGAGGCTTGGGAGCGGCACCAGGGGGTAACATGAGTATCCTTCCGCATGCGGGCAACGGGAAGGTTTCCGTGCCTGACATTCTTTCGCGCAAGACCGCGTCGTCCTCCGGCTCTCCTGAATCGAAAAACAAGATCACCTGCCTCACAGCATACGACTATCCGACCGCGCGCCTGCTTGATGACGCCGGCGTGGATATCATTCTGGTGGGCGATTCTGTCGGCATGGCCGTGCTCGGCTACGACAGCACGCTGCCGGTCACGCTCGACGAAATGCTGCACCACGTGCGCGCCGTGCGCCGCGCCACGCGCCACGCGTTACTCGTCGTCGACATGCCCTACGGCAGCTTCCACGTCTCAATCGAGGATTCGGTGCGCAATGCGATGCGCCTCGTGAAAGAGGGCGGCGCCGAGGCCGTGAAAATCGAAGGCGGCGAGCGGCGCCTCGAATTGATTCACCGGCTGGTGGAAGCCGAGATTCCGGTGATGGGGCACGTCGGGCTGACGCCGCAATCGGTGAACGCGATGGGCGGATTTCACGTGCAAGGCAAGTCGGTGGATGCTGCGCGGCAGGTGGAGCGCGACGCGCGCGCCGTCGAGGCTGCCGGCGCTTTTTCCGTGGTGCTCGAATCGATGCCGCGCGAGCTCGCGGCCAGCATCACCGAGCAACTCCACATTCCCACGATCGGCATCGGCGCGGGGCCGGATTGCGACGGCCAGGTGCTCGTGTTCCACGATCTCGTGGGGCTTACCGAAGGCTATACGCCGAAGTTCGTCCGGCGCTACGCCGACCTCGCGGCGGAAATCACGCGCGCGGTCACCGAATATTGCGGCGACGTGCGCAGCGGCAGGTTTCCGTCCGATGCGGAGTCGTATCATTCCGCAGCCGAGCTGCGCGAGCGCCCGGTGAAGGTCTAAGGTCTAAATGTAGCGCCGCGGACTTTTTACCCTGACAGCGGAAGGGCAGCGCGGCACTCTTCGCCTCGGCACCACGTATTAAGGTGCGAAGGAAGCCGACGACCGAAAGAGCTGTCATCCCGAGCGAAGTCCCGCGCTCTTGTTTTTCCCGCGGTTTTAGCGGGCGCGGGACGCGGCGAGGGATCTGCTTTCTCGTAATATCGAGCACGAACATCAATTTGGAAGGGAAGGAAATCGATGGACACAAACGATTTTCGCCAGCTCTACGATTTCAACGCCTGGGCCAACCGCCACACGCTCGACGCCTGCTCGGCCCTCGACGCCGAGCACTTCCTGCGCGATCTCGGCTCGAGCTTCGGCTCCGTTCGCGATACGCTGGCCCACATCTACGGCGCCGAATGGATCTGGCACGAACGCTGGCTCGGCCGCGTTCCGGCGGGAGGACTTCCCAAGGCCGCCGATTTCCCCGATTTCGATTCGGTCCGCAAGCGCCTCACCGAAATGGACGCCACGCTCGTCGATTACGTCGCGGCCCTCAAGCCCGGGGATTTGGATCGCGTGGTCGAATTCAAGACGATGACCTCCGGAGTGATCGCGGCTCCGCTCGCGCAATTCCTCCAGCATCTCGCGAATCATGGCACCTACCATCGCGGCCAGATCGCCACGATGCTGCGCCAGCTCGGCACGAAGGCGACCGGCACCGATCTGCTCCGCTTCTACCGCGAGCGCGCCGCGCAGGCGACCGCATGACGATTCGCTGCTTGCTTGCAGGCTGAGGCGCCCAGCCCTTCGCGTGGAAATCATTCGCACAACTGCGTGGATGAAGCAGGTCGCTCGCGACGCGCGCGTGAACGAGCGCGTCCTCGGGCTCGTCCCCACGATGGGCGCGCTGCACGAGGGCCATCTCTCGCTCGTGCGCGAGGCGCAGGGGCGGTCCTCGCCGGTGGTCGTCTCGATTTTCGTGAATCCCACGCAGTTTGGCCCCAACGAAGATTTCAAGAAATATCCGCGCACGTTCGATGCGGACCAGGCCGCGCTCGAAAATCTGCGCGTCGATTACATTTTTGCCCCGCCGCCGGAGGAAATTTATCCGCCGGGATTTCGCACGGCGGTCGTGGTAGAAGGGCTGGGCGACATGCTCGAAGGGCGCTCGCGGCCGGGCCATTTTCGCGGCGTCACGACTGTGGTGCTGAAGCTTTTCGATATCGCGCAACCGCGGCTCGCGTTTTTCGGACGCAAGGACGCGCAGCAGGCGCGCATCATCCGCCAGATGGCGACCGATTTGAATCTCGACACCGAGGTCGTCGTCTGCCCGATCGTGCGGGAGGCGGATGGCCTCGCGCTTTCATCGCGCAACGCGTATCTCAAGGGCGCCGAACGCCAAGCGGCGACCGCGCTCTATCGCTCGCTCGATGCGGTGCGGCGCGAGGTGGCGAAAGGCGAGCGTGATGCGGCTCGCCTGATCGCCGCGATGCGCGCCCTCATCGCCGGCGAGGCGGGAGTCGCGCTCGATTACGCCGAGATCGTGGACGCGGACACGTTCGAGCCCGTGGCGAGCCTGCGAAAAACGTGCTACGCGCTGGTGGCGGCGCGCGTAGGCGGCACGCGCCTGATCGACAACGCCCTCATCGAGCAGCAGGGCGATTCGTTTCGCGTCACCCTGTAGCCGATCCTTCGCCCGCGAGTCCGGCCCCCGCTTGCCATCGTGCTCGTTGACAACTTTTAGCTTCTGCCATACTCTTCGACGCATTCGTTCGAGGGCCCTTCTTCAGATCGACAAGGGAGGCAAAATGGCGCGACGCGGCGGAGCCGTATTCCCTGTAGGGCTCGTTCTTTTAGGGATCCTTGGAATTTTCGTGATGATCGAAAGACCACGCTTCCAGGCTTATCACGCGGTCGACGTGGTGCAACTCGTGGCGTCCGGAATGTGTTTTGGAGCAGCCCTGGTCTTGATCGTGATCTGGTCGCGCGATAAATCTGCGGCGTAGATAGGGGCGCCCACGCTGGACCGCTGTTTGCGGCTGCGCGTTCAGCCGGCCTGAATCGCGGCGAGCACATCCGCGGCGTGGTCCTTCACCGTCACCTTGGGCCAGATTTTGCGGATTTTTCCGTCGGCGCCGATCCAGAAGCTGCTGCGCACGATGCCCAGCGCCGTCTTGCCGAAAAAGCTCTTCATGCGGCGCGCGCCGTACGCCTCGATCACGTCGAATTTCGTATCGGCCAGCAGCGGAAAATTCAGGTCGTACTTCTCTTTGAATTTCGCCTGCGCCGCCACGGAATCCCCGCTCGCGCCGACGATCGCCGCGTTGGCCGCCTCGAAATCGCCGAGCATGTCGCGAAACTGGATCGCTTCGCTCGTGCAGCCCGTGGTATCGGCCTTGGGATAGAAATAGAGGACGAGATTGTGGCCCTTGAAATCGGCGAGTGAGACGGTGCTGCCGTCGTCGGCCGTACAGCGAAAATCAGGAGCCTTGTCGCCTTCTTTGAGCATGGTGATCCTCCGTCGCACGGCATGGCGGTGCGCGCGCTCGACCTATTCGCCTAGAACGCGTTTGACGATTTCGTTGACCATCTGGGGATTGGCCTGGCCGCGCGTCTCGCGCATCACCTGGCCGACGAAAAACTTGAACACGCCTTCATTGCCGGCGCGATATTTCGCCACGTTGTCGGCGTTCTTGGCAATGATCTCGCGCGCGATTTTCTCGATCGCGCTCGTATCCGAGATTTGCGAAAAGCCTTCAGCCGCGATGATCTCGGCCGCGCCCTTCCCGGTTTCGAACATTTTCGCGAACACTTTCTTCCCGCTCGCGGCGGTGATTTCGCCCTTTTCGATCGTCGCGAGCAGCTCGGCCAGCGGAGCGGGCGCAAGCGGGCAATCGGTGATTTCCTTGCCTGCGTCCTTCAGGTGATGCAGCAGCTCGCCCGAAATCCAGTTCCCGGCGGCTCTCGCGGGCGCGCCGGCCTTCACCGTCGCCTCGAAATATTCCGCGAGCGCGCGCGTCGCCGTCAGGACGCCTGCGTCGTACGGCGTGATGCCGTAGTCGCGGAGGAAGCGCGCGATTTTCGCGTCCGGCAATTCCGGCATCGCCTTGCGCACTTCCTCGATGGTCGCTGCCGATATGGTGACCGGCAGCAGATCGGGATCGGGGAAGTAGCGGTAATCGTGCGCGAATTCCTTCGAGCGCATCGGCTCGGTGCGCCCGGCGGCGACGTTCCACAGCCGCGTTTCCTGCGAAATCGTGCCGCCCGCTTCGATCGCGCCGATTTGCCGCTCGATTTCGTATTCGAGCGCGTGCGCCAGATAGCGGAACGAATTCAGGTTCTTCACCTCGGCCTTCGTCCCGAATTTCGGCGCGCCGCGCAGCCGCACGCTCACGTTGGCGTCGCACCGCAGCGAGCCTTCCTCCATGTTGCAGTCGCTCACTTCCGTGTATTCGAGGATCTGCTTCAGCGTGTTGAGGTACGCGTAGGCCTCGGCGGGCGTGCGCAGGTCCGGCTCGGAGACGATTTCGATCAGCGGGACGCCGCAGCGGTTGAAATCGATGTAGCTCCAGCGGTCGGAATCGGGAAAGCCTTCGTGGAGGCTCTTGCCCGCGTCGTCTTCCATGTGCAGCCGCGTGATGCCGATGCGTTTTTTCTCGCCCTCGACTTCGATCTCGATCCCGCCCGCCAGCGCCAGCGGCAATTCGTACATCGAAATTTGGTAGCCCTTCGGCAGATCGGGATAGAAGTAGTTCTTCCGCGCGAAACGCGAGCGCGGCTGAATCGTGCAGTTGATCGCCAGCGACGCGCGCAGCGCCAGTTCGAGTGCCCGCTTGTTCAGCACAGGGAGCGCCCCCGGCAGCCCCAGGCACACGGGACACGTATTCGAATTGGGCGCCGAGCCGAATTTCGTCGAGCAGCCGCAGAACGCCTTCGTCACCGTATCGAGCTGCGCGTGCACCTCGAGCCCGATCACAGCCTCATAGCGCGCCATCACCTCCGGCGCCACCGTCGTCACATCTTGCGCAGTCTTGCTCATGATAAGCGCACGATTATAGCACCGGCCGCCGCCGCGGCATCCGGCAGTCGCGACGGCGCTTGGTGGAGGACTTGAGTTGGAGGCAAAGGGCCCGCCGCGACCTTATTACCGGAGTTTGTCCGGGTACAGGGCTAATCAGGACTTAGAAAGTTGTAGTCAGGTCCCGCGGTAACTTTCCGTTAGAGCCGGGCGGACCACCTTAATGTTTTTCAAAGGAAGCGTAATATTCAGATTTGGTCAACCTGCGGGATTCGCCATCGAATGACCATAACGTCTGAGAAGATTGGCCCGAGCGGACCAAATCTAGGGATATAGGCTTGGGAGGCCATGTTGCGCCGTGAAATGTTATGGTGACGGATTCGCCGCCCAGTATGATTGCAGTATCGTGAGGGGTCGCCCCGAATTGTCGCATGGACCATCCATCTTTGTTGTCGAACTCCCATGGATGGGGCTCGAAGGGTGCCGTGTTCTGGCGAATCATTGCCGTAGCATAGGCGCCGTATTCTTCCGCCGTGGGGCGCTCGAATCCAGACCCCGACCAACGGAACATCTTGGGCCACGAAAGCGCATAAATCTGGCCTTCAAAAAGTTCGAATCTAAAAATGCAGCCTTCGTTTTCTCCACTGTACATCGGGAGGTCGGTGACGTAGGTTTTGACATCCCGATCCGTCACTCGAATTGCCAAGACTCTTGCGCAACTCAAATTGTCCCTCGACTTAACGTGTCCTAAACCAAGGAAGAAAGGCTCCAAACCGTAGCGTAGGGGACTCATGTGCGCGCCTTCGAAATTTTCTTGTATGAACATCAGCGCTTCATCCGAATTCCAATACAGCACGCCTCCTGCTGAACCTCGGACAACGTAGATCTGCATATATGTCAGCAAGAAAAGCATTCCTGCCAGGATAATCAGAATCGTTAAGTATTTTTTCAAGATACCGGTCTCTGTCTTACAGTCTAGATTGACATAACTTGCCAGAAATGGAGTCCTTCAAGAAGGATATTGGTTCCTCCCGTCATATGAAGGCTGGGCGAGGTTCCAGAGTAGGGGCGGGTTTGAAACCCGCCCCTACGGCCGAGCGGCAGGCAAGGCTAGCGGCTTGCACCCGAGGATTCCGCCGGGAAATTGAATTTGATCCCGGAGACAAAATTCAGCCGCAGCGCCGGATAGCCGAACGACTCCTCGTAACGCTGGTTCGCGAGATTATTCAGCCGGGCGTAGATTTGGACGCCGCGCGGAAGCTGATACGCGAACCCCGCATTCACGTCGACGTAACCCTTGCTCCAGAAAAGGCACTGCAGGCCGAGCGTGCAGGCGTAGCTGCCGTAGTTCGGCTCGAGATCGAGGACCGCGCCGCGAATGCTGGCATTGGAATTGAGCATTAACCGCCGGTGTGTCCACGTAACGTCGTAGCCCGCCGAGCTGCGCGGCCGCCGGATCAGCTGCTGGCCCACGGAGAAGGGCAGCGCCACGTCGCTCGTCGAGCCATCGAGCGCAAGGATCGCCGTATTCACCCATGTATATTCCGCGGCGATTTCGAGCGAGCGGATCGGATGCAGCCGCAGGCTGTTCTCGAGCCCATACGCGCGCGAATTGGCGATGTTGGCGGATGAAAACGTGCTCAGATTCGCGAACGATCCCCCGAGCGTGACAATCTGGTCCTTGTAGCGATTGTAGAAAAGCGTGGTGTCGAGCGCGCCCTTGTCTCCCCAGAATCGCTGCTCGACGCCCGAATCGAAGCTGATATTTTTCTCCGGCTTCAGCTGCGGATTATCCGTGAAGCCGAGTTCGAATCCGTCCGGCGGGCGAATCCCGGTCCCGAAGCTGCCGTGGATGCGCGTCGCGCCGAAAAAGCCGTCGCCCGATTCCCGCGCCAGATACGCAACCGAAATCCGCGGATCGACTTGCGTGATCGAGCTCGCCGGGATGAACGGACGCCCCGCGTCCGTCTCATCCGCGGGCAAATCGCCTGTGCGAATGTTGTCCACGCGCACGCCGGTGCTGAGGAACCAGCGATTCCCTGCGTTCCAGCGATTCTCAGCGAAAAACGCATAGGTATCTCTCGGCAGCGTAAACGGCGCCTCGCTTGCGTCGATTACGTATGTGTCCTCGTACGTGTCGTGGTCGAATTCGAAGCCCGCGACGAGTGAGTCCTTCGCCGAAAGCGCGATTTCGCTGCGCGTATTCGCGACGACGCGGACATTCTTGGTGAACGAATTGCCGTATTGCGACGGGAACGAGTACTGATCGGTCGCCGCGCTCACGGTCGTTACCTGCCGGAAGCGGCTCGAGAACTGTTCCGTGTAATTCGCCTGGTAGCCGAAAAGGTCCTGCTTCTGAAAGGTAGCCGCCGCCGCGAAATCCGGCCCGCCCGTCGCGGTTGTCGGATACAGCCCATCCGGATCGGAGCCCCAAGGCCCTGGATTCACGTCGCGGCCCGCATCGCCGAAAAAGTGAACGTTGAATTGCCGCCGCGGGCTGCGCGAATAGCCGAGGCTTACGAACGACGTTTGATTGCGATACGTGTCGTACGGCACCGGCCCCTGCGTGCTGAGCCGCGCGAGGCTATAGGCCCAGCTCAGGCCGTGCGTGAGCCCCGCGCCGCTCGTGGCGACCCGCCACGTATCGTAGCTGCCGCCTTCGCCGAGAAAGCTGAAATGCGGCGTCCCTTCGCCGGGCTCGCTAATCACGTTGATCACGCCCGCCACGGCGTTCTCGCCATAGAGCGCGCTTTCCGGCCCGTGCATCACCTCCACGCGGTCCACTCCATCGGCCGGCAGCGGCGAAAGATCGAAGCCGCCGCCGAAATCGTTCATGGGAATGCCATCGATCATCACGAGGTCGTAATTGGAGTTTCCGCCGCGGATAAACGCGCTCGTCACCGCGCCCAATTGCCCCGTGCGATTGATTGCGACGCCGGGCACATTCCGCAGCGCGTCGGCGAGCGTATCGACGCCTTCGTCCTGAATTTCCTGCTGCGTCACGACGGTGACCGACGAACCCGTTTGCGGCGCAAGCGCCCCGCCGAGCGACGCCGAAACGACCACTTGTTCCTGCACGGCGGTGAGCGCGAGGTGCAGGTCGGCCGTGCGCGTTTCACCGTTCGCGGCGGCCACTTGCTGTGCGAGCGCCGTGAATCCGGGCGCGTTCGCAGCAATCGTGAACGTCCCCGCGAGCAGCCCGTCGAATCGATACTCACCCTTGGAATTTGTCTGCGTCTCGGCGACCGCGACCATCTCGGAAAGCAGGCTCACGCGCGCGCCTGGAACGCCGCGGCCTTGCGGATCGTAAACCGTTCCCTGAATTGTGGCGGAGTGCGATGAACCGGATGTTTGAGCGAACGTTGAGTGAACAAAAAGCAGTGGTGTAGCTAAGAAAAGCAGCAAGGAAAAACGGAGTCTCATGGTGTCCTCCTCTCCCTCTCGCGCGGGAGTTGAAGGTTGTCCCGATAGCGCATGCGCTGAGCATGTGAAATCAGGATTGAGACTCCGCCGGTCTCCTGGCTTGGCGGATCGTCCCGATGAAATCGATCGGGACTGCGGCGCGGCCTTCCCATCCCGGCAGCGAATCGAATGGCTTCGATTCACCGCGCGGGCCAGTGGCGCGCGCCGAAATTGCTCCGCCTTACAGTCGCGCGGCGGCGACGGATTTTCACCGTCTTCCCGTGCGCGGAGTCTCGTGTGATTGTCGACGGCAGCCCCAATTGCGAAGCCGCCGTTTGCGGGAGCCAGATGCGCGCCCCCGCGAAGCAAAGAACAAGAATCTCTAGAAATCTTTCGCGCTCGCTCCCGCGGCTCAGCCTTTGACGTTCCGGGTGCCCCATCCTCGGTTTGTGAGGGTGGGGCCTTTGCGCCCATCTACCACGCGCCCACCAATCGAGCACCAAGACGCGGTTGCCACGAATCCCCCTACGGATTCCCGCGCAAAATCACGCGCGGCTTCCCGCCGGCCCGCATCTCGACCTCGATCGGCGCGTCGAAAACTTCGCTCAGCAGCGCTGGATCGTACACCTCCGCCGGCGTCCCTACGCGCAGGCACTTGCCTTTATGCAGCAGCACGACGCGATCGGAAAACTCCGCCGCAAGATCGAGCTCGTGCGTCACCACCAGCACGGTGTAGCGATTCCCATCCGCCAGATTCCGCAGCCGCCGCAGCAATTCCACTTTGCCGCCGATATCGAGGTGCTGCGTCGGCTCATCGAGCAGCAGCAGCGAAGGTTGCTGCGCCAGCGCGCGCGCCAGGATCACGCGCTGCTTCTCGCCGCCGGAGAGGCGATCCATCCAACGATCGCGCAGCGCATCCGCGCCCACTTGCGCGAGAGCGTTTCCCGCGAGCAGGCAATCTTCATCCGATTCGAATCGGAGCCGCCGCCCGTGCGGGTAGCGCCCCTGCAAGACGTATTCCCACACGCGCAGCGGAAACAGCAGCTCGCTTTCCTGCTGCACCAGCGCGATGCGCTGCGCGCGCGTCCGCAGATCGAGCTTGCCGATTTCGGTGCCGTCGATTTCGATGCGGCCCGAGAGCGGCTTGGCCAGGCCCGCGAGCAGCCGCAGCAGCGTCGATTTGCCGCTGGCGTTGGGGCCGAGGATGGCGATCATTTCGCGCTGGCGCGCCTCGAAGCTCGCGGGGCCGAGCGCGAATTTAGGCGCGGAACGGTCGGTAGCGGCATAGGCGTAGCTCGCCTGCTCCACTTTCACGCGTGGCACGTTCGCGCCCATCGCAATCGGCGCAGGCGACGCGAGTGAGAGAGTTGGCGTCGGCGTGCTCATCGCACCCTCCGCCGCATGAGATAAATAAATACCGGTGCGCCGGCGAGCGCCGTCATCGCGCCGACCGGCAATTCCGTCGGCGCCACCACCGTGCGCGCGAGCGTGTCCGCCACCACGATCAAAATCGCGCCGCCGATCGCGGACGTCGGAATCAGGATCCGGTAATCGCTGCCGAAGAGCATGCGCATCAGATGCGGCACCAGCAGCCCCACGTAGCCGATCGCGCCGCTCACGGAAACCGCGAGGCCGGTCAGCACGGACGCGGCGACGTACACGACGATCTTCACGCGCTCCACATTCACGCCGAGGTGCCGCGCCTCCTGCTCGCCGGTGAGAATCAGATTCAAATCCGAGGCCGCGGAATAGATCGAGCCGACCGCGATGATCAGCACGAGGTAAAGCCACTTGGTATTCACCGTCGACGGCGCCTGCAGATCGCCCATCAGCCAGAAAGCCATGCCGCGCAGGTCGCGGCTGCTAAGCGTAGTCATCAGAAACATGATCACGGCCGAGAGAAACGACGCGGTGATGATCCCGGCGAGCAGCAGCGTGGCGCTATCGAGCTGCCCGCCGCGCCGCCCGAGAAAATACACGACTGCAATCGTGGCGAGCGCCCCGGCGAATGCGGCGACTTGAATCAGGCCGGGCGCGTGCGGCGCAACGATCAGGCTGAGGATCGCGCCGAGCGCGGCCCCGCTCGAAACGCCGAGCACGTAGGGATCGGCCAACGGATTCCGCAGCAGCGCCTGAAACCCAGCGCCGGAAGTGGCGAGCGCCGCGCCGACAAGAATCCCCAACGCGATCCGCGGCAGCCGCAGCCCGAATACGACGAGCTTATATTCCGAGGGAATGTCGTTCCAGCGGCCAAGCGCCCCCTGAATCAGCGTGGTGACAATGTCGCTCACGCCGATCGGGTAGGCGCCCATGCGCAGCGAGATCACAACGGCCGCGAACAGCACCAAGCCCAAACCGAGGCAGATCATGGCCACGCGGCGCGAGGTCAGCGGGCGCACGAATTGCACTCCCATGCGGCGTCGCCCGCGGCTCGCGACGCGAGCCGTATTTCGAACTTCGTATTTCGAATTTCGCCTTTTTCCGCGAATGCTTCCGGATGCACCTCACGCGCGAGCTGTTCGATCGCATCCACCAGCCCGGGCGCGGGCCGGATGGACTCCTCGCTGAGATTCACCACATGGCCCTGCTCGACCGCGTCAAGATCGCGCCAAATCGGTTTCGCGCGCAAATCGGCTAACTCCGATACCGCGCTATCGCCGTGGCCTCCGGCGAAGACGATGTAATCCGGCTGCAGGCGCACCACCTCTTCGAGGCTCAGCTGCGGCCAATTTTGATCGGTGAGCACAATTGATTCGGTGCCGGCCCAGCGCAGCGCGTCCGCGATGAACGTCTTCTGTCCAATCGTGATCAGCGGGTCCTGCCACACCACAAAGAGCACCTGCACCATCGGCCGGTCGGCGAGCCGCGCGTGCAGGGCATCGAGACGCGCCCGCAGACGCGCCACGAAAGCCGCGCCCTGCGGCCCCGCGCCCATCAGGTCGCCCATCTTCGCCATCGAATCGAGCATTTCGAGCATGGTCTGCGTGTCGCCGGCCGTGGTGTAGACGGCGATGCCGAGCCGGGCGAGCGCATCGGCCGTCTCGGCCACGTTGATCGACGTTGTCGCCAGCACGAGATCGGGCCGCAGCGCCACAATCGCCTCGAGGCTCGGATCCTGCGGGTTGCCGACGTGCGGTTTCTGCTTCGCGGCGGGCGGCGTGTCGCACAGATCGGTATCGCCGACGAGCTTGTCGCCGAGGCCGAGCGCGTAGACGGTTTCGGTGAGATTCGGCGCGAGCGTCACGATGCGATTCACCTGAGCTGGCATCGCCACGCGCCGGCCGACGTTGTCGATTACGACGCGCGTGTTATTCGCCCGAGCAGCCGGGCGCGCCCAGAATCGCGCGGCGGCGGCCCGTGGCGCCGCACACGAAAGCAGCGCCGCCATCAGTGCAATCGCCAAGCACGGGCGCACAAAGAGAGATTCTTCGGGCCAGAAGCGGGTCCTCAGAATGACGGCATTTGCCTTTTTCGCGACGGTCATGGGGAAGCGTCGCTGCGCGGGAGACGAAAATTTGGATCGCGCGGCGAATCCTTCGAATTGGGCAGGGCGCCGCCCGAAGCCCGCCGTCATTCTGAGGGCCGGTTCTTGGCCCGAAGAATCCCTCTTCTTGTCGCGCAATCCCAAGCTTCGTCTCCAACAAAAAAAGCCTCGCGAGGATAGCGAGGCTGATCGCCGCTCTCTTTCTCGCGAAGAGTGCTGGCTCCGGCTGGCTCGGGGGCGTTCCTGACTTTCGACTTCGCGCGCGATTCGCGGTGGGCCGATCACAGTGGCGGGACCGTGGCCGATTTTCACGGCCTTCCAGAATCCCCGCGCCAGTTCAATTGTCGCTCGTGAGTGTATGGTGCGTTTGCGCTTGTGTCAATCCAAGCGGCGGCCCAGCAGTAGACTATCTTGAAGTTCGCCTTACTCGAAGCAATAGCACGATCAACGAAGAGAACGCGGCAATGCAGATAATCCCCATCCACCATGGGCGAAACACAAGCGGGAATAGAAAAAAAAGAACGAGGACCACCAACCAGCGCCACGCCGGTAGCGTATTGATTCTTTGCCTTTGCGGTTCCAGCTCCACGATAGCGCGACAACGTTCCTTAGCGGTTCTTCCATTTCGGGGCGCGCTTTTCAACCAGCGCGCGTAGGCCTTCCTGCGAATCTTCGAGCTCGGCGAGTTCGTTGAGGAAAACTTTCATCGAGTTGCGGACGCCCTCGCGCAGCGTGACGCCCAGGCTGCCGAGAATCGCTTTCTTCGCCATGGTCAGCACCGGACCGGACTGCGCCGTGACCTTCGCGATCACATCTTCCACTTTCTTCTCCAATTCCTCTTCGGGCACCAGCCAGTTCACCAGCCCGATGTCGCGCGCGCGTTCGGCCGTAATCGTTTCGCCGGTGAGAACGAGCTCGAGCGCCTGCTTCGGCCCGAGAATGTAGGGAAGTATAGCCGCGGCCAGCGGCGGAAAAACGCCGAGCTTGATTTCCGGCTGCGCGAATTTTGCCTTGGGAGTCGCGATCACGAGGTCGCCGAGCGCCGCAAGCTCCGCGCCGCCGCCGAATGCCGGGCCGTTCACCACCACCAGCAACGGCTTCGACGTATCGAGCATGGCCGCGAACGCGCCGTGAAACGCGTCGAGCAATTGGAAGACGCGCCGCTGCGTGTATTCGCCAAGCTCGATGCCGCCGCAAAACGTCTTGCCAGCGGAATCGAGAACGATCAGCTTGATTTCGCTCTCCTCGCCGAGCGTGTTGATTCCGGCGGTGAGCTCGCTGATCATGCGCTCGTTGAGGAGGTTGTGATCCGGGCGATCGAGGGTGAGACGGGCGACCGAGCCTTCGATGCGCGCCTTCACGAACTGGAAATCGGCAAGCTTCGGCGCGGCCAGCGCCAGCGTGCCAAGCACCTCTACTCCGCGCCCCTTTGGCGGCATGAAATCGCTCCCTGATGCGGGTCTTGGAAGAGCAGGCCTCGGATCGATGGCCCGCCGGGTGTTGAAAAGGACCCTAAAGTAAGGTTAGACCGTTTCGATTTCGACCGCTACGCCCAATCCGCCGGACACACACAATGTGGCAAGACCCCGGCGGCCTGTGCGAGGAGAGCTGTCCGGGCTCGATGGCCTGCGGATTTCGTGAATCAGAGTAGTAAGGATGCGGCTTCCGGTGCATGCGATGGGATGGCCGAGCGCAATCGCACCGCCATTGGGATTCAGCCGCGCGCGATCGAAGCGCAGGTCGCGGTCGCAGGCCAGCACCTGCGCGGCGAAGGCTTCGTTCAATTCGACCGCATCGTAATCCGCCAGCTTCGTGCCCGTGCGTTCGGTGAGCCTGCGAATCGCGGGGACCGGCCCGATGCCCATGACGCGCGGATCGACGGCGGCCACCGTCGCATCGACGATGCGCGCGATCGGCTTCAGTTTCAGCTCGCGCACTTTTTCTTCGCTTGCCAGCACGACTGCCGCGGCGCCATCCGTGATGCCGCTCGAATTCCCGGCGGTGATCGTCCCGGTCTTGCTGAAAACAGGGGAAAGTCTTGCCAGCGCCTCCATCGTCACGTCGGGGCGCACGTGCTCGTCCTTCAGCAGCACGGTCGTATTGCCTTTTTTGTCCACGATCGTGATGGGGACGATCTCTTCCTTGAAATGGCACTCGGCCGCGGCGCGCGCCGCGCGCTGATGGCTTTCGAGCGCGAAAGCGTCCTGCTCGTCCCGCGGAATCTTGTACTGCTCGGCGAGCACCTCGGCGGTTTCGCCCATGATCATCTTCGAGATCGGGCAAAGGAATCCGTCGCGATACATCCCGTCGATCAGCGGCTGATTGCCGAGGCGGAATCCCCAGCGCCCTTCGACCAGATACGGCACGTGGCTCATCGATTCCGCGCCGCCCGCCACGATGATCTGCGCGCCGCCGGTGGCGATCTCCTGCCAGCCGAGGACGACCGTGCGCAGTCCCGAAGCGCATGCCATATTCACCGTGAAGCCGGGAACATCATCGCCAAGTCCCGCGCGCCACGCGATCTGCCGCGCCGGATTCGGCCCCACGCCCGCGGGCCGTGCGTTGCCGAAAATCACTTCATCGACATGCCACGTTAATTCTCGGCCGTCATTCTGAGGGCCAGTTTTACCGGCCCGAAGAATCTCTCTTGCGCCACCGTTCGCCAGCCATTCGCTCGCCGTGCCGCCGTCGAGCGGCTTGTAGTCGAATTCGCCGGGCGTGCGCTCCGGCGGCAGCGGCAGCCCAAACGCGCGCTCCAGAGCCGCGCGAACCGCCACCGTCCCAAGATCGGGCTGCGTGAAATCCGCCAGCATCCCGCCGAATTTCCCGATCGGCGTGCGCACCGCGCTGATGACGTATACGGCGTTGTTGTTTGCCATGAAGGATTGGATGTTAGCACAGCCTTTTCGGCTCCGGGCGCCGCCCGCGATTGCCATCCGCCGCCACTCCAAGTAAGATTCACGCGCCGTTAAGGTGTAAATGTAGCGCCGCGGCCTTTTTACCCTGACAGCGGAAGGGCAGCGCGGCATCTTCGGCGTAACGGCCGGCACATGCGGTCCAACGAGGAGCCACACGCAATGAGACGAACGCCGTTTGCATCAACCCCGGCCCGCGCCGCACTCCATCTCGCGCTCGTCGTCGCGCTCCTCGCGATTTTTTGCAGCCCCACTCACGCCCAGCAGGCCAAGGCATCCGACTACCCGCCGCCGAAGCCCGCTTTCCCCGGCCAGACGAACGCGCCTCCGCCCGCGAAAAAATCGCCGCCGCTCCAGGTCGATACGGTGATCCCGCGTTTCATGGCGCCGTGGGCTCTCGCCTTTCTGCCCGACGGCCACATGCTGGTCACCGAGCGCTACGGCTTCATCCGCGTCGCCCAGATGAACGGCTTCTACTCCGCGCCGATCACCGGTGTGCCCGATATGAAAATCGTCGCCGCCGAATCGCTCCACGATATCGCCATCGATCCGGATTTCGCGCACAACCGCCTGATCTATTTCACCTATTTTGCTCCGCCGCCCGGCGAAGCCCCCGGCGCGTATCCGATCGACGATTTTTATAAAAACGTTTGGGACGCCACCGTCGCCCAGCGCCGCACCATGCGCGTCGGCGAAGAACGCGTTGCCCGCGCGCGCCTCAGCGACGACGAAAAGCATCTCGAAAACGTCGAGGTGCTGATCGATGGCGTGAACCGCCGCATCGTCTTCGCGCCCGACGGCACGATGTTCGTCACCGGCGCGGACCGCTTCCGCTTTTACGACGCGTCGTACGACAGCTCGAACCACGAAACCACCGATCCCGACATCCTCCGCAATTTCACCGGCCGCGTGATCCGCATCAATCGGGACGGGTCGATTCCCAAGGACAATCCGTTCCTCAGCGATCCGACCGTCCTGCCGGAAACATATTCCTACGGCCACCGCGATCCCGAAGGCGCGGCCATCAATCCCGCCACGGGGCAGCTTTGGGTCGTCGAGCACGGCCCACTCGGCGGCGACGAGGTCAACATCATCAAGCCGGGCGGCAATTACGGCTGGCCCAACGTCAGCTACGGACGCCGTTATAATGGCGATCCCATAGCGGGCACCGGCGCCACCTCGAAGCCCGGCACCGAGCAGCCTGTCTATTTCTGGTATCCGGATATCGCTCCCGGCTCGGCGATGTTCTATACCGGCGACATGTTTCCCGAATGGAAGGGGAATCTCTTCGTAGGGGGAATGGCTGCCAAAGCCTTGATCCGGCTCGTGATCGAAAACGATCGCGTCGTCGCCGAAGAACGATTGCTCACCGACCTCAATCAGCGCGTCCGCTCGGTGGTGCAAGGCCCCGATGGCGCCCTCTACATCATCACCGACGACGGCCGCCTCTCGCGCATTACGCGCAAGAAGTAACGGGCGAGCCGGCAGTACCTTTAGCAGTCGCCCGCCCGCGCGGCGTCGGGCGACGCTCGTTCAAACTCCCGCCCAAACTCCCGATTGACAACGGCGAAGCGCCTCTGCTATATGCTCGCGCAATAACCCGGGCCAAACACGATAGAGGAACCGATCTCTTTGGGGGTGGGATATGAGATCTAAGTTCGTCCTCGGGCTCTGCTTTTTCTTTTCTTGCGCGATTCTCTCGGCGCAAACCATTTCCACATCTCAGATTCGCGGCACGATCGTGGATGCCAGCGGTGCGCCCGTGCCCGGCGCTCAGATCAGTCTGACGCAGACAGCCACCGGCGCCGTGCGTACCGCCACGAGCGGGTCGGACGGTGGCTACACGCTGCCCGAACTGCCCGTCGGCCCCTACCAGCTCACGGTGACGAAGGAAGGCTTCAGCAAGTATGTGCAGAACGGCATCGTCCTCGAGGTCGGCGTCAATCCGACGATCGACGTCGCGCTGAAGGTTGGCTCGGTGACGCAGGAAGTGACCGTGCAGGCTGAAGCGCAGATGGTCGAAGTGCAGAATACGGGCGTCGGCCAGGTCACCGCTCCGCAGGAAGTGCAAGACCTGCCGCTCAATGGACGCGAGCTCACCGATCTGTTGTATCTCTCCGGCGCCGTCAGCCCGGGTCGAGCGTTCCGGGCCTCGTATCCTTCCTCAGCGACGCCTTCGATCGCAGGTGGCGGAGCTGGCAGCGTGGCCTATTGGCTCGACGGAGGAACTCACAACGACCCGCTGAGTAACCAGAACCTTCCCCTTCCCTTTCCGGACACAATCGAGGAGTTCAAAGTAGAAACCAGCTCACTGCCCGCGCAATACGGTACTCATCCCGCGGGTGCCGTCAACGTGGTCACGAAGTCCGGAACGAATGCGTTCCACGGTGATGCATTCGAGTACGTCCGGAATTACATCTTCGACTCTCGCAACACAGCTTTTGCACAAGCCTCGCCGCTCGATTACCCGACTCTACCGCCTGCAGACGCGGCTGCCGCTGCACTCGCTGCGTCGCCCCGGGATAGCCTGAAACGGAATCAGTTTGGCGGCACGATCGGCGGGCCGATCCAGAAGGACAAGCTGTTTTTCTTCCTGGGCTGGCAGGAGACGATTCAGCGCTCCTTCAATCCGGCGACAACGTCTCTCCCAACGGCTGACATGTTGGCGGGAAACTTCGCTCCATATGCAGCCGCTTGCTCGCCAACGCCACTCGCACTTGGAGCACCTTTTACGGCGAATATGACGAGCCCTTCCAACTACAATCCCGTCGTTTTAGCGTTGGAGAGCCACTTGCCTGTGCCCACGAATGTGTGCGGCACATATGCCTACGAGGCCCCAGCCAATTTCACTGAGAATCAAGGCCTGGCGAGAATCGACTATCACATAAGCGACAAAAATAGCTTCTTTGGACGCTATTTTGTAACGAATTTGAACGAGCCGCCCGGCGCGAACAACCTGCCGGCCAGCGAAGGCGGCCTGCTGATCGCTGCCATCGATGGCGCCGCCGACCGTGTTCAGAGCCTCACTCTCGGCGACACGTATATAATCAGCTCGAATATGGTCAATGGCTTCCACATAACAGCGAATCGAAGCGTAGAAATCGAAGTACAGAACAAAACGCTCGACCTTGGCGATTTGTTTACGGAAGCAGGGATCGCGACGCCGCCCAACATTTATCAATTGGGGGCGCCTGACTTTCCGAATTACATGATCACCTGGGGAATCAATTCGCAGCTCGGTGGGTTCCTTGCATCCACTCCCTCCCTCCAGCCCTACGACACGATCGAGGTTTCCGACGGTATATCCCTGATTCATGGGCCTCATCAGTTCTCGTTTGGTGCTGACTTCATTAACTTGAGAGCCTTTGCGACCAATTACCTCAACAGCCAGGGCGCGTTCAACTTTGACGGCACACACAGTGGCTTGGGACTCTCAGACTATTTGCTGGGCGAGACATCCGTCAGCAACGGCTTTACGCAAGCCGCTCCCGTTCCTTCTGACCAGCATCAGAATGTCTTTGCGCTCTATGCAGAAGATGCTTGGAAAGTGAACCGGAGGCTGACGGTCACGCTGGGGCTTCGCTGGGACCCCTTCTTCGGGCACAGCGACCCGAAGGGCCGGGTTGTTGGCATTTCGCTTCCGGATATAATGAGCGACACACACAGTTCGTTGTATCCCACTGCTCCAGCCGGCTACCTCTTCAACAACGATCCCCTGCCCGGCGCTCCGAAGAACAGCAAATACACGGAAAACTCGATGGACAAATGGAGCCCGCGTATTGGCGTCGCCTGGGATCCCGAAGGTAACGGCAAGATGTCGATTCGCGCGGGATTCGGAATCTTCTATGATTTTCCGAACTTCTCCTACGACCAGTTCGGATTTGAAGAGCCTTATGGAGGGTCTGTCACCGTACCCTCCCCCGCCACCGGCTGCCCGAGTTTTCCGTGCAACACGGACATCGCTGATCCGTGGGCGGATTTTTCCTTCATAGATCAGCAGGGGGTGAACCACACTGACTACGATCCTTTCCCCCAATATGTCGGGACGGGCCCCAAGAATGCCGCCTACCTGCCCGGCGCCCTGGTCTTCAGCTATCCCCAGAGCATAAAGCCGACCTACGTCATGCAATACAACCTCAGCATAGAAAGGCAACTGGGTAGCAACTGGTTGGTCTCAGCGAGCTACCTGGGGAATCAGCAGCGCCATCTATGGCTCAACAACGAAGCAAATCCAGGGCTTCAGGACGGGTGCCCTCCGACTCTTCCCGGGTTCTTGTGCTCACCCACGAATTCGCGCCGCTATCTCAACGCATACGGGTCGCAATGCGGCTCTGGGTCCTGCTACGGCGAAACGCTCCTTCTGGATGAAGGAGGGACCGGAGACTACAACGGTTTGCTGCTCTCGGCGCAGCACCAATTCGCCAACCACTTTACCTCGACGACGAATTTCACGTGGTCGCACTGCATCTCGGATAACTCGACAACCGCACTGGGTCTGTTTTTGGTGACGGACGAGGTCCCGTACAACAGGCACGCGGACCGCGGCAACTGCCCAAGCACCGACACACATAACGTATTCAACCAGTCGCTCGTGGCCGAAACCCCAAAGTTTTCGAACCGCACCGCGGAGATTCTTCTCGGCCACTGGAGGGCCTCGGTTTCCGCAATCGTCCAGTCTGGCACGGACTTGTCTGGGTTTGGAATCGGTCCGGACCTACTCCTCGATTGGGCAGGGGATGGAAACGGACTCCAGCAGCGCCCCAACCTGGTGGGCGATCCTTATTGTCATCCCCAGGGGCGAACCTGCTGGCTCAACCCTGCGTCTTTCGCCCCCCCATCAGGCAGTCCCTCCTTTTACCTTACTCCTGCCACCCTGGGCTCAGCGGCTCCATTCGGCAATCTCGGTAACAACAGCCTGTTCGGGCCAGGGGCGATCATCGTCAATACGGGGTTGTCGCGGCTCTTCCCGATTGGCGACCACCAGCAAGTGGAATTTCGGTGGGAAGTCTTCAATCTATCGAATCACGTGAATCTGTACCCGTCGAGCGGGTTGGGAGCAGGACTTTTGCCAACTTTCGGCCAGCCCACTGCAACGAGCATCACGGGTTTGGGAGCTTTGTCTCAGACAACCAACGATCCGCGCATCATGCAGTTTGCACTGAAGTACAGCTTCTAGTTTCGCGAGCCCGTTTCTGGTCGCCGTCATCCTCCTTGCCCTAACGAAGGAAGGGAGCGAAGGCGCCGTCATTCTGAGGAGCCGTCTTTGGGCGACGAAGAGTCTCTCTTTCTTCTCCGGCGCCACGCTCATCCCTCCGCGCTCCAAGCTCCATCCCCAATTCCGGTATAATCGCCTCGTGGCCAACCAACCATCAGAACATATGCAGTGCATGGAAGTGTGGGGCGGCAGCCAGCTCACGGCGCGCACCGTCGAGCTGGGCGGCTTGGACGCCTGGGTCTACAGCAAGCCCTACAAGCAGGCGCAGCGCGGCGGCGACGTCTACTACGCCTCGAGTTGCGCCACCGGCCGCATCACGCGCCTCCTGCTGGCGGACGTCTCGGGCCACGGAAACACGGTCGCCGCCACGGCCGCCGATCTGCGGACGCTGATGCGCCGCTTCGTCAACCGCCTCGACCAAACGGAATTCGTGCGCCAGCTCAATCAGGAGTTTGTCGCGCTATCGCGTGCGGGTTCGTTTGCCACGGCGATCGTGGGGACGTTCTTCGCGCCGACCGGACGCCTGATCCTTTCGAATGCCGGGCACCCGCGGCCGCTGCTCTATCGCGCCGCCGACAGGCAGTGGAATTTCCTCGGCTCCGCGGATCCGGAAGCCGCGGCCGGCCCGCGAGATCTCCCGCTCGGCATCATCGCCATCACGGAATATCAGAATTTCGATATCGAGCTCGCCGATGGCGATTGTCTCCTCAGCTATACCGACGCGCTGATCGAATCGCGCGATGCGGATGGCGAAATGTTCGGCGAGGAAGGACTGCTGCGCATCACGCGGCTGCTCGGCGACGTTCCGCCGAACAAAATGATCGATACGCTGCTCGCCGAGATCGCCGACCGTTACGCAGAAAATCTCACCGACGACGACGTGACCGTCCTCATGGTCCGCGCGAACGGCAAAAAGCCGCGCGTCTCGTTCGCGGCCAAGGCGAGCGCCGCATTCACCTTGCTCGGTTCGCTGATTCGCTCGATCAATCCACGCGCCGAGCGCCCGCCGCTCCCCGACGCCAACCTCGCAAACGTCGGCGGCGCCATCATCCCCGCGCTCGAGCAGCGCTGGCGCGCCCCCACCTCCACGCAGCGCTAACGCCGCGCGCGTTCGTCATCCTGAGCGAAGCGAAGGATCTCTCCGGTTTTGAGCAACGGCCGCAATCCACACCGGGCTTCGTTCTGGGAAGGGGGCGCCCGGTCCCGCCGTTTTTCGCCACCGTCCTGCTTCACGCGTGCTACTCGTCCAACGGCGACCGCAAAATCGGCCGCAATGGCGCCAACTCGCCGTCGATGTGCCCGGTGCGCAGCCCCAGAATATGTGCGATCAGTGGATACACATCGATATTCTCGAAGGGCTGCAATTTGTATCCCGCGCGAATATCCGGCCCCGCCGCATAGAAAATCGCGCGCATCGATTTCATCTTCGATGGATCGTAGCCATGGTCGCCCTTCGGCGGCGCTTCCGGCTTTTCGGGAGCATGCGCGCGAATCAGATACGGTCCCGTGGGAATCACCACCGGATCGCCGATCCTCGCGTTGCTATCGAAATGCAAATACGCCGGCACATTGCGCCGCCGGTAGACAACAAACCTATCGCTCGCTCCGCGCAATTGCCGGTATGCGCGTTCCGCGGCCTGCTCGTCGGGCGCGTAGAGCAGCGAGCCAACCGTCTCGAATTTCGAAAGATCGGCGTACCGATCGAGATCGATCCAGTCGCCCTCCACCGTCGCCATCCCGTGATCCGACACCACGATCAGATCGACCGGCAAATGGACCGTCTTCAAATCAGCCATCAACGTGCCCATCAAAGCGTCCACGTGATGCACCGCGTCGCCCGTTTGCGAGCTGTCCGGACCAGCTTCATGCCCCGTATGGTCCGGCTCGTAATAATAAAGTGTGATGAAATGCGGCCGCTGCGCCGCCGGCAGTTTCAGCCACGCGATCACCTGGTCGATCCGCTTCTCGTCCGGATACGCGTTGTCGTAGTTGAAATAATAGGAAGGGCGCTCGCCCGCAATTTCCGCCTCCGAGCCCGGCCAGAAAAAGCAGGCGCTGCGCATGCCCTGTTTTTCGGCGAGCGACCATAGCGGGACGCCGCCATACCAGCTTCCGTCGCGAACCGTATCCGCATTCCTCGATTGATAGGTTTTCTTCCTCGCGGGATCGTAGAAATTGTTTTCGATGATGCCGTGGTGCTCGGGATATAGGCCGGTAACGATTGTGTAGTGATTCGGAAACGTGACCGACGGGAACGAGGGAATCATCCCCTCCGGCGCGCTCGCTCCTTCCGCGGCCAGGCGCTGCAGATTCGGCGCGCCGAATTTCGCGGCGTAGTCGTAGCGAAAGCCGTCCAGCGAAACCACGATCACGTAATGCTTCGATTGCTGCGCCGCCGCATTCGCCCCATGATCGACGGCGATGACGGCAGGCGGCGCCGGGGCCTGCGCCTGCGTCGCCGCCAGGATGCCGCAGCAAACGCAAGCGGCCCCAATTATTTTCTGCAAGATTTTGGTCACTGTGCGATCCGTTCCGGCGCCGGGAGAGTTCTCGCCATGCCCACAAACGTGTTCGATGAAAAGCGATCATAAGACGGCAATGGCGCATCCGTCGATTGCCTTTCGCATGAGCCCTATCAGCAAAGCCGCGAGCGTTGGATAGATTTTTTCTACTTGACTGCGCGCATCCCTGAAACGATAATCCGCGTTTCTTGCGAGGCGGACCGTGCTTTCCGCTCATTCACCGTCTATTCATCTTTGGTTTTTCGCTGAGAAATACGGACGCCTTATTTAGGTTGTGGGTGAGTTTGCGCCGCAGGGCACGTGTCGCACGGGGTCAGTGGGGTGTGGGACGGCCGCGATTGGCAGCCGCAGATAATTCATAAGAGGTGTGTGATGACACGATTGTTACGGGTGTGCGTGGGGTTTGCCGCGATTCTTCTTCTTGCAATCTATGCCTTCGTTCCTTCCGCCTTATACGCTCAGCAGACTCTCGGTTCCATCGACGGCGTCGTTACGGATTCCACCGGCGCAGTCGTGCCGCAGGCGGATGTTAGCGTTCGCAACGTTGGCACAAACCTCACAGTCACTGCCCAAACGAAGGGCGATGGCTCGTTCAGCGTGGCCGCCCTGCCCATCGGCACCTATGAGGTCACCATCACCAAGCAGGGATTCGAGAAGGCGGTCTATCCGCAAATTCTCGTGCAAGGCAATTTGACGGCAACCGTCAAAGCAACGCTCCAGCCCGGAGAAATCACGACCTCGGTCACCGTCAACGCAACCCCGCTCCTGAACGAGACGGACACATCCAATGGCTATACGCTCGGAACCGACGTCATTCAGTCCACGCCTCTAGGGACCGGCAGTTTCACCCAGCTTGCCCTCCTTGCGCCCGGTACCAGCGCCGACTTTCTTTCCGGCTCGGGCAGCAACGAAGGCCTCGGCAACCAGGGCATCTGGGCCAACGGCCAGCGCGACACCAGCAACAGCTTTTCCTTCAATTCGGTGAATGCCGACAACCTGTTCAACGGCAACTCGACCAGCAACATGGCCGACAGCCGGTTCACGCTGAATACCGGTGAGATCTTCGGCGCCGGCGGCCAGGTGCAGACGAACACTTCCGTGTACGATGCGATCGGCGAAGGTCTGCCGACGCCGCCGACCGAGACGATTCAGGAACTCCAGGTCACCACGTCGATGTACGACGCCTCCATGGGGCAGAAGAGCGGCGCTCACATCGAGTTGACCACCATATCGGGCACCAACGACTACCACGGCCAGGCTTACGAGTATTTCCAGAACAGCGCTCTCGATGCGGCGCCCACGTTTGTCGTGAAGAATCCTTTCTTCTCGGGCGCTCCGCCCCTTCATCGCAATGTTTTCGGTGGCACGATCGGCGGACCTATCAAGAAGGACAAACTTTTCTTCTTTGCTTCCTACCAGCGCCAGCAGCTTAGCGACGCTCTGAACGGCACGTTCAACGGCGTGCCGACGCTCGCCGGCCTCACCGACGCGGACCGCACCGATACCACGGCTCTTGTGAACCTGGTCAACTACGATGCCGGCTTGTCCACGACCTTGGGCGGAGCATGCACGAATTCCAGCAAGGTGAAGTGCATCACGACCGGTCAAGTCGACCCAGTCGCGCTCAACCTCTTCCAGCTGAAGCTGAAGAATGGACAGTACCTCATTCCTTCCGACACCATCGGCGTCAATAATCTCGGATATGAGTCGTCTCTCCAAAAGTTCAACTCCGCGATCTCCGGTCCTCCCAGCACTTTCAACGCCGACCAGGCCAACGCCAATATCGACTACAACTTCAGCTCCAGCGACCGCATTGCGGCCAAATACTACTTTCAAAACGACCCCACCACGAGCCCCTTCGCGGTCAGCCAGGTGAATGGATTCCCTCAGACGCTCCAGGCGGGAAGCCAGGTCTTTTCGCTCGACAACACGACGGTGGTCTCCCCGAACGCAACATGGGAGCAGCGATTCGGATTCATTCGCCAGATCGCTAGCGCCACCACGGGCCAGGCCCTCACTCCGGGCAGTGTGGGCCTCACCCTTCCGAATGGCGAGCTCTTCCCCGGCATCACGATTGACTATGCGGACGAAGGGGCCGCCACTTCCGCCACAACCAAAATCGCGCCTTTGCATGGCAATGAGTTGAGCATCGGCCCCTCCACCAACTTCGCGAACGCGGGCGTCTTCCAAAACCAGTTTGAGGGCTCGTCCAAGTACGACTGGGTTCTCGGAAAGCACACGCTGTCGTTCGGCGGCACCTACGACTACACCCAGTTCAACGTCGACAACCGCGAAAACGACGTTGCGAATCTTGCGTTTTACGACTTCTCCGATTTCCTCACAGGCACTCTCGGCACGTCCGGAACGCGCGGCCCTACCAACAAGAGTGGAGTCACCCTCTTGGATGGCGAAACGAACCGCCACTTTCGCGCGAAGACCGTCGGACTCTATGCCCAGGATGACTTCAAGATCCTCCGGAACCTGACGCTGAACCTTGGCGTGCGCTGGGATTGGGATGGTCCCCTGTACGAAGAGAATGGCCTGTTGACTAACTTCTATCCGAAGGATTTCGGATATGACTTGGCGACGGACACGTTCAACGAGGTGGACGGCACGCCCGGCATCGGAATTGTCGTCGCGGGAAACAACAAGACATTCGGCACGAAGGGCGTGAGCGATTCCACGCTCACCGGTCGCCAGTGGGGTTTCGCTCCCCGCATCGGCGTCGCTTGGAGTCCGCGCAAGAATCTCGTCGTCCGCGCTGGTTTTGGCATGTTCTACGACCGCGGCGAGTATTTCTCTGAGTTGTCAACCAGCGCCGGCCTCGGCATCAGCGGGCCTTTCAGCGTCACCACGCAACAGCCGTTCACAATTCCGATCCTGTCGCCTTCTTGCGCGAACGCTTTGAATTGCCTCTCCAACACGCCGTTTGGCACCACTCTTCCCACGCCCCCGACTACGTTGGCCGGCGTCGCCGCGCTCGTGCCCAACATGCGGCAGCTCGCCGCCTGCGACCAGGCGACGGCTCCGGGAATGCAGCAGCCCAACCAACCGTATTGCAACGTCAACGGCGATTCAACTGCGCTCCCCTTCCTCTTCGGCGGCTACAATCCCACGAACGTCCTTCCCTACTCCGAGAATTGGAGCCTCGACCTGCAATGGCAGCCGAGCAACGACCTCGTTGTCACTCTGGGCTACGTCGGAAATCGCGGCGTTCACCTGGTTTTGCCGATCCCATTCAACCAGCCGGAAATCGCCACGCCAACGAATCCCGTTAACAACCAGATCTACTCCTATGGTTATCTGGCCGCTGGTGGTCCTGCGGGCGGCTGCGACGGCTACAATGACGAATCCGCAACCTGTTTTCAGCTCCCCGCCGAAGAGGTCCAGACTCAGCTGGGCCATTACTCTTTCTCGGATGGCAATACGGCCCTGCGTTCGCCATATATCGGAATCAGCCCCAACGCCGATCTCTGGACCACCAACGGCATTTCCACCTACAACGCCCTGCAGCTGAGTGTCACGAAAAGGATGAGCCATGGCTTGCAGCTCAACGCTTCGTACACCTATTCCCATGCTCTCGACGAAGGCAGCGGTCTCGGCGCCGGTCTTTTCTTCAATGGCAACAACCCGTTGGACCCGAGCACTTCCTACGCGTCTTCCGATTTCGACCGCACCCACGTGTTCATCGTCAGCTATCTCTACGATTTCCCGACGATCAAGGATGCCCACGGCCTCCTCAACGTCGCCGCAAATGGTTGGGGCATCACGGGAGTCACAACGCTTGAGAGTGGCGAGCCGTTCAGCGTCATAGATTACTCCGGCACCGCAGGGGGAATCTATTACAGCGCGGATGACTACATCACCAATCCTCTTTTGCCGCTGGCCCCTGGCATCACTCCCGCCGAGGCCACTTCGTCGCAGACGATAAATGGGGGCCAGGGCGGGCATGGCGTCCTTACGCAGCAACAATCTGCCCTCGGTTATGGATACGTCAATTCACAGGTTTTCTCCGTTCCCTATCTGCTGCCTACGGACGGCTCGAACGGCGTCCCACCTTGCGAGACGATCAATGGCTACGACGTTTGCGACAACTACGAAACCGGATTCGGCACGACGGGCCGCAACGTCTTCCGTTCGCCCTTTCAGACTCGTTTCGATTTCTCGGTATTCAAGAACTTCAAGCTCAACGAGCGCTTCAACCTGAAGTTCGAAGCGGACGCGTTCAACCTCTTCAATCACCCGAGCCTGGACGCGCCCGATACCGATTTCGAACTCAATCCGTGCTACAACCCCGCTCCTTGCTACACGACCACGCCTCCTTCGTACGAGGGCTACGGCGCGATCAACGGCACGATCGGCAGCAATCGCTTCATGCAGTTCTCGTTGCATCTGCTGTTCTAGCGCGCTTCCGCTTCTTCGGCTCGCCCACCCCGGGCCGGAGAACCCAACCCGCGATCGCAGGCGGCTTGACCAGCCAGGCCGCCTGCCACCGCCGCGAATTTCCACGCCGCCATTGACAACCGCGCTCCGGAAAGTAAGCTACCAGGGATGGATCCAAGCCAAGGAATCAACCCAAGAGCGATGAGCGCCGAGGCGCGCGCCGAATTCCAAAAAAGGGAAGCGGAAGCGGCGCGAAAGGCCGCGCACGACATGTGGGTCGCCGGGATCACCATCGTCGCGTCGTTCGTGCTCGTGATCGTGCTGGTTGCGGTCGTCATCATCGTCGGCCACATCCAGCTTTTCTAAGCCCGCGATGAAGGCCTACGAGATCCCCAATGGCGGCACGAGCCTCGACGGAATCCGCCGCGTCGAGCGCCCCGATCCCGCGCCCGGCCCGCGCGAAGTCCTCGTCCGGCTGAGGGCCGCGGCGCTGAATTATCGCGATCACGCGATCGTCACCGGTGCATATCATTACAATCTCACTCGCCCCACGATTCCGTGCAGTGACGGCGCGGGCGAAGTCATTGCCGCCGGCCCCGGCGTCACGCGTTTCAAAATCGGCGATCGCGTGGTGCCCACATTTTTTCAGGTGTGGATCGACGGCGCGCCTCCGAAAAATCGCGGCGCGCTCGGCGCCCCGCTCGACGGCACTCTCGCCGAATTCATCGTGCTCCACGAAGACGGCTGCGTCGCGATGCCGCCGAGTCTTTCGTTCGAAGAAGCCGCCACGCTGCCCTGCGCCGGCCCCACCGCGTGGAACGCGCTGATGCACGCCGGCACGCGCGTGAAGCCGGGCGACACCGTGCTCTGCCTCGGCACCGGCGGCGTCTCGATGTTCGCGCTGCAATTCGCGCGGGCGGCGGGCGCGCGCGTGATCGTCACCTCGTCGAGCGACGCCAAAATCGAGCGCGCCAAAAGCCTCGGCGCCTCCGACGGCATCAACTACAAATCGCATCCCGATTGGGAAAAAGAAGTCCTCGCGCTCACCGGCGGACGCGGCGTCGATTGCGTGATCGAAAATGGCGGCGTCAATACGCTGCAGCGCTCGTTTCAGTGCCTCGGCTGGGAAGGCAAGGTCGCGCTGATCGGCGTTCTCGCGGGACCCGAAGGCCACGCCGACGCGCACGACCTCATGTTCAAGCGCGGCAGCCTGCACGGCATCGGCGTCGGCACGCGCGTCACCCTCGAGCAGCTGATCCAGGCCGTCGAGGTGAATCGCATCAAGCCCGTCATCGACAAAGTGTTCCCCTTCGACCAGGCCCTCGACGCCTTCCGCCTCCAGGCCTCCGGCAAGTTCCTCGGCAAAATCGCGATCAGTATCTGAATCGGGGTCTTGCTTTTGTAGCGGCCGCCTTGCCTTCAGGCGGGCGCTTTTTCCCGATACCAGCGGGCAAGAATCAAAACATAGAGAACAAAGGCAAAAGCAGATCCCTCACCCGCTGGAATGCGGCGGGTTCGGGATGACAGCTCGAGACGAGGCGGGGAAAAAAACGCCCGCCTAAAACCAAGGCGGCCGCTACAAAGGCAACTGCGAACCCCCTCTCTAGCCACTCGCCGCTGCTTTTCCCGTGCTATCATCCGCGCGATTCACCATCACGGTCACTCACCGTGACCATCACTCGCCCGGAGGACACGCCATGAATCGCAATCGCCGCGATTTTCTTTCCGCCACCGCCGCGGTAACGTTCTCGACCGCGCTGCCCGCAGCTCTCGCGCACGCCGAAGCGCGCCCGGCGTCGCCCGCGCCCGTATCGGCGCAAACCTCGACCGTGCCCGGCTACGCCGCGCCCACCGAAATCAAAGCCATCGACATCATCAATCTCCGCGAGCTCGAAGCCGCGGCGCAAAAAGTGATTCCGCCGGGCGGCTTCGGCTACATCTCGAGCGCCGCTGGCGATGAATGGACCAAGCGCGAAAACGAAGCCGCCTACAAGCGCCTCACCATCGCGCCGCACTACCTCTCGGACTACAGCGACGCCGACCGCTCGATCACGCTGCTCGGGACGAAAATCTCGATGCCCATCGTCCTCTCGCCGATGGGCGCGCACGGCATGGCGCACGCCACCGCCGAGGCCGGCTCCGCGAAGGGCACCGACGCCGCCGGCACGCTCTACATCGCCGCCACGCCTTCGAATCTTTCGCTCGAGCAAATCGCGCAGGCGTCGCCCGGCCCGAAATGGTTTCAGCTCTACATGCCAGCCGATCGCGGCGTAGCGACCGAGCTCCTCGGCCGCGCGAAAGCCGCGAACTACCGCGCGATCGTCTTCACGATCGATACGGTCGTCTCGAGCAACCGCGAAACCGACCGCCGCAATCATTTCCGTTCGCCGCTGTCCGCCGGAAATTTCGCCGGGCAGGACGCCGCCTACGGCCGCCTGGGATTCAAGCGCGATCTCGGCTGGGACGATGTCGCCTTCATCCAGAAAACCACCGGCCTGCCCGTGCTGCTGAAAGGCGTGCTGACGCCCGAGCTCGCCGCAGCGGCCATCGATCACGGCTGCGCCGGCGTGCAAGTGTCGAATCACGGCGGCCGCCAGCTTGACGATGTCTCCGCGACGATCGCCGCGCTGCCGCGCATCGTCGAAGCGGTGCGCGGCAGCGGCGTCATCATCATCGATGGAGGCGTGCGCCGCGGCCAGGACGTCTTCAAGGCGCTCGCGCTCGGCGCGAATGCCGTCGCCCTCGGCCGCCCGCTGCTATACGGCCTCGCGCTAGGAGGATGGATGGGCGTGCAAGGCGTCTTCCAGCACCTCGACGCCGAATTCGAAATGACCATGCGCCTCGCCGCGCCCGCACCATCCCCGAAATCTCAAGAAAATATCTCAACGCCTGAAATTCTCGCGCCGTCATTCTGCTTGCCCTGACGAAGGAAGGGAGCACGGAGTGGTTTCGAGTTTTGCGCTGTCATCCCGAATCCGCCGCATTCCGGCGCGTGAGGGATCTGCTTTTGCCTTTGTGTTCGTCTTTGCGGTCGGTTGTTGCCCGGTGTCAATCCAGAAAAGACGCCCGCCTGGAGGCAAGGCGGCCGCTACAGAGACACGGTGCGGCCGGGTCCAACGATTTTGAATTTGTAGCGGCCGCCTCGTTCTTAGGCGGGCGTTTTTGTTGCGCGGCATCCGCGATTACCGAAATATCCCGGGTAGGTATTTCAACGGATGAAATCCTGGCTCCGACGAGTATATGAAGCGGGTATTCGTCGGGCGGTTATAAAGGCTTAAAAAGCCAGAAAAATCCAATTTTGGCAGGATTTTGCACCATGGCGAGGTTCCCAACCCGGGAGGAGCGGAGCGAGCGGGCCTTTCGGGGGTATATGGAGCTGCTGGAGGCGGCCGACTGGCTGAAGGGGGAGCTGCGACTGCCGCTGGAGCAGTTTGACGTGACGATCAGGGAGTTCCAGCTGCTGCACCTGCTGCATCGGGAGGGAGCGCTGCCGATCGTGGAGGTGGGCCGGCGGCGGAGGAGCAAGCGGCACAACATGGCCGACCTGATCGCGCGGCTCGAAAGGCGAGGATGGTTGCGCCGCGCGGTGGTGACGCTGCCGCCGGTGGGATGGGACCAAGCGCACCTGGCGAAATCGAAGCGCAACGAAGAACGCCGCGGGCGGCGACTGACCGTAGTGGGAATGTCGGCGGAAGGGAAGCGGTTCATCCGGCGCATGCTGCCCCGGCACTCGAAGTACGTCCATGCGCTGATGCGGGCGCTCGATGCGCGGGAACAGGATTCGCTGTTTCGGATCTGCCGGAAGCTGCGCACGGGGAATCCTGTGAGGTTTTTCGCGGAGATCATGCATGAGGATGATGATTAAGTTCAGAGTTAAGAGTTGAGAGTCAAGGAGGCGTCAGCGGGTCGAACGATTTTGAATTTGTAGCGGCCGCCTCGTTTTTAGGCGGGCGTTTTTTCTGGATTCGCGCCCGGCACCAACCGAAACCGCAAGGCCGAACGGCAAGAGCAGATCCCTCACGCGCCGGAATGCGGCGGATTCCCTTCCTGCGTCAGGGTAAACGGGATGAGGGTGCAATGCGAGAAAAGGCGCCCGCCTAAAGGCAAGGCGGCCGCTACAAATGCGCGGCGAACGGCACGGTATGGAATAGACGCGCAATCATGAAGCTCCACTACGATCGCGAAACCGACTCGCTCTACATCGACCTGAACGCGCGCCCGAGCGTCGATTCGCGCGAGATTCAGGACGGCGTCGTCATCGATCTCGATGAAAAGGGCCAGATCGTCGGCATCGATATTCAGCACGCCTCTGAAATTCTCGACCTCGCCACTCTCGAAACCGAATCTCTTCCCCTCCGCGTCTGACCTCCCGCGATTTTGCGGAAAGCTGCGCGTGGGCGACGTGCTGAAGTTTGTCCACGAGATCACGCACCGGGAAGACGAGTGAGTTGGGAGTCGAGAGTTGTTCGCCGCCGCTCCGGCCCGAAATGCCGTTAGCCACCGAGATTCAGCACTTCAACGACCGTCACAGATTGCTCCTCGAATAGAATCCACCGATCGCTCTCAATCATCGTTTTCCGCCGTTGGTAGATCGCAACCGGAAGGCCCAGCACGACGGGAACAAACAGGACAAACCAAAGCGGATCGGCAAGCGCCCAACTCTCAACCGTCGCCGTCATCGACGTAAACGCAAAATAGCCGAGCGCCAGCAGGAGCACGCTGACAATTGCATGGCTCTTGAATTTCGGAAGCGAGCAAGTAAACGGAATCTTCCGGAATCCGACGAGCAATCCCTCGATCAGCAACGCGCACCACACCGCGACCAACGCAGTGTGAACCACGCCTACGCGCCACCCCCAGAAATGCGAATACACCGGAAGACAAATCGCGGCCAGCGCCGGCACGACGAACGTGAGAATGAGTTTTCGCGCCAGCGGCACACACTCGCGCGAGCGGGAATTGACGTGAAACCGGAACACCCAGTTCGCTCGCAGTGGCGCAGGAATCGCGCAAACCGACCACAAACCAAGGATCAGGAAAAATCCGACGATCAACGGGATGCTCAGAATCTCCGCCGAGGGCATCGCGCTTACGGCGGGCGCTGGTCTCTTTTGCATCGCCGGCAAAAGTGCCTGAGAAACGATCATAATCCCGAGGCTCAGAAACCCTCCCAGCGCAAATGCCTGCTCCTCGCTGCGAAAGATCGTTCGGAAACTAAATCGATAGCAGGCGCGCTGGAAAGCGCTTCGCAAAAAGAGCGCGTCGAGCAAACGAAAAGCCACGGATGCACGCCCAGCACGCCCGGCGGGCAGATTCGCCACCGTTTCGGCGCTCTGCGCGAAACATCGCGCGTAGCATAAGGAATACGCCGCGAGAGATAGCAGCAGCGCGCAAAGCAGCCCCACAGTGGCCGCGGCGCCGAGCGATTGCAGAGAGGCACTCTTCTGTCCGCGCAGAATCTGGCACAGCCCGAGAAACCAAGCTGGCGGCGGCAGCCGCATCCACGCGTGTGAAGCGCCCTGGAGATGTTGCATCTTGCGCGGGACGGAAACACTCGTCGTAAGCAGCGCCATCAGCATGAAAACAATCGCGCAGCGCCCGTAAAGCGACGCCTTGCGAAAAACACGGTAGGGAAGCACCGCCATGAGAATGCCCAGCAGGGCAAACACCGCCAGAAATCCGAACACGCTCGCCAGAACGATTGTCAGCGTGTGCGTGGCAAAAAATACCTCGAATACGTGAGAACGTCTGCTGCGCGCAAACAACGAGCGGAAACAAAAACGACGAAACCGCGTTTACGTCGAGCGAAAGAACCACAGCCAGCAACGAAAGCGCCGCCAAATTCGCCAGAAAAATCCGACTTCTCGAAATCGGAAGAGGCGCGAGGTTCGAGTAATCGCGCCGATCCGGCACCAATCGGTCCCACTTCCAAACCGCCACCGCGCCCGCCACCACCATCGCAAGCACAATGAAAAAGTATTCGTCGCCCACAGACTCCGTGTACGGATCGAATCGGATGTGTTGGCCTCGCAGGAACAGCAGCAGGGACCCGTAGTGGTCCATGCAGAAAAGAGAGACGAAAGCGGCGGGGGTTGCGAGCAGCGCGAGGATCGTCGCGATGCTGAGATCGAGTTCGCCGGGCTCGGCGCCCTCGCTTCCCGCAAAAATGCGGTCGACGCAGTGGCGCGCGAGCCGCACAAACGGCCCGTGCGAAAACTTTTGCCAATGCTGCTTCGCCGATTCCATCGCGATTCGTCGAAGACGCGCTTACGCCGCGCCCGCCGCCATCACTTCCACAATCTCGCCCGCGGTTTGCTCGGCGTCCCGATCCGCCACCAGATGGACGAACGCCTGCTCGAGCGAAGCCTTCCCGACCATTCGGTGCAGGTCGGCCGTCGAGGCGTGCGCGATCACCTTGCCCTTGCTCAGAATCATCACGTGCGAGCAGACTTTCTCCACCACCTCGAGCACGTGCGAGCAATAGAAGATCGCCTTGCCGCGCTCACCGAGCGTTTTGATCAGGCTCTTAACGATCATCGCCGACACCACGTCGAGCCCCGAGAGCGGCTCATCGAGAATCAGGATTTCCGGATCGTGCAGCAGCGCCGCGATCAGCAGGATGCGTTGCCGCATCCCCTTCGAATACGAGCCGATCGCGGAGTGCCTGTGCGGCGCGAGCGAAAAGAGCGCAAGCAGCGCTTCGATTTTCTTCGCCATCCGCACGCGTTCCATTCCGCGCAGCGTCCCCACCATTTCGAGGTACTCCCATCCGGAAAGGTAGGCGTAGAGCTCCGGCTCCTCCGGGACGTAGCCGAGCCGCCGCCTGTACCCGACAAGATCCTTGTGAATGCTGGCGCCGAATGAGAGCACCTGCCCGCGCGTCGGTTCGGACAATCCCGTGAGCATCTTCACGATCGTGCTTTTCCCGGCGCCGTTCGCGCCGAGGCAACCGAGCACTTCGCCTGCGTGCAAGCCGAACGTGATGTCGCTCACGACGGGCGCTGCCGTGTAGCATTTCCTGAGGCCTCTCGCCTCGAGCGCGGCCTCCATCACAAGCCTTTGTTTGGGAGGGTATTGCCGGAGGGAATGGGTTCGGCATGCGGAGCGCCCCTCCGCTGTGACCGCTGCTTTCGCGCATCTGTCTTGCGGATCTCGCCGAGGATGGTGACCGCCTGCGCGGCCTCGCGCGAGAATTCGACCTCGTCAAATGGCGCCGGGTGTTCGCCAAGCCACGGGTCCATCATCAGTCGCTCGTGCCAGTCGCGTCCCCGAACCAACCACCTGTCCACCGCACCCGCCACCGAATATCCGCACAGCAGGAGCAGCGAGCTGCTGATCACCGCGCCCGCCGCCATTTTCCAGAGGTTCGAACGCAGCAGCCATTGGCGCAGCAGCGAAAGCGCGCCGTCGGCGAAGAGCCGCACCGTGCGGTCCGGCCCCGCCTCGTCGAAGACGCACATCATCTCGTCGCCGAAGCGTTCCCGGAAGCGTGGCGGATGCAGCGCGATCAGGGCGCGATAGAAAAATCGCCTCATGTCGATTCGCTCGATTTGATCGGCGACATGGCCGCCTTCGCTTCCTTCAGCACGCCTCGAAGCCGCTCCAGGTCGGCCGAGAGCACGCGCCGGCCAAACGCGCTCAGCCGGTAGTAGCGCCGCCGCGGGTCTTCGTTCGCGGATCGCTGCGGCCCTTCGTTCACGAGCCCGCGGCGCATCAGTTTTTCGAGATTGTCGTAGAGCGTGCCGGGACCCAGCTCGTATTGTCCCTGCGACTGCCGTGCCACCTCCAGCATGATGCCGTAACCGTGGCGGTCTTCGGCCGCAAGCGCCAGCAGGATGTGCAGCGTCGCCGGCGAAAGCGGCAGCAAGGATTTCAGTTCGTCTTTCGGTTTCTGTGCCATACTCGGAGTCCGATATATCAGACTCCGAGTGTGTTGTCAAGGTTCCCGCTCCCAGGAAAAATAGCCCGCCTGGAAAAGTTCCTTCCGGCAGTGGGAGCAGCAGAAAAAGGACGAAGAGAGATTCTTCGGCCAGAGACCGGCCTCAGAATGACGGGCGCGCGGGTGGCGCGTCTCGAATGACCGGCGCCGGTTCATCTCCGCGCATCACGAGTCACAAGTCACTATTCACGAGTCGCGGCTTTCCGCTATTCTTGTGTCCCTATGCTTGATCTTGGATACGTACGGGAACACTTCGACGTGGTTGAGAAGATGGCGCGGGACCGCGGCGTGGCGGTCGATCTCGACGCGTTTCGCGCGATCGACGGCGAACGGCGCAAAATCATTCACGCGACTGAGACGAAGAAGGCGGAGCGGAACAAGGCCAGCGAAGAGATTGCGCGGCTGAAGAAGGCCGGCGCTGACGCATCTGGCATTCTCGCGCAAATGAAGGCGCTCTCGGAGGAATTGAAGCGGAACGACGAGCGGATTGCGGAGCTGGACGAACAGCTGAAGCAATTCATGCTGACGGTGCCGAATATTCCGCATGCGAGCGTTCCGGTGGGGCGCGGCGCGGCGGAAAATGTGGAGGTGCGGCGGTGGGGTGCGCCGCCGAAATTCGATTTCGCGCCGCGGCCGCACTGGGAGATCGGCGAGGGCGCGGGGATTCTCGATTTTGCGGCGGCGATCAAGATCGCGGGGTCGCGGTTCGTCGTGTACAAGGCGCTGGGAGCGCGGCTGGAACGCGCGATCGCGAATTTCTTTCTGGATGTGCACACGCGCGAAAGCGGATTCACGGAAATTCTGCCGCCGTTCCTGGTGAACACGCAGTCGCTGACGGGCGTGGGGCAGCTGCCGAAATTCGCGGCGGACATGTTTCACCTCGAAGGCACGGACCTGTGGCTCACGCCGACCGCGGAAGTGGAGTTGACGAGCTATCACCGCGAGGAAACGCTCGACGCGGACGCGCTGCCGTTGAAAATGTGCGCGTGGACGGCGTGCTTCCGCAGCGAGGCGGGCGCGGCGGGAAAAGACACGCGCGGGATCAAGCGGCAGCACCAGTTCCAGAAGGTGGAGCTTTTCAAATTCACGCGGCCGGAGCAGAGCTACGACGAGCTGGAGTCGTTGGTGCGCAGCGCCGAGCTGGTGCTGCAGAAGCTGGGGCTGCACTACCGGGTGGTCCTATTGTGCACGGGCGACATGGGATTCGCGTCGTCGAAGACGTACGACATCGAGGTGTGGCTGCCGTCGTCAGGCGATTTTATGGAAATTTCGTCGTGCTCGAATACGGAGGCGTTTCAGGCGCGGCGGTCGGGAATTCGATTCAAAGCGAAGGGCGGCGGCGGGAAGTCGGAGTTCGTGCACACGCTGAATGGGTCGGGGCTCGCCGTCGGGCGGACGTGGATCGCGATTGTCGAAAACTATCAGCAAGCTGATGGATCGATTGTGATTCCCGAAGCGCTGCGGGCGTATATGGGTGTGGAGAAAATTCCAGGCGGAAAATAGAAATTGGAAATTTGAAATTGGAAAAGCGAAATTCGAAAAGCGTGCCGTTAAACAAATGGTGGCGGGTAGCGAGCGAAGAGAAGAAAGGGCCCCACCCTCACAAAACGAGGATGGGGCACCCGAAACGTCAAAGCTGCAACCTGCGACCTAGCCTAAGCTAACTCGCAGCTTCGAGCTTGTCGATCGTGAGGACGCCCTTGTCGATGTGGCCGGTGACCTTTACCGGGTGGCCGAGCGCGTCGTCGGGAACGATGGAATCCTGATTGGCGATGGGGATGACGTGCTTGGTCTTGTCGTTGACGAAGACCCACTTCGCGTTCTTGGTCTTGACGCAGGTTTCGGCGCAGGCTTTGTGGTCCGCGCTCATGCCTTTTGCGCCGCAGTGGCTGTCGCTGATCCAACCGGTCCACGTCATCGCTTTGTCGCTGGCGCGAGTGGTGACGCCGGCTACGCTGATCGCGGCGAACATTAGCGCGAGCAGACCGAACATGCTGATGGCCTTCCTCATGATTTCCTCCTCAGAAATTTCGTGACTCGTCCAGCTGCCTTTTCCGCGAACCGCTTTTCGACTCAAACTGTTTGGTGGTTATTGTGGAGATGGGTGAATCGGTCGCGGAAGAAGCCGCCGGGCTCCCCCCAAATTGGGCACAACGTTTATACCGCAGGCTCGGGCTGGAGGCTACAACAAACATTTTTGGGAAGTGGTCATCGCCGGAGAGCGAAGAGGCGAGTGAATGATCCCCCGGCCGGGATAAGAACACTACATGCTGCAGGTGAGTCTGCGCAGCGGGAGCGCGCTTCGCGCGCGGTTTTTTTGGCGGGGCTGGAAGCGCCGCCCTCCTGAAGAGGCTCGCTCCGCTCGCGGCAGCCGGGGCTGAAGCCCGGTTCTTGCAGCGCGCTTTTTCGCGAGCCTGAAGGCTCACGCTTCTACCGGCAGCCCGCTCGCGCTTCCATCCGCGGCCCCTGCGCTTCCCCGCGCTCCCCGCAGGATCGCAGGACGAGATCCATTTTTCGGGGGCGCGCGAAATCAGGAGACCATGCCCATGAGGACCATGGGGCCGGTGGGGTGCGGCATGCCGCCGGCGGGCTCGAGCGTCACCTGGAACCATTTCGGCGGCACGCCCTCGGGCACCTTCGTCATCCAGTGGTCGGCCTGTCCCGTGAAGACGCCGCAGCTGATCGGATTGCCCTTCACGGGGACGAGCCAGAGCTGATAAGTTTTCGCGGCGGGCGCGGGCGCGATTTCGCCGTCGTACATGAGCATGCCCATTTTCGCGTTGTACATCACGTGCGCGGCGCCTTTCGGCATGCCGGACTGCTGCGCGAGCGGGACGGTGATCGTGTTCTGCAACGTCATCAGCTCGGCGACCTCGCTAGCCTCGTGCAGCTCGTGCTGCTGCTGGTCCATCGAGGCGCGCAAGGCGGCGAGCTGGCGATCGAGCGCGCGATTCTCGTGCCACAGGAAAATCGTGAGCGCGGCGAGCGCGATGGCTGCGGGGACGAGGATCGCGTTCCACCAGCGGCCGAAGGCGGCCGACGCGGATTCGGGCGCGACGCGCGGCTGGCGCGCCGGCTCGGCCTCGCTGCGGATTTGCGCCATCAGGCGCTGCTTCACGGCGGCGGAGGGCGCAAGCGGCGGCGCGGCGAGCGATAGCATCGCGACGCGTCCGCGCGCTTCGGCGAGTTTGCGCGCGCAATCGGCGCACGACGCCACGTGCGTTTCGAGCGCCTGCTTCTCTTCGCCTTCGAGCGCGCCGAGCGCGAGGAGATCGAAGTCTTCGTCGCGAGTTGGATGAGCGTTTGCCATCACCGTGCCATGTTCATGCCATCTTCATGATGCCGCCGCATGCAGCGTGCGCTTCAGCGTCTCGACCGCCGAGCGCAGCCGCGTTTTCACGGTGCCGAGCGGGTCGCCGGTGCGCGCGGCGATCTCGCTATGCGTCAGCCCCTCGAAATACGCGAGCTCGACGGCGGCGCGTTGCTCTTTCGGCAGATTTTCCAGCGCGCCTTTCACGCGTTCAAGCAACTGTTTTTGCGCGATTGTGCTTTCGAAATTCATCGGCAGCACGACGGAATTTTCGGTGAACTCATCGCCCGCCGCCGGATTGTGGCGCCGCAGGCGGGAAATCGCGCGGTTGCGGGCGATCACGAGAAGCCAGCCGGGGAGCGAGCCGCGCGACGCGTCGAATCGCGAGGGCTTGCGCCAGAGCTGGAAGAAAATATCCTGCAAGATTTCCTCGGCTGCCTGGGTGTCGCGCAGAATCCGATTCAGCACGGACGAGAGCATCGAGGCGTAGCGGTCGTAGAGCGCGGCGAGCGCCGCTTCGTCCCGCTGCATCACTCGATCGATGAGCGCCGCATCCGAGGCCCTCACCTCCGCTCCCATCTGCGAACTCACCAGGTTGGAAGCTCCCTTCTGGAAGGTACGCGGCGGCGAAGCCATTGGATTGCCGCGCCCAGGTAGTGTGAAACTCGAAGCCCGAAATTCGAAAGTCGAAATTCGAAACCCGAGAACCGGGGCCGAACAGCCTCACGGCGAAAACGGCCGTGAGCTACATAAAATCGTCTGGCGAACCAGCGTTTGCCCGATGCAGCAGCGAGTGGCGAGCCTACCTTGGGGCCTGGCGCCGGGTCAACTTGGTTGTTTCCATGCGACGGTGCACATCTCGCGCAACGGGGCCGGATTGGCGTAACATGCCGCATTTCAGCAACTTAGAGGGTTCGCGGCGTCGCCACACGCCGTTTCTCGCATTACCCAATAAGTGGCTTGGGGCATCGTTTCCGTTGACATCTTTTGGCGCTTGGCTAAACTTCGAGTCTCGATAGACTTACAAGCGATCAGGCGAAAAATCGGGCCATTTATAAAAGTTGCGAAGCGGTAGGACAGCGCAAGCTCCCCACCCTCCAGGAGGAAGGCAAGATGGCCACCGTTGCCAAAGCGGCTCCCCAGCCCATACCGCGGATTGCTCCGCGCGAGGACCTGAATCCCCACCGGATCGCGCAGATCCAGTTCGATATCGCCGCCGAGTACTTGAAGCTCGACGCAGGCCTGCGCCAAATCCTGCGCACGCCGAAGCGCGTGCTCGAAGTTTCGATCCCCACGAAAATGGACAACGGGCAGGTGAAGGTTTTCACCGGCTATCGCGTGCAGCACAACGTGGCGCGCGGCCCGGCCAAGGGCGGCATCCGCTACCATCCGAATGTCACGGTCGACGAAGTGAAGGCGCTGGCGACGTGGATGACGTGGAAGTGCGCGGCCGTGAACATTCCGTTTGGCGGCGGCAAGGGCGGCGTGATCTGCGATCCGAAACGGATGAGCAAGGCCGAGCTCGAACGCATGACGCGCCGTTACACGTCCGAAATTCTGCCGCTGATCGGGCCCGAGCAGGATATTCCGGCGCCCGATGTCTATACGGACGCGCAGACCATGGCGTGGATCATGGACACGTATTCGATGACGAAGGGATATTCGTCGCTGGGCGTCGTGACGGGCAAGCCGGTTTCGATCGGCGGGTCCGAAGGACGCAAGGAAGCCACGGCGCGCGGCGTGCTGGTGGTGGTCGAAGAGGCGTGCAAGGTGAAGAAGGTGCCGCTGCGCGGCGCGGCGGTGGCGATTCAGGGATTCGGCAACGCGGGCTCGATGGTGGCGAAGCTTTTCGCCGAGAAAAAGGCGCGCATCGTGGCGATCAGCGATTCGCGCGGCGGCGTCTTCAATTCGCGCGGCATCGATCCGCTGAAAGCGATGCGCTACAAGGAACGCTCGGGCACCGTGGTCGGCATGCCGGGCACCTCGCGAATCTCGAACGACGATTTGCTCACGATGAAATGCGACATCCTGATTCCCGCGGCGCTCGAGAACGCGATCACGCTGAATAACGTCGATCAAATCAAGGCCAAGATCGTCGCCGAAGCGGCGAACGGCCCCAGCACTCCGCATGCGGATGAAGCGCTGGCGCGCAAGGGCATCATGCTGCTGCCGGATATTCTCGCGAATGCGGGCGGAGTCACCGCAAGCTATTTCGAATGGGTGCAGGATTTGCAGAGCTTCTTCTGGCCGCTCGCCGACGTGAACCTGAAGCTCGAAGCGCTGATGCGCCGCGCATTCCTCGAAGTCTACGAATCCATGCGCAAGCACAGGACGCACATGCGCACCGGCGCGTACGTACTCGCGGTGGGGCGTGTAGCCGATGCTACGCTAGTCCGCGGCTTGTTTCCCTGATAATTCGCCGTCGTCTACCTTGCTGCGAAGAGTAAGGACGTTCGAGCGCAAGCATGCGCCCCGAGTTGCCCTACGAACGCGGGAACCGCCAGATTCCATTGCGACAGACTACGGTGACACCTCGCCACATGTTCGCCAGCGCTTCTCGCTTTCGACGTCTCCTCTGCCCCCTGCTGCGACCCTTAAACGCATCGAGCCTAGACATCGGATATCGCCTCCCTCCCGCCCCGAGGGACGAGGTAAGAATTATAACATCGGCGCTACTTGTCGGAAAAAGTGGGAGCAATAATTGTCGTGTCGAAAAGCACGCTGTAGAGGGCTTGGCTGACCGAGTCGACCCCGAGAGACCAGTCGATCCCCTTTACGTCTGCGAGGCTCGGGCTGTAGTCAAACACATCCTTGGCGGTGACTCCGCACCACACGGGCAATACGACGCTTCGCTTCTCAAGAATCTCGCGCGTGAAAATTCCGGCGAACTCCTTCTTCGTCCAGCCCTGATTCGACAGGAAATATGGCGACAGAATTAAGATGCATCGAGCGCATTTCCGGATACCATCCTCAATCTTCTCTCGGAGTGAATCACCCACTTTTAGCGAGAACTCGTCAAACCACACCGGGCACAGTTTCTTTTGCAGGCTGATCGCGAGCGGCCTTGCAATGTCTGCCTTGTCTCGACTGTCGTGGGAAATGAACGCGACCGGTTTTTCGCCAGCGGAGTGCTTTTTTGCGAACTGTGGCCCGCGCCATCGGACATGAACCGAGTTTTGGGTTCCGGCCGATCGCAAGTCAGTCAGTTCACGTTCGGTCGCGTCATTGTCCGAGTAGAAGAAGAGCAGCCCCGAAAACGGAAGCACGGCTTCGGCGACAGGAGGTTCGCACAGTGGCTGGGATGTAATAACGAGACCACCTGCGTTCAGTATCTCGTAGCCACCGTAGACGAACTGAGCGGGCGGTAGCGAGACATTTGACGAGCCCGAGGGATTTAGCAGGTATCCGGTACTGCCGCAAAGGAAACGGCACACCGGAAGCCACTCCGGGTGTGAAGGGACAAAAACCGCTAAGAACCGCACTCGCCCGTCGAAATCAACCATTTTCCTGCTGATTATTTCGACTTCCCCCCGAGCGGTAGCGACCTTCAGTGGCACCGAGACGCTCAGAAGATACAGAAAGGATTTGTCGAAGTGTTCTCGAACAGAGGCCATCGCTGGGTAATTGTCGCACGAAGCACTCATCTTTTCTCGTTATGCTGACGGGCGGGAGAGTGCTACGCGCTCTGAGGGGGATCTGTTCTTTGCAGCCGAAGAGAAAAAAGCGGATTCCTCGGGCAAACCCGGCCCTCGGAATGACAGGTCGCCGTTTTTTCGGCGGGCGTGTCATTCGTCCGCAAGTCCTTGGCGGCTCGCGCATCTTTCGAGCATAGGGAACGATTGTCGGCAGGTCGGCGCGCCATTTGGATACGCCTTGTCCCTTGCAGCCCTGCACAAAGATCGACTCTTTCGCTTTGAAACCGGATGCCTGGCGAGGGGCGTCGCCGACAAACGGCGTTCACATCCACCTTTTCGTCCCACTGATCATTCCGGGGTTCAAAAAAAAGGGCCGACAATCGTCGGCCCCTGGGTGATGTTTGAAACTCTCGGTAGAGTCTTAGAGAATATCGCGGCCGAGGCCGGTCTCGTAATCGTAACCGTAATACTGCGAGACACCCTGGCCGAAGTTCGGATCGGTCATGTTAGGCCACGCGTCCTTCTCGAATCCGGGAGCATTTTTCAGCCGCTCCTTGTCGAGATTCAGGATGACGCGGTTATTCGCCACGTCGAATCGGAGCGACTTCCAGGGGATCAGGAAATCTTTGTCTCCCATTCCAAGGAAGCCGCCGAATGAAAGGACGGCGTAGGCGACGCGCCCTGAACCTGCTTCGAGCACTAGCTCCTCGATTTTTCCGAGGTCTTCGTTTTGTGCGTTAACTACCTTCGTTCCAATAACCGAATCATGAGCCTTAATGAAATTTGTTTGTCTGCGTGCTGCTGCTGGTTGTGCCATCGATTCCTCCCGTAGGTGCTGAATATGTTATGCAAAACAAATCGTAACTGCGAAGACCGCTGTGTGACCATACGTGCATCAGTGCAGAATCGATCGCGAAGCGCGGTACGAATGGGACAAAAGGCGATGCTGCTCTTGGGCGAACCAGTCCGGATACAGGTCAACCCTAGCAATTGGGCTCGAATGTGTTTTACCCTATTTGCCAGAGGGGCGCTCCCATGACTATCCGTGTTGAGCTCAGTGCTGAGACGGAAGCTCGCCTGAAGGAAGAGGCGCGCGCCAAGGGGTTGCCTTTGGAAAAGGTAGCCGAACAGCTTCTTAAAGAAGTCCTCACCGGACGGTCATCGTCCCGGAGCCAGATGAGCATCGAAGAATTTCATCGAATGCTTGCAGCGATGGCGGAAGGCTCCGAACACCTGCCAGATTTGCCCACAGAGAGCTTTTCACGCGAGAGCTTCTATGAGGACAGGCTAGATGGCAGAGACGCCTTACCTCGTCGATAGCAACGTACTTCTCCGCTGGGTAAAGCCAGACCACAGCGATTATTCCGCGATCGTTTCAGCGACGGATGCCATTCTCCGGCGTGATGGTGTTCTCTGCTATACGTCGCAGAATGTGGCGGAATTTTGGAACGCGTGTACGCGCCCCGTGGACCGCAACGGCTACGGCCTCTCGCCTCAAGATGCCGATCGCAAGGCACGATTTTTCGAAGAAAAACTTCGTTTGCTGCCCGACAGCCTTGCGGTTCATGAAGAATGGCGCAAGCTCCTCGTCACTCACAGCGTGTCTGGTGTGCAGGTTCACGACGCTCGTCTGGTAGCGGCCATGCGCGTGCACGGTGTCCGCCGCATTCTGACATTCAACGACAAGGACTTCACCCGGTATGCCGATATTGAAGTCCTTCAGCCTCGCGCGATTCCCGGCACGTAGTCGAAATACCGGTTTGTTCTTTGATGTAATCCCAGATTTCGAAGAGATCGAAGGCGGCTTGCGGCGCGAGGAGGTAACGCGCAGTCATTTAGGCTTGTTTTTCAGTTTGGCGAGATACGCGTCCAATTGGTCTTCGGGGATTCCTTCTCCGCGGTCAAGCTGATTGATCCCGCGCTCAATCTTCGCATTGATCGCGTCGCGATTTTCCGAAAGCCAGCGATCCTGTTCCTCTTGCGGTTCCAGCAAGCGGACCAGCACTTCTTCGACGCTGCCGGAGCCCGTCGCCTGAAGCTGCTTCTGGATTCTGGCTTCAAGCGCTGCATCGCGGATTTCGATTTTCACGGCTCAATCCTCGGGAACAGGTGCATTTCTATTTTCATCCTAGTCGCAGACGCGCAAATGTCAAGAGAACCGCTGGCGTCGGAAGCTCGCGCGGCAAACTCAGGATTGGGCGGCGCGTTCGAGTTCGGCGATGTCGAGCTTTTTCATTTTCATCATGGCCTGCATGGCCTTCGAGTGTTTCACGTAGTCGGAGAGGCGCACGGGAACGATCTGCCAGGCGAGGCCGAACTTATCCTTGAGCCAGCCGCATTGAACCTCGCTGCCGCCGGCGGTCAGCTTCGACCAGTAGTGATCAATCTCCTGCTGTGAATCGCAGCGCACCACGAACGAAATGGCTTCCGTGAATTTGAAGGCAGGGCCGCCGTTGAGCGCAGTGAACTTCTGGCCGTCAAGTTCGAAGGCGATCGTGAGGACGCCGCCTTTCGGGCCGGGAGCGTCGCCCGTGTTGCGGAGCTCGTCGAGGCGGCGCGAATTCTTGAAGACGCTGATGTAAAAGTCGACCGCCTCTTCGGCATTGGAGTCAAACCATAGAAACGGCGTGATGCGGGGGTAGCCCTCGAGAGTGCTCACTGTAGCCTCGCTTTCCGTTTACATATTAATACCGCATTGTAAGCAAACTCTGCCCGAGGAGGCAAAACCGGCCGGGCCGAAAGGGCGCTGCTACGAGGGCAAAAGCAGATCCCTCTCTGCGTCCCGCGCCCACCAAAAGGCGGTGGGAAAGGCAAGAGCGCGGGACTCCGTTCGGGATGACAGCGCTAGCCGAGCTTCCAGGTCCAAATGTAGCGCCGCGAACTTTCAGCGCGGCAGCCTTGACGACCTTGCATGTCCGACAGAGAAAAAATAAAAGCAAAAGCTGCCGGGCTCCCCTGCCGCTGTCAGGGTAAAAAGGACCCCGGGCGACATTTAAGCCTTTGGTTCGAGGAGGACGTAGGCTTGGAATTTGCGGAAGGCTTCGCGGCGTTCTTTGGAAATGACGAGGCTGCGCAACTTCATCATCGCGCCGAGGATGCCGGGCAGCTTGATCGGGCGGCCAAGGCGATCGGCTTCTTCCGCCAGATACTCGATGCGCTTGGGCTGCCAGGCGTGGCTCGCGAAAAAGGCGAACCAGTCTGGCGGCGTGAATTTGAATGGGGCGTTTTGCATTTTCCAGCGGACGCGTCCGCGCCCGCGCCGCGAAAATTCGCCAGCTCGCTGGAAAAATATTCGACGATCCATCCTTCGACGCGATCGAGCGCTCGCAGGTCGTCGGCCAGCGACGCGACATCTTCGACGCTTAAGTAAGAAACCACGCCTTCGGTGAGAATCAGCAGCTTTTTCGCGCGCGCATTGGTGGCCTCGAGAAGCTTGCGGCGCTCCGGCTGATTCGCGAGATCGAGCGGCACGCGTTCCAGCTTGCATCGCGGCTGCTGGGCGGCGAGGCGCTCGTCCTTGAATTCAATCACGCGGGGATAATCGACCTCGATCCAGAGCAGAGACTCGGGCAGGTCCATGCGATAGGGGCGCGTGTCGAGGCCCGCGCCGAGATTCATGATCACATCGACGCCCTGCGAGATGGCCCGCAGGATGAAGTCGTCGATGATGCAGGTGCGGATCACCACGATTTGGCTGGTGATGCTCGGCATCGGCATCGCGGCCGCCATTTTCCTGCCGCGTTCGCCCGCGAGAACGGCGGCGAGCGGGTCGCGGAAAAGAGCGTCGGCGCGCTCGGTTTCGGCGGCGCGGTAGTGCGCTACGGCGAACGCGGTGTCCGAGACGCTTTCGATCTGCGGGCTGAGGCATGTTCGAGATTGTCCAGGATTGGATGGTCGCGCTTCAAGAGCGGAAAACAGGGAAGCAAGGAAGCAGGAAGCAGGGAAGCAGGGAAGCAGGGAAACGACGCGAAGAGGGTCCTGCGATTACAGGCTAGGTTTTGCGCGAATGCTAGGCGGAGGTCCCACCCTCGCAAAATGCGGGAGGATGGGGCACCCGGAAAACCTTGAAGCAAACCCGCCCACCTAAAGGTGGCCGCTACGAAGGCTTTCGGGCGAGGGACCACGGGCCGCCCCAGAGGCTGATGGCGATGAAAAGGCTCGACCACTCGGAGGGATCGCGCGGCGCGCCGGGGACGCCGTAAAGTCCGAGGACGCGCGGCAGATGCAGCGTGATGACCCAGATCCCGAACATCAAGGCGATGCCCGCGTAGCTCCAGCGCGCGAGAAAATTCAGCGCGATGCCGATTCCCGCGGCGATGAATGCGACTCCGAAAAACGCGGACCAGAAGGCGTGCCACGGAATCCAGGAAGGCACCAATCCGACAATAAACTGGAACACGAGGAAATGGTCGACGCCGAAGACGACGAGCGACACGGCGAAAATCCAGCGGGCCGCGAGCGCGAGCCAACGCGGAATCGCGGCCGCGCCGGGCAGCAGCCACGCGAGCGCGCCCATCGCGAGAGGCTCGAAGACGCCGGTGCGAAGGCCGACGTTGCGGATGGCCGCGGCGTTCTTGGGCGCTTCGAGAATCACCGCGCAGAGAAACAGAATCGTCCCGAGCGCGAGCGCGGACGGGAGAAGCGTCCGCTGGAAGAGCAGAGCCGCGCCCAACACCACCCAGACCGCGCCGAATAGGTAGGCCAGCCACGGGAGCGACGGCAGGAAGGGAAGCACCGGAAGAACGTTGTAGCCAGGGCCCATCGCCTGCGTGACGTTTTTGGCGGAGATGATGTTTTGCACGCCGAGCGCGACGATCGCGAGCGCGAAGAGGATTAGGCCCGGGTCGAATCGAGTGGATGGCGCCGCTTCAAGCTGTGATTCGTGCATGGAACCTCCGTCAGACGTTGCCTCGGCGAGGGAAGTCATATCACGAGTTGAGAATTTTGCGTCGAGAGATAACGGGCACCAGCCTCAAAGCAAAATACGCTGCGGGGCGGCAAAACGGATTGCAAAAAATTAGGGCTTGACATATTCCCATATGGGAATGTAATATTCGGGCATGGCAAGGGCAGCGACGACCTCGGATGCGTTCAACGCGGTGGCGGAACCGCGGCGGCGGGAGATTCTCAATTACCTGGCGCTCGAGGAGCGGCCTGTCGGCGACATCGTGGCGACGCTGCGGCTGGAGCAACCATCGGTGTCGAAGCACCTGCGCGTCCTGCGGGATGTGGGGTTGGTCCGGGTGCGGCGGGACGGACGACGGATGCTGTATCGCACGAACGCCGATGCGATCCGGCCGCTCCATGAATGGGCGGGCATGTTCGAAAAATTCTGGCGGCATCAGTTGCAGCAAGTGAAAGAACGCGCCGAGGCGAAGGCAAGCCAAGACGCGGTGAATCCAAATTCAAGGAGGAATCATGATCGCAGCAGCGACAGCAAAGGTTGAGGATCTGACCCTGAACATTACGGAGGAAATCCACGTGAAGGCATCGCTCGAGGTGACGTTTGCGGCGCTGCTGGAACAGCTTGGATCGGGAATGACGCAGGCGGAGAACAAGCCAATGCCGATGAAGATCGAGCCGTGGCCGGGCGGGCGATGGTTCCGCGATCTGGGCGACGGCAACGGGCATTTGTGGGCGCACGTGCAGTCGATCAAGAAGCCGACGCTGCTGGAGTTCTACGGGCCGCTGATGATGTCGTATCCGGTGAATTCGAACGTGCAGTACCGGCTGAGCGAAGAGGCGGGCGGGACGGTGATCAAGTTTCAGCATCTCGCGCTTGGAATGGTTCCGGAAGACTATCGCAAGGGCTTGATCGGCGGATGGAGCAGCATCAACGCGCGCGCGAAGGCGCTCGCCGAAAAGAAGTAACGCGGGGCGCGATCGAACTTCATTACTGAAAAAGGAGAAAGGCAATGACGAACGTGGCAGCAGCAGTGGAGAAGACGAGCACGATAACACCAGTCGGCGCGGAATTCCGCGAAGAAGCCAAGACGACGCGGCGCGTGCTGGAGAGGATCCCGGCGAGCAAGCTGAGCTGGAAGCCGACGGCGAAATCGATGTCGCTCGGGCAATTGGCGCTGCACATCGCCGCAGTTCCCGGACGATTTGTGGCTAATCTCAAGAAAACGGAGCATGAAGTCGATCCGAACGCCTTCCGGTTCGAGGAAGCGAAAAGCACGGAGGAAATTCTCGCCGTGTTCGACCAAAGCGTGAAAGACGCGGGAGCTTATCTCGACGGCCTCGGCGAAGAACAGTTGCGCGCGGCGTGGACGCTGAAGGCGAACGGCCGGCCGCTCTTCACCAAGTCGCGCCAGGATGTGGCGCGAATGATCGTGCTCAGCCACATTTATCATCACCGCGGGCAACTCTCGGTGTATTTACGGCTGCTCGATCTTCCGGTGCCTTCGATTTACGGGCCGAGCGGCGACGAAAATCCGTTTGCGTGAGCGAACTGGCGCCGCCGCTTCGATTGAACGAAGCGGCGGCTGCCCGGCGGATGGGCTGACGCACCGCGCGAGAAAGAAATTTGTTGCGCGCAGGGCAAGAAGGCGCGTACATTTCAATTTGCCGGCACGCTCCGAGGTTGGGCGTCGCCGGCATTTGTGCCTCGCGCGGAGGGCACTGGAATTTGAGCAGTCACGCTACGCACACGAACCACGGAAATCACGTCCCACCGATCCTGCTGACGATTGCCGGATTCGATCCCTCGTGCGGCGCGGGTGTGGCCGCCGACCTGAAAACATTCGCGGCGCACAACTGCTACGGCATCGCAGCGGTGACGGCGCTGACCGTGCAGTCGACGCAGGGAGTGCTCGCGGTGCAGGTGACCCCAGCGGCGACGCTGCGCGCGCAGCTCGATGCGCTGGCCGAAGATTCGGCGATTGCGGGCGTGAAGATCGGGATGCTGGCGAATCGCGCGAATGCGGCGGTGGTGGCCGAGTTTCTCGACAAATACAAATTCGCGCATGTGGTGCTCGATCCCGTTTCGCGGCCGACCGCGGGGGACACCGAGTTGCTGGACGCGCCGGGACTGAAATTTGTCCGCGACGAATTGCTGAAACGCGCGAGCGTGATCACGCCGAACATTCCCGAAGCCGAATTTCTGACCGGGCTCGAAGTGAAAGACGTGCACGGGATGAAGGCGGCGGGGCAGAAACTTCTGGAGATGGGCGCGCGGGCCGTGATTGTGACCGGCGGGCATCTCGATAAGCCCATTGACGTGCTGTGCGATGGAACTGAGGTTGAAACGTTTGGCGGCGAGCACGTGAAGAGCCTGAACACGCACGGGTCGGGCTGCACGTTTTCGTCGGCGATCGCGGCGCAGCTCGCGAGCGGGCAGCAGTTGCGCGAGGCCGTGATTCTGGCGAAGGCGTATGTGACGAAGGCGATCGAGAAGTCGTATCAGATCGGCAAGGGCGCCGGGCCGCTAAACCAGCTTTTCCGATTCCACCAGGAAGCGCCGCCGCGCGGCGTCCACGAAGTGCCGCAACATGGGATGCATCCCGCCGCAGAGCCCGCCGCACACTAGCAACGGCCGAAAATCTGAAATCTGAAATTAGAAATTTGAAATTGGAAAAGCGGCCTTGCTTGGTTACCCGCGCCGGCGGTTATTGTGCGGTGGCCCGAGCAATAGCAGATTCCTCGCTGCGCCGCGCGCCCACCGAAGGGCGGTGGGAACTACAAGAACGCGCGACTCCACTCGGAATGACAGCGCCCCAGCGCGAACCTTTGCTACGTCGCGGCGGCCGTCGCGAGGGCTTCGATTACTGCGATATTTTGCAGCAAGTTCTCCGGCAGATTGTGGCGTTCCTTCAGGTACTGCGGTGCGTTGTAGCTGACCCAGACCTTTCCGTCGGCGTCTTCCGCGATCAGGATTTTCATCGGGAGGTCGATGGCGATGCTGGGTGAGGCGACCATTAACGGAGTGCCGGCTTTCGGGCTGCCGAAGATCAGGAGCTTCGTGGGGCGCATTTTCAGGCCGACCTTTTCGGCCTCGCCGCTGTGGTCGACGAGCGCGAAGAGCGCTACGCCCTTGGCTTGCAGGATTCCTTTCAGTTTTTCCACGGTTGCATCCACCGAATGATTGCTGGGCTTGCTGACGATTCCGTTGTCTGAGCTCGAAGGCATCGTTGTCTCCTATTTCTGAAGAATCCTACCGCGATATCTAGACGGAAAGAAGATAGACGGCCATGGCCACGCCTACGATCGCGAGGAACACGCCCAGGGCGATGGCTGCTTTTGAGGATTTCGTGAATTCGGCTGCGCCGCGGTTCAACTGATGGACCATTTTAACGTGGTGCCAGCAGGCGAAGATGTCGACGATGACGCCGGTGGCGATGAGCGCGGTGCCGAACCATACGGAGTGGCCGCCGTTGACGCGGCTCTGGACTCCGAGTGCGGGTGCGGCGATTCTGAATTCCTCCAAGAAAAGACCGAAGCGGGCCACTACGAAGCCGAAGCCCATGAGGGCGAGGCCGGTACGAATCCAGGCGAGGAAGGTGCGTTCGGCGGCGAGATAGTCGCTGACGCTGGCGATGGTGCGATTCTGCGGTGCGTTGGCTTCGGCCATGGATCGTGTGCTCCGAAAGGAGCCTAAATTAACATAGATGCGAAGACGGGAAGAAGATTACCGCAGAGACGCAGAGGACGCAGAGAAGGCGGAGAACGCACCCGGCTGGCGTTCAGGAGATGGCTGGTTCGCGGCGGAAGGCGATGCGGCCGGCGACGATTGTGGCCATCGGGGCGCCGCGGAATGCGCGGCCGTCGAAGGGAGTGTTGCGGGATTTGCTGGGGGAGTCGGCGGCGCGGAATGTCCAATCGTGGTCGGTCGAGAAAATCGTGATGTCGGCTGGTTCGCCAGCGGCGATTTTGCGTTCGAGGTCGAGGACGCGGGCTGGGCCCGTGGTGAATAGTTCGATCAGGCGCATCAGCGAAAGTTTTTCCGAATCGACAAGGACGGTGAGACCGAGCGCGAGCGCGGTTTCGAAGCCGGTGATGCCGAAGGGCGCGCGATCGAATTCGACGTCTTTGCTCGCGGGATGATGCGGGGCGTGGTCGGTGGCGATGGCGTCGATGGTGCCGTCGGCGAGGCCGTCGATGAGCGCGTCGCGATCTTCGCGGGAGGCGAGCGGCGGATTCATTTTGTAGTGCGTGTCGTAGCGAACGTCTTCGTCGGTGAGCGTGAAATGGTGCGGCGTGACTTCGGCGGTGACGCGCAGGCCCTGTTTTTTGGCCCAGCGGACGTAATCGAGCGAGCCGCGCGTGGAGATGTGCGCGATATGAAGGCGCGCGCCGGTGAGCGAGGCGATTTCGACGTCGCGGCCGGCGCAAATCGATTCGGACTGCGCGGGAATGCCTTTGAGGCCGAGGCGAAGCGAGTGCGGGCCCTCGCGCATGACGCCGCCGGCGAAGAGCGACGGATCTTCGCAATGGTCGATGACGGGAAGGCCGAGCGAATTGCAATAGTCCATCACCTGGCGCATCAGGCGGGCGGTGGCGACGGGCTTGCCATCGTCGCTGACGGCGACGATGCCCGCATTTTTCATCGCAGCGATTTCGGCGAGGGCTTCACCTTTGCTGCCAATCGATGCCGCGCCGATGGGCCAGACGCGGACGGCGCCGGAGGCAGCGGCGCGTTCGACGATGCCGCGCGTGACGGAGGCGCTGTCGTTCACCGGCTGCGTATTCGGCATGCAGCAGACGGCAGTGAATCCACCGCGCGCGGCGGCGAGCGTGCCGGTCTCGATGGTTTCGGATAATTCCTGGCCGGGCTCGCGGAGATGGCAGTGGAGATCGATGAAGCCTGGCGCGACGATCAGTCCTTTGGCGTCGAAGATTTCGGTGCCGTCGGCGGAGAGATTCGCGCCGACGCGCGAGATGCGTCCGCCATCGAGGAGGATATCGAGCGCGGCGTCCGTCTTGGTGGCCGGATCGAGGACGCGGCCATTCTTAATCAGCAGCATTCGAGCGGTCCTTTGCGGGATGGGGCGCGTCGACCGGCGCGCCGCCGATCAGATGATAGAGAAGGGCCATGCGAACGGCGAGGCCGTTGGTGACCTGCTCGAGGACGCCGGACTGCGCGCCGTCCGCGACGGCCGGATCGATTTCGAGGCCGCGAATCATCGGGCCCGGATGCAGCACGAGCGCGTCGGGACGCGCCAGGCGCAGGCGCTTGGCGGTGAGCTGATAGCCGAGAATGTATTCCTCGGCGGCCAGCGCGGGCTCGTGAATGCGCTCGGTCTGCACGCGCAGGACCATGACGACGTCGGCGCCTTCGAGGGCGTCTTCGATGCAAGTGGTGCGGCGCAGGCCGGGCGCCATGTCTTCGAGTTCGCGCGGGACCCACATCGCGGGGCCGCAGAGCGTGATGCGCGCGCCGAATTTGCTGAGAAGATGAATATTCGAGCGGGCGACGCGGCTGTGGAGGATGTCGCCGAGAATCGTGATGTTCCAGCCGTCGAGGCCGCCTTTGCGATCGCGGATGGTGAGGGCGTCGAGCAAGGCTTGCGTGGGATGCTCGTGCGTGCCGTCGCCCGCGTTGAGCACGGGAATTTCGAGGCGCTCGGCGACGAATTCGGGCGCGCCGGAAGAGCTGTGGCGGATCACGATGCCGTCGGGGCGCATGGCCTCGATGGTACGGACCGTATCGATCAGCGATTCGCCTTTTTTCAGGCTCGAGGATTCGGCCTGGAGGGCCATCGTGTCCGCGCCGAGGCGGGAGGCAGCGGTGGTGAAGCTGATGCGCGTGCGCGTGGAAGACTCGAAGAACGCGATCGCGACGGTTTTGCCGCGAAGCGTGGCCAGTTTCTTTAGGGGATAGCGCTGAAATTCCTGGAAGGGTTTCGACTGATCGAGAATAAAAGTGATTTGCTCGCGGGTGAGGTTTTCGATTCCGAGCAAGTGTGACAGGCGCTGCACTGTGTCCCTTTAGTTGAGTTTGCCGCCTCCGAAATTCCGGCGCCGATCAGGGAACGCGGTCGACGAGCACCACGCGCTCCTCGCCATCCACTTCCTGCAGGCGAACTTCCACGATTTCGGTGTCGCTCGTCTGCACGTTGCGGCCGACGAAGGTGGCTTCCACGGGAAGCTCGCGATGGCCGCGGTCGATGAGGACGCAGAGACGGACGCGGCTCGGGCGGCCCAGGTCGAAGAGGCCGTTCATTGCGGCGCGAATCGTGCGGCCGGTGTAGAGCACGTCGTCGACGACCACCAGATCGCGATTATCGACCGGAAAATCGATTTCGGTGCCTTGCAGCGACGGCTGCGAGCCGATGGTCGAGAGATCGTCGCGATAGAGCGCGATATCCAGAATGCCCATCGGGACATCCACCTTTGAAAACGTGCGAATCGACCTTACCAGGCGGTCGGCCAGCGTGACTCCGCGGCGACGGACGCCGATCAGGGCTAGATCCTTGGCGCCCCCGCTCTTTTCGATGATTTCATGGGCCAGCCGCTGGAGCGTCCGATTGATTTCTTCGGCGGATAGGAGTTGACGCTTTTCGACGACGCGCATTTTCGGCGACTCATCCTAGCATAGACGGCGGCGAGTTGGCAGGGGTGGAGGCGTTGACACCTCTCCTGCGCCACGGAATAATCCGGCTGCGATCGCGGTGCCTCCGCGGGTATCTGGCTTCGCAAAACAATGAACCGAAGACTTGCGAGCGGCGTCTGGCTGAATGAGGCAGTGATGGATGCTCTTGCGGGCGATCTCGCGGGCAGCTTGGTGAGTTCCGACGCCTCGCTCCAGCGCGAGTTCGAGCAGCGCCTGGCCGACTGTCCCACGCTTGCGTATCGAGTCGCGCTGGGCGTGCTGCGCAATCGGGCCGAGGCGGAGGACGTGGCGCAGGAAGCGATGCTCCGCGCGTACCGGAACTTCCATCGGTTGCGAGACAGGGAGCGCTTCCGGGCGTGGCTGGTCCGCACGGCCTGGCGGCTGTCGCTCGACCGGATCCGCGCAAGTGGCCGCCGGGAGCGCCGCGAACGCCTGGCCATGGAGAATTGCTTCGGGAGCGACGTTGAAACGGTGGCCGCAACCCGGGAGCTTGAAGCGCAGGTCGCAGCGGCCTTGGATGAGCTGCCGGAAAAGCTGCGCATGGTGATGGTGCTGGCGGCGATCGAGGGATACAACATGCGCGAGGTGGCGAGCCTGCTGAATCTTCCCGAAGGCACCGTGAAGTCGCGTTTGTTTACCGCTCGGAAACGAATGGCGGAGAGTCTCAAATGGCCTGTGAAACATACGCCGACCGAGTAGCGGACGCGGTACTCGGCGCCCTGCCGGCGTCCGAGCACGCGGCGCTTATCGCACATCTGGAGGCGTGCGAGGCGTGCCGAGATGCCTTCCGCCGCGCCAGCGAACTTACAGCCTTTGTGGATCGAGGCATGGACTCACTGGTCGAGGGCGCACCATCGCCCGGATTTGAGCTTCGGCTTCGTGCGCGACTCGCCCAAGAGACGATTCCCGAGCGTCGGGTCTGGCTGGCGCGAACGATGGTTGCAGCCGTTGCCATGGCGCTTGCAGGGGTAGTGCTTCTCGGCGCTATCCATACTTTCCGCAACAAGTATTCGGGTCCGGCCATTGCCTGGCAAGCGCTGCGGCCCGCGCCCCTTGTGGCTGAGAACGCCCCGGCGCATGATCGCGGAATGTCGGTGCGTCGATCGCGCCCCGCTCACGTGGCCAGTGCACGGCCAGCGCGCGCAAATGAGCCTGGGGTGTTGATCGATCGAAGCCAATTGGCCGCGATCCAGGAATTCGCAAACGCCGTAGCGGCCGGCCGTGTGGACGGCGCCGAACTCATATCCGCGAGTCAGAAAATCCAGAAGCCGTTGAACATTCGAGTCCTCGAGATTCCGCCGATCGAGAATACGACCCAAGACGGAGCTCGCAGCACTGATGACTAAGGCGGCTTTTGAACGAACTGTTTGGCAGCGGCGTCTCTTGTGCGTAGGAAGCAGATCGGATCGAAAGGATCGATGCTATGACAATCACCAAGAGCTTGCTCGTTGCGTTGCTCGTCCTTATATCGGTGCCCTACGCCTGCGCCCAAGAGAAGCAAGCCAGCGAATCGCAGGAGGCACAGTCTGCTGCACCACAGGTTCCGCTGAAGGTGCAGTTCCTCGTGACTGAGTACGACGGGACGAAAAAGATCGCTAGCCTGCCCTATACGGCGACGGGAATCACCAGCCATCCCGGCAAACGCGACTCGCTGGGTGTCTTGAGGGTTGGCGCGCGTATCCCCGTGTCGGTTGGCTCAACGCAGAAGGCCGACGAACAGAAAACCGAAACCGAGTACATAGACCTCGGCACCAATATCGACTACTGGGTGTGGCCTTGGTCGGATAATCGGTATCTTGTGTCTGGAACAATCGATCTGTCATCGCTGTACGGTCGCGATTCCGGGGACGAGCCGAAAGAATCTGCACCCGTGGATACGGCCCCGAACGGAAGTCCCCTCTTGCACCAGACGCGGGCGGATTTCTCGATTGTTCTTCGCGACGGGCAGCCTGGCGAAGCACTGTCGATAACGGACCCCATTACAGGGCGTGTTTTCAAACTCGAGGTCACTGTGGACCTTATGAAATAGCGCAGTCCGCCGGCGAGATTCCCGGCCGCGTCCGGTGCAGCGACGGGGCTGATTTCTTGACTCCCGTGCTAGACTTCGTGCGGTGAGTTCGCCCGAGCTGGTACGCATCCCAGAGCGGCCTTCGGGGGTAGACCTCCGAGTTAACGTAGGCACCGTTTCCCTCAAAAACCCGATTATTGCGGCCAGCGGCACCTTTGGCTATGGGGTGGAATTTGCCCCCATGGTCGACCTGAACCGCCTGGGCGGGATTGTGGTCAAGGGGCTCTCCCGGGAGCCGATGGCTGGGAACCCGGCGCCGCGGATGGCCGAGACCGCCAGCGGGATGATCAACGCGATCGGGCTGCAGAATATTGGAGTTAGGGCGTTCGTCGCCGAAAAGCTGCCCGATCTGCGGCGCTACGAGACGGCGATCATCGCCAACGTCTTCGGCCGGACCATCGCCGACTACGTGGAAGTGATTCGTATCCTTGAAGATGCAGAAGGGATAACCGCTTACGAGCTGAACGTCTCGTGTCCCAATGTCGAGCACGGGGGGGCGGAGTTCGGAGTCGATCCAGTACTCACAGGGGAGGTCGTCCAAGCGGCCAGAAAGGCCTCCAAACGACCGCTTTGGGTGAAGCTCTCTCCTGTTATTGGCAGAATTGGACTTACGGCGAAGGCGGCTGAATCTGAAGGAGCCGACGCCGTCGTGATAGCAAACACCTATCCGGCACTGTGTATCGATGCACACACCCGAAGGTCCCGTTTGGGAAGTACGACGGGCGGGTTGTCAGGTGCGGCGATAAAACCTATAACCGCCAGGTTGGTTTACGAGGCGAATCGGGTGATTCAGATACCGATCATAGGGTTGGGCGGTATTGAAGGCCCGGCCGACGTGGCCGAATATATGGTCGCGGGCGCCTCAGCGGTGGAAGTAGGGACGGCCCATTTCGTGGACCCGCGAGCTTCAGAACGGCTTGTCGGGGAACTCGAAATGTGGTGCCGGGACGAAAATCTATTTGAGGTCAGCAACTTACGAGGGTCGCTCGAAAGCTAGAGCGGTTGCTTTCACGGCTGTCGGAAGGTTACAATAAGCTGATTTCAAAAAGGTTAGGTGAACATGAAGGCTAAGATATTCATAATTCTCGAGACGGTGTTTTTAGGACTGGGTATGCTTATTCTGACTCCGTCGGCTAATCCAAAGGCCGCAGGCAGAATAGGCAGCCCCGCCCAACCAACCTCCAGCCTCGCAATCACCTCACACGATAAGTCCAACCCTAGGGGCCAGGCCATGCCACTGGCTGTCTGGGAATGCACCACGAGCTGGTATGGCGAGGATTTTGACGGTCTGCCGACGGCGACCGGTGAAACATATGATATGTATGGACAGACGGCGGCCCATCCGACGCTGCCGCTGGGGTCGATCGTGCGGGTGGTAAACCCGCGGAACCATCGGAGCGAGGTTGTCCGAATCAATGACCGCGGACCTTATGTCGAGGGCCGCGAGTTGGATGTCTCTTATCAAGTCGCCCGGGAGCTCGGGTTCGACCAGCGCGGAACTGCAAAGGTCCGCCTGGAACTTCTGAAGGTGCCTCCACGCCCCACTTCGGATCACCGCAACTAATTGTCGCCCTGGATGTAGATCGCCTGGGGCCGGCCTGCGTTTTGGCACGCCGGCTCCGGGGGGCGGCAGGCATGTTCAAAGTAGGCAGCCAGCTTTTCACAGCCGAAGGACCGCGGGCGGTGGAGAAGATCGCGGGGCTTGGCTTTGGGGTGTTCCTCGACCTGAAGTTTCACGATATTCCGAATACCGTGGCTGGCAGCGTGGCTGCGGCGGCCGAGCTGCCGGGAATCGAGCTGCTGACGCTGCACACGCTCGGCGGCGTCGATATGATGCGGGCGGCGGCCGAGGCTGTGGCGGGCCGGAAGAAACGGCCGGCGCTCCTCGGAGTGACGATTTTGACCAGCCACGATGCGGCGACTTTGCGCAGCGTCGGGATCAGCGGTACGCCGGGATCGCGTGCTCTAGCGTTGGCGAAGCTCGCCAAGCGGGCTGGGCTTGATGGCGTGGTTGCTTCGGCGCACGAGGCGCGGGCGATTCGGCGGGCGTGCGGGCCGAAGTTTCTGATTGTGGTCCCGGGAGTGCGGCCAGCGAGCGCGTCGGCGAATGACCAGTCCCGCGTGGCGACGCCGACGGAGGCGATTCGAGCGGGGGCCGACTATCTTGTGGTTGGGCGGCCGATTACCGGGGCGGCAAACACACGCGAGGCGGCGCTGGCGATTGGCGAAGAGATCGCGACGGCATCCAGATCAAAGGCGAAGGCCCGGGGCTGAAGCCCGTCATCTTTGTTCGCCTTTTCGCGGGCCTGAAGGCCCACGCTTCCACCCGTAACCCTTCCTGCCAGACGCTCAAGCTGGATCTTCCGAACACTGTTTGACCCTTCTGCGATGCTTCGTTAGCATCTCCCCGGGGGAATTTCCTTCGGATGGCTGCGAGCATCAAGCACATCATCGTCGGCACGGCCGGGCACATCGACCACGGGAAATCCGCGCTGGTTGAGGCCTTGACGGGAACGAATCCGGATCGGCTCGAGGAAGAGAAGCGGCGCGGGATTACGATCGATCTCGGGTTTGCGTTCCTCGAACTCGAGGATGTGCGATTCGGGTTTGTCGACGTGCCGGGGCACGAGCGATTCGTGCGCAACATGCTGGCGGGCGCGGGCGGGATCGACGTGGTGGTGCTGGTGGTGGCGGCGGACGAATCGATCAAGCCGCAGACGCGAGAGCACTTCGATATTTGCCGGCTGCTGGGAATTCCGCGGGGCATTGTCGCGATCACGAAATCCGATTTGGTGGATGCGGATATGGTTGGGCTGGTGCGGCTGGAGATCGAGGAATTCGTGCGCGGATCGTTCCTCGAAGGCGCGCCGATTGTGCCGGTGAGCGCGAGGACGGGAGCGGGGCTCGACGCGCTGAAGAAAGAGCTATTGCGAGCGGCGCACGAGACTCCTGCCAAGGATGTGACGCGGCATTTCCGGCTGCCGATCGACCGGTCGTTTGCGACGAAGGGATTTGGGACCGTGGTGACGGGGACGCTGATTTCGGGTTCGGTGAAGGTGAAGGACGAGGTCGAGATTTATCCCGTGCGGCGGCGCGTGCGGGTGCGCGGGCTGCACTCGGGCGGCAAGGCGATTGAGCAGGCGGTGGCGGGGCAGCGCACGGCGGTCAATCTGCAGGGTATCGATCATGGGGACGTGAAGCGGGGGATGGTACTGGCGCCGCCGGGAATTTTCGCGTCGACGAAGCGAGCGGATGCGCGAATCACGCTGCTGCCATCCGCGCGGCTATTGAAGAATCGCACGCAGGCGCATTTTCATGAGGGCGCGGCGGAGACGATTGCCGAAATCGTCCTGCTGGACCGCACGGAGCTGGCGCCGGGCGATTCGGCACTCGTCCAGTTGCGGCTGGATGATGAGATTTTGCTGCTGCCGGGCGACCGCTTCATCCTGCGGCAGTTTTCGCCCGTAGTGACGATCGGGGGCGGGATCGTGGTGGACGCGCGGCCGCCGCGCCACAAGCGAAACGATCCGGCCGTGGGCAATTTTCTCGAGCGGATCGAACACGGGAGCGCGGAGGAAGTGCTCGCGGCCCTCGCGGAGGCGGCCCCGCGCGGGTTGACGCTCGAAGATATGCTGGCGAGGACTGGGTGGCTCGAAGCGGATGTGCGCGCGACGGTGAAGAAGCTTGTGGAACAGAAGAAGCTGCGAATCCTGGCCAAGCAGCCGCTGACGGTGGCGCCGGAGCAGGCTCTGACGAAAACCGCGTCGGCGATCCTGGAAGCGGTGGACCGGTTCCACCGCGATAATCCGCTGCTTCCGGGGATTCCGAAACAGGAGCTGCGCGGGCGAGTCGGCAAGCCGAGGATGGAACTTTTCGAGGCGGCGCTCGGAGATTTGGCGAAGCGGAAGGCCGTGAGCGTTTCGGGCGACCTGGTGCAGCGCGCCGGGCGCGAGATCGCCCTTTCGGCGGATGAGGCGCGTGCCAAAGATATGATCGAAGGCGAGTTCGAACGCGCCGGGCTGACGGTGCCGAGCGTGACGGCTGTCCTCGGGAAACTGCCGGTCGAGCCGGCGCGCGCGCAGAAAATCCTGCAGATTCTGCTGCGCGAAAAAGTGCTGGTGAAAGTGGCGGACGATCTGGTGTTTCATCGCGAAGCGCTGGCGCAGTTGCGCGGATTGCTGGCGAAGTACAGCAAAGAGAAAGGCAGTCGCTTGCCGATTACGGCGTTCAAGGAGCTCGCCGGAATCAGCCGCAAATACGCGATTCCGCTGCTCGAGCATCTGGACCGCGAGCACGTGACGCGGCGGGCGGGGGACGAGCGTGTTATACTGTAGGCGCAGATGAAGGATTTGGGGCAGCCCGGCCGCAGGGCCCCGAGGTGCTTGCGATGTGGGAGAAACCACTTCATCTACTGCTGATCGGCGCGCTGGTCGCCATACTATTTGGCGTTGGCAGACGCCGGATATGGTAGGTTTGGGGCACTTGGCGCGGTCGGCCGGGTGCGAAAGGTAGGTTTCGATGTTCGATAGCCCAATGCATCTTTTGATCCTCGCCGTTGTGGTGCTCGTGCTTTTCGGCGGGAAGAAGATTCCTGAAATGATGAAGGGCCTGGGACAGGGCGTGCGCGAATTCAAGGACGGCATGCGCGGCGATCCTCCGCCGCAGCCACCCGCAGCGGCTCCTGCGCCGCCCGTCGCGACGGCGCCACCGCCGTCCGTGACGACTGAAGAAAAGAAGTAGCTCGGGCGCGCGTTGCGCTCATAGCAGGTCTCCGATGTGGGTCGATCCCATTCATATGCATGCGGTGATCTTTGTCATCTAGTTGAAGGGCCGGCGAGACGCCGGCGTTACGCAAGCCCTTCATTCCGCAGCTGAATTTTCCCAGCCGAATTCCCTCAAGAGCGCCCAGAGCCGCGCGAGCGGCAATCCCATCACGTTGAAGTAGCAGCCCTCGATGCGGGTGACGTAGCGTCCGGCTATGCCCTGGATTCCGTAGCCGCCGGCTTTGTCGAATGGCTCGCCGGTGGCGATGTAGGCGGCGATTTCGTGTTCGGAGAGCGGCGCGAAGGTGACGCGCGTGATTTCTTCGATTACGCGCTCGATTCTATCCGGCCGGCGAAGCAGCGCCAGGCCCGTGTGGACCTCGTGCGTCGTGCCGCTTAAGAGGCGGAGCATGCGGCGTGCGTCTTCGTCGGATTCGGGCTTGCCGAGTATTTCGCCGGCGGCGACGACGGCCGTGTCTGCGCCTACGAAGAGAGCGTCGTCCCGATCCTTGCGCGCTTCGGCTGCCGCGCGCGCTTTTTCCAGGGCCAGGCGGCGGACGTAATCTCCCGGCAATTCTCCCGGCAGGATCGATTCGTCGAGAAGCGTGATTTGCGTCTCGAAAGGGATGCGCGCGTTGCGCAGGATTTCGGCGCGGCGGGGCGAGGCGGAGGCGAGAATGAGTTTCATTGGCGTCTGCGACGTTTGGATCTGCGGACCGCGGATTTCAAATGCGGCGTTTCATCGCGCGCGGCTCTGTGGGCTGCGGCGGCTTGGTCCTTGGACCACCCGAATAGCCGGGCGAAATGCGCGGGCTGCACATCCGGGCGCACCGCGGCGATTTGCGCGGAGAGCTTCGCGCGGGCCTGTTCGGGCGTGATATCTCGTGCGAGCGCGGTTTCCTTCGGGAAGACGCGGCAGGTCAATTCGTAGCGGCCGGATTTCCAAGCGGCGGTTTCCTGCTCGGCGCCGAAGCGCACGACGACGAGAAGGCATTGCAGGTCGAGGATTGCGCGCTTGAAACGTACGTTGCCGGCGGTGGTCTCCATTTTGCAGGCGTGGCGAAGCTCAAGCGTGGCCATAGGACCGTGCTCGGCGAGGGCCTCCCATAGGATGCGCGCGTCGTCGCGAATGCGTCCATCGGAATAGAAGCGATCGTAATCGGTGGGCTCCGCGGCGCTTTCGCGCATCGCGAGAAAATGCGGGAGCGCCTTCAGCGAAATGAACGTGCCGCGGCCGCGAAAAAACTTGCCGTAAAAGGCGCGGCGGCGGTGCGGCAATTCGTCCTTCCAGCGCCAGACCATCCCGGTCCACTTGTCCCAAACAAACGGGTCGTTGGGGCCGCGGCGCGTTACGGCATAGTAGAGCGATGGGAGCGCGACGTTGTTGACCGGGAAGAGCGTGCAGCAGCTGACCGCGTCGATGTATTTCACGGCGTCGGCGAGCGTGAGGATGCGGGGCGGCCAGCGCACTTCATTTTCGGGCTCGATTGTGGATTTCATGCGGGACCGAAAAACTTAACACATAGTGCACGGAGAAGGCACGGAGAACACAGAGAAGACGGAGAAATACCAAGAAACTGCGGAACCACCGCAGAGACGCAGAGAGCGCGGAGAAACGGAGGCGAGCGCAGAACATCTGCCAGTCACCAAAACCTGTCATTCCGCTTGCCCCGGACAAAGGAAGGGAACGGAGTCGCGCGCTCTTGCTTTTCTCGCCGTTTTCGGTGGGCGCGCGACGCAGCGAGGAATCTGCTTTTGGGCCCGCGTTTCTCTGCGTTCTCTGCGTCTCTGCGGTAGATATGCCAGCGGTCGGCCCGAGCTAGATGACCACGGATTCGCGGTATTCGCCGAAGGCGCGGCGGAGGGCGTCGGAGATTTCCCCGACCGTGGCGGAGGCTTCGACGGCGGCGAGGATGGCGGGCATGAGATTTTCGGTGGTGCGGGCGCGGCGCTCGATTTCGTCGAGGGCCGCGCGCGATTTTGCAGCGTCTCGGCGGGCGCGCAAGGCTTGCAGGCGTGCGATTTGGGAGCGCTCGATATCCGGGTCGATCTGCAATGTGGGAATCGGCTGCTCGTTCTCCGTCTGAAAGCGGTTCACGCCGACGACGACTTGCTCGCCGCGCTCGATGGCGCGCTGATATTCGTACGCCGACTTTTGAATTTCCTGCTGGACGTAACCGGCCTCGATCGCGCGCAGCATGCCACCCATCGCGTCGATTTTTGAGATGTAATCCTGCGCGGCGACTTCGATTTCGCTGGTGAGTTTTTCGATGGCGTAGGAACCGCCAACGGGATCGATCGTATTCGCCACGCCGGTTTCGTGGGCGATGATTTGCTGCGTGCGCAGGGCGATCAGTGCCGCCTGCTCGGTGGGAAGGGCGAGCGCTTCGTCGAGGGCGTTGGCGTGCAGCGATTGGCAGCCGCCTAGCACGGCAGCGAGGCACTGGAGCGCGACGCGCGCGATGTTGTTTTCGGGCTGCTGCGCGGTGAGGGCCGAGCCGGCCGTTTGCGCGTGGAAGCGCAGCATCATCGAGCGCGGATCGCGCGCGCCGAAGCGGTCGCGCATGGTGCGGGCCCAGAGGCGCCGCGCGGCGCGGAATTTTGCCACCTGCATCAGGAATTCGTTGTGCGCGTTGAAGAAGAAGGAAAGCTGCGGCGCGAATTCGTCGACTTGGAGGCCGGCGCTGATGGCGGCTTCGACATAGGCGATGGCGTTCGCGAGCGTGAAGGCGACTTCCTGCACTTCGGTCGAGCCGGCTTCGCGGATGTGATAGCCGGAAATCGAGATCGGGTTCCAATTGGGAATTTCGGTGCGGCACCAGGCGAAGACGTCGGTAACGATGCGCATGGCGGGGCGCAGCGGATAGATGTACGTGCCGCGCGCGATGTATTCCTTGAGGATGTCGTTCTGCACCGTGCCGGCGAGGCGCGCGAGATTCGCGCCCTGCTTCTTCGCTACGGCCACGTAGAGCGCTAGCAAAATCGCGGCGGTTGAGTTGATGGTCATCGACGTGGAGACGCGCTCGAGCGGGATGCCGTCGAAAAGCGCGAGCATGTCGTCGAGGGAATCGATGGCGACGCCGACTTTGCCAACTTCTCCCTGCGCGAGGGCGTGATCGGAGTCCATGCCGATCTGCGTGGGGAGATCGAAAGCAACGGAGAGCCCGGTCTGTCCCTTTTCGAGCAGGTAGCGATAGCGGCGATTCGATTCGACGGCGCTGCCGAAGCCGGCGTATTGGCGCATGGTCCAGAGGCGGCCGCGGTACATCGTGGGATAGACGCCGCGCGTGAACGGAAACTGGCCCGGATAGCCGAGATCGCGCTCGGAATCGAATCCGGCGAGATCTTCGGGCGTAATGACGGCTTCCATCGGCAGGCCGGTGGTGGAGGCGGCTTTTCGCTCGGAGATGGTTGCGGATTTCTTGGCTTGGTCGCTCATTGCGACTGAGATTCAGCGGACGCGGCGCGCCCGGCGAAACGACGCGAACGCAAATGCGGCCATCATTATGGCATACGCCAGCGCAAAGCCCATCAGCCACAGGGCGGGGCGATGCTTCCACTCCTTCCAGGCAGCGAAAGCGGCCCAGGCTGCGAAGATGCCGAAAAACGCGCCGGTGGCTTCGTGAAAAAGCTGGCGAGCGAGGCGCCAGGCGACGCGCATCGTGACGATGAACGAACGCCAGAGCGCGGGAAGCATCTGGGCGGACATGGCTCGATTTTAATGCGGATTCGGCTTAGGCGCTAATTGCGTTTGTGGCGGCCGCCCCACCGCTACAAATACGAAGAAGGGCTGGCGGGACGCCGATGGTTACTCGCCCCCGCTATGCGTATTTTCCCGAATGTATTTCTGCTGATTCGACGCGTGCGATCCACGCGGCTATACTCGCGAGATGATTTCCGATGCGGAACTTCTGGCGGCGCTGCGGCGCTATTGGGGATACGACTCGTTTCGTCCGCTGCAGCACCGCATCGTGCGCAGCCTGCTCGAAAATCGCGACACCTGCGTGGTGATGCCGACGGGCGGAGGGAAATCGCTGTGCTACCAGCTTCCCGCGGCGATGCTTGCGGGGCAAACCGTGATCGTGATTTCGCCGCTGATTGCGCTGATGCAGGATCAGGTGGCGCAGCTCGCGCAAATGGGAATCGAGGCCGCGGCGCTGAATAGCGCGCTCTCGGATGCGCAGCAGTCGGAGCTGATCCGGGGGGCGCGCGACGGGCGGTACCGGCTGCTGTACGTTTCGCCGGAGCGGCTGGCGCGCGCGGACACGCTCGAGTGGCTTGCGCGCGTCCCGATTTCGCTGTTTGCGATCGACGAAGCGCACTGCATCTCGGAGTGGGGGCATGAATTCCGCCCGGAGTACCGGCAACTGAGCCGGCTGCGCGAGCGTTTCCCGGACCGGCCGATCGCGGCGTTCACGGCGAGCGCGACGCGGCGCGTGCGGCGCGACATCATCGAGCAACTCAAGCTGCGCGCGCCGGACAAATACATCGCGAGTTTCCACCGGCCGAATCTCCGCTATATCGTGAAGGAATGCGACGCGAAGACGCAACCCGATCTGCTGCTGCGAACGCTGAGAAATCACGCAGGGAGCAACGTGATCGTTTACGCGCCCACGATCGCGCGCGTTGAAAGCACCGTGGACTTCCTGGAAGAAAACGGAATCCCGGCGATTGCGTACCACGGGCGGATGGACGCTGCAACGCGAAGGCGCAATCAGGAGCGGTGGATGTCGGATGAGGTGCGCGTGCTCGTCGGGACGATCGCTTTCGGATTGGGGATCAACAAGGCGGCCGTGCGCGCGGTGGTACATCTGTCGCTGCCGAAATCGATCGAGCAATTTTATCAGGAGGCGGGCCGCGCCGGCCGCGACGGAGAGCCCGCGGATTGCCTGATGCTTTGGCAGAAGCGCGATACGGCGCTGCTGGTCCATTTCACGAAAGAGATCGCCGACGAAGCGGAACGGAAGCGCGCGTGGCAGCGCTACGACGAGATTCGCGGATTCGTCCAGCCGGGGAAATGCCGCCATCACGGGATTTGCGCGCATTTCGGCGAGAACCCGAAGTGGAAGTCGTGCTCCGCGTGCGACACGTGCAGCGGGGAGCCGGAATGGCTCGCCACGCGCGCTGAGATCGCGCCCGTCGGGGCGCCGGCGGCGCCGCGAAATCCAGGAAGAAGACCGCCGCAGCAGCGAGTGCGGGCAACGTTGATCCGGATCTGCGGGAATATCTTCGCGAATGGCGGCGCGCGACGGCGAAAGAGAGCGGCACGCCCGCTTTCATCATCATGCACGATACGTCGCTCGATCAACTCTGCCGCAGGCGGCCGCAATCGCTCGCGGAGCTTATGCAGGTGCCCGGATTCGGCGAGCGCAAGTGCGAGCTCTACGGCGAACAGATTCTGGAAGCGCTAAAGAGCTATGGCGGCGGCGCACGCGCCGTTGGAACCCTCGAGCCGAAATCGAAGCCCGCGGAAGAGACGATGCGGCTGCTTGCCGAAGGCCGGACCCTGGCCGAAATCGCCGGAATCCGCGGGCGGCAGCTATCGAGCGTGATTTCGATGGTGGCCGATCTGGTGCAGCGGGGCGAAATCGAGTTTGAGCCGCGCTGGCTGGGCGATGAAAAGCGCGTGAAAATCGAGGAAGCGTGCGGGCAGCTAGGAGTGGAACGGCTGCGGCCGCTGAAGGATGCGCTGCCGCCGGATATCACTTTCGACGAGATTCGCCTGGTGGCCGCGCGGCTGCGCCGGGAGCGGAGCGATCAGGCGGGGCAGGCTGCACGGGCGGGCAGGTGACAAGAGGGATGAGATGCGGGGCGGCGGGCCTTGTTTCGTGCTTGCGCCAACTTTACAATTAGGGTAGGAAAGGGCTTCGAGAGGAGGCCATCCCTGTGCAACTCGACGACCGGATGAAGCAGCTCCTGCGCGACCTCGGGCATGCCATCAACGACAGCGTTTCGGAGTCGGAGCGCATCGCCGAGGCCATTTCCAGCATCCGGGCGGCGGGGTTCGATATCGTCCTGAAGCTCGATGCGACGATCGGGCTGGCCAAGCGGACATCGGGGCAAGACGCCAAGATGACCACGCAGGACCGGCGCTTCCTGGAATCGCTGCACATTCGGGTGGATGAAGAGGTGCTCGAGGAAGACGACGCCGAGCCGAAGGTCGAGATTACCCCGCAAGACATCAAATTCCTGAAGTCGCTGAAGATATCCTTCGATGAAGAGCTATAGGATCGCCTTCGAGATTGCCGCCGCAATGGCTCTGGCCATGATGTTTGCGGCCGCGCCCGCTATGGCACAAGTGACGTCGGCCGCGCCGGTGACCGTGAAGCAGACCGCGCCGAAGCACGTCTGGCTGAAGGCGGAAGTGGTGCATGCGGACAGGCATTCGATGGTCGTGCGCGAGCAGGGCAACGAGCTGGCGCTTCATACCTTCACGTATTCCGCCAACCTGCAGAGTGCGATGGAGCAGGTCGCCGATGAGGGCGGCTACCAGAACGGCGATAAAGTGAAGATCTTCTACAAGCAAGGGGAGACGGTCGCGCTCCGGATCAAGGGCAAACCGTCGCTGTAGGTTCCGTCCTGTGCGGGCGCAACGCTCGCCTTAATTCCCATCCAGTGCAATGATTCTGCAATGATTCGCCCACCGGCCGTTGCGGGGACTTTCTATCCGTCGGATGCGCGGGACCTCGCGCGGCAAATCGATGAATTTTCCGGCGTGGCCGCGGCCGCCGCTGCGCCGAAAATTGCGGCGCGCGGGTGCGTGGCGCCGCATGCGGGGTATATGTACTCGGGGCACGTGGCCGGGGCGGTGTACGCGTCAATCGAGATTCCGGCGCGCTGCATTCTGCTGGGGCCGCGGCATTTTCCGCGCGGCGAAGCGATGGCCATTTTGACCGAGGGAAGTTTTGCGACGCCGCTGGGCGAGGCGAAGATCGATTCGGCGCTGGCGCGGGAGCTCGCGCATGAATGTCCGCGGCTGCGGGAAGATCCCGTGGCGCACGAACGCGAGCATTCGCTCGAGGCGCAGATTCCATTTTTGCAGCGGCTCGCGGCGGATTTTCGGTTCGTGCCGGTGGTGCTTGCGACGGATCGCTATCCGGCCATCGAGGAGCTCGGTCAGGCCGTTGCGCGGGTGGTGGCGGCGCAGAAGGAGCCTGTACTCGTGATTGCGAGCTCGGATATGAATCACTACGAGAACGACGCGATCACGCGCGCGAAAGATGAACGCGCCATCGCGCGCATCCTGGCGCTCGATCCGCGCGGGCTATACGACACGGTGCGGCGCGAGCAGATTTCGATGTGCGGCTATGCGGCGACGGTGGCGATGCTGGTGGCCGTGCGCGAGCTGGGGGGCATGCCGAGCCGCAGCCCGAGCAGTCAGAGCCCGCGGCTGATCCGATACGCGACCTCGGGCGACATCAACGGAGACCGCGAGCGCGTGGTCGGCTATGCGGGAATCGTGATTCCCTGAACATTTCGGCCTGCGCGTCTCCTCGGTGGCCGCTTTCTAGAAGAGTGTCTTCAGGGGCTGAAGCCCTTTCTTTATCGCGCGAAATGTCGGAGCTGAAGCTCCGACCCCCTGAAGAGACGGCGGGTGGAAGCGTGGGCCTTCAGGCCCGCGAAAAGACGCGGTAAACAAGAGGGCTTTAGCCCCGGTTTGCTGTGCAAGCTTCTTCAATTCGATGGAGATAGTTTCTTAGTGGCCTGGCGTGAGTGGAGTCGAAAGGCGGGTCGCGAGGTTTGCGACCCGCCACATCGCTCAGCGAGAAGGTTTTGGTTTATCGGTGGCTTCCGGTGAACGAAGCGAGCTGCATCGCGGACGGGCTTCGAGATACCGGATGACGCGGACGAGTGCCGGCGCTGGTGCGCGCGACGCTCAGGATCGAGAGCGCGAAGGCCAGCAAGAGCACGGCTGTCGTCCAGCGGAGCTGCCTGCGTCGCAAGCCGACGAACAGGAAGCCGAGGCAGAGGGCGCAGGCGATCGCGAGCGCTGCGATCGGCGCAGTGACCATCGGCCGATCGATCGTTGCCGGAGGAGCTGCGGGCGGCACGCCTGCCCACTGCGTAGCATTTACGAGATTCGCGGCGTTGATGGTGCCGAGACCTGTCGCGAGGTCGTAGCCTACGCCAGCGTTGTAGCCGGTCAGAATGCCTTCTGGCGTACCTTCGTCACTCGTGGTGGTTGAGTTGCTGCCGCTGCCGCCGCAACCGGCGCTCACAACCAACAATGCCAGAGCCAGCGTCGCGCCAACCGCGCTCCAACGCTGCTGCTTGCGGCGCAGACCCAGGAGAAGCAACAGTCCAATGCCCAGGGCGCATGCGATTCGTATCGCTCTCACTGGCACGAGCGGGGCGCGATTCGCAGGGACACCTGGGAGACTCGCCGTTGTGGTGCAGTCAACGGTACCGATTGTGCAGGGAGTTGAATTCGTCCCCACCGTGACGTTGTTGAAAATGCAGTCAGCGGCCGGCGTCGAGGCGTTGCAGTTGGCATTGTTCTGGGTGCCGGCCAGCGCATAGAGAACCGAGCCTGCGTTGCCCTGCTTTGAGTTGTGCTCCTGGTCGACGAGGGCCATGATGCCGGCGAACGCCTGCACGGAGACCGAAGTGCCTCCGACACCGACGAAGACCGGATCCGCGCCTAGCGTGCATGGGTCGTCACTCTGGCCGGTGCCGGGTATCGGCGTGCCGTCGTCAGTTTGTACGGGCACATCCATTTCGCACATCACGTAGAAATGGCCGACAAGTCCATCGCCGGCGAACAACGACACATCAGGAAGGTTGCGTGTCGTGCCCTGCACGCCGGAGAGCCCATTCTGCCAGGCGGGCTGCGCATTACCGCCGGAGCAACCTGAGATCGATGTTGCCCCATTCGTGCAATTGCTTTCGCCGCCGCCGCTGCCCACTACTTCTACGAGCGGTGTCTCGGTTTCTCCCACAGCCTGAATGCTCGCGTCGCTGCAGCTTTCCACCGCATTCGTGATTGGGGGATTGACGCTAACGAGACTGAAGAGCACCGAGTTCGTACACGTGTCGTTCCAGACGTTTCGGGAACGTACCCAAGAGCGGATGACCCGTTGGCCTGATTGCTGGTGCTCCAATACTGGGTTTCTATTCCGAGATCGTTAAAGTCGGTGCCGCCTACCGCGATGTTGTAGGGTGTTGAAGCGACGCCATTCACTGCCAACCCGCAGCGAGCGGTTTGCAGCAGCGCGTTGGCGGTAACGCCGCAGCCCGGCGGGCTGGGGGGAAGGGTGTCACAGGCAGCGGCAGACTCGTCGCCGGATGCCACGGCTACCGTGATTCCCTCGGCCGCAGCCTGCTGCCACCATGTGTTATACATCGTGTTGGCGGTCGACCCGAGGTCGAATTCGCAGTCGCCGAAGCTGCTGCTGAGAATCGGAGCGAGACCCGTGCTGCTGTTCGTGTGGGTGGCGTTGGGATAGTCGATGATGTATTCAGCGGCAAGGTCGCCGCCAAACTGGGTATTGCTGGAAGGCGCGATGACCAGGTCGATCGAAGCTCCTTTTGCGATGCCCCCGGACCATTCGGTATCGAGCGCAGCTTCGATCTCATCGCTATTCACGCTTACGGCGCCATCGGGCTCGATGACGTTGGGAACGTTCGCGGGCAAGCCGAAAAGCGAACGGAATTGCGCCACGTCCTGAAGGTTGATGTTGCTATCGCCCACGATCGCGATCGTTTCACCGGTACCGTCGATTCCGTCGTTCCACAATGGTTGCACGTTATAGATCTTGGCGAAGTCATTCGGCCCGACCGTAAAACAATCGGAGTTACTTCCGGCAATGTCGCATCCGCCGGCGTCGAAGGTGAATCCCGGACGCACCGCAGCCCGGCGGAGGTGCGCCGCCGGCTTGGGGAAAAAGTTGTTCAGCGAGCGGATACCAACGACTACCGGAGTCAGCGCGGTGGGAATCGACGGATCGCTCGCATTGGCCCAATGCTGTGCGCCCTTCACCACGTACTGATGAATCGCGGTATGAAAGGCCGATTGGACCTCCGCTGCGTTGCCGGAAAACTGGATGACGGTGCGCCCTGTTCCCACCTTTTCGACCTGAAAGCCGTGAGTCCCAAGCCATTTCGTGATGACGTTAATATCTTGCTGCGCGGGGCCATACATCTGCCCGAACTCTTCGGGAGTGAGCCAGTGATGGAAGTTCGGAGACGACGGATCCAGCTGCTCGGACATAAACGCTTCGAGGGCGGCCTCCTGAGCCGGGCTGCGTTTCAGGACGAGCAGCATGTGCTGCATCGGCAGGGTAGCCGGCGCCGGGCCGTGGTCGAACTGCGGGACCGCGAGCGGGTGCGTGTTGCCGTGCAGGACGGTCAATATCGAGTCGTTGACAGCCGCATTGATGCGGGGCTGCGAGTATGTCGCCTGCGACGACGCACGCAGAACGACGAGCGAAAGCAGAGCAAAGGCCAACAGTACTTTGTTTGTGTTCATATGGAGGTCTCGCATGTTGGATATCTCAGATGCTACCAGTCTCTCCGCAGGATGGCCGAGCCCGGCGTAAAAGTTGCGATAACGGTAACTGGTACTGGCGAAGGCCCGCCCGAACCGGGGCGGACGACGCCGCGCGGTCGAACATCGCAAGCCTGTCGCACACGCATACGCCTGGGATTCCGGCGAGAGGCAGCGGTGGTTCCAAAAGATGCGACCGTGGCCCAGATTTCGTAAACGGCGGGTATCGAACTACCGGGAGGCGCGGATACGCGCGGCGAGGGTCCGAGCGCGCTCGCGGGCAATATCGATGAAGTGGGTGTCGGCGGCGAGCTGGTCGAGGGACGGAAGAAACTGATCGGGCTGGAGGAAGAGCTTGTTGTCGTAGTCCTTCTCAACCTGCTGAAGGACGTTATTCACACCGAGGCGATCGTAAAGCATGGTGCGCTGGAGATCGGAGAGGTCGGTTTGCTGGCGCGCGAGATCGTCGAAGATGGCCAGGAGCTGCGAGGCAGGATCATTGAGCGTGTAATTGAAGGTGACGGAGTGCGTCTCAGCGCCGCGCTGGTACGTGAAGGTCTTCTCGCCGAGGTTGGCGACGCGATGGTGCATCTCGATGTCGATGCCGTCGAAATTATGGAGCTTGCCGGCAAGGTCGAAAATGCGCGCTGCGAGCGGCGCGGAGATCTGCGCGGGCTGCGGGGCGGAGGCGTCGCTGAGCTGGCGGATGTCGTAGGTCGCCGCGCCGGACTGGCTGATCCTGATCTCGGTGAACTCGGGATAGCTCGACTTGAACACCTTGCGGTAGGTGATGGTCGCCTGATCGTCCGCCGTCGCGCGCGCGTTCGCGGCGACGAGCGCGGCGAACGCAGCGGCGAGCAGAAGCGCGACCAATCCTTTGCAATTGGGCCGGGAGCTCATTCGGGTCGGGACAAGATTAACTCAGTGTTGGATTCCGATTCCAGCGCGAGGTGAGTTCAGGCCGGGCGAGGCGGAATTCAACGCGCACGGGGAATGGAGATGCCGGCAGAGCGCGATGCTCTCGTCGAGGTGGCGGCTGGGCGGCGGAGAGCCGTGGATGCGGCGATGCGCTCGCGCGCCCGCGACGTTTGAGCGTGGCAGAGCGCCACGGCCAGCGCGTCGGAGGCGTCGGTCGGCTCCGGGCATTCCGCAAGGCCGAGAAGCGATTTCACCATCTGCTGGATCTGCTGTTTCGAGGCAGCGCCGTAGCCGGCGACGCTGGCTTTCACTTCGCGCGGCGAATAGCTGTGCGCGGGAATCTGCGCCTGGGCAGCGGCAAGAAGCACCACGCCGCGCATCTCGGCGAGCTTCAGCGCCGTGCCGATATTGAGCGCGGTGAACACGGATTCGACCGCGACGGCATCCGGCGCGAACTGCTCGACGAGGCCGGAAATCAGAAAATGAATTTCGCGCAGGCGGACGGCAAACGTGGCGTCGTCGGGAGCTTCCATGCGCCGAAGCGCATCAGGCGCGCGCCGCGCCGTCCACTTCGATGACGCCGTAGCCCGTGGCCCCGACAACGGCCGGATCCACGCCCAGCACGCGCAGCTTGCGGCCGCTCGGCGCGGCAGACACGAATGGAGGAGGCATCGTCGGGCACAAGTGTACGTGCGGCGCGCAAGCGGAGGAAGTGCTATTTTGTCGTAACGCCTCGCGAAGTGAACTAGCTGGCCATGGCCGCCTGGATTTCTTTTTCGTCGATGTCGAAGTTGGCGTAGACGTGCTGCACGTCGTCGTGATCTTCCAGCGTCTCGACCATGCGCAGCATCTGCTGCGCCTGCGGCGCCGGTGAGCTTCACGTAGTTTTGCGGCACCCAGGCGACTTCGGCGGAAGCGGGCGTGATGCCCGCGGCGACCAGCGCCTCGCGCACTTTTTCCATGGCTTCGGGAGGCGTGGTCACTTCCCACGCCGCGCCGTCGTCGCGCAGATCTTCCGCGCCGGCATCGAGCACGATGCCCAGCATCTTGTCTTCGTCGGCCGGTTCCTTGGGGACGACGATGTCGCCCTTGCGATGGAACATCCAGCCCACGGCGCCGGTTTCGGCCATGTTGCCGCCATTTTTCGAGAACATGTGGCGGATTTCGCTGACGATGCGATTGCGATTGTTGGTGACCACCTGAACGAGCACGCCGACGCCGCCGGGGCCGTATCCTTCGAAGGTTACTTCGTCGAGAGTCTCGCCTTCGAGAGTGCCCGCGCCGCGCTGGATGGCGCGCTCGATATTGTCGTTGGGCATGTTCTCGCCCTTGGCGGTCAGAATGGCCGTGCGAAGGCGGGGATTGGTGACCGGATCAGCTCCGCCGGTGCGCGTAGCGATGGTCAATTCGCGAATGAGCTTGGTGAAAATCTTGCCGCGGCGAGCGTCCGTCGCCGCCTTCTTGTGCTTGATTGTGGCCCATTTCGAGTGTCCGGACATGGATAAACCTTCTATGAGAAGTATCGCAGGAGCAGCGCCTCAACTCTTGCCGCGACAGTCTAGCAGCAGGGCCAAAAACAGACAAGATAGGCGGTTTGAATCGAGGGTCAGTTCCCGATATAGCGACTCCGGCTTGCCGGAAGTCGATCAACTGCGGTCGGCAGTATTGTTGCAAGCAAAGCCGACGATCTGTAAACGAACATTCACAGTAGATTCATGAGCAGCGCCCTCCGGTGGGCGAAAATGCGTAGCTTCGCTCTTCGCGCGAAGCTAGAGTGAGTTGCTGCGGATCATAGTTTCGTCGACTGCCGGGAGTAGCGCTCATCGAAAAGAAATTCATGCGATGCTTCCGCGCCGTGATAATTCCGGCTGCGCGCTGGCGTACTTCATCCTTGTGCCCGCATGCGCGCTCGCGCAGAAAGCGGCAGCCCGGCCATGCCCGGTTGCGCCCCGCAGCAGGCAGCGTGGTGCGCGAACCGGAGGACCTGCGCAGCCGCAATGGCGTGCTGCGAGTGGATTTCCGCTACCGCAACTTCGTCGATGCGAATGGTCAGACGCGCTACTGCTACGTCGACAAGGACGGCAGCGAGGCGCCCACGCTGCGGCTGAAACCGGGCGACCTGCTGATCTTGCGTCTGAAAAACGAAGATGCACGCCGCAGGCTGGCGCCGGCCGGCAAAGAGCCCGACGGTGCGATGGCCGGGATGCCCGGCGGGTGCACGGCGAGTGGAATGACAGCGGCGTCGACGAATCTTCATTTCCACGGGCTGACGGTGCCGCCCGTCTGCCATCGAGGACGACGTGCTGAACACGATGATTCAGCCGGGCGACGCGGCGTTTGAGTATCGCTTTCGGATTCCACGGGATGAGCCGCCGGGATTGTATTGGTATCACCCGCACATTCACGGGATGACGAAAGCGCAGGTTTTGGGCGGAGCGTCCGGTGCGCTGATCGTCGAAGGCGTCGAACGAGCGAACACGGATTGGCAGGATTGCCGGAGCGCGTGCTTATCGTGCGCGATCTGGATTTGGTGAATCCGAATGCGGCGCCGGTGAAAGACGGCTCGATGCCCGCCCCGCTCGTTCTTCGCGACGACGAGGGCGACATCATGAATACCGGGATTCAGGCGGCGGCAAACCGGCGAAGGACCTCTCGATCAATTTTGTGCCCGTGGCGTTCCCGACTTATCCCCCGGCTATGGTGAAGATGCGGCTCGGGCGAAAAGCAACTTTGGTGGGTATTGAATGCGTCGGCGATCACGTATCTCGATGTGCAGATGATGGCCAACGGACAAACCGCAAATGATGGGAGTCGTTTCGCTCGACGGGATTCCGATCAATGAAAACGGAATGGCGAGAAATCGCATGATCTGGGAAAGCCACGTTCTGCTGCCACCCGCGGGGCGAGTGGAAATCATCGTAAAAGGACCACCGGAAGGGGCGAGCGCGAGTTTTGTAACGCGGACCGTTGACACCGGGCCAGCCGGCGAGAACGACCCCACGCGCCCTCATCGCGACGATTGTGGCCGCAAGCGATGCACCCGAACCCGTCGCGCGACTGGCGGCTTCTCCGCGCTCCGCTGCCGCGACCGACTTCGGTCTGGCTCGGTGATGCAAAGCCGTGCCCGAACGCGCATGCTTTACTTTTCCGAAAAACCGCACGATCCCGCAAATCCGAACAGCCCGACAGATTTTTACATCACCGTAGGAGGGCCAGGAAGCCGAAACTATTCGATCCGAGCAATATGAATCCCAACATCATCGCGCAACAGGGAGACGTCGAGGACTGGATCATCGAAAACCGGACGCAGGAACTGCATGCGTTCCACATCCATCAAGTCCATTTCATGCTTGTGGAATGGAACGGCGTGCCGGTGGATGAGCCGTTTCTGCGCGATACGATCAACGTCGCGTATTGGGACGGCAAGAGCCAGGCATATCCGAGCGTGAAGCTGCGCATGGATTTTCGCGATCCAAATACCGTGGGCACATTTGTTTATCACTGCCATCTGCTCGAACATGAGGACGGCGGAATGATGGGCGTGATTCGAGTTGTTCCGCAGGACACCAGCAAATTCTTGGGGCGCAGGCGCTCACACGTGCACCCACTGTGCGGCTCGCTATCCCGCGAGCAAGGAGATCCGCCAAATCGTCTAGGCGCAAAAAGCGTTAGGACAACGTCGCGGACTCGCGAAGGGATCGGCGAGTTTTTAACGCGCTTGTCATCTGGTAATAACAACAGGCGCGTATCCCTTGAGTGCACGCGTTTGATTCCGAAAGCCTCTTAGGCAGCCCCGCGCGGCTGCCGAGCCACCGCGAGGCCGCGGAGTCAGACCGAAATTTTTCCCAACTTCAAGGAGAGCTCATGATCAGTAAGTATCTTCGCCGGATGGCAGCGATTGCGCTTGCCTCCAATCTGGCTCTAGCGATGCCGGGCAGCCTCTTCGCCGGGCAGACAAAAGAGCGCTGCCGAAGACATAGAAACCAAGACACCGATCAAGCACGTCATCGTGATTTTCGGCGAAAACATTTCCTTCGACCACTACTTTGCCACGTACCCGCACGCGACGAATCCAGAAGGCGAACCGGCGTTCCACGCAAAGGACGACACGCCGCGTGTCAACAACCTCCTCAGCGGAGGTCTGCTGGACGAGAACCCGAACTCGACGCAACCTTTCCGCATGGACACCGGGGTTATGTCCGTGACGTGCGACCAGAACCACAGCTATACGCCCGAACAACAGGCGGTCGATCACGGCTTGATGGACAAGTTTCCGCAGTCGACGGGGTCGGGATCGTCTTCATCCTCTCCGTGCAACGACTATGGCAAAGGCACCGGCGTCGTGATGGGCTATTTCGACGGCAACACCGTCCAGGGGATGTGGAACTACGCGCAGCATTTCGCCATCAACGACAACTCCTACAGCACGATGTTCGGGCCATCGACAGTCGGCGCCATTAACCTGGTCGCGGGGACAACCGCGACGGGCACCCTCTATCCGACGAAGGTTAACGGCAAGGCTGCGAGCCCGTCGGGCGTAATCGCGAATGACGTTTTCACGGGTCCCGTCATCGGCGACGTCCGGCCGTTGGGTGACGAGTGCGTGCTCACGAATCCCGGGCTGCAGACTGCCAGCCTGTTGTCGATGACCGGCAAGACCGTCGGCGACCTGCTTAATGCGAAGAATATTACTTGGGGATGGTTCGAAGGCGGCTTCGCTCCGACCGGCTACGACTCCATGGGCCGGGCGATCTGCGCCCAGCACCATGTGGGCTTGGCCGGTGATGATGCCGTGGAAACCGTCGGCGACTACATTCCTCACCATGAGCCGTTTCAGTACTACACGAGTACGCAAAACCTCCATCACGTTCGGCCCAGCAACCCCTCCTTGATCGGCACTTCCTCCGACGGGGCGAACCATCAGTACGACCTCACGGATTTTTGGACCGCGCTCGGAGAAGATCGTTTGCCGGCCGTCACGTACCTGAAGGCAGGCGCCTATCAGGACGCCCACCCGGGCTATTCGGATCCCATCGACGAGCAGATTTTCGTCGTGGGTGTGATCAACGCCATCATGAACAGCCCGTACTGGAAAGACACAGCGATCATCATCAACTACGACGACTCCGATGGATGGTATGACCACGTGCTGGGACCGGTGGTCAACCAGTCGGCGGTCGCGGACGATGAGTTGGCCGGCGCTGCCGATTGCGGCTCGGCGACAGCGGTCGACACGCAGGGCCAATGCGGCTATGGCCCCCGCCTGCCTCTGATGGTGATTTCACCCTACGCGAAACAGAACTACGTCGATCACCGCGCGACCGACCAATCTTCGATTCTGCGTTTCATCGAAGACAACTGGGATCTCGGGCGGATCGGCGGCAACTCGAGCGACGTGAAGGCCGGGCGGCTCGACGGCATGTTCGACTTCAAGGGTTCAACGGCGTCTAAATTGATTCTGGACCCTTCCACGGGAGTCGTGCTGCCGCATTCGCCGTTCTGAGACGACAACAGAATTCCCCGTAGCACACCTCACGCCAGTGCAACGCCCCCTGGCCCGTCCCGACGCCTTCGGGACGGGTCAGTTTTTTTGTGGAAGAGACAATCCTTTCTGTGCGAGACAGCGTCGCATCTCAAATCCAACCGATGTATGCTTGTTGATCGGCTGGAAGCCATCTCAAAACGCTCTTTAGGGGGTCGGAGCTTTAGCTCCGACATGCAGGCAAGGAAAAGTTGGGCTTTTAGCCCCTGAGGACACTCTTCGCATCCGCCGCAAACGTGTTTGCTGGAGATGCCGCTTGCCACGAAAGCAGCGCAGCGTCGATCTGACGCAGGTTTCGGAATGGGATGAAGGGAAAGTCCGCCGCAAGGAGGACTATCTCGCCGCCGAGGAACCGCTCGAAATCCGTATCGGCGAGCATCCGCTGAGCGTCACGATGCGCACGCCGGGAGATGACCTCGATCTGGCGGCTGGATTTTTGCTGACCGAAGGCCTGATACAACGCCGCGAGCAGATCGTGGCGCTTGAGCACGATCCGGGCGATCCGGAGAATCCGGCGGCGAATCGCGGAAACGTGGTGCGCGTGGATCTCGATGCGGAGTCGATGCCGGATTTCGAGAAAATGCGGCGGCATTTTTTCGCGGCGTCGAGCTGCGGGATTTGCGGCAAGGCGTCGATCGATTCGGTCCGCGCGCGTTCGATGCAGCCGCCAAATCCGGATTTTCGGCTCGATCCGGAGGTACTCGTGAAGCTTCCCGACATACTGCGCGCTTCGCAAGCGGTTTTCGGGCGCACGGGCGGGCTGCATGCGGCGGCGCTCTTTGATGCGAATGGCGAATTGCTCGTGCTGCGCGAAGATATCGGCCGGCATAACGCCGTTGACAAGGTGATCGGCTGGGCGCTCCGCAACGGACGGATGCCGCTCTCGAACATGATGATGCTGGTAAGCGGCCGCGGCGGATTCGAAATCATTCAGAAGGCGATCGTCGCGGGACTCCCCGTGGTCGCGTCGGTTTCGGCGCCGTCGAGCCTGGCCGTGCAGCTGGCCCGCGAGATGAGCCTCACGCTAATCGGCTTCCTGCGCGGCGAGCGATTCGTCGTGTACGCAGGCGATGAGCGCCTCGCGAGCAAGGCCTAAGGAGTGCGGCTCGCTGCTCCATGTATTTTGTAGGGGCGGGCGGGTGGCCCGGAAAGGATTTCTTGGGCCTGCATTTCGGGCGTGGACGACCGGAAATCTCGATTTTCCGCATTCCCTGCCCGGATGAGAACGCGGAGGGTGCCCCAGGTTCGGTTTGGGAACCTGGGTCTTGAGGCGGGTGGCCCGGAAACAACTTCCTGACTCCCTGTTCCTTGGCGTGGACGACCGGAAATCTCGATTTTCCGCATTCCATGCCAGGATGAGAACGCGGAGGGTGCCCCAGGTTCGGTTTGGGAACCTGGGTCTTGGGGTGGACGACTCAAAAGCATTTCTCGGGGGCGGAGCCCTCGCAAAACGCGCTCGGGACCACGCGGCGCGGCTACGGTAACCTGGGGCTAGCGGGCTGCTCCTCTGCGCAACGTGGCGGGCGGGGTCGCGTGGCCATCGCGGATCATGTCGCGGAAAGCATCGAACAATTCGCGATCCCACCAGCCGAGCGCCGCTTCGTCTTCCATGATCTGCAAAGCCGTGTCGGAGGGCGAGGCGTTGCGATAAGGGCGATTCGTCGTAAGCGCGTCATAGACGTCCGCCAGCTGTAGGATCGCCGCGGTGAGCGGAATTTCGCCGTTGCGCAGGCCGTCGGGATAGCCGGAGCCATCGTGTCTCTCGTGATGGTGGCGGATGATGGGCAGCACAAGGCGAAAGGCTTTCAAGGGCGCGCAGATGCGCTCGCCGATCACGGGATGCTTGCGCATGATCTCGGTTTCTTCCGCCGAGAGCGGCCCGGGCTTCAGCAGGATCGCGTCCGGCACGATCACCTTGCCGATATCGTGAACGATCCCCGCGCGCCGCAGCGCCTTGATCTCTTCTTCCGAGAGGTCGAGCTTTGCGCCGAGGCGCGCGGACATGTTTGCCAGGCGCTCGCAGTGCCCGAGAGTGTAGGGGTCGCGCGCCTCGATGCTTAGCGCGAGGCTGAAAAGAACGCTTTCGGCGTTCTCGAGTTCGTCGGTGAACTGCTTCAGCCGCAGCAGCGAGCGCGTGCGCGCCAGAAGTTCGTTGAAGTCGATGGGCTTGCTGAGCAGATCGTCGGCGCCGGCGTTGATGCCATTGATGCGATCTGACGTTGCGGAAAGGCCGGTGATCAGGACAACCGGCGTGAGGCGCGTTTCGGGCGTGGCTTTGATGCGGCGGCAGACCTCGAAGCCGCCCATGCCCGGCATCACGATATCCAGCAGAATGAGGTCCGGTCGGAAAGCGGCGCTTTCGGCTAGAGCGGCGGCGCCGTCGCTGGTTTCGCGGACATCATAGCCTTCGCGGCGGAGAAGAGTAGTGAGAGCGGTTCGCGCGGCAAATTCGTCGTCGACGATCAGTATTTTTTCAGGCACCCACGAACCAATGTATCCTTTCCGGTTCCCTGGGACAACCCGGAATCGGCCCTGCCGGAAGCGCAACGACGGGCCGCAGCATAACAGCAATCGCGCGAGGAATCATGCGGAGAACGCTCCCCCCGGAATCGCATCACGAAATTACGACTCGGCTCGAACAGGCGCATAAGGCACTCCAGCGGCGCTATCCCGGCCCGGCTATTGGGAACGGCAGCCGATCCATGTGGTGTACGGCGGCGCGCATCTTTTTCGCTCGGGCACCACGCGGCGGCTCGGGGAACTCGCGCTGCGATCCTTGGATGACTACGCGCCGGATTTTGCCGCCTTCGCAAAGGCGGTCGGGATGCCGGGCGCGGCCGGACTTCCGGACACGCACAACGCGGCCGCTGCGATTGCGAAATCGATCGAATTCGATCCGGAAGCTGCGCGGCAGCAGAACCAGCCGGCATGGTTCGCCTATACCGTGTACCAGCGCGTGCGCGAGAAATTGCAGCGCGAGCCGGTGGAGGATTACCGCATCGATTTCGAAGATGGATACGGAAACCGTCCCGACGACGAAGAAGATGGCCACGCCGCGGCCGCCGCGAATGAAGTGAGCACCGGCATGAACGCGGGGGAGCTTCCGCCTTTCATCGGCATCCGTGTAAAACCTTTCACCGAGGAGCTGCGCGAGCGCAGCATTCGCACGCTCGATATTTTCCTCACGGAGCTCGCGGCGAAATCGCGCGGCGAGCTGCCGAGGAGTTTCTGCATCACGCTGCCAAAGGTGAGTTTGCCGGATGAGGTGGCGGCGCTCGCGGACATCTGCTCGCGTCTCGAGCCGCTGCTCGATCTCGAGCCGGGCGCGCTGCGCATCGAGCTGATGATCGAAACGCCGCAGTCGATCTTCAACGAGCGCGGCGAAGCGAATCTGCTTCCGCTTGTGAGCGCGGCGAGGGGGCGGTGCGTGGCGGCGCACTTTGGCCCGTACGATTACACCGCCTCGCTCAGCATCGCGGCGTCGCAGCAGGCGATGACGCACCCGGCGTCCGATTTTGCGCGCGAGGTGATGCAAGTAGCGCTCGCGGGAACGGGCGTGCGAATCTCCGACGGCCCGGTGAATATCCTTCCGATTCCGCCGCACCGCGCCGCGAAGGATGGCGCGCCGCTCACGGCGCGTCAGCTCGAATCGAATCGCGCGACGGTGCACGCCGCATGGAAGCTGCACTACGATTGCGTCCGGCGCAGCCTCGCCAACGGCTACTACCAGGGTTGGGATTTGCATCCCGCGCAGTTGCCGACGCGCTATGCGGCGGTCTACTCGTTTTTTCTCGAGAACCTGGATTCCGCCGCGCAGCGATTGCGCAATTTCATCGAGAAGGCGGCGCAGGCCACCCGCATCGGGCACGTCTTCGATGATGCGGCGATGGCGCAAGGCCTGCTGAATTATTTTCTGCAAGCGGTGAACTGCGGCGCGCTGAAAGCGGATGAGGTGGAAAGCCTCACCACGCTTTCTTCAGATGATATTCGCAGCGCGTCGTTCGTGAAAATTCTCGCGCGACGAACGCAGTAGAAGCTGTCTTCGTCAACGGTCAAAAGCCCCACCCTCACAAAACGAGGATGGGGCACCCGGAACGTCAAAGGCCAATGCCGAACCATTCTGGCGATCCCGAGTTCAGTGAACCGGGACGCGGGATGCGGGCGGGCCTTTGCGTTTCTTCATGACGAACATCAGCGGAATCACGCCGAGGCAAATCATGCTCATCATCCAGAAATTATCGACGAACGACAGCATCATCGCCTGCCGCTGCAACTGCAGATAGATCGAGGCATTCGCCTGCATCGTGGCGTGCGCCACGTCCTGCCGCGCGCGATCATCTCGTGCGTGATGTGCGAGAGCGCCCGCTGATAAAGGGGGCTGCCGCCGTTGATGTTGCTCGAGAGAATGTTCTGGTGGAACTGCGCGCGGCGGTCGAGCATCGTGGTGACGAACGAGATTCCGGTGCTGGCGCCGATGTTGCGCGCGAGATTGATCAAGCCCGAAGCGTTGTTCATTTTCCCGGGCGGCACGAAATAAAATGCCATCACGTTGATGGGAACGAACAAAAAGGCTGTGCCGGCGCGCGAAACGATCCAGTCGTTGATAGCATTGCTTTCGCCGGCATTCAGCGTGAAGATGCGACAAATAGTGCAGCCCCAGCGCCATGATGCACAGCCCGCTCACCACGATCCAGCGCGGCTCGAACGCGCCCAGCAGCCATCCCACAGACGGTAGGATCGCCAGCAACACGCAGCCCTCCCGGCAGCAGCACCAGCCCGCTCTGCATGGCCGTGTATCCCATGAGCGTCTGCATCAGAATCGGGAGCAACACCGTGGTGCCGTATAGCACGAAGCCCAGCATGTACATCATGAACGTCGAGATGGCGAAATTCCGGTCTTTGAACAGGCGCAGATCGACCACCGGGATGATCGGTGACGAATTCCCAGATCACCAGCGCCACCAGAGCAAGACACGGCCATGACGGTGGCCCACAGAATGAACGGCGAGCCGAACCAATCGTCGCGCTGGCCTTTATCCAGCACCACCTGCAGCAATCCCAGGCCGAGGCTCAGGAATCCCAGCCCGAGGAAATCGATCTTGAAGCCGCTTTTAAGCCCCTTTCTGCCGACGTGACGAATCGACGATCAGGAAGGAAATCATCGCGACCGAAATCACGCCGACGGGAACGTTGAGAAAGAAAATCCATCGCCAGGAATAATTGTCGGTGATCCATCCGCCGAGCGTGGGCCCGACGGTCGGCGCAACCACCACGCCCATGCCGTAGATCGCCATCGCCATGCCCTGCTTCTCGCGCGGGAAGCTATCGACGAGGATGGCCTGCGAGATCGGCTGCATGCCGCCGCCGCCCGCTCCCTGAATCACGCGAAAGAGGACGAGCATGGGAAGCGAAGGCGCCAGGCCGCATAGGAACGAGCTGATCGTGAAGATCACCACGCAGGCGATGAAGAATCGTTTGCGCCCGAAAATCGAAGAGAACCAGCCGGACAGCGGCAGCACGATCGCGTTCGATACGAGATACGAGGTGAGCACCCAGGTGCTCTCGTCCACGCCCGCCGAGAGATTGCCGGCGATGTGCGGCAGCGAGACGTTGGCGACGCTCGTGTCCAGCACTTCCATGAACGTCGCGATCATCACCGTGGCCGCGATCAGCCACGGATTGATCACCGGCACGGGCCGCGCCTGCGCGTATTCAACGGTCGAGCTCATCCATCTCCGGGCACAGGAATTCCTGTGCGTTCATTGCCACGATCTAAGATTGCACGCGTGATTCAAATTCAGACAGTACCGATTTCCAAGCGCAGGACGATAACGGTTATTCCCCCCGGAAAGAATAGCATCGCGGGTTCAGGAGCCTCAAGGCGGCGGCTCGGAGAGTTTCTTCAGGGGCTGAAGCCCAGCGTTCTTTGGCTCCTAATGTCGGAGCTCAAGCTCCGACCCCCTAAAGAGCGTTTATTTCATCCGCAAAGATGCGTACCCAGTTTGGGTATTCCAACGGATGAAATCCCGGCTCCGATGGATATACAAAGTGTAGAGCGGTCGGGCGGTTAAAACTGCTTAAAGCGCCCTAAAAAGCCAATTTTGGAGGGATTTTGCACCATGCCGGACTATCGGAGCCCCAAAGTAAGGGCGGAGCGGGCCTTGCGGGGGTACACGGAGCTGCTGGACGCGGCCGACTGGCTGAAGAGGGAGGTACGGGCGCCGCTCGAGTCCTTCGAGATGACGCTGGCGGAGTTTCGTCTCATGGACGTGCTGTATCGCGAGGGGGCGCTGCCGGTGGTGGAGCTGGCCCGGCGGCGCGGAAGCGAATGGCACCACGTGTGCGACATGATCGAGCAGTTGGAGAAGCGCGGATGGCTGCGGCGGGGGATAGCGACGCTGCCGCCGGTGGAGTTTGAGCGCGCGCATTTGCCGAAATCGAGGCGCGAGGAGAAGCGTCGAGGGCGGCAGCTGACGGTGGTGGGGATGACGGCGGAGGGGAAGAAGTTCCTGGGATACGTCCTCTCGATTCACGGGAAGCTGGTGACGGCCATGATGCGCGCGCTCGACGCGAGAGAAATGGATTCGCTGTTTCGGATTTGCCGCAAGCTGCGAGAAGGGAATCCGGCGAGATTTTTCAGGGAGCTGAGGAATTGGGATGAGGAGTGAGAAAGGCAGTGGCTAGCGGCGAGTGGCGAGTGGCTAGAAACTGAAGATGCGGCGAGCGTGAGCGACTAGGCGACCTGGAATAGGAATGTGGGTGTATAGTGATCGTATGGGAGTTCGGATCAATTCGCGATTTGTGACCACCGCGGAAACGGCGAAGATTCTTGGCGTTCCACCTCGCCGCGTACGAGAGCTGGAAAAGCTCATGGATGCCAATGAGCCAGCGAGCCGCCATCGGCGAACGATTTCCAGCCGATCGCGCGATGGCGTGAAGGCAGCGTCTGTCGCGTTTAAAAGATCAGATTCAGGCTCCGCAAGGAACGGGTCCCCCAACAGGTCCAAAACTCGTCGAGGGACGCAAAAGCGTGGCAAAAAGTCGAAGACCGCCCGCTGAAGTTTTCCTCAATATCCCGTACGACCAGAAGTTCGAGAGCCTGTTTCTCGCTTACCTCGCTGGAGTCAGGGCGTTCGGTCTCGCACCACGAGCAACGCTTGAGATACGCAACAGCAAGCGTCGCCTCGAAAAGATTCTAGATCTGATCGCACAGTGCCGTTACTCGATCCACGATCTTTCAAGGGTCGAACTCGATCGAAACGCTCCGAGGACTCCTCGATTCAACATGCCGTTTGAACTTGGTCTGGCAGTCGCTCACGAGATGGGTGCGAACGGAAGGGGCCACCGCTGGTTCGTCTGCGAAGCGAGGGACCGGAGGCTGCTGAAGTCTCTGAGTGATTTGAATGGAACCGATCCGTACATCCACGACGGGAGGATCGTTGGAGTTTTCCGAGAGCTGCGCAACATCTTCACGCGACGTGGCCAACAGCCTAGCGTCCAGGAGATGATGCGCGTTTATCGCCAAGTGAGGAGAAATATTCCCTCCATTTTGCACAAGTCGGCTTCGGGTTCGCTCTACAACGCAACCGTCTTCAAGGATTTGGTCGTCGTCGCAGGAACCGCCGCGGAGAGGGTGTTGGACGAGCCCCGATGACTGTCGGATGAGCGATGAGGGCGAGGGGTGTGGAACGAGGGATCGCAACCGCAAGACCCAGGTTCCCACACCGAACCTGGGGCACCCTCCGCGTGTTTATCGTGGCAGGAATATGGGGGTTGAGATTTCCGGTCGGCCGGCCCGAAATGCGAAATCAGAAATTGTTTCCGGGCCACCCGCCCGACACACCATTGATCCAATCGCTCCAAAGGTGCTCACCCGTCAAGGCGGCGGTAGATGGACAGAACGCGCATCTAGACATGCGCAGTAATTCTAAAATGAATCGTCGCGCAGCTACCACTAACCGTTTGCGGGCCACCCGCCGCAATTTCATCGAAAAGGCCGCGCAGGCCACCCGCATCGGGCACGTCTTCGACGATGCCGCGATGGCGCAAGGCTTGCTGAATTATTTTCTGCAAGCGGTGAACTGCGGCGCGCTGAAAGCGGATGAGGTGGAAAGCCTCACCACGCTTTCTTCAGACGATATTCGCAGCGCGTCGTTCGTGAAAATTCTCGCGCGACGAACGCAGTAGAAGCTGTCTTCGTCAACGGTCAAAAGCCCCACCCTCACAAAACGAGGATGGGGCACCCGGCCGTCGCGTGTATTTCGTCGCGTACGGTCGAGTGGACGCGTCCATCAATTACCAGAATGTGTGGAGTCCCGAAATACAGACGTTCTCTGTGCCCCTAGGCGATTTTTCCCTTAGCGCGGCATTGCAAAACAGCGAATCTCTCCATCTCAATTTGTGGCTGTTCATTCCGACCCCGAAAGGCTGGACGCCGGAGAAGGAGCTCCATCCGAGAGTGCTCATTGAGCCCATTACTGAGAGACTGGGCGACCAGAGAGGCATTCGTCTCCACTCAAGTACCTGCGCTTGGGATTCCCTCGATGACAATGTCGATTTCGAGCGCAGGTCCGTAGCTGGTTTGGCCTTCTGGAAGGTGAAGCGGTTGATCGTTCCGGCCGTCGATTCGCCGCAGGCTATTCTGCGCATATTCCGGCATAGGATCGAGCATTGCAGGGGCATTCAGAGTCAGGACTATCCTAGCGGCATCGAAGTGGGAAGCATAAGATAAGTGTACGAATAGCGTGTGACGCATATTCAAGCAAGTTCCCGTGCGGAACGGCGGCGCGTTGCAGGAAATATGAGAAATCGAGATTTTCGGTCGACCGGCCCGAAACGCAAAATCGGGAGTTATTCCACCCGCCTGCTTGTAACTCTATAAAAATTACCGATTGGGAAAGGCCAATATCAGCTACATGCGGAAGTGAAAGAAAACACCCAACTTACGAGAATCCAGCAAGCGCCGTGTCTTTTGAATTTAGGTGTAAACGTATTGCCGGGTTCTTCTTGCCTGGGATGGTTTCTCGCCCTGCGTTGTCATCCCTCACCTGCCGCATTCCGGCGGGTGAGGGATCTGTTGTTGCCTCTGAGAGAAAAGCGGAAGCCACAAATTCAAAACCGTCGGCTCCGGTCGTGTCGTCGCACTGCTTTTGTAGCGGCCGCCTTGCCTTCAGGCGGGCGTTTTTTGCTGGCCTCAAGGCGCGGATGAAACCGTTGCGGCCTGCTTTGGCGACAAGTTCGTGGTGTCGAAGGCGGGGCGGATGTACCATGCGACGGAGAGTGAGCCAAATCGGAAATCCTGACTAAGGCATCCGTGCGGGGATGTATTGGCCATTTAATTCCGCGGGAGGGAGCAATGAACCAAATGGGGCGAAAAATAGCGGCCACGATCGCATTGGGGACTTTCGCGCTGGTGATCGGGCTGGGCGAGTTGCGACAAGCGCAAGGGCAGGCGGCCAAAGAACCGTATCCGAAGATGGCTCCGCTCGATCAGTATTTGATGGAGCGCAACGCGGAGATTGCCCTGGCGCGGAGCGCGGCCCCGGAGGCCATCTCGCGCGATGCGGAAGTCCTCGTCCTGGGAAGGCATGGCTACGAAACCGCGGTGAAAGGCAAGAACGGTTTCGTGTGCGCGGTGGAGCGAGGGTGGATGGGTCCGTTCAATGGCGAATTGGCCGCTAATTTTTGGAACCCTAAGCTTCGAGGCCCGCTCTGCTTCAATCCGCCGGCGGCGCGCTCGATTCTGCCGATGACGTATAAAAGAACGGAGATGGTATTGGCTGGCGATTCCAAAGCCCAGATCATCGCGGGCATCAAGACATTCATAAAGCAAAAGCTGCCGCCTCTGGAGCCTGGAGCCATGTGCTACATGATGTCGAAGGAGCAGTACCTTACCGACGGCAGCCCGCATAACTGGATGTCTCACCTGATGTTTTACACTCCGCTGATGGACGGCGCCGCTTGGGGCGCGGATGTGGATCACTCTCCCGTCATGCTCAATCCACAGTTTGATGGCCACCCGGAACCGATCGACGTATTCATGATTCCCGTGGGCAGATGGTCGGATGGGACGGCGGACCCGGTCGAGTATTAAGTAAGGCCCGCGGCTAAAGCCGCCAATCCTAGATGCTCTTATCGAGGGCCTGAAGGCCCACGCTTCCACCGAGGAATGCGGAGCTGGCCTTCGGCTTCGCTCCCTTCCTGCGGCAGGGCAGGCAGGGTAAGAAGGCTCACGCTTCGACCCTCATTTCGTGGCGCGCCTCAAGGCGCTGGCGCTGCGGTTGCGGTGGCTGCGGCGTCCGCGATGAAGGCGTGCGCCCTGCGCTGCCAGACGTAGACCAGGACGATGCCGATCACGATCAGCGAAAGCGAGAGGCCCCACCAGAGGCCGGCTGCGCCCCAGCCGCGGCGGAAGCACAGGTACGCCCCGAGAGGCAAACCCAGGAGCCAATAGACGGCGGCCGAGAGGATCATGGGCGTGCGCGTGTCGCCTGCGCCGCGTAGCGCGCCTGTCGCTACGGCCTGCTGGCCGTCGAAGAGCTGGAAGAACGCGCCGACGAATAGGAGCTTCGTGGCGCCGCGGAGGACGACGGGATCGGGCGTGTAGATGCGCACGATGTAGCCGGGCAAAAACCAGAAGATGAGGGCCGTGCACGTCATGAAGATTGCGCCGAGCGCCATGGCGGTCCATCCGGCGCGGCTGGCGGCGTGCGGATCGCGGCGGCCGAAGGCCTGGCCGACTCGCACGGCAGCGGCGCCGCCAAGGCCGAGCGGCACCATGTAGGTGAAGCTGACTGTGTTGAGCGCGATCTGGTGGCTGGCGAGCGGCACGGCCCCGAGACGCGCGATCAGCGCGGTGACGACGGCGAAAATGGCGACCTCGAGACCGAGTTGCGCGGCCGCGGGGAAACCCAGCGTGACCAGGCGCCAGACGCGCGGGAAGTGCGGCCAGCGCGACGCGTTGAGCAGGCCCATCTTGTAGCGCAGATCGTAATAGAGGCAGTAGGCCATCAAGAATGAGGCCATGTAGATGCGCGCGACGCAGGTGGACCAGCCGGAGCCGACCGTCCCCATCGCGTGGAAGCCGAGATGGCCGTAGATCAGCGCCCAATTGCCGAGCAGGTTGATGAGGTTTGCCGTGATCAGCGAGAACATCACGGGCTTGGCGAGGTCGATGCCCTGCAGGTAGCGGCGGAAAACGAAATAGAGCAAGAGCGGCAGCGTGCTCCAGTTGACGGCGCGCAGGTAAGGGACTGCTTGCGCCAGCACTGCGGGATCGGTCCCGATCGAATGCATCGCGCGCTCCAGCAGCCAGACCAATCCCATGGCGAGCGGCGCCATGGCGAGGCTGAGGTAGACGCCGTTGACGAGCGAGCGGTGAGCGTCGTCGAGATCGCCCGCGCCGTAGGAATGCGAAACCACTGTGTCGAGGCCGAGCATCAGGCCCGTGCCGAAGATGGCGACGGCGTTGTAGAGGATTCCGCCCAGGCTGACGGCGGCAATGGCGACCGAGCTCTCGGCCTGGCGGCCGACCATCATGGTGTCGACGATGCCCATGGTCATCCAGCCGACCTCGGCGAGGATGATGGGCGTCGCGAGCGCGAGCATCGGGCGCGCTTCGTCGGCGATGTATTGCGAGAACAGGCGCTTGAGCATGATCGATGAATCCGTCAGCGAATATTCCGATGATATAGCGCGGGGCCGCGCGGTAAAGCGAAATCGGATTTGGATAGTGGCTAGTGACTAGTGGCTAGTGGCGAGCGAATGGCTCTTTGTAGCGGGTCGCCTCGATTAACGGGCCGTCATTCTGCTTGCCCTGACGCGCGAAGGGAGCGCAGCGAAGAATCTCTCTTCTGGTTCTCTAGCCACTAGTCACTCATCACTGACGGCGGATTAATCGCGGGTTGCTGAGCCGGTGACCTGGACGAGCGTGCCGGAAGCGGAGGGCGTCCCGCCGCCGAGGGTTTGCGGGGCGCGCCAGCTATCGACGACCGAAATCTGGTGAACGCAGGAGACGGTGCAGCGCGGGGCGCAGCCTTTCTTGGTGAGGAATTCGCGTTGGCGCTGCTCGAGCGTGTATTCGGCGAGCGGAATGCCGGGATAGCCGCGCTGCTGCGAGCAGTAGTGCACGAGGCCGTCCTCGCAGATGTAGAGGTAGCGCGAGCCGGCGCGGCAGCGCCACGTATTCTCGCGGCCCGCGGCGATATTGTGCTGGAAGCGATTCACGCGGGTGAACGAGCGCTTACCGAGCGACATGATCTCTTCGAAGACTTCCTGCTCGCGAGGGCCGAGCGGCTGAAGCTGGCCGTTGCCATCGTGGATGATGCCGACGGTCGACGTGAAACCGAGGCCGATGGCGCGGTGCGCGATGGCGAGCGCGTCTTCCGGATTGCACACGCCGCTTCCGAGAACGGAATTGATGTTGACGTTGAACTCGGCGTGCTCGGCCAGCAGCTCGAGCTTTTTGTCGAGAACTTTGAGGCTCTTCTTCGAGACGTCGTCCGGCTGCACGTTGTCGATGCTGATCTGCAGATATTCGAGGCCGGCGCGGTTGAGGCGCTCGATGCGCTCGGCGACGAGCAGGTAGCCGTTGGTGATGAGGCCCGCGGTCATGCCATTTTTGCGGATGCGGGCGATGATCGCGTCGAGATCGGGATGGAGCAGGGGTTCGCCGCCGCTGATCGTGATCACCGACGTGCCCATCGCGCCGAGGCGATCGATCCGGCGGAACATTTCTTCGGTCGCCACCGGATTCGAAAAATCGTCGAATTCGTTGCAGTACGTGCACGACAGGTTGCACCGCCGCGTCGGGATGATGTGGACGAGAAGGGGATGGCGGGTCGAGACGAGGCCTTTCACGATCATGCGCGCAGCGCGCAGCTTGCGATGCGCGGCCAGAAGCTTCTTGCGAAGTGTTTTTTTCGACGCCATGCGATTTCGCCGGAAGTGCGCCCCTATGGCTTTCCATTATGCCACAGGGATCAGCGTTCCCTGGGCAAGCTGAGACATTTCAGCACGGAAGAGGAGATGTGGAAATGGGGAGGAGGGGCGACTATGGGTTCGGTATCGTGACAGAGACTTGATTCGAGAAAGCGCTTTCGGCTTTTTCGGAATCGACAGAGGTCACAACGTAGTAGTAGATATTGCCGCCCGAGACGCTGCCGTCGGTATAATTCGGCGCCGAATCGATGGACGAGGTCAGCTTCGCGTAGGGTCCGCCGGACGTGGTGCCGCGATAGACGAAATAGCCGATGACCGCCGAGGCGCTGGGGCTCCAGTCAAGAGCCACCGAATGTTTGGCGGTGGAAGATGACGAGTTCGAGGCAGCCGCCACGCCCGCTCCCGCCAACTTGACGCTGGCCGAGTTGATGGCGTTCGTGGCGAAAGTGAGGCCGCCTGCGATGGATCCACTGGTCTTGGGATCGAACGTGACGGCGATCGTAATCGATTGATTGGGAGCGAGGTTCACGCCTGACCCGCCGCTCACCGTAAAGCCAGTTCCCGAGGCGGACACGCTTCCGAGCTCCAGATCCGCATTGCCGGTATTCTTCAGGACGAGTGGCTGTGTCGATGGCGTTCCCACGGTGACGCTGCCGAAGCTGAGCGTGGAAGCGCTCGGAGAAAGTTGCGGCGCTGACGCTACGCCCGCGCCAGACAGGCTCACCTTCATGATAGCCACGTTGCTCTCGATGGAGATTTCTCCAGAAGCAGCTCCGGTGGCTGCCGGCTTGAAGGACGTTGTAAAGTCGGCACTCTGGCCCGCGCCTAACATCAGCGGGGTTGCGATTCCGGAAGCGCTGAAACCTTTTCCCGATATCGCCACGGCCCTAATCGTGAGATCGGTTTTGCCGGTATTGGACAAGATCATGGGCTGAGAATTCGTGGTGCCCACCACGACGTTGCCAAATCCCAAGGGAGAGGGGTTGACGTTGATGTCTTTCGCGCCCGACGGGGCGAGCGGACTTGAACCGGTGAGACCGATGCAACCGGCGGACGCCATCAATGCAAAAAGCGCCACGGCAACGGCAAGCCCGCGAAGAGATGTTGTTCCCATGCGCCGAGCGAGGCTCGATGCCGAAGCGGCGTGAAAGTTTTCGCGAGTGCGGGGGCGTCCCATCGGGAGCCATTGTGAGTTGGAGGAGGTGTGTAAAACTACTGGACGCAGGTACATGTTGGGGACAGGTATGCAAACCTGTCCATCAGGACAGGCGTTCCCCTGGGCCTTGCGTTGGACACAGGCTTACCGCGAATTCTTTTCGATCACTTTGGCGCTAGCGCTGTTTCCGCTTTCAACGTTCCAACTCCCCCCTCCCCGATGGCACGCACGCGGGCCTACGGGATCGAGGCGACTGCCTGGTTCGAGTCCGCGCTTTCGTTGTTGCTCGAGTCGACGGCCGTGACAACGTAGTAGTAAGTGAGGCCGGAGGACACAGTGGAGTCGGTGTCGAGCGGCGACGTGATCGGAGACGAGGTCAATTTCGTATAAGGTCCGCCGGAAACCGTGCCGCGGTAGACGTTGTAGCCGACGATATCCGGCGTCGAACTTGGCGCCCAGGACAGGCTCGCGGAATGGGCGGCGACAATTCCCGTTCCCGACGCGGAGATCGAAGGAGCCGTGGTGGAGTTGCTGGCGACATTGATCGTGGCGCTCGCGGCTCCCGACCCAGTCGGCGTAAACGTGACGTTGAGGGTGGCCGACTGATTCGGCGTAAGGATGGTCCCCGCATTGACGCCGCTGGTGCTGAATCCGCCGGTAGCGCCGCTGATCCCGGAGATGGTGATACTGGAGTTGCCGTTGTTCGTGAGCGTGACGGGGAGCGAGCCGTTGCTGCCGACGTTCACGCTTCCGAAAGGCAACGTCGTGGGGCTCGCGCCCAGGACAAAGGTCGCTGTCGCGCCTGTCCCCGTGAGGCCGATCGCCGTTGGCGAGGCGGAAGCGTTCGTGGTGAGCGAAATGCTTCCGGTGACGGCTCCCGTGGTGGTGGGCCCGAACACAGCATCGAATGACATGGTGTTATTCGGCGTTATCGTTTGCGAGGTAAAGCCCGTGACGCTGAAACCGGCGCCGGTGACGGTCTGGGACGAGACCACCAAGTTCACTGTTCCGGTGTTCTTGACTGTAATCGTTTGCGAGTTCTTGTTGCCGTCAACGACGGTTCCGAAGGTGACGCTCGGAGGCGTGATCGACATGGCCGGCTGGGTGCCTGCGCCAGTGAGCGCGATCGTCGTCGGAGAGGAGAGACTTGTCGACACGGTGATGCTTCCAGAGACGGTCCCCGCCGAGGTTGGCGCAAAGACAGCGGTAAACGTCATGCTGCCGTTCGGGGAAAGCGTTTGTGCGGCGAAACCCGTGACGCTAAACCCGGTGCCCGTCACACTCTCTGACGAAACCACCAAATTCGCCGTTCCGGTGTCCTTCAGTGTGATTACCTGCGATCCGCTGGCGCCATCTATGACGCTGCCAAAGCTGACGCTCGGCGGCGTGACCGAGATTGCGGCCTGAGTTCCCGTGCCGGAGAGGGAGATCGTAGTCGTAGAGGGCGACAGGTTTGTGGTCACGGAGATGCTTCCCGAAACGGCGCCAGAAGACGTAGGCGCGAAAACGGCGTTGAACGTCATGCTGCTATTCGAAGTCAACGTTTGCGGAGTGAAGCTCGTGACGCTAAAGGCGGCGCCGGTGACGCTCTCCGACGAAACCACCAAACTCGCTGTTCCTGTATTCTTGAGTGTGATCGCCTGCGTCGCGCTGGCGCCGGCCGCCACGCTACCGAAGTTGACGCTTGATGGCGTAAGGGAGATGCCAGCCTGAGCGCCCGTCCCGCTCAGTGCAATCGTGAGGGCAGGATTCGAAGCGTCGCTCGCAACGACAAGATTGGCGGTGGCGGCGGCGGTCGACGACGGCGCGAATTGGACCTGAATCGTCGCGCTCTGGTCAACCGCGAGGGTGGCGGCGCCGCTTCCAGCCGTCACGGTAAAGCCGGTCCCGGAAGTCGTCGTTTGCGTGATGTCCACGGCGCCCGTTCCCGTATTGGTGATGCTCAAGCTCTGCGCGGCAGTACTTCCCACGGCTACATTTCCAAAGGAAAGCGTCGTGGCGCTGGCGGCAAGGATGCCGGTACCGGGATCTGTGGATCCCGTCGACTTGGTCGACGCCGCTGTGTAAGCCGCGCAATTGGTGAGGCTGATGGCCGTCAGTATCAGGACCACGGTGGCAAGTATGCTGCCCAGCGAGCGACGAAACGGGGCCTTCGGTTGGTACTGGGTGCCCGACTGAAGGGGCTGGCGATTCCTCGTACTGGGCTGGTTTTTCATGGCACGCTCAGTCTAGGGAGCGCACCTATGAGCGTTCTACTGGACGACGGAACAAAGATGGTGCAGGAGCCTTCGCCTGTCCGAGCGGCCCGGACATGGCTGTCCCTCGAGGCCTGGAGTTCCGCTAACCATAACAAAGGGATATGTTTAGCTGAGCGGTCCCGTGTCGGCTCTCACTCGGTCGGAGCGAGCAGCAGGGGCGCCAGGGATGCGAAAGTGCCGCCCACCCTTACGAACAGGGTACGAAGTCAAACGTGCTAGACTTTATGAGTCGAACGGGGAAAACGCGATAGCGATGCAGAGCCAGGCAGCCCAGCCGAACCTCCCATCAGACTCCCAACGATATTCGAACCGGATTCTGATCGCCGCGATGGCGGGAATACTCTTCCTTACGTGCTTCCCATTCCAGTTCATGTCTCACGCCAGGCTGCCCGAAGGCGCCTCTCGTTTCCTTTTGGGAATGACCTTCGGAAAGCACCCAGGCGTCTTCGATGATTTCCTGAACGTGCTGCTATTTGTCCCGCTCGGATTTGGCCTATCCGAGAAGCTCCTGGAAAAGGGAAAGTCGCGAATCGGGACCTTTTTCGCGGTGTTGATCGCCGGGTTCTTTCTGTCTTACGCGATCGAGTTCACCCAACTGTATATACCGGGCCGGGATTCCGGCTGGGAGGATGTGATCACGAATAGCTCCGGATCGGCCGCCGGATTCTTTCTCTTCCTCATCCTGGGGAGCGCTCTGCTGAGGCTGCTCACCCGAGCGGAACGATCGATCGAATCCCTGGCTACAGCAGGACGAGTCGCGGTCGTGCTGATCGTCTACTTCGCGTGTTGGTTTACGGTTTCGGCTCGATTGCAGGCGGAGACCAAGCTGACCGATTGGGTCCCGGACTCACGCCTGCTGGTTGGCAACGACGTGGCGGGCAAAGCCGGTAACGGCTGGAAGGGCGCAATCTCGAAGCTGGAGATTTGGGATCGGGCGCTACCGCCGAGGGCTGCTACGGCCGTGACGGGCGGAGCAGTTTCTCAGACGGATGCACCCGCGGCGCTGGCGGCTTACGATTTCACGGGCGGCGCTCCCTTTCGCGACCAGATGAAATTCCTTCCGGATCTTTCGTGGTCCTCGGGCGCGCAGGCACAGGAGGATCCGAACCAAGTCGTCCTCGACGGCGGGGCGTGGCTCGTTTCGATGGCGCCCGTTTCGGGGCTGGTTGCGGACCTGCAACGGACGAATCAGTTTGCGGTTTATATTGCTTGTAAGCCCGCGGAGGGCAACGGGCCAAACAGCCGGATCCTTTCGATCTCGCGTTCACCCTATGTCGCGAACCTGAACGTGTGGCAGGAAGATCTGGGTCTGGCGATGTGGTTCCGCAGCCCGCTTTCCGCCCGGCGCGCGCAAACTACGTGGTACGTCCCCAAGGCTCTCGCAGCCAATCAACTGCAAAATATTCTGTATTCCTACGATGGTGCGAACCTGTCTCTATATATTGATGGCAAGCCCGCAGGATCGCCGTATCGGCTGGGACCAGGAGCGGCTCTGGCGCGTGTCGTCCGGTGGATCAGACCAAAGGAACTCAAGGGCTACAGCGACATCTATTACGCTTTGGTGTTTTTCCCCGCCGGAATTGCGCTGGGAATGCTGGCGAGGGGCATCCGAGGGCGGCGGATGACGGCTTGGCTATTCCTCACTCTGCTGCTGGTTGTTCCGCCGCTGCTCTTCGAGTGTTTGCTGATGGGCGTAAGCGGCCGGACTTTTTCGCCGCGGAGTCTCGCGCTTTCGCTGGCGCTTTCGGCGGCCGGCGCTCTGTGGATCAATGCGGACGGCGGGCTGCGAAGGGGCGCGCTCGGCGGGTGATCGTCGACTGTGGCGAAGGCAAAACAGCCGGTTAGGCGACGCGGGCTTGCTTTTCCCGGTGGGCGGGATGTGCTATAAACAACGCTCCAATTGGGGAGCGAGATGGCTCAGCTGGAAAGAGCGATTCCGCCGGCGGCGGGCTCCGGAGAGAATTTCGAAAGCGCGGAGCGAGGAGTCGCGGGCAACGCAAAGATCGAGTTTGCCGCGGAGTATTGCCCGCGATGTTCGGCGCGGCTGGCGGCACGAAGCTGCAAGATGATATGTCCCGGATGCGGTTATTATATGTCCTGTTCGGACTTCTACTGAGCAAAGACACACGCGGCCGAGACGGCAGGCGGCCTTTCAAACGGCAAGCGTAAGAACGGAACGAAATTTCGAGGAGGCGCGAACGTGGCACTGCGAATGACGGATCGGGAAGTGAGCGGCGTGGATGTGATCGACATCGAAGGACGGATCGTCCTTGGCGAGGAAAGCAATTCGTTCCGCGAGAAAGTGAAGAGCTTGCTGGCGGCGGGGAAAAAGAAGATCGTGCTGAACCTCGCGCAGGTGAGCTACATCGATAGCGCGGGGCTGGGCACGCTGGTGGCGACGTTTCACAGCGCGCGGTTGCAGGGCGCCACGCTGAAGCTGACGAACCTGGGATCGAAGTTCAAAGAAGTGCTGCAGGTGACGAAGCTGATGACCGTCTTCGATACGTACGACAGCGAAGCGGCGGCGATTCAGAGCTTCGACAAGTAAACGGCTGGGCGCCCCGCGTTTCGGGCGCCGGGAAATTCACGACGCGCGGCCCGATCGAGCGATTGGGCCGCGCTTTTTTTGTGTTTCGCGCGCGACGCCTTCAATTGCGCCTGATGCGTCGCTTTAGTCCGTGATTCGACCTTCCAGCCGGTAGATTGCGATTCCGCTTAGAAGCTTGGGGTAGAAGTCCGTCGACTTTTGCGGCATGACATTGCCGCCGAGGGCGATCTCGACGACTTGCTTCACGGGCACCGGATTCAGCAGAAAGGCGATTTGGGCGCGGCCGGAATCGACCGCAGCGAGCGCGGCGTCCATTTCGCGCTCGTAGCCGACATTTTTTTCCGAGGCGACCTCTTCGGGCGTGATTCCGAGACCCTTCTGCAAAATCAGACGATGCAGGAGGACAACGTCGAGCTCGCGCTGCGCTTCGGGAACGTCGGGCAGAACATCCTCGAGATCGATGCCTCGCTGCAGGGCGAAGAGATAAAACGCGGGCCCCGGCTTTTCCTTCGAATCGGCGGCGGCGCCGGAACCCGCGTAAACGCCGAGCGCCCGGCGGCCATGGCTGCGGCTTTCGAGATCCTTGCGAAACTCGGCGTAAGCGGACTCGCGCTCCTCGGGGTTGAGAAACGGATAGGAATACCAATCGAAATAGGGCGCGAGGATCTTGCGGAAGCGGTCGAAATCGAAATTCGGGAGATTCGCGACCGTGCGATGCGTGGGGAGAATCGTGAGGCCCTTGGAATGCGTGTTGATGAAGGTGGCCATCGCGAATTCGGGCGCTGCGAGCGGATCGGTCTTGCCGGCGCGGGCGCGGCATTCGTCGCGATAGTGCAGCGCGGTCTCGTAGCGGTGGTGGCCATCGGCGATGACCAGTTTTTTCGGCGCCATCGCTTTTTGGATACGCGCGACGAACGCGGGATCGGAGACGGGCCAGAGCTTGTGCGTGACGCCGTATTCGTCCGTCATGGCGAGCGGCGGAGTTTTGCGCGCGGCTTCGTCGAGCCAGCGGTCGATCTGCTGCGCAGGGTCGTCGTAGAGCAGAAACAGCTGGCCGGTTTGCGCGCGCGTATGGCGGAGAAGCTCGATGCGGTCGGCCTTGGGAGCGGAGAGAGTGCGCTCGTGGCGAAAGACGACCTGGGCGTCGTAGTCCTCGACGCGGGTGAGGGCGATGAAGCCGATGCGTTCGCGGCGAGCGCGCGTGCCGGGCACTTCGAATTCCTGCGAGTAGACGTAGACGGCCGGAGCTGGGTCGGGCAAGAGAATTTTCTCGGCGATCCATTCGTCGACGGTGCGGGCGGCCCGAGTGTAGACATTGTTTTCGGGCGAATCGCCGGGAAGGGCGCGGCCTTTTTCGATCGCGATCAGGTTGTAGGGACTGGCGGCGTAGTAGCGCTCCTGCATCGCGGGAGTGATTTTGTCGTAGGGCTGCGTGAGGACGTCGCTGAGGGCGACGCGGTTGGTGTCGTAGCGGTACGCGCGAAAGGGCTGGATTTCCGCCATGAGGCCTCGGGTGAAAGTGTGGCGTTGCGGCAGGTTATTGTAGCAGCGCGGCGCGATCAGCCCAACATTAGGATGAGCGAAGCCAGAAATGCGGGGAAGGGGCGCAGAAGACGAGCCCAACGCGCGTTTTGCCGGACGACAGCGTGTGGGTGTGAACGACACGGCACTCTTGCTCAGCCTGCGTGCGCGTGTTGGTGAGGAAGAGGCGCTGGCCGCGGACGACGGGAGTTTCAATCACCAAGAGGCAGCCGCTCAGGCCGGCATCGATCGTATCGACCTCTTCGTGGAAGGGCTGCTTGTCGACTCCGGAGCCGTAGACGAGAACGCGAACGATATGGGGATGGCGCAGGCCCAGGCGGCGATCGGGGTCGGCGATCGAGTCGGGAGTACCGTTCGCCGGAGCCGAGCGCTCGCGCGATCTTTCCTGCTGCGCATGCTTTAAGGCTTCCCAAATGCGGCTCAAGGCAATCCCCAAGTCTTGCCAGGCAGCTTCGCCTATGGAGAAAAGATAACGTCGCGCGGCGGGCGTGCGGGAAAAAGCTTCGGAGCCTTTGCGTTTTCGGTAACGGGCGAAGATTTTAGCCCGCATGCGGCAACGGGGTGACACGAGGGCGGGCGGCACATAGAATGAGTGTTGATTCGCGCGGAGAGCAATGGATGGGACCGGAGAGCGCAGAAAATAACGGACGCGGGCGGTTTGCGGGAGTACGCGCGCTGATTTTCGATTTGGACGGGACGCTGATCGATTCGAAGCTCGATCTGGCGATTTCGGTGAATGCGACGCTGCGCCACATGGGGCGCGAGGCGCTCGCGGACGAGACGATTTTCGGCTACGTCGGCAACGGCGCGCAGGTGCTGGTGCAACGTGCGCTGGGCGAGGGCGTGACGCCGGAGGAGATCGAAAAGGGCCACGCATTCTTCCTCGCGTACTATCGCGCGCACATGCTCGACAACACGGTGGCCTATCCGGGCGTGCGCCAGGGGCTCGAGCTGCTAAAAGCCCGCGATCTGGCGGTGCTGACGAACAAGCCGGTGCGATTCAGCGAAGCGATCCTCGCGGGGCTGGGACTCGCGGGCTATTTCCGATACGTTTACGGCGGGAACAGCTTCGCGACGAAGAAGCCAGACCCGGAAGGCGTGAACACGCTCTTGCGGAATTTCGGAGCAAGGCCGCGCGAAGCGATGATGGTCGGCGATTCGGATGTGGATGTGCGAACGGCGCGCAATTCGGGCGCGTGGGCGGCCGGCATGAGCTACGGCCTGGGGCTCGAGGGAATGCGGGCGCATCCGCCGGACCTGATGCTCGACAGCCTCGCGGACTTGCCGGGGCATCTCGATTCGATCGAGACGCCGAAGAACACTACGTAAGCCGCATTCCTTCGCATGCAGGAAACCTTCGGCTGCGGTAACACGTTGAACAAAAAGTGACCAAAGGGAATTTACATATGGAACTATCTAGAATGAGAGGTGCCAATGAGTGCAGGCAAAGTCGCCGTTTGGGTCCTGGTGGCGCTGGCGATCATCGCGGTAGCAGCCGGTTTTACATATACGCACTATTTCCGGATTCCGACGAACGTCGCATACGTGACTGAAGAAGATGACGGCATCAGCGTGATCGACCTGGACACGCTGCAGGTGGTGAAAAGGATCCATCCGCAGGACGTGGCGCCGCGTGGGGAAGGCCTGACGTTTGACGGCAAGTACCTGGTGACTGCGGACAAAGACACGGGGGACGCCGCGGTGATCGACACGCGGCGGATGAAGGTGGTTCGCAAGCTGCACGTGGGCGACAATCCGGAATTCGTGAAGCTCGATCCAACGGGCGAGCGGCTTTTCACGACTTACGAGCCGGGATCGAGCGCCGGGCCTCCGAAGGAAGGCGCGGGGGAGGAAGAAGAAGACGAGAACGAGCCACCGGCGGAGGTCGTCGATTTCAATACTCACGATTGGGCGCGAGGGCCGAGCTTCGTGGCGGGAAAAGAGACGGAGGGACTGGAATTCTCGCCGGACGGCAAACTGCTGATCGTGGCCAACGAAGCGCAGAACAATCTCGGAGTGTACGACATCGAGGCGGATCAGCTGGTGAAGGACGTGAACCTGGCGTCTTATGGGAGGCGGCCCCGGGGAGTGAAGGTTTCGCCGCTGGGAAACGAATACGCGGTGACGATGGAGGGATCGGGCACGCTGCTGCTGCTCGATCCGAATTTCAACGTGATACACGCGACGCAGACGGCAGAGAAGCCCTACGGCGTCGCGTTTGACCGGAGCGGCACGCGGATTTTCGTGGCGGCGGCAGGCGCGCAAAAGCTTCAGGTGTTCGCCGCGAACACGCTGCAACAAATCGGCGAAGCGCCGCTAGGGAAGCGCTGCTGGCACTTCACGTTCACTCCGGACGATTCGAAGGTGCTGTTTGCATGCGGGCGGTCGGACGACGTGTACGTGATCGATGCGAGGACGTACAAGCAGATCAAGGTGATCGGCGGATTCCAGACGCCGTGGGGCATCGTGGCGTATCCGCGCGCCTTTGGTAGCTTGGGATTGCCGTAGCTGAATCGCGGTGCCTGAAACGCGTAGGACGCGAAGACGAATCTATGGGCGATCAAATCAATGCAGACTTTGGATGAACGCCCAAAAGTCCTTTTCATTTCGGTAAGGCAAGAATGAGTCGTCCTTACTCGGGTCCGGCAGTGTCTCCCCGGGTATCATGTTTGCCTTCCGCGCAAAAGCCTCCTGTAAGTGAGTCCGGGCATCCGCGAGCTTCTGCTCCTGAGCATCGGCGCAAGCCAGATTGTAGTAGTACATGGGGTAGTCCGGGTCGCTCCTAATTGCTGATTCAAAGAGACTCCGCGCCTTCGATGTATCGCCGGAAATTCCGTAGGCCATTCCTGCTTGGTCCGTAGCCACGCGCCTCATCGTTTGCTGACTCTTGTCATCCTTGAGCTTTGCGAGCGCCTGCTCGAAAATTGGAGCTGCCGCCTTGTACATCCCGCTTTGATAAAGAATCTGCGCGTAAAGAAACACGTCGTTGAACTGAGGTGTATAGCTCGGATTGAATTGATAGCTTTGGAAAACCTTCGCAAGCCCCGGATCTTTAGGATCAATCGGAGTCTCGGAATAAAATTCAAGATCGCCGCAAATGTCGTCCATTGCCACAAAGCCGCGCATGCTGTAGAGCGGGCTGCCGTCCCCGCCTCGCGCCACGTACGTGACCACCTCCACCGGCAAACCATTGGAAGCAGCAATTCCTGACGTTGCGAGGACTTTGAAAGTTGGGTTGCTCTTTAGCGACTCCATGGCGCCGTCGCGGCATTTCGACCCTGTAAGGGATGACTGACCGGAGACAAGAAACAGAAAACCAAGGAACGTAAGTTGGCCTGATTGATTCCTGGCTCGGATGCCGATTTCCTGGCCGCCGGGCTTAGCAGACGATTGGACGATCTTGAAGCCGTCGGCGCGCCATCGCAGTTGACCTTGGTGCGCTGGCAAGGCGAGTTCAAATGTCCTGGGCTCCGTAGGAGTTTGCCCGTTGGCTGATACGATAGCCGCAAACACCAGAGCGACGGAAGCAAGCGGATTCTTCATGCGCCGAAGTCTATCTCCCCCGGCCTCGTTCTCACAAGGCGTGCGTCGGAGTGCTTGACAGTGGAGATTTCGATGTAATAATTCGCACCGCGTTGGCGTTGGACGGGAAGCAGTACGTGTTCGTGACGGCGGGCACCACGTATTTCGTGTTCGGCCTGTCGTAGACGGCGAACGGCTGGACCAAGTGCACTTTTGCAGGACGCTTCAGGCGACTCAGTTTTCTTGTTCATTCACGAAGACGAACGAAAATTCAATACAAAGGGGTGGGGCATGACGAGACTCTTGCGGTTTGTGATCTGCGGCGCAGTGGGCGCGTTGATGATGGCTTTGGCCGGGGGGCCAAGCCGGGGCGAAACGCCCAAAGGCGCGCCGCAAGAGTCTCGGGCGGCATCGTGCGATCGCGCGTGCCTGGATGGATTCGTCGATCAGTATTTGACGGCGCTCGCGGCGCGAGACGCGTCGTCGCTTCCTGTGACCAGCGATGTAAAATTCACGGAAAACGGCACGGTGCTGAAGCTCGGTGAAGGATTGTGGGGCACGGCGAACGGCCTCGGCAAATTCCGGCTGTACACGGACGATCCGGCGACCGGCGAAGTGGGATTCATCGGCGTGGTGCACGAGTGGGACCGCCCGGCGATTCTCGTGCTGCGGCTGAAGATCGCCGATAAGAAGATCACCGAAATCGAGACGATCGTAAACCGCGATATTCCCGGTGCGACCGCGCTCGACAAAATCGGTACGCCCGATTCGGTTCTCACGGCGGACGTGCCGGAGGCGGAACGCGGGTCGCGCGAGGAACTGATCAAGGTCTCGAACAGGTATTTCTCCGATCTGGAAAGAAGCAGCGGGAACGGTGCGAATCTCTTCACGGCCGATTGCAACCGGATCGAGGGTGGCACGCAGACCACGAATAATCCGGCGCTCGATGCAGGACGGCCTTATAGTTACCCGATTTTCGGGATGGGGTGCGAGGCGCAATTCAAGACGGGCTTTTTCACATTCGTGACGCGGATTCGCGACCGGCGATTCATGGTGGTGGATCGCGAGCGCGGGCTGGTTTTCGCGTTCGTATTTTTCGATCATAACGGGACGGTGAAATCGATCACGACGAACGACGGCACGACGTTCCCCGAATCGCTGCGGCATCCGCTGACCTGGGAAATCGGCGTCGTTTTCAAGATCGAGAAGGGCAAGATCGCGTTTATTCAGGGCGTGCCGACGCAGGCACAATATGGATTAAAGCCGGGGTGGGGACCAGGCAGCACGAATGTGAGAGTATCGTGGGCCGTTACGCCGCCGAAGCCACCGGCCGCGGTGGCCGATCCGAATTGCGACCGCAAGTGCCTCGAAAATTTCATGAATAAATTCCGCGTGGCGATGCTCGATCACAATCCGGCGGAGCTGCCATTGACGAAAGATGCGCGCTACACCGAAAACGGCCAGGAACTGAAAATTGGCGACGGGCTGTGGGGCACGCTCGACGGTTTCGGAAGTTACCAGCTTTTCCTGGCCGACCCAGAGGCGGGCGAGGTGAGCTTCGTTGGCACAACGGACGAAAGCGGCATGGCCGGAATTCTGGTGGCGCGCGTGAAGGTAGTGGACAAAAAGGTCAGCGAGATGGAAGTCGTTCTGACGCGGCAAGAGACGCGCGGAGGATTCACGCGCCCCGAGAACCTGACGGCGCCGAAGCCGGCGATGCTCGAAGACCTCGATCCCTCCGACCATCCAACGCGGCAGCAACTGGTGGACGCGGCCGACAACTATTTCGAGGCCATCGAGAAGAGCAACGGAGTGATCGCGAACTTCGACAAGGACGTGACGCGCATCGAAAACGGCACGCAGACATGCCCGTCGAATTTCGGCGGCTCGAAAATGGGGCCGCTCAGCTGCGAGAAGCAGCTGGATACGCATCTCTTCGAGTACATCACGCCGATCCGGCCGCGGCGGTATATCACCGTGGATCAACAGAAAGGCTTGGTGTTCGGCATCTTCATGTTCAATACGCCGGGGACGATTCTCTCCGTCAACGTGCCGGGCGTGGGCAAGGTGGATGAGTCGGCGGCGGCCACGCGGCCGTTCAGCGAAGAAGTGGCGGAACTTTTCAAGGTTGAGAATGGCAAACTCCACGACGTCGTTGCCGTGATGGTCACGCTGCCCTACGGCGCGGCCTCCAACTGGCCGCAATAGTCTGGGTTTCGGGCGGTGGGTTTAATTCCGATTATCCGACTTCCTCGGGAGTTGGCGGGCGTGCTAGGTTGCGAATACGATGGCCAATACGCAAAGCACTAATGCGGGAATTGCACAGCATAATTGAAAGGTCCACCGCCAGAGGACGAGTTCATCCGGGTCGGCCGGACGTGGACCCGAAAGAAACTGCGTGTAGTTGGAGCGTTTCCAACCCAACTTTCGGCATCCACGAGATACCTGCCACATGGCCAGAAAGGTCCAACCGAATGAAAAGCAGACCAGGGTAAGCGCAACGTTATCAGGCATCGTCGCGTGATGTGCCCGATAGAACCAAGCTAGGAAAAGGAGGACAGCCACAAATCCTAGTAAGACCGTCAGCCCCGATGGAGGTTTTGCCAACTTGATTCCACCCGTTTTGAACCTCGTTAGATTCGCCAGCGCCCAATCGGGCGTGGCCCACGAATTAAGCTGAGCATTGTCGAACGATCAAGGCAAGATCGGTGTGCGCGATGAGTTATGGGCGGAATTTATTCGTTCAAATCCTAAATGAACGCGGTAACCGGAAACTGACCTACTGCTGGGTCTCGAATCGAATTGACATTCGGGACCTCGCTCCCTATCTTTGTGGGCAACTCGGGACGAATCTGTCCCATCGGCGATGCAAATCGAGGAAGCCATGAAGAAAAATACGAATTGGTTGCTAGCGTGTGCGCTGGTGATCGGAAGCCTGTGCGTGGCAAGCGCAGCGGCTGCGCAGGTGACGATCGAAGTGATGAATCCGCGCGGAGAGATTCCTCCGCCGCCGACGAGGGGAATCAATCCGCGTGTGGCGAATCTGGCGGGAAAGAAGATCGTCCTAGTCGACAACGGCAAATTCGGCGCGAACAATTTTCTGGATGTCGTCGCGAAGATGCTGAAGGAGAAGTACCCGACGGCGACGATCGTGATGTATCCGAAGCCGGCGGCGCAAACGATCACGGACATGCCGAAGTGGTATCCGACGGTCGCGCAGCAGGGCGACCTCTTCATTTTCGGCGTCGGTGATTGAGGGAGCTGCACGTGGTGGGGTTCCCACGACACGATCGAGATCGAAAAAGCGGGGATGCCTGGGGTTCTACTGACGACAACTGAGTTTCTCGACGACGCGAAATCGGCGGCGAAGGATCGCGGCATGCCGGGCATTCGCATGGTCGCGCTGCCGGCGGATACCTACTATCGGTCGCGCGCGAGCCAGGAAGAGTTGAAGCCCATCGCGGACAAGGCGTTCCCGGCAATCGTCGACGATCTGACGCGCCCGCTGACCGCCGAAGAAGCCAAGCCATCGCAGGCGCAGAAGGAACTCGAGAGCGCGAACATCAAAGTTACCGGCAAGGACTACGAGGACGCGTACGAGAAGGTGAACGAGCTTTTCCTCGATAGCCACTGGGCAGACGGGCTGCCGATTGTGCCGCCGACGCCGAAGCTGGTGAAAGCGATGCTGGCCGGGACGACGCGTTCGCCGAATGAAGTGCTTGGGCAGGCGGCGCCGAAGAATGGCACCGTCACGGTGGAGAAAGTAGCGGTGAATGCCGTGATGGCGGGGGCGAAGCCGGAATATTTTCCGGTGATTCTCGCTGCGATGGATGGATTCACGGACAAGCACTACGATCTCACGCACGTGCAGGCGTCGACGGGATCGTTCACACCGATCGTGGTGGTGAGCGGCCCGCTGGGCAAGGAATTGGGGATCAATTCCGGCATCGGGATGCTGGGACATGGATTCCGCGCGAACAGCACGATCGGGCGGGCGCTCCGGCTGTCGCTGCTGAATATCGGGCAGACGTGGCCGCAAGTGAACGACATGGCGCTGACCGGGCGACTCGAGGCGTACACGTTCTTTACGTTTGCCGAGGACGACGACAAGAGCCCGTGGGAGCCATATTCGGTAAGCCTCGGGTACAAGCCTGAAGACAGCACCGTTACCGTGGCGACTTCCGGGAACCCGCTGGTGCTGGGAGGGGGCGCGGTTTCGCCGTGGACCGGCCAGGGCGTCATCGACCAGATCGTGGCGAGAATCAGCACGGGCGGAGGATTCAATTGGTTCCACTCACAGACGTTCGACCTTGTGCTGATTCCCGATTGCGCGGTGGACCTGAAGGACCACGGCTACACGCGAAAGAGCCTGCAAGAGTATTTGTACGAGCACTCGCGGATACCATTCGAGAAACTGAGCCCGGCGACGGTGAAGCTCACGCAAGAGGCGATTGCGGACGGGCGCATTCGTCCCGAACACGCGCAGATTTTCGTGGATAATCTGAAGCCGGGAGGACGCGTGCCGATCGTGCAGAGCCCGGAAGATTTTCACATTTTCGTCGCGGGCGGCTCGCCCGGATACGATCTGCTCTTCAGCTATCCCGGGCCGAACTGGGCGAACGAGACGGAAAAAATCAGCGGAGCGACGCTGACCAAGGCGGGACACTAGCGCGGCGCCGGCAACCGCTGCGCGAAAGCGAGCGTCTCAACAAGAGATGCGAAGAGAGGGATCGAATTGAAGAAAGTTGCGCTGGTGGCGCTTGCCGCTTTCGCGGTGATTTTTTCGCTCAAGGCGCAGGAGGGCCAGCCCGGTCCGCCGAATACGGGTAGTCGCGCCCCCAAGGAAGCGTCGCAGGCGGCTGTGGAGCGCGGGAAGGTCCTCTTCCAGCAGAATTGCGCGGTGTGCCACGGCCAGGACTTGACGGGCGGGCGCGGGCCGGACCTGATTCGTTCGTCGCTCGTGCGCCACGATAAGGGCGGCAACCTGATTTCTCCCGTGGTGATGAACGGCCGAACCGACCGGGGCATGCCTTCGTTTCCGTTCTCGCAGGATCAGGTTTCCGACATCGTCGCCTACATCGATTCCGAGCTTACGCTCTTCGATCTGCATACCCGCATTCCGGGCGGCTATCCGAACGATATTCCGGCCTCGCGCCTCGAGACGGGAAGCGCTGAGGCAGGCAAGGCCTTCTTCGATGGGCCCGGCGGATGCACGAAGTGCCATTCCGTGACGGGCGATCTCGCTGGAATCGCGAAGAAGTACGAGCCGCCCGACCTCGAGACGCATTTCCTCTATCCGTCGGGCGTGCCGAATACGGCGACCGTGACGTTGCCTCCGGCAAGACATTCGAGGGCACGCTGGTGCTGAACGATGGCTTCAACGTCGGGATTCAAGGGACGGACGGGTGGTATCACTCCTGGCCGCGCAGCACCGTGAAACTCGAACTGCACGACCCGCTCGCCGCGCACGCCGCGCTTCTCGACAAATACACGGATGCGGAGATGCACGACGTATTCACGTACCTGGAGACCTTGAAATGAAAAGGCCGGCGGCCCTTTTGCTGCTTTTCGGTCTTGGGCTTTTCTTCGCAGCTTTTTTGCCGGCGAGGGCACCCGCTGCGCCTGACGGTACGCCTGCGCAGTATCTCGATCCCTCCGAACTTCTCAAGCCGCCCACGAACGACTGGCCGACCTTCAACGGCGATTACACCGGCCGGCGGTACAGCCCGTTGACGCAAATCAACCGGGCAAACGTGGGATCGCTTGCGCTTGCGTGGGCGTTTCAGACGCACGCGCGCTCGATCGAATCGATGCCGCTCGAGGTGGGCGGGATCATGTACGTCACATCGGCGGATCAGATGTGGGCGATCGACGCGCGCACGGGGCGCGAGATCTGGCATTTCCAGCGCCAGGGAGCGGCCGGCGGCGGCAACAAAGGCGCGGCGATGTGGCACGACCGCCTTTACATGACGACGCCGGACGATCATCTGCTTTGTATCGACGCGCACAACGGAAAGCAGCTTTGGGAAATCCAGATCGACGATCCCGCGCTGAAGGCATTCGGCTCGGTCGCGCCGCTCGTGATTCGCGATCACATTATTGTGGGGACTTCGGGAGACACCGCCGACCTGCCGGGTTTTCTTCTCGCCGTCGATCCTATGACCGGCAAGATCCAATGGCGCTGGGACGCGATGCCGAAGCCCGACGATACAGCAGCATGGAATAGCTGGCCGCACGATCATACCGACGTTGTGACGCGGGGCGGCGGGATGACCTGGCTCACGGGCACCTACGATCCCGAGCTGAATCTCCTTTATTGGGGCACGGGCAATCCGCACCCGGTCGAGAATGGGGACACGCGAGTTGGCTCCAACCTTTATACATGCACGATCGTCGCGCTCGATCCGGATACCGGCAAAATGGTGTGGCATTTCCAAACTTCGCCGCACGACACGCACGATTGGGACATGGTGATGACGCCCGTGCTCTTTGACGGGACGTTCAAGGGCAAGCCGCGCAAGATGCTGGCGCAGGCGGGGAAGAACGGCCTGTTTTTCGTACTCGACCGGACGAACGGCAAGGATTTGCTTTCCGAGGCGTTCGTTCCGGCGAATTGGCTCTCGGGCTTCGACAAAAACGGCGAGCCGATCCCGGATCCCAAGAGGGAGCCGCAACCGGACGGCGTGCTCGTCACCGGGGGCGTCGGCACGAACTGGCAGGCACCCAGCTTCGATCCGGAAACGGGCCTCTTCTATGTGAATTCGCGCGAGGCCATGGGCGTCTTCTATCTCACGATGCCGGGCAAGAATGCCGAAGGTTGGGCGGGCCGCGACTTTTTCCTCGGCTCGAAGTCGATGCTCAAAGCCATCGATTATCAGACAGGCAAGACGCGTTGGACGGCAGACACGCTGGGCCGCGGAGGCCAATTCGGCATTCTGACTACGGCGGGACATTTGCTCTTCACCGCCGACAGCTCGGGAACGCTGGTCGCGCTCGATGCGGCCACGGGCAAAACTCTGTGGCATGTGTACCCGGGCGGCCCGTTTGGCACCGGCCCGGAGACGTACGAGCTGGATGGGCGCCAGTATGTGGTGTATCCCGTGGATGGCGTCGTATACGGATTTGCCCTGCCCGCGCACTAGAATTTCAGCGCGCCTTAGCGGTCTCCTTTTGGCACTTTGCTGTAACGCACCAGGCCCTGTTGCGTCTATCTATATGGGCGGAGTGGTTCCCTTGACACCCTCCGGGACGGTGAGTAACATTCACCGTAACGACGCGAAATTGGGTTTGGGCGCTTTGCCAATTTTATGAGAGTGACGGCAAACAATCGACTTACTCCTCGACAGTATCCTTCTGGCCTTGCCGGGAATCTAACGGGTGGTGAGAGTTTCGGCCGATCATTCAGGGAGGTCCTTATGATGAAGTGGGTTGCTGCGTTACTGATTGTGATTGGGTTGGCATTCTGTTCTTCGAGCGCGCTGGCGCAGGACGATCTTGGATTGCCCGACGATGCCAGCATGACGCCACCTCCGCAATTCATCAAGCCGGCCGAAGTTCTCAAGATGATGCAGGACAAGGACACGAGCTTCGTGCTCGTCGATACGCAGCCTGAAGAAGCCTTTGCCGATGGCCATATTCCGGGCGCGATTAATTACCCGTGGGTGCCGCAGGTGAAGCCGCCGATCAGCCTGCCTCGCGACAAGATGTTGATCTTCTATTGCCCCTGCAACCACGATGAAGATTCGATCGACATGTACAAGAAGCTGGCGGAGTTCGGCTATCTGAATACAAAAATCCTCGAGGGCGGCTGGTACAAATGGGTTGCGCTGAAGTACCCCGTCGACGGGACTGATGCCGCCAACGCCGTCAAGATGGCCAATGCGGCCGCGGCAGCCGGCGAAACCAGCAGCTCTGGTGCGTCGTCTGCGAACAGCACGCCCGCGGCTGCGGCCGATACGGCTGTGGCCACCACGAGCGGCCCGATGACTTCGGGACGTCCGGTGGGAGCGGTGACGCCGTCGTTGCGCGTGATCGATGTGACCGGAAAATACAAGGGGCAGGATACCTGCTACGTGTGCGAATACGGCACTGCGCCGACCGTGATCGGCTTCTTCCCGAAGCCCAGCGATCAGGCGGCTGATCTAATCGTGAAGATAAACAGCCTCGTGCAGTCGAATAAGAACCTGAAGGGCTTCGTTGTGATGATCGATGGACCCGAGTCGAAGGACTGGCTAACCAAATTGGCGGCGGACAAGGGAATCACGATCCCGCTCGTGTACTTCGCAAAGGGCACGGCGGATACCGGCATGCGCCTTTACAAGCTGAATCCGGGAGCCGAGAACACGATCCTGGTCAACGTCAACCGTCAGGTGTACGCGAATTTTGTGAACACGTCCGACGCCACTTTCCAGGACGTTGTCGAAGCCTCGACGAAGATGCTCGCGTCGGCTCCGGCGCCGAGTTCGGGTAACGGTCAGTGAAATCGAGCCTTTCATTCAAGATCGCAAGCGTAGCGCTGGGCGTGGCCTGCATGTTTTTCGCGGCTGCGCCCCGCGTCGCTGCTCAGGATGCCGCTGCGCCGCAGATCAAAGTGGTCGCACCCAAGGACGTGAAGGATCTGATCGCGGCGAATAAGGGCAAGGTGGTCTTCCTGAACTTCTTCGCCACCTATTGCGTCCCTTGCCACACCGAATTTCCCGACATCGAGAAGCTGCAGACCAAATACGGCGACAAGCTACAGGTGGTTGAAGTTTCGATGAACGACGTGACGGATGCCGCCGAAAAGGCCGAAATGGCCAAGTATCTCGAGCAGCAGAAGCCGCCGTTCCCGGTGTACATCGCATCGACCACTGACGACTCGTACTACCAGGGCATCGATGCGCGCTGGGCCAAGAGCGAAGCGCTGCCAATGACGATGATCTTCGATAAGGACGGCAAGGAGGCGCACTTCTACGAGAAGGCGCTCACGCTTGCCGAAATGGAGCAGGACGTCAACCCGCTGCTGGCGGCAAATTAGCGGAGTGGCTGGTCGCGGGCGAAAACGGTCGTTTCGAATCTCCAAGAGCGGCGCACAACTCGCCGCTCTTTTCTTTTTCCTCCTGCCAGTTGCGCTGAAGGCGCAGGGGACCAATTGGCAATATCCCGGCTCCGATCCTGAATCGACGCGTTTTTCTCCGCTCACCCAGATCAATCCGCACAATGTGACGAAGCTGGTCCGCGCGTGGACGTTCCACACGGGCGGCGAAGCCGGCGCGAGCGTGAATTCGGAAGGGGCGCCGCTCGTGGTCAATGGCGTGATGTATTTCGACGCGGGCAAGGACGTGTTCGCGCTCGATCCGGAGACCGGCCGGCAGATCTGGAAGTACGAAACCAAGGGAACGCAGCGCCGCGGCCTCGCCTATTGGCCCGGCGACGCGCAGACTGGGCCGCGGCTCTTCCTCGGCGTTGCCGGGCGGCAGATGCTGGGGCTCGACGCGAAGACCGGGAAACCGGCCGAGGGTTTCGGCGACGGCGGCTTCGTGACGGGAGTCGCTCCGTCAGCCGCGCCGATGATCTACCACGGTTCGATCATCACGGGCGAGAACGGCGTACAGATGGTGCGCGCGTGGGATGCGCGCACGGGCAAACTCCTTTGGACCTTCGACACCAAAGCGCAGCCGGGCACGCCGCGGCACGATACGTGGAAGGGCGATAGCTGGAACGTCCGCGGCGGCACGGACGTATGGAGCTTCATGTCGCTCGATCCCGGCCGCGGCGTCGTCTACGTGCCGGTCGCGCCAACCGGCGGGCCGGACTTTTACGGCGGGGTGCGGCTCGGCGATACGCTTTATGGGGATAGCGTCGTCGCGCTCGATGCCAACACCGGCAAATTGATCTGGTATCAGCAGCTCGTCCACCACGATCTGTGGGATTGGGACGTGCCGGGCGCACCCACGCTCTTCGATATCAAGAGCCACGGGAAAACGATTCCGGGAGTCGCCGAATTCAGCAAGCAGGGCCTGCTGTACATGTTCGACCGCACGACCGGTGCGCCGCTCTTTGGCCTCGAAGAGCGCCCTGTGCCGCAGACGGACGTGCCGGGCGATGAGACTTCGCCGACGCAGCCTTTTCCGCTGAAGCCGCCGCCGCTCGCTCCGATGAGCGTCACCAAGAGCGATCTCTACACGCTCACACCCGAGCACGCGCAGTTCTGCAAGGATTTCTGGGACACGAACCATCTCTACAATCTCGGGCCGTTCACGCCATACGGCATGGACCCGAATAAGATGACTGTGATTTTCCCGGGCCGCGAAGGCTCGGGGAACTGGGCCGGCGTGGCCTTCGATCCGAAGCTCGATTACATTTTCGGCACCACGGCGTTCAACGTGGGGCAGACGGGGCGGATCGTTAAGGCGGATCATCCGAATCCGCAGGGCGGGCCCTACGACAAGACGTTTCCGGGCGGGCCATCGCGCTACGGCGCCCGCTTCTGGGATCCGAAAAATGGCTGGCCTTGCATCCAGCCGCCTTGGGCCGAAATCTTCGCGGTGAACGCGAAGACGGGCGACATCGTGTGGCGCAAGCCGTTCGGCACCGTGGACGCGCTCGCGGAGAAGGGCTTTCCCAATACCGGCGCGCCGAATACGGGCCCCATGATCGTGACGGCAAGCGGCCTGATCTTCATCGGCGCCACCGATGACGGCCGCTTCCGCGCCTTCGACGCGCGCACAGGAAGAACGCTGTGGACCGAAAAGATCGACGCCAGCGCCCACACCATCCCGGTAACGTACAAGGGCAAGAACGGCAAGCAGTACGTGGTTGTCGAAGCCTTCGGCGGCCCAGGAATCGTCGCCGTGAATGGCTATTTCAACGACACGCCCGGCGACAGCGTCATCGCCTTCGCCTTACCCTAGGCCGGTTCCTTCGAGCGCCATTCTTCCAGATAGCGGTTTCGGAGCCCGGCTCGCGGGAAGGTGGCGTGCACTCCGGTTATTTAGCCTGTGATAACCTCAACCGCGAATAATTACCGCAATCACAGAACCCCGCGGCTAAAGCCGGTGCTATTCGAGCGGCTTTTCGAGGGCCTGAAGGCCCACGCTTCCACCGGTACCCCGTGCTCACCGCGAAAAGCGCGGTGATCTACATAAAAGGAGCGGCGCATGACGGCTGAATCCAAGCTTTCCTTTGTCTATCAGGCGCCGACGGTGCGCGCTGTCTTTGGGATTGGCGCCATCGAGAAGGCGCCAGAAGAAATCGCGCGGCTGGGAGCGGAGCGCGTGCTGATTATCGCGACGCCGGGGCGCCGCAAGCTGGCGAGCGATCTGGCGTCGCGATTGGGAGCGAGAGCCGTGGGCGCTTTCGATCGCGCGATGATGCACGTGCCGATCGAGAATGCGAAAGAGGCGCGCGCCGAAGCGGAGCGGTTGCGCGCCGATGGCTACATCGCCATGGGCGGCGGTTCGGCGACGGGCGTTGCGAAGGCAATTGCGGTCGAGACCGGGCACCCAATCCTGTGCATCCCGACAACGTACTCGGGATCGGAGATGACCCCGACGTGGGGGCTCACCGAAGCCGGCATCAAGAAGACGATGCGGGACGTGCGCGCGCAGCCCAGGACGGCGATCTACGATCCTGCGCTGACGGTGAGTATGCCCGCGGGGCTTTCGGCGACGAGCGGGATGAATGCGATGGCGCACTGCGTCGAAGCGCTCTACGCGCAGGATGGGAATCCGATCGTGTCGCTCGAGGCGGAGGAGGGAATTCGCGCGCTCGCGGCGAGCCTGCCGGTTGTGGTGAAGGAGCCGTCGAATATGGAGGCGCGATCGCGGGCGTTTTATGGCGCGTGGCTTGGCGGCATGGTGCTCGGGGCTACGACCACGGCGTTGCATCACAAGCTGTGCCACATCCTCGGCGGCGCGTGCAATCTGCCGCACTCGGAGACGCACGCGGTGTTGCTGCCGCACGCGACGGCATACAACGCGAGCGGCGCGCCGGCTGCGATGGAGCGAATCGCGCGGGCGCTTGGCGGCAAGGCGAGCGCGAAATCCGCGGCGGCCGGATTGTACGAACTCGAAGCGTCGATGGGCGCGCCGCTATCGCTGAAATCGCTCGGGATGAAATCCGAAGGCTTGGAGCGCGCGACGGAGCTGGCCATGCAAGCGTCTTTCTACAATCCGAGGCCGCTGACCAAGGAAGGAATTCGGGCCCTGCTGGAAGATGCATTCGAAGGACGGCCGCCGCGAGCGTGGGCGGCTTCGGCTTTTTCGAGCTAGGGCTTCGGATCGGCGGCAGACTTCGATCCGAGCATGGTGGGCGTGACGTTGAGAGAGAGGCGCACCCAGCGATCCTGATGGGTGATCTTGACTTGACTGAGCAGGGCAGTCAGGAGGGCCGCTTGCTCGCGGGTCATTTCGCGGCGGGTTTTGGGATCGGCGAGCGCCATCGATCCGATCATGCGGAATCCTTCGAGGAGCGTCGACATTTCGATGGCGTGCGGCATCGAATCGCACTCGGCGTCGAGGACGAGTTGCAAATCGTCGGCCTTGGGCTTCCCGGCGAGCGTGAGGCCCTGGATATTGCGCGCGAGCTGTTCGAGTTGGGGAGAGCTGTTGAAATTATCGTAGAAAGCCGGAGGCAAGCTGGCGGTGCGGGCGACGGCAAAGACGGGCGCCGCGGCCACTCGATCCATCAGCGCTTGAATTGCAGGATCGCGGGGGGCCGATTTGAACGGGCCGAGGAGGCCGGCTGGGTTCTTCCCGCTGACGAGGATGATGCGCGTCGGCGAGAGGAATTCGAACGCGACGGGCGGGTTGTCCGGCACTTCGTAGATCGCATCGGAGCCGTGCATCACGACGTGGCCCGTGCGGAGGGCATACGCTTTGATCTTCGGCTGATCGAAGCGGCCTTCGGCGATGGCGACGACGCGGTCGAAGATGTTCGCCGGCGCCACGTGGCCGGCCGGCCAAAAAGCGATCGCAGTCTGATCGAGATCGCGCGTGTAGTCAAAGCCGGTGCCGCGAACGAAGTCGGCGTAGTCTCGGTCAGTCGCGGGGTCGGCTCCTGCGAGGCCCAACATGGCGGCCAGCGGCGAGCCTTGCAACTTACGGAGCGCTGCGACATCTAAGTAAGCAACGCCGGGCGCATCGGGTGGAATCTCACTAAGAACACTGGGCATAGAACGGGTGCTTGCGGCAGCAGCAGGCGGAGGTAGTGGCCGACGGGCGCGGTGCAGGTAGATTCCGGCGGCGACCGCGGCAAGGCACACGAGCGCCGCCAATGCGATGAGCGCGCGTTTCGCGGGGGATGCGGGCATAGCGAACTAGTGTAATGTTTCGCGCCGCGATTGCGAATGAGAAAGGCGAGATGAGATTCAAACGAATCCTCGCAATTGTGGTGGTGGGAGCGGCGCTCGCTGTGCCCATGCGCGGACAAACGCCGACGCAAACGTCCGCGCCTGCGCCTGTTCCTACGGTGGATCAGATACTGAACCGCTACGTGGAGGCCGCGGGAGGGCGCGCGGCCTGGTCGAAATTGACGTCTCGAGTGACGACGGGGACGATCGAAGTGCCGGCCGCCAATCTTTCCGGCGCGATCGAATTGCGCGAGAAGGCGCCGGATCGGATTCTTTCGGAGATCCGGATTTCGGGCATTCTTTTCCGGCAAGGTTTTGACGGCACGGTAGGCTGGACGGACGATCCGCAGAACGGCCTGCGCGAACAAACGGGAGTGGAGCTGAGCGAAGCGCGGCGCGACGCGGATTTCTATCACCCGCTCGATCTGAAGAAGCTGTATACGAGACTCGCGGTGGTCGGCCCGGATAAAGTCGACGATCAGGATACATACGAATTGGAGGCGGATATTCCGGAGGGCCCTCCGGACGAGATATACTTTAGCGTCGCGAGCGGATTGCCGGTGCGAGTCGTGAGCCACCGTCACAGCCCGCAGGGGGCGGTTGACTTCCGCGAGGATTTTGACGATTATCGCGAAGTGGATGGAATCAAGCGTCCATTCACGATTTACGAGACTACCGGGGAACAGGCGGTAACGATCCACGTCACGGAAGTCCGGCATAATGTGCTGCTGGATGACAGTGTATTTGCAAAGCCAGCTGTACAATAGGGCATAGGCGGGTTAACAGGTCTTAATAAACCCAGCGGTGGCAACGATTGTGCTGCGGGCCGGAAGCCTCGCTTGCAATTGGATTGCCGCTGTGATAATTTCGCTCGGTTTGCGCAGTGCTGGCGTAGCTCAGTTGGTAGAGCATCTGATTTGTAATCAGAGGGTCGGGGGTTCAAATCCCTCCGCCAGCTGAGTTTGAGGGACCGGGATTTTTCGGTCAGGTATGCGGACGGATTCCTCGCGATAAAAGCGATCAGGGCTGGTGTCTTCGGACACGAGCCTTTTCTGCATTGCGGAGTACCCCATACAGCAGTCCGGTTCAGTTCTGGCGCAGTTCGTGGGACGAGAATTTTGTGTCCCGAGGGTTTCGCGGGACGGGTGGGTGAGTGGCTAAAACCAGCAGACTGTAAATCTGCCGCTCCTTGCGGGCTACGGAGGTTCGAATCCTCCCCCGTCCACCAGCGTCTCGCTGCCGAGGAGTTCCGCGGATGGCGCAAGTCGTTGAGATTTTGAGCAGTCGGCTTGTCGGAAGCGCAAGGGGTGCGGCAACGGTTCGGGCCTGGGTAGCTCAGTTGGTAGAGCGCGTCCTTGGTAAGGACGAGGTCACCGGTTCAATCCCGGTCCCAGGCTCCAGATTGAATTGGGCGTTTCGGGATGAGCGGGGGTAACTCAGTGGTAGAGTCTCTGCCTTCCAAGCAGATGGTCGCGGGTTCGAGCCCCGTCCCCCGCTCCAGTACAGGTTGACGAAGGCGAGCGAGCTTCGAGGCGATGAGGCTCGAGCAGGTGACTCGCGAGAGCGGCTGCGGCCGCGAAGTAGTTAATGCGAGGGTGAAGAGAGATGGCGAAGGAGAAATTCGAGCGAAGTAAGCCGCACTTGAACGTGGGGACGATTGGGCACATCGACCACGGCAAGACGACGTTGACGGCGGCGATCACGAAGGTGCTGTCGAAGAACAACCCGAAGGTGTCGTTCCGGGCGTTCGATTCGATCGACAACGCGCCGGAAGAGCGCGAGCGCGGAATCACGATCGCGGTGTCGCACGTGGAGTATGAGACGGCGAACCGGCACTACGCGCACATCGACTGCCCGGGCCACGCCGACTACGTGAAGAACATGATCACGGGCGCGGCGCAGATGGACGGCGCGATCCTGGTGGTGGCGGCGACCGACGGACCGATGCCGCAGACGCGGGAACACATTCTGCTGGCGCGGCAGGTGGGCGTGCCGTGCGATTGTGGTGTTCCTGAACAAGTGCGACGTGGTGGAAGATCCGGAGCTGCTGGAACTGGTGGAGCTGGAAGTGCGCGAGCTGCTGAAGACGTATCAGTTTCCGGGCGACACGATTCCGGTGATCGCGGGCTCGGCGCTGAAGGCGCTGGAAGGCGATGCGAAGTGGGAGAAGTCGATGCTGGAGTTGATGGAAGCGGTGGACAAGCACATTCCGCTGCCGCCGCGGGAAGTGGACAAGCCGTTCGCGATGCCGATTGAAGATATTTTCTCGATTTCGGGCCGCGGCACGGTGGTGACGGGACGAATCGAGCGCGGCAAGGTAAAGGTGGGCGAAGAAATCGAGATTGTGGGCTTCCGTCCGACGATGAAGAAGACGGTGACGGGCGTGGAGATGTTCCGCAAGCTGCTGGATGAAGGGATGGCGGGCGACAACGTGGGATTGCTGCTGCGCGGCACGGAAAAGGACGAAGTGGAGCGCGGGCAGGTGCTGGCGAAGCCGGGATCGATCACGCCGCACACGAAGTTCAAGGCGGAAGCGTACGTGCTGACGAAGGAAGAAGGCGGGCGGCACACGCCGTTCTTCACGGGATACCGGCCGCAGTTTTACTTCCGGACGACGGACGTGACGGGAGACGTGAAGCTGCCGACGGGCGTGGAGATGGTGATGCCGGGAGACAACGTGTGCGACGGAGATCACGTTGATCACGCCGGTGGCGCTGGAGAAGGGGCTGCGGTTCGCGATTCGCGAAGGCGGCCACACGGTCGGCGCCGGCGCCGTCGCCGAGATCATCGAGTAAACGACCATGCGAGAAATCATCACATTACAGTGCAACGATTGCAAAAACCGGAACTACACCACCACCAAGAACCGGAAGAAGCATCCGGACCGGCTGGAGACGCAGAAGTTCTGCAACACGTGCCGGAAGCATACCGGGCACAAAGAAGTGAAGTAAGCGAGTCCGGCATCCAGGATCGATTCAGGGGAGTAGGTTCAACGGTAGACCATCGGTCTCCAAAACCGAGAGTGGGGGTTCGAATCCCTCCTCCCCTGCCAGCTTTTTGGGCGGCGGAGCAGGCGGGCGGGTAGCATGGGATTCAGCGGGAGCGAGGACAGGTCAGCGAAATGGCCGACGCGATACGAACAAATCGAGAAGAAGAGACGCACCGGGTAAGCGGATTTTCGCTGATGGAGCCGGTCGGAAAGCTGGGCGGCTATCCGAAGCGGCTGCGCAGCTTTCTTGCACGATGTGCGCGTGGAGATGAAGCAGGTGAACTGGCCGTCGCGGGAGGATGTGATGTCGACGACGATCGTTGTGATTGTGACGGTGGCTTTTTTCGCGATATTTTTTTTTTTGACGGATACGCTTCTGAGCAGGCAGACAGACTGGTTATTTCACTTTGTTAGACACTGAAGCAAGAAGGAACGCGGCATGGCGAAGCAGTGGTACATCGTCCACACCTACTCGGGCTTTGAGAAGAAGGTGAAGGAAAGCCTGGAAGGCCGCGTGGCGGCGTTCGGCCTGACGGACAAGATCGGCCAGATCGATCATCCCGACCGAGTCGGTGGTCGAAGTGCGCGGCGGCAAGAAAGTGATTTCGCCGCGCATGTGCTATCCGGGCTACGTGCTGGTCGAGATGGATATGGACGACTACACCTGGCACGTGGTGCGCTCGACGCCGCGGTCACCGGCTTCGTGGGTTCGGGGCAGACGCCTTCGCCGCTGACGCGAAGAGGAAGTGCAGAACATTCTGAACCGCGCGACGACCACGGCGGAAAAGCCGAAGCCGAAGCTGTCGTTCGAGCGCGGCGAAAAAGTGCGCATCGGCGAAGGGCCGTTCGCGAATTTCACGGGCGTGGTCGAGGAAGTGAATTCGGACCGCAGCACGCTGAAAGTTTCGGTCACGATTTTTGGCCGGTCGACGCCGGTGGAGCTGGATTTCGCGCAGGTTGAGAAGGTCGCATAAGCGCGGCTTCGCGAGTTGGCGCGAAGCAACGGCAATCGGTAGGGGACATAGAGAATGGCGAAGAAAATTCAATCAACAGTGAAATTGCAGTTGCCGGCCGCGAAGGCCACGCCGGCGCCGCCCGTGGGCACGGCGCTTGGCCCGCACGGCGTGAACATCATGGATTTCTGCAAGCAGTTCAACGCCAAGACGGCGAAAGAGCCGGACGGCATGATCATTCCGGTGCTGGTGACGATCTACAGCGACCGCACGTTCACTTTCATTATGAAGACGCCGCCGGCTTCCGAGCTTCTGAAGCGCGCCGCGGGAATCGTGAAGGGTTCGCCCGAGCCGAACCGCAACAAAGTGGCGAAAGTCACGAGCAAGCAGGTGGAAGAAATCGCCAAGATGAAACTGCCCGACCTGAACACGCTGAAGCTCGATTCGGCGGTTCGGTCGATCATGGGCACGGCCCGCAACATGGGCATCGAAGTAACGGAAGCTAGGTAGGAGAGAATCGATGGGCCGCAGCGCAAAAGTAGGCGGAAAGAATATCGATCGCGCCCGGAAGCTGGTCGAGGCGCGGCCGTATCATCTCGAAGAGGCCGCCGAAGCTGCTTCGCAAGGCGCACTTCGTGAAATTCGATGAGACGGTCGAGCTGGTTCTGAATCTGGGCGTCGATCCGAAGCAATCGGACCAGATGGTGCGCGGCACGGTGGTGCTGCCGCACGGGCTGGGCAAATCGAAGCGCGTGCTGGTGATCGCGAGCGGCGAAAAAGTGCGCGAGGCGCAGGAAGCGGGCGCCGATTTCGTCGGCGGCGAAGACATGGTTCAGAAGATTCAGGAAGGCTGGACGGATTACGAAGCGGTGATCGCCACGCCGGACATGATGAAGTCCGCCGGACGGCTGGGAAAAGTGCTCGGCCCGCGCGGCTTGATGCCGAATCCGAAGACCGGCACGGTGACCTTCGAAGTGGCGCAGGCGGTGAAGGAAATCAAGGCCGGTAAAGTGGAGTTCCGCCTCGATAAGACCGGGCATTATCCATTCGCCCGTGGGAAGATCAGCTTTCACGGCGCAGCAGCTGGCGGAAAACGCGCAGGCGCTGCTGGCGGCGATTGTCAAGGCCAAGCCCGCGGCGGCGAAGGGCAAGTACATCAAGAAGATCACGCTGACTTCGACGATGGGTCCGGGAATCTCTGATCGATCACGCGGAAGCGGAAGCGGCCGTAGCGGTCGCAGCGTAACAGTTGCGCGAAGATGCGGCTAACACGGAGAGTTCGGGCATGAAGAAGAAAGCCGAAAAGAAAACGCAGGCCGAGGAGCTTCGCAGCGCAGCTCGCGACCGTTTCGACCGTGATTCTCTCGACGTTTCAGGGAATCACGGTCGAGCAGGATACGCAGCTGCGCCGCTCGGTGGAAGCCGCGGGCGGCCACTATCAGGTGGTGAAGAACACGGTGGCCGAGCGCGCCGCGGCAGGGCACGCCGACCGAGGCGCTGCTCAAGGATCTGAAGGGCACGAATTCGATCGCCTACACGAAAACCGATCCGGTCGCGCTCGCGAAGATTCTGACCAAGGTTGCGAAGGACGTTCCGGCGTTTCAATTTCGCGCGGGGTGGGTGGAAGGCCGCGTCATTTCGATCCAGGAAATCGGCCAGCTCGCGCAGCTTCCGAGCAAGGAAGAGCTGATCAGCAAGATCATGTTCCTGCTGAACGCTCCGGCGCAGCGCGTCGCGACGGCGCTGGCCGCGCTGCCGCGGAATCTGGCGGTGGTGACGAGCGAAGCGGTGAAGGCAAACAAGTTTGGAGCGGCGGCGCGGCAGCCGAGAGCGCTCCGGCGCCGGAAGCAGCTCAGTCGAACGAGGCTGTCGAAAAGTTTTCTCAATCAGATTTTCATTTCTTGAGGAGGATAGAAACGGCAATGGCTAGCAAAGTGGAATCAATTCTGGAAGAAATCAAGGGTCTGACGCTGCTCGAGGCTTCCGACCTGGTGAAGAAGATGGAAGAAGCCTTCGGCGTGTCGGCAGCAGCGGCGGCTCCTGTGATGGTGGCGGGCGGCGCGGGCGCGGGCGGCAGCGGCACCGGCGGAGGAAAAGACGGAATTTGCCGTCGTCCTCACCGAAGTTGGCGCGAACAAGATCAACGTGATCAAGGCAGTCCGCGAAGTCACCAGCCTGGGCTTGAAAGAAGCCAAGGATCTGGTCGATGGCGCCCCGAAGACCGTGAAAGAGGGCATCAACAAGGACGAAGCCGCCACGATCAAGAAGAAGTTCGAAGACGCCGGAGCCAAGGTCGAGATCAAGTAGTGGCAGCCCTGAACGGCCAAGTGCCGGGCTGCAAAGGAATTCGCCGCTAGCGGCGCGTGCTCCTTGGAATACAGAACATCAAAACACGTCCTTCCCGGACCGGTAGGGCGGGTCTACACCTGCGCTGCCGCTTTCGGCGTCATCCTGAAGGGGATATGTCTATGAGCCATCGTAACGGTAATCGCGTCGTTCGGGAACGAGAACGGCTGGACTTCGCCAAAATCAAGACCACGGTCCAGATTCCGAACCTGATCGACGTTCAGAAGAAGTCCTATCAGCGCTTTCTGCAGATGGATCTGCTGCCGAGCGAGCGGGAAGATGCAGGGCTGCAGTCCGTTTTCACGTCCGTATTCCCGATCCAGGATTTCCGCGGGCTGTCGCAGCTGGATTTCGTCGACTACGCCATCGGCAACTGGGAGTGCAAGTGCGGCCATTTGCGCGGCCTGCACCACTTGCGCGCCACGTGCCGCAATTGCGGCGCGTCGGTGGTCACCAACCCGTACAAGACGGGCGACGTGCTGTGCGCGAAGTGCGGCACGTTCAACAAGAACACGCCGACTTTCTGCAACAAGTGCGGCGACCCGGTCACGCTGCAGCTGAAATACGACGTGAACGAATGCCAGGAGCGCGGCATGACGTATTCCGCGCCGCTGAAGGTCACGATCCGCCTGACGATTTACGATAAGGATCCAGACACGGGCGCGAAGTCCATCCGCGACATCAAGGAACAGGAAGTTTTCTTCGGCGATATTCCGCTGATGACCGAGAACGGCACGTTCATCATCAACGGCACCGAGCGCGTGATCGTCAGCCAGCTGCACCGCTCGCCGGGCGTGTTCTTCGAAACGGCGAACAACCGCAGCTATTTCCTCGGGAAGATCATTCCGTACCGCGGATCGTGGGTGGAATTCGAGTACGACACGAAGAACATTCTGTACGTCCGCATCGACCGCAAGCGCAAGTTCCTCGGCTCGATTTTCCTGCGCGCGCTGGGGATGAAGTCGAATGAAGATATCCTGCGCACGTTCTATCAGGTGGAGCGCATTTCGCTGCGCGACGGCAATCTTTTCTGGAACGTTTCCGAAGGCCTGATCGACCGCAAGCTGACGCGCGAGGTCAAGCACCCGAAGACGGGCGAAGTGCTGGTGGGCGCGCACAAGCGCATCACCGATCCGCTTTACAAGGAACTGGTGAAGGCGCGCGTGACGCAGGTGGAAGTGGGCGGCACCGATCTTGAAGGCGCGGTGACGGTCGGCGAACTCGTGAACCGGCAGACGGGCGAAGTGTTGCTCGAAGCGAACAAGCCGCTGACGGCCGAAATGTGGGCCACGATCGCCGAGGCGGGAATCAACGAAGTGGATGTGTGCTTCCCGGAGCGCGACGACGTGGGCATCATCGTTTCGCGCACGCTCGAAAAGGACACGATTCACACGCCGAAGGAAGCGCTGATCGAAATTTACCGCAAGCTGCGTCCGGGCGATCCGCCAACGCTTGAAACGGCGACCGCGCTCTTCAACGGCATGTTCTTCGATCCGCGCAAGTACGATTTCAGCAAGGTCGGCCGGCTGAAGTTCAACATCAAGCTGGGCATCGAGACGCCGCTCGACAAGCGGACGCTCGACCCGGGCGATTTCGTCGGCGCGATCAAGTACCTGCTGAAGCTGCGCAAGAACATCGGCACGGTGGATGATATCGATCATCTCGGCAACCGGCGCGTCCGCGCGGTGGGCGAGCTGCTCGAGAACCAGTTCCGCATCGGCTTGGTTCGCATGGAGCGGGCGATCAAGGAAAAGATGTCCGTGTACCAGGAAATGTCGACGGCGATGCCGCACGATCTCGTGAATGCGAAGCCGGTAATGGCGGCGATCCGCGAGTTCTTCGGCAGTTCGCAACTGTCGCAGTTCATGGATCAGACGAACCCTTTGAGCGAAATCACGCACAAGCGGCGGCTTTCGGCGCTGGGTCCCGGCGGTCTTTCGCGTGAGCGCGCCGGATTCGAAGTGCGCGACGTCCATCCGACACACTACGGCCGCATCTGCCCGATCGAAACGCCGGAAGGCCCGAACATCGGACTGATCAGCTCGCTTTCGAGCTACGCACGTATCAACGAATTCGGCTTTATCGAATCGCCCTACCGCAAGGTGAAGGGCGGGCGAGTGATCGATTTCGTGCAGATCGTGAACTCGGGCGACAGCGAATTCAAGGCGGGCGAGGTAGTGGAACGCGAGAAAGTGGAAGCCACGAACGAGGATTTGAAGCGGCGGCGGATTGTGGTCGAGCCGCACTGCTTCTATCTCTCGGCGTGGGAAGAGGACCGCTACGTGGTGGCGCAGGCGAACGCCTCGCTCGACGACCGCGGAAAGATCACGACCGAGCTGGTGAACTGCCGGCAGGCCGGCAACTTCGTCCTGAAGAGCCGCGATGAGGTGGATTACATCGACGTATCGCCGAAGCAGCTTGTGTCGGTGGCGGCGAGCTTGATTCCGTTCCTCGAGAACGACGACGCGAACCGCGCGTTGATGGGCTCGAACATGCAACGCCAGGCCGTGCCGCTGATCAAGGGCGAAGCGCCGCTGGTCGGAACGGGCATGGAGCGGGTTACCGCGCGCGATTCGGGCGCGGTGATCGTGTGCCGCCGCGACGGCATCGTCGATCAAGTCGATTCCGAGCGCGTGATCGTGCGCGTGGAGTCCGATCAATCGGGCGTGCTGAGCCGCGAAGTGGGCTCGGACATTTACCTGCTGACGAAGTTCAAGCGATCGAACCAGAACACGTGCATCAGCCAGAAGCCGCTGGTTCGCGCGGGCGACCGCGTGAAGCAGGGCCAAGTGCTGGCGGACGGGCCGTGCACCGAGCGTGGAGAACTGGCGCTCGGGCGAAATGTGCTCGTGGCGTTCGTGCCATGGCGCGGGTACAACTTCGAGGACGCGATTCTCGTGAGCGAGAAGCTCGTTCAAGAGGACTACTACACTTCGATTCACATCGAGGAGTACGAAATCGAGGCGCGGGACACGAAGCTGGGTCCCGAAGAAATCACGCGCGACATTCCCAACATCAACGAGAGCTTCCTGCGAAACCTCGATGAGAGCGGCGTGATCCGCATCGGCGCGACGGTAAGGCCGGGCGACATCCTGGTCGGCAAAGTGACGCCGAAGGGCGAAACCACCCTGACCCCGGAAGAAAAGCTGCTGCGCGCGATCTTCGGCGAAAAGGCCGGAGACGTTCGCGACGCTTCGCTCTATTGTCCGCCAGGCATCGAGGGAACGATCGTCGACGTGAAGATCTTCTGCCGCAAGGGCGCGGAGAAGGACGAGCGTCACAAGGCGATCGAAGCGGCTCACGTGGCGAAACTCGAAAAGAACCTCGCCGACGAAATCCGGATTCTGACCGACGAGCGGCTGAAGCGCCTGAACGACCTGCTCGGAGGACAGAAGCTGGTGGCCGACCTGCACGACGAGCGCACCAACAAGCGCTTGTTGATCAAGGGCGCGGAGCTGACACGCGACATCCTCGAGAAAATTTCAACGCGCAACCTGAAGCGGCTGCGCCTCAACGACAAGGACCCACTGCTCATCGAGAAGATCGACGAAGTGGAGGAAATGACTTCGCGGCAGATCGACGTGCTGCGGAAGATCACCGACGAGCGCATCTCGAAGCTGAAGAAGGGCGACGAGCTGCCTCCGGGCGTGATCAAACTGGTGAAGGTGTACATCGCGATGAAGCGCAAGCTTTCCGTGGGCGACAAGATGGCGGGCCGCCACGGAAACAAGGGCGTGATCGCGCGGATCGTGCCGGCGGAGGACATGCCGTACATGCCGGACGGCACGCCGGTCGAGATCGTGCTCAACCCGCTGGGCGTTCCTTCGCGCATGAACGTGGGCCAGATTCTCGAGACGCATCTCGGCTGGGCTTCAAAGGAGCTGGGCCAGCAGATCGGGAAGATGCTGGACGAAGAGGCCCGCGCCGACGTCGTCCGGAAGTGGTTCAAGGACGCGTTCGGCCCGACCGCGGTGTGGAAGACGCTTGTCGATTTGGACGATGAGGCGCTGCTGAACGTGGCGGAGAACTTCCGCGACGGCGTGCCGTTTGCGACGCCGGTCTTCGACGGCGCCCGCGAAAACGACATCCGGCACTTGCTGCGGTTCACCGAGCTGCCGGAGAGCGGGAAGATCGCGCTCTTCGACGGGATGACCGGCGACGAGTTCGCACAACACGTGACGGTGGGGTACATCTACATGCTCAAGCTCTCTCACCTGGTCGACGATAAGATTCACGCACGCTCGATCGGCCCTTACTCGCTGATCACGCAGCAACCGCTCGGCGGCAAGGCGCAATTCGGCGGACAGCGCTTCGGCGAAATGGAAGTGTGGGCGCTGGAGGCTTACGGCGCCGCGCACATCCTGCAGGAGCTGCTGACGGCGAAATCGGACGACGTTTACGGGCGCGCGAAGATTTACGAGGCGATCGTGAAGGGCGAGCCGGGGATCGAACCCGGAGTGCCCGAATCGTTCAACGTGCTCGTGCGCGAGCTGCAGTCGCTGTGCCTCGACGTGGAGCTGATGAAGCGCCAGAAGCCGCAGCTGGAAAAAGCGGAAGCGGCCGACTGATTCCCGCGCCCGGCAGAAACTGCCGGGCGCGACCGATATTCTGGAAGTAGCTTTGGTCCCGGCGGAGCCGGGACGGGAGGATCATACCTTGTATCGATCAAGCCCTTATGACCGTGCCAGCCAGATCGCGGATTTCGATTCGATTCGCATCAGTTTGGCGAGTCCGGAGAAAATCCGCTCGTGGTCGCACGGAGAAGTGACAAAACCTGAAACGATCAACTACCGCACGTTCAAGCCGGAACGCGACGGCCTGTTCTGCGCCAAGATTTTCGGGCCGGTAACGGACTGGGAGTGCTTGTGCGGCAAGTACAAGCGCATGAAGCACCGCGGCGTGATCTGCGACAAGTGCGGCGTCGAAGTGACGCTCAGCAAAGTCCGCCGCGAGCGCCTGGGACACATCGAGTTGGCTTCGCCTTGCTCGCATGTGTGGTTCTTCAAGGGGTTGCCGAGCCGCATCGGCTACCTGCTGGACATCACGATGCGCGATCTCGAGCACATCCTGTATTTCGAGACGTTCGTGTGCGTCGATCCGGGCGAAGCGCCGGGCCTTAAGGAAAAGGACATCCTGCCCGAGGAGAAGTTCCGCGAGCTGCAGCGGGATTTCCCCGGCAAGTTTCAGGCCGGGATGGGTGCCGAGGCGATCAAGGAGCTGCTGCGCCGCGTCGACGTTGAAAAGCTATCGCAGGAACTTCGCGAGAAGATGAAGATCGATCCGAGCCTGCAGAAGCGGATCAAGTACGCGAAGCGCCTGAAGGTGCTCGAAGCATTCCGCAAGAGCGGCAACAAGCCCGAGTGGATGATTCTGGACGTGATTCCGGTGCTGCCGCCGGAGCTGCGCCCGCTGGTGCCACTGGACGGCGGCCGCTTCGCCACGTCCGACCTGAACGACCTCTACCGCCGCGTGATCAACCGCAACAACCGGTTGAAGAAGCTGATGGAGCTGCACGCGCCGGACGTGATCGTCCGCAACGAGAAGCGCATGCTGCAGGAAGCCGTCGACGCGCTGTTTGACAACGGCCGCCGCGGCCGCGTGCTGCGCGGGACGAACAACCGCCCGCTCAAGTCGCTTTCCGACACGCTCAAGGGCAAGCAAGGCCGCTTCCGGCAGAACCTGCTGGGCAAGCGCGTGGACTATTCGGGCCGGTCGGTGATCGTGGTCGGGCCGGAACTGAAGCTTCACCAGTGCGGCTTGCCGAAGAAGATGGCGCTCGAGCTCTTCAAGCCGTTCATCTATCACAAGCTCGAAGCCGCGGGGCATTGCACCACAATCAAGCAGGCGAAGGAACTGGTCGAGGCGCAGGAATCGATCGTCTGGGACATCCTCGAGGACGTGATCCGCGAGCATCCGGTGCTGCTGAACCGCGCTCCGACGCTGCACCGGCTCGGTATTCAGGCGTTCGAGCCGACGCTCGTTGAGGGCAAGGCGATCCGCATCCATCCGCTCGTCTGCACCGCGTTCAACGCGGACTTTGACGGCGACCAGATGGCCGTGCACATCCCGCTATCGCCCGAGGCGCAGGTAGAGGCTTCGGTGCTGATGCTCAGCTCGCACAACATCCTGTCGCCGGCCAACGGCTATCCGCTGGCGGTACCGACGCAGGATATGGTGCTCGGCATCTACTACATGACGAAGGCCAAGCCGCAAGCGAAGGGTGAGGGCCGCGCGTTTGGATCGACTGAAGAAGTGATCATGGCGCTCGAAGCTGGCGAGGTCGAGCTGCTGACGCCGATCCGCATGCGCTACACGGGCGAGGTGATCGACCTGACGAACGCGTACGACGATCAGGACGTATCGCACACCGAACCGATTCAGCTGCACAAGCAATTCCTGCATACCACCGTGGGCCGCGTGATCTTCAACGATCATTTGCCCTCGGACATGCCGTTCATCAACGGCTTGCTGAAGAAGAAGGGCGTGCAGGCGCTGGTGCAATACTGCTACCTGCGGTTCGGCCTCGAAAAGACGGTCGTGGCACTCGACAAACTGAAGGAACTCGGCTTCCTCTACGCGACGAAGGCCGGCGTTTCGATCGGCATCAGCGACATGGTCATCCCGAGCGTGAAGTTCAAGCTCGTGGACACCGCGGAGCATGAAGTCGTCAAGGTGCAGCAGCAGTACCTCGACGGCGCGATCACCAACGGCGAGCGCTACAACAAAGTCATCGCGATCTGGTCGGACGTCACGGAAAAGGTGGCGGACGAGATGTTCAAGGCACTCGAGGAGCAGGATAAGCAGGGCGTGATCAACCCGATCTACGTCATGGCCGATTCCGGCGCTCGAGGCTCGAAGCAGCAGATCCGACAGCTTTCCGGAATGCGCGGATTGATGGCCAAGCCTTCGGGCGAAGTCATCGAGACGCCGATTACGTCGAACTTCCGCGAAGGACTGACGGTGCTGCAGTATTTCATCTCGACGCACGGCGCCCGCAAGGGATTGGCCGATACGGCGCTCAAGACCGCCGACTCGGGCTACCTGACGCGGCGTCTCGTGGACGTGGCGCAAGACGTGATCATCAACGAATTCGACTGCGGCACGGCCGACGGAATTTTCGTCGAGCCGATTCTCGAAGCCGGCGTCGAAGTCGAGCCCTTGCGCGACCGCGTTGTGGGCCGCGTTTCGCTCGAAAAGATCAAGGACTACGAAGGCAACGTGATCGTCGAGATCAACCAGGAGATCACGGAAGAGCTGGCGAACGCGATTCAGGCCGCCGGCATCGAGCGGGTGAAGATCCGCTCCGTGCTGACGTGCGAATCCCGGCGCGGAGTTTGCGGCCGCTGCTATGGCCGCAACCTGGCGACGGGGCGTTTCGTCGAGATGGGCGAAGCGGTGGGCGTGATCGCCGCGCAATCGATCGGCGAACCCGGCACGCAGCTGACGATGCGGACGTTCCACATCGGCGGCACGGCTACCCGCGTCACCGAACAGTCGAAGGTCGAGGCCCGCAACAACGGCTTCGTGAAGTTCATCGACTTGAAGGTAGTCGAGGGCCGCGGCAAGATCCTGATCTCGATGAACCGTTCCGGCTTGATTGCGGTGGTCGACGAGAAGGGCCGGGAGAAGGAGCGCCACCACGTGGTTTACGGCGCGCGCCTTCGCGTGGAGGACGGACAACCGGTCACGCTCGGCCAGACCATGTGCGAGTGGGATCCGTACACCTTCTCGATCCTCACGGAATCGGCCGGCACGATCGAATTCAAGGATCTACAGCCCGGCATCACGATCGAAGAGCAGGTGGACGAAGTCACCGGCCTTTCGCAACTCGTGGTGACGCTGCCGCCCGGAGACGAAAAGCACCAGCCGACGATCCAAGTCCGCGATTCGCAGGGTCGCGTGCGGAAGAAGTACCTGATGCCGTCGCGCGCCCACTTGATGGTCGCGGATGGCGATGACGTCCAGCCCGGCGACGTGCTCGCGAAGATTCCTCGCGAGACGACGAAGACGAAGGACATCACCGGCGGTCTGCCCCGCGTTGTGGAACTCTTCGAAACGCGGAAGCCGCGCGATCCGGCGGTCATCAGCGAAATCGACGGCGTGGTGAAGTACGGCGAAATCGCCAAGGGCCAGCGGAAGATCTACGTCGAGAGCGAAGATGGAAGGACGATCAAGGAATATTCCATCCCGCGCGGCGTTCACATCAACGTGCAGGAAGGCGAACACGTTCGGGCAGGCGAGCCGTTGATCGACGGGCCGCTCAACCCGCACGACATCCTCGCCGTCCTGGGCGAGAAGTACACGCAGGCTTACCTGGTGAACTCGATCCAGGAGGTCTACCGGCTGCAGGGCGTCAACATCAACGACAAGCACATCGAGACCATCGTGCGGCAGATGATGCGCTGGGTGAAGGTCGAAGACGTTGGCGACACGACGTTCCTTCTCGAGGAGCAGATCGACAAGTTCCGCTTCCGCGAGGAGAACGACCGGGTGATCCACGATGGCGGGCGCCCGGCCACCGGCCGTCCGCTGCTCCTTGGCATCACCAAGGCGTCGCTCTCGACCGATTCGTTCATTTCGGCGGCGAGCTTCCAGGAAACTACCCGCGTCCTGACCGAGGCGGCGATTTCCGGGAAGGTGGATTACCTGCGCGGCTTGAAGGAGAACGTAATCATGGGCCGCTTGATTCCGGCTGGCACCGGTCTCGAGCGCTACCGCAACATCCAGCTCCTCACCGAATTGCCGAAGGAGGAGCCGCAGATGGCGGAGCCCGAACTCAGTCCCGAGGAGGCCGCAGCACTCGATTTCCTGCGCAAGGAAAGCGACGCGGTCGCCGAGGGATAGTCCTACGGATGTTTTCGCGGGCGGGTCCGCTCACAAGGCGGACCCGCAGCGCGATTTCCCCGGTTTGCAGTTCCCCTTTTTTCGAATGCCTATTATTTAAATTGGTATCGACCGGCAGTTATTTCGCTCTTTCACCCCCTCGCATCGTAGAATTCGAACAGGGAAGGACTCGCCTGGGCAAACCATCTTCCCGGGAGTCGAATCGCGGGCCGGGGCGCAGCCATGTCCACGGACTCATCGGGCAAGCAGGGCCGACGGGACAGCCCAGAGACTTGCCGCGAAACGCCAATCGATAAGCTGGTCGAGGTCATCTCCCGATCGCAGCAGAACTACCGGGAGCTGATCGATAATCTCGATCAGGCGGTCTTCACGCTTTCGATCGACGGCGAAGTGTGCGTGGCGAACCGGCAATTATCCGAAATCATCGGCGTCCCCTTTCACAACCTTGTCGGCCACTCGCTGGCCGAGTTCGTCGAATCGCCCACACTCAAGGAAGCCCAGAGGCAGCTCGCCACGCTCGCGAAGAGCGGCACGTGGTCGGGAATTGTTTCCGTCAAGTTCAAGAAGGATCCGACCGTCCGTTACTTCAACTGCTGGTTTCAGGCGGTGGCGGAGGCCGGCCGCGTGACGGACGTGATCGGGTGGGCGCGGGACGTCACCGACGAGCACGAATCGGAAATGCGCTTTACGCAATTCGTGGAATCGCTCAGCGCCGGCGTGTTTTTTTCGACGACGGAAGGCAAGATGATCGATGCGAATCCTGCGCTCGTTCGCATGTGGGGGTTTAGCAGCAAAGAGGACCTTCAGGCGCACAACATTCGCGAGCGCTATGCGAATCCCGCGCAGCGCGAGCAACTGGTTCACGATACGACCGCCAACGGATCGGTGCAGGACCGGCAAATTACCTACCTCCGGAAGGACGGGACGCCCATGCTGGGCCGGGCATCGGCGTTGGCGATCCGAGATCATAGCGGGCGGCTGGTCCGGTTCCAGGGCACGATCGTGGACGTGACGGACCGCGTGGAGATCGAAAAGCAGCTTCACCGGGAACAGGAGTTTACGCGGCGTCTGATCGAGTGCTTCCCGGACCTGATCGCAGTGATCGATTTGGAAGGTCGCTTCACATTTGCGAGCGAGCGAGCTGAGGATGTGCTCGGCATTCCAGGCAAGGACCACGTGGGCCGGCGCATGGGCGGCGGGACGCATCCAGAGGACCAGGCAGCCCTTGCCGAGACGCTCGCGGATGTCGCCTCCGGGCGAAAGCATTCGGCGCACCTCGAATACCGCGTGCGACACGCCGATGGCACCTGGAAAACGCTGCGCGGGAGCTTCGGTCCGTTGTTCGACGAGGATGGGAAAATCACGGGTGTTATTGCGTCGGCGCGCGACGTGACTGAGTCGATCCTGATCGAGCAGCACCTCGTCCAAAGAGAAAAAATGGCCGCGATGGGGCAAATGGTGACGGGAGCGGCGCACGAGCTGAATAACCCGCTCACAGCTATTCTCGGCGTCAGCGATCTGCTGCGCGAACATGCGGTTGACGACGCAACGCGGCGGCGCGCGGACTTGATCCTACAGCAGGCGCGGCGGGCGGCGAGCATCGTGCAGAATCTCCTCGCTTTCTCGCGCCCCGCGGTGCTTGGGAACACGAAGGTCGGGGTGGCTGAAATCGTGGAGCGGGCGCTACTGGCGCAACGAATGTCACTGGGCGCGCGAGGCGTTCACGTGAAGTTCGAAGCGCCCCCCGATCTTCCCCAAGTCCAGGGCGATGCGCGCCTTTTATCGCAAGTCTTCGCGAATCTGATCACCAATGCAGAGCAATCGATCGCGGCAGCGCGCGCCAGCGGAAGCCTCCACATTTCGCTATCCAGGCAGGGGAACGATCTCTGCGTCACTATCACGGACGATGGCGCGGGCATTTCTCCGGAGAACATGGGGAAGATTTTCGACCCGTTTTTTACGACGAAGCGGCCCGGGGGCGGAAGCGGCCTCGGCCTTACGATTTGCCTGGCGGTGGTCAAGGAACACGGCGGAAGAATCGAAGTCGAGTCAAAGCCCGAGCGCGGCGCCACCTTTCACGTGCTGCTGCCCGTGGCCGCGGGCACTCCGCCGGCGACGGCGCCGCCCAATGCTCCTACCGCCTCGAAGACATCGGCGGATTCGGACGGCGATGCTCTCGCGGGACACACGGTTCTCATCGTGGACGACGAAGAAGGTATCCAGGAAATCGTGCAAGAGGGCCTCAACGCGCGGGGCATGAAAGCGGAGGCGGTGGGGAGCGCGGAGGCGGCGCTGGCTTACCTGAAATCAAACGCGTGCGATGCGATCGTCTGCGACTTCAATCTCCCGGGATTGACTGGAATTCGGTTCCTCGAGAAGGTGCGCGCTCAAGCAGGGGGTGTGCTGCCGCTGTTTGTGTTCATGACGGGCGAGATGATCGATCCGGAAGCCTTCGAGCGTTTCCGCAAGGAAGGGATGCGTCTACTGCAGAAGCCGTTTCACATTTCGGCGCTCGCCGAGCTTCTGGCGGAGCTTTTGCAGAGGCAGCCCTCACCAGCCCGCTGATTTGTCACTCCGTCAGCGCGCGTTTGCCTCGGCATCGACGCCGAAATCCCAGACATAGAAGCTCATTTCCTCGTTCTGGAGGACCTCCGCGAGAACGTATTCCCCGGGTGAGAGCGGCTGACCGAGCGTAAATCGAAAGACGCCTTTTGCAACTTCCCAGTGCTGCATGGGCACGGCGTTTGCGGATTGCCACTGTTGGTCAAGCAACTGATCGACATGCTCGAGGAAGCGGCTACCACCGTGAACCTTGGCGCGGATGAGCTTCAAGTCGGGCGTGCTGCCATCGGCCGTGCGCATGTAGAACTCGGGCTGACCGGTTCGGATGCGCATCGTGGCGCGTTCACCTTTGATCGAAATGTCGTGGCGCGTGGGGACGATCGGCACAGGAACGATTACCTGTTCGAGGAGACGGCCCTTGCTGAGCTTCGAGGTGATCTCGGCCTGGTTGAGCGGCTGCATCGTGCGGCCGTTGAACGCCCAAAGGCCGATGCCGGACGGCAGGAAAACGCCAGGGGCGGCTTCCAGGCTCGCATCGATATCGAGCGTACCGGCGCTCCGCTCATCTTCCTGCTTGTGCGCCTGGGCGAGGATCGCGGATTCGCGTTGCGCGTCCTGGGCCTCGGCCTTCTTGGTTGCGTCCCAATCGACGAGCGCCGCTGGCATCTGTTCCCACTGCGAACTATCGAGGTTGTAATAGCGCACACGGTCGCCCTCGATGTGGTATTCGCGCACGAGTTCGAAGCTGCCATCTTTCAGCATGAGCTTGATTCCGCGCGACGGCACCGGGGTGGCCACGGCCGGCGATTGATTCTTTTGCGAGGGCGTCGAAGAGGCATCCGCGGAGTTCTGCGCGGCCGATGGGAGAATCGTTCCGGCGAGGATCAGCAACGCGAGCCACCACGCCCGAGCTGTGGATGCGAATTTGACGGGCTTTCCTCGCATGGGCGCTGCCCCAAGGCCCTGGCGGCTTTCCCGAATTCTACGATGCCGCATGGGGCTATCCGGGTTGAACCCGCCTTCGCCAAAGACAGGCTACGGCGCGGCGGGCAAGAGCAGCATAGCCCTATGGACGCGAGCCCACAACTGGTTCCAAAGGAGGGGCGCGGGACGAGAGAACTAGTGTTCGCAGCGGGGATGCAGGGCAGTCATGATCGAGAGGTCTGAATTCGTGAAGAACCACTTTTCGGCCTGGGCGCCTGCGGCTTCGGCAACGGAGGCCAATTTGCCGAGATGCTTGTTGCGCGCGATACCGCGGAGATGTTCGAGGCAAATGCCTGTGAGGTTGGCGACTTCTTCCTCGGTGAAGACCTTCTGGCTCGACTTGATCCGGACCATTGGCGGCCTCTCGATCTGTCCGATGCTAGGACAAGGCTAAACGTCGCGCACTTTCCTTGCAATAGTCGTTCCGTACCAATCTTGTGAGAACCATTCGGCTATGACCACCGACGAAGTCCGTTTGCCGACTATGACTTAGGTGGAGATCGGCGAACACCGCCGGCGCAGAGACCGTGCAAACTTCGGGTTCGGAGGAGGAAGCACGAGGTTCATTCGTGGAATATTTCTACAATTTTGCGAACCCGCATAGTCCGCTAGTCGATGCCCGGCGGGAAGACGACGAGCGTGCCGCGAAAGAAAACCGAAAAGTCTTAGCCATGGCTATAAGTCAAAGCCACCGGCTTCCTCGAAGGCATGCGCGATCTGCAGGACTCGGCCCTCGCTGAAATGAGGTCCGAGGATTTGCATGCCGACGGGCAGGCCCGCTTTGGTCCTGCCGCAGGGCACCGAGATCCCGGGAACGCCCGCGAGCGAGCCGGTTACCGTATAGATGTCCGCCAGATACATTTGCAACGGATCGGCGGTTTTTTCGCCCAACCGGAATGCAGGCGTGGGTGACGTGGGCGCGACGATTGCATCCACCTTCTGAAACGCGTCGGCGAAGTCCTGAGCGATGAGCGACCGAACTTTTTGGGCGCGCAGATAGTAGGCATCGTAGTAGCCAGCGGAAAGAGCGTAGGTGCCGAGCATGATCCGGCGCTTCACTTCAGGGCCGAAGCCGCGCTCGCGGGTATTGCGATACATGTCGATGAGCGTGGCGCCGGACACGCGCAGGCCGTAGCGGACGCCATCGTATCGAGCGAGATTGGAGCTGGCCTCCGCCGTCGCGATCAGGTAATACGCCGCAATCGCGTAGTCGGTGTGCGGCATCTTGAGCGGCACGCGACGGCAGCCGAGCTTATGTAGCAGCGAGATGCTCGCCTCGACTTTTGCTCTGACCTCGGGGTCGAGTCCTTCGCCAAAATAATCTTCCGGGACGCCGATGCGAAGCCAGTCGAGCGGCTTGCCGAGTTCCGCGGAATAGTTCGGAACCGGTACGTCAGCCGAGGTGGAGTCATTCGGGTCGTGGCCGGCGATCACCGCCGTTATGGCGGCGGCATCCGCCACGTTTGCGGCAAAGGGACCGATTTTGTCGAGTGAGGACGCAAACGCGACGAGCCCGTAGCGCGAGACGCGGCCGTACGTCGGCATCAGGCCCGGAACCCCGCAATATGCGCCGGGCTGGCGGATGGAGCCGCCCGTGTCCGTCCCGAGTGCCGCCACGGCAAGGCCGGCTGCGACGGCCGCTGCCGAACCTCCGCTCGAGCCTCCGGGAACGCGGTCGAGCGCGACCGGATTTCGCACCGGGCCGTAGGCCGAGTTTTCGTTGGAGCCGCCCATCGCGAATTCGTCGCAGTTCGTCTTGCCGAGGAAGATGGCGCCCGCGCGATCGAGCCGCTCGACGGCAGTGGCGTCGTACGGCGGGATGTAGGATTCGAGGATCTTCGAGGCGCAGGTGGTGCGAATGCCGCGCGTGCTCAGCACGTCCTTGATGGCAATGGGCACGCCGGCGAGCGGGGGCAGACTTTCGCCGCGGGCGATCGCGACGTCTATCCGATCGGCTTGAGCGTACGCTCGTTCGGGCGAGAGCGTGAGGAATGCGTTCAGCTCGCCATTGCGGCTGTCAATCCGGGCGTAGAACTCGGCGGCGAGCTCGCGCGCGGAAACCTTTTTCCCTTCGAGCGCGGCGCGCACACCGGCAATCGTCCATGAAGTTGCGGCGCTCACTTTTCGATTACTCTCGGGACCCGGAAGAAGGGCTTGGCAGCGTCCGTTGCTTGCGCCAGGATCGGCTCAGCCGCGTCACAGGGAAGCAGCGTATCTTCGCGCAGTTTGGGCTGGCGATCGCTGCCGGCGTGCAACACCTGCGCCATCGGCTCGACGTTGGCGAGGTCGAGTTCGTTGAGCTTTTCGACGTAGGTGAGGATGCCATCGAGCTGCTCGCGATACTTGTCCACTTCTTCGGGAGCAAGCCCGAGGTGAGCGAGCTCGGCGACGCGGATCACGTCTTCACGGCTGATTTTCATACGAATTATCTTAGTAGAAACGGTGGGCAATGCAAAGGCGAGGCCGCATAGCCGAATGCAAACTGCCGGCGAAACAAAGGTGGCTTTACATCCGGAGAGCGGCAAGGAAAAATAGCGCATGAGAAGAATCCTTCCATTTGTTTTTCTTTGGCTCGCCGCTGTCACACCCACCCTTGCCCAGAAACGCCTTGTCCTGATTGACCAGGATGGCTCCGGGCCCGGCGGCTCGAATCAGATGGCGATGATGGCGCTGCTGCAGTCGCCGCAGGTGGACGTGCTCGGTATCACGATCGTCACCGGAAATGCGTGGCGTGACGAGGAAGTGCAGCACACGCTGCGCATGCTTGAGCTGATCGGCCGCACGGACGTTCCCGTGGTGCCGGGCGCCGTTTTCCCGTTGGTGCGAACGAAAGAAGACACGCGTCTCGCGGCGCCGCTCGACGGAAAGGTCGTGTGGCTGGGCGCTTGGGGGCAAGGGCCGACGACGCTGGTGCAGACGCCGAACGGCGTGGTGGGCGTGACGCCGGCGAATCCACTCATTCACGGCCCGTGGGAGGTGCCGCCGCTTCCGGAGGGAGCACCGCACACGAAACCTCTCGATGAGGATGCAGCGCATTTTCTGATTCGACAGGTGCATGCGCATCCGCATCAGGTGACGATTTACGCCGCCGGGCCTCTGACGGATATCGCTCTCGCGCTCTCGATCGATCCACACTTCGCGGAGCTGACGCGGGGGATTGTCATTATGGGCGGTAGCCTGAATCCTCAAACGGACGATCCCGAGTTCGCGAACAGCCCGCGGCACGAGTTCAATTTCTGGTTTGATCCCGAGGCGGCACACATCACGCTGCGCGCGCACTGGCCGCGCATCGACGTGACTACCGTGGACGTGTCGATCAAGGCGATGTTCACGCGGGAGATGCTGGATGCGATCGCGAAATCGCCGAATCCGGCCGCGCAGTACATCGCGAAATACTCGCAGGATCGTTACTACTTATGGGACGAGCTGGCCGCGTGCGCGTGGCTCGATCCGAGCATCATCACCGGGGAGCGGCAGGTTTACATGGACGTCGATTTGAGCCACGGCCCGAGCTACGGGGACACACTCGCGTGGACGGAGCAGCTCCGGCCGGCGAGCGACGTGCAGCTTGTGCACGCACAGGTGGATCTGAACCTGGCGAAATTCACGAAGATGTTCGTGCAATTGATGTCCGCACCACCTCTCCACTGAAAGTCTCACTTTCGCAGCGGAGAGATTTGGAACGCCTATCGGACAGAGCAAAGCATTGAATTAACGTCCCGCTCGATACGTCCGATAGGCTCCAATATGACGAAGATCTTCGGAAACCTCGAACCAGTCGTTTCGTCCCCGCAAGCAAGCAGCCCAGAGCTCCTCGGAACCTTCACTCGGGCCATTATCGTCGAACCTTTGCGACACCCCGGATGGCGTCCCCTGGACTGCGCCATCTCGGTACTGTTTCACGGCGCCATCCTCTTCGTGCTGTCGATTCTGCCCTTGTTCTTCCTGTCCGAGCTTCACGCCCGAACCTACGAGGAGGTCATGTTTGTCGCGCCTGTGCCTCCACCCGCAGTTCCAGGTATCGAGGGGAGGCGCCCCGGGCTTTCTTTGTCGCAACACTCGGTCGTTGTGGGTCGCAGGTTGTTCGCGCCGATCCTCGCGCCGCGAAGCGCCTTCACCCCTTTGGCGGTTGCCGCTCCGCCGGTGGCCGCGATCTGGTCGGGAGTGCCCGGCGGGATCAGCAACCCGCTCGACGACGGACTAAAGGGGCTGCCGACGCTGGTTGGCCCCCCAACGCCTGCAGACGTTCGGATGATTCAGATGGGCGGCCAGGTCGAAGCCGCCCGTGTGATATGTAACATTTCGTTGGGCTATCCTGAGTTGGCGAGGACTCTGCACGTCTTCGGGAAAGTGACTCTGGAAGCGATGATCGATGAGCGTGGGAACGTGGAAAACGTGCGCCGCCTGCGCGGGTCCGAGTTGCTAGCGAGCGCAGCTATCGAGGCTGTGTCCCAGGAGAAATTTGAGCCGGCTCTGCTGAATGGCGAGCCCACGCACTGTCTCCTGATCGTGGTCGTTAATTTCCGCTTGCTTGACGATTCGCCCGTCTATTAGGCGGAGCCGCTTTCGGGTGGCAGAGTTCGAGAACTGAAGCTCTAGCCGCGACGGCGGCGGATGAAGGGTACGTACTCGTTGTCGGCTTCGTGGCGGATTCCTTGCGGCCCGGGCTTCGCCGGGACGAACTTCACTTCGCGTATCAGGCGGCCACCCCAGGCCTGATTGATGCGGCCGCACAGCTCGTGCTGCATGGTTTCCAGTTGGCGTTGCCAGGCTTTGCCATCCGCCGTCAATTCGAGGCAATCGCCGTCGCAGCGAACGGGCCGCGTGTGCGCGGCGAGCGCGTGTCCCACGACAGCGGGCCACGCGCTTGCGAGCCACGCGAAAGTCGCGTCCGGCTGCTTGAGCCGGTGCACAACGCGTCCGAGGAATTCTCCTGCGCGCTCCATGAGGCTGCGAATTCTAGCACAACGGGGCTGTGGAAATGCGCGCGCTTGCGCAGGAATTTTGGCCGTGCGAAAATTGCGAAGCACTCCTCCACTATTTCCCGATCATGTCTCCAGGGAGCGTCGCGGTCGGGGAGCGCCCGATGTGGCGATATCGTCTAAGGGTTAGGACGGTGCCCTCTCAAGGCACAAATCCGGGTTCGAATCCCGGTATCGCTACCAACCAGCAATGCCGGCGCAAATCGACCTTGATCGCCGACCCGACGTTGTCGAGCCAAAGAAGGAAGCGCCGCGCCCGACCACCTGCTTGGAGTTTTATCTTGTAGGGGCCTCCCACACGACAACTTCATCGCCGCGATCGAAGGGGATGAGCGAGCGATTGTCTGCCAACACATTCCTGTTTACACTGTGCGTTGACTTGTTTTTGTCGACTTGGCGCCGGACGCTCTGATGCTGTCGTTCGGTGTCCAGTCGTGAGCGAGCCAAGCAAACCGACGATGTGGGAAAAGGGGTGAGTCATGCAACTCGGAATGATTGGTCTTGGAAGGATGGGGTCGAACATGGTTCGGCGCCTGATGAAAGGCGGGCACCAGTGCGTCGTCTTCGATCGCTCGGCAAAGGCGGTGCAAGATTTGGTGCAGGAAAAGGTGACCGGATCGGATTCGCCGGCGAATCTCGTGAAGGGACTCGCGAAGCCCCGGGCGATCTGGCTGATGGTTCCGGCGGCGGTGGTGGATCAGAGCATCGCCGACCTTCTGCCGCATCTCGAGCCGGATGACATCCTCATCGACGGCGGCAATTCATACTACATCGACGATATTCGCCGGGCGAAGGAACTGGCTGCGAAGCGGATTCATTACGTGGACGTGGGAACGAGCGGCGGAGTCTGGGGCTTAGAACGAGGTTACTGCATGATGATCGGGGGCGAGCCGAGTGTAGTGAAGCACCTGGATCCCATTTTCTCGACACTGGCCCCCGGCGTCGGTGACATATCACGCACCCCGGGACGCGAGAAGTTGGGCGGCACAGCCGAGCAGGGTTACCTGCATTGCGGCCCCAATGGAGCCGGGCATTTCGTCAAGATGGTGCACAACGGCATCGAATACGGTCTCATGGCCGCCTACGCTGAGGGACTGGGCATTCTGCGTGACGCGAACATTGGGAAAGAGAAGCACGAGATCGATGCGGAGACAACGCCGTTACGCGATCCCGAGCACTACCAATACGATCTCAATCTGCGTGATGTCGCCGAGGTGTGGAGGCGAGGGAGCGTGATCGCCTCGTGGCTGCTCGATCTGACGGCCGCTGCGCTGGTGAAAGATCCGTCGCTCGCTCAATTCGCCGGGCGCGTCTCGGATTCGGGCGAGGGGCGCTGGACGATCAAGGCCGCTATCGATGAGGCAGTGCCGGTACCGGTCCTTTCCGCCGCGCTTTATGAGCGTTTCTCCTCCCGCGGGCAAGCGGAGTATCAAAACAGGCTGCTCTCGGCGATGCGTTTTGCTTTCGGCGGCCATTTGGAGAAGGCGGCCGAGAAATAATCGCGCGAGAAGAAAGGAAGTCTCATCGCGCAGCGGCCGCTTCGCGGACGACGCTGGCTTGGCCTCTTTCGCGAGCCAAATATTGATCGTAGATCCATCGATACGTGGTCTCAAGACCACTACGCAAGGAGGTATTCGGCTCCCAGTCGAGATATTTCTTGATCAGCGTGTTGTCACTATTCCGGCCGTTCACTCCTTTCGGCGCACCGAGATCATAATTCCTCTTTAGCTTAATTCCGGCGATCTCCTCCGCGATATCGACCAATTGATTGATGGTAACCGCTTCGCTCGATCCCAGATTGATCGGCTCGCGAATTTCGGAATGCATGATGCGATCGATGCCGGTAGTGCAGTCGTCGATGAACATGAAGCTGCGAGTCTGATTTCCGGAACCCCAGATTTCGATTTCGTGCTTGCCTGAGGCCTTTGCCTCGATCACCTTGCGGCAAATCGCAGCCGGCGCCTTTTCACGGCCTCCGTACCATGTGCCCCAAGGGCCGTAGACGTTGTGAAAACGCGCGACGCGCGTGTGCAGGCCGAAATCTTCGAAAAAGTGCCGACACATCCGTTCCGAAAAGAGCTTCTCCCAGCCATAGCCGTCCTCGGCGAGAGCCGGGTAAGCGTCCTCTTCCTTGAGCGACGGCGCCTCGAATGTCTTCTGCTTATCCGCGTTGTAGACGCAGGCTGAGGAGGCATAGAAGAATCTATCGACGTCATATTTCAGGGCCGCCTCCAGCATGTGAGTGTTGACGAGCACGGAGAGCATGCAGAGCGCCTTATTGTGCTCGATGAAGCCCATGCCGCCCATATTGGCGGCGAGGTTGTAGATTGCGCGCCCACCTTTGGCGGCCGCCTCACAGTTTTCTTTGAGCTTCAGATCGAGAGAGAGATTCTCGACGTCGTCAAAACGCTGATACCACTGATCCAGTGGTTTGCCGTCGACGGCACGCAGGCGCTTGTGGCCGCGCTTGCGCAGGGCTGAAACGAGATTCCCGCCGATAAAACCGCCAGCTCCAGTGACGACGACCAGATCATCGACAGTGTTAGCCAATGGACTATCCCTCCAGTGCGCTGATTTAACGAGATTTTGAACCCTCAAGTGAAACTGGGAAGTTTGCCGCGAAAGTGATCAGGCCCCTTTTAGGAATAGGCGCCGACGCTAAGGCGGAAGCGGTGAGACGACGGTTCGCGGGATTCTCGCAGGAGGACATCGACTATCCGCTGGGATGCGTAGCCGTCCCAGAGGAGCGGGGCGCGCCCTCGCCTGCGCTCAGACGAAAGAATCCTGTGAGCGGCGGCGACAATCTTTTCCGGCTCGGTTCCGACAATTTCATTGGTGCCCTGCTCGACAGTTATTGGACGTTCCGTGTTTTCTCGCAACGTAAGACATGGCACGCCGAGCGCGGTGGTTTCTTCCTGGATACCGCCCGAATCGGTCATGACGAAGCGAGCCCGGCTCAAGAGCCAAAGAAAATCCAGATATCCCACCGGCGAAATCAGCCGGACCTGGCTAGGGACCCCGGTCCTTAGGGCTTCAATTCGTAGTTTCGTGCGCGGATGGACCGGAAAAACAACGGGGATGCGATCGGCAATTTCCTCGACCGATTGCAGTAAAGCTTGCAAGGTTGGCGGGGAGTCCACATTGGACGGACGGTGGAGCGTCATCAAGGCAAATGGAGACGCTTTGCCATTCCGACCCAAACCCAAGATTCCCGCTATGGGGGACGCCTCTGCAAGGGGCAGGAACTGCCGGAGTGCGTCAATCATCACGTTACCGACAAAATGAATCTGGTCGGTTGACTTGCCCTCCCGCAATAGATTCTTCACGGCGTCTTCTTCCGTTACGAACAGATAGTCGGACATGGCGTCCGTCAAAAGTCGGTTAATCTCCTCGGGCATCGAACGATCAAAGCTTCGCAGGCCGGCTTCCACGTGGGCCACCGATATCCCAAGCTTCGCGGCAGCTAGAGCAGCGGCAACGGTGGAATTCACGTCGCCAACCACCACAAGCAGATCGGGCTTCTGGTCCAAAAGGACAGGCTCGATTCGTTTGAGTACCTCGGCGGTTTGCCACGCGTGGGAACCGGAACCCACCTGCAAATCGACGTTGGGTTCACTGATGCCCAACTGGCGAAAGAAAATGTCGGAGAGCTGCTCATCGTAGTGCTGCCCGGTGTGCACAAGGATGGACTGTATCTCTGGATGCTTGCGCATTTCCCGCATCAGAGGCGCGATTTTTATGAAGTTAGGGCGCGCGCCAACAACGTTAACGATTCTCATGTGCGGTTGCCTCGGCCAAGGGACTACCGGAGCCTGTACTTCACTCCGGCGGGAGAGATGGAAAGATCGGAGATGGCTAATACGCGTTTTTACCCAAGAGCGCGGAGAAAATTGTGAGCAGGATGATCCTTAGATCGAATGCGAAGGTCCAATTCTGGACATAGTACAAATCACACTCAACCCGCTTTTCGATGGACGTATCCCCTCGCCAACCGTTGACCTGAGCCCAGCCGGTGATTCCGACTTTCAGGAAATGGCGGTGGTTGTAGCGGCCAATCTCCTGGAGAAACTTGTTCACGAAATGCGGGCGCTCGGGGCGCGGTCCTACCACACTCATGTCTCCCTTTAGAACGTTGAGAAACTGAGGGAGCTCATCCAGGCTTGTCCTGCGGAGGAAGCAGCCAAGCCGGGTGCATCGGGGGTCTCCTTCGGCGGTCCAGCGGGTGTCGCTTTCGGAGGATGGGATCACTTTCATGGTGCGAAACTTGTACATTCGGAACGGCAGACCATTGAGCCCCACGCGTTCTTGTGCAAAGAAAATCGGACCCGCTGACGTTATTCGAGTGAGCAAGGCGATCAAGCCGAAAAGAGGAACGGTCAGCAGAAGAACGACGAGCGAAAAGCAGATGTCGAAAAATCGCTTAAGGAGAACGTAGTCGGGCAGATCGGCCGGCGTCGGAGTGAGGTCCAGCATCTGCATCCGGCCGAGTTGGAAGAGCCGCCGCCGTACAACGATGCCTTCTCCCAGGTCGACGATGGCGCGCGCGGGGATGGCTAATCTTTCAAGCGCTTTGATGATGGCGGGAATCTGCGAAAACTGCGCCGGATGAATGGCCATCACCGCCTCATCAAATCCGTTTCCAGGATGCAGAGTTGCGACCTCCTCCAAATCATAAACATGCGGGGCGTCTTCGGCGGCTTCCTGACCCGGGAGCCGCACATATGCCATTACGCGACAGGGCGCAAAGGAAAGGCGTTGAAGGCGAATTGCCGCGTCGCGCGCAAATTGGTCGGCCCCAACAATCAGGATCCGAGTAGGTTGTCCGAGCCACGACTTGTTGCGGTAGAGGAGCCGGAAAGCGACGCGCAAAAGCAACGTGAGACTCAGCAATGCAATCATGCTGCAGACGAACAGCGCCCTCGGAAAAACGGCATTTCGGGCAAAGTACAGCGTTCCCAGCAGTATGACCGCCGCAGCCAACGTGGCTGACCAAGCCGCCTTGGCACCTGTCCGTTCTCGAAAGAGTTCATCGACGTTTGTTACGTTGTAGCGTTCCGCCATGAATGCCCAGACAAACGAACCCAACAAAACGATCGTGCGGCGGCCCTGCGGCGCGTACAACACGGGACGGGCGAGGAGGGCCATCGAAAACGCCCAACATTGCCAGCCCATTTGGAAGGCAGGAAAAGGAAGAAGATAGATCGCGACTTTAAACAGAAGCCGATAGACGTTTAATCTGAGGAGCATGTTTGTCGGGACCCATCGCGAATCGGGCAACGCGTTCTTCGAAGACCAAGAGAGGGGATGAGACTATCGGTGGAAGTCTAGTTCCTCGACTGTCGCGTCCGGCCGCATAGCTCGGCCGAAGCTTCTGAACGAGGGATCGGCTTTCTTGAAAAACTCATCGTACTTGCGCAAAACGAGCGCCTTTGTGAAATGGGCCTCCGCATAGGCCCTGCCGTTGGCGCCCAGTTCTTGGCGGAGTGCTGGATTTCTCCGCAGCGTGAGAACCGCATCCGCAAGGGCCGTGGCGTTTTCCGGCGGCACTACAACGCCACACTTGGCCAGGAGAATCTGGCGGGCCGCCTCGCTTTTCTGGCTAACGGCGGCTACGATAGGGCGCCCGGCTGCCATATAAGTGAGCAGTTTCGACGGGATCACCGCGTCCTCTATGGCGGCTGCCTGATTGAGTAGCAGAAGATCCGCACCCGAATACATCCGGCACAGACTTTCGTTCGGTTGAAGCGGCAGCATGCGGATGTTCGCGAGATTGCGGCTAGAGATTTCCCATTCCAGGCGGGTCCGCTCTTCACCCTGCCCCACCAAGACCCACGACAGATCCTGTTCATCTTTTGTGAGCTCAGCACAGTCCACGATATTAATCAGGTGCTGTTTCTTGCCCATATTTCCGGTGTGAAGCACCAGGAATGTTTCCGGATCGAGTTGGTTGTCACGGCGGAATGTAGAATCGTTGTCGCAGGGCCGTATGTTTTCGGTGTCGCCCCAGTCAGGGATAAGAAGAAGGGTGTTCTCTTTCACGCCACGCTCTTTGAGCCGGTCAATGAAGCCTCGACAGAGGCAGATCACCGCCAGAGCCCTGCGGTACGTGAACACTTCGAAGGCCCGCGCCATGCGGATTCCGAGGCCCGGCTTCATGATGCCGGTAGCGAGGGCGGCGTCTGAGGCGAGATCGGTGAGCTTGATTGCGTAAGGAACGCGCTTTATCTTCCCGAGCAGATATGCGGCGAACGCAACCGTAGGCGGCGGACAAGAACAGTAAATCAGATCGCACTTGCCCGCAAACAATGCCGCGATAAACGAGTTCACAGTGAACGAAATGTCATACGTGAGCCGCTGAATCAGGCTGCTTGGCCTGCGCGGCACGTAGTGAGCCACTCGATGGATCGTTACGTCGTTGGCGATCTCTCGATGGTAATAAGAACCGCGGTAAGCGTCCCAGACGCGCCATTCGGGATAATACGGAAAAGCTGTGACAACGGTTACTTCGTGGCCTTGGGCGACGAGATGTTCGCAGAGTCCGGTGGTAAAAGGGCCTACCGATGTTCTTTCGGGCCTGTAGTTGATGCCAATCACGAGCACGCGCATGAGGATCTCCTAATAAATCACTGGGGACCTAGAATTGCGGGATTATTTTGCGGCTAACGTTCCGCGAGTCGCTCTTCTTGAAGGGGAGTTTCCAACAGCATAGATTCTTTCATCGCCTGAACTTCGCGAATATGTCGGCTCGGTTGTTGTTCTCTTCCGAGCTGAGGAATTCGAGTTCGTAGCCCCACTCCCGCAATGTGCGACAACATTCCTCGTGGATCGCGCAGCCGTGCGTGGCTAAGAACAACTTCGGTTTGTGCCTCCGGAAGCACTCTTTGGCACCCATCAGCGCCTTCAGTTCCTCGCCCTCGATGTCCATCTTGATGTGGGAGGGCGCCGGAAGGCCCTTTTCGAAAATGAGTGAGTCGATCGTGAAGGTCGCAACCTGGAAACTTCCGGTCGGTTGCAGATGGCCCATCGCGCCGGTTTCTTCGGCCGCAAAAAATAACGTTCCGACGCGATCGGAAATGGCGATTTCAAATGCTTCGACATTATTTATTCGGTTCAGGCTCAGATGCTTTTTCAGATACACGACGTTTGGGTACCAAGGTTCAAAGGCAAACACTTTTCCGTGGCCGATGAGAGTGGACGCAAGCAGCGAATAGAAGCCCACGTTGGCTCCGATGTCATAGAAGACGCCGCCTCTTTCGACCTCCTGTGCCATCCGCTTTTGGAGAAAGGGCTCGTAGACGCCCAGCCAAAAGGCGTGACGCTGCGAACCCACGATCCACGTTGTGCCCTTCAGTGCACCTCGCAGGATCGGCACCGTCATGGTCCGCGGCAAGATCCTAAGAGGAGAACGAGCCAGCCTTCCCAGAAATGTCGAGTCAGCGAGGATCGAAGAGTTCATAAGAAAGTATCAGAATCATTCGTTGCGATCCGCAAATGAGGCTTTCAGGCAACGAGGCGGCTTCGGACGTTCAGAGCATCTCTCGCGTTACGGCCGGAACGCTGGATAAGCGCTTGCCGGAAAGCGAGGCTTCGTAGTCGCGCATGCGTTTTTTGGCGATCGACTCCCAGCTGAAGGTGCGCGCGATCTCTTGGGCGCCGCAGGAACCCATGCGCAATCTTGTCGCCGGACACTGGAGCTTGAGCAAGGTGTTGGTCAGATCCTCCAGATCATTCAATCGGTAGGTTAAGCCATTCCCGCGGATCCGCTCGGGCGCAAACATGGTGTCGTTGGCGACGATTGGAAGCCCACAAGCGGCTGCATCCAGCATGGACATGGATTCCTGAGCGGGCCACACACCGATATCGGCGGCGCGGTAGAAGTCGCCAAGATCGGAAAAGGGAACGAAAGGATGCGTTTTGCAGCCGGCGCAGGATGAGATTGCCTGGGCTTGCGCGCCGTTGCCGACAAACAGCCCTCGGAAGGGAGCATTCGCGCGAGTAAATCGGCTTACTGTCCTGGCGAGGAGGGCAGGATTCTTGTCTTCGTCAAAACGACCTGTATAGATGCAGACGACATCTGATTCCGTAAACCCTAGCTGCTTACGCAGTTGACTCCTGGCCTCCAATTCGTTGTCGCCCGAAACCGGATGGAAAACTTCAGTATCGACGCCCAACGGACAAATTTCAGTTTTGTTTGCTCGAACGCCAAAGAATCGCACGGCGATCTCGGCGCAGTCGGAAGTAATCGCATAGCACCGTTCCGTCAGCAGGCTTGCGAGCCGCCCCGGTATGGTTCGAGTCAGGGTGCACTGCAGCCTCTCCAGCCGGAATGGATGAAGCTTTTTGCGAGCCAGAGGAAAGACCGAAGCATGATAATGGCAGCCCGTAAATAGCTTGTAGCCCACGAGCGGCTTGTAAGCGGCTGCATCCATCGCGATCCAGCCAGTGGCGGTGGTGGTTTGAACGACATCGGGACGGATGGAAGCCAGCTTCTTGCGCAATCCAACCATGCGCATGTAACCCAGAGTTCGTCTGTGTGCAAGGATGTGAACCGTGTAGCCGCCGCTGACGTCCACGCTTCCGGCTGGCAGGTGGTTTGCGAAGCCGCTGTAGATCCCGTTGCCGCTCTGGCGGTAGTCCGGAGGAAGGCCCGTGGCTACGACATGCACTTCCGCCCCTAGCCGAGCCAGGTGCTTCGGCAGAACATTCTCCAAATATCCCATTCCTCTACAATAAACCTCCGAAAGCAGAACGATTCGCATCGTGGAATTCCCGGGCGGCTTCTACGAGTCTCGTCCTTCGAGGCCGGTGGCTGGCGCGACATCCTTCGTCGATTGCATGCTCTTGGCCTGAGTTCGTGTCGCTTCAAAGCACGCGGCCGCTTGCCGGTAGATCGACATCAATTGGGGGTAATTCACCTGATCCGTATATTCACGTAGATACTTGTTCCGGGCGTTTGACGACCATTGGGCCCAGTCGTCTTCGGTCGCTTCGAGCGCGCGCCGCAGGGTGACGGCGAGAGAAGTGGTTTCTCTCGCAGAAAAAAACAATCCCTCTTTCCTGTCCGACACCATTGCTGCAAAGGCGCCATGATTCGGCACGACCACGGGTGTCCCCAGAGACAGAGCCTCGAGGACGCTCATGGGGAAGTTCTCATACGCCAAAGATGGGAGGACAAGCCAACGGCTCGTGCGCACTGCATCGATCACTTTTTCCCGGGATTGGGCGCCGCACCAGACGATGCTCGAGTTCCCGCTGTGGCGACGCTCGAGCTCGGCGCGATCAGGGCCGTCTCCAAAAATCATGAGTTGATATCCATCTGGCGCCAGGCCGGACCAAACCTCCAACAACACATGCACGCCTTTGGGCCGCGCGATTTCGCCGGCAAAAACGATCCTGCGGCTCCGCGATTTCACCGGCGCGCCCGGGTCGGCGTTGAAATTGGGCTTTACGAATACCCGATCGCGAGGCAATCCCGACCGCACCAATATCTCCTTGCTGAATTCCGTCAGCACGATGTATGCATGAATCTTTTTCTGGAACGTGCCCAGCCATCGATGAACTACGTTCGCGCCTGCAACCGCCCCCGTTTGCCAGAAAGATTGGCGGTAGCAGCGGTGCCGCAGCGCCGGCCACGGAAGGTGCCCGACGCATTCCTGGCATGGTGCACCCGCACGGAGAAGCAACGCGTTCGCGCATGTCAGGCGGAAATTGTGCAAAGTCTGTACGACCGGCACTTCTTCACTCGCGGCTGCCCAGAAAATGCTGGGGCTCAACAGCGGAAAGGTGTTGTGCACGTGAAGAACATCGGGCGAATGGCGCCGGATTTCTTTCTTGACCGTGGAATAGCCTCGAAACGACCATGTCGCCCCAAATCCCGCCGCCAGGTGCCTTGCGGCGCTCGCCCCGTTCAGTTCACCCGTCCAAACCGAAAGACGATCCACCTGGTGACCGTGCCGGCGCAGAAGATCGGCTTCGAGTTCGACGACGGTATTTTCTCCTCCCCAGCCCGGGCGGTATTTATTATGAATCTGAAGAATTTTCAATGGCTTTGCCAGCTCAGACCGATCTCATAGCGGAAGGCAAGCCAGGATTGATTCTCATTCTGATGTCGTTGAAAGACCGGTATAGAGACAAGCGGGAGCGGCTGACCCGGCACTGCGTGTCGATTTCACGGTCGCCCCAGAGGGTAAATCGCCTCATCGCCATTGCTCCGCCGGCGTCGACCTGCAGAGGCAGGCGATTCTTGCCAGGTGAAGTGCCAATGCCCAGCCGCAGGCCGGCGTTCCATGCTAGGGCTTGAATCACCGGAGAGACGTTTCCATTGGGGTACGCAATTATTTCCGGCCTTTTTCCGGTTATTTCGAAAATGTCGTTCTGAGCACCCTCAATTTGCTCGCTCACCTCTGCGTCAGAGTAGTTCGTGAGGATAGCGTGATCCTTCGTGTGATTCCCGAGAAATACGAGAGGGTGCCTTGCAAACTCTTCGAGTTCGGAGGGCCGGAAGGGCCGGTCCAAATCGGCAATTGGTTTCAGCGCGGCCTCTCCAAATTGGCGGCTTAGGTCGGATTCCACCGCAGCTGTCTTGAGGCGCTTGTAGCCGGCGATAGCGTGACCGATCTCTCTGTTCGTTCGATGCCGGTTCCGGAGTTCACGGAATACCACGTCCCACCAGAATGCCTTCCCATGCTTTACGTAATCGCTCGCGATAAAGAAGACAGCAGGAACTCCAAACTCCTCCAAAACGGGCAAAGCACGGCGGTTGTTGAAGTAGCCATCGTCGAACGTAACGAGAACGTTCTTTCCGCGAGGCTCTAGCCCCCACACAATGTCGCCGGGTGATACAAAACGATAGGATTGTTCCCGAAAGTGAAGCACGAATCTCCTCAGCATTTCTACCGTGATGCCCTGTTGAGGGTCGATCACACCAGCGCGAGCTTCTTTGCCATCTTGAAAAAGGCCGTGGAACAGGAATATCAGGAGTGACGCCGATTCGCCGGTCAAGGAGAGAGATACCCGCGTGAGCATCTCATCCAAGGAAAAAATCGCTCTCTTCACATGGGGCTTAAGTCTCATACGTCTGGCGGCAGTCTCCCGTGCCAGTGCCTAGAGGTTTAGGCAGTTTTCGGCAGATTGAGACTCTGCGAAGGCCGCGGAACAAAATCCAGTAAATTCGTTTCGCGTCGAGCCTTCGAAAAGTTCGACCCTACCGCTCCGTGCTGGACGTACATCCTTTATCAGGAAAGACCCCATTGCAGGGCGAGATGAAACCGTTCTTGCAACTATCCAATCAGTTACATTTCCGTTAAACTTTTCCGCTGTGACCTCGTATCGAAAAGCATCGATCATCCCAGTCTGTCCTGACGATTTATGTCAGCTTCGTACCGACACCGACGGCCTAGGATGTCAGTGCTGCGGGCGCTGATTCCCGATAGTCAATGAAATTGCCGAATTGCTGCCCCGGGAAGCCTTCGAGAAATCCTCCGTTGAAAGCATGCAGCTCAATTCGTTATGGCGCCACTTTCTCGGGTCGGCCCGATAAGCCCTGGTACGAATATTTGCGCTCCGTCATGCTGACGCTAGGGGCCGGGTATCTCTATTCCTGGGCTGCGCGGAATGTCGAGGAGTTCGCAAAAGGGAGGTCGTTGTCGATCTTGGACGCCGCGTGCGGAGATGGAGCATTTCAAGTTTACTTATCGAGCCGGCATTCGTACATTGGTTTGGATTTCTCCGCACGTCCTCTTTTTCGCGCCCAACGCTACCGTTCGGCAACGTACTACCGTGCGGACCTCAATCATATCCCGTTCCCAACCGGCACTTTCGACGTTGCAGTCTCACTGCAGGCGCTCCAGTATCTTGCTCGACCCGAGTTTGCGTTGGCCGAATTGGCGCGGGTTCTAAGGCCCGGGGGCCGGCTACTGCTGACCGTGCCCAATCGACAATGCTTCAAGTACAGATGGCAAGGGACCCCGCGTATACAATTGCAAATGTTTGATCGCAAAACGGTAGAGTCATTGCTGTCCCGTAATTTCGATGTTGAGAGATTGCAGGCCCGCGGACTGTGGGTACCGGTTCCCAAACTTTCTGTGCATATCCCGGGGGTTTACGGGGCTGGTTTTGGGCTTTCCTGGACGGCCCTCGCGACCCCGAGAAAATAGCGCGGGCCGTCAGCGACCTTCAGTCCAGCATGGAGTTTCATGATGTCGTGGCTGTCGCCTGAGAACCTAAGGCCCGGATGAGACTGTCGTGTACGTCAAGGCGTAGTGATAGACGAAAAGGCTCGCGGCGGCGCAGGGCCATAGTCTGAGTCCAAGCTCTTTAGCGAGATAGGATGCACTGCCGCGAAACTGCCCTTTTCTATAGATGTAAGAGGAAAACGAGCTGTGTGACAGATGGGTGTCTATGATTCGCATCCCACAGCTTTGCACCAGGCGTCGAATGCTCTTGCGATCGTAGAAGTTGATGTGGCCCACGCGATCAAAAACGAAATCAGGAGACAATCGCCAATTATGCTCGAGCGGGACTTCGACAAACACGTTTTGTGCGACACGGGCGGCTTCATGTATCAGTCTACGGGGATACTCGACGTGTTCGAGCACATGGCTGAGGATGGCGAGGTCGAAGGACCTATTGTGAAATGGGAGCTCGTAACCGTCAAAAAGTTGTGCTTCCACGCCGCGAATGTGTTTTCCTTGAACCATCCGCACTCCGCTTTCCGAAATCTCGAGGCCGGTGAACCGGGAGCCGAAACCCAAGCTTGCAAGGCGCTCGAGAACGGCACCTTCTCCGCAGCCGATATCGAGATTGTGGTTGTGTTCAAGCCTCGAACACAGCCGAACGATGTTTGCACTCTTGTCCAATGCTCCCAGACGGCGCCATTCAAGAATGCCGTCCGGCCCGTCATAATAGTGCGCGTAGTTGTCGATCAGTTTGTCGTCAACGGACAGAGACATAGCGAAAGCGGCTCCGGCGATTATTACGCATCGGTATCGATATTTCGAAAGCTGAACTCCTCGCCCGTGGGCGACACGTCAAAAATGCGGTATCCAGCCTGATTGAGTTCTCGGATCGCTTTCCTTGTCTTCTCGATGCCGACTTCAGGCCACCGGTGATGAAATTCAACCGAAAACCGCCCAACGCGAACGTCGCTCGATATCGGGGGAATGTTGCCAAGTTTGCCGGCCGTCGTAGCGTCTCTCGACAGAACTCCGGCTAAGAAGTTCGGAGCCAGAGGCTCGCGGGAAAGTGCCCTTGCAATGCGGTTCTATTGACGTGGAGTCCTTGTTCGTTGGCCTGGGACTGATAGTCGCTAAGTAACGCCCGCAACTCTTTCGATCGGTCGTAGTGCAAGGCCGAAAGGCACGTGAGCACCGACAAGCGACTGTTATTTGTCATCAAGGCAGCAAGGAGAGCCGTCTCCTGCCAGTCGAAAAAGTTCGTAAGCGCGTCCCGTGAGTATAAATACGGCAGGAAGATGTCGTGAATGTGCACGATGACGCCCGGCGGAAGTCTTGGGATGATTTCGAGATATATTCTCAGCACATCAGACCCAGTTTTGACCGCGTGACTGGAATCAACAAAAAAAAGATCGCCCGCCTCAAGTTCAGCAAAGATCTCTCTGGGCACAGCTTGACAGAGTTCCTGGATATGACGGATACCCGACAGACCCCTAAACGCTGGCTTAGGGTAGGGCTCAATGCAGGTGATCCTCGCCGCCGGTTTGTTCTCCTGATTGTTGCTCTTTGCAGCGTTGACCATACAGGCAGTTGAAACGCCGCTCCCAATCTCCAGAATTCGGGGCGGAGCCAGTGACCGTATGACGCAGTGCAATACCTGCGATTCGATGGCGCCAAACCCTGGACCCCAGCCGACCGAACTCGCCTTGGTGTAGAAACCCAACCCGCGCACTTCGTCGTAATAGGGTTCACACATCCTCACGAGCCAATCCATCTGGCAGTCCAGATCCCACTCTACCCCTTGCAGATTCACTCTTCCGGTCCAGAGTTCCTTGTGCTCCTTAAGCCACGCGTGATCGGGAACCGGTGAATAATAGTGCTTGGGGAGGACATGGATGCCAAGACGGTCTGACACGGAGAAACATCTGAACGAAAGCTCCTTCGCTTGTTTTCGTAGATTCAATGTGAATAACAGATGTTACCGAATCTTATTAAATTCTTATTGAATCCATCCGGTTCGCAGACAATCTGGCCCGGTCGTTATACGACGTTATTCTTGCGAAAGCTGTATTCTTCTCCCGTTGGGGACACATTGAAAATTCGATAGCCCGCGCAATTAAGTTCTTGGATCGCTTTCCTTGTCTTCTCGATGCCGACTTCAGGCCACCGGTGATGAAATTCAACCAACAACTGCTCAACGCGAACGCCGCTTGAGAGAACGTCACCGAGAACATCGTACTCCGCGCCTTCGATATCCATTTTGAGCACATCAATCCGGTCATGGCCCAGGCTCCGCATAATGGTGGCGAGCCGTTGCACGGGCAGCTCGATTGCCGGCCAAGGTGAATCTCGTTGCACGATGGTATGAGAAATGTGCGCGGGATCCTTTGGGGGCAGGAATGTGCAGCAGCCATCGAAGTCGGCGAGACCATATTCGTGGAACACGAACTGCTTTGGCAGCGTTTGTCCTTGTATCCACTCGATGGAGCGCGGCGTGGGATCGAAGGCATGCAGGTGAACTCGGAACCGGCGGATCAACTCCAGGTCGAACGAGATATCCTCGCCGACTCCAAACGAATAGACCACGCTCGAAGCGGATAGATTGTCGGGGCAAACGCACCAGCGCGCCCCTTCGTTTCCCAAATGAAGGCGCTCGCAACGAATCTGTGCGCCCTGCCAAAATCCTCGCCCCCGGATCGTGCCGAAAATTCGTCTGACGTATTGGCGTGAGTTCCGCAACGCTTTCATCGATTGATTACTTCTCCGCAAGAACTGCGACGCAGCTACCGTAAGCCCGCAGCCGAAGCAGCGAGCACAGCCAATCGTCGGCGCTGAAAAGCCACCACGCCAGCGCCAAAGGCGTTAGAAAACCGAGTTTGCACAAAGCAATCATCGGATAGCGCGATAGAGTTCCATGCTGGCGAACATCGTAAGAACGGAAGCTTTCGCAAAGATTGCGGACCCTTTCCCTCGTGAGGGGTCGACAATGAACTTCCGTCTCTCGCTTCCCGAAGATTTTTGTGCCCATGGAATACAATGGCGCCCGCCACGGTTCGATCGCCGCGAAGCGCCCACCGGGACGGAGTACGCGGGAAATCTCGGGGAAAGCCTCCGCGGTTCTGAAGTGGTGCGCGCAGCCGGAGGAATAAACCACATCGAACGAGTGATCGCCGAAAGGGATCGTCTCAGCCGTTCCCAGCTTGCACGACACCTCCACGCCGCAGAGGCGCGCCAGCTCGGTGCAACATTGAAGTTCCGAATCAACCGGAGAGACGAGGCATGATTCTTTCGCACCGGCCAACATGAGTTTCACCGCTTCCGTGCCTTTGCCGCCCAGTTGCAAAATCGACTTATTCCCGACCGGAGCTACGAAACGCAGCGCCTCATATTCTGCCGGACATTCGAAGGTCGCTGCGAGCCAGAGGGATTTGGGTTCCGGGCATCCGTCGCGCCTGGCCGCCGCGAAGATTCGGGCTAGCCCGGCGAAGGATAGAGACGGGCTCACGCTCGCGACGCCCGTAATATCGTTTAGCGATGCGAGCCGCGAGACCTCGTCGGCAGCCTCGCTTTCGTAAAAAACAGCTTCGTCCGCGGGAATCGAGTCATGTATTGCCGCTGCCGATAAGTTCTCGCGTTTGTCCAACGTACGATTCCTCCGCGCGAACGCTGATCCTTCGGCAGCGAAGCGCTAAAAACAATGCGCGGTAATCCAAATATCCCGGCGCGGCCCTAGGTGCGTGTGGTCTCAGGAACCGGGAGAGATTGCTCCCTCGGATGCTGTGAAAGAACCGCGTTTCAGCCTCGCGTTCGCCCATATGGAACGCGCAGGGGCTCCAACCGGCATGAAATAAAGCGCCAGCATTAGAAGGCCCAGCCCACCGGATAGCAAGGTCGTGAAAATCGAAATGTTGGACAGGTTATAGGCCGCGTACGTCGTTACCAGAGCAATGAAACGCGGATCATGACGCCGCGTGAGTGAATCGAGCATCCAGAATACGAGTGCGCAAAGGACGGACACGAGGAGAACGCCCAGAAGTCCCCATCCGCCAATCCCGTCGGTCGCCCAGAAATGTGCGGTCGAATCAAGGCTGGTCGTTCCCGAGGATGCCAGCCCGATCTCCTGTCCGACCGAGTATTGATAGGGGTAGTGCACGAACCAGTTCACTCCTTTGATGTGAGAAAAGTAAGTTAGGGGATTGCTTTGAAAGAAACTGTAATATTGGGCGGTGAGAAGGCCATTGATGCTCAGAACGCGTATCAACACAACGAACAGCACAATCGCCTGAAGCGGGCCGGGATCGTAATGCGCCCAAGCGTAGAAGAGACACATCCCGGCAATCAGAGTCAGAGCCGCGAACACCATCTTGAGGCCAAACGCAAACGTGTGCGTCTTGAGCAACACATAAAAGCCGAGGATGAACGCCACGGAGAGGATTGACCCCTTGGTGCCGGCTACGCTATACACCAGGAGCTGACCCAGCGCGCCCGCGATAAAGAACCATTTGCGGCGATAGTAGAGCCCGCATCCCATGAGAAACGGATTGACCGCTCCCGTCAGCAACATGAAGGCGTAGTTGACGTTGGTTCCCTCCGAAAGGTCGCTTGCGGCGTCTCGCAAGTCGTATACCTCGAGAAACGAAACGATCTGAAGATGGTGGCGAAAAACCACCGCCATCCAAAGCGCTAAAGTTGCGGCGACGCACACGACCGCTCGCCAGAAAAGTTTTCGCGGGATGCGCCAAGAGCGAATCCGAAAAAGCGGGAGCAGGTAGCTGCTCCCTGCGATCGCAAAGCCTGCAAACAGCGCCAACATCAAGGGAGCGACTTCTGCCGGAGAATCCAGGCCCGCGTACAGGGGCACAAACATCGAAGGAATGATGACGGCGATGTACAGGACCCAATAAGATAGTTGAGAAGGGCGGCTCAGCTTGATCGGCATCCACAGGCTCGGGGTGACGCTCAAGATCCAAGCCAACGCCACGTAGATTCCGGCCGGCGGATTGTAATCGAAGCCGAAGTATCCCCATATTGGATACAAGTAGTTCTCGTACGTCCATTCGAAGCATGCGACATAGGCGATCACACCCATCACGAGCAGCAGGCGTCGCTTGTGCCGACTTGTTCTTTCGCTCAAGGTGTTGTCGAATCCCCGTACTACCCGGGCAGACCAGCGAGGGCTTCGTTCCGGCGAGCTACGCCAAACGATCTTGTTTTGCTGCAGCGGTGAAGTCCGCGAATCGCGCTTCCGCTTGAGAGGAACAAATGATGAATCCGATTCCAAGGGCAGCCGCGTAGACGCCTGCTGACGCCAACATCCCGTAGACAGCGCCCCGCAATCCGAAGTAAATGATGAGCGGAAGACCAATCAGAAACGTTGCCGCGCCGCTCGCGAGATAGCCGTAGAAAACAGCCTGCGGCTTCTCCATCGCTTTCAGGGCCGCATTGATTGTGTTGCCCACTCCCATTACAACCGGAAGCAGAGCGAGAATGCCCGCGAGCGACGCTATATCGTCGAATCTCCCGGCATAAAGCACGTGCATGATCCGTTTACCGAAAAGGTTGACAAAGGCTGCGAAGCCGCACGTGATTACGAAGCATCCGACGCAGTAACTCCGCCAGAGAGGGGCCAAACCTGCCATTCGGCTCGAAGAGTAACGGAAAGACATCATGGGCAGAATCAACAGCACCATCGCGACAAAAAGCTGATCGATGGGTGTAACCACGTTGTAGAGCGCGCGCAGGTCTCCGACCTCTTTCATTGATAGAAGTCCGGCTGCAAGCCAATAATATCCCTGCGTCGTGAACTGAAAGACGAGCGCCGTCACGAAAACCCACCGCGAGTATTTCCAGTGCTCCGCCCAGTACGCGGGCTCAATTTCCGCGAAGTCCCGAGTGGGTGAACTCTGACGCGACTCCCTTGCAACGAACAAAGCCGCGATGCTCCAGGACACACCGAGAATCAAAAATGCGGCGAAGCCGTTCAGAGTGCCTGTGTGAATCGAAACCCACAATAGCGCCAGGCAAATCGCAAGGAAGATGGACGAGAACCTTGCCGCAAGATCCGGCCTGCGCCTTATGTAAAACGTCCGCCGTGCGAAAGAGGCCGTGAGAAGCACGCCGCACACGAGCGCCATTCCCGGGATTGTGCGGGATCGAAACGCGGGCACGGTCCACGCAAGCACTCGCCACAGGAGCAGCAAGACGGCCGTTAAACCAAAAGCAAAGCCGATATTCTTGCGCCAGAGCAATCGGGCATACGCCGGGAAGTTCTCTCGATAACGCCCCGAGCCGTGGATCGTATAGGCTTCGAGAATCGCGGCATTGTGGAGTCCCGCCAGAAAGGTATAGACCGAGTACGTGAGCGCGAAGACGCCGTACTCTTCCTTGGTTTGCGTTCTCGCCAGGGCGACATTGACGAGAAACATTCCGCCCACCGAGAACCCCTGGTCCGCGACGCTGAACCCGATTTGCCGAATCCGGTCCCACGAAAGTGAATCAGGCCCGAGCGAGCGTGCCAATCGGCTAAAATGGCCCATCTTCCTTGGGCACGCCTGATTGCTGGTAATTCATGGAATTCGCTCGACATCTTTGAACTCGATTTCCACTGCCGCCGATCTCGAAATGAAGTCTAAAGACAATACGACTCGATAGAGATTTTTCTTTCGAACGAGAATCCCCTCCGCCCCTTCAAGCGGGCCCCGGACGACCCGCACGCGCGACCCCAGGGCCAGATAGGGGTGCGGTTCGATTCGAAGCGCGTGGGCCGCCCCACTGCGCAGGAATTCAATATCGCGTTCGGGCACCGGGTAGGGTTGGCCGTTGAAACTAACGATTCGAACGACGCTCGGAGTCTGCAAAACCTTCCATCGATCGGGCAAAGCGATGCGGACGAACACATAGCCTGGGAAGACCGGTAATCGCAGGCGCATTCGCCGGTCTTTCCATCGGCGAACCGATTCATACATAGGCAGAAAGGACTCGATGCCTCGTTCGCCGAATTGCTGCTCGACGCGCCTCTCGTGCTGCGCGCAAGTGTAAGCGGCAAACCAGGGACACTCGCATTGGCGTTGCGACGCGCGGTTTGCGGGACCTGTCTCACTGTCGTCGCGAACCGGAAGAGTCGTCGATGTCACGAGGAGGTTCATTCAGGCACCTGATACAGCTTCGCCCCGTCAGCCACAGGGCTTCTCTTCACTTAAGCGGTTACTTCACAGCCGTTTACAGAGCGTCGCGGCTATTCCGAATGCCTTGTCGATTCGCCGCGCTGGACGAGCCGCACCCAGGCCCGGTTGGTCATCGCCTGGAACCGCGAGCCATTCGGCGCCGCCCACGGCATACTCGCATCCAAGGTCTGCGCAATTTCCCGCGCAAGCGCCTTGCCGGGATGATTCGAGTCGATCTGGTCCCACTGCGCCCGCGCAAACACAAAGAGCGCGCCTGCGGCGAGCGCAAGCATCGAACAGGAAATCACGATGGCCTGACGAGGCGGAAACGATTGTTTCTCAGCCACGTCGGGAGGATCGAGAACTTTGACGCTGGGAGTCTCTTTGGCTTCCTCGACCTTTGCCAGTTCATACTCTTGAGTCAGCGCTTCGAAGATCGTCTCCTCGACTTTCGTTCGCCGATACAGATCGGCATAACCCACGCCGAGAAGAGGGAGCTCTCTTATGGACGGATAGCTCGCCCGGCCATCTCCATTGTTCAATGGCGAATCCATTTCAGACTTGCCGCCGAGTTTCTGAAGCTGCGAGCGAAGTTCATCGACCCTCGCTTGCGCCTCTCGAATGCGGACATTGTTGTCCGTGTAGATTTGTTTCAGCCCTTCGAGTTCTGTCTGAGCGGCAATCAGCTGCCCTTGAAGAGCGCCTGCCGCTTCGATCATCGCCTTGCCTTGCTCCGGAATATTGAGAGCTGTGTTCTTGCTCTCAAACTCGCTGAAGTCGTTCTCTGCAGATTCGAGATCCTGCTTCACCTGAGCCAATCGGTCTTCCAAGAAGACGCGTTCGCGGTGTGCGGAGGTCGTATTCAGCTGGGCCACAACGCGGTTCAACTCCTCCACGTATTCCTGCGCTATGTTCGCCGCTCGCTGCGCATTCCGGTCGGTCACGCGGACGGCGATGATCCCGCTCTTGCGATCCTCGGAAATCTCAGTGTTACCGGCCAGATCGCTCCGGGCATCCTCCCAGCGCGGATCCCCGTAGACTTTCCGGAGGTCGAATCGGCTAATGACGTCGTCCCGGACGGTCCGACTTTGAAGAATTCCGATAAAGAGTGCTCCCGAGCTCTTCAGACCCAGTGCATCACCGGCAAGAGCTCCCAAACCTTCTCCGGCCTGGCCTGCGAGGAGTGCGAGCTTCGCCATGTTCGTGTTGCTCTGGTCGGGAGGCATTAAACGCGTTGTCGATGCGTACCGATTCGGAATGAGAAACGCGATGAAAACCGAGAAAAGGAAGGCAACACTCGTGACGCGAATGAGAAACTGCCGTCGTTGCCAGAGCAGGCGGACTCTCGCCACCATCCGCTCAAGCATCTCCCGATCCTGATCTTCTTCATCGGGCGCAACTTCGGCAAACCGGGGCACAAACTCATCCTTGCGGTCCGGCAGCGGCTGCATCACGGTATGCAACTTTTCGGTCATTAGGATTGCCAACGAATATCGCAGTTCAGATGACACATCTGATTTGTCCTTACCGTTTCCACGAATGCGGCCAGAACGCGACTTCGACAGACGATGTCCAGTTCGTTTGCGGGCCCGGAGCCAGAATCGGGGCAAACCACCTCTCGTACTGCACTGAGGCAGACATCGTCACGTCGTGGCGCAGCCACCAATTAACTTTCAACGAGCCGTCGTTCACCGTTTCTCCGCCGGGTATGAAATCTTTATCGACCTTTGCATTCCGGTACCCGAATTGGAGGCTGTTCCGGGAACTGAACCAGTACGTGCTCCAGGCCTGAACGCCCTTGCCTTCTCTCCCGATCCAGCTTCCGAGAATGTTTCCTTTGTTCGTATAGAGGTCGTGATAGAAGTAATCGAAGTAGACAAATTGACCGAGCGTATTCTTGTCGGTCGTCGCATCGGTGTATCCCGCCTCCACTCGGAGGTCGAGTTTGGGCAAACCTGGCAGTCGAGGCATATAAAAGCCGGAACTCCATGCGGCCCGAGGAGGGTTGGCAAGCGGCGTTACGTCATCAGCCGCGAACGAATCGGCATACACGGCCAGCCAGTTGCGCACAAACGGGACTTTGTAGGAAAAATCGACGCCGCTGGAGCGTTTCCCGGGATTCCCGGACGCGCCGTAATTCGTAGAGGACTTCACACTCACGTAACTGTTCCAGATTGCACCAGGTGTCATCGGCCTGCCTACGCCTCCAAACTCCACGGTCCGGCTAAAGCCGAATTCCAGGTTTGCGGTTGGCTTAAAACTGATTTTTTCGCCGTGCATCAGGGGCCGCGGCGGAAATTCGTTGCCCGAAAGCTTCCCCACAAAGAAATCGACCTTCATGGGGCCCAGCAAGCGAGACACCCGCGGAACGCTGTACGGCGAAACGCGGCTCGCGCGGAACATATAGATCGGCTCCGCGTTATTGCTGAAGATCAGAGCTCCACCTTCGCCCGGACCCCACCAGAGGCTTTGCTTGCCAAATGAGAAATCCCAGCCTGCGACGTTGGCTGCGACATAGGTGTCCAGGAGTGTGAATCGGTTCACTGCTGCAAAAGGAGTCGCCGGCTGCAGAGGATTGGCATCCGCGGTGGCAATCGCCTGGCGAGCCGCCAACGAATACGCAGGCGCAAAAGGAGCGTGCTGGAATTCGCCGCGAACGTAAAGGGTGAAGCGGCCGTCGGTGCCATAGCCCGAGAATCCGTCGTAGTTGTTGAATCCTTCTTCGTATGGGCGGCCGTAATCGTTGATAATCGTCTGGCCGAAATGATCGCTGTCGTGCAGTGGCGGGCCGTTGATTTCGGTGGCGCCCGCGTAAACCGATTCGAGATGCACGGATCTCTCGCCGTCTCCGCCGTTCTCATCGAGGTCGCCGCGAAATTCCTCAGCAAGCGCTGAATAGAGCCGATCGGCTTCTTCCGGAACCGGCGCATCGTCTCGGATCGCGTCCCCGGCTTCCTCTACCAATTGCGCGCACTCAATCCGAGTCCACGGACGCATCCCGAGATATTCCGAGTGGATGTAGCCGAGGGCCGCGAGCCGTTCGATTGCCGGATAGATCCAGCTATCGAGCTCCACGTATGGCGAACCCATGTTGCCTGGGCTTCTGCGCGGCGTCTCCTCGCGGGATTCCGCATACGTTTGCCACTCGCCGCCGCCAAGCTCCGGGTCGTGATGGCGCCGATAGACTTCCTGTGCCACGAACCAGCCGATCGCGCTGCCGACGAGAACGTCCGTCGGGAAATGCTGCTTGGCATCCACTCGCGAAGCGCTGACGGCCGATGCCAAACCGTAGGCAAAAATCGAGGTCAAAGGTCCGGGATACTCGTGCGCAATCACGCCCGCAATCGACCACGCCGCCGCCGCGTGTTCTGAAGGGAACGAATCGCCGCCTTGCCAGAAGTTTCCCTCGTAGTTGTTTTGCAGCGGGCGTTCTCGTCCAAAGGCATATTTGAGCGCGTAGGAGACCGCCAGGCTGTTGACAGCCGCCTCGCTGGCCAGAAACCCCGTCTCGCGCTTGTGATCGTCGTGTGTGATGCGGCCCCAAAAGTAGAGGCCCCCGGCCGTGGCTGCCAGTGAAGCAATGCCGTAGTTCGAAAAGTCATTGCTGTACTTCAGCCGATTTGCCGAGTTCGAAAGGTGCTTGCTGACTTCCGTGTCTGTAGCCAACATTCCGCCTGCCACAACCCCAAGCGGCACGAGCCAATCTGCATCGGCCAGATCGAGATGAGCCGGGCTCGTCCAAATCGCCTTTTGGTCCTCAGCGATATTTGTGAAGAGGTGCGGCCTCAAGGATCCTAAGGAACTGTCGTAGTCCATCGAGTTCGGAGACGAATCGGAAAATGAGCTGGAGGATTTCGTTTTCGGACGTGGTTTCGGTTTCGACGGCCTTTCGTTCGTTGTATTTTTATCCACCGATGCTTTCTCATTGAGCTGTGGCGGCGAGGATTGCGAATAGCAGCAGTTCGCAGTCACCGCTTTGATCGCCGTGAGCAGGCAACAACTGAACACGAAGCTCATCCTCCATCTCGACATTCCTAATTCACTCTAGTAACGCAAGGCGATAAACACAGTGCTTGCGATCGACGACGCCACTTGCGCCGACGTAAACAAATTCTGCCAATTCGGCCCGCCGCCGATGGCCTTCTCCGGGACCACCACGGTGTCCCCCGGTTCGAGCGTTGCGCCCATCGAATCGCCCACCCACAGGCCTTTCTTCGAGCCGATCACCGATCCGTCGGCACGGATGACGAAAATGTCTTTCTTGTTCGCAAGTGTCGTAGGCCCTCCGGACTGACCCAAATACCATTTCGCACTTTTGCCCGGACGATAGGAAACTGCCGTGGGATTGAACACCTGGCCCGTAACCATCACGTAGTCCGGCCTCTTGGGAATCACCAATGTGTCTCCCGCGCGAACCTCGATGTCCGCTGAGGTATTTCTCCAGCGCTGGATGTTCGAGGAGATGCGAATGTCGACGCGGCCCAAAGGAGGATTGGCGCTCAGCTCGGTGAGAGTGGTTTGATACTGTGCAAGGGCTGCCTCTTTTGCCTGCTTCTTCTGCGGATCGGTGTCCGGCAAGAGTTCCAGGTCCCTTTCAGCGTCCTTCACTCGCAGGATCATTTCGTCCTGCTGATTTGCTTCGAGCTCGCGCACTTGCACTCGCTGCAGCACCGCTCCGTAGGGATATGCACCCGGCTGGAAACCACCGGCTCGTTCGAGGACAGAGCTGAGCCGTTCTCCCGGCTGAATACCGTACGTTCCCGGATGCTTCACTTCGCCCTTCACGCTGATCGAGGCGCCCAGATCGTTCCATCCGGGAAGCTGCCGAATCGTCACAACGTCCCCATTGTGAAGCGGCATGTTAGCCTTAGGGTCGCCGCTCAGTGCTGCCGCAAGTTCGATCGGGTCGTGCTGCCCGCTCAATTTCGCATCGTTGGTCCAGTCATAACTCGTCAAGTCTGCCACCTGCGTATCTGCGCTGGGCTTGAGCCCCCCGCCAACTCGAATCAGATCGGCCACAGTCATGTTGGTCGTGAGCGGATAGCGCCCCGGCTTTCCGACTTCGCCTTGCACGTAGACGGTGGCGGGTTGCTCGGCATCCGGGCTTCGATGAACCAGAATCCGATCCCGGGGAGTCAGAAGAATGTTTTCGGTGGGATCGCCCGCCAAGGCTTGGCTTAGGCTGACACTGAAAATTCTCAGCTTGCCGTCGCTCAAATAGCGGAATACCTGCACGTCGCCGGTGTCCGCGTCCGGAGAAAGTCCGCCGGCCAGGTGAATCGCGTCGCTCAGCCGAATCTGCCCCGAAGTGCGGAAGGTGCCTGGTCCGCGCACATCTCCCCATACCGAAACCGTGGGCGTATTCTCAAAGTCGTAGCGTCCGAAGATTCGCACTGTATCCATTGGCGCAAGAAGCGGCGCATGTGAAGGGTCGGCAAGCGCTTCCGCGAGATCGAAGCCCTGTACGGTCGGGTAAAAATCGGGCGCATTCAGGCGGATGATTTCCGCATACTGCGCGGCCGGCTCCGGCAACAGATCCTTGTAAGACGAAATCACATCGGTCACGCGCATGTGAGGCCGGTAGGAATACTTGCCGGGCCGGACGACGTGACCTTCGACATACACAGCGTTCTGGTTGTACGGCGCGATGGGGAACAGACGGATGCGGTCGCCGTCGTAAATTTTGAATGAAGAGAGCTTCCGGGCGATCTCGGAAGAATCTGCTCCTTCCGGAATGTCGAGGCTCATCATCGTCTGTGCTTCATGAGCAACCATGCGTTGCACTTCAATGTGCTGCAGGGCCGCACTCGGGAGCAGACCGCCGGCAAGATCGAGAACGCTGGCCAGGTCCTTTTCGTCTTTTAGCTCATAGACCGCCGGGCGGCGCACCATCCCTTCCACCGTCACCTGCGGGCCGATCGGCGGCACAAGAACCGTGTCGCCATTGTCGAGTCGTCCGAAATCGCCTTTGACACCATGGAGAAGCAGATCGTACAGATCCACCACCTGCACCAGCTGGTTGCCGCGATACTGCTTCACAATGCGAAGCGATCCGCGCGGCGTCGGCCCTCCGGCGGCAAACAGCGCATTCAGCGGCGTCGAAAGCGAGCTGATGTCGTACGCTCCGGGATGGACCGCGTCTCCCACAACATAGACTCGAATCGTCCGCAGGCGGGAGAGGGACACATCCGCCGAAACGTCGCGGAATTCGCTCCGCAACACCTGCTGCACGCTCTGCTGAACGTCTGCGAGGCTCTTCCCGCTCACGAGCACCGGCCCGACTTCGGGCAAGCTGACGCGACCCTCTCTGTCCACCGTGCGATACAAGCGTTGAGAAACACCGCCCCACAGGTCGATGGCTAATCCGTCGCCCGGCCCCACTACATAGTCGGGCCCCGCGGGCAGATCCATCGGGATCAGCTGAGGGTCCCGTATCCCACCTTCGAAGACATCCATCCCGAATCGCGTGGGTGCGCTCGGATGCGGCGTCGCCTGCAGGTACATGTCATAGAGCGAGGGAATGTCGCTGTAGGGATTGCGCGTGCGCGTCATTTCCACCGGCTGCAGAAACGCTTGATTCTGATACGGCTCCGTCACTCTCTGCGCCGATCGGGAGGGTCCGGTGGTCGTGGACGAACCTGCGTGCCCCTCGTTCGCTTCGTTTGCGTTCTGCGGAACACCCGTCATTCCATCTGCCGACGCCGCGTTCATGGCCAAATCCGGGAAAGAGTCCGCGCCTTCGGGATCCTCCGATGCCAAGAGCGGAGCCGATTGTCCGCTCGTGGCGCTTGCACCCGGCTGCGGCGTGAGTGGCCCGAACGGATTCGCTCCAAGGCTGGGCGACGGTTGGCCGGACTCATCGTTTGGGCCCGTCAGCGATTGCGATAAGTCGCCGGCGAATTGTCCGCCCGGCGGCTGCTTGAATTCCGCTTGCTCGAGCGAACCTCCATTTTGCTGGGGAAGATCCTGGGGCGGGGGCGTATTCGGACTCCTCGTGGGAGGAGACATTCCGGGCTGAAACTGCGGCTCGGGCCCCTGGGGAGGAGACGCACGCATCTGTTGGCTGCCGCACCGCTTATCGAGCTGCGGATCGCAAGCAGTCGTTTCTTCCGAATTTTCGCCCGGCCGTTGGCGGGCTGTGGCCAGCTCTTCTTCCTGGTCTTGCGCGAGCCACTTGACTCGCTCTTGGACCAACAGATCCTGCTCCTTGCCAAGTTCCGAATCGGGATTCACTTTTGGAACCAGATAGCCGTAGCGCTGAAGCAGCAGCGTCGCGATGCTCCGGAACCGCACATCCGTCTCCAGCCGATCGAAAATGGCGTCGTTCGTCAGATCCGATTCACTGACGATTTGCCCCTGATCGGTCGCGTCCTTTGCAACCCACCGTTTCAGTTCGACCATCAATCCCGCGTCCTTTACGAGCACTGCCTTGATATCGGCCGGAGATGCCGCCACCAGACTCATGTTTTCCTGGCCAAGCTCAGAGGAAGGAATAGGAGCCTGCCCCCGATCTTGCGCTTTGGCGGCGCAACAACACGTTAGGCCGAGGCACAAAACCGACCCCGCTCGTAGCATCCTCGTGAGTGTTCCGCGTGAATGAGCGAGTTTCTCCCTGATTTCGTGGGCACTCATTGGAGCCTCACGTTCGGCTGCGTTATGCCGCGCAAGGCGTTGAGCACGCCGGCCTCGGACGCTTCAATCTGATTAGATTGGACTCGGAGCGAAGCCCAATAGAAGACGGTGCTGTTGCGGTCAGCAGCGATCGCGATGATCTTGGTATGCGGGTGACTCTGCAAAATTGCCTCGCAGAAGTTGGGCGGCCGATCATGACTATCGAGCGCGACGATCAGGAAATCCGGCTGGGTCTGGTCGACTGCGCCTCCGACTTCGGATTCGTGCAGGATCTCGCCAACGATTTCAATATCCGGTTGATCAGAAATGGTGGCCATCACGAGTTCGCGCATAAGGCGCGGGTGGTTCGCGACAAGAACCCGGATGGGCTTCATGGAATCCTCTCCGCAACTCCGAGTATCCGGAAAGCGGTACCTCGGCAACAGGCTCAAATTCGCCTCAGCGAATGAAGTGACGATCTTAGTTACTTTGGAAGGGAAGTAACTGAACGCGACTGACTCACTTTAGGTACTTGCAGACGATCGTACCTAGGTTGAGTACCCAGAGCTCTTGGTACCGAAAGACGATGCCTGATTTTGGCACACCTCAAATACGCTGAGCCGGCTCGACACACCGACCTTTCGCAAGATCCTGTGGATGTGATTCTTGACGGTCTGCTCAGACAGGCTCAAGTAATTGGCGATCTCTTTGTTACTTAACCCGCGACCGATCAGAGGAATAAGCTGTTGTTCGCGCCGGGTCAGCCCCCATTTCGCGCGCCTCTGGCTGTTGGGCAACTCTTCGGTCTGCGTCGCAACGAAGTCGAAGAGCACTTGCGTGTACTCCGGTGGGCATACGACCTGCCCATCTGCGACGGTGCGAATCGCCGCCACGACATCGGCCGCCGACGCGTCCTGCAGCACATATCCGCGCACGCCCCCTCGAATCGCCGTCAGGAAACGGTTGTGGTCATTCTCCATCGCAACGAGAACACACGCGAGCGAGCGGCTGAGAACAGGAAGGGCCGGCGGTGGCTTCGGATTTCCGAAAAGAAACTGCATCGAATCGAGAACTAGTATATCCGTGCCGGAGGCAAGGATTTCCTCGCGAGACGCGGAACCGGGCGCTTGTGACGCAATGATCTCCAAGTCTGTCTTCTTGCTCAGGATACGTGCGATTGATTCTCTCAACAGACGGTTACAACAAAGGGCGAAGACCTTCGCTTTGCTTCCCACAAAAGCTCCTCAGAAAAACCAAGCATCCGCGGCTCGGGACGTTGAAAGACTGTAGATATGCGCCCCGCTATGTTGTGGCAAAGAACCGACTCGACTCTTAATGAAGTATCGTAACGATGTACTAAGAAGTGTTGATACCTGTGCGATTTCTCAGTTAGGGAAGCCTCCGATTGTGATTGCATGGGTCGAGCGACGACTACCTCAAGTGTTCTGAACTCGTCACAACCCGAAAAACATAAGCACGTTACGGCCCGTTTCTGAAGCTCGTCATGCGGCAAATCAGCAAAGCTGTGCGTTTGCCGAGTCCGGTACGGGGCACCCGACGCGCTTTCGAGTGGCTACGCAAGGAACCTCGCGCGCCAGCGGCTTTCTTAACCAAAAGCGGGTGCGCAACAATCACTGGCTTTTCACAGCAGGGAATTGGGAGAAGTGGCTGCAAACAGTGGAGTTTTGCGGATTCTTCTACGACCTGACCGTTGGTAACTTACTGGAATCCCGAGTCCGCCATCGCGTGTTCCGAATAGGTTCGCGGAGCACGAACATACTTATGCTTATTGCTGTTTCTGCGGTTCGCTCAAATCGGGAATTGCGAAAGGCGTCGCTTTCGATGGAGCTCGTTCGCCCACAGTAGAATATCGAGCAAATGGGCCCGATCGATGTTTTCAAGTCCCGTATGGGTGATGAGCAAACTGGCTATCTTAGCCGAACAGTTTTCCAGGAAATCGGAAGCCGGCTCGCTTTTCCCATCTCCGCTTGTCGACCTGTGCGCACCCTCGGCTCGCTCATACTCTTCCAGCCTGTCGTAACAATGAGCCACAAGATGGCTCAGGCAAAGGAAGCGGAAATCGATCGAGGAAACGGCGCTCTGCGAACATTGAGTCGAGTCGCAAGGAATCGACTTTCCAGCGGACGCGTGCGCGTCGTGCGGGTGATGGGGTGGCTGTGAGTCGTCTCTTGTCACGCTGTGTCCATCTTCTCTTGAAATGTTGTTCCACATAGTGTTCTTCGCAGTCTTTACCCAAGGCGTGCTGGGCGTAAAATTCAGCAGACGGTTGCTGCTTTGCCCTGACGGCAAGGTTCGGTTAGTTGCGGAAGAGTTGCCTGGAACGTTTGCACCTTCGTACACAGGTCGACCAGCGGCGCGAGCAGTGTGCGAACCGCAGGGAATTCTTCCCAGCAATTGTTTGCAGCTTGACCTTCCTCTTCCCAGAAAGTAAGCAGCAAAAGGCTCCGCGATTCCTTTTGCGCATGCAGGACCATCGCGCCGGCGAATCCCGGCGTTTGGCGCAATACCTCGATCAACGGCCCCTCGATGCAGGTCTTGAGCTCTTGAATTTGCCCTGGTTTGGCGATGAATCCCACTGAGCGAACATGACTAGTCATGGGGACCGCATCTCTCCCGTGCGCGAATCTCTCGCTTTCCAGAAGTGCATCGGTCAACCGAATCTGGGAAGAGTCCGCGATTGCCATCTCAATATGTGCCATGCGCATCCTCCCTGGCCCCGTTCGAAAAGGGCGCTACGCGGAACTCTAAAGGCGATTTGTCAGGCAGACCATCCGGAGTCCGGGGGTTGCGGGCGGATGGTCTGTCTGACTCGGAACCGCCAATGGCACAGGCGGTGCCTTCGCTTCATCACAAGGATAGTGCGCCAGGTACTGTGAACGTTTCATTCTGGGAAGAGATTTTTTCGAAAGGCAAATTTCACCGGAGAGAGCTAGAAAAGTCGAAGCGCGCTCCAATAGGGGATCTAGCGGCAGGTTCATTGCGCAAGCAAGTAGGCGAAGATATACTTCTGGGCTCGTCGGCCGGGGGTTGTGTGGAACTGTTCTTCTTCGATCAGGCCTATTTCCGGCGTCTCCGGGACCGCGATCCCCTGACGGAATCCCATTTTGTTGCCTATTTTAGCGATCTTCTGCAAATCAAGCTGAGGGCGCGGTTTATCTCAGCGTCGGCCGTGGAGGACATCAAGCAAGAGACGTTCATGCGGGTTCTCAAAGCGGTTCGAAGCGAGACCGGGATTCGCGAGCCCGAGAGGCTCGGCGCCTTCGTTAACTCCGTATGCAACAATGTTTTAATGGAATTCTACCGCTCTTCGTCGCGCACGGAGCAAGTCGATGAGAATGCCGCGGATCCGCCGGACCGGACCGTCGACCTGGAGGGTTTCCTGGTTACGAAGCAAACCTGCGAGCATGTGAGGCGCATTCTTCGGCAGTTGCCACCCAAGGACAAGAGGCTGCTTCGCGCGCTATTTCTGGAGGAGAAAGACAAGGACGAGATATGCCGGGAATTTGGGGTCAATCGAGACTATTTCCGGGTGCTTTTGCACCGCGCCAAGGAGACCTTCAAGGTGATGTATCAAAAGGGGTCACAAACCACGGGCGGGAAAGCACTTCTGTTTGCTTTTATGATTTATATGGAAATATAGGCGAAACGATTCGGGGGCAGGATTCACTACTCAGACGTGGGTATGAACCATTCAGATGCAATACGGCTAAAGGCCACCGAGCAGTACTTGCTCGGAGAGATGGGCGGGCCACTGCGCGATGAGTTTGAGGAGCACTTCATGGGGTGCTCCGAGTGCGTGGCGGACGTTCGGGCCGGCGTGGCATTCATCGAGAGCGCGCGGGAAGCGCTGCGTCTGGAGCCCTCTGTGGAAGTCGAAAGCGCCAGGGTGCGTCGCCCTGTAGGTTGGCTTGCGGCGTTCCTGCGGCCAGCGGTTGCGGCGCCAGCCCTCTTGATCCTGCTGGCGATCGCCGGTTATCAAGGGATGGTAACGATTCCTCGGATCAAGTCGCAGCTTTCTCAGGCGACCGCGCCCCGGACGCTGGCAGCATTTTCGCTAATCGGCGCGAACTCGCGCGGCGAGACGCCAGTAGTTGTGGAGGTTCAGCGGGATCAGCCGTTTGCCTTGTACCTCGACATTCGCCCGGATCCCGCGTTCTCGCTTTATACGTGCGAAGTTGAAAACGCCGGCGGGGCGCCCGCGTTTTCCGTGCAGGTCTCCGCGCAGCAGGCTAAGAATACGGTGCAGATTTTCGTTCCCGCTTCCCGCCTTACGCCGGGGCCTTATATGATGGTCGTGCGCGGCATCGCGGTGCCGCAGGAGGCGCGCAGCGGTGGAGTGGAAGTGATGCGTTCTCATTTCTCGGTCGAATTCCTGAAATAGGCGATCCACGCATTTTCAGAGGAAAAACTTCAAAGGAAAGGAAACTGTGCGATGGCGGATACGGCACCCCGCAGGTCCTATCACTATAATGCTCACGCTCACGGGTTGAGCGGCCGATTCGACCGGCCAGTCGAACACTTCATTGAGGTGCAGGCTGCGAGTTCGCTACCCACGACGGGCGGGCACGGCAACTCGCGCGTCAGCAACTTTCAGTTCCAGGAGTTCTTGTCGTTCAAGTCCGCGTATTCGCACGTTTCTGGCAGCCAGAAACGCGAAGACGGAACGTACACGACGCTGACGACGGCTACAGTCGAGGGGTTGAACATCCTGGATGTCGTCACGGCCGACCGGATCGTGGCTCGGCTCGCTGCGCAGCACCCGGCTGAACACGACGAGCCGCACATCGTGGTGCTGGGCAGCAAGTTTGAGAATCTCCGGATTGCGGGATGCCCGGCGGAGGTCGAACTCAATCATGAACTCTTTCTGCGTCTCGATACCTTCGACGCGATCCGGAAAGAGCTTGCATCGAATGGCGATTTCCGCAAAATGGCGAAGGATCCATTTCAGACAGGCCAGACGCAGAAAGTGCCGCCGGACCCACAGGGAGTTTTTCTTTGTTCTCTCGCGAAAGACATGAAGACGACTTGCCCGGGCGTGAAACGCCAGGGCCACGCCTTCATCGTGCCGCAGTTCGGAAAAGTATTCGTAGCCGAGATGCTGGCCAAGCACGGGAGTCGCACGCTCACGATGCTGCGCGTCGAGATGGGCTCGCCGGTGAGCGGCACGGCCCTCGCCGCGGAAGCCATCATCAATGGCAATCCCTGGCCGCCGTAGGATTCTTCTGTTTCGCGCTGGCCGTTGCGAATTCAGGCTGCGGCCGGCGCGGCACGAACACCGCATCCCAGGTCTACCAGGATTGCCGGCTCAAGTTGGAACGCGGAGATCTCAACGAAGCGCAGGCGCCGGTCGACCGCGAGTTACGCAATTTCCCCGACCCAAACTCCGAATGGCATTGGCGGTTCACGATCCTCAAGGCTGAAATCCTGCTGTACAAACGGCTGACGAAAAACGCCCTCGATCTGCTTCGCCCCGAACTTCCCGTTTCGCTGGCAACCAGCGATCTCGCCGTGCGCCGAAAAATCGTGCAGGGTGGCGCCGAGGGTTTTCTGTTTCATTTTCCGGAGGCGGAAGAGCGATTCGCGGAGGCCGAAGCGCTTGCCACGAAGTATCACCCCGAGCTACTCGGTGAACTCGCGCTCCGGCGAGGCACGCTCTGCTTTCTCCGCGACGACGCACCGGCAGCAGAATCCGAGTTCCGCAAAGCCCTGCAGATCGCGCGGCAGCAGAAGGATCAGTTCCTCGAGGTTGCGTCGTTGGGAAGCCTTGGCTTGATTGCGGCGCAGCAAGAACGCTATGACGAATCGATTGACTGGGATCGAGAGGCCCTGGACTTGTCCCGGTCGATCGGCGACCAGGGGTCAGAGGGCAACATCCTCGGCAACATGGCGTGGAGCCTGTTTGAACTGGGTGATTACGAGAATTCGGCCAATCTTTTTCGACAAGCCGAAAAGTCCGCCGCGGAACGGGGAAATACGGCGGCCGAGCTCAGTTGGAGCGTCGACATCGGCGGCATCGATTTCTACCTACACGACTATTCGCTCGCGGAGCAGGAGACTCGCAAAGCGCTCGGCCTGGCGCGTCAACTCGATCAGCAGGATCAGGTGGCGCGATCGGAGAATGTCCTCGCCGACATTGCGATCCAAACGGGCAGGATTCAGGAAGCAGACGATTGGACGCAACAAGCCCTGAACATTTTTCGCGCCAATGGCGATCACGACGGCGAGGTGTCGTCGACCGTGATGGAGGGACGAGTCGAGGGCGAGCGTCACAACGTTTCCGCGGCCAAGCAACTACTGGAGCGCGTAATTCGCGATCGGGCGGCGGGGCCGTCGATCCGCTGGGCGGCGGAGACGCGGCTCGCGGGCGTCTACGAGAATGCCGGGCTTCCTGTCGCCGCGGAGCGGGAGTTTCGCAAATCCATCGCGACGGTGGATGCGGCTCGCTCCTCCGTTACCGATGAAACGCTGCGCGTCTCGTTTCTGACGAACGCAAAAGAACTCTACGACGACTATATTGGATTCCTTATTTCGCGCCACCGCAATGAGGAAGCTCTCGGTGTCGCTGCCCTCACTCACTCGCGAACGCTGCTGGAAGGCCTCAATCTGGGCCCGGAGGAGAAAAGCATTCGAGACGGGGAGGCAAATTGGGGTCAGATCGCACGGCGCGAACATGCGGTGATCCTGTGCTACTGGCTCGGCGCGGGCCATTCCTATCTGTGGGCGATCGCGCCGTCGGGCGCAGTCAAGCCTTTCGTGCTGCCGCCGGAGGAGCAGCTCGATCCGATCGTGCAATCGTATGGGAATGCCTTGCTCGGGCCTCTCGACGTGCTGGATACGGCCAATCCTGAGGGCGAGCGTCTCTACCAGACGCTCGTCGGTCCGGCAGCGGGCCTGATCCCGAAAGGTTCTCGCGTGGTGATCGTCCCCGACGGCAGCCTGTGCGGGCTTAATTTTGAGACACTCTTGGTTGCTTCTCCGACTCCGCATTATTGGATCGACGATGCGGTGGTTGCCTATACGGATTCGCTTCTCCTTGTCGCCGCCGCGAAGCCGTCCTCACCGCCCAAGCACGCCCGACTGCTCCTGATAGGCGATCCTGTGCCGCCGGGCGACGAATTCCCTAAGCTACCCCAGGCCGGAGTCGAAATGAGCGAAATTGAGAGATATTTCCCGCCTAACGAGACGACCGTATTTTCCGGCCGCCAAGCGACTCCCGAGGCTTATCTGAAGAGCGAGCCCGGGCAATTTACATACATTCACTTCGTCGCTCACGGCACGTCGAGCGAGCTCAGACCTCTTGAATCTTCGGTTGTTTTGACCAAGCAGGGCGATTCCTTCAAGCTCTACGGACGAGACATCGTGAAGTTTCCGCTCACGGCCACGTTGGTCACAATCTCGGCTTGCAGCGGCGTGGGCTCGCGCAATTACTCGGCGGAGGGGATTGTCGGCTTGTCGTGGGCATTCCTGCGAGCGGGGGCGCGGGGCGTGATCGCGGCCCTCTGGGAAGTTGACGACGCCTCTACCGCGACGCTGATGGACGGACTATACGCCCAAATCGGCGCGGGGAAGGATCCCGCAGTGGCGTTGCGAGATGCAAAGCTCGCATTGCTGCATTCCAGCGGCGTTTACCGCAAGCCTTTCTACTGGGCGCCCTTTCAGTTTTACCTCGGTTCGTAGGGCCTTTCTTCCATTTCAGGTTTGCGGCCGATCGACTTATAATCCCAACACCAAGGCTACCTTACTCTTGCCCGAACCCGGCCTCAGCGCGGAGCGCTATTCGCTCGCCGTCATCACCGATGACGCCGATATCTTCCCGGAAATCCGAAAGCATTTGGGCGGAGAGTTTCGTACTTCTCTCGCGACCACCGAAGACGAAATTAGAGCCGTCATCGACCGCGATGACGTTCACGCCATTCTCTTCAGCCTGGATGCCATCGGCGAGGGGCCCAGCGACGGCCTTCAGGTCCTCGAGGAGATTCGCAGAATTCGCGACGATGTCGTGCTTGTCGCTTTCACACGCAGCAACCAGCGCACGATTCCGCTGAAAGCCAGCCAGGCTGGGGCGGATGAGTTCTTTCTTTTCCCGATCAACTACGACGAGCTCAAAATTGTGCTGTCGCGCGCAATCGAGAAGCGCGCACTGGAACTCGAAGGCCGCCGCCTGGTTCAACAGGTGGAAAACAAGGCCGCATTTTTCGGCCTGGTTGGCGTAAGTCCTGCCATGCAGAAGGTGTACCAGGCGATTGAAGCCGTGGCCGCTACCGGTGCGTCGGTCGTGATCCGCGGCGAAAGCGGTGTCGGAAAAGAACTCGTGGCTCGGGCGATCGTTCAGTGCAGCGATCGCGCCGAGCAGCCCTTTGTTTGCCTGAATTGTTCCGCTCTGCCGGAGAGCCTCATGGAGTCCGAGCTTTTCGGCTACGAGAAGGGGGCATTTACCGGAGCGGACTCCGCCAAGCCCGGCCTCATCGAGCTTGCCCATTCGGGCACGCTTTTTCTCGACGAGATCACGACCTTGCACCATAGCCTGCAGAGCAAGCTGCTGCGCGTCCTGCAGGAGCGGTCTGTGCAGCGGCTGGGCGGCCGTTCGGCGAAGCGAATCGACTTTCGCCTGATCACGGCGACGAATGAGGATCTCGAGGACTGTGTGCGCAAAGGCCGCTTTCGAGAGGACTTATACTTCCGTATCAACGTGGTGCCCATCACCGTTCCGCCATTGCGGGAACGCCAAGGCGACGTGGCACTCTTGGCCGACCACTTTATGCGGATTTACTGCGCCTCCATGAAGAAGCCTCTGAAGACGCTGAAGCCCGACGCGCTGGAGGTTCTGGAGGCGTACGAGTGGCCCGGAAACGTCCGGGAGCTCGAAAACGTGATCCAGCGCGTAGTCGTCATGGTCGGCAGTCCGGTCGTGGACCTCGAAAACCTGCCCCAGCAGCTTCTGCAGCATAGCGCCACCGTCCAGGAGGCCATCTTGATACCCGAGGACGGCGTCGATTTCGACGCCGAAATAGAACGCGTCGAGATTGCCTACCTGAACGCGGCCCTTCGGCGCACCGGTGGCAAGAAGAGCGCAGCGGCCGAGCTTTTGCGGCTGGATGGGCAGCGAATGAAATACCTCTGCCGGAAGCACAGGGTCCAATAGAGCACAAACTGGTGAGAATTTAACTATCTGTAGTTAAAATTTTGACCAGCCGATTAAATTTTTAACCACTTACTGCTGTCTGGCCACTAGTACTTTCGTACTAAGCCCTTTATTTCCAGTTCGAGAGCCCGCCGAGGCGGGCCTGAGGCGATTGGCAATTCCCATGCATTAGGTAATGTTGCACGGCGAAAACAAAATTGAGCAAGGGGAGTCAGCCATGTCGATTGAAAAGAAGAGCCTGATCAGCACTCTCAAGACCACGAAGAAGGCCAACGCGGTAAAGGACGACATTTCCGGCGCGGCGGCCACGAGCCCCGCCCAGAAAATGCCGAATGTGAAGCATGCGAATGTGAAGCATGCGAATGTGAAGCATGCGAACGTGAAGCATGCCAACGTGAAGCACGCAAACGTGAAGCACGCGAACGTGAAGCACGCTGTGGTGAAGGGGATATAATCGCTTCGGACCATCTTGGCAAAGTGCCAACGGAAGGCCCCGGCTCAAGTCGGGGCCTTTTTCCTTTTACCAGATTTTTCTAGCGAAGAAGCGCCAACCTTCCTGCCAGACCAGTCCAGCCAGACTGCGGCGTTTTCCATAAATCCGTGCGGTCCCAATCATTCCGGGCTTGAGCTGCCCGTCGGGGTTGTCGACTTCCATTTGTGCTGCGTAGAAGTTCGCCACGGCCAAGCCCCTGAACTGGCTGACCTGCGCCAGTGCCGGATCGATTTCCGACGATTTCGGCGCCAAGGAAATTACCCGCGCGTCGAGCCTGCCCCAAAGTCCGTCAACCTCCATCCGAGCCCGCGCCCCGATTGCGATCTTGTAAAGATCGTGCTCGGAAACGAAAATCCGGGCGCGCATCCGGCTCAGGTCTGCAACTTCCGCCAGTGTTGTACCAGCAGGCGCGTAGGTTCCCAGCCGGTCGGCAACGCGCGGCGTGAGTACCACGCCCGAAATTGGACTGAGGACACTGAGGCCAGAAGTCTCCGCTTGCAAGTCGCTGGCCTGTATTGCCAACCGGTTGCGTTCCTGATCTGCAGCGCCGAAATCGGCGTAGTGCAGTGCCGCCGAATTGGCCTGCATGGACGCCACCTCATAATCCGCCTCCGTGCGGGCGAACTCCGATTGAAGCGGCAGGTCGCGGAGCTGGACCAGCAGATCGCCTGCCTGAACGTGGGCGCCCTCGTCCGCATAGACGCGCGTCACGCTACCCGGAACTACGTTGCGCACGATCGCAGTTCGCACAGGATCGAGCACAAACCGCCCTTCTATCGAGTCATGCCAGAGCGGCAGCAGGAGCACCAACGCCGCCGCCGCGCCGATCCCCCAGGGATGCCGCGAACGAAGCCACGTCCAAACGCGATCCTTCTTGTCCAAGTAGACAAATTTCATAAAGTTCACCAGTATGCGGATTCTCGAACGAAATATCAGAGCCGCTGTTGCGAGCTCTGGAACAAACGACCAGTCGGGGTCAAAATTGCGGAAGACATTCCCCACAAGTCTTGCTACTACGTAGAGCACGGTGTAACTGTACAGGCCAGACAGCAGAGCGTATACAACATAGCCGAGCCGACGGCGCCGCGGCACGTACGGCACCTCCACCGGAAGCTTCCAGATATGCCGCTTCACCCAGGCGGACAAATAGGCCGTCGAATTCTCCTTCAAATCCATTAAGCCGAGAATCTCGCTCATGATGTAGTAGCCATCGAGCTTGATCAGTGGATTGAAATTGATCAGCACCGAGGCAATGCCAGTGATGAGCATCATCATGTAGGCGACCGAATGCAGCATCGTGTCGGGAGGCGACATCCACCAGATAATGGTTGCCACTACGCAGATGTAAAGCTCGGACCACGCGCCCGCCAGTGCGATCACCATCCGCTGGTAGCGCGAAGCGAATACTTCGCCTTCCGTAGTGTCCGTGTAGAACCCAGGCGCAAGATAAATCAGAAGAAGACCCATGGAAGGAACGCGGCCGCCGTAGTGCTTGCATGCGTGGCCGTGGCCGATTTCGTGCCAACACATTGCCCCCAAGGCGACCAGATAGAACGTCACGACGTTGGCCCAGCCCTTTTCGGAAAAATTGAAGAAGTGCAGTGTGTCGCGCCCGATTTCGCCCCAATGCTCGATCGTGATCCCCGCCATGATCGCGAAGAATACCAGCGTGACGACAGTGAACCACCACGTGTATATAAACGAGGTGTACTTATGGAGCCAGGTGAGGAACTTGTCCGGATTTACTGCGGGAAACGTGATTTGCGCCAGGTCTCCCCATTTGCTCTTTTTAGCTTTTAGGGCTTTCCGCCGTTTCTGCGCATCCTTCTGCATCAAAAGGATGTTTTTCTCTTGCGCCGTTTTGTGCCAGAACTCGTCAGCTTCCAGAGATTCCGCGAATTCGCGGACCTCGTCGGTGCTGTACTCGACGCCGGTCTGTGCCGAATACAACCTTGCAATCTCTTCGTATGAGCGGTTGCCGTCAAACAGCTGCGCGAGTTCCCAATTAGCTTTGGGAAAACGGAACATGGCGTCCTGGCCCGGCACCAGGACGCGAACGAGCGGTTTTCCGTCCTCGATATGTTCCTTGAAAACGACGTTGGGGGGAATGCGCGGCGCGCGTTCGGAAATGATACGAGCTGGAAGCTCGGGCAGAGCTACGTCGAGGACGCGCGTCAGGTTCATTGCACGTGATCTAGATGGACCGAAGCTGTCATGCCTGGCCGCAAGGAATCGCGGTTGCCGGCGAGCTCAACCAGAACCTCGAAGGTGCCGCTGGCGGGATCAACGACCGGGCTGATTTCACGCACTCGCGCCCGGTGCCGCTCTCCGGGCGCGTCGGGCGAGTCCACCTCGAACGCCTGCCCCACGCGCACTTTTCCGAAGAGCCTCTCCGGCAGCGTGAATCGTACGAGCAGTGGGGCTTCGCTGGTGATCCAAAAGAGCCGATCACCCTTGGCCACAGTCTGCCATTGCCGGACGTAGCGGCGAGCTACCAGCGCATCGAACGGCGCGACGATTTTCGTCTTGTCCAGTTCGAGCTCGATCGACCGTTCGTCATCCCGCGCATTGTTCAGCAGTTCCGTCACACGTTTGATATCCCAATCGTGCGATTCGACCTGATATTTCGCGTGCTGCACCTGCTCGGCGGATGTCAGGCCTTCGTTCCATAGCTCCTGGGCGCGAACGTAATCAGCCTGCGTTACGGCTCTTTCGGCTTTCCAGTTGTTCAGGTCGTCTTCGATGCTGCGGGATTTTGCGCGCGCGGAATCGAGGTTCGCCTGGAGTTCCCGGTCATCCAATTGCGCCAGCAAGGTCCCGGTTTTCACCCGCGCTGGGACGTTGTAGAAAATCTTGGCGACGACGCCGTCGCGCGGCGCGGTCAAGTCAACCTCGTGCTCAACGACAATCGGGCCGGAGACAACCAGGGCCGGATCCGGGGCCGTCGGGCTCGGTTGAACGGGCGGCGCGGCTGCCGTTGCAGGAAGACTCGCCGCGTTCGAAACTGCCTCTAGCGGGGTCTTGTCGCTACCGCAGGCAGTCAGCTGCATTGCGGCAGCCAGGACAGCCCAGCAAACGACTTTTCGCATGGCTTGCCTCCGGCGCATTTCTACCAACCGAACCAATACCACAACTTCGAATATACCCAGAACAAGGGCCCGCGGAAGAAGACGTAGCCGGCCGGACGCCAGCCAACGCGAATTTTTCCGCGCCCTTCCATTCCGGCGCGAATGGCGGCGTCCGGGTTAGGAATGGACACACGCGAATAAAACACCGTCGAATCCTGGACGCTTGTCGCTTTCGGACTGATGATAGCGACTTCTCCGTGAAATGTCCGCGTTGGGTAGCTATTCAATTTAACGGACGCCACTTGCCCAACCCTCAGCAGACCCGCGTCCGTGTCAGACGCGGCGACGTCCACGATCGCCCGCGAAGTGTCGACGACTTCCGCGAAGGAGTCGCCACGGCCGAGTTTGCGGCCGACGAAATCTTCGACGTGTGGCGTAGCAATTGCGCCGTCGATCGGCGAGCGGAGCTGCGAATGATCCAAAAGCTCCCGTGCGCGATCAAGTTCCGCCTTCCAGTACGCAGCCTGAACGCGTTGTACGCCGGCCGTGGTTCCGTCGTTGGTCGCGAGCGCTTGGTTCATTTGCAGGAGCGCTGACTGGTACCGGGATTGCGCCTCCGCTACTCCGGACTGCGCGTTCCAGTCCTCCATCTCGGCAACCACCTGCCCGGCGCGCACGATTTCACCTTCCTTGACGAGAACCTTGCTGACCACACCGTCCGTCTCGGGCTGAATCTCGGCTTGGTGTAGCGGTGCCACCACAGCGTCGCCATCCACGCGGAGCGGCAGAGGAAACGCCGCAAGAAAGAGCACAGCTGCGGCGGACCCGGCAAGGATCAGAGCGCGGCGGCGCTTTTCCATCGCCATAAACTTCCGCTTGCGCACCAATACGGGCTCGAGAACCGAAATGAACGGCACTTCCTTGTACATCTGGGCGTTGCGCAACGCCACTGTGGCCTGGCTAGCGAGAACCTGCAAAATCTCGAGGTGAGCCGCATTTAGGAAATCGGGATCCCGGCTTTCCAGACACAGCATTCCCACACGACCCGTATCGTCATTGAGAGGCATGGCGTAGAAGCCGCGCATCCCGGATTCGGCAAAGTATTTCCTGAACTTCGCGCGGGTCTCTTCTCGATCCGCGTCGATTTCTTCGTCATGCTGCCGCACGTGAATGATCTCGGATGAAAGGGCGGCCCATTGCAGCACTTCGTTCAGCGGCGCGAGCTCCGGCGAGTCGGGGTTGACTTGCGTCAAGCCAGTAACGGCGCTCAGTTTGAAGCGACCATTACGCTCGAGGGCCAGCGAGGCGCGCTCGTAGGGAATCACCGCCTGTGGCGCATTGACGATGGTCTGGAGCATGCGCTCGAGATTCAGGGTCGACGTGATCTCGTGGCTCACGGTGTTGAGCGTTTCGAGAATCTCCACCTTGCGTTCGGCCACCAGAAGGCTCGCGTTGTGCAATGCGGTGGATGCCGTGTCGCTCAGGCTTGTGAGGGTAAAGAGATCATCTTCGCCGAAGCCCGTGCCATCGGATTTGTTTACGACTTCCACGACGCCCACAAGAGAACCTCGATCCATGATCGCCGCCGCGAGAAGGGAGTGCACCAAGGGCTCTCCGGCCACCGCGTTGCGCGCCGTGAGTCGCGGGTCCGCCGGGTCAGAAACGTAAACGCCCTCCCCGTTGTCGGAAACAACGCCCGCAACTCCTTCGTTTGGCTTGAGAACCTGCCCCTGGAAGGAGGTGTGATCCTCGCCGCTCTGATGCATCAACTCGAGAGTTTCATCCGGATGCAAGAGCCAGATATTTACGGCTTCGGCTCCCAAAATGTCCAAGAACTTTGAACCGATGAGCGGCAGTAATTCCTCCATCTCCAGAGTGGACGAAAATGCCTTTTCCAGGTCATATAGCTGCGTAATGCGAGTGATCGACGTGAGCGTTCCGTGCCGTTCTTCTTCGTAGGATTGCGCGGAGACGATGGCTACGGCACCTAGTTGGCACGCCGGTTGCAATGCTTCAATGGCGTCCTCCGCAAGCTCACCATCGAATGAAAGAATCTCCAACGCCCCTGCCAGAGTTTCGTCTTTGAGTAAGGGAACGTAGCAGAGCGAACGTAGCGTTCTGCGTATGTCGACGTGCGGATAATCTTCACGCTTTAGGGCAGCGCCGCTGCGAAAAACAGGAGATGCGTCTTCCATTAATCGGCCGAGCAAACCGGAATCCGATTCGATCGCCTGATCATTAATGTTGGCCTCACCGACCGTCGCCTTCGGCGTCCAGTAAGTAGCACCCGCCTCGGCCGCAAGCGTGTAGACATTCACAGCGGACTCGGGGAAAACTTCGGCGACGAAACGGGCGAGCGCATGCGCCCGCGGCGCCACCTCCTGCTCTGCTAGCAGATTGGAAGAGAGGACAGAGAGATCCAGAATGGATTCCTGTTTCCGGCTCAACTGGGTTCTAGCTTTCCGCCCGTTTCACTCCTTCGGGGAAACTGCCCGGCGGACTGAGTTGCTTGCATTTTGGGCCCGGATTCACTAAAACTTGGGTGCGCGCACTCTAACAAAGGCACTTGCAAGTGTCAACGACAGCGGGCATTTCGACCTTTCCCGCCCGCTCGAGGGGGGCATTCTTGGGCATCGAAACGAAGACGCAGGGCGAAGTGAGAATTGTGAAGGTGACTGGCAGGCTAGGCATGGGTCCTGAACTGAATCATCTCGGTGCGACTGTGAAGGAACTGTTGGATCAATCTCATAACAAGATCGTTCTCGATCTCGAGGAAGTGCCGACCATCGATTCCAGCGCCATCGGTATGATGGTTCGCTGCCTGACGTCCGCGAAGCAGAGTGGCGGATCGATCAGGCTGCTCAAGCCGACGAAATTCGTCGTACAGACTCTCAAGATGGTCGGATTGCTGAACCTTTTCCCCACTTACGATGATTTGCCGCAGGCCGTCGCGTCGTTTCAATAATCCATGGGTCCTTCAGGCCGCTTGCCTACACGTATCGTTCGCGTAAAATCGATGTTTCCTCGATGGCTTCTCGCATGGCAAGCGATTCACCTGAATAAGAAAGGGTTCGTCAGAACGTTCAGCCTGCCGCAGCGTTGATGGCAGATCGAGCGCCGGCGCTGTGGCTCCGCGCGCCGCTTATCTCGGGTCTGGCGAAGATCTTGGCGACGAGCAGCAGGGCGGCAAACGTGCCGATAATCAAAGCGAATTGCTCCCAGCCGAAAATGCGGTCGGCGCCGCCCATCAAGCCAAGCCCAAGGAAACAGAATACGAAGTGCGCGCAAAAGACCTGCAGCGACGCCTGGCCCAGCAGCACGAGGGGCCGCACCGCAAGCGGCTTAACGACCGATTGAAATCGAATCAGCAACGCCGCGATCGCCGCGAAATCGATCAACCGCACGGCGCCAAGATGCCACTTGTCGAAGAAAATTGACCAACCTGCGAGATCAAGCCCGCGCAACTCGCTGTAACGAACCGCGAGCAGCGCGGCCACCACGAACGCTGCCGGAATCCACGCGCGCCGCGCCCACTTCTCGACGGGCAGATCGTCCTTAGCCCAACGCGCCCCGCACCACAGGCCCAAAATCCACATGAACTGCCACGCCCAAAGATTGAACGCGCCCATCTCGTTGAGGGGGATTCGCAGGCCGAGGTGGTGCGCCGCAAATCCATACAGCGCCTGGCGCAGGCCGAATTGCGCGAGCAGCCAGATGCCAAAACTTGCGCCGAGAATGAATCTCCAGCCGAATTTTGCGGCGACGATCAGCGTGAGCGGCGAAAGAAGCAGGAAAATAAGGTAGAGCGGAATGATGTCGAGCAGCGGGGGCCGGTAGACCAGCAGCAAAGCATCGGCAATCGCCCGCGCGGGCCCGGCGGCGAAATAGAAATCCAGCAAATTATAGAGGTTCTGGTTGTGGCCGCTGATCGCAAATCGCGCCACCACCAGGAACGCCGCGAAAAGCAGCACCACGTGATAGCGGTAAAGCCGCAGAGCTCGCAAGAACAGCTTCCAGCTCATCGCGCCGGCGCCATCGCGCTCGAGCAAACGCAAATAGATGCGGCCCGTGAAGAGCGCTGAGAGGAAGATAAATCCTTCGGACGCCGAGATATAGCCGAATGGCTGGTTCACCCAGGGTGTCAGCAGGGTGGGCAGATGCGTGAGCGTCATCCAGACAAGCATCGCCCCGCGCGCAGCGTCGATTTCGATCCGTCGTTTCATTCGGTCGGGCCAGCTTCAGGCTCTTTGATGCCGGCTACCCGGATATAGGTTCGTTTTGCCCCGAACCAGCCGGGTACTACGTGATCGTTTCAAGGTATGAGATAGCGGTGGAAAGAGAGAGACAAAGGTTTCAGGCATCTGCCGCCGGCCGGCACGTGCTTCCGCGAGGCTCACTCAAAGACGGTGGCCCACGCGCGGCCGATCAGCGAGATTCCCAGGAATCCGATTACCAGGTAAATAGCGACGTAAAGCATAAGGAACGCGGCGGCGATGGCCGAATGCTTGGTTGCCGGCTTCGCCGTGGATAGCTCCGGGCGTTCCCCCATCCCTTCAATCGGCCGGGCTGAAACCAAGGGTCTGAAGGTTCCAACCGGAAGCGCCGATTCCAGATGTTCGCTCATGGCGGGAGTGTAGCTGCCGACGCGAACACACGCCAATTCAAATTTACGCTTGAAGGAATCGCTTTTTGAAATGCGACACGCTATCCTCGGGCCGTTTCATTCACTTGGAACGGCCCAGTCTCACGCGGGTCCATTGCCGTATTACATCCATTTGTCGATGGAGACGCTCTTTCCGTAACTGAAGTTTGCAACCTGGGAAACGGGATCGGTTTGGCCTCCGATCACCACGACAGCGATGCGTTCAGGATGCGGAAACTTCGGAATCACCGTATCGTCCGGCAGCTTGTACCACGTGGCGAAAGGCTCCACGCCTCTGAGCGCCTGCCCATACTCGAAGAGATACGACCAGTTTCTCTCGCGGTATTCTTTCGCTGTCTGCGTCGCATGTTTGTAAAAGTAGTCGATCAGCTTCGCCTTCGTGTCGTAACCCTGCTCCTTCAGGCTCGCGGCGCAGAGCGGGTCGCAGAGCAGCAGCGCACCGAAGAAGCCCGTGAACGTGGAGAAGAGGTCCGTATATTGCTCCTCGAAATGCGGCGTGCCGCCGATCCCGCTGCCTTTTCCGACCTGCCCTGCCGAAACGCTAAGCCCGGAGAACATGCTGACCACATTGTCCTCGCGCTTGAAGCCTTTCTCTACGTGGAAAGGCGCCCAAGGGCTGGCCTCCTCGTTTTCCACCATGATGAGGTTGATATAGTTGAGCATGTTGCCCATCGTCCCCATGTACGTGTCGCCGGGAATACCGCCGTTCGCGAGATTCTTGGTAACGAGCGTCCAGGAGCGGCCGATGGCGGCGTTCGCATGGGCGAAAGGCCCGAGCGCTCCGATGCCGCTGTTCATATCGAGCTTGGTGCGAATCGGGCCATTGATCAGCGCGCCATAGGCGAGATCGTTCGTCGAGCTCATTAGCGATACGTACCCCGACGACGCGATCGCCAGAACCACCGGCAGGTGCTCCGGTCTTGCTCCCGCCATCACCGCATTGATCGCCACGTGCCTCACTGTGAAGCTCCACGGAGCGAAGGCCCCAGCCGCGAGCTTTCCGACCACCTCATCCGGATGGTGGCTCGTGCCCGTGAGCATCTCTTCAACGGCCTCTTCGGTGGGAATGATGATCGGGAGAAAATCCGTATAGCCGTTGTTCCGGTAGAACTCCTGCAAATTTCTGGAGGTGTCCGGCCCAAACGTCGCGGGGCCAACGGAAGGCCTCTCGGTTCCGGTCTTCTTGTCTTCCGCGGTGAGCGGGTTGGTCAGCGCACCTTCGATTTCGGGCAGCATGGGTTTTTCTGTGGCAGGGTCGGGGCCGTTCATATACGCCCAGAGCTGGTCGGGAGATTTTCCCCACACCGGGTGAGGACTGTACACGAGACGCAGAGTGGGCATGCCGCGCTTGGCGGCATTGAGAACGCAAATCTGTTTAAACGCCACCGTGACTACAGGGCACGTCGGGACTCCCATCTTCTCAAGCGTTACGCAGTGACCGACGGTCGCTGGGGCGCATGTGCTTCAATGCCCCACACCCATGATGACACCGGCGCCCGCGCCTTTAATCTCCTTCCACAAATCGGGATCATCCTGGGGATACGCGCCAACCTTGCGGCGGTAGATTGTCTTTACGGTGGGCATGTTTTCTTTGAACCACCGCTGCATCTCCTGGAAGAAGACATCGCCGTTGTTGAAACCGATGTCGACCATGTAGATGGTCTTGCCGTGGAGGGAGCTGAACCGCGGCGCCAGCGGGGAGAGCGTGATTTCGGGCGGCATGCCCTTGGGATTCAGCCCAACGAGCCTTGATTCCGAGTGAGTGGCTGTTCCTCGAGTCGTTTTCTTTTGGTCGGCCTCCACGGGTCCTGTCAAAAGCGCGGGGGACATTCCGAGAGCTTGCAGAAGCCTCCGTCGATCGATTTTCATGAATCCCTCCCATGGTTATAATCGCGCGACGACAGCCGCATACTACTCCCGAGGCCGGCGATCGTCACGAGGCAATTCGGCCGGGATCCCTCGCTATTGCCATGCGGGTGGCATGCCAAAAGGCATGGGCCACGAAAGCCCTTCAATCACGCGGATCTTGCCGGCCTCGATCTTAAAAAGCTGCGGCGCCATGAATGTGATCGATCGCAGATATTGTGCAGGCACCTTCACCGTTCCGACTCCCGCGACATCGACCGACTTAACGTCGCCTTCGTTGTCGAAAAACGCCAGATTCAATACCAGGCCCTGTTTTTCGTCGACAACGAGCGGCCGCGCATCCCGCACTCTCGCGATCGCGCCGAGAAACCCGCGGTCGAGTTCCTGAGGGCAGTCTCCGCTAAATAGGTGAAACGAGGGTTGCGCCGCGTCGGGCACGGGACCATCGGAATTATTCGTCGCCGCGAAGCCGTTTTCCCGCCGCGAGCATTCCGCTGCGAATGGCGCGACGGAACCTTTGCTCTGCGCGTACGCTTCGAAATATCCTCTCGTCGCAGCCAGCAGCTGATCCCGCGTTTCCGCCGCAGCGAGTGGCTCGAGCAATGCAGCACTCGGCGAAATGAAGCCTGCCGGGTCGAGCTCGTCCAGCGTGCGGGGAGTCATTATCCCAGCCGTGTTCAATCCGAGGCCGCCTTTCGGCCGCTTCTGCTCGCGCACCGTGATGGTCTCGAGTTCGGTGATGCGGTGATCTTTCACTTTCATGCGCAGCGCGATCATTCCCATCAGCCGGCCGTTGTCCTCGGTGATATCGCCGTAGTAGCCGGCCTCCTCATTTGCGGGATCGGCGAGGTAAATGCGATACGTGCCGCGTCCGGAGAAAGTCTTCCACATTCCTTCGCCCGGATCCACGGCGAGTTCGTTTTCCGTGTACTTGGCGCCGGGCCCGAAAGCAACGTTGCACGGGCAGCGCGAGAGCATCGCGTCGAAATATTTGTCGACAAGTTGGTACAGACACTCGCGATTGCATTCGCCCGGCACCGCGGGCGCCAGCGGATACGAAGCATGCGTCAGATTCTTGCCTTGATCGGGCGCGGCGTTGTTCGGCGAAGCAAAAGTGACGGAAGCCGCGACGCAAATCGTCACGAGCGCGAGGGCCAGCATCGCAGTGCGAATCATCGTGTTGATCCTTGGATTGTTCATGGTTGTTTTCATCGCGCTAGAACGCAGGCTGCATGTTGAAAGGGATTTCGTACATGGTCATTTCTATCAAGCTGATGCTTCCTTTTTCGATCCGGTACGCTTCGTTCGACTGGTTGGTGCGCGGCGTCATGAAATATGGCGGCACTTTCCACACGCGGCCGTCGGTCAGGTGCACCTCAGTGATCGTCCCGTCGAAATCGAGATAGGCCGAGGCGAGCACGGAGCCACGCTCGACATCCGTTACCAAAAATCGCCGGTCGCGGCAGCCCGTGGTGAAGCCGAGAAAGCCGAGTTTGTACTGATCGGTGCAATTCATTGTAGTGAAGTCGCTGATGTCCTCGTCCGAGTGGCCGTAGTTCTGCGGGCGCGGCTGGTTCGTGGTGCGTGTGGCATCTTCGATGCGGTTGCAGCCGGGGGTGAAAGCGTAGATGCCCTGACCGTCGTTGAGCTGCAGGCCCTCGTAATACATGTACGCTGCCTGATCGAGCGCCGCGCGCGTCTCGCGCTGGTCCGGGGGGATCGGTATCAGCCATCCCGGATCGGGCTTGCCAATTGTTTCGTAGTTGGCCGCGCCGCGGGGATCGTGCGCCACGAACTGCTCGGCTTGGGTGATCAATCCCCCTTCGACCTTGAGCCGCACGATCAGGATCGCGCCTACGCCGTTCTCGTAGACGACCGTAATCACGCCGACGTTGCCTTGCTCGGGATCGGCGAAGTAATGGATGTATTTCCCACGCGCCGTGGCGGTTGCCCACAGCGCTTGTCCGATTTTCAGCCGCACGTTGTCTTGCGCGTATTTGACGTCGGGCGCGAGGGGTGCCTGCGAGGGATTGTGGGCAACCATCGCATCGAGATAGCGGTTCATCACGCCTTCCAGGCAGGCGCGATCGCATTGGACTTTGGAGTCGACAGCATTCGTCGCAACAGCCGGTTGAGCGGCGATGGATGGCCCCGTCGTTGCGAAGAGTGACGCTGCGATCAAGATTGCGGCTGAGCACAACGAACGCTTTATCAATTTCCTTCTCCTCATTTGGGGAGTTGAACGGAGCTTTGCATTTGGCGAAGCCCCGCGATCTTACAGCGGAAAACGCAAGCTGCCAATGCCTTACGGATATAGCGGTGGGGCCGATTCAGCGCGAGCCGAGGCTCAAAGCAGCAGCTTCATGGACCCTCGGGATTTGACCAAGAGATTCGGATTCCGCGGACGAATGCGCCAAAAGAAAAGCCGGAGTCAGCGGCGGTCGCTAACTCCGGCTATATCAACTAGAAAATGGTTGCGGGGGTTGGATTTGAACCAACGACCTCCGGCCCCGGCCGATGAAGTCGGCCGCATGATGAAAGCCAGCCCGACGTTTGGCTCATCGGAGGTCGCACCAAAAAGAAGGGGCGCTTCGAGGTTTCGCCTCAAAGCGCCCCATGGTTGCGGGGGTTGGATTTGAACCAACGACCTCCGGGTTATGAGCCCGACGAGCTACCAGGCTGCTCCACCCCGCGAAATGATGATATCGGATAGGCACCGTGCGGTCAAACGAATCCCCGCCCTCGCGGAATCCAGCGCTTAGCTGGCAACTCTCGATTCGACAAATTCCAGCACGCGATCGCCGAGGAAATCTTGTTCCGTATTCACGGCCAGCATGCCCGATAAATGGCCATGGCCCGGCAGCCAGGCCAGCTTCGGCAGGCCGCGTTTTTTTTCGAGATGCGCGCGCAAGAGCTCCACATACTGGCGCTGGAAATCAGGCGGATCAAATTCCGCGAGGGTCACCAGCAGCGGTACGGAAGACTCCGCCAATCCCGGAAGCGCCGAGCGCTCCGCATAGAGGCTCGCGTCTTCGCCGAAATAGGCTTTGAAGAGCGGATTCTTGTCCATCGTGTTCGTGTCGTAAAGGCCCGAGACCAAAATCGCGCCCGCGAGCGCGGTCCGATCCGGGCTGTCGAATCGAGCGTGCGCCAGAAACTGGGCGACGTGCGCCGCCCCCGCCGATTGGCCCATCAGGAAGATGTGCTGCGGATCGCCTCCATGCCCGCCGATGTTTTTGCGGATCCATTGCAACGCGCCAGCTACATCCTCGGACCCGGCCGGCCATGGATGCTTCGGCGCGAGGCGATGCGTGATGTTCACGCCGACCAGGCCATGGCGCGCGCCCCAGACGCCGACATTGTCGTAGAAAGGCATGCCCGGCATCGATTTATCGCCGCCGATGAATCCGCCGCCGTGCATGAACACCAGCACCGGCCGCGCTGCCTTTGCAGCACCCTTCGCTTGAAACACATTCAGCCGCTGGCGCTCGTCGTCGCCGTAGCGGAGATCGCGCGTTATCTCGACGTCGGCAAACGGCTCCTTTTCGTGCAGCGCCGCAAAGAGTTTCAAATTTTCGCCGATGATTTCAGGCGTAAACGCGTCCCCGAATTCTCTCAATCTCTTGTAGATCTCGGCCACAGCCGGAGATTTCGCTTGCGATGCCATGCATCCTCCTCCGCGCACGACCAAGGCATTCAGCCTCGCGCGGGCAACTTGCAATAATCGACTCGCGCGCATAGTATCCCCTCGGCGACGGACAACGCAACATCGGCGCGCAGTTCATATCCAGAGACGAGGTGCAGCCATGTCGGATTCCACTGTGAAATTTTCGGTCGAGGACCGGCTCGACATCATGGAGCTATTCGCGAAATACGCCTGGGGCATCAACACGGGCGATATCGAGGCTGTCTTAGGCTGCTTCGCGGACGACGGCTATCTCGATCACTTGTGGCAGGGAAAGCTCGAGGGCGCGACAAAATCCGCCGCGCGTTCGAGGAGCTTTGGTACGACCGCCCGAGCTGGTGGTTCGGCCGGCAGCATCTGGCGAATCATTTCCTCATTACGCCCGAGGGCGAAGGGGCGCGCGTAAAGGCCTACTTCACGATCGTTCAATTCAACGTGGACTACCGCACGAATTTCGTCTTCGGCATCGGCAATTGGGACAATCTGTGCGTGAAGCGAAATGGCAAGTGGGTCTTCAAGTCGATGTACATCAACGGCTGGACCGATCGCGATAAGGTGCCATGGAAAGGCGACGCGCGCGCTTATAGCGGCCCGCCGGTTACGCGCGTCCACCAAGAAACCGTTTCATCCAAAGGCGATTGAGGCGCCCGAAAACGCCCGGGCTTTCCCACGTGAGCCAATTCAGCAGAACCTGGCCGGCGCCACGAGAGTGGCACGGGTCAGGTTCGCCTTTGAGATCGACGATTCGGCTCAGAATAGAATCTTCAATGCAAACTGAATCTGACGCGAACTCGTGTTCGTGAGGACCTCCGCGCCAGCGCCGCCCGGAGTACCAACGGCGTTGGGCACGTCTACTGCGAGGGCGCCAGGGTTGGCAAACACATTATTGTTCGGCGAACCGAAATTCGGATGGTTGATAATGTTGAAGAACTCCACGCGAAATTGCGTGTTCAATCTCTCCCAGATTTTCGTGTTCTTGATGATCGACATGTCGAGATCCAGGAGGCCGGGACCTTCCAGCGAGAATTTGCCTACGTCACCCAGCGCCCCGGGGGCCGGGGAGCTGTAACATGATTCGTTGAACCACTCGTACCACTTCCCCAAGACCTGACCCTTGCCGCCGGGGCAGGTGCCGTTATAGTTTGGGCGATCGGCCGAAATGATCCCAATCAGAGCCGTGTCGGCATTCCCGCCTTCCACAACATTGACCGGAAGGCCGGAGGAGGCTGAGAGGATGGAGGTGAATTGCCAGCCCTCGACGAGCCTATTTCCTTTGAAGGGCAAGGAGTAGAGGCCATTCACCACCAGAGTGTGGCGAATGTCGAAGGAGCAGAGACCATAATCGTAGAGGCGGTTATATGGATCGTCCTGGGCGGCGTTCGATTGTTCGAGGCCAGATGTGCCGGAACCCGTCGTGAGGCACCTCGAGTAGGTGTAGGAGACCTGCCCCTGCAAACCGCGGCTGAACTGGCGATTTAGCGTCGCCTGCAGCGAATTGTAGTTCGAGGTATTCACCGGCATTTCGGTGATCAAATCTCCGAAATAGGGATAACCACCGGCCGGAGCGCCCGGTATCGAGGCAGTGTAAGGGTCCGCTGTCGTGTTTACGCGCGGATTCGCCACAGGGCCGGCCGGACCGACAGCCCCGCTCCAGAAATTCGGGAGAGTAGTCAGGGATCCGCACACAGCCGGAGCATTCGTGGGATCCGACCCAGGCGCTGTTCCCGGCGTATTGCACATGGGCGGATTCAGATGGGTTGGCGAAAAGAGGTGACGTCCCTCCGAGCCGACATACCCAACAGACAGGACGGTCCCGGTTGCAATTTGATGCTGAATCGTCAGGTTGTATTGCATCACGTACGGGGCCCTATTGGTCAGGTAGTAGACTCCTGCAACCTCACCAGCCAGCGGCGTCGGCCCGCCCGGAGTCAATCCCGCGAACGCATTGGGGAACGGTGCGGCCACCGCGCCCACAGCGGCCGCGTAAGGCGGAGAGAAGTAAAACTGGGACGCGTAGGTGCGAGGGGCGACCGAGTCGTTGAATATGCCGAATCCGGCGCGGATGGCCGTCTTGTGATTGCTGAATGGATCGAAAGCCACACCGATCCGAGGCTCGAGATTCAAAGCGTTCGGATTCGCCTGGAAAACGTGACTCACGGGCGTGAACCCATTCGCGAAGGCGGGTCCTGCTCCTGTCAGGGCATTCATGAAGTAGGGAGTTTGGTCCGGAATAGGGCTATTGACGATGACAGCGAAGGGCCCGCCCGAGGGGTTGGTCGCGTAGTCATATCGAATCCCAAGGTTCAGGGTAAGTTTGTTGGAAACCTTCCAGTCATCCTCAAAGTACGGGGCATAGTCGATTTCCTTGAAGTTGCGGTCCGAGTTGCCGTGGCCCGGGAAGGTAGCCAAGTTAAACAGTGGCGAGCCCTCAAGGAAAAACTGCTCCGAGAGCCAGGCATACTCCTCACCGAATTCAAACGGAGCGTAGATATTGGTGAGAACCCTGGTAACGGCAATGCCGGCCTTGAAGCTGTGAGCCCCGTGCGTCCACACAAGATCGTCGCCACCGCCATACTTGTTCTGGGCAATGTAGTACGGGATGAAACCGTTCGCGCCGATGAGGGAGCAGCCAGGGCATCCCGCGGACGTGTTGCCATCAGGGAAATCATTCTGCGGGTAGGGCTCTTTCGCCACAAACTGTAGCGGATCGGGGCAGGCCGCCGCCGAGCAGGCCACTCCCGTCGGATTCGGCAGACTTCCCGTCGCTGCGTTCGCATACGTTCTGGTGAAGATGCCGCGTACCGAGTTCACGACGGTAGGCGAAACGATGTGGCGCTCCTGAAGCGTGAAGTACTGGTTGTGATCCACATCGGTTTCCGGCCAATCGGGGAGGACTGACGATCCGGAAAAGGGCAAGAGCTGATTGGCCCGATCGGAAATATACCGTCCGAAGAGGGAGTCCCTATCGGAAATATTGTAGTCGATGCGACCAATTACGTAGTTCTCGCTTTGCACGTTGCTGCCTTCCGTGCTGAGCGATTGATAGCCACCTTGATCTGAACCTCTTGGACCTGGAGCGCTATTGAAAATCGCCAAAAGCCCTTGGGTTGTAGTTGCGGCATCGGCCGCTTGAGGACTAAGGCAGCCGAAACCAACGTATGTGTACGGACCACCCGTAACCGGTGGCGAAGGTGTTCCGACCGGAGCTGGGCCGCAGGTAGGAACACCGGGAGTCAAGACGCTTGTCGGCAGATAGCCGTTGGCAACGTAAGGCTCCGGAACAAGGCTTGCGTAAGTGACGCCCTGGGAGTTGCGAAAGCCCTCGTAATTGGCGAAGAAGAACACCTTGTCTTTGATGATGGGCCCGCCGGCACTAGCGCCAAACTGGTTCTGACGAAATTCAGGTATTGTATTTGGCGTGACGATCGGAATGGAGCCGGGGGCTCCGCATGTGGCTGTGCATGTTCCGCTAGAGCTGAAATCGAAGAAATTCCGCGCATCCAAGGCGCTATTGCGCAGGAATTCGTATGCCGAGCCGTGAAGAGCGTTGGTGCCGGACTTGGTCGCCGAATTGATCACGACGCCATTGCCGGCAAACTGCGCACCGTACGTGTTGGTCAGAACCTGAAACTCTGCGATGCCTTCTACCCCAATCGAAGTGCCGAGCGCTGCGGCCCCGGGTCCATGCTCCCAGAAGTCCCTTACGTCCTCATTATCGATTAGATATGCCTGTCCCTCGGGCCTGGAGCCGCCGACGGAAACGTTGGTCTGCGCTCCGTAAAATCCGCCCTGGCCTCCAAGACCGGCAGTCGTGTGATTCGGGACAACCTGCACGCCCGGCGCCAACTCAACCAGCTGCGTGTAGTTCCTGCCATTTAGCGGCAAGTCCGCCACCTGCTGCGAACTGACCAGGGAGGAAATGGCCGCATTCGTGGTTTCGACCTGCGAAACATTGGCTTCGACGTTCACTGTCTGTGAGACCTGCCCCACTGGAAGCGCAAAGTCCACCACGGGCTGCGCGCCGACGGTCAGCGTGACGCCTCTGTGCACCACAGTCTGGAAACCCGATGCCGTGGCTTGAATGTCGTAGGTGCCGATCGGTAGATCGGGTATCGTGTAGCGTCCGCTCGCGTCGGTAACAGTGGACTGGACGCTATTGGTTGCGACATTCGTTGCCTCCACTTTCGCGCCCGCCAGTGCACCCCCTGACATGTCCGTTGCCGTGCCTGACACTGTTGCCGTCTGAACCTGGGCACGGGCAGTCGATACGCAGAAAAACAGGGCCGCCAAACAAGCAAACAGCGAAATCGCAAGCCTTTGTCCCGCAAGCCTTATATGCATCGATCCCCCCGATTCATCTTTGGAATGGTAATCGGCCGCTGTTGCCCCACCCGGGGCACGCCAACGGTTGGACTTAGCCACCCTTGACCCTGATTCCAACCACCCGATTGGAATGGACACACTAAGTATCGGATCGGGTCAGCTTGTCCATTTCTTATTTGGTTACTTGTGTTACGGATTCGGAATATAAGGTCGGTAAGTCCGTACGGAATGGGTCGAGTGAGAATTTTGCAGACTGGGCGTCCCGAAAAAACGAATGCCGCCCCGTCGGGAACCGACGGGACGGCACTCGTTGGGTGGTGGGGCTCTTGGCCGCTGGCCGACGAGCCATTCAACGCTCGCCCGCCTCTCCGGCTAATTCATATCGTCCGCGGCAATCTCGCCGCGGGCCTTCAGCTAAAAGAAGAAGTGCACGCCGAACTGGATCAGGCGCGGATTCGCGATTGTGGCGCGAATCGCCCCGAAAGTGCCGCTACCCGGGGCGTCCACGTCGCCAATAGGAAGCTGCGATGAAACGTCTATAAACGTTGGGGCCGCATTGCTGCCTGTTGGGTCCGCGAACTCCGGGTGGTTGAAGGCGTTGTAGAAATCCGCTCGGAATTGCATCCTGAGCGTCTCCGTGATTTGTGTGTTCTTGATGATGGAAATGTCGGAATTGAACTGAGCTGGACCGAGGACAGCGCCGGGACCGGAATTACCGAAACCTGTGGCTCCGGGCGTACCCGGAATTGTGCCCGACGGCGGCGTCGGCGGTGTGCCGTAAGGCACGACTGGGATAGTGCAAAACGCGTCGGCGTTGAAATAACCATTCAGCCTCGAAACGACGCTGCCCTGAGTCAGAATGTCGCCGTCGGTCTTACCCGAGCACAATTCGGCCCGGCTGTACGCGGTGGTAGTGTTTCCACTGGTGCCGTATGCTTCGCCACCGGTGGAGTCGACGAACGTGATTGCATCGCCCGATTGGACAACAGTTACGCCAGACACGTTCCAACCGCCGATCAGCTTGCCCTCGACGCCCTGCGCACCCTTGCCAAACGGCAAGTCGTAGGTGTAATTCACGATGAAGCGATTGGGGCGATTGAACCACGTTCTCCCATACTGCTGGCTCAGATCGGAGGCGTCGTTTCCGTTGGCAACCCCGCCATTGAGGTCGCTGAGGCTCTGGCTCCACGTATACGCCGCCTGCATGCTAAGCCCGTGGGAGAATTGATGCCGCATCGTGACCTGTAAACTGTTGTAGCTGGAATAGCCGTTGAATTCAGTTTCCGTCAGACCACTGGCCGCAAAGCCCAGATACGGAACCCTAGCGATTGCGTTTCCTGTGGTGTTGCAAATCTGGTCGGGGGCCACGCCTGTGCATAACCCGCTGAAGCTATTGGACGGCGTCGCCAGCGACGCTGTGTTAACGTTGTGATAGATGTCCGCCAAGTTGATTCCGCTCGATCCCACGTAGCCGACTTCCAGCACCCACGAAGGTGCAAGCTCGTATTGCACGCCCAGGTTATATTGCCGGACGAGCGGCGTATGGACCGTCTGTGATAGCAAGGGGAGAGTCAAGCTGGAACCCGTTAACGTGGCTGGATCGTACCAACGAGCGGTGAATCCGATATTCGGGTTCGAGGCCAGCGGAACGAACGGCAGAGCAGGGAAAGGATTCGCTACCGTGGCCTGCAAATCGCGGGGACTTTCGAACGTGTAGTCATATGTGACGGAGTATGGGTTGCCCTGTTCGACGGCGTGCACGAACCGGTCCAGCGCCACTCGATCGTAGAAGATGCCGCCTCCGCCGCGTACCACGAGTTTTGAGCTCTGCAGCGGCTGCCAGGCAAATCCAAATCGCGGAGCAAAGTTGCTGTACGGAGCATGCTTTTGAAGCGAGAGATTGTTACTCGCTGTGAAAACGCCAGGCGGCGGCGCTCCGTAGTGCTTGGCGTAGTTGCTGGGCACCACGTACCCGGCCAAGCTGTCGGCCGGGTCGGCGAGCGCCGCGGCAACCGAGGTTGGCAACGCCGCATTGGGTCCGAGTTTGCTCAACCACACGTTGGTCAGGTTTCCCAGCGAGTCGCTGAGCATCCCATCGTACTCCCAGCGCAGGCCCAGGTTTAGAGTCAATCGCGAGCTCAACTTCCAATCGTCCTGCACGAAAGCGTCGTTATTGTGCAGATGGTAGTAGTGGGTCACGGCGACTGGGTATCCCTTGATGCAGAACAGGCATTCGAAGACGTTGCCGGGTGCCCCGACACTCGGATCCGGACTTGCCTGCCCGACAAGAATGTCATTGAGGTCGCCGAAGAACATGAATCCTTTTGTGAAGCCGTTATCAATCAGAGGCCACCGCGTGTCTTCGTGCTCGAAGCCGGCGCGGATGCTGTGTTTTCCGTGCGACCACGAAATCTGGTCAGCGAATTGGAGCTGGTTCGTTGGTCCATTGAATGGAACCAGGGTTCCGAACAATCCGTAAGCGCCGCTCGCGAAATTGTTTTGGCCAATGACCAGCATGGTGGGCGGTAAGTTTACGCCGGGGAAACCCGTGATGCCCAGATCGGCGTCCGAAGAGTTCGCCGGATATGCGTTCGAAGCAGAGGCAATGTTGCGCTGATACGATATCCGAGCTTCATTCACCAGGTTATTGGTCACGATAGACGTAAGCCTCAACACCGCGTCGTGGTTTCCCCAGATGACCGTCTCAGGCGTTCCCGGTATGTCGCCGTTTAGGGTGTCGATCTGCGGGTTGTGAGTGTAGAAGTACCGCGTCGAAAGAGTTTCCTTGCTGTTAATCAAATAATCCCCGTTCAAGACGCCCTGGTTCTCTCTGTAGAGAGCCGGGCTGCTGAAGCTGCACGCTATTTGCCCATTGAGCGTGTCGGTGGGGTTGCAGCCAGCTTCCGCGAGAGGAGTCGGGATGTAGTAGCTGCCATTTGTGTTTTTGAGTTGCAGCATGTGAAGGCCCTGAATGGAGATATCCGGAGCCCCTTGAAACGCCCCGCAGCTAGCGGCAGGACCGGTAAGAGGAGGGCCGCCAAATGTATTGGGGCCGCAAAGCGCATTTGCTGCGTCCGTTACAAAAGTCTGGGCTGCGGCATCGCAAGCAGAAATCGGGACGGCGCCGGCGGGGCAGGTGCCGCGATCCTCGTTCGGGATCGGTGGCAGATAAACGCCGGAGGTGAAGCCCGCCGCCGACACACCGTTCTTGGCGCGCGTCCCCTGATAGCTTAGAAAGAAGAAGAGCTTATCTTTCTTGATCGGGCCGCCGATTGTGCCGCCGAACTGATTCTGATCCAGCACCTGGTGCGGCTGTGAAGTCGTGTCCTCGTATTGGTAAAAGAAGGAATTGGAATTAAGGACCGAGTTTCGCAGAAATTCGAACGCCGATCCGTGGAATTTGTTGGTGCCGCCCTTGGTGAGTACGTTCACGTTGGCGCCGGGGTTTCTTCCGTAGCTGGCGTCGTATGTCGAAGTCTGAACTTTGAACTCCGCAATCGCATCCGGACTCGGAACCGGAATTCCTGTGTAGATCGTTCCGTCGTTCGAGCTCCCGGAGTTGGCGATGTTGTTCACGGCCACGCCGTCCATCTGAAAATTGTTCTGGCCCGGGTCATTGCCGTTCACGCTCATGTCCTGCGTGCCTCTGCCGAGCGAGGTCGCGTCGCCCACGGCGACGTTCGTGCCGGCCGATAGGCCCAAAATCTCGGTGTAGTTGCGGTTGGCGAGCGGAAGAGAAGCGATTTGGTTTCCACTCACGGTCGTGCCGAGCGTCGAACTCTCGGTCTGTAGCATCACTTGCTCGCTGTGCACTGTGACTTCCTCAGACACCGTGCCGACTTCCATTTGTTGATTTAGCGTGGGCGTCTCGGTGACATTGATCGTCACCGATGGGACCTCGGTCTTCTTGAAGCCAGGCGCACTGAAACTGACCTTATAGTTTCCGGGGGGCAGCAATTCGAACTTGTAGTCTCCGTCCGGACCGGTCGTCGCAGTTCTTGTTTGGCCCGTTCCCAGATTCGTTACGGTAACGGTCGCACTCGGCACGGATCGGCCCGAGGGATCGGTCACCGTTCCCGCCAGAGCGCCCGTCCCGGAGGATTGCCCCAAGGCTGAGGAAACGCAAAGCAGACACAACACCGAAAGACAAGCCAAGATCGAAATAGCGAGCCCATGCCCCGCACGTCGTATGTGCATTACTTTCCCCCCGATTCGGTTTTTTGTTCGACCCGCGGACCGTTGTTGCAACCCAAAGCACGCTAATCGCGGAGATTAGCCTCGCTTCTGGTACCTAACCTCTATGGAATGCCTTGTCGATCTGGGACCTGTTATCGGACAACCCCGTTGAATGGACACACTAATTACCGAATTGGGTCTGCTTGTCCATTTCTTATTTTGATGGTTTCTATTACCGATTAGGAATATCAGGTCCGTGGCCTGGGCCTCGGTTAAGGGAAAAAGGAATAGCGCCGCGCCGGGAACGGACGAAGCGCCATTCCTTGGGTGGTGGGGTTCTTCGTTCTCGTTTGCCGGCGCGCGCTGAAAGATTGCTCAGCCTTCGCCAGCTCCTACTCAGAAAAGCAGTTTCACTGCAAACTGAATCTGGCGCTGACTGTTTGGAATCGTGCCCCCGATGAAGCCGGCAGTCGGTGCGGGGGTACCGCCTCCCCCTCCAACATTGGAGCCGGAGCACAGCGCCTGATCTGCAGGTGTCAGGCCGGCCACCTGACACGAGCCGGTGAAAAGCCCGCCCACTGGACCAAAGAAATCCGTGTGGTTCGCAATGTTAAAGAACTCGGCGCGGAATTGCGCCTGGAGTCGCTCCGTGATCTTGGTGTTCTTTAGCAGCGCGAAATCGAAATTGATGTAACGAGGGCCGACGAGTGTGTTTCTCCCCAGATCACCGAGTGTTCCGGCTGTCTCGATCGCGTAGCATGACGTGTTAAACCACAATGGCTCGACGATGCCGCTGGGCGAGACCTCCTTCTTCTCGATATATGGATCGCACCCAGAAATCACATTGGGGCGCGGGATCGCCGCGTTGGAATTTATGCCCGACTGATCGAAGCCGTCCGTGACCGTAAAGGGAGAACCGCTCTGGGCTGTGAAAATCCCGCTGACTTGCCAACCCTCGATCAGCCTATTTCCGCGGAAGGGTAGCGCATAGACCACGTTGGCCACGAAATTGTGGCGCAAATCGAAATTGCAATCGCCACGGTCAAGGCCGGGGTCGTAGGGATCGATCTGGCCCTGCGAGTTTGCCCCTTCGGGTCCGTACGCTGCGGAACCATCGTCAATGCAATGCGAATAGGTGTAGGAAGCCTGCATGGTGACACCCCTCGCCGCATGGCGCACCAAGTTCACCTGCAGTGAATTGTAACTGGAATTTCCGGCCGGGAGACCCTCGTTGATATAGCCGTAATTGTTATTTATGTGGTTTGGAAGAGGAACGACGGACGGAAATGGGAAAGTAGAGAAAGTGCCGAAATAGCAAGTCGACAAGTTGGCAGCGGTCGGCGCGCAAGGCTCACCGCCCGCCGTTTGCGTTAACGAGGGGTTCACGTTCCGCTGAACCATCAGGTGGACGCCGCGCGAGCCAACGTAACCCACGGTCAAGATCGTCCCCTTGCCGAGATCCCGCTGCACGTTAAGATTGAACTGCTCTTGATAGGGCGCATTCGTTATGTTGAAGGGAACTCCGTCGTCCACCTGCGTACAATTCACCGGTGGACACCCTGTCGGAGGGACTGTCGGCGGATTCGGCGCGGGATAGGTCGAAGGGAACATGTTTGGAAAGCCCGGGAACATCTGAAGCGTGAAGATATAAGGGGCGGAGAAATAGTACGCGGAAGCGTACGTACGAGGGGCAATCGGATCGTGGAATATTCCGAACCCGGCGCGCAGAGATGTCTTGTGGTCTCCGAACACATCCCAAGCCAGCCCGATCCGGGGATCGATATTTTTCCTGTTAGGGCTAGTCGCAAACACGTGATTTTCCAGCGTGAATGCCCCGTCGCCGTACGGCGGATTCGTTATGGCATAGAGAGGCCAGCCCGAGGGATTCGTCCCGTACCCGTAGCGAACGCCAAGATTCAGAGTCAGGCGCGAGTTCACCTTCCAACTATCGTTAATGTAAGGGGTGATGTCGATTTCGCGGAAATAGCGATTGGGGTCGGCCGTGTATGGGCTGGGATAAGCCCCATAGGATTCAAATGGGGTGCCCTCCAGGACGGTCGGTGCACTGAGGAAGAGGTAGAATCCCCCCCATTCGAAGGGGGCGTCGATGTTCGATTCCACTCTCATGATTTCCGCGCCAAACGTAATAGTATGCGCCCCGCGCGTCCACACGACGTCATCCCCGCCGCCGAATTTGTTCTGAACGATCTCGTCTGGAGCGAGTATGCCAGCGCCGATTCCGGCGAAGGGCAGAGGGACTATCAGGGCATCTTGGGCGAATTGGCGGCCCGGAAAGAGGCCCAGAGGGTCACTCGACCCGCTGATTCCAGGCTGCGAGATTGATTGCTCGTAGGTCCGGACGAAGGCGAATCGGGCCTCATTTACGACGCTGCTGGAGAATAGGTGTTTCTCCTCAAGAGTGAAGTATTGGTTCTTCGTTGAGTCCTGCTCCGGCCACGAAGGCAAAGTAGAGCCGAACGTTGGAAACGGAGTAAGACTGTTTGCGCGGTCCGAAACATAGCGCCCAAAGACGGTATCCGTCGAGGAAAGGGTATAGTCCATGCGTGCTAGAACGTAGTTTTCATTCTGCACCTGGCTGCCATTGGTGGTGGTAAGGAAATAACCGCCTAGATCCGCTGCGCTGGCTGCACCAGCCTGGAATTTGCTATACAGACCCAACATTCCAGCTACCGTCGCTGCGGCGGCCGGCTGGGAGGAGCCACACCCGAAGGGTATAAAAGTATAGGGACCTCCGGTCGCAGGAGGAGGTGCGGAGGGCGTGCCGCCCGTACAGCTCGGGGGAAGCGGCCCGGCGACGCTGGTAGGCAGATATCCATTCAAAACATAGGGTTCCGGAACGGCCACATTCGGGACCGATTCCCCAAGCGACTGCCGCAGGCCCTCATAATTCACGAAGAAAAATAACTTGTCCTTCTTTACTGGCCCGCCTAGGCTGCCTCCAAACTGGTTCCGGCGAAACTGCGGCTTGTCTGGCTGCCCCGTCGGCGTGAGATCGAAATAATTGCGCGAGTCTAGCGCCGAGTTGCGGAGAAACTCGTAGGCGGAACCGTGAACCTCGTTCGTGCCTGATTTCGAAACCGCGTTCACCACCGAGCCGTTGCCGCCGAATTGCGCGCTGTAGGTGTTCGTCAGTACCGAAAACTCTTGGATTGCTTCGATCCCCAGCGACGTGCCGAGGGCGCCCGATCCGGCCTGATGGTTCCAGAAATCCGAAACGTTCGTGTAGTCCAGTAGGAATTCTTCTCCTTCGGATCTTGCACCCGCGATCGAAAAGTTGTCTCCGTTTCCATACAGAGATCCTCCCGGTGCGGGGCCGGTCGGCGTGACGCCAGGGGCCAGCGTTATCAATTGCTCGAAATTTCGGCCGTTCAGCGGCAAGTCGCGCATCTGGGTCTGGTTCACCAGAGAAGAGATGGCGGTCGATTCGGTCTCGACCTGCGAAGTCGTGGACTCGACGGTGACAGTCGTTTGCGATTGCCCCACGGGTAGCGTGAAATCAACCACCGGCTGGCCGCCGACCGTAATCGTGACGCCCTTGTGGATCACCGTCTGGAATCCTGACTTCGAGGCTGTCACGTCATACGTGCTCACGTTCAGGTCGGGCACGTTAAATCGCCCCTGATCGCCGGTGACGGTCGTTTGCGTGGCGCCCGTTCCAACGTCCTTCACCTCCACCATCGCGCCTGCGATCACCCCTCCGCTGGGATCCGTCACGGTGCCGGAAATGCTGCCAGTCACCGCTTGCCCGTGGGCTAAAGGCAGGTGAAGGAACAAAGCCGACAAACAGAGACACAACAGAATTACGACCTTTCGTCCATGTCCTGTGCGCATCATGCCCCCTATTCGGTTTTTCTGTTTGGCCGCTGTAGTCGCAGTGCAAGACGCACTAATCGCGGAGATTAGTCTGGCGTTTGCTAATTCCTCGTCTTACCAGCTATGTCCTTATTTCGACCCAGACTTCTTCAAGGCCCCCAGAGTCGACACACTAATTACCGAATTGGAACCCCTTGTCCATTTCTTATTTGATTGCTTCTGTTACCGATTCGGAATATAAAGTCCCTCAAAGGGTGGTGGTCCAATGGAACTGCGTCAATTGCGATACTTCATCGCGGTTGCCGAGCGCCTTAGTTTTTCAAAGGCCGCCGAGCACCTGCACGTCACCGTTCCGCCTCTAAGTCGGCAGATCCGTCAATTGGAAGAAGAACTCGATGCGCAGCTCTTCGTTCGCGATCGCCGGCACGTCGTTCTCACCGACGCGGGCCAGCTGCTTTTGCGCGAAGCGAAAGTTCTAGTGGCGCAGACCTCGCACGCGTGCGACAGCGTTCGCCTCGCGACGAAGGGCGAAGCGGGCGTCGTGAAGATTGGCGTCGGCCTGGGCCTGGGAGAAAAGATCAGCCACGTTCTGGTCGAGCACGCAAACCGCTTTCCGGCAGTCGAAGTCTCCTGCACCGCCATCTATTCGATTTTTCAGTGCGACGCTCTACTCCAGGGGACGATCGACGTAGGCTTCTTGCGCCCGGCGGTCGATCACGCCGAATTGACTTCTGAGGCTTTATTCGAGGAAAGGTTCGTGATCCATGCCAGCAAAGACAGCCCGCTGGCGAAGCACAAGAGCCTGCGCGTAAGAGATCTGGCGGGCGAGTCGTTGCTGGTCCCGCACTGCAAGCCTCCCGTCAGCATATACGATAAGACGATTGACTTGTGCGCCAAGGCTGGCGTACCCATCAAGATCATTCACGTTTCGACGGATCCTGCACCTCACGGCGACATCCAAACGTTGCTCCTGGCATCACGCAAGGGAGTCTCCATCATGCCCGACGAGCCTTCCTGCTCCCCGGCAGCCGGCAGCGAGGTGGTGGCAATCCCATTCGACGAGCCCGATGCAAAAGTCGAGGTGCACGCCGCGTGGCGCAGGAACGAAGGGTCGCCCGCAGTCCTCACCTTCCTCGATTCCGTGAGACGAGTCTTTCATCTCGCGACGGCCCCTGCGGTCTCGCCGTGTGTCGAACGAGGGCTCGATCCTCGCATCACTTTTCGAATCCGCAGGACGGGTTCTTACCAAACCAGCTAGAACTCACGCCGCGTCTCGTATAATCTCCGGGTGTCCGCCGGCGAATCGAGCGGATCACAAAACGCAGGAATCGAGGTGCTCGCACATGAGTATGGTTACGGGTGGGGAACTCCTCGTTCGCACTTTAATCCGAGCGAACGTCACGAATATCTTTGGGCTGCACGGCGCGCATCTCGAGACGATCTTCCAATCGTGCCGGGATCATCACATTCCGATCACCGATACCCGCCACGAAGTAGCGGCCGGCCATGCGGCCGAAGGCTACGCGCGCGCCACGCGCGGGTTGGGCGTGGCGATGGTCACCGCGGGCCCCGGTTTCACCAACGTCATCACGTCGGTCGCGAATGCGTATCTCGATCGCACGCCGGTCCTCTATCTCAGCGGTTCGGCGGGCCTTCGGGATGCGGAGACCAACACGCTCCAGGCGGGTCTCGATCAAGTTGCCGTCGTTACGCCCATCACGAAGTGGGCGCACCGAATCACGATCGCCCAGGATATTCCGCGCCTCGTCGCTGAAGCCATCCGTGTCGCCACGTCGGGCCCTACCGGTCCCGTGCTTCTCGATCTCCCCGCCGATGTGCTTGGCACGCAAGTGGACGAAGCGTCCGTCGCCATTCCCGACAAAGTTCTTCTCGATCCCTCGTCGGTCCCCGCGCCGCAAACCAAAGCCATTGATGATGCGCTTCATCTCCTCGTGGGCGCCTCGCGCCCGGTGATTATGGTGGGCGCAGGCGCGTACATGTCCGGCGTGGCTCAGCAAGAGCTCCGCGAATTCGTCGAGACCACCGGCATTCCCGTCTTCTCGGATTTCCAGGCCCACGGATTGCTGCCGAGCAATCATCCTCTTTATGGCGGCACGTTCCACAAGATGGCGGACCTCTCCGCGCCCGATCAGCGCCCGGACGTGATCCTCGCTCTGGGCGTTCGCTTCGGACTGTTTACGCTCGGCATGAACGATCTCCTGGTTCCGTCGGCCGCGAAAATCATCCATGTCGAAATCGATCCAAAAGAAATCGGGCGCCTCAGACAAGTTGCAATTCCGATCGTCGCCGACCCGCGCGAAACGCTGCGCGCACTGAACGCGCAGGCAAAGTCGCAGCGCTGGCCCGATCGCAAGAAATGGCAGCAAACGATTCGCGACGCGAAAACGGAACGCTGCAAACGCCTGCAAAACGATCTGGATCGTCCCGCACCGCCGATCCACCCTCTCCAGGCCGTCTCGGCGATCGTCGCCAATATCAATGACGACGCCATCATCGTCGGCGATGGCGCCGAGGCCTATCACTGGATGAACGAAGTCATTCATCAGAATCACCCGGGCGGCTACATCACGCACGGCTTCCTGGGCGCAGTCGGGTTCGGTCTCGGCCTCGCGCTAGGCGCGCAAGTCGCTCATCCGAAGCGGCAGGTGTTGTGCCTCGTCGGCGACGGCGCCATCGGCTTCACGATCGCCGAATTCGACACGATGGTTCGTCACAAGCTCCCCATCGTCGCCGTCGTGATGAACAATCACAGCTGGGCGGCCTCGCAACATTTTCAGGAAATTGTTTCCGGCGCCAACCGCCTGATCGGCACCGAGCTTCGCGATGCCAACTATCACGAAGTCGCCGCGGCATTCGGATGCCACGCACAGCGCGTCACCGCGATCAAGGATCTCGGCCCCGCGATCAAGGCCGCCTTCGCGAGCGGCAAGCCGGCGTGCGTCAACGTATCGATCAACGTCGCACCGATTCCGCCCGAGGTTCATCTGCTCATGAAGCGATGAGGCCGGAAACCTCGGCGCTCGCATGCGACATTCGGCCATCAGGAGAAACAACATGCCCATCGAAACGCGGCAACTAGGACGGGGTGGTCCGATCGTCTCCGCGATCGGCCTCGGCTGCATGGGCATGTCGGGAACGTACGGCGTTGCCGACGAGAAAGAGAGCATCGCGACGGTTCATGCGGCTCTCGAATCCGGCGTCACCATGCTGGATACAGCCGATTTCTACGGCATGGGGCACAACGAGCTGCTCCTGCGGAAGGCGCTCGCCGGTCGCCCGCGCGAAAGTTATTTTCTCGCGGTCAAGTTCGGCGCCATGCGCGCCCCGCAGGGCAACTTTGTCGGCATCGATACGCGCCCGGCCGCGGTGAAAAATTTCCTCGCCTACACGCTGAAGCGACTGGGCGCCGATTACGTCGATCTCTATCAGCCCACGCGCGTCGATCCCAATGTCCCGATCGAAGATACGATTGGCGCCGTCGCCGAAATGGTGAAAGCCGGATACGTCCGCCACATCGGCATCTCCGAAGCGTCTTCCGCGACGATCCGGCGCGCTCACGCGGTTCATCCCATCGTGGCTTTGCAAATCGAGTACGCAATCGTCTCGCGCGCCGTAGAGGCTGACATCCTGCCGACGCTGCGCGAACTCGGCATCAGCCTCGTAGCGTATGGCGTCTTCTCGCGAGGCCTGCTCACCGGACACGCGCCGAGCCCGCACAGCGCAGCCCAGGGAGACATTCGCGCTCATTTTCCCCGATTTCAAGGCGAGAATCTGCGCGCGAATCAAGCACTCATCGAGGGTCTGCGCGCGATTGCGCAGCAGAAAGGAATCAGCGTCGCTCAGCTTGCCGTCGCCTGGGTTCTCTCTCGGGGGAAGGACATCATTCCGCTGGTGGGCGCCCGTCGAAGGGACCAGCTCGCGGAAGCCTTGAAAGCTCTAACGGTCTCGTTCTCGGCGGAAGAACTTGCCGCGATCGAAAAGGCCGCGCCAATCGCATCGGTTGCCGGAGACCGCTACGGCGCCGAGCAGATGGCAGCACTCGATAGCGAGCGCGCCGCCCCAAAATCCTCAACGGCACGCAACGCCTGACGTCGTGCCACAAGTCTAGGCCGCCTTCGAATAAGCGCTGGCCTCGTCGAGCAGCCGCACCGCCTCCGGGCTCAGCTTCAATGCCGTCCCGTCGACGATCTCTTTCAATTGATCGAGATTCGTGGCGCTCGCAATCGGCGCCGCCATGCCCTTAGCGACGAGCCACGCCAGCGAAACCTGCGCGGGCGTCGCGCCGATTTCCGCCGAGACTGTGTCGAGCGCCTTCAGGATCCGGAATCCGCGCTCGTTCAGCATATCCTTCACTCGATAAGCTCGCGCGCGCCCTGCAAGATCCTTCTCCGAGCGATACTTGCCCGTAAGGAATCCGCTGGCCAGCGAGAAGTAGGGAATCACGGCGATATTCTCGCGCTTGCAAAGATCGGCCAGTCCGCCTTCGAAGTCCGCTCGATCGTAGAGGTTGTACCACGGCTGCAGCGTCTCATACCGCGGCAGGCCCTTGGCCGCGCTCACTTTCAGCGATTCCGCGAGACGGTCCGCTTTGTAATTCGACGCCCCGATCGCCCGCACCTTCCCCGACTTGATCAGCCCTGCATAGGTCTCGAGGGTTTCCTCAAACGGAGTTTCCGCATCGTCTCGGTGCGATTGGTAGAGGTCGATGTAATCCGTTTTCAGCCGGCTGAGCGAACGTTCGACCTCCCGCAAAATATATGCCTTCGAAAGGCCGCTCTCGCCCGGAGCCATCTCCACGCCAACCTTCGTCGCGATCAAAACCTTATCGCGCCGCCTCTTTTTCGAGCCAGTTGCCGATCACCGTCTCGGATTCGCCACCCTTGTTGCCCGGTATCCACTTCGAGTACACGTCGGCCGTATCGATCAGGTTGAGTCCCGACGCCACAAAAGCATCGAGCAGCTTGAAAGATGTCGGCTCGTCGGCCGTCCACCCGAAGACGTTTCCGCCCAACGCCAGCGGCCCAACTTCCAATCCTGTGTTTCCGAGTTTGCGCTTCATCACGTTGATTCTCCTCTTCCGCTATCGCTCTGTGTGCCGCGACGATCTTAGTTGAGACTCGATAGGAACCGCAACTCCGTCAATCCATCTCTGCCCGCCCCCAAAATCGGTGTAACGCCGCTGCCCCGCGCACACGTCTATTCATATAGATAGAGGCGCGACAAAACCCCGCGCACGTTGTTATCATTGGTCTGGAAGACCCGAAATTGCATCTAACTACTCGTAGCCAAGGGGACTGGAATCCTATGAAATCGGGCCACAGCGCAGGTTCTTCGAAGGGCAAAAGCTTCGCCGCACGCAGTCTTATGATTCCCGGAATTGGACTGGCCGCCATACTGATCGCGTATGCCGGCGCACCGATCCGCCCCGCGCAGGCGGACGCCCCCAAGCCGGCTAAGACGACTGAGGAAGGTGCCTACACCGACGCGCAGGCCAAGCTGGGCAAGGACATCTACACCCAGAATTGCGCCAGTTGCCACCTCGACGACCTCAGCGGAAGCGGCCAGGCGCTGCCCCTGGCAGGCGATGCGTTCATGCAATCGTGGGAAGGCCAGACCGTTGACGATCTGTATGAGGTGATCCACGATACGATGCCGCAGGATAAGCCCGGCACTCTCACGCCGGACCAAGTGACCCAGGTGATTTCTTACATTTTGAAGTTTAACAAGTTCCCGGCAGGTCAGACGGAATTGCCGAGCGATCCGGCCGCCATGAAGACCATTCTTATCACGACCAAAAAGCCCGCTGGTGCGCCGCCCGCGCAACCTCCCTCGGCTACGCAACCTCCGCCGGCCACGCCGCCCCCCGCGGCGCCACCCGCGCAGCAGGGCAGCGGCCACTAATTCCCGCCCGGAACGTGCTTTGCCTTTGAAGTTCCGGGTGCCCCATCCTCGGTTTGTGAGGGTGGGGCCTTTGCGTCCAACCAGCACGTACGCACACCTCAGCTCGGGTTTTGTCGTCTAGTCTATGATTTCAAACCGGAATTCTTCAATCACGGGATTCGTGAGGACGTCCTTCGCGATGCGCTCCACCTCGGCCTTCGCCTCTTCGCGTCCCACGCCGTCAAGCTCGAGGACGAAAAACTTCCCCTGCCGCACGCCCTGCACCTTCGCGTGACCCAGCGAAGAGAGCGCCCTCTGAATCGTCTGCCCCTGTGGATCGAGTACCGTGGATTTCAGCATCACCCAGACGTGTGCTTTCATTCTCTCTCCGTGTGAAGCGCAATTATATCCCGGCGGATTTCGCCGCCGACTGAAAATCGTCGAGAAGCTTCCGTTTTTCCGCCGGCGGCAGAAACGCCGCGCTGAAACTCTGCTGCGCCAATTGCACGAGCTGCGCGTTCGAAAGTCCAAGCGCCGCGGCGTGCGAATACTCCGTCAGCAAGTCCGTGTGAAATATTCCCGGATCGTCGGTCGAAAGCGTCACGAGCGAGCCGCCCGCCAGCAACTTCCCGAGAGGATGATCGGCAAACGAGGCGTTCACCTTGCCCGTTTGCTTCGCCAAGGCGCCCGTAGCCACGTTGCTCGCGATGCAGTTTTCGAGCACCACGCGCCGCGTTGCCAGCGAGTCCGCCAGCGCGGCATCGTTCATCACCGCGATTCCGTGCCCGATGCGCTCGGCGCCCAGAATTTCCACCGCATCGCGCACCGATTCCGGGCCGCCGATCTCCCCGGCGTGGCAGACGATGTGCAGCCCGCCCTCCCGCGCAAGCTCAAACGCGTGCCGGAAATTCACGGCCGAGAACGCAAGTTCGTCGCCGCCCATTCCAAACGCGACCACGCCCTCCCGCTCCAGCTTCGCCGCCACCCGCGCCACTTCGAGCGCCGCATCCGGTCCGAACTGCCGCGTCGCGTCGAGTATCCACGCCGTGCGGAGGCGGTTGAACACGACGCTCGCCGCCATTTCGCGAATCGCCGCGAAATTCGCCTCCACGTTCTGCATCCGCCGCAGCATCACGCCGGCCGAAATCGTGATCTCGGCGTACACCACGTTCTGGCGTCCGAGGTCCTGCAGGGCGCTGCGCGTGATCAGCGCGTAATCCTCCGGCTCGCGCAAAAACAACGTCACCCACTTGAACGTTTCGATGAATCCCGCGAAGTTCGAAAAGCGGTAGCGCGCCGCCGCGTCTTCGGGTTTTACTTTCGTCCCGTGGCGCGCGGCCAGCTCCACGGCCGTTTCCGGCCGGATGGTTCCTTCGAGGTGGAGGTGCAGCTCGCCCTTGGGAAAGGCGTCGACAATCGTTGCTTGTCGCGTCTTCGCTTCGATCACGGTCACGACATGCTCAGTTCGTCGGCAGCGGCGGCCGCCCCGCGTTAATCCACGCCGTCATCCAATAGGATCCCACGTCGGTCGACGCATCAGAAAGTTGGCGGATCAGGACGGCCCCGGCCTGCGCGTAAAATCGGTCGTAATATTGGTCGCCGTAGGCCGAAAGCCCGTCGTGCGCGCGGCGGTCCGCCAGTAGAATATTTTCGAGCCATGAATGCGCGCCGAGCGCCATCTCGAATCCTTCATCGGTCGGATCCCGAACGAAAGCCGCCTCGTTTGGCTTCACGAAGAAAAACAGCTGGTAGCGGTCCACGAGCCCGTCGCCGAATCGCTCGTTCACTCCCATCTGGCCGGAAGGCTCTCCGTCGCTGTCCATCGTCGTATTGAACGGATCGTGCGCCGCCGCCACATAGTGCGCGAGCAACGCCGCGTTCTCCCGGGCTTCGGTCCAGTTGTGGTCGCGCAGCGCTTCCGTCAATTTCTGGCTGTAGAGGCCGATCTGCCACGGAAGCAGCCCGTATTTATCGATAGACCGTCGGCCGTACTTGGCTACCGCCGCGGAATACGAGCGGGGAAGCAAGTTGAAAGGGAACTGGCCGTAGTGATCGAGCTCGATGAAGTTGTTTCGCGGGGCCGCGGGATTTCTTGCAGTTCCTTCGTCCGGGTCCGTCACATGCTGGACGAGAAACTGCCGGTTCGCCCCGAAATATCCCAACATTTCATCCGGCAGGGTATCGACCGCCTTATTCGTGATCAGCCGTTCCGCATTTTCTCCCCAGCCGAAAGACGCGGGCGAAACGACGAGCAGCACCAGCACCACCGGCGCCACACCGGCATAAGCTCTTCGGCGGACCCTGCGGCGCATCAAAGAGTCCCGTCCTTTGCTCCGGCCGCCTCGAGCTTACCTGTCGCCAGTCCGCTATGCTTCCGCCCGTAGAAGTAGTACACCACCAGGCCGATCGCCAGCCATATGAAGAACCGGAGCCAATTTTCAACCGTCAAGCTCGCCATCAGCACGAAACAAAACACCACCGATGCGATCGGAATCCACGGGCTCCACGGCACGTGAAATCCGCGCGGGCGCTCGGGCTGCCGCTTCCGCAGAATCAACACTGCGATCGACACCAGAATGAACGCGAAAAGCGTTCCGATATTCGAGAGGTCGGCCAGCGTGCCGATGTCGAAGATCCCGGCGGGAATCGCGACCACCACGCCCGCCACCCACGTGGCCACATCCGGCGTCCGAAATATCTTGTGCACACGCGAAAACGCGCCCGGCAGCAGCCCGTCTCGCGACATCGCAAACCACACGCGCGCCTGTCCCAGCTGAAACACGAGAATCGACGAGATCATCCCCATCAGCGCCCCGGCCGTCACCCAACGGTTCACGCCGTTGAGTCCGATCGCCTCGAGAGCGTGCGCCACGGGCGCGGCGTTGTCGAGCGTGCTCCAATGCTGGATGCCCGTCAGCACCAGCGCCACCGCGATGTAAAAAAACGAGCACACGAAAAGCGATATCAAAATACCGATGGGGAGATCGCGCTTCGGATTCTTGCACTCTTCGGCGGCCGTCGATACGGAGTCGAATCCAATATATGTGAAGAACACGATCGCCCCGCCGGTCAGGATTCCCTGAAATCCATTGGGTGCGAACGGCTTCCAGTTCGATGGGTGAATGTACTTGCTGGCCGCGACGCAAAACACCATGATCGCCAGGAGCTTGATGCCGACCATCAAATTGTTCGCTCCCGAGGATTCGCGAATGCCCACCACGAGCAGCACCGTAAGAATCATCACGATCACGAAGCCCATAATGTTGAAATGCGCCGCCCATCCCGTCTCGGGCGAATATGCGGGAGTACTGAGCCAGTCCGGAATGTGCAGCCCAAACGAATCAAGCAGGTTATTGAGGTACGCCGAAAATCCCACCGCGACCGCCATATTCGACACGGCGTATTCCAGGATCAGATCCCAGCCGATGATCCACGCGACCAGCTCGCCCATCGTCGCGTACGTGTAGGTGTACGCGCTTCCTGCAATCGGAATCATCGACGCAAGCTCTGCGTAGCAAAGCCCCGCAAGCCCGCAAACCACCGCCACGACGAAAAATGAAATCGCAATAGCTGGCCCGGCGCCCGGGCGGCCACTCACGCCGAGCGCGTGCCTCCCGTGCATCAGAACTTCGAGGAGCGGAGCTTTTAATATGGAGGGAAATTCAACGGACTCGCCCGCTGCCGCGGTTCCCGTCAGGACGAAAATCCCGCTGCCGATGATCGCGCCAATGCCCAGCGCAGTGAGGCTCAGCCAGCCGAGGGTTTTCTTGAGCCGCTTTTCCGGCCGGTCGGCGTCCGAGATGAGCTGGTCGATGCTCTTGGTGCGGAAAAGCTGCGGATCCAATCGTCACCTTCCGTGCGACCGGAAAAACTCTACCCTGCGCCGTCCCTCCGCGCAACCTGTCCTTCAGGCCAAGACCCAAGAAACGTCAGGCGATCTGCAGATTCGCATACCGCTCGACCAATTTCTTCGGCCCGTAATCCTGGAAGCTGACCGTCAGTTTCCTCTCCTCGCCTTCGCCCTCGACCTCGATGATCGTCCCGATTCCGTACTTCGAATGCCGCACGCGCGTCCCGACCAGAGGGTCTTTCGACGAGCGCGCGGAGCCCGATGCCGATCCGGCGCGACCCGCCGGAGGCCGCCCATACGACGAACGCCCGTAGTTTCCCTTGCCGTAGTTCGTTTGCGGGTAAGCCGGGCGCGCTTTCCGGTAACCGTAGCCCTCCGAAAATTCCGGATCGGGTTCGTAGCGCCGCGTCTCGCCGGGTTCCGATTGCGATCCGTCGGCCGCTTCGATCAAATCTCCCGGCACCTCCGCGAGGAAGCGCGAGGGCAGCGAAGCGCGCAACCGGTCTTCGCCGTAGCTCCGTCGATACACCGCTCGCGAAAGCACGAGCGATTTCTTCGCGCGCGTCATGCCAACGTAAAAGAGCCGCCGCTCTTCCTCGATCTCCGCGTTCGTATCGATCGACCGGCTGTGCGGCAGAATTCCCTCTTCGAGCCCGGCCAAAAACACGGCATCGAACTCGAGACCCTTCGCGCTGTGCAGCGTCATCAGCGACACAGGAACCGACTCGTCGTATTCATCCGAATCCGCCACCAGCGCGGCGCGATCGAGGACGTCTCCCAGCGTCTGCCCCTGTTCGGTCGCTTCCGCCATCGCATTCGAAAGTTCGCGCAGATTTTCGGCGCGAGTCGCGTGTTCGAGATTGTCTTCCTGTTCCACCCATCCGAGGTATCCGCTCTTGTCGAGCACGCGTTCGATCAGCTGCGCGGGCGCCAGTTCGCGGCACTCTTCCCTCAAATCTTCGATCATGCCGCGAAAATAACGCAGCGCTCCCGCTGCCCGTTTTCCCTCAAGAAACGCGCCGTCGCCGATGGTTTCCCAAAGCGACTTGCCGTTCTCCTTCGCGCGCGCCTCGATCGCAGCCACGGTCGTCGCGCCGATCCCGCGCGGCGGCACGTTCAGCACGCGCAGCAGCGCCACATCGTCCTCGGGGTGAAACAGCAGCCGCACGTACGCCAGCGCGTTCCGCACCTCGGCGCGCTCGTAAAAGCTGAATCCGCCCACCACCCGATGCCGCACCGCGAGCCGACGCAGCACCTCCTCGAAAGATCGCGATTGCGCGCCGGTGCGGTACAGCACGGCGACCAGCGCGTCCGGATCGTTTCGGATGATCGTCGAAATCTCGCCGCAGATGAACTCCGCCTCAGCCGCCGAATCCGGCGCCTCGAAAAATTGCAGTTTGTCGCCCGTTCCCAGCGTCGCCTGCAAGTTCTTGCCGAGCCGGTCGGTGTTGTTCTTCACCACCGCCGCCGCCGCATCGAGAATCGTCTGCGTCGAGCGATAGTTTTCTTCCAGGCGAATGATCTTCGCGTCCGGAAAATCCTCTGTAAAGCGCTTCAGATTCCCCGCCCGCGCCCCGCGCCACCCGTAAATCGACTGATCTTCGTCGCCGACGACGCACACATTCTTCCGCGTTTCCGCAAGCAGCCGCACCAGCTCTTCCTGCGCTGCGTTCGTATCCTGAAATTCGTCGACCATCACATATTCGAATCGCCCGCTCCACGCCGCGCGCACTTCCGGATGCTCTCGCAGGATTTCGACCGCCTTCAGGAGCAGATCGTCGAAATCGACGGCGGCGGCCTTGTGCAAGATGTCGTTGTAGGCGCGAAAGATCCTGGCGACGTCCTTCCGGTCGCGATCCTGCATCTGAGCCGCCTGCGATTCCATTTCGTCCGGCGTGATGCCATGATTTTTCGCGTGGCTGATCTGCGCGCGCATGCTGCGTGGCGGGTAATCCTCGGTCGAAAGATCGAGCTGGACGAGCGCGCGCTTCACCGCTGCCACCTGATCGTCGTCATCGTAGATCGCGAAATCGCGGGGCAGCCCCGCGTGCCGCGCCTCGCGCCGCAGCAGGCGCGCGCAGAAGGAGTGAAACGTCGAGACCCACACGTCGGATCCGTCGCGTCCGCTCGCGCGCAGCAGATCGCCGATGCGATCCTTCATCACCCCCGCGGCCTTGTTCGTGAACGTCACCGCGAGAATCGCGCCCGGCGGCACGCCCTGCTCGATCAGCTGCGCCACGCGATACGTGATCACGCGCGTCTTGCCCGTCCCCGCGCCTGCGAGCACGAGCACCGGTCCTTCGGTTGCGAGCACAGCTTCACGTTGCTGCGGGTTGAGTCCGTCGAGAAGTGTCATTGCGTGCGGGGAGTTGCTCAAGCACGAATTGTATCCGACGAACGCGCATTCGGCAATTTGCGTTCGGCGCGTCATCCTCCGCACATTGAGCTTCGCGAGGCGCTTCCGCAAACTCTGCTAGAATTACACGCCTTCATTCGGCACCATTCGAGCATGGACCACCTCAAGCTGCCGCACTGGCTGGCCAAAATCGTAGCGGTGATGGGCGGCGGAGGACTTTTTCTCGTCGCTTTCTTCGATTCCTCGGTGCTCAGCTTTCCGTTTATTCCCGACGCGCTCGTGATCAGCCTCTCGGCCCAAAGGCCCGCGCGCATGCCGTACTACGCGGCGATGGCCGCGCTCGGCTCGCTCGCCGGCTGCATCTGGCTCTACCTGCTCGCGAAAAAAGGCGGCGAGGCATATTTCCATCGCCACGGAGGCAAAGCGGCTCTCAAAGCGAAGCGGTGGGTCGATAGCAACGCCTTCCTCAGTGTCTTCGTCCCGGGAATTCTTCCGCCGCCGTTTCCGTTCAAGGTGTTCATCCTCGCGGCCGGCGTTTTTCAGGTTCCGCTCCGGACGTTCATCCTGGCGCTGCTCCTCGCGCGCGGATTGCACTACACCGTCGAAGGAATTCTCGCCGTCCGCTACGGCAACGCGGTGCTGTTTTTCCTCACCGCTCACAAAGCCGCGTTCATCCTCGTCGTCCTCGGCACTCTCGCGCTCCTCTATGGCGCCACTCACTGGCTCTTCCGCGGCGGCGCGCAGTCGCCCTCCTGATTTTCTCCCGGGTTGGGGACGCTCAATTGCGTTGCGTTCACGCATCACGTATCATGCGCTGCATCCGGAACGGACCGATTGTGCGGCCAAATCTCTCAGCCGCATCGGACAAGGAAGCGAAAAATCCACTTTCCTTTCTATCTGCGCTTTGGCCCGTTCTCGCTCCATCCTCATCTGCCGCTCGAGATTCTCGCGTATATCGTCGGCTTTCTCGCCTACCTCCGGCTGCGCCGCAGCCACGGTGATTCCGTTTCCGACGCCTCGCGCTGGACCGTCATCACCGCGGCGGTCGCCGGAGCCGCAATCGGCAGCCGCATCCTCTACTGGTTCGAAGACCCCGCGCTCACCTTCGCGCACTGGCATGATCCGCTCTACCTCCTCGGCGGCAAGACAATCGTCGGCGCGCTGATTGGCGGCCTGTTCGCCGTCGAGTGGGCCAAGCGCCGCACCGGCGAAACGCATTCGACGGGCGACCTCTTCGCCGCGCCGCTCGCGCTCGGCATCGCCATCGGCCGCATCGGATGCTTTCTCACCGGTCTCAGCGATCATACTTATGGCATCGCCACCTCGCTGCCGTGGGGCGTCGATTTCGGCGATGGAATCCGGCGCCATCCTACGCAGCTCTACGAATCCGTCTTCGCGCTCGCGCTTTTCTTTTTCCTCCTACGCATGCTGAAGCGCGCGCATCTCGAAGGTGACGTCTTCAAGGTTTTCATGGTGGCCTATCTCGGCTGGCGGTTTGCAATCGACTTCCTGAAGCCGGAGGTGCGCATCGCCGGCCTGGGCGGCATCCAATGGGCCTGCGCCGCGATGCTGGTGTACTACGCTCGCGACATTCTGCGCTGGCTGGCAGTCGGAGCGCGGCGCGAAGCGGAGCCGCTCGATTCGCTCTCGAACGCGCCCTCGCACGACGTGAGGCAAACGTGATGGCTCCCGGAAAACAGCGATTCCCAAGGTGGTGGCAGGCGATCATCATCATCGTGAGTGGCATCGTGCTCGGATTCTCCTCTTGCGTGGGCCTCTTCGCCGCCACTTACGGCAATCGCGGCGCCCAACCTTTGCCGTTGCTTCTTACCGCGGGCTTCTTTGGAGGAATCTTCATCGCTTTCGCAGGCTGCGTCTTGCTGGTCATCGTGATTGCCCGCGCCGTCGTCAACACGTTCTTCCGATCCGATGCCGGCTCCGCTACAATCCAGAGTCGCACCGCGCCAGGCCTCGCGCCTTCGGCTGGGGCGCCCGTAGCCTTGCCTGCGGATCCGCAGCGGGTTCTGCGCCACCTCCAGATAACTCTCATCGTGATGATGCTGCTTCCGGCGGGGAGCGTCGCACTATCGGTTCTGATTCTCATGAACCGGCCAAACGCCTGGCACAGCCTCTTTCTGATTATCGTTACCTACCTCCTTTCTCAGGCGCCCTACATTCTGGCGCTTGCACGGACCCGCCGCGGCCCCGACCGCCTCGGCATCGCGATCGCGTTCGCCGCGAGCTGCGCTTTTTTCGTCGAGGGGCTTCTGCCGCTCTCCCACGCGCAAGGGATGCTTGGTTTTGGCCGAGTCCCTCTGCTTTTCTTCTGGCCGGGCCTGTTTCTGATCGGCCACATCGTAGTGGCCGTGTTCGCGTGGCGCGCGGGGCGATTGGCCCCGCCCCGGGAAGGCGACCTCGGATTAATAATCACCAGTTTCGCCGCGGTGATTATCTATCTCGTTGTCGTTCGCTTTCTCGAAGTACACTTTTTGCCGTTTCTGCTTCGCTGAGAGGTTTTCGATGACGGCTCGCGTCCGGCCCTATCTCTTCTACGATGTCGCGGTTTCCATCTGCTCCGCGTGCTATCGCAAGGTCGAGGGGAAAATCGTCTTCGAGGATGGCCGCGTCCTGCTGCTCAAGCGCTGCCCCGAGCATGGCAACGAGCGCATCCTCATCGCCGACGACGTCGACTACTACCGCCGCTGCCGCGAAGTCTTCATCAAGCCGCCCGAAATGCCACGCTCCTTCAATACGCCCGTAAAATGGGGCTGCCCGTACGATTGCGGCCTCTGCGCGGATCACCAGCAGCACTCGTGCCTCTCGCTGATCGAGATTTGCGACTACTGCAATCTCCAGTGCCCGGTGTGTTACGCCGAAAGCGGCCCCGCGCGACAGGAATTCCGCTCGTTCGAAACCATCGAACGCATGCTCGACGCCGTCGTCCGCAATGAGGGCGAGCCCGACGTCGTCCAAATCTCCGGCGGCGAGCCCACGCTGCATCCCGATTTCTTTCGCGTGCTCGACATGGCGAAGGCGCGCCCCATCCGCCACTTGATGGTCAATACCAACGGTGTGCGCATTGCGCGCGACCCAGCCTTTGTCGATCGCCTCGCCTCCTACATGCCGGATTTCGAGGTGTATCTGCAGTTCGATTCCTTCGAGCGCGACGCGCTCGTCGCCCTGCGCGGCGCCGATCTTGGCTCCGTTCGCGAACGCGCCCTTGAGCAGCTCAACGAGCGCGACATTTCCACAACGCTCGTTGTCACGCTGAAAAAAGGGCTCAATGACCACGAGCTGGGCCGCGTCATCGATTTCGCACTCACGCAAAAATGCATCCGCGGCGTCACGTTTCAGCCGGTACAGGTCGCTGGCCGCCTGGAAAACTTCAATCCCACCACCGATCGCCTCACGCTCACCGAAGTGCGCCGCCGAATTCTTGAGCAGACCGCCGTGTTCCGCCCCGAGGATCTGATTCCCGTGCCGTGCCATCCGGACAGCCTGGCGATGGCCTACGCGTTGAAGCTCGATGGGCGCGTGGTGCCTTTAACGGGAATGATCGATCCGCAGGTGCTCATCAATGGCGGGAGCAATACGATTCTCTACGAGCAGGATCAGGCCGTGCGCGACGGCGTCTTCAAGCTCTTCGCCACGAATCACTCGCCTGAATCCGGCGCGCGCACGCTGCGCGACCTGCTCTGCTGCCTCCCGCGCGTGTCGGTTCCCGAGGAGCTGGGCTACGCAAATATCTTTCGCGTCCTCATCGTGCAGTTCATCGATGCCTACTCGTTCGAACGTCCGCTCAGTGAAGAAAACCTGCATCCACATCGTCCATCCCGACGGCCGGCTCATCCCGTTCGACACGTATAATTTGTTTTATCGTGACGCTCTCGAACAAACCCGCCTCGAACCGTTGCGCCGCTGGGCGACGCAGATGGATAGCGCGATCGCGTCGGCTCGTTCCGTTGGTCGGGGTGAATCCTGATGGAGTTGCCAAACGCCATGCAAGAAAAACATCCGATGCGGCGCCGCCTCGCGGGCGGGGCCGTAACCTTGGCGGTGGATGTGGTGATTTGGGTAATGCTTATTCTCGGTGCTGCGTCCCGCTATTTCCCGATTGCCACCTTTGCCGCGGCCATGACAGGCGGCTTTCTTGTTGTTGGTGTTCTCTTCGGCCTTTCCGCACGGAAGCGAGGAGATAGGGCGTTTCTACAGGGCGTGATCATCGCGACGTCCGTTATGCTGCTGCCTCGAGGCGACCTGCTGGGGTCTCGCCGCTTCGATAATCAAGACCCATTAGTAGCTCGCGGCCGCCAAACCCAGAATTGGTCGGGATCACGGATACGGCGACGAGGCGAAGCGGAAGCCTTGGCGGCGGATCTGCATTTCGCCGCTGACGTCCACTCGCACGAAGATATTGGCTGGTTCGGTGTCGTCCGGCGGGAGGCCCAGGTCTCGGATCCCATAGAGACGAGGAGACGAGGCTGCGCCAGCCGCCGGTTCAGCGTGTTCGACGAAGCCGCGGTTTCTGCACCCGGATGAGTCGCCGTAGAGCCGTATTCACGGCTTGATCGTCCGGGAAATGCTTGGCCACGTCCGGCGAGAGGAGCACGAGGTTGGTTCCGGCCCTGTAACGCGCGGCGTACTTGCCGCGAACACCGCGTTTCAAGTCACCCAGCTGGTACTCTGGGCGTAACTCATCTGGCCTCTTTCGCTTCTCAGTTTTCTTCTTCATAGTGTCTGCGCTCGCTCGTTGTCGTTTTGCGCGCACTTATAATTCGGATGGTTTCATTGCGGTCGGCGTGAGCCACGATCAAAATCCTACCCGCGTCGGACATTCCCACCGTAATAAAGCGCTGCTCCCAGGCGGAGTGATCGGGATCATCGTAAGTTAGCCCCAGAGGGTCCGCGAAGATCGTCGCTGCCTCCTGAAAAGAAACGCCATGCTTCCTACGATTTTGAGCTGCTTTGCGTGGATCCCATTCAAAAGTCACGGAATCATTCTACTTGGGACGTGGCACACTTCTCAGTATAGACCACCTCTACCACATCTCAAGTTTTAGGCGCGAACCTGTAGAGAGCGCGGTGCCAAATCACGGATACGGAGACGAGGCGAAGCGGAAGCCTTGGCGGCGGATCTGCATTTCGCCGCTGACGTCCACTCGCACGAAGATATTGGCTGGTTCGGTGTCGTCGGACGGAAAGCGCAGGTCGTGGATTTCCACGCGATAGTCGCCTTCGAGTGGGCGCACGATCGCGAATGGGAAGCGTGCATAGGTGAGAAACCGCGTTGCCGCGTCGGTTCTTTCGGCGGCGTCGAGCGCGGGAGACTCGCCCGGTTTGAAGTGGGTTTCGCTCAGGTGCGGATCGAATTCCCGGCCGGGGCCCAGCGGGACCTCCACCGTCTCCATCGTGTCGTCCGTGACGACCACTCCGTACCAATCGAATGGCGCGGACGATTCGGGAAACGCGCCCGCGGAAAGCGCAACGCGGCCGTGGTATTCATTCGCCAGCAGCATGTCGACGGCGCGAGCGTGCAGATTTGCGAGCCAGCCGAGATATCCCGCGACGAGGACCAGCGTGATGATGCCCGCGGCGCTGCTGCCGCGTCCGCGCTTGCGCGCGCCCACTTCCTCGTTGACCATGCGCAGCAGCAGCGGCAAGAGAAGTCCCAACACGAGCAGAACCAGAATCCAGAGATCGAAATTCGTCACGAGATCCCACGCCGACCAGTGCCCCCGAAACGGCCAGAGCAGTTGCACGCCGATGCCGCTCGCAAGATCGAGCAGGATATGTCCTGCGACGCCGACGGCGCAGATGGCGAGCGCTGCGAAGAACGTGAGCGGCCGGGGAGCCTTCACCTGGATGTTTTTCTTTGGCGGCACGCGGCGATCGGCGATGTAGAAAGCGGTGGCGACGGCACCGGCCGTCATGGCGGCTCCTGCGAACGAGTGCAGCGCCGTGCGATGAAATCGTAGGAACGCCTCGGGTCCGAAGATGTAGCTTGCGTAATCGAGATCGGGCGCAAGCCCGGAGACAATCAGCATTGCCGTCCCGAAGCGCGGCAGGCGATCTTTCCCCGCCTGCGCGAAGGCCAGCGACGTGAATGCGTGTGTGAACGGTTCCACGGCTGCGCGATCTTACAGGAAATCTCAGATTAGCGTGAGGCTGGTTCGATGATCGAGAGCGCGTCTGGCACGATCTTGAATTCGATCGGGAGCTGCCCCACCGGCTCGCCATCCACCTGCGCGTAAACAGGATCGCTCCCCGCGGCCTCCATCGTCGTTTCCGCCGATTTCCAAGTTTCGATGCCGTCCATTTGGCGCAGCGTGCCCATCCAGATGGCAGGCAGACAGGCGAGATAGCCGAGGCGGCTCTTGCGAGAATTCGTGAGGAACTCGAACGAATTTTCGTAGAGATTTGCGCCCGTGGTGATCTTGAATGGGCCGCCGTAGTTCACCGTGCGCCCAGCGATCAGAATCGTCGCCTTGCGCTCCTGCCCGTTGGATCGAATCCGCATCTCGGGGAAGCTGTAGCCGAAAAGCTGGCGTACTCCCTCGATCCAATAGGCGACGACGCCGGCGCTGTCCTTTAATCCCTTGTGCACGCCGTTGACGATCGCGCCGTCCGGCCCCGCGCCGCCGACCGAAAGAAAATACCGGCCCGTACGCGGCATGGCCTCCGATGCGTTGCCATTCAGCGGGAACGCGATGCCGAGCGCGATGCGCCGGATCGTGCCGCCGGGGATCAGGCGCGCTGCGTGCGGGATGTCCCACGGGATGCGCAGCTCTTTCGCGAGAATGTTTGCCGTGCCTGCGGGCAGCAACGCCATCGGGACCTGGCTGCCGGCGAGGCCGTTGATGATTTCGTTGATCGTGCCGTCGCCGCCGCACGCGATCACCATGCCGCGCCGCTGCTCCACAGCCTGGCGCGCGATCTGCGTCGCGCTGGCCGGGCCGGTCGTCGGGGCGATCTCCGTCGCGATGCCCGCTTCTTTCAGGAGCCGCGCGGCCTGCTCGATTTCGACGAAGCGGCGATGGCGCTTGCGCCCGCTCGTCGGGTTGTAGATCAGAACCGCGTCTTTGATTCCATGGGGCATCAGTTCGTCCTAAAGTGTACGGCCAATCGCACATTGTATAATATCGGCGAGCTTTGACCGACTCTCTACCGCTGAGGTTTCCATGCCCAAGTCCGGAGCCGCAAGGAAGAGCGACGCCGCGAAAGACGAAATCGAAGACCTTCGCGAAAAGATTCGCCAGAACGAGTACCTCTATTATGTGGCGGATGATCCGAAGATTTCCGACGCCGCGTTCGACCGCCTCATGGAGCGGCTCAAGAAACTCGAAGCCGAGAATCCCAATTTGCGGACTCCCGATTCGCCGACGCAGCGGGTGGGCGGCGCGCCGCGCGCGGGTTTTCAGGAAGTGCGCCACTCGGTGCCGATGGTCAGCCTCGACAACGCATTTTCTTTTGAGGCGCTCGGCGAATTCGATCGTCGCGTGCGCGAGCTCACCGGCCGCGAGAAAGTCGATTACATCGCCGAGCACAAATTCGACGGCTTGAGCCTTTCGTTGCTCTATGAAAAGGGCGCGCTCGTCCGCGGCGTCACGCGCGGCGACGGCACCACCGGTGAAGACGTAACGCCGAACGTGAAAACGATTCGCTCGATTCCGTTGACCATCGATCCCGCGCTGCTCAAGAAGGCCGGCATGCAGCACGGCACGTTTGAAGTGCGCGGCGAAGTGATCATGACGCGCAAGGCGTTCGAGGCGCTGAACGAGCAGCAGGCCGAGCAGGGAGGCAAGATTTTTGCCAATCCGCGTAACGCCGCCGCCGGCGCCGTTCGAATGCTCGATCCGAAAATCACGGAGACGCGCAAGCTCGATTTCTTCGCCTACTACGTTTTGGTGGATGGCCGCGCGGCGAAGAAGCGGCTCTCGGAAGTGCTTGAAACGCTGGCCGCGCTGCGTTTCAAGGCGAGCGACGATTGGAAACTGTGCCACTCGCTCGAGGAAGTCGAGCGCTACATCAGCGGCTGGGAATCGAAGCGCGAAAAGCTGGCGTATGAGATTGACGGCATCGTCGTCAAAGTCGACGAAGTTTCTCTGCAGAATGAGCTGGGATTTACGTCGAAAGCGCCGCGCTGGGCCATCGCCTACAAATATCCCGCGCATCAGGAGACCACGCTACTCAAATCCATCGAGGTGAGCGTGGGGCGAACAGGAGTGCTGACGCCGTTTGCTGTTTTCGAGCCGGTACAAATTGGCGGCGTCACCGTCACCAAATCCACGCTGCACAATCTCGATGAGGTGCGGCGGCTCAACGTCCACGCGGGCGATACGGTGCTCGTCGAACGCGCGGGCGAGGTGATTCCGCATGTGCTCAAGGTGGTGAAGCACGGCGACGAGGAAAAAGAATTCGAGATGCCGAAGAAGTGCCCGGTGTGCGGCATGCGCGTCTACCACACGGAGGGCGAAGTCGCGTACCGTTGCGTGAACGCTTCGTGTCCCGCGCGCCGCCGCGAGATGATTTTGCATTTCGCGGGGCGCCACGCGATGAATATCGACGGGCTGGGCGACAAAATCGTCGAGCAACTTCTGCAGCACGATCTCGTGAAGGATTTTGCGGACCTCTATAAGCTCGACCTCGAAACGCTTTCGGGGCTCGAGCGCATGGCGGAGAAATCAGCGCAGAATCTATTGGATGAAATCGCTGCCAGTAAAAAGAACAGCCTCGCGCGCCTGATCTACGCGATTGGGATTCCCTTCGTCGGCGAGCGCACCGCACAGCTTCTCGCGGCGCATTTCGGCTCAATGGAGAAGCTGCGCGACGCGACCGATGAGGAATTGGTCGAGGTGACGGAGGTCGGTCCGAAGATTGCGGAGGGTGTGCGCGAGTTCTTCGCCGAGTCGGCGAACCGCAAACTGATCGATCACCTGCGCGCCGTCGGCGTGAATATGAAGGAAGAACGCGCCGCGCCCAAGAGCGCGAAGCTGGCCGGGATGACGTTCGTCTTCACCGGCACGCTCACGAAACGTTCGCGCGAGGAAGCCGAAGCGCTGGTCGCCGCGCACGGCGGCAAGGCCGGCTCGTCGGTGAGCAAAAAGACGAGCTACGTGGTGGTCGGCTCCGACCCCGGCTCGAAATTCGAGAAGGCAAAATCGCTCAAGGTGCCGATCCTCGACGAATCCGGATTCGATAAACTTCTTTCCGCCTGAATTTTTCGCTGCGCGATCGCCGCGAAAAATTCGAAACGCGCCACCGCGGCTTCGCTTTAAATTCGCCACGAAAAATCTGCTGTAACAGGGGACTGGAGCAGCCCCCTAGCGGGCGCTTAAACAGGCCTCAATTGGCTCAATTTGGCGGGATTTGGCACCTTAACCGAATCGAGATGCGAGGCGCGGCATTATCTGATACATAATACCGGCGCTCATGCCCTCCGCGATCGGAAAGCGCGTCTTCGCGTTCATTCAAAGCGTCCGCCCGGCGGACCCTGCGCATATTCTCCTGTTGCTCGGCGCGACTTTTCTTTTCATCGCTCACAGTCTTCGGTGGTGGCCGCTTTCGGCAATCGACCAGCGGTGGTGGATGGAACTCGGCTCGCCGCGAGCGAGATATGGAGCATGGGTCGGTGCGGTCGCCTTGCTGACGCTGCCGATTCTTGTGGCGGGTGCGGCGGCCGGCTTCCTGTGTCTTGTGCCAACTCGCAGACCACTGCGCTTGCTAGTGACTGCGGTTATCCTTCCTGCGCTGGTTACGCTCGTCGCGATTCCGCTAGTAGGAGTTCTCTGGTTCTGGAATGTGCTCGACCTGGGCGGCGGCGTGATTCACTCGGTCATGGAGCAACGAGATCCATATCGCCAAGCGGTCCCGATGTTGTGGTCGAATTTAGGACCGGGGATTCAGATAGCGACCGCGGGATTCTGTTTGGCCGGAATCTTCGCCCTGCTACTTTTTCTTGGGCGGACTACGCTGCCGGTCCGGTTGCGTTTCTCGTCCGCTGTTTCATCTGGACGCGAGTCTGCGGAGGACGATCGGCGCACAGCGCTTTTTGTTTGGATGATGCTTTGCCTCCCGCCGCTGGGCCTATTGGTGGAGGGGGCGCTGAATCTCGCGCAATACGAACTCCTTTCGAAATTCGAGTCGTCGCGCCCGGGTTTCACGATCGCCATGGACGATGTGATCGCGGCGGCGTGGCTTTTTCCGCTTGTCCTGCTCGCGATGGGGAGGGGCAGAAGAGAAGCGCTCCGAAGCGCCCTGCGCCTCCCTTCGCCAAAATACCTCGGAATCGCCGCGCTAATCCCTGCTGCACTTGCTTGCCTTCGGCCGCTGGTCTCTTATTTGTGGGCGAGGAATCAGTGGGGTTTGAACGATATCGGAAGATACGCCCCGCCGAACGCCGCCCAGTACTTCGTGCTGCCGGAAGCCGCCCTCTTATGGCGCTTGCTCCCCGCGCTCGTGGAAGAAATTGCCTGGCGCGGCTATTTGCAGCCTCGCTTCATTCGGAAATACGGAATCGTTCGTGGAATTTTCTTTGTGGGAATCGTGTGGGGTGCATTTCATTTCGCCGGCGACTTCGGTACCTACGTAAGCGTGGATTGGGTGATTATTCACATCCTGAATCGGCTCGGCGAAATGGTCGCTTTCAGCTACGTGCTGGGCTGGCTCGCGTTGCGATCGGATTCCGTCTTGCCGGCGGCCGTGGCTCACGGCGTCTTCAACATATCGGTCGAGGCCGGGTTCCTAAGAGGGCTGCCGATCTGGACGATCGCGCTGGCGTGGGCGATCGTGGGTTATCTGCTGTTCCGCTACTTTCCGCCGGCAGCCGCGAAGGATGAGACAATCGCGGGCCCAGCGCCGAACCTCGAAGCGGCAACTTAAGCTATAATTGTGGATGGCGGATGAGCTGGGCGATCGCCGGTCGCCCGCGCAAGCGGGTGGCGGGAGGAAAGTCCGGACTCCGGCCGTGGTGAGCTCGCGAGAGCCGGCCACGGTAGGGCAACGCGCCTGGTAACGCCAGGGGGTCGCCACGGCGACTACGGAAAGTGCCACAGAAAATTAAACCGCCGGTGAGTTCGCACCTCGGCGGCCGGCCTTCGGCAAAACTGGAGGCAGGCCTCTTTCGGTCGAGCGCATTTGGCAAGGGTGAAAAGGTGGGGTAAGAGCCCACCGCCCCGTCAGTAATGCCGGGGGCACGGAAAACCCCGCGTGGAGCAAGGCCAAATAGGAGGGGAGGGCTGGCCCAGCCCGCATGCACGCCGTTCGCAAGGATGGCGCGCTCTGACCCTCGGGTAGGCTGCTTGAGTCCCGGAGCGATTCGGGACCTAGAGGAATGATCGCCGCGTAGCGCGGGTTGGCGGCTGACGCAAGTCAGCACGCGATTCGCGCGGCGGACAGAATCCGGCTTACGGGCTCATCCGCCAAAAGTTTTGTATTTCTTTCCAGAACGTGCCCACACTTGCCGATATGGGCAATTCGACCCCCACATGCTTCTCACACTTTCTTCCGAGGGGAGGTGCTGTAAAGATGCGATTTCTTGTGGCCTTGACAACTTTTGTGATTTTCCTACCGATGAGTTCCAGCGCTCAGGCGAAACAAGACGAGACAAAGAAACAGGATCAGGCCGCTGCCCTCATCGGGCCCGCAGGCTCCTGCGAAGGAATCTCGAGCGGTCGTGAACTCAGTAGCGAAGAAGTCCAGACGTGCGTGCAGCTAGAGGCCGCGCGGATGGCGGCAGCAGTGGGTCTACCGAAGACGGCCCAACGATTAATCTGCACCGCGCCCTTGGTGGTCAAGCTCAACTTGCAAACGACGTGCATGGCGGAATCGGCGCGCCAGAACCCGCCTGCGGCGCAGAGTCAGTAGCAACGCGATTGGAGGCGCTGGTTCATGCGGATCGCGCACCCTTCAACACCGGAAGGGTGCGGCACCCACGAGTGGTCAGTGACCTCAGTCGTCAACTGATGGTGTGGAACGATCCGCCTCGCTCGGATGAGAATTCGTGGCACTACTCGGGCCAAACACACGCGACCCTCCTGAGGTACAGATGACCGACTCCGAACAATTTGACCTAGCACTTTATCGGCACGTTAGAGCCGCTGGCGTTTCGCGAAGCGCCACGATAGGGGCGTTCTCTAATTTTCCGGGAACTGGTGGCGGCCAATTCGGCGTTATTGTTCTGAGGCTGACAGACCTGCGAAATCGCGGCTGCATCGTCCTGACGAAATTCGTGCAGGACGTGAGGATGCCATACGACGAGGTTGTCCAGTTCGAAGGCGAGAACCAGTTTTTCAGCGGGCAAATCGAGATAGAGATCGCACCCGGGGGAATGCGATATTTTGAGGACCTTGAATCGAGGGCGGCAAAAGAGATGCGGTCGAGCGAGCCGAAGATTATATTCATTTCGTGCGGTCAATCCACCGAGGCTGAAATACAACTCGGCACGCAAATCTTTAGCGTGGTGAAGTCATTCGGTTTTGAGCCATTCTTCGCCGAGAAGGTCCAGAATTTGGACGGTTTGAACAGCAGCATACTCCGCAAGCTGAGTGAATGCGCGGCGTTTATAACGGTCCTGCATCCGCGCGGCGAAATCAAAACCCCGAAGGGCGACACGATCATCCGGGCATCCGTCTGGATCGAGCAGGAGATCGCAATAGCTTCCTATATTCAGCTCATAGAGAAAAGGGAATTGCCGGTCATCGCCTTCGCTCACGAAGATGTATCGCGAGAAGGACTGCGCACGCTTCTGCATTTGAATCCGACCAAGTTCAAAACCGAACAAGATGTCATTTCCAAACTTCGAGGGCGACTTAACGAACTTGGCGAGCTGCGTGGCAGGATAACGTTCCCGAATGTTTACAGCTTCGGCGGCGGGGACGGGCCGATAAATATCAGCGGGAAGCAACACTCGATGCACGGACCGTTCATCGATTTATGGGGTCTGGTAACAATTGTGAATCCCACGCAGCAACCAATGAAGATCGGATTGGGTCGGCTCGTTCTCGATGGTAAAGAGCGCGCTCCAACGCGTCAATTTCTCCGACTAAGATCGCGTCCGATGGAGGGAGGCGAGGCAGTCATTTTGATCGGAAACAATAAAGAGGATTACGAATTGCATCTAATGTTTCCTGATACCGATTACCCGAGTTCTTGTGAAGGCGAACTGTGGCTGTCGATTGACGGGCACGAAGTGTTGCCGGTCGCAGTAACGTTCTCGTAATGCGAGGCCGCCATGTTGAAAGCATACGTGGGCAACGTTGAGCGAAATAAGAAGGACGGCTGGATTGTAGACTATGTGTTTTGTTCCAGTGCTGAGAATGCCCTGTTCTATGCGGAGGAAGAGACGGCAAAGTTTGACTGCGGCATGTTTGTTCGCAACGGCGGCGTGCGCGTCCAATCAGAAGACGGCGCGCCCTATACGATCCGCGAATTTCAAACTGAGCCGTTCAAAGATGGATGGGTGATCTACTGCTTGATTCCATTCCGGCCAGCGGACGAGGCTCCGGGTACAAACCGCTGAGTAAGCCGCGCTACGATGAGGTAGTTCCTGATCGCGCCCCTATCGGGGATGTAGACCGAAGATGCTGGGCTAAGAGGACCCGGCGCTACGAGGATGCGGGCGTAGAAGTATGTCTACATCTGAGGGGCTAAAAGCAGATCCCTCGTCGGCCGGAAGACGGCCTCTGTCGGGATGACAAGACGAGTGGGTGCAAGGGCTAGGAGCACAGACAGGATTGTCTGTGCCACTTGCGGAGGATGACATGAGCGTAAAGCCGCGATTAGGATTTGTCGTGGAGTATGTGGCGGACATTGAAGCGGCGAAGCGGTTCTACGTCGATGTGATGGGGCTGGAGATGGAGCGGTACCATCCGACGTACGTGCAATTCGCGACGTTCGCGATTGCGAATGACCAATCGATGACCGGCAGCCGCGATCCCGAACTCTACTGGCTGGTGGACGACGCGGAAGAGGCGTTTCGCGAGCTGTCGCAGACGGCGGAAGTTGTGGCTCCGTTGAAGCAGATGCCATTTGGCAAGGTGTTCAGCATCAAGGAGCCGGAGGGTCGTCCCCGGTTCTTGCTGGAATTGGCGCGCGACCGACCGAGCCGGCCGGCATAACGCATCTTCGACGATCGTAGGTCAACCGTCCCCCCGGGACTTGGGATTATTTCGCCGGGGTTCCGGCACTTCGCTGCGCTGCGTGCCGGGCTAATTACAATCGCGCCTCCGGCGCTTGGACCGCGGCCACCGGCCCTTTGGCGCGAAAAAGCAGATCCCTCACGCCGTCCGCACACGGCGCGGCCGGGTTCCCTTCGCGAAGAAACGCTCAGGGCAGGCGGGATGACAGCGTTAGTGCGGTGTGCCCCTACGAAGAAAACCCGCCCGCCTGACCCATTCACTTCGTTCAGGGCCAGAAGCCGGCCGCTACGAAAGCAATGCGAAACGTTGCGTGACGGGTGCGCCACCGGACAACAAAGTCGGGCGGGTTTGAAACCCGCCCGCCCCTACGACCGAAGAGAGGTGGGCGCAGCGGGCCTTCGTGAATTCAGGCCGAGGCGGCGCAGAAAAGCCCATGAAGAGAGGCCCGCCTGTCCTTCGTCCGTCAGGGTAATAAAGGTGCGGCCGCTACAACCGCCACGGCCACGTCGCCAAGAACGACCGGAAAAAGCAGCGGCAACCCATCCTTACACGACAAGGGCGGGCACCGGCAACGGCGGGCGCAGCAAGCAGCGCCCCTACGGAAACCGAGGTGCGAATTACCTTGGTGCAGGGGCTGGGCGCGGAGGCAAGGTGCCGCCTTCGGCGAGAGTCTTCATGTTTTTGAGGGCGTTCATGAAGCGTGTTTTTCGATTGGCGATGTCGGCGTCGCGGGCTGCGTCGTCGGCGAGCATCGAGTTGTCGAAGAGGAGAGTGTAGACGAGCTTGGAGGTGGTCGCCGTGACCGGGCGGGCTTCGAGTGTGCCGTGATAGAGGTTGTAGGGCTGGCCTTCACGAACCGGTTGAGTGTAGGTGTAAGAAAGCTCCGTTTTGCCCACCATGACTTCGTTGCCGATCGATCGGACGACGCCGACTTCGCCATCCGTTCCCGAAAGAATCGTGCAGGGCACCTGGAACCATTCGGCGATGTCGCAATATTTGCCGACGCGTTTCCATACGTCGGCGGCCGGGCGATCGACGTTGATTTCCATCTCGATCGATACGTAGTGCGGATTCGGAATCGCAAGCGGCGGTGGCGCCGGGCGAGTGGCAGCCGGAGCCTGAGGCGGAGCTTGATTTGCGGCTTGAGGCTGGGCCTGAGCCGAAGCCTGTCCCTGCGCGCCAAAGGACAGGGAAAGCAAGAGAGCAGCGAATGTTGCGGTGAGCAGTCGATTCACGAGTGGCTCCTTTCGGCGCAGATCGTTGCACACCTTGATGGGGCGATCAAGAGGCGCGAATTCTTACCGCAGCGCCACTTTCTTGAAACTTGGACGGGGCCGACAGAATCCAAAGTAAAGGGCCTGGAGGCCCATTCTGATGTCCGCTAAGAAACGATACGAGTTGCACTCGGAGTCTCAAGAAAATCCCGGCAGCTCGATGAGCCAGGGTGCGGAAGGGAAGTCTGCTTTGGAGGCGATCGTCGCCGACGACTACCGGACTGTGATCGACATGGACCGGCGCTACGTTTACGTTTCTGATGAGTTCTGCAAACTCGTCGGGTACTCGCGCGAAGAGCTCGTTGGAACGCGCTACGACGATCTGAGCGCGCCTGACACCAACGACCTTCGGACGGTGTTCAATCTCTTTTGCCAGCTCGAATACATGCACGGGCTCTGGATGCTCGTGGCACGGAGCGGCGCTCGCATTCTCGTCCGCTACGAATCCTGGCTTCGCCCCGACAGGCTGATCGAGGCGCACATGCAAATGGTGCCAGCGGGAAACTGAACGGGTCGCGCTGAGTTCTCACGCGTCGCGCAGGATGTACCAGGAGCTCAGGCCGAGGCAGAAGATCGCGCCTGCAATGGCGAGCAGCAACGCGAGTTCGTTCGGGCCCGAGGGCCAGAGCCGGCTTGTGGACGAAAGGCTCCCGAGCCACACGTCCGTCAGCCCCGGCCACAGCCGCCGCGATTGAAGGACCAACAACAGAACCGCAAGAACAGCGGCCGCGCAAGCGACCATGCGGACGGCGCGAATCGGCAACGTGGCCCGGGCGAGCGCCTTCTCGCGCGCCATCGCTTGCGCCTTCCGCCAGAGGACTGTTGCGTCCGGCAGATTTTCGATCTCGTGCGACGACAGTTGCGCGCCTTCGAGCAGGAACCCACCCACCAGCAAGACTTCCGAGCAGACCGCACACTCGCGCGCGTGATTGAGGATCTCGGCACCGGGCCCGCCGCCGGCGAGCGCCGCAGCGAATTCTTGTTCTCTCTCGCAATAGTGTTCGTTCATGCACCCACCTTTGGATTGAAATCTCGCCGGCGACCGCCGATCAGGCCCGCCAGCTTGTGGCGGGCTCGGAAGAGCAGCGCCCGAATACTTGCCGCTTTCAGCCCGGTGGAATCCGCGATCTCCTGGTGGCTTGCTCCCTCCACATACGCCAGCCAGAGCAATTGGCGTTCGCGGACTTTGAGCTGCTGAAGGGCCGCTTGCATCTCGATATTGAGGTCGGGATCGTGAGCTGAGGCTGCCGTGTCGGGGAGAGATTCTGGCATGGGATCTTCGCCCTTGCTCTTTTTGCTTCGCCACCGATCGCGCATCAGATTGCTGGCGATCCGGAAGAGATAGTTCCGCCGGTGGAGCGCGTCCTCGGGGACCAGCTTGGCGCTGAGGAAGCGACAGTAAGAATCCTGCAACAAGTCCTCGGCCAACGCTCGATTTCCGGAGATGCGCAGAAGGTAGGCGAACAACGGACGGGACGTTCTCTTCGTAAAACGCGCGAAAAGCCGTTTCGTCCATGCTCAGCTCGTTCTTCGCGATGGGATAAACGCTCTCGTCCGGCATGTGCTCGGTGAGCTCCAGGTCGAGTCCAGAAATGGCGAATTTCCCTAACAGCGTCCTACTCCGTAGCAGTCGCAATCCTGCAATCGATCCCGCGCGGCTTCCAAACAGCGAATCAACGCCGGCTGGCCGCGCCATTGAGCAGCCCGAATGACTTCGAGAGGTAATAGGATGCCGCCGCAGACAGTGCAAAGCCCACTCCGAGGGCGAAGCTCATCGTCCCGAGCACAGTGAAGGCATCCTGGTTATCGGGAACCGACACCTGATGGCGCAGCATCAGCAAGGCTCCGCCAAGCAGGAGAAGGATGATCCCCGCCTGAACCGCGCCGATGATTCGTGCGTGAGGCGCAATGCGCTCCACCTTGAGCGATTCGAGCAATTGCTTTCCCGCATCCGATTGGGCGTAGGCGAGGAGTTCCTGACCGGAGCCGATCTTGTCCAATAGCTTGGTTTGCACTTCCGCCTGCACTTTCGCGATTTTGTAGCGGCGGATCGTGCTAAAGATAATCCACGCGAACCAACAGAACATGCCTGGAACCATGATCAACGCAACGATATCTGAGGCCACTGGTTTGTTCCCTCCGGGCGGGTCGAGCTACGAAGCATTTTGTCCGCCACCTATTACAACGTGCGGCGGGGAATTTGGTTAACAACGGGGGACGAAATCGCAACGATGCCGGCAAAGATGTTCTTCATCGCGCATCTCCTTTTGGTGACGAAGCGCGCGGTCACGCGTCGTCGAATCGCCGAGTCCAGCGGGGCGGATTTTCTACCACGGCCAACGAGAAAGCAAACTCCGGGTACAATGACTGCTCGCCAAGGAGCGATGCGAGTTCGATGGAACCGCGCCCTAAGACCACACTGACCGAGGTGCTGCTGCGCGAGATTTCGGCGGGGCTCGAGCGCGAGCACGCGGCGTTTCGCGCGCGCTACCCTGGGCCTTCCGGCGAGCGCCAGCCGATTCATACGTACTACTGCGCGGGCGATCTCTTTCGCCGCGATCTGGCGCGGACGCTGGGCGAGCACGCGCTGCGCTCGCTCGACGAATTCGCGCCGGATTTCATCACGTTTGCGAAGGCGATCGGGCTGGCGGGCGCGGAACGCCTGCCGAATTCGCCCGGCGTTGCAGCAAATCTCGCCGAAGCGCTCGCAGCCGATCCGGAATCGGCGCGCATCGAAAATCGACCCGCCTGGTTTGCCCATGCGGTCTACACGCGGGTGCGCGAGAGGCTTTTGCGCGTGCCGGTGGAGGATTTGCATATCGATTTCGAGGACGGCTACGGCAATCGTCCGTGGGAGGAGGAAGATCGCGACGCGGCCGCGGCAGCTGGCGAAATCGCGGCGGCGATCGATGCGGGCGGCTGCCGGCCGGCATCGGGATTCGCATCAAGCCTTTCAGCGAGGACCTGCGCGCGCGGAGCCTTCGCACGCTCGATATTGTGGTGACGGAACTGGCTGCGAAGGCGCGCGGGAAATTTCCGGCGAGATTCTTTGTGAACCTCGCGAAAGTCACCGTGCCCGGGGAAGTTGCAGCGCTCGCCAATGCGTGCTCGCATCTCGAAAGGCTGCTCGCGCTTGCGCCCGGCACGCTGCGGATCGAGTTGATGATCGAGACGACGCAAGCCGTGATCAACGATCGCGGCGAGGCGAACCTGCTGCCACTGGTCGATGCGGCGCGCGGGCGGTGCGTCGCGGCACATTTGGGCGTGTACGACTACACGGCTGCGCGCGGGATAACGGCCGCGCATCAGCGCATGCTCCATCCCGCGTGCGATTTCGCGCGCGAAGTGATGCAGGTGGCGCTGGCCGGCACCGGCGTGTGGCTTTCCGATGGCGGCACGAATGTGCTGCCCGTGCCGGTGCATCGCGCGGACGGTCCCTCGGCGCTGACGGCGCAGCAGATTGCCGAAAATCGCGCGGCGGTTCATGCGGCGTGGAAACTGCATTTCGAGGATGTGCGGCATTCGCTCGTCAACGGCTTCTATCAGGGATGGGATTTGCATTCGGCGCAACTGCCAACGCGGTATGCGGCCGTGTATTCGTTTTTTCTCGAAAGCCTGGAGCCGGCTGCGGCGCGCCTGCGCGCGCTGATTGCGAAGGGAAGCCACCCATCGGGCGGGGATGTGGCCGATGACGCGGCGACGGGGCAGGGGCTGCTTGCGTACGTGCTGCGCGCGGTCGATTCGGGCGCGATCACCGAGCAGGAAGCGGAATCGCTGACGGGATTGGCGCCGGCGGAAATTCGCGGCGGATCGTTTGCGAAGATTCTTGCCGCGCGACGCGAGTAAAGGGGCTGTAACGACCCAGGGCTAAAGCCCCTTTTGTCTTGGCCGTTTTTCGCGGGCCTGAAGGCCCACGCTTCCACCCTGTCGCGCTTCGCGCGGTCTCTTTATGTCGGACCTGAAGGTCCGATCCCCTAAAGCAAGAAGTGCCCGGTCGCAGAAAGCGCGACCCGCCCCGCACAACTAGGGCGAAGCGGACAGGCGGCGAGCCGCTGGCGGAGCAGCGACGCAGATGATGTTAGCCTCGGCGCAGCGTGGCTTCGATCAGGCCGTGAGGCTCGTCTATCGGGAGGAAGACGTTGCCGGGATTGGTCATGCCGAAGGGCGCGAGATCGACGAGGTTGTAGTGTTTGTTGGGAAGCGAGAGGCGGATTTCTCGGATCGCTTCGAATTCCTCGAGGACGGCTTTGCCCATGTCGTAGAGCGTGTGCTGGAGCGAGAGGCTCTCGTGGGCCGCGAACGTTTCTAGCAGCGTGCGCCTCACATCGCTCCAAACGTTGTTGAAATCGATTTCCGCGCTTTCGTAGAGCCAATCCGCGCGGATCGCGGTCGCGAGGATGCGGTTGCGGTCTTCTTTCAGCGTGGTGTAGCGATCGCGAATGAATCCTTCGAATGCGGACTTCGCTGTTTTCAGCGCGATGAGATTTTTCACGCCGGCTTGAATGCTCGTCTTCGAGCGCGTGCCGGTGACGACCGCCGTGCGTCTTTCCTCGCCGGTGCGCACAAACGAATGCGCGTCCGGCTTTCCGTCGTCGCTCACGATGCGCGCCCAGAGATACTCGACCGCATGCACGTGAACACGTTCGATCTGTGCATTGCCGCTGAGGAAGTGGTCGATCAGTGCTCCGCAGAAAGTTTCGGCCGCGTCCACCGGATTTTGCCGCGCGAGCGCGTAGACCGTGTTCTTCATCGTGTCGGTGGGGAGGACCTTGCTGTTGTCGCCCTGGGTGTGCGCAGTTTCGAAGTCGCCCTCGAAGCGGATCGCGAGCGTGAGTTCTTTGATTTCGTGCTTATCCTTGCCGCGCGTGACGCGCAGCAGCCGCACGCGCGATTTGCCGTAATCGTTTTGCGCCATACGGATGCTCACCTGTCAGCTCCCTCGATACGTGGAATAACCGTACGGACTGATCAGCAGCGGAACGTGATACTTCGCCGCCGCGTCCTGCACCTCGAATACGATTGCAACTTCCGGATAAAAGCTCGCGGTCTGGCGTGACTCGAAATACGCGCGCGTGTCGAACGTGAGGCGATAGGTTCCCGCGGACACAGGCTGTGTCGCAAGATTGCGCAGGCGGCCGTCGGCATCGGTTGTGCCGCGGGCAAGCTGCTTCCATCCGGTTGCGCCTTCGCGCGCCTCGAGGGTCACTGGAACGCCCGCCGCCGGGCGCCCCAGCGACGTATCGAGCACGTGCGTGGTGATCTCGCTCATGATTCCGCCAATCCCTTCAAAAGCTTCTCCAGACGCAGACGCGTGATCTTGCGCTGCTCTTCCGCGGCGACACGCAGTTCGGTTTCCGGATCGTTGGGCATCCGCTGCCGCAGGCTCGACAGGATTTCGGCGGCCGTTTTTCCCGTGGCGCAGATCAGGAACACGTAACCGAACTTCGACTGATACTCGAAATTGGCCTCGGCCATTTCGGCGAGCGTTTCTGCCTGCGCTTGCTGCGCCATGGACTGTTCTCCCGCCGACCATTTCCTAGCCTTCGCCGATTGTTTGGCCCTGGCTTTTCCCGCGCCGATCGCCGGATGATGCCGAAACGCTTCGAGCCAATCCCGGCGCTCGAGACCGGACCAAATCGCATCAGCGGCCTCGAGGAAATCGCCTTCCGTTGGAAACGGGCACTGCGCCATCATCGCAGCCGCCCATTTTTTCGCTCCGCAGCAATCGAGCAGGGCCTTTCGCGTCTGCGCGGCCGTCAGCTCGTTGAAGCGCTCGATTCCGCTTGCGCCATCTTCCGGCGCACCCGCCACGCCGAACACGCGAAAGCGGCTGATGCCGCCATCGGGGTAAATGTTGAGACGCACGTGCGTGGCCGGGCCGACGTTGTGCAGCTGCTCGCGAAAAATGTGGCGCGCGTTCGCTTTCAGCAGGCTTTTCGCCAGGAGCGGTTTCCAGTCTTTCAGCGCGTCGGCGCCCGCATCCGCTGCGGAATCGGCGGCAAAGCATGCGTCGATCGCGCAGCTTTCCGGGAAATTTCCCTTGAAGTGCGCGGTACTGACTTCGATTCGATGGATGGCGCCCGGCACGCCGAGCTTTACGATCGCCCAATCGTGGCCGGGGCTGCGCCTTCGCCGCGTCTCCCAGCCTTCGCCCATGTCGCGCGCGAGGCCCGGCATCAGCATGTTCAGCGGCTCGCCGAAAAATTGATCGCTCGATGCGACGATTCGACCGCCGTTTTCGACGGCTGCGAGATCGAATTCGGTGCGCGAGCGGCCGCTCGCCCGGGGCGCCACCTCGCCGTGCACGCGCAGACGCGCCACGCCGCCATCGGGAAAAATATTCAGGCGCAGATGCGTGAAGCGGCATGCGTGCTCGATCGGGAACGGATTCTGCGAATCGCCCGCCAGCCGTGATTCCGGAAGCAGCTCGATCCATTGCGTTTTCGCGCTGAGCAGAGCTTTCTTTTCATTCTTGTATGGCGGGCCGCTTCCGAGATCGCAGGCCTCGATCGAGCAACGCTCGGGATAGTTTCCTTTGAAGAAGCTGGTGTCCACCACGACGCCGCGCACTGCGCCTGGCAGGCCGAGGCGCACGATGCACCAGTCATGACCTGGCGTGCGGCGACGGCGCGTCTCCCAGCCATCCATCCATTTTCCGCGCGCGGTGAATTTGCCCTCGATGAAAATCGGCTTCGATGCTTTCAGCAAATTCTCTTTCGGCGCGAAGAATTCGTCGTTGGCCGCGATTACGCGGCCTCCGAGACGCTCGGCGGCGAGATCGACGAGATGCGTGAAATCGGTCATTCGACTCCCCGGCGGAGCACATGGCCCGCGGGCGGCGATGTAAACTCGCCGCGCTCGAAGATTTTGCGGCCGCGCAGGAATGTTGTCTCGACCACTCCCGTCAGCTCCATTCCTGCGTATGGCGTCACTTTGTGCCGATGATGCAGGCGCGCGGCATCGACGCGAAACGTCGCGTCGGGATTCCAGATCACGAGATCGGCATCGCAGCCCACTGCAATCGCTCCTTTGCGCCCGCCAAGCCCGGCGAGACGCGCGGGGCCGCCGCAAAGCCATGCGGCCACGCGCGTCACAGAATAGCCGCGCGAGCGGGCCTGCGTCCACACGGCTGGCAGGCTGAGCTGCAAGGAAGCGATGCCGCCCCAGGCGCGGAGGAAATCTCCCTCGTCGGGCAGCTTCATCGCGGGCGGGCACGGCGAGTGATCGGTTGCGATGAAATCGATTGTGGCATCGGCGAGCCCGCCCCAAAGCTTTTCGCGATTTTCGCGCGCGCGGATCGGCGGCGCGCATTTGAATTCCGTGGCGCCGTCGGCGATTTCCTCGGCCGCGAACGAAAGATAATGTGGGCACGTCTCAACGCTGATTGGCAGCTCCTCGGCTTTCGCCTCGCGCAACTGCGCCAGCGAATCGGAGGACGCGAGGTGCACGATGTGAACGCGCACCTTGAATTCACGCGCGAGCCGAATCAGAAGCGCGATGGCTTCATCCTCGGCTTCGTGCGGGCGCGACGCGAGCCATGTGGCATAACGCTTGGGCGATGCGCCCTTCGGCAACTTCGCGACCGCATCATCGATTGGGCCGGGCAATTCCGCGTGTGCGAGCAGTGGCGCGCCGAATGCGGCCAATTCCGGGAGCGCCGCGCGCAGGTCGGCTTCGCCTACCGATGCGAATTCATCGACGCCGCTCGGCACGAGAAAACATTTGAATCCGAATACGCCTGCGTCCCACAGCGGTTTCAACTCGGCGACATTTCCTGGCACGACGCCGCCCCAGAAGCCGGTGTCTACCGAAAGCTTTCCTGCCGCGGCCGCGAGCTTTTCGCGAAATGCCGCGGCGGTTGTTGTTGCCGGGATGCTGTTGAGCGGCATTTCGATGAGCGTCGTCACGCCGCCCGCTGCGGCTGCGCGTGTGGCTGTCGAAAAACCTTCCCACTCCGTGCGGCCCGGCTCGTTGATGTGCACGTGCGTGTCGACGATGCCCGGCATCACAACGGCGTCGCCGGCCTCGTGCACCGGGACCCCCAGCGGAATGTCAGCGAACGGTGTGATCGCGACGATCACACCGCCACGGATGTGCACCGCCGCCGCGCGCTCGCCTTCGGGCGTGATGACGCGCTTGCCGCGCACGATGAGATCGGGAGGAGCGGTGGCGACTGTCGGCGGCGAAAGAGGATTTGGCATCGCGTCTACTGGGACAGCATCTCGATGAATTCGGCAAGCAGATTTTGCGCCACGCGGCGGCGATAGCGCGCCGTCGAGCGCATGTCGTCGATTGGGCCGATCTCGTGCGCGAGCACTTCCTGGCCGGCGCGCAGCACAGCCGGCGAAAGGCGCTCGCCGCGCAGGAGCTTTTCGGTTTCCGTGGCGCGCACGACAGTGGGCGCCACGCTTCCGAGCGCGATGCGCACGTCGGTTACGCGCCCGGCGTCGACCAGAGCGGCGCCAGCGAAGCACACCTTCGAAATTGCCTGCGCGCGCCTTGTGCCCACTTTGCGGTAATACTGCTTCCAGCTTTGCCTGGCGCGAGGCAGGCGGATGCGGCGGATCAGCTCGTCGTCGCGCAGGTCCATTTTCTTGTAACCGGAGTGAAAGCCATCGTAGCGCGACCAGCGCGCGCCGCGCGCCGAAATGATTTCCAATTCGGCGTCGTAGACGAGCAGCGCAGGCGGCGAATCGGCGGCGGGCGATGCGTTGGCGATATTTCCGCCGAGCGTGCCGCGATTTTGCGTCGCGATGCTTCCTGTTTCAGCGGCGGCGCGGGCGAGCAGTGGGAATTCTCCCGCGAGCGTGCCATTCCGGCGCACGTCCGTGTAGGTGGTCAGCGCGCCAATCGTCACGTGTTCGGGCGTGATCTCGATGCCACGCAACTCCGGCAGCTTCCAGATGCTGAGAAATTTCTTGTGCGTCAGTTTCCCAGCTTCGAGCAGGACCATCAGGTCCGTCCCACCGGCGAACAGTTTCCATGCGCCCAGCTCGCGCGCGATGCGGTCGAGGACATCGGCCAGATCGCGCGGCGCCTCGAGTTCGTACGCGGGGAGATACGACCTCACGGTTGCCGCTCGGCCTCGCGGCAGGCTGCGACGACGGATTCGAAAATCTTGATGTAGCCGGTGCAGCGGCAAAGATTTCCGGCGAGGCCTTCGCGAATGTCGGCGTCGGTCGGCTCGGGATGGCGCGCCAGAAGATTCACGGCAGCGAGGATCATTCCCGGCGTGCAGATTCCGCACTGCGCGCCGCCGTGTGCGAGAAATGCCTGCTGCACTGCATCCAGATGCTCGCCGTGGGCGATGCCTTCGATCGTGCGAATCTTCGCGCCCTCCGCGTGCAGCGCCGGCACGAGGCAGCTATTCACGAGCGCGCCATCGATTTCGACCGCGCACGCGCCGCATTCGCCCTCGCCGCAGCCTTCTTTTGTGCCCGTGAGGCCGAGCTGCTCGCGCAGAACGTCGAGCAGGCGCGCCATCGGATGTGCATCGAGCGCCGCCGGCTTGCCATTCACCTCGCATGTCACGCGGATTTTACGCGGGCCCTCAGGCATGCACTGTCTCCATCATTTCCGCGAGCATTTCGGGCGTGACCGGAATTTTCCGGATGTCAATTCCGGTGGCGTGCGCGATGGCATTTGCGATGGCGGGCGCGGTGCCATCGAGCGGCAACTCGCCGATTCCTTTTGCGCCGGCCGGACCGCGCGCGTAGGGAACTTCCTCGAACCAGACGCGAATGGGCGGCACGTCCATCGAAGTGGGCATGATGTAGTTGGTCATCTGGCCGTTGATCATGCGGCCTTGCTGCCACACGACATTTTCATAAAGCGCGAAACCGATCCCCTGCGCGACGCCGCCTTCGACCTGGCCCGCCGCGAGGACGGGATTGATGATCGTGCCCACTTCCTGCACGGCGACGAAATCCTCGACGCGCACTTCGGCGGTGCGCATGTCGACGGAAACTTCCGCGACGTAGACCGCCCAGCCATAGGCGCCGTAGGCGTCGCCCTGATATTTTTCGTCATCCCAATGCAAATCTTTCGGTTGCTCATATTTCGCGAACGATTTTAACGAGCCGCACTTTTCAATATATTGCGCGCATGCGATCGCGAATTCCTCGGCCGCGTAACCCGGCTTCAGCAAGCCGCCGTCGATCAGCGATTGCTGGATCGTCTTCGCTGCGGATTCGACGAGCTTGCCGACGATCATCGTGGTGCGCGATGCGACCGTGGGGCCGCTGTTGGGGACGTGCGCGGTGTCCGGCTGGACGATTTCGATCTGGTCGGAGGCGATGCCGAGCGCTTCGGCGGCGATCTGCGTGAAAATCGTGTTGGTGCCCTGGCCCATCTCGGTGCTGCCCGCGAGGACGCGGACCTGGCCCTCGGGCGTCGCCTCCATCGCGGCTTCCGATGCCAGATATTCCTCGCCAGAACCTGTGAATCCGGCGCCGTGCAGGAAAGTGGCGAAGCCGATGCCGCGCTTGATGGCGCCGCTGCCGGCATTTTCGGAGCGGAAGCGCTCGCGCTTCGCGTGATAATCGCTCATCTCGAAAGCGCGCGCCATCAGCTTTTCCATGTCGACTTTTTCGAGCACGACCTGGCTGACGGCCAGCGTCTCGCCCTGATGAATGAAATTGCGGCGGCGCAATTCGTCGGGCGTGATGCCGACGGCCTCGGCGACGCGGTCCATGTGGCGCTCGAGGGCGAAGACGCTCTGCGGCGCGCCGAATCCGCGAAAAGCGCCGTGCGGCGGCATGTTCGTCGCCACAGCGCGGCTGCGCACGCGCACGTTGGGGCAATTGTATGGCCCCGCGGCGTGGATCGTTCCGCGCGAGAGGACGACAGGCGAGAGCGTTTCGTATGCGCCGCCGTCGATGGTGAAATCGATGTCCATCGCGATGAGTTTGCCATCGCGCGAGACGCCGGTGCGATGGCGCGTGCGCGAGGGATGGCGCTTGGTGGTCGCCGCCATGTCTTCCGCGCGGTCGTAGATCATCTTCACGGTCTTGCCCGATTTCAGCGCGAGCAGGGCCGCGTGCGCCGCGAGCATCGACGGATACTCTTCCTTGCCGCCGAATCCGCCGCCGGTTTCGGTTTGCACCACGCGAACGCGCTCGGGCGGCAGGCAGAAAATTCCCTTGAGCGCTTTGTGCACGTAATACGGGCACTGCAGCGAGCCCCAGACCGTGACGCCTTCGGCCGCGCTGGCCCGCGCGATCATGCCTTGCGGCTCGATATAGAGCTGTTCCTGAGCGCCCGTTTCGTATTCGCCTTCGACGATGATTTCCGCCGCTGCCATCGCCGCATCCGCATCGCCCTTTTCGACGAGAAACGATTTGAAGATATTGTCCTCGCCCCAGATGATTTCTTTTTTCGCGAGCGAATCCTCGATGGTGAAAATCGCGGGCAGGGGATCGATTTCGATTCGCACGGCGCGGCGCGCTTCTTCGAGGAGATATTTATCGGGATGCGCGAGGAGGACGACGGCTTCCTCGGGATGATTTACGACGCCATCGGCGAGGCAGGGCTGATCGTCGATGATCAGCGCGACGCAATTCTTGTCGGGAATATCCTTCGCGGTAACGATGGTGAATTCATTCCAGGGAATGCCATCGCCGAAATGAATGCCAAGGATTCGCCCGCGCGCCACCGTGCTGCGGACCGTCACGCCGTGCAGCATATCGGGGAAAGTCACGTCGTCCACGTAGCGCGCGCTGCCCGTCACCTTCTCGCGCCCTTCTTTTCGCTGCACGGACTTTCCGATGAGGCGGGCGGTCGTCGGCTTGGTCATTGTTGTGGTCGTCGGCGTAATTAGTATGGAACCTTATCGCTCTTGCGCAGCCAGGCGCGAAATCCCTCGAGCGCTTCTTCGCGCATCATCTGGATCATAGGGATTTTGCGCTCGGAATGCGGCTGGACGATTTCCTGGTAGATCAGCGAATCGTCGAATCCGACCTCGGCCGCGTCCGCCGCGGTATTGCCGAAATAGACGCGCTCCGGCCGCGCCCAGTAGATCGCGCCCATGCACATCGGGCAGGGCTCGCACGAAGTGTAGATCTCGCAGCCGGTAAGCTCGAAAAAGCCGAGCTTCTTGCACGCCTCGCGGATCGCGATGATTTCGGCGTGCGCCGTGGGGTCGTTGGTCGAGGTGACGCAGTTCAAGCCTTCGGCGATCACCTTGCCGTCTTTCACCACCACCGCGGCGAATGGACCACCGCGCCCCGATCGCACATTCTCGATCGAGAGCTCGATGGCCCGAGCCATGAAAGGGTTTTTCATCGTTGCCGCAAGGCCGCCGAGCGCAGCCACACGTATTCTCGCATTAGGCAAATCGCGCCGGACGGCTGCTGCAATTGTAGCGCAGCCCTTCCGCGCCGCTCCGTCAAATTGCTGATCCGGCCTATTGTCCGCAGAGGATATCGGTATTACAGGGCCGAAGGGCCTCACCCCGGGAAAGCGGGGTGAGCTACATTAACTTCAGTCACTGCACGTCGGCTGCGATGCGGGGGAGGACGGCGCGGAGTAGGGCGACGAATTGGCCGCGGACGCGCTCGCCGGTTGCGAGGACCTCTTCGTGATTGAGCTCGCGGTCGAGGATTCCGGCGGCGACGTTTGTGGCGCAGGAAATTCCGAGGACGCGAATGCCCATGTGGCGCGCGGCGATCACTTCCTGCACCGTTGACATGCCGACGAGATCGGCTCCGATCGCCTTGAGAAAACGAATCTCCGCCGGCGTTTCGAAGCTTGGTCCCAACATCGCCGCGTAGACTCCTTCGTGCGGCGCAATGCCCAGCCTTTTGGCTTCGGCCAGCGCGATTTCGCGGTATGACTTTGTGTACGCCAGCGTCATGTCCGGAAAGCGGACGCCGAATCGCTTGTCGTTGGGGCCGACGAGAGCATTCGCGCCCTGCAGGTTGATGTGGTCGCGGATCATCACGAGCGCGCCTGCGGCGTAATCAAGATTGATCGCGCCAGCAGCGTTCGTCAGAATCGCAGCGCGAATTCCCATCTGCCGGAAGACGCGCATCGGGAAAGCCACGTCCTTCACGGCATAGCCTTCGTAGAGATGCACGCGGCCCTGCATCACCGCGACCGGAAGGCTTTCCACCCTACCGATCACGAGGCGGCCGGTGTGACCCTCGACCGTGGATCGGGGAAATCCGGGAATTTTCGCGTAGGGAATGTGCGCGGGGCTCGCGAGTTCGTCCGCGAAGGCGCCGAGGCCTGTGCCCAGGACGAGGCCGATCTTCGGGCGCAGCTTCGTCTTCGAGAGGACGTACTTCGCGGCTCGCGCCGAACGAGCGAATTCGTCGCCGCCCGCCGCAGCTTTCGAGCCGTCTATTTTCGAACCCCGGGCGCTCATCGCAGCATGATCCCCACGATCGACGCGGACATGAGATTGGCCATCGTTCCCGCGAGCATCGCGCGAATGCCGAGCCGCGCCAGTTCCGAGCGTTTGTTGGGAGCAAGCGCGCCGATGCCGCCGATCTGAATTCCGATCGAGCTGAAATTCGCGAAGCCGCAGAGCGCGAACGTCGCGATGGTGAAGGACCGCGGATCGAGAGTGGCTTGCATCGGGCCGAGCCGCTGGAACGCGACGAGTTCGTTCGTCACCATGCGCAGGCCGAGCAGGTTGCCGATGTCGTGGCAATCCTTCCAGGGAATGCCGATCACCCACGCGACCGGCGAAAAAATCCAGCCGAAGATCTGCTCGACGCTCGAAGGAAACCATCCGGCGTGATGCGCCGCGAGAAAATTGTGCGCAGCGTTGAAGCAGCCGTCGACGAGATAAATCAGCGCGATGAAGGAAACCAGCATCGCTGCCACGTTGAGGGCGAGATGCAGGCCGTCGATCGTGCCTCGCGAAAGCGCGCCAAGCGCGTTGACGTCCTTTTCCATATCCGCCATTTCCACGCGACCCGAGGTGAGCGGCTTCTCGGTTTCCGGCACGAGCATTTTCGCGACCAGGATCGTGCCGGGCGCCGTCATGATGACCGCCGCGAGCAGATGCTTGGCCTTCATACCGTAGGCGATGTACGCCGCCATCATTCCGCCGGAGACGTGGGCCATGCCGCTGGTCATGATGGTCATCAGCTCGGATTTTGTCACCTCAGGCAGAAACGGACGGATCGTGAGCGGCGCTTCGGTTTGGCCCATGAAGATGCTCGCCGCGACGTTGAGCGATTCGGCGCCGCTCGCTCCCATGAGGGCGGTCATCACCCGGGCCACCGCCTTCACGACGATCTGCATGATCCCGTAGTAGTAAAGCAGGGCGAATATTGCGGCGATGAAGATGATCGTCGGAAGCACCTGGAACGCGAAATAAAAGCCCTTCGGCGAGTTCTTTAAGCCGAGATCGCCGAAGATGAAGGACGAACCGTAATACGCGAAATCGAGAAACCAGTTCACGGCCGCGCCGAGGCGCTGGAAAATGTAGCGGCCCGTTTCCCAGCGCATCACCAGAAACGCGAAGGCGATCTGCAGTCCCAGCCCCCAGGCGACGGTCTTGCGGCGGATGGCGCGCCGGTCGGTTGAGAAAATGTAGGCCAGCGACAGCATCGTGAGCATTCCGAGAATTCCTATGAAGCGGTGCATTATTTGCACTCCTTGCGAAGCACTATGGCATCTCGTCGCGCGCCCCCGGCGAGAGTACCTCGAAAACTTGCCGCGGGTGAAACTGCGCACCGGAACGGGCTTCGCCCGGTCTTTTTATGTCGGAGCTAAAGCTCCGACCCCCTAAAAAGCTAGAACACGAGCAAAAGCCTCACCGCGGGAAAGCGCGGTGAGCTACATAAACCCTCGCCGAATCACTCACGGCTCAGAAACGCGTAGCGTAGCAGGAACAGGACGCTCAGGACCCAAATCAGCGGGCTGATCTCTTTGTATTTTCCTGTGAACAGCTTCAGCAAAGTAAACGACAGCAGGCCGAGGCTCAGGCCTGTGGCGATGCTGAACGTGAGCGGCGTGCCGACCACGGTGAGGAACGCGGGCACGGATTCGGTGTAGTCGTTCCACTTCACCTTGGCCACTTCGCCGCACATCAGCGCGCCGACGAGGATCAAGGCGGGGGCGGTGGCGTACGACGGAATCGCCGAAACGATCGGCGCGCAGAACATGGCGCCGACGAACAGCCCCGCGATCATCACATTGCCGAGACCGGTTCGCGCGCCCGCTGCCACGCCGGCGGCGCTTTCGATGTAGCTTGTCACCGTTGAAGTTCCGGTGAGCGCGCCGACGATTGTTCCGAAGGCGTCCGCCAGCAAAGCGCGGCTCGCGCGCGGCAGCTTGCCGTCGCGGAGAAATCCGCCCTGCTCGCAGACGCCGACCAGCGTGCCAACGTTGTCGAAAAGATCGACGAAGAAGAAAACGAAGACCAGCTCGCCGAGGCCGAGCTTGAACGCAGAACGCAAATCGAGCTTGAAGAACGTTCCCGAGGGATGCGGCAACGAAAAGAGATGCGCGGGCCAGTGGCTCACTCCCATCGGAATGCCCACCAGCGTGATCGCGACGATCCCAAGCAGAATCGCGCTGCCCACCTTTCGCGCCATCAGGATCGCGATCAGCACCACGCCAACGGCAGCAAGAATCACTTGCGGGTCGGAGGTTTTGCCGAGCGCGACGAACGTGGATGGATTCGCGACGATGATTCCGGCGTTGCGGAAACCCACGAACGCGATGAAAAGGCCGATGCCCGCCGCGGTGCCGTACTTCAGGCAGTCGGGAATGCCGTTGACGATCTGCTCGCGGATGTTCGTCAGCGTGAGGATCAGGAACAGGATTCCCGAGAGCAAGACCACGCCGAGCGCCGTCTGCCACGGGACGCCGCGCTGGATCACGATCGAATACGTGAAATACGCGTTGAGCGACATGCCGGGCGCGAGCGCGATCGGATAATTCGCCCAGATTCCCATCACCAGCGTGGCCAGCGCCGCCGAAATGCACGTCGCGAAAAGGACACCATCCACCGGCATGCCCGCCTCGGAGAGAATCCGCGGATTCACCACGACCACGTAGGCCATGGTCATGAACGTGGTCAGGCCGGCGAGAAGCTCCTGCCGCACCGTGGTCTTGTTTTCAGTGAGATGAAAGATCCGTTCGAGCAAACGGCATTCCCCGGTAAAACGAGTCACTATAGGACCGGGAGAGTGGGGCGTCAACGAAAGAAGCCGCGATCGCGCGTCGCAAATCTGATCGAACCGATCAGCGGATCGCCCGTGGTGCGATTTATGGGGCGTCGCCGAAGAGGTGCTGCACGATGGTCAACGGCGCGACGCGGTCGGGCTTGAGGTATTGGTCGACGAGGAAGCGCTGGCCGTCTTTTGTCACATCGTAGGTGAAGAGATCGGTCGAGGAAATCGGGGCGCGGCCTCGGATCTGGAAAAGGGGCGAGGGCGCGCCGGAGGAGAAGGTTCCGCTTGCTTCGATGGGCACCGCCATCAGCGTTTCCGTTGGCCCGATGTAGAAGAGTTCCTTGCCATCGCCGCGCCAGCGGGGCTCGCTGCCGCCGCCGCGCGAAATCTGCCACTTGCCTGCCGCGCTGGGGAACGTGGTGACGTAGATTTCCCATTCGCCCGATTCGTTCGAGGCGTACGCCACCCATTTGCCGTCCGGCGAAATCTGCGCGTTCGTTTTGCTCGAGTCGCTCGGAAGAAACTGCGTCAGCTTCCCGCCGGTTGCGGGAATGAGCACCAGCACCGATCCCCGCGAGTCTTTCGTCGACGTTTGCAGCGCACACAGGATTTGGGAGTCATCCGGCGTCCATGAGGTCGGGATGAGATCGTAGCTGTCGGCGTTAAGGACCGGGAGCGCGCCGGCGACCTTGATCAGGTTTTTCTCCGGCTGCAGACCGTCCGCGGCCTTCACATTCACGCCCGAACCATGGGCGATCGAGCGATAGGCGATGACTTTGCCGTCGCGCGACCAGATACCGTCGGTTTCTTCCGCCGGATCGAACGTGAAGCGAGTGCTGGTGCCGTTGTCGAGGTTCTCGATCCAAACATCAATGTTGTTCGCCTTCAAGTCGGTGATGTCCATCGTTACGCGGCGGCCATCGGGAGAAAGAGCCGGATTCGCCTGGACGCCGGGCTCGCCAACCCGCCCCAGCGTCTTGCCGGATTTGTCGTACCACGTCAGGACGGATTGCGCCGCTTCCGCCGTCGAGCTGTAGATCACCGTGCCATCCTCGGCAACGGCGAACGCGCCCCAGTACACGGAGGGCTGGTAACCAACGGTGTCGATGATGACGCGGGAATCGCCCGTGATGGCTCCGCCATCGGCATTGAAAGGCAGGGCACGCAGCGCTTTTTGTTCGTCCACGTAGAAGAGGTAGCCCGGGGCGTAACCTATATTCGAGCGCGCCGTAATCAGTTTCGTAGCCGTGGGCTTGCTGAGCGAGCTCAGATAAATCGCCGATTCGGCGTTCTGCTCGGCGGTACCAAACTTCGCCGCGAGAAATACGAAGCGATCGCCATCCGGCAGGAACAGCGGCCAGCGATGTGAATCCGTATCCGGCAGCATTTTGTCGGTGAATGGCGCCGGCGCCGCGCCGCTCCCATCGGCATTGACGCGCCAGATCGGACCTCCCGGGTCCGGAGTGTATAGGATCACATTCTTGGCACCCCAGCTTCCGCCGCGCGCGAAATTCACACGAGCCAGGGCTTGCACCGAGCCGCCGCCCGCGGAAATTCGTTCGAGCTTGCTGTTTGCGAAGAAGCCGACGGAAGCATCGTCCGGCGACCAGAAGGGGTAGCTCGCGCCCTCGGTCTGCGCGAGTTCCGTGGCAGCGGGCGCGCCCACGCGTTGTACGAAAAGCATCGGTATGCCGGTCCTGTCGTCCGGCGAGACGAACGCCAGCATGCGGCCATCGGCCGAAATCGCCAGGTGATTGATTTCGCCGGGCACCGGAATCGCGAACTGCATGCGCGTCGCGGCCGCGCCCGGCCTTCGCGCGAGGAACCACGTGGCCGCGGCTACCACAATCAGCGCGAGCGCCACGGGCAGCCAGATTCGCAGCGGGATTCGCCGTGCCGCCGCGCCGCCGGCCTTCGTAAAGCCGCTCGCATCCGTGCCGGAAAGCGCGCCCAACGCGAACGAAAGATCTCGCGCCGATTGGAAGCGCTCTGCCGAATTCTTTTCGAGGCAGCGCCGAACGATCCGGTCGAGCGCGGGAGATACAGGATGCGTGGCGTCCGAAAACTCCGCTGGGTCCTCGCGCAATGCGGCCGTCATGCTCTCCGCCGGAGTGTCGCGGCGAAACGCGCGCGAGCCGGAGAGCATTTCGTAGAGCACCGCGCCGAGCGCGAAGATATCGGTGCGCGCATCAGCGGCGTGGCCGCGGACCTGTTCGGGCGCCATGTAGCCCGGCGTGCCCAGCACGACGCCCGCCGCCGTCCCGGCGGTCATCAACGTGGCGCCGTTGGGCTCTTCGGCCGCCTGCGCCAGCTTTGCCAGTCCGAAATCGAGGATTTTGATGCGACCGTCTTTGGTGACGAAAATGTTTTCCGGCTTCAGATCGCGATGAACGATTCCTTTTTCGTGCGCCGCCGCGAGCCCCTGCGCGATCTGGACTCCGTATTCGATGGCCTTGCGCTGCGGCAGAGGCCCGCGGTCGAGCACGGCGCGCAGGGTTTCGCCTTCGAGAAGCTCGGATACCAGGAACGGCGCGCCGTCCTGCTGGCCGATGTCGAAGACGGCGAGGATATTGGGGTGATTCAGCGCGGCGACCGCGCGCGCCTCCTGCTCGAAGCGGCGCAGGCGATCGCTATCCTGAGAAAACGAGCCGGGAAGGATTTTCAGCGCGACGTCGCGGCCGAGGCGCGCGTCCACCGCGCGGTAGACTTCGCCCATCCCACCCGCGCCAATCGGGGCCTGGACTTCGTAGGGGCCGACCTTCGTGCCTGCTGTTAACAGCATGAATGCTGCGAAGTATACGGTCCGCGCCGTCGAAAGGAAAGCGCATCGGTCATTGCGGCACTTCGGCGCTGCATGCGCGCGTCGAGGCGTCGTGCCAGGCTTCGGTCCACAGGCGGGATGAAAGCTTATGCGCTTGGTGCTGCTCGAATGCACTGATTTTGGCGTCGAAGATCGCCTTGGATTTCGCGCGATCATCATCGCCGAGGAGATTGGCGGCGCCATCCTGCGATTTGGCGCTTCCGCCGAGTTGCGCGGCCAGTTGCCGCGGCCGATCGCCGAACTTGTCGCCCATATCGACCACCCAGATTTCGATTCCATCCGCGCTGGCGCGCACCGTTACCGGTGTGAGGCGCACCTGGCGGGCCGCCGCCGCGGCAGCATCGAACGATTTCGGCGTGTGGATCGTCCACAGCCGGTCGTGCCCCGCAGCTTGCGGGAAGAATAGGAGGACGAATTTCTGGTGCTCGTATCTGCCGAGCAGAGAACCCAGGTAGGCGGCTTCCGTTGGCTTCAAATCCGATTCGATCAGGAAGGAATTCTCGGAGGACGCGTCGTACACGCCGAGAACGCCGGAAATCTCCACCTTGCGCGTCATCGAGCACGCGATGCGGTCCGCGATGGCGATCGCGTTAAGCTCTTCGAACGACGTCAGGCTCACGCGCGCGTCTTCATCCGTCAGCGACGCCCGCGTATCCGGGCTCGCGAATAAGTACGATTTCTGCGCCGCGGCTCCTCGCGCCAGCCCCAGCAGCGCCAGCGCCGCCAAAATCGCCGAGAATTTGCGCAATGCCTTCCCCTTTTTCTCCCGTGCGCGGCCCCACGCGCTACGGGCGAGCTTCTTCGTCCTTCAACGCCACGAGCAGGAGCACGATCCCGTTCACGGTGAACATGCGAAACGCGGCGTCCTGCCCGTTCCACGATTTCGATTGCCACATGAGAAACCACTCGCCGCCCACGCTGAGGAACGCCACCGACCATTGCAGCAGGCTCAGCGTCAAAGCGACGATCGCCAGATTTTTCGCGCGGCCGAACGCCTCCGCGCTCCCCACGGCGGCTGCCATGCGCGCGCCGCCCCACCAGCACAGGATCATCGTCAGCGCTTCCCACGCGATGATCACGACGTAGAACACGGTATGCATCGATGGGCTGTTGATCGCGCGCCACATCCCGTGGTTGCCCGGGAAGGTCGAATCCATCATCAGCACGTGCCGCATGAACTGGTAATTCGAGTTGTAGTCGGTCGTGTTGTTGAGTACGACGAGCGTGTAGAAAATCGCGACCGAGAAAACCAGAAGCACCTTGCAGACGCGCAGCGTCATTGCGTCGCTCCCGCTGCATCAGCGGAGGGATTTGCCGCCGCGAATGTCCTGAAATACGCTGCGAGCGCGCGCAGCGTCGCGTTGTCATATTTCGGATTGGGCGGCATCTGCGCCTGCCGGCTTTTCGATTTCGGATTCCGCACGTACGCCATGAAAAAGTCGGGCGCGCCGGCCGCGATCGTCGAGATCACCGTCCATGTGACGCCCGCTTTCCGCCCGCCTTTATCGCCCGCATTGTGACAGCGAAAACAGTTCTCCTTGGCGATGCGGTAGCCGTCCTGCACCTGCACATCGTTCGCGTGCGGGCCGCGCGGCGCGATGGCGCCAAACACCTGCTTCGCGCTGCGAAAGTCGATCCGCACGACGCCCCAGGGAATCTGCATTTCCTCCACATGCGAGAGCACCTTGAATCGCGGCGTGAATTGCGGATGCGAGATCAGGTACGGTCCCATGTCGCTGCCTTCATCCTTCGGCCATTCCGCCGGGCCTTTACCATTGATCTTAAGAACGAGCAGCGGCCGATGCGCCGTCCGGTAGTCGCGCGGATAATTCGCGCCGTATTTGTCGTGGCAAATCGCCACGACGAGATCCGCACTCGGCGCCGCGAACCGCTTCGCCAATTCCTCGAGCGAGACGCCGCTGATCCGCACCGGCCCAAGGTCTTTGAAGTTCGGGTCGTTTGTCACCGTGAAGCTCACTTGCGGCAACGCGAGCAGATCCTGGCGCGTGACGTATACCGTGGATTTCGGCGGCAGGCCGGCGAGTTCGCCGCCAAGCTCCAGGTCCGAAGGCAGCTCGCGCGTCGCATGCAAGACGCCGGTGGAATCAGCAGCGGATGCGGTCTGCGCGCCCGCTCTTCGCGCTGAGCAAATGAAAAGCATCGCGGCGGCGGCCAGAGCGATCGAAGCGCCCGCCACATAAATTCCGGATCGTGGCATGGATGGCATGGCCAATCCTAGCGCAGCGCCGCTCGCGGACAATCAAGAATTTGATCTCTATGCTAGAGTGCTCTGCGCAGGAAGGCGAAAGAAGGGTGGCGCGAACCGATGAGCGTCGAAGCACGGCTTGAGGAACTCGGCATCGTCCTGCCGCCGCCGCCGGCGGCCGGGGGAAACTACGTCTCGGCGAAAACGCTGGGGAATATCGTTTTCCTCTCAGGCGTCATTTCGGCTGATTCGACCGACATCATCCGCGGCACGATCGGGCTTGATCGCACCGTCGAACAGGGCTACGCTGCCGCGCGCCTCTGCGCGCTTACGCAGTTGGCGGTGCTCAAGCGCCATCTCGGCTCGCTCGATGGCGTGAAAAGCGTGATCAGCGTCAATGGCTATGTGAATGCGATCGCCGGCTTCGAAGACTCCCCGCGCGTGATCAACGGCGCTTCCGATCTCCTGATTGAAGTCTTTGGCGAAGCGGGGCGCCATGTTCGCGCGGCGCTGGGCGTTTCGGCGCTGCCCCGCCACGCGCTCGTCGAGCTGCAAATGTCCGTCGAGGTCTAAACGCGCATGGCCGAGCACAAGCTTTCCGCCAATCCCACACACTCGCGCTGGAACCGCGCGCTGCCGCCGCGCATCCACATTCAGCCGGGCGATACCGTGCATCTCGAGTGCGTCGATTCAAGCGGCGCGCAGGTGAATCCCAAGACGACGCTTTCCGAATTCCTCGCCATTGACCGCGGGCGCATCCACGCGCTCACCGGCCCGATCTATATCGAGCGCGCCGAGCCCGGCGATGTTCTCCAGATCGACGTGCTCAAGGTGGCTCACCGGGGCTGGGGATGGTCGAGCGTCATCGCCGGACTTGGCTTTCTGAAGGAACGCTTCAGCGAGCCATTTCTCTTTCATTGGAAGCTCGAGGGCGCCGTGAGCCGGTCGCTCGCGCCAGCTATCGTGCCGCTGCGTCCCTTCTGCGGAGTTATGGGGGTTGCGCGCGCCGAAGACGGCGAATTCACCACGCGGCCGCCGGGCCCTTTCGGCGGCAATATGGATGTTCGCCAGCTTTGCACGGGCGCCACTTTGTATCTTCCGGTATTCAATCCCGGTGCGCTTTTCTCCGCCGGCGACGCGCACGCCGCTCAGGGCGACGGGGAAGTCTGCATCAACGGCATCGAGTGCCCGGCGGACGTCACGCTGCGCTTCCGGCTGCACAAGCAGCAGCGGCTTGCCGCGCCGATCGTCGAATCGGGCGTGGTGCGCGGCCAGGAGACCGGCGGCGACGCGTGGCTCGTGGTGGAATCGGCTGCCGACGCAGCCGGCGCCGCCCGCGATGCCACCTCGCGCATGATCGATTTGCTGGTCGACCGCTGGGGCTTCACGCCGATCCACGCCTACCTGCTCTGCAGCGTCGCGATGAACCTGCACATGAGCCAGGTCGTCAACGAGCCGATGTTTACGGTTTGCGCGGAGATTCCCAAATCGTTGCTCCCCGCCCGCCGGCTCTTCTGAGTTCGCCGGCACGTTGCCGGACTCGTCATTGAAAGATCTGGATTCCCGCGAAAAATCGGCCATAAAGATTTCATCAGGACATCGAAATTCCTGATCGGCCTGAAAAAAACTATGCATTGTTCTCCGGCCCGGACTTGGACTACTCTCCCGGGCAGCAGATTTGCATTTGCAAATGGGGTAAGCCACAACCATTGCACCGCGAGAGATCGCGAGACCGTGACGGCCTCGCGCGATGATCCCGGCGAAGTGTCTATGGATCGTAACTGGGAGGGGTGAATCTGATGATTCGAAGGATAAGTGTTTTCTTTTTTGTCCTTTCGCTCTGCCTGCCGTTCGTCTTCATAGCCTCCACGCAAGCCCAGCAGACTCTCGGCGGCATCACGGGTACGGTTAGCGACACGAGCGGAGCTTTGGTCGCCGATGCCACCGTCACGGTAGTCAACGATCAGACGAGCCTGACGCGCACCCAAACCACCAGCGCCGACGGCGCCTACACTTTTGTGAACCTGCCTATCGGCAGCTATACGATCACGTTCACGCATACCGGCTTCGAGACACAGAAGATTCCGTCAATTCTCCTTCAGGCGAATCGCACCGCGACCGTGAACGCCGAGCTCAAGGTCGGCGAGGTGACGCAGACGGTGACTGTGCAAGAAACGCCGCTGCTCAACGCCGTGGACACCACGAACGGCTATGTCTTGGACAAGGCGCAGCTCACAGCGATTCCGCTGCCCACCGGCAGCTTCACTGGAATCGCCATTCTTTCGCCGGGCGTAAATTCCGAACTTTCCAGCGGTACGGGCGTGAACCAGGGACTCGGTAACAACCCGATCTGGGCCAACGGCCAGCGCGACACCAGCAACACGTTCCTGCTGAATGGTGTGGATGCCAGCAACCTCTTCAATGGCAAAAGCACGAGCTCCGTCGCATCGGCCCGCATCGTCAACAACACCGGAGTCGCTGGCGCGGGCAGCACCACGGCGGAGCCGATTCAAAGTACTGCCTCGCCGTATCTTGCCATTGGCCAGGCGTTGCCCACCCCCGCTCCGGAGACGATCCAGGAAGTACGTGTCAACACTTCGATGTACGATGCGCAACAGGGCTCAACGAGCGGGGCGCACATCGACCTGAGCACCGCGTCCGGTACCAACGAAATCCACGGGCAGCTCTACGGCCACCGCGGCACCAACTGGATCAACGCTGCGCCGTTCTTTTACAACCAGGACGCCAATATCCCCCCGGCGGACAAGGTTCCAGGACTACATCGCTACGACGCGGGTGGAACGCTGGGTGGACCGCTCATCAAGAACAAGCTGTTTGGCTTCCTGTCCTATCAGCACGTCCACACTTCCGATCTCGAAATTGGAACTTCCAGGACGGCCGTGCCTTACTTCCTGACGGATGACCGCAGCCCAGCCGGCCTGGCTGCCGCCGTCGAGCAAACGACGGGGACTTGCCCGACGACGCCGCCCACGCCCGCGCCATGTCCTTATTTTGAGGGCGGGGCCGTCACCCCTACTATTGGCACGGGTGGAGGGCAAATTGATCCAATTGCATACACCCTGTTGAACTATAAGCTGCCGAATGGGCAATTCCTCATCCCGTCCGCAAACCCAGCGTTCACCCCCACGATCAACTTCCCGGAAAATATTTTCGTCACGGACCCTGCTTACTTCATCTCCGATCAAGCTGTGGGCGATGTCGATTTCATCGCTACGTCCAAAGACACTTTGGCCCTGAAGTATTACTATCAGCACGATCCAACTACCGCGCCTTTCGGGTTCTCCTCCTTCGATGGGTTCACGCAAAGGCTCGATGCGGGCAGCCAAGTCGCTACCATCACCAATACGCAGACCCTGACGCCGGCCTTCAACGTCGACGAGGTTTTTGGCTTCATTCGCGAAAAGGTCTACAGCACGATTGGCCAGCCTTTCACGCCGGGGCAACTCGCCTCGGCCTGCGAGACCGCAACCGCGAATGCGGGCTACACGATTCCCCTGGCCGATTGCACGATCAACACGTTCGGCTCCACAAACTTTCCAGGCATGACGATCGTGGATGATTTCGGAAATCCCTCGGACAACACCACCTACAACACCAATTACGTATACAACGCGTCGGCCACCATAGGGGCGACGGGAGCTTCGCAGGGGGCCTTCACCGGCGTCTTTCAGAATCGCTGGATGCCGTCAGCGGACGCAGTGTGGATTCACGGCAAACACACGATCACCTTTGGCGGTAGCTTCTCCTACACCCAGCTGGATACTCGCGACGAAAGAACTAACAAGGGCATGATCGGCTTCACCGATTTCTCCAATTTCCTTCAAGGCTTGCCCGTGAGCTACTCGGCGGATGGCTTCATCACAACCGCGTTCCTGAATGGGAATGCCAACCGTTACTATCGCTCCAAGGAAACCGGCCTTTACGCGCAGGATAAGTTCCAGATCACCCCAACCCTTAGTCTCAGCCTCGGCCTGCGTTGGGACGATCATGGCGGCCTCACGGAAAAGGACGGCGAGCTTTATAATTTCGATCCCTCACTATATTCACCCCCCACTTCTGACAGCACGGAGCCTGTAAACAACGGTTTTATCGTCGCTGGGAACAACCCATTATTTCCGAGCAAGGGGGTCAGCGCTTCCACTCTAACCGGCCGTCAATGGGGCCTCTCTCCCCGCATTGGCGTCGCGTGGAGTCCGAAGATGTTCGATAGCAAGGTCGTAGTCCGCGCTGGTTGGGGTCTCTACTATGATCGCGGCGAGCTCTTCACTTATCTCTCGCCTGGCTTTGCCGCAGGCGTAATCTCGGGCGGCCCGTTCGGCGTGAATCAGTCTCCGCCCTGGGTGAATTCGACCCTCTGCAGCCCATTCGCCTACACGACGTGCAGTTTTGAAAACCCTTGGGGGACGACGCCCCCGGTTGCTCCGTCGGGAAACCCCGCCGACCTTGCTCTGCCCACGGTGGCTGAAATCGAGGACGGGATACCTCTATTCTCATTCGCCGTATACAATCGCGCGAACAAGCTTCCGTACACCATGAACGAAACGCTCGACATTCAGTGGCAGCCGCGCAACGATCTCGCGATCGACATCGGCTATGTGGGCAATCTGGGCCGGCACGAAATCGTTCCAATCCCGTTCAACCAGGCACAGATTGCCTCGCCAGCTCACCCAATAAATCCGGGCACACCTTGGGAGCAGGACTACACGTACGGCTACACGGTCGTGACCGCCCCTGGCTCATTTACTCCGATTAACTTACCGGCCGGAACCCTGCCGACAAGTGGAACGCCGTACCAGGAGAACTTCGAGGGCGGGAACGTGGACCTGCGTGTTCCCTACCTCGGCTACTCGTCCGAATCCGAATCTTACACGGCCGCTGGCATTTCGGCCTACAACGCGCTCCAGGCTCACGTCGAAAAACGCATGAGCCACGGCGTTCAGGTCGGCTTCTCATATACCTACTCGCACTCCGAAGACGAACAGAGCGCGATGGGCCTTTTCTACAACGGCAACAATCCTCTCGATCTCCGTTCGGGTTATGGCAATTCGGATTTCGATCGCACGCACGTAATCAATTTCAACTACCGCTTCGAGCTGCACAACTTCTACTCGGAGGCTTCGCTGGCGGGAAAATTTGCCGATGGATGGGCTCTTGAAGGCTTGACCGTGATCCAGAGCGGCCAGCCATACAGCATCATCGACTACTCGGGCGCGGTCGGCAGCATCTACTACGGCACGAACGACGGCATCACCAACCCGATTGTTCCCCTGGCCTCGAACTGCACCGTGAAGCAGGCGCTAACGGGCCTAAGCGGCGCCGTCCCAGGCACGTCCGCCTTCAATCCCGATTGCTTTACACTGCCTCTTCTTCCCGCAGGCGGTTCCGTAGGTGGCCAGGCGGGTGCGATTCCGTCCAACGATCCGTACGAGACGACTTTCATTACCGCCGGGCAGCGCAACATCTTCCGTCAGCCGTGGCAGAGGCGCGCGGACATCTCCATCGTAAAGATGACGAAGGTGAATGACCGCGTTTCGGTCCGCTACAGTTTCGACGTGTTCAACGTCACAAACACGGCCAGCTTCGATATTCCTATCGACGACGTTTCGCAGAATATCAACTACAACGACTTTCCGTATCAGGGTCAGCCTGCGACAACGACGCCTTGCGATACCAGCTACACCGCGCTCTACGTATGTCCGACTCTCAGCGGTTTGGGTGTGACCAACAAGACGATCAGCAGCCCGCGGCAGATTCAGATGTCGCTGAGCGTGCTGTTCTAAAGCTGATTTCAGCAGCGAGGGGACGGCGGCCCAGCCACGTCCCTCGCTGCTCGCAATCCCGCCTGAACGCCTTCAGCTTGCGCTGACCGTCACCGAGAGCGTCTCCGGCGGCGCTGACGCGAACTGTTCCCGCAACTCCGCCGCCGAGCCGAAAAGCTTGCCCTTCACGTGGCGCGCGGGGAACTGAAACGTCAGGGACGGCTCGCTGAAGGGATACGGGTCGAGGATGAAGTGCCGCGTCCCTGCCGAGCGCACCTCGACGCGCGCGTAGCTTCCATCGCGCAATGGCAACGGATGCAGCAGGTTCGCCGGGCGCCCAAAATCCACGCAGGTCAAAAGCGAAAGATTGTCGTTCGCCTGCAACAGCCGGAAGTGATCGAGGATCGCGCTCTCGCTTTTCTGCTCCGGCGGCACGCCGGCATCCCCGTCGATTTGATCCCGCAGCGCTCGCTGGAATTCCTTTTGATGTTCGAGAAAGCGGTCGAGCAGCGGCAATTCCGCGGCGGCGATCGTCGAGCGGTCGGCGTGCTCGCTCAGCAGGCTATACGTGTGCATCGAAATGAGCACCGCGGCGTAGGGATCCTCCGCGGCGACCCGCTGCACCGCGCGGTCTCGCACCGCGAGATAATCCGCGAGATCGATTTCCTCGAACGCCGAATATTTTCCGACGAGCTCCACCGAAAACGCGCTCGGCTTCCCCTTCCGCGTGATTTCGGGCTTCGCGTCGCGCGCGAGCCAGCCGTCGTCGTGGAGGGCGATTCCTTTGAGGACTCGTGCGCGCGGCTCCGGCGGCAGAAATTTGTCGTTGCCCCAGCGCTCGGCGAAGGCGCCGGCCAGGCGCGCGTGATCGGGGTGAGTGACGAGCCACCAGCCGGTTTCGGTTTCGAGTCGCAGCATGATTCTCCTCCTGGGCCTTAGGTATCGGAGTCGGCGTCCGGCACGCGCGCCGACTCGTGCCAATTGTGCAAGAAATACCATTCGAGAAACATCACCAGAAAAAAGAAGGCGAAGCCGAGCACCGTCGTCGCAAGCACGAGCGCGAAGAGATAATCCGTCTGCAGCTGCGTCGAGGCGTAGAGGATCGAATAGCCGAGGCCGCCCACGCCGACGCGGCTCGATCCGGCGTAGAGCTCGCCAGTGACCGCGCCGATCACGGCGAGACCGCTGGCGATGCGGATGCCGACGAAGAGTGCGGGCACGGCGTGCGGCAGCCGCAGCTTGAAAAGAACCTGCGACGGCGACGCGTTGTGCATCAGAAAAAGATGCACCAGATTCTCGTCGACGCTGATCAGGCCCTGCGTGGTATTGAAGATCACCGGCGCGAGCGAAATGATGAACGCGATCACGCCCACTGAGGCGGTCCCCGCGCCGACCCACATGAGAATCAGCGGCGCGATCGCGATGATGGGAACGGTCTGCAGCAGCAGCGTATAAGGATAGAGCATGCGGCGCACCCAGCGCGACTGCGCGAAAATCAGCGCGATGAGCAGGCCGATCAAGATGCTCGCGACGAGGCCGCCCGCGGATTCTTCTCCGGTGATCTCCAGGGCGATCAGGATGGTGGAGAAGCGATCGACAAAAGCGCAGGCAACGTCCCACGGCGACGGCAGCATGTACGAAGGCACGCGGAAGATCCACAGCACGAGCTGCCACAGGACAAGCAGGGCCACAAAGACCGCGGCGGCATTGGCGAAATTGATGAGCTGCCGTTTGGGATTCGGTTTCATGGCGTAGCCACCGGCGCGTCCTCGGATGCGAGCGCGGCGCGCAGCGCGTGCGACACTTTGACTGCGAGCGCGTCGAATTCGGGCGTGTCGCGTAGAGCCGCCGTGCGCGGCACGGGCAAATCGACCGTGAACTCGGCGTGAATGCGCCCCGGATTCGGCGCGAGAACGATGATGCGCGTCGAAAGGAAAATCGCCTCCGCCACCGAATGGGTGACGAAGACCGCCGTCCACTTCTGCTCCGATTGCAGGCGCAGAATTTCCTCGTTCAGGCGGTCGCGCGTCATTTCGTCGAGCGCGGCGAAAGGCTCGTCCATCAGGAGCAGCCGCGGATTGGTGGCGAGAGCGCGCGCGATCGAGACGCGCATCTTCATGCCGCCCGAAAGCTGCCGCGGATACGACTTTACGACGTGAGTGAGCCCGACGAGTTGGAGCAGAGCCGCAGTTTTCTGCTCGCGCGCGGGCCGCGCCACGCCCTCAAGCTCCAGGCCGAGGCCGACATTCTGCTCGACGGTGCGCCAGGGAAGCAGCGTCGCGTCCTGAAAAATATAGGAGACGATTTCGCGCGCGTCTTTCGGCGCCATTCCGTCGACGCGTATCGAGCCGGTGGTCGGCGGCGTCAGACCGGAGATCAACTTAAGCACCGTCGATTTGCCGCAGCCCGAGGGGCCGATCAGGGTGACGAATTCTCCCTTGACGACGCTAAGGCTGATGCCGCCGAGCACCTGCTGGCCCGTGCCGTAGCGCTTGCCGAGGTTTTCGATCTCGACCATCGGCACGACGCGGTCGGCCGTCATGGCGCCGCCTCGATCACCGGCAGGCGCAGCGCCGCCGGGCGCTTGCTGTCGTGATAGACGAACTGCGTCGAGCGCCGCCAATCCCAGGATGTCGCGCGGGAGGAGGGAACTGCTGTGCCGGGATTGCGGTCGTAGAGCGGAAACGCGCTGCTCGCGATTTCGAGGCGGATTTTTTCACCAGCCGCGAAGAGGCAGGACGTCGGCTCGAGATCGAATTCCCATTGATGGATCGTGTCTGCTGCGTATCCGGTTTTGGCGAAGAGAAAGCTCGAGCGGGCGATGCCGATGCAGATAAATTCCGCCGCGCCGCTGGGTTTCACGCGGACGAGTTTCGCAGTGAAATCCGTGTGGGCCGAGGAAGTGGCGCAATAGAGAGACACGCGCGGAGCGCCGAAAACCAACAAAGGCTGGACGAGCGGTTCGCCGGTGTAGACGAGAACGTTGTTGCCGAGTTCAAGCGCCGCCTGATCGAACTGCCCGCTCGCCGCCGGCAGGCCGCCTGGCGCGAGGACGGGAACCTCAGGATCGTAGACGAAAACGTCGCAAGGCTCATCGGCAGTGGGCTTCGCGGCGGAAAGCGTGCCGTTGCCCTTGCGCGAATTCGCTCGGCCGCCGCTGTGCAGATACAAATGATGATTCGCCTCCGTGGGAAAAGTCTCCGCGTCGCGCCAGCGATTCTCTCCGAGGACGAAATGGCGAATGCGCGGCTCGCCCGCGAATTCCCGCGAATCCTTCAGCCAGTGATTGAACCAGCGCAGCAGGATCGCATCCGTATCGAGCAGCGCCTCGGTGCCAAAATCCGCCGCGCCGATGCGGTCGCCCCAGGGAATGTGCAGCCACGGCCCGGCGATCAGATATTGATTGTCGCGTGCGGCGGCCGTGGCGGCGCGTTCGCGAAGCGCGAGGAAGCCGTCGACGCTACCTTTGAGATACGTGTCGTACCAGCCGGAAACGTGCAGCGCGGGCACGTTGATCCGATTGAGAGATTGGCTGAGGTCGAGCTCGTGCCAGTATTCGCCTGGCTCGGCGTGGTCGAACCAGTCGAGCACATACTGCGGCACGCCCTCGCCGTGCAGCGCGGGATGCTCGCGGAAGGGAAGCACGCTCGTCTGCGCAGCGAGATTCGCCCAGGCTTGTTCGAGGCGGTCGCTCGCTTCGCGCAGTTTGCGGCGGCGCGTGTCTTCCTTCAGCATCTGCAAGCCCCAGCCGAGCGTCGAGGCGAGGCGCAGCGCGCCGTTGTTGTAAAACCAGCCGTGATAGAGATCGCAGGCCGTCATGCCCGGGCGCGATGCAGATCAGGCCTTCGGGCTGCCGCGCGGCGGCGAGCAATTGCGTGATGCCCTGATAGGAGAAGCCGTACATGCCGACGCGGCCGTTCGATTCGGGGCGCGCGCGCAGCCAGGCAATCGTTTCAGCGCCGTCGCTGCGCCTCGTGGCGGAAGGGATAGAAGTCGCCGCCGGAATCGCCGCGGCCGCGCACGTCCTGAATCACGACGTTGTAGCCGTGGCGCGCGAACCACACCGGATGCGCGTAGACGACGGTCGAGGCGATATCGCGCCCGTAGGGCTGGCGCATCAGCAGCGTGGGCTGCGGCACAGCCTGGGATCGGGCTGCGGCGGATAATAATGATCGGAGACGAGTTCGATGCCGTCGGACATGCGGCAGCGCACGCCGCGTTCCAGGCGGACGCCATTGCCGCAATCGATCAGTCGGCGGCAGTGGCGTCCCATCCCGGCTGATCAGGCACCGAAGCGGACCATGGCGTGAGCGCGGCGGCGAGATGCGCGGCGGCTTCGTCGCAGCCAGCGCGCGCCATTTTCGGCGGTGGCGGGGCGCGGATCGCCCATCACGCCGCTCGGGGCGATGTCGCGCGTGAGCCAGCGAAGTTGGCGGGCGCGTTCTCGGGCATGAGCAGCTGCGGCTTTGCGACATCCGCGATGTAGTTGATGGTGTAGGCGGAGCGGTCGACGAGCTCCGGCACCGAGGCCAGCAGCAACGCCGTTTCCACTTCGCCGGCGTGAAATCCGTAGGCGCGCTCCTGCGCGCTCACGCCTTCGAACTTCACGCCGCCCGAGCCGTGCAGCGCAAACGTGCGCAGGCCAAATTCGGCGCGCAGATCGCGCGCCATCACGTCGATCAGCGCGGTGTTGCCGCCGTGCGTGTTGTAGAGGACCAGCTTTTTGAAGCCCGCCGTCGCGATGCTCGAGCCTAGATCGCGCAGCACCGCCATGAATGTGGTTGCGCTGACAGAAAGCGTGCCGGGAAAGCCGATGTGCTCGTTGCTCTTGCCGTAGCAGACCGGCGGCAGCGCGTAGACGGGCATTTCCGCCGGCAGCTTTTCGAGCGCGTGGCCGAGCAGCAGATTATTGATCAGCGTGTCGGTGGCAAGCGGGAGATGGTGGCCGTGCTGCTCGATGGCGGCGGTCGGCAGGACCAGCAGCGTCGTTTCGCGCGGCAGCGCGTCCACCTGCTTCCAGTTGAGATAGGCGAAATTGCGGGAGTCGGGAATCCAGGTTTTCATCGGCTGGGCAGCCTCTGGTTCAAACGTGAGCATCTTGCCGGGATTCATCAGCCCCTTCGGATCGTAGCGCTGCTTGGCGAGCAGCTGGACGTTATCGGCGCGGTAGCGGCCGCCGCCTTCCACATTGTTGACGTGCGGGTTGGCGACGAAGACGCCGATCTCGCGGCAGAAGTCGATCATCTCGTTCAGCCGTTCTCCGTGTGAAGTGAACCACCGGAATCGCGCCGGGAATCACGCGCCCTCGCCGTTCTTCATGAATTCGATGTGAAAGAGAATTTCGTCGCCGAAGCGCTCTTTAGTCGGCGAATCTGTTCGCGCACGTTGCGGGATCGAAGCCGCACTGGAGATATGTGTAGGCGTCATCGGCTTTCATGGCCCAGAGCGTGGTGTGGTTCCAGGTGTAATCGGAGAGCAGCGGGCGGGTGCGGAGGCCGTGATAAGCGCCGGAGTAGCGTGACTTCGCCGCCGGCCTGCTGCGCGGCGGCTTCGAGAGCGTCGAGCTGCGCGGCGGCGATCATGAAGAAGATCAGCGGCTTTGCCCTCGGGCGCGTACTGTTTGACCGGCGAGAAGAACGAGGGGATCGGCCATTCGAAGACGGTGACCAGGCGCTTGGTCCAGTTCGGGCTCCGCGGCGATGCGCTCGCTGAAATCGAAGGCTCATCGAATGTGTCGAAGGCGACCGCGCACTGCGCCCATTCGACGGCGGGCGCAAGCGCGAGCCAGATGCGCGTGATCACGCCGTTGGTGCCCCAGGCATGCAGAATTTCGTGGACGGCCTCGCCTTCATGAGGACGACGCGCGGCTCGGCTTCCATGGTGACGACTTCGATGCGCGCGGACGGTTTCGAAATCGCGCAGGCCGCCGTGGGCGACCGAGCCGATGCCGCCGGAGCCGCCGCCGAGAAATCCGCCGACGGTGGCTTTGACGATGGTCGAGGGATAGCAGCGCAGCTCCCAGTCCGCTTTGCGCGCTTCGGTTTCGAGCACGCCGAGGCGCACGCCGGGCTGGCAGACGGCGACGCCGTCCGGTTGATCGCTTCGATCTGGTCCATGCGCGCGAGATCGAGGACGATTCCGCCGTGCAGCGGGACCGCCTGGCCGTAGTTGCCGGTGCCGGCGCCGCGAATGGTGACGGGAAGATCGTGCGCGTAGCAATAGCGCGAGAACGTTTTGGATTTCGTGGCGTGGTGAGCGGCTGAACGACGAGGTCGGCGACTTTGCCGTCGAGCTGCTTGCGCAGCACGGGCGAGTACCAGTAGAAATCGCGGGAGAGCCGCTCGACGATCTGCGGCTGCGTGAGCACGCGCGAGTCGTCGCCAAGAATGGCGCTGAGTGCGGCGGCGTGATCGGATTGCATGGCCGTGGCTGTGATGTTCTGTCCTCGGAGGCTAATCTATTTGCCCGACTTCCGCCGCGCGACTGGCGATGACCATGCTGCGAAACGCCTTCTGCATATTCGGGTGCGTGAAAAGCGTGTTGCACAGCTCGCGCAGCACGGGGCCCTCGACGATGCAGGGCATGTCCGAGCGCCGCGAGACTTCCTTCGCCGGGATGTGAATCTGAGACAATGCGGTTGGCGTCGGCGATGGTGGCGCCGAAGACGACGCGATCGAGGCCGGCCCACAGCGCGTTGGCCATGCACATCGCGCAAGGCTCGCAGGTCGAGTACATCGTGTAGCCAGCGAGGCTGGTGCGCTTGAGCTTCTTGCAGGCGAGGCGGACGGTGCGCGTCTCGGCGTGGGAGCTGGGATCGTGCTCGCGGCGGACGGCGTTGACGGCGCGCATCAGCGTCTCGCCCGTGCGCGTGTTGACGATCAGCGCGCCGAAGGGGACCGGATGCGGCGTTTCCAGAGTGCGCGCGGTGAAGCGCACGATGGCGCGGATGCAATCTTCGTCGAAGGGAGTTACGCCGGTGCGTGCGGCTGCCGGGGTCGCCATGTCGTAATTTAGCACGGCCAAGGATGGGGGTGACACCGCAAAGTGCGCGCGCACGGAAGCCGGATGCCGACGCTTCCGGGAGGCGCGCCGTTGATAGAATGAATTGGACAAATTGATGGCTCAACAACCGAGTCCTGTTCAGTCGTTGCGCGGGGAGTTGATCGCGGGCCGCGCGACGCCGCGCGAGGCGATGCGCGATGCGCTTACGCACGCGAATAGCAACGCGGGCAAGAATGTGTATCTCGCGCTCGACGCGAAGCGCGCCATGGCCGAGGCCGAAGATTTGCCGGCGCGATTCGGCGGCGATGCGGGCGAGCGCGAGAAGCCGCTGCTCTACGGCCTGCCGGTTTCGCTGAAGGATTGTTTCGATCTCGCGGGATTTCCCACGTCGTGCGGCTCGCGATTCTACGCCGAGCAGAGCGGTATTGTGAGCGCGGACTCGGCCGTGGCGACGCGGCTGCGAGCGCAAGGCGCTGCCATCGTCGGGAAGACCAATCTGCACCCGCTCGCGTATGGCATCACGGGCGAGAATCCGGAATATGGCGATTGCGTCCAGCCGCGCGATGCGACGCGCCTGACGGGCGGCTCCTCGAGCGGCGCTGCGGCAAGCGTGCAGGAAGGCTCGGCGATTGCGGCGATCGGGACGGATACCGGCGGGTCGATTCGCGTGCCGGCGGCGCTATGCGGCCTTGCGGGGTATCGCGCGTCGATCGGACTGGCGCAAGAGCGCGGGCTGTGGCGCGGCGGCGTCCATTTGGCGCAATCGTTTGACACGCTGGGGTGGCTGTTCCGCGATCTGCGCGACGCGCCGCTGCTGGTCGCGGCGCTCTTCGGGCTGCGCGTTCCCGCGATGCCCGATACGCCGGACGCGCGCGTGCGCATCGCGTGCGTGAGCGGCGATTTTCTGCGCGACTGCGATGCGGACGTGCTCGACGTTTTCGCGGAATGGCAGAAGCGGCTGCGCGAGCGCGGCGCGACGCTCACCGAAATCGAAGTCGCGTGGTGGGACGAGCCCATGGAAATTTTCGCTCCAATCCAGGCGCACGAAGCCGCCGCGATTCATACGGCGCGCACCGGCGGCGATTTTTCGCATTTCGAGCGCGCGATCGCGGAACGGCTGGCGTGGGGCGCGTCGATCACGGAATCGGAGATCGAGCGGTTGCGCGCGCGCCACATGACATTTCGCGCGCGGATGGACGCGCTGCTCGCCGCGTATGATTACCTCATCCTGCCGTGCGCGCCAGTCAGCCGCCTCGATGCCGGAGCCGATAATACCGGCGCGCGCGGCAAGATCCTGCGCTACACCACGCCGGTAAGCCTCACGGGCATGCCGGTGGTCGCGCTGCCTGCGGATGATCGCGACGGCGCCGGTGTGCAACTCGTGGCGGCGCGCGGCGCGGATGCGCGGCTGGTAGCGTACGCGGCGCAGCTTGCCGGCTGAAACAGGAGCTCGGCCCCCCGAGGATCGGCGCGCCAGCCAAATCGCAATTAACCGCGGCCCGCAAATTGACCTCGAAGTCACTCAATCTTGAGCGTTGGCGCGCAACCATACGCCTTCGAGCATGGCTGGAACCCATTGCTCGGCGGGACAACTGCTCCAACTACCTCTCATGAAAACAAGGCGCCCCGCGCCTTCCATCTTGGCCGCGTCTCCGATATTGAGAATGAATACGGAGTTGTTTGAAAACTGGTTGCCTTTCAGCTCGCCGGCAACCGTTGCTTGCCGGTAGACACTCACCGGAGCGGCGAGGCATCGATTCACAGCGTCCAGCGGGGACAACGTTCGAAGGTTCTTGTCCGAATAGAGTGACTTCATCCGGCGCAAGCTTTTCGCAAGATTGTGCACTGCGATGCCAATCGCGTTTACCCCGGAGAGGTCGTTATTCACCATGCCTGCCAGTTGTCGCTTTGCCCGCCTGACCTTGCCACTCAGGCTCCACCAAATCAGCTTGAAAATATTGGACGAACGTGGAGCTCTGACCAAAGTAATCGCCGCGTCCCAGCTCTCGGGGGTCGCGACGAACGTCTCGGAAAACAGCCGGCCCAATACCTGCTGTGCCCGCAGACCTAACGATTCCTCGGCGCCATCGCCCCGGACCCAATCCGCCAGAGGCTCAAGCTCTTCAGGCCCCAATTTCACCTCAGGCACCTTGAGATTAAGCCGATACCATAACCCCTGCTGAGCCGACTTGCGCGCCACCGAATCTCGAGGCCTCATCGTGGGAAACCGATCTCCCGCGTACGACAACACACTCAAAGAGCGCTTGAGAAGAAGCCAGTTGAGCGGGCAAGTCGGCGAATCGAATTGACGATCGATACGAGGATCGTCATTTACGGCTTCGATGTCCTCGGGATCGGAGACCTCCAAGACATCGAGAACGAAGGGAATGTGGTGTCTCTTCAACTGGTCCTCCTGGCTGTTCTAATCCTGAGAGTCGGACACTCCACTGATCGCCGGCCACGATCAATTTAATTGGAACAAAACCATAGCACGATATGGCTCGCCGCTCAGGTGAGTCACGTTTGATGCTCGCCGGCGCTCCAGTGGGAGGGAAGAAGGGAGGATGGCAGCCCGCCGCCCGTTTGAGAGCTGTCGAAGCATCCAGATCTGCGAGGCTGGAATTTACCCACCGAAGTCGATGCCTGCGACGGCCGTCGGCCGAGAATGCCGGGCTGAAGGCCACGGGCCACACTTGAATCCTTCTCCCCGGCTCGGCGACGACGCGAGAAAAATGGTGCGCGACGGCGATGGAGCGCGTGCTACCTTAACCTATGCGCAAGGCCCTCTCCACAGGCGCTCTGTCCCTCCTCGCAATTTTCATCATGCTGTCGGCCGCCGGCTGCCGCCATTCCGCCGACGCGACGAATGGACCCGGCCTCACCAAGGTGATCCTGCAGGCGGATTGGTATCCGCAGCCCGAGCATGGCGGCTTCTACACGGCGCTGGTGAACGGCTACTACAAGGACGAAGGGCTCGACGTTGCGATCGTGCCGGGCGGGCCGTATGTTTCCGTGGAGCAGCAAGTGTCCGTGGGCTCGGCGCAGTTTGGCATGAGCTCGTCGGACAAGATCCTCGAGTCGATTGCCGATGGCCAGCCGCTGGTCGCCATTGCCGCCACGATGCAGCACGACCCACAAGGCATCATGGTCCGCAAGGATTCTCCCATCAAATCCTTCGCCGACCTGAATGGCCACACGGTGGCGATCAAGACGGGCTCGACGTGGTGGGAATACATCGCAAAGCGCTACAACCTCAATGACGTCCATGAAGTGCCGGCGATGATGAACGTGGCGAATTTCGTGGCGAATCCGAATTACGTGCAGCAGGCGTTCGCGACGTTGGAACCGTTTTTCGCGCAGCAGGCGGGGATCGCGACGCGCGTCCTGCTGACGAGCGACGCAGGCTACAGCCCGTACCGGGTGATGTTCACGACGCGCGATTTTCTGGCGCGGCATCCGGAGGCGGTCGGCGGGTTCGTGCGCGCCTCGATCAAGGGATGGCGCGAGTACCTCAAAGATCCGGCGGCAGCGAATGCGGCGATTGCGAAGCTGAATCCCGCGCTCAATCCCGCGTGGATGAATTTTACGTGGCAGGCGCTGCGCGACGGGAATTTCGTCACCGGCAGCGATGCGAGCGGCGCGCAGATCGGCCAGATGGATCCCGCGCGCTGGCAGACCATGTACGAGCAGCTTATGGATTTGAAAGTGATCGACAAGCCGCTCGATCCGACGACCGCATACACGTTGCAATTCGTGCAGGGGAAATAAAGCCAGGCGGACTCGCCTGATTTTACTTGAATATGTGGCCGGCCATTTTGGCCCCGACGAACAAGCGCGCCATCATAAAAGCAATTATCACGAGAACCACGAGAACGATCCCAAGAGTCTTGGCCAAGCCTCTGGAACCGGATTTCATCGCGGAAGAATATCTTGTCCGGCTTCCCGTGTCACGCGGACGGCAATTGGACGGCCCATTGTGGGATGCCTACCAGCTACTCCTGTCCGATATCCTCATGCCAGATTTTCGGGTGCTTTTCGATGTAGGCGGAAAGCAGCGCAGCGCACTCCTGCGAATCGAGGTCGATCACGTGGATCCCGAGCGAGCGCAGCCATTCGACGCCACCCTGAAAATTGCGGCTCTCGCCGACCACGAGTGTCCCGAATCCGAATTGCCTCACGAGGCCGCTGCAATACCAGCACGGCGCGAGCGTGGTGACCATGATCAGATTGCGGTAGCTGCGCTGCCGCCCGGCGTTGCGAAACGCGTTCGTTTCGGCGTGCATCGAGGGATCGCCATCCTGGACGCGGCGATTGTGTCCCGCGCCGACGAGTTTGCCGCCGGCGTCGAAGATCGCGGCGCCGATGGGCAGTCCGCCCTCGGCCAGCCCTTTGCGGGCTTCGCCGAGCGCTACGTCGAGCATCGCGGCGTAATCAGGATTTGGCGTCATTACGAGTTTACAAGCTACCACAAAGTTGACCGTCTCTTCGCAATATGCGAAGATTCGCCGTGAGGATTTTGAGCCGGAAAAGGATTCGAGAGGCTTCCGCGAAGCACCCTGAATGGCAGGCGTCGTTGGCAGCGTGGTACAGGATCGCCAAAGGCGCCGAGTGGGGCAATTTTCCGGACGTAAAACAGAGCTGGAGAAATGTGGATGCCGTGGGAACCTGTGTTGTTTTCGACGTCAGCCACAACAAGTGCAGGCTGATTTCGTATATCAACTACAGGGGCCAAAAGGTGTTTATTCTGCATATTCTGAGCCACGCCGAGTATGGAAAGGATTGGTGGAAAAATGACTGCCGTGCTTGAAAGACCGGACCTGTTGGAAGGCGTTCCCAGAGTCGTCACGTCGGATGCGCAGAACGAGCGATATATCGCTGCGCTCCTGGAATTGGAACGGAGGGGCAACCTGACGCCCGCCGAGAAAAATCTGGCTGAGGTGTTGACTCTGCTGGTCGAGGCATACGAAGAGGAACATTATCCGATCCGCTCGGCTTCGCCCGTCGACGTGCTAAAGGAACTCATCGATGCCAACAATCTCCGGCAGAAAGACCTGGCCCCGGTGCTCGGTTCCGAGAGCGTGGTTTCGGAAATCCTGAGCGGCAAACGGGAATTGAACAAGCATCATATCGAAAAACTTAGTAAGCGATTCGGCGTCTCTCCTGCCGTATTTTTCTGAAGAGGTCGTTCTTCTGAGTCGGCAACATGGGAGGTCGAGTGTCGCGGCCTCTTGACACGTTTTTTGCGAATTCTGTATCCTAGGCGCGTCTTTACAAACCATTGTGCCATCTCCCCAACCAGGAGTTTGCCTGATGCGATGCAGAGATGAAATCGTATTTCCGGACTGGCAGCCGGACTACCAAGCCGCTCTCTTCGAGACCGACCAACGGAAACGCCGCGAGTGCCTGTACGTGGCCGAGATCGCCATCGTCAACCGCCTGCAAGCGTTGAGATCCAGCACCGACGGCCACATCGAACGCGCAGCCATTGCGGATGCCATCCGAAACCTACGTCGTCTGCAAATCGAAAGCATGGGATATCCGGCGTCGAACGGTTCGACCCAGCTAAAATGATTGCCAGGGCAAATGTTCCCATCTCCAGCCCACGTGCTCGTCGTCGACGACTCTCCGTTGATGCGCCGCATGGTGTGCGATCTTTTGGAGTCTGAATCCGGATTCAAGATCGTGGGCGAGGCCGAAGACGGCCGCGAGGCGATTCGAAAAGCAAAACAGCTCCAGCCCGATCTCGTGATCCTCGATCTCGGCATGCCGGTGATGAACGGCCTGGACGCTGCGTCCGCCTTGAAGCGCGCGATCCCCGACGTGCGCGTCATCCTCTTTACCCTCTACAGCGATCCCGACGTTGAACGGACTGCCCGGAGCATCGGCGTCGACGCCGTGATATCGAAGGAAGCCCTCGACGAGCTCGGAGATACCGCGCGCCGCCTGGTTGGCGGCTAACCCGGGTCATCTCTCGTAGCGGCTCGGGCGTCGACAGGGCTGGCCCGCCGCTTACGATCCCCACCGTCCCTCGACCCTAGCTCATGGGTACTCCCTTAAAGCGGTACGGAGGCGCTATTTCGGGCTCCGGATGCGTGCCGCAAACTACGACCTCAATTGAAAAGGTCTCAAGGAATCAATTCCGCCGGGGGTCAAGCATACGTGTCTGGGGAAGCGCTTAAGTTGCTGATTAACTTGCGGTTACGGACGAAGCTCCTGTGCTCGTTAGCCCTTGTTACGGTTGGGCTGAGCTGCGCTACCCTGTTTGCCGTGCGCTCCTCGGGCGAGGACCATGCGCGCCACGAGCTCATCACCGGCACGCAGACTTCGCTGATGACCTTCGATGTCCTGTTCGGCCAGAAGCAGAATGCCCTGGCTCGAAAGGCGGACCTTCTCGCCACGCAGGCGGCGATGGAGGCGGATCAGGATCAGGACGGGCCACCTGACGGAAAAGACGCCGACCCGGATGCCGACGGGTTGTCGAACGCCGCAGACCCTTTGGAGTCGGATGGCAGCGACTTGGTGGCGGTTGCAGACACACCCGATAAGGTCGTCGTCCTGCATTCCAGGGAGGCGCTTTTCCCGCCGGCCGAAGCGGCGGAAATGCTGCAGCGGTCGCTTGCAAACGGCTTGACCGCCGACTGGTGGTGCGTCGGCGGGTCAATCTATCAGGTCGCGCTGCAACGAATCGGCCGCGGGCCCGGCACCGTCATCGTAGGCCGCGAGATCGACTACCGGGCCGTCCACGACATGGGGCGAATCTCAGACAGCCAGGTCGCCTTCACCTACGGCGGAAACGTTGTCACAAGCACTTTCCGCCCCATCGAGGAAGAAGAAGCGGGCCAAGCGCTGAAGAGCGTCGCGTCTTCCGGGTCGATCCAAATCGGCAACGAAGAATTCTTTGCCGATTCGCAGCGGCTGAATAGCGGCCCCGGGCCGGTCGCGCGCCTCACGGTGCTGAAATCCTACAGTGAGGAGACGGCTTTTCTCGCGGAGCTGAACCATCTGTTGCTCGCTCTTGGTCTCGTCGCGGTGATTGCCGGCGCCGGGCTCGCGTTCGTGATTTCGGACGCGTTCACGCGGCCGCTGGCGGAGCTTCTCCGCGGATTCCGCGCGCTCGAGCGTGGTGATTACAGGTACCCGCTCCACGCGCACGGCGGCGATGAATTGGCCCACGCCACTCGCGCGTTCGATCGCATGCGCAAATCGCTGCAGGAAAACGAAGCGCAGAAGGAACAGCTCGAAGGTCAGCTTCGCCAATCGCAGAAAATGGAAGCGCTGGGGCGCCTGGCCGGCGGCGTGGCTCACGATTTCAACAACCTGCTGACGGTCATCAAGGGCCACAGCGAATTGATTGTCGACCGCGCGGCCCCCGGCGATCCTGCGGTGATGAGTGGCGAGCAGATTCGCAAAGCCGCGGACCGCGCCGCTGCGCTCACGCGGCAGATGCTTGCGTTCAGCCGGAAGCAGGCGCTGCAGCCGAAAGTATTGAATGTCAACGCCCTCGTCGACGACCTCGGGAAACTGCTGAAACGCCTGATGCCCGAGGATATCGAAGTGGTCTTCCGCGCGGACCAATCGCTGGGCCACGTGAGAGGGGACGCCGGCCAACTCGAACAGGTGCTGATGAACCTTACCGTCAACGCGCGCGACGCCATGCCGCGCGGCGGTACACTCACGATTGAAACGCAGAACGTGGCGGTGACTCCGGAATTGGCTCAATCGCGCCCGCCGCTCGAGCCAGGAGATTACGTGAAGCTAGCCGTGATCGACACCGGAACCGGCATGAGCGCCGAAACGAAGGCTCACATTTTCGAGCCGTTCTTCACCACCAAGGATCCCGGGAAGGGAACGGGCCTCGGCCTTTCGATGGTCTACGGCGTCGTGAAGCAAACCGGCGGATTCCTATGGGTCGATACCGAGGTCGGCGTCGGCACTACATTCGAGGTTTACCTTCCCCGCGTGAACGATCCGATCGACTCCGATGTCGTCGGCCGAAAGCTTTCCGTTTGTAAGGCCGCACTGCAAACCGTGCTGCTGGTGGAGGACGAACCCGCCGTCCGCGACGTGGCCTGCGAATTCCTCACGGCGGCAGGCTACCGGGTACTCGCGGCCGAGGACGGCGAGCGCGCCATGCAGATTGCCGCGCGCGACGCCACGATCGAGATCCTCATCACCGACATCGTGATGCCGCGGATGCGCGGGCCCGAACTCGCGCGGGAGTTGCTGCGCTGGAAGCCCGGATTGAAAGTCGTCTATATGTCCGGATATCTCGAGCCCGGCGAGGCCGATGGCGATTTCCTGAAGGACGCCTTCTTCTTGAACAAGCCATTTTCGCGCGACCTGCTCCTGAATCAGATCGCCGAAGCCCTTCGCCAATCATCGCCCGCCGCGGTGACAGCCCTGCCGCGCTGAGGCCGCAGGAAAGGCCTGATTCCGCCCTCGGGTTCGCCTTCCGAGCGGCCACCTTTCAGGTGGGCTGGGTTTTTCTTTGCACGGAAGTCGCTGCGGCGACCGAACGTGTCCTGAGCGAGGTAATCTCTAAACTAAGCGAAGTCCACTGATCTTGCGGCCTGCCCGCGCCTGCGCCACGCCGAAAAAAATAGGGTGCAGAGCAGGCCGCCAAGCAGAAGTCCCAGCGTGCCGGGTTCCGGCGTCGATACAGTTCCACCACCACCACTGCCACTGCCACTGCCGCTCGTGCCAGTCGCGCCGCAAGAACCAGCCGAGATGGTGTTAGCTTCCAATGTCACCGCGGCATTCAGCGCGATGATGCTGCCGCAGTCGTCTGTTGCACCGGTATCCAAGCTGACGGCCGTGAACGCAATAATATCTCCCGCGAATGCCGTGGTGCTTCCGAGAGTGGCGGAGCTGCCAACCTGCCAATACACATTGTCGCCGGCAACGGCATTTTCGATCACAACGCTGGAGGCGCTTGCGGTCGTAAGCGTGCTCGGTATCAGGAAGACGAAGTTCCCCGCGGCTCCCCCGAAGTTGAGAGTCAGAACTCCCGTCAACTGAGCCGACGCCGACGAATTAAAGTTATAGACGCCCGGAGTGAGCGTCTCCCCTCCCAGATTCATACCATCGGGATTGGCAACGGACGACAGGCTCAGCAGGTCATTGTACGTATCGAGTGCGCTGGATTGGGCCGTAGCCGCAACCCCGGGTGTGCCAGTATATGTCGATCCTGAAAGCGTGATGCTTCCCGCGCCAGTGATCGCCAGACCCGGGGAGACACCGAGATCCCCGGTAAGGGTGGTGGCCCCAGTGTTCGTTACCGTCGTAGCGCCCAGTACGGCGAAGGCCGACGCATTTGTAAAATCCGTTGAAATCGTGTCGGCATAAGCGCTGCCTGCCAACCACGGAGTCGCCAAGATGAAAACTAGCAAGGACACGGTGTGCAGTTTCATTTTGTCTCCCTACTTTTCGCCATACGTCAGCCGCGCATCGGCGGCGACGGGCGCCCAGCAGCGACGATCCTAGAAAATATGAAGCAGGGAGTCTGTCTAATTCTGTACAGGTACTAGAACAGCCTCTGCGTTTTGGTTTTCTGGCATTCGTTGTCATCCCGAACCCGGGCGCATTCCGACCGGCGTGAGGGATCTGCTGTCGCCGTTCCGCGAATCTCGCGCGTCATTCTGAGGAATCCGCCGCAGCGGATGACGAAGAATCTCTCTCGCTTTGCTGTCGGGCTTTCGCGTGGCTCCGCGTTTTGGCGCAACGTCTCCCGCTTCATCTCTTGCGCTGTCATCCCGAGGTCGCATTTCGACCGGGACGAGGGATCTGCTTTTCTCTCGCTTTCCTCCGCGCCTTCTGCGTCTCAGCGGTGGCTTTTCTCTCGCTTTTCTCCGCGCCTCTGCGTCTCAGCGGTGGAATCTCCGGGGTTTCTCCGTGGCCGTTCTCCGTGATCGGTCATCAATCACACCGATGCGGATTGATGCACGCCACCGAAGACGAATTGCGCACCCGCATCCAGAATCGCACCCGCACGGCCGCCGTCGCCCCCGCCTTCTTCTACGCATTCCAAAATATCGAGGAAAATGTCCGCCACCAGCTGCAAAAGCTCCACACGCACCCGTGAATCCCCGCAAGCGTCGCCGTCCGCGGCTTCGTCTACAACGTCACCAGCGGCCACCTCCGCGAAATCAGCCTGAGCTGACGCCGCCAGCGGAGCCTCGGAACTCCACAAACGCGCTCGCGCCTAATATCCATCGATGCACCGGTCAAACGACGTAAGGCGTGGGACGCTCACATCGGTCGGCGGCGTCGTTTTGCGACAAGAACCTAACCGTTTCTACGGTCATTCAGGTGTACTATACCGCATACCTGATGTAGCCTTTTGCTGTTGAATAACATCCATCTTTCTTTAATTGAATGGAGCAGCTAACAATGAGCGGGACATTTAAAGTCGGCGATGTCGTTCAGCTAAAATCCGGCGGTCCTAAAATGACAGTCGGAGAAATTAGCAGCTCGACAACAGTATGGTGCGTATGGTTCGTAGGGGACAAGAAAGACGGCGGTACCTTTGCAGTCGAAGTACTGAAACTCGCGTGACGCGGCCCTCTCTGCACTTATGCCGCCGGGAGTTTGTATGCTGGCTGCGCCTCTAATTTCGGACCACTGGTTGGGGATACTCGGTCTAATTGCCGGTGTAGTTGGTCTCATCGTTGGTGCTGTTGGCACATTGTTTGCCATACGAAGTGATTGGAAAATGAAGACGGCGCAACAAGCCCAACGCCAAGTCGAACAAAAGCTTCTACGCCACATGGCGACGAGAAGCTTGGAAAGCCTGGCACAAAGCACCTTGGCCATCATGGGGAAAATTAGGAGGCGTGAATGGGGCAACGTCGCTGAGTCTGCCGAGAACCTAGGCCAGCGGGTCGTGGAGGTCCGAGGTGCCTGGAGCCGCCTCTTGGAACCCCTAGAAAAAGACAGGATGGATGCTGCCGCAATGAGCATCCAGCAGTTCATCGACTCCGCTCCCACGGCAGTGCCTCAGGACGAGCCACCAGAACAGGATGTTCAATTCATGCTTCTCCGTTGTCGTCGTCTGGCGGAGATCTCAAGTGAAGTCGCGGGACGTCTAGGTGTAGAATTGATGCAGCAACCGGAGGAATAGGATGAGCACCGCGCGTATTGGCTCGATCATAGGTCTTCCTGACGACCCCCGGAAAACTGAATTCGTGCTTAGCCTCCTGGCAAAAACCAGGGAGGGGAAGGTCTCCTGGATTAGAAAAGGAAACGCATTTACGGCTGCCGTCCCGAATGGTATAGCTGTGAATTTTGTACTTGGAGCCGGTCTGTTCGGTTTGGAGCCGGGCTGGCAATTGTTTACGGTTCGTGACAACGCGGGAAACGAACTGATGCAAGTGCGGTCTCCGCACGTTCTGTCGTTCGAGCCGGGGGTGGCGGCAGGCTCACTCCTAGATGCGACGAATCAATTGTTCATCGCCATATCCGGGATCTCGGGTGATGCGCTGGGACAAGCGATCGACTCACTGAAGAAGCTCTAACTCTTGATTTCACGGCGAAGATGTCGTGCTGACGTTTGGCCTTCGGCTTCGCCTAGCGCCCTTCTCTTCGCACCACCAGCCACTGATCACGAATCACCACTCACATCTCGGCTACTCAACTCACTTCTCATCCTCGTGCGTAATCTCGGCGACAAACTTCAACACATCGCCCTCGCGCAGTTTGCGGCAGAGGCGGCTCAGCGAATTCTGCTCCGTCGCATTCAGCACACGCATCAACGCCCTCACCACCTCGAATGGCTCGGCAGGACATTCCCCATGAACCTTTTCCCGGATTTCGTCAGTCCGACGACGCTGACCCGCCGCCCCTCTCGCCGCTCGTCCCGCAGCGACGCCGCTAGATGCGCTCGCTCGAACTCCGCCGGCGGCAGCGTCACAATCCTTCGTCCCACCCACCCGCGCTCCGCAAGGCGCGCAAGCATCTGTTCGAGCCATTGCCGGTGCATCCTCCTCCGCCGCGCAATGTCCCGGACGAACAGCGCTCCCTCGCGCTAGCCGTCGCGCCCGACAGAAACCAAGTCCGCGTCTGGGGCGACCCGGGATCGATCTCAGGGGCGGTTTAAGGTCTAAACGTAGCGTCGGCCTGCCCTGCTTGCCCTGACGCAGGAAGGTACTAAGGAAGGGGTGCTTTTGACCCTGAGCGCGGCGAAGGGCAGCCCGGCCCCTCCGGCGTCTGATGCGGCAAATCCTGCCATTTCCGCTCCTCTAAGGCCCGTTAAGGCCCCCGCTAGGGGCTGCTCCAGTCCCCTGTTATCGCACAAGAAATTGCACCATCCTGGTGCAACCGCTAGTGCCCGACGCGTCTCCGTGATCTCGGCACCTCTCGGTGTCCTCTGTGTAATGGTTTGAATCTTTTTCTGTCTTGCGCACCGGTCACTCATCATCAATCACTGCTCACAATTTCGCTTTTCTATCGCGCGGGGCTTGGAGTAGGCTGAAAGCGATTTCGCGATAGGAGGCAAGGCGAGGGCATGCCCATTCACTTCGTTCAGGGTGAGACAGCGTGACGGGGAAAAATCTGGGGCGAGTAATTTTCTGGCCGACCTTTCTCGTGATTGCGGCGGGATGCGTCGGCGCTTCGTATCACGTCCGGCTTTCGGCTCAGAACAACATTTCCGCGCAAGCGTCTCTTGCAGCTACCGAAGCGAAACGAATCCAGCAGCAGGTCGTCCTTTTCAGCAAGATGGTGGTGCCTTCGCGCTTGCCCTTTGCCGAATTTCTGCAAAAGGTCGGAGTCGATGCCGCGACAGCTACGCGCGTGGTCGCTTCCGCGCTGCCGGTTTTCGATTTTCGCCACGTGCGCGCCGGCAATCAGTTGACGATTGGGCGCTCGGTCCTCGGCGAAATCCGCGAGGTCGACTACCGCATCGACGAGGACCACGTGCTGTCGATCGCGCCTGCGCGTGCGGCTGGCAATACATTCGCTCCAAGCACCGCCAGCGCCAGTGACCCAACGGTAGCCGGCGATTTCCAATCGAAAATCGAGACGATTCCGTCGACCACTGAAGAGGTCGGCGTGGCGGGCAAAGTCGACGGCTCGCTGTTTCAGGCGGTGACGGACGCCGGCGAAAAGCCGGAGCTCGCGCTGCGCATCGCCGCGATCTTCGCCTACGACCTCGATTTCTACACCGATCCGCGCCCCGGCGACACGTTTCGCGTGGCGATCGAGAAGAAAATTCTCGCGAACGGCGAGACCGCTTCCTACGGACGCATCCTCGCGGCGGAATACGACAACGGAGGGCACGCGTTCCGCGCCGTCCTCTTTCACGATGGATACGGCGATCCGGCGTACTACACGCCGGAAGGGAAGTCGATGAAGCGCGCGTTCCTGCACTCGCCCCTGAAATTCGCCGCGCCGATCACCTCGCATTTCAGCTACCACCGGTTTCATCCGATCCTGAAGGAATATCGCCCGCACCTTGGCATCGACTACGGCGCGCCGATGGGCGCTCCCGTCCAGACGATCGGCGACGGCAAAGTGATTTTCGCGGCCCGCAAGGGCGAGGATGGAAACCTCGTGAAGGTGCAGCACTCGAATGGCTACACCACCTATTACATGCATCTCTCGCGGATTCTGGTGCGCGACGGCCAGCGCGTCCAGCAGGGGCAGAACATCGGGCTCGTCGGAATGACGGGGCTCGCCACCGGGCCGCATCTCGATTTCCGCATCGAACAACACGGCACGTTCTTGAATTTCGAGAAGCTGAAGCTGCCGAGTTCCGACCCGATCGCCAGGCGCGATTGGAATGCGTTCGTCGCCGCGCGCGATCATGCGCTCGCCGAAATGCCGGCGCTCAAGCCGGGCAATGCCGCCGTGGCGCAGAATCAACCGGCGCAGACGACGCCCGGCGCATCTCCTGCAAGGTGATCCCTGTCAGAGGGGAAAATCCGAAACACGAAATTCGAAACTCGTAATTCGGTACCACCGAAAACGAAACACGCGCAGCGTCGCGCGGCCTTCCGAATTCCGAATTTCCAATTTCGGTTTTCGGCTTTTACCCGCGGACTTCCCAGGTGTCGCCGGCGTGCAGCATCTTGGCGAGGTCGCCTTTGCCGCGCTTGGCCTGGACTTCGCGCAGCTGCGCGGCGATCAGGTCCTCGTAGCGCGGCACATTTTCCCACGAGCGCAGGACGCCGATCGGCGTGGGGAAGCCGGGCAAGTTTTCCATCTGCGCAAGCAGGAAGGCGTACGCCGGATTCGGATTCTGCGCGTCGTGGACGAGCAGATCACTTTCGGATGCGCCGTTGCCGAGCGGGACGATTTCGAGATCGAGGCCGCGCATGCGGATGCCCTTGTCGCGATTCTTGCCGAAAATCAAAGGCTTGCCCTGTTCGAGCTGTACGACGTGCTCGCTGCGCGCGTCTTTTTCGGTGAGCGTTTCCCACGCGTGGTCGTTGAAGATGTTGCAGTTCTGCAGAATCTCGATGTAGGCCGAGCCTTGATGCGCCGCCGCTTTTTTCAGCGTATCTTTCAGGTGCTGCTGGAAGACGTCCACGGAGCGCGCGACGAACGTGGCGCCGGCGCCGATGGCGAGCGCGAGCGGATTGAAAGGGCGGTCGGTGGTGCCGAACGGAGTCGACTTCGTCTTTTTGCCGATTTCGGATGTCGGCGAAAACTGGCCCTTCGTAAGGCCGTAGATGCGATTGTTGAACATCAGCACCTTCAGGCCCACGTTGCGGCGCAGCATGTGAATCGTGTGATTGCCGCCGATCGAAAGCGAATCGCCATCGCCGGTGGCGACCCAGACTTCCAGATCGGGGCGCGCGATTTTCAGGCCCGTGGCAACGGCCGGCGCGCGGCCGTGAATCGTGTGGAAGCCGAAGGTGTTCATGTAATACGGGAAGCGGGCCGAGCAGCCGATGCCGGAGATCACGACGAATTTTTCGCGCGGGATGCCAAGCTCCGGGAAAACGGATTGCACGGCGGAGAGAATGGCGTAGTCGCCGCAGCCGGGGCACCAGCGGATTTCCTGGTCGGTCTGAAAGTCTTTTTTCGTGAGAGGCGGTAATAGCGTGGCCGTGCTCATGCGGGTCTCCTAATAAAGGCGAAAGAAAAAGCAGATCCCTCACTGCGTCGCGCGCCCGCACAAACCGCGGGAGAGAAAAGACGCGCGCGACTCCGTTCGGGATGACAGTGGTCGCTTGTTGGAAAAGCGCAGAGAGGTCCTTCGGCTGCGTCCCGCGGCGCGCCTACAACGCGCGAAGAAAAAAGCCGCGGGACTTCGCTCAGGATGACGATCGCTTGCTTTTGGCCGCGCGACGCGAGCATTAAATTCTCCCGTCCGCGGCGAGGATCTCTTCGATCTTGCGCTCGAGCTCGGACTGCTTGAAGGGCTTGCCCTGAATCTTGTTGTAGCCCTGCGCGTCGACCAGATATTTCGCGCGCAGCAGCATCAGGAGCTGGCCCATATTCATTTCGGGAACGAGCACGCGGTCGTAGCGGCCGAGAAGCTCGCCGAGATTTTTCGGCATCGGATTCAGATGGCGCAGATGGACGTGGCCGATCTTGCGTCCTTTTTCGCGCTGCGCTTTCAGCGCGGCGGTGATCGGGCCGTGCGTCGAGCCCCAGCCGACGATCAACAGATCGCCCGAAGAATCGCCGGCCGGGACGGCGTCGGGAACGTCCTGCACGATGCCCGCGACTTTTTCGGCGCGCAGGCGAACCATGCGCTCGTGATTCAGCGGCTCGTAGTTCACGTTGCCGGTGACGTCCTGCTTCTCGAGGCCGCCGATGCGGTGCTCGAGTCCCGGCGTGCCGGGAATCGCCCAGGGACGCGCGAGCGTCTCGGGATCGCGGCGATACGGGCGGAAGTCGACCGGATTCGTCTCGAAGTGCACGGGAATTTCCGGCAGCTGCTCTAGCGACGGAATCTGCCACGGCTCGGCGCCATTCGCGAGATAGCCGTCGGAAAGAATGATCACCGGCACCATGTACTTGATGGCGATGCGGCTCGCTTCGAGCGCGATCCAGAAGCAATCGCCGGGCGTCGCGGGCGCGAGAACGGGAATCGGCGCCTCGGAATTTCTGCCGAAGAGCGCTTGCAGCAGATCGGCTTGCTCGGTTTTCGTCGGGAGGCCGGTGGACGGGCCGCCGCGCTGGATGTTGCAGATCACCAGCGGCAATTCGACCGCGACGGCGAGGCCAAGAGCTTCGGTTTTCAGCGCCATGCCCGGACCGGAGGTGGTGGTGAGGCCGAGCGCGCCGGCATAGGCCGCGCCGATCGCCGAAGTGATGGCGGCGATTTCGTCCTCGGCCTGAAACGTCATCACGCCGAAATCTTTGTACGCCGAAAGCTCGTGCAGAATGTCGGAAGCAGGGGTGATCGGATACGAGCCGAGGAAAAGCGGTAGCCCCGACTTCTGCGACGCAGCGACGAATCCCATCGCGAGCGCCGTATTGCCGCTGATGTTGCGATAGACGCCGGGCGTGAGTTTTGCCGGCGGAATTTCGTAGCTGATCTGAAACGCTTCGGTGGCCTCGCAATAGCTGTAGCCCGCCTGCATGGCGGTGCGATTGGCGGTGACCAGCGCCGGCTTGGATTTGAATTTGTCCTCGATCCAGCGCAGCGTATTGTCCATCGAGCGGTTGTAGAGCCAGTAGCACATCCCGAGCGCGAAGAAATTCTTGCAGCGGTCGACGGTCTTGTTGTCGAGACCGAGATCTTTCAGCGCGGCGCGCGTGAGCTTCGTGAGCTCGACCGGAAAGAGGCGAAAACCGTCAAGCGAATGATCTTCGAGCGGATTCACGGTCATCTGCGCCTTGCGCAGATCGGTTTCGCCGAAATCATCGAGATTGACGATCAGGATGCCGTTGGGCTTGAGGTCGGGCAGATTCATCTTCAGCGCCGCCGGATTCATGGCGATCAGCGCGTCGACGGCGTCGCCGGGCGTGTACACGTCGTGCGATGAGAAATGAACCTGGAAGCCGCTGACGCCCGGAAGCGTGCCCGCGGGCGCGCGAATTTCAGCCGGGAAGTCCGGCAGAGTGGCGAGATCGTTGCCGTAGAGCGCGACGGTATTCGTGAACTGGCTGCCGGTGATCTGCATGCCGTCGCCGGAATCGCCGCAGAAGCGGATGACGGCTTGTTCGAGTTTTTCGCGCGTGCGTGCGCGCGGCTGGGCTAGAGTCGTGGACATATTATTCCGTTATTCCCCACCCTTCTTTAGATGACCAACGGAACCCGCGAGATGCCGCGCCCGCCCTCCCCCTAAACCAGACGGTGGCCGCGAAACGCTCGCGTCTGTCGAACAGTGTAGCACCGCGCGCGGGACGGGAAAACCGCAATTGAGGAAGTGACTAGTGATTAGTGACTAGTGGCTAGTGAGAAGAGATCAGCGCCGCGCAATTGCAGGGCGTTGCCGGCGGCAGGTGTGCGACTATTTTGGGGGGCGCCTATGAGCTACGTGAAGAAGAACCTGGTTGCGGGAGAGACGCTCGTGTATCAAACGGGAGTTCACTGGAGCGTGCTCTTCTGGCCGCTGTTCTTGCCATTCTGATCGGAGGCGCGGGAGTCGCTGCCTGCTTGTTCCGGCACGATCTCCTCATTCTCGGGGCCGCTTGCCTGCTGGTGGCTGCGATCGTGCTGATTTCCGCCATCGTGAAACGAAACGCGACGGAGATCGGCGTGACGAACCGGCGCGTCATCATCAAGACGGGCCTCTTGAGCCGCCGGTCGCTCGAGATCATGCTGCCGAAAGTCGAGAGCGTTGCAATCAATGAGCCGGCGATGGGAAGAATTCTGGGATACGGGACCGTTGTTATCCACGGCACGGGCGGAACGCCGGAACCATTCGACAAAATCGCGCATCCCTCCGAATTCAGGCGCGAGGTGCAGCAGCAGATGGATGCCGCCGTTGGCGGCAAGTGACTCGTCGGCAGTGATCAGTGGGGCTGTTGGAAGAGGAACTCACCGCAGAGACGCAGAGAGCGCCGAGGAAAACCGGGAGAGACAAACGGAATCCCACCCTTTGGAATTTCTTGCAAGTGCGTCCGGCATTCGAGCCGATTGGATGTTGGCGATGTCAGGCTTACGGGATGCGGAACGTTACGTCGACATGGAAGTATTGCGGCTTGCCCCGGCAGGTCGGAAAAGCCTCGCGAAATTTTCGCCAAGTCCGGAGGAGCGTGGTTACCACCGACCACGGCGCAAGGTGAAGCCCCAAAAAAAAACGGCGGCCGCGAATGCTCGCGACCGCCGCCAATTCAACTTATGCCGATAAGGCTACTTCGCTTGCCAGAGCTCCACGAAGCCGCCAACGTCCGGATCCTTCAGCATGACGGCGCGACCGTCCTTGGTCTTTACGATGCCGCCTTCGGACACAGTCTTGGCGCCATCCGCTTTTGCGGCAGCGTAGACGGCGTCGATGTCGGTCACCTGAAAGCCGATGTAGTTGACGTTGATATCGGAGATTTGCTGATCGGGCGGCTCGCCGTTTCCCGGACTGCCGAGCAGCTCGACGCGGAGGTGTCCATTTTGTCCATCCGTGGTGGCCTGCGTGAACCAGCCGTTCTCCATGTTCATGCGTGGGCGGCCGCCGGGCGCCGGTGCGGGGGCGGGAGTAAAAGCCGGGTAGTCTCCGCCGAGCACGCCCTGATAGAACGACAGCGCCTTGGGCATATCAATCACGTTGAGGCCGATGTGATTGAAGCCGGCCCCGATGCCGAGCCGGTCGATATCCTGCGGGGTCGCGCTGGAATTCGAGACCTTGGGCGCTTCGGGAGGGGCTCCCGGAGCGGGAAGTGGCTTCGCAAACAACTCGACGAGCCAGCCGCTCGGATCATCGAGGAAGACAAAGCCGCGCTTGCCGTCGGGTCTGGGGGGCGCGGAAAACATCTGCGGTACCTTCAGCATTCCCATGTCCTTGAACTTGTTCATGACGATGTTGCAGTCGTCCATCACCGTGAGATCGATGTGGCCGTTGCCGAGGGCGTTGGAGCCGAGGCCGCTGAAGTCCTGGCGCTTGATGCCGCGATATTCGGTCAGGTACAGATCGAAGGGCACATGGGAGACGGAACTCGGCCCGCTCATGATTGCGGTGCGGCGCTCCGCGCCGGGGGTGCCGTCGAGCTTGTTCGCTTCCTTGTCGAGCTTCCACTCGGGCTTGTTCGTCAGAGTGTAACCGAGCACTTCCCAGTATTTGATCGAGTCGTCCAGATTCGAAACCGAGTGGCCGTCGAAGGCCATGCCCATCACGTCTTTCGATGCGCCGTCGTCCGCAGCCTTCGGCGCGCGAGGCGATCGCGCGAGGCCCGCGGTCGCGACCGCGATCGTAAGCGCGCCCGCCGCAACCATGATGCCGAGATTGCGCGAGAATAAAGAATTCGGAAATTTCTGTTTTTTCATGAACACTCCTCCGTCGGTTCCCCCCGACATGCCGCTGGGATTCTACACGAGCGCGCGGACTTGCAGAAACTGCTTTCGCCGTCGCAGTTTTCTACATCTATTGACGCGACGCAGGCGCTTTGCGTTTCGATCGGCCCGAAGGCGGGAACTGGCCTGCACCTGTCCTTACGTACCATTGACTTTCGCTTTTAATTCGCCATATAGTAGGGCCGGTCGCCCGACGTGTAGACGAAGGCCCTGGCCGGCGGAGAAAGCCGAGCGAATGCCGGCGAGTGAATGGGGGAAAGATGGCGCTGACGAAACGGCAAAAAGAAGTGCTGAACTACCTGGTAGGTTTTATCAACAAGAACGGCTACTCGCCGAGCTTTGAGGAGATCGCGCACGCGCTGAAGCTGACGTCGCTCGCGACGGTGCACAAGCATCTCTCGACGCTCGAGAAAAAGGGATTCATCCGGCGCGGGTACAACCAGAGCCGCTCGATCGAGGTGATGCAGCTGCCGAAGCCGGTGCGTGAGGAAATTATGGATCGGCACACGGTGGAGCTGCCGCTGGCGGGGCGGATCGCGGCGGGGCGCCCGCTCGAGGCGGTCGAAGACAACGAGACGATTTCGCTGGCGGATTTTGCGCGCGGGCAGAACAGCTTCGTCCTGCAGGTGAAGGGCGAATCGATGCGCGAAGATCACATTTTGGATGGCGACTACATCGTCGTGGAGCAGACCCAGGTGGCGAACCCGGGCGAGATCGTGGTCGCGCTGGTGGGCGAGGATGACGCGACGGTGAAAAGATTTTATCGCGAGCCGGGCGGAAAGGTTCGTCTGCAGCCGGCGAATTCGACCATGGATCCGATTGTTGTGGCCGCGGCCGACGTGAAGATTCAAGGGCGCGTCGTCGGCGTGCTGCGCAAGTACTGAAGAAGTGGCTAGTGGCGAGTGACTAGTGGCTAGAAAAGCGTGCTCGTAATTTGTGATTCGTGTCGTCGTTCGTTCCGGCCGCGCTGTGCATTACCTTGGCGGATGTAGCCCTCGTTGGTCCCTCCCTTATTGCTGACCGTAAAACTTCTGCCATGGAAACTTTCGACTAGCGAGAGGTGTGCGGTATCTTCTAGCCACTAGTCACTCGCCACTAGCCACTCTCTTCTTCGCCTGTCCTTTCGGGGCGGTGATGACCCGGACACAAATGTTTCATTTTGGGTTTGGCACAGACGAGGCGCAGGAATACATTGATATCCCCGGTCCGAAGCAATTGCTGAGAGTCCGGCGCATTTGGGCCCAAGGAGGCTAGGGTACATGTGGGGAGATAAGAAGCCAGATACCCCCTCTAGGACGCCGCTCCCGCAGCAGCCTAGACAGACAGTCGCACCACCACCAGCACCAATATCCGCAGGATCTTCTTTTGGGGAGGCAAAGAAAATGGCACCACTGGATACGTATCCGACGAGCTCCGGAGCCAGCACCAGCGGCACGGCGCGGCTTGGCTCGAGCCTGCACGTGAAGGGCGAAATCACCGGCAACGAAGACCTGCACATCGACGGCACCGTCGAGGGGCTGGTCCAGCTGGAGGACCGCAAGTTGACGGTGGGCGCGAGCGCGAAGCTCACGGCCGACGTTATCGCGCGCGAAGTGGTCGTCTACGGCAACGTGAAGGGCAATCTGCGCGCACGCGACCGCATCGAGATCAAGAAGGATGGTTCGGTGGTCGGCGACCTGACGACCGCGCGGATCATGATCGAGGATGGCGCGTACTTCAAGGGCTCGATCGAGATCGACAAGGCCGGCGAAGCCAGCGATGACGACAAGTCGTTCTCATCGCGGACGCGGGCTACCGCTAGCGCGGATTGATCGCCCGCTTCCTATCGCCTCGCCCAAACGAGTTTTTCCCGCCGGGGACGGCAGGTCGCCACGACGCGACTTGCCGCCCGGCTCTGTTTTTCTTCGCGTAGTTCCCGCCGCTAGCCTCGATCACCGCGTTCCGCGCAGGCAGAACCGCAGACCCGCCGGGAAAGCTACAAAAGGAAGCGCACGGCCACGCCGCTCTTGCCGTCGCCCAGGTCTTCGGTGCGCACGATCTCGCCGAGAAATTTCTTGTGCGCCACGATTTTATCCCCGTAGGGGAAAGTGACCACAAGCCGCATGCCGACGAAGTAGTGCGGCATGCAGGTGGTGAAGTACAAGCCATCGCGCGTGAAATCCATCACCTCGCCAACGTCTTCGATGTCGCGGAAACGCGCATCGAACGCGGAAAGATGCACGGGCAGAGATACTTTCAAGCGCTTCCTGCGCCGGGCGTCCCGCTTGGCTTTGGCCGCCGAAGCGCCCGCAAACTCGAGCCCGCGGCTCGACCATGGTTGTGTGCTCACGCCGGTCTCTCCGTCATACTCGTTCGACCTCTTCACTTTAGAGGCTGTACCGGGGCGTGGCTATAGGACGGTGGTACTGGTGGGCGTAGAACGAGGCGTAACGACCTTGGTACCAATTCGATTATGAGGAACGCTCCATGGCCCGGTCCGCAGCGCGCCGCTAATCTCACGGTGTCGCAAGCATCCATTCCGCAGTCGCGGAGGGACGCCGACACTGAGGGATTTCGAAATGCGAACCACCCGGTTTCAGAAATACGCCTTGATTTATGGGCTTCTAGCCGCCGCAAGCGCCTTCGCGCTGCCGGCCGGCGCTCAACAGCTGCTGTCTTCTTCCGCAATCGTGCCGGCCACCAGCGCGGCCGATGCGGCGCCGACGGCGCTTGCGACGACCGTTGCCGCGCACCCGGAGCAGAACTTCGAGGCGACCCCGGTAACCGACCTTCCGAACGCTCCCATCGCTGCCAGGCCAATCGGCAGAATCGGCGTTGAGAGGCTGCCGTCGCGGAGGATGTGGATCGCGCTGTCGGCCGTCCAGCACAGCGCGGCTGTGTTCGACGCCTACTCCACGCGCCAGGCCATCGCGAGCGGCGCTGTGGAACAGAATCCCCTGCTGAGGCCGTTTGCTTCCTCGCCTGCAATCTATGGCGCCACGCAAATCTGCCCGCTGATCCTGGACTACGCGGCGCGCCGCATGCAGCTCAGCCACAATAGCGTTGTCCGGCGCATGTGGTGGGTGCCGCAATCGACCGGCACGGCCGTTTCGATCTTCTCCGGCGTTCACAATATGAACGTCGCCAACCGGTAGTCAGGAAGTTCGGCCTCGGGGCCGCAACAAGCCTGAGATCGGCCACCCAACCGGCGCCTAAGTCGCGCGCCGGCGCCATATTCCCACCTAAGCCTCGCTACAGCGATATTCCTGATTTATTTAGGGTCAACAGCCGATTCCGATTGCGGCGAACTTTATTTACCGTTGCCTGTCCCTGCTTTTCGTCAGTGGGTGGATGGCAAGGGATCGTGGGGAGGAAACGCATGGGCAGTTTTTCGGAAATCCTCGTTGCATCGTCCGAATCGGAAATGCGCGGATCGATCGCGGCAACTCTCAAGCGATTGGGCGTGGACCCGCTTTGCGCCTCGACGGTGAGGCAGTCCCAGGAGGTTCTGGCGAGACAGCACATTGGATTGGTATTTTGCGACCGTCAGTTTACCGACGGCAGCTACCGGGATCTGGTGGCGTCTGCCGGTTCTGGTCCCGGCGAGGGTAAAACGCGGATTGTCTTGACCACGGACTTCATCAGCCCGGGCGACTATCACGAGGCAAAACGCTGGGGCGTCTTCGATATAATTGCATCGCCGAACCGCTCCCTGGCGGTCGAATGGATGGTCCTTCTGGCTGCGCGGGACGACTTGGCGCGCCGAGACCGTGCGTCGGTGAATGCAGAACGACGGCAACCGATCGTCCGGACGCTCGTCGGGGCGATCTCGAACCCCTGATTCCATAGGCACAATTGGATCGGGATGTAGAATCCCAAGCGTCCCCGTGGCCAGAGGGCACCTGTGACCCGGTTTACCCGGCGGACGCGCCGCTCTTTCCTTCGAGGAACTTCGAGAGGCTTCCCGCAAAATGAACAAAATCGGCCGGCATCATAATCACGGTGGTGCTGTTATTCTCTGCGCCCACTTCGGCAACCATCTGCATCCGGCGCAATTCCAGCGCGGCCGGGTTTCCAACCATCAACTGCGCGGCGTCGGCCAGCTTTTGTGACGCTTCCAGCTCGGCGTCCGCTTTGATGATCCGGGCGCGCTTTTCTCGCATCGCCTCGGCTTCCATTGCCATCACCCGCTGCATGTCTTGCGGAATCTCGACGTCCTTCATTTCCAACAGCTCGACCGTGACTCCCCAAGCAGCCGTGTTCTCGAGAACATTCTTTTTCAGCAGTGCATTGATCTTGTCGCGCTCCTTGAGCACTTCATCGAGATCGTGCTGGCCGATTACATTACGCAGACTCGTCAGCGCCACCTGCTGCACCGCGGCGCGAAAGCTCTCGACTGTGAGAACGGCCTTCTTGGGGTCGCTAACTCGGAACCAGAGGACCGCGTTGACTTTCACGGTCACGCTGTCTCGCGTGATGGTCTCCTGTTGCTCGATCGGATTCGTGACGACACGCAAGTCGATGCGCGTTTCGTTTTCGATTCCAAGAGGGATCATCCAGAAGAGACCGGGTCCGCGCAGGCTGCTGTAACGGCCCAGCCGGAACACGACCGCACGCTGGTACTCCCGCGAAATCCGCAGCCCGGAAATAAAAATCCCCAGTAGGATTAGAAGGATCGGTATGTCAACCCAAGACATACCGTAAGCGTACTATGACCCCGCCTGATCGACCGGTTACTCCTAATCGCCTTGAGACTAACTGATAAACGAGGCGGGAGACCAATCCTCGTCGGTGCGAGTCTCCGTTTGACGGGAAAAGCGGTGTACGCTATAGTTAGCGTTTGTCTCCAGAGGGAAAGGTAGACTGAGCTGATGCGGACGTATGTTCCGAAGGGCCGGGAAGCGGAAGCGCTCACGGTAGGCAAGGATTGGTTCGTGGTGGACGCGGAAGGGCAGGTGCTGGGGCGCCTGGCGACGCGCATCGCGAGACTTCTCATTGGCAAGGACAAAGCCAGTTTCACGCCGAGTCTCGATTGTGGAGACCACGTGGTTGTAATCAACGCCGAACTCGTGCGGTTGACGGGAAACAAGATCGACCAGAAGATCTACCGCCATCACAGCGGTTATCCGGGCGGCCTGAAGGAAATTCCGATCCGCCGAATGCTCGAGAAGCGTCCCGAAGAGGTGATCCGCGAGGCGGTGCTCGGGATGCTGCCGAAGAACAAGCTCCGCGCACGTCGCGCCAAGAAGTTGCGCGTATACGCAGGGAAGGAAGCGCTTGCCCGCCACGCCGGACAGAAGCCCCAGCCGCTTGCGCTCTAAGAACAACTGACGGGAAAAATTCGGGAGTTTTGCGCTGCGCGGACGAGTCCGCAGACGGCGTGATACGGGCAGTTATCGAAGAGGGGGAACGTTGAGTTCAGCCGCGAATTTTCAAGGCGCAGTGAAGCAGCACTACGGCACGGGACGCCGCCGCGAAGCGGTCGCGCGCGTGTACATCAAGCCGGGCCCGGCGCGGTTCACGGTGAATGGCCGGCCGGTGGACGAATATTTTCGCAATGTCGCGTGGAATACCGCGGCCACCGAGCCGCTGAAGTTCACGCAGATGCACGATCAGCTCGAGGTGCGCGCGCAGGTGAAGGGCGGCGGCGTGGGCGGCCAGGCCGGAGCCGTGCGCATGGGACTGTCGAGGGCGCTCGCGATACTCAATCCGGAGCTGCGTCCCGCGCTGCGCAAGAACGGATTCTTGACGCGCGATCCGCGCATGAAAGAACGGAAGAAGTACGGGCAAAAGGGCGCACGCCGCCGCTTCCAGTTCAGCAAGCGCTAGTCGCTGTCTTCAGGGGCTAAAGCCTGTCTTTGGGCGGGCGTTATGTCGGGGCTGAAGCCCCGACCCCCTAAAAGGCGTTCGATGCAAGGCCCGCCTCGAGCAATCGGAGCGGGAAAATTCACGGCCGGGAAGGACCGGCAAAAAAGGATGCTGTTCCGGCAAGCCGGAATCGTCCTTAGGCAGCAAGCTAGGGACACAAGCATCCCTTTGAAAGGGAGGAGGTACTTTGGGAGTCGAAATTACAATGAAGGAGCTTCTGGAGGCCGGCGTGCATTTCGGCCATCAGACGCGTCGCTGGAACCCGAAAATGAAGGAGTACATTTTCGGAGAACGCAACGGAATCCACATCATCGATTTGCAAAAGACCCTGAAACTTTTCCGCGAGGCCGCGCGCTACGTGGCCGAACAAGCGGGCCAGGGCAAGAGCGTGCTTTTCCTCGGCACGAAGCGCCAGGCGCAGGAAGCCATCAAGGAAGAGGCGGAGCGCTGCGGCATGTTTTTCGTGAACCACCGCTGGCTCGGCGGGACGCTCACCAACTGGGTCACGCTTCAGAAATCCATCAAGCGGCTGAAGCTGCTGAAGGCCATGTCCGACGACGGGCGCATGGCGCAGCTTTCGAAAAAGGAAGCGGCGCGGCTCGACCGCGAATTGAAGCACCTGCAACAGAATTTCTCCGGCGTCGAGAACATGACGACGCTGCCGGACACGATGTTCGTGATCGACCCGAACGCGGAAGTGATCGCGGTGCGCGAGGCGCGGCGAATGGGCATTCCGGTCGTCGCGATAGTGGACACGAACTGCGACCCGACGCTCGTCGACTGGGTGATTCCCGGCAACGACGACGCGCTGCGTGCGATTCGCCTGTTCACGTCGAAGATTTCCGATGCGGTCCTCTCCGGGCGCCAGTCGTTCGAGCAGACGCAGATCGCGGATCAGAAGGCCGCGGGCGTGCCGGGCGAAGAAGGCCCCGATTACGTGGATACGAGCGCGTACGAACAATACGAGAAGCAGGAAGGCGATTTCGTCGAGGGTGAAGTGGCAGAGGCGGCTCCCGCCGAGGAAGTTCCCACTCCTGTACCGGACGACGAAGGCGCGGCCCGGTAGAATTTAGCCGATAGCTTGGGCGCGAGAACGCAATTGGGTGGAATTGCGGTGCGGGTTCTGCGCGAATTGCAACCCGGCGGTCCTTAAAATCCAGTCAACAGGGAATTGAGAGAAGCGATGGCGACAGCACCTGAAGCAGGAAAGAACGTACCCGCGCAGCTCGTGAAGGAGCTGCGCGACAAAACCGGCGCGGGCTTTTCCGATTGCCGCGCGGCTCTGATCGAATCCGGCGGCGATATCGAGAAGGCGATCACCGTCCTGCGAAAGAAGGGGCAGGCGGCCGCCGCGAAAAAAGCGCAGCGCGCTACGTCCGAGGGGTTGGTGAGCTGCTACATTCACGCGGGCGGGAAGATTGGTGTGCTCGTCGAGATCAATTGCGAGAGCGATTTCGTGGCGCGCACGGATGATTTTCAGAATCTGTGCCACGACGTAGCCATGCACGTCGCCGCGCTCGATCCGCGATTCCTCCGCCGCGAGGAAGTGACGCAGGAGGTCCTCGACCGCGAGCGCGAAATTTATCGCGAGCAGGCCAAGGCCACCGGCAAGCCCGAAAACGTGGTCGAAAAAATCCTTACCGGCAAGATGGAAAAATTCTACGAAGAGAATTGCCTCTACGAACAGCACTTCATCAAGGATGAAGGCACTACGATCAAGGAGCTGGTCGATCAGGCCATCGCAAAGCTCGGCGAAAATATCGCGATCCGCCGCTTCTCGCGCTTCAAGGTCGGCGAGATGGACGGCACCGGCGCCGGCGCCACGGACACGCCCGAATCGCCGGACGGATCGGGCACGCCCGTCCCGGCGTAGCAACAAGCGCTTTTCCCCGCAAATCAATTAAACCATTGGAATCCGCGGGTTGGCGGCTCACGAGGCCGCCAGCCTGCGCCGATTCTCTGCTAGAATGCCTCGGGGGCGAGAGCGGTCACCAACACGATGAAGGCTGCACCACAGCAGACGCGCACCGACGGCGCGGCCGGTGAAACGCCGGTCTACCAGCGCATCGTCCTCAAGCTTTCGGGCGAATCGCTTTCCGGCCCGGATGATTACGGCATCCACGCGGCAACGATCCAGAGCATTGCGCGCGAAGTGAAGGAAGTCCAGGATCTGGGAATCCAGATTGCGGTGATCGTCGGCGGCGGCAACATTTTTCGCGGGGCGAGGCAGCAGGGGCTCGAGATCGATCGCGCGACGGGCGATTACATGGGCATGCTCGCGACGGTGCTCAATGGCCTCGCGCTGCAGGACGCGTTCGAAAAAGCCGGATGCCACACGCGCATGATGAGCGCGATCGAAATGCATCAGGTGGCCGAGCCCTTCATCCGCAGGCGCGCCACGCGGCACCTCGAAAAGCAGCGCGTGGTGATCTTCGCGGCGGGCACCGGCAACCCCTATTTTTCCACCGACACGGCGGCAGCCCTGCGCGCGATGGAGATCAAGGCGCAGGTGATCCTGAAGGCTACGCGCGTCGACGGCATCTACGACGCCGATCCGGAAAAAGTGCCGGGCGCGAAGATGTTCGATCGGATCACGTATCTCGACGTCCTGCAAAAGGGCCTGTCGGTAATGGACTCGACGGCGATTTCGCTCTGCATGGACAACAAGATGCCGATCGTCGTGTTCAACATGAACGTGCCGGGAAACCTGAAGCGCGTAGTCCTGGGTGAGCGCGTCGGCTCGACGGTCAGCGCCGAGTAAGGCCGCACGGGCGGAGGTTATTTTTTCGATGAGCACGGTTGCCACAAGCAAAGACGCGATCGCGCAAGCGCGAACGCGAATGGAAAAAGCAGTCGAGGATTTCCGCAAGGAGCTGGCCGGAATCCGCACGGGGCGCGCGAACATGGCGCTACTCGATCACGTGCGCGTCGATTATCACGGCACGTCGATGCCGATCAACCAGCTCGGCACCGTCAACATTCCCGACCCGATGACGATCGTGATCTCGCCCTGGGACCCGGGCGCGGTGCCGCTGATCGACAAGGCGATTCGCACGTCCGACCTCGGCATTAATCCCGCGAACGACGGCAAAGTGATTCGCGTCCCGATTCCGCCGCTCACCGAAGAGCGCCGCAAGGATTTGGTGAAGCACATCCACAAGGTGCTCGAGAATCACCGCACGTCGGTCCGCAACATCCGCCGCGATATCAAAGAAGCCATCGAAAAGCTCGAAAAAGAAAAGAAGATCAGCGAAGACGACAAGAAGCGCTCGCTCGATGAGCTCGAAAACGTCACCAAATCGGAAACGAAAAAGATCGAAGACCTCTCCGCCTCGAAAGAACGAGAAGTGATGGAGATTAAGTGACCATCCGATCAGGATGGTCATCCTGAGGTCGACGCATTTGCCTTCGGTCGGCCGAAGGATCTCTCTTCGCCTTGAAACACTCAATTTAACCGCAGTAAGAGGTGCATGGAGCATCCCCCTAGCGGGGGCTTACGCGGGACGAAAAAAGCCACAAAAAACCAAATTCGGCGCGATTTTGCACCGTAAGACATTTCCCCGCGCCGCAGGCACTTCATTCTGAGGTCCACGTTTCTCCTTTAGTTCGCCCGAAGGATATCTCTTCACGATTTCACCGCCGACTTAGCGCCGCCGCTGCGTCCGCCCGCATCCCCGGCATCAGCAACTCGACCGAGATTCCGACCGGGGTCACGGGAGAAATTCGCACCGGCAACGCTGTCATTTCGTCGTATAAATGCAAATCATGGAAGAGGCGAGGCCGAGCCATACGGCGTTGCGGGTGGCGATGCGGCGGGCGGCGCACCAGCTTGCGGACGAGCCGAAGGTGCTGGACGATCCGATCGCGCTGAAGATACTCGGGCCGCGTGCACTCGCGCGGCTCGAAGGCGGCGAAGGGACGGGCGGCGACCGGTTGTCGAAGGCGCTTCGCGCGTTTATGGCGGCGCGCAGCCGGTATGCGGAGGATGAACTTGCGCGGGCGATCGCGCGGGGGACGGCGCAGTACGTGGTGCTGGGCGCGGGGCTCGATACGTTTGCGTACCGGAATCCGCACGCCGAAACGGCGCTGCGCGTCTTCGAAGTCGATTATCCAGCGACGCAGGAGTGGAAGCGGCGTCAGCTTGCGGCCACCGAGATCGCGATACCGGCGTCGGTGACGTTTGCGCCGGTCGATTTCGAGCGGCAGACGCTGGCGGACGGCTTGCGCGAGGCCGGATTCGATCGCGACAAGCCGGCGTTTTTCTCGTGGCTCGGCGTTTCGATGTATCTCACCGACGAAGCCGTGGCGGCGACGCTGGGATTCGTCGCGTCATTGCCGCATGGAGGCGGAATCGTTTTCGACTACGTGGTCCCGCGGGAATCGCTCGGCCTGATCGAGCGAATGGCTCTGGACGCGCTTTCGCGTCGCGTCGAGGCGGCGGGCGAGCCGTTCCGGACATTCTTCGATCCGAAGGCGCTGGCCGAGCGGCTGATGCGGATGGGCTTTCGTTCCGTGGAGGACCTGGGCGCCGATGAGATCAATGCGCGCTACTTCAAGGATCGCGCGGATGGGCTGCGCGTGATGGGAAACGTCGGGCGGTTGATGAGCGCTCAGCTCTAGTCGCAGGTGCGGCTCGCGGGCCAGGTGCGGAGGGCGGGTTTGAAACCCGCCCCTACGGAATTGTTGTCCGTGTGATCGGCTCTGGCGCGACCCCGAAAGAGTAAACACGGAGGGCACTGAGGCGGCGCGGAGGGCACGGAGGCTGCGCGATCCAACGACGGATGAACCGGGATTCACCGCACCCTTCGCCCGACTTCTCAGGGCCGGGGAGGCGCGGAGGACGCAGAGAAGAGAAACGAGAGAAATCCTCCGGCGGACTGACGTAATGTACCGATCCGAAACAGCCGGCACCTGACGGCACAGCTCCACCCATAGCCGACCGCTCTCTAGTGAAATCCGCCGAGAACACCGCTCTTTCATCGATTTTCGCTCGAACCATTGGAGAGAAATCCGTTTTGATCCGATTAAGCGCGTATCGAGACCTTGATCGGTATCGGGGCAATACGGAGATCGCTGGTTGGAATCGCCGGCGCAGGCGCGATCGCGCTTTTCGTTTTCGGGTGCGCGACTGCGCGCGCGCAAGCGCCGGGCGCTTCCAGTGCGCCTGCATCGGCAGGGACCGACCTGACACAACTGAGCATCGAGGATCTGCTAAAGGTTGACGTGACGTTGGCCTCGAAGAAGCCCGAGGAACTGTCGGACGCGCCGGCCGCAATCTACGTCATCACGGGAGACGACATCCGACGCGGTGGTTTTTCTTCGGTGCCGGACGCGCTACGCACGGTCCCAGGATTATACGTGGTGCAACAAAGCGCGCACGTCTGGCTGGTGAGCGCGCGGGGATTCAGCAATGCCTTCAACAACAAGATGCTGGTGCTGATCGACGGGCGGCTGGTGTATTCGCCGACGTTCGGCGGCGTTTACTGGGACGTGCAAGACCCGCCGCTCGAGGATATCGATCGCATCGAGGTGATTCGCGGGCCGGGCGGCACGCTCTGGGGCGCAAACGCCGTGAACGGCGTGATCAACATCATCACCAAGGAAGCGGCCAAGACGCAGGGGCCGCAGGTTTCCACCTCTGCAGGCGTGAACGAGGGGTACGCAGGGCGCGTGCGCTACGGCGGCAGCGAAGGAGATCGCTTCGCCTATCGCATCTACGGGACGAGTAACTATTGGCTTCCGACGGTCAACGCAGCCGGCGCCGATAATTACGACACGTGGACCATCTCGCAGGGCGGCGTGCGCTTCGATTGGAACGCCTCGGGCAAAGACATCGTGACGTTTGATGGGGAAGGCTATTCCGGACGGGTACGCGATCTTGTTCCGGTATTCAGTCCGACTGCACCTCCGGCGGCTCTCGCGACGGCCACCGTGGTGAAAGGCGGGCACATCCTGGGCCGCTGGAAACATACGCATAGCGAGCGGTCTTCGACGGACGTGCTGGGCTATTGCGATTGGACGGACCGGGTCGCCGTCATCGATACGGATAACCGCAATACGTGTGACCTCGAGTTGCAGCAGAACTACGCCGTTTCGGCTCGGCAGGCGCTGACGATGGGTGGCGGAATCATGACCACGCAAGATTCCTGGCCCTCCACGTTCACCATCAGCTTCGTGCCTGCTTTGCGGAGGGATACGACCTACAGCGCCTTCGTTCAATATGACGTTGTTCTGCTGCCGGACAGACTGCGTCTGATCGCGGGTTCGAAATTCGAACACAACGGCTACACCGGCTTCGAGTACCAGCCGCAAATCCGGGCCGTATGGACTCCCAGCCATGCGCAGACCCTTTGGGCGGCCTATTCGCGCGCCGTGCGGACCCCCGCCCAAATCGAGGAGAGTCTCTTCGATCGCATAGCGGAGGTCGGCGCGGCGCCGCCCACGTTTGTGGTCATCGAGGGAAATCCGGCCATCGAGTCGGAAATTCTGCACGCATTCGAATTGGGATATCGCTACGAGTGGAAGGAAAGATTTTCGGCGGATGCCGCGGTATATTACAACGGCTACGACCGGCTGACCGGTCTGAGCGCGCCGGGAGCTGGCGTAGTCAACCCATCGCCGTTGTACGTCGATCTGCCCACGCACCCCTACAACGTAGGGAGCGGTCAAACCCACGGCCTGGAGCTTTCGCTGAAGTACACTCCGGTCCGACGGTGGGTGGTGTCCGCCGGCGTCACGGAACTTCGGGGCAATTCGCCACTCGGCGAGGGGCTGCCTGGGTTGTCCGCGGCGGCGGCAAATCCGGAGCACCAGCTCAACGTTCAATCGCGCTTCGATTTGACCCGCCGGCTGAATTTCGACGCCGCCTACTACTACTACGATGCGATTCACGACGCGCTGCCCACCGTGAATCGTGTTGACGTGGGCGTGTCGACGAAAAACATTCGCGGCTTCACCTATTCGGTGTGGGGACGCAATCTGCAACAAGAGAGGCACGTGGAAGCGATCCCACAGACATTCTTGAGCGGCGAGATTCGCCGATCGATTGTTTTCAAGATGACGTGGGAGCCGAAACGGGACTAGGGGTAAGAGCCCCAGGCGGCCGTGGGCCCGTGACAGCTTGGCAACCTCGCGCCATGGATCGCAGCGACGGTCTAGGCGGGCCGAAGAGCGAAACACAGAGGGCACTGAGGAGGCACAGAGGTCACGGAGGCTGCGAGCTCAACGGCCCGAAAAGCGGGATTCACCGCACCCTTCGCTCAACTGCTCAGGGCAGGGAGACGCAGAGGACGCAGAGAAGAGAGAGACGGAGAGATCCTTCGCTCGGCAAACTTCGCCGAGCTCAGGATGACGATCCTCGTCGGATCGTCAATTGATGGAGTGGACGTTTTCGGGGACGAGCAGCTTGAAAATACAATCGCCGGATTTCGCGGAACAGGAGACGGTGCCGCGGCGAACGAGTTTGGCGGGCGAGGCATCGGGAAATGCGGCGCCATAGTCGAGAGACTTCAAGTTGTCGGCGAAGGGGCGCAGGGATTCGCTGCCGCTCACGAATTTCGCGGCGTCGACTTTCACCGATCCGCCGTCGGAGCCCGCGGGCGAGAGCAGGATCAGGAAATCGGCGTTGGCGTCTTCCTTCAGGAGCCCCTTTAATTCGAAGGAACGCATGGAGGCAAGTTCGGGCGCGGCCTTTTTCACGAGATCGGCGATGCCGGCATTGCCGCCGAGGAGCAGGATCAGGCGAGCGCGCGTCTCGGGAACGGAATGCGGCGCAGCGAGCGCGAGCGCGAAGGTGTGCGCGGCTCGATCCTTGTCGCCGAGCTTTTCATAGATTCGCGCGAGATGATCGGCAACCTCGCCGTGCTGGTCGAGCCGCCAGGCCGCGCTGATGTAGCGCTCGGCCTCCTGCATGTCGCCTTTTTCGAAGTACACCCAGCCAAGCGTGTCCCAGCAGGAGCCGATGCTGGCGACCTCGTTCATCTGATCCATGGTGAGATGGAGCAGATCGATATTCCGGAGATCGGCGTCGGTGGACGAAATGGCCGACTCGGCGTATCGCAGCGCTTTATCGAGCTCGATTTTATTGTCCGCGAGATTATAGGCGATGTCGTTCCAGATCGCGGGCGTCTGGGAGATGCCGGCGGCTTTATCGAACGCGGCCAGGCCTTTTTCCTGCTGGCCGCTGTTGATGTACGCGCGGCCAAGGCTCACCTGAAGCTGAGCGTTGTCCGGGGAGAGGATCACGGCCTTCTCAAGTTCGGGCACGGCATCGGGATAAAGATGCTGATCGAGAAAAATGCTGCCGAGCGCGGCGTGCGCGATGAGGTCGAGCGGATTTGCCTCGATCTGCTTGCGGAATGCGGCGATAGCGTCGGGATACTTCTGCTGATTCTCGAGCGCGAGGCCGAGGTAGTCGTTGGCGTGTTCGTCGAACGGGTCGACGTCAAGCTGCTTGCGGAAGGCGGCGATCGCATCGTCGTAGGAACCATCGCGCAGGTAGGCGATGCCGAGATCGTTCCACGCCTGCTTGTATTTCGGATCGAGCGCGACGACGCGCTGGAAGAGCGGAATCGCGGCGCGCATATTGCCGGAATTGAGCGCGGCGAGGCCCGCCTCGAAAAGGTCGTCCGGCTTGGCCGCCGCCGGAATTTCGGGAGCGCCCGGCGTGGCATTCGCGACAACGAGCGCCTGAGTTTCATCGGCGTTCACCGCTCGCGCGAAGGCGAGGTAGTCGGTGGCGCGCGAGGCCGGGAGTTCGCGGATTTTGAAATTCAGGATGCGCTCGGCGGTCAGAGTGTGATCGGCGAAATGGTAGCTCGAAGAAAAATCGGCGTAGTCGCGCGCGACGGAAACGGAAATGGGGGCTTGCGCGGTATCGGCCGGCGGCAATTCCAGCTTGAGGCTCACGTCCACTTTGAGAGGGCTGCCCAGCTTCACGGGCGCGGTGTCGTCATCGGGAGGATTGGGGAGGCCGATCGAAAGCAGCGGCAAGGCGGCTTTGGCTTTCTTGCTCGACCAATCGAGGTAGTTGGGCATTTCGAAGTCGATGTCGAACTGGAACGGATTTGCCGTTGCGGTCGGGTCGCCCGGTTTCACGGCGGTGACTTCGCCGTGAATGCCGTCGAGCGTGAGGATCGTCTGCCCCAGTTGCTTCCACTTGGTTTCCGGCGTGCGGCGAAAGGCGAGCCGGAGGACAAGTTCGGTATCGCCGCGCATCGTATAGTGCGCGTGCGCCGTGAGCTTGCCGAGATCGCTGACTTTGGCGTCGATCTCGACACGCTGGAACGAGGGAAACGGCGGATCGGCCGGCGTTTCGACGACCTTGGCGTCGCCATCGGGCGGAACGACGAGCGCGGATTTGGCGCGCAGCGGCGAGGCGAGCAGGCGGAACGGAGCTACTTCGGCGGTGGCGTCCATCCAGATCAGCGATTTGCCGAGCGGCACAGCCGTGATCATGTGGTTGAACTGCGCGGGCGAGGGCATTGACAGATCCAACTTGCGCTCGTAGGAAATGAGCACGGCATCGGACGGAATGCCTGCGGCCTGGAGCATCGAAGCGAGCAGCGTGTGCTTGTCTTTGCAATCGCCGTACTGGTTGGCGAAGATTTCGGCGGCCGTATGCGGCTGGTAGCGGCCCACGCCGAAGGAAAGGCTCACGTAACGGATTCTTTTCGAGACGTAATCGTAGAGCGCCTGGATTTTTTCGAGTTCGGTGGCGCGGCCCTGAATCAGAGCGGCCGTCTTGGCGCGAATTTCGGGCGAGGGATCGGTGCGTCCCTGCTCGAGCTTCGCATACCAGCGGCCGACTGCTTCCCAACTGGTGAATGTCGTGAGCTGCACGTCCGGAATCTTGGCTTCCGAATTCTGCGGCTGTCGCTTCTTCGACTCTTCATCGGAGGGCATGGCGAGATTCGATTGCTTCCAGGTGTAGATCGTGCGGCCGTCCTTTGTAACCGTGTCGTAGGGTGTGTGTGGCGACGACTGCAGATCGATCTTGCGGCCCTTCGGAACGTCGATTTCGAGGCGCTCGTCAAGGACGATCGAACTCTTGACGAAATTGTGGTCGAACCAGAACTCGCCGGGAGCGAGCGGCGTGACGAGGCGCGTAACGGTTTCGTATTCGAGCGTGACGCCAGGCGCGAGATCAGGAACGGTGACGTGTTTTTCCTTGGAGTCGGTGTAAACAGGCGCTTCGCGCGCGACGGGAGCCGTCATTTCGGTGATCGCGTCGGGTGCAGCGGTGACGACGGAGCCATCGGGCTTGCGCACGCGCACGTAGGCGACATCCAACTGCTCGTTCGCGGAACTGTAGCCGAAGCGGAGCTGGCCAAACTCCTGAACGCCCGCGTCGCTTTGGATGCGGATGCGAGCGGTGACGTCGCGCTCGCCCGTGCCGTCATTTTCAAAGCGCACGGTGGTTATGAACTGCTCGATGATGAACGGCTCTTGCGAATAATCGGCGGCCGATTTCTTCGGCGCAGCAGCGGCTTCAGCGGAATTTTGAGGCGCGGCGGGAGACGTGGATTTGTCCTGCGCGCTTGCGAGTGCCGGCAAGGTCACAAGGCAGAAAATCGCCATCCAGCGAAGAATCACGCATGCTCCCTGTTGAAAATCCGAGGCCACAGTTTAGGTGTGATGGCGGCCCGACGTAAAGCTTTGATCGAGGCGCGATTGAGAAGTTGGGAACTAGTGACCGGCGGCCCGGCTACGAGCTGGCGGGAGGCAAGCGGCGAGGGAGGTCGCACGACGGAAGGCTGCGAAGTGCTCATAAGTAGTTGAATACAAGCACAATACGGAAGCGCTGGAGCTAGAATGACCGATACTTGCCGGGATGCTCGGTGCGAGTGATACCGGAGAGGGCGGAATCGGGGGGTGGCGGATAGCGCAAGGAGGCGTCAATCTCTGTGTTCCGAAATGATGGCGGGATTTCGGCAGGCCAAAAGCCTGAGCACGCAGATTTCCACAAGCGAATCGAGTTGACACGACTCCTTACTTTCTCTATACTTGCGCGGTTGTGCTTAGGGCATTGTGCCCGGTGGTGAAAGGGAAGTCTTCCAGCCCCGGAACAAGATAAAAGGAACGGGGTAAGGAAGAACGGCCGAAATGGGGCGCCAGCCCCGCAAAGCCGTGACAGCCTCTCCGCAGTCGAAAGTTGAGTTCACTCCTCGGGGTGAAGCGTCAGCGCGGAGTACCTGGTAGTTCCTTCGGGTTTGGCGACCTTTACCGTTCATTCACCCGCTAAGTTCTGCGCGGGCAGGTTTGGGCTGCGCAGAGCCAAACAAAAACAGAGTTTTTGGAATTGAGGGGGAAGCGTGCCGACGTTTGCGCAACTGGTGCGGTATGGCCGGGACAAAATTCGAACGAAGACGAAATCGCCCGCGCTCGAGGGATGTCCCGAGAAGCGCGGCGTGTGCGTTCGCGTTTACACGCAGACGCCGAAGAAACCGAACTCCGCGCTGAGAAAAGTGGCGCGCGCGCGATTGACCAACAGCGCCGAAGTGACGACGTACATTCCCGGAATCGGCCACAACCTGCAGGAGCACTCGATCGTGCTGGTGCGAGGCGGCCGCGTGAAGGATCTGCCGGGCGTGCGGTACCACGTGATTCGCGGAACGCTTGACGCGGCAGGCGTCGAGAACCGCAAGCAGGGGCGCTCGAAATACGGCGCCAAGCGGCCCAAAGCCGCACAGAAGTAGCGGGAGAGACGAGCGATGCCACGCAAAGGATGGGTCGTACGCCGCAAGATTCCGGGAGACCCGGTGTTCGGCAGCGACCTCGTGCAGAAATTCATTTCGAGCATGATGTACGACGGCAAACGGTCGACCGCGCAAACGATTTTCTACCAGGCGATGGACCAGGTTGCGAAGAAGGCCAACGACGACGCGTTCAAGCTTTTCAAGAAGGCTGTCGAGAACTGCAAGCCGATGCTGGAAGTGAAGACGCGGCGCGTGGGCGGCGCGAACTACCAGGTGCCCGTCGAAGTGAATCCATTCCGGCGGCAATCACTGGCGATCCACTGGCTGGTGCTTTACTCGCGAACGCGCGCCGGCAAGTCGATGACGGACAAGCTGGCTGAAGAAATCATGGATGCCGCGAACGGACGCGGCGGCGCGGTGAAGAAGAAAGAGGACGTTCACCGCATGGCGGAAGCGAACAAGGCTTTCGCGCATTATCGCTGGTAATGGCTTAGGGCTGGGACTCGAATAAGAAAATGCCACGGCAAGTACAACTCGATCACACGCGCAACATCGGGATCATGGCGCATATCGATGCGGGGAAGACGACCGTCACCGAGCGGATCCTTTTCTATACGGGTGTGACCTACAAGATCGGCGAGGTGCACGAAGGCACCACCGTGATGGACTGGATGGATCAGGAGCGCGAGCGCGGGATCACCATCACATCGGCGGCAACGACAGCTTCCTGGAAGCGTTTCGACAAGATGTACCGCATCAATATCATCGATACCCCGGGACACGTGGATTTCACGGTGGAAGTCGAGCGGTCGCTGCGCGTGCTGGACGGCGCGGTGGCGGTATTCGACGCGGTGGCGGGCGTGCAGCCGCAATCGGAAACGGTCTGGCGGCAGGCGGACAAGTATCGCGTGCCGCGCATCGCGTTCATCAACAAGATGGACCGCATCGGCGCCGATTTCGAGCACTCGATTCTATCGATGCGGCAAAGGCTTGCCGCCCATCCCGTTCCCATCACCTACCCCATCGGCCGCGAAGACAATTTCATCGGAATCATCGATTTCATCGAGGAGCGCGCGATCGTCTGGAAGGACGAGGCGCTTGGCGCGGAATACGAGATTTTACCGCTCGAGAAGCTGTGGGATGCGGCGTATCTGGCGACGCGCCCGGCGCTTGAAACGGCCGTGAAAGCCACGGCGCTGAGCCCGGAATTCTACAAAGAGCATCGCGAGAAAGTGGTCGAGTACATCGCGGAGCACGACGACGCCATCCTGACCAAATACCTCGAGCAGCACAAGCTCGAGCCGGCGGAGCTGCGCGCGTCGCTGCGGCGCTCGACGATCGCGCTGAAGCTAGTGCCGGTGATCGCGGGCTCGGCCTTCAAGAACAAGGGCGTGCAGCCGCTGCTCGATGCGGTGGTCGACTATCTGCCGTCGCCGGTGGACGTGCCGCCGGTCGAGGGCATGGCGACGGAAGGAACCGAGCCGGAACTGCGGCGCGCGTCGGACGATCAGCCGTTCGCGGCGCTAGCGTTCAAGATCATGACCGATCCCTACGTCGGGCATCTGACGTATATCCGGGTGTATTCGGGCGTGTTGAAGACCGGGCAATCGGTTTACAACTCGACGCGAAAGACGCGCGAGCGCATGGGGCGTTTGCTCCGCATGCACGCGAACAAGCGCGAAGAAATCGAATCGATCGAAGCGGGCGACATCGCGGCGTGCGTGGGCTTGAAGAACGTGACGACCGGCGATACGCTGTGTGACGAAGAAAAGCCCATCGTCCTCGAAAACATCGATTTCCCCACCCCGGTTATTTCCGTAGCGATCGAACCCAAGACCAAAGCCGACCAGGAAAAAATGGGCACGGCGCTCGGAAAACTGGCCCAGGAAGATCCGACGTTCCGCGTGCACACGGATCAAGATACGGGGCAAACGCTGATTTCCGGCATGGGCGAGCTGCACCTTGAGATTATCGTCGACCGGATGATGCGCGAATTCAACGTGCAGGCGAACGTGGGCCGGCCGCAGGTGGCGTACCGCGAAACGATTTTGAAGATGGCCGAGGCGGAGCACCGACACATCAAGCAGTCGGGCGGGCGCGGGCAGTACGGCCACGTGAAGCTGACGGTGCAGCCGTTACCGAATGCGAACCATGAAGACATGCACGAGCTGTCGACGGATGAGCTCGATGCGCTGGCGAAGCAGGTGGCGGGCAAGGGCGGCAAGTGGCGCTTCGACAAGGAGCACCGGCTGCTGTTCATCGATAAAGTGGTGGGCGGAGCGATTCCGAAAGAATTCATTCCTCCCATCGAAGACGGCGTGAAGGAAGCGATGGAAAACGGCGTCCTCGCAGGCTACGAGATGGTGGACCTCGCCGTGGTGGTGATCGACGGCACGTATCACGACGTGGACAGCTCGGAAATGGCGTTCAAGATCGCGGGATCGATGGCGTTCAAAGAAGCATGCCGCCGCGCGAGCCCGAAGCTGCTCGAGCCGATCATGCGCGTGGAAGTGGTGGTCCCCGAGGACTACATGGGGCCGGTGATCGCGGACCTGAACTCGCGGCGCGGCCAGCTGCAGGGCCGGGAAACTCGCGCAGGAAGCGAAATCATCAACGTGCTGGTGCCGCTCGCGGAGATGTTCGGCTACGCAACAGATATTCGCAGCAAGACGCAGGGGCGCGGCAGTTTTACGATGCACTTTTCGCATTACCAACAGGCGCCGCCGCACGTGTCCGAGGAAGTGATCGGCCGGGCGACGGGCAAAGCAGTCAGGTAATAGCTCAGATTCAGGCACGCGGGATTCGTACAGCACGCTGAAGCGGAGGAGCGAAGAAAGACATGGCGAAGGAGAAATTCGAGCGGAGTAAGCCGCACTTGAACGTGGGGACGATTGGGCACATCGACCACGGAAAGACGACGTTGACGGCGGCGATCACGAAGGTGCTCTCGAAGAACAACCCGAAGGTATCGTTCCGGGCGTTCGACACGATCGACAACGCGCCGGAAGAGCGGGAGCGCGGGATCACGATCGCGGTGTCGCACGTGGAGTATGAGACGCCGAACCGACACTACGCGCATATCGATTGCCCGGGGCACGCGGACTACGTGAAGAACATGATCACGGGCGCGGCGCAGATGGACGGAGCGATCCTGGTGGTGGCGGCGACGGATGGCCCGATGCCGCAGACGCGGGAACACATTCTGCTGGCGCGGCAGGTGGGCGTGCCGGCGATTGTGGTGTTTCTGAACAAGTGCGACGTGGTGGAGGATCCGGAGCTGCTCGAGCTGGTGGAGCTGGAAGTGCGCGAGCTGCTGAAGACGTACCAGTTTCCTGGCGACACGATTCCGGTGATTCGGGGCTCGGCGCTGAAGGCGCTCGAGGGGGATCCGAAGTGGGAGAAGTCGGTGCTGGAGCTGATGGATGCGGTGGACAAGCACATTCCGCTGCCGCCGCGGGACGTGGATAAGCCGTTCGCGATGCCGATCGAGGATATTTTTTCGATCTCAGGGCGCGGAACGGTGGTGACGGGACGAATCGAGCGGGGCAAGGTGAAGGTGGGAGAAGAGATCGAGATCGTGGGCTTCCGTCCGACGATGAAGAAGACGGTGACGGGTGTCGAGATGTTCCGGAAGCTGCTGGACGAGGGGATGGCGGGCGACAACGTGGGACTGCTGCTGCGCGGGACGGAGAAGGATGAAGTGGAGCGCGGGCAGGTGTTGTGCAAGCCGGGATCGATCACGCCGCACACGAAGTTCAAGGCGGAAGCGTACGTATTGACGAAGGAAGAAGGCGGGAGGCACACGCCGTTTTTCACGGGGTACCGGCCGCAATTCTACTTCCGGACGACGGACGTGACGGGAGACGTGAAGCTGCCGGCGGGAGTGGAGATGGTGATGCCGGGAGACAACGTGTCGGCGGAGATCAGTTTGATTACACCGGTGGCGCTTGAGAAGGGGCTGCGATTCGCGATCCGGGAAGGCGGCCACACGGTGGGCGCCGGAGCCGTGACGGAGATCATCGAGTAAACCATGGCTAACGGAGAAAAAATTCGGATTCGTTTGAAGGCGTACGATCACCGCATTCTCGATCAATCGACGAAGGAAATTGTCGACACGGCGAAGCGCACGGGCGCGGATGTGGCCGGGCCGATTCCGCTGCCCACGGTGATCAACCGCTGGACGGTGCTGCGGTCGCCGCACGTGGACAAGAAATCGCGCGAGCAGTTCGAGATGCGCACGCACAAACGGCTGATCGATATTTTGGAGCCGACGCCGGATACGGTCGACGCGCTGATGAAGCTCGATTTGCCGCCGGGCGTGGATGTCGAGATCAAGGCTTTCGGGCGCGAACACGCTACGAAATAGCGGCGACAAGAGCGAGAAGGAAAGAGCGAGCGAAATGGGAGTCAACGGCATACTCGGAATCAAGCTGGGGATGACGCAAGTCTTCGCCGACGACGGCACAGCCGTGCCGTGCACGGTGCTGCAGGCGGGCCCGTGCGTGGTGGTCGACCGAAAGACGAAGGACAAGCACGGCTACGACGCCGTCCAGCTGGGCCTGGTGGAATTCATCAAGCCGCAGCGCGTGAACAAGGCCATGACCGGGCACTTCAAGAAGGCGAATGTGGCGCCGATGCGGTATCTCGGCGAGATCCGCCTCGAGGATTCGAAGGAAGAGACGAAGCCCGGCGACCGCGTGCTGGTGGACGGATTCAAGGTCGGCGAGTACGTCGACGTGAGCGGCGTAAGCAAGGGCAAGGGATTTCAGGGCGGCGTGAAGCGCTGGCACTATCGCGGCGGCGACGCGAGCCACGGATCGATGTTCCACCGCGCGCCGGGCGGCATCGGCGCGAGCTCGTTTCCATCGCGCGTGTGGCTGGGACAGCATTTCCCGGGACACATGGGGAACGAGCGGAAGACGTTCGAAGAATTTGCGCGTGATCCGGATCGACACGGACGAGAATTTGCTGCTGGTGCGCGGCGCGGTGCCGGGGCCGGCAGGGGCGTACATTTTGATTCGCAGGGCGAAGACGGTCGGCAAGAGCAGAGCGGCCGCGGCAGCCAAGTAAAGCAAACGAGTCACAAGAGCGAGAGACGACAATGCCCGTTGTGGACGTGATGAATCTCGAAGGCAAGACGGTCGGCCAGGTAGAGCTGGCGGACGACGTGTTTGGCGCGCAGGTGAACAAGAACCTGCTGCACGAATCGGTGCGGCACCATCTGGCAGGCAAGCGCTCCGGGACGCACAAGACGAAGGACAAGAGCGAAGTGAGCGGCGCGGGAAGGAAGCTGTGGCGGCAGAAGGGCACGGGCCGCGCGCGCATCGGGTCGATCCGCTCGCCGCTCTGGCGGCACGGCGGCACGGTGCATGGACCGGTTCCGCGAAAATACGATTACGCGCTGCCGAAGAAAATGGTTGTGGGGGCGCTGCGTTCGGCGCTTTCGTCCAAGCTCGCCGAGCAGAAGCTGACGGTGGTCGAGGGCTGGAAGCTCGAATCGCACAAGACGAAGCTGTTCCGCGAGACGCTTTCGAAGCTCGACAAAGAAACGCGCACGATCCTGCTGGTTGAGACGGGCGAGAACGTGAATCTCGAACGCGCCAGCCGCAATATCGAGGGCGTGACGCTGGTGCCGGCAACCGCGCTCGTGACGTACGACCTGATGCGGCACGACCGGCTGATGCTGTCGCGCGAGGCGGCGCTGCGATTGAGCCGCGCGCTTTCGGCGACGAAATCGGCCGAAGCGGCAACGGAAGAGGCTGCGGAGACCGCTCCGGCGAAGAAGGCAGCGAGCACCGCAAAGGCCAAGGCTGCTCCAGTGAAGGCTGCGAAGAAGGCAGCGGCGCCCAAGGCGGCGAAAAAGCCCGCCGCCGCAAAGAAGCCCAAGGCGAAAAAGGAATAACCGATGGCGATGACACCGACGGCAGCGACGCCGAGGCTCTATCAAGTGATCCGGCGCCCGATCATCACCGAAAAAGGACTCGGGGTGAAGGAGACGCAGCACACCGTGGTCTTCGAGGTCGCGAAAGACGCGACCAAGACGGAGATCAAGGAAGCGGTGCAGCGCGTGTTCAAGGTGAAGGTCGATCACGTGCGCACGGCGATTTATCACGGCAAGTTCCGCCGCCGGGGGCGCGCCGAAGGCTTTCGCAGCGATTGGAAGAAAGCGTACGTCCGGCTGGCACCGGGCGAAAAGATGATCGAGTACGCGGAAAATCTGTAGCTTTCGTTTCGGATGCAAGACGCAGCACGCAAGAGGCAAGAATGGCACTGAAAACATTTAGACCGTACACGCCGTCGCGACGCTTCCTGACGATGCTCGACAAGAGCGAGATCACCAAGCAAACGCCGGAGAAGTCGCTGAGCGAATCGAAGAAGCGCACGGGCGGACGCAACTCGCACGGCGAAGTCACGTCATGGCACCGCGGCGGCGGACACGCCAAGAAGTACCGGACGATCGATTTCCGCCGCGAGAAGACCGGCATCCCGGCGAAGGTGGCGGCCATCGAATACGATCCGAACCGGTCGTCGCGAATCGCGCTGCTGCACTACGCGGACGGCGAAAAGCGCTACATCCTGCACCCGGTGGGCCTCGAAGTGGGCATGACGGTGCAGAACGGCGAGGGCGCGGACATTCTTCCCGGCAACGCGCTGCAGTTCCGGCACATCCCGCCCGGCACGATGGTCCACAACTTGGAGTTGTTTCCCGGCAAGGGCGGACAAGTGGTGCGCGCGGCCGGCGGAGCGGCGCAGCTTCTGAGCAAGGAGGGCGACGTCGCTCTCGTGAAGCTGCCTTCGGGCGAAGTGCGAAGATTCAGCGTCGATTGCATGGCCACGATCGGGCAGCTCGGCAACCTCGATCACGAAAACGTGACGTACGGGAAGGCGGGACGCACGCGATGGCACGGCAAGCGTCCTACGGTGCGCGGCGTGGCGATGAATCCAGTCGATCACCCGCACGGCGGCGGTGAAGGCCGCGTGAAGGGCAACCATCCTCAGACGCCGTGGGGATTTCCGACACTGGGCGCCAAGACGCGAAAGAAGCGCAAGAGCGACCGGATGATCGTGGAACGGCGGAAGCCATAACAAGTTTGTTGCAGTTTTCGGAGCGGTAAAAAAATGAACCCGGCGCGGCGGGGAATAGAGAGAACGCTTATGACAGCCACTAGAACGTCTCGACGTTCAACCGGCGAGCGGCACGAACGCGGAAAGCGGTTCCGCGGCGTGCGGCCAAGCCGGCCGTAAAGGCGTCCGCAAAACCCGCCGGACGAGTTTCAAAGCTCACGCCAGCGCCGCAGGTGCTGTTCCGCTTCTGCCGCCCCGGATGGGCCGTGATTGTCGACAATATACCGAACGCGCAGGGGACGCGCTTTGTATGTCCCTTCTGCCAGGTTTCGCACCGCGTCTCCGGACCGGTGCGGGGATTCCGCAAGCTTCGCCGCGCGCAATGGGTGAAGCTGCACCGGGTGGAGGAATAGGAAGCTCATGCCGCGCTCGCTGAAGAAGGGGCCGTTCATCGACACGCACCTGCAGGAAAAGGTGAGCGCGCTGAACGAGCGAAACGAGAAAAAGGTGGTGAAGACGTGGTCGCGCCGCTCGACGATCCTGCCCGAGATGGTGGGGCACACGATCGCCGTGCACAACGGAAGGAAGTTCATTCCGGTGTACATCACCGAGCAGATGGTGGGACACAAGCTGGGGGAATTCGCGCCGACGCGCACCTTCAAGGGCCACGCCGTAAAGGCGGCGCTCGAGAGAGCGGCGGCCGCGGCCGGAGCACCGGCAGCGGCGCCCGCAGCGGCAGCGCCGAAGGCGTAAGCGCGAGAACAAGGGAAGAGAAGAGACGATGGCGACAGCAACGGCAGTTCACGGTCCGATCGAAGGCTTGGCAAACACGCGGTTCGTGCGCGTATCGCCGCAAAAGGCGCGGCTGGTGGTGGACCTGATCCGCGGCCAGCGCGCGGAAGACGCATTGCAGACGCTGCGATTCACGAAGAAGCGCATCGCCAAGGAAATCGAGAAGACGCTGCGCAGCGCGATCGCCAACGCGGAACGCAAGGCGGACGATTCCGGCGAGTCGCTCGACGTGGACGCGCTGTACGTGACGCGCTGCTTCGTCAACGAGGGGCCGCGATGGAAGCGGATGCGCCCCGCGCCGATGGGGCGCGGATTCCGCTACCAGAAGCGGACGAGCCACATCGTGGTGGAGGTGGCCGAACACGTTCGCGCCGCCGAAGGCCGCGCGGCGGCAGCAGCAGCCGAAGCCGAGGCTTCCAAGGGCGTGAAGGGCACGATTCGCAAGGCCCGCAAGGCGATCGAAAAGCGCGCGAAAGAAGCGCAGAAGAAAAAGAAGTAGGAGGCAAGTTTGGGACAGAAAACACATCCCTACGGTTTCCGCCTGGGCTACAACAAGGGCTGGAAGTCGCGCTGGTTCGCAAAAAAAGAGTACGCCGACCTGCTGCACGAGGACGTGCAGCTTCGCAAGCAGCTCAAGGAACGGCTGAAATCGGCGGGCGTCGATTCGATCGAGATCGAGCGCGCCGCCAACAAGCTGGTCGTGCGGATCTACACGGCCCGTCCGGGAATCATCATCGGCCGGAAGGGCTCGGAAATCGACAAGCTGAAGAGCGAAGTGCAGAAGCGCACGAACCGGGAAGTGCACATCGACATCCAGGAAGTGCACCGGCCGGAGCTCGACGCGCAGCTGGTGGCGGAATCGATCGCGCTGCAGCTGGAAAAGCGCGTGGCCTTCCGGCGGGCGATGCGCAAGGCGGTGGATTCAGCGCTGCGTTTCGGGTGCAAGGGAATCAAGGTGCGCGTGGCGGGCCGGCTGAACGGGGCGGAAATCGCGCGCAAGGAGTGGTACCTGCAGGGGCGGCTGCCGCTGCAGACGCTGCGCGCGGACATCGATTTCGGCACGGCCGAGGCGCATACGACGTACGGACTGATTGGCGTGAAGTGCTGGGTCTACCAGGGCGAAAAAATCCCGCAGCGCGGGAAGCCCGGAGCCCGCACGGAAGCGGCGTAAAGGGACAGGCGAGCAACCATGTTGATGCCGAAGAAGGTGAAGTACCGCAAGCAGCAGCGCGGCCGGCGTACCGGCAAAGCGTGGCGCGGCGGCTCGCTCGCATTCGGCGAGTACGGATTGAAGGCGCTCGAGCCGGCCTGGATCACCGACCGGCAAATCGAGGCGGCGCGCGTGGCGATCACGCGGTTCATCAAGCGCGGCGGAAAGCTCTGGATCCGCATCTTCCCGGACAAGCCATTCACGAAGAAGCCGGCCGAGACGCGCATGGGCAAGGGCAAAGGGCCACCGGAGCACTGGGTGGCGGTGGTAAAGCCGGGCCGCATCATGTTCGAGATGTCGGGCGTGGACCTGGCGTCGGCAACCGAGGCGATGAAGCTCGCGTCGCACAAGCTGCCGATCGCGACGAAGTTCATCAGCCGGGCGGAGGAACTCTAATGGCGGCGCGGCCGAATCTGGAAAAATACCGCGAGATGAAACCCAACGAGCTCGAACTCGAGGAGCGCGAGCTCGCCGAACAGATTTTCCGTCTGCGTTTTCAGCTTTCCTCAGGCCAGTCGGAAGGTTTGAAGAAGCTGCGGGAAGCGAAGAAGGACCTCGCGCGGGTGAAGACTCTCCTGCGCGCCGGCGAATTGAGGAAGGCGTAATGGCGAACGAGACAGCGGCCGCGAAAGCGGCGGAGCAGCACGCAAGCCGCGAGCGGGGCGCGCGGCAGGAACTGGTTGGCATCGTGACCAGCGCCAAGATGGAGAAGACGATCGTGGTGAAGGTCCGGCGCACCACACAGCATCCGCTGTACCAGCGGGTGATCCGGTCGGCGAAGAAGTATTACGCGCACGACGAAACGCGGGAAGCGCGCGTGGGCGATACGGTGCGCATCGTTTCCACCCGCCCGCTTTCGAAATTGAAGCGGTGGCGGCTGAAGGAAGTGCTGCAGCGTTCAACGCGCGCGTAGCACGAGCCGGAAAGACTAGGGGAGCACGACGATGGTTCAGATGAGGACGTGGCTGACGGTGGCCGATAATTCCGGCGCGCGCCAGCTGACCTGCATTCTCCCGATCGGGGGAGACGCGGGATTGACGGCGTCGCTCGGCGACGTCATCACGGCGGCGGTGAAGGAAGCGGCGCCGGACAGCCAGATCAAGAAGGGTAAAGTGGTGCGCGCCGTGGTGGTGCGCACGAGAAAAGAGCAGCGGCGGAGGGACGGAACGTACATCCGCTTCGACGACAACGCCGCGGTGCTCATCAACGACGCGAACGAGCCGGTAGGAACGCGCGTTTTCGGCCCGGTCGCACGCGAGCTGCGCGACAAGAAGTTCACCAAGATCGTGTCGCTCGCCCCGGAAGTGTGGTAGCGATGAGAGAAACGAACGTAAAGCCGGCGCCGCTCGGCATTCGCCACGGCGACACGGTAAAAATCATGGCAGGACGCTCGAAGGGCAAGACCGGCAAAGTGCTTTCGGTCGATCCGGCGAAGCGCCGGGTGACGGTCGAGCACGCGAACATGATCAAGCGGCACACGCGGCCGAACCCGTCGAAAAACATCAAGGGCGGCATCCTCGAAAAAGAGGGCCCGATGAACGTTTCGAACGTGATGCTGGTCTGCCCGGGATGCGGGAAGCACACGCGCGCGGGGCACACCAAGCTGCCGGACGGCACCAAGGTGCGCGTCTGCCGGCGCTGCAACACGACGTTTGAGAATTAGCAAGAGGCGAGAGACATGACGAACCGGCTGCATGAAAAGTACCGCAAGGAGGCCATGCCGGCGCTGACCAAGCGCTTCGGCTACAAGAATTCGATGGCCGTCCCGCGAGTTTCGAAGGTGACGCTCAACATCGGCATGGGCGAAGCGAGCCAGAACGTGAAGCTGCTGGACACGGCCGCTGCCGAGCTGGGACAGATCGCCGGGCAGAAGCCCGTGATCACGCGGGCGAAGAAGTCGATCGCGAATTTCAAGATTCGCAAGGGCATGGCGATCGGATGCATGGTGACGCTGCGCGGCGAGCGAATGTACGAGTTCCTCGACCGGCTGGCGTCGATCGTCCTGCCGCGCGTGCGCGATTTCAAGGGCTTGCCGCCGAACTCGTTCGACGGGCGCGGCAACTACACGCTGGGCCTGAAGGACCAGCTGGTGTTTCCGGAAATCGATTACACGCGGGTGGACAAGATCAAGGGAATGAACATCACGATCACGACGACGGCCCGAAGCGACGAAGAGGGGCGCGAGCTTCTGAAGCAGCTCGGCGTGCCTTTCCGCGCGCAGAATTAGGCCGAGGAGAAACGGAGAAGCATGGCTCGAGACAGTCAATTTGCAAAGATGCGGAAGAAGCTGAAGTACAAGATCCGCCAGCGCAACCGCTGCCGCATTTGCGGCCGGGCGCGCGGATTCCTGCGGAAATTCGAGATGTGCCGCATCTGCTTCCGCGGCCACGCCCTCAAGGGCGAAATCCCCGGCGTTGTAAAGTCGAGTTGGTGAAAACGAGATGACTACCGATCCTATCGCCGACATGCTGACCCGAATCCGCAACGGGGTGCGCGCGAAGCACGCGCGCGTCGATCTGCCGTCCTCGAAGCTGAAGGTGGAGATCGCCCGCATCCTGAAGGACGAGGGCTACCTCACGAACTTCAAAGTGGTCGAAGAAAAAGGCAAGAAGACGCTGCGCGTCTTTTTGCGCTACACGCCGGATCGCCACGGCGTGATCACCGATCTCAAGCGCGTTTCGCGTCCCGGCTCGCGGCGCTACGTCGGGAAGACGAAGATCCGCGCGGTGGTGGGCGGAATGGGCATCGCGATTCTTTCAACGCCGCGCGGCCTGATGACCGGGCACGCCGCACGCAAGCAAGGCGTGGGCGGCGAACTGCTGTGCGAAGTTTGGTAAAGAGGTTTGGCAGCGAGGTTCGGTAGAGAAGTCCGTTAGAGACTCGAGAGAGGTTTTCAGAGAGCCATGTCGCGAATTGGAAACAAGCTGATCCCCCTGCCGTCGGGCGTGAAGGTGCAGATCAAGGACGGCGTGGTGGACGTGCAGGGCCCCAAGGGCAAGATGACCGTGCCGTTGCCGCGCGGAATTTACTTCGAGCAGAAGGACAGCACGCTGATCGCCAAGCGCGAATCCGAAGAGCAGCGCGCGCTGCACGGCCTGGCGCGAGCTCTCGTGGCGAACGCGGTGACCGGCGTGACGCAGGGATTCAAGAAGGACCTTGATATCGTGGGCGTCGGCTACCGCGCCGAGGTGAAGGGCAAGAATGTGGTCCTCGCGCTGGGCTATTCGCACCCGAGTCGAGTTCCCGATCCCCGAGGGGATTCAGATCGCGATCGAGAAGCAGACGCACATGACGGTTTCCGGGGCCGACAAGAACCAGGTGGGCCAGGTGGCGGCAAACCTGCGCGCGCTGCGCCCGCCCGACCCGTACAAGCAAAAGGGCGTCCGCATCACCGGCGAGCGATTGAAGAAGAAGGCGGGCAAGGCGGGCGCGAAGACGACGGCCGCATAGCATCGCCGCCTGCGTAATACGGCGGTGCAGACAGCAGTACACGGAAAAGGAGAACGACTGTGGCAGCACCGGTTCGAAGGTTATCGCGCGAGGCGCACCGCCGGCGGATTCACGTGCGCATGCGCAAGAGGATTTCGGGGACGCCCGAGCGCCCGCGATTGTGCGTGCACCGCTCGACGAAGCACATTCGCGCGCAGGTGGTCGACGACGCCTCGGGCACCACGCTGGCATTCGCAAGTTCGCTCGACAAGGAAGTCCGCGCGCAGATCAAGGGCGGCGGCAACATTGCGGCGTCGAAAGTGGTCGGCAAGGTGATTGCGGAACGCGCTCGCGCCAAAGGCGTCGAGAAAGTGGTGTTTGACCGCGGCGGCTATCAGTATCACGGCCGCGTGCAGGCGCTTGCCGAAGCGGCCCGGGAGGCGGGCCTGAAGTTCTAAAAACTATGCCGAAACAAGAGCTCAAAGACACGTTGGCCGTTCGCCGGCCGATCGACACCAATCAGGCCAATCTGAAGGATCAGGTGGTGTCGATCAACCGCGTCACGAAAGTCGTGAAGGGCGGCAAGAACCTCAGCTTCTCGGCGCTCGTGGTGGTGGGCGATCAGGGCGGCCATGCCGGATTCGGCATGGGCAAGGCCCGCGAAGTCCCCATGGCGATCCGCAAGGCCATCGAGCAAGCGAAGAAGAATATGGTCAAGCTCAACCTGAAGGGCACCACGATCCCGCACCAGGTGATGGGCTACTACGGCTCGGGACACGTGCTGCTGAAGCCCGCGCCCGAAGGCACCGGCGTGATCGCCGGCGGCCCGGTGCGCGCGGTGATGGAGGTGGCGGGCATTCAGAACGTGCTGACGAAGTCGCTCGGCACGTCGAACCCGCACAACGTGATCAAGGCCACGTTCGACGCGCTGCTGCACTTGAAGGACGCGGCCAGCGTGGCCGAAGGGCGCGGCAAGACCGGAGAGGAAGCAGCCGCGGCGACCACTTCCTAGCCGCGCGATCTAATTGAGGCGCAACGAACGAAAATGACGACGACGAAAAAGAAATCGGGAACGCTGAAAATCAAGTGGGTGCGCAGCTTCATCGGCTGCCCGCGCGACATGCGCCAGACGATTCGCGGCCTGGGCTTTCGCCGGATGCAACAGGTGGTGGAGCGCGCGGACACGCCCGAAACGCGCGGCATGATCGCAAAGGTCCACCATCTGGTGGAAGTGCAGGGCTAAAGGAATAGGATCAACGAACGATGGCAAACACACCCACACTCTCGAATCTGAAACCGCCGCGCGGCTCGCGGCACCGCAAGGTGCGCGTGGGGCGCGGCATGGGCTCGAAGCTCGGCAAAACGTCGGGCGCGGGCAACAAAGGGCAGCAATCGCGGCGCGGCTATTCGCGGCGGCCCGGCTTTGAAGGCGGCCAGATGCCGCTGCACCGGCGGCTGCCGAAGCGCGGCTTTTCGAGCCCCTTTTCGAAAACGTTTGCCGTGGTGAACGTCGAAAGCCTCAACGCGTTTCCGGCCGGCGAGACGGTGACGCCCGAATCGCTCAAAGGCCACGGGATCGTTCGCGCGATGCGCGACGGAGTGAAGGTGCTCGGCGACGGCGAATTGAAGGTTGCATTGACGGTGCGCGCGCACGCTTTCAGCAAGTCGGCTGAAGAGAAGATCACGCGCGCCGGAGGGAAGGTCGAAGTCCTGAAATGAGGAAGCTTGTCGAGGCGTTTCGGAACATTTTCAGCACGCCGGATCTGCGCAATCGCGTGCTGTTCACGCTGGCGCTGCTGGGAGTGTATCGCCTTGGCGCGTTCGTTCCGACCCCGGGAATCAACACCGACGCTCCTCGGGCAGCTGTTCGACCAGAGCAAGGGTTCGGTGCTGGGCCTGATCGACCTCTTCAGCGGCGGCAACTTCCGCCGGCTGACGATTTTCGCGCTGGGCATCATGCCGTACATCACGGCGTCGATCATCTTGCAGTTGCTGGTGGTGGTCTGGCCGTACCTGGAGCGCTTGCAGAAAGAGGGCGAGCTCGGGCGGCGCAAGATCACGCAGTACACGCGCTACCTGACGATCATCCTGAGCGTGTTCCAGTCGTTCACGATCGCGCTGACGCTGCAACGGCAGTCGATGTCCGGGCAGTCGCTGGTCTACAATCCCGGCATGAGATTCATGCTGATGACGATCCTGACGCTGACGACCGGGTCGGCGTTCATCATGTGGCTCGGCGAGCAGATCAGCGACCGCGGCATCGGCAACGGCATGTCGCTGATCATCTTCGCCGGAATCGTGGTCGGATTGCCGCGCGCCATGGGCGATCTGTGGGACAAGGCGAAGACCCAGCAGTGGGGCTCGTTGACGCCTATCGCGCTGATTGGCCTGATCGCGCTGATGCTGGCTGTGGTGGCGTTCATTGTGTTCGTGGAGGGCGGCCAGAGGCGTATTCCGGTGCAGTACGCCAAGCGCGTGATGGGGCGCAAGGTGATGGGCGGGCAGATGACGTATCTGCCGCTGCGCGTGAATTCCGGCGGCGTGATTCCGCCGATTTTCGCGAGCTCGCTGCTCACGTTCCCGCAGACCGCCGCGATGATTTTTCAGAGCGGGCAAAACAAGACGGGATTCTTTCAGAAATTCGCGGCGGCGATCAGCTGGGGCGAGCCGATTTACACGGTTCTGTACGTCGCGCTGATCATCTTTTTCGCGTTTTTCTACGTGGGGATCATTTTCAATCCCACCGAGCTGGCCGACAACATGCGGAAGTACGGCGGGTTCATTCCGGGCATCCGGCCCGGGCGGAATACGTCGGAACACATCAACCGGATTCTTTCGCGGCTCACGCTGGTCGGCGGCATCTATCTGGCGGTCGTCTGCCTGCTGCCGGAATGGATGATTGCGGGCATTCACCTGCAGCATTTGCCCGGGGCGCTCGGGGCGTGGTTTGACCAGCACATGTGGCGTTTCGTGCTGGATGGCCTGAACGTGCAGTTCTATTTCGGCGGCACGTCGCTGCTGATCGTGGTGGGCGTGGCGATGGACACGGTGCAGCAGCTCGAAGCGCAGCTCGTGATGCGGAATTACGAAGGGTTCGTGAAAAAGGGCCGGGTACGAAGTCGTCGCGGTTAAGGCGAGTTCGGCGGGGAGCATGGCGCTCAATCGGGCGTTAATTTTCCTGGGGCCACCGGGAGCGGGCAAGGGCACCCAGTCGAAGAAAGTCGCTCAACGCTGCGGCGTCCCGCACCTTTCGACGGGCGACATGTTGCGCGAGGCGGTCAGCCTGGAAACGCGGCTGGGACGAATCGCGCGGCCGATCATGGAACGCGGCGAGCTGGTGCCCGACGACCTGGTGATGAAGATGGTCGAGGAGCGGCTGAGCCGCCCGGATTGCGCCGGGGGATTCGTCTTCGACGGATTTCCGAGGACGCTGCCGCAGGCCGAGCAGCTCGACAAGATTCTCGAGGCGCGAGGTTTTGGAAGGCCTCAAGTGGTAGATTTTTGCATCAGCCCGGACGAGCTTGTGAAGCGCATTTCGGGCCGTTGGATGTGCAGCGTGGGCGGCGAGATTTACAATATTCATGAGGCGCCGCCGAAAGTGGCCGGAATCTGCGATCGCGACGGCGGCAAGCTGGTGCAGCGCGCGGACGACCGGCCGGAAGTGGTGACGGAGCGGCTGGTGGCGTACGAGCGGCAGACGAAGCCGCTGGCCGAGTATTACCGCCGCCGCGGCGTGCTGGACGTGCTGGAGGCGGCGGCGCCGGTGGAAGACGTGAGCCGCGCACTCGAAAAGCTGGTGAAGTGCTCGTGAAGCGAGCGGAAGTGAAGAGAAATGGTGATCTGTAAGTCGCCGGCCGAACTGGAAAAGATGCATCGAGCCGGATTGATCGTGTGGGGCGCGCTCGAAGAGATGCGGGAGATGGTACGGCCCGGCCTTTCGACGAAAGAGCTCGACCAGTTCGCGGAGAAGTATTGCGCCGAGCATAAGGCGCGGCCCGCGTTCAAGGGCTACCGGGGTTATCCGGGGTCGGTATGCACCTCGATCAACAAAGAAGTGGTGCACGGGATCCCGTCGCCGAGCCGGAAGCTGCGCGAGGGCGACATTCTGTCGATGGATTTTGGCGTCGAGGTGGAAGGGTATTACGGAGACGCCGCGCTCACAGTGCCGGTCGGAAAGATCGCGCCGGAGCGGGAGAAGCTGCTGCGGGTGACGCGCGAGTCGCTCGAGCGGGCGATCGACAAGGTTCGGCCCGGCAACCGCCTGGGGGATGTCTCATCGGCGGTGCAGGAGTGGGTGGAAGAGAACGGCTATTCGGTGGTGCGCGAATTTGTGGGGCACGGGATCGGGACGAAGATGCACGAGGAGCCGCAAGTCCCGAACTACGGCAGCGCAGGACACGGCCCGCGGTTGCAGGAAGGCATGGTCCTCGCGATCGAGCCGATGGTGAACACGGGCAGCCCCGACGTGAGGGTGCTGGACGATGAATGGACGGCGGTTACGGCGGATGGCAGCGATTCGGCGCATTTCGAGCATACCGTCGCCGTGACGACCAACGGGCCCTGGATTCTGACCCGGCCGCGTGAGGCGACTGGGCCGGTGTGGTAGGGCTGGATTTGGCGGGCCGGGGCTTGAAGATCGATTTGCCCGGCAAAGCATCCAATGGGGACGCTTGCTGCGTCCCAAAGTGCTAAGGAGCGCATGGCGAGAAGGCCAGAGCAGGAAAAAAAGAAGCCGGGCGAGAGTGGGAAGGAAGACGCCATCGAGGTGATGGCGACCGTGATCGAGCCCCTGCCGAACGCGATGTTTCGCGTCCAGCTGGAAAACAAGCATCAGGTGCTCGCTCACATTTCGGGAAAGATGAGGAAGAATTTCATCCGCATCCTTCCCGGAGATCGAGTGGCGGTCGAGCTTTCACCTTACGACCTGACTCGCGGGCGAATCGTTTACCGGTACAAGTAGGAGCCGAAGATGAAGGTTCGAGCATCGGTCAAGAAAATTTGCATGAAGTGCAAGATCGTTCACCGGCGCGGCGTGGTGCGTGTGATTTGCGTGAATCCGAAGCACCGCCAGCGCCAGGGGTAAGGGAGAAAACGCATGGCTCGTATTGCAGGTGTGGATCTGCCGCCCAATAAGCGGCTTTGGATCGGGCTGACGGCGATCTACGGCATCGGCCAGCAGCGCGCGCGTTCGCTTGCAGCGAAGGCGAATGTGGACGCGACGAAGAAGATCAAGGACCTAACCGAAGAGGAAGTGACGCGTCTGCGCGCCGCGATCGAATCCGAAGGCCGGGTGGAAGGCGATCTCCGCAAGGAGATGCAGATGAACATCCGGCGGCTGATCGAAATCCAGTGCTACCGGGGGCTGCGCCATCGCCGGAATCTTCCGGTGCACGGCCAGCGGACGCATACCAACGCGCGCACGCGGAAGGGCCCGCGCAAGGGCGCGGTTGCCGCGAAGAAGAAGACGATGGCGCGCAAGTAAGATCGACCTGATTCTGCAGGAAAGAAGAGAGGGATAGCGTGGCGAAAGAACCTCAGGACGCAGCGGCTGCTCCGGCAGCGGCAAAAACGTCCAAGCGCAAGAAAGAATTTCGCAAGAAGCGAGAGAAGCGGGTGGTGCCGCACGGCGTGGTGTGCATTCAGGCGACGTTCAACAACACGATCGTCACGCTGACCGATCCCGATGGCCGCGCCGTGAGCTGGGCTTCGGCCGGCTCGGTGGGATTCAAGGGTTCGCGCAAAGGCACGCCGTACGCCGCGCAGCAGGCGGCGATGACGGCTGCGGGTGTCGCGCGCGATCAGTACGGGATGAAATCGGTGGAAGTGCGCGTGAAGGGGCCGGGAGCGGGGCGCGAGTCGGCTGTGCGCGCGCTGGCTTCTTCGGGGCTGCACATCAACGCGATCAAGGACGTGACGCCGGTGCCGCACAACGGCTGCCGTCCGCCGAAGCGCCGCCGAGTTTAATTTCGAGACAGCTCAGGCTTCGAGCCTGAGGCTTTGGAGTAGCAGCAAAGGAGAAGCACTTTGGCAAGACATCGTGAAGCGGTTTGCCGGTTGTGCCGCAGGGAAGGGCAGAAGCTTTTCCTGAAGGGCCTCCGGTGTTTTACGGAAAAGTGCGCGATCGAAAAGCGCAATTTCGTTCCAGGACAGCACGGCCAGGCGCGCCGCCCGAAGATGGTGGGCTACGGCGTGCAGTTGCGCGAGAAGCAGAAGGTGAAGCGCACGTACGGCCTGCTCGAGCGGCAGTTCCGCTCGTACTTCGAGAAGGCGGTGCGCATGAAGGGTCCCACCGGCTCGAACCTGGTGGTCATGCTCGAGCGGCGGCTCGATAACGTGGTCTACCGCATGGGGCTGGCGGGATCGCGCTCGCAGGCACGGCAGCTCGTGCTGCACGGGCACATTCGTGTGAAGGGCCAGAAGGTGAATATCCCGAGCTACCTCGTGCAGGTGGGCGAAGAAATCGCGCTAAAGGACAACATGCACCAGAACGCCATGGTGCTCGAAGCGCGCAACCTGGCGCAGAGCCAGGGAATCGCGCCGTGGCTCGATATCGACCGCGAAAATTTCAAGGCGCGCGTGGTGGCGCAGCCTCGCCGCGAAGACGTGCAGACGCCGCCGATGAACGAACAGCTCATCGTCGAACTGTACTCGAAGTAACGCGCGGCTCCAGTTTCTACGACAAGTCGGCTTTGCATGGTCCGCTGTAAGCGGGCCGGAAGGAAGGTACGAATATGTGGAAGGGCTTTCAGAAACCAAAGCGGTTGGCGGCAGAACCCGAGTCGCTGACCGATAAGTTCGGAAAGTTTTCGGCGCAGCCGTTCGAGCGCGGCTGGGGAACGACAGTAGGGAACGCTCTGCGGCGCGCCCTGCTGAGCTCCATTGAAGGCGCGGCGATCACGGCGGTGAAGATCGAAGGCGTGCTGCACGAATTCTCGCCGATTCCCGGCGTGGTCGAGGATGCGACGGACATCATCCTGAACCTGAAACAGGTGCCGCTCAAGCTGAACAACGACCAGCCGAAGACGATCACGCTCGTGGTCGATACGCCCGGCCCGGTGACCTCAGCGAAGATCGAAGAAGACGCGGACATCGCCGTGCTCGACAAGAACATCTACATCGCAACGGTGAGCGAGGGCGGAAAACTCGAACTCGAATTGCGCGTGAAGAATGGCCGCGGCTACGTGGCCGCCGACCGCAACTTCGATGAAGACCTGCCGATCGGCTACATCCCGATTGACTCGGTCCACTCGCCGGTCCGCAAGGTGAACTACGCGGTGGAAGCGGCTCGCCTGGGACAGATGACCGACTACGAAAAGCTCACGCTCGAGGTCTGGACCAACGCGGCCATCACCCCGCAGGACTCCATCGGGCTCGCGGCGAAGCTCATCAAGGACCACATGAGCATCTTCATCAACTTCGAAGAACAGCCGGAACTGCCGGAAGAGGCCATCGAGAATTACGCCGACCCGCGCCTCGAATTTCTCGACCGGTCGGTCGAGGAACTCGAGCTTTCGGTGCGTTCCTACAATTGCCTGAAGAACGCGAACATTCAGAATCTCCGCGAGCTAGTGCAGAAGACCGAATCCGAAATGCTGAAGACCAAGAATTTCGGGCGCAAGTCGCTGAACGAGATCAAGGACATCCTGCACAAGATGGGATTGAGCCTCGGAATGAAGTTCGACGAGCACGGCCGCGTGATCTGGCCGCCGCTGCCGAGCCAGACCGCGCCTCCCTCCTCGGAAGGGGACGCGACCACACTTTAGTTCGCGGACCAGAACATGAGACACCTCATTTCAGGCTCGAAACTCGGACGCAACCGGCGCATCGCCGCGCGACGCTCCGCAATCTGGTGACGAACCTCATCGAGAAGGAGCGCATCCAGACCACGCTCCTTCGCGCGAAGGCCGCGCGTCCGATCGCCGAGCGCATGATCACGCTCGGCAAACGCGATTCGCTGCATTCGCGGCGGCAGGCGGCGTCGTTTCTGATGACGCCGGGCGCCACGAAGAAGCTCTTCGCCGACCTGGCGCCGCGCTTCGCGGACCGTCCCGGAGGCTACACGCGGATCATTCGCACCGGCTGGCGCATCGGCGACGGCGCGGAGCTCGCGATCCTTGAATTCCTCGGCTCGGAGCTGAAGAAGAAGGAAAAGAAGGCGAAAAAAGCCGGGGCAGAGACACCGGAAGAAGAGAAGGAAGCGGTCGCGTCAGAGAAATAGATTCGCCTGAATCGGTCACATTCAAAGGCCCGCCTTGTACCACAAGGCGGGCCTTTTGTTTTTCTGCCGTGCGCGAATGTAGCTGCTTGCTGCGAAAAGCAGATCCCTCGCTTCGCTCGGGATGACAGGTCGAAGGAATTTTGCGCATGGCCGGGGAAAAAGCAGATTCCTCGGGCAAACCCCGCCCTCGGAATGACAGTTCAGCGTTTTTCCGCAGCCTCCAGCTCAATCCTGGCGCGGCCGAACTTCGCGGACGTGAACAAGCATCGCGAAGAGCGCCGCAATAGCCTGCGCGGCGGCGCCGCCGGTGGTGTCGATCAACACGTCGGTGACTGCGGGAGTGCGCCCGGGCACGAATCGCTGGTGAAATTCATCGAGCGAGGCGTAGCCGGCCACGAGCACGATCGCAAGCACCGCCCAGGCGAGCCGCGTCCCATGGCGGCCGGCGCGAATCGCGCGCAGGATCAGCAGGCTCAAAATGAAATATTCCGTGAAATGCGCGCATTTGCGAATGATGTGGTGCATGAACTCGAGGGCTTGCAGCGAAGAGCTTGGGAAGAGCCAGTGCAGCACCGGGATAATGATCCGGCCCGTGTTTTCGGAAGTGAATGCGCCCGTCGAGAAGAGCGAAATCACCACAGCCCACGCGAGCGCCGGCCACCAGAGTGCGAGCCAGCTTGTGGATGTTTCTCCTTGCGTTTGCGTCATGCGCCGTTCGATCGCCGCTCTGAGTTGCGCGGGCCCGCTTATTCCAGGCGATAATTGGGGGCTTCACGCGTGATGATCACGTCGTGGACGTGGCTTTCGCGCAAGCCTGCCGCGGAGATGCGGATGAACTTGCCGCGTTCCTGGAGTTCCTTGAGATTCGCGACGCCGCAATATCCCATGCCGCTGCGCAGGCCGCCGACGAGCTGTTCGACGAGAGCCGAGAGCGGTCCTTTGTAAGGAACCTGCCCCTCGATTCCTTCCGGTACGGACTTGCCGCGCTCGGCGCCTTCCTGCGCGTAGCGGTCGGCGGAGCCGGCTTCCATCGCGCCGAGCGATCCCATGCCGCGATAGGACTTGAAGGTGCGGCCCTGATAGAGAATCGTTTCGCCGGGCGATTCCTCGGTGCCGGCGAAGAGGCCGCCGATCATCACGGCCTGAGCGCCCGCGGCAATCGCCTTGGTGATGTCGCCCGAAAACTTGATGCCGCCATCGGCGATGATCGGGACTCCGCTGCCTTGCGCGGCGCGCGCGGCTTCGACGATGGCGGTGATTTGCGGCACGCCCGCGCCGGTGACGACGCGCGTGGTGCAGATCGAACCCGGACCGATGCCGACCTTGAGGCCATCGACGCCGAGCGCGATGAGATCGCGCGTGCCTTCAAAGGTGGCGACGTTTCCGGCGATGAGCTGCATCTCCGGCAGGCGGTGCTTCACGGCTTTGATGGCGTCCATCACGCGCGTGGTGTGGCCGTGCGCGGTGTCGATCGCGATCACGTCCACTTTTTCGCGCGCCATCTCTTCGGCGCGCTCGAGGAAATCGCCGGTGGCTCCGATGGCGGCGCCGACGCGCAGGCGGCCCTGCTCGTCCTTGGCGGCGATCGGAAACTCGAGCTTTTTCTGGATGTCTTTTACGGTGATGAGGCCCTTGAGATTGAAGTCCTTGTCGACCACCAGCAGCTTCTCGATGCGGTGCCGCTGCAGGATGCGCTCGGCTTCCTCGAGAGTGGTGCCGACGGCTACGGTGACGAGGCTGTCCTTCGTCATGATATTGCCGACCGGCTGATCGAGATTGCGCTCAAAGCGCAGGTCGCGGTTGGTGAGGATGCCGACGAGGCGCTGGCCGCGCGTGACGGGCAGGCCAGAGACTTTGTATTTATTCATGATGTCGAGCGCCTGGCGGACGGTGAGCTCGGGCGAAATCGTCACCGGATCGACGATCATGCCGCTTTCGGAGCGCTTCACCCGGTCCACTTCTTCGGCCTGGCGGTCGATGGTCATGTTGCGGTGGATGAACCCGATGCCGCCCTGGCGCGCGATGGCAATGGCCAGGCGCGCGTCGGTGACCGTATCCATCGCGGCGGCGACGATGGGGATATTGATCGCGATCTTGCGCGAAAGGCAGGTGCGCGTGTCGGTCTGCGCAGGAAGCACCGACGATTTACCGGGCAGCAGCAGGACGTCGTCAAACGTGAGCCCTTCGGGAACACTTCCGTCAATCATTCCGTCTCCTATGGGTATTTTGCGGCCCCATAAACGCCGAAGCCCAGCCGGGTCCGCTGGGCTCGAAGAAGTTCGTCATGTCGAAAACGACCGTCATCAATATTTCGTTATTTTAGGCGCATCGCATGGCGAAAGCAAGACGGCGCCCTACGATGAACTTACCGGCCCGACCCTGCCGCGGGCGGGGAATCGGTCGTCACGACGTAGACTTCGACGAAGGGATTTGCGCGCGCGTCGACGACGTGGCCGCCCTTCGTGCTGCCATCCGAAAAGCTGACGACGGCGTGGGCGTGCACGTAGACCTTGCCTCGTTCCATCGAAATGTTGCCGAGGAACGACGCGAGCTCGCACTTTTGTTCGACGGGAATGGTCTTCACGCCGCCCTTTTGCGGATCGCCCCAGCCGAGCGTGGCGGTGGCGAGGCCGCCGATTCCGCTGATATAACCCTTAGTGATGTGATTCTTCTCGGCGAATTCGGTGAGGCCCGACATGATTTCGTCGCCGGGTCCAAACATCACCTCGAACGTGCGCGACGCGGCCGTCGGGAGCTGCTCGGCTCGCATTTTCGGCGCGAGTCCTCGCGCGGCGACGGGACCGGGAACGACATAGCCTTCCGGGAGCGGCGGCGGTTGCTGTGCCCCGAGTGAAAGTGCGGCGGCGATTCCGAAAGCCGCAATCAAGACCAGGAACGGCGGAGCGGGATTACGGAATGTTCGAACCATAGGAGCCTCCTCGTACAGGGAGATTCAGCTGAGGCGCCAGCCGGGTGAATCGTACAGCAAACCGTTCAGCGCGGCGCGACGAAGTGGAAAAAACTAAGTCGAGCCCGAAGCAGCGCGCTCGATCTCGGCGTTGATTTCGCCTCCGATAAGGAATGAGAGGCCGCTGACGTGAAGCCACAGGAGCAAGATCATTACCGCGCCTAGCGATCCGTAGGCCGCGCTGTAGTTGTTGAAGAAGTGAAGGTACGCGCGGAGACCAAGCGAAGCGGCCAGCCACATAAAAGCGCCAAACGCCGATCCGGGAGTGATCCAGTGCCAGCGCCGGTTCCTGAGATTCGGGCCGAAGTAATAGACCAGCGCATATGAGAGGATCACAAACAAAACGGCCGCGGGCCACTGCAGCGCCTTCCACAGCGCCACAGCCTCCGGCGCGAGGCCGAGTTCCGCGCCAAGCCAATCCACGGCATCGCCGCTGACCAGCAAAAGCGCCAAGGCTGCGAAGAGAAGCGCCGCGATCAAGAGCGTCAGAAAGACCGCGATGGCGCGGACTCTGACCCACGCGCGCGCCTCCTGGACGCGATATGCGAGGTTGAGCGCGGAGATCATCGAACTCGCTCCGCCAGAAGCGAACCAGAGAGCCAGCACGATTCCGAGAGTGAGTTTACCGCTGGTAGCGTTGGCCGCGAGTTCGGTCACCGTTGTGTTCAGGAGCACGAAGGCCGTTGCCGGAAGAAAATCGGCAAAGTAGGCAAGCAACGCGCCCTGAAGATCGGAGCGCCGCGAGGTGAACAGGCCGATTAGCGTGAGCATGAAGAGGAGCAGCGGGAAGAGCGCGAATAAGAAGTCGAAGGCCAGCTCGGAGGCGCGGCCGAGGAGGTTGTTCGCGGCGGCGTCGCGAAGCACGTTGCGCGCGAGCTGCCATATGGAGAGGCCGCCGAGCTTCCAGATCAAGATGATTTGCGTCCGACCCGGCGTTTCGCGAGGTGGCATATGGGTAAGAGACGCGCCAGACGCGCCGCGCCAGGGATTCTAACGCAAAGGCGAGGTTGCGGGAAACGCGCGGACTCCCTACGATGGAGACTCCGTGAAAGAGTTCATTCCACACAGGCTTCTGCGCGACGGCCACCTGATGACGATCGCCGCGTCGTTTTGGCGGCGCGCGTACCCGCGGTTGCCCGCGAGCGCTCCGAGGCTGTTTCAGACCGAGCCGGGGACGCAAGTCCGCGGCGACTGTAATTTCCGCGAGAATTCGCGCGAGCACCCGACGCTCGTGCTGCTTCACGGCCTCGAAGGATCGAGCGAATCGGATTACATGCGCGGCACCGCGGAGAAGGCGTGGGTCGCGGGCTTCAATGTGGTGCGGCTAAACCAGCGGAACTGCGGCGGCACGGAGAGGCTGACCGAATCGCTCTATCATTCGGGATTGAGCGGCGACATTCGCGCGGTGGTGCTGGAGCTGATCGAGCGCGATCGCCTGCCCGAACTATTCGCGGCGGGATTTTCGATGGGCGGCAACCTCGTGCTGAAGATGGCGGGAGAGTTTGCGGACGCCGCGCCGCGCGAGCTGCGCGGCTTGGTGGCCGTGGCGCCGTCGTTTGACCTGGCTAAGTGCGCCGCCGCGATCGAATTGCCCAAGAACTTTCTCTACGAGCGGCATTTCGTGACGCGATTGAAGCGGCGGATGCGCCACAAAGCGGAGCTTTTTCCGGAGCGTTACGCAAAGGGGCTGAATGGCGAGTTGGCGCAGGTGGGCAGCGTGCGCGAATTCGACGACCGGATTACGGCGCGCTTCTGCGGCTTTCGTGATGCGGCCGATTACTACGCGCAATCGAGCGCCATGCGCGTGATCGGCGCGATCCGGAAGCCGACGCTGATTGTGACCGCTGAGGACGACCCCGTCGTGCCGTTCGCGATGTTTGCAAACGAAGCCTTGCGCGGGAACCCGAATATTTCACTTGTGGCGACGCGCCGCGGAGGCCACTGCGCCTTCATATCGCAAGAAGGCGGCGAAGAGCGGTTCTGGGCGGAAGCGCGGATCGTGGAATTCTGCAAGAAACAGTCAATGCTCGACCGGTGAAGCCCTAATCGGCTCCCGCGGGGCGTCCGCGCGCCCTCCATATACCTTCAATTTCCTCGAGGGTCTTGCCCTTTGTTTCGGGGACCAGGCGAACCACAAATATCCACGCCAGGATTCCGACCAGCGCGTACAGCCAGAAAGTCCACGGCCGCCCGAGCACGTGAAGCAAACTCAGGAACGTGAGCGCCACAAGCAAGTTGGAGCCCCAATTTGCCATGGTGGCAATCCCCATGGCGCGGCTGCGAATTTTCAACGGATAGATTTCCGCAATCATCAGCCAGAAAATCGGCCCCAGGCTGATGGCAAAGCAAGCCACGTAGGCGGCGACGCAGACAACGGAAGTCCACGCCAGGGTGCTCGTCGGGTTCGCCGAGAGGAAGCCGGCTCCGAGAATCCCCAGGCTGACGATCATGCCGACCAAGCCATACAGCAATAGCGGGCGGCGCCCGACGCGGTCGAGCAGTTCGAGCGCGACGACCGTCATCAGCACGTTGACGATGCCCACGCCGACGGTGGCCAGGATCGCCGCGGAATTCGAGTGGAGTCCCGCGAGCCGAAAAATCGTAGGCGCGTAGTAGATCACGGTGTTGATGCCCGTGAACTGCTGAAAGACCGCAAGGCCGATCCCGATGATGAGGGCCGGACGCAGGGAAGGGCTCAGGAGTTCGCGCCAGCCGCCCTGCTGCTGGTTCAGACTCGCCTCGATCTCGGCGAGTTCCGGCTCCACGTCCGAAGGTTTTCGTATTTTTGCGAGCACTTCCCGCGCTCGTTCGCGCAAGAGCTGCCTCATATACCAGCGCGGGCTTTCCGGTACGAACAACAACCCAATCAGGAGGATCATGGCCGGGATTGCCGCCAGGCCGAACATCCAGCGCCATCCGCGCATGTCCGCAAGCCCGTAATCCGCCAGATACGAGCAGACAATGCCGATCGTGATCATCAGCTGATTCAGCGAGACGAGCTTGCCGCGCACGTCGGCCGGCGAGATTTCCGAAATGTAAAGCGGCGCCGTGAACGAGGCGATGCCGATCGCGATTCCCACCACGACGCGCCCGACGGAGAGCCACGCGGTGGAGGGGGCCAGGGCCGTCCCCAGCGCGCCAACCATGAATAGCAGCGCGACCTGAAGGAGAACCGCCCGCCTGCCAAAACGATCCGCGAGGCGGCCGCCGATCGCGGCGCCAATCATCGCGCCGAGCAGCACGGCGCTGACGACGATTTCCTCTTGAAACGTTGTGAGGTGGAAGTCTTCCTGAACGAAAAGAACGGCGCCGGAGATGACGCCGGTATCGTAGCCAAAGAGCAGGCCGGCCAGCGCGGAAACGGCGGCGACAATCGTAACGAAATGCCGCTTTTGCGCTCCCGAGCCTTCCGCCGCAGCGATCGCCATGAACGCGCTCCCCTCCTTCGTGGACCGGGCGCAAGCCAAGATACCAGAAATTGGCCGAGCGCGTGTGGGATCGAGAGCGGGCTCTCCCGTAGGAGCGCTTATTGAAGGTGTTTCACAGCTTCGAGCGCGAGTTCGTGCAGGCCGCCGCCCCCGTGCGCCACGTATTCGACGATCTGCTTGCGCATGCGCGGTTCCCAGAATTTCTGGAAATGGTCGGTGACGCCGGCTACAGCTTCATCCTTCGGATACGCTGCGAAAAAAAGGGCGATCTGATTCGCCATGTGAACCATGTGCTCGGGCTCCATCGCTAATCGTTGGCCGCCGTCTCTTTTTCGATTCGCGTGGTCAGGCGGCGCGTCTGCTGGTAGTGCTCCTGCCACTCGGAGATGTGGCGCGCGAGCTGCACCTGGACCGCGGTCACCTTGTATTCGGGGCAGTTCGTCGCCCAATCGGAGAAGTCCGTGGTGACGACGTTCGCGCCCGTCATCGCGTGGTGGAATGTGGTGTAGACAACGCCCGGCTGCATGCGCTCCGAGATGCGCGCCGGCAGCGTGATGTCCCCAGCGCGGCTCGTGAGCGAAACCAGATCGCCTTCCTTGATGCCGCGATTCTCCGCGTCGGAAGGATGAATCTCCAGCACGTCCATATCGTGCCACACGTTGTTGTCCGTCCGGCGAGTTTGCGCGCCCACGTTATATTGCGAGAGGATGCGCCCGGTGGTCAGAATCAGCGGGAAACGTCCCGTGGTGCGCTCGTCGGTGGGGATGAACTCGGTGATCATGAATTTGCCCTTGCCGCGCACGAAGCCGCCGATGTGCATTACAGGCGTGCCCTCCGGAGCTTTCTCGTTGCAAGGCCACTGGATGCTGCCGAGCCGGTCGATTTTCTCGAAGCTGACGCCAGCGAAGGTCGGAGTGAGGCGCGCGATCTCGTCCATGATTTCGGACGGATGCTTGTAAGGCATCGGGTATCCGAGCGCTTCCGAGAGCGCAATCGTGGCTTCCCAGTCCGCCTTTCCGGCCATGGGCTCGACGGCCTTGCGCACGCGGCTGATGCGCCGCTCCGCGTTCGTGAAGGTGCCGTCCTTTTCGAGGAACGATGATCCCGGCAGAAATACGTGCGCGTAGCTCGCCGTTTCGTTCAAGAAGAGATCCTGGACGACGACGCACTCCATCGCCGCGAGGCCGGCGGAAATATGCTGCGTGCCCGGATCGGACTGCACGATGTCCTCGCCCTGAACGTAGAGGCCTTTGAACGTGCCGTCCAAAGCCGCGTCGATCATGTTGGGAATGCGCAGCCCTGGCTCGGATTGCAGCGGCACCTTCCACTCCTTCTCAAACGCCTGGCGAACGGAATTGTCGGAAACGTGCCGGTATCCGGGGAATTCGTGCGGGAACGATCCCATGTCGCATGAGCCCTGCACGTTGTTCTGTCCGCGCAGCGGGCTGATGCCGGCGCCCTTCTTGCCGAAGTTGCCGGTTGCCATCGCGAGGTTGGCCATGCCCATCACCATCGTGGAGCCCTGGCTGTGCTCGGTGACGCCCAGTCCGTAATAGATCGCGGCGTTTCCGCCGGTCGCGTAGAGCCGCGCCGCGCCGCGGATATCGGCTGCCCGCACGCCGGTGATATGTTCCAGGGATTCGGGCGAATTCCGTGTTTCGGCGACGAATTTGCGCCACTGCTCGAAGGCTTCCGTTTCGCAGCGTTCCTTCACGTACGCCTCGTCGACCAGGCCCTCGGTGACCACGACGTGAGCGAGAGCGTTGATCACGGCAACGTTCGTGCCGGGCAAGAGCGGCAGATGGTAATCCGCCTGGACGTGGGGCGACTTCACGAGATCGATCCGGCGCGGATCGGCGATGATGAGCCGAGCTCCCTCGCGCAGCCTGCGTTTCATCTGCGAGGCAAAAACGGGATGCGCGTCGGTCGGATTCGCGCCGATGATCATGATCACGTCGGCCGCTTCCACCGAGTCGAAATCCTGCGTGCCGGCGGACGTGCCGAGCGTCGTCTTCAGGCCGTAACCCGTCGGCGAATGGCACACCCGCGCGCACGTGTCGGTGTTGTTGTTGCCGAAGGCAGCGCGAATCATCTTTTGGACGAGATAGGTTTCCTCGTTCGTGCAGCGCGAAGACGTGATCCCGCCGATCGAATCGCGCCCGTACTTCGCCTGGATGCGCTTGAACTCGCTCGCCGCGTAGCCGATGGCTTCTTCCCAGCTCACTTCGCGCCACGGATCGGTGAACTTGGCGCGGATCATCGGCTTGGTGATGCGATCCTTGTGCGTCGCGTAGCCCCACGCGAAGCGGCCCTTCACGCACGAGTGGCCGTGATTCGCCTTACCCTCCTTGAAAGGCATCATGCGGACGACTACTTCGTCCCGCAACTCGGCCTTGAAGGAACAGCCGACGCCGCAGTAGGCGCATGTCGTAACCACGCTGCGATCCGGCGCACCTTTTTCGATCACCGATTTCTCAAGCAAGCTGCCGGTGGGGCACGCCTGCACGCATGCGCCGCAGGAAACGCATTCCGATTCCATGAACGGCTTGTCGCCGGCCGAAACCTGAGAGGCGAAGCCGCGCCCGTCGATTGTGAGGGCAAGCGTGCCCTGCACTTCGTCGCACGCGCGGACGCAGCGCGAACAGACGATGCACTTCGCCGGATCGAACGCGAAATAAGGGTTCGATTCGTCCTTCTCGGACTTCAGATGGTTGCGGCCCGAGAGGCCATAGCGCACTTCGTTCAAGCCGACAGCTACCGCCATTTCCTGAAATTCGGAAGTCACGCCTGCCGAGCTGTTCAGAGCTTCAGTCGGGAAATCCGACGCATACAGTTCCATCACGCCGCGGCGCAGCTTCGCCAGTCTGGGCGATTGCGTGCGCACTTTCATTCCCGCTTCGACAGGCGTGGTGCAGGAAGCAGGCGTGCCGCGCCGCCCGTCGATCTCGACCAGACAGAGGCGGCAAGAGCCGAAGGGCTCCAGATTGTCGCTCGCGCAAAGCTTCGGTATTTGAACGCCGGCCTCGGCTGCGGCGCGCATCACGGACGTGCCTGCCGGCACGGTGATCGACTTCCCATCGACTTCCAATGTCACCGCGGTCGCGGAAGCCCTTTTCGGCGTGCCGTAATCGACTTCTCGAATCAGTGCCATGGTCTGGTCTCCTCAACCTTGCCGGGAACATTGCCCGAAACTTTGCTCCCGTTGGCCGGCGGCGGAGGCGCCGGCTTATGAAAATCTTCGGGAAAATGGCGAATCGCGCTTTGAACGGGGTACGGAATAAGTCCTCCCAGCGCGCAGAGCGATCCGTCGGTCAATACTTCGCACAAATCGTCAAGCAGTTCGAGGTTCTGCTTGCGGTCCTGATCGGCGATGATCCTGTCGATCACCTCGACGCCGCGGGTCGAACCGACGCGGCATGGCGTGCACTTGCCGCAGCTTTCGACCGCGCAAAATTCCATCGCAAACCGCGCTTGATGCGCGAGGTTGACGGTATCGTCGAACACCACGATTCCGCCGTGCCCGAGCATGCCCTTGCGTTCGGCGAATGCTTCGTAATCGAGCGGCGTGTCGAGCAGCGATTCCGGGAAGTACGCGCCCAGCGGTCCGCCCACTTGCACGGCGCGCAAAGGGCGCCCGGAAGAAGTGCCGCCGCCGAAATCGTAGATCGCATCGCGCAAGCTGAGGCCGAATGCTTTTTCGACCAGGCCGCCATGCTTGATGTTTCCGGCGAGCTGAATCGTCAACGTGCCGCGCGATCTGCCCATGCCGAAATTCTTGTAATACTCGCCGCCCTTGTCGAGGATGATGGGCACCGTCGCGAGCGAGATCACGTTGTTGATCACGGTCGGCTTGCCGAAGAGCCCGCTGATGGCCGGCAGCGGCGGCTTGAAGCGAATCTGTCCGCGCTTGCCTTCGAGGCTCTCGAGGAGCGACGTCTCTTCACCGCAAATGTACGCTCCCGCGCCGAGCCGCACTTCAAGATCGAATCGCTTCCCGCTTCCCGCCACATTCTCGCCTAGATAGCCCTTTTCGTAAGCGATGGCGATGGCGCGCCGCAGGGTGCGGAAGGCATGCGGATATTCGGAGCGAACGTAGATGTATCCGCTCGTCGCATCGACGGCGATGCCAGCGATGGTCATTCCTTCGATCAGCACGAAGGGGTCGCCCTCCATGATCATGCGGTCGGCGTACGTGCCGCTGTCGCCCTCGTCCGCATTGCACACAACATATTTCTGGTCGGACGATGTGTTCAGCACCGTGCGCCATTTGATCCCGGTGGGGAATCCAGCGCCGCCGCGCCCGCGGAGCCCGGAATTGGTGACTTCCTCCACGATCGTCTCGGGCATGAGCTTGAGCGCTCGTTCGAGGCCGCGGTAACCGCCGTGGCTGACGTAATCCGAGAGCGACAATGGATCGGTGATCCCGCAGCGCGCGAAGGTGAGCCGCTCCTGGCGCTTCAAGAACGGAATCTCTTCCGTGGGGCCAAGGCGCAGCGCGTGAGGTTTGCCCTCGAGAAATCCTGCCTCGAAAAGGCCGGCGACCGAATCTACCGAAACGGGGCCATAGGCAATGCGGCCCTGAGGCGTCTCGACCTCGACCAGCGGTTCGAGCCAAAACATCCCGCGAGAACCGTTGCGCACCAGGGTAGCGCTGAGGCGCCGCGCCGCGATCTCTTCCGTAATCGATCTGGCGACAGCATCGGCGCCGACCGAAACGGCCGCAGCATCGCACGGAACGTATACTTTGACGCTCACGCGTGCCTCTGTGCGCTATCAATGAGGAAGTCGGCCACTTCCCGCGATACTCGGCCGTAGAGCTTGCCATCGAGCATCACCGCCGGAGAAAGCGCGCAGTTTCCGAGGCAATAGACCGCATCCACGGTGAAACTGTTATCTTCCGCGGTTTCTCCGAGGTGAACTCCCAGCTTGTTTTCTACGTGCCGGATCGTGTTTTCGCAGCCCATCGATTGGCAGGCCTCCGCGCGGCACATTTTCAGGACATGCTTTCCAGCCGGATGGTGGCGAAAATCGTGATAGAAGCTGATCGTGCCGTGCACTTCGGCATGCGAGAGGTTGAGCGTGTCCGCGATCAGCGGGATCGCGGCCTTATCGATGTATCCGAATTCGTCCTGCAGTGCATGCAAAATGGGCAGCAGCGCCCCTGGGAGGGACTCCCGTTCCTTGATCAGGGTTAAGGCTCGATCAGCGTCCCAGGCCTGTGGTTTGCCCATGCGTGTCAGCCTCTAACTTCGGGTAAATCACATACATCCGATACGAATGCGTCCCGCATCGGAGGAGTGAAGCTTAGATTTTAACATACACTCTGCGGTGCGGCTCCGCAGATTTTATCTCTCCGGCGAGCGGCACGACGCGGCCACATGATGGTTCGGGGCTGGTACTGAGCCGCCGTTCCGGTACAGTTTTTGTTCCCACGGCGAATTTTGAGTGGACACGCTGGGCGGTTCTCATTCAAATTAGAAGGGTTCGCGGAGGCGGTGGGGACGCTTTACGGGAGAATAGGCGATGAGACATTTGGGCTTTGTCTTGGGGGCCGTCGTTCTTTGCGCGTTAAGCACCAGCGCTCAGACCAATTCAGGAACTCCAGCGATATCGACGCCAGCAGCCCAGAGCGCTGTGTCGCTCGCGCCGGCTGCAAACATCCTGTACGCCGTGGCGGCGACGCCCGCGACTCCATCCTTCTCCCTGGCGCAGCCGGCGCAGCCTGACCCGGCTCCGGCGTCGCTTGTGCAAAGCGTCTTCCAAGAATATAACCTGCAGGCTTACGTCGGCTACACGTTCTTCCGCTTTTATGCAGAACCCAAACTCACCAACAATATGAACGGTCTCAATCTCGGCCTGGACTACTACCCCGGCGGGAAGTGGATCGGCGCCGACGGCGAATTCATCGGCACTTTCGGTTCCACCCCGACTTGCACCACAAAGTTCGTCATGGTTGCGGGCGGCCCGCGATTCCGATGGCTGGGGCCGCGCGGCATCGAGGTTTGGGCGCACGGCCTGGCAGGCTACTCGAACTTCCTTCCTCAGACGGCGTTGGGAAACCACTCGGCGTTTGCGTTCGAAACCGGAGCAGGCGTCGACCTCAACATCCGCCAAGAGCGTTTGGCGCTGCGCATTGCCGGCGACGCGATCGGGACGCATTACTTCAGCACTTTTCAGCTAAGTCCGAAGTTTTCGACCGGCATCGTCGTCAAGTTCTGATGACTCTTTACGCCGCCGGTTGAGCGAGCTTGTTGTGCGCCGCGAGCCTACGCTGGCGATTCTTCTGCGACTTCCCCGAGTGTCGCCACATCTAAGGTAAGAGGTTTCGTGGCCAAGTACCGCCGCGACGATTGATTTTCGCCTCACATGCACGCAAAAATCCGTAACTCAAATTCAGGGGAGCCTTCTCGATGCACCTGTTCAGCGAGCTGAAGATTCGCGACATCACGCTGCGGCACCGCATTCTCGTCTCGCCGATGTGCCAGTACTCGAGCGACGACGGTTTTGCCAGCGACTGGCATCTCGTGCACCTCGGCAGCCGCGCCGTGGGTGGCGCTGCGCTCGTATTCACCGAGGCGACGGCAGTGAGCGCCGAAGGCCGCATCAGCCCCGCAAGATCTCGGAATCTGGAAGGACGAGCACATCGAGATGCTCTCGCGCATCACGCGATTTGTCCGCGGCCAGGGATCGGTGCCGGGTATTCAGCTCGCGCACCCCGGGCGCAAAGGGAGCACGCGGCGGCCCTGGGAGCAGCCCGGAGGCGCGATACCAAAATCCGAAGGCGGATGGACGCCGGTCGCGCCGAGCGCTCTCGCCTTCGATCCGACCTATGCGGTTCCAGAGGCGCTCGACGAGCGCGGGATCCGTGCGGTCGTGCAAGCGTTTGCCGATGGAGCGGGCCGCGCTCTCGAGGCAGGCTTCCAGGTGATCGAAATTCACTCGGCGCACGGATATCTGCTGCACGAATTTCTTTCTCCTCTGGCCAACAAGCGAACGGACGCCTACGGTGGCTCGCTCGAAAATCGCGCGCGCCTTCTGCGAGAAGTGGTGTCGGCCGTGCGCGGTGTGTGGCCGGAGCGCCTGCCGCTTTTCGTGCGCATCTCGGCGACGGACTGGGTCGATGGCGGATGGGATCTGGAACAGTCGATCGAACTCGTGAAGCAGATCAAGCCGCTCGGCGTGGATTTCATCGATACTTCTTCCGGCGGTACGGCGCCGAACGCCAAGATTCCGCTCGGGGCGGGCTATCAGGTGCCGTTCGCGGCCGCGATTCGCGAAAGAACTGGCATTCTCACCGGAGCGGTGGGATTGATCACATCGCGCGAACAGGCGGAAAAAATCGTGAGCGAGGGCAAAGCCGATGCAGTGCTGCTCGCGCGCGAATTCCTGCGGCACCCTTACTGGCCGCTCGCCGCGGCGCGTGAAGCAGCGCAGCCGATCGCGTGGCCCGCGCAATACCTGCGCGCGGCGCCGGATGGCACGCCCATGCGCCAACCGAGCGACGCGCTTGCTGAAGTGGAAAAAGCCGCCGAGAAGGTGCGTTAGTTCGCAGGCGCCGCGGTTGCGAACGGGCGTTACGCGCCTCGGAGTTTACTCATCGCTCGCCCGAAGAACATGCGCGCCTCGGCAACGCCGAAAAGCGCGGTGATCCCGAAATACAGTCCGCCATAAGGTAGCAACACAAGGATCGCCGCGAGAATTGCGGAACGATGCGTGCCGAGAGCGTGGTGGATCGCCCAACCCGCCGCAGCCGCTACGATCGCAGCCCCCCAGACCTTCACAAGGTAATCCGCACGCAGGCCAGTGAGACCGATGCGGCGATTCAGCGTGCGCCGCAGCAAGGTGAACTCTACCCATGACGCCATTCCGGCGGAAATCGTGAGTCCGGCAACGCCCCACCGCGGTTCGATTCCCAGCAGACGCGGCAGGGGGAGCGAGCAGAGATAGCCCAACGCCGTCGTGAGGACGACGCGCACGATGGCGTAGCGAAGCGGCGTGCGCGTATCGAGCAGCGCGTAGTAGGTGGAAGAATAGAGCCGCCCGAGCGTCGACGCGAGCAGGCCCACCGACGATCCCGCGAGGATTCCCCAGACGTAAACGACATCGTCCTGCGTGAACCGTCCCGAGCGATAAATTGCAGCTACGATCACATCGCCCAGCACCAGAAACGCAACCGCCGAAGGCACGACGAAAAACGCAATCTGCCGCAGCCCGGAATTGAGTCGCCCGCGCAGCACCTCGGCAACTTCCGTTACGCTGCCGATAGCGCCGGACATTTGCGGAAGCTCGGCCGCCGAAACGGACATCCCGAAGAGGCTCACCGGCAGGAGATAGAGCGTCTGCGCGTTCGCAAGCGCCGAGACGGCACTCGTCGGCAGCCAGCTCGCGAGCCACGTATCCACATACGCGCTGATTTGCACCACTCCCCGGCTAACGAACACCGGGCCGAAATTGCGAATCACCGTCTGCACGTTTTTCGCGTGATAGCGCAGCGAGAGGCGCAGTCCGCCCAGCAGCCGCAGGACTGCCGGCAGCTGAACCGCTACCTGCAGCGCGCTCCCGGCCACCGAGCCCCAGGCCAGAATAATTGCGAGCCGATCCTGCGTATTGTGCCCGCCCCAATACCACATCGTCGCTATCATCGCTGCGTTCCAGATCACAGGAGCGCTGTAGGAAAGGAAGAAACGATGGTGGCTATTGAGAATGCCGAGACACCACGCGGAAAGAACGAGCAATCCGACACCCGGAAACAGGATGCGGACGATTCGAATCGCCAGCATGCGCGTCTCGCCGTGAAATCCCGGTGCGATCGCATCGATCAAATAGGGAGTGGCGAGCACCCCGACCAGCACCAGAACCGAGGCGGTGAGCGCGAGAAGGGCAGCGACCGCGCCCGCAGTGCGGCGCGCCTCCTCCTTATCGTCTCGCGCGAGCAGACCCGCATACACCGGAATGAACGAGGCGGAGAGCACGCCCTCGCCGAAAAGATTCTGCAGGAAATTGGGAATCCGGAGGGCGGCTTTGAAGGCGTCCGCCACATTGGAAAGGCCGAAATAATGGGCGAAGACCCGGTCGCGAACGAGCCCCGCGATGCGGCTGAGGAAAATGCCCGAAGCCACGAGGAACGCGTAGCGTTTCGATCCAGCCTGGCGGGGTGGGCTCATCCCCGGAATTGTCGCGAGCGAAATCGGGCAGGCATGCGCATGTGTAGGAGAGATTCAATTACAAGAGGTACGCGCGGAGATGTCAACGCCGATTCTGGCGGCTGTGCGGTGATGATAGCTTCGGACTGCAAGAAGCAAGCGCGGCGCCGGAACGCTAAGGCGCCGAGGATTCGAGAATCGGATGCAGCGTGAGCTGGCTATCTCTAAGAACTTCGAGATCGCGCGCCCAACTTTTCTTGCCCGGAGTCCTGACCTCAATATGGTGAGAACCGACGGGAAGATCGATCGTCGCTGGAGCCTGCCCGAGGAATTTTCCGTCCACGTAGATTTCCGAGCCCGAGTCATCGGAGACAAAGCTCACTCGCCCCAGCTCCTGTTCCATGTTTGAAGGTTCGGAACCTGCCTCCGACGGATAGAACCGGTGCAGTGCGGTTAACATGTCCTCTGAACTTAAGGCGAATGCAATCCCGTTAATTGCGTTACCGCCCGCGTCTAGCTCGCCCCGCATGGTATTTATGCCGACGACATCGCCGTGCGTGTCGAGGAGTGGTCCGCCACTGTTGCCGTGATTAATGGAAGCATCCGTTTGGAGCCAAGTCCCTGGTTGACCATCCACGTCGGATCTGACGGCGCTAATGATTCCTTTCGTTACAGTTTCCTCCAAGCCCACTGGACTTCCGATCGCGATTACAGTTTCCCCCACGCGAATCTGGCCCGGCCCTGCGAGCCTGAGATATGGAAGCCCTGTCCCGTCGACCTTGACCAGAGCGAAGTCACGGCTCGGATCAACATAGACGACTTTTCCCAGCAATTTATTTCCATTCTCGAAAACCACATCCATCGAGGCGTCGCCCTCGGCCACGTGACGGTTTGTCGCGATTACCCCCGTTTCCGTGATTAAGAATCCGGTGCCCAAGCCTTTAGAGTCTCGAAGAGTTACGACCGCGGGGCTGGCATTCTCGACGATCTGCTCGGCCGGAATGTCAGGCCGCAGGTCGATCTCCCGACCGCGTGCTCCTGTTGTTCTGACCGCGCCTGTAAAAACCGCCGATGCCGGTCGCAGGTTCGCCTCGATGTGAGTCGCGCTGAGAAGCCAGTATTTGCCGTGATCCCGGCCGTTGAGGGCAACCCACTCGAACGGTCCATTCGTTACCTTGACTTCCTGCGATGTGTAGCCGTCCTTGTAGATCCGGACGGTCATGGAATGCTCGAGCCGCTGTCCAAAGACGGTGTGGGTCTTGTGGAAATATCCCCCCGGATACTTGAGCGTGAGCGGAGTCTTACCGGCGACCAACCCGTCGATTTCGACCGTTGCGCCCGCGGGCGAGCTGGTAATCGTTAAGGTTTCGGCATGCGTTCGCGGAGCGAGCAGACACGGCAGCAGCGCGAGCGATGCAAAGAGACAGTGTCTCCTCGATGGCTGCATCGGAGCCCTCCGAGGGAATTAGATTTGGCGCCGACGATCTCATCCGGAGCGGCGGGATGTCAATATCGGGAAACTACTGACGCGCCGGCAGCCTCACGGAGCCAGCTTGTGGAAGATTTCGCCGACGTAGTCCGGATGGCTGGCATCCCGCTCGAGATGCGGGTATCGCAGGCCGCCGTGATAATCGATCTGGCGCGCCTCGACCTCCGCGCCGTTCGCTACGATCAGCCGGATCGGCGCGCTGCTCGACGCGGCGGCGGTGATCGCATCCTCCAGGGTGTCCGGCGAATACTGTTGCCCGTTCACCGCTGAAATCTTCATGCCCGGGCCGATGCCGGCCTTATACGCCGGGCCGCCGTAGATCACATCGACGATGTCCCCATCCTCGCCGAGCGTCAGTCCAATCGAAAAACTCAGCGTCACTCGCTTTCTGATGTCGTCGCGGTCCTGCTCGATCTCGTTCGGCGTGTCGTTGTAGACGATCTTCCACCCGCCGTTCCGAAGCGCCTCGGTGGGCGTGTCCGGCGCCACCGAATCGAGCCGAGTGCGCAGGAAGCCCGCCCAGTCGTAAGGCGCGAGCTCGTTGAGCGCCGCGACGATGTCGTCGAACGTGTACGTCTTCAGCGCCGGCTCGCCGCCGGGCCCGCCGTAAAAGACGCGGCAGAAATCGTTCATCGACTTTTTGTCGTCCGTCAGATGGCGCAGGGTCGTATCCACGTCGAGCCAGAGAAGCTCGCCCTCTTCGTAGAAATCGGTGCCGCGGCGCCAGTTATGCCAATCCGCGTCGGCGTTGTAGAGCACGGAGGCGTCGTCGGCCGTATCCTGCAGCGGGCGCCAGTCGCGCCCCGGGCTCGCGCCGATCTGAGTCGCGATGCGCGCCAGATCCTCGCGAGACTGCTGCATGTTCCACAGGCCGCTGCGTGCCGTGAGCACCTGGCCGAGATATTCCGTCAGGCCTTCATAGACCCACAGCAGATCGTCCTCCATCGGCTGGTGATAATCGGGGGTGGTCAAGTCCGCCGGGCGGCGGTACTTGCCGTTCCACGAATGAACGAATTCGTGAGGCAGCAAGGTGGAAAATTCGACTAGTTCTTCGTCGTCGATCAGGCTGCGTGCGTCGTCGCGATCGTCGCTCGATTCATGGTGTTCGAGGCCGAAGTGCGCCACGTCGTCGCTCAGCGTCACCAGAAAGTGATAATCGCGATAGTGCCGCACGCCGAAGAGCGCGCCCGTTTCCGCGATCAGACGCCGAAAGTGCATTTCGGTTTCCGGCGTCATCGCAAGCTCGGCCGCGCTGTCGGCGGCGATATCGATCTCGTGCGAGGGATGCTCGCCGGGCGTCAGTTGAATCGCGCGAAAATTCGCTCCCGCCAGCACGGGCGAATCGACCAGCGTGTTCAGCGAAACCGGAGGGAAATCGATCACGTCGCCGTCTTCTTTCGGGCCGGGCAGCGCTGTGCCGAATTTCCATCCGGCCGGCAAACGCAGGCTCGGCACGTAGGTCAGATCCCGCACAGGATAGCCCTGGGGGTAGAGCACCACCTGGTTCCAGCTGATCAGGTCGAGGTAGGCGGTGGCGGACGCACCCGCCGAATATCCCGTCGTCGGCGCGGAAAGCAGGAAATCGAAGTCGATGTCGAGCGTGCTCACGCCCTCCGGAATATCCAGATGAAACGCGAACATATCCAGCAGGTCGCGCCGCCAGGGAATCGCCTTTCCGTTCCCGGCAAACTTGAGCCCGGCGACGTTGATGATCGGGCCGTCCGGCATGTGTTCGCCCGGAATCCACTCGGGGTAATAGAGGACGAGCGGGCCCGGTTTCACCGGCATCTCCATGTGGGTGTGCAGGATCTTCTGCGGGGCGCGCGTCGCGTCGACTTCCAGACGAATGGGACCGGGAGGCTCTGCCGCCCGAAGCGGCGCTGCCGCCACGCATGCCGCGAGCACGACTAGCGAAAGCAGGAAAACCTGCCGCAACTGGTTAGCCATGGAACCCCTTGCTCGCAAATGCGAGAAAAATGTTCATTTGGAAGAATGGACGCGCCGTAAGGGAAGTGCCCAGAGCGAATGGATTACACTTACGTATAAGTTTTCCTTCAGCGTTCCTGACCCTCCGAAATTTGAGGGGCATAGTATCTAATTCGCAGGCGAATTCAGGCAACCTAAAAAGGCGGCGGACCGGGCTTGCGTTCGATGCCTAAGGGAAGAATACGGCGAGTCCTACGTTTTTTACCTGATGGTGCAAGCCGACATGCGCGGCTAGGATGGTGTCCCCAGCAGAATGGAATACGGGCCATGTGGTTTATACTTGGGATTGTTCTTCTACTCACTCTCGCGGCGAGCTTGCCGGATTGGCCGCGAAGCAAGCATTGGGGCGCCTATCCGAGCAAAGGATTCAGTCTGGTCTGGCTGGTGCTTCTCATGATGTTTTTTCTCGGGCGCTTCTAGGCAATCACGCGCTCGGGGCGCGGTCCGCTGCCAGTAGCTGACCTTTTGCTTTGTTCCTCTTCGCCGCGCGACCGCTGGAATGTCTTCGCGTCGCGGCAACTTCTTTCTTTTTCTCCCCGTCAAAACTTATGTAGGCACAATACATGGCCCACGCGCCTTGACAGTCGTGGTCCGCTCGTATTACCTAGCAGGGTTCGATTGGGAGGGGGGAATGACCGCATATCATAGATTCTTATGGACTGCTCCGTTCGCGCTCGCGTTGCTTGCGTGGACTTCACCGGTTTCCGCGCAGATCGGGCCTGCGGCGCCACCACCGCACTCAGCTCATCCGACTCCGACTCCGCAAAGCCTGGCGGAGGGCAAGACTCTGTTCGAAGGCACCTGCGCCGGATGTCACGGCATCGACGGCAGCGGCGCGAACGGTCCCAATATTCGAGGGGTGGGCAAAGATCTTGGTCCTGAGGGTACTTACAGCGTGATTTATGGCGGCGGCGCGATTGGTTCCGGAATGCCGGCCTTCTCGAGCCTCGGCGCGCAGAAAATATGGCTGCTCGTGAATTACGTCAGCAGCTTCGGCGAGCCCGGCGGCGGAGCAGCGACCGGCGATCCCGCAAAAGGCAAAGAAGTCTACGACGCGAACGGCTGCTCGAATTGCCACATGATCGGGTCGCAGGGCGGCGACTCGGGTCCGGACCTCAGCCAGATCGGCGGCGTGCGCAGCGTGGGTTTCCTCCATGACGCGCTGCTCGATCCCGGAGCCAATCTTCCGCAGAGTGACGCGTCGCTTCAGGAGCGCGCGTCCTATCCCTCGTACACGATGTATCGCGTAGTGATGAAAGATGGCAAGGTGATCGAGGGCATGCGCGTGGATGAAGACTCCTTTACTCTTCAGTTGCGCGACGCCAAGGGACAGATCCATTCCGTCAACAAATTGGACGCTTCGAAAATCGAGGTCTTGCCGGACAAGAGTTTCATGCCGAGCTATAAAGGCAAACTGACCGAAACGCAGCTGAACGATCTTGTGGCGTATCTTGCCAGTTTGGGGGCCGGGCGATGAGAACCAGCCGAAGCCGATGGATTCTCTGTGGTTTCGCTTTGCTCGCCCTGGTGTTGGGCAGCCGCGCGCAGTCCTGGGCGCAGGACGTGACCTACGACGAGATTCTGCACTCCGCCAGCCATCCGCAGGATTGGCTCACCTACGGCGGTAATTACGCCTCGCAGCGTTTCTCGGAACTGAAGCAGGTCAATACGCAAAATGTGAAGGACCTGAAAATTCAGTGGGTCTACCAGCTGAAGCATCAGGGCATTTTCGAATCGTCGCCCATTGTTGTCGACGGCATCATGTACGTTACCGAGCCGCCCACCACGGTCACGGCTCTCGACGTCCGCACCGGCAAGCCGATTTGGAGATGGTCTGCATCGCTGCCGCCCAACTTGCTCACGATCGGCCTTTTCCCGACCAACCGAGGCGTCGCTATCCTTGGCGACACGGTTTACGTTGCTACGATCGACGCGCACCTCGTCGCTCTCGATGCCAAAACGGGCGCCGTCAAATGGACCGTCGAGATCGGCAAAAACTCTGAATCCGTCGCCATCACGCAGGCGCCGCTCGCCATCGATGGGAAGATCATCGTTGGCATGGGCGGAGGCGAGGGTGGTCTGCGCGGCTACATCGACGCGTACGATGCCAAAGACGGTCATCGCCTCTGGCGGCTCTACACCATTCCGACCACCGGCGAGCCCGGCGTCGAAACCTGGGAAGGCGACAGCTACAAATACGGTGGCGCCACCACCTGGAACACCGGAGCCTATGACCCCGAGACGAATACGCTCTTCTGGGGCACCGGCAATCCCGCTCCCGATTGGAATGGCGACGCGCGCAAGGGAGACAACCTCTATTCCTGCTCGCTGCTCGCGATCGATGCGGATACCGGCAAGATGAAATGGTATTTCCAGTTCTCGCCGCATGAAACCCACGATTGGGACGCAGCCGAGCCGCCCATGCTGATCGACGCGAAGATCGACGGCAAGATGCGCAAGCTCGTGGTGCAGGCCGATCGCAACGCCTTCTATTACGTTCTCGACCGCGAGACCGGTAAATTCATCGCTGGGATGGCTTACGCAAAACAAACCTGGGCCAAGGGACTCGACGCCAATGGCCGCCCGATCGAACTCCCGGACAACCAGCCGACAACCAAAGGCAACCTCATCTATCCCAGCATCACCGGTTCGGTGAACTGGACGAGTTCGTCCTACAGTCCGCTTACCGGTTTGGTCTACGTCGATACTCGCGAGCAGGGCGCCTACTATTTCAAGGGCCATCCCGAGATGGAGCCGAATAATCCGCGCGACATCGGCGGTGGGGGCGGCCAGAAAGTCGTCCTCGGCGATCAAGCCTACAGCGCTATCCGCGCGCTCGATGCCACCACGGGCGAACGCAAGTGGCAATTCAAGATGGTGGGCGACACGTGGACCGGCACGCTTGTCACGGCAGGCAATCTCGTCTTCTGCGCGGACGCGGGCGGCAATTTCTTCGCGCTGAATGCCGAAACCGGCGAGCCGCTCTGGCACATCCAGCTCGGCAATTCCGTGCGCGCGAATCCGATCACGTATGAGGTCGACGGCAAGCAGTACGTCGAAGCCGCGGCGGGCAATTCCGTGTTCGTGTTCAGCCTGCCATAGCCAGGCGCGATCCGCCGGTGCGAGGAGTGCGATGAAGCTACTCGATTGGGCCAGCAAGTTGTCACGGCGCGTCTTTATGGTGCGCGGTGCAGCGACGCTCGCTGCAGCCGCAGTTGCCGGAAAGACGCTGCTCGCCGATCCTGCCGTGCGCGTCCAGCCTACGGACGCGCAGTTCGAAGACCCCACGCCGCGAGAACTCCTCACATTGACGCGCGACCTCTTTCCGCACGATCGCCTTCCGGATTCAGCCTACGAGAAGGCGATCGCGCCGTTGCTTGCGGAGGCCGAGCGTGTGCCATCTACAAAGTTTTTGCTCACCGACGGTTTCTCTCGGCTCGACATGTCCACCATTGAGGCCAGTGGCAAACGCTACAGGGATGTCTCCGACGAAAGCGTTCGCGTCGCCGCTATCAAGACAATCGAGGGCACCGCGTTTTTCACGAAGGTTTACGGCGACACGATCACGCCGCTCTACAATCAGCCCGACATGTGGGCGAAATTCGGCTACCAAGGCCCTTCTTCCGCGCTCGGCGGATATCTCCATCGCGGCTTCAATGATCTCGACTGGCTATGAAGTGCTTGTGCACCTTCGACTACTGACATGCCCGCGCCTTTCGATCTGAACGATTCGAGCGTCGTCGTGATCATCGGCTCCGGCGCCGGTGGCGGCACGCTCGCCAACGAGCTCGCGCAAAAGGGCGTCTCGAGTGTCGTCCTCGAAGCAGGCAAGCGCATCGAGATCAGCGATTTCAAGAACGACGAAATCGCGATGTTCGGCCTCTTCTCGTGGTTCGATCCGCGCACCACGTCCGGCACCTGGTCCGTCGCAAAGACATCGCCTGATCTTCCGGTGTGGACTTGCAAGCTCGTCGGCGGCACCACCGTGCACTGGGCGGGCTGCGCGCTGCGCTTTCAGGAGCATGAATTCAAGACGCGCACGCGCTACGGCGATATCGCGGGCGCGAATCTGATGGATTGGCCGATCGGCCTCGCGGAGCTCGCGCCGTATTACGATCGCGCCGAGCTCAAGATGGGCGTCAGCGGTACGCACGACATGCCTTCGCTGCCGGTCAATAACAACGGCAAGGTGCTCGCCGCCGGCGCGAAAAAACTCGGCTACACGAAATATCAAGCCACGAAGATGGCGATCAATTCCGTGCCGCGCGCGGGCCGCGCCGGTTGCCAGCAAGCGGGATTCTGCTGCCAGGGCTGCACGTTCGGCGCGAAGTGGTCCACGCTATACACCGAAATCCCACACGCCGAGGCCACGGGAAAGTGCGAAGTCCGCGCCGAATCGCAGGTGCTGCGCGTCGAGCACGACGCATCCGGCAAAGTTAGCGGCGTCGTCTACGCGGACCGCACCGGCGCGCTACAACGGCAGAAAGCACGCGCCGTCGCGCTGGCCGCAAACTCGATCGAGAGCCCGCGCCTGCTCCTCAATTCATCGTCGAGCCAGTTCCCGCACGGCCTCGCGAATTCATCAGGGCAGGTTGGTTGCAATTACATGCGCCACACCAGCGGCGCCGTCTTCGCGATCTTCGACAAGCCCGTGCACTTTTATCGCGGCACTACGCAATCCTCGATCGTGATGGACGAAGCGCGCCTCGATCCCAAACGCGGCTTCGTCGGCGGCTACAATCTCGAATTGCTTGCGCAGGGCCTGCCGAGCTTCGCGCTAAATCTCGCGCCCGGCGCCTGGGGACGCGAGCGCGCCTCCGCGATCGATAGCTACGCGAATATCGCCGGCCTCTGGATATTGGGAGAAGATTTGGCGCGCGCGACGAACCGCATCACGCTGCACCCGGCGAAAAAAGACAAGTTCGGCATGCCCATCCCGAATGTCCATTCGGACGATCACCCGAACGATCTCACCCTGCGCGATCACGCCTACGCGCAGGCCGAGGCGCTCTACAAATCCGTCGGCGCGAAGCGCACGGTGCGCGTGCCGCCATTTCCCGCCTCGCACAATATGGGCACCAATCGCATGTCCGAAAAACCGGGCGACGGCGTCGTCAACCGCTTCGGCCAGGCCCACGATGTCCCGAATCTCTTCGTCTCCGACGGCAGCCAGTTCACCTCGAGCGGCGCCGAAAATCCCACGCTCACCATCGTCGCCCTCGCCATCCGCCAGGCCGAATACATCGCCGACCAGCTCGCCAAGCGCGCCATCTGATCGCTAATTGCTTTTGACTGCTTGAACGCGCAGTTTGACGTCCGTGACAACCGGATGAACGGCGCCGTCTTTTTCATAGGGAACAAAAATCCAATTTCGCACCTGGGACGCGATACGGTCGCCGATTTGCGGTTTCGTCGCGTGCACGACTTCAACGTCGTCCACAAGTCCGTTTACGCCAACATGTATCTTGAGCTCGACATCCGCGATGCCCTGATAATCGTCGGTGACGATGATTCTCTCAACGTCGCAGGCGATGCACTGAAGGCCCTGGGTATCCGGGGCGTCCAGCGGAGGCGGGGCCAAGAGGGTGGGAATGGGAGAATCGCCAGCGTTGGCGGGTATGGCAGAAGCCGGCGTGATCGCCGCGCACTTCAGTTCAATTCCGACGCTGCAAATGCGGCCTTGCGCAACGGCCCATTTTGCAGTCACCGCTTTTTCGGACGGAAACGTCCAATATTTTTGCGGGCTCGTGGCTCGGAAGTCCACTCCGGAGCCGTCGCCAAACAAGCAGGTGTGGGAGTTGCACGCTGAGAATTGTTTCGGCGTCCACTTGACCAGATGCGTCCAGGTTTCGCCGTCGGCAGAGTGCATTACCAAAGGCACGTTGTGCCCACCGCCGGGCTTATCCTTTTCGATCACTTCTCCGCCGGCAGCCCAGTATTGGCCATTGTATGCGGAAACACTCATCAGACCTGTGCTTGGGATGTCGAGCGCCTTCCAGGTTTCGCCTCCATCTTTGGTCACCAGTAGTTTATCCGCATAATAGGAGGCGTTCCCTTCGCTCATAACCACGACCATGTGGTCTGGATCCAGCGCGACGAGCGTTCGTACCCACCGGAACCCCTTCAGATCTGGGCCGGAAAGATCGATCGTGATAGGTTGCCAGGATGCGCCTCCGTCGGACGTGCGATAGATCGTGTGCGGCGTCTGGATCAAGCCATGCAGGTCATCCGAAAAGGAAGCTGCGTAAATCACCGACGCCGGAACGCTCGTTCGCGTCCAGGTCGTTCCTCCGTCTTTTGTGAAGAGCAGTGCACCGCCGGTGCCTGCCGCGTACAAGACCCGGTCACTCGCGGCTCCGATTGCCAACAGAACGGCGCCGCCTCTTACGAGGTGCTGAACGTTCCAGGTCTTGCCGCCATCTGTTGAATTCGCAATGAGCTCGTCTGCTCCGCACACCCAGAGGACATCTCCATTCGCCGTAATTTCTAGGGGACGTGCTTGCAGGGCTATTGTGTTCCATTCAGATGCGGGGGCTGGATGCGGAATCAGAAGCAACGCCAAAATCAGGACCAGCCCGTCGAGCCCTGCTGACAGCCACTTCATCGGTTTCTTCTCCGCATGGGCTAGGCTGGACATCCGTTGCGCGCCTCAGGCCCGTTGTTAGGAAGCAGATTGCCCCGCCGCCTTCGCCTTTTCCGCGCGCAGCGCAGGATCGAAACACTTCCTGCAGCGCGCCTCATACATTCCGCCCGCACCGACCACGATCAGCTGATCCGAATGAAACAGCCGTTGCGTATGCACCGCGGGATTTCCGCACTGGACGCAGATCGCAAGCAGCTTCGTGATTTCCTCGGCCACCACCAGAAGCTGTGGCATCGGCTCGAAGGGCCGCCCCATGAAATCCGTGTCGAGCCCGGCAACGATCACGCGCTTGCCGGAATCGGCCAACGTGGTGCAGACCTCGACCAACCGCTCGCCGAGAAACTGCGCCTCATCGATGCCAACCACTTGCGTCGCTTCCTCCACCTGCTGCAAGAGCTCCTCGGCGTTGGTCACCGGCACAGATGCGATCTCGAGCCCCGAATGCGACACGATTCCATTCGGCGAATACCGCTGGTCGATGGCCGGCTTGAAAATCTGCACGCGCTGCCGCGCGATTTCCGCGCGCCGCAGCCGGCGAATCAATTCTTCGCTCTTGCCCGAAAACATCGGCCCGACCACAACCTCGATCCAGCCCATATTGCCCTTCACAATGTCCATGGGTCCCCTCGCGTCGTACGCTAACACAACCTTCTGTGGAAATGTGCCGCTCGAAGCGGCCAAATGTTGGCGAGGCTCGCGCGGATGTGTTTTTCGCAAGCGGAATGCTATTCTCCTTGGTTTCCATGAGCAGCTTCGAAAAACTCCATACGGAAAACGTTCGCTCCGAAGGCGGCAAGAGCATCCTCGTGCTGCCCGTCGGCACGGTCGAGCAGCACGGCCCCCACCTGCCGCTGACGGTCGATCTGGAAATTCCCACGCGGATCGCGTCAGCGCTGGCCGAAGCAGTGAAGGGAGTCGTCGCGCCGGCGATTCCGTATGGCGCGCGTTCGTTGCCGCAAAGCGGAGGAGGCCCCGAACTCGCCGGAACAATTTCCGTTCGCGGCAGCGTCCTGACGGATTATCTGCAAGATGTGATTGCGGGCTACGTTTCTTCCGGCTTTCGCTCGATCGTCATTCTCAATGGCCACTACGAGAACGAAGCCTTCATCTTCGAGGCGCTCGAGCTTTGCCGGCAAGCCGGACAGCTCGAAGGCGCGCGCGTCGTCGCCGTCAGCTGGTGGAGTCTCGTGTCGGATGAGCTGCTGAAAAAGCTTTTCGGCGATAGTTTCGCGGGATGGCACGCGGAACACGCCAGCGCGTGCGAAACATCCTTGATGCTGCATTTGCGAAGCGATCTGGTCAGCGCCACGCGCGTCGACAACGCCACGCCTCCCCGAGCCGGCGTCTACTCGTTCCCAATCGATTCGGCAAAACTCTCGAATCGCGGCGTGCTCGGCAGCAGCTCGCCCGCCAGCGCGGCTGCCGGCCGCGCCCTCTACGACGAGGTTTGCGCGAATCTCCTCACTCTCGTCCGCGAACGCCTGAAACTCGACAGCAAGCCGTCATCCTGAGCGAAGCGAAGGATCTCTCTTCGATCGCGCGATTGCGAATCCCTCAGCTCTTCCGCTTTGCCACAGCCTCGGCGAGCAGACACAATATTTCGAACGCAATGTTCGCCGCAGTCAGCGCGGTCGCGCCGGAAGGATCGAACGGCGGCGACACCTCGACCACATCCGCACCCACGAAGTTCAGCCCGCGCAATCCGCGCAACAGCCGCAGCACCTCGCGCGAAGTGAGCCCCGCGAATTCCGGCGTCCCCGTGCCGGGCGCGAAAACAGGATCGAGCGCGTCGATATCGAAGCTGATGTACGTCGGACCGTCTCCAGCCACGCGCCGCGCCTCGCGAATCACGGCGGCCACGCCCAACTCTTCAAACTCCTCGATCGTGATGAGGCGAATGCCTTGTTGCAGCGGCCAGTCGCGCTCATCGGCCGAGTACGTCGAACCTCGAATCCCGATTTGCACGGTTCGCTTGGGATCGAGCAGCCCCTCTTCGATGGCCCGCCGAAACGGCGTGCCGTGCGTATATTTCAAGCCGCCAAAATACGTATCGACGGTATCCGAGTGCGCGTCGAAATGAATCATGCCCACCGGCCGCTTTTTGCCGACGGCTCGCAAAATGGGCAGCGAACTCAGATGATCGCCGCCAATGGCCAGCGGTATCGCCTGCGCGTCCACAATCCGCTGGAAAAATGCGCGAATGCTTTCGAGCGAACGATCGAGATCGATGGGATTCACAGGCGCGTCACCAGCGTCGGCTATGCTGGCGAGCTCGTAAGGCGAAATTTTCGTCACCGAGTGCACGCGCTTGATCAAGCTCGACATTTCGCGCACCTGCCGCGGCCCGTGGCGCGGTCCCGGCCGGTTCGTTGTGCCGCCGTCCCACGGCACGCCGACGATCGCGATATCGAGCTCGCGCGGATCCTCCACCACGGGAAGCCGCATGAACGTGGAATGCCCGGCAAACCGCGGCGTCACCCCCGAATCGATCGGCTCGTAGCGCTGCTTCGTCATGATTCGGAGCCCTCAGTTAGCGCCGGCTCTTTGCCCTTGCGGCTCCAGAAAAACCACACGAGGCCCGCAGCCAAGTAAGCGAGATAGATATACGGCATTTTGCCGTACGGTCCTTCGGGCACCGGATAGAGGTTTCCTACGAGCGCAAGCAGCATGGCGCCGCACGCCAGCCACGGAATCACCTGCGCGCCGGGACGGAACGCATTGTGGTTGCGCAGATAGCGCGGCAGCACGAGCAGACCAGCGCATAGGCGACGATGAAGCCGTACGTCGCGAGCGAACCCATCCAGCCGTACACGTCGAGCCCGTCCGCGCCGCGCGCCGCGAGGATCGCCACCGGCAGCACCGCCGCGATTCCCGTGGCGATCACGGCGCGGCTCGGCGTTTCGTTGCGCGCGTGCGTGGCGCGCAGCGATCCGTGCGCGAGCCCGTGGTGCGACATCAAGAGCAGCACGCGCGCCGCTGCCGTGATGCACGCCAGCGTGCACGCAAACAGGCTCACCAGCGCGCCGATGTCGATCATCTCGCCAAGCATCCGAACTCCCGCCACTTCAGCCACCACGCGCATGGGCGCGCTGCTCGTGCCCAGGTCCTGCCCGGCCAATCGCAGGCCGAGAACCTCGGTGTAAGCGCACAGCGTAAACATCGCTCCGCAAATCAGCGCGCTCTGATCACGGCGCGCGGGATCGTCTTCAACGGATCTTGCGCCTCGGCGCCAAGAGTAGTGGCGCTTTCAAAGCCGACGAAACTGAAAAGCGCAAGCACGAGGCCAAGCCGCAGCCCGCTGCCCGTCATGCCGCGCAATCCCAGCTGTTCGCGGTCGATATGCAACCCGTGCTTCACGAGCACCAGCGCCACCACGATCAGAATCAGTGACACTGAAACCACTTCGATCCACAACATCAGCCGCGCCGAGATTTTCACGTCGCGCCACGCGATCCACATCGAAACGCCGGTGACGAGCAGCGACAGAAGGACGGTCGACGTGCCGTGTCCCGTCGCATCGTGCATCAAGAGATTTCCGTAATGATAAAACCCGCCGATCACGCTTGATCCCGTCGCCACATACGCGAGCAATAGGCTCCACGCCGTGATCGCGCCGAGCGATGGCGGCAGCGCCGTCGCCGCGAACGAATACAGCGATCCGGGCGAAGCGGAGTAGCGCGCGAATTTGCTTACGCACAGCGCGACCAGAAAAACCGCGCACGTGGCCAGCACATACGCGAGCCACGTGCCATTGCCCGCCAGCGCGCAGACCAGCGGAATCGTCGCTACCGGGGTCGCTGTCGGCGAGATGGTCGAAACCGACTGCGCCAGAATCTCGACGGGCGAGAGAACCCCCTTCCGCAATCCATAATCGGTGGCTTCGGGAGGCACCTCGCCCCTTTCCTTTGCAAAAAAGCTGAGATTGCGTTTCTGGAGCGTCGATTATACGGGCAGTTCCGCTCGCCTGCTAGGACCTTGCGCCGGATTGCCGGGAGGACCGTTCGGCGCCCGATCGAAGTGGCTCGCGAACGCGCCGCGAGACAACGAAAGGCCACGTGAGATAAAATTCCCAACCACTCACGAACGCTCGCATTTCCTGAAAGGGGCCGATCGCATGCCGAGGTCGAAAGAGTTCACAGTAAAGATTGAGGACAAACCCGGCGCGCTCGGAAAGTGCTTCGTCGCTCTCGGGGACCGCGGGGTGAATATCCTGGCCTTTCAATCGTACGTCGAGGAGGGGGAGAGCGTGGCCCGGTTCATCGCCGATGATATGCCTGCAGCAAAGTCCGTGCTCGGCAGCCTGCGAATGATCTTCGAAGAGACAGAGGTTGTCGTGGTAAGGCTGGCTCCGCGTGCGGGAGCGCTAGGTCGCGCCGCCGCACGATTGGGCGAAAAGCGGATCAACATCGACTATTCCTACTCCGGCGAGGACCCAAGATCGCCGCTCGGCTTGCTGGTGTTCGGCGTCGACGACTTGACGACAGCGGCTAGGGCGCTGGACGACTTGGCCGCCGAAGATGCGAAAACATCAGCGTGACGTAACAGACGCCCGGCATTCTCTCCTGCGCCGAATATCAGCACGCCCGATCCTCCTGCGTATATACGAACTCTCAGCTGGGGCGAATTTGGTCCGCCACGGACGCGGCGCTATAATAAGAAGACCGACGGGGGCGACACGGTTTCGACGGAAGCTGTCGCGGCTCGAAGGCATGCCGGGCCCCACCTGCCCGCAATCGGGTGGAAACAAACTAACTGGCAACTCACAGCTAGCTCTCGCTGCCTAACCAAAAGTAGGTAGCGCGTCTCCTCAAGCGTCGCCTACGCGGTTGAGATGAGGCGTCACACAGTAGGCTGGCCGTCGCGTTTCGGTCCGTAATGCGGCGGCGAGATCATCGGACTAGTCGGTGGCGCGTCTTGCCCGCTCTGAGTTCCATCGACGAACAAAACGGAACGGGCTAAGCATGTAGTCTTCGGGTTGCAAAGCTTCTCGGACGGGGGTTCGACTCCCCCCGCCTCCACCAATTCGACGAGGAATTAGCATACCAAGCGAGGCCCAACGGGCGAAGTCGAGGGGCAATAGACTACAGCGGCTGATCGGGGCGGATGATCGTCCGCCACATGTGGGCGACCGGGCTGCCGTCGTCGCCGAGGCCCTCTTTCGGCTGCTTGAAGTGCCGCCCGATGATGTCGAGGAAAGAATCGATCGTGACGACCACATTCGGATCGAAAGCGTAGAGGTCGTTCACCGCCACCATGCGCGGCTCCATGTACCACTTGTGCTTGCGGACCATCTGGTAGGTCGCCTCGATGTAGGGCGGCGGCACGTAGTCCACGCCGAATAGCTGGCGATACAGATCTGGATACTCGTATCCCACTGCGGGATCGGCGTAATACCGCAGCGCCTGATGGTAACGGATCGCGAACGAGACCTTTTCCGGCACGTACGGCTCGAAAAGCTGCGCTCCCCACCATCCGTGATCGGTGCGAATGAGTTCCTGGACCACGTCGTGAAGCAGGCACGCCAGAATAATTTCCTCGGACATGCCGTTTTTCATCGCGAGGTTCGCGCTTTGCAGCACGTGGTGCGCCGTATCCATGAAACGCAACCTGAAAAAATCGATCAGCGTGGGATTCGCCGGCATGGGCGCGAGCCGCTTCACGTTTTCGCCCGTGCGCGGCACCATCAGGAAACCGGCGCCCGCGCGGTACGAACGCGTTTCGATCTGCGCTTCCACCTCCGCGGCGGTTGGGTACTTGCCCGGCGCGTCCGTGGCGGGCATTTGATGGCCGCCGTGCTTGAGCGCGATGGCCGTATTCAGTTCCGCCATCATCCGGCTCTCGAGAGCATCGGCGCGGCTCTCCGCATCCATTTTGTTGGCGCTCTCGGTGCCGCCCAAACTATCGAGAAAGGCCTTCCGATCGATTTCCATGCCCCTATCCTAGTCGCACTCCGTGATTCCGCAAAGCGCCAGCCATGATCAGGGCGCGCGACGTGGGCGGAGGAGATGCACTACGAAAAATATCAACGCCAGGATCAGGAAGATGTGGATGAGGAATCCGGCGACGTGAAACGCGACGAAGGCGAATACCCAGACGAGCAAGAACATCAGCGCAAGACCCAGGAAGATGAATCGCATGGATGACCACCCCACTTCGATGCTACCACCGAATCACGTCAATTTCGGAAAGCCTAGCGTGTGAGCCATGTGATTAGCGCGGAATACTGCGGGTACTGCGCGGCCAATTCAGCGCGATTGCCGGCTTCGTAATCCTGCGGGTCGAAGCCGGGCGCCATGGTGGTGCCCATCAGCGCGAATTTTCCGCCGGGGGCGAGGCGCGAGCCTTGCCACGTTCCCGCTGGCACCACATGCTGCAGGCGCATACCCGCGGCGATATCCTGCCCGAGCAGGACAGCTTCGCCTGCCCCGCCGGGCTTGAGCTGCAGCATCTCGACCGGATCGCCCAGATAGAAATGGTAGATCTCGTCGCCGCGGAGGCGGTGCAGCGCGGAAAACGTGTCCGGCGTGAGCATGTAATAGATGGCGGTCGAAATCGCGCGTTCGCCGGGATAGGAACCGGGCAGAGCGTTCGCGGGCACGGCATCCTTGGCGCGATGTGTCTCGGCAAAATATCCGCCTTCGACGGGCAGGGGCTTCATCTTGAGCAGCTCTCGGATCTGTTCGGGCGTGAGCATGGCGTTGAAGATACGAACGCGGAGCAGGGAAGGCAAGCGAAACCTGACACCGTCCAAACCCCAGCAGGCTGAGCCACTTCTAATCCGTTGCACGGCCCAGGAACGCGCTCCGGGAATGCCAGTTGACACCCCCAACTACCGTTTCCATAATCGCAAAAGGTAGGGAAGCGTCTTGACCGAACGTTCCAAATCGCTCGAGCATGCCCTCGAGCAGGCTGTTTCGCGGGCATTGCGCGACAATCTCGCTCCGCTCCAGCGGACTGCGGACGAATTGCATCAGGCCTACTCCGATCTGGTAGCGGCCTGTTCGTCCAGCCGCCCGAGCAATGCGCTTCCTGCCATGCTGCGCGCGCAAACGGCGGCATCGGCGCTTGCCGCGGGGCTTTCCGTTCTCTCGAATTTCGTTGCCGTCGCCCTCAACCCGCGCGATCGCGGCCCGGTTGACGACGAAGCGGGCGAGGTGGCGATCGCCGAAGTCGAAGCGGAATTGGAAGCCGATCCCGCGATTAAACCCGTAACCGAACCTGAAATCGAAACGCCAGAACAAGAGCCTGCAGAGGCGCACGCCGAAACGGCGGTTCATGCGCCACCGGTGGATGCAAAATGGGCGCAGGAACAGGAAGCGCGCGCGGAGGCCGCCGTCGAGGAGGCTGCTGCGCAAGAAGCGGCCGCTGCTGAGGCGCTCACCTTCGACCTTGCAGCGCTGCCCGACGACCTGCGAGACTTGCACCGACGGGCGAGCCGAAACGCCAAAGTGGCCATGCAGGACATACAATTATTGCGGCCCGAGGAAGTTAAATTGGGCCGCGAGAACAACGACATCTGTCAACGGTTGCGCAGTGATCTCGATAAGGCCCGCAAGGAATATGACCGCCGCTTCCGAGCGATTCAGGATCATCCCGTGGATCACTTCCACCATTGGATGGTGGAAATTCTCGCCAAGGGCAAGGACGACGCCCTCGGAGAGTACCCGTATCCCTCGCCTGTCCTGCGGCACTAAGACTGCGATGCGACTCTCCGGTCCGCTCCTTCGCGCGACCGGCGCATTGCTGCTCGTGTGTTCGGCTTGTTTCGGCGGCGCCAGCCCGAAATCGCAGGTAAAGTCAGCTTCGATCCCCGCTTCGCCGTCCGCCTCCGCGAGCCGTTCTTCGATTTCCCAGAAGCAGCTCGAGAAATTGTCGCGGATGCTCAAGGATACGAAATCAAATTGGGCTTACTCGCGCCTCAGCTCCCTCGCGCAGCAGAAATCCTCGGGCGCGCTCGGAGCGCGCGCGGCGCTGGCGCTCGGCTTCTTCGACTACAACAAACAGCGCTACACGCAAGCGGCGAAATGGTTCGCGCGCGCGCAGAAAGATCCGCTGCTCGGCGACTACGGCCTCTATTGGAGCGCCGAAAACGATCTCGCCGCGAGCAATGACGCGGCCGCCCTCACCGAACTCCAGCAGTTCCGCAAGAATTTTCCGAACTCCGTGATGACGGAGCAGGCGCTCGAAGCGCTCGGCACCGCCGCGATCGGCGCGAAGCGGCCGGCCGATGCGGTTGCCGCTCTCGACGCCTACCCGCAGACGCCGCAGCGATCGGCTCTTCTCTTTCTCCGCGGCGAGGCGCATGAGCAGGCCGGCCAGATTCTTGAAGCGGCCTCCGACTACCGCAGCGTCTACGAGAATTTCCCAACGAGCGAGCACGGGCGCGAGGCGGGCGTGAGGTTTGATTTCCTGAGCGGTACTCCGGGCGCGCAGATTCCGCCGATTCCGCTCGGCGATCGTATTTCCCATGCGGAGATTCTGTTCGCCGTGAAGGATTGGAGCGACGCTCGCGACGAGTACGCGAAGGCGCTGCCGCAGCTTTCCGGCGCGGCGGCCGAACGCGCGCAGTTGCGCATCCTCGAATGCGGCATGCAGATCGGCGGGGGCCCTTCGGAAGTGGCGGCGATGCAGATCACTGATCCCGATGTCGATGCGGAGCGTTCCTACGCGCTTGCACAGTATTATCGCGATCAGCAGCAGGAACCACAGATGGTCGCCGCCGTCGAAGCGGCCGCGAAGCGCGCGCCCACGAGTCCCTGGGCCGCTGCTGCGCTTTTTCTCGCGGGCAATTACTATTGGGTGCAGCTCAATCGCGCTCAGGCCTCGAGCTACTACAACCGCGTCGTCCAATATTTCCCCAACGGGCCCGACACGCCGTCCGCGCAGTGGCGCGTCGCTTGGACCGCGACGCTCGCGCGCCAGCCCGGCGCGGCGGAATTGCTCGAGCAGCACCTGCGGAATTATCCCGGCTCCCCGTACGCTGCGGACGCGCTCTACTGGCTCGGCCGCCTGGCTGACGAAGCGGGAGCTCAACCGCTCGCGCGCAGCTATTACGAGAAGCTTGCCGACCGCTACACGCAGAATTATTTCGGTCTTCTCGGCGCTGAGCGCCTGCGCGAACTTGGCCCGGGGCCGACCCAAACTTCCGACGTGCTCGGCGTGATTCCGCCGGCGCCCGATCCGCCCGCGCTCGACGGCAAGATTCCGCTCGCCGCAGCCGGATTGAAAGGTCGCGCCGATGCTCTGCGCTCGATCGGCTTTGATTCCTCGGCGGAGCTCGAATTGCGCGCGGCCTATACGGCCACGGGCGAGCCGCGCCTCCTATTCGAAGCCGCGCAGGAAGCGGCGGCCGCCGGCCAATACGGCGCGGCGATCGTCACGGTGCGGCAAATCTTTCCGCAACTTGAATCGGTGGCGTTCACCGATATCCCGCGCGAAGTTTGGCTCACCGCCTACGCGCTGCCTTTCGAGTCCGCCATTCGCCGCTGGTCGCGGAACAACGGCCTCGATCCCCTGCTGGTCGCGGGGCTCGTTCGCCAGGAATCGGCGTTCAATCCCGATGCGCTCTCCGTTTCCGACGCGGTCGGGCTGATGCAGCTGCTTCCCAAGACGGCGCGGCAAGTGGCGCGGCAGCAGCGGGTGCGCTATTCGCGCACGCGGCTCAACGATCCGGATTACAATATCAGGCTCGGTACCGCCTATTTCGCGGCGCTCGAGAAGCAGTTCGGCAGCGTCGAGGCGGCGCTGGCCGCGTATAATGCGGGCGCGGATCGCGTTACGCAGTGGACCGCCGGCCAGACCTATCACGAGCCGGCCGAATTCGTCGAATCGATTCCGTTCACGCAGACGCGCCTGTACGTGCAGATCATCACGCGCAACGCCAGCATCTATCGCCGGCTCTATGGAGCGCAGAACGCAAATGAATCCCGCACAGCCCGAACGGGCCGTGGTGACTAGCACTAGCCCGAAACTTTCCTCGAAAGCCGAACGCTTCACCGAATCCGTAATTCGCGAAATGACGCGCCTGGCGCTGCGATACAACGCCGTCAACCTCTCGCAGGGCTTTCCCGATTTTCCCGCGCCCGCCGAAATCAAGAATGCCGCGAAGGCAGCCATCGACGCGGACATCAATCAGTACGCCATCACCTGGGGCGCGAAGAAATTTCGCGACGCCATCGCCGGGAAATTCGAGCGCACGCAGGGCGTCGCGGTCGATCCCGAGCGCGAAATCACCGTCTGCTGCGGATCGACGGAAGCGATGATGTCGTCCATGATGGCGATCATCAATCCCGGCGATGAGGTCGTGGTCTTCGAGCCGTTCTACGAAAATTACGGGCCGGACGCTATTCTCTCGGGAGCCACGCCGCGCTTCGTGAAACTGCAACCACCGAATTGGACATTCGATCCCGATGAATTAGCCGCGGCGTTTGGCCCCGCGACGAAGGCGATCATTCTCAACACGCCCAACAATCCCACCGGGAAAGTTTTCGAGCGCGCCGAATTCGAATGCATCCGCGATCTGTGCGTACGCTGGAACGCGTTTGCGATCACCGACGAAATCTACGAGCACATGCTCTACGACGGCGCCGAGCACATCTCGCTCGCGTCGCTCGAAGGCATGCGCGAGCGCACCCTCACGATCAACGCGCTCTCCAAGACGTACAGCGTGACCGGCTGGCGCGTCGGCTGGGTGATCGCGCCGCCGGAAGTGACCGCCGCGATTCGCAAGGTGCACGATTTCCTTACCGTCGGAGCGGCTGCGCCGCTGCAGGAGGCGGGCGCGATGGCGATGCAATTGCCGCAAAGCTACTACGACACGCTGGCCCGCGAATACGCCGCCCGCCGCGAGCGCATGCTCGGGATTCTCAGCGGCGCCGGCTTCAATTGCTTCAAGCCGCGCGGCGCCTACTACATCATGACGGATATTTCCGCGTTCGGCTTCCCAGACGACGTCGCCTTCGCGCAATATCTCGTCAAGGAAATCGGCGTCGCTGCCGTCCCCGGATCGAGCTTCTATCGCGATCCCGCCGACGGCCGCACGCACCTCCGCTTCACATTCTGCAAAAAGGAATCCACATTCCAGGCCGCCGCCGAGCGCCTCGCCAAGCTACGCCCATCGAAGTAACGCGCTAGGGTTTGTGCTGCTGGGACTGTCTTCGTCTTTCTCTGCGGACTCTGCGTCTCTGCGGTAATCCTTTGTTTCAGTCTTCAATCTGGAATCTGAAATTTGAAATTGTAGATCTGAGATCGCGGAAACGCATCAAAAGATCACCGCAGAGACGCAGAGTTCGCAGAGGAAACCACATTCTGTCGACCGTGCCGTCAGTCTAATCCAGCCGGCCGGCAGATCACGTGAGATCAAACGACTGCAGGTAATCGGGAATCGTCACTTGCCAGCCGCGCTGCGCCACGATGGCGTCGCGCAGCGCCGTCAACCCGCTCGGCTCGCCGTGAACCATGAACGTCCTCTTTGGCGCCGTCTGAATCCCGGAAATCCATCGCAGCAGCTCGCTTTTTCCGGCGTGCGCGGAAAGCTGGCCGAGCTCGACCACCTGCGCCCGCACCGGCACTTCCTCGCCGTGAATTCGCAGGAACTTCGCTCCGTTGAGCAGAGCGCGCCCGCCCGAGCCATCCGCCTGGTATCCCACGAGCAGCACGCAACTCCGCGAATCCGGCAGCCGGTGCGCCAGATGGTGCAGCACGCGCCCGCCCGTAATCATGCCGCTCGCGGAAATGATGATGCACGGCGCGACCACGTCGTTGATCTTCTTCGATTCTTCCACGGTGCGCGTCATGTGGATTTCGTGGATGTTCAGCGGATCGAGATCGGTTTGCGTTTTCAGGTCGTGATCGCCCTTGTGACGCACGTAAATGTCCGTGATGTTGATCGCCATGGGGCTATCGACGTAGATCGGCAGACGCGGAATCTTTTTCTGCACGCACAGCACGTGCAGATAATAGAGCAACAATTGCGTTCGATCGACTGCAAACGCCGGAATCACGACGGCGCCGCCGCGCTTAATTGTGCTGTTGACCACGTCCGCGAGGGCGTCCGTCACCGAGCCCGCTTCGTGCTCGCGATCGCCGTACGTCGATTCGCAGAGGAGGAAGTCCGCGCGCGCGGACGGCTCCGGATCCTTCAGTATCGGCTGGTCGTAGCGCCCGATGTCGCCTGAGAAGACCACCAGCGTCTGCTTCCCGTTCTCGGTGATTGTCAGTTCGAGCCAGGTCGCGCCGAGGATGTGCCCCGCATCGTGCGGCAAAACCGAAAATTGCGGGCTGATCTTGAAGGCATCGTTGCTCGGGATTTCGCGGAATTGCTGGAGCGCCGTTTGCGATTCGGCGACAGTGTAAAGCGGCAGCGGAGGCTTATGGCTCGCGTAGCCTTTCTTCGCCGCATAACGCGCATCTTCTTCCTGCAGGTGAGCGGAATCGGGCAGCAGCAGCGCGCAAAGTTCGTGCGTCGCAATATTCGCGTAGATCGGGCCTCGATATCCGTTACGCACCAGCCGCGGCAGATAGCCCGTGTGGTCGATGTGCGCGTGCGTCAACAGCACCCAATCGATCGTGGCTGGATCGACGGTCAATTTGTCCCAATTCCGCTGCTTCAGGTCTTTCGATCCCTCGAAGAGCCCGCAATCCACCAGCAGCCGCTTGCCTTCCGCCTCCACCAGATATTTCGAACCCGTTACCGTTCCGGCCGCACCCAGGAAAGTAATTTTTGGCATAGTGCGGCATTCTACGCTAATCGCCTCTGCGGCGCCCCGTCGTTTGACGCTATCCGTCGCGCGGTGCTATAAAAGCAACTATCGATGTAAACCTGCGGTGGGGCCGTGGCGCAGTTGGGAGCGCGCCTCGATGGCATCGAGGAGGTCGAGGGTTCGAATCCCTTCGGCTCCACCAGCCTTCGCCCGCGCAAGCGGCGAAGGCTGCCGCGCCGTAGCCGAATGGCGAAGGCGGGCTACCCATGCGCGAGCTACGGCTCGGCAAGCCAAGGGCAGCGGTGTTGCATGACTTACGTGTACATCCTGCAGAGCACAAAAGATCCCCAACATTTCTACGTCGGAGTCACCGACGAAAAACAGGCCTTTGCCTTCGAGAAGTACCTAAAGTCCGCATCCGGCAGGGCGTTCGCAAGAAAGCGACTCTAATCTTAATCGCGAGGCGGGGCTGGGGAACAAGATTGGGTTTCCTTTAAGCCGCTGATAACATTAAGCTTGTAATGCGACGCGCCAACTTTGGCCCCCAGTACTTCCGAGGTATCTCCCTCGCGTCATTTTTCTGTTATTCTTGCAACATAGCGGGGCTTCCCGGTGTCTATCAGTTTGCAGGGAGATGTGCCCCGGAAAGCGCGGCCTAAGGCATGTCCGAACTCGCACACAGTCTGCCGTGGTCTCGGGACGAAGCTCAGTTGGTGACGGAGCTTCAGGCAGGTTCCGACGCGGCTTTCGACTATCTCGTCACCTACTATCACGCGGGTGTATACAACTTGGTTTACGGAATCCTCGCCGATGCAGCCGACGCTGCGGACGTCACGCAGGAGGTCTTCCTCCGTGTCTTTCGCGGCATTCGCGGATTCCGCGGCGGGAGTTCGCTGAAGACATGGCTCTACCGCGTTTCCGTGCGCCAGGCGCTCAATCATCGCCGCTGGTGTTGGCGCCATCACCGGCAGCAGATTTCGATCGATGCTGAGGAAGATGGCCGCAACTCAGCGATGGAATTGAGAGACGAGGAAGCGACGCCGTTCGAGCAACTGGCGACGCGCGAAATGCAGTCCACCGTCCGCCGCGCGCTGGCGTCCGTGCCTCCTTTGTTTCGCAGCGCCGTGATTTTGAGAGATCTCGAAGGGCTCTCGTACGAAGAGATCGCGGAAATTCTGGAAGTTTCGGTTGGAACCGTGAAGTCCCGGATCCTGCGCGGCCGGCGAACGCTCAAGGAGATTCTCGATCCCATTCTGCACGCAAATCAATCTCGGGCGGCGGCGTCCGGCAACCGTGCAACGATCACCGTCGCGGGTCGCTCGATCAGCGCAGTAGCCGCGACGCATCCTGAAACGCCCAGCGCGCCTCGCACCCAGGAAACTGCTGTCGGTGAAATGCAGGGAGCTGCAAGATGAAGTGCCAAGAAGCGCAAAGACGCCTTCCCGGTTATCTCGATGGAGCCATGCGCGCGCAGGATCATGCGGGTTTGCGCGAGCATCTCGATTCGTGCGTGGAATGCCGGGACCATCTCGAGCGCTATCGGCTGCTCAACGGGTATCTTGCGCACATGGAACCTGTGGCCGCGCCCTCCGATCTGGCGTTGAAGATTCGCATGCGCGCTTCGCGCGAACGGTCTCCGTGGGCCGGCGTCGTCCGGTTTTGGAATAGCACGCTGTTGATCTTCGAGAATCTTCTGGGCCCGCTCGCGGTTCCTGCAACGGGCGGCGTCCTCACGGCTTTGGGCGTGTTCATTTTCGTCGTGCACGGCCTGCTGGTCGGCGTGCCCATGAACGGCGTTGTGCCCAACGATCTGCCGCTCAACTTGGTTCAGCCCGCCGAGCTCGAAAGCCTCGCGCCGTTCCCGGTTCCCGGCATGGTTGGGCCCAACGGCCAGCCGAGCCCGAGCGGCCTGCTTCTGGAAGCGACGCTGAACGCCCAGGGCGAAGTGGTCGATTACAAGATCCTTTCCGGCCCCGAAAATGTCGACGTCCATCATCAGATCGATCAGCTCCTCATGTTCTCGCGCTTTCGGCCGCAGATGAATTTTGGCCGGCCGATGGACGGTGGACGGGTCCTGTTGAACTTCAGCGAGGTCCGCGTACGCGGGTAGCTTCGTCGCCGGAAACGAGCTTCCAACCAATTCCGCGATTCTTGACTCTGATCCTTTCGACCGCTAGAGTTTGACCGTATCTGAGGTTTCCTATGAGCCGGGCGCGCATCGGGGGAAGGTGATTGCCCGGAGCCAGAAGACAGGAAGCCGGCGGGACTCCAGATCGAGGAGCAGGCCCATCCAAAGTTTCGTCCGAAATTTCAGGCTTTCGTATCCTCTGCTTGCGTTCTTGTTCGTCTGTGTTGCGATGGCCGCGCTGCCCGCATCCTTGCAGGCCCAGCAGGCCACCGACAGCAGTTACACGGGCATTAACGTCGAAGCAAGCCCGCAAGTTTTCGCCACGATGTGCGCCCTGGGCGCGGCGGGCTATCAGGTTGACGATAGCCTGCTTGCCCAGATGCCGGCGCGCCGCGCTCTGCGCGACGATCTGCTCAAGATGCAGGGTCCGGCGACCGATGCCTTGCGCCAGTTTTATCAGGATCACGCCTTGGCCGATCCTGGCGAGACGCTTTCCCGCTACGTCACCTTTGCGGTGGTCGCCGGTCCGCCCCCGGATTTTCAGCTGCCGGAAAATCAGGAATTGCTTCCGCCGGATGTGGTCGCGCTCGACGGATTCCAGACCGTTCTCGCCAACTTCTACCGGGAAGCGCGTCTTGGATCGCGTTGGACCTGGGTCGAGCCCGAATACGAGCCTCTCTTGGCGAGCTATCGCGCCTCTCTCCGCGAGATTGTCACGATCTCCGATGCGTATCTGCGCGAAGTCGTGAAGCCCAACAACGGCCGCACGTTTACGGTGTACGTCGAGCCGCTCGTCGGCGCCCGGACGAATTTCCGGAATTACGGCGACCAGTATTCGATCGTCGCCGGTGCCGCTTCCGAGCTTCCCGTCGACGCCATCCGGCACGCGTATCTGCACTTTTTGCTCGATCCCCTGGTACTGAAAAATCGCCCGCTGGAGTACAAAAAGCGCGCCCTGCTCACTGTGGCGGCGAGCGCGCCCCGCCTGCCCGCCGAATACGACAACGACTTCATTTCGCTCATGGACGAGTGCCTGATCAAGGCCGTCGAATTGCGCCTGCGCCATCTCGCGGGGCCGCAGCTCGAAGCCGCGCTTCACGAGGACGATCAATCCGGCTTCATTCTCGTGCGGCCCCTGGTCACCCAGCTGCAACTCTTCGAAAAGGCTGGTCCGGCCATCTCCTACTATTTTTCCGATCTGATCGCGGGCATCAACGTCAGCGCCGAGCAAAAGCGCCTCCAAGGTTTTGCCTTTCCTGCTGTCGAAAGGGCCCGCGCCCCAACAACACGAAAACTCCGAAGCGGTTCTGGCGTCGGAGCTCGATCGCTGGCTCGTCGAGGGCAATCGCGAGCTCGAGCAGAAGGATGCTTCGGCCGCCGCCGCGACATTTGAGAAGGTGCTCGCCAAATATCCCAACGATGCCCGCGCGATGTACGGCTTAGCGATCGCCTCCGTGGTTTCCGGCGACGCCGACCGCGCCAAGACTCTCTTCGAGCAAATCACCACCGCGTCAAATTCCGATGCGGCTTCCTCATCGGTGGACCCGGAAATTCTGGCCTGGTCTCACGTCTATCTCGGCCGCATTCACGATCTCCAGGACGAGCGCGATTTGGCCGTGAGCGAGTATCGAGCGGCGTTGGCCGTCGATGACGGGCCCGCGGACGCCCGCGCGGCGGCCCAGGCCGGCGTCGAGGCGGCCTACAAGGCTCCCCCGCACGCGGGCGAAAATCAGGAACCGCAACAGTGATCTGCTCGTCTCATGTTCCAGTTTCTCCGGCCCAACATTCCGTAAAGGGAGGACCAGTCACATGAGTCTCTCAATGTTGCACTCTGCCGTTCGGACGTTCTCGATTGCGTTCGCCGCACTTCTTCTCGCGGTCGTTTCTCGCGCGCAGGGGGCGGCGGCGGGGGGCGGCACGCCGGCGACACAGGTGAGCGCAGCTACCGACGCGATGCAAACAGAGCTGCACATGCTTACCGACGTGCAGACACAAGGTGGCGCGCAGAATCCGCAGGAAGTGAACGCCTATAAGGCCTTCTACAAAGCGGATGAGCCGGCTAAGAAAATCGAGCTTGGCGACGGCTTTCTTCAGAAGTATCCCAAGAGCGCCCTCGACGAACCGGTTGAGGTCGGCCTGCTGAACGTCTATTACGCAAAACAGGACTGGAAGGACGTCTACGCGAGGGCCGACAGCGCACTGGCGCTGAAGCCCGATGACGTCTACGTTCTCACTACCGTTGGCTGGGTAATCCCGCACGTCTATCATCCCGATGATTCGGACGCGGACCAGCTGCTCGACAAAGCCGAGACCTACGCCAAGCACGCGATTGAGGTCATACCAAAAATGTCCAAGCCTTCCTATATGAACGACGCTCAATTCGCCGCGATGAAGACTCAGTCGGCGATTCAGGCGCATAGCGCTCTCGGCCTGGTTTATTTCCGGCGTGAGGATTACGAGAACTCCGCCAAGGAGCTTCAGCAGTCCACTCCGAGCACCCCGAATCCCGATGCCACCGACCTGTATGTCCTCGGCGTCGATTTCGAGAACTTGAACCGGTTTGCCGATGCGGCCGACGCCTACAATCGTTGTGGCCAGATCGCCGGTCCTTTGCAGGACCGCTGTAAGCAAAGCGCTGACGCAGCAAGAAAGCAGGTCCCGCAGTCAAAGTAGCAGGGGATAGGGAACTATCACGGAAGGACAAGGGACGAGCCAGATGACATTTTCATCCGTTCAAAACGCGATTCGCATTCTCGCAGTTGCACTCGCGGCGACCGCCGCTCTTGCGACGGTTTCTCGCGCGCAGCAGCCCACCGATCCCAATACGATACCGGGAAAGGAAGATCAGGCGAATCAGGACCAGCAGCAGAAACAGAAAACGCTGGAGCAGACGCCGGCCCCGAAAGTCGACCCCAAGGAAGAGGCCGCCTACAAAGCCTTCTTCGACACAAGCGCGCAGGATGCGGACGCCAAGATCCGGCTCGGTGAGGACTTCGCCAAGACCTATCCGGACAGCCGCTACATCGAGTCCGTGTATGCGGTTCTTTCGGAGGCCTACTATGCAAAGCAGGACTGGAAGAATCTCTACCTCATTTCGGACAAGGCTCTCGCGATCAATCCGGATAACGTCGATATGCTCACCATGGTCGGCTGGGTGATTCCGCACGTTATCGACCCCAGCGCACCCGATGCCGATAAGCAGCTCGACAAGGCCGAAACCTACGAAAAGCGCGCGCTCAAGGACCTTCCCACGCTCGCCAAGCCTCCGGGCATGACGGATGAACAGTTCGCTACCGCCAAAATCGAGAAGACCGCCGAAGCGCACAGCGGCCTCGGCCTCGTCTATTTCCGCCGGCAGGATTTCGACGACGCGGCCAAGGAGCTTCAGCAGGCCACGCAGAACAACCCGAATCCCGACGCCACCGATTTCTTCGCGCTGGGGGCCAGCCTCCAGAACGGAGGCCACTACGTGGAGGCCGCGGACGCTTATACTCGCTGCGGCCAGATCATGGGAAGCTTGCAGGATACTTGCAAGCAGAATGCGGACAAGTCCAAGCAACTCGCCGCGCAGAAGAAATAGGGAACGAGGCAGCCGTCCATGACCGACGAGGAGCGCGCGGCACTGGAAACCACGCTCGGTTATCGCTTCCAGCGCCCTGACCGGCTCGAACGCGCTCTCACGCATCGCTCTCTGCGGCAGAGCGCGGGAGGCGTCGACAACGAACGCCTCGAGTTCCTTGGCGACCGCGTTCTCGGACTCGTCGCCAGCGAGCGGCTTCTCGCTTCCTTTCCTCAATGGGACGCGGGCAATCTCTCGAAGGGCCTCGCGCGCCTCGTCAGCGCGGCTTCGATCCACGGGGCGGCCCAGCGCTTGCAACTCGGCCCGCACTTGCGTCTCGGCCCCGGCGAAGAAAAAACCGGCGGCCGTGAAAAGAAGAGGCTGCTGGCCGACGCGTTCGAAGCGATTCTCGGCGCGATCTATCTCGATGGCGGTCTGGCTCCGGCGGCGGCCTTCTTGCGTCACAGCCTGCTGGATCCCGCGCTCGAAGGAGAAGTCGAAGGCCTCGAGCGCGCCGATCACAAGTCCGCCTTGCAGGAGTGGCTCCAGCAGCGCGGGCTCGGCATGGCCGAATACCGACTTCGCCACGCATCCGGGCCCGAGCATCAGAAAACGTTCGAGGTGGAAGTCTGGCACGGGGGCCAGAGGCTCTCCGCTTCCGAGGGCCGCAGCAAGAAGGAAGCGGAACAAGCGGCTGCCAGAATCGCACTGGGAATATTGCAAGAAAGTTGTGGGATTGCCTGAATGGAATCGATCGAAACAGAAGCCGGCGCGAACGTAGCCGAACCCTCTTCGCCTCCCACGCCGCCGAAGGCCGATGCCGCGCATAAGGCAATGGCGGGCGGCCTTGCCGAGGTCATCGAGTCGCTCCTCGTCACGATCCTCCTCGCCCTGTTTGCCACCACATTCGTTCTGCAGGCGTTCAAGATTCCCTCGGGTTCCATGGAACCCACTCTTCTCGTCGGCGATCACGTCCTCGTGAACAAATTTCTCTTTGGCGGCCACGGCGCATGGTACGAAAAGCTCCTGCCGTATCGGCCCGTTCGCCGCGGCGACATCATCGTGTTCCGGTTTCCCTACGACGATCACGTCCATTACGTCAAGCGCGTCATCGGGCTCCCGGGCGATCACCTGCGCATCGTGAATCAAGTGGTCTACATCGATGGCAAGCCGCTCGCCGAGCCCTACGCCGTCCACAACGAAGCCTACGATCCGTTCGGCGACAATTTCCCGCCGCTCGATCAGGCTGTATTGCAGGAGCGCCTGCGCCCTGAATGGGCGGCGCAGATCGGCAATTACATTCGGGGCGACTCGCTCGTCATTCCGCCCGATCGCTATTTCGTGATGGGCGACAATCGCGACGACAGCTCCGACAGCCGCTACTGGGGTTTTGTCGATCGCGACGCCATCATGGGACGCCCGATGTTCATCTATTGGTCCGTGCGCGCCACGCCCGACGACTACACCGACCGCAGCCTCGCGGGCACGCTTTTCGGCATCGAAGATACGCTTGCCCATCTGCCCAGCCGCACCCGCTGGCATCGAATGCTCCGCGAAGTTCACTAAGGCCCGCGCCGGCTTGCGGCCGTGGTATCTTCATTTCTATCCACCGTGTCCGGCACATACGCACAAACCGTCGAGCCTGCCGAGCCAGTCGATTCGGCTCTTCCGCGGCGCCCCGTTTGGATTCGCTGGGCGAAATGGCTCGCCATTTTGGTTGTGCTCCTTTGGGTCGCTTCCCTGGGCGTTTCATTGCTGATTCGCCACAGCCCCTTGCAGCGAAAATTCACGGCGCACCTCGAAACCGCCTTCGGGCGTCCCGTCCAGGTTGGCAGCTACGATTTCAGCCTTTGGGACGGTCCTTCGCTCGAAGCGGATTCTGTCCGGGTGGCCGAAGACCCGCGCTTCGGTAACGAATATTTCTTGTATGCCGATTCGATCTCTGTCCGCCTTCGCTGGCAGAGCCTTCTCCGCGGACACATCGAACTTGGCACGCTCTCGCTTTCGCATCCGAGCCTGAATCTCGTGCGCGATTCCGCGGGCGACTGGAACGTCGCCGAATGGCTGCCGCGCCCCGGCGAAATTGCCGCGCCGCGCGTTCCCGTGGGTCCGTCGCTGCCGTCCTCGCTCCTGCGTTTTCGCAGGATCGAGATCGATGGCGGCAGAATCAACTTCAAGCAGGGCGATGAAAAGCTCCCGTTTGCTTTCGTCGACGTGAGCGGCAGCGTCGAAACCGATAGCCCCGGCCTCTGGCGCATCGATCTGGATGCGACGCCCTGGCGCGCCGCGGTGCCCCTGCAGCAGGTAGGCACGGTTCGCGTTTCGGGCCACGTCGGCGGCACGTCGTCGCGCCTGCGGCCCGCCGCGCTCGATCTTTCGTGGACCGACGCTTCGATTTCGGACGTGTTGCGCCTCGCCACCGGCGATGATAACGGCATTCGCGGCACGCTCGCGCTCGCTCTCAACGCGAGTGCGCAGGAGCCGGACGGCACGTGGGCGCTTCGAGGCAGCGCGCAACTCGGCCAACTCCACCGCTGGGATTTGGCGTCCCGCTCCGATAATCCCTCGCTCAATCTGATTGCGCAGGCCCGCTGGAATCCGGCAACCTCTTTCCTGGAATTTACCGATGCGACGCTCGAGGCTCCGCGCTCGAACCTGCACGCATCTGGTCGAATTTCCTGGGGCAATCCCCGCCGGCCTCCGAAGGAACTGGCTCTCCCTGTTCAAGTGGGCCTTACGTCTTCGCAAATCGATCTCGCCGATCTGCTCGACTGGCTGCGCGCGTTCCACTCGAGTGTCGCGGACAACGTCGCGGCGCAAGGAATGGTCGCGGTTCGCGGCAATCTCGACGGTTGGCCGCTGCACATCGTCAACGCGGTCGGCTCAAGCGATGGCACGGACCTCACCGGCACGAGCCTTCAGGCTCCGGCCCATCTGGGTCGCGTGCAATTTCGATACGATCGAGGAACCATCTCCCTCCTGCCCGCGACCCTTTCTTTCATCGCCGCCAATGGTGTGGCCAGCACGCGTTCCGCGCGCGCCGCGGCGGCTGCATCCGATGGCTCCTTTCAGATGAGCGTCTCGACGAAATCCGCGCACGCCTCCTTGCCCACTTGGCACATTGCGGGAAGCAGCCGCGACATGCGCGACCTTGTGTCGGCGGCAGGCGCGCTGGGACTGAATATCTCCCGCGGCTGGGATCTCGCCGGGCCGGCTTCCTGCGATCTGCTTTGGAGCGAGACGAACTTTCCGTGGCGTGTTCGGCCCACCGGCTGGATCGAATTCGGTATTCCCGGGGGCGCGGACGGAACGGGGGGCGCCTCAACCGACGGCGCCGCCCTTCATGCGCCTTTCCTGAATCAGCCGATCGATCAGATTCGCGCGCGCGCGGACCTCAAGCCCGGGGGGCAGCACATCGCGCTCACGTCGGCGCGCGCGTTTGGCGCCGAATGGAGCGGCACATTCGATCGCACGGACGTCGATCCCGAGTGGCAGTTCGTCCTCTCCGCCGGCACTCTCTCCGGCGCAGACCTCGACCGCTGGCTCAACCCGCTCTGGCGTGAAAGCTTTCTCGACCGCATGCTGCCGTTTCTCAATCCGCGCCTTCCCGCCGTTGCCGTTCCGGAAAATCTGCGTGCCAGCGGAAGTCTCAGCCTCGATCAATTCGCATTGCCGCCGCTCGCCGTGGACCACCTGCAGGCCGACTTGAAAATCGGCGGCCGCCACATCGAGCTCGCCAACGTTACGGGCCAGCTTTACGGCGGCACGCTGGCAGGTTCGGTCGTCGCGGACCTGCAAGCCCCGCCCTCATACAAAGTGAACGCCGTCTTTTCGCGCGTCGATCTCTCCGCGCTTACCGCCGCAGCGCCCGCGCTTGCCGATCTTTTCGATGGCTCGGCCGACGGCAAAATCTCGTTCACCGCCAGCGGCGCCACGCGCGCCGATCTCGTCGCCTCGCTCGGATGCCAGGGGCAAGCCGATTTCGCGAGCCCCGCGATCCACGGTATTGATCTCGTGTCTTCGCTGCGTGCCTCCGCTGTGGTTCCAGGTGCGAGCCGCTTCTCAAGCGCCTCAGCATCATTCACATGCTCGTCGCGGACGATCCAGATTCAGAATTTGTCGCTCGCCGCCCCCGGCCCCGACATTGCCGGCTCCGGCGCCATCGACTTCAGCCGCGATCTCGATCTGCGCTTGCACTTCGTCTCATCCGCGTCGAAGCCGTCCGAGCCGGCGTACCGCATTACTGGCACCCTCGCAGCGCCCAAAATCGCCCGCATCGCCCAACCCAGGCACCGCTGACGCTGGAAGGTCTGGAAGCGCGTTAGTCAGGCTCTAGCCGTCAAACGCCGATACCGTTTCGCATCAAATGCGCACTTGCCTCGGCGGATCGGCTATCTTCTCTACGGGCCGTCCCTTGGTGTCTCTGTCTATCGCATCGTGAGCTTCTTGCAACGCGTGTTCGTCGGCCAGGTCCTTCGTAGGGAACTCCGCTTTCCCAGGATGTGTTGTTCTAGTTCGAGGGCCATCTGGGTGCGTTATCAGAGTGTAATCGCACTTCCACAGGCCATGCGGCTCTTGATGACTCTCCAATTCGATTTCCACGCCTTTGTAAATAGCTTGCATCATTTTGAATCTCCTTGTTATCCGATAGGCCGCTAACCGGAGGCTGGTGGGACGATGGAGCACCCGGTGGGCCCTACGAATACGGGTATCAAAAGGGTACGGGCGGCGCTGTTCCATTCAGAACAGCTTCACCCGAGACTGTTGACCGCACGCATAGCTCCCGATCCGACATAACATGCCCGCGAAGAGCGGTGTGTGTGTCCGCTGTGGCGGGCGCGCTTCCGCCTTCGCCTGACGCAGGAAGGGTGCGCAGTCTTGCCTGGCATGTGGTCACGCGCACCGGCTGCCGTTTGCCTCGCTTCCGGTCGTGTGCTAGCTTTCAGGCATGCCTGCGGTTTTTCGCTTGTCATTCCGATTTCGCGCGTCGGTCCCGCGGCTCCTCGTCGTTATCGTCATGATCGCCATGCCCGCGGCTGCATCTGCCAATCAAAAAGAGCGCCTCGCCCCGAAATTCATTCCCGGCGAAATCTTCCATTACCAGATCGAATCGCACACCACGACAACCGTGAAGACCACCACGCCCATCGCCGATCCCGAAAGCGGCTCGCGCTCTATGCAAACTCTGGATCTGATCGTTCGCCTCAACGTCCTCAGCCCCGCGCCCGGCTCACCTCCCGGAGCCACGCATTTCCGCGTCACCTATGAGAAATCCCATGCCGAGGCCGAGAGCGATGCCTTCGATCCCACCGGACCATCCTTCCAGGATCAGTACAGCCGCATCGAGGGCCGCTCCTTCGATTTCACGCTCGATGCGAACGGCACCATCGCGAATTTCAAGGGCCTCGACGACATCTTCCCCAACCGCTCCACAGCCGAGCCTGCCTATTCCTGGATCGACGGCCTCTTTCCCGGCAGCCGCTTCCCGCGCGACGGTGTCTCCGTCGGCCAGAAATGGAAGACGGAACGTCCGGTCGCCGGCATGCCGCTCGACGATCTCATCTGGTCGAGCGATTCCACCTATCTGCGCAACGAGCCCTGCAACGCGTCGGCCACTGCTGCGGCAAAGCCGACCGGAAATCCGCCTGCAGGGCCTGCGCCCGCGTGCGCCACGATTCTCATGCATTACCAAATGTCGCGCCGCGGCTCTCCGAAGTCCGAGGCCACGCCGCCCGACTACCGCAAGAACGGCCTGCGCACCTCGGGCGCTTGGACCGGCTCCGGCGACAGCCTCGCTTCCATCTCGCTCTCGACCGGCTTGCTCGTCACCTCCACCGAAAACAGCACCCAGCAGGTGGACTACGTAATCACCAGCGCCACCACGGGCGCAAGCGTCCGCCGCAAAGGCCGCGTCCAGAGCCAGCTAATCATCACGCTCATCCCCGATTCACATTAAACGGGAGAGATGGCGCGCGAACAGAGACTCGATGCCCCCCAATGCCATGAATTCTCCGTGCCCTCTGCGCTTCTCTGCGTCCTCTGCGTTAAATAGTGCGTAACGCGCGCCTCGCAGCGGATACGCCCCATCGGTGTCATCCCGAGCGGAGTCCCGCGCTTTGCATTTCCGCTCGGTGTTTGAGCGGCGCGGGACGCAGCGAGGGATCTGCTGTTGGTTTTGTGTGAGCCGAAGGAGCCCGTTTGCGATTTGCAGTGATGCGCTATAATAGAGGTTTTCGCGCTCGACAAATTTTGCCCCTGAGGCGTACTGAGGCGCCCGCATCATGAAATTCAAGCTAGCCAGCGATTACGAGCCTCGCGGCGACCAGCCCGAAGCCATCTCGCAGCTCGTCCGCGGCCTCACGCGACGGCGACCGCGACCAGGTCCTTCTCGGCGTCACCGGCTCCGGCAAAACCTTCACTGTAGCCAAGGTGATCGAGCAGCTCAACCGTCCCGCGATCGTCCTCGCGCACAATAAGACGCTCGCCGCCCAGCTTTATCACGAGTTCAAATCGTTCTTCCCGCAAAACGCGGTCGAATATTTCGTCAGCTACTACGATTATTACCAGCCCGAGGCCTACGTCCCATCGAGCGACACGTTCATCGAAAAAGAAGCCACGATCAACGACGAGCTCGATAAGCTCCGCATGAGCGCCACGCGCTCGCTTTTCGAGCGCCGCGACGTGATCGTCGTCGCCTCCGTCTCCTGCATCTACGGCATCGGCTCGCCCGAGGCTTATTACGGCATGATGCTGATGCTCGAAAAGAGCCAGTCCATCGCGCGCGAATCGATCTTGCGCAAGCTCGTCGAAATCCAGTACGAACGCGCCGAGGATCTTCGCCGCGGCACTTTCCGCGTGCGCGGCGATACGATCGAAATCTATCCGCCCTACGACGATTACGCCGTCCGCGTTGAACTCTGGGGCACGCAAATCGAAAACATCCGCAAGATCGATCCACTCACCGGTCAAATCCGCTCTCGCGACGGCGAAATCACGCGCATACCGATCTACCCGAAGACGCACTACGTCCTGCCGGCCGCGCAGCGCGAGCGCGCCATTCAGACGATCTACGAAGAGCTCGAGTGGTGGAAGGGCGAGCTCGGCCGCCAGGGCAAAATCGTCGAGGCGCAGCGCGTGGTGCAGCGCACGCTTTTCGATATCGAGATGATGCGCACCATCGGCTATTGCCACGGCATCGAGAATTATTCGCGCCACATGTCCGGCCGCTTGCCCGGCGAAGCCCCGCCCACGCTGCTCGATTACGTTCCGTCGGACTATCTGCTCTTCATCGACGAATCGCACCAGACGATCCCGCAGATTCGCGGCATGTACCACGGGGACCGCTCGCGCAAGCAGACCCTCGTCGATTACGGTTTCCGCATGCCCTCGGCGCTCGATAATCGCCCGCTCACCTTCGAGGAATTCGAGCATCGCGTGAATCAGGTGGTCTACGTTTCCGCTACGCCCGGCCCGTACGAGCTCACGAAGACCGGCGGCGTGGTGATCGAACAGGTGATTCGCCCCACCGGCCTGGTTGATCCCGAGGTCGAGGTGCGCCCCGTGAAGGGACAGGTCGACGACCTCCTCGAACAGATTCGCCAGCGCGCTGCGCGCAACGAACGCGTGCTCGTCACCACGCTCACCAAGCGCATGTCCGAGGATCTCGCCGAATATTTCGCCGAAGTCGGCGTTCGCTGCCGCTACCTGCACAGCGAAATCGAGACGCTCGAGCGCGTCCGCATCCTGCGCGATCTGCGCCGCGGCGAATTCGACGTCCTCATCGGCATCAATCTCCTGCGCGAAGGCCTCGATCTTCCCGAGGTTTCGCTCGTCGCGATTCTCGATGCCGATAAGGAAGGCTATCTCCGCAGCGCCACGTCGCTGATTCAGACGATGGGCCGCTGCGCACGCCATCTCGAAGGCCGCGCCATTCTCTATGCCGACCATATGACCGACTCGATGCGCACGGCCATCGGCGAAACGAGCCGCCGCCGCGCCAAGCAGGAGGCCTACAACCGCGAGCACAACATCACGCCGCAATCCATCATCAAGTCGGTCGATATGCAGCTCGCACGGATCGTCGAAGCGGATTACATCACGATCCCGCTAGGCGATGCGGTGATCGGCGAAATCACCAACGAGGAACAGCTCCTGCAGGCCGTCGCCCAGCTCGATGCGCAGATGCGCGAAGCCGCCAAGAATTTCGATTTCGAGCGCGCCGCCGGCATCCGCGACCGCATCCGCGCCCTGAAGCAGCGCGACCTAGGCGTAATCGCATCAACGGAAGTTCCGCCGGCCACCCGCGCCGCCACCTAATCGGTTTGAGTGGCGCAGACTTCAGTCTGCGCTTCTCGGTTTTTTCCGGCTTTTGTAGCGGCCGCCTCGCTTTTAGGCGGGCGCCTTTACCGGGGCGCCACCGCCATCAGCCGCGCAAATAAGCACCCTGTCATCCCGAACCCGTCCCCGTAGTGTGCGGACGGCGTGAGGGATCTGCTTTTTCTGTTCTGTTGCTTCGGCCTGTCGTGCTTCTCTGCGTTCTCTGCGCCTCGGCGGTGAACCTTGCTTTTGGTTCTTGGGCCTACAACCCGCCACCGATCACCTGCGACCTCACACCACCCCGCGCTTCAATTCCTCAAGCGGATAAAACGTCCCGCGCCACACGATCCCGCCCTGCCACAGCGTCACAATCGTCGACCGCGCCAGCATCCAAGCAAAAATCAGCGCCCCGATCGGATACGTCAGCGCGTAGAGCCCCGGCGCGCCGAATTGCCGCGCCGCGCCCGCGGCAATAATCAACGGCAGCGCGACCGCGATCACGTCGAATCCTCGCGCCCAGCCGTGTGTAAACGCCAGCGCCACCACCGGAAACACGCACATCAGCAGCAGCCCGAAAATATGCACGCCCGTCAGCCACAGCCTGAATCCCGATGTCGCGAAAAAATTCTTCGTCGTCCCGCGAATCATGTTGCCCACGCCCGCGTGCCAGTGAACGCTCACCGCGCCTCCCGCCTTTGCCGCGCCCGAGCGGAATCCGCCGTCCTTCACCAATTTTCCCAGCTTCATGTCGTCGACCACTTCCATCGCCAGCCGCCGGTGCGTCCCGATCGCCTCGTACGTGCTGCGCCGGATCATTTGAAACGCGCCCACGCCGGTATACCCGCGCGAATTCGGATTGCTCGCCGCCCACGGCCGCGTCCCGATCGCAAAAGCCATCGCGAAAAATGTCATCGCGATCTTCTCGCCGAAGGTGAACATCTTCGACGCGCCCCAGCAGCGTCACGTGATCCCATTCGCGCGCATCTGCCAGCGCGATCGCGCGCCGCAGCAGGTCCGGCGCGAAGTGCACGTCCGCATCGGTGAAAATCAGCCATTCGCCGCTCGCGCGTTCGTACGCCTGCTCGAGCGCATGCGGCTTCCCAAGCCATCCCGCCGGCAATTTATCGACGCGTACGCATTTCAATCGTTTGTCAAGCTTCGCCGCAGCTCCGAGGATCGCGCCCGTGCCATCTTCCGAGCGGTCGTCGACCGCAATCACCTCGTAGCGCGGGTAATCGAGCGCGAGAAAGGTCGCCAGCGCGCCGGGGAGCTTTTCGGCCTCATCGCGCGCCGCAAATAAAATCGACACCGGCGGGCACTGCGTATCGGGCAGAGGATCGGCATCCGCGAGCGAAGGCATCGACGGCACCCCGCGCGCGAGATCGATCGATGCAAGAATCCACAGGAAAGCGATCGCCCCCAGCAACGCGGTCCAGAAAATGTGCAACGCCCAATTTCCTCCACGGATCGGATCGAACAAGTTATGCTAGCACGCTGCATGGCACGCACCATTTCCATCGTGGGCGCAGGGCGCGTAGGAATATCGCTCGGCAAACATCTCCGCGAGCTCGGCTGGCGCATCGGCGCCGTCGTCACCCGCTCGAAAGCCACCGCCCGCGCCGCCGCGCGAAGAATCGGTGCTGGGAAGCCATTCGAGCGGCTGACGAGCGACGTATGCGCCGCTGACGTGATTCTCTTCGCCACGCCCGATGACCGGCTGCCGGATATCGCGCGCGAGCTCGCGCAAATATCGGGAGCCGGATGCAAAGGCAAGGTCGTGCTGCACACCAGCGGCACGCTCGATCGCTCCGCCCTCGCGCCGCTCGCGCGCCTCGGCGCCTCGACCGGCTCGCTCCATCCGATGCAGGCATTCGGCGGAAAAGTGGTGCCGAAACTGAAAGGCGTGATCTTCGGCATCGAAGGCGACGCCAAGGCGCGACGGCAGGCGCAATCGCTTGCGAGGTCGCTCGGCGGCATTCCGGTCGTGATCGAGACGACCGACAAGCCTGCCTATCACGCCGCCGCCGTGATGGCAGGTGGCAGCATTTATACCGTTCTCGAAGCCGGATTGCAGCTCCTGATGAGCATCGGCTTCACGCGAAACAGCGCCTCGCAAACGCTCTTACCTTTACTGCGCCAAATGCTCGATAATATAGAGAGGCTCGGGCCACGGGCGGCTTGGACGGGCCCGCTCTCGCGAGGCGATTACGCCGTCGTCGCGAAGCACATGGATGCGCTTCGCCGCTATCCGCGCGAATTCGCGAAATCGTACGCCGCGCTAGCGCAACTAGCCGCCCAGGTCCTGTCGAAGGATCCAGCGGCCACGCGCGAGCAGCTCAGCCGCGCGCTCGGAAAAGGTTTTGAGGTTTAAATGTAGCGCCGCGGTCTTCAGCGCGGCATCTTGAATTCGAGGCAACGGAACCAAACATCTCGGAGGAAAATTCTTGAATTCATCGCCAAGCAGATCGGCAAGCACGAATGCATCGCCGAAATCAGCTCCGAAGCGCCACATCCCGGTCGAACACACCACGCTCGCCAACGGCCTGCGCGTCGTCGTATCGCCCGATCATTCCGCGCCCGTCGTCACGGTCGGCGTCTATTATCAGATCGGCTTTCGCCTCGAGCCGCGCGGCCGCAGCGGCTTCGCGCACCTCTTCGAGCACATGATGTTCCAGGGCTCCGAAAACGCCGGCAAAATGGAGCACATCCGCCTGATCAATTCTTCCGGCGGCCTGCTCAACGGCACCACCAACTACGACATCACCAACTATTTCGAATCCGTTCCGTCGAATGCGCTCGAGCGCGTCCTCTGGCTCGAAGCCGACCGCATGCGCGCCCTTAAAGTCGACGACGAAAATCTCCGCAATCAGCGCGACGTGGTCAAGGAAGAAGTTCGCGTCAATGTGATGAACCAGCCCTACGGCGGCTTTCCGTGGCTCGATCTTCCGCCCGTCGCATTCCGCAATTGGCCCAACGCGCACAATTTCTACGGCGATTTCGCCGATCTCGATGCTGCCACGCTTGCCGACGTCCAGGATTTCTTCCACACCTACTACGCGCCGAATAACGCGGTGCTTCTGATGGTCGGCGATCTCGATCCGAGCGAAGCCTTCACTCTCGCGAAACGCTATTTCGACGACATTCCGCCCGGCGCGCCTCCGCCTCGCGCGGACGTCACCGAGCCGCCGCAAACCGAGGAGCGCCACGGCAAAGTCGAAGAAAGCCTCGGCCCGCTTCCAGCGATCGCGATCGGCTATACGCTGCCGCCGCGCGAGAGCGAAGATTGGTTCGCGATGGGCATCGTTGATCGCATCCTCCACGGCGGCCGCGCCGGCCGCGTCCATCGCAAATTGGTGCTCGAAGAACAGATCGCGGTCGAAGCCAGTGGAGGCGCGGATTTAATCGACACGAACGGCCCCACGCAGATGGTCACGCAAATCGTCCACAAGCCCGAATTCACCTCCGAGGGGACCGTCGCCGTTTTCGACGAGATCATCGAGGAATTGCAGCGCACAGGCGCGGCGCCCGAAGAACTCGAACCGGTGAAAGTGAAATTCCGCTCCGATTTCTACTCGATGCTTGAAACCGGCATGGGCTCGCATATGCCGCGCTTCGGCCTGATGCACTATCTCGCCTGCTTCACGCTTTTTGACGGCGATCCCGATCGCGTCAATACCATCCTCGACGGTTTTCTCGCCGTCACTCCCGAGCGCGTGCAAGCGGCCGCGCGAAAATATCTCGTGCCGCAGAATCGCGCCGTGCTCATACGCCGGCCGGTGGATCTCCCCACGCCCGCGAATCCCCACGTAGGCAATGGAGGCGCGCGATGACGTCCTCGGCCACATCCGTTTCGCGCCGCAGCGCCGCGCCGCCTCTCGCTCCCGAACGCCCGGTCGCCTGGCCCAAGCGCACCACGCGCGTGCTCGCCAATGGCCTGCACGTCGTTCTCGCGGAATCGCGCGCCTTTCCGCGCATCTCCGCAAATCTCTACTTCCGCAGCGGCAATGCCATCATCGCGCATCGCACGCCGGGCTTGGCCGATATGACGGCCACCGTCGTCCGCACCGGCACCACGTCGCGCCCCAGCCGCCAGATCGAAGAGGACCTGCGCCGCATGGGCACAGGCCTCGGCACGCATGCCGGAGCCGATTCCAGCTCGATCGCCGCGTCGGGACTCGCCGAAGCGTCCTCGGGCATTCTGGAATTGATCGCCGATCTCGCGCGCAACGCCTCTTTCCCCGAAGACGAATTCGAGCGCGAGCGCCGCCAGCGTTTCGAAGAACTGCGTATCGAGCGCACCACGCCCGGCTTTCTCTCAAGCGAACGCCTGCGCCGCGTCCTCTTCGGCAAGCATCCTTACGCGATCATCGCGCCCACCGAGGACCAGGTCGCCTCGTATACGCGCGATGAGCTCGTCGAGTTTTACCATCATCACTACGTCCCCGGGGATTCGCTGCTGATCGTCGTCGGCGATTTCGCTGCGGATGCCATGCTCGACAAGATCGAAAAAATCTTCGGCGATTGGAAGGCTCCGCAACCCGAGCTGCCCAGGTCGCCCGAGCCGCCGAAGCAGTCCGGCCGCCGCGTTCACCTCGTCCGGATGCCCGGCAACGTGCAAACGCAGGTGGTCGTCGGCAATCTCGCCATCACGCGCCGCGATCCCGATTGGTACCGCCTCGTTCTCGCGAATTCCATTTACGGCGGCGCATTCCATTCGCGCCTCGTGATGAACATTCGCGAGCAGAAGGGCTACACCTACAGCCCGCGCAGCGGTGCCAATCCGATGCGCCAGCACGGCTACTTCTCCGTCAGCGCCGCGGTGCGCAACGAAGTCGTCGCCGCCACGCTTACCGAAATTTTCTACGAAATGGACCGCATGCGCTCGATCCCCGTGCCCGCCGAAGAACTCGAGAGCGCCCGCAACTATCTCACCGGTGTTTTCTCGCTCGGCGTTGCCACCCAGGAAGGTTTACTTGGCCAGCTTTCGACCGTCTATCTCGATCAGTTGCCCGAGGGCTACCTCGAGTCCTATCGCGAACGCATCCGCGCCCTCGGCGCCGAAGACGTGCTCGAAGCCGCGCGCCGCCACTTCGATTCCGCCAACGCGCAGATCGTCGTCGTCGGCGACCGCGAGCAAATCATCGACCAGGCCGCGCTCTTCGGCCCTGTCACCGAATACGATGCCAGCGGCGCGGTCGTCGCCCCGCCGCCCAGGGACGTCATGCAGGCCTAGCGAGGCGTACGTGTCGGCCTTCGAAGGGTGTAATGTAGCTCACCCCTGCATTTGGGGTGAGGCTTTCCGGCCTTCCAGTGGCAACGCAATGGAAGATGCGCGCCGTGAGTCTGAATGGGGGAGGGGCGCGCCTTTTGGGCCCTTGCCTTTGACGTTTCGGGTGCCCCATCCTCGTTTTGTGAGGGTGGGGTCTTCGCCGCGAGATGACTTCCGTGTCAAGCGCGAGAAAAAATGCTGCGCCATGGGCGACCCTTAGCATGGTCGTCGTGTTGCTCGCTCTTTCTTGCACCGCCTACGCCAAAAAGACGCCCCCCGCGCACCCGATCGATCTCAACACCGCCACCGTGAAGCAACTCGAACAGCTCCCCGGCGTCGGCCCAACCACCGCCAAAGCCATCGTCGAATTCCGCGCGAAGACCGGCCGGTTCCAGCGCGTCACCGACCTCCTCGTCATCCGCGGCATTTCCGAATCCAAGCTGAAAAAGATGCGCCCCTACATCACGGTCGGCCCGCCCCCGAAAAAATCTCCGCCGGCTACGAAGCCTGCGACCGCGCCGCCCGCCGCTCAAACGCGATCCTCACCGACGGATCATTAGCGTGGAAGATTTTGTCTCCGTAGGGGCGGGTTTCAAACCCGCCCTCTGTCGTCCGCGGCGTCTCTGCGGTCTCTGCGTCTCCCTGCCCTGAGTTCGCCAGGAGACGAAGGGTGCGGTGAGCCGCCGTTGCTTCTCTCGGTGCCCTCCGTGCCTTCTCCGTGCCCTCTGTGTTTCGCGCGCTCCGAATCGCCAGCACGTTCTTGATTGCGCGTGCGTCCGGGAAATTCGTCGCGGCAATTTTGTGCGTGGCGGTGCATTACTCTTATCTCAGGTAGGAGCGGGTTTCAAACCCGCCCTCTTTCGCCGAGGTGTCTCTGCGGTCTCTGCGTCTCTGCGGTAAGCCGCCGTTGCTTCTCTCGTGTCCTCTGTGTTTCGCTTTTCCGGCCGCGGCTCGGGCTCAATCGCGCCATCACAAACGGTTCATTTGACTCCCTCCCACGCGCAGCCTACGATAGCGACGCAATTTTCACGGCAATCCGTGCCGTCCGAGGAGAACCGATGTCATCAAAGCGCCTTCCGTGGTTCGCAGCCGCGATATTCCTAATCGCCGCCATCGCCGTCTCGATGCGCGTCAGTCGCATCCATCTCTCGTCGCCCGTGGTCGAGGCGGCCGCGCCCGACGCCGGCCCGTCCGGCTACCATCTGATCAAGACGATCAAGCTCGGCGGCGAAGGCTTCTGGGATTACCTCACGTTCGACTCGCCCACGCGCCGCCTCTTCATCTCGCGCGGCACGAAAGTCGTCGTCCTCAACGTCGACTCCGAGAAGGTCGTCGGCGAAATCCCGAATACCACCGGCGTGCACGGCATAGCGCTCGCGCCCGACCTCGGCGACGGCTTCACCTCCAACGGCGGCGCTGCCACGGTCACCATCTTTGACATGAAAACGCTGCAGGTGATCGGCACCGCGAAGACCGACACGGGCCCTGACGCGATCGTCTACGATCCGGCCACCCAGCGCGTCTTCACGATGAACGGCCGCAGCAACGATTCCACCGCCATCGACGCGAAGTCCGGCCAGGTCGCCGGCACGATTCCGCTCGATGGGAGGCCGGAATCCGCCGTGGCCGACGGCGCCGGCCACGTCTACGTAAATATCGAAAGCAAGAGTGAGGTGGCGCAGATCGATTCGAAGAATCTCGTGGTGACGGCCACGTGGCCGCTTGCGCCCGGCGTGTCTCCCTCGGGCCTCGCCATCGACGCGAAAAATCGCCGCCTCTTCGCCGGCTGCCACAACAAGATGATGGCCATCCTCGACGCCGATACCGGCAAAGTGATCGCCACGTCTCCCATCGGCCTCGGCGTCGACGCCGACCGCTTCGATCCCGGCACAGGTTTCGCCTTCGCGTCCACCGGCAGCGGTGTCCTCAGCGTCATCCACGAGGATTCGCCGGATAAATTCACCTTCGTCGAAGACGTTCCCACGCAGATGGGCGCGCGCACGATGGCGCTCGATCCAAAAACGCACGAAGTGTTTCTCGTCACGGCGCAGTTCACACCGCCCCCCGCGCCCACGCCGGATAATCCGCATCCGCGCGGTGGCATGGTCCCCGATTCATTCGTTGTTCTGGTTTTTGGCCGCTAGCCTCGGCGATCCGGTTTTTAGGGGGTCGAGCTTCAGTTTACCCTGAACGAAGTGAAGGGCTCCGATCTAAAACGACGGCGCGAAGCGCATTCCGTTGCGCAGCTTCACCCGCAGCATGTAGCCGAGTTTTTTTGCGAGGCAGCCGATCGCTCTCTCAGGTCTTACAGGATTTGATGCTCTCGCTTTGTGGACTTCAGCGCGATGGGCACCTGCGTCGCGATCTCGAGCCCGTAACCCTCGAGCGCGACCACCTTCCTTGGATGATTCGTGAGGACGCGAATCCTCCGCAGCCCAAGATCCGTCAGGATTTGCGCGCCGATTCCGCTTTCGTGCTGGATCCACCGCTGGACGCGCGCGTCGCGATCGATCTGCTCGCGCCGGTGGTAGATGATTTGCGGCAGGGCCGCGCCCTCTTCCGTGCGCGTGTCGATCTGGAATCCCAGGCCCGTGTGATGCAGGTAGACGAAAACGCCGCGTTCTTCGCGCGCAATGGCTTCAAGCGACCCTTCGAGCATCGCGCGGCAATCGCAGCTCGTCGAACCCAGCACGTCGCCCGTCAGGCAGTGCGAATGGACGCGCACCAGCGGCGGAATGCCATTCTCGGCGCCGCGCGCGATCGGGTCAGCGATTTCGCCAGTGACGCCCGCGACGCCTTCGCCGATCTTTCCGCGCACCAGCGCGACGTGCAAATGGTGATCGACGTCGCTCGCATACGCGATCATCCGGAAATCGCCGTACTTCGTCGTGAGCGTCGATTCCGCGATCCGCCGGACGTACCGCTCGTGTTTCATCCGGTAGCGGATCAGATCGGCCACGGTCACCATCTTCAGCCCGTGGATGCGGCAAAATTCCGTCAGTTCCGGCACGCGCGACATCGTCCCGTCGTCGTTCATGATTTCGCAGATCACGCCCGAGGGATCGAGCCCCGCGATCCGCGACAAATCGACCGACGCCTCCGTCTGCCCGGCGCGCACTAGCACGCCGCCGTTCCGCGCGCGCAGCGTGTAGACGTGCCCCGGCCGCGCCAGATCTTCGGGGCGCGTCTTCGGGTCGGTGGCGGCCAAAATCGTGGTCGCGCGGTCGGATGCGCTCGTGCCGGTCGTGGTGCCGCGCGCAGCATCGATCGGCTCGCAGAAGGGTGTGCCGAATGCCGAAGTATTGCGCGGCGAAATCGGCCGCAGGTCGAGCGCGTCGCAGCGTTGCTCGGTCAGCGAAAGGCAGATCAGCCCGCGCCCGAATTTCGTCATGAAATTGATGGCTTCCGGCGTGATTTTCTCGGCCGCCATCGTGAGGTCGCCTTCGTTTTCGCGGTCCGCGTCGTCCACGAGGACGATCATGCGCCCGTTTCGAATCTCCTCGATGGCTTCTTCGATCGTCGCGAACGGATGTTTGCCTTCGCCCATATGATTGGCACCCAATTTAGCGGCGAAAATCGTGAATTGACGTCCTTGCCGCCGCACCCAAACTTGGTCCCACTATACCGAAAATCCGCGTCCCAAAACACCGCGCCAAACGTGCTCCGCCGGGAGCAACAACATTGCTGCCGTCGGGGGCTTAAAGCGGTCCTGGTGGCGCAAAAGGGATGCCTTTTGCCGTCCGCCATGGCGGCACACGGGGATTTGTCTTAGAATCTCCCCAAGGAGACCGCATGTCCAAGTCTACCATCACCATTCCGCTCGACCCCGAAACGGCGCGGGCCTACGACTCCGCGACTCCCGAAGAAAAGCGGAAGATGCAGGCGCTGCTTAGCCTCTGGCTTCGCGAACTCGCTGCCGCCGAGCAGACCTCGGTACAACAAGTTCTCGAGGAAGTTGGACGAAAGGCGCGGGACCGAGGACTCACGCCGGAAATGCTGGACTATCTGCTAAAGGGTGCGTAGTTGCGATGCGTCTTCGATACCAACGTTTTCGTTAGCGCGCTACTCCTGTCAGACTCCGAAGGACGATAAGTTCCTCGAACTCGGGGTGAACGGCCGCGCCACCCACATCGTCTCGGGTGACGCGGACCTTCTCGCCCTCGATCCTTTTCGCGGTATAGCGATTCTCCCGCCGCGATTGTTTCTGGAGTCGTAATCTTTTCGCGATTACGACGCGTGGGCCTTCTGCGCCTTTGGCGCCGTCGCGCTTGGCGCCCCAGCGGGCTGTTCCGTGCGCCCGGCCTCGAAGAGGAACCACACGCGGCGCTGCGTCTCGTCGATCCATACTTCGAGCAGGCTCGCCGTCGCGACGTTGTTTTCGTCGTCGCAGAGGCCGTGAACTTCGAGCATCTCGCTCGAGAGCCGTTGGTTGTCGTCGAGGAGTTCGGCCAGCATGTCCTGCGCGTCGACGTAATCGGCGTCATTGTCCGCCAGCCGCTGCAAGCGCGCGATCTGCCCGATCGAGTGGATCGTCGTTCCGCCGAGCTTGCGAACGCGCTCGGCGATGGGGTCCGTCATCGCGAAAAGCTGATCGCCGTGCTCGTCTAGCAGCAGATGGTAGTCGCGGAAATGCGGCCCGCTCATGTGCCAGTGAAAATTCTTCGTCTTGATGTACAGCGCGAAGACGTCCGCGAGCAGCGCGTTGAGCGCCCCCGAGATATTCTTGGTCGCTTCGGCCCCAAGGTTGTTGGGGGTGGCGAGAGGTGCCTTCCGCCGGTCTTTCAATTCCGCTTTGTCCGCCATAATTCGCTCCTTATGCCGCTGATTTGCCTGCTCATCATGCCACAAAACGCAACAATTGGACTGCCGCAGGAGTGCTCGCCCTGGGGATGTAGCCACGTTCCCATTGGATGTCGCGAGCCAGTCCTTTGACGCACTTCATTTTCGGCCTTCCCTCGGCAGCGACGCGACTGCCGATATGATCCCGCAACCCCGATACAGCCTCCGACGCAGGTCCGGAAACGATGCGGCCCGAACACACACGGAGCCGTAACGTAATGGTAATCACACCATCCACGGAACATGCTATATTGCCGCCGCTAAAAGGCCCCCGGGCCCGCGCCATTCATCGATTTGCCAACCCAGACAAGTTCCCGGAATCGGAGTTCAAGATCGCGAGGAAAGGACAAAAACCCCATGGCACCCAAACCGAAGCGTCCCCCAAAGCGCAGTAGTCGCACCGCGAAGCCAAAAGCCGCGCCCGCCACGCCGGTTCTTCCGCCGCCAAAGCTCACGCAGGCGGGCGTCAAAGTGGGCGATCCGAAGTTCGGGGAGTCGAAGCATAGCCCTGATCCGACGCAATACCTCCACGCGGTTACCGACAACATGTATTACAAGGAGGTGGACAAGGAAACCGTAAATCAGCTGATCCAGAAAATTCCGCCGCCGCGCGCCCCGAAGAATCTCCTGCTTTCGCTCGCCGACGTCTACGGATCGCATGGCAACGCCAGGATTGCGCAGATCAATTCCGCCAAGCAGATCGTCTTTCATGCGGTCGGCGACACGGGCCCGACCAGCGGTCCGAAAACCGTCGTCGAGGTTGCGGATAAAATGTGCGCGGACATGCAGGAGGCGAATCCCGCCGACGTGCCGTCGTTTTTCTACCATCTCGGAGACGTTGTCTACAATTTCGGCGAAGACGAGTATTACTACGATCAGTTTTTCGATCCCTTTCGCGATTACAACGCGCCGATCGTGGCGATCGCCGGCAATCATGACGGCGAAGTCTATCCCGGCGATCCCAGCGGCAGCTTGCAGGCTTTCCAGAAAGTGTTTTGCGCGAGCGGCTTCCAGCTCCTTCCCGAGGCCGGAGGACTCAGCCGGACTTCGATGATTCAGCCCGGCGTGTATTTTGCCTTCGATGCGCCGTTCGTGCGCCTCATCGGGCTGTATAGCAACGCGCTCGAAGATCCCGGCGTGATTTCGAGCGAGGGCGGAAAATACCCGCGCGTGAGCGACGAGCAGATCGCCTATCTCACGAATCAGTTGAATCAGATCAAGAGCAGCGACTTTCAGGGTGCGGTGATTGTCGCGGTGCACCATCCGCCTCAGGTCGTTGGACGCCATAGCAGCAGCCCGGCGATGCTGCAGCAGATGGACGCGTGTTTCAGCGGCACAGGCGTGTATCCGCACGCGGTTCTTTCGGGGCATGCCCACAATTACCAGCGATTCACGCGCATCGAGGGAGGCCGCGAGACGCCGTACGTGGTGGCCGGCATGGGAGGGCACAATTCGCAGCCGCCCTTCGGCAAGATGGTTTCGCCGCCGCGGCCGCCATTCACCATCGGCGAATTCCGCTGCGACAACTATTCGGCGAATTACGGCTACCTGCGCGTGGTCGTCAACCAGCAGCAGCTTCGCATCGAGTATCACGACGCGACGACGGGGCTGAATTCGAAATCGCCGTCGGATGTGGTGACGGTCGACCTCGCGAGTCACACTTTGGTGGTTTAGAGCCGGAGGGCCGGGCTTCCGGGCGAACGCGAAAACTCAAAACACAAATTCAAGTGGGCGGGCTCGGCGGCCGATAAGTCTACATGATGTCTGCGCCGACGAAGACCAGCGCCCCCATACGGACGATAACTGCCGAACCTGCGCGCGTGTCCGCCGCGTTGCGGCGTCGCAGCGGGCGCATATCGAAAGAGATCCCCATCGTTCTTTCCGGAGGCGACACCGCAGGCAGGCAGTTTTCCGAAACGACCAAGACGCTGGTGCTGAGCCGTCATGGAGCGAGCGTCCTTTCGCGTTACAAGCTGATTCCCGAGCAGGAGATTTTTCTCCTTGTAGCCGCGACCAACCGGGAAGTCGAGGTGCGAATCTGCGGCGAGATCGGAGAGGGCGAGCACGGATATGTCTACGGCGTGGCATTTGTCGATCCATCTGTGAATCTCTGGGAGATCGAGTTTCCTCCCGTGGAAGAGCTGGAAAAAGACCTGAGTCGCGTAACGCTGGAATGCACGGGATGCCGGCAACGCGCCGTCGTCGAGTTTGATGCGACGGAGATGGACGTTTACCTCGTAAATGAGGGCGCGCTGCGCTACTGCGGGCGCTGCCTGAATTCGACGAGATGGAAAATTACGACGGCAGCGGCGGCACCCGAGGTGCCGCTTGGGCCAAAGCAAGAGGCTGAGGCTCCGGCTCCGAAGGAAACAAAGCTGGAGTCCGAGCCGGCGGCAGAACCTTCCGTGACGCCTCCGCCAAACCGGCGCCAGGATCGCCGCGCAAAGGTGAAATTCAGCGCGTGTATACGCTCTCCGGGTGCGGTCGATGAAATCGTGGCGTGCGACGACGTGTCGCGGGGAGGATTCTGCTTCCGCAGCAGCAGGAAGTACCCGGAAGAGACGCTGATCGAAGTTGCCCTGCCGTACACGCCGGGTCAGGTGCCTATTTTCGTTCCCGCGCGGATCGGGAACGTGCGGAGGCTGCAAGACGGAAAAGCCTGCCGATATGGCGCCGCGTACATTCGGTCGCCCAAGCCCAAGAACGTAACCACATGGTAGGTCACTTTGCTGCGCCGCTGTCGGAATTGAAACGGTAGGTGAGTTTGACGCGGAAGGTGGTTCCGTCTTGCGGGAGTGCGTCCTCAGGATCTTCGGGACGGCCGGGGAACGAATACTTCTTGTCGAGCAGGTTGTAGACGCCCGCGGAAATATCCGCGCGCTTGCCAAGCATGCGGCTGACCAACGTGACGTTCAAGACGGAGAATCCTCCCAAAGTATTTCCGGCCAACGTCGTGACCTTCCCTGTGTACTGTCCGTCCAGTGAAGCGGAGAATTTGTGGCGGAAGAGCGGCATCGTCAAATTCAGCTTCACTAGATTCGACGGAGAATTCGGCGGAGTTCGTCCCGTCATCGAGTCAACTGTTTGCGTATAACTGTAGCTGGCACGGCCGGTCAGGCTCGCGGCCAGGCCTCCGCTCAGCTCAATCTCGACGCCCTTGGTTGTTGCCGCCTGAGAATTCTCATACACGGAAAGCTCGGTGTTCGGGTCCGTCTCCAGAGTTATAAGGTTGGTGATTCGATTGTAGAACACCGAGCCCGAGGCGTGCAGGTGGCTGCCAAGGCCTTGCTCGAGAACTGCCTCCACGCTCCAGATTTTCTCCGGCTGTAACTTCGGATTGCCCACATAGAAAGGGCCGTAATCGGGGTTGCTCTCATACGGCACTGGAGCCCGGAAGGCGCTGCCGTAAAGAAGTTTGGCGGTCGTCGAACTCGCCGGGTGATAAATCAGTGCGATGCGGGGATTGGTGCTCCCGCCAAACCCGGAGTTGTAATAGTCGTAACGAACGCCGGCGCTGACGGAAAACTTTCTGTTGATTTGAGAATCGAGCTGGGCGTATACCGCCCAGTTCACCGATTTCGCGGAAACCTTCGTGGCTGCCGGACTGATGTCCGGATCGAGATTGAACTCATCCACCCGAAAGTTGTCGGTAATCTCCGTCCCGAAAGTTAGCGTGCTGTCGTGCGGCAGAGACCTGCTCAGTTTTATCTCGGAGTCCCACCACTGGCCGTTGTATGAGTAAACGTCCGGTGGCGCCGGCGGCGCGTCGTAGGCCACCGGTCCATAGAGCGTGTTCTTACTTACGGAAGTCCGCGCATCCAGTTGCCACTGTTGTGCTAGCGCGTGTTTGTACCTTAAATCCAGGTAGTCGATGCCCTGGAGATTGCGGGTTCGCGGATCGTTAAAGCGCGAGTCGAAATAGGCCGTCGGTACGCCTTTGTTTTGGGCATTGTACAGGCCCTGCAGCGTGAATCCACGCCATCTGACGGTGCCCAGCACGCGTTGATAGCTTTCGTAATTCGTATTGCCGGTGACGCCATAGTTCGTGGCCGGGCTATCGAATTCCGGGAAAAACAGCATAGGCCCGGCGCTGGAATAAAATGAACCGGAAAGCGCGAAGACCACTCCTTTGTATTCGTCGTCCCAGGTGGCGCGGCCCCCGTAGGAGCCGAAGCTGCCCGCCGCGAACGAGATCTCTTCCTGCTTGGGCTGATTGTCCTTTACCGTGATCACGTTGATGACCGCGAAAAATGCTTCGGCGCCATACAGCGACGAACTCGGTCCGCGAATGATCTCGATCCGTTGAATTAGATCGATGTCTACCGGGAATTCCAATCCAACGAAAGCTTGCCCCAGCACATTGTCGTTGATCCGGTGACCATCAACGAGCAGCAGAATCCGGCTGTTCCAATCGCCCAACCGGCCGAATCCCCTGACGCCGATGTAGCTCTGATAGCGATCGTAGGTGATGTAGAAGCCGCGAACGGTCTCGAGAATGTCGGCAAGGGTGCGGTAGCCGTAGCGTTGAATGTCGTCGGCGGTAATGACGGTGACCGAGGACGGTGCATCGCTGACACTCTGTTCATGCTTGGAGGCCGAGTAGACGGTCATCTGGCTGAGCTGCTCGAGGCTCATGTCCGCGAGGTCTTGCGGCTTCGAATTCTGCGCGGAGCACACGCTTCCCAAGGCAAGAACCCCGAGAGCAATCAGTGCCGTGGGTCTATGCATTCCAGAGTCGGCTCTAAGCACGCCCTCCGATGCCCGATTAGTTCGGTGAGCGCTGCCGCGCCTGCCGCGCGACGCTGCATGTGAAGGTAATCGGCGAGCCTGGATGCGGCTTTAGATCGAGGGGGGATTTAACCCAACTCCCGGTAAATCGCATAAGCGGCCATCTGCCGTTCCGGTGTTCCATTCCGGTAAGGGCGTCAATCAGGCACTAGAAGCCATCTCATAAATGCTCGTTAGGGGGTCGGAGCTTCAGCTCCGACATTCACGGCAAAGAAAAGCTGGGCTTTAGCCCCTGAAGGCACTCTTCGCTTCCGCCGCGTACGTTTATGAGATGGCTTCTAGGGATCAGCGTCATTTCTTGTCGGGAAGTCTTAGGAACGGAGCTCCGCAGCCTGCTTTCTGGTTAATTCGCCCATGTTGTTCATGAAACAAGCTCGCTACACGGTCAATTGCGAGCGGTCCGGCAGATCGAGCGCGAGCCACGAGCCGCTATTCGTGAGTTCATCGGGGCTGAATGGATGGTGGGCGGCGTGGCTGTGCCGACTTCGCGAAGAACAACGCCGAAGTCGTTGCACAGCTGCGTTATTGTTCCGAGCGGGCTCCGCTCGGGGACGGGCGCGAGAACACGCCGATTAGGGCGTGTGCAGATGCCCGGTAAGAAAGAGCAGGATCAGAATGAGGACCAGGACGGCGCTGATGCCCCCGATGGGGTAATAGCCCCAGTTCTTGCTGTGTCGCCAGGTCGGAAGACTCCCCACCAGCGCTACGATCACAACAGCCGCGATAACGAACATAAGTGTCATGTCTTGGCCGTTTCCGCCCGCAGTTGCTTAGCTTCCATCTGTGCGGATTCCGAAACTCGAGGCTTCGCCATTTCCTTTTTCACTTTGGCGAGGATTGACACGTACGACTCTTTCTTGCTCTTTTTCTTGCCCATGCCGTAACAATGGCACGCTCGCGGAAGCAATACTGTTCCGTTCCGCACAGCCTTCCTTCGGGGCCGATGGGCAAATTCCTTTAGGCACATGCCCTCATTCTGCGGGAGTGTGCCGAAGTGGACAGATACTCCATCAGATGTCCTTCATGATGGCTTTCGCACAATCGCTTCACTCGGAGACAGGAGATTCAAACATGCTCGTGATTATCGCCGCGGTTCTGATCGTGCTTTGGCTGCTCGGATTTTTCGCATTTCACATTACCAGCGGTTTTATTCACATCGCGCTGGTCGTGGGAATCATTCTTCTGATTGTCCATTTCTTCACACGCAGGAGCGCGATAGCGTGAGAATTAATCCGGCCACGTTCTTGCGCAACGCCTTGGCATGGTCCATCGTCGTCGTGACGATCGGCCTTCTGGGATTCGGAATCCGCACATTCGCAACGGCGGGTGAGACGCATCTTTCGTTTGCCGTCGTGTGCGTTATCTCTATCGCGATTCTTGTTCTGTATTTCATGCTGAGCCGGCGCACTCGAAGACTGCCGGCGAATTCGCCGTTTCCCAAACCTCCCTTCAAGTATCACGGCGCCACGACTGGGCCGAAGTTGAAGCCCTTGCCGGAAGCGGTCACGGTCGATCCGGCGAGCCGCAAACTCGCGGCTTGATTCGGCGGGGACGCAGCCGTTTCGCCGCGCGAACGTGAAATCGCGGCGACTTCGCGCGCTTAGGGCGCGCCCGTGGTGTCGGCGAGTGGAGTTTGCGCGATGGGATGCGCGAGATGCTGCGCTACCTCGGCCTGCGCCTGCGGCGGCGCGATCAGCAAAAGCCGGTCGCCCGGCAGCAAGACGGTATCTGGCCGAGGCATCATCACGGATTTGCCGCGCAGCACGGCCATGATCTTCGCATCGGCCATCGACCCGCTCAGCGTGCGGGATTGAATCTGTTTTCCCACCCACGGGCTTTCCGGCCGCAGCGCGCCGACGGTCAATTGCGAGCCATCCGGCAGATCGAGCCCGAGACCCGATTGCAAAAGCGCCGCAAGGTGAAGATGGTTTATTTGCGGCGGCAGCGTAATCTTGCCCTGGTCGAGCAGCCGCAGCGCCGTCCGGACATTCTCCGCGCGATGTGCCGGCGAATCGGTGCGCCCGGCCACCTGGGCTTCGTACAAGCTGCCGTATTTGAAGTACGAAGAGAGTTTCATCTGAATCACGAAGCTCAGCATCACGGCCAGCCCCGCGGGAACGAGTAGCTGGTAGCCGCCCGTCATCTCGGCAACCATCAGCAACGTCGCGATCGGCACGCGCGCCGCGCCCGCAAAAACGGCCGCCATTCCCACGATCACCATCCCGGCCGCCGAGTGATGGAAGACGGCCGCGAAAGCCCCGCCCAGCATGGCGCCCACGAATAAGCTCGGCGCAAAGACGCCGCCCGAACCTCCCGAGGAAATGCTGAACGACAGCGCCACCATCTTCGCGACGATCAACACCAGCAGTAAACGCAGCGCCAACTGCCCGTCGATCGCCTCCTGGATCCAGCCGTAGCCGCCGCCCAGCACCTGCGGCAGCCGCAGAGCCATCAGCCCGACCGCCAGGCCGCCGATTCCCGGCTTGATCCAGTGCGGAATGCGCAGCGCGGCGAAGGCATCGCGCAGCCGGTAAAATATCTCGGGGAAAACGGAAGCTACCACGCCGCTCGCTGCCCCCAGCGCCACGTACCAGCCGTATTCCGAAAGCGTCGCAGCCGACAAATTGGCCGGCACGCGGAACAGCGAGTGCCATCCGACGAACCATCCGTTCACCGCATACGCCACGATCGCCGCCAGCATGCAGTAGATGAGTGCTTCGGACTCGAAGTCCATGCCGCTATAGAGAACTTCGACCGCGAAGATGGCCGTCCCGATCGGCGAACGGAAAATCGCGGAAAGCCCCGCCGCCATCCCCATCAGAACCAGCAAACGCCGCTCCCGCTCCGGCCGCTTCAGCAGATCTGCATAGATCGAGCCAAAACCAGCGGCGATCAGCGCCGTCGGACCTTCGCGCCCCGCCGACCCTCCCGAACCGATCGTGATGGCGGACGCGATCATCTTCACGGGCGCGACGCGCGCGCGAAGCTTTCCGCCGGTCCAGTGCAGCGCCCTTACGACCGTGTCGGTGCCATGCCCCTCCGTTTCCGGCGCCAGGCCGTATACGAGCGCGCCGGAGATGAGTCCTCCCACGGTCGTCGCGATCGGGATCAGCCACAATCCATGTGGGCCAATGGTCTCGCGAAGCGCGCCACCCTCTTCCGGAAGCCCTGGCGGACGGTAGCCTGCGAACCAAACGAGGAAGAAATTCTGCGAGACGCGCAGCATCCACATGAAGACCTGCGCGCCCAGCCCGCCGACAATGCCAAGCACCACCGAGTCCAAAAGCAGCCGCGGCTTGTCCCCGCCTTCCACCTTCACTTTGTACCACCATTCGATTGGCGCGCGAATACGGGGAAAACGCACGCGCAGCATGCGTGCGTTTTCCCCTAGCCTTCTCGATTCATTGGTGGTTGAATGCACGGCGGCGCGGCCGCGGGCGTCCGGTGAATGCCCGCGCGCCACACGCACTGCATCGGGGGGAAGCATGGAATTTCGGACGCGAAAATCGTGCATCGGAAATTGCTGGATCGCGCTCGCCGCGCTGATCGCGGCCGCCGCGGGAGCCGTCGCCCTCGCGCCAATCGGCGCCGCGCAAGCGCCGCAATTCAACAGCCGCTCGGTTGCCGCCTTCACCGCCGCGCAGGCCGCCGCTGGCAAGGAAGCCTACGCGAAAAATTGCGCCTCGTGCCACGGCGCCGAACTCAACGGCAGCGAATTCGCGAGCGCGCTGCGCGGCATCACGTTCAGCAATAATTGGGGCGGCAAGACCGCTGCCGATCTCTTCGCCTACATGAACACGAAAATGCCGCCCGCGTCTCCCGGCTCGCTCGGCGCGCAGACCTACGCGCAAATCATCGCCTTCGTCCTGCAGTCCAACGGCCAGCAGCCCACCGTCAAGCAATTGCCCACCGATCCCAAAGAGCTCGCCTTGATGACGATTCCGCGCGGCGCCACCTCGCGCTCCGCTCCGATGATGCCGCTCTCGCCGCTCGCTCCGCCTATGCCTGTCGTCAAACTGCCCGACCCGCTCGCGAATTTCACGCCAGTCACCGCCGGCGAGCTGGAAAATCCGCCCGCGAGCGAATGGCTCATCTGGCGCGGCTCCTACAACGATCACGGTTTCAGCCCGCTCGCTCAAATCGACAAGACGAACGTCTCCGGTCTGCGCGTCAAGTGGGCGTGGTCGCTGCCGCCCGGCCCCAACGAGGCCACGCCGCTCGAGCACGACGGAGTGTTATTTGTTGATGCTTATGGCGATCACGTGGAAGCGCTCAACGCAGTGACCGGCGATCTGCTGTGGCAATATTCGCGGGAGCTTCCGCCGGACGTGCGCCTCGCCGTCAAGCGCAACATTGCCCTCTTCGGCGATCGCGTCTACGTTCCGACCTCGGACGATCACATCGTCGCGCTCGACGCGAAAACCGGCGGCGTGATTTGGGATTCCGAAGTCGCCGACTACAAGAAGGGCTATCAGACCAGCGGCGGCCCGCTCGTCGCGAAGGGCAAGGTGATGCAAGGCATCGAGGGACAGGCGCCGGGCGGCAATCTCATCGTCGCCCTCGATATGGACACCGGCAAGCAGGCGTGGGTCTTCCACAGCATCGCGCAGCAGGGCGAGCCCGGCGACAGTTGGAACGGCGTGCCCAACGACAAACGCAACGGCGCGTCCGTTTGGACCGCCGGCAGTTACGATCCGCAGCTCGGCCTCGCCTATTTCGGCGTCGGCCAGACGTACGACACCGGCCCCGTGCTACATCGCGTCCCCGGATTTTCGAATGACGGCCTCTACACCGATTGCACGCTCGCCTTCGATCCGGATACCGGCAAGCTCGTCTGGTATTTCCAGCATGTTCACAACGACCAGTGGGATCTCGATTGGGCCTTCGAGCAGCAGCTGATCCATCTGCCGGTGAACGGCACGAACGAAGAGCTCGTGGTCACATCCGGCAAGATGGGAATTTATGAGGGAATGGACGCCGCGACCGGGAAATATATTTTCTCGAAAGATCTCGGCATCCAAAACGTCATCGCCTCAATCGACCCGAAAACCGGCGAAAAAACGCTCGCCCCCAGCGCTGTAATGGGCGACGACAAGCCGCACCTGATCTGCCCGCACCCGGGCGGCGGCCGCAGCTGGATTCCCACGTCGTACGACGCGACCACGAAAATCCTCTACATCCCGATGGTCGAATCCTGCATGGATCTGATCCCCGCGCCCGCCGGCGAGCGCGGCAATCTCACCTCGGGCTACAACTGGTTCATCCGCCCGCGGCCTGATAGCGACGGAAACTTCGGCCGCGTCGAAGCGCTGAATCTCGAAACGAAAAAAGTGGTGTGGATCGATCGCCAGCGCGCGCCGCAAACCACCGGCGTGCTCGCGACGGCAGGCGGCGTCGTCTTCGCGGGCTCGCTCGACCGCAATCTGAAGGCCTACGACGCGACGACCGGCAAAACCCTCTGGCAGGTGCGCCTCAACGATGTGCCCAGCTCCGCCCCCATCACCTACAGCGTCGGCGGCAAGCAGTATCTCGCCGTCGTCGTCGGCGATGGCGGCGCGCAAACGGGAACGTTCCCCGTGCTCGTCCCCGAAATCCAGAATCCGCCCGACCGCGAATCCGCGATCTGGGTCTTCGAATTGCCGTGACAATCCGGCCAGGATTGTCATCTCGCCTGCCCTGAGTTCGCCGAAGGGAGCGGCCAACGGGAGTCGAGGGGGTGGCGACACAGGGCTCCCCGCTGTCATCCCGAACCCATCCGCGCATTTTGCGGATGGCGTGAGGGATCTGCTTTTGGCTTTTGCATTTTCGCCGTGGCCTTCGTAACGGCGGCTTGCCCTGGCGAAGGAACGGGCCTGTTTTGCGCTGAGAAACGAAGGGCAGCCCAGCGGTTTTTGCTTTCTCAGGAAACATCTGCACATCCGGCGCGCCGTACTATAATCTATCCCTCAATTCCAAGGAGGAATCAGATGGCTGAGCCAAAATCCGCCGCACCCGAAAACGAAATTTCCCGCGACCGCCTCGCCGAGCTCTTGAACGAGGATCTTTCCCGCGAGTATCAAGCCATCATCGCGTACGTGGTCTATTCCCAGGTGCTCAGCGGCGCCCAATACATGGATATCGCCGCGCAGCTCGAAATCCACGCCAAGCAGGAGCTCGATCACGCCCTGATCCTCTCGCGGCAGATCGACTACCTCGGCAAAATGCCGGTCGTCACTCCCAAGCCGGTGCGCACGTCGAAAAATCCGAAAGACATGCTCCGCTACGATCTCGACAACGAAAACGAAACCATTCGCAATTATCGCGATCGCATCCGCCAGTGCGAAGCGCTCGGAGAATTCGCCCTGGCCGAACAGATTCGCCAGATCCTCATGCAGGAGCAGGACCACCAAATCGACCTGGCCACCGCGCTCGGCGAAGACGTTCCGGACCTCAGCAGCGGCCCCAAGGCCCGCACCCTGCGCAAGCGCCGCTAGAGCCGCCCGCTGTCATCCCGAACCCATCCGCGCAATTCGCGGATGGGCTCGCACTGCCTTTGTAGCGGCCGCCTTGCCTTTAGGCGGGCGCTTTTCTTTTCACGCGCCGCGCATTACGATGCGATGATCGTTTGGCCTATGTAGCGGTCGCCTTGCCCTTAGGCGGGCGCTTTTCTTTTCACGCGCCGCGCATTACGATGCGATGATCGTTTGGCCTATGTAGCGGCCGCCTTGCCTTTAGGCGGGCGCTTTTCTTTCCAGGCGCCGCGCATTACGATGCGATGATCGCTTTGCCTATGTAGCGGCCGCCTTGCCTTTAGGCGGGCGCTTTTCTTTTCGCCCACCACGGATTACCATTCACCCGGCATCGCCGCTCGAGGCATTCCGAAATGCCGTTCCCGCACAAAAACATCCGCCTTCATCCGGCCAATTACATCGGCCAACGCTCGTATTTCGTCACCCTGTGCTGCGCATCGAAACGTCCCGTGTTCGCAAAATCGAAAAACGCCTCGTGGCTGATTGAAATTCTGCGCCAACTATCAATCGCGCGCGGGTTCGCCGTCCACGCCTATTGCGTGATGCCCGACCATTTTCACACCCTCGTGGCCGGCCTCCACCCAACGAGCGACCTGCTCGCATTCATCAAAAACCTGAAAGTGACAACCTCGCTCGAATATCGAGCCCATTTCAAAAAAACATTGTGGCAAAAGAAATTCTACGATCACATCCTCAGGCCGAATGACAACGCCATGCGCGTAGCCGGTTATATCTGGTTGAATCCCGTCCGCAAAGGCCTGTGCGCGGCCCCGGAGCAATATCCTCACTCGGGTTCCTTCACGATGGATTGGAAAAAGGGAATCTCGCCCGTGGCAACATGGACCCCCGAATGGAAGGAAAAGGCGCCCGCCTAAAACCAAGGCGGCCGCTACAAAGTCAGCGTCAAATGCCGGAGCAATGAATCGAATCGCGTTTTGTATTTGTGGCTGCTTGTCCTGCCTGCCCTGAGCGAAGTCGAAGGAAGCGAAGCCGAAGGGCCGCCTCGCCCGCGCATCCCGATGCGTAGAAACGCCTTTGCACTTGTATCGGCCTGTCCTGAGCCGCGCCGAAGGGCCGCCTTGCGCTTAGGCGGGTGCCTCTCCTTTTCGACCCCGGCGCATCAAAGCTCAGCAGAAGATTCCGCGTCTCCCCAGCCGCATTTTTCCGGAAGGGACGTTCTGCGGCCTTTGCATTTGTAGCGGCCGCCTTGCTCTTAGGCGGGCGCCTTTTCTTCTTCGACTCCGGCGCATCACGACGAGAACTGAATAAACATCACATCGAAAAGCTCAGCAAGAGATTCCGCGTCTCCCCGTTCTGCGGCCTTTGCATTTGTAGCGGCCGCCTTGGTCTTAGGCGGGCGCCTTTTCTTCTTCGACCCCGGCGCATCACGACGCGAACTCAACGAACATCACATCGAAAAGCTCAGCAAGAGATTCCGCGTCTCCCCAGCCGCATTTTTCCGGAAGGGACGTTCTGCGGCCTTTGCATTTGTAGCGGCCGCCTTGGTCTTAGGCGGGCGCCTTTCTTCTTCGACCCCGGCGCATCACGACGAGAACTGAACAAACATCACATCGAAAAGCTCAGCAAGAGATTCCGCGTCTCCCCAGCCGCATTTTTCCGGAAGGGACGTTCTGCGGCCTTTGCATTTGTAGCGGCCGCCTTGCTCTTAGGCGGGCGCCTTTTCTTCTTCGACTCCGGCGCATCACGACGAGAACTCAACAAACATCACATCGAAAAGTTCAGCAAAAGATTCCGCGTCTCCCCAGCCGCATTTTTCCGGAAGGGACGTTCTGCGGCCTTTGCATTTGTAGCGGCCGCCTTGGTCTTAGGCGGACGCCTTTTCTTCTTCGACCCCGGCGCATCACGACGAGAACTGAACAAACATCACATCGAAAAGCTCAGCAGGAGATTCCGCGTCTCCCCAGCCGTGTTTTTCTGAGATGGTCCCTTCGTCGGCTCGCACTGTTTTGCATTTGTAGCGGCCGCCTTGCTTTTAGGCGGGCGCCGTTTCTTTTTCGGGCCAACCCGGTACTGTCAGCCACGAATTGCCCGCGCGGAGCTTAAAGGGTTGCATCACCTGCCAAACCGCGCGAGTATGGCGCACCGATACTGGTCGCACGCTCAGAGGGCGAAGTGATGGTCTACAGGCCGAAGGTCGACGAGAAACTGTGCTTCGTGTTAATGCCGTTCGGGCCCCCGTATGATTCGTACTACCGAGAGATCATCAAGCCTGCGGCCGACGAGGCATGTCTTGCAACGGTGCGCTCGGATGAGATTCACAGTCGAAGGGCTATCGTCAGCGATATATGGCAGAGCCTGTGGCGCGCCCGCTTGGTTGTCGCCGACGTGTCGAACAGGAATCCGAACGTAAACTACGAACTTGGGCTGTGCGACGCGCTCGGAGTGCCTGCGATCATAATCACGGGGAAAATGGAAGATGTTCCCTTCGACTATAAACACCGGAGATGCATTCTATATGATCGGCTGGAGGCGGGCTGCGACGAGAAGCTTAAAAAAGCTCTAGTCAAGACTATTAAGGCTGTACTCGCAGAGGATTCACACGAGGACGAACTGAAGTGGCCATATGACACCGGTGCATTGAAGGATCCGCTTTTTAGCGGCATACCGCTTGCCTCTGCCGATTCCCGAAAGGTTGTGATACGAGGGGCCAACCTGGTCCGCCAAGCCATCGCCTCGGCATACGGACCTCATGGGACTTCGATGGCAATTTCGCCACCCTTCGGTGGCACAGTGCAAGCGCAGCGTGGGGCACAAATAGCGCGCGGAATAAAATCCCTGAATCCGCTGGAAGACAGAGGAGTTGAACAGATTCGGGGCGCTGCATCGGCTGTTTACGATTCGGTTGGAGATTTCTCCAAGCTCGCGTCCATCCTCGCGGCCGGGTTTATGACCAAGGGGCAGGAGCTAGTTGAACAGGGTTTCCGCCCGAGGGACATCGTCGAGAGTCTGGAGCGATCTGTTGAGACTATTGTGCGAAGCATCGAACGGTCGGCTCGCCCCGTCAGGGAAAATGACCTGCTAGCCGTTGCCACGACGGCAGCCCTCAGCGATAAAAGGGTTGGGGCGCTAGTCGCGCGGGCGATCGACCGCTCAGCAAAGCCCAACCCAGATTCTCGTGGAAGTAATGGATTCAGACTCACCGTACTGGGGATTCAATGCCATCCGCAGCTCCGTGGAGGACTTGCTCAGCGCCGGCATCTTGGACCCCGCCAAACCGATAATTCTTGCACTGAAGTTTGCATTATCGCACGCAGCATCGGTGCTTCAGACAGGCACCTGGGATCTGAGTGCGCCACGGGAAAGACCCTGACCCTCGACCTACTGAACGGTAACACGGCGGGTGGCGCATCTGATACGCACCAGCGCCCGACCTATACCAGAAGTCACTCATTCCCCCGCGCTGCTGACTTGAGCGCGTGCCGCACCCCTCACCATTCCTGTGAGCGGTGCGCGAGGCCGCCCTCAACTCCCAACTCTAAACTCTCGACTTCCTAATCCTCGTCGTCCGGATACTCATACCTCAGCTCGTTGACAAACTTCACTACGTCGCCCTCGCGCAGCTTCCGGCACACGCGGCTGATCGAATCCTGCTCCCGCGCGTCGAGCGCGCGCATCAGCGCCTTCACCACCTTCGCGTGCCTCGGCAGGACGTTCCCGATGAACTTCTTGCCCCTACCCGTCAAACCCACCGCGTGGACCATCCGCCCCTCGTGGTCCTCCCTCTTCGCTTTGGAGAGATGCGCGCGTTCGAATTCCACCGCCGGCAGCCTCACCTCTACCTGCCGCACCCACCCCGGTTCCTCCAGCCGCCGGAGAATGACTAGCATATTCTGCCGTTTGTGGCCCGTCCTCCTCCCAACGTCCGGCACGGTCAGCGCCCCCTCCCGGTAGAGCATTTCCAGGACGCGAAAGCCCTCAAATGTCAGGTCGAAAAAGTCGAGCGGCGCGCGCATCTCGCGTTTCAGCCAGTTTGCCGTGTCGATCAGGTCCAGGTAAGTCCGAAAAGCACGCTGGGTTTTGTCCTTCTGCGTTGGCTGGCGCGACATTTTGCAAAATCCCTCCAATTTTGGCTTTTTTCGGTCGTTTAAGGCCCTTTTAAGCCCCCGACGAGAGCATCATTGGTGACACTCTTACAGAGGCAAAAATCCGCCCTCGGCGGCTGCTTCCAAGGACCACCATGAACTTGACCGGAAGGTGCGACGATGGTACGACTCTGAACCCGGGAGGGTCCTATGACGCCAGGCGAACGCGAGCGAGCCGTCGACGCGCTCCACGAATCCCGCGAGCGGTTGCTCGCGGCGGTGCAACGGCTATCGCCGTCGCAGCTTGCCTATAAGCCGGCGGCCGACCGGTGGTCCGTCGCGGAATGCGTCGAGCACATCATCCTGGTCGAGAACTCGATCCTCGGCGCTATCGAGAAAACGGTGCAGCAGCCCGCGGATTCGCCGCAGACCGTTCTTGAGGACCATGCGCTATTGGCGAAGGCTGTCAACCGCAACGAACGCATGAAGGGGCCCGAGCGCCTGATGCCGACCGGCCGCTGGCCTCACGGCGAGCTGTGCCGCGAGTTCGAATCCGTCCGCAAGCGCACCTCGGAATTTGCCGCCACCACGGAGGCCCGGCTGCGCGAAAGCGGTTTTCCGCACCCGGCGTTTGGTCCGCTCGATTGCTACCAGTGGCTGCTGCTGATCGCGGCGCACGGCGAGCGCCACCGCGCCCAGGCCGAAGAGGTGATGGCCTCGGCGGAATTCCCGCGCGCGGCCTCGGCGAGCTAGAAGCGCGGCGAGTGCGCGCGAGCCGAAACCTCTCACCGCTGAGACGCAGAGAACGCAGAGACGGAGAAGGACGAAGGCTCGGCAAGCTCTCTTCGCCACGGCACTCAGGGCGGGCAGGACGAGCAAGTCGTCACACTCCGCCGATGGCCGAGCGGGCGCTCGTAAGGTTCTGTACCTCTGCGTTCTCTGCGTCTCTGCGGTGAGGACCCATATAGATTCGCGGCTGGCACAGGGGGCCTGAAGTCCCTCAGCGGCTGTAAGATGGCTCTTAACTTCGTCCATTCGGGCAGCCCTGTCCCGCGGACCAGTTGCGCGATTGGGTGCCAGGGGCGAAAATGCAGGTGGTTTATGGTTGCGCATCCACGCAGGGCTTACCTACACTACAGACTGGCTTAAGCTACAGGGAAGATCGGCATCCAATACTGATATGCAACGGATCCCAGCCTTATCTAAAGCTGTCGCAATCTTTTGCCTGATCCTCATCGGTAATTTTGGTGTGGCATTCGCTGCGCGTCACGACACGGAATCAACCCCGGCCAAACGCGCTGTCGCGCATTCGATCACGCATTCGACGCCCACGCGGCGCGCGGCTGCTCATTCGACGAGCACGCATCGCGCGGCGGAGCATCCAGTGCGCTCCCGGCGCGCGTCCACCACGCGGCGCGTGGTGCGCACCGCGACCGTTGCAGTGAGCGCGCGAACGTATTCGCATCGCGTCCATCGCCGGCGCTACGTCGAATCCGTCGATCCCGGCGAGGACAACGTCACCACGTACGACGATCCGGTGATTCGCAGCATCGCAGTCGAAGCGCTGGGCCACGAAAAGGGCGCGGTGCTCGCCGTCGACCCGACCACGGGGCGCATCCTGGCCATCGTCAACCAGAAGATGGCGTTTTCCGCGGCGCTCGAGCCGTGCTCGACGATCAAGCCGTTCATCGCCGTGGCCGGATTGCAGGAAGGCGTGATTACGCGCGACACGATGATTCAAGTCGGCCGCCGCCGCTACATGGACCTCACCGAGGCCATGGCTCACTCCAACAACCACTTTTTCGAAACGGTCGGCTCGGAGCTTGGCTTCGATCGCGTGATCAAGTACGACGAGCTGCTCGGCCTCGGCCAGCGCGTGGGCTACGATATTCCAGAGGAACAGTTGGGCTCGCTGCCGGCATCGCCGCCGGAGCGCGGCGGCGTCGCCCGCATGTCGAGCTTCGGCGAAGGCATCCGCATGACGCCATTTCAATTGGCGTCACTGGTGAGCACGCTCGCCACCGGCGGCGCGCAATACTTCCTCCAGTATCCGCGCACGGAAGAGGCGATTCAGGGTTTTCAGCCGCGGCTGCGGCAGCAGCTTGATATCGCGCCGCTGCTTCCGGATTTGCGGCAGGGAATGCTGGCCGCTGTGCTCTACGGAACGGCGCGGCAGAGTTACGATCCTTACGGCGAGCAGGCGCTCGGCAAGACCGGCACATGCAACGATGAAGATCTTGGCGGGCGGCTCGGGTGGTTTGCTTCTTACGCCGATCAGGCGCATCCGAAAATCGTGCTCGTGGTGCTGCTGCATGGACGCAGCCGCATTATCAGCGGGCCGCATGCTTCGGAAATCGCGGGCCGCATCTATCGCGGCTTGAGCGAACGCAACTACTTCGCGGGTGCCCCGCTGACTCGCGAATCGCCGACTTACTATCCCGATCCCGCGGCGGAAATCAAAACAATGGCGGGCGCGCCCGATTCTTCTTCGACAGTCCGCTAGCAGCATCAAACGGATTGAATTTCGCGGCAGCCGCTGACGAAAAGAAAACGGGCGCCGCATCCATCGCGGCGCCCGCATCACGACCAGTTCTAGCCACTCATTACTCGCCACTAGCCACTGCGTTTCTCACGCCGCCTTCGATGCCAGGCCGAAGAGCTTCAGCGCGTTTTCTTTCAGGATCAGCGGGCGCACTTCGTCTTTGAAGGCGACTTTCGCGAAATCGGCCATCCAGCGGTCGGGCGTGATCAGCGGGTAATCGGAGCCGAAGAGGACCTTCGTCTTAAGCAGCGTGTTGGAATACTGGATGAGGTTCGGCGGGAAATATTTCGGCGACCATCCGGAGAGATCGATGTAGACCTCGGGCTTGTGCAGGCACATCGAAATCGCCTCGTCCTGCCAGGGGAACGACGGGTGCGCGAGGATGATCGGCAGGTCCGGAAAATCGACAGCCACGTCGTCGATATACATCGGGTTGCCGTATTTCAGGCGGATTCCGCCGCCGCCCGGCACGCCGGTGCCGATGCCGCTGTGGCCGGTGTGAAAGAGCGCCGGCAGCTTGGCCTCGGCGATCACTTCGTAGAGAGGATATGCCAGGCGGTCGTTGGGGAAAAAGTCCTGGATCGGCGGATGAAATTTGAAACCGCGCACGAGTCCCGTGGCGATCAGCCGCTTCGCCTCGCGGACGCCCTCGGCGCCGCGGTGCGGATCGATGCTCGCGAACGCCATCATGATGTCCGCATTTTCGGCCGCGAATTGGAGCACCGTGTCGTTGGACACCTGAGGGCGGCCCGACAGCCTTTCGTCCACCGTGAAAACCACGCAGCCGATATTGCGCGAGCGGTAGTATTCGGCCAGCTCTTTTCGGCCTCGCGGCGCGCCTTCGCCGAAATATTTCTTGGCGGCTTCGTCGGTCGACGTGTCTTCTCCCTCGTGCTCGATGTGCACATGCACGTCGATGGCGGTCAGGCGGTCCACATCGAGACGCTTTTCATTCCCCATTCGTGTCTCCCCGTTTATGACTTGAGTGAATTACAACGGCAGCATTCCGCGAGCTTCTGCAGAGCCAGCGCGAACCAAAACAGCCAACGATAGTACCACCGCGGATTCGAGCGCGAAAGGAGAGCGCCTGCGGACGGCGGCGTTCGACTCGTGGGCGGATGAAAAGACCGGCTAAACACAGAGGACACAGAGAAGGCACTGAGCACACGGAGGCTCCTCGGGACCGGACCCCTACGCAGATCGCGCGATCAGGCCAGGGGCGGCTCGGGGGGCTTATCCGCTCCGTCTGCCGCTTTGCTTGCGCTTTGAGCTTCGTCCGCGGGCGGAGGCGGCGCTTCCACCACGGCTATGGCTCCCGCCTCGACCATGGGCGCGGCGAGCGTGGAACTGTTGCCGTCGAAAAATGTCTTGCCCTGGAGCAGAGTTTCGATCGCGTCGCGCAGCAGCCACGAGGTCGCCTTGGATACCGCTCCCCGGAAACCGGCGGCGCGGATTTCCGCGAGCATCTGCATGTTGCCGCCGTCGACCGAAAACAGCAGCAACGGCAGTTTCGGATCGGCCGCATGAATCACTTTTGCCGCGTCGAGCCCGTTCATTTTCGGCATGCTGAGATCGAGGATAAGGATATCGGGTTTAAGCGTCGCTGCTTTCTCCACCGCATCGAGCCCGTTCTCAGCTTCCCCGCAGATCGCCCACTCGGGATTTTCCGTCAGCAGGTGGCGTGTCGCCTGCCGGGCTTCGGCGTGGTCGTCCGCTATTAGTATTCGCTTCGGCATCACCCGTCCCTTGGCTGCGTTCGATATCCTACTGAGCCTATCGGGGATGTAAATACGCCGAATGCTGTACGGCACCTTAGGGTTTTTGTATGCTTCCCCTACAGGCTTGGACCGAAATACGCCTGATTCCATCGAGCCTTCCGCGGGACGCTATGACGAAACTGGCCCTTCGAACTCTCCAGCCCGGTGAACGAACCAGTCCGGAAGGAAAGCCCGTCCGCAATAAAATCCTCCTCGCGATGCCGGACGTTGAGTATGGCCTGTTGCGTCCCCACCTGAATTTTCTCGATATGCCCCATCATCTGAGTCTCCACGAGCCGCGCGCGAAAATCGAGTACGCCTATTTCCCCAACCGGGGCATGGTTTCGCTGGTGATCGTCACGGAGGACGGGAAATCGGTTGAGGTCGGCGTCTTGGGCAACGAAGGTTTCGCAGGAACCCCGCTGGCAGTCGGCTTGCGCCGCAGTTCCGTGCGCGAAGTGGTGCAGATTGCCGGCGACGGCTTCCGCGTGGCTGTGGCGCCGTTGCAGCGCGTGCTGCGATCGGCTCCCCAGCTCCAGGGTATGTTGAGCCGCTACGCCGTGCTCCAGGGAATGCAGGTAGCGCAAACGGCCGCGTGCAATCGGCTGCATGCCGTCGAGCAGCGCCTCGCGCGCTGGCTGTTGCTTGCGCAGGACCGCGTCGATTCCGGCCGGCTGAATCTCACCCACGATTTCATCGCGATGATGCTCGGCACCGACCGGCCGAGCGTCAGCCTGGCAGCCTCGCTCATGCAGAAGAAGGGTGTGATCGAATACACGCGCGGAGCCGTGAAAATCCTCAACCGCAAGCGGCTCGAAAGCTTCGCTTGCGAGTGCTACGGCATGATCCAGCAGTTCAACGGCGAACTGCTGCTCAAATAATAAATCTTCCTCAGTGTTCGACGCCCGACAGACAGCGTGCGGCCCGCGCATCTACAGTCCCCGCGATGCCCAGACCTGACCGGGAAACCGTTACACGGCGATGACCGCCGCCGATGACCGTGGCCGCGGAATTCGTTCGGGGGAGCGAACGAATTCCGCCGGCAAAATCGTAGGCAACCGCATTCTGGAGTCGATTCCGGACGCCGAATTCAGCGTCATCCGCCCGCATCTGGAGTTTCTGGCGCTGTCCCACCACAGCATTCTTCACGAACCCAGCCAGAACCTGAAGTATGTCTACTTCCCGAATTCGGGTCTTATCTCGCTGGTCGTCGCCATGGAGGACGGAAAGACCGTCGAAGCCGCCGTCGTTGGAAGGGAAGGCGCGGCTGGCCTGCCCTCCGTAGTCGCGCTGATGAGAAGCCCTCTTCGCGAAGTCGTGCAAATCCCGGGGGAAGGCTTCCGCGTGAAGGTCGGCGCATTGCGCGATATGCTCGCCTCGGCGCCCGATTTTCAGATGACCCTCAGCCGCTACGCGGTCGTGCAGGGAATCCAGGTGGCGCAGACGGCCGCCTGCAACCGGCTGCACGATATCGAGCAGCGCCTGGCGCGATGGTTGCTCATGGCTCAGGACCGCGTGGCCTCCGCATCGCTCTTCATCACGCACGATTTTCTCGCCACCATGCTCGGCACGGACCGTCCCAGCGTCAGCCTCGCCGCCGGCATCCTCCAGAAGAAGCGCAACATCGCGTACACGCGCGGCGCCGTAAAAATCCTGAACCGCAGAAAATTGGAAAATTCCGCTTGCGAATGTTACGCCGTAATTCAGCAGTTCAATGGGGCGATCGGACTGTGACGTGATTCCCCTGTTTGGCGCCCGACAGACGTATTTGCCCGTGCCCGCCACAATGATCGAGGCTGCCTGAAGACCGGAGCATCCGCGCTGCGCGCGTTCTCGGAGGCGTATTCATGATCGAGCTGAATCAAGTGATCCTGGTGGATAGCCCCGCCGTCGCTTTGAAGAACGAGCGCGGAGTTTTCGAGCTCGTTTCGCCGCTGGGGGACGTGATCCAGGTTGCCTGCGAGCCGGGACTGGATATGGGTACTCCGCAGTGCGTGTCGTTTGATCCGAAAAGGAAGCGAACGGATCATCTCTGGGAAATCAAGAAAATCGCCGAGCTTCCCGGCGAAGATCCAACGCCCGCTTCGTAGCAGGGCAATCTTTCAATTGATCGCCACGACCTGCCCTGGGTCGGGCGCCAGATATCCTACAAACGCATCCGCAACGTAGATACACCAACGCTGTCGAGGCCACATCGTTTTCACTCTGGCGTTTGAGCCGGGATCGCTGTTAGAGTTTTCCACCACCGCATCGCGTCTTGCAGGGGGCATTTCTACATGAATCGACGAACATTCCTGAAGAAATCCGGATTGGCGGCGTCTCTGCCGCTCTGGCCGCGAGGCCTATTCGCAAAGGCTCCTTTCCGCCGGCGCCGTCCCTCCGACGCCGATTGGCCCTCCGAGGCAGCATGGAAGCAGCTGAGTGACGCGGTGGACGGAAACGTGATTCGCGTGGAGTTTCCGATCGATGCATGTATCAGCGCGCCGGAAGGCGCCGCGTGCAAGGCTCTCGGCGAGAATCTCCGCAATCCTTACTTCATCGGCGACCAGCCGGGCGTGACGCAGACTTTGGGCTGGGTCGACGCGTGGGCCACGAAACCGAGCGTTTACGCCGTGGCCGCGAAAAATGCCGATCAAATTGCGGCGGCTGTGAATTTCGCCCGCGAAAACGATTTGCGGCTTGTGGTGAAGGGCGGCGGCCACAGCTATCAGGGCACCTCGAATGCGCCCGATTCGCTGCTGATCTGGACCCGCCATATGAATGACATCACGATGCACGATGGATTCATTCCGCAGGGGTGTGCGAGCGCTGATGCGGCGCAACCCGCGGTTACGGTCGGCGCCGGGACGATCTGGATGCAGGCGTACCAGGCTGTGACGACCAAGGGCGGCGCGTATGTGCAGGGCGGCGGCTGCGCGACGGTCGGCGTGGCGGGCCTGATTCAAAGCGGCGGCTTCGGAAGTTTCTCGAAGCACTACGGCCTCGCCGCGGCGGGCTTGCTGGAAGCGGAAGTAGTCACGGCCGACGGCAAGGTGCGCATCGCGAACGCATGCACGAATCCGGATTTATTTTGGGCGCTCAAGGGCGGGGGAGGCGGCACCTTCGGCGTGGTGAGCAAAATGACGCTGCGCGTGCGCGAGCTTCCCGAATTTTTTGGCGCCGCCAATTTCACGGTCAAGGCCGCTTCGGACGACGCGTTTCGGCGGCTCCTCCGCGAGTTCGTCAGTTTCTACAGCGAACAGCTCTTCAACGATCACTGGGGTGAGCAGGCGCACATCCGGCCCGACAATGCGCTCGGCATCAGTATGCTTTCTCACGGATTGACCGCCGACGAGGGGAAGAAGGCCTGGCAGCCTTTCCTCGATTGGATCGCGCGCTCGCCGGGCGTTTACACGATCGAGGGAGGGCCCGTGATCGCCAGCCTGCCGGCGCGAAATTGGTGGAACGTCGAGTGGTGGAAATCGATGCTCCAACATGTTTTCGATTCGGACCCCCGTCCTGGCGCGGCCGCGACGAACGCCTGGTGGACGGGGGACGGCGGGCAAGTGGGCTGGTTTATCAATGGCTACGAGTCCCATTGGCTGCCTGCGTCGCTGCTTGAGGATGGTTCGCAGGAGCGTCTCGCAAAGGCGCTATTTGAAGGTTCCCGCCATTGGCAAATCGAGCTGCACTTCAACAAAGGGCTGGCGGGAGCGCCGCCAGAGGCCTTGGCGGCGGCGAGGGACACGGCGACGAATCCAGCGGTGCTGACCGCGTTTGCGCTGGCCATCACTGCGGACGGCCAGGGAGCGGTGTATCCGGGCGTGCGCGGGCATGAGCCGAATGTCGCCGCCGGCCGAGAATCGGCGGAACGGATTCACCAATGCATGAACGAACTGCGCGCCGTCGCGCCCAGCCCGGGAGCGTACGTATCCGAGAGCAATTTCTTCGAGCAGGGCTGGCAGCATTCCTACTGGGGCAGCAATCACGCGCGCCTCGCGTCGGTGAAACGAAAATACGATCCTTCGGGGCTGTTCTTCGTTCACAACGGCGTTGGTTCAGAGGAGTGGAGCGCGGACGGCTTTACAAAGCTTTGATCTTCCGACGGCTTCGAACGTTGCGCGATCGATCTAGGGCTCGCGCTTCCACCGATGGAAAAGTCAAAGGCCCCACCCTCACAAAACGAGGATGGGGGCACCCGAAACGTCAAAGGCGACGGCTCGCGTGGCATCAGCTGATGATTGTTGGATAGAGGCGGGTGGCGATACCGACCATCAGCGCGAGCGCCAGAACCATGATGCCGAAATCCAGTCCCATGCCGAGCGTGGTGCCGCCGCCAACGATCATCAGGTGCCGCAGCGCGTCCACTTGGTACGTCAGCGGATTCACTCGCGACACTGCGTGCAGCCATACCGGCATCAGGCTCAGCGGGTAGATGGCGTTGCTCGCGAAGAAGAGCGGCATCGTAAGCACCTGGCCGATGCCCATGAACCGCTCGCGCGATTTCACGATGCACGCCGCTATCAGCGAAAACGTGGAAAAAACCGCCGAGCCCAGCATCACCGCGCAGACCACGCCCGCGATTTCGAGCGGTCCCCATCGCAGCTGCACGCCGAGCAGCACCGCGAGCAGATAGACGAACACCATCTGGCACAAGCTGCGCGCCGTCGAGGAAATCGTCCGCCCCAGCACCAGCGTGCTGCGCGGCGCCGGACTGACCAGAAATTTCTGCACGATGCCCAGGTCCCGCTCCCAGATCAGCGAAATGCCGTAAAAAATCGCGCCGAAAAGGACGCTCTGCGCCAGGATTCCCGGCGCCATGAAATCCAGATAGCGGATTCCGCCCGTTGGGACGATACGCGCGCGCGTGAACACCTGGCCGAAAATCAGCAGCCACAGCATCGGCTGGACCATGCGCGTGAAGAGCTCGATCGGATCGTGGATCAGCTTGCGAATATCCGCCTCGGCGACCGCCATCGTCTGCCGCGCGAAATCTCTTACCGCGGTTGCGTCATCCCAGTCGCTGGGAAGTGATTCGTGTGCGTGCGACATCTCTGATATCTCCTCCTTCGGTGATTCCGGCGCCGGTGAAGTGAATGAACACGTCGTTGAGCGTCGCTTCCGGGCCGAGCGCCGCTTTTAGTTGCGCGGGCGAACCGATCGCCGCGAGCACGCCCTGGTGCATGAAGGCGATCGTTTCGCAAAGTTCGTCCGCTTCGTCCATGTCGTGCGTGGTCATCAGAATCGTGGTGCCGAATTCGCGGCGCAGTTCGCGAATGTCCTCCCACACGGCGCGTTTCGCGAAGGGATCGAGGCCGACCGTCGGCTCGTCGAGGAACAGCACCGCCGGGTGGTGCAGCATCGACTGCGCGATTTCCAGCCGCCGGATCATGCCGCCGGAGTAGTGCTTTACGTATTTGTTGGCCACGTGCGCCAGCTCCATGAATTCGAGCGCATGCGCGATTCGCACTTTGCGCTCGGCGCGCGAGATGCCGTAGAGCTTCGCCGAGATCAGGAGATTCTCGTAGCCGGTGAGGTCGCCGTCGGCCGAGAGCATCTGCGAGACGTAGCCGATTTTTCGGCGCACCTGGCGCGGCTCGCGCACCACGTCGAATCCCGCCACGAACGCCGTGCCTTCGCTCGGCGCAAGCAGGGTCGTCAGCATCTTGATCAGCGTGCTCTTTCCCGCGCCGTTGGGCCCGAGCAGCCCGAAGATCGACCCGTGGGGAAACGCGATCGTCAGATGATCCACAGCGACGAGCGCCCCGAATCTGCGCGTCAGACCGCGCGTCTCGACTGCGTTTCCGGCGCCCGCCACAGCCGCTCCCGCGCCCGTCTGCACTTGCTGCAAGCTTCCCGTTTCCGTTTCCGCCACGCCCCCGGCCTCCATCGCATCCGAATACTCAAGCAGGGAATAGTATAGCGGTTCTGATCCGCCTCGACACTTCCGTCGGGCGGCGCTACGATTTGTGGCGTGAAGTTCGCTGCGGTGAGGAATCAAGGCCCGCCACACCCGCGCCGAAGACGGCGCGGAAAAGCTTTCGCGATGCTACTTTTTTTCTGCGCGCCGGCGATCGCGTGCGCGCAGGGCGCGAGCCACGCTACGCCTGCGCCGGCCTCCGCAAGCTCCGCGCTCGACGCCGAAATCAAGGAATTTAGAGTCGGCGCGCTCGAAGCGAGGCTGGCGAAGATGCCGCCGGGCCCCGAACGCGATTATGTTGGCGGTGTCGTCGCGAATCGCGCCGGGAACATCGATGAATCCATTCGGCTGCTCGAAAGCGCGCTTCCTCAGATCAGACAATCGCAGCCGCGAAGGACCGCCATCGCCCTCGAATCTCTGGCAGACGACTTCACGAAAATCTACCGCTATGCCGACGCGGCCAAGGCCTACGACGATCTGCTCGCGCACTTCGCCGGCGAGCTCACGCGGGCCGACCTGCAAAACGATCGCGACAATTCGGGCGTGGTCCATCTGCTGAAAGCGGCGCCTCCGCAGACGATTTCGTTCGATGGGCCCGTTCACCTGAAGACGCAGCGCGATGCGATTGGGGACCTCGACACGGATCTGACGGTCAATGGCGTCGGCGAGCACTGGCTGCTCGATACGGGCGCGAATATGTCCGTCGTCACTGTGAGCTTTGCGAAGCGCCTCGGACTGCGGCCCCTCCCCGGCTATGGGCAAACGTCGAGCGGAGTCACGGGAATCGAGAACCGCCTGCAGGTGGCAGTTCTTCCGGAGTTGAAGTTCGGCAGCGCCGTGGCCCGCAACGTCGTTCTTCTCATTCTGGACGACAAAAGCCTGAGCGTTGGACTCGGCAAGGACGCATATCAGATCGAGGCGGTCCTCGGCTTTCCGGTTCTCCAGGCGCTTGGAGCGGTCACCTTTTCACGGGATGGCACGCTCGATGCGGGCCCGGGAACTGCGCCCTCCGGCGTCGGAGCCCGCATGTTCATGGACGGCCTTACGCCGATCATCGAATGCAGCGTGAACCGGAAAAATCTGCTGTTTGACCTGGACACGGGGGCAAATGGCTCCGTGCTTACCGTCCGGTACTTCAGGGAATTTCGCGCGCAGTCGGCTTCATGGGAAAAGGCGGAAAACAAGGGCTTCGGAGCGGGCGGCGTTATGGTGAGAGACGTTTATCTGGCGCCGACACTGGAATTGAAGGTTGGCGACAAAATCGCGGCGCTCCATCGCATTCCGATTTTCACAGCGGCGATCGGGACCGACCTCGACGACGTTTACGGCAACCTCGGAGAAGACATGCTGGCGGAATTTGAGAGTTTTACGCTGGATTTTGCCCACATGAGGTTCAGCCTCGGAAAACCGGCGCCGGCCGCGGCTCAGCCTTGATCGCAGCGGTTCATCCCACAATCTGCCTGCGCTCGACACTGGCGTCCTGTCGGCGTTACCATTCGTGCGTAATTCTTGCGGAAGCGAGGAACTAGCCTTGTCATATTCGCGTGGAAAATATCGAGGAATGCTTTTCGCGCTGCTGCTTTTCTGCGGCGCGCCTGCTGTCGCGATCGCTCAGGCGCCGGCCCAGTCATCCACAGCCGCCGCGCAGCTTGCGTCTGACGCGGCGCTCGTCGTTACCGGCGACGTACCGACGCCGCTGTCGCTTTCGCTCGATGATCTGCACCATATGCCGCGCAAGACGCTTACCGTGATGAACGCGCACAACGGCAAGCAGGAGACATACGAGGGCGTGCCGCTCGCCGAGCTGTGGAGGCGCGCGGGTCTGCCGCAGGGCGAAAAGCTCCGCGGCGCCGCCATGACCACCTATGTGATCGCCGAGGGAGCGGACGGTTACCGCGCGCTTTTTGCCGCCGCGGAGCTCGATTCGAGTTTTCAGGACTCCGACGTGATCGTGGCGGACACGCTGGACGGCGCGCCGCTTGGCGCGGGCGAGGGCCCGCTGAAGTTGGTCGCGCCGCACGATAAGCGACCTGCTCGATGGGTCCGCACGCTGCGCTCGATCACGATCGGCAAAGTGCCGAAGTAATCGCTCCGGCGCGAAGAGGGCGGGTTTGAAACCCGCCCCTACAGCCGCGAGGTTGGGACTCGCAAAAGCGCCGTAGGAGCGTGTTTCAGGCCCGGCCGCCTTGCTCAAATCCGTCCGGGCTTTTGTTGTAGCGGCGACCTTGCGATCGTTTCCTGGGCCGCGCCACCCGCGCTGCCGGTTGTAGGGGCGGGTTTGAAACCCGCCCTCTTCGCTAGATTTGGCCGCGGCCGCCGTCGACGTTGATTTCCACGCCGGTGATGAACGACGCATCGGACGACGCCAGAAACGCAACCGTTCCCGCAACTTCCTCCGACGTGCCGAGCCGCTTCATCGGGACGCTGGCGATCAGCATCTTCGCCACTTCATCGAGCTGTTCTTTGGGCATTCCGCTGCGGCTGAAAATAGGAGTTGCGATCGGTCCCGGCGCCACGGCGTTCACGCGAATGTTGCGGCCGACAAGCTCCGCCGCCATCGATCGCGTCATCGAGCGCATCGCGGCTTTGGTTGCCGCGTAGGCCGTGCCGTTCGCTACTCCTTCGTGGCTTACGACGCTCGTATTCAGGATCACTGACGCGCCGTCGTTCAGATGCGGCAGCGCCTTTTGCACCGTGAAATACGCGCCCTTGGCGTTGATGTCGAACATCTCGTCGTAAAGCTGCTCAGTCGTCTGATCGAACGGAACGAACTTGCCGATTCCCGCATTTGCGAACAGGATGTCGATCTTTCCGAATTTCTTGGTCACCGCGTCGAAAAATCTGTCGATTTCCGGCAGCTTCGACACATCCGCTTGGACGGCCAGCACATCCTTGCCGAGCAGCGCGGTCGCTTCGTCCAATGTTTTCTGGTTGCGCCCGGAGATGGCCACGCGCGCGCCTTCTTCCTTTAGCCGCTGCGCCGACGCCAGCCCGATTCCGCTGTTGCCGCCTGTCACTACCGCTACTTTTCCTTCCAGCCTTTTCATGTTGCCTCCGCCCGAATGGTTTCGAATTCTGATCAAGGCTTAGATGACCGGGCATAATTCTCGACTCACGATTTCTTAGCACCGTCCCGCGAGGCCGCAGCCCCGTTAATTTTCATACCTGTACGAAAGGACAGGTCTGCTTCCGAAACACGCCGCCGCAGCACCGTTGACCCACTCCCGCGGCCGGGCTAACGTTGCCTTAACGTCTACTGCTGCCCCGGAGATAACGATGAGATTTTGCCGATCGAATACGCGACCCAGGCCGGATTCCATGCGAGATGCTGTGCGCAACGCCTGCCGCCGCGTCGGCCTTCCGCTCGCGGCTGTACTCGTGGCTGCATTCTTGCCCGCGTTTTTGGCGAAGGCGCAATCGGCTTCACCGAAGCCCACGTCCGCGGAGCCGCAATCGCAAACGTCAGTGGAGAGCTCGTCCCAGCCGCAGTCGCAGCCTGCGGCTCAGCCGTCGCCGCAGCCCGCATCGCAACCGGCGACGCCCGCACCTGCTCTGCAAGCGGTCCCGGGAGCCAAACAAGAAACGCTCGGCGATGCCGCGCGCCAGAACGCGCAGAAACCGAAGCCCAAACCCAGGCACGTCTATACTGACGAAGACCTCTCAAGCATGGGTGGAACGATTTCGGTGGTCGGCGACGCGTCTTCATCCGGCCAATCCGCGGACAATTCCAACGCGCAGGGGAGCGATGCTTCCTCCGGCTCGAAAGATGAAACCTACTGGCGCGGACGCGCGGATGCGATCAAAAGTCAGATCGCCGACGTTGATCGCCAGATCGAAGACAAGAAAGCGGAAATCGCCAAGGCTGGACCCGCGTCGTTCGATCCTTCGGCAGGCCTCTCGCAGGGTGTGATCGTGATTCACGACCGGAACGCCGAGCTGAAAGACCTCGAGGACCGCAAGCAAGGTCTCGAAGACCAGCTCGATCAGCTCGCCGACGAAGGCCGCAAGGCCGGCGCCGATTCCGGCTGGTTCCGCTGACAATCCGACGTCCTGCCTGCCCTGACGCAGGAAGGGACCAGCGCCTCTGGTTTAAGCCGGCCAAAGGATACCTCCTATCAGCGTCGCTACATGCAGCCCTCGCGAGCACACTTCCCGCCGTCCGAACTTCAGTCCTATAGCTAATTTCCGAATTGTGGCGCATGCTGCTTTAGGAGGCATTTCCATGCAAGACACAGGGCGTAGAATCCTGCTCGACCGGATGGACCAGGCCTTCGGCGATTATTCTCAGCAAGCCGAGCGTCTCAGCGTGCTTCTCGCCAAGCCCATGGGCGAGTCCAGCTGGACGCTTTACCACGATCTTCAAAAGCAGCGCACCGCGGAAACCATCGCCTACGAAAGGTATCGCCAGCTCCAGGAAGAGCTGTTCGCACACATCGCTCCGCCCGACGTGCCCCGCCGTCCCGAATCCAGCGTCGCCTGACGCTCCGAGGTTTACGCGTAGCGCCGCGGCCTTCAGCGCGGCATCTTCCGGCATTTCGTAGACGCTCCGCCCGCTGCGCCCGCATGGTCTGTGTTTCTTACCCCACGCCGCCGCATGCTCTCGCATTTACTGTTGCCTTTGTAGCGGCCGCCTCGGTCTTTAGGCGGGCGCTTTCAAACGCATCGAATTGCGCACTCACGAGAACGGGTGTACATTCTCCCCAGTCGCCCCTCAACGTCAGGGAATTCCACTCGCGCAGGAGAAAACAAATCATGAAAAAGCTGTTTCTCGCCGGATTGCTGATGGTGCTGCTCGTGCCAGTCGCGGCAGTCGCGCAGAGCAAATTCGACGGCACCTGGAAGATCGATGCCAGCAAAGAACGACTAAGCACGAAGCCCTACGTGTACCTGCTGCAAGACGGAATGTTCGACTGCAAGACATGTACACCTCCGATTCATGTGAAGGCGGACGGCCAAGACCACAAGTTCGCGGGGAGTCCGTACGCCGACACGGAAAGCGTAAAGGTCGTGGATGATCACGCCGTGGTGGTAACCGGCAAGAAAAATGGAAAGATCGTCAGGACAAACAAACTTACGGTCTCGTCGGACGGCGCGATGGCCACCGTCGAGTTTAGCGACGACTCCGACACCAACGCCGATCCGGTTACCGGCAAGCTAATCTTCACTCGACTGTCGGCAGGCCCGGCGGGATCGCACGCTATTTCGGGCTCCTGGCAACTTGCGAGGTTCACCCAATCGGACAATGGAGCCACGTTCACGCTCAAGGTACAGGGCGACAGCGTAACCATGACCAGCCCGACCGGGCAATCGTACACCGCGAAGCTGGACGGCACGGATGCGCCATACAACGGCGATCCGGGCACGACCGGCGTTTCCGTGAAGCGGGTTGGCGCGGCCACCATCGTCGAGACCGACAAGCGCGCCGGGAAAGTCATCTCCGTCACGCGGATGACTGTGTCCGCCGACGGCAAGACCATCACCCTTGTAAATAACGATCTGCTGACGGGCCGCATCTTCCACGACGTGGCAGTCAAACAGTAGCGGTCGGGCTCTTGCTCCGAAACAACAAGGGCGTCCCCGATCAAGATCGGGGACGCCCTTTTTGTGAATTGCTTTAGGCTGCGAGCTAGGCTTAGTACATGCCGCCCATGCCGCCGCCCCGGCATGCCGCCACCGCCGCCTGCTCCGCGCCCTTCTTGTCGTCTTCCTTGATGTCCGCCACCAGAGCTTCGGTGGTGAGCATCAGGCCGGCGATGGAAGCGGCGTTCTGCAGAGCGAGGCGCGTGACCTTGGCCGGGTCGATGACGCCCGCCTTGACCAGGTCGCCGAACTCGCCGGTTTCCGCGTTGAAGCCGAAGTTATCGTCCTTCGATTCGCGGATGCGGCCGACGATCACGGCGCCTTCTTGTCCGGCGTTGAGTGCGATCTGCCGCATGGGCTCTTCGAGAGCGCGCTTCACGATGTTGACGCCGATGGCTTCGTCATCGTGGAGCTTGAGCTTTTCGAGAGCCGCGATGCAGCGAACCAGAGCCACGCCGCCGCCGGGAACGATGCCTTCCTCGACTGCCGCGCGGGTTGCGTGCATGGCGTCTTCGACGCGAGCCTTCTTTTCCTTCAGCTCGGTTTCGGTTGCCGCGCCCACCTTGATCACCGCGACGCCGCCGACCAGCTTCGCGAGCCGCTCCTGCAGCTTCTCGCTGTCGTAGTCCGAGGTGGTGTCTTCGACCTGCGCGCGGATCTGCTTGCACGCGGCCTTCGATCTCGCTGGACTTGCCGCCGCCTTCGACGATCGTGGTGTTGTCCTTGTCGATGGTGATCTTCTTGGCGCGGCCGAGGTCCTCGACCTTCACGTTCTCGAGCTTGATGCCGAGGTCTTCCGTGATGGCCTTGCCGCCGGTGAGGGTGGCGATGTCTTCGAGCATGGCCTTGCGGCGATCGCCGAAGCCGGGAGCCTTGACGGCGGCGCACTGCAGCGTGCCGCGGAGCTTGTTCACCACGAGAGTCGCGAGCGCTTCGCCCTCGACGTCCTCGGCGATGATCAGCAGCGGCTTGCCCATCTTGGCGATCTGCTCGAGCAGGGGAAGCAGGTCCTTCATCGAGCTGATTTTCTTTTCGTGGATCAGGATGCGGACGTCTTCGAGCACGCATTCCATGCGCTCGGGGTCGGTGACGAAGTAGGGCGAGAGGTAGCCGCGGTCGAACTGCATTCCTTCGACCACTTCGAGCGTCGTCTCCATCGTCTTCGATTCCTCAACGGTGATGACGCCGTCCTTGCCGACCTTCTTCATCGCTTCGGCGATGATGGAGCCGATCTGCTTGTCGTTGTTGGCGCTGATCGTGCCGACCTGCGCGATCATGTCGCCCTTGACGTCCTTGTGGAACTTCTTGATTTCCTCGACGGCGACTTCGACGGCCTTCTCGATGCCGCGCTTGAGGGCCGTGGGGCTTGCGCCGGCCGCGACCGTCTTCACGCCTTCGCGGAAGATGGCCTGCGCCAGCACGGTTGCGGTGGTGGTGCCGTCGCCGGCGACGTCGGAGGTCTTGGAGGCGACTTCACGCACCATCTGCGCGCCCATGTTTTCGAGCGGATCCTGCAGCTCGATTTCCTTCGCTACGGTCACGCCGTCCTTGGTGATGATCGGCGCGCCGAACTTCTTTTCGATCACCGCATTGCGGCCCTTGGGGCCGAGCGTGATCTTCACGGCGTCCGCAAGTGCATTGACGCCGCGCAGATCGCCTGGCGCGAATTCTCACCAGTTACGATTTGCTTTGCCATATTTCTATCTCCTCCTTCGGTATTTCTGGTAGATGGTTGGTCCGTGGCAGCCTCATGCGGCGCTGCCGGGAAGTTACTTCTTGCCGCCGGCCGCTTTGGCCGCGCCGCCGATCTTCGCGAGGATTTCGTCTTCCTTCAGGATCATGTATTCCTCGTCGTCGATCTTGATGTCGTTGCCGCTGTATTTGCCGAACAGGACGCGATCGCCCGCCTTTACGTCGAGCGGGATCCGCTCGCCCTTCTCGTTGATCTTGCCCGCGCCGACGGCGATCACTTCGCCCTCTTGCGGCTTCTCTTTGGCCGTGTCGGGGATGATGATGCCGCCCTTGACGGTTTCCTTCTCTTCCAGCCGCCGCACCAGCACGCGGTCGTGTAGCGGTGTGATGTTGACAGCCATTTTTGCGATTCCTCCGGTTTCCCGAATCCCCGATGCGTCGAGGTGGGATGTCTTAGAGCAGATGCTGACGCTAGGAGGGGTGAACCTTTTAGCACTCCTCCATGGCGAGTGCTAATATAGCAGATACAACCCTCCTGTCAAGGCGAAAGCCTCCACTTTCTTCCGGTTCTCGCAGATTTGGCTACACCCGTATATGCATTATAAGTGCAATATTTGCAGTAACTTGAAGGTGTAAGATTTTCCCGACACTTGGGCATTGCACTTGCAAACCTGCTGGGGCTACTATCAGATCACTCAGAGGCGCCAGATGGCCTTCCTCTTTTACGTTCGCTTGATTGCGCTGACAGCGGGAACGCTTGTCTACCTGTTCCTGATCGCGCTGATTCTTGGGCACAGGCGGCCGCGGCTTTTCGAGCGGCTGCTCTTCTTTCTGGTGCTCGCGCTACTGGCCATCTACGGCGGCGGACTGCTTGAAGTCAACGCGGCGATTCAGTACAGCTTACCGCCAGGGGCGACGCGACTCCTTTACGACAGCCTGGAGGCGCTCGGCATATTATTCCTGATTCCGCTGGTCGCCCAGACCCACGTGGAATATCTGCGGCAGGTGCGTGGCGCGTTGGTCCCCGGCTGGGCCGTTGCGCTGGCGTACTCGCTCTACGTGCTTCCGGTCGCGATCCTTTGCGACCTTTCGATCACGGTCCGCACGCATCCAAGCTGGGGGCTCGAGGGATTCCTGGCGGCCATCGTTCGCCAGGAGGGCTTGATCGTTTTCCTCTCGGCGATGATTGCTGGGCCTTTACAGTGGAGACTCGCGAGATCCGCGCCGGATATAACGGAGCGCGGTCTCTTTCGCTGGCTGTTTGTCACGTCGCTGCTTGTGGCTGTGGCAGTGCTATTTCTGGGGCCTGCGGCGGGAATTCCTCCGGAAATTGCCCCAGCGGTCGCCGGCGTGCTCCCAGGAGCCGTTCTGATTCGCTACTCGTTGCGGCACAACTTTCTTGATTTTGGGGCGCAGCGGAATCTGGTGTACGCGCTTTCGGCGACGGCGCTCGCGCTGCTCTACCTTGCGCTCGTGCACCGGATCAGCGGGTGGCTCGCGCCGGTGTTTCCGCCGGAGGCGACGGCGAGCGTGCTGCTCTTCGTGCTGGTTTTCCTGTTCGAGCCGCTCGAGCGCGCGATTGGGCCGGCGCTGCATCGCACGTTTCGCGAGCGCGTCGACCGCTGGCAACGGCTCGCCGTCGAGCTCCAGGAAGAGGCGCGGCACGGCGATGTGGCGCAGCTTCTAGCGGGTGCCGAGCGCCGGATCCGCGATGAGTTCAGCCTGGCGGCCGTGCGCATTTCGGTGCCGCGCGACCCGGTGCAGCCGCCGCTCGAATCTCCCGGCGGGCTGGGGCACGTGGCGCGCATCCCGCTGAAGAAGGGGCGCGAAGAAATCGGACGGCTCGAAGGGGCCACCACGGGCTCGTATCTCACCGGCGAGACGACGGCGGCGCTCGAATTTCTCGCCGAGCAGCTACCGGCGATGATCGATCTCTGCGGGCTGATCGAAGAGAAGATCCGCCTCGAACGCGAGCTGGCCGAGCGCGAACGGCTCGCGATGCTGGGCCAGATGGCGGCGACCGTGTCGCACAATCTGCGCAATCCGCTCGGCGCGATGAAGACCGTCCTACAAGTGCAGCTCGAGAATCCGGATTTGCCGGCCGATTTGCGGCACGATTGCACGCTCGTCCTCGGCGAGATAGAGCGCATGAGCGCGAAGCTCACCCAGCTTTTGCATTTCGCGAAGCCTTCGATGAACGGCCGCCGCGTGAATGTGGCCGATGCCGCGAGGCAGGTTGCCACGCTTTTTCGCGCGGATGCCGAGCGCCGCGGCGTGCGCCTGGAACTGGAAGCACCCGCCGGCGATGCTTCCGTGCATGCTTCGGACGAGGCGCTCAACGAGATCCTGTCGAATCTGGTGGTGAATGCGATCGAGGCGCAGCCGGAGGGAGGCTGCGTGCGCGTGCGGCTCGCGAGCCGGGGGGACCGGCTCGACATTTTCGTGGAAGACGACGGCACCGGAATTTCGCCCGACGCGCGCGCGAAAATCTTTCAGCCGTTTTACACCACGAAAGCCACGGGCACCGGCCTCGGCCTTGCGATCGTGGCGCGGCGCGTTTCGGAAATGGGCGGCACGATTGCGTGCGAAAGCCCGCTGGCTGACGGGCGGGGAACGCGCGTTCACTTGACGCTGCCAATCGCTGCGAACGACGCTTCGGCGGCGCAACCAGTCAATCGGACGGAGGCATGACAAACTTGGGGCTCGAACCGTGCAAACAATCCTGATTGTCGATGATGAACAAACCGCGCGCTATGGCATGGGCCGGGCGCTCGAGGCGCATTACCGCATCGCCGAAGCCGAATCGGCGAAGGCCGCGCGCGAAGCGATTGTGGCGCATCGTCCCGACCTGATTCTGCTCGACGTGGTGATGCCCGGTGAGGATGGCGTCGCGTTTCTTCGCGCGCTGCGCGCGGCGGGCGATGAAACGCCCGTGCTCGTCGTTTCCGCGCTCGATACCGCGCGCACCGCCGTCGAAGCGTTGCAGGCGGGCGCTGCCGACTACATCGTGAAAGGCTTCGACATCGAGGCGTTGCGCGCACGCGTCGCGAACATTCTGAAGCTCGCCGAGCTGGGCGCGGAAAATCAGCGCCTGCGCCGCGAGCTGGTTGCTGAGGGGCAGTTCGGGCGCATGCTCGGCGCCTCGGCGCCGATGCGCCGCGTCTTCGAAATGGCGGAGCGCGTGGCGCCGACCGACGCGACCGTCCTGATCCTCGGCGAAAGCGGCACGGGGAAAGATTTGCTCGCGCAGGAAATTCACGCGCGGTCGCCGCGCGCGGGAAAGGCGTTCGTCGCCGTCAACTGCGCCGCGCTGCCGGAAAACCTGATCGAGTCCGAGCTATTCGGCTACGAGCGCGGCGCCTTTACCGGCGCGGCCCAGCAACGCAAAGGGAAATTCGAGATGGCGTCGGGCGGCACGCTTTTTCTGGATGAAATCGGCGACATGAATCCCGTGACGCAGGCGAAGGTGCTGCGCGCCCTCGAAAGCCGCAGGATCGAGCGGCTCGGCGGATCGCAATCGATCGACGTGGACGTGCGCGTGATCAGCGCGACGCATCGCGACCTGCCCGCCGAAATCGCGCTCGGCAAATTTCGCGAGGACCTGTATTACCGCCTGCGCGTGGTCACGCTCGAATTACCGCCGTTGCGCGCGCACAAGGACGATCTCCCGCTGCTCGCCGAGGCGTTTCTCGATCAGCTCGGCGCGCGCCACGGCCGGCGCGCTCGCCTCGGCGCGGAGGCGATTGCGCTCGTGCGCCGCTACGATTGGCCGGGCAATGTCCGCGAACTTCGCAACGCGCTCGAGCGCGCGCTCGTCCTGAGCAGGAGCGATGAAATCGCCGCCGCCGATCTGCCGGACGAAGTGCGCGACAACGCGAGCCCGGTTGGCTCGCCGCGCCTGCCCGCTGTGGCGGGCGACGGGGCAGGGAATTCGTTCCTCGGCGAATCCGATTTTCGCGAAGCCAAGCGCCTGTTCGAGATCACCTATCTCAAGCAGAAGCTCGAAGAGCATAAGTGGAATGTGTCGCAGACCGCGGCCGAAATCGGCCTGCATCGGCAGAGCCTGCAGGAAAAGCTGCGCGAGCTGGGAATTCAAAGACCGGGCAAATGAAAGCTGTGGCGCGTTTGGCAAATTGCGCAGATGTAGGGGCGGGTTTGAAACCCGCCCCTACCAGGGACATTTCATAGAGATATGAATTCAGTGGAGCACATCGCGGCGTTCATTCTCGCCGGAGGCGAAAGCTCCCGAATGGGGCGGGACAAGGCGCGTCTTGAACTCGGCGGCATCCCGCTGATTTTGCGGACTGCGCGGCTTGCGGAATCGTTCGCCGACGCGCCAGCGATCATCGGCAATCCGGATGCCTATCGCGAGCTCGGGCTGCGCACGATTGCGGACGATTGGCCCGGCGCGGGCCCGCTTGGCGGCATTGCGACGGCGCTGCGCGCGGCTACCACGCCGTGGAGCCTGATCGTCGCAACCGATTTGCCGTATCTCACGCGCGAATGGCTCGAATATCTGATCGCGCGGGCCCTTGCCTCCAGCGCCGACGCTGTGCTGCCGATGAATACGCGCGGGGCCGAGCCGCTCTGCGCGATGTATCATCAGCGCGCCGAGCCGGGCATTCGAGCGGCGCTTGAGCGCGGCACCCGCAAAGTCACGGATGGGCTGCTCGATATTCATGTCGAAACGATCGCGCCCGCGGAATGGAATCCCTTTGATTCCGATGGCCTCCTGTTCAAGAATATGAACTCACCTGAGGATTACGAAGAGGCGCGGGAAAAGTTGGCCGAACGGACAATAAAGCCGTCATCCTGAGCGAAGCGAAGGATCTCTCTTGGGTGGGTTTTCGAGGCGGGCGACGGATGGAGCGCGGCTGAAATTCATGGCGAATCTCTACTTCGAATTTCGCAATGTGTCGAAGTCGTTTGACGGCGTCCCAGTGCTGAAGGACGTGAGCTTTTACGTCGAGCAGGGCGAGACAGCCGTCATCATGGGGCGCAGCGGCGTGGGCAAATCGGTTTCGCTGAAACTGCTGCTCGGTTTCCTTGATCCCGACCAGGGCCAGATCTTGGTCGCCGGTAAGGACGTCACCGGCTGGAACGAAGAGCAGTTTGCCGAAATTCGGCGCCGCGCGACGATGGTGTTTCAATCCGGCGCGCTTTTCGATTCGCTGACAGTCGCCGAAAACGTCGCCTTTCCGCTCACCAGCCGCGGAGGCCACGCCAATCCGGAAGAAATCGATCGCCGCGTGAAGGAACTTCTCGAGATGCTCGAAGTTTCAGCCTTTGCCGATCTGCTGCCGTCGGACCTCAGCACCGGCACCAAACGCTCCGTCGCCATCGCCCGAGCGCTCGCGGAAGAGCCTGAGGCGATTCTTTACGACGAGCCGACCACCATGGTCGATCCGCTGATGGCCGCGCATATCAGCGATCTCATCCTCCGGCTCAAGAAGACGCTGCAGAAAACCGCAATCGTCGTAACGCACGATACGCATCTCGCGAAAAAGCTGGCCGACCGCGTGATTTTTCTCCATCAAGGCGAAGTTGGATTCTTCGGCACGTGGCCGGAGTTTGAAAACTCGCCGAATCCCGTCCTTCGGAATTTTCTCCTCGAGGATCAGATGATCCCCGCACTGGACGTCACGGCGTGAGCGAATCCGCCGCGCCTGCCTCCGCCGCGTCCGATCCGAAAAAGCAACTCCGCCGCGTGATGGGCGTCTGGGACGTTCTGCTCTTCAACATCGCCGCCATCCTCGGGCCGCGCTGGATCGCGGCTGCGGCGCACAATGGCACCTCGTCGATGAGCCTGTGGGTGCTGGCCGCGGTGCTGTTTTTTCTGCCGACGGCGCTGGTGGTGGTCGAACTCTCCACGCGATTTCCGCGTGAGGGCGGGCTCTACGTCTGGTCGAAGGAAGCGTTTGGTGAATTTCACGGCTTCGTCGCCGGATGGACCTACTGGATCTACACGTTTTTTTATTTTCCCGGCTTGCTGATGGCCAGCGCGGCGATGGCGGCGTACATCGGCGGAAGCAGCGCCGCGCATCTCGCGGATAACCGTGCGTTCCTGCTTGCTGGGTCATTCATCATGTTGTTCGCGGCCGTGTTTCTGAACATCATCGGCCTCAACGTGGGGAAGTGGCTGCAGAACGCGGGCGGCGTCGGCACGTACATTCCGCTGGTGATGCTGGTTGGCCTCGGCGCCTACGTGTGGCACGCGCACGGCTCGGTGACGCATTTCACGCGCTCGAACATGATGCCAGTGTGGAATTGGGGCACCGTGAATTTCTGGCCACAGATAGCGTTTGCGTTTACGGCGCTCGAGCTTTGCTCGACGATGAGCGAAGAGGTGCGCGACCCGCATAAGACGTTTCCGCGCGCGATCCTCGGCTCGGGCGTTTTGATCGCCATAGCGTACATCCTGGGCACGTTCGCGCTGCTGGCGATTCTGCCCGCGACCGCCGTCGATCCGAAGAGCGGCGTGTTTCAGGCGCTCACGGCCGCGTCGTCGGCCTACGGCATCGCGTTTTTCGGCGTGATCGCGGCGATCTTCGTGCTCTTCGGTAATGCAGGCGGAGTGGGAAGCACCGTCGCGGGCGTCGCGCGGATTCCGTTCGTGGTCGGCATCGACCACTATATGCCGGCGGCGTTCGGCAAAATCCATCCGAAATGGAAGACGCCGTGGGTTTCGATTCTTGTGCAGGCGGGAATTTCGTGCGTGATTTTGCTAATCACGCAGGTGAACGAGACGGCCAACAGCGCGTACCAGATTCTGGTCGATGCGGGCACGATCCTGTATTTCATCCCATTCCTCTATATGTACGCGGCCGCGATTAAGCTGTCGAATCGCCCCGACCGGAAGACGAATACGAATGCGGCGCTGATCCCCGGCGGAAAATTCGGAGTGTGGCTGACGAGCCTCTTGGGCTTCGCAGTGGTGATCGGGGGAATCGTGCTCTCGTTCATCCCCCCTGCCGAGGCGGAGCACAAATGGATCTTCGAGACGAAGCTGATCGCGGGGACCGCCGGCGGAGTGCTGCTGGGTCTCGTGCTCTATTGGCGTGGGGCGCGCGCCAAGGCCCGCGAAGCCGCGCGGGCAGCAATCTGACCGAGGCAGCAGGGCGAATCGGGTCTGCGGACCGACGTTCACGGGGGAATCGCAGCGGTAGGGTTTCAAACCCGCCCCTACAACGGTCGCCATAGTATCCCGCGTCGAGGCAGCAGCGCGAATCGGGTCTGCGGACTAAAATCCCTGCTCGATCAGGCCACTGATCGTGAGATGCGATTCCGCGCGGCCCTTGCGGGCTTCGAGCAGGCTTTCGACGTACTTCGCGAGGATGTCGACTTCGAGATTCACCGCGTCGTTCGGCGCCATCGCGCGCACGTTCGTGTGCTCATACGTAAAAGGGATGACGGCGATGTCCGCGATGCCATCGTGCCAGCGCGCGACCGTGAGGCTGATGCCATCGATCGCGAGCGAGCCTTTTTCCACAACGTAGCGGCGCAGATCCTCCGGCACGCGCACCGAAAGCCACCAATTGTCGCCTTCGGGGACGAGCCGCGTGACGCGGCCCACGCCATCGACGTGGCCTTGCACGAAATGGCCGCCAAGGCGCGCGCCCGCCGCGAGTGGCAGCTCCAGATTCACGAGATCGCCGGCCTTCTTTTCGCCGAATGAGGTGCGCCGCAGCGTCTCGCCGGAAAGATCGGCGAGAAACGTGCCAGCGCCCAGCTCGACCGCCGTGAGGCAGCACCCGTTGACCATCACGCTGTCGCCGTGCTTGATCGACGCGAAACTTTCGCCCGCGCCGGCAAAGCTTACGCGCAGCCGCCCGCCGTCCGCGCCTTGATCGAGCGATTCAATTTTTCCGACGTGCTCTGTGATTCCCGTAAACATCGTGAAAGTATCCCTCAACCACGAAATCCGATCCGCATGAAGACAGCTTCAAATTGGTCAGCGCCGCCGCCTTTGCAAACGCGCGCGACGAAATCCGCGCCATTGGCACGCCGCCGATACCCATGATTTTCGGCGCGTAAAAGAGCATCATCTTATCGACGATCCCCATTTCGAGTGCCGCGCCGTTCAGCTCCGCTCCCGCTTCGAGCAGGACGCTGAGCATTTCGCGGCGGCCGAGCTCCGCAAGAACCGAGTCCAGGCAGACGCGGCCGCGGCGGTTTCGCGTGCGCACGATTTCGACGCCCGCTTTTCGCAGGGCGCGCGCTTTCGGCGAATCGGGCGCTTGCGTCGTGAAAACGAGCAGATCGTTCGCCGCCGACTTCGCGAGCTTCGACTTCAGCGGCAGGCGCAACCGCGAATCGAGCACGACGCGCAAAAGTTTCCGCCTGCGCGGCTCGCCCGTGCGATCGGTAAGCCGCGGATCGTCGGCGAGCACCGTGCCGATTCCGGTGAGCAGCGCGTCGGCGGCGTGGCGCGCGCGCTGGACGGCTTCGCGCGACGCTTGGCTTGTGATCGACGTCGTGCTGCCCGCGCGCGAGGAGATTTGCCCGTCGAGCGTCAGCGCCGTCTTCAGCGTGACGAACGGCAGGCCCGTGCGAATCCATTTCGCGAAGTCTTCGTTCGTCTCGCGCGCAAATTTCTCGTAGATTCCCGCGTGGACTTCGATCCCCGCGCGCTTGAGTTCCTCGAAGCCGCGCCCGGCCACCGCCGGGTTCGGATCTTCCATCGCGGCGTACACGCGCGTCACTCCCGCGGCGACGATCGCTTTCGTGCACGGGCCCGTGCGGCCCGTGGTGCAGCACGGCTCGAGATTCACATAGAGCGTTGCGCCGCGCGCCGCGCGCCCGCCTGCCGCAGCGCGATGATCTCCGCGTGGTCGCGCTGGTCGTATATGTGAAATCCTTCGCCCACCTTCACGCCGTCGCGAACGACGACAGCTCCCACGCGCGGATTCGGATGCGCCAGCGCCATGCCCTTGCGGGCCAGCTCGATGGCCTCGGTGGTCCATGCGCCGTGATCCACCACCGGGCTAATCGAAGAGGGAGTTGACATAGGTTTGCGCGTCGAAAGGCACGAGGTCGTCGATCTGTTCGCCGGTGCCCACGAAGCGAATCGGCAGATTCAGCTCGCGCGCGATCGCCACCACGATGCCGCCCTTGGCGGTGCCGTCGAGCTTCGTCAGGACGATTCCGGTCACGCCCGCGTGGCTCCAGAATTCGCGCGCCTGGTTCAGGCCGTTCTGGCCGGTGGTCGCGTCAAGGACGAGCAGCACATCGTGCGGCGCGCCGGGAATCACCTTGGCCGCCGTGCGTTTCATTTTCTCGAGCTCGGTCATCAAGTTCGATTTCGTGTGGAGGCGTCCCGCCGTGTCGACGATCGCCACGTCCACCGAGCGCGCTTTCGCCGCCGCGAGCCCGTCGTATACCACAGCCGCCGGATCGGCGCCCGATTTCTGCTTGATCACTTCGACGCCTGTGCGCCGTCCCCAGACCTCGAGCTGCTCGATCGCCGCGGCGCGAAAAGTGTCCGCCGCGCACAGCACCACGCTCGCGCCCTCTTTCTTCAGCCGATTCGCGAGCTTGCCGATCGTCGTCGTTTTTCCCGTGCCGTTTACGCCCACCACGAACATCACGCGCGGCGCGCCCGCAGCCGCCGCGGATGCTTCGGGCGCATTGCCGTTTGAATTCGCGCTCGATGCCGCGAAAATTTTCACGATCTGCCGCTTCAGCTCCTGTTTCAGCTGCCCCGCGTCGTCGATCTTGTGCTCGTTCACCTGCTGGCGCAGCGCCGCGAGCACTTCCTTCGTGGTGCGCACGCCGATATCCGCGCCCAGCAGCGCCGATTCAAGCTGCTTCAGCAGCTCCGGATCGACGGGCCGGTTGCCCGTCAGCAGCTGCTCGACGCGCGCCGCCAGCTCCGTGCGCGTCTTGCCGACCGACTCCTTCAGCTTCTCGAGAAGCGTCGGCTCCGGTTTTCCGAAGAGAGTGATCATGACCAAACGGCTCGTGCGAACACTAGCTTTGTCATTCTAGCAGAGGAGTGACGGAGGACAGTTGCATGTGGCGCAGCCGACGTGAAAATCGAGGCGGCTGCTATAAAACCAGGAAGGAAAAACTATACCTCGACAAGGCTGGCGGTGAGCCGCAGGCGCCCGCCATGGATGGCGGACTCGAGCGCCTCGACGACTTTGGGATCGAATCGCGTGATCGCCAGGGAGCGAATTCGTTCGAGCGCGTATTCGAGGTCCATGGCCGATTGGTACGGGCGATTCGTGGTGATCGCGTCAAACGTATCGGCGACCGCGATAATGCGCGCCATGATGGGAATCTGCTCGCCGGAAAGGCCATAGGGATAGCCCTGGCCGTCGAGGCGCTCGTGGTGCAGCTCGATGCCCGGCAGCATGTCCTTCAGCTGTGAAACCGGGCGCATGATGTTCGCGCCCTTCACGGTGTGCTGCTTCATGATCTCGAATTCCTCGTCGGTCAGCTTACCGGGCTTTTTCAGCACGCGGTCGTCGACGCCGATCTTCCCAACGTCGTGCAGCAGCGCCGCGATGCGCAGCCGGTCCAGATCTTCCGCGCTCAAGCCGAGGCCGTCGCCGATAATGATCGAATATTTCGCCACGCGCCCGGAATGGCCGCGTGTGTACGGGTCCTTTTCGTCGATGGCCGCGGCGAGCATGCGAATCGACCCGAGGAAGAGTTCGCGATTTTCCGCCGCCGCCGTTTTGAGCTGATCGACGTACTGCTCGATGTGCCCGGCCATGCTGTTGAATGTTTCGGCGAGCTCGCTGATTTCCGCCGCGCCGCGCACCTCCACGCGTTCGTGGAATTCCGCGCGGCTGATGGCGCGCGTCGATTCCACCAGGCCTCGAATCGGCCGCGTGATTCCCACCGCAAAGATGTAGCCGATGAAAAGGGACGCGAACATCACGCCGACGACGAAGCGAAGAGCTTCGGCAGTCAGTTCCGACACGCCCGCGTCGATGCGCGCATCATCGAGGCTGCGCTGCGCGATCACCGCCCAGCGCAGCTCCGGAATCGTGCTGTACGTCCCGATCATTTCGATGGGATGGCCTTTGTCCTTGCCCGGCAGCCTGAAATTCGTGGTTTGCGTCGCCCGCAGATCCTGCGGCAGGGCCATCACCTGCTTGGCCAGCGGCGAAGTCGAGATAACGTTGCGCCCCGGAACCATATCGCGCGTGTCCGGATACGCTACGATTTGCCCGTGCGCGTTCACGATGTAGACCGTGCGATCGCGGACGCTCGCATCGCGCAAGCGCGTCTGCAGCCGGTCGAGCGACACGACAGCCGCAAACATTCCCGCAAACTGCCCGCCCGAAAGCAGCGGTACGGACATCACCAGAGCCGGATGATTGTCCCGGCCCAGCGCAAAGGGCTCGCTCACCGAATCGAATCCCTGAATGCTCGACGTGAACGCCCGCTTCAGCGCCGCCCCTACGAACGGGTCCTGGTCGGCGGCAAAACTTCCGGCGGATTGCCCCTTGGCCTGCCGGTCCACCGCCGTCACGTAAAGGATGTTGGGATCGTTTTCGATGAAGCTTTGCAGCAGCCGCGACATTTGGGGCGCGTGGGCGCTGTCGTTGACGTCCTGAATCCATCCGGTCAGCGCCAGCACCTGCCGCTGGCTCAGCAACTGCTCGCGGACGTTCTGCTCGAATTGCAGCGTCTCGCTCGCGAGCGATCGCGTAATCTCGTTCTGCTGGACGCGCTCGGTATCCTGCAGCTTGTCTTCGCTGAGGCTCAAGACTTGCCGGTGGTAGAGCCAAAGTGGCGTGGCGCTCAGCAGCAGCAAAGCCGCCATCACGATCCAGAGGATGCGAATGCGCCGCGTGGTGAGGTGCTTTTGTGGCTCGCTGGGCATGGGACTCCCGAAGCAAAATCGTAGCGGACACGTGCGGGTGGCACAACTGAACTACGGTACTAAGGTGCCCGATCAGCCATTGCGCCCTTGCCAGCTAAGCCACGCTGACGCTTTGGATTATGGGCTGGACGGATCTTCGCTTCGATTTTTGTCCTGGCCCCTTGCGGCGGTACCTGCGTTCTCTCTCGTAGCCTTTGGGGCTTGCGACGATCATCCTATGCGCGAATGCCCCGCCTTGTGCTACAACCGACGCCATGTCTTCGGATACCGCCGCCGCAAAAGCAGCGCCGATGAGACGCGATGGCGGATGCAACCTTGCGCGTCCACAGGGAATCTTGATTGTTACGCACATTGAGTTCGATGCGTTCGATGCGGAATAAGGTCTCAGCTCCATTCGCGAATCACCGGCGCCCCGGTGGCCTCCGCCGCGGGCAGATGCTCGCGCTGTTGCTGGCCGCCCCGCTGCTTTTCGTCGGCGGCGCCGTGGCGCGACAGGGACAACAGCAGGCGCAACAGCCTCCGCAGCAACCGGAGCAGCCGGCACAGCAACCGTCGCAGCAGCCCCAGCTAAAGCATGCCGAGCAGCCGCCCGAGTCGCCCTCGAAGATTTCCACCGAGACGAAACTGGTCACCGTGTACGCGACCGTGCGCGACAAGAAGGGGAAAATCGTCGCGAACCTCAACAAGGAGGATTTCGCGCTGGAGGAAGACGGGCGCCCGCAGACGATCAGCCACTTCGTGCGCGATACCGATGTGCCGCTCACGCTCGGCCTGCTCGTCGATACGAGCTACAGCCAGCGCGGCGTACTCGACGACGAGCGCAAGGCCAGCTACACCTTTCTCGATCACATGCTCGGCGATAAGGACCGCGCCTTCGTGCTGCATTTCGACCGCGAGGTCGAGCTGCTGCAGGATCTGACCCCTTCGCGGCCCAAGCTGCAGGCGGCTTTGCAACTGCTCGACGCCTCGCCGCGCGATACGGCCGATGACGACGACAACGGCGGCCAGCGCCACGCCGGCACGCTGCTCTACGACGCGATCTACCTCGCGTCGAACGAACTGATGAAGAAGCAGCAGGGCCGGAAGGCCCTCTTCGTCCTCTCGGACGGAGTCGACCGCGGCAGCAAGAAATCGCTCGAGGATGCCGTCGAGGCGGCGCAACGCGCTGACACCTCCGTCTATTCGATTCTTTTCGCCGGTGCGGAACACGAACAACAGCAGGAACACGCGCACCACGGCGGACATGGCGGCTGGGGCGGTATGGGTGGCGGCTGGCCGGGTGGAGGAGGTGGAGGCGGCTGGCCGGGCGGAGGCGGTGGTGGACCAGGCGGAGGCGGCCCAGGTGGAGGCGGCGGGGGCGGTGGGCATCGTTATCCTGAGGAGAGCCACGCCGACGGCAAGAAAGTGCTCGACCAGATCTCCACGCAAACGGGCGGGCGGCTATTTGAGGTCTCGAAGAAGATGTCGCCCGACCAGATCTACGCGGCGATCCAAGAGGAGCTACGCAACCAGTACAGCCTCGGCTATTCGCCAAACCCCGCCAATACCGGCGCGGGCTATCACAAGATTCATCTCATCACCAACAACAAAGACCTCACCGTCCAGGCCCGCGACGGCTACTACACCGACCGCTAGCAGAGCTTGCCGAAAACCTCCTTCGACCTGTCATCCCGAGCGAAGCGAGGGATCTGCTGTTCGCAAGATAGGAAGAAAAAAGCAGATTCCTCGGGCAAAAGCCGCCGTCGGAGTGACAATTCGCAATTTTCAGCAACCTGCCAGAAAGCTTGTCGCGGGGCGCGAGACGGCGCGGAGAAAAGCCTCACCCCAAAGGCACGGGTGAGCTACATAAACCAACTATCGCCGCGAGGTGAGACGGGTTTCCTTCCCGGCGATCAGCCGCTCGATATTCGCGCGATGCTTCCAAACGACGAGCAGCGAGATCGCAACCGTGCAAATCGTGACGTTGGTGGGCGGCGCGTGCCCCGGCGCGTACAAAAAATAGACGAAAACCGGCAGCGCAGCCGTCGCCACAATCGACCCGAGCGACGCATACCGCCAAAATCCCACCACGATCACCCAGAGCACCACGGCCAGCAGCACCGCTTCGCGGCAGATCGGCAGGAACGCGCCGAGGCCCGTCGCCACTCCTTTGCCGCCGTGAAATTGCAGCCAAACAGGAAAGATGTGCCCGATCACGGCCGCCGCCGCTGCGATCACCATCCAACGGATGCTTCCGTGGCTTGCGCGCTCGGCGATCCAAACCGATAGATAGCCCTTGCCGGCGTCGAGCACGAGCGTCAGCACGCCCGCCGCCGCGCCCGCATTGCGCATCACGTTCGCCGCGCCGGTGTTGCCGCTGCCCGCCTCGCGAATGTCCGGGCCGCCGCGCATTTTCACGATCAGCACGCCGAAAGGAATCGAGCCCAGCAGGTAGGCCACGCCCGCGGTCCAATAGGGAATCACGCCGCTCCCTTCACGAACGCATAGCTATCGATCTTTCGGTATTCGGCGCCCGACGGCTTCGTCACACTCTCGAAAAGGTGAAATTCGCTCGCGCGGGTCGATCCGAAAACACGCGACTTCATCTCTCCGGCGGCACGCACGAGATCGTCGACGCCGCGCAAATCTTTCAGGCGCGCGAGCGTGAGGTGCGGCGTGAATTTGCGTTCTTCGCGCGGGATGCCGAGCGGCTCGAGCGTACGCTCGATTTCGGCCGCAAGCGGCGCGAGAATCGCCGAGGCCTCGATGCCGCACCAGAGGACGCGCGGCTGCCGCTCGTCCGGGAAAAATCCCACGCCGCGAATCTGCATCTCGACCGGCGCGTCGGAACGGACTCTCGCGAGGGCCGCGCGGATCGCGTCCAGTTTGGCCGCTTCGACGTGGCCGATGAATTTCAGCGTCACGTGCATTCCTTCCGGACGCGCCCAACGCGCGCTCTTGCTCAGCGGGTTTAGCCTCGCTATCGGCTCGCGCAGCGCCTCGCGTATTTCGTCAGTCAAATCCAGCGCCACGAAGAGCCTCACCGCTGCACCCCGTACTACGAAGGAGAAACCAAACTCGCCCGCGAGACGCCCTTCGTTCCGCTCCCTTCGCCAAGGCACTCAGGGCAAGCAGGGCAAGCCGCCGCTACGTCACGCGATTCCAGCAGCGGGCCGCGGGAACATGTAGTAGCGGCGCACGGCGTCGAGCGCGTTTTGCGTGGCGAAATGGCGGATGCGCTCGCGGTCGCCCGGAAAACGATACGCCTTTTCGCACGGGCCTCGCTCATCAGCAATGCCGATGTGGACGAGCCCTACCGGTTTCTCTGGCGTGCCGCCCAGAGGTCCGGCTATCCCGGTGACGCCGAGCCCCAGCGTCGCGCCGGTGCGCTTGCGGATGCCGTCCGCCAGCGCGAGCGCCACCTCCGAGCTCACCGCCCCTTTCGCGGCGATCATCTCGGCGGGCACGCCGACCATGCTCGTCTTCAGTTCGTTGCTGTAGCAGACGACGCCGCCGAGAAAATACGCCGAGCTGCCCGAAAGATGCGTCAGCCGCTCGGCCAGCAGCCCGCCCGTGCAACTTTCGGCGACGGCAACCGTCGCGCGATTTTCCGTCAGCAGGCGCGCCAGGATTTCCTCGAGCGTCTCGCCGTGCATCGAGACCAGATTCTCGCCGAGCGTGAGCGCCATCCGCCGCACAAGCTCATCGAGCCGCGCATTCGCGTATGCGGAATCGTCCGACCAGATGCGCGGATGCAGCTGGATGTAGCCGGCGGAGGCCAGAATCGTCGTTTCGGTATCCGGATACTCGGCATAGAGCGGCCTCACGCGCTGCTCGACATCCGATTCGAAAAGTCCGACGATGCGCAGCTCGCGCGTGTAGAGGCGTTCCTTGCTGCCCAGCCTCGCGAGCCGCGGCTTCACTTCGGTTTCCACCAGCGCGCGTTGCTCGTTGGGCACGCCCGGCAGCAGAATCAGAATGCGCCCGTTCGCCTCGATCCACATTCCCGGCGCCGTGCCGCGCGGATTCGGCAGGACGGTCGCGCCTTCGATGATCATCGCCTGCCGCAGGTTGATTTCCGGCATCGGGCGGCCGAAGCGCCGGAACCGCTCGTTGATTTTCTGCAGCGTGCCGTCGTCGCGAATGAGTTTTCGCCCCAGCAGGTCCGCCACAGTCTGGCGCGTGCGATCGTCGTCGGTCGGCCCAAGGCCGCCGGAGGAGACGATCACGTCGGCGCGATCCATCGCGTGGCGGAAGGTCGAAAGCATGTCGTCGGGCGTGTCGCCGACCACGGACTTATAGACGACGCGCACGCCGATCTGCGTCAGCTCGTCGGTGAGGAACAGCGAATTGGTGTCCAAGCGGTACGGTGTGAGCAATTCGGAACCGACCGCGATGATCTCCGCTTTCATGTAGTAAGAGTTTTACTCGATGACGCCGAGCCAGGCAAGGGACGACGAAATGTGGCCGTACGTGAGCTTCGCTTAACTGCCGTCCGGGAATCCGCCGCGGTGCAGGACCATGGGGTAGTGCGGTAGCGTCTCGGGCTTCGGCTTCGTCGCCCGCCAGCCATCAGGGTAAGGCTCCAGCCCGCGGAAGAGCGGCGACGTCTGCGCCCCGTGCTCGCCGACGAGCCTTTCGAGCGATTCGCGCAAGCGGTCGATCGCCTCGGTGCCGAAGCGCGCCTGCCAGTGTTTCTCGATCGCCGCGAGCAGCCGGTGATACGTGTCCTGCGCCTCTCGGCCCTTTACGGTGAGGCGCGCGACCTTCGTTCGGCTGCCCGGCTTCTCCGCTTCGATCACCGCAACGCCCTTTTTCCGGAGAATGCCCATCGCCATGCTGAGCGACTCTTTCGAAACGCCCGTCAGCAGCGGAAGATCCTGCACGCGCACGCCTTTTTCATTCAGCGCCCGCAGGAGATTTGCGCTGATCGCGAGCGAGATGTCCGACTCACGTTCGAATTCGATGGCAAAAGCCAGCAGCACGCGCGAGAACAGCGCCGACAACGGAAGGCGCGAGCCAGCTCTGTCGCTGCGTCCGGTGGGCGAGCCCTCGTCGTCATCCGGCCCTCGGCTGAATAGGCCGTAGCCTAGAATCGGGAGACATTCGGGCAGCTCGACGTCAAACTGGCGAGCTACCTCCCATAGCGATTCCCGAAGCTCCTCGATCTCATCCTTGCCGAAGCGTTCCTGCCAGCGCTTTTCGATCTCGCCAAATAGCGGCCGCCCCACTTCCCGCGCCTTGCGTCCCCCGGGCGTCGCGCGGACCACCCAGTCTCCGCGCGGCGGCTTCGGGCGGGAGTCATTCGGGTCGGGCTCCACGCGAATGTAGGCCCAGCGCTGCATGCCGTGCCAATTGGTTTTCGTACGAGCGAGGCGCTCGATTTCGCGGACGGTGACGCCGCCGTCTTCGACGAACTGCATGCAGTTCGTCCACATCACCATCGAGACGAGCCACGGCCCGGCCAGCGAGCCTGCCGTCGAGCCATGATTCGTCGTACGGTGCTGCATCCGGTGCTCGGTCTCGTTGTCGAATTCGATCATGAACGCGACAAGAGCATGAGACAGCAGAGTCGGCAGAGGGAGGTGTCCGTCCATCGCCGCATCATCACATGAGGTTCAGGGTCACGCAACCTTGCGGCGGCGCAGAAAAACATCCACCACGTGCGGAATGCCTTGTGCGGAGGGGGCGAGAACGCAATGCCTGTTTGCGGCTCATCTTTGCCCAGGTGTAAAGCACACTTGACATATAGACAAGCATTATGTACATTGGGTGCTTGAGGAGGCTCACCCCCATGGCTTCGACTTGCAATTGGCGCACGCGCTTGACGAGGCCCATTTTCCTCTGGTGGGTTGCTGCCTGGGTCGCTGAAGTCATAGTCGAATGGTTATTCAAACACACAGCACCGCGTTTTCCCGGCCGGCCATTCCTCGGTTTCTTGCCGGTTCCTTTCTGGATCTTTTTCGTGGTGGCATTCGTCCGAACGATCCACAAAATGGATGAGCTCCGGCAGCACATCTACCTGGAAACCTCGTCCATCGCGTTCGGGCTGACGGTCGCTCTCGCTTTGGTCTTCGCGGGGCTGGAACGCGCTGGAGTCTACCGCGCTGACTGGAGCAACGTCGTGAGTTCCCTGATGTTTCTGTGGGTGATCGGATACATCTCCGCCTCATGGAGGTACCGGTGAAAGACCTGACTCGGGATTCGGAAACCGCACAGAAACAAAAATGCACAGTTCTGAGCCTGTACGTCTCCGGGGCCGCGGGCGTGATTCTCTACCTGGCGGGTCTGCTTTTCTTCGCCTACAGAGCTGATTGGACTGATCTGCTGTTGTGGTTGGTTCTCCTCCCCTTTTTGAAATGGGTGTACCTGCGATTTTTCCCGCGAATATCGCAGTGGACGGCCTACGGCCGGGTCGATGACAAGCTACCTGCAAGCGTGAAAAGGACGGAACGTCGAGGTGACGTATTATTCGCTTCTGGGCTGCCCTTTCTGCCCCATCGTGGAACGCCGGCTGAAAACGCCGCAAAAGGAGATGGATTTCACGCTCACAATGATCGATCTTACCCTCAAGCCGCTGATCTCGGCGAGCAAAGGAATTCGCTCGGTCCCTGTTGTGGAGGTGGGCAAGGATCGCCTGATAGGGAACGCCACAACTGAGCAGTTGGCCGAACTTATTGGTCGCGCGCAGGTACTCCAACCGTCGCGTGCGAGTTAGCGCGCCATGAAAAACCGGCTTCGCGTTCTTCGCGCTGAGCATGAATGGTCCCAGGCGGAATTGGCCGCGCGGCTGGGAGTGTCTCGTCAGACGGTAAATGCCATCGAAACCGAAAAATACGATCCCAGCCTGCCGCTCGCCTTTCGAATTGCCCGGCTCTTCAATCAAACCATCGAGGCGATTTTCGAACTCGCCGCTGACCAATCCGCCGGCAAAACGTCACCCAAATAGGCCCAAGGGAACGCGAGGTTAAGCGGTATCGCGGAGAACTGCCATCGCGGCGTTGCGCCCGTTGATGCCGATCACGCTGCCGCCCGGATGCGTGCACGCCCCGCACAAGTAGACGCCAGGCATCGGCGTGCGTGCGGAAAGGCGGTTCGACCACATGTACGGGGGAAGGCATTCGCCCTGAAAAATGTGGCCGCCGGTGAGCCCGACTTTTCGTTCGATATCCGGCGGGCCGAGCACCTGCGCGTCGATCACGGCGCTATCGATATTGGAGCAGAAGCGGGCCAGGGAATTGAGCGCGAGCCGGCGAACCTCCTCGCGGCGCTCATCCCATGTGCCGCGCGCGAACTTGTATGGCACGTACTGCGCGAAGACGCTCATCGTGTGCTGTCCAGCGCCGGGCAATCGTGGGATCGTGCGCGCTCTGGAAATACAGCTCGCACCATAGATGCTCGGGCAATTCGCCTCGGCGCGCGGCGGCGAATCCGGCCTTCCATTCGGCTTTGGTGAGCGGCGCGTTGATCTGCCCGTAGTGGTGCGGCTGGTCAGTACCTGGCCGCGCGGTGAAATTGGGCAGCTCGCGGAGCAGCACGTTGAGCTTTACGGTGCAGCCTTCGATCGGAATTTCCTCGACGCGCTTGCGCCACGCGGAATCCGCTGCCGAGCCCAGCAGGCGCAGCGTCTGCCGCGGGTCGGCATTCGAGATCACGACCGGCGCGGCGATGAATTCGCCGCCCTCGAGCATCACGCCTTCGCCGGGCGCGATTCGCGCCACCGGCGCCCCCGCGGCGACCACCGCTCCCGCCTCGCGCGCGGCATCGCAAAAATAAAACGACACCATGCCCATGCCGCCCTTCACGTAGCCCCACATGCCGGGCATTCCGCCGAGGCGTCCCGACGCGTGATGGAAGCGGATGCTGGCGGTTCCTGCCTCGAACGGGCTGGCGTTTGTCCCGATCACGCCTTGACCGAGATAGGCGATCTGCAGGCGCTCGTCGCGCAAGTAGTGCTCGACGAATTCGAGCCATCGACCAGTCGAAGAGCACGCTGCTTGGCTTCGTCGTCGTTGCCGAGCCGCGCCTCGATTTGTTCGCGCGTGGGCGGCTCGCCGATCCAGAGATCGCCATCGCCGGCCGGGCGCAACGCGTCGCGCAACCGGCGAAGCACGTCGCTCATCGCGCGCCAGCCTTGCACATCGCCCGGAGCGAATCCGCGGATTTCCGCTTCGCACCGCGCGTCATCGTCCCAGAGCTGCACGCTCGAGCCGTCGAGGAAGGGAACGAAGAGCCCGTTGACCGCGGGCGTCCACTCAAAGCCGCGCTGGGGTAATTGCAACTCCGAGACAACGAGGGGATGCAGCAGTCCGGCCAAATACGCGCATGGAGACATCCGCACGCCGGGAAACGGCTCCTCGATCGTGCAAGCGCCGCCCACTCGCGCGCGGCTCTCGAGCACCAGCACGCGCTTGCCGGCGCGCGCCAGATACGCCGAGCAGGCCAGCCCGTTGTGCCCCGCGCCCACAATCACCACATCCCAGCGCCGCGCAGCTAATTCGCGCACCGGCGCCGGTAATCCAATTTCGCCGAGGACAGCAGCGGTAGGCGAATTCACGGCCGATAGTATCTACGCTGGAGAGCCAAGTTGGAAGGCAGGAGAGTGCATAGCCGCTCCAAATCACAAGGATCGCGAATCAATTATCCGTTGAGCGGCAGGCCGGCGACGCCCCAGTCGAGGGTGAAGAGGGCGCTGGTGGTCGCAATCATCGCGCGATGCGAGGGCAAGAGCGCGAGGCCGACGATGTTTGCTCCGCCGAGGACGACCTCAGGCTCAGCCTGCGCCGTGAGGCGCACGACGCCGCGCTTGCCGCCGAACGACGCCGCGACGTAGAGATTGCCGGCGCTATCGAACGCAAGTCCCTGCGGGCGGCCCAGCCCGCGAAAGAATACTTCCACCTCTCCCGCGGGCGTAATCCGGTAGACGCGGTCGAAGCTCGAAGTCGTGGGCCCGGTGACGAATAGCTCGCCGGCCGGGCTGAACGCCAGATGGTACGCAGCCACCGAAGGCTCGAGTGTCGCGAAAACAAAAATCTCGCGGTCCGGGCTGATCTTGAAAATCGTCCCGCTGCGGTCGCCCACGTAGAGGCTGCCGTTCTTGTCAAACGCGATGCCCGTCGCGGTGCCCATGCCTTCGATCCACTGGATCGCGCGGCCGTCGGGCGAAACGCGGTGGATCGTGCCGTCATTGCGGCAGGAGACGAAAAGATTTCCCTCGCGGTCGATCGCGAGCCCCGTGGGATTCATCAGCTCGGTGATGAACGGCTTCACCGAATGATTCGCGGTGATTTTGTAGAGCGACACCGGCACTTTCTGCCCGCGCTGCCCGCTGAATGTAACGTAAACGTTTCCGTCGGCGTCCACCGCGGGATTGCCTACCGGATGCAGGTTGTCCGCGATTTGTACGCCGAGCGCCATGGGGAATGGCGCGCTCTCGACGCTGCCCATTCGCACGCGCACCGCGCCACCGGCCGCGCCTTCCGGCACGCGCGCGATCAGAAAATTGTCCGCGGCCATCACCAGGCTCGCCTCGGCCGTGCCGAACTGCACCTGCGGCCGCGTGTGATTGCGCACGCCGAAGCCGGTGCCCGCGATCGCGACTTCGCCTCCCGGCAGAGCCGCGCCCGGTTTCACGCTTTCGATTCTTGGCGCGCCGTTCATTCGCAAAGCCGTGCTCACATTCGTCTCGTCATTCTGAGCGAAGCGAAGAATCTCTCTTCGATCCCTGCACCCGTGCGCGTTTGAAGCCCGCGCCTGTCATTCCGCCTGCCCTGACGTAGGAAGGGAGCGAAGTCTCGCTTGCCCTGAGTGGCGAAGGGCGGTCTTGTCTTTCCCATCGTCGTTCGATGGGCGCGAGACGCAGCGAGGAATCTGCTTTTCTCTTGCTACGTGTCGCGCGCTGCATCACAGGCCCGCCGCGCGCGCGATCCACAATCCGATCGCCGCGTAAATTCCCGCGATCCAATCGTCCGCCATGATGCCCCAGCCGCCCGGCAACGACTCCGCTTGCCGCACCGGAAAAGGCTTCCAGATGTCGAACACTCGAAAAAGTATAAAACCCAGCAACAAATATTTCCAGTTGAGGGCCACACCCAGCCTCATGGACATGAACATAAGATCGAACGATCCGAACCAGTCGGCCGCAGGATGCCACCAGAGCGGCACGCCGCAGCCCACCAAAAGAGCAAGGTGCTGGCCGGAGACCTCATCGATCACGACGCGCTGAGGATCTTTTGTTTGCCAAAATTTGGCCGCGCGGCTTGCTGACCATACCCCGAGAGCCCCCACCACTAGGGCAAGCGCGGACTGAAGAATAAGGATCGGATCGAGTGGAATGCCCGTTCGGTTGACGCCCCAGCTGAGAAACACGTTGTCCCCGAAAAAAAGGGGCCAGAACGCATGCGGCCCTAGGAGAATTAGCAAAGACAGCCACACAGGAAGGACTGGAAGCACCAGCCCGGCGAGGGAGCCAAAGGTGCCTGGCGCCTTCGGGATGTAGCCGAGGCCGCAAGCTGTTGCGATGAAAAGCGCGAAGCGCGGCTTGCGCGCGGACGCGACCGACGCGGCATCTTGCGGCGCGTCAGTTATTTCGCTCATCCGGCTCTCGTTCGGGAATTTCGGAATCCGACTCGTCCATCGCGGGCTCGCTGACGACGTACTTCTCGCTCGCCCAGTTGCCGAGATCGAGCAGTCGGCAGCGCTGGCTGCAGAACGGAAACTCCGCGTCGGTCTCCGAATCCGTGGCCTTTTTGCAGATGGGGCAGTGGTGCTTCACTCGACGAGCATACCCCAAAGCCCATCGCGGTGCAGCAAGCGGCTAGTCCGTGGCGAATCTGAGGGTTGAACCAAACACAGAGAGCACAGAGAACGCCCACAGAGTACACGGAGAACCCGAGCAAACGTCTCCGTGCCCTCTGCGGATTCTCTCTGCGTCCTCTGCGTTGAGAGCGGATTTCGTCCGAGCAAAATCCAGCCATCCGCCACACACGCACGCCCGCGAGGGTCGCAGCGTTGCACGCAGCTAGTCCTACGCGTATCGTACAATTCCCTCGAGGGGGCAAGCCTTATGTCGACTTTTACTCTCGTACACGTCGCGTTGAGCCTGATCGGCATCCTCACCGGGCTGATCGTCGCCTTCGGGCTGCTCGTCTCGAAACGCCTCGACGGCGTGACCGCAATCTTCTTGGTCACCACTGCGGCGACGAGCATCACCGGGTTCTTCTTTCCGTTCCACGGCATCACGCCCGGCATTGTGTTCGGCATCCTATCGCTCGTGGTGCTCGCGATTGCGGTCGTCGCGCGCTACCTTGGCCATCTTGGCGGCCCTTCGCGCTGGATTTACGTGGTCACGGCGATGATCGCGCTGTACCTGAATTGTTTCATCCTGGTCGTGCAGCTTTTCGAGAAGGTGCCCGCTCTGCACAGGCTCGACCCGACGCAGTCCGGCCCGCCCTTCAAGTTCACGCAGCTTACCGTGCTCGTGCTTTTCATCGTGCTCACCATCGTCGCGGCGATCCGCTTCCGCATCGCGCCGGCCCGCGCAGCCTGATCCCGTTCCCCCGCATGGAGCGTTGTCATCCGCTGGCAATGGTCGCAAGGTCCTTCGAAAATGGGGTACAGGCAGCGCGATGCCTGTTGACAATCGAGCGCAATAATAACTACTATGTAGGTATTATGGCGCGACTGGCATCGCTAGGAGAGTTCGAACAGATCGTCCTTCTGGCGATTCTTCGCCTCGGCGAAAACGCATATGGCGTGACGATTCGTGCCGAGATAGCGGAGTGCACCAAGCGCGAGCCTGCGGCAGGTGCTCTTTATACGACGCTCGATCGCATGGAAGAGAAGGGGCTCGTGCAATCTCGATTAGGTGATCCGACGCCGCAACGCGGCGGCCGCGCGAAACGTTTTGTCACTGTAACGAAGAGGGGCCGCGTTGCCTTGATCAGCGCGCAGCGCTCTTACCAAAACCTGCTTCACGGGCTCGCTCTGTTTGGAGGTTCGAATGCCTAACATTTCCCGGGCGGAGTGGATAATAGCTCGCTTTACTGACCGGAGGCGTGCTGCTTCCATCGTTGGCGATCTTCTCGAAGGAGCAACGGAACAAAAAAGTTCGCGGTTTTGGTGGTCCGTTGCGGGAATAGTGTTCTCGCTCGCTTGGCGTCGTCCTATCGCCTTTGTGGCCGCCTTGTTCATGGGTTTGTACTCGCTGGGCGCGCTCCAGACGCCGATCTACAGCGTTTACGCCACCCATAGGCCTCCCGGGGAATGGGTGCCTTTTTTCGCCGTACTCAGTGGACTCGGGGTACTCCTGTGGATGACGGCGCCCTATGCCGCCATCCGCTATGGATTCCGCGATGGCTTCGCTCAGCTGGCGTTGGCGCTCTGCGGCCTCATAACGGTTGTGATCTTCTGCTGGTGGATAAAGGCCGTCAATGTCGCATGCGTCGCGCTGGCTTTGTCAGTCTTCGTTACTTCAGTCGTATCTGCACAGCGGCGCAGAGCGTTGCTAGCCCTCGTTGCTTCGCTCGCCTTTGGTTTCGCCGGAGTTCTGCTCGCCTCTTACCTGCCGACACTCATGTACTCTCAACCAGTCGCACAAATGAGGCCGGGAGCCGTGAGTTGTCTTTGGTTACTGGAGGTGGCGATCTTGACTACCGCTTGTTCGCATATGCATCGCCTTCTACTTCGGCGCGAACAAATAGACTCGGAAACGGAGTCTGCTGAGTAGCTGTCCTTCCAAGCAGACTCATGCATGGAACGCCCGCTTGGGCTATTTCTCGCGGTTGCCGGGAGGTGTGGCCCCGACGCCGGTGCGATCCTCGGTGGCGATACCGTGATTTAGCCCGAGGTGGACGAGCGCGAGGCGCTGCGCGGCGATGTCGTACTGCGCCGAGAGGTGCCCGCGATAAATCGACGCGTCGCGGTAGTAGCGCTGCATGCGTTCGCCGTCTTTCGCGCCGCTCGAGCTCGATGTGCGGAACATCATCTCGATCGCTTCCCACGCCAGCCGCCCGCCGTGTTCGAGGCTCGCGAAAAGCTCGAGGTCTTCTTCCATCGTGAAGGGCGCGCCGCCCTCGAATCCGCGCCGGCAATATTCCATGTACACGTCGCCCGCGTTCAGCACGAGCCGCTTCGCCGCGTTCATCATCCCGAGCGCAAGTCCGAGGTAGCGCTGATAATCGTGGTGCTGGTAGCGCGGCACGATCGGCGGATACAGTGTGGTTTTCGTGCGAATAATTTTCTCGTACTCGTCGATCGTCGCGTAGCCGAGCCCCACAAGGATGGCCACAAGCTCCGCGTGAAAAAACGAAAGGCAGCGGCCTGCGTACATCGGGTTGCCATGCAGCCGCGAGCCGGGAGTGCCATGCGCGATGTCGACGTTGAGCATGTCGAGCGGAATCACATGGCTCTTGGGGACGCGCGCGCCCTCGATCACGATCGAATTCGAGCCGCTGCCGCGCATGCCGAGGATCGCGCCCCAATCGTCGAGCATTTTCCATTGCGCGCGCGGGACGAGCGCGATTCCGGCGCGCGGTTTGGCACCCGGATTTTCGGCGATCAGCACGCTCGGCATGAAGTGCGTCGCGTACGGCGCGCCCGAGGCGTAGCCCCATTTGCCTTTCACGAGCCAGCCGCCGTCCACGGGCGTCGCCGTGCCGGTGGGCGCGGCAACCGACGGCGCCGAAAAATTTCCGTCGGGGCCGAAGCCGTCCGCCTGCGCCTCTTCGCCGAAATACGAGCCGAGCATCAGCGCGTGGCCCGAGCCGACGATCAGGCACCACGCTACCGACGGGTCGCCGCGCGCGAGCTCGATCGCGATGCGAAAATAGGTCTTGAGATCGAATTCGTAGCCGCCGAAACGCCGCGGCTGCAGGCACCGGTAGAATCCGGCCCTGCGAAATTCTTCGTGGATCGCTTCGGAGTGAACGCTGCGCCGCTCGGTTTCGTCCTGCTCGGCCAGCAGCCGCGGCCGCAGCGCGATGGCCCGCTCGATCATCGCGTCCCGAGTCAATTCCGGCTCGGGGACAGGAACCAATCGCTCGCGGACAGTGGAACTCATAAAAATCGCTCGCTGGAAGCATACCGCAAAGAACATCGCAGCGCAGCAACGCTCGGTTTCTTCGCCGTTGACGTTCCGGGTGCCCCATCCTCGGTTTGTGAGGGTGGGGTCTCCGCACTTTCACACGATGTATCGACGTTAGCGGGAGGCGAGGATCGGGAAAAGAGTCGATTTCGCGGGGGCGTCCGGCACGGTGACGGCTGGCGCTGCAAATTCGACGGCGCGGCCGATGAGATCATAATCCTTCGCGCTGGTGACTTCGATTGTGGCGAGCGTGCCCGGCGCCGGCAGATCGGCAGCATCGTTCACGCCCTCGAATTCCGTGATGTAAACCTTGCCGTCGATGTCGGGCGCCATGCCTTCGTGCCGCGCCTCCCAAATCAGATCCGTGTCCTTCGACGGGCCTTCGAGCATCACCTGCAGCCGCTGCCCGACGCGCTGGCGCAATTTGCGCGCGCTGATTTTCTTCTGAATCGACATAAGCTCGTTGCGGCGGCGCACGATCGTCTTCGCATCGACCTTTTCGTCGAGCGAGAAGCTTTTCGCGGCATCCTCATCGGAATAGCTGAAGACGCCCATCCAGTCGAATTCCGCCGCGCGCACGAAATCGCACAACTCGCCAAAATCCTTTTCGATCTCGCCCGGAAAGCCGACGATGAACGACGTCCGGATCGACACGCCGTGAATCGTCTTGCGAATCCGTTCGAGCATTTTCAGGAACGCGTCGGCGTTCGACCCGCGCTTCATCCGCGCGAGGACGCTGCGGCTTGCGTGCTGCAGCGGAATATCGAGATATTTCGCCAGCCGCGGATGCGCCGCGATCGTATCGAGCAATTTCTGCGTCACGCGATTCGGATAGCAGTAGAGGAAGCGCACCCAGTGTAGATCCTCGATCCGCGCGAGGCGTTCGAGCAGCGTGGGCAGCCCGTCGCGCAGGCCGAGGTCTTCGCCGTAGTACGTCGTGTCCTGCCCGATCAACGAAATCTCGCGCACGCCCGCAGCGGCGAGGTTTTCCGCCTCGCGCACCACGGATTCGAATCGCCGGCTGCGGAATTTCCCGCGTAGCTGCGGGATCACGCAAAAAGTGCAGGGATGATCACAGCCCTCGTTGATCTTGATGTAAGCGGTGTGGCGCGGCGTGGTGAGAATGCGCGGCGTGAGATCGTGATAGAGGTACGTCGGCGATTCGCTCGCCGCGTCAGTCGCATACGCGCCCGCGCTCACCTCGCCTTCGCACGCCGCGAGAATCTGTTCCACTTCGCCGGTGCCGATCACGGCGTCCACTTCGGGAATCTGCTCGCGAATCTGATTGCGGTACCGCTCCACCATGCACCCGGCGACGATCAGCTTCTGCGCGCGCCCGAATTTCTTGTACTCGGCCATCTCGAGAATCGAATTCACCGATTCCTGCTGCGCGGGCTCGATGAAGCTACACGTGTTCACCACGAGGACGTCCGCTTCGTCCGCCCGCGGCGTAAGCTCGTATCCCGCGCGCGAGAGAATGCCCATCATCACCTCGCTATCGACGAGGTTCTTCGGGCATCCCAGGCTCACGAATCCCACCTTCGGCATCTCAGAGCTTCCCTTCGCGCTGTCTTGAAACAATCGATTCTATCATGCCTCTCATGCGGCTGAGCCGGAAGTACGGAAGCGGCAGGCAATGAAATCCATGCAATTTTCTTCCACCGATCGGCAGGCGGGTCGCGAGCCGGGATTCCAACTTGACCGCCTGCCAAATGATCCTATGATGATGCCCAACAAGCCCGCCGTCACGGGCAAGCAGGGCCCATCAAGGAGTCGGCATGAAACAACCGCTACTTGGAATCGTTGCCACAGCTCTCGTGATCTTCGTCTCACTGGCCTTCATCGCGCTGTTTGCGTTTCCCACATTCGGGACTTGGGTTGCCTTCCTGATGATCTGCCTGATTCCGATGCAGATCATCGTGTCGATCACGTGGGGTTGCAAGCATCCGGGTTTTGCGGCCACGTGCTCTCAGCCCGCCAAGGGTATTCTGCTGACGCTGATGGCGCTTGTGGTCGGAGCGGTTGTGGCCGTGGTCCACTTCTCGACCGTGGGCGGCGGCATCAATCCACCCACGCCGATGTTGGCCATGTGCATCATCGCATCGGTGATCATCACGTTCTGGCTCGCCATCGTTTGGGGAGGCTGGCCCTTCCACCGGCTGATCAAGAATCCGATCGGCGCGGGGTTGGCCCTGCTCGCCGCGGCTTACCTCATCAATTACCTGTTGTTCCGCCTGCTGTTCGACTACGGTTTCATGCAGGGTGCGCCGGTATACGTCCCCGCGCTCGATCCGCACGGCCTATTCAACGCCTGGAGCGTGCTCGTGTTCTACGTCACCGCCATTGCCGCCATGTTCGTCGTGCTCAACTTCGATCTGTGGCCTTTCACGAAATTTCCGGCGCTTATGAAGCAGCCGGCACTGGGCATCGTCTGGACGATCGTGACGCTGGCCCTCGGAGGCCTCGCGTTCCAGATCGGCGTAAAGGTGATGGGAATGGATGCCGTTGCGTTCATGGTGCGCGTTCCCATACCCTTCATCTTCGGCACGATCATCGTTTTGAACATGCTGCAAGGATCGCTGTTCGCCAAGTTGGCTCAACCGTTGAAGGGTCTCTTGAACGTGACCGCGTCCGCCGTGATTGGAATTGTGCTCGCGGAAATCTATGGGCTTCTCGCTCCGGTGGTGACCGGTGCGGTCAAGCCGGGCCCGCCGAGCTACGATTTCGAGATATGGCTGGCCACGGCGCTGCTGTCCGTGACCTTCCCATTCCTGATTTTCTACGCGGAGTTCTTCGGAATGTGGCCGCTGCAAAAAAAGGCCGCGCAGCCGAATGCAGCTCCTTCCGCAAACTCGGTAAGTCCATGAAGCCTAAGAAAAGAGCCGCGGCTCGAAAATCGCGGGCGCCAGCAAGAAAGCGCAAGAAGGTGACGGAGCCGCCGATGTTCGCGACGGTTCGCGAAATCGCGCTTTCTTTGGGAAATGTCGAGGAAACCACGTCCTACGGCACGCCCGCATTCAAGCTGCGCGGCGGCGCGGGGTTCACGCGGCTGCATCAGGATGGCGAGTCCCTCGTCATGAAAATGGATTTCGAGCAGCGCGAGGCGCTGATGGCGCACGATCCCGAGACGTACTACATCACCGACCATTATTTGAATTATGAGTGGATTCTCGTGCGCCTATCGTGCGTTCGCCCGGACGCGCTGCGCGATCTCTTGCGAGGTGCCAGCCGCTTCGCCGCTGCTAGCAAGCCGAGTTCGTCGCGCAGGCAGGCCTGAACTGTGCCCCGGCAGCACGTTTGCTCAAACTAGTGTGTGGGCTTGCGCGAACGCACGAGATCGCGGATCGAGCGCAGCAGCGACGACATCTGTTCGATCGGCGCGGGGTGGCTGCCGAAGCGCGCCGACTGATACAGCTCGGTGAGCTGCGCGACGGGCGCGGAAACCTCGGCCGCGGGAATCGCGGCGGCAAATTCGAGCGGCGTCTGCGATGCCGCTTTCTTCCAGCCGCGCTTTTCGAGCAGCCGCAGCATCTCCGTATACTCGAGCGCCGCGAGCGATGCGGTGAGATTGCCGGCGCGGCGCGCGCGCAGGCTCCATCGCGCGAAGGCGTAGCGAATCATCCATTTGCCGCGCAGCGCGAACAGCCCCACCACGAGCAGAATCAGCACGCCGGGCAATAACCACGGCGAGGCTTCGATCCTGCGATCGAGTCCCACCACGGCGTTCAGCAGCGTGTCGCGTTTGCTGCGGTAGGAGTCGCGCACGCGATCCGTCCAGCTGCGCGACGAACGGTGCACCGCCTGGCCCAGTAGCAACTGGTGCGAGAAATCGTAATTGATCACCCACTCGCCCCACGTGAACTGGAACCAATCCCAATACATCGAGAGGCGGCCGAAAAATCCGGAATGCTCGCCCTCGCCCGGAGGCGTGGGATCGAACGTGATCCAGCCGTACGACGGGAAGTACACCTCCACCCAGGCGTGCGCGTCGCTCTCGCGGATGATGTAGTCGCCGCCCACGTCGTTGTACTCTCCGGGAAGAAAGCCCGTGGCGTAGCGCGCGGGAATGCCGATCGAGCGCAGCATGATCGTCATGGCGGAGGCGAAGTATTCGCAGTGGCCCGAGCGCCGCACGAAAAGGAAATTCGCCAGCGGATCCTTCGCGCGCGGTCCGGAAAGATCGAGCGTGTACGAGTACTGCGTCATCAGGTAGCGCTCGATATTCGCGGCTTTGTCGTATTCGTTCTTCGAACTCGCCGTGATCTTGGAGGCAAGCGCCGGGATGCGCGGATCGAGCTGCGCCGGCACCTGCAGGTACGTATCGAGAATGCGAGCGGGAAAATCCGCCGGCGCTTTGCGCAGTTCGCCCATGGGAATCTCCGGGACGCGCGAAAAGCCGTCGTAGCTCATCTTGAAATTGTTGTGCAGCGGATTGAAGAGAGAACCGGTCCGGTCGAGAAAGAGATAATTCGGATGCGGGGATTCTCCGCCAACTCCGCCTTCCCCGCCGAATCTTCCGCGGAGCATCAGCGGGCGCGGAGCGATGAAGACCGCGTCAGTCGCGATGGGCTCCATGAGGACTGTGTAATGCAATGTGTAGGAGTCGGCGGGCGTGAGCACCGACGCGCCAAGATAATCGCTGCCGCCGGGCGGGATCGATAGATCGCCGAAAAAGTATTCGCCGCCGGCATCCCGCGGGATCAGAGTCTGGTCGCGCTTGGGCGTGAACCAGCGCTCGCCGTCGAAATTGGTGAGCACGATGCCGCGCCAGTGGAGATCGGCGACCCGGCCCGGATTGCCGTCGACGCGGATGCGCATTACCACGGCGGAGCTTTGCTGAATCTGGCCGATCGTGCCGAGTTCGACGTTGTCCGAGAAGCCGGTCATCAGGCCGGGCTGAAGATTCATCGCGCTGAGATAGCCCGTGGTGAATCGCGGGATCACGAAAAAGAGCACGATGCCGGCGGCCAGCACGCTGAACGCCACCAGGACGGAAGTCGCGCTGAGCGCGCGTCCCATCTGGCGCGCCACCGGCGAGCCCGGCTGGAACGCCTGCGAAGCGGCTCCGGCGGCGCTGCGGCGAATCTCCAGCGCGACGAATGTCGAAACCGAAAGCACCAGGAAAACCGTCAGCGCCACGAGAAAGCCTGTCCCGACCGTGAGGATCGCCGAAGCCAGCATCGACGTCACCGCCAGCAGCGCCAGAAACGCGTAGTGGCGGTTCGTGCGCGCCGAATACATGCGGACCACCGTAGCGAAGAGCAGCAAGTGGATCGCCGAAAGCAGCGCGGCGTAGAGCGGCGGATTGGGCGCGCCCAAAGCGAGGTTGCGCGAGAAGAACCAGATGTCGACCGGGAAAAACAGGAAATAGCCGAGGACGAGCCACGTCGCGACGCGAGCCGACAGCTCGGGCCCGCGCCCTTGCCACACGCGAATTCCCTTAAGCGCCAGCGCGGCGATCGGAGCGAACGTCGAGACGGCGTCGAGCTTCCCGGTCGAGACGACCGCGAGCACGCCCGTCGCCACAAGCAGAAAAAGCGACACTTCGAAATAGCGGTCGAGCGCCGGCAAGCCTTCCGCGAGCGGAAGGCCTCCCGACATCGCAGGCATTGGCGCAGATGGTGGCGCGGCGGAGGCCATGGCGTTTGACACTACGATGCTAGCATCGGCGGCGGCGGCGTGTTCGCGCGCCATGCAGCCAAGAGGCGAATCAACCAACGCCACCCCGCCCGTTCAGCGCCGCCGCGATTTTATGCGTTGCGCTCGACACCGGCAGCTCCGGCAGCCGGTCCAGCGCGAGAATGCGCGTGCGCGGCCGCTTCGGCAGCCGTTCCACCCGCGCGAGAAACGGCAGCAGCGTCATGTTGCGAAACGTGACGCCGTGCCGCGCGGCCGGCAGCGCCTCGAGCTCGAGCGACGCGGCATCGATATCGAGAATCTCTGCGACGTGCGCGGCGAGCTCCGCTGCGCGTGCCGCGTCACTTCGACGGCGGGGAATTGCCACATGCGCGAGAAAAGGACATCGTCGTGCGCGCCGGGATCCTGCACCAGCAGCGTGCGCCCACGCGGATCGCGCAGAATCACGGCGGCGATGCGGACGCGCACAGGCGCGCGTTTCTTGCGCGGCGCCGGGATCTCGCGCGTCAGCCCGCGCGCGCGGGCAAGGCACCAGCGCGCCACAGGACACGCCCCGCAGCGCGGGATTTGCGGCGTACATATCGTTTCGCCAAGTTCCATCAGCGCCTGATTCCAGTCGCCGGGCGCGTCGTATGCAGGCAGACGCGCAGGAAGCCGTGCGGCAAGGTGGCTCTGCGCCATCTCCGAAAGCTTGCGCCAGCGCCGCGGCTCGCGCAGATCGCCGCGAACCGCGCCAAGCCGCGCCAGCACGCGCGCCACGTTGCCGTCGAGCACCGCCAGCGGCGCGTCGTACGCGATGCTCAGCACCGCCGCCGCCGTGTAGCTCCCGATGCCGGGCAGCGCGAGCGCCGCGTCGAGCGTGCGCGGAAATTCGCCGCCGTGCCGCGCCACGATCTCCTGCGCGGCGCGATGCAAATTGCGCGCGCGGCTGTAGTAGCCGAGCCCGGACCACAGCTTCAGCACATCATCCTGCGGCGCGCGCGCCAGCGCCTCAACCGTCGGGAATCTTGTAAGGAAGCGTTCGTAGTAAGGCATCACCGCAGCAATCCGCGTCTGCTGCAGCATGATTTCCGCCACCCAGATGCGATACGGATCGCGGCTGGCGCGCCAAGGAAGTTCGCGGCGATGTATGCCGAACCAGTCAAGCAGCCGCCGCTGAAAAGTTTTCATCGCGCGCGGGTTGAGCGAGCCGTGCATGCGGCGGTATTGTCGCACGGATGCGGCAAAATGCCCGGACGCGTGGAGCGCGGGAGCTTGCTCCCGCCGGATCGCCGCGAGCTTGCCTCTACAGCTGATCGATGAAGAGAAAATACGAAGAGGACCACAGCGCGCTCGAAATCGTGCGCTGCGGGCGCGCGGTGATGATGATCTTGAAAATTTCGCGGTCGTTGACGAGTTCGTCGAGGAACGCGCCGCCGGTGGCCGACGTTTCCGGCTCGAGCAGCGCGAGGTCGCGCAGCGTGTCGTAGATGATCTCGCCGGCCGGCGCCATCGGCGTGATGAAGCGATCCGTGCGGAATTGCATCACGGATCGAATCTCGTGGAAATGCCAGGCGATGCACGCGGCCATCGAGACGGCGCGTTCGAAGCGTTCCGTATGCTCGGCCGCGGCCAGCTCGCCGAGATCGCGGCGCGGCAGCCCGATGAACGGATCGAGCACGAGCATCACGCGGCGCTCGTCCTCGCGCGCGAATTCGCGCACGGCCATGCGGCCCAGCTTCGCGGTTACTTTCCAATCGACGAAGCGCGCGCTATCGGTCGGCTGATATTCGCGCAGCGAATGCAGTTCGTGCCCGCGCCCGCGAAAATGGCTGGCCATCTCGCCGCTCAGCAGCGGCAGCACTTCATAAAACTGCTCGGTCGGCTCGACGCGCGGATACACGACCATCTCGATGTCGGATTCCACCTCGCGCGTTTTCTCGAAGAAGCCGAAAGGGAAGCGCGTGCGGATGCCGAAAGCATCCTGGCGATAGACGCCGCGCCGCGGAAACCGCAGCTCGACTTTTTGCCGCGAGGCGCTCATGCGCGGAATGTAGGGAAAGAAAACCGGGCGCGTCAGAATCTCGGCCGGCGTTTTGTTGCGCTTCGTCTGCCCGACCACGAGCAGCGAAAACGACGGCCATGCCTGCTTCTCGTTGCGCAGCTCGATTTCAGCGAGCACCGGCTGCTCGGCGAAGATGTGCTCGGGCATGTCGAATTTCAGCTCGATGCCCGTGAGCACGGCGCGCGAAAGCACGCCGGAAACCAAAATTCCGCCGAGCAGGCACGCGAGAATCATGAAAAGCAGGTTGTTGCCGGTGTTGACGGCGGCGAGGATCAGGACGAAAACGGCGGCGAGGTAGATGATGCCGTCGCGCGTGAGCCGGTAATCCACCTGCTACGCGAGCCAGCGCAGGCTGGTCCGCCGCGCCAGCGCCGGAACGATCGTGACCGCCACCCACGCGGCCATCCCCAGCGCGAGCACGGTCGTGATGCCGGCGAGCCAGATGCGTCCCTGCTGCGCCACGGCGGCGGAAAAAAGCGCCACCAGGAGCGCCGCCGAAAGCACCAGCATGGCGATGCCGAAATTGCGCCAGCCGGACCGGTCGCGATTGCGCCACCAGCGTGCAGGAGCCAACTCAGGCGAGTCGGGTGCGTTCGTCGCGGAGCTCATATCAGTGCGTGTCCGCCGCGGCATGGCTAGAGCGGAACGCGGGTCGTGTCGATGATTTCGCGGAGGATGGCTTCGGCCTGCTCGGATTTTTTCTGCGTGGAGACGTAGCGCGAGCTGACCACCACGCGGTGCGCGAACACCGGCACGATCAGCCGCTTGAAATCGTCCGGCAGGCAATAGTCGCGGCCTTCGAGGAAAGCGCGCGCCTGCGCCGCGCGATGCAGCATCACGGCGCCGCGCGGGCTCACGCCGAGGCTAAGCTGTTCGGTCTGCCGCGTGCGCTCCACGATTTCGAGCGCGTAATCGAGCAGGCTGTCGTCCACTTTCACCTGCGACGCCGCCTCCTGCATCGCGACCACGTCGGCGGCGTCCATCACCGGCGCGATCTGGTTCGGCTGCCGCCGCGGCCGAATCGATTGCGGATGATTTCCTTTTCGCTGTCGCGCGAGGGATAGCCCATGCGGATGCGCATCAGGAAGCGGTCGAGCTGCGATTCGGGCAGCGGATAGGTGCCGTGGTGCTCGATCGGATTCTGCGTGGCGAGCACCAGAAACGGCTTCGGCAGCGGGTGCGTGTGATTGTCCACGGTGATCTGCGATTCGTTCATCGCTTCGAGCAGCGCCGATTGCGTCTTCGGCGTGGTGCGGTTGATTTCGTCGGCCACGATGATATTCGCGAAAATCGGCCCGGGCTTGAATTCGAATTCCTGCGCCACCGGATTGAAGACGCTGATGCCGATCACGTCGCTCGGCAGCATGTCCGAAGTGAACTGGATGCGCTGGAACGAGCAGTGAAACGAGCGCGCGAGCGCCTGCGCCAGAGTGGTCTTGCCGACGCCGGGCACGTCTTCGATCAGCAGGTGGCCGCGCGCGAGCAGCGCGGTCAGCGCCAGCTGGATCACGTCTTCCTTGCCCTTCACCACGCGCGCGATCGAGCGCTGTAGGTCGGCGAGGCGGGCGCTGGAGGCAATAGTGGTGACGTTGGCGGTCGTTTGCAATTCCCTGGGCCTTCTGCTACAAAAAGTGAAATCCGTGGGCGACTAGCTCAGTGGTTAGAGCGCTCCCCTCACACGGGAGAGGTCCAAGGTTCAAGTCCTTGGTCGCCCACCATTGCCCCGCTTCGATTCTCGCATCAACCCGATGGCTGCCTCTAACGCGATTTAGGACAGGTGTGCTCAAGTCTTCCACGCTGGTCGCCCAGCGAGTACGATGGTGGGTCCGCGGGAGTCGATAAATGAGCCAAATACTGCGATTTCTGAGGGTGCTGGCGCTCGGCGCGTGGATCGGCGCGATCATCTATTTTGCGGCGGTGGTGACGCAGGGTGCGTTCTCGGTACTGCCCAGCCAGGACGTGGCCGGGCTGCTGGTGGGGTACACCCTAGGCGGGCTGCATTTGATGGGGCTGATTGCGGCCGTGATCTTCATCGTCGCTTCCGTGGCGCTGACGAAGTCGCTGAGAGCCTTCATCGAGCCAGCGGTGATCGGCGTGATCCTGATGGTGGTGCTGACGATTGCGTCGCAGGGCTACGTGATCCCGCGTATGAACGTGCTGCGGACCCAGATGGTCTCCATCCAGGCGACGCCGGGAAACGACCCGCGCCGCGTCGAGTTCGACAAGCTGCACAGCGTTTCCGTGGATCTCGAGGTCGGAGTCCTGCTGATTGGGCTGGCAGCGCTGTTTTTGACGACGAGAGAAAAGCAGTGACTAGTGGCGAGTGGTTAGTGGCGAGAGAGAACCAGTAATTAGTGGCGAGTAGCGAAGAGTAGCGCGGCATCCTCTGCTCTGCTGCTAGCCGCTCGCTTTCTCCGCGCCCTCTGCGTCTCTGCGGTGAGTCTCGCTTTTCTCTGTGTGACGCAGCGCTAAATCAAATCTTCGCGCGTTTCTTCAAAACGACGCGCTTCTTCGCGACAACCCGCTTCTTCTTCGCAGCAGCGACTTTCCCTTTGGCCTTCGTGATTTTGCGCGCGGCGGGGCCGGCGAGCTCGACGGCGCGCCACATGTACCAGCTCGCGACGGTGCGATAGGGGCGCCAGCGTTCGCCGAATTTCAGCAGCTCCTTCGGCTTCGGGATCGCCTTCTTCCGGTACGTGAGCGCAAAACCTTTCTGCACGCCATAATCGTGGATGGGGAGCACGTCGGGGCGGCCGAGGCGGAAGATCAGGAACATCTCGACGGTCCACGCGCCGATGCCGCGCACCGAAATCAGCCGGTCGACAAGTTCTTGGTCGGACATTTTCTCGGCTTCCGCGAGCGTGGGAACGACGCCGTCAATGGTCTTTTGCGCGAGGTCGCGGACGGCCGCAATTTTCGCGTGGGAAAGCCCCGCCTTGCGCAGCTTCTGCGTCGAGACGCGCACCAGCTCCTGCGGCGTGGGGCAAAGGCCATTCGATCCGAGCGCGTGGATGCGCGAAAAGATCACCCGAGCGGCCTTGCCCGCAATGCTCTGGTGGACGATCGCCTCAAGCAGCGATTCGTACACGCTGTCGCATTCATCCAGCTTGAATCGAAATTCGCCGACGCGCGAGATGAGGCGCTCGAGGAGCTTGTCGGTACGCGAGAGCTGCGCGTGCGCCTCGACGGGATCGAAAGGCAGCGCAAACACGCTCGTTTCCGCATTCATGGCCGCTCGAAAGCATAGCGCGCACCAGCACAACGCACAACGTCAGCGGTTCGGATCGATCGGCCGTCGGTGGAAGCGTGACTTTTAGAGTCCATGTAAGAACTCGAAGCGCATTTTGTTGAGTAGCGCCGGCGTCCCGCCGGCTCTTCTTCGGGTGGAAGCGTGAGCCTTTAGGCTCGCGAAAAAGGCTTCGGTAAAAGGGGCTTCCAGCCCCGGGGTTTTCGCCTTTGATGTTTCGAGTGTCCCCCTCCCAACGACCCGCACCGCATTTACCCCTCGCCACCCCGACCATCACCGTTGTCATCCCGAACCCAGTCGCGCCTTTTGCGGCTGGGTGAGGGATCTGCTTTGCTTTTGGGCGATCTGTTTTCGCTTGTAGGGGCGGGTTTGAAACCCGCCCCTACGGTCGAGAAAAAGCCGGCGCGAGAGGCGGGAGTCCGATGCGGGCGGCGTGCTCCGTGCTAGTATCGAAAGCTTATGCAAACAGGAATTATCGGGCTGCCGCAGGTAGGAAAGACAAGTCTGTTCCGAATCCTCACGCGGGCAAAGGTGGAATCGCGAAGCACGCCGAATCAGGCGCACGTGGGCATCGCGCGCGTCCCGGACGCGCGCGTGGCGAAGCTGGCCGAGGTGTTCAAGCCGAAAAAGATCACGTACGCCACGATCGAGTATGTCGATATCGGTGGCCTGCAAAAAGACCGCGAGAAAAACTCGGCGTCGCTCGTCCCGCTGCGCGAGGCGGACGCCCTGGCGCACGTGGTGCGCCTCTTCGAGAATCCGGCCGTGCCGCACGAGGGCGGGTCTCTCGACGCGATCCGCGACATCGTGAACGTCGATCTCGAGCTGATCTTGAACGATCTCGAGCAGGCCTCGAAGCGCATGGAGCGCCTCGAGAAAGACATCAAGAAAAAGAAAGACCCGCTGCTCGAAGCCGAGCTGCAGGTGCTCACTCGCTGCCGGCAAGCGCTTGAGGGCGAGACGCCGCTGCGCGAGCTCGAATTCACGCCCGCCGAGCAGAAGATGCTGACCGGCTTCATGTTCCTCACGCAGAAACCGATGATCTACGTCCTGAATCTCGGCGACGAAGAGGCGCAGGATATCGATCGCGTGGTCGAAAAGTACAAGCTCGAAAAGCTATCGACGAAGCCGCAGACGGCAGTTGTCCCATTCTGCGGGAAGATCGAGGCGGAGCTGGCCGAACTCGAAGACGCCGAAGCCGCCGAGATGATGAAGGCCTACGGCCTCGCGGAATCGGGTCGCGACCGGTTGATCCAGGCAACGTACCGGCTGCTCGGGCTGATTTCGTTTTTGACGTGCGGCGAACCCGAGTGCCGCGCGTGGACCATCGAGCGCGGCATGACCGCGCAGGAAGCCGCCGGCGCGATCCACAGCGATATCCAGAAAAATTTCATCAAGGCGGATGTGGTCAATTGGGAAGACCTGCTGAAAGCGGGCAGCTTTGCGGCGGCGCGCGAAAAAGCGCAGGTGCGCCTCGAAGGCAAAGAGTACATCGTCCAGGACGGCGACGTAATCCTGTTCCGCCACGGTGGATGAGAACAGCAAAAGAAGGATAGTGATTAGTGAGTGGTGAGTAGTGTGGCTTTCGCCTTTGAAGTTCCGGGTGCCCCATCCTCGGTTTGTGAGGGTGGGGCTTTCTAGCTTCACCGCAGAGACGCAGAGAACGCAGAGGGAAGAACCGAATGACGGGTGGAATAAGGGGCGCGAAATGTCTGGCGAGACAACTCGGCTGCTGGTGGCGCTGCTGCTGGGGTTGACGGCGGCGGGCGCGAACGTGGTTGGCGGGCTGCTGATCGTGCGGCGGCAGTGGTCGCGCCACTATCTGAAATATTTCATCGCGCTGGGCGCGGGCTTCATGCTGGCGACGGCGATGCTGGAGATGATTCCGGAGTCGTTGAAGCTGCGCGGAGATGCGAGCTCGTATTTCTTCGGCGATACGAGCACGGTTTTCGTGTTCGTCCTCGGCGGATATTTTCTGGTGCATTTTTTCGAGCATACGATCGCGCCGCATTTTCATTTCGGCGAGGAAACCCACCACGAAGAGATCTCCCACGCGCATGCAAGCTACGCGGCGTTGCTCGGCCTGATGATCCATACGTTTTTCGACGGCGTCGCGATCGCGTCCGGCCTGCTCGTTTCGACATGGCTGGGCGGCGTGATCTTCATTGCGATCTTTCTGCACAAAATTCCCGAGGGATTCACGGTGTCGTCGCTGATGCTCGCGAGCGGGCAGAGCCGGCAGGTGGCGCTGCTCTCGTCGGCGATACTCGGCGCGACCACGCTCGGCGGGATGGTCCTGATGTTCTTGCTGCGGAGCACCGTGGCGGATGCGCTCCCGCTTGCGGCGGGAGTGACGCTCTACGTGGCCGCTTCGGATTTGATTCCGGAAGTGAATCGCGAGCCGGCGCCCATGATGGCGGTGCTGGTATTCGCCGGCGTCGCGATTCTGCTTGCACTCAAGGCGCTGTTTCACGTCTAGGCTAAAATCTCTGGTGGCTCATGCGGACGCTGGAATCAAAATCCGATCGCGAATCGATCGCCGGGCGAATCTCCGCGCTGACTTCATCCGATCAGCGGCTTTGGGGAAAAATGTCGGCGCACCAGATGGTGTGCCACGTTTGCGATTCGTACAAACTTGCGCTGGGCGAGAGATCGGTCAGCATGGCGACGGGATTCCTGCAGCGGACGCTGATCAAGTTCATCGCGCTGCGTGCGCCGATGAAATGGCCGCGCGGCACGGCGACGCGTCCCGAGGTGGAACAGGGTGTGGGCGGCACGGCTCCTGTGGAATTTGAGAAGGATCGCGGCGAATTGCTTTTTCTCATCGATCGATTCTGTAGCAGCGCGATCGATCCCAGAATCCACCATCCATTTTTCGGTCCTATGACCCGCCGGGAATGGATGCGCTGGGGCTACCTGCACGCCGATCATCACCTGCGGCAGTTTGGGCGATAAGACGGGGCCGGCCTGGCGCGAGGTGTGGCAAAACCCGCCAAACCGTCCTTTCTTGGCTTCTTAAGGCCGATATAAGCCCCCGCTAGGGGGATGCTCCAGTCCCCTGTTATTGCAATCTTTTTCGGCCGATAATGTTGTCGAGTCAACGTTCTCGGGAGCAGGCGCTATTCGGAGGTGAGGGCTGGCTCGGGAGCTTGCGCGCGGCGCCCGGCCGCAAATTTCGCGAGCGCGAGTAGCATCACGGCGAGGCAGAAGGCGCAGACGCCCGCCCATCCGTGCACGCGCCACGCGTAGGCGCCGAGCAGCGAGCCGATCGCTCCTCCCACAAAGTAACAGACCATGTAAAACATGTTCAGCCGGCTGCGCGCGTCCGCGTCGAGACCGTAAATCCGTGTTTGATTCGCGATGTGGCCGGCCTGCGTCCCCATGTCCATCAGGAGAACGCCGACGATCAGGCCGGCGAGAATTTTTCCCGCGAGCCAGAGCAACACAAAAGAAACGAGCACCGAAAGCAGCGCGAGCCCGACCGCGAATCGCGGGCCGCGCCGGTCGGCGAGGCGCCCGAAGAGCGGAGCGCCCGCTGCGCCGCCCGCACCAATGAGGCCGAAAAGGCCGGCGGCTTCGCTGCCGTAGTGATACGGCGGCGTTTCGAGGAAGAAGACGAGAGTCGTCCAAAAAGCGCTGAAGCAGCAGAAGAGGCATCCGCCGAGAAAAGCTGCCTCGCGAAGATCCTTGTGCTCGCGGATGAGATGTATGGTCGAGCGGAGCAGCGAAAAATATGGCAGCTCGATGGAGGGTTTGCTGCGCGGCAGCAGAAATTGGACGAGGATTGCGACGCACAGCATCATCACAGCGGCGATGAGGTAGACCGCGCGCCAGCCGAGATGCGCGCCCACCGAGCCGCTGAAGGTTCGCGCGAGCAGGATGCCGAGCAAAATGCCGCTGAAGACGGAGCCGACGACTCGGCCGCGTTCGCGCGGCGGCGCGAGGTGCGCGGCGAACGGCACGAAGAGATGTACGGTCGCGCCCATCATGCCGACGACGAAGCAAGCCAGAGCGAGCCACACGGCGTTGCGTGCGAGCGCGATGAATACAAGGCCGACGCTTCCGATGATGATGAGGAGCGTAATCAGCGAGCGGCGCTCACGGCTGTCGCCCAGCGGAACGAAGAAAAGCATGCCAAGCGCGGTCCCGATCTGCGTGAGCATCGCGATGAAGCCGACTTTGGTTACGGTGAGGCCAAAGGCGCGCGCGATATCGGCAAGGAGCGGCTGAATATAATAAATATTGGCGACGATCACGCCAGTGCTCGCCGCCATGAACCAGACCGTGGTGCGGGAGATGGAAGGCGCGTCCGAAGCGGTGAGCGAAGGATCGGTCATTTGCAATCGAGCGTCAATGATATCTGATTCTCGACGCCTGTTTCTGGCGTCGCGTCAGTTCTGCAATCCGATTCACCGGGTTGGCGTAGGAGTGGGAAGTAGAGCATCATTAGAATCTGTGAGTCCGCCTGGATTGGGGTGAGGGTGGTTATGGAAATTCCCGAGTGGGAAGAAATAGCGATTCCTGAAGGATTTGGTCCCTACCGTTTGCTGTACAACCCTCCAAGCGAGACTGTAATCGCTGAGCTGCGCTCAATCGGAGCCCAGTTCTTTCCGAACCAGGTCTACGTTCGCAAGAAAGACTCGCTAAAGTATGAGCCGATCGGAGGCTCTGATCAGATGGTGTCCTCCGAATCCGCGGTTAGTTCGCTGGAGCGTCCCTTGATCTTCTACCTGTCTGAACAAGCTGACAAAGAAAGATAAGGGCTTCAGCGGAGATTGGGAGGGCATGTATTCTCGACCTGCAGAAACAAACACTCGTGCCTGAAGATCGGCTTCAACTTGTTGTCGCTATCCGACAAGCAGCTTCGATCTTAAAGCGACGGGATTCAGACTCCATCCGCGAGGGATGGACAGCCAACCTCGTTCACGCTGGAACCGGATTTCGTGCGGACGCTCAGCGAGCTCTATTTGCACTCTTCGGGAATGATGGCTGCCGATGCAGGTGTCGGCAGGATTTCGAATGGCGGAACGCTACAACCAATTAGCCGCGGATGGATTTGGTCGAGCCGGCGACATACATAATGAAGCGACTGATGATTTGCCTGGCGCGACCGGAAACACACGAATACGGAGGATTTGTTTCTCATTTGAAAGGGACATTCTTTTAGATCCGGGCCAGCACGCCGATCTCGTGATCGTGTATCAGCATAACCATTTTTTCGGTTAATCATTCATTCTCGACGATTTTCACGGAAGGGATGCAGGAGCGGCTTGATCCGAATGATTGGCTGAGAAGAGAGCGGCGAAGCTTATGCGGGCTTGAGCTGGCTGACGATGTCGGCGAGCCAATCTTCGAGGAGTAACCGATGTTCGTGCGCCATTTCCGTGAAGGCGAGGCCCATGCCGGAGCTTGGGTGGCAGTAGACTACCTTGCCCTTGGCCTCGAAGACGCCCTGATCCCTGAGAATCCGCAAGCTGACCAGCGTGCCATCGGGGAATGGATTGAGCGCGTCGATGTAGCAGCCTCCGAGGCCAATTTCCGATGTCCGCGCCGAGAGCTTCGTGCCGGAGCCCAGGTCGACGACCTCCGCGGAGGCGACGAGGGGACAGCGCTTCACGGCGCGGCGCGTGGTGTGTTGCGCGGACTTGCTTCTTCGGTTCATCTTCGGATTATCAACGGTCACTTACGCACGGCAACTCGCCGCAACGCAAGGCGCCTATTCCTTCAGCCATATTCGGCCCGAATTCAATCCAAAGCTACCATGACACTGACCGCAGTTGTGCAAGTCGGTACAGCGGGCGTTATCGCAAGCTAAACAGCCGATGCCGATATGAAGCCGGGGGACGAGCGCGGTCGTTGCTAGGATCAGAAGGAACGGGATCGGGAAGCGGCGAATGACGGAGACTAACGCGGATCCGTTGCGGCTCTGGGATGCTCGGCGCAAACATGGACTGCAAAAGCCTTATCGCGTTGCTGCTCGTAGCTCCGCAGAATTTCAGCGAGCGATTGACCGGCGGGCTGTCCCGAATGAACGAAGACCCACGCGCACTCGGAGCAACCCCAGCCCCCAAAACCCTGCTTTTCGATCCATACGAGCTCGCGGCGCATGCCCTCGTAGCCCCCGGCCTCGCGGCTTGACTTCCTGGTTGCTGTGAACGAGTGCCACTCAAACCGGCACTCTGGGAACGGACGTCAACCGCGAACGGAACGCAAGAAAGCTCTGAAGATTACCTATAGCGACGAGCGGATGTCTGTGGGGTACCCCACTCTGGCAAGGAATTGCTAATTCAATCCAAGATCGGCCTCAAAATGCCGAATGGCTTCGTAGCATTCACAGGAGGATTTTTCCAGTTTCCTGCGATTCACAATCCTTACCGCGCCCCGCACGTATTCTATGATTCCCTTTTTTTGCAGTACAGACGCGGCCACGCTCACGGTAGATCGGTCCGTGCCCATCATGGTCGCGATGAAATCGTGGGTGATCGGAAGCACCGCGGAATCCACCCTATCCTGAGTCATGAGCAGCCATCTCGAGAGGCGCTGCTGTATGTCGTGCAGGCGATTGCACGCCGCAGTCTGCGCGACTTGCATTCCCTGGAGCCCAAGCTGCCTGTTCAAAATCACTTGTAACTGCGGGGCCGACCGCAGAATTCGTTGCATCGCACTCCCTATCATGCGGAAGCCGTCGCCGCCAACCTGGATGATTTCGCGCACCGAACTTCTGCTCAGGCCGGCGGCCAATCCCGCCCCCACGTAGCCCTCTTTACCCACTACACCTACCTCCACGGTCCGGCCGTCTTTGGTCACTACAACTTGAGAAACCATTCCTCGGTTCGGGAAGTAGACGAACGCGATCTTTTGGGCCGGCTCGTGGAGGCTGAGGTGATCCGGCAGGTCGATATACGTCAAGTCAGAACGCATCATTTCGTACTCATCGTCGGGCGTTGCCAACAGTACTTTGTTGCTTACTTGTCTTCCGTCGACGCTGGTCCGTTGGTCTGCCGGTGCGACTCGAAAGTTTTTTGTAGTCATATCAATCCTGTGCCGGGGCAAAGCGCCCTACACTCGATGGGCGACTCCTCGTAGGGTTCCAAAATCCCACATCAATTCGACCAGAGGGGGCGTGCGTCAATCTGTGCCAAATCGCACACCTCGGAAAAACCAGGGTCGATGAGAGTAGGGAATCCGGAATCGGAAATTTGAAATCTGAAATCATCTGAAATTTGAAATTGAAAACCGCGGCGATGGGCTCCGCCTCCTCTCATGCGCAAGCCATTGAAATACGGATAGTTACAGCATAATGGCCTGCGCTACCTGTACCTTGGGACGGTTGGGCTTTGGAATGGGCCGATGCGGTGCAACTTTATGGTGGGGCGGGTGTTAGATAAGCTGTGGAGGCCATGGCGAGGACTGACGTTGAGCTGATGCTGGACGTGAAAGCCGGGGACGACTCGTCCTTCGACTTTCTATTGCAGAAGTATCGCTCGCCGCTGGTGAATTTCCTCCACAGGATGGTGCGCGACACGGCGACGGCCGAGGACCTCGCGCAGGAAGTTTTTCTGCGCGTCTACCGCGCGCGGAAGCAATATACTCCGAGCGCGAAGTTCACGACGTGGCTCTTCCGGATCGCGACGAACCTGGCGCTGAATTCGGTGCGCGACAACCGTTACGCGAGGCTGGCAGTGCCGCTGGACGCGCCGGCCGACGAAGATGCCGCGCCGATGGAATTGCCGGCGCCAGTGATGCGCATCGACGAGCACATGATCGAGCGCGACCGCGCCGAGTTCATCCGCAGGGCCATCGCCTCGCTGCCGGAAAAGCAACGCGCCGCCGTACTGCTGCATAAGTACGAAGAGATGGATTACGGAGAGATCGCCAAGATTCTGGATTGTTCGGAAAGCGCGCTGAAGTCGCTGCTGTTTCGCGCTTACGAAAGCCTGCGGGTGCAACTGGCGCCGCTTGTGGGGCAGCCAGTGGAGCAGCGCGCAGGTGAAGGAAGGCCATCATGAAGTGCGAAGACGTTTCAAAGGAACTGATTGCATATCTGGACGGCCGGGCGAAGGCGTCCGAGCGGGAGAAGGTCGAAGGGCATCTGGCGGGCTGCGCAGCGTGCCGGAGCCGCGCGGAGGAGATGCGCAAGGTCTCCATGCTGCTGGGCGAGGTGCCGGCGATCGAGCCGTCGTTTGGCTTTGACGCGCGCGTGAGGCAGCGCGTAGCGGCCGAGCCGCGGCAGAGTTGGTTCTGGCGGCTGGTGCCCGCGCCGCGCCCGGCGTTTGCCGTGGCGCTGCTGATCGCGCTGACTGTGCTGGTGGCGAAGCTGCCGTCGAACCGCCCACCCGTGAGGCCGATTGCTACGGCCAGCGCTCAGGAGCAGGAAGAGGATTTCAACGCGATCAAGAATCTGGGCGTGCTCGAGAACTACGACGTTCTGACGAAGTTCGATGCGCTTGCGGAGACGTTTGCGACGAATTCGTCGCAGACGGATGGCAAGGCGCAGCAAGGCGACGAGAGCAATGACTAGGTCTACCGGCAGGATCAACGGAGGAGTCTAGGTGCGTCGATGGGCTGCCATTTTCGTGGTATGCGCGGGGCTCGTTACGGGGCTCGCGTTGCAGACTGCCCAGGCGCAGAACGGACAGCGCTGGCGGGCGTGGCGTGCGCGGCGGCAAGCAGCGGCGGCGGCGCAGAGACAGAGGGCCAACGAGAACGGCGCCCGGCAACCGGGCGCGAATGGCGCGGCACGCGAGCCGAATCCGCGAGCCATGGCGGGGCTTCCGCCGAAGTGGGTCGATAGCCTGCGGGACATGCCTCCGGACCAGCAAGAACGCTTCATGCAGAACAACGAGAAGTTTCAGAGCCTCCCGCCAGAGCGCCAGGCACAGATCCGCAAGAACCTCGAGAAGTGGAACAGCCTAACCCCAGAACAGCAGAACCGAATCCATGCGACCGAACGGATGCTGGAGAACCTGACTCCCGAGCAGCGGGAGCATTTCCGGAACGATATCGTCCCGACGCTGGCGGCGATGCCGCCCGAGCGGCGCGCGCGCGTGGTCGGCCACTGGCGTCGGCTGCAGGGAATGACGCCGGACCAGCAGCAGGCGGCGTTGAACGATCCGCGGTTCATGCAGGGATTGAGCCCGGAGGAGCAGGGGATGGTGCGCGACCTGAATTCGCTGGGCGCGCCGCCTCCGCAATAGCAGGTCGTTTTTTCCTCCCATCTTCGCCCACCGGATGCACATACTAGGGAATCAGGTAAACCCCGCCGGCGCGCCTGTTGACTCTTACAAAACAATTTCAACTTATTTCGCCTTTGAACCACTAGGCGTCGTGAAGCGGCCGAAGTGTTCCACAATGGGTTGTGTTTTTCGCTTTTGAGCGCGGAGATCGCGAGCGAAAACGAATTTTTTGCGGCGGCGCGGGAAATTTTCTCATTCTTGAAACATTCCCCTTGACAAGAAATGGAAGGAGTCTAGAATCGGGCACCAAGTGGGAGAAAGTGGTCGGCAGTGGAAAGTAGATTTTGGGGTGCAGCAGGGGTTAAAGAATCAGTGACAGCGGGCGCGAACACGCGGGGCGACGTTTTGAAGGTCTTCGATGCTGCGGGGCAACTATCTAGCGACGGTCGACGAGAAGGGGCGGATGAAAATCCCCGCGGATTTTCTCGCCGAGCTGCGCAAGAGCGGATCGAAGTTCTACGTGACGAGCGACACGGGCGAGTACGCGCGAGTGTACACGATGAAAGCCTGGCAGGATATCGAGCGCAAGCTGGCCAAGCTTTCCACACACAACGGCGCCAAACAGAGGTTTCTAGCGCGCGCCAACTATTTCGGGCAAGTGGTCGAGGTGGATGGGCAGGGGCGCATTCTAATTCCACCCGTTTTGCGGGAATCGGCGCAGATGAAGGGTGAGGTCGACGTTCAGGGGCAGTTGACTTACCTGGAAGTCTGGAATCACGCGCGATTTCTCGAGCACTTGGCACATCACCCGATTACGGCACAAGACGAAGAGGCACTGGACAAGCTGGGCATCTAGAGCGTTCCGGCCCGCAGTCGCTGTGAGAGCTTGGGGCAGGAGTGATTCGGGACGGGTGCAGGCAGGCGCGGCGGTTTCGGCTTGCGGGAGCTGTTGAGGGCTTTTGAGCGTTCTGCATACGCCGGTTCTGGTCGCGGAAGTCATCGAATGGCTTCGCATTCGGCCCGAAGGAACGTATTTGGACGCGACCGCGGGAACGGCTGGACACGCGATTGAAATCGCGAAGCGGCTGACGACGGGGCGGCTGGTGGCGATCGACCGGGACCCGCAAGCACTCGAGATCGCGCGGGAACGGCTGAAAGAGTTCGGGGAAAAGGTGGTTCTGGTGCATCGAGAGTTTTCAGAGATCGGCGAAGTGGCGGAGGAATTGAAGCTGCCTCCGCTCGACGGAGTGGTGGCCGATCTGGGGGTTTCCACCCTCGAGCTCGACAGCCCTGAGCGCGGATTTTCGTTCCGCTGGGCCGGGCCGTTGAACATGAGGATGAACCCGGATACGCCGCTGACGGCGGACGAAATTGTGAACCAGTGGCCGGAGAGAGAGCTGGCCAATCTCCTCTACGAGAAAGCGGAGGAGAGGGACTCACGCAGAATCGCCAGGGGCATCGTGCGGGCGCGGCCCATTCGCGACACCGCTCACCTGGCAACGGTTGTGGCAGGGGTTCGAAAAGCAAGGGGAAGGCAGAGACTGCATCCCGCGACAAAAACGTTTCTGGCGCTGCGGATAGCGGTGAATCGAGAAGAGGAGGAACTCGGGCAGTTTCTTTCGCGGACCCCTGCCACTTTGAATTCGGGAGGACGGTGGATCGTCCTCAGCTACCACTCGCTCGAAGATCGTCTGGTGAAGCACGCCTTTCAGGACCTGGCGCGAGAGAAAAGCTTTCGCGTGCTGACGAAGAAAGTGATCGAGGCGAGCGAAGAAGAAGTGCAAACGAATCCTCGCGCGCGCAGCGCGAAGATGCGCGTTGCGGAAAAGATCGATCCGGCCGGGCAAGGGCCGGACCTGCAAGATCGGGATTTCGCCGCCTAGAAGCGCGCTCGATTTTGCGGACCCTATGTCGTGGCTGACAGGGCGGGTTTGAAACCCGCCCCTACAAACGGGAGATGGCCGCGACTTACAAAAATTGGCGTTTTGCCGGAGCCAAGGCTCCGGCTTCCGGGAATCCAGCGACGGGAATGCGCCGGATCGGCAGGGAACAGTCATGACGGAGTATCACACAGTGAAACGAATCGATAATTCAAGGCTGCAGCGCACCATGGCGCCGGCGCGTTTGCGGGATTTCTGGGGGCGACTGGCGGTGGGAGCGGGCATTGCGCTGCTGCTGCTGTCGTATGCGTGGCAGCACTTCGAGTGCATTCAGCTTCGCTACCAACTCGAACAGCTCGATACCGAGCACACGCAGGCCGCCCAGCTGAACCAGCAACTGCATCTGGAAGTGGCGACGCTGCGCTCGCCGATGCGCGTCGATGCGATCGCGCGGAATCAGCTTGGCCTGACGGTGCCCGTGCCGGGACAAGTGGCTCCGGCGGATGCGTCGAGCGACGCCGTGGTGGCGGAAGCGCGCGGCCTGGCCGAGACGCCCCGCCCGTAGCGCATCTGATTTCATACGCACCTGATTCGAAATGCCGGCTCGCTGCGGCGAGCCTCGCCGGCGGCGCGCCACGATCGGCGCCGGATGAAATCGAGAGATCGGGCGAGATAGGGTAGGCCGGAGTCCATGGAGCAGCGCAACCCGCGTCTCCGCTGGTTAGTTGTCTGGGTCCTCGCAGTGGTTTGGATGGCGGTGGTTCTGGGCCGCCTCGCGTACGTTCAACTCTTCTGCTACAGCGAATACTTCGCAAAAGCTCAGCGTCAACAAGAACGCATTTTCGAAATCAGCCCGAAACGCGGAACGATTTACGACCGCAAGGGGCGGGAGCTGGCCGTCAGCCTGCCGATGGATTCCGTGTTTGGCGATCCCGCCGAGATTACCGACGTCGACATGGTGGGGCGGTTGCTGTCGCGCGTTTCGAACGTGCCGGCGGAAGATATCGAGACGAAAATCCGCGAGGCGCACACGCCGGTGAGGCTGGCGCGGAAACTCTCTCCGGATGTGGTCCAGCGAATCAGCGACATGAATTTGAACGGCGTGTTCTTTCAGAAAGAGAACCGCCGGGTGTATCCGCAGCGCGATCTTGCGGCTTCCGTGCTGGGCTACGTGGATATCGACGAGAAGGGCATCGGCGGAATCGAGCAGTCGCTCGACAAGGACATTCGCGGCCGGCCGGGCAAGATGATGGTGATGGCCGACGGGCTGCGGCGCTGGTACGACCGCAGGGAATCGGCCGCCGACCCGGGCGCGAGCGTGACGCTGACGATCGACGAAACGATTCAGTACATCGCGGAGAAGGAGCTCGCGACGGCGATTTCCGAGACGCACGCGAAGGCGGGGACGGTGATCGTCCAGGACCCGAATACGGGCGAATTACTGGCGGTTGCGAACTTGCCGACGTTCGATCCGAACGATGCGGGATCGTATTCGGCGGTGAACCGCTCCGATCGCGCGGTGAGCGACGCGTACGAGCCGGGATCGACGTTTAAGGTGATCACGCTGACGGGCGCGATCGAGAACGGCGTGGCGAACCCGAATGAGCTGGTGGATTGCCAGATGGGCTCGATTCTGGTGGCGGGCAGACTGATTCACGACTGGCATCCCTTTGGAATTCTGAGCGTGACGGGAATCCTGGCCAACTCGAGCGACGTGGGCGCGATCAAGGTGGCGTTGCGGCTGGGCGCGCCGAAATTTTACGAGGCAGCGCACGCGTTTGGCATCGGGCAATACACGGGAGTCGATCTGCCGGGCGAGAACCGGGGACTGTTGCGGCCGGTCGAGGAGTGGTCGGCGAGCTCGATCGGGTCGCTCGCGATGGGGCAGGAAGTGAGCGTGACTCCGGTGCAGATCGTTTCCGCAATTTCGGCGATCGCGAATGGCGGAACGCTCTATCGCCCGCGCGTGGTGCGCGAGATTCGCAATTCGGAGACGGGAGCTGAACTGCCGCATCGAAGCGCCGATCCGCAGGAAGCGACGGACGCGCGGACGGCGGCGACCATGCGCGAAATGATGGAAGACGTGATGATCGAAGGCACGGGCAAGCATTCGCAGCTCGACGGGTATACGTCGGCCGGGAAGTCGGGAACGGCGCAGATGATCGATCCGAACACGAAGCGCTATTCGGCGACGGAGTACAACGCTTCGTTTGTGGGCTTCGCGCCGGTAAACGATCCGGCGATCACGATTCTGGTGGTGCTGGATTCGCCCGTGGGGCCGCATCACGGAGGACAGGTGGGCGGGCCGGTGTTCAAGCGCGTTGCGGAGCAGGTGCTGGCGTATCTGGGAGTGCCGCACGATGTGCCGTCGCCTACGGACGTGGAGACAGCGAAGAACTTGCATGTGTCGCCGCAGCCGAACCTGGAGGCGGCCGAGGCGGATGCGTCGAAAGCGCGCTTCGCGGAGGCGGTGGCGAGGGGAAGCGATGGCGCTACGACGGCTCCGACAGCAACGTTTGCCAGGGACGACGGAGTGGTGGTTCCGGCTCTCGGGGGGGAGACGGTGCGCGGCGTGATGGAGGAGTGCTCGAAGGTGGGACTGGCGCCGGACCTGATCGGCAACGGGATTGCACTCGAGCAATTTCCGAGCGCGGGAACGGAAGTGCCGCGTGGCAGCCGGGTAACTGTGCGATTCGGAGAGCCGGGAGAGAGCGGGACGCAGGGGCGGGGGAGCGGGAATTGACATCGAGCGTCAAGCAGAAGCCGGACATCGGGAAGGGGCCGCAGAACGGGCCACACGGCGGGAAGCGAAGCGGTAGACTGGAAAAGCGGAGTATGAAACTCGAAAAATTGCTGGCGGGAGCGGAGATCAGGAAAATTTCGGGCCCGCCGGACGTGGAAATTGAATCGATCGCGTATGACAGCCGCCGAGCGACGGCGGGCGCGCTGTTTTTCGCGCTGCAGGGCGTGAAACTCGAGGGAGTGGAGTTTGTGGAGGATGCGCTCGTGCGCGGGGCGGTTGCGGTGGCCAGCGCGCGTGAACGGCCTATTCAATTTCCGGAGAATGCGACGTGGATCGAACTGCTGCCGGGTTCCGAGCGGCGAGGACTGGCGCGGGCGGCGGCGAATTTCTACGGGAACCCGGCGGACGCGCTGAAGCTGGTGGGCGTCACCGGGACGAATGGAAAGACGACGACCGCGTTTCTGGTGGATTCGATTCTGCGTGCGGCGGGATTCACGGATGGCCTGATCGGGACGACGGGATATCGCACGCCGAAGGGGGCGTTACCTGCGCCGAACACGACGCCTGAATCGCTCGATTTGCAGCAAATTTTCGCCGAGATTCGCGACTCGCACGGCACGCACGTGGTGCTCGAGGCGAGTTCGCATGCGCTGGCGATGGAGCGGCTTTCGGGCTGCCACTTCGCGGTGGCGATTTTCACGAATTTGACGCGGGATCATCTCGATTACCACAAGTCGTTCGAGGAATATTTCGCGGCGAAGAAGCTGTTGTTCACGGGCACGGGATCGGGCGCGCCGGATGCGGGCGTGATCAACGTGGACGATTCATACGGAGCGCAGCTTGCGGGACTGGCGCGGCGCACGCTGAGCTACGGGCTGAAAAACGCGGCCGACCTGACGGCAAAGAAATTCGCATTGAGCTTCGACGGTCTTGAATTCACGGCGCAGACACCGATAGGAAACATCCAGGTGCGTTCGCCGCTCGTGGGCCGCATCAACGTCTACAATATTCTTGCGGCCATCGGCGCGGGAATCGCGCTCGATATTCCCATCGCGAAAATCGAGCAGGGGATCGCGGCTCTCGAACTCGTGCCGGGACGATTTGAGCGAATCGACGAAGGACAACCGTTTTTGGCGGTGGTCGATTACGCGCATACGGACGATGCGCTGCGAAATCTGATCGCGACGGCGCGCGAGCTGAGCACTTCGGGACGGATCATCACGGTTTTCGGGGCGGGCGGCGAGCGCGACCGGACGAAGCGGCCGCTGATGGGCGAGGCGGCGGGCTCGTTGAGCGATCTGGTGGTGCTGACGAGCGATAACCCGCGCAGCGAGGATCCGCTGCGGATCATCAACGACGTGGCGGTGGGATTGCAGAAAGTCGACGCGAAGTATCTGGTGGAACCGGACCGCGAGCGGGCGCTCGAAATGGCGATTGAGGAAGCGCGGCCGGGAGACATTGTGCTGCTGGCGGGGAAGGGACACGAGACGTACCAGGTGTTGCGTAGCGAAACGGTGGAATTTGACGACCGGGAAAAGGCGCGGGCTATCCTGCGCCGCAAAGGCTTTGCAAAGAAGCCAGGCGCGCACGAATCGCGAAACTGACGTGATGCGGAGATCCGGCTGAGCATGATGGCCAGCCCATTGGAGACGCGATGCGGTGGACAGTGGTTCAGGTGGCTGAGGCATTGGGCGTCCCAGTTCCCGTTGGGCTCGACCCCGTGGCCCGGCTGGCCGGCGTCTCGATTGACTCGCGTACTGTCGGGGCTGACGAACTGTTCATCGCGATACGCGGACCGCGTCACGACGGACACACTTTTGTCGGCGAGGTATTGGCGCGCGGCGTTCCGTCCGGGGTGGTGGCGCGCGATCGAATCGGGGAATACGACGCAGCGATTCGCGGCAAACTCTTCGCGGTCGACGACACGCTGGATGCGTTGCAGCGGCTGGGATCGAGGGCCTGCGAAATCTGGCGCCGCGCGCAGCCGGGGCGGCTTGTCGGCGCGGTGGCCGGATCGGTCGGCAAGACAACCACAAAAGAGATTCTGGCGGCGCTCGTGGGCGCGCGGTTCCGCGTGCTGAAGACGCAAGGGAACCTGAACAACGAGTATGGATTGCCGTTGACGCTGTTGAAGCTCGACGAGGAGCATGGCGCGGCGGTGATCGAGCTGGGAATGTCGCATACGGGCGAGCTCGCGCACTTGACGCGGATCGCTTTGCCCGATGCGGGTGTGGTGACGCGAGTGGCGATCGAGCATCTGGAGTTTTTCGCTTCGATCGAAGAGATTGCGAGCGCCGAGCGGGAGCTGATCGAGAACCTGCCGCCGAATGCGGTCGCGATATTGAATGCGGACGATCCCCATGTGGCTGCATTTGCGAAGGTGGCGCGCGGTCGCGTGGTGCGCTTCGGCGAAAAGCCGCCGGCGGAATTTCGCGCGGAGCGGGTCGAGGAGCGCGGCGTGGACGGCTCGGCATTCGATTTCGTCTCTCCGGCGGGACGCACGCGGCTCGAACTGCCGCTGATCGGACGGCACAACGTGATGAATGCAATGGCGGCGCTGGCAGCGGCGAGCGTCTGGGGAATCGGCGCGGAGGAGGCGAAGCGCGTGTTTCCGACGCTGAAGCCCGCGGACAAGCGCGGCGAGGTGGTGCGGTTTGAAGGCGGCTTCTCGGTGATCAACGACACGTACAACTCCAGCCCGACGGCGCTGAATACGCTCGTGGAATTGCTGGCGGCGACGCCGGGATACGAAAGACGCATTCTGGCCGCAGGCGAAATGCTGGAGCTCGGGGACTCTTCGCCGGAGCTGCATCGCGAATGCGGGCGATTGGCCGCGCGCGCCGGAAAGATCGACTGGATCTTGGGCGTGCAGGGCTACGCGGAAGATTTGGTAAAGGGCGCGATTGAAGCGGGACAACCACCGGAGCACGCGCAGTTTTTCGCGAACTCGCAGGAAGCGGGGAAATTTCTCGAAGGATTTGTCGATGCGGGGGACCTGCTGCTGCTGAAAGGCTCGCGCGGCGTGCGGATGGAGAAGGTGCTGGAAGCGATCGACGCGCGGCACCGGCGGACGCAGAAGACGGTTGCGCCGGAAGCGATCGAAGCAGGCTCGAAGGGGCGCCGCTGAGATGCTGTTTTATTTGTTTGCCGCGCTTCGGCCGCATTTCAGCGCGCTGAACGTTTTTCGCTACATCACGGTGCGCACGGCGCTGGCGACGCTGACGTTGCTGACTCTTGCGCTGGTATTCGGGCCGTGGATGATCGCGCGGCTACGCGAGTTGCAGGTGAAGCAGTACATCCGGGATGAAGGGCCGAAGGCGCATCAGAAAAAAGCGGGGACGCCGACGATGGGGGGGCTGCTGATCGTCGCGGCCATCACCATTTCGACGCTGCTGTGGGCGGACCTGCGGAATCCCTACGTCCTGCTGGCGGTGGTTGCGACGCTATCGTTCGGGACGATCGGATTCGTCGACGATTACAACAAAGTGGTGCGGCGGCGAAATCTCGGGCTCACGGCGCGGCGGAAGTTTTTCTTTCAGGTGCTGACGTGCGTGTTCGTGGGCGCGGTGCTGCTGGGGTTGCAGGTGAAGGGCGTGTATTCGACGCAGTTGAGCGTGCCATTTTTGAAGCGGCTGCACCCCGACCTGGTGATCGACTCGCTTTTGACGCACCAGTTCATTTGGCCGCTGGCGTACGTGCCGTTCATTCTGTTTCTGGTGCTGGTGATTGCCGGCTTCTCGAACGGCGTGAACCTGACGGACGGTTTGGACGGCCTCGCGATCGGGTGCGTCCTGATCTCTTCGGTTGCGCTGACGGTGATCACATATGTTTCAAGCAACGCGCGCTTCGCCGAATATCTCGAGATTCAGAAGATTCCCGACGCCGCCGAGCTGACGATTTTCTGCGGGTCGCTGGTGGGCGCGTCGCTGGGATTCCTCTGGTACAACGCGCACCCGGCGGAAATGTTCATGGGGGACGTGGGATCGCTCGCGTTGGGCGGAGCGATCGGGACGGTGGCCGTGATCCTGAAGCAGGAGATTCTGCTGGTTTCGATCGGCGGCATCTTCCTGATCGAATTGTTATCGGTGATTCTGCAGGTGGGCTCGTTCAAGCTGACGGGCAAACGGATTTTTCGCATGGCGCCGCTGCATCATCACTTCGAGCTAATGGGATGGAGCGAGTCGAAAATCATCGTGCGATTCTGGATTCTGGCGCTGGTGTTCGCGCTGTTTTCGCTGACGACTTTGAAATTGAGATAGGGAAATCGAGATGAGGGCCACGTGAGACCGGGGTTCGACTTTGCGGGAAAGCGCGTGCTGGTGGTGGGGCTCGCGCGCACGGGGACCGTGACAGCGCTCTTCGCGGCGGGATATGGCGCGGCGGTGACAGCCACGGACGAGAAAAGCGAGAGCGAACTGGGCGAGGCCGCGGAGCGGCTGCGTGCGGCCGGCGTAATGCTCGAGCTCGGACGACACTCGGAAGCGACGTTTCTCGAGCAGGACCTGATCGTGCTGAGCCCGGGCGTGCCCGTGAAGCTTGCGCCCGTGGCACTGGCGCGAAGCCGCGGCGTGACGGTATGGAGCGAGATCGAGCTGGCGTGGAGATTCCTGCGCGGCAAACTTGTGGCGATCACTGGCTCGAATGGCAAAACGACGACGACTTCGCTGGTGGCGCACATTTTGAAGACGGCGGGAATTCAGACGTTTGTGGGCGGCAACATCGGCGTGCCGCTGCTGTCGCTGGTGGAGTCGACGGTGGATTCCAGCGTGACGGTGGCGGAGATCAGCAGCTTCCAGCTCGAGGCGATCGAAGCGTTTCGCCCCGAGATCGGCGTGCTGCTTAACCTGACGCCGGACCATCTCGACCGGCACGCATCGTTCGAGGAGTACGCCGGGGCGAAGATGCGAATGTTCGAAAACCAGCTCGACCGCGACTGCGCGGTGCTGAATGCGGACGATCCGGAAGTGACGCGGCGAATGCCGTCGCGACAGCAGGTGTTCTGGTTCAGCCGAGAGAAGCGGGTGGCGGCGGGCGCGTTTTTGCGCGACGGGCAGATCATTTTCCGGCACGAAGGCTCCGAGGTCGCGGTGGCGCAGCGCGACCAGATTTCGCTCCGGGGCGAGCACAACGTCGAGAACGTGCTGGCGGCATGCGCGGCGGCGTATCTTGCGGGCGCGACGCCGGCGGCGATTGCGAGCGGCGTGAAGACGTTTCGCGGAGTCGAGCACCGGCTCGAGTTTGTGGCCGAAGTCGGCGGCGTGAAGTTCTACAACGATTCGAAAGCCACGAATGTGGACGCGGCCCTGAAGGCCATTGAGGCTTTTCCCGAGCCGCTGATCGTGATTCTCGGTGGCAAGGACAAAGGGAGCCCGTACACACCCCTGGCGGAGCCGCTGCGAAAGCGCGCACGCTTGGCGATTCTGATCGGCGCGGCCGCCGAGAAAATCGCAGCCGATCTGGGCGGCGCTATCGAGACGGCACACGCGGGCACGCTTGAGCGAGCCGTGCAGCTGGCGAGCGAACGGGCGCGACCGGGAGACGTGGTGCTGCTCGCGCCGGCATGCTCGAGCTTCGACCAGTTCGAGAACTACGAGGAGCGCGGGCGAAGGTTCAAGGAATTGGTCGCGCGGCTCGAAGGGCGCCCGGGACCGACAGATACCGGCGCGCGAGACGAAAGGACGGGAGATGCCACGCAGTCTGCAGCCTGACCGAAAGCTATTCGGCGTGACGCTGGCGCTGTGCCTGATCGGGGCGGTGATGGTGTTCAGCGCGTCGGCGGTGATGGCGCGCGACGAATACGGCAACGCCTACTATTTTCTCCTGCGGCAGGTGGTGTGGATCGCGTTTGGAATTGCGGGAATGTTCTGGCTGATGAATATCGATTATCGCAAGTTGCGGCAACCGCGCGTGATTTTCACGGCGCTGGGCGTCACGTTTCTGCTGCTGATCGCGGTGTTCTTCCTCGACCGGTCTCACGGCGTGCATCGTTGGATCAAGCTGGGGCCGCTGAACGTACAGCCTTCGGAATTCGCGAAGCTCGCGGTGATTTTCTACCTCGCGTGGTTTCTCGAGCTGCGCCGCGCGCCGCGCGGCGAGGGAGTGAACAACCTGACGCGGACGCTATTGCCGGCAGTGGGCACGGTGCTGCTGATGGTGGCGATGGTCTACAAGGAGCCGGACCTTGGCACGGCGTGCATGATTTTCTTCAGCGCGGCGGTGATGCTGTTTATCGCGGGGATTTCGATCCGGTACGTGGTGGCGGCAGCGGCGGTGGCCGTGCCCGTGGTGGCGATCGCGATCCTCAGCACACCTTACCGGCTCGAGCGTGTGAAGACGTTTTTCTCGCCCGGCTCGGATCCGCAGGGGCACGGATTCCAGTTGCTGCAGTCGCTGATCGCGGTGGGATCGGGCGGATTCAGCGGCGTGGGCTTGATGGAGAGCCATCAGAAGCTCTTCTTTTTGCCTGAGGCGCACACCGACTTCATTTTTTCGGTGATCTGTGAGGAGTTTGGATTCATCGGCGCGGCGATCGTGCTGGGGCTTTTCGCGTTCTACGGATGGCGCGGGTTCGTTGCCGCGATGAAGGCGCCGGATGAATTCGGGCGGCTGCTGGGCGTGGGAATCACGGCGATGGTGGTGGGGCAGGCGCTGATCAATCTGAGCGTGGTGCTGGGGCTGATGCCGACCAAGGGGATTCCGTTGCCGTTCGTGAGCTACGGCGGATCGAGCCTGATGGGGATGCTATTGGCAACGGGAGTGCTGTTGAATATCAGCCAGCACGCGGAAGAGACGTGAGTCCCGATGCGAAGCCCGACGCCCGAGCGGATGCAAAGATGGATGCGAAGGCGGGCGCGAAGACTTTACTGATTGCGGGCGGCGGCACCGGAGGGCACGTCTTCCCGGCGCTGGCCGTGGGCCGAGAGTGGTTGCGGCGCGGAAGTGAAGGGCCAGAAAGGCACGTTGTGTTTGTCGGAACCGAACGCGGAATCGAAGCCCGGCTGATCCCTCAAGCTGGTTTGCCGCTCGAATTGATTCGCGTGGCCGGGTTAAAAGGAATCGGTGGTGCGAAATTTTTTCGCAATGCGGCGATGCTGCCGGCGGGGTTGTGGGATTCGGAGCGGATTTTGAAGCGTCACCGCGTGAATGCGGCCTTCGGCGTGGGCGGGTACGCATCCGGGCCGATGATGCTGCTGGCGGCGGTGCACCGGATTCCGAATGTGGTGTTCGAGCCGAATGTCGAGCCGGGGTTCACGAACCGGGTTCTGGCGCGGCTGGCGACGCGCGTCGCCGTGGCGCATCCGGAGACAGCCGAGCGATTCGGGCGAAAAGCGGTCGTCACAGGCTGCCCGGTGCGCGCGGAATTCTTCGCCATCGGGAAGAAAGAGCACCGCGCGCCGTTCAATTTGCTGATCACCGGTGGCAGCCGCGGGGCTTTGCCGATCAATCGAGCGGTTGTTGACTCGCTCGACCGATTGGCGGCGCGAAAAAATCAGCTTTTCATCGTGCATCAAACCGGTGAACGCGACTATAATGCCGTTCGAGTGGCCTATGCGCGCCGCGAATTCCATGCGGAGGTCTTACCCTTCATCGAGAACATGGCGGAGAGGTTTGCCCAGGCGGACCTGATCGTCTGCCGTTCGGGCGCAATAACCGTCGCGGAGGTATCCGCCTCCGGACGCGCCGCCATCTTCATCCCCTTTGGGGCTTCCACCGACGCCCACCAGACGCGCAATGCCGCAGCCATGCAAGACGCCGGAGCGGCCCGCCTGCTGCCTCAAGACGAGCTGACGCCCGAGCGACTGACGAACGAGATTTTTTCTCTCCTGGACCAGCCCCGGAGAATCGAGGAAATGGAAGATCGAGCGCGATCGCTCGCGAAGCCGCGGGCGATCGAGGATATCGTCGATCTCCTGGAGAGCGTGGCCCGGGCATGAACGTCACATTTCGCAATTTCCAGCGCATTCACCTGGTCGGGATCGGCGGCAGCGGCATGAGCGGCATCGCCGAGGTGCTGCTTTCGACCGGCTACGCCGTTTCGGGCTCGGATTTGAAGACGACATCGGTGACGGAGCGGCTGCGACGCCTTGGCGCGAGGATTTACGAGGGGCATCGTGCGGAGAACGTGCAGGGGGCGCACGTGGTGGTCGTGTCGACGGCTGTGCCGGCGGACAATCCCGAGATCGTAGAGGCGCACCGTTTGAAGATTGCAGTGATCCCGCGGGCGGAAATGCTCGCCGAGCTGATGCGGCTGAAGATCGGGATCGCCGTGGCGGGGGCCCACGGAAAAACGACGACGACTTCGATGGTCGCAGCGATACTGGCGGCGGCCGATCTCGATCCGACGTTTGTGGTGGGCGGGCGCGTGAACCATGCGGGATCGAACGCGCAGGTGGGCCGCGGCGAGTATATGGTGGTCGAGGCGGACGAAAGCGACCGGTCGTTTCTGCTGCTCGCGCCGGTGATCGCGGTGGTCACGACGATCGACCGCGAGCATCTCGACCAGTACGCGTCGCTCGAAGAGATTCAGGACACGTTTCTGCAATTCGTGAACCGCGTGCCATTTTACGGCGAGGTCGTGCTGTGCCTGGACGAGCCCAACGTGCAGGCCATCGTGCCGCGCGTGAAGCGGCCGCTGATTACATACGGCGTATCGAGCCAGGCGGACCTGATTATCAGCGACGTAAAGCTCAAGGGGCTATCGAGCGAATTCCGGCTCCAATATCACGGCGAGGACCTCGGAGTTTTTCAGCTGGCGTCGCCTCCCGGGATGCACAACGTGCGCAACGCGGCAGCGGCCGCGGCGGTGGCGCTCGCGCTGAACGTTCCAGCGGACTTGATTCGTGAAGGGCTGACGCACTTTTCCGGAGTCGGGCGGAGATTCGAGATTAGGGGAAATTTTTCGGGCGTCACGCTGATCGACGACTACGGTCACCACCCGGCGGAAATCCGGGCGACGCTTGAAGCGGCGCGCGGCTGCGGATACAAGCGGCTGCTGGTGCTGTTTCAGCCGCACCGGTACACGCGGACGCAGCATCTTTGGGATGATTTTCTGCGCTCGTTCAATGACGCGGACATTCTGGTGATCACCGACATCTACGCGGCGGGCGAGCAGCCTGCGGAAGGAATTACGGGCGAGAAGCTGGCCGAAGCCATCAGCTCGGCGGGACACAAGAACGTGGTGTATTCGAGCACGCTGCAGGGCGGGATCGAATACATGCTGCGCGAGTCGCGCGCGGGCGACGCGGTACTGACGATCGGCGCAGGAAGCGTGGGCCGCGTGACGGACGAACTCGCACTGCTGCTCGATTCGAGAATCCCGGGGATTGCGGCTCCGCATGCGGATTAAGGACACAGCGGCGGCGCGATTGAGAGAGCTGGGCGTCGAAGTGAAGCAAGGTGTGTCGCTTGCGGACGAGACGTCACTCGGGATTGGCGGGACGACGGACGAATTGCTGCTGCGCAACTACGAGACGATTCCGGAGGCGATGCATCTGCTGGCGAATGAAAAAATTCCGCACCGGTTCCTTGGCGGCGGCACGAACGTGCTGATCGCGGATGGCGATCTGCCGTATGTGATCCTGCATTTGCCGGTGGCGCATCCGGGAATGCGCGTCGAGGGGAATGCGGCGTATGTGGACGCGTCGGCCGATCTCGGGGGCATGGTCACCTTTTGCGCGAAACACGATCTGGGCGGGATGGAAGGGCTGATCGGAGTGCCGGGAAGCGTGGGCGGAGCGCTGCGGATGAACGCGGGCGCGTACGGCACGCAGATCGGTCCACACGTGCGCGAAGTCGAGCTGTATCGCGCGGCCACCGGCAAGATTGAGACGCTGCGCGGCGACGACATCCGGTTCGATTACCGGCACACGTCGTTTGCGCCGGACGACGTGATGTTGCGCGTGAAGCTTGAGCTTCCATCGAAGCCGTTCAAGGAGATTATCGCGGGCATCAAGGTGTGCAATGAAAAGCGGCGAGCGAGCCAGCCGCTGAACCAGAAGAGCGCTGGCTGCATTTTTAAGAACCCAGCGGGCGGGTCGGCGGGGCGGATGATCGACGAGCTGAGACTGAAAGGCCACCGCGTGGGCGACGCGATGGTGAGCGACCGGCATGCGAACTTTTTCGTTAACGCGGGTAAGGCGAGCTGCGCGGACATGCTGAAGCTGATCGAAGACGTGCGCGAACGAGTGCGAAACGCGAACGGCGTGGAGCTCGAGAACGAGGTAATCGTCTGGCGAAACTGAAAGCCATGGACGCGGAAGCGTATCCGCAGGAAGTGCTGGCGGACGAGGAGCCGAAGTATCTCCGGCGGCAGAAGCCGCTTGAGATCAAGCGGCGAAAATTCGGCCGGAAAGCCTGGCGGACGTATCTGCGCGCGACGATATGGGCGGCGGTGGGGCTGGCGGGCGCGTGGATCGCGTACGATCTGGGGCATTTTCTGCTGGCGTCGCCGGAAATGGCGCTGATTCATCCCGAGCAAATAGGACTCAAACGAAACCACTACGTGACGACTGCCGACGTGCGCGAGATTTTCGCAGCCGACCGCGGCAAGAGCGTCCTGCGGATTCCTCTCGACCAGCGGCGAAGCGAGATCGAGGCGATTCCGTGGGTAGAGCATGCCACGGTGCAGCGCGTTCTGCCGAACAGGATCGAAGTGGATGTGACGGAGCGCACGCCGATCGCATTCTTGCGCAATGGAACCGGTATGGCGCTGGTGGATGTCCACGGAGTGATCCTCGAGCGGCCGCTCGAGGGAGATTTCCATTTTCCTGTCGTCACTGGAATCGGCGCGGACATGCCGCAGGAGGATCGCGAGGAGCGGATGCAACTCTTCTCTGGATTCCTGCAGCAGATTGAGGCGGCGCATCCGGGAGCGGGCGAGCAGGTAAGCGAAGTCGACCTGTCAGATGCGCACGACGTGCGAGCGACGCTGACCGGATTGCAGCAGGTCGCCGTTAATAATGGCGCGACGCCGGCCGATACAGGCGAATGGGGGCAGGTGGAGGCGCCGATCGTCGTCCACTTCGGCGACAGCGACTTCGCGTCGAAGTATCAGACGCTGATTGAAGACATCGGGCAGTGGCGCGCGACGACCGGACGCGTGGAATCGATCGATTTGCGATTCGGCGGCGAGGCGGTGGTGAATCCGGATACGACGGTCGCGCCAAGACTGGTGGCGCAGCGTACGTCGAAGCCGGCGAAAGCTCGCGCGCACGCGACGAAACATTTGAGATGAGGTTGAGGTCAGAGCGAGGTAAGGGGCGAGGCAGCAGAGGGGAGCGGCGGATTTGACCAGGAAAGAACGGCACATTGTGGCGCTCGACATTGGCAGCACGAAAACGTGCGCGCTGGTGGGCGAGCAGGATGACGACGGCGGACTGAAATTCGCGGCGCTTGGCGCGGCGGAGTCCAAGGGCTGGCGCAAAGGGCAGATCGTGAATCTCGATCTCGCGGTGAGCTCGATTCGCCGCGCGGTGGAGGAAGCGGAGACGATCGTTGGCGTGCCAGTGGAATCGGCAATGATCGGCGTCGCCGGCGGGCACGTGCGCGGCGTGAACAGCCAGGGCGGGATCACGCTGGGATCGAGGCCGCGGGACGTCCAGCGCGACGACGTGCGGCGGGCGATCGAGGCGGCCAAGGGCGTGACGCTGCCGGAAGACCGCGAAGTGCTGCACGTGCTGCCGCAGGAATTTTTTCTCGACAAGCAGGACAACATTCGCGACGCGATCGGGATGGTGGGGCAGCGCCTCGAGGCCAACGTCCATATCGTGACGGCGTCGAGCATGGCGACGCAGAATATCGTGACGGCGGTGAACCGCGCGGGCGTGCGCGTGGACGACACGGTGCTTGAGCCTTTTGCTTCGGCTGAGGCTTGCTTGACGCAGGACGAGCGCGAACTTGGCATTTGCCTGCTCGACATCGGCGGCGGCACCACCGAGCTGATTGGTTATGCGGGCGGTGTGGTGCGGCATACGGCAGCCGTTCCCGTGGGCGGCGACCATTTCACGAACGATCTGGCGGTCGGTCTGCGCACGCCGATTCCGGAGGCGGAAAAGATCAAGCGCGAGCATGCCTGCGTGTTTCGCGAGCTCGTGACGGGCGATCTCGCGATCGAGATCGCAAGCGTGGGCGACCGTCCGCCGCGCACCGTGTTTGCGCGCATGCTGGCGGATATCGTTGAGCCGCGCGCGCAGGAATTCCTGATGCTCATCCGCGACGAATTGCGCCGCGGCGGACTCGAATCGCAAATTCCCGCCGGAATCGTTTTCACCGGCGGCGGCGCCCATCTCCGCGGACTGCCGGAGCTGGCCGAGCGCGTGTTCAATTTGCCAGTGCGCGTGGCCGCGCCGCGTGGCCTGGCGCAGATGAGCGAAGAGGTTTCCCAGCCCGAGTATTCGACGGCCGTGGGGCTGGTCCTTTATGGGGCGCGCACGCGGCGCCTCGCGGGGACGCGTCCCACGGGCTTCATGGGCAAGCTGAAGAGCATGTTCGCAGGGGCATAGAGGGGATTCGCGGGGGCGGGGCAAGAGCAGGAATTGAAAGAATACGGAACTGAGGGAGGGAGCATGTCGCCTAAGGAATCGAGCATTCGAGTATCGTTTACGGAGGAGCCGCACGACGGCGCAAAGATCAAGGTGATCGGCGTCGGCGGCGGCGGATCGAACGCCGTCAACCGCATGATTCGCGCCAAGGTGGAGGGCGTGGATTTCATCGCGGCCAATTCGGACTTGCAGGCGCTGAAGCTTTCGCAAGCGCCTGTAAAGCTGCAGCTCGGCGCGAAATTAACGAAAGGCCTCGGCGCGGGCGCGAACCCGGAAGTCGGGCGGAAGGCGGCGCTCGAAGACACGGAGAAAATTCTCGAGGCGCTCGACGGCTCGGACATGGTGTTCGTGACGTCGGGGCTTGGAGGCGGCACGGGCAGCGGCGCGGCGCCCGTGGTGGCGAATCTGGCGAGCGAGCTCGGGGCGCTCACGGTTGCGGTGGTCACGAAGCCGTTCGCCTTCGAGGGCAAGCGGCGCATGCAGCAGGCCGAGCAAGCGCTGGCCGAGCTGATCGGCTGCGTCGATACCGTGATCGTGATTCCCAACGAGCGGCTGATGGAGTGCGTCGAGCAGGGGACGAGCTTCTTCGAGGCGTTCCGGATCGCGGACGATATCCTGCGGCAGGCGGTGCAGGGCATCTCGGACATCATCACGATTCCCGGCATCATCAATCGCGACTTCGCGGACGTGAAGACGATCATGTCCGGGCAGGGCTACGCGGTGATGGGCACGGCGGTGGCCACGGGGTCGAACCGCGCCATCGATGCGGCGAACCGCGCGATCAACAGCCCGCTGCTCGAAGACAACTGCATCAACGGCGCGCAGGGAATTCTGATCAACGTGACCGGGTCATCGAGCCTCTCGCTGCACGAGATTCACGAGGCTTCGTCGATCATTCAGAAGGCGGCGCACGAAAACGCGAACATCATTTTCGGCGCGGTGCAGGATGATGCGATGAAGGAGTCGGTGAAGATCACGGTGATCGCGGCGGGCTTCCGCGAAGTGGCGAACAAGAAGACGCACACGCGGCCGTCGTATCTGCCGAAGACGTGGAAGGCGGGACGCGAGCCGGGCGAACCGGCAAACGTGGTTCCGCAGCAGACGACCGTCGTCCAGCAGGTGGCGCGAAACGTCAGCGAAGTCGCGCACGATATGCCGGCGGACGATCTCGATGTGCCGACATTTTTGAGACGGCAGGCCCAGAAGGCGTAGCGTTTTCTTCGTTGTGAATGGGCCGGGGGCGCAGCAAGCAGGCGCCCCTACAACCCCTAAGCTCTCCGAATTTTCCACTCGCATTATCGTTCCGGGATCAATCCATATACACTGCCCCTGTGAATTCGCGGATCCATGTGTCGCGCGAGGTGTGCGCTAACTTGATCGAGCATGCGCGGCGCGAACCGACGCGCGAGTGTTGTGGGCTGCTGGCGGGGCGCGAGGGCGTCATCACGCACGTGTTTTCGGCGGTGAATGTGGCTGCCGATCCGGCGAAGGGATACGAAATTGCGCCCGAGGAAATCGTCGGGTTGATGCGCGACTTTCGGGAGCGGAAACTGGAACTTCTCGGCATCTACCACTCGCATCCGAACGGGAAGAACGAGCCTTCGGCGCGGGATATCGAGCTTGCGTATTACTCGGAGGCGATTTACTTCATTGTTTCGCCGATGGTTGATGCGCCGAAGCCGGTGCGGGCGTTTTCGGTTCGCGATGGTCGGGTGGCGGAGGTTGATATCGAGGTTTTGTAACGGTCGGCATTTTGCCACCCGCGCGGAAGGCTTAACACAGAGAGCACCGAGAACGGCCACAGAGAACTCAGAGAAAGACCGAGAACACCGAGAACACCCGATTCACCGCAGAGACGCAGAGAGCGCAGAGAAGAGAAACGGCACGGGCGACGGGCTACGGGCTACGCGGGGACGCGGAGGACGAGGGCGGTGATGTCGTCGCGCTGCTCGCTGCCGTCTTCGGAGAAGGCGCGCGCTTCCTCGAAGAGAGCTCCGAGCGATTGATCCGCGGATTTGCCATAAGACTGCTGCCAGATTTCCGCGAGACGTTCGCCGCCGAAATCCTGGTCGCGACGGTCGCGAAGCTCGTGCAGGCCGTCGCTCGCGAATAGCACGGAGTCGCCGCGAGAAAGCTGGACGGAATAGTTTTCGTATGACGCGTTCGGGAAAAGGCCGGAAGGCAAGCCGCCCTCGCCTAGCACCGTGCAGCCGGACTTTGCAGCGATCAGAGGCAGAGGCAAACCGGCGTTTGCGAATGTGAGCTTGAGCGAGGCGGGATCGAACGTCGCGTAGAGCGTGACGGCGAAGCGGCCGACGATCGGGCGCACGAGCATGCGCTTGTTCAAAACCGTGAGTGCAGTGGCCGGATCCGTTCCTTCCTTGTGAATTCCGCGGAGCAGGCCCATCACCAGCGCGGCGTACAACGCTGCCGAAAGCCCCTTGCCAACCACATCGCCCATATACAGGCCCAATTGCCCATTGGGCAGTTGGAAGAAGTCGGCAAAATCTCCCCCTACGCCCCCAAACGGGGAGAAGCTGAATGCGATTTCGCAGGAAGGAGTCGAGAGCGGCCCGGTGGGTAGTAGAGACAACTGGATCTGGCGGGCTTCCTCGCGCTCGTACTCAGTGATCGGACCGCCCCAAACCGTTCGCATCACCACTCGGGAACCTCGTCTCTGGACGACTAGCGAAGGGGCACAAATTTTCAGGTGCTCTTCAGGCCTTGCTCAACGAGCCGCACGAACTCCGGCGAGAGCGGCCTCGGCAGCTTCCAGCCGGCGCGTATAGAGAGGGAAATTCGAAGCGAATGCGGCGACTTCGGCGCGAACGCGGTGTTCGGTGGAGGCGTCGCCGAGGTGATCGAGCACGTCGGCGATCCAGCCGGCAATTTTCTCCATTTCAGGTTCGCGCATGCCGCGCGTGGTGACGGCGGGAGTGCCCATGCGGATGCCGCTCGCTTTCATCGGCGGGAGCGGATCGAAGGGAATCGAGTTTTTGTTGATGGTGATGCCGGCGCGATCGAGGGCCGGCTGCGCGTCGGCGCCCGTCAGGCCGCGCGAGTGGATGTCGACGAGAAAGAGATGATTGTCCGTGCCGCCGCTGACGATGCGATAGCCGCGGCGCGCGATTCCGGCGGCAAGGGTTTTGGCGTTGGCGGCCACCTGGCGCTGATACTCGCGGAATCCCGGCTCCATCGCTTCCTTCAGGCAGACGGCCTTGGCGGCGATGATGTGCATCAGCGGACCGCCCTGAATGCCGGGGAACGTGGAGCGGTCGAGATCCCTCGCGTACTTTTCGCGGCAGAGCACGAGACCGCCGCGGGGGCCGCGGAGCGTCTTGTGCGTGGTGGTGGAGACGAAATCGGCGTGCGGCACCGGGCTTGGATGAATGCCCGCGGCGATGAGTCCCGCGATGTGTGCCATATCGACGAAGAAGATTGCACCGACCGAGTGCGCGATCTGCGACATGCGCGGAAAATCGATGATGCGCGAATAGGCGCTCGCGCCGGCCACGATCATTTTCGGCTGGTGCTCGCGCGCGAGTCGCTCGAGATCGTCGTAGTCGATCGTTTCCGTTTCTTTCGAGACGCCGTAGGGCACGAACTTGTAGGTCTTGCCGGAAAAATTCAGCGGATGGCCGTGAGTGAGATGGCCGCCGTGCGCGAGATTCATGCCGAGAACGACGTCGCCCGGCTGAAGCACGGTCATATAAACGCCGATATTCGCCTGCGTGCCGGAGTGCGGCTGGACGTTCGCGTGTTCCGCGCCGAAAAGATCTTTGGCGCGGTCGATCGCCAGTTGCTCGGCGCGGTCGGCGAATTCGCAGCCGCCGTAATAGCGCTTGCCGGGGTAGCCCTCCGCGTACTTGTTGGTGAGGACCGAGCCCATCGTTTCGAGCACCGCTTCGGAGACAAAATTCTCCGATGGAATCAGCTCGAGGCCGGTGGCCTGGCGGCGAACTTCTTCGCGAAGAGCGTCCGCAATTTCGGGATCGGTTTCCGCGAGCGAGCGGCTCATGCGAAGCGATTCGGGCGATTCTCTGGTCATTTCACCTGCTCATCACGTACTCAGCGGGCGACGAACGCATGCAAATTCTATCGGACGGTGGCGGGCTTTGCAACGCACCGAGGCGCCCGCGACTAAGGATTCGGGCCTGTACGCCCCTTGCCGGATAGTCCCGGGATGTGCATGGAGTTGAGAAGCGTGTGCGGCCCGCCGTAGATGAATTCGAGCGCCACGTTTTGCCCCGCCTGACCGAGAAGATTGTAATTTCCGATGCGGAAGCCGTCTTTCGGGCCGTAACGGCTGGGGTACCAGCCGAGCGTGGCAGCCATGCCTCCGCCATACGGAGCGGCGAGGGCCGGGAACGAGAACTCGCGGTGGCCGTCGTCGCCGCGGCGCGCGGTGACGGTCGAGATCAGCGCATGGCCCAGGCGCGGCAGGATGCCTTTGCAATCGCAGCGGTAGTAGAGCGTGTCTTCGCGGAATGCCTCGGCGAGTCCGTAGCGGACGGTGGTCGTGGTGAGAGCGATTCCGAAGTCGCTCGCGACGCGCACGCCGTACGCATCCCATCCCTCGCCCCACTCGGGCGGCTTTCTGTAAGCCTGCGAGATTCCGGCGGCGCCTGCGGCTCCGATAAACGGATATGGGCCCACAGCGTCAAAAATGAAATTGTGGAGCTTTTCGCGCTCGTTCGGCCGAACGTAGCCAACGCTGGGCTGCGGCTGATTTGCGGCCGGTGCGGCGGAGGTATCGCTGGCTGTCGCCGCAGGCGTGGTTGCGCCCTGCGAAGACTGGGCGCGGACTCGAGGAGCGTTGAAAGCTGCAATCAAAGTGGCGCAAATGGCTACACGGAGAGTGATCCGGGCAATGCTTCCATTCATATGTACGAAACTCCCTTTCGACGAAACGAACGCGACGCGTGCGGAGAAATACTGGCTCGATAGACTACACGGATTTGGCTCCTTGCACACCAAATAAAGCGAAACCGGCGCTGATTGACTTGCAGGCGTGAGTCTCCTAACCTAGCTCGCTCGCGAACTTTTGCCGTGGCAAGCGGGAAATCCGAGCCAATAGGGGAAATATGTCCGATCTGAAACTGACGACGCGGGCGGAGGACTTTTCAGAATGGTACAACCAGCTCGTCCTGCGGGCGGAGCTCGCAGACTATGCGCCGGTGCGCGGGTGCATGATCGTGCGGCCATACGGCTGGGCGCTGTGGGAAAACATCACAGCGGCCCTCGATCAGCGGTTCAAGGCAACCGGCCACGTGAACGCGGCGTTTCCGCTGTTGATTCCGCGGAGCTTCATCGACAAGGAGAAGTCGCACGTGGCGGGATTTTCGCCGGAGCTGGCGGTGGTGACGCACGGTGGCGGCGAAAAATTGGAAGAACCTCTGGTGATCCGGCCGACGTCGGAGACGATCATCGGGCACGCCTACGCAAAGTGGATTCAGTCGTACCGAGATCTGCCCGTGCTGATCAATCAGTGGAACAGTGTGGTCCGGTGGGAACTGCGCACGCGTCTTTTCCTGCGCACGCTCGAATTTTTCTGGCAGGAAGGCCACACCGCGCATGCGACTGCGGAAGAGGGCGAAGCCGAAACGCGGCAGATGGTCGACGTTTACACGGATTTCGCGGTGCGCGAGGCGGCGATTCCGGTAATTCCGGGGCGAAAATCGGACGCCGAGAAGTTCGCGGGAGCCGACATTACGTATTCGCTCGAAGCCATGATGGCGGACGGGAAGGCGCTGCAATTCTGCACTTCGCACAACCTGGGGCAGAATTTTGCGAAAGCTTTCGAGATTCGCTACCTCGATAAGACGGGTGTGCTGCAGCACTGCTGGACGACTTCGTGGGGACTTTCCACGCGCGTGGTCGGCGCGATCATCATGGTGCACGGCGACGATCAGGGACTAATCCTGCCGCCGAGGCTCGCGCCGCATCAGCTGGTGATCGTGCCCATTTTCAAGACGGATGAGGAAAAAGCAAGCGTGCTCGAGACGGCGCAGCGGTTGCGGAAGGAGCTCGTGGCGGCCGGCATCCGCGTGAAGATGGACGAGCGCGAAGGGATGAGCCCCGGGTTCAAATTCAACGACTGGGAAATGCGGGGCGTTCCGCTGCGGATGGAGCTGGGGCCGAAGGACGTAGCGAAGGGAACGGTGGTGCTCGCGCGGCGGGACCGGCCCGGCAAGGAAGGGAAGTCGTTCGTGCCGCAGGAGGGAATCGCCGCGGCCGCGGTGGCGATGCTGGATGAGATTCAGAAAGCACTCTACGAACGCGCCCTCGCGTTTCGCGAGGCCAATACGGCCGAGCCGGCGAACTACGACGAATTCAAGACAGCGGTTGAGAAGGGATTCGCCTTCTCGTGGTGGTGCGGCGGGGCCGAATGTGAGGCAAAGATCAAGGAGGAGACGAAAGCCACGATGCGGTGCATTCCCCTGGATCAAACACTTGGCACGGGACGATCGGCAGCAGGCGGAACGGGCAAGTGCGTTTATTGCGGCCAGCCAGCGAAGGAAAGGGCGATTTTCGCGAAGGCTTACTAAGTTGAGGTCGAAGGCGAGAGCGCGAACTCAAACCGCCGAGTTTATGCCCACCCGAAAGCGCGTCGAACGCGAGCTGGCGGCCGCCGCGGACCCGAAGCGCGCAAATGGCCTCGCGTGGTTCTTCAAGACCGGCAAGGGCGAGTACGGCGAAGGGGATCGCTTTCTGGGCATCACCGTCCCGGAGCAGCGAAAGGTTGCGCTGCGGAATATCGATCTGCCGCTCGATGAAGTTGCTCGCCTCCTCGAATCTCCGATTCACGAGCATCGCTTCACAGCACTGGAAATCCTGGTCGCGAAGTATGCTCGGGCGGACGAAAAGAACCGGTCGCGGATTTTCTCGTTCTACCTGCGGCATGCGGCGCGCGCGAACAACTGGGACCTCGTCGATACGTCAACGCCCTATATCGTGGGAGAGCATTTGAAGCGGCGGCCGCGGAAACGACTCGATCGCCTGGCCGTGTCGCGAAACCTGTGGAAGCGCCGCATCGCCATCATTTCCACGCTCGCGCTGATACGCGACGGCCAGATCGACGACACGTTTCGCATCGCCGAGAAGTTGCTTCGCGATCGGCACGACCTGATACACAAGGCCGTTGGTTGGGCGTTGCGGGAGGCGGGAAAAGTATCGCCCGGTGCGCTGTCGAATTTTCTCCGGTCCCACTATTCTGCCTTGCCTCGAACGACCCTCCGGTATGCGATCGAACGCCTTCCAGCGGCGCAGCGCAAGAAGGCGCTTGCAGGTAAATTCCAGTAAGTGCATTCATATGTTGCGCGTACAGCTCCTCCGGCCTTCCATGGGCAGGCGCCCGGCGTTTACTCATCGCAAACAGAGGCGGAAGGACATCTGCTCCGCATCCTTCCGGCATGCTAGCTTTGACAACATACAAAAGCATAGGCGAATCCTTAGGACAGGTTGCGCAGGTTAAGAAGAGATGGTCAGGCTGACACAAACGGGCACTTCAGAGAGAGCCGGACAACGCGGCGGCTCGAAACTAAACACCCTGATCACGATCGTGATAGTGGGTGCGCTGGTTTTCATCGCCGTGAAGATTGTTCCGGTCTACCTGAGCAATTACGAGCTACAGGACTCGATCGAGAGCGAATCGCGCTTCGCGCTCGCGGGGTATCCGAAGAAGAGCGCCGACGACATTCGCGATGATGTTTTCAAGAAAGCGCAAGATCTCGGAATTCCCGCCAAAGCTGAAGATATCCAGGTGACCGTTAGCAACGAAGACGTGGATATCGACCTCAATTACAGCGTGCCCATCGATCTGGCGGTTTATCAGTTTAATCTGCAATTTCATCCTCACGCGGACAATCACAACATCTAAGATAAGATAGAAGTGGAAGAGGTCCGGCCGGATTTGAGCTCATTGAGCCCGGAGGCGCTGCGCATTCCCAGATGCGACTTGGGCGCGCCGAGGTAAAAGCCAACGGAGAACCGATTGCGGATTCGAATTGCCCGCAGCTTTTGGACGTTGCGTTTCGGCATAGGCGTGCTGAGCGTACTGCTGGTCGCGTTGCTGGGCGGCGCGAGCGTGCTCACCTATTACTATGTTAAGTTCGGGCACCTCATCGACCAGCGCCTTACCGGGCAAGTCTTCCAGAACACTTCGAGCGTCTATTCCGCGCCGGGACATATTTTCACCGGCGAGACGATGCACGCGTCCGACCTGAAGAGCTACCTGCTGCAGGCCGGGTATCAGGAAGGAAGCGCCGCGGGAGCGCCCGGGCAGTTTCGCGTGATCGGCTCGACGGTCGAAATCCGCCCATCGGCGGATTCCTATTTCCACGGCGCCAATGCTCTCAGCGTCGATTTTTCAGGCACGGAAATTTCCCATATCGCTCAGCTTTCGGACGGAACGGCTCGGGACACGGCTGAGATCGAGCCGCTGCTCGTAACGAATCTTTTCGACAGCACCCGCGAGAAGCGGCGCGTGCTGCGGTTCAGCGATATGCCGCCTCTGCTGGTGCATGCCGTGCTTGCCGCGGAAGATAAGCGCTTCTTCGAGCATGGCGCGCTCGACCTGATCCGCGTTTTCGGCGCGGCCCTCGCCGACGTCCGGCTCGGCCGCAAGGCGCAGGGCGCCAGCACCATCGACATGCAGGTGGCGCGCACATTTTTCTTCACGACGAAACGAGACTGGCGCCGCAAGGTGAAAGAAGTCTTGATGGCGGCGGAAATCGACGAGCGCTTCTCGAAAGAGCAGATTTTCGAGCTGTACGCCAACGACGTCTATCTCGGCAATCGCGGCAGCTTTTCGATTCGGGGATTCGGCGAGGCGTCCGAGGCCTACTTCGGCAAGGACATCCACGAGCTCACGCCGGGTGAGGCGGCGTTTCTGGGAGGCATTATCCGCGCGCCGAACTACTATTCGTCGACCGAACGTCACCTCGACCGGGCGGATGAAGCGCGCAACCGCGTTCTCGCGCAGATGGTCGACGACGGCTATTTGACCGCGGATCAGGAAGCGAACGCGAAGAAATCGAAGCTGAAATTCGTGAATGGCGGTCTGGAAAGCAGCGCGGCGCCGTACTTCGTCGACATGGTCAAGGATCACCTGCTCGAGAAATTTTCCGAGGCCGATCTCGAAACGCAGAGCTACAAGATCTATACGACGCTGGATCCCGATCTCCAGCGGGCAGCGTCTCAGGCTGTCCAGCTCGGCGCAGAGCAGATCGATAAGCTGCTGGCGCGCCGCTACGCCATCTGGCGGAAGAAGGGCGAGCCCGTACCGACGCCGCAGATAGCGCTCGTCGCGATGGACCCGCACACGGGAGAGATACTCGCCCTCGTCGGCGGGCGCGACTACGGTCAGAGCCAGCTGAACCATGCACTCGCGCACCGCCAGCCGGGATCGGTGTTTAAGCCGTTCGTGTATGCGGCGGCATTCGACAACGGGATCGAAGGATACCAGCCGGTTGTGACGCCCGCGACCACCGTGGACGATACGCCGACGACCTTCGAATTTGACGGCAAGGAATACACGCCGAACAACTACGGCGAGGAGTTCTACGGCACGGTAACGGTTCGCGACGCGCTGATGCACTCGCTCAATGTCGCAACGGTGAAAGTGGCCGAGATGATCGGGTACCAGCGCGTGGTCCAGCTGGCCCGCCAGATGGGCCTCGGCGCCAACATCCAGGCGACACCGGCGGTGGCCCTCGGTGCCTACGAAATGACGCCGATTGATGTAGCCGCGGGCTATACAGCATTTGCATCGAACGGCGTTCGCGCCGAACCGCTGTTCATCATGCGCGTCGAGGCGGCCGACGGGACGGTCGATGAACAGCAGGGGCCAACGACGAGGCAGGTGCTAGACCCGCGCGTTGCGTTTCTGACGACGAGCCTCATGGAAGACGTGATCGACCACGGTACGGGTTATCCCGTGCGGCAGATGGGTTTCACTGCGCCGGCCGCGGGGAAGACCGGAACATCGCACGACGGCTGGTTCGCCGGATACACCTCGAATCTGCTCTGCGTGGTATGGGTCGGCTTTGACGACAACCGCGACCTCGACATGACGGGAGGCCAGTCCGCGGCGCCGATCTGGGGCGAATTCATGAAGCGCGCGGTGCAAATGCCTCTGTACGCCAAGACGCAGCCGTTTCAACCGCCGGCCGGGATCGTCCAGGACATGATCGACCCGCAATCGGGGCAGCTGGCGACGGCTTCCTGCCCGCAGACCGCGGACGAATACTTCATCTCCGGAACCGAGCCGACTCAATACTGCCAGCTCCACGGCGGCCAGCTGGCGGCAACCCCGGGAGGCTCGTGGCTCGCGCATCTCTTCGGCAAGGGGGACAATCCGTCCCAGCCCGCGGCCCCTGGCTCGAACGCGGCGGCCGAGGGCGCGAAACCGGCACCGGGCCAGGCCCAGAATCCGGCCGGCCAGCAGCCCGAGCAGGACGAGAAGAAAAAAGGCCTGCTCGACAAAATATTTGGTATCTTCGGTGGAAGCAAACAGCCTGCGGACGGATCGAAGCCCCCGCAATAACGGTTCGACGCAAGCGCTCGCGCAATAAGGAGCAGGGCGATGAAACGCCTGGCCCTCTTTGCCATCCCGCTGATTTTTGTTGTCACGCCCGCCCGGGCGCAAGAAGCCTCGAACCCGCGCACCGACACGCCGATCATCAATCCGGCCCAGGACGAAGCACCGTCGCAGCTTACCGGCCGGCAGAAGGACGAGATGCGGGCGCAGCTTTTGATGGCGCGGAAGGAATACGTCGAGGCGGTAAAAGCGTACGAGGAGATTCTGAACCACGATCCCAAGAACGCGCCCATGCTCAATCAGCTGGGCATCGCGTACCAGGAGCTTGGCAATACGGGCGAGGCCGAGCGCTCCTACAAGAAGGCAGTCCACGCCGACAACGCTTACGTCAGCGCCATCAACAACCTCGGCGCTCTGGAATATTCAAAGAACCATTACGGAAAAGCGATCAAATATTACCGGAAGGCGATCTCGCTGCGGGATGGCGACAAGGCGGTGATCTACAGCAATCTCGGGTATGCGTATTTCGGCAAGCGTGAATTCCCTCTGGCTCTGACGGCTTTCAGCAGGGCTCTGGCGCTCGACCCCGACATTTTTGCGCGCAAGAGTGGCGCGGGCGCAATCATCCAGCAGAGGTCCTCGCCGGACCCGGGGATGCTGTACTTTCTTGTGGCGAAGTCTTATGCGAAGGCGGGCGACGCCGAACAGGCGGCCCACTACCTGAAGGTGGCCCGCGACGATGGCTATAGGGAATTCACATCCGCGAAGACCGATCCGGATTTCGCGCGCGTGATCAAGGACCGGCGCGTGCAGGAAGTGTTCGACATCCAACCGGCGTCGAATGATGAAAAGAAGCTGTAGCAGGCGAGCTCGCCAGGCTCTTGAAATCCCCGAGCCCCGATAATTCGCCTCCGAACTTGCTATAATCCCTGCCTGACATGGCTTTCCCATCGCTTTCCCGGTGGTTGCCGCGCGCGCTGTTCGGGGCGTGCGTCGCCGCGGCGGCACTAATTCTCCTCGCGAATGGTCCATCCCAGGCTGCTCCGCCGGCGGAAGCGCATTCCGCAACGGTCGTGCAGCTTCGGATTGACGGTGAAATTGAGCCGGTCCTCGCAGGATATATCGTCGACGGAATTCACGAAGCCGCCCGCGAGCATGCCAGTCTCATCCTGATCACGATCAACACGCCGGGCGGACTCGACACGTCCATGCGCTCGATCATTCAGGCAATTCTGCAGTCGCCCGTGCCGGTGGTGAACTACGTCTATCCCACGGGCTCGCGCGCCGCCTCGGCGGGATTTTTCATTCTGCTCTCGGCGGACGTGGATGCGATGGCTCCGGGGACGGACACGGGAGCCGCGTCGCCGATCACGGAAATCGGCGGGCAGACAGTGAATGTCGATGAAACGCTGCGCAAGAAAATTCTGAACGAAGCGACCGCATACCTGCGCAGCTACGTCAGCAAGCGCGGCCGAAACGCGGACCTTGCGGCGACGGCCGTCACCGATGCAAAGGCGTTTACCGAGCAGGAAGCGATCGATGGGAAGATGGTCGATCTCGAAGCCAACTCAATCCCCGATCTGCTCGCGAAGCTGAACGGGCGCACGATCACCCGTTTCGATGGCTCGACCGTCGAGCTCGCGCTGGCAACTCCCGTGATTCAGCCGATCGAAATGACCGGCCGCGAGCAGTTTCTGGCGCGGATCGTGCAGCCGGACGTTTTTTTCATTCTGCTGATCATCGGCGTCCTCGGGCTCTACACGGAATTCACGCATCCCGGACTGTTCGCGCCGGGAGTGATCGGCGGAATCGCGTTGGTGCTCGCACTCTATGCGATGCTCTCGCTGCCGGTGAGCCTGATGGGGCTGCTCCTGATCGCCCTTGCGCTGGCATTTTTCGTCCTCGAGGCCAAGTATCCGACGCACGGAGTGCTCGGGATCGGCGGCGTGATTTCCATGGTCCTGGGCGCATTGATGCTGGTCAAAAGCCCGTGGACGGGCATGGGGGTGAGCTTGAGCGCGGCGCTTGGAGTGGCGATTCCGTTCGCGATAATCGTGATCGTGCTGGCGCGATTCGTCTTGCGGTCGCGCACGTGGAAACTGACGACAGGCAAAGAAGAGCTGATCGGCGAAGAAGGCGAGATCACCGAGCCGGTTCCTTCGACCGGCCCCGGAATGGTCCGCGTGCACGGCGAATTGTGGCGGGCCGCCGCGCCGGCCGGGCAAGCAATTCCGAAAGGCGCGCGCGTGCGCGTGAAAAAAGTGACCGGCCTGACGCTGGAAGTGGAACTGGTGGGGTCGCCGCAGGCGGCGTCTACCTAGCGGATACCGAGGAGGGCAATGATGGAAATCAATTTCGTGATGATTTTGTTCACGGCCGGCGTGGTGATCTTTCTGTTCTGGCTTTTTAATTCCATTTACGTAATTAAGGAATGGGAGCGCGGAGTGGTGCTGCGCCTCGGAAGGATGCTGCCCGAGCCGAAAGGCGCCGGATTGCAGCTGGTCCTATATCCGATTGACAAGCTGACGCGCATCTCGCTGCGAATCGAGACGCTCGACGTGCCGCCGCAGGACGTGATCACGCGCGACAACGTTTCCGTGAAGGTGAATGCGGTCTGCTATTTCCGCGTCGTGGACGCGAACCTCGCGCTTTCGCAGGTGCAGAACTATTTGTACGCGACGTCCCAGCTCGCGCAGACCACGCTTCGCAGCCTGATGGGGCAGTTCGAATTGGACTCGATTCTCTCCGAGCGCGAAAAGGTAAACGCGAAACTGCAACTAATCCTTGACCAGGATACGGAGCCCTGGGGTATCAAGGTAACGAAGGTAGAAGTGAAGCAGGTCGATATTCCGGAGAATATGCAGCGCGCCATCGCTCGGCAGGCCGAGGCGGAACGGGACCGGCGCGCGAAAGTGATTCACGCGGACGGCGAGTTCCAGGCCTCCACGAAGCTCGCGGAAGCGGCGGAAGTGCTGCAAAGGCAGCCGGCTGCGATTGAACTGCGGTACTTGCAAACGCTGGCTGATATCGGCGTCGAAAAAAATACCACGATCGTCTTCCCATTGCCGGTGGATATCATCTCGCGATGGCTGCAGGCGAAAGAAGGGAAGTAGGAGCAAATGGCAGGTAGCGGAAGACGCGGAGGAGCGGAGCGCGTACTCGAGAGCCGGCACCTGGTCGGGCTGTTTCTCGGCGTCGTGCTGCTTTGCGGCGTGTTTTTCACGCTCGGCTATGTGATGGGGAAGACGCAGTACGGCGGGCTGGTGCACGCCGCCGAAGCCCTTTCGCGCACCACTCCCGAACGCGCATCCGCAAAGCCCGTCCCAGTGCAGCCCGCGGCCGATCCCGCTCCCGCGAATGGCGAGTGGGACTTCTACTCGAAGAATAATAATAACGACCGCCTGCAGCCGGCGCCCAAGCCTTCTGCATCCGCCGCGCACGACGGCGGTGAATCGCCGGCGGCGCCGGTGAGCGCGATGCCTTCGGCCCATTCCGCGAAAACTGTTCCCGCTTCCGAGCGATTCCAGGCACCCAGAATGTCGAAGGGAAGCGTGGTGCTGCAGGTCGCGGCGCTCACGCATCAGGGCGACGCGCTGGCCATGGCCGACGCACTGCAACAAAAGAGATTTCCGGCCTTCGTGGTCGCGCCGACTTCCGATAACTTTTACCGGGTGCAAGTGGGGCCATATCAGGACGCGAAAGCCGCCGAGTCCGCGAAAAACGCGCTCGATCGAGCCGGTTTCAAGGCTATCATCAAGCGCTGAATGACTTTTTCCTGGTACACGCGCGTGCTGCTCGCCCTGGCGAGCGGCGTCGCACTCGCGCTCTCGTTTCCGAACTACAATCTGCCGCTGCTCGCGTGGATCGCGATTTCGTTGCTGATCCTCGCATCGTATGGCGCGCGTCTGCGCGTTGCGCCGCTCTACGGCTTCCTTCATGGACTCGTCTTCTATCCGATCTGCCTGCCGTGGATCGATGTGGTGATGCGGCAGTATGGCGACGTAGGCCCGTGGACCTCGGCGGGGATTCTCGGGCTGGTCGGCATCGCCGGAGGGATCATCTGCGCGTTTTTTTCCTGGGGCGTTGCGTTGGCTTCGAGGAAAGACGCGACGTTGGCTTGCGCGCTCGCGCCGTTTCTTTGGGTTACGCTTGAATTCCTTCGCGCGAATCTTCCGATCATCGCTTTCCCCTGGAATTTGATCGGCTACGCGGCGAGCGGGAATCTCGCGCTAGTCCAGCTGACGGCGCTCACCGGAATCTACGGGCTGAGCTTCCTTGTCGCCGGGTACGGCGCACTGCTGGCCTACGCGATTCTTTCCGGGCGGCAAAGCGCGTGGAAGGGCGTGATCGTCACGACGGCCGCCTTGATCTTTGTTGCTGTCGGCGGCCGATACTTCGTGCCGGGCGCAACGCCGCACTACGTGGCGCATCTGGTGCAGACGGATTTCGCGCAATCCTATAGCTACCCGCCCGATTGGATGCGAATTCATGCCGGCGATCTCGACCAGCTCGAGCGGATCAGCATCAATTCCGCCCGGGACATACCCGGCGTGATCGTCTGGCCGGAGGTGCCGGCGCCCTTCAGTCTGCAAGATCCTGATTTCGCCGGCCGCGCGCAGCAGATCGCGCGAGATTCGGGGGAAGATTTCCTCGTTGGCGTGGAAGACTGGAAGCACAATACCGCGGGGAAGTGGATCGCGACGAATAGCGCCGTGCTACTCAATCCTGCGGGCCAGCGCATTTTCACCTACGACAAAATTCATCTGGTGCCGTTTGGCGAGTACGTCCCGCTGCGAAAATGGCTCGCCTTCGCCGGGAAGCTGACCGCGGACATCGGAGATTTCACGCCGGGCACCGAGTATCGCGTGGGTGAGCTGCCGGGAGGCACTTTCGGCGTGTTCATCTGCTACGAAGGGGTGCTGCCGGGAGCAGTGCGCCACTTCACGGCCAACGGCGCCGAACTGCTCATCAACGTTTCGAACGACGGATGGTTCGGACGTTCGGCGGCTCCCGCGCAGCACGTGATGATGGCGCGGGTGCGGGCGGTCGAAAACCGCCGTTGGCTGCTGCGCGACACCAACAATGGATTCACGGTCGACGTCGATCCCTACGGCCGAACCGTCGCGCAGCTGCCAACGGACGTCCGAGGCCAGCTCGACGCACCCTACGATTTCCGCAGCGGCCTTAGTCTCTACGCGCGCTTCGGCAATTGGCTCGCATGGCTCTGCGTGCTAGTGTCGATCGCGATCTTAGTGATCGCATTGATGAGACGATCCGCGTGAGCACGAAACTCGAAGACCGAAATTCGAAATTCGATTTGGCCGCACGCGCGCGTCCCGCATTTCGCATTTCGCGTTTCGATTTTCGTATGTAGAATTCAAATATGGCTGAACACATCGACGACCTGCAGCAACGCTACGCGGAGCTCGCGAAACGGATGGAGCTCGTGCGGAGCTATCTTTGACGCGCCGGCCGCAGCGAAGCAGATAGCCAAAATCGAAGAGAAAACCAGCGCTCCGAATTTCTGGGACAACCAGGAAAAGGCCCAGGCGGTCCTGCAGGAGCGCAAGCAGCTCGAAGACCGCGTGAACGCCGAAAAATCGCTTGCCGGAAAAGCGAGCGACATCGAGACCTATTTTCACCTTGCGCAAGAAGAAACCGATCACGCCCAGCGCGAAGCGATTCTCGATGATGTCGCAAAAGAAATCGCCGCAGCCGATGCGCTCGCCTCGGAGCTCGAAACGAAAACGCTTCTCGGCCGGCGAAGACGACGGCCTGAACGCGATTCTCACCATCAAGCCGGGCGCCGGCGGCACCGAATCGCAGGATTGGGCCGAAATGCTTCTGCGGATGTATCTCCGCTGGGCCGAGGACAAAGGCTTTCGCGCCAACGTCCTCGATTCGACTCCAGGCGAAGAAGCGGGCATCAAATCCGCGACGGTGCAGATCGAGGGCGAGAATGCCTACGGGATGCTCGGTCGGCGAAAGCGGCGTGCATCGGCTGGTGCGGATTTCGCCATTCGACCAGCAGGCGCGGCGCCACACGTCGTTCGCGTCCGTATTCGTGATCCCGGAAATCGACGACCACATCGAGATTGTCGTGAATCCTGATGATCTACGCATCGACACGTTCCGCGCGGGCGGCAAGGGCGGGCAGAACGTCAACAAGGTCGAAACCGCCGATCCGCATCACGCACATCCCGACGGGAATCGTCGTCCAGTGCCAGAGCGAGCGCAGCCAGCACAAGAACCGCGAGACCGCCATGAAGCTGCTCCGCTCGCACCTCTACGAGCGGGAGCTCGAAAAGCGGCGCGAGGACATGCGCAAGCTCGACGCCTCAAAGCCCGAAATCAGCTTCGGCAGCCAGATTCGCTCCTACGTGATGCAGCCCTATCAGATGATCAAGGACCACCGCACCAAGGTCGAGCGCGGCGACGTCCAGAAGGTGCTCGACGGCGATATCGATTCGTTTATCCGCGCCTATCTGCTCTATCGCCGCGACGCAGCTTGACGTTTTTCTCGCGATTCGGGGCTCTAATGTGCCGTTCAGCGTCGATTTAAGACCTTTCGATACAGTTCTTTGACAATCCGCGCGAGCGTGTGCTAGCGTTCGTAGACTCGAACACACCACGAAAGAGCAATTGGACTGACTGATTGCCTTTCCTGCCGCCGGAGGATACTGTTTTGGCACACCAACCTGAAAAGTTCCTGTTTACCTCGGAGTCCGTCACCGAGGGTCACCCCGATAAGATGGCCGACGAGATTTCCGATGCCGTGCTGGACACGGTGCTCACCTACGATCCGATGGGGCGCGTGGGTTGCGAGACGCTGGTCACCACCGGCCTCGTGGTGATCGCCGGCGAAATCACGATCAAGAAGGAAGCGCGCGGCGTCCTCGAATACGAGCGCATCGCCCGCGAAGTGATCAACGACATTGGCTACAACCGCGCGAAATATGGCTTCGATGCCGAAACGTGCGGCATCCTCTCTGCGGTGAAGCCGCAATCGCCCGACATCGCCATGGGCGTGGACACGGGCGGCGCAGGCGACCAGGGCATGATGTTCGGCTACGCCTGCGACGAGACGCCCGAACTGATGCCCATGCCGATCCAGCTGGCGCATCAGCTCACGTACAAGCTTGCGGAGGTTCGCAAGACCAAGGAAGTCGATTTCTTCCGGCCGGACGGGAAATCCCAGGTCTCGATCGAATACATCAATGGACGGCCCGCGCGCGTCGACACAGTGGTGATCTCGACGCAGCACAGCGAAAGCGTTTCGCAGAGCGATCTGCGCGAAGCGGTCATCGAGAAAGTCATCAAGCCTGTCATCCCCGCGCACATGTTCGACAAAACCACCAAGATTCACGTGAATCCGACCGGCCGCTTCGTCACGGGCGGTCCGATGGGCGACGCGGGGCTCACGGGCCGCAAGATTATCGTGGACACATACGGCGGCTACGGGCGCCACGGCGGCGGCGCGTTTTCGGGTAAGGATCCGTCGAAGGTGGATCGCTCGGCGTGCTACATGGCGCGTTACGTCGCGAAGAACATCGTCGCGGCTGGGCTAGCCACGAAAGTGGAAGTGCAGCTCGCCTACGCGATCGGCGTGGCCGAGCCGGTGTCGGTGATGGCGGACACGTTTGGCACCGGCACGATCCCGAATTCGCAGATCACCGAACTCGTTCGCGCGCTCTTTAAGCTCACGCCCAAGGGAATCATCGAAACGCTCGATCTGCGCCGCCCGATCTACCGCCCGACAGCGGCCTACGGCCACTTCGGCCGCACCGGCCCGGGCTTCACCTGGGAGCGCACGGACAAAGCCGATGCGATCCGCAAGGAAGCCGGCACCGTGGCAATGGCGCGCGGCTAATTTTTCCTATCCAACGTCAGAGCAAGAATCGAAAGGGAGTCTATGCCTGAAACAGCAACGAAACTGAATGGCGACGTGAAAGACCTCGGCCTCGCGGCCGAAGGCAAGCGCAGGATCGAATGGGCCAATCAGCACATGCCCGTTCTGCAATTGATTCGCAAGCGTTTCATCAAGGAGCAGCCGCTCAAGGGCATCCGCATGGCAGCGTGCCTGCATGTCACCACTGAGACGGCCAACCTCGCCATCACGCTGCGAGACGGCGGCGCGGACCTCGTGGTTTGCGCTTCGAATCCGCTTTCGACGCAGGACGAAACCGCCGCGTCGCTCATCAAGGATTACGGCATTCCGACATTCGCCATCAAGGGCGAGGACAACGCCACCTACTACGCGCACATCAATGCGGCGCTCGATCATAGGCCGCAGATCACCATGGACGATGGCGCCGACCTCGTCACCCAGCTGCTCACTAAGCGCATCGACCAGATCAAAGACGTGATCGGCGGCACGGAAGAAACCACCACGGGCGTCATCCGCCTGCGCGCGATGGCCAAGGACGGCACGCTGAAGTTCCCGGTGATCGCCGTGAACGACGCGCTCACCAAGCATTTCTTCGATAATCGCTACGGCACCGGCCAATCGACGCTCGACGGCGTGATTCGCGCCACCAACCTCCTGCTGGCCGGCCTGAAGCTCGTGGTCGCGGGCTACGGCTGGTGCGGCCGCGGCGTTGCGATGCGCGCCAAGGGACACGGCGCGGACGTGATCGTCACCGAAATCGACCCGACGAAGGCCATCGAAGCCGTGATGGACGGCTTCCGCGTGATGCCCATGAACGAAGCCGCGAAAATCGGCGACATCTTCATCACCGTCACCGGCAACAAATCCGTTCTCTCGCACGAACACTTCGAGAGGATGAAGGATGGCGCGGTGATCAGCAATTCCGGCCACTTCAACGTCGAGATCGATATCCCGGCCCTCGAAAAGCTTTCGAGCGGCCACAAGCCGGCTCGCCCGTTCGTCGAAGAATATACGCTGCACGACGGCCGCAGGGTCTACCTGCTCGGCGAAGGTCGCCTGATCAATCTCGCAGCTGCCGAAGGACACCCGGCATCCGTGATGGACATGAGCTTCGCCAATCAGGCGCTCGCCGCCGAGTACATGGTGAAGAACGCGAAGGAGCTCAAAGCTGCTGTCTATCCGGTGCCCGAGCATCTCGACAAGCAGATCGCCAAGCTCAAGCTCGAGTCGATGGGCGTCACAATCGACAAGCTCACGCCCGAGCAGGAGCACTACCTGGCTTCGTGGAACGAAGGCACGTAGTCCGTTCGCGCGCATAGAGAGAATTTCGCAGCGCCCTGTCTCGCAGGAGGCAGGGCGTTTTTGTTTTTGGCGCGGCTCGCGTCGGCCTCCGGCGGCGGGCTGATGTATACTCCGCGGCATTCCGCGCTGCACAATGCGAAACGAGGACATCAACATGGCCGAAATCGCCGCTGAAAAAGCGCCGTTCGTGTTCCCTCAGGAACACATTCTCGAGATCGTCCGGGGATTCTGGCAGAGCCGCGCGCTGGCGATTGCGGCGGAACTGGAGATTGCCGATCATCTAGCGGATGGGCCGCTCGCGGTTGATGTCCTTGCGGAACGAACTCAAGCGCACGCGCCCAGCCTGTTCCGCCTGATGCGCGCCCTTGAGAGCGCAGGCGTGTTCAAGCAAGTGTCGCCATCCGTTTTCGCGAACACGCCCGCGAGCGAGTGCTTGCAGAAGAACGTTCCCGGGTCGCTCTGGGCTTTCGTTCGCACGATTCTCTCGAAGGGCTTCGGCCAATACGACTCCTGGGGAGATTTCCTGGCGAGCGTGCGGACCGGAAAAGCTGCGTTCGACGAACTATATGGCTGCGGGCCGTGGGAGTTTTTTCACAGCAATCCGGAAATATGGGCTGTCTTCAACCAGGCCATGCGCGCGGCAAGCGCGCTGATCACGCCGATCGTCGCCGCATCCTACAACTGGCGGCGCTTCCCGGTGATCGCCGATATCGGCGGCGGGATTGGTTCCCAGCTTGTTGCGATTCTTGACGCGCATCCCTCGAGCCGCGGGATTCTGTTCGATCAGCCCGGAGTGCTTGCCGAGGCGATCCCGCACGATCGCATGGAGCGCGTGGCCGGCAATTTCTTCGAGAGCATCCCGCCCGGCGCGGATGCCTACACGATGCGCTGGATCATGCACGACTGGCAGGATCCGCAGGCAATCGTCATCCTGAAAAATATCCGCAAGGTGGCCGCGCCGGAATCGAGTGTCGTGCTCATCGAAGAAATCATCCCGGATACGCCTGAGCTCACCTGGGGAAAATGGATCGACCTGCACATGATGACGGTGACCGGCGGTCGCGAGCGCACGATTTCGGAATACGCCGAGCTATTTGCGACATCCGGATTCGAATTGGAAAAGGTAGTCTCGATGCCCATCGGCGGCGCCAGTCTGATCATCGGCCGCCCGCGTTCCTGAACGCCGCAGCGAGACAATCGATCCGCCCCGATGTAAAATTCCGGCGTTTATGGCGTATCGTCCCATCGCATTTGTTTTCGTGTGCGCCCTCTCGCTCGCGGCGCTCGTGAATCCGCGCGGCGCGTCGGCCCAGGACGAGTCGGCCGCCAAGCGAGCCGCGGCGGAAGCCTCCGAAGTGCGATTCAGCGGCGAAGTGCTCGCCGGAAAACAATTCGTTCACGACATCGGGCACGGGCTGGTCTTCGGCCTGCAGCCGTTGACCGGCGATGGTGGCGGCGGCTGGGTGATCGAGATTGTGCCCAAGGTGCAGGCACCGGACGATCCCGTGGAATTCTCTGAAATCGTGACGCCGCCCTATCATTTCTACAACGACCGTTATCTCGCGGCCGCCTACGGCTATTCCGCGAAAGAAGCGGTGCAGATGACCACGCGGAAATTCAATTTTGTCTTGTCGGTTGCCGACCAGCAGAAGGCCAACGACGTTGTCAACGCGGCGCTCTATCCCGTCACCACGTCGGACGAGGAGAGGGACCGGATCGCGCGCGAGTCAGCCAGCCTCCAGCTCAGTCACGGTGAATTTCATATCACGCATTCGCACGTCACGCTCGGCAAGCGTGACACGCCGGACTCGATCGACGTCCTGAAGTTTGAAGTGGTGCTGAACTTTTCGCCCGGCCTCACGCTGGCCCAGGTCCTCGCCCCGAAGCCCCCTGCTTCGCACTGACTGGCCGGCTCAGCGCATTTGCGGCGCTCCTAGGAACTCGATCGGCGCGACGGCTTGCTGCGCCCCGGGCCCCAAGCCTCGGCCACCTTGCGATGCTCGCGGAAGAGGTGCGGGGAAACTCGAATCTGCCCGTCGCGGACAAATCGCTCGTGGTTTTCCTCGAGTTCATCCGGCAGGTACCGGTAATTGGCCGTCACGCCAAACGAAGCCTCCAGGCCGTACCGGCGCATATTTCCGAAGGCATGGATTTGTTCGAGGCGTGCGCCATTCGCCAGGTGAAAAAACGCGACCGGGTCGTACACCTTGCCCTTATCTCGAGCTTTCGCCAGGTAGGCGAGGGCCAGGCGTTCGAGGGGTGCGGCCAGCACATCGCGATGAGCCGCGGGCTCCTCGAGGAGATGGAACAGGGCCTCGACGGAGTCGCGCCGGCGAGAGGTTCCGGTGAGCTGTGAGGCAAAGTCGGCGAGCAATCTCGACAGGCGCTCGCGCGTGAAGCCGTCTTCGTTTCCGTCGTCACGCAGGGCCCGCGAAAACCGCGGCAGCGGCGAAAGCGTCCCGTAGTTTTTCAGGTTTGGAAACTCTGCCGAAAGTTCGGTCACAACCTGCTTGATCAGGAAATTGCCAAAGGCAACTCCGCGCAAGCCCCGCAAGCAGTTGTTGATCGAGTAGAAGATTGCGGTATCCGCTTTCTCGGGCGCGAGTATGGGCGCCTGGATGTCGAGCAACGGTTCCAGATTGCCGGTCAGCCCGTTGGCCAGCGCAACCTCGACGAAGATGATGGGCTCCTCCGCCAGCGCCGGATGAAAAAAGGCGAAGCACCTCCGGTCCGCATCGAGGCGCCTGCGCAGGTCCGGCCAGCCGTTGATTTCATGCACCGATTCGTAGCGGATTAGCTTTTCGAGCACGATGGCCGATGTTTTCCAACTGATGCGTTCGAGACGCAGGAATCCGCGGTTGAACCACGACCTCATCAGGTGCCTGAGGTCAGCGTCGAGCGCCGTGAACTCGCCGTCCTCCGGCGTCAGCGCCTGCAGATCCCCGCGGAGCGAGACCAGCGTCTCGGTGCCATTCGGCGCCGTGTTGATCCGGCGGAAGAGCTCCTGGCGCGGGGCTTCAACCGTCGCGGAGAGCGCGGCGAGACTTCCCGCACTCGGCTCTTTTTCGTATTCGGCCGCCGCGCGCCGGATCGCTGCTTCGTCAGAGGAGAAATCGCGCGAGAGCATTTCGAAAAAGCCGCGCCGTTTGGCGGGATTCATCGCCGCGTACGTCTTGATGATCTTTTCAGCGAGAACGGTCTGGGAAGCCTCACCGCGCTCCGAGAGCAATTGACGGCACAGAAAGCGCATGTCCGCGCCGCGACCTTCGCTCAGCACGCGCAGCAGATTGGAGAGGAAGCCCGGCATGGTAATCAAATTATAGCCTGAACCCGCTGACGATCACTGGTACTCGCGTACCTCGAAAGAGGAGGACGGCCCACGCGATGATTGACATGACAACGTTGCCAGAAAATGCCTCCTGCGTTACGATGCGTTGCACTTTTGTGGGCGCCAAATCGGCGGAGGGGAAATGAAAGCGAAAAATCCGGTTCGCAACACATTCATTCGAGTGTGTATTCTGGCAATCGCGCTGGCAGGGCTCGCGGCAAACGCAGGCGCGCAGGAGCACTGGGTGGCGACGTGGGCAGCCTCTCCCCAAAGCGCGCACATCGTGTTTCCGGGCTTACCTCGTCGGCCCGCGGCTCCGGGCGCGTCCGCACAGGGCAATCCGTCGCCGCTATTCCCCCCGCCGCCGTCCTTCGATAACCAGACGGTGCGGATGATCGTGCGTACGAGCGTCGGCGGACACAGCGTGCGCGTCCAGCTCTCGAACACCTTTGGCAGCGGCGCACTCCACGTGGGGGCCGCGCACATCGCGCTCCGCGATAAAGATTCCATGATTGTCGCGGGCTCCGACCGCGCGCTCACGTTCAGCGGCGAGGCATCGGCCACCATTCCCGAGGGAGCCGAGATTCTGAGCGATCCGGTCGATCTCGACGTGCCGCCGCTCGCGGACCTCGCGATCAGCGTCTACGTTCCCGACCACGTCGACAGCCCGACGGATCACCTCACCGGCCTGCACACGACGTACATCTCGGGCCCCGGCGATTTCACCGCGGCGGCGTCGATCGAAAGCCCGACCACGCAGCAATCCTGGTATTGGCTCTCCGGCGTCGACGTGCTCGCGCCGGCGGACACCGGCCTGATCGTCGCGTTCGGCGATTCAATCACCGACGGCGCGACCTCGACGCCCGACACTGACCGCAGCTGGCCGAGCCAGTTGGCGCAGCGCCTCATCGCGAATAAATCGACCTCCAGGTGGGCGATCATCAACGAGGGCATCTCCGGCAATCGCCTGCTGAATGGCGGCATGGGCGTCGCGGCTCTCGCACGCTGCGACCGCGACGTTCTCAGCCAGCCCGGCGTGAAATGGGTAATCGTAATGCTCGGCATCAACGACATCGGTTTCAGCAGCCTGCCGGGTGTTGGGCCAGAGGATGCCGTCACCACGCAGCAACTCGTCGCCGCGCAGAAGCAGCTCATCGATCGCGCCCACATTCGCGGCATCCGCGTGATCGGTGCGACGCTCACGCCTTACATCGGCGCAATGTATGCCAGCGAGCCGGGCGAAGCAAAACGCGAGGCCCTCAACAACTGGATTCGCACGAGCGGTGCATACGACGCCGTCGTCGATTTCGACAAGGTCGTGGCCGATCCCGCGAATCCCAAGCAGATTCTTGCGTCGTTCAACATCACCGATCATCTGCACCCGAACGACGGCGGCTACAAGGCGATGGCCGATTCCATCGACCTCTCGATCTTCAATTCGAAGGCCAAGGCCGCTGCGGCATCGCACTGACCGTGTGTTTCCAGATGTTCCGTCTGAGTGCCAAGGCCAAATGAGAAAGAGATATCCGTCGGCGGCTGGCAACCCGGGGAGAAAGTTCACCTGGCCCCTTTGCGGTATGAGCGCACTGTTCGCCTGCCTTGTGTTCTTGCCGGCTGCGCCACGGGCGGGACGACCGCAAGCGCCGCCTCCTCCGCCGCTGGTCGGGCCGCCGGCCCGCATCGCGGCCCAGGCCGTCTTCAACAGCCGCTGCGCGAGCTGCCATCAAAACGTGATGGCCAGCGCGGACGAAAACGCCGGGCGCGCCAGGAGCGCTCCGAGCACCGAAACGCTCGGCCAGATGACGCCCGAGGCGATCTACGCCGCGCTCACCACGGGGGCAATGGTCGGCCAAGCCCGCGATTTGAGCGACGCCCAAAAGCGCATCATCGCTGAATTCTTCGGTGGCCGCCCGCTCGGCAATGCGGACGCGGGCGACGCGAAAAACATGAGCGGCCATTGCGACGCGAATCCTCCTCTCAGCGATCCTTCGGCGCAGCCGGAATGGAACGGCTGGGGCAACAGCTTGTCGAACGACCGCTTTCAGCCGGCGGAAGGCGCTCAACTGTCCGCGGATCAGGTGCCCTCGCTCAAATTGAAATGGGCCTTCGGGCTTCCCGGCGGAGCGGAGACGTACGGCCAGCCCGCAATCGTCAGCGGTCGAGTCTTCTTCGGCGATTACAACGGCTTCGTCTATTCGCTGAACGCTGCAACCGGATGCGTCTATTGGTCGTTTCAAGCGGACGCGCAGGTACGCACGGCCATCGTCGTCGGCCACGTCAAGGCGCACGGCCCCGCGAAGTATGCCGCGTATTTCGGCGACAAGAAGGCTAACGTCTACGCCGTCGACGCGCGCACCGGAAAGCTGCTATGGAAAGTGAATCCCGAGCCGCGCCTGCTCGCGCACATCACGGGAGGCGCCGCGCTCTACGACGGGCGCGTATTCGTGGGAGTCGCGGGATCGGAAGAAATCACATCCATGGACCCGCACTACCCGTGCTGCACGTACCGCGGCAGCCTCTCCGCGCTCGATGCGAACACCGGAAAAACAATCTGGAAGACATACACGATTGCCGAGGAGCCAAAGCCGATCAAGAAAAACTCTCTCGGCACGCAGCTCTGGGGTCCAGCCGGCGCTTCCATCTGGACCACTCCCACCATCGACCCAAAGCGCCACGCGGTTTACGTCGGAACGGGTAACGCCTTCGCGGGGGCGGCAGCCAAAACATCCGACGCAATCGTCGCGTTCGATCTCAAGACCGGAAAGATCGTGTGGTCGTATCAGGCTCTTGCGAACGACGTTTCTCCCGCCGGTTGCAACGGTAACGGGCCCAAAGGCGAACAGTGCCCGCCAGATCCCGGGCCCGATTGGGATTTCGCCAATTCGCCGATCCTGCAAACGCTGCCGAGCGGCCAGCGCGTGCTGGTCGCGGCGCACAAAGGAGGCCTGGTCGTCGCAGTCGATCCGGACCGCAATGGCGCGTTGCTCTGGAAGACCGATCTCGCCGAGCCTGACGCGGGTTCGGCGATCCAAATCATGTGGGGCGGCGCAGCGGACACGGAGAAAGTTTATTACGCGCTCAAATCGGGCGGCGTCGCGGCCTTGCGCCTCACAGACGGAAAGCGCGTCTGGACCGAGCGAATCGATCCGGCCGTGATCCCGTCGGAAGCGGGCAAGCGTCCACGGCGCGGCCTCGATGCTGCAGTCACAGCATTGCCCGGAGTTGTGTTCGCGGGCGGCTGGGACGGCGTGCTGCACGCGCTTTCCACCGAAGACGGCCACCCGCTCTGGGAATATCAAACGGTCCGCGACTACACCACTGCGAACGGCGTCCCCGCCAAGGGCGGCTCACTGGGCGCGCCCGGCGCCGTCGTTGCTGGCGGCACGCTGTACGTAGGCTCGGGTTACGTCGGTACAGGAAACGGCATTCCGGGGAACGTGCTGCTCGCCTTCTCCGTGCGATGAAAATGCGCGCCTTTATTCTTGAGCCATCCGGCGAGGGGGGACGAAGAATCCTCCGTAGTTTCGGCCTGTCCACGCAGATTAATTATTGCCCTAACGATCGCTTGACACGCGCGGACGCGCCCCTAAGATGGTTGTGTGAATTTGGGCGGAACATGGATCGACGCAGTGACGAGGGTTGCGGTTTGATGCAGGATTTGGCGAATTCGGCGATCGAGACGGCGAAAAAACGCGGCGCGTCTTATGCGGACGTGCGCGTGATGGACATCCGCCACCGCGATATCTCGACCAAGAATGGCGAAGTCGGCACGCTCGCCGAGTCCGAATCGCTCGGCATCGGCATTCGCGTGATCGCGAGCGGCGCGTGGGGATTCGCCGCGACCGACCGGCTGACGCGCGAGGACGTGCAGGCGTGCGCCGCGGAAGCGGTCGAGATCGCGAAGGCTTCGGCCCTGGCGAAGCGCGAAAACGTCGTGCTCGCTCCCGAGAAGGTGTACGTCGATACCTGGCAAAACCCGTTTCTTAAGGATCCGTTCCGCATTCCGGTCGAGCAGCAGATCGATTTGCTGCTCGCGGCCGACAAGGAAATGCGCCGCGTGAAGGGCGTGACAGTCGCTGAAGGGACGATGGCATTTCGCAGGATGGACCAGCTGTTCGTTTCCAGCGCGGGCTCGTCGATCCATCAGGTCAAGATGCAATCGGGCGCCGGAATCTTCGCAACCTGCTTCGCCGGCACCGAAATTCAGAAGCGATCGTATCCGAGCAGCTTCGGCGGACAGCACATGCTCCAGGGCTACGAACTCGTGGAATCGTTCGATCTGGTCGGCAACGCCGGGCGCATCGCCGAGGAATGCGTCGCCCTGCATTCCGCGGCGCAGTGCCCCGAAGGGCACGGAACCATCATCCTTGGCAGCTCGCAGCTCGGCTTGCAGATTCACGAATCGATCGGGCATCCGATCGAGCTCGACCGCGTCCTCGGCATGGAAGCGAATTTCGCGGGAATGAGTTTTCTCACCACGGAAAAGCTGCGCAAGCTGAAGTACGGTTCGGATATCGTGAACGTCGTCGCGGATGCGCGGCTCGAACACGGGCCCGGCCTCGGCACGTTCGCATATGACGACGAGGGCGTAGCAGCGCAGTGCACGCCGATAATCACGGACGGTCTCTTCACCGGCTACCTGAGCAGCCGCGAGACGGCGGCGTCGATCGGCGAGAAGCGCTCCGGTGGCACCGTCCGCTGCGAAAGCTGGAACCGGCTGCCCATGATTCGCATGACGAACATCAGCCTCAATCCCGGCACGTGGAAGTATGACGACCTGATCGCCGATACGGACGACGCGATCCTGATGGACACGAACCGCTCGTGGTCGATCGACGACAAGCGCTATCACTTTCAGTTTTCCACCGAAATTGGCTGGGAAATCAAGGGCGGCAAGAAGGGGCGCATGATCAAGAACCCGAGTTACAGCGGCATTACCACCGAATTCTGGAATAGCTGCGATGCCATCTGCTCGCGCGACTACTGGACGCTCTGGGGCACCCCGAACTGCGGCAAGGGACAGCCGCAGCAGATGATGGGCACAGGCCACGGCGCTTCTCCGGCGCGCTTCCGCAACGTCAAAATCGGCGTCGCCTTCGCAAAATGACGATGACAATGAGTACGCCCGGGCCGCGTCATCCTGCTTGCCCTGAGCCGCTTTGGCGAAGGGAGCGAAGCGAAGGATCTCTCTTTCCGATGAGGCGCGATGTCCAAGAATAAGAGCCTTTCGATCGGCGACCTTGAGCGCATTGCCGAACGCGTGCTGAAGCTGAGCGACGCCGATGAGACCGAAGTCGATGCCGGCGCGACCACCGACGCGCTGACACGTTTTGCAAACAACACCATTCATCAAAACGTCGCCGAGCAGACTCTCGGCATTTCGATCCGCGCGGTCGTGGATGGCCGCACGGCGCGATCCACCACGAACAAAACCGACGACGATTCTCTGCGGCGCGCCATCGCCGCCGCGATAAGTCTCGCGCGCAACCAGCCCAAGAATCCCGATCTGCTGCCGATGCTGAAAAGGCAGAAATATCAGAAAGCTCGCGCTTTTTCTCGGCAACCGCAAAAACCACGCCGCAGGACCGCGCCCGCGCTGTCACCCGCGTCTGCAAAATGGCGGACAAGCGAAAACAGACGGCGGCAGGAATCTTTTCGAGTGGCGAGTCGCGTTCCATCCTCGCGAATTCGAGGGGCCTATTTGCTCGCTACGAGCAGACGCGATCGGAATTCTCGGTGACGATTCTGGAATCGAAATCGTCCGGCTGGGCAAAAGCCAACTCGCCCGACATCCGCAAGATCGATCCCGGGGCGCTGGCCGAAAGCGCGAGCGAGGCGGCCGCCAAATCGCGCGAGCCGCGCGAACTTCCCGCGGGTCACTACACCGCGATCCTGCAGCCGTCGGCGGTCCTCGATCTGGTGGGATTTCTCTTCTACGATTTTGCCGGCACGGCGGTGCACGACAAGCGCTCGTGCTTCACGGGCCGCATGGGCAAAAAGATCCTCGGCGACAACATCACGTTGTGGGACGACGTGTATCATCCGCTGCAAAGCGGCCCGCCCTACGACGGCGAAGGCCTGCCACGGCAGAAAGTGCTGCTGGTCGATCGGGGCGTGCCGAAAAATCTGGTCTACGCGCGCGCGACCGCCAAGAAGATGAAAGCAAAGCCCACCGGCCACGGTTTTTCGCTGCCGAACGATTACGGCGAAGCGCCGATGAATCTGGTCTTCGCCGGCGGCGACAAATCGATCGACGAAATGGTCCGCTCCACCGAGCGCGGCATTCTCGTCACCAGGCTGTGGTACATCCGCGAAGTCGATCCCTATGAAAAGATTCTCACCGGCATGACGCGCGACGGCACGTTCCTGGTTGAAAACGGACGCGTCGCCGGCGGCATCCGCAATTTCCGCTTCAACCAAAGCATCATCGAGATGCTGTCGAACGTCGAGATGCTCGGCCCCGCCGTGCGCGCCGCCGGAGAAGAATCGTTCGAGATGGTTGTCCCCGCGATGAAGGTCCGCAACTTCCACTTCAGCGAAGTCACGAAGTTCTAACGGTGGAGCGGGTTCAGCGAGCGCCGCTCCGCGCTTGTTTCGCGGCGTTTCGCGAATGAAAACTCCGTCTTGTCGATCTTCGCGTCCACCGCGACGTCGAAAAATCCCACCATCATTTCGTCGTAGGTTTGATCGCCCCAATAAACGGCGACGTTCGGATCGGGATTGTGCGGATTGTTCTTCGAATTGTCGTACCATGCGACCGCCTGCAGCACCGTTCCCGCTTTCAGCGGCATCGGGCTGCGCAAGCCGGTAGCTCAACTGCCAGTAGAAATCGTAGTTCACGCGCAGCAGCGGCTCGATCGTGCCGTCCGCGCGAAGGATGTTGTACTCGAATCGCTTCCCGCGCAGATGCATGTGCGGGAAGAAGCTGAGCAGCAGCGCATCGTTCGGCATCGAGCCGTGCACTTCGACGCGGTAGTCGTCAACGCCCGGCGGAATCACGAAGCTGCTGTTGGTCAACTGCAGCGTCAGCACGCGCTTCGTCGGCGGCTGCTTCGCGAACACGATTCCGATGCTGGTCTGATCGACGTCGGCGTGGCCGTGCGTCGTGTAGTGCATCTGGAAAACCAGGTCCGAGCCCGCGGGAATAAACTTCGCCATTCCTTCCGGCCAATTGTCCGGCGAGCTTCCCGGCGCGTAGACGAGCAAAATGTCCGCCTTCGTCGTGTGCGTGTCGCGTGCGGTCCTGCTCGTCTCGTCATGTCGGACGCGGTGAACGGCACGCCGACGGGCGCGTGCCGCAGCCAAGGCGAATCCGGCGGGCGAATGTAGACGACCGCGTGATGAACGTTCTCGCGGCTCGACGGGCGAATCTCGGACATCTGCACCCATTTGCCTTCGGTGAATCCGGTGGGCACGATTTCGTAGGTGTATTCCATGTCGCCGTGCGCGGGAATCGCCACCGGCTTCGGCATTTGGATCGACGAGATCGGGCTGCGGAATGTTCCAGCCTTCGGCCCATTGCCGCGTGCGGCGGCGCATCGCGCGGATTTCCCGCGGGCGCGTCAGCCGCGGCCCAAGCCGCGAGCGTGCTGATTTCCTGCGGCGAGAGCGAAGGATCGTTCGAGAAATGTCCGACGCGCGGATCGGCGAACCAGGGCGGCATTTTGCGTGCGCGCGCATCGTCCGCAATCAGCGCGGGCGAACGGCTGCGTCTGCTCGTAGGTGACGAGCGGCATCGGCGCAATTTCGCCGGCCCGGTGGCAGGATCTGGCAGTGCTGCTGCAGGATCGGCAGCACGTCGCGGTAAAAAGTAGGAGCGGGAGTTGCCCGCCGCGCGCGGCGTGCGCCCGTTGGGCAACGGCGTCACAGCGGCGAAGAGCACGGCTACTGCGGACGACACGAACACTCTCATTGGATTTTCGCGCTACACGACAGCGGTTGATTATCGCACGAGAGGTGCTACTGGCGGGTTCAGCGCGCTACTGCTGGGTGAACTGAAGGCTCGAAATCGTGCGGGCGATCACGTTTTCCTGAATCTGCACGAGATCGCTATCGGCGAGAGTCATTCCGAAGATCGTGAAGATTCGGGTGCCCCGCGGAATGAAGACGGCGACGCCCGACCATTCGTGCTGGTCGACGGTGCCGCGAAAGTGATGCTCGGTCGCGGAGACGCCGCCGATCGTGACGCGCTCCTCGCTCAGCGGGCGGAAGTTGTCCATCACATCGCGGAGCCGCTGCTCGGTTCCGTCGATATCCGAGGCGAGCGATTGTCCGGCGGGCGCCTGGCCGATGAGCAGGTAGGTGGTTTCGTCGTCGGTGCCGATGGCCGTGATCGTTCCGGGCAGTAGCTTGCGCGCACCGGCGATCATTTCCCAGTCGGGCGGCTTGTACATGCTGAAGCGATAGGTTTCGTTCGTGTAGATGTTGCCGACCACTTCTTCGCGAATCGGGACGGGCGCCACGGGCTTGGGCGGCGCAGGATCGGCGACCGGCGTAGCGGCGATAGGCGGCGGAACGGCAGCGACAACTTTCGGCGCGGGCACCGGCGCCGCTGCGGGTGCGGCCTTCACCACCGGCTTCGACGCGACAGGGGCGATGCTCGCAGCTTCGGGTTTTGGTTTTTCCGGCGCGGGCGCCGCGGATACCTCGGGTTTCGCAGGCGTGATGCTGATCGAAACCACCTGATCCTTTTGTACCTCCGCAAATCCGTAGCTCGTCTTCACCTTGAACGAATGTTCCTCGAAGCCGACGATGGTGCCGGAGATCTTCGAGCCATCCTTCAGCTTCAGCTCGTCCGCACGCGCCGAGCGGGGCGCGAGCAAATTGCTACCTGTCGACAAGCACAGCAGGGCTGCGATCCCCAGGGATGGACGGAGAAGCCTCATCAAGTCGAGTATCGCGCCGGGCCATGCCCGTAGCAAGCTCGCGCGCGGGGTCGTGCTGCTTTAGTCAGCAGCAGCCAGCAGGGCGAGGCTTAGCGGTCGAGGAATTCGCGCAGGCGGGCGTAGCCGGTGCGGCTGACGGGAAGCTGCGCGCCGGTAGTGAGAACCGCGACGTGGCTGTCCTTCGAATAGGGCTCGATCTTCGCGACGCGCTCGAGGTTCACGATGTAGGAGCGGTGGACGCGCAGGAAGCGCGAGGGATCGAGAGAGGTTTCGAGGCTCGCGATGGTCTGCTGCTTGAGATGCTTTTTGCCGTCGGACGCAAGCGCGACGTAATCGTCCTGCGCCTCCACGTAATCAAGCTTCGCGACGGGAATGATGAACACGCGCGCGCCGTCTCGCACGGGAATCCTTTCGAGATACTGCGCGGGTGGGCGCGCGGCTGCAGCGAGGTCCGCCGGGGACGCCGCATTCGAAGGACCCTTGCCTTCGAGGCGTTCTTTGGCGCGTTTCAGCGCGGCTTCGAAGCGGCCCGCGCCCACCGGCTTCATGAGATAGTCGACGGCGTGGACTTCAAAGGCGCGAATCGCGAAGTTGTCGTGGGCGGTGACGAAAACGACGGCGGTTTCATTGCCGATCAATTCGAGGACTTCGAAGCCGTCGAGTTTGGGCATCTGGATGTCGAGAAATACGAGATCCGGTTTCAGCTCGGCGACCGCCTTCACTGCTTCGAAGCCGTTGGCGCACTCGGCCACGAGCTCGACTTCCGGATGCGAGGACAAAAACTCGCGAAGAATCTGCCGCGCGAGCTCTTCGTCGTCCACGATGATAGCGCGGATTTTGCGTGTCGTTTCGACGCTCACTGGGCGGCGACCTCTTTCTCGGAGAGTTTTCCGGCCGGCAGGGTGATGGCCACGCGGAAACGATCGCCCTCGCCTTTGGCCTCGAAGGTGGCGCGATTTCCGTAGCGGGCTTGAAGACGCTGGCGCACGTTGGCCAATCCCACACCATTTCTGCGGCGCGCCGGCGCCTCCGGATCGAAAAGATTCTCAACCACGATCGAGACGGAGCCGTTTTTGCAGCCGACGTCCAGGTGAATCCATCCACCGTCGACAAGGTTTGCGATCCCATGCGAGATTGCGTTTTCGACGAGCGGCTGAAGCAGGAGCGGAGGCACGTCAACGGCGAGCGCGTCATTGGCGATGTTTTCCTCCATGTGAAGGCGGGCGCCGTAGCGAGTCTTCTCGACCGCGAGAAACGCGTGGATTAGGGACATCTCCTCTTCGAGAGGAATGGCCGATTTTTCGCCGAGTCCCAGAGTCCGCCGCAGGAAATCGCCGAGCAGAATGCACATTTCGCGGGCCTTCGCCGGATCGGAGCTCGTGAGCGCGCTGATCGAATTCAGGCTATTGAAAAGGAAGTGGGGATTCACCTGCGCTTTCAGCGCTCTCAATTCGGCTTCGCGAGCAAGGATGCTCATCTGCATCATGCTCGCCTCGGCCTTTTGCGATGCTTCGACGGCGATCAGGACGTAATAGAAGAAAACAGACAGCAGATACAGCAGCACTCCCGTGACGAACACGACGGGCAGTTCCGAATACAGGCGCCCGTTGAGGCCGCGGAATGTGGAAACGCTGGAAGCCAGAATCCACGCCAGCACCCACGCCGCGAACACCCAAAGGCCGGAAGCAACCAACGCTCCGCCCACGTGCGTGGTCAGAAGCCTTTCGAGCTCGACGCGATCGATCGGGGTGGATCGGCACGGGTACCACGCCGAAAGGCACACGAACGCATAGAAGAGGCAAAGAGGGATCGCCAGCGCCGTCGCTTCTTCAATACTGACCTGATGGGTGATGGAGAGGAGATAGACGAGCAGCGCCGCGAGGGGAATCCATGCGATCAGGTAGAGGAGAACGCGTCGTAATTGTCCAAGGAGCGGGTGCATGGGAGTCAGTTCTTGATGTTGACTCCTCCGAAGATGGCGGCGCCACGGACGATCAGTTGCTTGGCCGGCGTCGATCCGGCCGGTTGGGGATACGTCTCATCCACGAACGCGCCCGCAATGGCAGTCGCTTCGATCACGATTCTCCAAGTGTCGGGGACCCGCACCTCGCCGCCCCCGAAAATCGTGTCGATATGCAGGAATGCGCGGTCGCCTTCGATATCTGCGCGAGTGAAATCGATGTGAAAGCCGCCGAGAATCGCGGTGGCCTTCCCGAATCGGAAGCGTTGCGAGGTAATTCGTCGCTTGAAGCCGCTCAGGATGACAGACTGATCGAAGGTCGCATCATCGCCATTCCCCCCGGGCGCGGAGGCTGCGAAAAACGACGCTCCCGGCGGAGGCGGCGGCTGGGGTATTCTTGGCGGTCCCGGACGCGGCGAGCTGTCGAACGAAATCCGCGTTGCGTCTGGCGCCGTCGGGTGTGGCGCCGCCGGGTCCTGTGTCGAATCCCGAGTCGGATCCTGTGTGGGACCGTGTATCGGACCGGCCCACCGGGGCCAGGAGCCGGGTTGGCCAAATCGTCCGGACGAATTCGTCAGCATCCACAAGCCTCCGGCGATCATCAGGAGCGGCCACAAGCTCCCGATGTGGATATGCAGGAAACCTAATTCGTTCGAGATGGAAATGGCTCCCCAGGCGAGCAGAATCGCTCCCCAGAAACGCCCGCCGGCGTGGGTGGAGAAGATGACGGCCAGACCGGCGACAATCAGAATCGCCGGCCAAACGAACTGAAAGGAGATATGGGCCGGAATGATTCCCAGCTGATCCAGGAGGAAGATCACCCCGAGCGTAGTGATCCACAAGCCTACCAGGAGGCCCGGACCCACCACGCGTCTGTTACCGTCCGTCATTCTCTCCTTCTCCGCTCCGAGAATCGCTAATCAGCATCAAGCCGTCCTGCGGGACAGCAGGATCGCGCACCCGGCAAGCACGAAAGCGAGCGGCCAAAACCGGAACGAGCCGCCCATCGCCGCCGCCTTCGCCCAACCGTTCGCCAAGCTCCAGAGGCTCTGCAAGAGCAGGGAAACGACCCAATGGCTGTCCGTCAGATGTGCGTAGCCAAGTTCGCACAATTGAAACACAATTCCCACAAGGATCAGAACCGTGGCGCCTAGCGTGGCGGCTGCTGATGAGGTAGAAGCCGGAGAGGGAACTCGCCGTTCGACGTTGGTCATCATGTCGTCTCCTGCCAGAATTTGGTGTCGTTCCATGGCGAGAGAATAGGGTGTGGTGTCTGCGGCGTCTTGAGGTTTTCGGTGAACGGCCGCTAGTTACCGGCGAATAGCGAAGAGGCAACCGCGCGGGGAGAATCCGAGAAGACTTTACCTACGAGAAGAGGCTCATGCCAAACCAAAAAGCGGCCGCGGTGATGACGCTTGCCACGATCAATAGCCAGCGCAGGTGTTTCTTGCGGGCGGCAACCACAATCATGCCGAGGACAACAAAGAGGAAGACCAGTTCCGCCCAAAAGAAGCGCGAGCCGAATCCGGAGGTCCACTGGCTTGCGTCGTCCTGAAGCCACACAGAGGCGAACGACGTAACGGCCGTGAGCGAGATGGCAACGACGCCGGCGAGCGCCATGCCTTTCGCCCACTCAGGGATGATCCAATCTTTTCTGGTTTCGCGCCAGTCGAGCCACGTCTGACCGACGACCAGCCCCACCAGAACTAGAACGAACAGCGCCACATGCCCTCCCGAAGACGGGCCGCTCCAGCGCCCCCAAACGCATGCTGGAACGACCCACAGGCTGATGCCCGTCGAATCACATCCTCAGTGCGAAGAGCGCCCCGGCGACCGGCGACTCCGCTGCTTCGACAGACCCCCCGCCTCCACCATTTCGAACGGTTCTTCTACGACGAAAAACTCTGCGAAGTCAACGACTGAATCGGCGCTCCAAGCATCGGCGGCTGATGCGTTCGCTGCCAGCTTTGCGATCCCCCGCCGAACGCCCTTCGGCAACCGTATGGGTGGGCAATCCTTTTACCAAAGCGGCGCGAATGAGCTTTCCTTCGATGTATTTGCTATGTGCAATGGCTTCAAGAAAATGTGGGATGGCACGGAGCGCACCGAGCGAATTTAGGCGCCGCTGCGCTACTTACTGCGGCCGGAATATCCAGAAGCTGGAAGGTTGTGGGGCGGGTATGAGAAAGTCTTTGCACGGAGGGCGGTTCGCAGGAGAATGTGCGGTTATAGCTGTTCTAGTACCGGCACGCGGGGTTGTGATTCTCACAACGCGGCTGCGGCATGCAAAACGACTGCGGCGCCGAATCTGCTAGCATAGGCAAAACCATGCGAGATCCCTGGATTATCGCGCACCGAGGCGCCTCCGGCCACGCGCCCGAAAACACGCTCGTGGCTTTTCAGCGGGCGGTCGAGTTGGGCGCGGGTTTCATCGAAACCGACCTGCATCTGACCCGGGATGCGCGTTTCGTTGCGATACACGATCCAACGCTCGAACGGACCACGAACGGCCAAGGGCCGGTGAAGGATCGAACGCTCGCCGAGTTGCGGCAGCTCGACGCGGGGATGTGGTTCGACCGGCAATTCATGGGCGTGCAGATTCCCACGCTCGAAGAGGTGCTCAAATTCTCGCGGCAGAATGACGTGATTTTCTATCTCGAGATCAAGTACGACGGCGCGTGGGGCATGCACCACTCGCTCGTTGCAGCGCTGCAGAATTCGGAGAATGCGGCGCGCACGATCGCGATTTCGTTCGATCCGGAAACGCTGCGGGCGCTGCGACAGATCGATCCCGGAGTGATGATGGGGTTGCTCGTCGACCGGGGAGGGCCCGACCTCGTGAAAACGACGCTCGACGCGGGCGCGCGGCAATTGTGCCTGCGGTGGGATCTCGTCAACCGCGACCTCGTCGATCGAGCGCACCGGGCGGATCTGCACGTTGTGACGTGGACGGTGAACGACGCGGGCGAGATGCGACAAGTGATCGAAGCCGGTGTCGATGGCATCATGACGGACTTGCCGGATCGGCTGCGTGCCGTAGTTGAGGATATTTCATCGCGGCAGCCGGCGAAGTGACCTGACGTTTTATTCCCCACCGATCGCAGCGAACAGGGCGGAGAACTGCGCGAGCGAGAGCTGCTCGGCGCGGGCATCGGCGCGCAGCGAGCATTCGTCGAGGACGGCGTGGATGCGGTCGTCCGGCGCTATGGCGCGCAGGTTGTTGCGCAGCGTTTTGCGTTTCTGGCTGAAGCAGGTCTGTATGAATTCCAGAAACGCTTGCTCGTCGCGAACGCCAAGGGAAGCCCGCTCACCCGGCAGCATCATGCGGACGAGTGCGGACGTTACGCGCGGTGGGGGACGAAACGCGCCGGGCGGAATCCGCAGAACAATTTCGGGTCGCGCGTAGAACTGGCAGGCGGCCGAAAGATAGCCGTACTCGCGGCGGCCGGGGCGAGCGGCGATCCTCGCAGCCACTTCGAATTGGATGACGATGTGGATCGAGGCGATCTGGTAAGCATAGCCGAATAGATGATGCAGGATCGGCGAGGTGATGTAGTAAGGAAGATTGCCGTAGACGCGGAAACGACCTCCTCCGGCAAGCTTTCCGAGATCAAGCTTCAGGACATCGCCGGCGACGATTTCGACAGACGGCCACTCGGCGGGATGCGATTGAACGCGCTCGCGCAGATTCTCGGCAAGACGGGCATCCGTTTCGATGGAGATGACGCGGCGGCCCCGGCCGGCCAGCAGGCGCGTCATTTCGCCGTGCCCGGCGCCGATTTCGACCCAGACGTTGTCGGGATCGCGGGGCAGCGTATCGACGATTCGTTTTTGCCAGACGGGATCGCCGAGGAAGTGCTGTCCCAATTTCTGACGAGCCATGGCGAACGAGTGTAACAATGCGAGCGTGAGGCTACAAACGCGCCCTGGTAACAACCGTGCGATGGCAGATGGGGCGCGGCGTCGGCAGATTGGGTTGACGAACGCAGATGGCTCCGTTACCGTTTTTATTGTGGTCGGGCGGCGATGAAAATTCTCTTTGTAGCTTCCGAAGGGCTCCCCTACTCGAAAACCGGCGGATTGGCGGACGTTGTCGAGGCGCTGCCGAAGGCCCTGCGGGCGATGGGCCACGACGTGGCTGTGCTGTTGCCGCGGTATCACGCCAACAAGATTCACTCGATGCTGATTTCGAGCGTGACGGTGGCGCTCGGCGATCGCTTGCGGTTTCCGGCGCTTGCGGAAGCGGCGGCGGTCGATGGAGTCCGTTACTTTTTTGTCGATGATCCTCCATTTTTCGATCGCCCGGAGCTTTATGGCGACTCCACCGGAGACTATCCAGACAACGCCGAGCGTTTTGCGGAATTCTCGCGGGTCACGATCGAGTTCATGAAGCGCGTGTGGCTGCCGGATGTGGTCCATTGCCACGACTGGCAGACCGCCCTGGTGCCCGTGCTGCTGCGCACGCAACATGCCGAGGATCGCGCCGTGGGTTCGCTGCCGGTTGTATTCACCATTCACAATCTCGCCTATCAGGGAGTTTTCGACGCCTCTGTGCTGCGGAGGATCGGCCTGCCCGATACGCTTTTCAGCGTGGATGCCCTCGAGTTCTTCGGTAAAGTGAACTTCCTCAAGGGCGGATTGATCTACTCCGACTATCTGACGACCGTGAGCCGCCGCTATGCCAAGGAAATTCAGACGGCGGAATACGGCAATGGACTCGAGGGCGTGATCCGCAATCGGGGAGACCGGCTGGTCGGCATCTTGAATGGTGTCGATTACGCGGCGTGGAATCCGGAGACGGACAAGCTGATCGCGCAGAACTACTCGGCGGAGAATCTTGCCGGGAAAAAGGCGTGCAAGAAGGGCCTGCTCGCTTCATTTCGGGTGCCGGAAGGCGACTCGACGCGTCCTGTGATCGGCATCGTCTCGCGCTTTGCGGACCAGAAGGGGTTCGACCTGATCGCGGAAATCGCGGACGAGATGATGAAAGAGAATTTGGCACTCGTCGTACTAGGAACCGGCCAGGCCGAGTACGAGAAGCTCTTTAGGCAGCTAGCGGAGAAATATCCGGAGCGCGTGGGCGTCAAAATCGGTTACGATAACAGCCTCGCGCATAAGATCGAGGCGGGCGCGGACATGTTCTTGATGCCGTCGCGATACGAGCCGTGCGGGTTGAACCAAATTTACAGCTTGCGCTATGGGACGGTCCCTATCGTTCGGGCGACCGGGGGACTGGACGATACGATACAGAATTTCGTTCCCAAAACGCAGCAGGGCACCGGATTCAAGTTCGAGGAATACAGCGGCAAAGCGTTGCTGCAGTGCCTTCGCACGGCGCTAGCGGTATACGGCGATGCAAAGGCTTGGCAAACCGTGCAGGCGAACGGCATGGCCAAGGATTTTTCGTGGACGGCTTCTGCAGCGTCGTACGTCACTCTATACGAGGCGGCAAAGCGGTCGCGAATCCCAAGGGTCGCTGGAACATCTAAACATGCGGGCGTGGACCGGCGGTAATCCGGAAGACGCTCATAAGGGGAAACTTAAATGTCAGATAACATTCCGGCTGTAACCGATGCGAGCTTTCAGGCGGAGGTGATCGACGCAAGCAACACTCAGCCCGTGATGGTCGATTTCTGGGCCGACTGGTGCCGGCCGTGCAAGATGCTCTCCCCCACCGTGGATGAGATCGCGCGGGAGCATGCGGGCAAACTGAAGGTCGTCAAGCTCAACGTCGACGACAACATGAACGTGCCGGGCAAGTTCAACATCCGCGGGATTCCGACGCTGCTCGTGTTCAAGGGCGGGCAGGTGGCCGAACAGATCGTCGGCGCAGTGTCCAAAGAGCAGATCACCAAGGCTATCGAGCGCCATCTTTCGTAAGGCGCCCGTTTTGACCTCAACGAAGTTGCCTCGCGGGGGCCATGAAATCACCCCCGCGAGATGGCTTTCGAGGTTTTTCGGCACTCCTTCCTTGCAGCGATCCACGCGATGACGACTAAATCGGAGACCGAGGTGCGCCGGTGCGCTTGGGCGCAAAGTCCGCTGATGATCGAGTATCACGACGCGGAGTGGGGCGTTCCGCTCCACGATGACTGCAAACTCTTCGAATTCTTGATCCTCGAGGGCGCGCAGGCGGGACTGAGTTGGGAGACGATTCTCCGGAAGCGCGAGAACTATCGCCGGGCGTTCGACGAATTCGACGCCGCGAAAATCGCGCGCTACGACAAGCGCAAGGTGCGGGCGCTGATGGCCGACGCCGGGATCGTGCGTAACCGGCTGAAGATCGCGGCCACCATTACGAATGCGCAGGCGTTTCTCGCTGTGAAAAACGAGCATGGCTCGTTCGACCGCTTCATCTGGGAGTTCGTCGGCGGCAAGCCGAAGCGGAATTCCTGGCGGCGCTCGAAGCAAGTGCCGGTGCGGACGGTGCAGTCCGACGCGATGAGCGAAGCCCTGAAGAAGTGCGGCTTCCGGTTCGTCGGCTCGACGATCTGCTACGCATTCATGCAGGCGACCGGCATGGTGAACGATCACGCTATCGATTGTTTCCGGCGCGCCGAGATTTTGTAGACGTCGCGTTACCCTCTTGACAAGCGAACAGGGAGCATCCATCTTAGTTGGCTTTACCTACGGTCGCGCCGGTCTGTAGGCGCTGTGATACGGGAGAGGGATGTGAAAGTTCGGGTCTGTTTCCACGATAAATGCTTTGACGGCGCGTCTTCGGCCGCGATCTTTTCGCGGTTTTACCGCGAGCGCATCGATCCGGGCGCCGAATTCATGTACACCGGGATGACGCACAAGGCCTCGCAGCCGTTCGAGGACGGCATATTCGACGGCGATGAAAACGCCATCGTGGATTTCAAGTATTCCAGCTCGCCGCTGCTCACCTGGTGGTTCGACCATCATCAGAGCGCGTTTCTGAAGCCGGAGGACGCCGAGCATTTCCGGCAGGACCACTCGGGCAAGAAGTTCTACGATCCGTCATACAAGTCGTGCACGAAATTTCTGGCGACGATCGCCAGCCGAAAAATTCGGATTCGACGCCAAGCCGCTCGCGGAACTGATCCAATGGGGCGACATTATCGACGGCGCGCAGTTTGCCTCGCCGGAGGCCGCGGTGGCGCTGGCTGAGCCGGCGATGCAGCTGGCGCTGGTGATCGAGGCGGCGCCGGAGGCGAATCTGGTGCCGCAGCTGATTCCGGATCTGGCTCGGCTCCCGCTGGCGGAAATCATCGAGCTGCCGATCGTGAAGAAGCATCTCGGTCCGTTGCTTGAGCGCCATCGCCGGTCGATCGATATTTTGCGCGAACGGGCCGATTCGCGCGGCGGCGTGGTCTATTTCGACGTGAGCGATCTCGATCTCGAGGGCTACAACAAATTCATTCCGTACTATCTGCATCCGGACGCGCTGTATTCCGTGGGCGTGAGCGCGTCGCCGACGCGCGCGAAGGTTTCGGTGGGCACGAATCCGTGGAAGGAAGCTGCCGCCGACGTGAATCTCGCGTCGCTGTGCGAGAAGTACGGCGGCGGCGGACATGCGCGCGTCGCGGCGATCTCGTTTGGGCCGGGCGATCTCGTCCGCGCGCGGCAGGTCGCGAAAGAAATCGCGGCGACCCTTCGCAGCTGATCGGGCCGTTCGGTTACCGCGATTTGGCGCTCGCTATCTCGTGTTAAAATGTCGGTTTGCTGGGCCGCTAGCTCAATGGTAGAGCAGCTGACTCTTAATCAGCGGGTTGGAGGTTCGAGTCCTCCGCGGCTCACCACTTCTTTTCAATTAGTTAGGTTTCCATGTTTTTCCGAGTCGAAAAACTGAGCGCAATTTTCTGCGACACACCGCGGACCTGCTGAATTCTGGCTGGCCCGAGGGACTATAACAATTGGTAAGCGGTACTAGTAATTTCATACTACGCTTCCACCGTTGAGAATAGTATTTGGGCGATCGGTACTTCTTGCCGCTATAATGTACGCAGTTGGAATTCCAAATCCCAGGGACGACCTCTACCACTTTGCTCACGTCGTCGGAGCCTCCTAAGGTATGACATCTCGCGATGGGCTGACTCTCCGCGATTTTCTTATCACGATTTTCTTTCTTGGCGCTGCTGCGATTATGCTGCAAAGCTGTGCAGGCAATGACCCTGCCGCGCATCCGAATCCGCCTGCACCGGGCATCGGCAGTCTCAGCGTAACGTCCGGGCCCGTAGGAACCTCGGTGACGATCACGGGAACGAACTTCGGGGCGACGCAAGGGACGAGCACGGTGACGTTCAACGGTGTAGCGGGCACGCCGACGAGCTGGAGCGCGACAGTCATCGTGGTGACGGTGCCGAACGGAGCGACGACGGGCAGCCTGGTAGTGACGGTAGGCGGGGTGGCGAGCAACGGAGTGACGTTCACGGTGACGGCGCCTCCGCCGAGCATCGGTAGTCTCAGTGTGACATCGGGGCCCGTGGGTATGTCGGTGACGATCACGGGGACAAACTTCGGAGCGACGCAGGGGACGAGTACGGTGAAGTTCAACGGTGTGGCGGGCGTGCCGACGAGCTGGACGGCGACAAGCATCGTGGTGGCGGTACCGAGCGGAGCCACGACGGGAAGCGTAGTAGTGACAGTGGGCGGGGTAGCGAGCAACGGAGTGACGTTCACGGTGACGGCGCCTGCGCCAAGCATCACGAACTTGAGCGCAACGTCAGGGCCCGTGGGCACGTCGGTGACGATTACGGGGACGAACTTCGGAGCGACGCAGGGGACGAGTACGGTGAAGTTCAACGGTGTGGCGGGCGTGCCGACGAGCTGGACGGCGACAAGCATCGTGGTGGCGGTACCGAGCGGAGCGACGACGGGAAGCCTGGTGGTGACGGTGGGAGGAGTGGCGAGCAACGGAGTGACGTTCACGGTGACGGCGCCTGCGCCGAGTATCACGAACTTGAGCGTGAACGTCGGGGCCTGTGGGCACGTCGGTGACAATCACGGGGACGAATTTCGGGGCGACGCAGGGGACGAGCACGGTGACGTTCAACGGAGTGGCGGGCGCGCCGACAAGCTGGAGCGCGACGAGTATCGTGGCGGCGGTGCCGAGCGGGGCGACGACGGGAAGCATAGTAGTGACGGTAGGAGGGGTTGCGAGCAACGGAGTGACGTTCACGGTGACGGCGCCTGCGCCGAACATCACGAACTTGAGCGTGGCGTCGGGGCCTGTGGGCACGTCGGTGACAATCACGGGGACGAACTTCGGGGCGACGCAGGGGACGAGCACGGTGACGTTCAACGGTGTGGCGGGCACGCCGACGAGCTGGAGTGCGACGAGTATCGTGGCGCCGGTGCCGAGCGGAGCGACGACGGGAAGCATAGTAGTGACGGTAGGAGGGGTCGCGAGCAACGGAGTGACCTTCACGGTGACGACGGCTGCGCCGAACATCACAAACTTGAGCGTCACGTCAGGGCCTGTGGGCACGTCGGTGACGATCACGGGAACGAACTTCGGGGCGACGCAGGGGACAAGCACGGTGACGTTCGACAGTGTGGCGGGCACGCCGACGAGTTGGAGTGCGACGAGTATCGTGGCGCCGGTGCCGAGCGGAGCGACGACGGGAAGCATAGTAGTGACGGTAGGAGGGGTCGCGAGCAACGGAGTGACCTTCACGGTCACCTCGTCTGGGCCGATCTCCGTCAGTCTCAGCCCGAATCTCGGCGGAGCCACCATAACCCAGCAAATTCAATTGACAGCGAGCGTGACAAATGATGTAGGCGCTGCCGGCGTAAGCTGGTCCGTGAGCACGGGCGGAGGGCTCAGCGGCCAAACGACGACTGTGGCCTCCTTCAGCGCGGCAACTGCTGGCGTGTATACCGTCACGGCAACCAGCGTGGCTGACGTCACTAAGTCGGCTACAGCTACCATCGGCGTTACCGACCTCCAGGGCGTCTACGGCTATCACAACGACCTTGCCCGCGATGGCGTCGATGCCCAGGAATATGCCCTTACGACTTCTGTCGTAAATACCTCGACGTTCGGCAAACTCTTTTCCTGCACTGTCGACGGCGCCGTCTACGCACAGCCTCTATGGATCGCAAATCTGACGGTCAACGGCGCGCAGCACAACGTGGTCTTCGTCGCCACGGAGCACGACAGCCTGTATGCTTTCGATGGCGATTCCAACCCGTGCGTGCAGCTCTGGAGCGTAAGTCTGATCGACACCAGTCACGGGGCGAACCCTGGCGAAGTGACTGTGCCTTCTGGCCCCGGGGGGTTAGTAGGTGGGGGAGCCGGCGACATCATGCCGGAAGTCGGCGTAACCGGCACTCCTGTGATAGACCCGTCGACAAACACTCTTTACGTGGTTTCGAAGTCGATGAATTCCGCTGGCACGTCTTTCTATCAACGTCTGCACGCGATAGACATCACTACTGGCAGCGAAAAATTCAGCGGGCCTATGAATATCACCTCTTCCATCACCTATCTCGGCACTGGTGATGGCGGTTCGTCGGTCAGTTTCAATCCGCAACAGGAGGCTCAGCGCTCAGGACTCGCACTGGTCAATGGCGTAGTTTACGTTGTTTGGGCTTCCCACGAAGACCACGCGCCATACTATGGCTGGGTGGTGGGGTTCAACGCCCCGAATCTGACGATTGCGAACGTGTTGAACGTGACGCCCAACGTCGGATACGGCGGCATATGGATGGCGGGAGGCGCGCCTGCGGCCGATGCGAGCAACAATCTCTATCTCATCACCGGCAATGCCGTATTCGACGTGACAAGTGGCGGCGATGATTACGGGGATTCCTTCCTCCAGTTGTCGAATAACTTGACCATTTCTTCGTTTTTCACGCCGTCCGATCAGGCGACCGACAACGCCGATGATCATGACTTCGGGGCGGGCGGTGCTGCCGTGGTCCTGAATCTGACTTCCGGCACGTTGAAACATCTGGTGATTGGTGGCGGCAAGGATGGCACTCTCTACCTCTTGAATGGCGACAGCATGGGGGGACTCGGAGACTCGAACGCGCGGCAGAACTTCGGCCTTGGCCACGGGATCTTTGCTACCGGCGCATTCTGGAACGGCAATTACTACATTGCCGGAATCAATGGACCTCTGGTTTCCTATACCTTCAACAGCTCCACGAATTTGTTCAATACGGCTGTCGCCTCTCAGTCTTCGACGAGCTATGGCTTTCCGGGCGCCACGCCGTCCGTCTCGTCTACGGGCTCAAGCAACGGAATCGTCTGGGCGTTAAACAGCACCAGCTATTGCACCAACCAGTCCCATTCTTGCGGCCCAGCCGTTCTTCATGCCTACGATGCCACGACGCTCACTACGGATCTATGGAACAGTTCAATGGTTGCGGCGGATGCTGCCGGGAATGCGGTTAAATTCACCGTTCCCTCCGTTGCGAACGGCAAAGTGTACGTAGGAACCCGTGGCAATAACACCGGCGGCGCGTACGGATCGACGACTGTCTCGGGCGAACTTGATGTTTATGGCCTCAAGCCGAACTGACCTGACTTCCAAAGGGCCAGTGGTAGATTTTCCGGCGTGGGCGAAATTCGCGGGTTCGCCGGCGTCGTTGTCCGAGGTCCCGACTTCCGCGGCAATACCCCTATCGCGCGAAGCCAGTTGAGACTCAGCGATTCCAACTGGAGGCAGGGGCCAGCAACGCAATCGGAAAGCGCTTCAACACGTCGGATACCGCCAACGAGCGGCTTTCTCCCACGACGTGGCTCTCGACGCTCTCGCCGGTCAGCACGTTTGTCCACGGCCCGGGCGTAGATTCCGGCAGAAGAAGGGCAGTACCGCCCCAGAAGCCCGCGGGCGGCGAGGTCTCCTTTTCCGCATAGGTCCGGGCGAGCCATCGCGGAATCACAGCCAGGACGGAATTGCCACCGTGATTCCGCAGAATCGAAATTAGATTTTCGCTTCGCACGCCCTGAGCGACGACCGGCATGAAATCGCCTTCGGTGAAAAGCTCGGCATATCGCTGCCGGCAATGCAGCGCTGCTCTCGTAACGTGCATTTTGATCCGCCCGTCAGGCCATCTTCGGAGGAGTTCGAAGGCGGCGTCCGGATTTGCGGCCTCTTCCGAGAACCCACGGAGCGCCTTGCAGCGTGCAGCAAAGTCCACGGGCCCGCGGTTGTCGGGATCGACCAGCCGAAAATCCCACATCTCCGAACCTTGGTAGAAGTCCGGCGTTCCCGGACAAACGATCTTCAGAACCGCCTGGCCGAGCCCGTTGATCATGCCGCACCACGCGATGCGCCGCTGAAATTGAGCGATGTCCGCCAGGAATTGCGGAGCAGTTTCGCGCGATAGGATCCGCTCGACGAAGCGAATCACCGCGCTTTCGTGCGCCTCTTTGGGTTCAATCCATCGAGTGTGCACTTTGGCTTCGCGAACCGCCTTCACCATGTAGTCCTGCAATCGTTTGGTGATCGACGATGCGTTTTGCGTGTCTGCAGGCCAGATTCCGAGCAGCGTTTGATACAGCAGGTATTCTTCGTTCGCGTCTGGCGCTTCAAGCCCGTTGATTGTCTGCTTGTGCGCGGCGTTCTCCTTCGCCCATTCCGCGATCTTCGCGCCCCACTCGTCCGGAATCTCGGAAAGAACATTCACGCGCGCCCGCAGGTCTTCGCTGCGCTTCGTGTCGTGGGTCGTCGTCGCGTTGAGAGTGTGCGGCCAGCGGCGCTGTCGTTCGCCGACGAACTCGTAGAACTCTTCGCGCGACACAACTTGGGCCGGCTCGGGATTTCCGCCCACGTCGTTCAGCGAACACAGCGGGTAGTAGACGTAGAGCGCCGTGTCTTCAAAACCCTTCGCGACAATCGGGCCCGTGAACTGTTGCCATCGCATCACGAATGCCAGCCGCTCTTCCCGCTGCGCCGGCCCGATGTGCGGCGGATTCGATAGCGTCAGCGCGTCGCGCAGGAAATCGATGCAGGGCTTGCTTAATTGCGGCCGCCGTGCCTGGGCGCCTTGCAACGCTTCTTCGATTGTGGTCCTGGCGGTTGGCGGCACTTCGAGGCTCCGGATATAGGTACGATAGATTGGCATGCACGCCGTGACTTCCGTAAGGGCATCGAGCAGTTCGAGCCGCGAAATGCTTCTTGCGTAGCGGTCCTTCGAGGCCAGCTCAGCCAATTGGCGGGCCAAGCCTCGCACTTCCACTCGCAAAAGCGAATTCATCACCAATTTCTTTTTTTCATAAACAACGTCGGCGAAATTCGTCTTCCTGCCGATAAATTTCGAATAGATCGCCTCGACCCGTTCGCATCCCTCTCGATCGACGAAGATCCCATTCAAATAGTTGAGGTACTCGTAACCCGTCGTCCCAGCTATCGGCCAGTCGTCGGGCAATCGTTCTCCTCGGCCCAGAATCTTCTCGACGATCAGGTAGGGACTGGACGCCGTGGGACCTTCCACCTCGGAAAGGCGTTGTTGCAGCCGTGTCAGATATCCCGAAGGGTCGCGAAGGCCGTCGATATGGTCCACCCGGAGACCCATTCGCAGCCCCTGGCCTGCTCCTTTTGCGACCATCCGGAGAATTTGATCGTGCGTCGCCTCAAATACGATCGGATCCTCCACCCGAACTCCCACCAGGTCCGAGATCGTGAAAAAGCGCCGGTAGTTGATGCCTTCGTTGGGATCCTGCCAGTAAGCCAGCAAGTAGTGCTGTTCGTTCAGCAATCGCTCGAGCAAGAAGAAGCTCGCGGGATTTCCGGGCGTCCCGTCGAATTCTCTCAGGTTTGATTCGATGACGGCGGTAACTGCAGGGCGCTCTGAAGCCAGGAGCGCCAAACGCCCGCGAATCGCGTCAAGCTTCAAACGGGTCTCGGTGGCGCCGCCCGAATGCCCGTTCTGCGCGAGCGCGGCGAAACCTGCAAGGATGCCGGAGAATTCCTCAAACTCCGGGCTGTCCTTTCCAAGTGCCCGTTCGACGGCGTCCGAGCGTAGACCCAGAATCTGGTGATAGGACTCCGGAGCGACCGGCAGAATCGATTCGAAATAGCGGACGAAGAATTTGCCGTCTTGATAGGTCAGTTGGAGCTGGCCCTGATCGAGCGCCTCGCCAAAGGGTCTTCCGAGGATCGGCAGCAGGACTTTTCCGACGAGGTTGCGAGACGGAGGATTCCAGTCGATGTCGAAATAGGACGCGAAAGTCGACTCGCGCCCGTTTTCCAGCACATCCATCCACCAGCGATTCTCGCTGCTTGCCGCCATGTGGTTCGGCACGATATCCAGCAGCAGCCCCATGCCGCGCTTCGCGAGTCCCGCCCGTAGGGCTTCAAATTCCTGCTCTGAGCCGATTTCAGGATCGAGTCGCGTTGGATCGGCGACATCGTATCCATGTTCGCTGCCCTTGCGGCTTGCCAGGATCGGCGAAGCGTACAGGTCTGTCACGCCCAGTTCGGATAAGTAATCGAGCAGCCGCGTGGCGTCGGCAAAGCCGAAGTCTTTGTTGAATTGCAAGCGGTAGGTCGAAAGGGGGGCGCTAGGCCGTGGCATGGCTGCTCGCGTCGGCGCCCTGAATCTTCAACGCGTCTCTCAGAGAAACCAGTTCGCCCAGAAATGCTTTCTTCGCCGGATCGCTCTCCGATGCACCGTACTTCTCGAGTGTTTGCACGAGCGGAGTGTATGAAATGTTTTGCACTTCCCACAGGACAACAGGAAACGGCAGCGCAAGAGCCAGGTCGAGCAACTTCTTGAACCGGTGCACGATCTCCGGGACGTCCGGATGCTCGGCGAATTGCGCGGCCTCCCTCTCGAGTCTCCTTCGCGTCACGAATTCCAGCGTCGTCGCGTCGATCTCAACCTGCGTTTCCGCGACTTCGCGGAAAAAGCCCTGGATGCTGTTCGCATCCGGATCGGGCCGTTCGAGTGCTTCCTCGAGCTTGTTGTTCAAGGCAATTTGTGCGGCCGAGTACAATGGCGTCGGGATGGGAATCCCGAGCCCGTGGAGAAAGCGAATGAGTGGAGCATTGGTTTGGTAAATCGACCGGTAGGCAGCGGTGGTCGATGTGATCGACTCGTCCAGGATTTGTTTGGTGATTTTTCGCTGTTCGTCTTTGAACAAAGATCTGAGCGAAAACGTCTGTTTGTTGAAGCCTTCGTCTAACTCTCGGATGATTGAGGCTGTGTCCGAGCGGGAAAAAAGCTCCCGAAGCTTCGATTTCTCCGCGTCGCTTGTCGCGGCGTCGGCGGTACGCACTCCTCCCAACAGATTCGGATCGCCAAGATGCAGAGCGGCAAAGCTGAACACGTCTGTTTCGCGCGTTATGTTGGAGCTGAAACGGGCGGTCCCCGTCGCGAGGCGCTTTTTGCCCTCGGCCTCGATGGCAAAATCTTCGCGATCCACCTGGTAGCAGTAGATCCGCGCCTGCGCTTCATAGTTTTCGAAAAGCGAACTGATCGCATAGTGGCCGGCCAGCATACGCATGTCGATGTATCCCGGCTTCACCCATTTCTCATAAATCTGCGAGCCATCTCCATGCTGGGGCAGATTGGACTTCGCGGCGCTCAGGCGTTTCACAAATTCAGCTTCGAACGAACCGCCGCCGCACTCTTCTGCCAGGCGTATCGCTCGTCCGGCGTAGTGGATCACTTGCACGGTTTCCAGCCCGGAAAGTTCGTCGAAGAACCACCCGCAGCTCGTATACATCAGCAGCGCATGGCGCTGCATCTCGAGCAACTTCAGAGCGCGAACCCGTTCCTCGTCGTTCAGTTCGTGCGTTGCATGCTCTCCGAAGAAGGACGCCAGCGAGTCGTCCGAGCGATCCAGGATTACGCGAATGTATGCGTCACGGGCCTCCCAGGGGTTCTTCAAAAGCTGTGCGCCGCGTTCTTCGAAGACACCCGCCAGCGTCTCGCGAAGCCAGTCCAAACTCGAACGGAGCGGCGCGCGCCATCCTTGATTCCAATCCCCGTGCCCTCCGGTATTGCATCCGCAATCCGACTTCCAGCGCTCGATGCCGTGGACGCAGCTCCAGGAGCTGTCATCGACGATCTCCGCGAAGTGATCCGGCGGGAAGCGCTCCAGAAATTGCCCATAGTTGGTTAGCTCGACCGTCTTGTCGGCGTCGATGTATTGCAGGGCGTAAGAAAGCGCCATCTCGCCGTAGTGATGGTGATGGCCGTAACTCTCGCCGTCGGTCGCGATATGGACGAGTTGGGGCCAGGTCCGGGCATCGGAGAATCCGGAAACCAAGCGGTCCGCAAAGCGCTTCCCGTCACTGAGCAATCCTTCAAAGGCCACTCCTTGCGAAATCGGCCCGTCGTAAAAGAAAACGTTGATGCTTTTGCGCGAGGGAAGCTGCACGAGATATGCCCGGCTCGGGTCGATGCGGCCGCCCGCGACGTTGATCCATTTCCGGCCGCCTTTGCGCCGCACGCGTTTTGCCTGGCGCGGCGCCAGAATCGTGAATCGGATGCCGTTCTCGGCCAGAACTTCGAGTGTCTCAGTGTTTACTGCCGTCTCGGGCAGCCACATCCCCTCCGGCTTTCTCTTGAAGCGGTGCTCGAAGTCGGCAATTCCCCACTTCACCTGCGTCACTTTGTCGCGTCGGTTTGCCAGCGGAAGGATCATGTGGTTGTAACCCTGGGCGATAGCGGAGCCATGGCCCCCGAACCGCTGCAGGCTTTGTTGATCTGCCTGCAGAATCGATTCGTACACCTTTGGCGTCTTTTCCTCGATCCAGGAGAGCAGCGTGGGGCCGAAATTGAAACTGATCTGCGCGTAGTTGTTGATGATCTCCCGAATTTCTCCTTTCTCATTCAGAATTCGAGACGATCCGTTGGGCGCATAACACTCGGAGCACACCCGTTCATTCCAATCGTGATACGGGTAAGCGGAATCCTGCAACTCGATCGCTTCGAGCGAGGGGTTTTCCCGGGGTGGCTGATAAAAATGACCGTGCACGCAGATGTATCGCATCGGGCCGCCTCGATAGCCTCGTCGCCCCGCAAAACGGAAGGAACTGCAACAATAGCGACCGCGAATGCCAAATTCATCTGCATGCCGGTTGCGAACTGTAAAGCACGCCCGGCGAGCCGCCGCGCCTGCGCTACTTTAGCGATCTCGCGTCAGTAAAGCTCAGACCGCCGGCCGCGGCCGTTTTGCTCTTGGGTTCAAAGAATTCCGATTTCGTTTGGCGTTCTGTTGTTAGTTCGGCCTCGGCGGCGAGCCAATCATCCATGGCCCGGCCATGTTGGCCCCCGCGCTTCAGATAGAGTTCGTGAGCGCGTTGTTCGATCTCTTCATGCGTGGGAAGGTGCTGCTTGTTTTTTTCCAATTCCCGGATGTCTGTCATGTCATTTCCCCTGTTTCAATCGTACTGCCGGCGAATGCCCATCCGGCACGAGTGTCGAGCAATCCCAAAGAAGCGTAAATACGGAAAAGACCCTAGGTACGGATCTGATCGGAGCGAACGCTCTGAAAACTGCGCTTTACGTCGTCCTGGAGGCAATGAAGTGACGCGCCAAAAAGGAAACGACGGCCAACGTGAATAGCACGTGAATCAAAAGCTCGCGAAGTGAAGGAAAACGAATGCGCCAACCTGCGAGGATGAGCAAGAGTATGGAGATACCGAGAAGGAATTCGAATCTCATACGCGCCCCCTTGCGCCTGACATTTGCATGTCCTCTCAATAGAGCCGTCGCGCGTCGGCCCGGAGATCCTCTCGTGTGAGTCGCTATGCTGTCTTTCTGCCAGCCAGTACGAGCACCACGCCGCCCAAGAGAGCTATTCCGCCGAGAATCGGCGGCAACGGTATCGTCTTGTGTTGCTCGGTGGTTGCTTGCAGCGGGCCTATGTCCAACACCTTCTTGTGAGTCGTGTATGTGATGCCCTGGTACGCCAGCGAGACGACTCCCAGCACGATCAAGATGATTCCGATGAGCGGAGCGGTCTTCATACGTCCTCCTCGGTGCGAGTTTCACAAGCGCCTGGGTTCGCGCCTGCAACCCTCACGTGCGGCGAACCAACCCGCCGACCAGCGAAACGAGGAAGAGAATCAGGAAGATGAAGAACAGCAGTTTGGCGATTCCTGCCGCCGCCACTGCAAGTCCGAAAAAGCCGAAAATTCCTGCAACCAGCGCCACGATGAAAAACGCCAATGCCCAGCGCAACATACGTCCTCCTTGTGCGCCCAGCGGGCCTGCATCTCCGGATAGCGAATTGCGTCTGTGCCCCTGGCGACGCATACTTTTTAAGCTGTTTTATGCTTCCGGCCAATACGCACAACCCGGTAGAACAGCCGTCGCTTTGCTGTAGAACCCGGCTTTTGAGGACCTTAACGGTCGATCGACGGGGAAATTTGGGCGTTGATTCAGCCGCCATCCTGTGCCATTTTCTCTGCGGCTTTTCGGTCCGGCAACCATGCATCCCGGGTCGAGCGGGGCGGCTCCGTGCTTTATTCGATCGGATGCGCAATCGCGGCATGAAAAGGTAGAAACTAAAACGGGGGACACATTGAAAGCCTTGACGAGAATAATCGCTATCCTGTTGTTCGCGGCCGGCATTTTGGCGGCGGCGCAGCCATCGCAATCAGCGCAGTGCAATCGCGCTTGCCTGAAGAGCACGGTCGACAATTATATGGCGGCGCTCGTCGCGCACGATCCATCGCGCGTGAAGTTTGCGCCGGACGCGCTATTCGTTGAAAACGCTGTTCCCATGAAGCCGGGCGACGGCCTGTGGAAGACCGCCTCCGCCTTGCCGACAACCTTCAAAATCTACGTCCCCGACCCGGTTTCCGAGGAGGTCGGCTTGATGTGCATCATGCAAGAGAACGACAAACCCGTCGACGTTGTGGTGCGCCTGAAGCTTCACGACGGCAAGATCATCGAGGCTGAGCATGTCGTCGCGCGCAATTTGTCCAAGAGGAGCCTCAAGAACCTCCAGACTCCGCGCCCGGGCTTGCTTGCCACCGTGCCGCCGTCCGAGCGTGTTCCCCGCGCGGAGATGTTGACGATCGGCGCTTCCTACTACCAGGCGCTAGTCTCGGCCGACGCCAACGATGCCCCCTTTGCCGATGATTGCGTCCGCCGCGAAAACGGCATGCAAACGACCAGCAATCCGCCGCCGGACAAGCCCGGCTTTGCATCGTTGGGAGCTCTTGAATGCGCCGCGCAGCTCAAGACCGGCACGTTCAACTACATCAAGCGCATTGAACCGCGCCGCGTGGAGATTGCCGATCCCGAAACCGGCTTGGTGATGGGCTTCTCGCAGTTCCGCCACCCGATGGTCGAGAAGACGTACAAGATTACGGGAGTGCCCGGCGTCGATCACAACGACTTGAACATCAAGCCGTTCGATATGGTCGCCGTGCACATCTTCAAGGTCAAAGACGGAAAGATGCACGAAATCGAGGCCATGGGCTTCACATTGCCCTACGACTCAAAAACCGGCTGGGCGAAATACGACAACCAGCCGCCAGCGCAGTAGTCGACCGTTGAATTCTGCTTTTCGTTCAGAAATCGAGATGATTCCGTTCGGCGCATCGCATTCGGCGCAGACGCGCTCGGATCGAATACGGAGTCGCAGCGTGAAGAAGCACAAAACAAACGGGGGTATACATTGAAAGCCTTGACGAGAATAATCGCTATCCTGCTGTTCGCTGTCGGCATTTTGGCCGTCGCGCGGCCGTCGCAAGCGGCGCAGTGCGATCGCGCCTGCCTGAAGAGCACGGTTGATAATTATTTGGCAGCGCTCGTCGCGCATGATCCATCACGCGTCAAGTTTGCGCCGGACGTGAAGTTCATCGAAAACACGGTCCCGATGAAGCCGGGCGAAGGCCTCTGGAAGACTGCTTCCGCCTTGCCCACGACCTTCAAGATCTATGTGCCCGATCCGGTTTCGGAGGAGGTCGGCTTCATGTGCGTGATGCAGGAAAGTGACAAGCCGATCCAATTCGCGCTTCGCCTGAAAATCCGCAACGGAGAGATCACTGAAGCCGAACATCTGATCGCCCGGAACCTCAGGGAGAACAGCCTCAAGAATCTTCAGACGCCCCGGCCCGGCCTGCTGGCGACCGTCCCGCCGGCCGACCGCGTTCCCCGAGCCGAGATGCTGAAAATCGGCCTGTCCTATTACACGGCGCTCACCACGAGCAACGGGAAGGCCGCGCCCTTCGCCGACGACTGCGTGCGCCACGAAAACGGCATGCAAACCACCGGAAATCCGCCGCCCGCGAAGCCGGGATTCGGGACCATGGGAGCGATGGGCTGCTCCGCTCAGCTCGACACGCACGTGATGAGCTACATCACTCGTATCGAGCCACGGCGCGTCGAAATCGCCGATCCCATCACCGGTCTCGTATTCGGGCTGTCTCAGTTCCGCCAGCCGATGACCGAGAAGACCGAAAAAATCGTCGGCGTTCCCGGTGTCGATTCGGTGCCTGTGAACTTCAAGCCGTTCGATCTTCCCGCCGCGCATATCTTCAAAATCAGCGGCGGTAAGATCCACGAGATTGAAGCCATGGGATTCATGATGCCGTACGATTCAAAGACCGGTTGGGAGAAATAATAGGTTTGCGAGACTGTACGAATCTCCAGCGCGTCTATGACGCGCTGGAGCAATCCACTCGCAAGCACTGTACCCCCTGAACTCGCCGTCCCTTAGCGCGTCTGCAATTGTTGATGCAATCGATCGAGCGCCACATCGCGGTCGCGCAGCGCCGCTTTCTGCGAAGGGTCAAGCGCGAGCGCGGCCTCGAATTGCTTGAGTGCTTCGGCAGGCTGGCCCTGCCGTAGCAGCAACTCCCCAAAATCGTCGCGAAGCATCGCGTTCTTCGGGTCGGCCGCAGCAACCTGCCGAAAGTTCTCCAGGGCTTCATCGAACTTCGCCGCTCGGACGAGTCCGCGGGCAAGATCGTAGCGCGCCTGCGCATCGCTGGGGTCCAGTTCCACGGCAATTCGAAATTCCTGCATGGCCTCGGGAGCGCGACCGACGCCCTCAAGCGCCATGCCCAGAAAGCGGCGTGCCTCCTCTTGTTTCGGTTCGAGCCGCACAGCCTGTTGCAGAACGGCCACCGCCCCCGCAGGATCGAATCGCGCCAGCATCAGCGCGCCCAGCGAGACGCGCGCGTCGAAGTCGTCGCGGTATTTCTCCACGCGATGCCCGAGCACCGCTGACTCGATTTCGATGCGCGCGTTGCTATCGTTGCCGCGCGGTAATACCTGCAGCCACAGATGCGCCATCTCGTCCGTCGATTGATTGCCTCCCAGCACGCGCCGCGGCGGGGAATTGGGATTGCGCGGATTCGCGGACGAATTGTCGTAGTGATACCGCATCGAAATCACGGTGCCCTTCGGCAGAAAGACGGGATGGCGGTAGTGGTACACGGCCTGCCAGTTCGGGTCCCAATCCGGTATGCGAATCAGCCACTCTCGCCTGCCGTTTGGCAGCGTCGCGTAGCCCTCGATCACGTGGCCGAGATAATGCGCGTGCGGATAGATGGCGAGCACGTCGACATCGCGCGGAAGGCGGAAATCGTCGCCCACCGCAAAATCGGCGTCGCCCGCGGGAATGTCCAGCGCGTCGTCATTCTCGAGCTCGATCACCATCGGAAAATGATCGGGCGGCTTGTCGGTGAAGTAGAGGCCGATCGACGGCAGCGCTTGCTCGGGCTTGCCGATCGGCATGAAGTGCGCGTTGAGCACGAGATCGGCGCCCGGATTGAGCTGCCACGCAAAGCCGTCTGGCTCCACCCACGGCGCACTCCCCGGCTTCCAGAAAAGAAAGTGGCTGGGAATGTCGAACGGGCTGTGCTCGAGCGAGATATCCATGCCCGGAAATCCCGCCCCGGGCTCTTTCTCCTGACGGCGTGCCGAGCGCGCCGGATCGACCACCACGTTTGCGTGATGAATCAGGCTCAGATCGCCGCCCGGGCGCACTTCGATGGCGCGAACGTAACGCGCTGTCTTCAAGTTCGGCGAAAAAATAAAATTCCAAAACGCGTCCGGGCCGTAAGCGGGTATCGAAATCGGCCGCGCTGCTTCGAGAACGAGATCGGGCTTGCCAAGCTGCCACCCGCCGGTGAATTTTGGCGCGGGCGGAATCTCGGACGCCGAACCTTCCGGCGCGCCATCGCGAGCCCATTCCGATAGGGTTCGAATCTCGGCGTCGCTCAAGCGATATTCGCCGACGAAATCACCGTAGCCATGCTCGGGAAGCCACGGCGGCATTTCGCGGCTGCGCGTCGCCCGCACAATTGCGGATGCGCGCTGCTTCACATCTTCGTAGCTGAGCAGCGAGAACGCGTTATCCCCGCAAAGCGCGAGCGTTCCGGTCTGGTTAGAATGGTGACAGGAAGCGCAACGCTGATCGATGATCGGCGCAACATCGCGCGCAAACGTGGGATGCGGGGAAAATTTCCGGCGCTGGGAAGCCGTCGCGTGCGACGGAACGGCCGATTGCCGGACCGACGCCGAAACCGATAAGCCGATCAGTGCCAGGAGTCCAGCGAATGCCTTCGTCGTTTTCGTATTGAACGCCATCGAAGCAACGCCGCGAGACACTCATCGTATCGCAGCTTTTCGCGCTACCGCTGTGAATTCCGCTCGTTCGTCGCAAAGGTTCCCGTGAATCTGCAGGGTCTCCGCTGGACTACGCGGGGCGGACAGACTGCGTGGCATCCGCTTGGGATAGCAACGAAACTGCGCGATGAGCCGAGAGCGCGGCGCCCTCCTGCCAGCCGACGATGTGGCTGATGTGTTCGCCGCAGAGATAAATCGGACCGTCGGGTTGGATCGCGCGCTCGTATCCCGCATACATCACCGGATCCTCGATGTGAACCCACGAGCCGAGATTGTACGGGATGCGGCCCCAGCAAACGCCGATCGGCTTCGTCAGCTCCTTCGAGCGGCCCGGATGCAGAGCCTCGACGGATTGCCGCGACGCTTCGAATTTCGCGGCGAGGTCCATCGTCGCCATCAACGTGCCGTTTTCCATGCCGTATCCGGGGATGATCACGCCCTTCTCCGAGAAAAGCCGCGCGCTCGGATACCACACGAGATTCACGGGGCGATTCAGAAACGAAATGCCGCCGTAAATCGAATCGTCGCGTTCCCAGAATCGCCGCGATTCCCATGCGATTTTGTACGCCTGATCGTACGTCGTCGTATCGATGATCTGCTTGAGATCGGGCGAAAAATCGGCGTCGATGCTTTTCAGCACCGAGAATGGTATCGAACAGATGCAGTAGTGCGCTTCGATCGTGGCCGTCGTTCCCGCTTTGCGATCCCGATAGACCACGCGAACGCCGCGGGCGTCTTGCGAATCTGCTCGACCGGGCAATCGAAGTGAATCAAGTGCGCGAGCCGCTTTTCGAATGCGGCGGGAATCCGGTCCATTCCGCCAACGGGTTGGAACATGGTCGCCTGCCAGAAAAACTGCTCCTCGTACAACATGCTTTCCCACAGGTCGGCGTCGAGCAGAGCGCGCATATCGAGCGGATCATTGATGGTACCGGTTTGCTCGCCGGCGCCCGGCAGCACTTCATAGCCCGAGCGATTGGAGCCTTTGTAAAAATAATCGGGCGAAAGATCGCCATACGTCCGGAGGAATTCAAGCATGCGCTCTTTATCACTCGGAGATATTTCCTGATCGAGTGAGCCGCCGCCCACGGCCTTGGCGAGCAGCTCGGAGACGTGGCCGCGCGTATCGTTCACCACCCGTCGCTGCTGCACGGGCTTGCCGCCATTGAGGCCGTCGCTCTGCATCAGAGAGCTACGCGACGTGTTCACCTCCACTTCGAGCGGCACGCCAAATTCTTTGCAATAGCCGAGCATCGTGACGTGCTGCGAGGGCAAACGCGCCGGTCCCGGGTTGAAGTAAGAAGTCTCGTCCCACGTGCAGGTCTGCGAAGTGCCGTCCGTCATTTCCACGCGCGTGCCGTTGCGAATCGTCCAGCTCCGCCCTCCGGCGCGTCCGCGCGCTTCGAGAATCGTGCAGTGGTAGCCCGCTTTTGAAAGTTCCCACGCAGCGACCATTCCCGCGATGCCTGCGCCAAGAATCACCACCGTCTTCCCCTTGCCTGAATCTTCAGGGAGGCGAAGCGTGCTGGCTTGCGTGGCCGGAATCGGCAAAAGTCCGAGCGACTGCATGAGGAGATAGGTCGCGCCGAAGCCACCGGCGTAGCCTACTTGCGTAAGAAAAGTGCGACGCGTAGTCATGAGGCCTCGATGATACCCGTTGCAGTCGTGATCGAATCCGTTGCGCGTAAGGTACAGATAGCCCCGGCGAGAGTCAAATTGGATTCCTGCATCGCGCGGATCGATTTTCGTTGTGCTCTTTTCACTGAGGGGCGGGCAAATTACGAGTAGCGGAATAGCGCTTTGAAGCCGTAATCCATGTGCTGCTGGATGTGGCAGTGGAAGAGCGTCAAGCCCGGGTGGTTGGCAACGAAATCGACGGAGACGCGCCCGTAAAGCGGGATGATGACCGTGTCCTTGATCACGCCTGCGGTCTGTTTGCCGTTCACATCGGCGAGTTCGAACGAATGCCGGTGCAGATGCAGCGGGTGCCCGTCGTCCGTCCGGTTGTGAAAAACGATCCGGTAGCGCGCGCCTTCCTTCAGCACAAATTCGCGATCGTGCGGGTACTGCTTTCCATTCACGAGCCATGCATTGAATTTCCCGGCGCCGCTCGGGATTTTCTCAAAGACCATGTCGATGGTCTGGTCCGGTGCGGGCTGCGTGCCCGCGTGCCCGAAGATCGTGTAGTCCCACGGATTGTTCGGCGGCGGCACCCACTCCGGCTGCTTATGCTGATTTTCGTATTCCACCACCGCGCCAAGGCCGGCGCCGCGAATGCTGTCCTGCGTCGCGCCGAGAATCCATACGCCCGGCTGATTCATGTCCACGAACGCATCGATGCGTTCGCCGGGACCGAGCGTGAGCACGTCGGCGGGTTGAGGCGAAGGCACCGGATTGCCGTCGAGCGCGAACACGTGAAAGCGGTGCCCCGGAAAAGCGATGGTGCGGTTCTCGATGGCGCTCGCATTCAGCAAATGGAAAAGAACGCGATCTCCAAGGCGCACGCGAATCGGCTCGCCCGATCCGAGCGCCTTGTCGTTGATCGAGAACATCTGCGAGGTCACTTCAAGCCCATTCGGTCGAGTGTCGAGCACGGCCGGCTTCTCCGGCTGCGGCCCGCCCTGCCCCTGTTCGTCTGTGTCCATGTCCGCATTGCTAAAAAACGGCTCCCAATCGCGGATCGCGAGAAAGACTTCCTGATCGTAGTGGCCCGGATCCTTTCCCGAATCGATCATGAGAAATCCGAACTGGCCCGTATAGGTGCCGCGGTGGAGATCGTCGTCCGCCATCGCGTGGCTGTGATACCAGCGCGTCCCGGCGGGCCGAGGAGTGAATTGATAGCGGCGCCGCCCGCGCGGCGGCACCGGCGGAGTCCCTTCTTCTTCCGCTCCATCCACCTCCGATGGCAAAAACAGCCCATGAAAATGTACGTATTCGGGGACATCCGTGTCGTTAATGGCGTCCACGGTCACCGGCACGCCCTCGCGCATGCGCAGCAGCGGCCCGGGCGAGGTGCCGTTGTACCCGATCGTGCTGATGATGTAATTCGGTGTGAGTTCGACGGTCACCGGTGCGATGCGAATCGTGAAGTCGGCCTTGGTGGCTTCGGGAGGCGGGGAATTCGGCTGCATTCCCTGCATTTGATCCTGCCGCGCGAGAAGCATCCTTGCCGCGCCAAGCTCTGCGGCGGCAGCGCCCGCCAGCCTGAGTAGGTCCCTTCGCCTCACGAATCCCCCAAAGCAAGCCTAGAATCCAGCGCGCGCCAAGAATCCACGATCCAATCCGGCCTGAACCCCGCGCGTTCGGCGCCCGTTTGGAAAGCATACATCAATCTGTTACCCTCTCCGGGCGCATCAGAGTATCTCATGAAGCTTCTGCCAAGGATTTCGGCGGTAGTTTCCCTCCTAGTGTTGGGCGGTGGTCTGCTAGCTCTCCGGTCGGGTGCGCAGTGGTATGGCTCAAGCCCCTTCGCGCCGGTCACGCCCGAGCAAAGCCATGAAAAGGCTGAGTTTTCGTGGTCGCGTCTGAAGTACACCGCGGTCGCCAGCAACTTTGGCGGCGGCTACGGGTATGGATACGGCTACGGTTTCGGACGTGGAAGCTGGTCGCAGGACTATCCCAAAGCCGACCGCCAGTTCCTGCTCGCCTTGCGACGGCTCACCCGCGTGAACGCTCGGTCCACCGAACAGGTCGTCGACCTCGACAGCGATGACATTTTCAACTACCCGTGGGTCTACGCTGTGCAAGTCGAAAACTGGACGTTCACTCCGCCGGAAGCCAAGCGCCTCCACGACTACCTCCTCAAGGGCGGCTTCCTGATGGTCGACGATTTCCACGGCACCGCCGACTGGGAAAGCTTCATGAACGGAATGCGCATGGTGTTTCCCGACCGGCCCATCGAGGAGTTGAACGACAACGACGAGATCTTCCATGTCCTCTATGACCTGGGCCAGCGTTTCCAGGTGCCTGGCGAGCAGTATGTCAACACCGGCCGCACGTACGAGAAGGACGGCTACGTGCCCAAATGGCGCGCCATTCGCGACGACAAGGGCCGCGTCATGGTCGCCATCTGCCACAACATGCATCTTGGCGACGCTTGGGAATGGGCGGACAGCCCGGAATATCCGGAGCGCTTCGCTTCGCTGGCGTTTCGCATCGGAATCAATTACGTGATGTATGGAATGACGCACTGACCACGTGCTGGGTCGTAAGGATTCTTAGGAGGGCGGGGCTTCCAGCCCCGCCGTAGGTCGCGCGAAAAGATGGGCTTTAGCCCCTGAAGCGAGTTGGCTTCCGGTCGGTTCACGCTCGAATCGCCCAGCACGGCGCGTAGAAAGCAGTCGCGAGGGGTCGGGAAGCGAGCCGACCGGTGTTTGGAGGCGCGCTGCTTTTCGGTGGAAGCGCGGGCCTTCAGGCCCGCGAAAAGCGCTCCCGGATCGACGGGCTTTAGCCCCGGGCTTTTCTGTTGAGTGCAAGGCTTCAAGGGGACGTTTAGGACGGAAACGGGGCTCAGGGTTCTCCAGAACATGTTTGAGTTTCTCTTCAAATATCCGGCCGCGATTTTTTCAAAGGGCCATTTCATACTGCTTGGCACTTGGCCCAGGTGGTCGCTGTGGCTGCTCGTCTTTGCGGCCGTGGCGGGTCTGGGATGGCTGGTGCGTTCGCGAATGGGGAAGGCCGCGCCGGGGGTGCGCAATTGGCGCGCCGGAATCATCTGGCTGCTGCAATCCGCGGTCGCCGCCCTGATACTTCTTCTGCTCTGGCAGCCGGCCATCACGGTCGCGGAACTGAAGCCGCAGCAAAACATCATCGCCATCCTGGTCGACGACTCGCGCAGTATGGCGATCGCCGATAATGGCGCCACCCGGCAGGCCCAGGCCGTGAAGGCGCTCGATGGCGCCGTCCTCGCCGATTTGCAGAAAAGATTCCAGACGCGCCTCTACAGCCTGGATAGCCGCGCCACTCGCATCCCCAGCCTCAGCGCGCTCCAGCCTTCCGCTCCCGCCACGCGCATCGGCGATAGCCTCAAGCAGTTGGTGTCGGAAACGAACGACTTGCCGGTAGGCGCGATCATATTGCTCAGCGACGGTGCCGATAATTCCGGCGGCATCGACCTCGATACGATCTCGGCCCTGCGCAACCGGCGCATTCCTGTCCACACGGTAGGCTTGGGCGCGGGAGAAGTGCCGCGCGACGTGGAAATCGATGATGCCGTCCTCGCACCGAAAGCGTTGGCGAATTCGCGGCTCGCCGCCACGGTCAGCTTTCACCAGCGCGGCTACGCCGGGCAGAAGGCCACGCTCAACGTGCGCGACGGCGACAAAATGCTGGCCTCGCAGCCGATTGAATTTGCCGGCGACGGCAAAATCCAGACCGAAAACGTTCTCTTCAGCGCGGGTGACGCCGGAGCGAAGACGCTCCAATTCTCGATCGATCCGATGCCAGATGAAACGAACCGCGCCAATAATGCCGTCACACGGCTCGTGAACGTGGTCAACGAGAAGCGCCGCATCCTCTACGTCGAGGGCGAGCCGCGCTGGGAATACAAGTTCATCCGCCGCGCGGAGGACGACGACAAAGTTGTCCAGATCGCCTCGATGCTGCGCACCACCGAAAACAAAATCTATCGTCAGGGCATCGAGAGCCCGAACGAGCTCGCGGAGGGCTTTCCCTCGAAGCCGGAAGATCTTTTCGGTTATCAAGCGCTGATCATCGGCTCGGTCGAGGCCGGCTACTTCACTCCGGCGCAGCAAGATTTGATCCGCCAGTTTGTCGACCGTCGCGGCGGCGGCCTGCTCTTTCTCGGCGGCCGCTTCGCGCTGGCCGATGGAGGCTGGGGCGGCTCGAGCCTCGCGGACTTGCTGCCCACCATCCTGCCGGATCACAAGAATACGTTTCATCGGGTCCCTGCGACAGTCGAGTTGACCCCCGCTGGCGAAGACAGTCTGATTACGCGTCTGGTCGACGATCCCGCACGCAACGCGGAACGCTGGAAGAAGCTTCCATACCTTATGGACTATCAAGAACCCGGCACGCCCAAACCCGGCGCAGCCGTGCTCGCTGAGATGAGAGCGGGTGGTGGCCGCATGATGCCCCTGCTCGTCACGCAGAATTTCGGTCGCGGCCGCACCGCGCTGATGGCCACGTCCGGCACGTGGCGCTGGCAGATGAGCCAGCCGCTAGGGGACACGAGCCACACGATGTTCTGGCAGCAGCTCCTGCGCTGGCTCGTGGCGGACACGCCGGGCCAGGTCGTCGCCTCCGTGCCCAGCCAAATGCTTTTCGACGACGGACATGTGAAATTATCCGCGGATGTGCGCGACAAGGACTATCTGCCCGCGCCCGACGCGACCGTCGAAGCGCACATCCTCGGGCCTGGCGGCATCGCCGCTACCGTCGAGATGACGCCCGTGCCCCAAGCGCCCGGCACATTTCAAGCCGATTGGAATGCCGAGAAGCCCGGCTCGTATCTCACCGAAGTGGTCGCGCAGCGAGGCGGCCAGGAGCTGGGGCGCGACGTGCTGACATTCCAGCGGATGGACGGCGTCGCCGAAAATTTTCACACCGAGCAGAACCGCGATCTGCTCGAAAAGCTTGCCTCAGAGACCGGCGGGCGCTACTGGACACCGCAGGAACGTTCAAAGCTCCCTGGTGAGATTCCGTATTCCGAGGCCGGCATCACCGTCCGCGAAACGAAGCAGCTGTGGGACATGCCGGCGATTTTTCTTCTGATTCTCGTTCTGCTCTTTGCGGAATGGCTGCTTGCGCCGGAAATGGGGGATCGTGTGAAGGCCATGCTTCTCGCCATCTGCCTCGCGGCTGCTCTGCTATTCGCTGTGCCGGTCCGCGCGGCCGTCGTATTACGTCACGGTCGCGGGCCTCGGCGGCGAGCCGGATTACGAGCAGCGCTTCACAGCGCTCGCCATGGATCTCGATAAGCTGCTCAAAGCGTCGGGCGGCGATGTGCACGTCTATACGCTCACCGGCAGCGACGCCACGCGCGCGCATCTCGCGGATACGCTCGCGCAGGTCGCGAGCGAAGCCAAGCCGGAAGACGATTTCGTGCTCATCCTGATCGGCCACGGCTCTTTCGACGGCGTCGAATACAAATTCAATCTTCCCGGCCCGGATATTTCCGCCGCGGAACTCGCCGCCCTCTGCGACCACATTCCCGCCAAGCGCCAGTTGATCGTCAACACCACCAGCGCCAGCGGCGGCTCGGTTGCGGCGCTTGAGAAGCCCGGCCGCGCCGTGATCGCCGCCACGAAAACCGGCACCGAGAAAAATGCCACCGTGTTCGCGCGCTACTGGGTGGAGGCGCTGCACGACCCGACAGCCGACGTGGACAAGAACGACGCGATCAGCGCGCTGGAAGCCTTTCGAGTACGCGACGAGCCGCAAGACCGCCGTTCTACGAATCGCAAAAGCGCCTGGCCACCGAGCACGCCGTCTTCGAGGACACCGGCAAGAACGATCCGGTGCGCGCAGCGTCCACCGATACCGGCGAAGGCCTGCTGCTTTCGAGCTTCACGCTGCTCCGCCTCGGCGCCGCGCAGAAGGCCTGCGCCGATCCGGCCAAACGCGAGTTGCTCGCGAAGAAGGAAGAACTCGAGCAGAAGATCGACACGCTGAAATATCAGAAAGCTGCCATGGCGCAGGACGATTACAAAAGCCAGCTCACGGCCGCGCTGATCGAACTGGCGCAGGTGCAGGAGGAACTCGACAAGTGAAGCGCGCGCGCCAATGCGCGATTTTGTGCGGCGATGCTGCTGGCCGTTGCGAGTGCCGCGCCTTGCGGCGACGCCCGACGATTGCCAGGCGCTGCGCAAGCACGGGCATCGCGCCGAGGCGCAGGCTTGCTACGAATCGCTCACGCGCACCAGCGATCCCTACCTGCGCGCGGAAGGCTATTGGGGCCTCGGCATGTACGACGGACGCGAACAACGAATTTCGCGCGGCGGTGGCGCAATCCGACGGCAACGCGCTCTATCGCGTCCGCTGGGGCCGCTTGCTCCACGAGCGCTTCAACAACACCGACGCCGAGGATCTCTTCAAGGAAGCGCTGCAAAGCGACCCGAAGAACGCCCAAGCCTATCTCGGCCTCGCGCTGGTCAGCGCCGACGGCTTCGACAACAAAGCCATCGAGTGGGCCACCAAGGCGCTCGAGCTCGATCCCAAGCTCGTGGAAGCGCACGAACTGCTGGCCGAGATCTGCGCTCGAAGATTCCGACACGGCCCAAGCGATCGCGCAGGCGGACGAAGCCATCAAGCTCTCGCCCGACGCGCTCGATGCCATGGCCATTCACGCGGCCATCGAACTTCTCGCCGACCGCTCGCCCGACGCGTGGCTCGCCAAAATTCGCGCAGGTGAATCCCACCTACGGCGAAGGCTACGCGCTCGTCGCGCATCAATCTGGTGTTTCAACCGCCGCTACGAGGACGGCATCGCCTACTATCGCAAAGCGATCGAGCTCGATCCGCAGCTCTGGTCGGCGCGCTCGGAGCTCGGCATCAACCTGATGCGCCTGGGCCAGGAAGACGAGCCGCGCCAGCAGCTCGAGATGTGCTACGACAACGGCTATCGCAACGAAGCAACCGTCAACAGCCTGCGCCTGCTCGATAGCTACAAGAATTTCGTCACCTTCAAAGACGACACGACGATCCTCAAGCTCAATAAGAAAGAAGCCGACCTGCTGCATCCCTATTTCGAAGAAGTGCTGAAGCGCGCCATCGCCACCTACGAGAAGAAATACAAAATGACGCTGCCGGGCCCGGTGCAGGTGGAGGTCTATCCCGACCACGAAGACTTCGCCGTGCGCACCACTGGGCATGCCGGGTCTCGGCGCGCTGGGCGTCACGTTCGGCGAAGTGGTGGCCATGGACAGCCCCTCGGGCCGCACGCCCGGCGATTTCAATTGGGCCAGCACGCTGTGGCACGAGATGAGCCACGTCTACATTCTCACCGCCACGAATCATCGCGTGCCGCGCTGGTTCACCGAAGGTCTCGCGGTGCATGAAGAAACGCAGGCGTCGCCCGAATGGGGCGACCGCATCACGCCGGACATCGTCGCCGCCATGCGCGACAAGAAGCTGCTGCCGGTCGCGGATCTCGACCGCGGCTTCGTCCGCCCCGAATATCCCGCGCAGGTGATCGTCTCCTACTATCAGGCGGGCCGCATCTGCGATTACATCCAGAGCCGCTGGGGCGCCGACAAGCTGCTCGACATGGTGCATTCCTTCGCCGCAGCTCAAAACCACGCCGGAAGTGATTCAGGAGAATCTCGGCATGGCGCCCGAGGAATTCGACAAGCAATTCCTGGCGTGGCTGTACAAGGATGTTGGGCAGACCGTCGCCAATTTCGACGAATGGCGCGAAGCGCTGAAGAGCTTGGCGCAGCTGGCAAAGGACAAGAACTACGACGAAGTGATCAAAGATGGCGAGGAAGTCGTCGCAAATGTATCCGCGACTACGTCTATGACGCGAACGCCTACGAATTCATGGCCGAGGCCGATCTGGCGAAGGGCGACAAGCAGGCCGCTGCCGCGATCCTCACCGCCTACGAAAAGCATAGGCGGGCGCAATCCGGACGCGCTGAAGCAACTTGGCTTCCCTCGAAGAAGAGCTCGGCGAGCCGCAAGCAGCCGCTGCCACGCTCGACCGCATCAACTATATCTACCCGATGAGACGAAGACCTGCACCGCCATCTCGGCGATCTGTGGTTCGCGCAGAATAATTACTCCGGCGCGATCCGCGAATACACCGCCGTGCTCGCCATGCATCCGCTCGACAAGGCCTCCGCGCAGTTCAATCTGGCCCAGGCCTATTTCGCCGCGGGCCAGAAGGACAAGGCCGAGGAAAATGTCTTGCAGGCGCTCGAGGCCGCTCCCGACTATCGCCCCGCTCAGAAATTACTCTTGCAGCTCCAAGGATCCCGAGAAAGGGAAATAACCGATGGCCACTCCCGCTGAAGTCAATCTGGATTCCGCGGAACTGAAGAAGCGCATCGAACGCTTTCAGGCGGTGCGCGACAGCATCCTCGCCCAGGTCCGCCAGGTGATCGTCGGGCAGGAAGAAGTGCTCGACCAGATTCTCATCGCGCTGTTCGTCGGCGGCCATTGCCTGATCACCGGCCTTCCCGGCACCGCGAAGACGCTGATGGTCCGCACCATCGCGCAGACGCTTGGCCTGGATTTCAAGCGCATCCAGTTCACGCCGGACCTGATGCCCTCGGACATCACCGGCACGGACATCATCGAAGAAGATCCCACCACCGGCCACCGCCGCTGGACGTTCGTGCCAGGGCCCGATCTTCGGCAATATCCTGCTCGCCGACGAAATCAACCGCACGCCGCCCAAGACGCAGTCGGCGCTGCTCGAAGCCATGCAGGAGCTTTCCTGCACGGTGCGCGGCAATCACTACAAGCTGCCGGCGCCCTTTTTCGTGCTGGCCACGCAGAACCCGATCGAGCTCGAGGGCACCTACCCGCTGCCCGAAGCGCAGCTCGACCGCTTCCTCTTCAACACCGTGCTCGATTATCTGAGCGCCGAGGACGAAGTGAAAGTCGTCGACCTGACCACGACCACGCGCGTCGCGCAGGTCGAAGCGGTCACCAACGCGCGAGGAGATTCTCGATTTTCAGCAGCTGGTGCGCATGGTGCCGATCGCGGAATCGCTCGCGCGCTACGTGGTCAACCTGGTGCGCGCCACGCGCCACAATAGCGGCACCGCGCCGGATTTCGTCAAGAAATACGTCAACTACGGCGCCAGCGTGCGCGCCGCGCAATTCATCGTGCTCGCGGCAAAGGCGCGCGCGCTCGCGCGCCGCCGCTACCACGTGGCCTACGAAGACATCACGTCGCTGGCCATTCCCGTCTTGCGCCACCGCATCCTGCTGAATTTCCACGCCGAATCCGACCGCATCGATTCGGACGAAATTCTGCGGCGCCTGCTCGAGGCATATGCCGCCACCGACGGGAGCCTGACCATGCAGCGTTTTCTCGATCCGGCGGTGCTCGCGCGGAATTTCCGGCCTCGATCTGGTCGCCAAGACGGTCGTCGACGGCTTCGTCGCCGGCCTGCACCGCTCGCCCGATTTCGGCTTCAGCCAGGAGTTCGCCGAATACCGCGCCTATACGCCGGGCGACGATCTGCGCCACGTGGACTGGAACGTTTTCGCGCGCACCGAGCGCGCTACCTGAAGCGCTATCGCGGCGAAACCAACAGCCTGCTCACCGTGCTGCTCGACGCCAGCAACTCCATGAATTTTTCATCCCACCGCGTCACCAAGATGGACTACGCGCGCTTCATCGCCGCTTCGCTCTTCTATCTGGCGATCCAGAATCAGCGCGACGCCGCCGGCCTGATCGTTTTCGACGACGAAGTGCGCAATTACATCCGGCCGTCCACGCGGCAGGGCCAGCTCCACCGCCTGCTGAGCGGCCTGGAGCTTGCCGAGCCGCGCGCGCGCACCGATTTCGGCAAGCCGCTGCATCATTTCCAGGAATTTCTGCGGCGCCGTGGCCTCGTGGTGATCATCTCCGATTTTTACGAAGCGCCCGAGACGATCGTCCGCACCATCGAGCCGCTGCGCTTTCCACGGCAACGAAGTCGTGCTGTTTCACGTCCTCGATCCCGAAAGAAATCCAGCCCCAGCTCGACGCGCCGGCGATTCTCGTCGATCTGGAAACCAACGAGCGCATGGAAGTCACGCCCGAATACGCGCGCAACGAATATCGCAAGAAAATGGACGCGCACATCGCAGACCTGCGCGAGCCGCGCGCGGGCGCCGGAATGGATTATTACCTGCTTCCGACCGACCGCCCGCTCGATGGCGCGCTGCGCGAATATCTCTCGATTCGCCAGGGGAGGAACTAGATGGGCTTTCTCGCTCCCTGGTTCCTGGCGGGCGCAGCGGCGCTGGGCGTGCCGCTCTATCTGCATCTGCTGCGGCGGCACACATCGGACTCCGCAGCCGTTCAGCTCGCTGATGTTTTTCGAGCAGCGCACGCAAAGCTCGATCAAGCATCGCCGCCTGCGCTATCTTCTGCTGCTGGCGCTGCGGCTCGCCTGCTCGTGCTGCTGGTGCTCGCCTTTGCCAATCCCGTTCATCAATCGCCCCGCCGTCAGCGCGGCCAGCGACAAGCTTCTGCTGCTTGTCGTCGACAATTCCTTCAGCATGCGCGCCGGCACGCGCCTGGCCGATGCGAAGCGCGAGGCGCCAATCCGTGCTGGCCTCGCGGAAGCCCGCCGAGCGCGCGCAGGTGATGGCGCTTGGCTCGCAGCTGCAAGTCCTCACGCAGCCGACCCAGGATCCCGGCGCGCTGCGCGCCGCCGTCGACAGCATCCAGCCCGGCGATTCGCGCGGCAACTTCGGCGAACTCGCGCGCGCGATTCGTTCCGCTGCGCAGAGCATCTCGCACGCCGATCGAATTGCATTTCTTCAGCGACATGCAGAAGTCCGACATGCCGGCGAATTTCGCCGAGCTGTCCTGCCGGCCAACGTTTCGCTCGTCTTGCATCCCGTGGTGAAGAATGCCGTGCCGAACTGGACGGTCGAAAGCGTGAACGCGCCCGGCCAGGTGTGGGACGCGAAGAAAGCGCGCGTGCAGGCCGTGATCGCGGGCTACGGCACGCCCGCCGCCACGCGCACGGTTTCGCTCGTCGTCAACGGCAAAACGGTGGCCACGCACACCGTCGCACGTCCCGGCCGACGGCCGCGCCACCGTCGAATTCCATTCGCTCGACGTGCCCTACGGCTTCAGCCGCTGCGAGGTGCGCATCGATTCGGCCGACGCCTTGCCGGCCGACGACGTCAGCCTCTTCGCCGTCGAGCGCTCCGACCCGCAAAAGGTGCTCTTCGTTCACGAATCCAGCGACACGCGCTCGCCCCTCTATTTCGGCGCCGCGCTCGCCGCGGCCGCCGAGTCGGCGTTCACGCTAGATAGCATTCCCATCGCCCAGGCCGCCAATGTGCGCCCGTCGAATTACGCCTTCGTTGTTCTCTCCGATGTGGTTTCGCTGCCGTCGTCGTTCGAAAACGACCTCCGAGATACGTCCGCGCAGGAGGCAGCGTTCTGGTTGCTGCCGGCACGGCCGAGGCGCGCGCCAACGCATTCCCGTCTTCGGCGCGAACGTGCTCGAAGGCCGATTACTACGCGAGCGCGGGCGGCTTCCTCAGACGGTCGGCGATGCCGACCCCTCCCATCCTCGATGGGAAAGCCGATCGCTGGGCCGGCGTGAAATTTTATTACGCGGTGCGCGTCGATGATCCGGGATCGCGCGTCGTCGCGCGGCTCACCGACCAGACGCCCCTGCTGCTCGAAAAGAAAATCGGCGAAGGCCGCGTGCTGCTGTTCGCCTCGGGTCTCGACAATCTCACCAACGATTTCCCGCTGCATCCCGTCTTCGTCCCGTTCGTCGAGCAGACCGCGCTCTATCTTTCCGGCACGGAGCGCCGCAGCGGCTCGCGCCTCGTCGATTCGTTCCTCGATCTGCGCACCAGCAAAGAAGCAGGCCGTGAGCGTCGAAGTGATCGACCCGCACGGCCGCCGGCCGCTTTCGCTGAAGGAAGCGACTACGCGCGCAATCCTACCAGCTGACCCAGGCCGGCTTTTACGAGCTTCGCCTCGCCAATGGCCGCCAGGATGTGATCGGCGTCAATGCCGACCGCCGCGAGTCCGATCTCGACATCATGCCACCGATGTCCTCTCGCTCTGGACCGGCAAGAACGCCGCCGAGGCAGGTGGCAACGCAGCCGAAGCCGCCATGGCCCCCAGCCCTTCAGAAGAAAAAGCAAACCTTACAGCCTATGGTGGTACGTTATGCTGTTGGCACTGGCGGCAGCGCTTGCCGAATCCTTGCTTGCCAGCCGGTATCTGGGCACGCGACGGGAGGAATCATGAGCGCGCGGGAACAGCTCAACTCCTATATCAGCAGCTCGAGAAACGCCTGCGCCTGGGCACCGCGGCGCGCGGCGCGGCCATCCTCACGCTTGCTGCGCTTGTCACCACGGTTGTCCTCGTTCTGATCACCAACGCTTTCGGTTTCTCTCAGGCGAGCCTCGCGAGTGCGCGCGCCATTCTCGTCCTCGCGCTGCTTTCCGCCCTCGTTTACGCTCTTGCTCTCCCGTTGCTCTATCTCGACCGCCGCAGCGCGGTTGGCAAAGCCGAAAATGCCTTCCCGCAATTCAAGCAGCGCCTGGTGACGTTTGCCGAGCGCGATCTCAACGCCCCGGATGCCGATGCCCGCGAGCCTTTCATCGAGCTGCTTGCCGCCGACACGCTCGAAATCGCGCGCGGCTCCGAACCGAAAGCGCTCGTCCCTCAGCGCACGCTGCTCGTCTCCGCGGCGTCATCGTTGCTTCGCTTGGCGTGCTGATCTGGATGATCGCCGCCGGCCCCGGTTATCTCGGCTACGGCGCCTCGCTGCTTTGGATGGGCGCGCGCACGGGCGCAACGCCTTTCTACGACATTCACGTCACCCCTGGCGACGCCTCCGTGCGCCGCAACGCCGATCAGCTCGTCACCGCGCAGCCGATCGGCCTGCAAACGGACAAGATGCGCCTCTACGCGCGCTACGAGAGCGCCTCGAAATGGGAGCAGGTCGCGATGCAGCCGCAGCCCGGAGGCTCGGGCTTCCAGTTTCTTTTCGCCGGGCTGCCGGAGGAGGTCGAATACTACGTCGAAGCCGGGCCGCTCCGCTCGCGCCATTTCAACATTCGCGTCGTCGATCTGCCGGCGGTGAAGCAGATTCGCGTCACCTATCGCTACCCGTCGTGGACCGGTCTGCACAGCACGGTCGACGAGCACGGCGGCGATCTGCGCGCCGTCGAAGGCACCGATCGCCGATCTCGAAATCCTCACGGACCGCCCGCTGCGCGATGGCGTGCTGGTCCTCGACGACGACCAGCAGATCCAGCTCACGCCCGGTGCGCCCGATAAGAACGGTGCAATCTCTACAACGGCACGGTCAGCATGGAGAAGGACGGCAGCTACCACGTCGCCGCGCTCGATCAGGGCCAGCCCGTCCGCCTCTCCGAGGATTTCTTCATCGAGGCCGACAAAGCCAATCCGCCGCAGGTCGAGATCATGCGCCCGGCGCGCGATTATCGCGCCAGCCCCATCGAAGAAGTCACGGTCGCGGCGAATGCCAACGACGATTTCGGCCTCGATGCGATGACCCTGCACTATTCCGTCAATGGCGGCCCCGATCAGACCGTAATCTGCTCAAGCAGAAAGGCGCGAAAGACGCCGACGGCTCGACCGTGCTCTCGCTGGAAGACTTCAAACTGGTCCCGGGCGATCTCGTGAGCCTCTACGCCACCGCCAAGGACGCGCACGCCGAATCGCGCACCGACATCTTCTTTATCCAGGCCGATCCTTTCGAGCGGGATTTCTCGCAGTCCCAAGCAGCCGGAGGTGGTGGAGGCGGCGGGCAGGGCAATCAGAACGATATCTCCCAGCGCGAAAAGGAAATCATCGCGCAGACGTGGAAGCAGCGGAGCGACAAGAACGCCACAGCGGAGCAGGCTGCCGAAGCGGGCAAGTTCCTGTCCGACGTGCAGTCGAAGCTGCGCGATCAGGCCATCTCGCTCGCCGGCCGCCTGCAGATTGCGCGAGCTTAACAGCAGAACGACGAGTTCAATTCCTTTCAGCAGGATATGAACGCCGCCGCGCAGGCGATGAATCCGGCAGCGGATCAGCTTCGCAAGCAGAAATGGAATGACGCGCTCCCGAGCGAGCAGAAAGCGCTGCAATATCTGCTGCGCGCCGAAGCGACGTTCCGCCAGATTCAAGTCGCCTTCGGCAATAGCGGCGGAGGCGGTGGCGGCGGAGGGTGCGGGCCGCGATCTCGCGAGCCTCTTCGATCTCGAACTCGACACGCAGAAAAATCAGTACGAAACCGCGCAGACGGCCTCCTCAGCCGACGAAAAGCAGAAGGAAATCGACGACGCGCTCAAGAAGCTCGACGAGCTCGCGCGCCGCCAGCAGGATCTTGCGAACCAGGCGCAAAACAGCAATCAAAGCTTCCAGCAGCGCTGGCAGCAGGAAATGCTCCGCCGCGACGCCGAAAAATTGCAGCGGCAGATGGAGCAGCTCGCCCAGCAGCAATCGCAGCAGAATGGCCAGCAATCGGGCCAGTCATCTTCGGGACAATCGTCGTCTGGGCAGTCTTCCTCGAGCCAATCGCAGTCGCAAGGCGCATCCGGTGCCGATTCGCGGGATCAGCGCGTGCAGCAGGCCCTCGATCAGCTCCGCCAGGCAAATCAGGATATGCAGCGCGCTCAGCAAAATCAGGACAGCGCCGAGGCGCGCCGCGCCGCCCAGCGCCTGCAGGATGCCACGAGTCTTCTCGGTAGCATGCAGCAACAGCAAGCATCGGGGCGTCTTGATTCGATTGCCGGCGAGGCCGATCGGCTCGCAGGCCAACAGCGCGATCAGGCCGACCGCATGCGCAAGTTGCTCGGCGACGCGAGCTCGGCAGACGAGTCCGGTCAGGCCCCGCAGGATCTGTGGAATCAGGCCAGCAAGCTCGCCCAGGACCGCCAGCAACTCGCGGACGATCTCGCGAATTTAGAGAAACAGGCTCGCGACGCCGCGCGCGACCTTGCTTCGACGCAGCGCGGGGCCGCTTCCAAACTGCGCGACGCCTTGGGCAATCTCGATCAGGAAGATTTGCAGACGCGCCTGCAGCGAAGCGCCGATTGGCTCCGCCGCGGCATCGCTCCCAATTCGCTCGCGGCCGAATCGGGCATCACATCCGACCTAAAGCACTTCGGCGATCAGGTGAGGCAAGCCCAGCAGACGCTCGGAGCCGGGCAGCAGCAAGACCAAGGGCAGGATGCGCAGGCGGCAATCGACCGCTTGGAGCGCCTGCGCAATCAAATGGCGGGCATCACGCGCGATATGGGCGCGGCGGGCGAGCCTGGTCGTCAGGGAAGTCGCCAGGATCGAAACGGCCAAAATGGTGAAGCCGGCCAGTTCGCGCAGAATGGCCAGCCCGGTCAATCGGGACAGGATACTGGAAGGCTGAGTCGCAATGGCATGCCGGACGGCGGCGCAGGCGGCGGTCCCGCGAGCGGCCAAGTCGGAGACGATTACACCCGAGGCTACGGCCAACGCTATGGCGGTGCGCGGGGTGGGAACAACAACTGGTGGATCGATACGGGCAACAATTCCAATTTGCCGCAGCCGGTTTCTCCCGATAGTTCGCCGCTGCCTGCCGATCCCGAGCGCTCTTACCAGCAGAGTCTCGATGGCCTGAATCAGCTTCGCCAGACAGTCGAGAACGATCCCGAGACTGCGCGCGAATTGCAGGAACTGATTCGCGAAATGCAGCAGCTCGATCCGAAGCGTTTCCCCGGCAACCCGGCGCTATTCGAGCAGCTCCACACGCAGGTACTCAACGACGTCGACAAGCTCGAGCTGCAATTGCAGCGCAAGCTCGACGACAAGCAGTCTGGCCAGATTCGCAGCAGCAATCCCATGCCGATGCCCGCCGGCTACCAGGACGCCGTCGCCGATTATTTCCGCCGCCTCAGCAAAAATCCTTAGCGTCGGACCGCGCGATTTCGGGCGGAATTTTCTGCTCCGACGGGGGCAACAACGTTGCCGCCGTCGGGGGCTTAAACCGGCCTAAAAGGCCAAGAAAAGCCAAATTTGGCAGGCTTTTGCGTTGTAAACTGAGTCCCGCCTCGCTCCGAGGCCTTACCCGCTTTCGAATCATGGGGGTGCAATGGCGTTCCCGTCGAAGTGTATCTTGGTGGCCTTGGCTTTGCTGCTTCCGTCGACATACGTGCTGCGCGCGCAGGGTACCGCGCCGCCAAATCCGATCCACGTGAAGGTCGTGGTCGTGAACATGTTCGAAGCCGGCAACGACACCGGCGACCGCCCCGGCGAATACCAACTTTGGGCCGAGCGCGAGCACCTCGACCAGATTTTGCCGCTGCCCGCGGGCTATCACCACGTGCGGATGAATAAAGACGGCGTGCTCGGACTGCTCACCGGCGTCGGGACGGCACGCGCGGCCGCGTCCGTGATGGCGCTGGGCCTCGACCCGCGATTTGATTTCTCGAAAGCCTACTGGATCGTCGCGGGAATCGGCGGCGGCGATCCGGCGGATGTCTCGCTCGGATCGGCCGTGTGGTCGGATCACGTGGTCGATGGCGACCTGGCATACGAAATCGACGCGCGCGAAATTCCCAAGGATTGGCCTACCGGATACGTTCCGTTGCAGCACGGCACGCCCTACGAGCAACCGGTGCGGCAAGCTGCTACCGGCGAAATCTACACGCTCAACTCAGGGCTCGTGGGCTGGGCCTTCGGGCTCACGCGCAACGTCCCGCTCGCGGATACCGATGGGATGCGTGCGTACCGCGCGCGCTTCGTCGGATTTCCCAATGCGATGAAGCCGCCTTTCGTGACGCGCGGCGACAACATGTGCGCGAGCACCTTCTGGCACGGGACGTTGATGGACCAGTGGGCAAACGCATGGGTGCGTTATTTCACCGAGGGCAAGGGCAACTTCATGGTCTCGGCGATGGAAGACACGGGCACGCTGCAGTCGCTCACGTTCCTCAGCCAGGCTGGACGCGTGGATTTCAACCGCGTGCTCGTCCTGCGCACGGTGAGCAATTACGATCGCGAGCCGCCCGGCTCGACGCCTGCCGAGAGCCTGGCGCAGATGGCGAAGGGGAACTACCCGGCGTACATGGAGTCACTTGAGGCGGCGGAAACGGTGGGGGACAAAGTCGTCCGCGATATCGTCGATCACTGGAGCGAGCGCGAGAAGAATATCCCCTCGGCGCCATAGTCGCAGCGCTGAGAAGGCCCACCCTCACAAAACGAGGACGGGGCATCCGGCATTTAGAAGCTAGCGGTTACGTTCCGGCGATCGCAAACCCGTAGAACTACATGCTGCGGGTGAAGCAGCGCAAAGGAACGCGCTTCGCGCGGTCGTTTTATGTCGGACCTGAAGGTCCGACCCCCTAAAGTGCCCCGAGTGATTCGCGGTGGTCGCGAGTCGCGGCGCTGAAAAGGCCCCACCCTCACAAAACGAGGATGGGGCACCCGGAAAGTCAAAAGCGAAGCGCTAGATTCCGGCGTATGGCTGGCGGCGGATGAATTCGCCGCTGCCCGGTTTGCCGACGAAGATTCCGTTTTCGATCACGGGGCGGCCGTGCGATAGGACTGTCTTCGGAACACCCTTTACGCGGATGCCTTCGAACATCGAATAATCGACGCGCATGTGATGGGTCGCCGCGCTGATCACTTGCTCCTGGTTCGCATCGAAAATCACGAGGTCGGCGTCCGATCCAATCGCGATCGTTCCCTTGCGCGGAAACAGGCCGAACAATTTCGCCGGAGCCGTTGCGACGAGCTGGACGAAACGGTTCGGCGAAAATCGGCCGCCGTGGACGCCGCCCGTGTAGATGAGGCTCAGGCGGTGCTCGATTCCGGGGCCGCCGTTGGGGATCTTCGTGAAATCGTCGCGGCCGAGTTCCTTTTGTTCTTTGAAGCAGAACGGGCAGTGATCGGTGGAAACGACTTGCAACGTATCGTGCGCGAGGCCCTGCCACAGCTTTTCCTGGTGCCATTTTTCGCGCAGCGGCGGCGTGAAGACGTATTTCGCGCCTTCGAATCCGGGCGCGTCCATATTTTCGAGCGAGAGATAGAGATACTGAGGGCACGTTTCGGCATAGGCAGGCAGACCGCGGTCGCGCGCCTCACGCACTTTTTCGAGCGCGTCGTTGCAGGAGAGATGAACGATGTAGACCGGCGCGCCCGCCATCTCGGCGAGCGCGATCGCGCGGCTGGTCGCTTCGCCCTCCGCTGTGGTCGGCCGCGTGAGCGCGTGATACTTTGGCGATTTCTTGCCTTCGGCGAGCGCCTTCTGGACGATGACGTCGATCACACCGCCATTTTCCGCGTGCATGCAGATCAAGCCGCCGAATTTTGCGGCTTGCGACATCGCGCGAAAAATGGTCGCGTCGTCGACCATCAGCACGCCGGGATACGCCATGAAAAGCTTGAAGCTCGAGACGCCCTCGCCGATCAACGCGCCCATCTCTTCGAGCTGTGCCGCGCCAAGGTCGGTGATGATGCAGTGGAACGCGTAGTCGATCGCCGCCTTGCGGTCGGCTTTTTTCATCCAGGTGTCGAATGCCTGCCGCAGGCTATGGCCCTTGGTCTGGATGGCGAAGTCGATCAGCGTCGTGGTGCCGCCGAATGCCGCCGCAATCGTGCCGGACTCGAAATCGTCCGCGCTGTTGGTCCCGCCGAAGGGCATGTCGAGGTGCGTGTGGACATCGATGCCGCCCGGCATGACCAGCAGGCCGGCCGCGTCGATCACTTTGCCTGCGTTTTCGACAGGCAGCGCCTGGGCGATGGCGGTGATGCGCCCGCCGGAGATGCCGATGTCGCTCGCGTAGGTGTCCGTTGCGGTGACGACGGTCCCGTTTCTGATCACAGTGTCAAAGCGCATCGAATCTCCTTGTAACAGGTAGGTTAGGCATCTTAGGGCAATAACGAAAGCTGGCGCAACCCGTTCATCGTGTTAGAATCGTGCGCTTACAGGCAGTCACGCGCGCTGGAAGCGTTCGTCCCGCCCGGCCGTGCGATTCGGAGATTCATCACTTCCCCATGCCGCTTCGCGAAACGGCGCCGAAGCTTCTCCCGGAACAATATGAAAAGAACTTCGCCGAAATCGCGCCCGCGCTAAATCCGCGGCAAGCGACCATCGAAGCCGCGCGCTGCCTCTACTGTTTCGATGCGCCGTGCACGATCGCCTGCCCCACGCATATCGACGTTCCCGCGTTCATCAAGAAAATTTCGACCGGCAATTTGCAAGGCTCTGCGCGCACGATTCTTTCCGCCAACATTCTCGGCCACAGCTGCGGGCGCGTGTGCCCGACGGAGGTGCTCTGCGAGGGCGCGTGCGTGATGCACGAAAAAGGCGAGCTGCCGATTGAAATCGGAAGGTTGCAGCGCTACGCCGTCGATCATGTGCTCGACAACAACATTCAGCTTTTCCACGCCGGCGCGCCGAATGGAAAGAAGGTCGCGTGCATCGGTTCGGGACCGGCGTCGCTCGCCTGCGCCGCCGAACTCGCGAAATGGGGATACAACGTCACCATCTTCGACCGCAACGAGCTGCCTGGCGGGCTCAACACCTACGGCATCGCGGCGTATAAGGCGCGCGCGAAAGACGCGATTCGCGAGGTTGATCTGGTAAAGCAGCTCGGCGTGAAATTCCGCCAGAAAATCGATGTCGGCCGGGATATTTCTTTCGCCGATCTTGAGAAACAGTTCGATGCGATCTTCATTGGCGTGGGCCTCGGCGAGACGTGGGGGCTTAGCCTTCCCGGCGAGGATTTGCATGGCGTATATGGCGCGATCGAGTTCCTCGCGCAAACGAAGGTAAATCCTCTGCACGAAGTCGAAGTAGGCGCGCGCGTCGCTTGCATCGGAGCAGGGAATACGGCGATCGATGTCGTGACCGCGGCCCGGCGGCTTGGGGCGGAAACCGTTTACCTGATCTACCGCCGTGGCGAACCGGAAATGCCGGCGTTCGCGTACGAATATCAGCTCGCGAAGCAGGATGCCGTCGTTTTTCTGTGGCAGACGCAGCCGGTGCGGATCGTGGGCAACAATGGGGCCGTGGCTGGCATTGAGTGCGTGCGGACCGAGCTTGGGGTGCCGGATGAAAAGGGTCGCCGCACGCCGGCGCCGCTGGCTGGCACCGAATTTGTGCTCGAGGTCGAGATGGTGGTGCGCGCGGTCGGGCAGCAGCCGGTGACGGAAGTGTTGCGCGCGATCAAAGGGATCGAGCTCCACAAGAATGGCACCGTGAAGATCAGCGAGCGGCACCAGACCGGCAATCCGAAGTATTTTGCGGCGGGCGATTGCACGAACGGCGGGAAAGAAGTGGTGGACGCGGTCGCGGAAGGCATGAGCGCAGCGGCGGGGCTTGATGCCTGGCTGAGTGCGCCTCGGGGGAAAGCGTAGAGGGACGTGACGCGGGGTAATGGCGGCGTCGTGCCAAGCAAGTCGTGGTAAAGCAGATCCCTCACCCCGCCGTTGGCGGGGATTCGGGATGACAGCGCCAGGTTGTAGCGGCGATTAAGCTGGTTTGCATCGGCGCGATCTTGCCGCGTTTGGGGCGAAGGCCCCACCCTCACAAACCGAGGATGGGGCGCCGACGTGACCGTCGAGACTGTGGGCGCGCTGTGCGAAGCAGGCGGGGTAAAGCAGATCCCTCGCCCCGCCGTTGGCGGGGATTCGGGATGACAGCGCCTGCTTGTAGGGGCGATTAAGCTGGGGCGCGATCTTGCCGCGTTTGGGGCCAAGGCCCCGCCCTCACAAACCGAGGATGGGGCGCCGACGTGACCGCCGGGACTGTGGCTACGCTGTGCCAAGCAAGTCGTGGCAAAGCAGATCCCTCACCCCGCCGTTGGCGGGGATTCGGGATGACAGCGCGTGGTTGTAGCGGCGATTAAGTTGGTTTGCATCCGCGCGCAGCTTGCGGAATGGTTCCCCAGCGCCCACGTTAAGGTGGGCTTTTGTGTAATTCGGAGGTGAATGATGGCTGAACTTGGCGTGAAATTTTGCGGAGTGACCAGTCCGAATCCTTTCTGGCTGGCGTCGGGGCCGCCTACGAATACGGGCGGGCAGGTGATGCGCGCGTTTGACGCGGGCTGGGGCGGGGCGGTGTGGAAGACGATCGGGGAGCCGATCGTTAATACGAGCTCGCGCTACGGCGCGATCGATCTTGCGGGCGTGAAGATGATGGGCTTCAACAATATCGAGCTGATCAGCGACCGGCCCACCGAAACCAATTTTCGCGAAATCTACGAAGTGAAAAAGCGCTACCCGAAAAATCTGGTGATCGCGTCGCTGATGGTGGAATCGAGGCGCGAGTCGTGGCACGCAATCGTCCGGCGCGCGGAAGATGCGGGGTCGGATTTGCTCGAGCTGAATTTCGGCTGCCCACACGGAATGAGCGAGCGCGGGATGGGCGCGGCCGTGGGGCAGGTGCCCGAATACACCGAGATGATTACCGGCTGGGTGAAGGAGGCCGCGAAGATTCCGGTGATCGTGAAGCTGACGCCGAACGTTTCGAGCGTGACGCATATTGCCGCGGCTGCAGAGCGAGGCGGCGCCGATGCGGTGAGCCTGATCAACACGATCAATTCGTTGATTGGCGTGAATCTCGATACGTTTGTGCCGCGGCCGGCGGTGGGAGGGAAATCGTCGCATGGCGGGTATTGCGGGCCGGCGGTGAAGCCGATCGCGCTGCATCTGCTCTCGACCGTCGCGAAGAATGTGCGTGTGCCGATCAGCGGGATCGGCGGAATCGGTTACTGGAACGACGCGGCGGAGCACATTGCGCTTGGCGCTTCCACCGTGCAGGTGTGTACCGCCGCGATGCATTACGGATTCCGGATCGTCGAAGATATGATCGATGGGCTCTCCCATTACATGGACGAGCACGGCTTCCGTACGATCGAGGATTTTCGCGGGCGCGCAGTGCCCAATGTACAGGATTGGGGCGATCTCGATTTGAATTACAAAGTAATCGCGAAGATTGATTCGAAGCTGTGCATCGGGTGCCAACTGTGCTACGTCGCGTGCGAGGATGGCGCGCATCAGTGCATCGAGCCTTACCGCGAGGCTGCGAAGAAGAATGAGGGCGGATTTGGCGTTCATGTGCCGCGGATTATTGAGGAAGAGTGCGTGGGGTGCAATCTTTGCGCGCTGGTGTGTCCGGTCGATGGGTGCATCACGATGGAGGAAGTCGATAGCGATCGCGCGCCGGTGAGTTGGAATGAGCGCGTGCGGCGGGGGAAGGCGGTGGCTAGTGACTAGTGGCGAGTGGCTAGTGTTGCGAGGCAGCCCCGCGCTGGTGCTAAACACAGAGGACACTGAGCGGGCACGGAGAGCACGGAGCAAACCAAGAGCTTCACCGCAGAGACGCAGAGGGCGCGGAGAATACCAGGCGGTGATGCGGCGTGCCGCCGATTTCTATGCAGAGGCTTTGTTAAGTTTGTTGCCGGCGGTTAGCGCGAGGTAGGCAAGGAAGCTGACGGCGAAGCCGACGAACCAGGCGTAGTTGTAGAGGGCACGGACGGGCGGGTAGATTAGGCCGACGAAGGCTACTGCGCAGCCGCTTACGAGTGCGGCGATCGCTTTCCAGTTTACTCCGGCGGTGAATTCGTAGACGCCGCCTCGGCGGTATAAATCTTCTGCGTTGAGGATTGTTTTGCGGCGGACGAAATAGTCGCAGATCAGGATTCCCGCGATGGGGCCGAGAAAGCCGGAGTATCCCACTAGCCAGCCGGACACATAATTTCCATAAGTGGCGAGCAGCTTCCATGGCTGCATCACGATGCCGATGACGCAGGTGATCAGGCCGCCGGTGCGGAAGCTGATTTTCTGCGGCCAGAGATTCGAGAAATCGTTGGCGGGGGAGACGACGTTCGCGGCGACGTTGACGTTAAGCGTCGCCATCAGCAGCGCGATCATCGCGATGATGACCGCGACTGGATTGCCGAGATGCGCGAGGACAGCGACCGGGTCCCAGATCGCCTGGCCGAAGAGGATCACGGTGGCGGACGTGACCGCGATGCCGATGAAGGAATAAAATGTCATCGTCGGCGGGAGGCCGATCGCCTGGCCGACCATTTGCTCGCGCTGGCTGTGCGCGTAGCGCGTGAAGTCGGGGATATTCAGCGCGACTGTGGCCCAGAAGGCGACGACTCCCGTGAGCGACGGCACGAAGAATTTGAAGAATTCGGCGAAACTGTGAAATTTGGAGGGTGTGGCGAGCATCGGCCCGAAACCGCCCGCCTTGCTGCGCGCCCAGAGCAGCAGCGCGAGTCCGATCAGCAGCAGAAACGGCGCGGTGATGCCCTGCAGGAAGCGGATCGTCTGGATGCCGCGCACGATCACGATTACGTTGAGCAGCCAGAAAAACAGGAAGCACGCGGGCAGGCACCACGAGACGCTCTTCCAGCCGGGCTCGAGCGCCAGCGTCATCGTGTAGATCGCTTCGCCGCCGATCCACGCCTGGATGCCGAACCAGCCGCAGGCAACGAGCGCGCGGAGAATCGCCGGGACGTTGGCGCCGAGCACGCCGAACGCGGAGCGCGCGAACACGGGGAAGGGAATTCCGTATTGCGCGCCGGCGTGGGCGTTGAGCAGCATCGGGATCAGGACGAGCACGTTGCCGAGGAAGACGGTGAAGATGGCCTGCTTCCAGTTCATGCCGCCGGCGATCATGGCGCTCGCGAGGAGATAGGTGGGGATGTTGACGCTCATCGCGATCCAGAGTGCGGCGTAATTGTAGGTGCCCCAGGTGCGGCGAGCGGCGGGGACGGGCGCGAGATCTTCGTTGTAGAGCGAGCTGTGGCGGACTAAGGCGGGATCGAAAGGCGCCGCGTGCGCGCCGCTCTCGGGATCGATTGTCGCGCCGTTCATTTTGAGGGCTTGCGAGGCGTGTAGTCGATGTAGACGGCCTTCAGCTCGGTGTAGAAGTCGATGGCGACGCGGCTCACTTCGCGCAGGCCGACGCCGGTTGCTTTCACGCCGCCGAAAGGCATCTGCGCTTCGCTGACGACGGTGGGCGCGTTCACGTGCGTCATGCCGGTTTCGATGCGATCGATAAACTCGAAAATTCTGGCGGCGTCGTTTGTGTAGATCGAGCTCGAAAGACCGTATTTTACGGAATTTGCCACGCGCAGGGCTTCCTCGAAATCCGGCACGCGAATCACGGAAAGCACGGGGCCGAAAATCTCTTCCTGGGCGATCGCGCTGTCCCAGCGGACGTGATCGAAAATTGTGGGAGCGATGAAGTAACCGCCGCCGCGCGCGGGCCGCCGCCAACGAGGAGCGCAGCTTCCTTCTGGCCGGTTTCGAGATAGCGCAGCACGGTGTTGAATTGTTGCTCGTCGACGAGAGGGCCGACATCGACTCCGGCGTCGAGGCCGTTGCCGACTTTGAGTTTTTTCGTGCGCTCGACGATCATTTCGACGAACTGATTCGCGATCGATTCTTCGACGACGACTCGGCTGGTGGCCGTGCAGCGCTGGCCGGTGGAACCGAAAGCGCCGGCGACGACGTGGTCTGCGGCGAGAGCGAGATCGGCGTCGCCGAGCACGACGACCGGATTCTTGCCGCCCATTTCGCACTGGCACTTCTTCATTTGCTTCGCGGCGGTGGCGTAGATGAGGCTACCGACCTCGTTTGAGCCAGTGAAGGAGATCGCGCGGACGTTCGGGCGAGCGCAGAAGCTCGTCGCCGACTTCTTCGCCCGCGCCGAGAACCATATTCAACACGCCGGCGGGAAGGCCAGCCTGTTCGAAGATTTCGCAGATCTGCACGCAGGTTTGCGGCGTGAGCTCGGCGGGCTTGATCACCATCGTGTTGCCCGCGACGAGCGCCGGAGCAGCCTTCCACACGGGAATCGCAACGGGGAAATTCCACGGCGTGATCGCGCCGACGACTCCGAGCGGCTGCTTGATCGTGTAGGTGAAATTGCGCGGTGTTTCGCTGGGCGCGGTTTCGCCGCCGATGCGGCGTCCTTCACCGGCCGTGAATTCGAGGATGTTGATCGTGCGCTGGACCTCGACGAGAGATTCTTTGAAGGTTTTGCCCTCTTCGCGGGTGAGCGTGCGGGCGAGCTCGTCCTTGCGCTGCTCCATGAGCGCGGCCGCGCGAGCGAGAATCTTGCCGCGTACGGGCGCAGGAGTGTCGCGCCAGGCTGGAAACGCTGTTTTGGCGGCGGCAATCGCCTCGCCTACCTCTTCGCGTTTCGAAAGAGGTGCGATGCTCAACACTTCTTTCGAATCGGCGGGATTGCGGCGCTCGAGTGTTTGCGTCGAGCGCGATTCGACCCAGCGGCCGTTGATGTAGTTGCGGCAGAGGGGGGCCGTGAGTGTGGCGCTAGTCAATTGGCCGCCTGTGCCGCGCCGCTGATGTGCGTGCGGGTGATTTCATCGTAGCTTTCGGGGCGGCGGTCGCGGTAGAACTGCCAGGTCGCGCGCACTTCCTTGATTTCGTCGAGATTCAGGTCCGCGACCACGAGTTCGTCCTTATCGCGGCTGGCCTGCGCGACGATTTTGCCGCGCGGATTGCAGAAATAGCTCTTCCCGTAAAACTCGCCGATGCTCCACGGTTTTTCGGTGCCCACGCGATTGATAGCCGCGACGAAATACTGATTGGCGACGGCGTGCGCGGGCTGCTCGAGTTCCCAGAGATATTCGGAGAGGCCGGCGACCGTGGCGGAGGGATTGAAGACGATTTCCGCGCCGTTGAGGCCGAGAATGCGCGCGCCCTCCGGGAAGTGGCGGTCGTAGCAGATGTAGACGCCGATGCGGCCGTGGCGCGTTTCGAAAACCGGATAGCCGGCATTTCCGGGCGTGAAGTAAAACTTCTCCCAAAATCCGGGATGGCAGTGCGGGATGTGGTGCTTGCGATATTTTCCGAGATAGGTGCCGTCGGCATCGAAGACGGCTGCCGTGTTGTAGAAGACGCCGGCCATTTCGACCTCGTAGATCGGCACGACGAGGACGATCTTGTGCTTGCGTGCCAGTTTCTGCATGCGGACGAGCGTCGGGCCGTTGGGAACGCTCTCGGTGAGCTCGTACCATTTTGCGTTCTGCTCGGCGCAGAAATAAGGGCCGTAGAAAAGCTCCTGGAGGCCGAGGACCTGGACGTCTTTCTTGGCCGCGTCGGCGATCATCTTTTCGTGCTTCGCGATCATTTTTTCTTTGATTTGCGCGAGCGAGTATTTTTCGGGCGACCACTCGCATCTCGCCTGGATGACACCACAACGCACGATCCGCGGCATCAAATGCCTCCTGAAACTGATTCTCGCAAGTCTACTATTCGAGGGCAGGGGCTACAACAGCGGAGGCCGCCTTTCGGCCACCGGCACTTCCGTAAGAAGCCTTGCCGAGCGCACGGGGCCGAAGCAAGATGCGTAGCTGCGGCCTCACAAGAGTAATTTCGGACTTGCAATCGCACGGACTAATTCTTACTGTTCCGTGGCATGGAAGCGAGACTACCCGCCCAAATAGGACCCGGAAGCTGATGTCGAAAGAACGCGAGAACGGCGATCAGGATTTGAAGGATGTAATGACCACCGAGAGACGGCGGGGGCGGTCGAATCGTCCGACCGACCCGGCTAAGGACAGGCGGTTTAAAGATTTTGCAGCGGGCTTCTTGAAAGTGATTCAAGCGAAAGACGCAAGAGCGCTTACCGAACTCTTGAAGCGCTACGAGATACCCGAGGGCTCCGAGGAGTGGAAGCGAGCTTGGAAGATTTTCTACGAGTCTTGACTTCCGCGGTAATCTTGTGGAACTCCTGAATCTTCTGTTTTTGTTCTTCCTTGGGGAATTTCTGCAGAGCTGCGCAGAAGATCTCCGCCAACTCACGGGCGGCTTTTTTCTGTTTCGTCAGCTTTTCCTTGCTTTGCACACAGGCAGTGTCGCACCCATGATCGCATGCCGCAAGCAGAAACTCGCGTGGTTTCGATCGATAAAACATATCAGGCGAAGCCGGATGATATTATGGGCCGAGCAAGCGAGATAACCCATGGAGACAAGGAAGCATTTCGAGCGGGTGATCTGGATTGTGCTCGACAGCGTTGGGATTGGCGAGCTGCCGGATGCGGCGGACTACGGCGATGTGGGCCGCGATACGCTCGGACACATCGCGCGCTCGCGGCCGCTGCGCCTCCCGACTCTTGTGCCGCTGGGGCTCGCGAATATCAAGACGTTGGCGTACCTTACGCCGCCTGCGCGGCCAGCCGGATATTTTGGCAAAGGCGCGACTATTTCGCCTGGGAAAGATACGACGACGGGGCACTGGGAAATGGCGGGGATCTGGCTCGACCAGGCGTTCCCTGTGTACCCGCACGGCTTCCCGAAAGCACTGATCGCGGAATTCGAGCGGCGCATTGGGCGGCGGACACTTGGGAACAAGCCGGCGTCCGGCACCGAGATCATCAAGGAACTCGGCGGGGAGCACGTGCGGACCGGCTGGCCGATCGTGTACACGTCGGGCGACAGCGTGTTTCAGATTGCGGCGCACGAAGACGTGATCCCGATCGCGGAGCTGTATCGCGAGTGCGAAATCGCGCGGGCGCTGCTCGACGGACCGAATCGCGTGGGGCGCGTGATCGCGCGGCCGTTCACGGGCACGGCGGGAAATTTCCGGCGCACCGAGCGGCGGCATGATTACGCCGTCGAGCCGCCGAAGCCGATGCTGCTCGATATGCTCGCGGAGCGCGGCGTGCCGGTGTTCGGCGTCGGCAAAATCCACGACATTTACAATGGCCGCGGCGTGAAGGATTACGTCACGACGAAAAACAACGCGGACGGCATGGCCAAGATTTCGGAGGCGCTCGCGCACCGGGCGAGCGGGCTGATTTTTGCGAATCTCGTCGATTTCGACATGCTGTACGGGCACCGCAAGGACGTGGAAGGATTCGCGCGATCGCTTGAGGAATTCGACGAGATGCTCGGGCCGTTTCTTGATGGCATGCGCGCGTCCGATCTGCTGCTGATCACCGCCGATCATGGCTGCGATCCCGATCCCGTAAACCCGACGACCGATCATTCGCGCGAGTATGTGCCGATTTTGGCGTACAGCCCCGGAGCGGCGGAAGGGGGAAATCTGGGGATTCGGTCGACGCTCGCCGACATGGGGCAGACCGTCGCGGAGAATTTCGGCGGGTCGATTCCGCACGGGGCGAGTTTTCTCGGCGAAATTACTGCCGGGCTGGCTGAGACGGCTCGGGGATGATCCTGCGGATGAGCTTTCGCGGGACCGGCGGCGCGTCCGCGATCTGGTAGCTTTGCTCGAGGAGTTTCTTTGCGTGCACGGCGCGCGATTCCGAATTGTAGCGAATGGTGCAAAGCGGCTCGCGGGCTGAAACTTTATCGCAAACTTTCTTGTGGAGAATGATGCCGACTGCGGGATCGACGGCGTCCTCCTTTTTCTCGCGCCCTCCGCCTAAGACGACGCAAGCCGTACCAACCAGCTCGGATTGGATCGCGCTCACGTAGCCGCTTTTCGCGCTAAGGATGTCGACCGCATGCTTCGCATGCGGCAGCCGGCTCGGATCGTCGATTGCGGCCGCGTCGCCGCCCTGCAGTGAAACCATTTCGCGGAATTTGTCGAGCGCCTGGCCCGAACGGATGAGTTGCCCTGCGAAAGTCTTTCCGCCAGCGATCGTGCTGGCGCGCCCGCCGAGATGAAACATCCAGGCGGCCAGTTCGAGGCAAAGTTGGCGCAGATCCTCGGGGCCCTGGCCGAGCAGCACGTCGAGGACCTCCTCGACTTCGAGAGAATTGCCCACGCGCAGGCCGAGCGGCTCGTCCATATCCGTGATCAGCGCGACCATCTTTTTGCCCATGCGCTGCCCGGTTTCGACCATCAGCTCCGCGAGGAACGCCGCGTCTTCGTCCGTTTTCATGAATGCGCCCGAGCCGGTTTTTACATCGAGAACAAGGCCGTCGATGCCCTCGGCGAGCTTTTTGCTCATGATCGAGGCGCAAATCAGGAATGGGCTTTCGACGGTGCCGGTGACGTCGCGGAGCGAATATATCTTGCGGTCGGCGGGCGCGATTTCGGCGGTCTGGCCGAGCATCGCGCAGCCGCAGGCGTGCAGGATTTCGCGAAAGCGGGTGAGCGAAAGCCGCACGTTGAAGCCGGGAATGGATTCGAGCTTGTCGAGCGTGCCGCCGGTGTGGCCGAGGCCGCGGCCGCTGATCATCGGAACGATAAGGCCGCCTGCCGCAGCGAGCGGCGCGAGCACGAGCGAAGTCTTGTCGCCGACGCCGCCAGTCGAGTGCTTGTCGATTTTCGCCGCCGAAAATTCCGAGAGGTCGAGAACCTCGCCCGAGTGGAGCATGGAATCCGTCAGCGCCGCGGTTTCGGCCCGGCTCAAGCCCTTCAGCAGGGCCGCCATCAGCCACGCGGATATCTGGTAGTCGGGGATTTCACCGCGGGTGTAGCCGCCGACGAGGGATTCGATTTCGGCGCGCGAGAGTTCGAGGCCGTCGCGCTTTTTACGGATCACGTCGATAGCGCGGATCGGGCTGGCGGCGGAGGAATCCGGTGCGTCGCTCACTTCAGGCGGAATCCTTCCGGAAGTAGGCTGGTGATGGGGAGTTTCTTCTGGCCCTTCGCGCTCTGGAAATGGACGATCGCCTTGGGCCCGAATTCATAGATCACCTGGCGGCAGGCTCCGCAGGGCGCGCACGGGGCATCGTGATTGTTGACGATGGCGATCGCCTCGATTTCCATTTTCGGGCCGACGCTCGCGACCGCCGAAAAGATTGCGGTGCGCTCGGCGCAGTTGGTCATGCCATAGGACGCGTTTTCCACGTTGCAGCCCGCGAAGATTTGGCCCTCGGTGGTGAGCAGCGCCGCGCCGACCTTGAACCTGGAGTATGGAGCGTGCGCGTTGCGCATGGCCACGCTAGCGGCTTCGAGTAGTCGTTTCCGCACCGCGTTACTGCGGGAATTGCGCTTTGCCATCTGGCCAACCTGAACCGAGACTAAAATGACCGGCAGCTATCAAGCTGTCTCATAAATGTAAGCAGCAGAAGCGAAGAGTTTCTTCAGCGGCTAAAGCCGACTGTGTCTTCGCTCGAAATGTCGGAGCTAAAGCTCCGACCCCCTAACGAGCATTATGAAACCGCTTCCAGCCGAAACGCCCAACTGCAATTACGAAAAATCGCTGTTAGCGTAGTAACATTCGTAGGCGATGTCGAGCCCAAACTCAATTTCCGGCACAGCGAAGCTGCTGGATAGCTGGCAGAGCGTTGCCAAGATTATTGATCATACGCAGCTGCGCCCCGAGGCTACCGCCGGCCAGATCGTCAAGCTGTGCGACGAGGCCAAGGAGTATGGCTTTGGCGCCGTGATGCTGAACCCCTGCTACGTCGAACTGGCACATTCGCGTCTGCAGGGAAGCGGCGTGAAAGTCGGGACCGTGATTGGCTTTCCTCTGGGGGCGACGCTTGCGAGCGTGAAACGGTTCGAGGCGGGCGAGGCGCTCAAGTTGGGCGCGGCCGAGATCGATATGGTGCAGAACATCGGCGCGCTGAAATCGGGCAACCGGGATCTTGTCTCCTCAGAGATTCGCGCGCTGGCAGAGCTCGTGCACGAACGCGGCGCGCTGCTCAAGGTGATCCTCGAGATGGGCTTGCTTTCCGAAGAAGAGAAAGTGATCGCGTGTGAATTGAGTGAACGCGCCGGGGCCGACTTCGTGAAAACGTCCACCGGATTTCTCGGCGGCGTGGCGACCGTGCAGGACGTGGCGCTCATGCGGCGCACGGTGAGGATCGGCGTGAAGGCGTCGGGCGGGATTCGTAGTGCAGCCGACGCTAAGGCCATGATCGAGGCGGGCGCCGGCCGCCTCGGCACCAGCGCCGGCGTGAATATCATCCACGAATTGCGCAACGAATCAGAAGCTAGCGTAGCGGATCAGTATTAGGAAGTGAAATTCGGAGTTCGCCGATCTCACCGTGTTGGCCTTATTGTTTCGTGAAGCCGATCCAGCGGCCGAAAGCGACTACGAGAATCCACAGGACCAGCGAAATGCCGCCGGCGAGCTTGGCGGCGCGCGGGGTGCGCGGGGCGTTGTTCCACGCGGCGATGCCGCGGCGCGTCCAGAATTCGAAGTACGCGGTGTTGATGCCGGCGAGAAGCAGCGTCAGCATCTTCAGGCGGAAGGGAATGTTGGCGTAATACTTCGTGGCGCTCGAGCTGAAGAGCAGGCTGCCCGCAATTACGGCGCAGATGAAGCTGGCGCGGGTCCAGGGCATTATGTCGTCATAGACATCGGTGACGTTGCGATCGCGCGACGCGAGATCGAGCAGCCGAAGATCCAACATCGCGATCGAGCCGACCACGAGGACGATGGACAGCACGTGGATCGTCTCAATCGTGGGGAAAAGCCAGGTGGATTCGCGAATTGCGCCAGCTACCTGGGTGCTTTCGAGCCATGAACAGAGCCTGAGGATCGACATTACGATTCGTTTTCCCGTGACCCGATTGATGATGCGCGATCAGACGTAGGCGATCCAGCGGCCCGCGGTGACGATTCCTACCCACAATAGCAACGAGACGACTCCCACCGCTGCCGCCGCAAATCGGCGATTCTCCCAGAATGTGGCGTCGCGCTTGTTCATCTGCTGGACGAGGAGCGTGATCAGGCTCACAGTGGCGACCATGGCCATCTTCGTGCGGAATGCCCAATTCAGCAGCTCGCGGCCGGGCTCGCCGATAATCAGGATCGCGCCGGTGGTGGCGAGGATCAGGAGCACGCGCCAGACCCACGGCACGAAGCGGGTCACCATGCGCGAAATCGGCTGGCGCTTGCCGGCGATGCCCATCAGGCGCAGGTCGAGCATGGCCATCGACGCCATCACGATCGACACACTGAGGATATGGATCGTCTGAACCGCGGGAATGATCCACAGCACGGTCTGTATTTTCAAGCTGACGGGCGTATTTGAAAGCCAGTCGCAGAATGCCTGGACCATTGGTGGCCCCCCGACCACAATTTCGGTCGGAATAGTACATTGTCGTCGCGCGTCTGTCGAATGCGAATTGAGCGAGGCCGCTTGAGGCGCGAGCGGCGTTGACGCCGGAGCAAAAGATTTGTACAGTGCCGGGCACATCCGATTCGTTGGGGGGAACCATGCGGACAACAATGAGTTTGGCGGCGAGCCTGGCGTTTGTTATCGGTCTGGCGGTGTCTGCGCCTTGCGCGCACGCGCAGCAGAAGGCGACGCCGGACGTATTTCCAGAGGGGGCGCTCGCGCCGGACAATCTGGCGAAGCCACGGCCGAAGCCGCCGTTTGATCTGACGGGTACCTGGACAGTCGATCTGAGCTCCGGGTTCAGTTCGTTTATGTTCGGGCCGCCGTATCCAAAGTTCCTGCCGGCCGCGCAGGCCGCGCGCGACGAGGCGAAGCAGTACGCCGCCGAGCACAAGCCGTATCGCGACGACATCGGCCACTGCTATCCGGCCGGCATGCCGATGATCATGACGCGCGTCTGGCCGATCGCCATGATTCAGCTGCCGACCGCGATCTACATGGTCAGCGGGTTTGAAAACGCGCTGCGGATTATTTATCTGGATGGACGGCCGCACACCCCTGACGACATCGTGGTGCGAACGTTCAATGGCGATTCGATCGGGCACTGGGACGGCGATGCGCTTGTTGTGGACACCAACAGCATGGTGACGGATCACCACTGGATCGACCAGGGACTGCCGGTGAGCGACGAATTTCACATGGTCGAGACCATGCGGCTGCAGAACGGCGGGAAGACGCTCGAAATCAAGTATCAGATGTGGGATCCCAAGAACTGGGAAGGAGAGTGGGATAGTACGAAGCACTGGATTCGCGTGGACGACACCGATATTACCGAGGTCGAGTGCACGCCGGATCTAAACGAGCATCTGCTGAGCACGCATTAGGGCGGTGAGTGGTGAGTTGTGACTGGTGAGTAGTGAAGCAAAGGCCCCGGACGATGGCCTGGCAAACGCCGAGTTCGGGGCGGGGCAAGCCTTCGCGTTCGCTCAGGCCAGGGTATCGCCCCTACGACCGCGAACCAGTACACGAGCGCTAGTAAGGCGAACCGGGGGCGCCGGGCTGCTTGGGCTGCGCGCGATAGGCGGGATCGCCGAGCGTGGTGCCGTCCGCAAGCTTGACGAACATGAAGCTGCCGCCTTTGTCGCCGTTGCGAAGCGGGTGGATCACGATTGTCACTTTATCGCCGGGCTTGAGAGTGGTGGAGCGCCAGCCCTGCTTGGCGAGATTGTTGGGGCTGTTGCACTCAACGCTCCAGCGGTCGGTGCCGCCGGCGCTGTTGGGGACGTTGATGGCGATCCAGCTGTGAGGATTGGTCCAATCGAATTGCACGACCGTGCCGGTCAGCGGGACCTGCTTGTCGTGGTCGAACATGGCCGCGGAGTGGTGGGCGACGGCGGTGCCGGCGAAGGTCATCATCACCAGCAGCAGAGCGGCGCTCAAGCATACAATCGATCGAGTTTTCATCGTTTTACTCCCATCTTCGAAATCCATATACGCCCAACGTACGTCATAAAATTGCGAGAAATTCCGCCAATCGCTCTAAGGTTGCTTCTCGGCGGAACGGAAGGCTGCTTCATCGAGCATTTGCCCGTTTGATAGAGTGAGCGCTATGAAAAGGCCGCCCTTGTCACCGTTCCTCAGCGGCCAGAACATGATCGTCACTTTGTCGCCCGGCTTGAGGCTGTTGGAATGCCAGCCTTGCCGCGAAAGATTGTTGGGGCTATTGCACTCGAGGCTCCAATGAGTGGTTCCGCCATTGCTGTCGGGAATGTCGACCTCGATCCAGCTGTGCGGGTTGGTCCATTGGAATTGAGTGACGGTGGCGACCGTGGTGATTTTCTTCGAACGGTCGAACATTGCGAACGAATGATGCGCAGAGGCAGTACCGGCGACGACAAGTATTAGGGCACCCAGGCATGCAATCAACGACTTCCGTATCATCATGGCCCCCCGACCAAGAAACTTCCCCCGGCCTTCGACCTCCGAGCCGGCCCTCATAGAAGTGTAAATACTATAATATGCGGCAAGACAGATAGCCATATTTTGATGCAAAATGGCTCGCTTCGTTTTGGGGGGAAGAGCGTTCGCCGACAAGCTGGCGCGGGGCGCTCTTGAATGGAGGCGAAGATGAGATTTTCAGTCACGATCGTGTGCGCGTGTTCCGTGTTTGCGGCGATGGGCGCGGCGTGCTGGGCGCAGAGCGCTCCCGTGCCACTGCCGAATACGACGATCATTCCGGAAAAAACAAGAAGTGCCGACTATACGGCCCTGGGTGCGCTGCCCGATTGGAGCGGCATCTGGGTGCTCGATTTTCCCAAACGCGGCGATGCTCCCCCGGAACAGCCTTCGTTGACTCCTACGGCCGCCGCCGAGCTGAAGGTCTTGCAGGCCGAGGAAGCGAAAAACGAAGAGCCGCCGACCGAAAGCGCGAACTGCGTGCCGCCGGGCATGCCGCAAATCATGTTCCAGCCGTATGACGTTGAATTTTTATTTACGCCCGGGCGCGTGACGATCATTCAGGAAGCGTACATGCAGGTGCGGCGCGTGTTCACCGACGGGCGCGACCATCCGGCCGATCTCGATCCGACATTTAACGGCAATTCGATCGGACACTGGGAGGGCGACACGCTGGTGATCGACACGATCGGCCTGGGCCACAGGCTGCCGCTCGGCTACAACCGGCTGAATCACGGGCCGAAGCTGCGCGTGGTCGAAAGGATTCGCCTGACCAGCCCCGATACGCTCGAAGATCGTATGACGCTGACTGATCCCGACGTGCTCGCGCAGCCGTGGCACACCGTGCATACGTTCACGCGCCATCGCGACTGGAACCAGCTCGAATTCATCTGCGAGGAAAACAATCGCAATCCGATCAACGACAAGACCGGACAGGTTTCCACGATTCTCGGCAAAGATAAATGAGCGCGCGGAGAAAGAAAAAGGGCTGCCGCGTGGTGCGGCAGCCCCGTGAATTCTATTCGCTAGCGTTGAGTCGGTAGGGAACTACTTCTTCTTTTCGGTCTTCGCGGCCTTCTTGGACTTCTTCGCCATTCGAGTTACCTCCACGATCGACATGTGCCCCCGCGGGCAATCGCCACACTTATATGCAATTTTTGCCCCGGCGTCCAGCATGTCGATGGGTTCTTGGCTGCGCTGGGCGGATCGTTTTGCAGGGTGCGGCGCAGTGCCCTGGCGAAGATGCCGCGCTGAAGACCGCGGCGCTACTTTCAAGTCTTAGGCCGCCTGATCGGGTGTTCGTACCCGGCGGCGACGGCGGGTTATGAGTTCGCGATCACTTGCGCCGGCGGGACGTCCAGGCGCACGACGATGCCTTCCAGCACCGGGCTTGCGGCGGGGTAGCGCTTCATCACTAGAGGGTCGTGGCCGGGCACGATGTGTGCCGGAGAATCGGCGAGGCGATGGAGGGTGTTGTACCCCTCGAGCATTTCCGCGACGTTGTACACGATGGGAAAGGGGCGGCGCTGCTCGAAATTCGCGTAGAGGTGGGATGCATCGGACGCGATCACGACCCAGCCGCGCTGCGTCCAGACGCGCGCGATCTGAAGTCCGGCGGAATGGCCGCCGACGCGGTGAAGGGTGAGGCCGGGCGCGAGTTCGGCATGATCGTCGTGGAAAACGCCCCTTTCCGAATAGACGTGGCGCACCATCGAGAGCGTGTTTTCGAGGTCGAACGGCGCTCGCAGGCTTTCGTGGCACATGCAGCGGCCCGTGGCGAAAGCCATTTCGCTATCCTGGAGATGAAATCGGGCGCGCGGGAGAAGGTCGAGATTTCCGGCGTGGTCGTAATGGAGATGGGTGAGGATTACGCTGGTGACGTTCCGCAGGCTCGATGCCGACGAGGCGCAGCGACTCGATCGGGCAGCGCAGCCATTCGCGCTTGCGCCGATCCGCGGCCTCTTTGCCGAAGCCTGTGTCGATCAGGAAAAGGCGGTCGCTGCGGCGCACGACCCAGACGAAATAATCGAGGTCGGAGGCGAATTCGTGCGGATCGGCCAGGATGAAATTTTCCGCCGGGCGGCGGTTGCCGAGATGCGCATAGCGAATCGCGAAAATCTCATACGGCTCTGTCTGCACGATGCTCCTCACGCTCGGTCAAGAGCGGCATAGCATGAACCATCGCGGAGCGGAACGTCAATTGTTAGGAGCGCCGCGGTAGGGCATAATGCGCGTCGGAAAACGCGTGTCCGGCTCGCGAGGGCTGCTCGATCGACGGAGGGGAGAATGGCGCAGCTGCAAGGTATCGGATTTGTGGGAGTGGGGAGAATGGGCGCCCGGATGGCGCGCCGGCTGATGGCGGCCGGCTACTCGCTCACCGTTTACGATACGAGCAGGGCGGCCGTGCAGCCACTGGTCGAAGGCGGCGCAAAGCGCGCCGAATCTCCCGCGGCTGTCGCTTCGGCGGCCGACATCGTGTTTGCCAGCGTGCCGACGCCGCCAATTGTGGAGGCTGTGGCGCTGGGGCCGATGGGCGTGATCGAAGGCACGCGCGCGAAGATTTTCATCGATACATCGACGACGGGCGCGACCACGGCCAAGCGAGTGGCGGAGGGGCTCGCCGCGAAAGGAATCACGGCGGTAGATGCGCCGGTGAGCGGCGGGATCAACGGCGCGGAAAAGGGAACTCTAGCCGTGATGGTCTCGTGCCCGCAGGCGACTTTCGAGATTGTGAAGCCCGTGCTCGAGAATCTGGGCAAACTTTTCTTCGTGGGCACGCAGCCGGGCCAGGGGCAGACGATGAAGCTGCTGAATAATTTGCTTTCGGCGACCGCCATGGCGATTACTTCCGAAGCGCTTGTGATGGGAGTGAAGGCGGGGCTCGATCCGTCGCTCGTCATCGACGTCTTCAATGCCGGCACGGCGCGCAACAGCGCTTCGCAGGACAAAATGAAGCAGCACGTGATCTCGCGGAAATTCAGCTACGGATTCGGCCTCGCGCTTTTGAACAAGGATATCCGGCTGTGCATGGCCGAGGCGGACGCGCTGGGCGTTCCGATGATCGTGGGAAGCGCGGTGCGGCAGCTGCTGTCGATTTCTACGACGACCGAAGGCGTCGACGCGGATATGACGGCGGTGGCCAAAACGGTGGAAGCATGGGCGGGCGTGCGCGTCGGAGAGAAGTGAAGAGTTTTCATTCTGAGGAGAGGCTCACAAAATGGACAAGAAAACGTTCGATAAGGGACGCGAAATTCGGAGCGCGGTGCTCGGGAAGGAGTTCGTCGACAACTCGTTTAAGACCGCCGATGAATTCAATCTTCCGCTGCAGGAGCTGGTGACGGAGTACTGCTGGGGCGCGATTTGGGGCCGGGAGGAGTTGCCGCGCAAGACGCGCAGCATGCTGAATCTTGCGATGATCAGCGCGCTCAACCGTCCCCACGAGTTGAAGGCGCACATCAAAGGAGCGTTGGTCAACGGCGTTACGCCGGTCGAGATTCGTGAGGTTTTGCTGCAAGTGGCGATTTACTGCGGCGTGCCGGCGGCGGTCGACTCCTTCCGCATCGCGCGCGAAACGTTCGCGGAGCTGAAGGAGAAAGAGAAAGCTTCGAAATCCTAGCGTAAGGGTCGTGCACAATGGCGACGACGATGAGCGAATTGAAGAAACATCGAATGCTGGCGGGGGGCCAATGGGTCGAGCCTGCGTCCGGCGCGTGGTTCGAGTCGGTGAACCCGTATACAGCCGAGCCGTGGGCGCTCGTCCCGCGCGGGACGAAGCCGGACGTAGACTGCGCGGTGGCTGCGGCCAAGTCGGCGTTCTACGATGGCGAATGGCGCAAGCTCACAGCCACCGCGCGCGGCGAGCTTTTGCGGCGTCTCGCAGAGCTCATCGCGGCCGAGGCGGACAGGCTCGCCGAGATCGAAACCACCGACAACGGCAAGCTGATCGCCGAAATGCGCGGGCAGCTCAAGTACATTCCGCAGTGGTTCCATTATTTCGGCGGGCTCGCGGACAAGATCGAGGGCCGCGTGATCCCGATCGACAAGCCGGGCGTATTCAATTTCACACGCGAAGAACCTCTGGGCGTGGTTGCGGCGATCACGCCGTGGAATTCTCCGCTCCTGCTGGCGACATGGAAGCTCGCGCCGGCGCTTGCCGCGGGGAATACCGTTGTATGGAAGCCTTCGGAATTCTCCTCGGTTTCGGCGCTCGCGTTCGGGGAACTTTTCGAGCGCGCGGGATTTCCTCCGGGAGTGGTCAACATTGTCACCGGATTCGGCAATCAGGTGGGGGAGCCGCTGATCACGCATCGCGACGTTGCCAAGATTGCTTTCACGGGCGGTGATCGAACCGGCGAGCATGTCTACGGGCTTGCGGCGAAAGGGATCAAGCACCTCACGCTCGAGCTCGGCGGAAAATCGGCGAATATTGTTTTCGACGATGCCGATCTCGACCAAGCCGTGAAGGGCGTGGTCTCCGGCATTTTCGCCGCGACCGGGCAGACATGCATTGCAGGCTCGCGCGCGTTGATCCATCGCCCGGTGCTCGACGAATTTGTCGACAAGTTGCTGGCGCTGGCCAAAACCGCGAAGATGGGCAACCCGCTCGATATGGGCACGCAGGTCGGTCCGATCACGACGCACCCACAATATGAAAAAGTTCTCGATTACATCCGCATCGCGAAGGAAGAAGGTGCTGTGTGCCGGCTGGGCGGCGCGCCTGCGCAACGGCCGGAATGCGGGACGGGATGGTTCGTCGAGCCGACAATATTCACGGGAGTGAAGCCCGACATGCGGATCGCGCAGGAAGAAGTGTTCGGCCCGGTGCTTTCGATCATTCCATTCGACACCGAGGACGAAGCGGTTCGCATCGCCAATGGCACGATTTATGGTTTAGCGGCGGGCGTCTGGACGATGAGCATTCGCCGCGCGCTCACGATGTCTGAACGCCTCGAGGCGGGCACGATCTGGGTGAATGCCTATCGCGCGGTGAGCTATATGTCGCCCTTCGGCGGCTACAAGCGCTCGGGAATCGGCCGCGAGAGCGGCGCCGAGGCCATTCGCGAATACTTGCAGACCAAGAGCGTGTGGATCGACATCGCCGGAAACGCGCCGAATCCTTTCGTGATGCGCTAAGGCAAAGATCGAAAAGATCAAAAGGATCAGGCCGCGTTTAGGAGGCTGCGGAAAAAAACCTGCACTGTCGTTCCGAGAGCGGGTTTGCGAGGAATCCGATCTTTTCTCCGGTATCTCGCGAAAAGCAGATCCCTCGCTTCGCTCGGGATGACAGATCGAGAAGTTTTCAGCGAGCGGTTAGCGATTGAGGCTTGAGGGCGGCGCGGCCGATCCACCACCACAGAGCAGTTCCCAGCGCCGGAATCAGGCTCAATGAAATGAAGGTTGCGGCGTACCACTTGTGGTCGAAGAATGGCCCGTAAATCAGCAGAAGAATCGCTACCACCGCCGACCACGCGCCTGAGCCGATTCCTGCGACCATGCCCGTTTCTTCGCGCGGGTAGGCGCGCACGCTCAAGTGCAATGAGATGACGATGAACGCAACGGCGATAAACATCCCCCAGGAAAAGAACGCCAGCGCTGCGATACAGGATTTAGTCCACGTCGTCATCGACGTTGCCAGGGCGAGAATGGAGAGCACGACGTACAGTTTCACGGGCCTGGATTCGTCGCGCACGAAGCGGTCCGCGACCCATCCCCAGAAATAGTAGCCAAGCTCCCAGCACACGGCGGGAATCCAGAGGACTTCGCCGAGCTGCTTCTGCGTGAGTCCCGACACGCGATTGAGATAGAGCGGGCACAGATACAAAATCGGGCCGAGCGCGGCGCCTCCGAGTCCCATGCCCACGACGAGCAGCCAGAAGCGCCGCTCCCACACCTTGGGCCACACGATGTGGTTTTTCACGCGCGGCACCGGGCGCAAGAGCGGCGGCCGCGCCACGAGCCACCACACCGCGAGCCACACGACGCCGAGCGCTCCCGTGACCACGAACGCCGCTCGCCATCCGAAGCGCAGCGCAATCGGAATGATGATGAGCGGCGCGAAAATCGATCCGAGCGACGCGCCGCCGTAAGAAATTCCCATGGCGCGCGATTGCCGGTTGAGCGGCAGCGATTCGGCGGCGGTTCGGAGGCCGCCCGGAAACGTTGCGCCTTCGCCCAGGCCCAGCAGCGTGCGCGCTGCAGCGAAGCCCAGAAATCCGGCGACCCACGCGTGCGATGCGCTCGCGAGCGTCCATATGCTGACGGCCGCCAACATGCCGATGCGAAGGCCGACGTAATCGAGCAGCGATCCCCACAGCGGATTGGCGATCATGTACGCAATGGAAAACGCCGCGACCGCGTCCGTGTAAGCCGACGCGCTCAACCCGGTGTCTTTGAGAATCATCGGGGAGATGACGGCGAGTGCCTGGCGGTCGATGTAGGAGAGCCACGAGCACGTCATCATCACCATGACGGGCACCCACATGCGCCAGCCGGTTGCGAACGCATTCGCGCGGGTCGCGTGCTCGATCGCTTCGGGAGCGGTGCTCGGCATTGACGTTACATTTCGCGGCTAAGTTTCGTGAGAGCGCTAGTCGTAATACTCAGGAGATTTCTTGAGCTTCGAGTTGCCCACAAAATCATGCTCGATCCACAGCTGCGTGTTCGTCCTCTTCACGTAGGCTTCGATCATCGCGCGGCTCGTCAGCGTCTGTTCTTTGTTGTATTCGAAGGTCGGCACGCGATTCTGCGCGCGCTCCTCGGGATAGTGGTAGAGATCTCCCGCGAGCATTACGTTGCCGGTGTGAGCCAGCTTCAAAATCAACACCTGATGTCCCGGCGTGTGCCCGGGAGCGAACTTGATGATCACCTTCCCGTCGCCGAACACGTCGTATTCGTCGGTCGTGAGGAGGATCGTCTTGCTGGTCTTGAGATCGCTATAGAGTTTCGGATCGACGAGCGCCGGAGGCTTCTCGGCGAACATCGCATCCCGCTCCGCCTGCCGCACCAGCCACGTCGAGCCGGCGAATTCGTTGGAGTTCGCGATGTGGTCGGAATGATAGTGCGAAAGGCCGAGATACGTGATGTCGGTCGGTGCATAGCCAATCTGGGCGAGCTGCGAGCTTAGTGTTCTCGTCGCCGAAAAGTATCCCTGGGTAATGGGTGTGTTGTCGCCCTTGAAAGCTGTATCCGGTATCGCGCCGACGTCCCACATCAGCGTGCCCTTTGGATCGACGATCAGGTAGCAGGGCACCGCGAGTTCGGTCTCGGCGAGTTCGCCCTCTTTGAAACTGAATAATGCTGGAGGCAATCCCTTGATCACGCCGCAATCGAAGACGTAGAGCCGCACCGTTTTCGGCGGCTTCGGCGGGTGCGATTGCGCGATCACCGATCCTAGAGTGGCTGCGGCGATCAAGACGGTCGCCGCGAGGGATACGCGAGCCTTGGAAACCTGGGCGGCCGTTCTCATTCGAGGATCTCCTTCCGGGAATCGGGGCGTTGCGCGGCCCCCATAATACTCAAAAGCTTCCAGACGCCAAGCGCGAAGTTGGCGGAGGCGCCGGCTCGGCCTGCGGCGTGGACTTCACTCCGGGCACGGGTATAATACGCGCCGGTTGGAGGGGAAGGCGCAGCGATGCGAAGGAGGGTGTGATGTCGGAAGCCGAAAGTAGAAACGAGCAGCTGGTGAAAGCGTTTTTCGAAACGCTGAGCACGGGCGATCTCGAGCGCGTGCGACCGCTCCTGCACGAACAAGCCTCGTGGACCCCTATGGGCACGGGCATTCCCGGCGAGGGAGGAGCCAAGGGGCGGGATGCGATCATCGACGAGTTTCTCGCGCCCGTGCGCGGGATGTTCGTCGACGGCGACCCGAAGGTCAAGATGAGCACCATCATCTCGAAGGGGCCGTTGGTGGCGTGCGAGACGCAGGGCATCGGCCTGCTGAAGAACGGCAAGAAGTACAACAACCGCTACGCGTGGATGATCGAAATCAAGGATGACAAGATTTTCGCGCTGCGCGAGTACATGGACACCTATCACATCACCACGCTGGTGTAGGCGGGGGTCAGCGGCGGAACAAGAACGTCGCGAGGAATACAACCAGGCGGAAATTCAGGAGCTTGAGGGCGTTGCGCGCCTCCTGCGGCGTAAGCTTGGCCGTCATCGGCATCGAGCCGAAGACTTTTCCCTGCATCACGAGCTTGCCGTCTTCGCGTTCGAGCGATGTGACCTGCATCAGCTCGCTGTTGTCTTGCCCGAATATTTTCATCATTTTTTCATCATCGCCGCTGGCCGATTTTGTCGAAATTGATTTTCAGGTCTTCGCACATTTTCATCGCGGTCGCGCGCCCCGCGCCGAAGACGCCGCCGCCCGGATGCTGAAACGGGCCGACGAGATAGAGCCGCTCGACGCCGGGCACCGTATTTTGCCCGAGATCGGGCGTGGGCCGGTGCGAGCCCGATTGATAGATATAGGGCGCGGCGCCGTGAACATCGCCCTTCTGAAAGCTTGCCGAGCATCGCTCGATGTCGAGCGGGCTATCGGCAGACATACGCGATGATGTTCTGCGGCGTGATGTTGTCGATGTAGGGCGTCATGCGCTCAATCATCGTCTTCGCGAACCCGTCCTTCGCCTGATCCCAGTATTGCGGTCCGCCGCCGGGATGCGAATAGGGCACGTAGTCCCAGACGTGCAGCGTCGATTTGCCGGCGGGGCAGCGCGAAGGATCGAAGTTCGAAGGCGAGACCAGCCCCAGCAGCGACGTATCCGGAATGCGACCGTAGCGCAGCGCATCGAAATACTGGCGCAGGACGTTCATATTCGGCGGCATCAATTCCGTGAAGTACGCCTGATTCGCGTGCGGGCCGGCCTTGAATCGCAGAGGCTCGTTGAGCGCAGCGTGGACCGTGAAGCAGGAATTCGCGGAAAGCTCGACGCGTTCCGCCGCGCGCGCGACACTCCATTCAGCCCCGGAATGAAGCGGCCGAGCAAGTGAGGATGGATCGCGCCGATCACGGCGTCCTTCGCCGAATATTCGATGCCGTCGGCGGTTCGCACGCCGACCGCGCGGCCGTTCTTCACGGTCACAGTCTCGACGGTGGTGTTGTTGCGAACCGCGCCGCCGTGAGCTTCGATGCAGCGGATTAGGCGGCTGTGAGCGAGCCGCTGCCGCCCACCGCGACGCCGATGCCGTACTGCTCCATGAATCCGAGAAAAACGAAGATGCCGATGCCTGTCCCTTTTTCCTCCGGCCCGGTGAGATTTTCCGAGACCATGCGCATGAAAAACATGCGCACTTTATCGTTTTCGAAATTTTCGATGATGATGTCGTACGGGCTTTTCTGCATCAGCGCGAAGAGCTCGCGTCCTTCGGCGCTCTGATCGAGCATCGCGAACATTCCACCCAGCGGGATCGGCGGCGTGTAGAGCGACGCGGAAAGCATCGGCAGATACTTCGCCGACGCCTCGGCGAACTTCAGGAACGATTCCGCATCCTTCTTGGAGTATCGCGCGATGTCCTGATAGGTTTTGCTGCGGTCGCGATGGAGCGCGATGGTCGATCCATCCTCGAATACGCAGAGAAACGGCACTTCAGGATAGATGTATTTCAATCCGTAGCGCGAGAGCAGCCCGAGCTCATCGTTCTTGATCAGTGGATTGGCCTGGATGAAAATGTGCCCGGTGCTGAACCGGTCGTGGAGGAAGTCGGGGCCGGTCAGCTTCGCGGTGACGACACCGCCGCCAAACCACTCGTTGCGCTCGAGCACGAGGACATTTTTCCCCGCAGCCGCCAGATAGGCCGCGGCAACCAGGCCGTTGTGCCCGGCTCCGATCGCGATGATGTCGTGGCTGCTGGACATTGCTTTCCTTCCCAAGATCGATGCGAAATTGGCGGAATTCGCCGCTCGCGCCGCGTGAGCATAATACGCGCGTGCCGCCAAGGCAAACGATGCGTTGCCGCCCACTCGCTCGCGCGCCGGAGATGCCGGAATGTTTGACTCGCGCGGTGGCCCCGCCTTAAGATGCGCCCAGATATCGGGCCACACGCTCGCCGCGCGTGGCTGTCGGGGCCGCAAGCGGCGCAAAGCGACTACAACGGAACACATCCGGAGGCTCTCTTGTTCGAACGCATGAGAATTGCGCTCTCGATCGCCTTGATTGCATCGGCCGGTCTGTTTGGGGGCGCGGCGCCGGCTTTCGCGCACCACTCGCAGGCGGCGGAGTTCGATCTTCACAATACGGTGACGCTCAACGGAGTGATCTCGAAGGTCGACTGGATGAATCCGCACGTCTATCTGTATCTCGACGTGAAAGACGACAAGGGTCAGGTGACGACGTGGGCTCTCGAATCTCTGCCCACCCGTTTCTACCACAATCTCGGGCTGACAAAGGCGATGCTCGGCGAGGGCAAGCCCGTCACCGTGCTGATTCATCCCGCTAAGATCGAAGGCAAACCGCTCGGATGGGTTTTGAAACTCACGTACGCCGATGGCCACGCCTACGAATTTGGCCGCTAGGAAGGAGAGCAAGATGAGTCACACGTTCCGCGTTCGCGCAGTCATGATCGCAGCATCACTGGCGCTCCTCTGCTTGCTCCCAATCGCTGCGGCTGGCCAAGCATCTCCTTCCTCCGACAACGCGCAGCCCGACGTGAAGAAACTCGCTGCCAAGAAGACTCCACGCATGCGCGATGGGCATCCCAATCTCAACGGCATCTGGTATCGCCCGCTTTTATTCCTCGGCGCCGCGGAACAGGACGGGGACACGCTGAAGGCCGTGAATCGCCCCGACCCAGCTTTTGCCGCGGCGATTGCGCCGCTGCCGCCGATGTACAGCCCGTCTTACAAGCCTGAGCTCCAGGCGAAGGTGAAGGAATACAACGAGCAGCAAGTGAAGCTCGACCCGGGCTTTTTCTGCAAGCCGCCCGGCGTTCCCCGCATCGGCCCGCCGCATCAGATCGTGCAGACTCCCGGCCAGGTTGTGTTTCTGTATTCGGATTTGGCTGGGAATTTCTGGCGCATCATCCCGACCGATGGCCGCCCGCATCGTACCGATGCCGACCCCTCGTATTTCGGCGATGCGATCGGCCACTGGGAAGGCGACACGCTCGTCGTCGACACGAACAACTTCAATGACGACACCTGGCTCGGCGACAATGGGCTCTTTCACAGCGACGCGCTCCACGTGATCGAGCGCCTCACCCGCAAGGGCGACACGATCGACTACGAGGTCACGGTGGAAGACCCAAAGGTCCTTACCCAGCCGTGGACGATGAAGCCCCGAACGCTGACGCCGTTGGCCGATCCGCTCGATGAAGCGCCCCCGTGCGTCGAGAAGGACGCGCCGAATATGGTCAATCTGTCGCATCATCCAAACCCGCGCTAACGATCTGCGCAGCTTGTACGGCGCTGTCTACGAATCTCCGTTCGCATTGAGGCCGAAAAGTCTTCTCCGGCATCGAATGCGAATCGCGGTTAGAATGCTGGCCTGGAGACAAACACTGTGATTGCGGCAGCCGTAAAAAGCCTTTTCCTGGTCGTGAGTGCGCTTTTTCCGATTGTCGACCCACTGGGCGGCGCCCCGATCTTTCTCGTACTGACCAGGGAATACACGCCCGAGACGCGCATGGCTCTCTCGCGGCAAATCGCGATCGACAGCTTTTTCCTCATCATCGGGTCTTACTTTATCGGCACCCACATACTCAGCTTCTTTGGGATTTCGCTGCCTGTCGTCCAAATCGGCGGCGGCCTGATCGTCATCTCGACCGGTTGGGCCATGCTCAAGCAGAAGGGTGACGATGAGCCCGTCCACAGGACAGTCAATTCCCAGGACCCGTTACGCCAGGCGTTTTATCCGCTGACGATGCCTTTGACGGTCGGCCCGGGATCGATTTCGGTGGCGATCACGCTGGGCGCGAATGCGGCGCACTATCACGGCATCAGCTTGCTGGCGGTCGCGATCGCGGCGATCATCGGCTCGATCCTGGTCGCGATCAGTGTGTTCCTGTGTTACGGATTCTCGGACAGGCTGGCGCGGGTGTTGGGACCGACGGCGATGAGCGTGATCATGCAACTCGCATCGTTTCTGTTGGTCTGCATCGGCGTGCAGATTCTCTGGAATGGCGTACGCGCGTTGCTGGCTTCCGCTCCGTTTAGGGTGAGCTGACGATGGCGCGTCGACCCGTGGATTCTTTCGCCTTGACGAAAACGGCCAGTTTCCGCACAATTTTGGTATCGGTTTTACCGCCGAGCAGGTTGTGCGAAACGAGAGGGTTTGGGCGCACAACGTCGATGGGACCCCATTCCCCCAGGAAGAGGTAACCAGTCATGGGAAAAATTGTGGCAGCAATGGGCACCGTGCATGCCCCGCAGCTTTTTGACCGCCCGCCGAGCGAGGATCCGAAGCAGCTCGATGCAGACATTGCCGCGATGCGGCTGATCGGTAAGGATTTGGAGGAGGCCAAGCCGGATGCCGTGATCGTGATCGGCAGCGATCACCTCGAGACGTTTTTCCTGAGCTCCGTCCCCACGTTCGCCATCCTCTCGGGTGAGTTTTCTCACGCCGAATTTGCCGGCCGCAAATACGAGCTGCCGATCCACGAGGCCCTCACCGAGGATTTGCTCGACAAACTTATGAAGGCTGGTTTCGACCTCGGCTATTCACAGGATGCGGTCCTCGGTCACGCGTTCGCGGCGGTCTACGAATGGGTGATCGAGAAGCGCCCCATTCCCGTCGTTCCGATTTTCGTGAACGCGTATCTTCCGCCACTGCCCACGGCTCAACGCTGCGCGCAGCTGGGCAAGGCGATTGGAAAGATCATCGCCAGCCGTCCCGAGAATGTCGCGATCGTTGCCAGCGGCGGCATGTCGCATTTCCCCGGCACGTGGAAATATCCGAAGCCGGATTTCGACTTCGACCACTGGGCCATCGCGCAGATGGAGCAGGGAAATGAGGAAGCGCTGATCAATCTCACCAACGAGCAGCTCGACGAAGTAGGCAACACCGAGATGCTCTCGTGGATGATCATGTTCGGAGCGATCGGAAACCTGCCGGGCGAGCTCGTCACCTATCAGCCCACGTGGCACCATGGCCACGCGGTGATGCGTTTCCTCCCGCACAAGGGAATCGGCCAGTCCAAGGAAGGCAAGGAAGCGGCCGCGAAATATCAGTTCAAGGGCGGTTACGAATTCTACAAGCACCCGTCGCCCTCGGCCTACAAGCTGAATAAGGTGCTCTACGACAGCCGTTTCAAGCGCGAGCTGCGTCTTCGCCTGATCCACGACCTTCCGTCCGTGGCGAAGGAATACGGCATGACGACCGAGGAAGCGAAAGTTCTCGAGACGCTGCAGGACGACGACATCGAGAAGTTCCGCGATGGGCAGGTTCATCCGCTCGTCGAGGCGGGCGCGCATCCGCTCGGCATGTGGATGGCAGTCATTCGAATTCACTCCGAGCTGCGCAAGCTTCGCGCTGCTAAGGGCGAGCTGGAAAAGGCCGGCGCGACTCAGTAGCCCGTTTGCGCGCCGCTAGCGGCAATGTGATCGGTGTAGGGGCGGGTTTCAAACCCGCCCTCGCCCTCTCAGCGACTTTCAAGCGATGGAGCAGGGTTTTGCAGCGGCCGCCTTGCCTTTAGGCGGGCGGGTTTGTCTTCATACGGGAGAGAAGCTATGAAGGTTGGTCTCGCTGGACAAGGCGCTTTCGGCATAAAGCATCTGGAGGCCATGGCGAATATTCCGGGCATCGAGGTGATCACTTTGGCGGGCGGCAGCCCGGCCTCGACCGAAGAAGTCGCCAAACGTTTCAACATCCCTCACTGGACCAACGATCTTGGCGAGAGCCTGAAGCAGCCCGGCCTCGAAGCGATGATCCTCGCGTCTCCGACCGGCATGCACGCGAGCCAGGGTGTGCAGTGCATGCGCGCCGGCAAGCACGTCCAGATCGAAATTCCTATTGCGGATTCGCTCGCCGATTCCGAGATGCTCGTGAAGGTGCAGAAGGAAACCGGCGTCATCTGCATGGGCGGCCACACACGCCGCTTTAATCCGAGCCACCAATACGTGCACAAGAAGATCAAGGCCGGCGAGCTCAAAGTCCTGCAGATGAACGTGCAGACCTACTTTTTCCGCCGCACGAATATGAACGCCGCGGGCAAGCCGCGCAGCTGGACCGACCACCTGCTCTGGCATCACGCCTGCCACACCGTCGATCTTTTCCAGTATCAGACCGGTGAGCTCGTCTCCGATTGCTACGCCGTGCAGGGCCCGATGCACCCCGAGCTGAAAATTGCGATGGATATGGGCATCGTGATGAAGGTGCCTTCGGGTGCAATCTGCACGCTCTCACTCTCGTTCAACAACAAAGGGCCGCTCGGCACGCGCTTCCGCTACATCTGCGACAACGGGACGTTCCAGGCCTATTACGACGATCTCATCGATGGCGAGGACAAGAAGATCGATCTCTCGCACGTGGATGTGTCGATGAACGGCATCGAGCTGCAGGATCGCGAATTCTTCGCTGCGATCAAAGAGAAGCGCGAGCCCAACGCCAGCGTTCAGCAGTGCTGCACGGCGATGCAGGTGCTCGATCGCCTCGAGAAAATCCTGAATTCGTCGGCGAAGGCCACCTCGAAGAGCTAAGTTTGGAGCGCGGGAGCGGCCGTGGCTTGCGGCCGCTCATCCAGCGCCGCGTGCAGCCGATCTTCATCGAGCGCGTTTTCCCACTTCGCCACCACGATAGTAGCTACCGCGTTGCCGACCACGTTCGTCGGCGTCAGCCCCTCGGACATCAGCCGGTGAATCCCGAGCACCAGCGCGACGCTTGCCACGGGAATCGTTCCCGTCGAGGCCAGCGTCGCTGCCAGCACCACGAACGCGGCGCCCGCCACGCCTGCGGCTCCCTTCGACGATAGCAGCAGCACCGCCAGAAGCCCGAGCTGCTGCCAGATGCCGAGCGGCGTGTTGGTCGCCTGCGCCAGGAAAACCGTCGTTGTCGCCAGATAAAGACACGTGCCATCGAGATTGAATGAATAGCCCGTCGGAATCACCAGGCCGACCACGCTCTCTTCGCAGCCGAGGTTTTCGAGCTTGGTCATCAATTGCGGGAGCACCGTCTCCGATGACGTTGTCGCAAAAACGATCAGCAGCTCCTCGCGAATGTACCGGATCAGCTTGAAGATGCTGAAGCCGCACCAGTGTGCCACCGGCCACAGCACGCCGAAGATGAACATCAGGCAGGTGACGTAAAATCCGCCGAGCAGCTTGCCGAGAGACACGAGCGATCCCGCGCCGAATTTCCCCACCGTAAACGCGATCGCGCCAAACGCTCCGATCGGCGCGGTCCACATCACGATCCCGACGACCGCGAACAGCATCTTCGAGGCCGCCTCGACGAAATTCACGATGGGTTTGCCGCGCTCTCCCACCTGGATCAGCGCAAACGCGCAGAGCACGGAAATGAGGAGCACCTGCAACACGTTTCCTTCGGTGAAAGCGCCCACAAGTGTCGCAGGAATGATGTTCATCAAAAACGGCACCACGCCTTGGCTCGCGGTGTGAGCCACATAGGGCTGGATGGCCGACGTATCGACGTGCGCGAGATTCACGTTCATCCCGCGCCCGGGTTTCCATAAATTCACCGCGACGAGCCCGATGACCAACGCGATCGTGGTCAGCACCTCAAAATAAATGATCGCCTTCAGCGCGACGCGCCCCACGCGCACCGTATCGGCCATCCGCGCGATCCCGTGCACGACCGTGCAAAATATAATCGGCGCGATCAGCATGCGGATCAGCTTGATGAATGCGTCGCCGAGCGGCTGCATGCGCACGCCGAGGTTCGGATCGAACTTGCCGAGCACGATCCCGATCACCATCCCCGCGAATACCCATACCCAGAGTTGCTTGTACCAGCGCTTCGCGCGCGGTTGGTTTTCCATTTGTCGAATGGCAGCGTCAGCAGTCATCGGCGTTGTTCGGCCGGCACGCAGCCCGCGTGCGACCGAAGCCGTGCATTCTACTTCAAAACGTAGTGGCACCGACAATCTTGTCCGTGCTTTTACGCCTCACGTTGTAAACTCTCCCTTCATACAAACTCACGGGGGGAATCCAAATGCAAATCACCGACGAAATGATCGAGCGCCTCACGATTCGCGAGATGATCGAGAACTGGGTTTTGTGGCGCGACGCCCTGATGTGGAAGGAATTTCGCGGCCTCTGGCACGACGACGGCCGCATGATGGCCACCTGGACACAGGGCAGTGCCGACGAGTTCATCGAGATGAGCAAGCAGGGCTTCGCCAAGGGCGTGCGCATTCTGCATTTTCTAGGAGGCAGTACGATCGAGGTGCGCGGCACGCACGCCTTCTCGCAAACGAAAATGACGATCGCGCAGCGGGCACTCGTTCACGATGTGATGTGCAACGTCGTGTGTACCGGGCGATTCTGCGATTTCTGGGAAAAGCGCGACGGGCGCTGGGGCCTCGTCCTGCGCCAGCCGATCTACGAAAAAGACCGCATGGACCCGGTCGATCCCGCCGCCAAGCTCACCCTCGACCAAAAGCTGCTCGCCACATTCCCCGAGGGCTATCGCCATCTCGCCTACCTGCAAACGCAGATCGGCTACAAAATCAAAATGGACATGCCCGGCCTCACTGGTCCCGAGGTTGAAAGGCTCTACGCGCGCGGCGCCTCCTGGCTTTCGGGCGGCCCGCTGTAAGTGTGAGGATTGCGTCTCTGAACCCACAGGCCCCACGCGCATCGAACCGCTGGGGCCTGTCGACTCCCTGCAAACGTCTTAGGGACGGCCGGTCATAGGCAAGTTTAGCGATACCGGCCCGACCGTAGTTCCGATCACGTCGCCGGAGACAACCATCTCCACGCGGCGATTCTGCTGACGTCCTTCCGCAGTGTCGTTGGAGGCAATCGGCTGTGTCTTACCGAATCCTTGCGACGTCATCGACGCCAAAGGAATGTTTTGCTGTGCCAGGTAATCAAGGACTGCTTGGGCTCGCCGCTCCGAGAGTTCCTGATTCATGGCATCGCTGCCCATGCTGTCCGTGTTGCCCTCGATGGCTAGTCTAAGATCCGGATACGCAAGAACGATTCCGGATATTTTGGCCAGCTTCTCGCGCGCGAGCGGACGAAGAGTGTACTTGCCGGTATCGAAAAGCACATCCGACAGGTTCACGACCAGACCGCGAGCGGTATCGTGAGTGACAAGAATGGCGTTGAATTGTTGCAGCAACTGGGCGCGAAGTGCTTCGCGATCGCGCTGCACTTGCTGTAGCTTCTGATCCGAAGCCGCCGCAGCGGCTTGGCTCTGCTCCGATTGGGCCTCTGCGTCTCTCTGGCCCTGTTGGGCGTTTGCAGCGGCTTGATTGGCGTCATTGGCGGCAGCGCGATTCCGATCCGATTCCGCCTGGGCGTCCTGTTGTTGCTGCTGTGCCGCAGCGGTAGCCTGAAGGGCCTCTGCGCGCTGGCGGTCGGCATCGGCGGTGGCTGCCTCCGCGTTCCTGCGAGCCTGCATATCCGCGTTGGATTGGGCGTTGGCATCGGCCACTTGCGCCGCTGCTGCGTCCCTGTCCGCGTCCACGCGATTTGCGTCGATCTTTTTCACGGCGATTTCCCGGGCGTCGTCCGCCGTCTGCACAACCTCGCGTGATTCCGCAATCAGCGCTTTCGTATCGATGTGCCTCATGGTTGCCATATCATCCGCCTGCTTCATCTGGCCGACGGCATTTTCATAGCTGGAGCTCGCGAAGGTCTCCGCTCCGGCCGATTTGGCGATCCGGACCGCATTGCGCGCCTCGAAGAATTCGAGAGGCAGTTTCGCATTCATGACGATAGGGTCGAAATGATAGCCGGTGGGAATGTAACCGCCCCGGTCGATGAGTTCATACTTCGCGTCCACGGCCTCGATGGTTCCGGCCGTGCCGGGCAGAATCTCGTTTTCCTCGATCACGACGTTGCTGGGACGGCGCACTGCATAATAAGGTTCTGCCGTCACGATCAGCGCGAAGGCCTGCAGGTCCGTTGTGACGTCCAGCTTACTGCGGTGATCGTGCCCCACTAAAACCTCGCCCAGATTCACCGCGCGGCCTTCGGGAGAAATCGCCCACAGTACGTAAGTGAGATATTCACCGCCGAAAGTAGTGGGATCTTCAAGGCCTGTGAATTTGGCGTCGATTTTCATCGTGTCGCGCTTGCTGTCGACCTTCGCTTCACCGGACGCACCCGGCATCAGGTCGGTGCCGCGGAAGCCTATTTCTGTGGAGCCATTGTGGTGCTCGTATTGCACGGCACGCACGGTGCGGCTCACCACGTTCACGGTGTATGTATATGTAGGTGTCTGAACTTGTTCGCTGGAATCTGAGTTCTGGGCCTGAGCGACCGCGGATGCGCCCAAACATACGAGGACTGCCAAGAGCACTGCTGAACTTTTCACGTTGAGTCTCCTTGAGATGCCGGGAAGGTTCCAGTATCAGGACGTGTGAACGGGAATACTGTTCGCTATTGCACGATTTGCGAAGATTGGACCCGTTGAACCAAATTGGAACATCTTCGCAACTCCTGATAGACGCGCGCGGTTACCGACAATCGGCGGACTCGGTCGCGCGCCGTCCATTTTTACTTCCGTTTTCTTCTCTTGTAACATCGCACGCGTGAAGCCGATGGAATTGCTGGGCCAGGCACTTTCGCGGAACGGGACCGTCCTCAAGCTGATTCGTCGCGGCGACGAGTACATCATCCTCGCCAATGGGAAAAGTCTTATGTCGAGCCGCATGCATGGCTCGGAGGAGGCGCTGGCGACGTTCGCCTGCCGCCACGCGCGGACACTGAAACGGCCAAGCGTGCTGATAGGCGGACTCGGTATGGGTTTCACGCTGCGCGCTGCGCTTGATCTCCTACCGCCAGCCGCGGCGGTTGTCTTGGCTGAAATAGTGCCCGCCGTCGTCGAGTGGAATCGTGGTCCGCTCGGGCCGCTCGCTGGAGAGCCGCTGAAGGATGCCCGCGTGCGAGTCGAGATCGATGATGTCGCGATCACGCTTACTTCGCGCCCCGGCCAGTTCGATGCCGTGCTGCTTGATGTGGATAATGGTCCCGCCGCCTTCGCCGGCTCGAACAATGCCAGGCTCTATGATGACCGCGGAATCGCTGCCGCCTTCGCTGCACTCAAGATGGACGGCGTGCTGGCCGTCTGGTCGGCCCGCGAAGACCGTAAATTCGAGCAGCGCCTGCGCCATGGCAGGTTCACCGTCGAGGTCGAGCACGTTCGCGCCCGCTTGAAAAGCGGCGGCCCCTCCCACACGATCTTTCTGGGGCATAAATCGCCGGGAAGGTGAGGACCGAGTGGAGACAAACTGTCGCCCTGCCTAGACGATTAAGAATCGGTGGATTGCCGCGCGGGCGTGGCAGACACAGAGGTCACAGAGGGAAGGCCGCAGAGTGCACCGAGAGAGCGGCGACGGTTCGCCGCTGCCTTCGTCTCTCAAGGCGAGGAGACGCGGAGGGCGCGGGATCGCCTGGGGCTCGGTCGCAGCCGATTACTTCTGGCGATCAGACGGTGACGGGGTTGGGTTTTGCGGGGTTGATGTGGAGGTCGGCGATGGCTTGTTCGACGACGCTGCTGTCGAGCTTGCCGGCGTCGCGCAGCTCGCACAGCGTCGCGAGCACCACGAAGCGCGCGTCGACCTCGAAGAAGTCGCGGAGGTCGGCGCGGCCTTCGCTGCGGCCGAAGCCGTCGGTGCCGAGTGATGCGAGCGGTCGCGGCATCCACTTCGCGATCATGTTCGGGAGAGTCTTCAGGTAGTCGGAAGCGGCGACGAGCACGCCGGGCGCATTTTCCAGCTGCTGCGTCACGTACGGCACGCGCGGCTTTTCCGCCGGGTGCAGGCGGTTCCAGCGCTCAACGTCGATGCCGTCGCGATAGAGCGACTTGTAGCTTGTCACGCTCCAGAACGTCGGCCGCCACGCCGTATTTCTCGGCAAGTATCTCCTGCGCGCGCAGCACTTCGTTCAGGATCGCCCCGCTGCCAAATAACTGCGCACGAAGTTTCGATTTCGTGCCGTTTGATTTCGTATTGGGCGACTTCGTATCGGTCTTTGCGTCGGGTCTTGTATCGGTCGGCTTTATGTCGCTCGCCGCGCGGAAGCGGTACATGCCCTTCAGGATGCCGTCGCGCACGCCCTCCGGCATCGGCGGGTGCGCGTAGTTCTCGTTCATCACCGTCACGTAGTAGAAGATGTTTTCGCCGTCCTTGTACATGCGGCGAATGCCGTCCTGCACGATCACCGCGATCTCGTAGGCGAACGCAGGATCGTATGCCAGCAGGTTCGGCACCGAGAGCGCCAGCACGTGGCTGTTGCCGTCCTGATGCTGCAATCCTTCGCCGGCAAGCGTCGTCCGCCCGGCCGTCCCGCCGAAGAGGAACCCGCGCGTCCGCATGTCGGCCGCCGCCCAGATGAAATCCGCCACGCGCTGGAATCCGAACATCGAGTAGTAAATGAAAAAAGGAATCGTGTTCACGCCGTACGTCGCGTAGGCCGTGCCCGCGGCGATGAACGACGAGATCGAACCCGCTTCCGTGATCCCTTCCTCGAGAATCTGCCCGCTCTTCGTCTCGTTGTAGTAGAGCAGCATGTCGCTGTCGACCGGTTCGTACTTCTGCCCCACGCTCGAATAAATCCCCGCCGTGCGGAACAGCGATTCCATGCCGAATGTCCGCGCCTCATCCGGCACAATCGGCACGATCAGGTGGCCGATCTCGGAATCCTTCAGCATCTTGCGCAGCATCTGGACGAACGCCATCGTCGTCGAAAAGTCTCGCCCGCCGCTGCCCTGCAGGAACTCCTTGAACAGCTCATCGTGGTCGGCCACGAGCGGCTTCGAACGCACTTTCCGCTGCGGGACGTAGCCGCACAACGCAGCCCGCCGCTCCTTCAGATAGCGAATCTCCTCGCTGTCCTCGGGCGGCCGGTAGAAGGCCACGTCGATGCATTCTTCGTCGTTCAGCGGAATATCGAAGCGCGAGCGGAAAATCCGCAGCTCCTCTTCATTGAGCTTCTTCTGCTGGTGCGTGACGTTCTTGCCTTCACCCGCTTCGCCCAGGCCGTAGCCCTTGATCGTCCGCGCCAGAATCACGGTCGGCGAGCCTTTGTGGTCGAAGGCCTTCTTGTACGCCGCATACACCTTCAGCGGATCGTGCCCGCCCAGGCGCAGACGGCGCAGATGCTCATCCGACAGCGGCTCGACCAGCTTCAAGAGGCGCGGATCGGAGCCAAAGAAATGCTCGCGCACGTACGCGCCTGAGGAAACGGTCAGCTTCTGATACTCGCCGTCGACCATCTCGCCCATGCGCTTGACGAGCAAGCCTTCGGAATCCTGCGCCAGGATCGGATCCCACTCGCTGCCCCAGAGGACCTTGATCACGTTCCACCCTGCGCCGCGGAACGCCGATTCCAGTTCCTGAATGATCTGCCCGTTGCCGCGCACCGGGCCATCCAGGCGCTGCAGGTTGCAGTTGATGACGAAGATCAGGTTGTCCAGCTTCTCGCGCGAGGCCAGCGTGATCGCGCCGAGCGATTCGGGCTCGTCGGTTTCGCCATCGCCGAGGAATGCCCAAACCTTCGCATCGGAAACAGGCTTCAGTCCGCGGTTCTCGAGATAGCGGCTGAAGCGCGCCTGATAGATCGACATCAGCGGGCCAAGTCCCATCGAGACGGTTGGAAATTCCCAGAACCCCGGCATCAGCCACGGATGCGGATACGACGACAATCCCCCGCCCGGCTTCAGTTCGCGGCGAAAGTTTTCCAGCTGCTGCGAGGTGAGGCGCCCTTCGAGAAATGCGCGCGCGTAGATGCCCGGCGAGGCGTGGCCCTGGAAATACACCGTGTCGCCTTCGAATGTCTCGGTGCGGGCGCGGAAGAAATGGTTGAATCCGATTTCGTAGAGCGTGGCGGCCGAAGCGTAGGTCGAGATGTGGCCGCCGATGCCGTTCTCATGCTTGTTCGCGCGGACCACCATCGCCAGCGCGTTCCAGCGGATCAGGCTCTTGATGCGGCGCTCGAGCGCTTGATCGCCCGGAAACGCCGGCTGCAGCTCGGCAGGAATCGTGTTCGTGTAGGGAGTGTTGGCCGAGAAGGGAAGCTTGACGCCGATGACGGTGGCGTGCGTGCGAAGCCGCTCGAGAATCTCCATGGCCACTTCGGGCCCGCTCGACTGCAGCACCGAATCGAGCGACTCGAGCCACTCCTGGATCTCGGTGTCGTCCAGCCCCTGCAAACGCGATACGAGAGTTTCGTTTTCCATCGGTCTACCGACTATTATACGACGCAGCGCGCGCCGAGGTGGTTGGATTGTGACGAGCGTTGCGCGTTACGTTGCGGGAGAAAGTATCCAATTAAACGGCAAAATTCGAAGGAGCTTCGTCGTGGACGCCTTCCCGTGCCAACCGCAGTTTGGATTGGTGCAGGAAATCTCCTCGTCTCCAAACATCTCCATCGCCTCAGTCTCCGAAAGCGACGTGTTGGTGCATTTTCTTTGCAGGTTGATGTTGTGGCGGCTCTTCGGGCACTCGAAAACGACGCGATAGGCTTTGTTCATGGTCAATAATAACACCCTCGGCCTCTCGCTTTGACGACAACGATGCAGGTTTGCGCTCATTGGTAAGGCTCGTGGCGGCCTGGGGTTTGCAGTACCATTCCGCGCGGAGATGTGGTATTCTCTGTTTGCGCTTAATACTTTCGGTTGTGTTGTGCGGTCCCTCTGGTTCAAGACCTGATCTGAGAATACCCGCCACCAGTTTTCACCGCACGTCTTCAGCGTAATCTAAAACAAGACTGGCCAAGAGCCGATCGCGCCCGCACGGAACATTGCGCCGGCCGACCTCTTCCGCCAGCAAGAAAGCAAAATGCAAAACTTCTCAGAATTACCCATCTCTTCTTCGATGAAGGAGAGACTGGCAGCGGCAAATTTCCTCGTTCCGACGCCTGTACAGGCCGCGACGATCCCGCAAGCCATTGAAGGCAAAGACGTGCTTGCGACCGCCCAGACCGGAACCGGAAAGACGCTCGCGTTCCTGATTCCGATCATGGAGCGGCTCGCCGCGCGAAATGCGGCTGGAATCGCAGCGCTGGTGCTCGTTCCCACGCGCGAACTGGCCATGCAAGTGGTCGAGCAATACAACGCACTGCGCGGAAAGCAGCTTGCCCCCGCGGCTCTGGTCGTAGGCGGCTTGTCCGAAGGGCCGCAACTGACTGCGCTTCGCAAGGGAGCTCGCCTCGTGGTCGCGACTCCGGGCCGATTGGAGGATTTTCTCGACCGGAGGCTCGTCCAATTCGGGGCATTGCAAACACTCGTCCTCGACGAGGCCGATCGCATGTTGGACATGGGATTCCTTCCCGCGATCCGCAGGATCGTCGGGATCCTTCCGAAAGACCGGCAGACGATGTGCTTCTCTGCGACGCTCGAAGCATCTGTCGCGCACCTCGTGAAGGACTATCTGAAAAATCCGGTGCGTCTCGCATTCGGATCCACGCTCAAGCCTTCGGAGAACGTGCGGCTTCAAGCGTTCGAGGTGTCCGCGGACGGAAAGCAGGACATGCTGCATCACCTGCTCATCCGGGAAAGCGGCCGCTGCCTCGTATTTTCACGCACGAAGCGCGGAACCGAGCGAATCACGAGGGCACTCGCCCGGCAGGGCATCAACGCAGCCATGATCCATGGCGACCGCTCGCAATCGCAGCGAATCGCCGCTCTCACGGGATTTCAGCAAGGACGATATCGCGTGCTGGTGGCGACCGACGTCGCTTCTCGCGGAATCCACGTGCAGGACATCGCGCACGTCATCAATTACGACCTGCCCGAGCTGGCGGAAAACTTCATCCACCGCGTGGGACGCACGGGAAGAGCAGGGGAGCAAGGCGTGGCCTCGACGCTTTTCCTAAGAGAGCAGCGCACGGAACTGTTTCAGCTGGAGCGCACTCTCGGCATCCGGATCGAGAGGATGCCGGTCGATTCGAGAGCCGTCGAAAAGACGGCGAACGAAACTCGCATCCGCGCGAATTCCGCGCCGACGACAGGGCTCAAAAGCCGTTTGGTTCGCCTCCCGGGCGAATTCCTACAGGTGCAGATGGAAAGCTAGCGCCGGCGAGGATTTTAGGAAGGAATTCCTGCCGGTAGATGATATCGTCTTGGGGGCTTGACGGCCGGATTTCGGCCGTCTTCGCAAAAAGGAGAGATCTTTGCCGCTCGCGACTCACGAAAAGGACGAACGAGTTCAAAATCTCATCAGCAATAAGGCCAGGGAGGCGCGTTATTTGCTCCACGATGAAGTGAATGACGCGTTGCCAGGCGAGGTGCGTCCGCCCGACGGGATTGGCAGCATATTTTCCTCATTCGGGCCCGATGGCGCTCACGAAGATACCGCTGTGGAGGCGGTCGCGCACGACGCGCTCGATCCCGCCGAATTCGGGGCGCCGGAACCACATGCAGGCGTCGAAGGAAGCCGCGGCGAGGAAGTCGAGGTCGACGAAACCGCTCACCTTCTGGACAAAACGAACGATCCCGTCCGCCTGTACCTGCGCGAGATGGGAAGCGTGCCGCTGTTGAAGCGCGAAGGTGAAGTCGTGCTCGCGAAGCGCATCGAGCGCGGCCACGGCCTCGTGCTCAAAACGATTTCGCGGTCGCCCATTATTTTGCAGGAGCTCATGGCGGTTGGACGGCAACTGCGCGAGGGCGCGCGTTCGATCAAAGAGATCGTCCAATTCGGCGAAGAAGAAATAACAGTGGAGCAGCTGGAAGACAAGAGCCGCCAGACTCTGCGGATCATCGACCGCATCGAAAAGCTCTACGGCACCGGAATCAAGCAGCTCAATCGATTCGAGAAGGCGCCAAAGTCGAATAAGCGCGCCTACGCGCGCGCCAGGCGGCAGTTGATTGAGACACGGATTGAGATGTCGCAGCTGGTGCGTTCCATTAATTTTAATCCGCAAGAAAAGAAGCGCCTGATCGAAAAGCTGCGCCGCACGGTCGAGCAGGTCCATTCGCTCGAGCGGGAATGCGCAAGGCTGGAGCGACGCGTCGGTAGCGCTCGCGGAAATGCAGCGGCCGAAGTGCGTGGGGAACTGCGCGCCTGCCGCAAGCAACTGAGAGAAATCGAGGAGTCGAGCCTGGTGGGGCTGCCGTCATTGAAGCGTTCGCTTGGCCCGGTCCTGCGCGGCGAGGCCGAAGCGGAACGGGCGAAGAAGGAACTCACCGAGGCGAACCTTCGCCTCGTCGTATCCATCGCCAAGAAATACACGAACCGCGGGCTGGAATTCCTCGATTTGATTCAGGAAGGAAACATCGGCCTGATGCGCGGCGTCGACAAATTCGAGTGGCGCCGGGGATACAAATTCTCGACTTATGCGACGTGGTGGATACGCCAGGCCGTCTCGCGAGCGATTGCCGACAAGGCGCGCACGATTCGCGTGCCCGTGCACATGTTCGAGGCGATCAACAAGCAGATTCGCGCCAGCCGGCAGCTCGTGCAGGAGCTTGGCCGCGAACCTACTGCCGAGGAGATCGCGCAGCGCATGGAAGTAAGCGTCGAACAGGTACGCAAGAACAGGAAAATCGCCCAGCGGCCCGTGTCGTTCGAAGCGCCAATCGGCGAAGACGAGGAATCGCACCTGGGCGACCTCTCGAGGATAAGGAAGCGATTTCTCCGTCGGACGCCGCCATTAACCTGAATCTGAAGGAAAAGATGGCGTCGATGTTGAAGACGCTTACGCCGCGCGAGGAGACCATCATCAAGATGCGCTTTGGCCTCGATGAAGGCGGCGAGCGCACTCTCGAAGAAGTCGGGAAGACGTTCGCCGTCACGCGCGAGCGCATCCGCCAGATCGAAGCGAAGGCGTTGCGCGAGCTGCGACATCCGACGCGCTCGGGACAATTCCGGGTTTTCCTGCAAGGCTCTTTGTAGACGAGGAAGGAGAAGGACATGAAGAATCTGTTTGTAGGCAACATGAGTTTTCAGACCACCGAAAGCGAACTGAGCGAACTTTTCAAAGCGTTTGGGCAGGTCTCGCGCGTTCATATCGCGATGGATCGGGAGACGGGCCGGGCGCGCGGCTTTGCTTTCGTTGAAATGCCCAATGATGATGAGGCCGCGAAAGCGATCGCGGGCCTCGATGGGAAAGATGTCGGCGGACGCAACCTCAAGGTCAACGAAGCGCGCCCGAAAGAGCGCAGCAGCGGACCGCCGCGCGGCGGCAGCGGCGGCAGTGGAGGCGGCGGGGGACGAGGCCGCGGCGGATTCTCGAACGAGGATTATCGCGAGGCCCCGCGCCAGCCGCGCGAGCCCCGCTGGTAGCATCACCCAGGTAGTGCTTGGGTCGTTGTCGATGTTAGTCCAAAATCCAAGGAGGCTTTATGGCCACTACATTCCTGAAACGCCAAAAAGAAATGAAGAGACTCGAAAAGCAGCGCGAGAAAGCCGAACGCCGCGCGCAAAAGAAGGCTGCCGGGAGCAAAGGGAACGAAGATTCGCCTGAAACCATGACTTCGACCGACTACGATCCCTGGGCCGACAACCCGGTCGGCCCCGATCCGGAGCATCAAAACTGATTCCGCGGCGCCCCGCCGCATGATCTTTGCCGGAATGCCCGCGAAGATCATGAAGCGACTCGAAAAATTTCGCCGACAAGGTCTAAGTCGCCTTGACCTCGAAATAGCCCTCTCGATGTTTCCCGCCTCAGTTCTGCGAAAATACGCTGCTCGGTGTTGGTCACTCCGGAGGTTAAGCCATTCCGCGGCGAACTGCGCGCGCGGGGCGCGCGAGCGTCCGGAAATTCAGTTCACAATCCGGAATCAGCAGGTGATCAGCTCATCACCCGTGTGCGCGGTGAACTCGTCCACCAGCACTTGGTGTTCCTGGATCAGAGGGAATCCGGTGCAGCACGTAATCAGGTGCGCGAGTGCGCGGGGCAGAAAGAGGCCCTGATCGCTTTCGCGCAAGTGGGCACGCGACTGCCAAAGGCCGATCATGGTGCATTCGGGATTGGGTTCGTCACTGTGGCCGCGCAAGACGAGAAATCCGCGGAAGCCGCGCTGTTTCTTGGCTTCGGGGATCAACGTTCGAACGGCCTCCGAGAATTCTTCGAGCTTGCCTGGACGGATGCTGAAACGCCATACGCGCGCGTACATGGAACGCTCCTTGAGATTGTGGAATTCTCGGTGCCTGCCACGCTACTTGTAGTGTGGAATCAATATCATGGACGCCCTTCCGCATCGAGCGATTTCTTGTGCCGCTTGGGATTGTGAGCCGATTGGCCTCGCCTTCGTCGGCAGGGAGAGTCGTGTCCCGCCGCTGGTACGTAGGTACCATGACCGCATTGGCCACATGGGCCGCTCGGCCTATCGACTGACGCGCATGGGCCGCCTAGCCTAGATGAGGGCCGAAGTGTGGTTCCGCAGCGAGGTTCAGGGGGTTTGGTGGAGACTCTGCTCCAAGTCAGAGACCTGACGGTCCGCTATCGTTCTGCCGAGGCGGCGGAACGCGGTGCCGTCGCGGGTGTGAGCTTTGACGTTGCTCGAGGCGAGGTGTTGGGCGTCATGGGCGAGTCGGGCTCTGGCAAGAGCAGTATCGCCCTAGCGCTGCTCGGCCTGCTCTCGCGCGAAGACGCCGAAGTTTCGGGCTCAGTCGTGTTTCGGGGCGAAGACCTGCTCGCCATGAGCGAAAAATCCCTGCAGAAGGTTCGCGGGGCAGCGATTTCGATGGTGTATCAGGAGCCGGAGATCGCTCTGAGCCCGGTGATGCGGGTCGGGACGCAGATCGTGGAGATCGTCCGGGCACACCGGAAATGTAGCCGGCAAAAGTGCCGCGAGGAGGCGTTCGCGATTTTCGGCCGGGTGGGCCTACCGTCGACCGAGCGAATCTTTTCAGCCTATCCGCATCAATTGAGCGGCGGGCAGCTGCAACGCATCGTCCTTGCGCAGGCTCTGGTTTGCCATCCGGCGCTTCTGATCGCCGACGAACCCACCGCTTCGCTCGATGCGCAAAGCCGCGCCGATTTCGTGTCGCTTTTGCGCGAATTGAAGCGAAGCCTTGGAATATCGCTGCTGCTCATCAGCCACACACCGGAGATTCAGGCGAGTCTGGCCGACCGCATGCTTGTGATGAAGGACGGCAAGGTCGTCGAAACGGGCCGCTTTGACGATTTGTATCGGAACCCTTCGCATCCGTACACGAGAACGTTGCTGGCCCGGAAGAGAGCTGCCGCGCTCGTGCCGGAGTCCGAGCTCCAGAGTGCGACGCCCGAGCATCTCGTGGGGGCATTGTAAGCATGGAAGCGCATGCCCAATTCGGAGTGGGGAAATGCGAGCCGCTGATGCGAATCGCGAACCTGAGCAGGCAGTACGTGCAGCGCCGGCCGCTGACCCGAACGCCGTTCACGATCAGCGCTTTCGAAGATGTGAATCTCACAATTCATCGCGGAGCGACTCTCGCGATTGTCGGTGAGTCTGGCGCAGGAAAATCGACGCTGGCAAAGTGTCTTGCGCTGCTGGAACGGCCAACGGCGGGCGAGATTTGGTTCGAGGGCAGGAATCTGATTGGGCTCGGCAAGAGGGAACTGTTCCCTGTGCACCGTCAGATTCAGCTCATCTTCCAGGATCCGACCTCGGCTTTGAATCCACGGCTCACCGCGGAAGAAATCATCGCGGAGCCGCTCGCCATTCAGAGAATCGGCACAAAAGACAGCCGGCGAGCGCGAGCGCAGGAGCTGATGGAGCAAGTCGGTTTGCCCGCCCGATCCGGGCATAAGCGTCCGCTCGAGTTCAGCGGCGGACAGCGCCAGCGCCTGGCGATTGCCCGCGCTCTCTCGCTCGAACCGAAACTGCTGATTCTTGATGAGGCACTATCGAGCCTCGACCTGATGAACCAGCAAATCATCTTGAATCTGCTCGCCGATTTGCGCGCGGCGCATTCGCTCACTTACGTTCATATCTCGCACGATTTGCGAATGGTCTCGGAGTTCGCCGACGAAGTGGCCGTGATGAGCCAGCGGCGCATCGTCGAGCAGAAGCCGGCCGCGGAATTGTTCGCCCGCCCGGAGCACCGCGATACGAAAGCGCTGCTCGCGGCCATGCCGTCGCTCGAATCCATCTGCCTGCGAAGGCTCGCCTAGGATGTCGCGATGAGATACATCAGCCGGCGGCTCATTCACGCGATTCTCCTTCTGCTGGTGGTTTCTTTTTTTTCTTTCGTCTTGCTGCAACTTGCGCCGGGCGATTTCTTCGACGCGATGCGGCTCAATCCTCAGATCTCACAGCACACGATCGAGACGATTCGCTCGGAATACGGCCTCGATCAGCCTTTGCCGATTCGCTATGAACGCTGGCTGCGTTCGATGCTGAAAGGCAACCTGGGTTTCTCGCTGGCTTCAAACAGTCCCGTCGCTCCGTTGCTGCGCGTGCGCGCCCGCAACACACTCCTACTGTCGGGCACGGCCACTCTGCTGGCGTGGTTGCTGGCGCTGCCAATCGGGGTTTGGAGTGCAGCCAAACGCGGGGCGTGGAGCGATCGTATCAGCAGCGTCGCTACGTCGACGATCCTGACGGTTCCGGATCTGTTGGTTTTTCTTGGGTTGCTTCTGCTGGCGGTTCGCGCGGGATGGTTTCCGACGGGAGGAATGGTTTCGTCCGGGATTGACGACATGGATTTCTGGAGTCGAGCAGAGGACGTTGCATTTCATCTCGTGCTGCCCGCCTTCGGACTCGCGGTGGTGATGTTGCCCGTGCTGGTGCGGCACGTGCGTTCCGCCATGATCGAATCGCTCGAATCGCCGTTCATCCGTGCTGCCCGTGGGCACGGAATTCCTCATACGCGCCTGTTGTTTCGTTACGCGCTTCCGGCGGCATCGAACCCGCTCATTTCGCTTTTCGGTTTTTCTGTGGCGACGATGCTGAGCACCTCCATGCTGGCAGAGGTGGTCCTCAGTTGGCCGGGGCTCGGCCCGCTGCTAGTCGAATCGATTTTTTCGCGGGACGTGTATGTGGTGGTTGCCGTTGTGATGCTGTCGTCCGTGTTCCTCGTGACGGGCAATCTGTTCGCCGATCTGCTGCTATTCGCCAGCGATCCGCGAATCCGAACGGAGAATGAGTGAACTCACGGCGCAAACTTTGGGGTGCGTTGATACTGCTGGCGGCCTTCCACGGGATGATTCTCTTCGCCGGCTTTTTCGCGCCGTACGGATTTGCGGTTCAGGATCGCGAAATGCCATTCGCGCCGCCAACTCGGCTGCATCTCACGGACGCCCAAGGCAAGTTCCACCTGCGCCCGTTCGTTTACGGTTTGAAGGATGATCCAGCGAATCCCGGCGCCTACGCGGCGGAGACGTCGCAAGCCTATCCGCTGCAGTTCTTCGTTCAAGGCTCGCCCTACAAGGTCGCGGGACTATTTGGAGCACATCTGCACTTCATCGGCGTCGCCGGTGACGGCCGATTATTCCTGATGGGAACCGATGGCTATGGACGCGACCAGCTTTCCCGGTTCCTCTATGGCGGACAGATTTCCTTGCTTGCGGGATTGCTCGCGGCTGCTCTTTCGGTGTCGCTTGGCATTCTCGTCGGATCGCTCGCGGGCTTTTACGGTGGCTGGATCGACGAGCTGCTGATGCGCGGAAGCGAAATCTTTCTGGCGCTGCCGTGGCTCTATCTGTTGTTCGCGGTGCGGGCCGCGCTGCCTTTGCATATTGGCGAATGGCAAGTCTTTTTGTTGCTGGTCGCGGTGATGGGTTTGATCGGGTGGGCACGCCCGGCGCGGCTGATTCGCGGCGTGGTTCTGAGCGCGAAGGAACGCAAGTTCGTGATCGCCGCGAAGGGATTTGGAGCGTCCGATGCGCACTTGCTGCTCAAGCACGTGCTGCCTCAAACCTACGGCGTGGTGCTCACGCAGATTGCGCTACTGATTCCGCAGTATGTGCTGGCCGAGGTGACGCTGAGTTTTCTGGGGCTTGGCGTCGGCGAACCCATGGCCAGCTGGGGTACGCTGCTTTCTTCGCTGCAGCAGTACTACATACTTTCGTCTTACTGGTGGATGTTCCTTCCTGCCCTTCTGCTAATTCCTTTGTTTCTGGCCTATTACACGACCGCCGATGCGCTGCAGGAACGCCTCAAGTCCGTGTCGCTGTAAAAACCGGCGAATCTTTGTTAAGAGTGGAAACATGGCGAAGGCTCGGCTTGGGATACCTATTGCTGTGCTTGCGGTCGCGACCATTTGCTCCTGGTGTGTCGCGCCGTGCGCGTCCGCCGCGCGGCCGCCGGACGGCGAGCAGCTTATGGTCACGGATAGCCCGATCGGGCATCCGGGCGGAAGGCTCGTGCTCGCGCTTCGCTCGGAGCCGAAGACGCTGAATCCGGTCCTTGCGGCGGATGCCGCTTCGCAGGAAGTGATTCGCTGCGTGACCGCCGACCTGATCGACATCAATCGTGCAACGCAAAAGACGGAGCCTGCGCTCGCAAAGTCGTGGACCGTATCGCGCGACGGGCGGCAGTATACGCTGCACCTGCGCCGGGGCATTCGCTTTTCCGACGGCCAGCCGCTGACGGCGGACGATGTGGTTTTCAGTTTCCATCTGTATCTCGATGAAAAAATCGATTCGCCGCAGCGCGATTTGCTGATCGTCGGCGGCAAGCCGATTGCGGTCGAGAAAATCGACAGCGACACCGTTCGATTCACGCTGGCCCAGCCCTACGCGGCCGCCGACCGGCTCTTCGACGGGTTCGCCATTCTTCCGCGGCACGTTCTGGAGAGCGCCTACCGCGGCGGCACTTTTTCGCAAGCATGGAATATTTCGATGTCGCCGAGCCAGTTCGCGGGCCTCGGCCCATTCCGGCTCAAGGAATACGTACCGAGCGAGCGGATCGTCCTGGAGCGCAATCCGTATTATTGGAAGCAGGATCGAAGCGGGAACCGGCTGCCGTATCTCAACGAGATCGTGTTTTTGTTTGTGTCGAGCGAAGACGCGCAGGCGATTCGTTTCCAGGCGGGAGACACGGATGTACTCGACCGGTTCAGCGCGGAAAATTTTGCCGTTCTGGCCAAACAGCAAGCGGCCAGGCATTATCATCTCGACGATTTGGGGCCGGGGCTCGAATACAACTTCCTGTTTTTCAATCTGAACGACCTGGGGCCAAAGGCATCTCCGGACATCGCACGGAAGCAAGTCTGGTTTCAGGATGTGCGCTTCCGGCAGGCGGTATCCGCGGCGATCGACCGCGACGCAATCGTGCGCCTGGTGTACAGCGGCCGCGCCACGCCGCTCTGGACGCAGGTCACTCCCGGCAACAAGCTCTGGATCGATTCGAGCATTCCGCACCCGCCGGATCCCTCGCGCAGGCGCGCAGCTTGCTTAAGGCCGCCGGCTTTTCCTGGAAAAGCGATGGCACGCTCGTGGACGGCAAGGGCAGCCCCGTCGAGTTTTCGATCCTGACGAGTTCGTCCAATGCGCAGCGCGTGAAAATCGCGACGCTGATTCAGGATGACCTGAGTAAGCTCGGGATGAACGTCCACGTCGTCTCGCTCGAATTCCACGCGATGGTCGATCGCCTGTTGAATAGCCATGACTACGAAGCCGCGATCATGGGTTTGGCTAGCGGCGATGCGGACCCGACCGCGGAGATGAATGTCTGGATGTCGAATGGCGACACTCATCTCTGGCATCCAAACGAGAGCAAGCCAGCAACGCCGTGGGAAGCGGATATCGACCGCCTGATGCAGCAACAGCTCGTCACGCTGGATTATGCGAAGAGAAAACGCCTCTACGATCGAGTTCAGGAAATCGTCTCGCAGAATCTGCCAGTCATTTGCCTGGTGAGCCCCAATATTCTGGTCGGCGCGAGCGACCGCGTCGGAAATTTTCGGCCGGCCATCCTCGATCCCTACACGCTGTGGAATATCGACGAGTTGCATGTCCGCTGAAGCTGGAGCCGAGAAACCCATGCCACTCCGGCGGGAAGCGCATACAAAAGAGAAATTCAAAGAGTGGCCCGACCGGCGCCTTGTGCGCGAATGCCTCGGCGGAAATGACGAAGCCTGGTCCGTACTCATCGACAAGTACAAGAACCTGATCTTCTCGATCCCGGTTAAATATCACTTCTCCCAAGACGAAGCGTCCGACATTTTTCAGGCGGTTTGCCTCGAACTGCTCGCAGAATTGGCGAACCTGCGAAAGCCGGAAGCGCTGCCAAAGTGGATCATCCAGGTAACCGCGCACAAATGCCTTCACGGAAAGAAGTATGCGCAGCGCACCGAAACGACGGATCCCAATGATCCGGCATTCGAGCAAAGCACGCCCGCGCGCGCCGAAAGCATTCTGCGCGAGGCGGAAGAGGAACAGCGAATCCGGCAGGTGATGGGCGAATTGCCTGCGCGCTGCCAACAACTGGTGCGCATGCTCTTTTTCGAAGAGCCGGCGCGCCCGTACCAGGAGGTCGCGCGCGAATTGGGAATTGCTCCGGGCTCGATTGGCTTTATCCGGCAGCGTTGCCTGGACCGCCTGCGCAAGAAGCTGCTTGAGGCGGGCTTTTCGTGAGCAAGCGAAATATAAAGGCGCGGCTCTCCGAGAAGCTGCTTCGCGATCTGGGAAGTCTCGCCACAGATGCAGCCCGCAAACGGTTTCTAGCAGAGCACAAAAGCCTGTATCACGAGCCGGTGCTCCGACAACTTAACGAGGTAGCGCGTGCCAAGTTGCGTTCGGACACTCGCCATGCGGTCGCTCTGGTGGAATCGGCGATCGCCATCGCGAAAAAGCTGCGCAACCAGGAAGCGCTGGGGCGTGCCTTGCGGTCCAAGGCAAACGCCCTGATGATTCTGGGCGAAAATCAGAAAGCCCTGGAATTTCACGCGCAGGCCCTCAAGATCTTTCGAAAGGTCTGCAACGAAGAAGAAGAAGCGCGAACGCTGATCCCTTCGATTCAGCCGCTTATCCTTCTCGGCCAATATGACAAAGCCTTCGAGACCGCCAAAAAGGCCGAGGAGATCTTCCGCCGCTTAGGCGATCAACAGCGCCTCGCGCACGTTCAGATCAACGTGGGCAATATTTACCATCGCCAGGATCGATTCGAGGAAGGGCTGGCGTGTTACGAGCGCGCCTACGAAGCCCTGCTGCCTCTCCACGATTCCGAAGGGCTCGCCGTCGCCATGTACAACATGGCCGTTTGTCTGATCACGCTGAACGATTTTCCGCGCGCGCTCGCCAGCTATCAACGCGCGCGCGAGATGTGCGTCCAGCACGGCATGACGCTCCTCGTCACGCAAAGCGACTACAACATCGCGTACCTCTACTACCTGCGCGGCGAATACGGGCGCGCGATCGAAATGCTGCGGGCCACCCGAGAAGAGTGCGAGAAGAATGGTGACGCTTACGTGATGGCCCTGTGCTATCTCGACTTGTCCGAAATTCATCTCGAGCTGAATCTGAGTTCGGAGGCGATGGAGACGGCTCACGAAGGATACGTTCGATTTCAAAAGCTCGGGATGGGCTACGAGGAAGCCAAATGCCAGGCGAACGAAGCGATGGCGCTCAGCCAGCTGGGCAAGGCTATTCGTGCGCTAGAACTGTTTGCCGAAGCCCGGCCCAAATTCGTCCGCGAAAAAAATCTCGTCTGGCCATGGCTGATCGATCTCTACCAGGCGGTGGTTCTCTACAACGAAGGCCGCTTATTCGAAGCGCGACGCCTCTGCGCCGGTGCGGCCGCGTTTTTCGACACTTCATTTCTGCCCGGCAAAGCAGTGTTGTGTCACCTGCTGTTGGCTCGGCTTTCCATGCGCACTGGAGATCGCGCGGCGGCTCGATCGGAATGCGCGCGCGCCCTGGAACGCCTGGCGTCGCTCGAAGCACCGGTCTTGCGCTACCAGGCAGAGTTCCTGATGGGACAGATTCAGCAATCCTCCGAAGATCTTTCGGGCGCGTACGACTCGTATCAAAGAGCGCGAAGTGCTCTGGAAACGCTACGTAGCAGCCTTCACGGCGAAGAACTCAAGATCGCTTTCATGAAAAACCGCCTCGAGGTCTACGAATCCCTCGTCGATCTCTGCATCAATGGGAGCGAAAGCCGCGACTCGCGCGAGGAGGCATTCGGCTACATGGAATTGGCGAAATCGCGCAGCCTGGCTGAACTGCTCGTGCAGCACGGTCACGTCCTGCCAGTGACGGACGCGGGCCAGAGCGGCCTGGTCCGCCGAGTTCGCGAGATGCGCGAGGAGCTGAACTGGTACTACCGCCGTATCGAACTTGAACAGCTGCGTTCCGAAGATCCGTCGCCGCAGCGAATCGAAAAACTGCAAAAGGAAGCGTTGGCACACGAGAATGAGCTGCTTCGCGCCCTGCGCGATCTTCCCGCGCCCCAGCCGGGCCTAGGCGCAAGCTCAGCTTCCGCGATCGCTTCGCTGAAAGATGTCCGCGAGTGCCTGCCGCCCGAGACTGCACTCGTGGAATATTTCAGCATCAAGGACCAGTTCGTCGCCGCGGTTGTCACGCGCGAAGCGCTCGAAATCACGCCCGTCACGCCCGTCTCGCGCGTTGTCAATCTGCTCCGAATGCTCCATCTCCAGATCTCGAAATTCCGCCTGGGCGCGGAATACGTGAAGACCTTCGAGAGGCCGCTGCTCGAGGCCATGCAGGCTCACCTCGCGCAACTCTATGAAGAGGTTTTCGCCGGATTGCGCGGCCAATTGCGCGCCAAACACATCGTGATCGTGCCGCATGGCGTTCTGCACTATCTCCCTTTTCACGCCCTGCACGACGGCACGGGATACCTCATCGATTCCTTCACCGTCTCCTACGCGCCCAGCGCCAGCATTTTCGCTCTCTGCCAGCGAAAGTCCTCTCTCGCGGCGGGCAGCTCTCTCGTTCTCGGAATCCCCGATTCGCGCGCACCCCTGATTCTGGACGAAGTCAAATCCGTCGCCGGGATTCTGCCCGACGCGGAATTGATCGTCGGCGCCGAGGCAAACGAAGCGAAACTTCGCACGAGGGGATCGCACAGCCGCCTGATTCATATCGCCACGCACGGCAGTTTTCGGCAGGATAACCCGATGTTCTCTGGCATTCGCCTCGGCGACGCCTACCTGAACCTCTACGATCTCTATCAGCTCAAGCTGCAGGCGGAGTTGGTGACGCTCAGCGGTTGCGCCACCGGGATGAACGTCGTCAGTCCCGGCGACGAGCTGCTGGGCCTGATCCGGGGACTGCTCTTTGCCGGCGCCCAATCCCTGCTCCTGACCCTCTGGGACGTACATGACCGGAGCACGTCCGAGTTCATGGCTGCCTTTTATCGTCGATTTAGGGATGGAGAATCCAAGGCCATCGCCCTGCAGGGTGCCATGCAGGACCTCCGCTCACGCTATCCCCATCCGTATTATTGGGCCCCTTTCGTGCTGATTGGAAAGGCTTTAGCCTCCTAGTCCGCCGCAGGAAATTCTTTCTGCCCCCTATATTTTTCGGTTGCCTCCTCGCCCTTATGAGTTGGTGATGCAGGATTCCGGCGAGCCTTCAAGGTGGAAGGCCGGAAGGGGATCGGGGTAAGCGTAGGAACACAAACTTTGGGGGAGGACGGATGCGACATTTTTCGATGGAACAGTGGATTGATTTCGCCCGAAACACCGTCGGGCCGCGCGAAAGGGCGGAGATGGAGAGCCATTTGACTGACGGTTGCAAGCAGTGCTCGAAGGCTCTGACCTTGTGGCAGCGCGTTTCCGAGGCCGGGAGACGCGAAGCCGGATATGTGCCGCCTGCGAGCATCGTCGGCACCGTAAAGGGCACGTTCGGCATTCGTGGCCCTCGCAAGGTCGGCCGTGCGGCCCGGGCAATTGCCAGTCTGCTCTTCGACAGCGCCAGGACTCCCCTTGTGGCGGGCGTCCGGTCTGCCGCCACAGCTGAACGACAACTGCTCTACGGCGTTAGCAAGTACCGGGTAGATGTCCGAATCGAGCCTCAGCCGAATTCCGAGAAGGTCGCCCTTGTCGGGCAGGTTCTCAACTCGACAGACCCCAGCGAGACTATCGGGGCAGTTCCCGTGCGGTTGTGCCGAGGCCGCAGGGTTCTTGTGGAATCGATGACAAGCGCCTTTGGCGAGTTTGACGTGGAATGTGACCTGGGGAAGGGTCTTCAGCTGAGGGTGAGGCTGCCCAAGGAAGAGCTGTGCCTTCCCGTGATCGATCCCACAATTGAGCGCGCCAAAGGTATCCCGAAATCGTCTGATTCAAAAGCGGTTAACTACAAGCGAGCGAGAAACAGAAAACGTACTAGGAAGAAGGTCTAATGCGGAAGCCCTCGAAACTAGCCGTTTGTACTATGGCCCAAAGTGGGTCGGTACAACGAAACTCGAAAGTGCAACGGCTAAAGGGCGGGTACGCAAAAGGAGCAGTGCGAACCATGAAACGTCGAATCGGGCTAATCTTAGTTCTTACGATCGGTTTGTGGGGCCAGCCGGCCGCAGCCCAGGGACTCTTGGGCGGCCTGCTTTCTAACGTTGCGAGCACCATCTCAAACCTTACGTCGCCGCAGCCGGGCGTGATTGTCCGAACGAATCTTGGTCTAGCCGGATTGCATAACGTTTGCCTGCTGAACGGATGCACAGTTGTCGGCAACATCGACGGAAACCAGGACCAGGTGTTCCTGGTTAGGCCGGTGCAAGGATTGCTCCCGAACCTCCTTGCCAACGTCCTCAATCTCGTCACCGGTATCATGGACGCCGAGCCTGATCAGACCCTAGTGATCCCACCTAACCCAACCAGTCAGTCGACCACCAACAACCCGCCCGCCGGGCTATGGGATACGACGCCCGTGAACTACTACGGGAACACGGTCACCGACGGTTACGTGAATCAGCCGGCGGCGAAGATCATTCAACTCTCCCAAGCTCAAAACATCTTCAATGTCAGCGGCGCCGGAATTGTGGCCGATGTCGATACCGGCGTGGACCCGAACCATCCTGCGTTCCAAGGTGTACTGCTCCAAGGCTGGGACTTCACGCGCAACCAAGCTGGTGGCTCGGAGATGAACGACATCTCGATGAGCGCGCCGCCCCCGTGCAATTCCTGCCCGGCCGCCTACGTGAATCAGCACACCGCTGCAATGCTCGACCAGCATACCGCTGCGATGCTGGACGGTTCCCAGTATGCGGCTTTTGGCCACGGCACTATGGTGATGGGCGTGATTCACCTCGTCGCGCCGACCGCGAAGCTGCTGCCGGTGAAGTCGTTCAGCGCGAATGGCAACGGTTCGCTTTCCAATATCATCGCCGGAATTTATTACGCGGTGCAGAATCACGCCAACGTGATCAACATGAGCTTCGACATGCTGCAAGGCTCGACCGAGTTCACCGACGCCATCAACTATGCCAACAGCAACCACGTCATCTTGGTGGCTTCGTCGGGCAACGACGGCGTCGAAGAAATGGTCTATCCCGCGGGCCTCCAGAACGTGATGGGGGTCGCTTCGACCAACAATCAGGATCAGCGATCGAGTTTCTCGAACTATGGAAACCAGATCGTGTGGGTTGCCGCTCCCGGCGAAGGCGTGATTACTACATATCCATTCGGCCTCTATGCCGCGGGCTGGGGAACGTCATTCAGCTCGCCCTTCGTCGCTGGAACTGCCGACTTGGTTTCGAGCATGCAGCCGCAGGATACTCAAAACCAGGTGTCATGGGACATCGCGCATGCGCAGTTCGTGGGATTCAACATGGGTAATGGCCGCCTCAACGTCAACTGGACCCTCTCGGCGCTGAATCCGCTTCAGGGCTTGTTCCAATAGAGACACAGGTCACTCTGATGCGGACGATTGCAAATACACCGACAGGCGCTTCCGAGCTCCCCAGTCGCATCGAGGGAGTCTCGGAGGCGCCCTCGTTTCTCGCCGTTCCGGCGACAGTCCCGCGCCAATGGTCGGGTGTCGTTCTACGCATCAAGCAGATGGAGGAGCAGGCGCTGGCTCTCCGCACGTCACTCATCTGCGCCTTCAATCAGCTGCTGGACCTTAAGGATCTCAACACCGGCGTTCACAGCACGCGTCTGGCGGAATGGGCGCTTCATGTCGCCGGCGAGCTGGGCCTCGACGAAAGCTGCCTTTCCGATCTCGAAGTGGCCGCGCTGCTTCACGACATCGGGAAAATCGGCATTCCGGATGCCATCCTCCAGAAACCTGCCAAGCTCACCAACGAAGAGTACAGCTTGATGAAGAAGCATCCCGAATACGGCTGGGCTGTGATGCGCAACGTGCCTGGAATGGAACGCGCCAGCCTGATGATTCTGCACCATCACGAAAGCTACGATGGCAAGGGCTATCCGGCCGGGCTGCGGAGTGAGGAGATTCCAATCGGATCGCGCATCGTTTCCGTGATTGACGCGTTTGATGCCATGGTTTCGTCGCGCCCCTACCGCGCGGGCATGCCCTACGCGGAGGCCGAGCGTCGTCTGCTCGAAGCGAGCGGCACGCAATTCGATCCGGGCGTCGTCGAACGCTTCCTTCCTCTTGCCCGAGCCGAGATGTCCTCCGTATTTGCCGCCGCCGGTACAAGCGTGTCCGCCGCGCTTTAGCGGCTGACCCCAATTTACGCCGCTGCTTTCCCTCGCTCGCACGGCAGAGACAGATTTTTTGCGCGACATTCGAAACCTAAAAAACGCCCGTAGAGGGCCGCAATAGATCCATTGCAGTGATTCGATAAAACGATTGGCTCTCCACCCGGGCCTAACAGTGTTGCGCGCTCCAAGCAGCCGGCTGGGCTGCCCATCGGGGGCAATGGCCGCGAATTTCGGGAACTTTTGTGGCGGCTCAGTGGAATTTCACATAGCAACCACCGAACGCACGAGACAGGAGAATACACATGCAATTTTACTCAAATGCTGCTCTGGCTGTGCTGGCTCTGGCGCTGAGTTGCACGCCGGCCCTGGCGCAGGGCGACCCGCAGGGTCCTCCTCCCCAGCAGCAAGGGTCTCGCGACGGCTTCGGCCCGCGCGGCCCGATGGGCAACATGCGCAGCATGGGCCCAGGCGGCGACGACGGAGGCGGATGGGGCCGCATGCGCGGCGGCTTTGGCCGGGGCGGCCGCATGGACGGTGGTTTCGGGCGCGGCGGCCGCATGGGCGGCCGCGGTTTCGGCATGGGCCAGCGGGAATTCGGTCTTATGCGCGCGCTGCGCGATCCGGACGTTCGCAAGCAGGTCGGCATCACCGATGATCAATACGCCAAGATTCGCCAGCAGGAGTCCGATTTTCGCAAGACCGAAATTCGCGATCGCGCGGACCTCCAGGTGAAGCGCATCGACTTGAAGGATTTGCTCTCTGTCGACAACCCAGATCGCGCCGCCATCGATAGCAAGCTGCAGGAAATCAGCGCCTCGCAACTGGCCCTCGAGAAATCCGCGGTCGACTATCGCCTCGACATGCGCGGTGCAATCACTCCCGCGCAGCGCGATAAGCTCCGCCAGTTGATGAAAGACCGCAGGCAACGCGGCGGCGGTCCCGGTGGCCCTCAAGCAATGGGCCGTAGAGGGCAGCGTCAGCGCGGCGGCAACGGCCCGGCTCCTGGTCCGCAGGCGAATCCTCAGCCGGCGCCTCCCCCAAATAACTAGGCATCATCAGCCGACAGTTGGAGCCTGTGCGCTTGCGTTGCGCGCAGGCTCCAAGCCTTCGCGGTTCTTGCCTTATGTCGCTTACCCCGCCCTCTAGGCGTGAGACTTTTGTCCGTTAATGCGCATCTTGCAGGTAATCGTTGTAGGAGTGTCGCGCCCATCCCAGATAATGCGGATTCTCGCGGTTTGCCTCGTCGAGTCTTTTCAGCATTTGCGGAAGCGTCGCGCCGTAGTCCGGCGTCCGCAGCGCGATCGCCATCTTAGCCAGATTCCGATGACCCAGACCGGCGTAGGCCATGTCGAGAAATTTCTGGCTTGCCCCGGCGGCTTTGTCGGCTTGTTGCTCGACGCTGTCGCCGTCTCCTGGGCTGCTTAGCTCGTACATCATCAGGGTCACCCGCGGCACCGACGTTAAGAGCGCTTTGCGCTCGTCCAGGGTGCCTTTCAAGAGTTTGTTTTGGATGTCCGCATTAACCGTCATCCCATCCGTCTCCGCGATCTTGCGAACGCCGCGAAAAGCTTCCACGAGGCCCGGCAGGAACCGCAGATTTCCCGCCCCCTTGTTTTCCGGCCGTTGCTGCGGTTCCACATCCAGATGAATGCCGTCGAATCGGTCGCCCGAATGTCTCTGATTGAATTCCACAACTTCCTCGGCGTGGCGCAGCAGCGTTTCCCTGTGCTTGCCGGGCTCGTCGGCGTCCGTGCTCGATAGCAGGGCCTCCACCCGAATGTTCGAATGGTGGAGCAGCGCGATCAAACGAGTCAGCTCGTTTTCTTCGGCTGGTTCGCTACGCTCGGAAATTGACACGTACACTTCGTTGATGTCTTCGGCCTTGCAGAATTTCCAGAGGGCCTGCGCGTTTTCAGGCGTTTCAAGAACCCCCTGGCTTTTCCACACCCAGAGCCCGTGAACGAGGGCGGAATCCGCCGGCGCGAATCGAGGAAAAAGAAGCAGGCCGGAAAAAATCGCGATCACGCAAAGTCTCGACATGCGGGCGCTGCAGAGACGCTTCTCGAAAGTCATAGCAATACCTGCGGACGACGAAAATCGCCCGTCTTCTGCACGAGTCCGAAAGACAACCATTTGGGCGCGGTCACGCCAATCTTTGGATCGCCATGAGCGTCTGATCATCCGCCTGGCGCACGCCGGCGGAATGGCGCTGGACGTCTCCGAGGCAGGCAGTCACAAGCTCCTTCGGCGGCCAGCCGTGCCGCTCGCGAATCACAACGACAAGCCCGTCAATACCGTATTCCCGTCCCGACGCGTCGTTCGCTTCCGAGATTCCGTCCGTAAAAAGCAACAGGCTGTCGCGAGGGTCGAGCTGGACGCGGGAAACCGTGTAGCGGCTCGTCGAGAAAAGTCCGAGCGGCAACCCCGTCGAACCGACCTGTCTCACGCCGTTCGGCGAGATCACCAGCGCTGGTGCATGGCCCGCGCTCGCAATTTCAATTTCGCCGGACCGTCCCGCGCGGCCGCAAACCAGCGTGGCATATTGCCCGGCAGTCGTGCTTTGGCCGAAGAGCCGATTAGCCGTCTCCAGCAGCTTGCCGAGTTCTATCTCCGTGCCGGCGAGGCTGCGAAACATGGCGTGCAGATGCGTCATCAGAAGCGATGCGGCCACGCCCTTTCCGGAAACATCTCCTAGAAGGAAGATCAAATCGCCATTGTTGGTGGCCGGATAAATCAGATCGAAGTAGTCTCCGCTCACCATGCCGGCTGGCTTGTATTGGTAATGGATGCGCCAGTCGCGAAACTCCGCATCGCTTTGCGGCAGCAAGCCGCGCTGCACTTGCGATGCAAGCTCGAGATCGCGCTCGAGCGCGCGCTGCTCGTCGCTTGTCAGATGATCAAGGCACAGCCGGACGAGCGGGTCGGCAATGAGCCGATCTCTCTCCACCGTGTCGTGGCACACCTCGCAAATCCCGTATGTTCCGGCGTCCATTCGTTGAACCGCCGAATCCACTTCCTGGAGTAGCTCGATGAAAGGAGCCGTCGAGGCTGCCGGCTCACCCGCCGCGATGCTCGAAAGCAGGATCTTGATTTCGTCTCGTCGTTTTTCGAGCTGCTCACGAATGTAAGGATCGATGATTGCAGGCACGATTCTTGCCTCCCGCTCCGAGATTCTCGCAGTTTGCGTCGCAGCGCTATCCGATTCGGGCATGGAACTTACCTCCTGGCGGTATCGCAATTGGATTCACCGGCAACCGTCCGCGATTCGGCTTCCAAGGTGTCGAGCAGGGTGCGGCCGGCTTTGCGTTCGAGGCGTGCCAGGCGCTTCTCGAAGCGCGCGCGTCCTGCGCGATACGCGTGGGGCGCGATCGTGCCGAGCCGGTCGGCTTGGCGCAATTCGGCGATCGCCTTTCGAGCGAGAGCCGCGGCGCGATGTGGCTCGCGAGCGCGGCGTTCATAATGGATGGCGAGTTGCTCGTATGCTTCAAATCCCTCGCGCGAATTTCCCAGGATACCTTCCCAGAGGCTGCACGCCAGCGCATGATCGCCTTCGCGCTTCGCCAGGCGCGCGAGCGAACGCCGCGCAGCCCGGTCGGTTTCCGGCGGCAGGTCGAAAGTGATCGAACGCTCGTAGAGTTTGCGCGCGCGAAGATCTTTGCCGCGCCGCTCGCAGATGCGAGAAACCCCGAACAGTTCAAACCCGTCGTGCCCGTGCGTTTCCGGATTTCCGATCAGGGAAAGAACGCGACTGGCAAGCGCGGCCAAGCCGCGCAGGTCCATCTGGTTGTGGTGAAAAATCGGGACCAGCGGTTCAGGAGACGCACCGCGCAAATAGTCGAAGTAAATCTGCGGAATCAGTTCGGACATTACGTCCGCCCCGCGATTCCAGCCGAGCACATGTTTTTCGAGTTCCGGCAAACGCACCGATCCGAGCCGCAACCGCCAGAGAGTGCGCGCCGGGTGCAGAAAATCGAGATGCACGCGCGGCGCGGGTGGCTTGATCGTGCGCGTCATCCGGTAGCGCGTTTCGAGCAGCGGCCAGTCGAACGACTTGCCGTTGAATGTGACGAGCACGCGCCGCTCGGCCAGCCGTTCCGCGAGCGCCTCGAGCAGCGATTGCTCTTCGCTGTGCTCGCGCATGAAAAACTGCTCGACTTCGAGCCCGCCCGCGTCCCACCACGCGATGCCCACGAGAAACGGATACGTGCCGGTGCCACCCGCGAGCCCGGTGGTTTCCGTATCGAGAAAAAGCCACTGCCCCGGATCGGCGACGCAATCCGGCGCGTCCGGCGCAATCAGCCGCAGCGCCGCAAGATCGAGTCTGGTCTCCGGCGCGGCAAACGTCGCGTCGCCATCAATGACTTCGGAAAACCATCGGCGCAATCCGAGATGGGGCCCAAACCGATTTTCTCGCGTGGTCGCCCCAAGGATCTCGCGCAAGCCGCGCAGCGCCCGCCGGGACATCCGGCACATGCCCGCGCAGCGCCTCATCGCTCGCCGGGGCGCTGCCACGTCGCGCCGGCTTCAGCGCTCCAATCCGGGCATATCGATCTTGTGCCGACGTGTTCATGGTTATTTCGTGTTCTCTGTGTCTCGGTGACTCTGTGGCCGATTTCTCACGAACACAAGCGATCCAAAATTGCGAGCGCGGCTTCTTTTGTCCGCTCGCTTTTCTCGCCGGCCGGCCCGACGCACGACGGACAGCCGCTCTCGCACGGGCAGCCAACGATCAATTCCCGCGTGCGGCCGAGGAGCAGCTCGTGGACGCGATAGAGCGGCTCGCTAAAACCGATGCCCCCGGGATACGCGTCGTACAGGTACAGATTCGGCTCGAAAAACTCCTTCATGCGAGCCGGATCATCGCTGGCAGTGGAGTACTCCTGCCAGTCTCCCGTTTCGACTCCGGGGCTTGCGGGGCGCTCGCCAACCGCCGTGCCCAAATCGCGGCGGTCGCACATCAGCAGCAGCGTAGCCATCGATTCGAGCGCGTAGAGCAGGCCGAAAATGCCGCTCTGGCGTTCCGAGAGCGCGAAGGGAAGCGCCTCGAGCAGAGAACGATCGAGCGTGATCCAAAATGCTGTCGTGTGCATTTCGTTTTCGGGGAGTTCGAGCTTTCCGTCGCCGATATTTTCGTTGGTAAAGAATTTGATTTTCTTGAAGGCGACGACTTGCGAGCGGACGAGAACGTCGCCGTGGGCGCGTGCGGCGGGGCCCGCGATGCGTTCCTCTTCGGCGATTTCGAGGACGCGGACCTGCGTGTAGCGGATCGCGTCCGTGTAGTAATCGACGTTCACCGGCTTGACGTACGCCTTGCGCTGGTCGAAATCGAGATGGTCGACGTGATACTGCTGGCCTTGGTGGAGGTAAATTGCCTTGGGATGCACGGTGGTGAGCGCGGAAGAGAAATCGACTTCCCCGATCACCTCTGGCTTGCCGTCCCGCTGGCCGTCGACGTATCGATGATGATGAAATTGTCGGACGTGACCGACCGGAGGCTCACCGTATCCGCGGGATACGCTTCCTGCACCCAGTGCCAGTTGCCGCCGCTGCGGTGGAGGTAGCCCGCTTCGGCCAGGCGCTCGCAGAGCTGCTGCACGTCGACGTCGCCGAATTTCTCGCCGGGCGCGATGGGAAGTTCGAAGGCCGCGCACTTCAGGTGATTCACCAGAATCTCGAGATTGTCGGGCTGCACGTACGCGTGCTCGGGCGAGCGGCCGAAAAAATAATCCGGGTGCTGCACGATGAACTGGTCGAGCGGCGCGGAGGACGCGACGAGCACGGCGCAGGAAGTCCCGTTGCGGCGGCCGGCGCGGCCCGCGCGCTGCCATGTGGATGCAATCGACCCGGCGTAACCCGCCATCACGCAGGCATCGAGCGAGCCGATGTCGATTCCCAATTCCAGAGCGTTTGTGGCGACGACTCCGCGGACGCGGCCTTCGCGCAGGCCGCGCTCGATCTCGCGGCGCTCGCCCGGAAGATAGCCGCCGCGATAACCGCGAATCGGCTCGGGCTGGCCCGGCTGCGGTTGGTTCGCCTGCTGCAGATACGTGAGCAAGACTTCCGTATGCAGGCGGCTATTAGCGAAGACGATCGTTTGCAGCTTTCGCGCGAGGAGCTCTTTCGCCACGCGGGTGGTTTCGTTCAAGTAGCTGCGGCGAATGCCAAGATTGCGATTGATGATCGGCGGATTGTAGAAAACGAAAAGCTTTTCGGCGGCGGGCGCGCCGTTTTCCTCGATTACGCCGACTTCGCGCTCGATCAACTGCGAAGCCAGCTCCCCGGGATTCGCGATCGTCGCCGAGCAGCAGATGAATTGCGGCTTCGAGCCGTAAAATTCGGCGATCGCGCGCCAAGCGCCGCAGCACGTTGGCGAGATGGCTGCCGAAGACGCCGCGATACGTGTGCAGCTCGTCGAGGACGATGTAGCGCAGGTTTTCGAACAGGCGCGTCCACTTCGTATGGTGCGGCAGAATGCCAGTGTGCAACATGTCCGGATTCGAAAGGATCACGTGGCCGCGCTCGCGGATGGCTTTGCGCGCGTCGCTGGGCGTGTCGCCATCGTACGTGAAGACGCCGAAAGAATCGTCGAGGCGCTGCGCGAGATCATGCAGCTCGGCGAGCTGGTCCTGCGCGAGCGCCTTGGTGGGGAAGAGGTAAAGCGCGCGTGTATCGGTATTTTCGAGGACGGCATTCAGGATGGGCAGGTTGTAGCAGAGCGTTTTGCCCGAGGCCGTGGGCGTGACGACGACGAAATCCTTCCCCGCGCGAGCGAGTTTCGGCGGCCGCGGCCTGATGCGAGTAGAGCTGGTCGATTCCCTTGGCGCGATACGCGGCGGCCAGTTCCGGACGAACCCACTCCGGCATGGGACGAAATTGCGCTTCGCGGGCGGGAATGTGCTTGATAGTGGTGAGGACTTCGTCGGAGCGGTAGCGCGCCACGAGCGCGTGCAAGACCTCCTTGACGGTTGCGAGCGTGGATTGTGGTCGGATTGCCAAACCATGCGATGTGGAAGTGGCGGCCATTTCTAACTCCTTTGCGGCCTTACAGATTCAAACGCCTGCGGCGTCGTATTTCGCTTTTTGTTCGCTCAAAGTAACATGGCGCGTCCCGAGACGCAACTGCAAATCGAGAGGGGTGCTTTCGGAGCCCCTCTGCGATTGCGCTCCGATCGAGGGGCACTTGGCTATCTGGCTTGATTACAGAAGGATACAGGACAGTCGCAACCCGATGGCAGCGCATCAAATGTAATGGAGGCAAGGAACATGCGCAATAAAGGGCTGAAGTTGATAGGAGGGCTGTTGCTGGCGGCAGCACTGGGTTCCGCGCCGGCTTGGGGAGCCCCAGACCGGCCCAATGGCGCCTATCCAGGGACTTTGAACTATGTGGAAGGGCAAGCCTCGATTGGCTCACTGGCGCTCAATCCCAATTCAATTGGCTCGGCCGTGCTTGCGCCGGGACAGACGCTTACTACCGAACAGGGCAAGGCCGAAGTGCTCTTGACGCCGGGCGTCTTCCTGCGGCTCGGCGACGCCAGCGCGGTGAAGATGATTTCACCGAGTCTGACCAACACCGAGGTAGCCATTCAGCGCGGCGAGGCAACAGTGGAAGTAGCGGACATTCACGAGCAAAACCGACTGATCGTCGACGAGGGTAGTTCGAGCACTCGGCTGCTGAAAAACGGGCTGTACGATTTCGACGCAGACCAGGGCACCGTCCGGGTGTTCAGCGGAGAAGCTTCGCTGCAGGATCGCAACCGGCAGGTCAAGATCAAGGGCGGCCACGAAGTGGTGCTGGGCGCCGACAGGCTGAAGGCGCACGGGTTCGACAAAACCGCCTACGAGGGCGATCTGTATCAGTGGAGCAGCTTGAGGTCGTCGTACTTGGCCGAGGCGAATGTGGATGTCGCGCCGACGTACGTCAACGCGGGCTGGTACGGACCAGGCTGGATCGGAACTGGCTGGTATTGGGATCCGTATTTTGACTGCTACACGTTCCTGCCGGGCGACGGATTGTTCTATAGCCCGTTCGGCTGGGGCTTCTACTCGCCGTTCTATGTTTACAACGCGCCGTGGGCGTTCAGAGGCCACTACCCTCATCACTTCGATCCACACGGGCCGGCGCTGGCGTCTCGATATGGACACGCATTCGCGGGCGGCGGCTTCCACGGCGGTGGTGGTTTCCATGGCGGCGGTTTTAGCGGAGGAGGTTTCCACGGTGGTGGTGGCGGCTTCGGCGGCCATCGCTGATCGAGTCAACCTAGGAGCGGCAACAGACGGGGCGCGAAGGCGTGCCCCGTTTTTTTGTGCCCATTTATTGGCTATAAGCGAGCGGTTTTCGGATCGTGCATCCGGAAGTGCGCGACGCGGATGCGCTTGAACTTGTCGTTTTCAAGCGCGTAGATGCACCAGTTGGTCGCAATGTAGATGTCGCCAGCTTTCATCGCACGGCCTGAGAAATTTGGGCAGTCCCCGAAGAAATGAAACTCGCTGTACATTTCGGCGGCAATCCTGTTGTCGTCAATCAGAAGATCGCCGACCTCGAGCGCCTCGCGGCAACTCTGGTGAAGAACAACGTATTGATCGAGGAATCCGGCACGGCCGTTCCGAGTGACTGGCGGAGCCTGAGGATTCGCGAGCATCGTCGGGTATTCGATCGAGACGTTGGGATCGTAGTAGGCCATTACGTCTTCGTAGCGTTTGTTGTTGAAGTGATCGACGTAGCGCAAGAAGCTCTGTTTATCCATGGGGACTCCTGTGGTCAGGGCGATGCGATTTTGCCCTGGTGAGACTAACGCCAGCAACCACGTGAAGCAAGGTGCCGGGTCGTTCGCGGCGACGTTGCCACAAACCCGTTGCGATCACCCGAACTGTCTGTGCTGCGCTTGACACATTCGGCCGAGGCCGCTATAGAGGATGTATGGCTCAATCCATTCTGATTTTCGATTTCGGCGCCGACGAAGAAGCGGCCCAGCAGGCAAGGCACAAAGTGGACGGTTGGAAGCAGGCATTTCGCCTCGGCGACAAGTTGTTGCTGAAGTTTGAGCGTGAGGAATCGGCACCTGAGGCCGAACAGGACGGCGACGAAGCCTCAGCGAAGCCTGTGAAGGCTTCCGCGAAAGGTAAGGCCGCGAGTAGGAAGACATCCGGGAAGGCCCGGGCGAAAGCTGAGAAGAAAGAGAAGGACGCACCGGCGGCGCGCGTCCGAGTTTTCGTCCGCTTGGCATTTTCCGACCACGAGAAGCTTTCCTACCAGCGGTGGCTCGATCGCATTCCCACCGAAGAGCCTTTCAAATCCGTACAGGGCGAGACCGTGCGCTCGGGACAATCCGAGTTCGAGAAGGCATCCGAGCAGTTCGAGGCTTTAGACTAAGGCCTTTCGAGCGAAGGCCCCGGTCGCCAATTTGGCGCCTTGAATCGAACATTGACGCGCAGCTCAGCAGCAATTGCGGGAATTTGGATTTATAATGGGACGTAACGTATCTTAGGCCGACGAGCTTCTCGTCGGAGGCGGCAGACTGAATGCCCTCTCAGGAAAAGGTCAGGACCGGGCGCGTTGATACCTCGAAATACCACGGCCTGGACCGCGATACGCTGGTGCGGATCTACCGCACGATGTTCCTTTCGCGGCGAATCGACGATCGCGAAATCCAGCTCAAGCGGCAGAACAAAACCTTCTTTCAGATCAGCGGCGCGGGACATGAAGCCGTGTTGGCGGCGGCGGGCTGTTCCTGAAGCCGGGCTACGACTGGTTCTTCCCCTATTATCGCGATCGCGCCTTGGCGCTCGCGCTTGGCGTGACACCCTACGAAATGCTGCTGCAGGCGGTGGGGGCGAAGGACGACCCTTCGTCCGGCGGGCGGCAGATGCCGTCGCATTGGGGCAGTCATCGTTTGAACATCGTGCCGGGCGCGTCGGCGACGGGAATGCAGTGGTTGCACGCCGTGGGCGCGATGGAGGCGGGGCTTTATTACGATCATTATCCGAAGGCGCTCGATGAGGCCCGTAAGGCTCCGTTGGGCGATTCGGTGAGCCATCATCGGGATGAAATTGCGTACGTTTCGGGCGGCGATGGTTCGACGAGCGAGGGCGAGTTCTACGAAGCGCTGAGCGCGGCGAGCCTGCGGCGCGCGCCAGTCCTATTTCTGGTGGAGGACAACGGGTACGCCATCTCGGTGCCGGTCGAGGTGCAGACGCCGGGCGGAAACATCTCGAAGCTGCTCGGAAACTTCCCGCATTTTCATTATGAAGAGTGCGACGGGACCGATCCGCTCGAAAGCTACGCGGCGCTCGGAGCAGCCGTGGCGCACTGCCGGGCGCGGAGAGGGCCTGCGCTCGTTCACGCGCACGTGATACGCCCGTACTCGCATTCCCTTTCCGACGACGAGAAACTTTATAAGACGGTCGAGGAGCGAGACGCGGAGGCGCACCGCGATCCGGTGCCGAAATTTGGGCTGTTTCTCGTGCGCGAGGGCATTCTCGACGAGCACGAGATCGAGGCGCTTGAGAGCGACGTCGAGCGGGAGGTTTTGCAAGCGACCGATCGAGCGTTGGCGGCGGCGCCGGCTCCAGCGGAATCGATTCATGAATGCGTGTATTCGCCGGACATCGATCCGGCGGGAAAACAGTTCGACGCCTCGCCCAAGACGAACGGACCGACGCACGGGGCCACGAAAACGATGGTCGAGATGATTGCGGCCACGCTAGCGGACGAAATGGCGCGAGACGAACGAATCGTGATCTTCGGCGAGGACGTGGCCGATTGCAGCCGCGAGGAGAATCTCGCGACCGTGAAAGGGAAGGGCGGCGTTTTCAAGGCGACGAGCGGGCTGCAACGGCGCTACGGGTTGAAGAGGGTTTTCGACGCGCCGATCGCGGAGGCGGCAATCGTCGGTAGGGCGATCGGAATGGCGATTCGCGGGCTGAAGCCGGTGGCGGAGATTCAATTTTTCGACTACATCTGGCCGGCGATGATGCAACTGCGCGACGAGCTGCCGCTGGTGCGGTGGCGATCGATGGGACACTTCAAGTGTCCCGTGGTGGTGCGCGTGCCCATTGGCGGATACCTGACGGGCGGCGCGATCTATCACAGCCAAAGCGGCGAGGTGACTTTCACGCATATTCCGGGATTACGCGTGGTGATGCCTTCGACGGCGCTCGATGTCTGCGGTTTGCTGCGCACGGCGATTCGCGCGGACGATCCGGTCATGTTCCTCGAGCACAAACATCTTTACCGGCAGCCCTACAATCGCGCGCACTATCCCGGGCCGGATTTCACGGTTCCTTTCGGCAAGGCGCGCGTGGCGCGGGAGGGCACGGACGTCAGCGTGATCACCTACGGCGCGGTGGTGCATCGCGCGGAGGTGGCGGCGGCGGAACTTGCGCGCGAGGGAGTGTCGACCGAGATCATCGATCTGCGAAGCCTGAGTCCCTACGATTGGGAGGCGATTGCCGCCAGCGTGACGAAGACGAACCGTGTAATCGTGGCGTATGAGGACTCGCGGTCGTGGGGATACGGCGCGGAAATCGCGGCGCGAATCGCGGACGAGCTTTTCGATGAGTTGGATGCGCCGGTACGACGCGTGGCGGCAGCGGACACGTTCTGCGCATACCATCCGAGCCTGGAGGACGCGATCCTGCCGCAAACGAGCGATATCGTGTGCGCGGTGCGTGAGCTTGCCGCATACTGAGACTGGCGTGGAACTTTTTGGCGGCCTCGGACGTAGTTATCGATAGAGAAGGCAACCGCGCGGGGTTCGCGCCGGGAGGATCGCATGAATTGCGGACATTGCCAGAGAGATATCGCCGACTATTCGAATTTCTGTTACTTCTGCGGGGCGCGGCAGCATGTGTCTCCCGCGGGACCACCGCGGGCTGCGAGGCGGCTGATGCGTTCGGTGGTCGATTGCAAGATCGCTGGAGTGTGCGGCGGGATCGCCGAGTATTTCGAAATTGATTCGACGCTCGTGCGGCTGATCTGGGTGCTGGCGGTCCTGATGCCGGTGCCTGTGGTGCCGGCGTTTATCGGCTACTTCGTGGCGTGGTTGGTGATCCCGCAGGCGCTGCCGGTTCCCGTTGTGACGCCGCCCCCTGCGACCGCGCCGAATTCGACGCAAGCTGCGTAAGCCGATCGCGCGGCGGCGCGATTCAGTCTTTGGTTTTGGGCTTGCGCGGCGCGGAAGAGCGAGAGCGCCCTTCGTGGAAGAGCACGTGATCGAAGGATATCATTCCTGGGCCTAGCGAGGCGAGCGCGAATGCCGCCGTGGCGAGGGCCAGCGGAAACTCGTAGTTGTGCACGGCCCGCGGGTCTTCGAGAATCTTGTGAACCTGAACGAGAGCCACGGCCATCTCCCCTGCGATCAGTAGCCCCGCGATTCGGGTAAAAAGCCCCACGATCAAGAGACATCCACCGAAAAATTCGATTACGCCCGCGAGGTAAGCGAAATAGGGCGAGAAACCCATGTGCGCGAAGGCGTCCATCGTTTGCCGCGTGTGCCCGAATAGCTTCGGGTAACCGTGGTAGATGAAGATCACTCCGAGGGCGACGCGCAAGAGCAGCAGGGCGAGCGGCCTGAGTTTTTCGAGACTTTGCATCCGGATTTCTCCCTATTTCCTTGCAGCGAGGCTTATGACTTCGGCCAGCCGTGCCGGATTGTAGCAGAACACGACACAGACCTCTTCGGACACATCCTAATTTTTTTCGAGGCGCTGCGCGGAGGTGAGCTCGCGCGTTGGTGTAGAATTCTTGCTTGCCCCGGAGAAGTCCGGTATGAGACCCAGCTCCCGAAAACTTGGTGGGGCCATCAGGCTCGGAGATCGAGCGTGATCCGAAAGCTTCTGATCGGCTTCGCGCTCGTGCTGATCATCGGCTTCGCAGTCTACCGTCACTTTCGTCATGCGAAGGCGCCGGCGGAAACGGCGTACGTCGGCGGCCGCCAGGTGACGCTCTGGAGCACCGCGGCACAGGTGCGCGAGCCTGTAGCGATGGCGAGCTTCGGCGACCGGGTCGATGTTCTTGGGCGCTTCGAAGATCAGGTGAAGGTGCGGACGACCTCCGGCGTGGTCGGCTGGACCAGCCAGGATCAGCTGCTGTCAGCCGAATTCTGGCGGCAGGCCCAGGAACTCGAAGGGGAGACGACGAAGATGACGATTGAGGCTCGCGGCCACACGCGAGTGCTCACCAATCTGCACATCGATCCGGCCCGAGGCGCCGCGCGCATTCGCCAGCTGGACAAGAATGTTCCGGTGGATTTGTACAAGCGGCGGGCGGTTGATGTGCCTTCGGCCCCGGGCACCGACGTTGCGGAAGCTGCCGATGGTTCGCCGCCTGAAACCAGGAAAGAAGACTGGTGGCTGGTGCGCGCGCACCTCGAGACTCCGTCGAACGACGAGCTGACGATTTCGGGATGGCTGCTCGGACGCTTCGTCGATCTGAATGTACCCGAGCCCCTGCCGGACTACGCGAGCGCGGCGGGCATGAGGATTGTGTCGTGGTTCGAGTTGAATCACGTGGTCGGCGAATCGGGAGTTACGAGACCTCAATATCTTGTGCTGGGGACGCGCAGCAGCGAAGGGCAGCCGTGCGACTTCACGCTCCTACGCGTGTTTACGTGGGGCAAGCAAAACCAGAGATACGAGACGGCCTTTGTAGAGAGCAATCTTTGCGGAAAACTGCCTGTGAGGCTGACAGCGGGAAGGGGAGTAGGCGCGGACGCAACGTTCTCATTTGAAGATTGGAGCAAAGGAAAGGCCGAAGTGCGGACCTACCACATGCATCAGACGATCGTGAGGTTGGAGCGTGCGAATGATTCGGAACCGGCTGGGCGAAAGCATGGGCGCGGTTAGAATGCTGCGATCGCCTCGCCGGATAAGCCGGACGCTTGTGCGGCGTGCCGCAAGAAGCCGGGCGCGCGAAATTTCGCTTGCGGTAACGGGGTCGCTCCTGATGCTTGCGTGGGCAACCGTGGGTTGCTCGCGCTCGGAAACGCACGTCGAGGCGAGCCATCCAGCGCCGCCGGCGCTTTCATATATTGGGCAATGGGGAATGAAGGGCGACGGCCCCGGGCAGCTGGACCAGCCGACGTGCATCGCGGCCGATTCGGTGGGGAAGGCGTACATCGCGGACGCGGGCAGCCACTTCGTCCACAAATTCGACACGGATGGCACGCCATTGCTTTCGTTTCAAGAAAACGCATTGAAGGATCCACAATCGATTACGGTCGATAGTGGCGGCGCAATTTATGTGACGGAATTGACGAGCAAGAGCACCTTCGTCTATTTCCCCAATGGGGATCGCTATCACCAATTGAGATTGAAGACGCACGCGAACGGTGAAGACATGCTGAGCGTTGGCGTCGATGACGGCGGCCTGATCCAGATCCTCGATGCGGAAGCGGACCGGGTTTTCACGTACACGCCGCGAATGCGGCTGAAAGGATCGTGGACGCCGGTCGCGAGCGAATCCGATGCCCAAGTGCACCCGCGCATGGTGGCGACGGTACCGGACGGATCGGTCTACGTGCTCGATGCCGACGCAGATCGTATTTTGAAATTCACGTCCGACGGGCATTTTGTGAGTCAGATGAAGGCGGACGGAGGGAGTGGCAGGCTGAGCGATGCTTTTGCAGCCTCGCCGATCGGGATCTTCGCGATGGATGCTGATGGGCGCACGCTTCATGTGTGGTCGCCCGACGGGCAGCCGAAACTCGACATGGACCTCGCGCCGGAGCTCGGCCAGGGAAGCCGCGCCGCGCCGGCGCTGGCGGTGAGCCCGCGCAAAGAACTCCTCGTGCTCGACGCGCCCGAATCGCGAGTCCTTCGCTATCGAATCGACTTCTGATATTTTCTCTGCGTAAATCTGCAAACGGAAGGGACTCCATGCCACTACTGCTGACGGAAGCGGATGTGCGGGCGATCCTGACGATGCCGCTGACGCTGGAGGCGGTTGAGACATCCTTTCGCCGGCTGGGCGACGGTGCGGCGGTCTCGCATTCGCGGCGAAGACTGCTCATTCCCGGAAAGACGATTTTGAACTACATGGCGGCATCGGACACCGCCGGCGGCTATCTAGGGCTGAAAATCTACTCGATCGCGCGCGGCAAGGCGCGGTTCGTGGTTCCGCTCTTTCGCGCGGAAACCGGCGAAATGGCGGCACTGATCGAAGCGGACTATCTGGGGCAGATGCGCACCGGCGCGGCGAGCGGAGTTGCGGTCAGCGTGATGGCGCGAGCGGACGCGCGGACCGTGGCTATCGTAGGAACGGGCTTACAGGCGCGAACCCAGCTCGAAGCCGTGGCGCACGCACGAAAACTCGAGCGAATCCGCGCATTCGGCAGGGATGCGCAGCGGCGCGAAAAATTCGCGAAGGAGATGACGGAGCGGCTGGGGGTTCCAGTGACGCCCGCATCGTCGGCCGAAGAAGCGGTGCGGGGAGCGGACATCGTCATCACGTCGACGACATCGAAGACGCCGGTGATCGAGGGGGAATGGATCGAACCTGGCACCCACATCAGCGCGATCGGCTCTAATTTCGCCGAAAAGCGAGAGATTGACACGGAGGCCGTCCGGCGCAGCGACGTGATTGCGGCGGATTCGGTGGAACAGTCGAAGATCGAATCAGGCGATCTGATTCAGGCATTTGCAGGCGACGAATCGCGATGGGCGACGGTTCGCGAGCTTGCCGACATTGTCGCCGGCAAAGTTCCGGGGCGTACCAAACCGGAGCAGGTAACGCTTTTCAAATCGAATGGAATTGCGATCGAGGACATCGTGGTTGCGGGACGAATTTACGAACTGGCACAGCAGCGGGGAATCGGGCGCGACATTCCGATGTGGCAGGGAGAGGCTTAGGCTCGCTGGCCGTCCGGCGATTTTCGGAGACGCAACCGCCTCAAAAGGGCTTCGTGCAAGCGCTCGCGCGTGTCTTCGGGGAGAGGGGCAGGCTCGGAGTTGCAGAAGATCTGAATGGTCTTTTGGCAGGTATCGACGACGACGCGGCAGTCCTTGCAATTGCCAAGATGCTGTTCGATCGAGGCCCGAAGCGTGGGATCGAGCGCTTCGTCCAGGTAGTCCGCCAGTTCGTTGATGATGGCTTTGCACTTCACGAATGTTCTCCCCGCCGAAAGTATTGATTCAATTTCTCGCGCAGCTTGAGCCGTGCCCGCAGCAGCCGCGATTTCACGGCCGGAACGGAGAGCCCCAGCGCTTCGGCTGTCTCCTCGGTCGATAACTCTTCGATGTCTCGCAACTGGAAAACGATTCGGAAAGGGGGATCGAGCTCTCCGATCACTTTTCCAAGAATACCGGAAAGTTCCGTCTGGCCGTAGCGCTCTTCCGGAGAGGGACCCCAGTCTTCGACTTCACGGGGCATCATATCCTCGCCCGTGTCGAGCTCCTGATCGAGCGAAACCACGTTGGGGCGGCGCCGGCGGAGCTTCATCAGGGCCTGGTTCACAGCGATACGGACAAGCCACGTGTAAAAGCGCGAATTTCCCTGGAACTCTCCGAGATGCTCGTATGCCTTCAGGAAGGATTCCTGCATCGCGTCTTCGGCGTCTTCGCGATTCTGGGTGATGTTTTGGGCCAGGCGGAAGATTTTGCGTTCGTAGCGGCCGACGAGAGTTTCAAAGGCGGAAATATCGCCTGCCTTCGCCGCCGCAACCAGCGCAGACTCATCGTCCTTGACTACCGTCGAGGGCAGCGGGCGAGCGCGCACGGGATCGAGCTTTGGGGAACTCATCGAGAACCTGTCCATACAAAAGCGTAGCACAGCTTTCGACGTTTCTGCTGCCGGGAATGTATTATCATAGCGGTCGCACAGAGGCACATGCGGACACTCCCCGATTACCTGCGTAAAGGAATGCGAATGATCCTGGTCGGGTGCAACCCCGGCGACCGTTCGGCGCGGGTGGGGCACTACTACGCGGGACGCAACAACCAATTCTGGCCGATGATGTACGAGTCGGGTGTGATACCGGAACCGCTCGGCTATCAGGACGACCGGCGGCTGGTGGAATTTGGGATTGGCATGACCGACCTCGTGAAGCGGCCGACGCGCGGAGTGGAGGAGATCGAGCGAGAGGAATTCGCGGAGGGCCGCGTCCTATTGGCGCAGAAGCTCGAGGAGCTGCGCCCGCGTGTGATCGCGTTCAACGGCAAAATCACGTACGAGAAATTCACCGGGCGTCCTTGCAAGCTGGGGCTGCAGAAGGAACTGCTGTACGGGGCGCGCGTGTTCGTCCTGCCGTCGACGAGCGCGCAGAACGCCGGAACGAGCACGGGAGTGAAGAAGCGTTATTTCAAGAAGCTCGCTGCGCTATTGCACGGGATGAAGAACTAGCATCGGGCAGAGCGTTTCCAACGGATCACGGAGGCGGAACCGGGATGGGCGCAACGCAACAAACCACGCGTCAACTCGTGCTCGAAGAGCGATCGGGCGCGGTGCTCACCTTGCGCATGAACCGGCCGGAGAAACTCAATGCACTGAACCCCGATTTGGCGCGCGCGCTTGTGCAAGCTCTGCTGCGAGCGGGAGATGACAAATCGGTGCGAGCGGTTGTCCTAACCGGCGCGGGGCGGGGATTCTGCGCCGGCGGCGATATCGACTATATCCGGGACGCGCGCCTGAGGCATTCGGTCCACGACTTTCAGGCCTTACTCATCGCCGGCAAGGAAGTCTGCCTGGCCATCGCGTCCATGCCGAAACTGGTAATCGCCGCTGTGAACGGGCCGGCGGCGGGCGGAGGCATGAGCCTGGCGCTGGCGTGCGACCTGCGAATCGCGTCGGATCAGGCGATGTTCAAGCAGGCGTTCGCGCAACTTGGACTCTATCCCGACCTCGGAGCGACTTTTTTTCTTCCGCGGCTCGTGGGATTATCCCGGGCGTCGGAATTCTTCTACACCTCCGAACGGCTGTCCGCGGCCGAGGCATGCCGGATCGGGATCGTCTGCCGCGTGCATTCCCAGGACACGTTCGAAGAAGAGACCCGAAAACTCGCCGAGCAAATTGCCGCCGGGCCGCCGCTCGCATACCGCGACGTGAAGCGAACGATGATCAGCGACGCCCGCGCTCAACTAGAGGCGACCATCGACGAAGAAAACCGCCTGCAGATCCACTGCTTCCTCTCGGAGGATTGTGCCGAGGGCCTCGCCGCATTCACCGAAAAGCGCCAGCCGAATTTTCGCGGCCATTGAAGCTGGGTCGATTTCGCACATCAAACATGTCGAGGAGGAACGATGGCCACTACAAAAGCACGGACGGCACGGCGAACCGCAAAGTCCGGGAAGAAAGTGCTCTTCATGCAGAAGCCGACCTGCACGACGTGCCGCAAGGCCAGAAAATTCATGGAGCGGCGGGGCTTTCAATTGTATTTCCGCGACCTGGCGAAAGAGCGGTTGAGTTCGACAGAGCTCGAAAAATTGATCGGCAAACGCGACTACACAGATTTCCTGAACACGCGGAACGAGATGTATCGCAAGGAAAACATGAAGGAAGAGCCGCCTACGCGCAAACAGGCGATTCGCATGATGGCAAAAGAGCCGAATTTGATTCGCCGCCCGGTGATCGTAGCCGGCGGACGCGTGGTCGTGGGATTCGATGAAGACGGCATTGCACGGCTCTAAGCGGGCGGCCGCCAAGGCAGCCGGAGCGAAGGCCAGCGATGGCGCGAAGAAAGCCATCGGCGCGGCGTTCCTTGCGGAACGCATCGAGATTCAGCAGGGCGATCTTACGGAAATGGACACGGACGCGATCGTCAACGCCGCCAACAACGACTTGCAGCTCGGCGGCGGCGTTGCGGGAGCGATTCGCCGCAAGGGTGGCCCAAAGATTCAGGCCGAGTGTAATGAAATCGGCACGATACCGGTCGGCGGCGCGGCGATCACGTCGGGCGGCGATTTGAAGGCTCGGCACGTGATTCACGCGGCGAGCATGGAGCTGGGAGGCCGGACGTCGGCGCACGCCTTGCGAAGCTCCACGGCGCATTCTTTGCGCATCGCCGCGCAGAACGGGCTCAAGACAATCGCATTTCCGGCGGTCGGCACAGGCATCGCCGGATTCCCGCTGCGGGAATGCGCTGAAATCATGTTGCGCGAGGCGGCTAAGCACCTTGAGGGGCGGACGTCACTCGAGAAAATCCACATTGTACTCTTCGATCAAGATGCGTTGACAATCTTCGAGGAAACCTTCCGCGAACTGCAGGCCAAGGGCTTCGATTCAAACTGACATTCAGACGAAAGAGGCGCTTTTCGAATCCGGCTAGTTGCTCGGGTCGCGATGCTTGAGGGTCGGCTCGTCATTACCCTGCTTCTCGCTCGATGCCGGCGCCGTGGGAGTCTTCGCGGGATTGCCGCTGGCTGAGGGCGTCGCCGCAGACGCGGTGGCATCACCCGCATAGGGCGACCTCATATAGTATGCGGCTTGCTGTAGAGCTCCGGCGGTGTCGTCGTTGGTGTGCTGGGCGAGGCTGTATTCGTTGACGGCGCGCTCGCGCTGGCCGAGCAGATCGTAGATTTTGCCGATGTAGATGTGGCTCCAGACTTCCGTCCACTTGGGATCGAGCTCGCCACCAAGGGCCGCGCGGAATGCATTTGCCGCCGCTTGATAATTCTTCTGGTAGAACATGGCCTCGCCCATGCGGAAGTGGGCGAGTGAATTGGTCGGCTGAACGTCGAGAGCGCGCAAGTATTCCTGAATCGCTTCGTAATACTTGCCGATCTGAGCCAAAGCTTCTCCGCGGGCAATCGTGGCGCGCACGCGCAGGCGCGGGCTGGACTTGAGCAGGTTGTTGTTGGGATCGATGATGATGCCATTGGGCTTCGGGCGCCCGAACGTGTCGATTTCGAATTCAGTGCTCGTGCCGGTCACGAGAATTTTCTTGTAGACCGGGTTTCCCTCGGTATCGACTTTCATCTCCACCGGCATGCGGAACGTATCGAGATCCTGGTGAATCTTGCCAATCACCTGAAAGCCTTTCGGCGTGCGATAGACGATGTAGTCGAGGGTGAATTCCGGAACGCCGGTGGAATCGAGCCACTGTGAGAAGAATGAAAGCAAATTGACGGGTGGGTCGCCCTTCTTGGGTGGCGGAAGTTTGGCGGCCGCCATTTTGCGGAATTCGTCGATCGTGGCCGTCTTTCCAGCGTGCGCTTTATAAAAGTCGTGCAGCAAGGCGTTGAAAGCGTCGTCGCCGAGTTCGGCGCGAAGCATGTGAAAAACCATCGCGCCTTTGTCGTCGACGACCGAGTGATACTGATCAGAATATCTTTCGAGATGGCCGGCCTGCGAGACCGGGCTTACGTCTTCGTACATCAGCGCGCCCACGGCAAAATCTTCGAGCGCGCGATTTAGCCCCGCAACGCCATCCGATTGCTCGGCATACATTGCCTCTGCGTAACGCGACAGGCCGTCCGTGATCCAGACGTCAGAGGGCGTTGCGGGGAGCACTTGCACGCCCCACCACTGGCCGGCAGCAAGCTGCGAGAGCATGCGATCGTTCGCGCGACTGGTCCACTGGCGCGCGCTGATCAGGAGCAATCCAGGCGCGGAGTATCCCGCGAGCGAGCCATCCGGCATTTGGGCGACGGTCAGGTTCGGCTGCGTGGCAAAAGCTCCAAACGTATCCGAAAAATAACTCATGATCTGCGCGAGAGAATTTCCATATGCCTGCGCGGTGGCCGCCTGAGCCGGAGGTGTGTAAATCGTGAACTGATAGCCCTGCGTCGAGACCGGAGAAAGCTGCAACGTGCCGGCGACAAACGACCCGACGGGCTCGGCCTGATCACAATGGAATACGTACTCCGACTGGCCCGGCGCATTGCCGATCCCCGGGAGGGAGGTTGGCGCATCGGGCTTTCCGGTGCCGACGACAACGAACGTGTCGGGCACGATTATGCGAAACGTCGCGGTGTAGCGATTCGCGGGATAGTTCGTGAGAGGGAACCAGCGCGCAGGAAGCAGGAGATACCCGGAGGTCTTGTCGACCGAGGCAAAGCGCACGCCGCGCGTGGGGCTATCGTCTTCGCTCGAGATCGGGCCGGCGTAATCGAATACCAGATCGACTTCCTTGCCTGGAGTCGCGGTGCCCGGCAATGCCACGCTCAGCAGAAGAGGGGAATCGTTGTCGCGATCGAAGCTGAGGTCCTTGCCGTCGGCGGTCTTGACTGAATTCACCCGCAGATCGGGATGGAGTTCAACGAGGAGCGTCCGCGATACTTGCGTCGCCACGAATTTTACCTTCACGAGCGCCGATATGGTCTGGTCCTCGGGATGGAGTATGACTTCAACGTCGTAGTTCGTCGCGCGAAACGGAAAGGCGTGGGGGGCTTGCGCCGGTGCCGCGCCGGCGGCGAGTAGAAAAAGCCCCAGAGTAGCGAACAGTCGATCGATTCTGAACAAGAAGGACCCCTCACGACGCGCAGCGACTCTTTACGCCTACCTTAAGATACCAGATAACCTCTTGCAGTTGCCCGGAGCGGAACCTACGACATCCGCGCGAAGATGTCGGCAGCCCGCTCGATGGCGCCGCCCGATCCGAGCTTTGCGCGGACTTCGGAGAGCCCGGCTTTCATCGAGTCGCGGCCGTCGGGTGATTCGAGGAGGTAGCGGACCTCGGCGGCGACGGCGGCCGGGGTGAAATCGTCCTGAATCAGCTCGGGTACGACGCGGCGCCCGGCGACGAGATTCGCCATGCTGATGAAGGGAGTCCGGAGCATGCGGCGGAGAATCGCCGCGGTGGTGCGCGCGACCCGATACACGACGACCATCGGCGCGCCGAGGAGCGCGGCCTCGATCGTGGCGGTACCGCTCGCAACGATGGCGCAATCGGCGGCGGCGAGCGCGTCGTATGTGGCGCCTTCGACCCGCCGGATCGTGACGCCGGGCCGCGGGCCGTGGGCTGCGAAAAGATCGGCAGGAAGGCCGGGCGCGGCGGCGTGGACGAACTGGATCCCGCCCGCGGACTTCGCCTGGCGCACGAGGATTTCGCACGCGTCGAGAATGCGCGGGAAATGCTGTGCGATCTCGTTACGCCGGCTGCCAGGGAGGAGCGTCACGATCAACTTTTCGGGGTCAAGACCATATCGCTCGGCAAATTCCGTGCGCGTCGTTGAAGGGTGCACGACGTCGACGAGGGGATGGCCGACGAAATCGACGGGTACACCCGCATCGCGGTAGATTTTCTCTTCGAAGGGAAAGATCACCACCATGCGGTTCACGAGCCTCTTCACGACTCGCACGCGAGCCGCACGCCAAGCCCACACCTGTGGGCCGATGAAATAGCCGACCGGGATGCCGCGATTTTTCAGGCGGCGGGCCACGCCGAGATGCGTTCCCGGGGAATCGACGAGGATCGCGAGGGCAGCTTTGCGGCGGGCCGCTTCGCGAGCGAGGCGATTTTGCACGCTGATCACGGTGGGAATCCTGTGGATCACCTCGGTGATGCCGACGACGGCGACTTCGTGATAATCGGCGACCAGCTCGACGCCCGCTGCGGCCATGCGCGGGCCGCCCATGCCGAAGAAGTCTGCTCCCGTTCGCTCGCGCAGCGCGGTGGCGAGGCGCGCCGCGTACATGTCGCTCGAAGCTTCGCCGGCGGAGATCAGGATTTTGGGAGGCGTCATGCGCAAGGCGCCCGGTCAGTCATCGGCGGGCAAAGGCTGTGAAAACCCAGGCGCGCCGCCGGGCAAGGAAGCCGCGAGTTCCTGCTCCTTATATTGCAGCTGGTAGAGGCGGTAGTAGATTCCGCGCAGGGCGAGGAGTTCCTGATGGGAGCCTTGTTCGCGCAGGCGGCCCTTGTGGAAGACGAGAATGCGCTGTGCGTGCTGGATCGTGCTGAGGCGGTGCGCGATGACGATGGCCGTGCGATTTTTCAGCAGCCGATCGAGCGCCTCGCGAATCATCAGCTCGGTCTTCGTGTCCACGCTGGAAGTGGCTTCGTCGAGAATCAGCAAAGCCGGGTCATGCGCGAGCGCGCGCGCGAAGCTGACGAGTTGGCGCTGGCCGACGGAAAGCGTGGAGCCGCGCTCGGTGACGGGAGTCTCGATGCCGCGAGACTGCGAATCGAGGTATGGCCCCAGGCCGACCTCGCGCAGCGAACGTTCGACGCCGGCGCGATCGATCCATTCGGTGCCGAGTTTCACGTTTGATTCAAGCGTGCCGGTGAAAAGGAATGGATCCTGCAGCACGATGCCGAATAGGCGGCGCAGGTCCTGCAAGTTCATTTCGCGGATGTCGACGCCGTCGATCAGGATTTGGCCGCGCTGGATATCGTAGAAGCGCAGGAGCAGCTGGATGATCGTGGTTTTTCCGGCGCCGGTGTGGCCGACGATGGCGAGCGTTTGTCCCGGCTGCGCGTGGAAAGAAACATCGCGCAGCACCCAGTCTTCTTCCTGCGGGTTCGCGCCGCCGCGATACGCAAACCAGACGTTGCGAAATTCGATTTCGCCGCGAACGTGAGGAAGGGAATTCGTCCCGGGCGCCGAGACGATCGCGACCGGTTCATCGAGCAGTTGAAAGATGCGCTCGGAAGCGGCCATCGCGGCCTGGAGAATGTTGAATTTGTCGCTCAGATCCTGAATCGGCCGGAAGAAGAGTTGCGCGGACTGCACGAAGGAGACGAGCACGCCGATTTCGAGTGTGCCGGTGATGGCGCGCATGCCGCCCACCCAGTAGACCAGAGCGATGCCGCCCATGCTGAGGAATTCGACACCGGGAAAGAAATAGGAGAAGGCGTCGATCGCATCCTTATAAGCTTCCATGTGGATGCGGTTGAAGTTGGCGAATTGCTCCCGGGATTTGCGCTCGCGATTGAAGAGCTGGACGACCGCCATGCCACTGATGTGTTCCTGGAGGAAGCCGTTGATGCGCGCGATGGCGGTGCGAATGCGACGGTTGGCGTCGCGCACGTGGTTGCGGAAGAAATAGGTGAGCAAGATCATGAACGGCAGCGGCGAAAGGGTGGCCAGGCCGAGGTAAAAGTGCCAGGAGAGCAGGAAGATCGCCAAGCCGAAGAGCAGCACGAAGTCATTGAGCATCGCGACGACGCCGGTGGCGAAGAGATCGTTCAACGCATCGACATCCGTGGTGGAGCGAGTGACGAGACGGCCCACGGGAGTGCGATCGAAGAAACTCATCGGCAATCGCTGGAGATGCTCGAAAATTTCCTTGCGCAGGTCGTACATCGTCTCCTGGCCGACCCACTGCATGATCCGCACCTGAACGAACTGCACGCCAAAGCTAAGGAGCAACGAAGCCGTATAAGCGAAGACAGTCCAGAAGAGTCCCGTGAGCGCTTTCTTCGTTGTGATCGACTGGGCAAGGCCGGGGACGATATACCAGTCAATCGCCACGTGGAAAAGGTAAGGCCCGGCCGAAACCATGCCCATGTAGACGAGGCTCATGGAAACCGCCAGCGTCACGTGCCAGCGGTAGGGCCGCAGATACTTTATGATTCGCCGCGTGAGGTGCGCGTCGTAGATCTTGCCGAGCTTCTCTTCTTCGCGGAAGTCGCTCATTCCCGTTCGAGTTCCTCTTCGAGCAACTGCTTTTGGTGCAAGTCCGCGTATTCGCCGCCGCGAGCGAGCAGTTCTTCGTGCGTGCCGCGTTCGATGATTTTTCCGGCGTACAGGACGACGATCTGGTCGGCGTCCTTTACTGTGGAGACGCGATGCGAGACGAGGATGGTGGTGCGCTCGCGCATCACGCCGCGCAAGCCTCGGAGAATGCGCTCCTCGGTATCCGTATCGACGCTCGAAAGCGAGTCATCAAGAACCAGGATTTTGGGCTGGCGCATGATGGCGCGCGCAAGGGACGTTCGCTGCTTTTGGCCGCCCGAGAGCGTGATGCCCCGCTCGCCGACCATCGTGTCGTAGCCCTGCGCGAACGACTCAATTTCGCCGGAGACGCAGGCGATCGCGGCACATTCGCGGATATCCTCCTCGCGCGCATCGGGCGCGCCGAAGGCGATGTTTTCGCGAAGCGTTTCGCTGAAGAGAAACGTGTCTTGCGGCACGTAGCCGATCGCGCGACGAAGCGTGCCCAGCGGATAATCGCGAATCGACCGTCCATCGATGAGCAGCGTGCCGGCAGGGGCCTCCCAGAGACGCGCGATCAGAGCTGCGAGCGTCGACTTGCCGCTTCCCGTAGGCCCAACGATTGCGAGCGTCGATCCGGCCGGCACGTGGAGACTGATATCCCGCAAAACGGGCTCGTTTGGGGCGGTCGGATAAGCAAACGTCAAGTGGCGGAATTCGATTTCGCCGTGGATTTCATCGGCGGCCGACGCGAGCGCCGTTTCGGCATGCGGCCGGCCATTCCCGCCCGCGCTCGGAGGTGAGGCGACGACGCCATCGGCGATACTGGGTTCGGCGCGGAGAATATAGAGCAAACGGCTCATGGAGGCGGCACCGCGCTGAAAGATGTTTGTCACCCATCCGAGGGCGATGATCGGAAAGGTAAGCTGAATCAAGAATGTGTAGAAGGCCCAGAGCGTTCCTACCGAGACACGATGATCGACCACGGCAACCCCGCCTTTGCCAAGAAGGATCACAACTGTCAAGCCGATCAGCGTCGTGAGGCCGGGAAAGAACAAACTCCAGGAGGTGATCAGCTGGATGTTGCGCTCGACATAGTCCCGGTTAACGCGATCGAAAGATTCGATCTCGGGCTTCTCCTGTGCGTAGGCGCGAACGACTCGAATGCCGGTGAGATTTTCCTGCGCTCGCGTGGAAAGCGCTCCAAGAGCGGCCTGAATCCGTTCAGAGAGCCGGTGAATGATGCGGCCGAAGTAATACACGGAAACAACGACAAAAGGCACCGGTAACAATACCCAAAGCGTGAGGCCGGCGGACAGTTTGGCCATGAAATAGAGCGCTAGAACGCTTGTGGCGATCGTGTTCGCCGTGTACATGATGCCCGGGCCCAGCACCATACGGACGGCGTTGAGATCGTTCGTCGCGCGCGACATCAAGTCGCCGGTCCGGTTGCGGACGTAGAATTCAGGTTCGAGTTTCACAAGCCGGGCCAGCAAATCGTTGCGAAGGTCGTATTCGATCTCGCGAGAGACTCCGATCAGGATCCACCGCGACCAGAACGAGAAAAATCCTTTCACCAGCATGGCCGCCACGATCGTGATGCAATAGAGGGCCAACGCGTGATGGCTGCGCGGTGCGTAGAAGGCGAGAATCGGGTGCAGGATTGCACGCGACGTGCCGACCAGCGTCGCGAGCGGCCGTGGCAGGCCATTCAGGGAGTCAACAATGATGCCCTGGATGAGTTGGGGCAACGCGCCAACAATTCCCATCAGGGCGAGAGCCAGCAAGCCCAGCGCCGTCATAGCCTTGTAGTTGGCGACGTATGGCAGCAGGGTCTTGAGATGAGTCCAGGAGGATGGCCTCTTTTCGGGCCGTGCAGCTTGCCTGGTAACGGGTTGTGCGATGGCGTTCAACGTTGTGTATTAGACGTGCGCGCTGGAAATCGGATTCCGGCGTGTGCCGAAAGATTGCGGACAAGCTCCTGCCCGGTTACTCCCGCAAACGCGACACTTGAGGATATACGCTCCCACCCAAGCGGCAGCATCATACTACCGAGCGGCCAGAATTTCCTCGATGCGTGCCTCAAAGTTTTCCTCACCCTCGGACCAGAGCCGGACGCGTTCCACGGGAACCGCCTTTTCGATCTGACGAATCCAGTCGAGAAGCTTGCGAATGTTTTTCCGCGTCTGGTCATGATATCGCTCGAGATTTTCGGGCCAGGCCATGGCCTCGAGAAATCGCGCCTCTTCGGGGCTTTGGGCCGGGGCCCGGGAATCGCGGCCAAATCCCAGCAGACCGGCGTGGCCCGTGAAGAAATGCTCGAAACCGAAGTTGACCTGGACGTGGCCGTTCTCGCGCCAGAACGCGTCGTCATAATCCTCTCCATAGCATGAGATCTCAAGCGGCTGCGGCTCGATTTTCCATTTTCCGGATGCGGCGTCAAAGACCGAAAGGTCCCAATAGCAGCCAACGTCATAGGCGCAGTCGCTATTCAGGTGATCCCGCGCAATCTCCATGATTCCAGCAACATCCAGCGGCATTTGCCGCAGGTCTTGCTCGAGAATCGGTATCTCGGCGGCACTGACGGCGTGGATCGCGAGCTGGGTGAAGCCGGGCACTTTATCGGAGAAAGGAACGGTCGCCAGGAAGGCGCCGAAGCGCTCGAGGAGCAGCTCTTCGGGAAGATCCGCATACCAGACGCTCAGATAGGACTGATTCGACATGACGAGCATTATAGCGGAAGGTAACCCGACGGGAAATTCGACCGGGTTCTTCAAAGGGGGGAGAGGGACCTGCATTGCGGCTGCCGTGTGCGGGGCGAACTCACTTCTTCTTATCGGATTTCTTGCCTTCGTCTTCGGCCGAGAAGCCGCTTGAAATGCCCAGCAAGCGCTCTTTGAGGGTGTCGCCCATCCCCGCGAGCACTTCGGCGCAGACTTCGCGAAGCCTCTTTTCGGCGGATCGCGAGAGCGTGTCCATGACGGCTTGCGAACTCTGCCCGAGAGTGGTGGCCGACGCGAGCAGCCACGAGTTGGAAGCGTTCTCGAGGCGAGCTTTGTAGCCCTCGATCGATTCATCGGCGGATTTCTTGATCTGCTCCATCCATTCGGCCTGCTCAGCCTGGCGCTTGGCCTCGAACGACTCGATCAGCGACATGAGTTGAATTTGCAGGTTGTCGCGCGCCTGCTCGATTCCGGAAAGCATCCTGTCATCGAGACCCTTTTGAAACTCCGTCAGCGCGCCCTCCCGGTCGTACTCCATATCGGAGCGGTTCTTCTCAAGCGCCTGCCGGGATGCTTCCTCGAACCGGCCAAACGATTCGCCGACGAGTTGCTGGATGCGATCGCTGAAGCCGGCGGTGGTCATTTCGGCCGTTTCCGCCATTTTGCCGCGTTCGCGGTCGACTACTTCCTTCGCAATCTCCTCGATTTGCGCCTGGCTGTGATCGACATAGGTGCGGCGATAGTGATCGAGTTCGGAGGCCACCAGGCTCGAGATTTCCGCGGCGCGATCGCGCAGGGCCGACGTTGATTGCTCGACGCCCCTCTCGAGGGTGGATTGCATAGTCGTCTGCGCCTTCTTCGTATACCAATCGGAGGCTTTCGAGAGCGCCTCGAATGTGGTGTGCTGCGCCTCGGAGCTCTTCTGCTCGAGTTCCTCTTCCATTTTGGAGAGAGATGCGCGGCACGACTCCTCGAACTTAGCGGGGAGCTTCGCGGTCTCCTGCTTCACGCGTTCGAGCGATTCCGCTACGGCTTCTTCAGAGGCTTGGCGGATTTGTTCTCGTACGACAGACTGCACCTGCGCGGCCTGCGTGGAAACCTGTTTGACCTGCTCGCGAACGTGGCTATCGAACTTAGCAGCCTGCTCGGCTAGCGTTGCCTGGATTTGTGACTGAACTTCGGCCGCGTGATCGCTGATCTTGGCTTGCGCCTGAGCTTCGAGATGCGCTGCTTGCTCGAAGGCCCGGCGGCCTTGTTCCCGGAGCCTGCTCTCGATCTGTGAGGCTTCTTCACCGGCATTGGCGAGAGAGGACAGAGCCTCGTGCGCTTCGGCAATCCCGGGGGCCAATTTCTGATCGAGCTGCATTGAAACCTGCTCGATCACATTCTGAGCGGCGTTTTGAAGGGCGGGCTCCATCTGCTTCGTACGCTCGGAAACTAGCTCATCGGCGCGCCGCGCTATTTCGTCGGTGCGAGTGGAGGCGATCTCATCCAGGCGTCGGCGAGTTTGCTCGACGGTAGATTGCGCCGCGGTGACCATCTCATCGAGCGAGGTGCGAAGATTCGAGGCGCGCGCATTGGCATCTTCCGTGGCTCGAGCTAGCGCAGATTGGGACGCCTCACTCAATTTCGCATCCAGAGTCTGCGAGGCATTCGTGACGACGGATTCAAATGCTTCGTTCAGCGTCTGTTTTGCCGCGGCCGCGTCGGATTGCGCCTGGTCCAGGGTGCGGCTGTGGATATCCTGCGCCGCCTCTTCCAGGTTGTGTTTCCACTGGTCGAGTTGCTGCTGGGCGGCCTCCGGATTCGCGAGAATCTGAAGCGACGGCGACGAGGCTTCGCGCTCGGCGACGATGCGCGCGACGGCTTCTTCCACCGTCTGCTTGAGGTTCTGCGTGGCGGCTTGCGCTGCAGCCTGCTGGGCCGCGTCGGCCGCCGCGTGGCTCACCGCTTGCTGGACGGCTTGGCGAATTTTTTCGTCGAGCTGCCCGGCATTCGTCTCGGTCGTCCTCCGGGCTTCATCAACGATTTTCGCGGTCTGCTCTGCCGCTTGTTGGACGACCCTGCGCACGCTGGACTCGGACACGCGCTCCATCGAGACCTTGATAGCTCTCTCGACGGCGTCGTGAAGTTGCACGTCCAGTTGCTGGCGGACGACGGTCATTTCTTCATTGATCGCCGTCTGAGCGTCCCTGCGAAGCGACTTGTCCAGGTTTTCCCTGACGTCGGCAGCCAGCTTCGCCATCTGGCGCGCGACAGTGGCTTGCGTCTCGGGCGAGGGCGTCGGTTCGGGCACGACGTGGATTTTGCTCTCTGTGGGCGCAACCGGCGCCGTTGGCGTCACCGGTGTCGCCGCCCTTGGAGCCGAAGGTGCGACGCTGGGCACGCTAAACTCGGGCCGAGGTTGCGGGACACCCGCCAGGGGCGCCGCGGACGTCGATTCAACTGCCGTTGGTTTTAGTTCAGGGGCGGCACATTGTTCGGGAGCCTCTGGTGCCTGAGGCTCTTCGCCGGGCACAGGGAACCAGTCGTCGGGCGGAAATGCGATGCCCCAAACATTTCCGGCAGTATCAAACTCCAAACCGATTTGAAACAGCTCGCGGACCGCTCGGGGGCGCTGGACCCAGATTACTCGCCCGACGAGGGTCCGCCGGGGTGCGCCAGCCTCTGGGCGCGGGATTTCCAGGGTAACGGTCGAGTTCTTGGGAACGTAGTGCTTCGATTGGTACTTGCAGCCGTGGCAATTGACCATGACCGTTGTGGTGCGTTCTTTGAAAGGCTGTCCGAGGGCATCGACACCCGTGACCGTGATTGGCACGGCCTGGACAATCCGCGTGCTTCGACGCTTCTGCGCGCCGGGATCTTCCGATGGTAGGGAATCGACCACAGTGCCTCCGACTATCGATGTCCAAGGTTAGCATTGCGGCTTTGCCGTGGTCGAGCGCCCATCGATACCCGTACGAAAGGGTTACTTCGAGGGGGTAGTCCAACCGGAACAGGCCTGACCGTTCGGAACGGCCTTTTGGGACGGGCCAATAGCAAGCGGAGAACTACAATTCGCGGCGGCCTTCCATCGCTTTGAGCATCGTCACTTCATCCGCGTACTCGAGGTCCGAGCCGACGGGTATGCCCATGGCGATGCGCGTGACGCGGACGCCGAGGGGCTTAATTAATTTGGAGAGGTAGACGGCAGTTGCTTCGCCTTCGGCGGTCGGATTCGTCGCAATAATAATCTCTTCGACCGTGCCGCCCTTGAGGCGTTCGATGAGGCTCTTGATCTTGAGTTGATCCGGGCCGATGCCTTGCAACGGCGAGAGCGCCCCGCCCAACACGTGATACAGGCCATTGAACTGTCGCGTTTTTTCCACGGCCTGAATATTCGTGGCTTCTTCGACCACACAGATCAGGGCGCGATTGCGCGTGGTGCTCGTGCAGAAGAGGCAGGGATCGGCGTCGGTGATGTTATTGCAGACGGAGCATTCGCGAACTTTGTCTTTCGCGTCGCGAATGGCGTCCGAAAGGCCGAGCGCCTGCTCGCGATCGACGCGGAGGAGGTAGAACGCGAGGCGCTGCGCGGTCTTCTGCCCGATGCCGGGCAGACGCTTGAGTTCGTCGATCAATCGCGTTACCGAAGGTGCAAAATCAGGCATTCGATTTCACCGTGTCAGGATTATTGCAGAGTCCCGTAGCGTTCGCTAGACGTGAAACCCAAAGCGCCGCTGCGCCGTCTCAGAACTCAGCGCTTCGTTGCACGAGGGGCACGGGGGAGTTAGAATCAGGCGCTTGGCCGACCGACGCTCGAGCTGGCTTCAAAAAAACTGTCCGAATAAGTGAGAAGGGGAGGATATACGGAATGAGAATGAAAGGTACACGACCGCTCATCACGTTGGCATTTTTGCTTGCCGCCGGCGCGTTCCCGGTGGTCGCACAACAAGGACCGCCGCCGGGCGGCGGGCCGGGGGGCGGTGGCCGGCGTCCTATGATGGGACCGCCGTTACAACTTAGCAGCCCGGCGTTTGCTGACGGAACTATGATTCCCGACAAATACACGTGCTCGCCGGATGGAAAAACCATGACCTCACCGGCCAACATGACCTCGCCGCCGTTGTCTTGGGTGAACCCGCCGGCCGGCACGCAAAGCTTCGTATTGCTCTTGCACGATCCGGACGCGCACGCCGGAAAATCCAGGTACGACATCACACACTGGTTGATCTTCAATATTCCGGGCGACGCAACCTCGCTTCCTGAAGGCGTCAAGGCGGACTCAACCGTGGGAACTCAGGCCAGCAACACAATGCGTCAACCCTCGTTTTTTGGGCCTTGTGCACCTCCGGGACCGGCGCACCACTATACGTTTGAGTTGTTGGCGCTGGATGCCAAGCTCGATCTGCCGGCGGGTGCAAGTCGCGACGACGTGATGAAGGCAGTCGACGGCCACGTTCTGACCGGCACTGTACTCATCGGTTTGTTCCACCATCAGCCCGGCTTCTCGATGGGGCCGCCGCCGCGCCCGCAACAGTAGTTCAGAGTTGGAATGACAGAAAAAGGCGGGGCTTCGGCTCCGCCTTTTCTTTTTCGTGTCTTCACTTCTGGTGCGTAAACGGATTCAACAAACGAAATCTGAGTGAGAGGTGAATCGATTGAACGGCGAGGAAATCAGAAAAGGCCTGGGATTTTCATGCCCATAATTCCGGGCAGGCCGCCTGTGAGGTCTTTCACTTGCTTCGAAAGCTCCTCGTCCACGCGCCGGTTGGCTTCATTCACGGCCGCTAGAACGAGTTCCTGCAGCATTTCCTGATCTTTGCTTTTGAAAACATCCGGCTCGATGCGCAGTTCGGTCAGTTGCTTCTGGCCGTTCATCTTGACGGAGACCATGCCACCGCCGGCCGATGCCTCGACGGAAAGCCCATCAAGCTGCTTCTCGAGCTTCTCCTGCACCTGCCGGAACTGCGCGAGCATTTGTTGTAGCGCTTTTACTTCCATGCTCTAGTCCTCGCTCGGGTGCTTCACTCGTGAAATCCGTCCTCCGAACTTTTCGAGCATCGCTCGAACGATCGGGTCCTGCTCGAACCGCGCTTGCAATTCCGAGCTGCGGTTCACTCCCGTCCGAACCGACTCCAGTTTAACACAGACACGAAGCGGCTGGCCGATGACTTGATTTACGGCTGTGCGCAAACGTTCCATCGCTTCGCGCGGCAACATTTCCGTGAGCGCGCGATTCTCCGGAGCGAAGAAGAGCCGGAACTCACCGCCTCCCATTTCGCAGCGCGTCGCTTGTTCGAGGAACGATGAAAGCAGTCTTGATTCCTGCAGGGCGGTCTTGATCGCGCCCAGTTGTACTGCTGAAAGGCCGTCGGCCACATCTTCCGCTGCGCGCGCAACGATCCGAGGCGGAGCGGCCGGCACAGGCACAGCGGCGCGCGCCGCCGGAGCAGCAGTGGACGGCGCGACCGGCGCGGATACGACTGGGTCAGGCGCCATGCGCACGGCAGCCGCACTGGCCGACGAAGACGAAACGGCTTGCGCGGCGGGTGTCGCGCGCGGCGGCGTGGCGGAATCCGGTCGCGCCGGCCGCGAGCGCGATTCGCCGTGGAGTTCGGCGAGAGCTTCTTCCAGCGGCGCGAGGCGTTGCGCGTTGATCAAGCGCAGCAGGCCAAGCTCGAGATGCAGGCGCGGATCAGGCTTGCGCCGGAGATCGTCGTCCGTTGCCAGGAGAATGTTGAAGAACCGCGTGAGGTCTTCTTCGCCGAATTGCGCAGCCTGTTCCGCGAGCCGAGCTTGCTCATCCTTCGGCGCCGCCACGAGGTTCGAATCAGCGCCGCAGACCCGCACCACAAGCAGGTTTCGGAAGTGGCGAATGGCTTCACGGCAGAAGTGTTGCAGATTTTGGCCGTCGGCAATAAGGCGATGGACCAGCCCAAGCGCGCGCTCGGCCGATTGCGACGCAATCGCTTCGACAAGACTATCGAGCACGCTCTCGGCTACGACGCCGAGAAGCTCGCGTACCTGCGCGTCGCTGATCGTTTCCCCGGAGTATGCGATCGCCTGCTCGAGGAGCGATAGCCCGTCGCGCATGCTGCCCTCGGCTGCGCGCGCCAGCACCGCGACGGCGCCCGAGTCGATCTTGAGGTTTTCCGCCTTGGCGATCCGCTCGATTTCACCGGAGATTTCCTGAAACGTGAGAGAGCGAAACTGAAAAAGTTGGGCGCGCGACTTGATCGTTTCGACCAGATCCTCGGCGCGCGTGGTGGCCAGAATGAACACGACGCGCTCAGGCGGCTCCTCGAGTGTCTTCAGCAGCGCATTCGAGGCTTCGTCCGTCAGCTGGTGCGCTTCGTCGAGGATCACGACTTTGTAGCGGCTCGACGCCGGCGCGTAGCGAACCATTTCGCGCAGCTCGCGAATCTGATCGATTCCGCGATTGGATGCCGCGTCGATTTCGAGAACGTCGAGCGAGGTGCCAGCCGAAATCTCGCGGCACGAATCGCACGTATTGTCGGGATTGATCGTAGGACCGCTCGCGCAATTCAGGGCCTTCGCAAGAATACGGGCGGCGGTGGTCTTTCCGACTCCGCGGACGCCGGAGAAAATGTAGGCGTGGGCCACGCGGTTCGATTCGATCGCGTTGGCCAGCGTCTTCGTGACGTGCTGCTGCCCGACGATCTCCTTGAACGTTTGCGGGCGGTACTTGCGCGCGATGACTTTATAGCTCATGAAAGATTCTTCGTGCCCTCGCCTGGTCAGTCCCGAGTGCGATCAGAGGAACTTCGGGTACTCCGCGGCACACGAAACTGGCCCGCTACCGTTGCTCCCTTCCGGGCCTGGCGGGGTTTGCGGGGAATCGTTGCACAGAGCCCGAAGTTCCACCGAACGGCGGTCCGCGCTGCAAGTTTTTCTTGTGGCACAACCGCTTCGCGGAGTCTAGCACAGCGTCCAGCGCGGCGAAAGGCGAGGGCGCGCCCGTGAAAGTTGGTTCAAAGACGCACATGCATCGCGAAAGGAACAGCCCGCGAGCAAACGAAACGCGCGAGTTGACGCCAAGTCGTTCCATTTCTTGAGCGACCCGCGATGCGCTTTGGCATGGCTTCTGCAGACTGCCAAGTCGGAGGTTAGACGTGGATTCTAAACTGAGCCAAGAGATCGCAAGCATCGGCAGCTATCGCGTAGAAGTATCCGGCTGGGATGCATCGGACGCTTTCTTCGTGGAAAAGACGACGCTGGAATGGAGCGGAGGCGACAAGAAGGAAATCAGTCTTCGGTCGGCTCTAGGCGAAGACGCGGTAGTGTTCGTACGGCTGCTGCAGGAATACGGCAAGGTCGACAGTTTTCCGATCGCCTACCGCGCCGCCAGTGTGATGAGCAGCGAGAATGGACGGACCCTCGTTCAACTCGCGAGACTGAAACCCCGCGCGTCCTTCAGAGGCACTGCGGGTTCGCCGGCCGAATCAGAGAGTAAGGTAGCCTAGCGTATCGCGACGATGGGCCGCGGTCAGCCGATCGGGTACCAGGCCGTTCCTCTTTGAGACCCCGATTCCAGTTCGGAACTGTTTACGACCTGTGGAAGCACATGCTTGCGTTCCTAGCCGCGGTACGTTTGCAATTCTGAGTTTTCGCTTCCCGACCAACGCTCACAATTCAGACGCCTTACACGCGCTGAAGGAAGTCCTCGCCCGGGGAGCATCAGATTCGCATTCTGGCACACGCATTGCCTAATGCCTGGCAATGAAAGCTCTCATGGAAAGACCCATCATCGGAACCGCGCGCAAGAATCTCACCGTCTGCATTCTGGACGACGATTCCAATCAGGTTGAGCTGACAACCGAAAGGCTCGAAAGGGCGGGATTCTCGGCTACGGGGACGACGAACGCCGAAGAGGCTCTCCAGAAAGTTCGCCTCGGCGGATGCAAAGTCGTTCTGGTTGATTTCCAGATGCCGGGGATGGATGGCCTTGCCTTCCTGGAGAAAGTGTTGCAGTTCGATCCCGGAGTATACGTAATCCTGATCACCGGCTACTACTCGGTGGATTCCGCGATCGAGGCGGTGCGGCGCGGCGCATACGACTATCTCTGCAAGCCACTCGATTTTCCGCGACTCGAAAAAGCTCTGGATGACTTGGCCGAGGTGTTTGCCCAACGTTCACAGATGCGCGAGCTCGAGGAGAAACTGTTTCAAAACTCGCAATTCCAGGGCATCGTCGGAAAAAGTCCCGCCATGCTCAACGTCTTCGATCTTGCAAAGAAGGTAGCGCGGCACTATACGAATGTCCTGATCACCGGGCCCACGGGGTCCGGCAAAGAGCTCGTCGCGCGCGCTCTCCATGAACTGAGTCCGGTGGCGCAAGGGCGATTCGCCGTCTGCAATTGCTCGGCGCTCGTCGACACGCTTCTCGAGAGCCAGCTTTTCGGCCACATGCGAGGGTCGTTTACGGGCGCAACGGAGACCCGGCCCGGACTTTTCGAGTACGCGAATGGAGGGACGGTCTTCCTCGATGAAATCGGCGAGACTTCGCTAGCGATGCAGGCGAAACTCCTGCGCGTGATTCAGAACCGCGAAATTCAGCGGGTCGGATCGCCGGAAGTGAAAACCATCGATGTCCGGCTCATTGCGGCAACCAATCGCGACCTTCGAGCGGAAGTTCTCGCCGGCCGCTTCCGCGAAGATCTCTTCTACCGGTTGAGTAGCATCGAAATTCGCGTGCCGGGGCTCACGCACCGCCCCGAAGACATTCCGATTCTCTTGCAGCACTTCTTGAAGAAATACAGCCAGACCTACGGAAAAGCGCTGCAAGGGCTCACGCGTCGGGCTCAGATCGTGCTCTTCCAGTACGATTGGCCCGGCAACGTTCGCGAACTCGAAAACGTGATTTCGAGCGCAGCGCTTACGACGAACGCGGATTTTATCGACGTCGCCGATTTGCCCGAGCATCTCCAGAAGCCGCGCCGCAACAGCTCGGCGCCCGAAGCGAATTGGCGCCCTCTTCCGTTGGATGAAGTGCGCCGCGTTCACATCGAGCGCGTGCTCGATATGTGCAATAGCAACAGAGTCCGAGCCGCACAGGTTCTCGGCATCGGCCGAACGAGTCTCTACCGATTCCTCAAGCGAAAAAGCAATCGCGCAATCGCCGCCAACGGTGGCGCGTAGCGAGAGCCCGCTTTTTCACAGACACACGCGACTTCCTTCTCCCCCGAGGCAGTTGCACGCCCGTTCGAATCCACCGCCTGCTTCAGTTGCCGCTCGACGTGTACGACGCGGTGTGTAGCAGCGACGTGGGGAGCGACACGCTCGAATCCATGCGCACCAGCATCCCTGTTTGCGCCGGCAATTCGACCTCGCTGCCCTTCTTTGCCACGACGTAAGCTCCTCCACCTACCAAGCCAAACACCGTGCCGCGAAGAACGTGACTGAAGATCAGGCCCACCGTGGAGCCGCCGGCTGTTCCAATCGCGACATCCTCGACATCTCCCTTAACGCTCTGGCGTTGTTCGACGACTTCGCCCTCCACGGTTCTCAGGTCCTTGCGTTGTTTGGCGACGTCCGTTCCGCTATAGATCGAGAGAATGCTCATCCTCGCGGGGAAAATGCGACTCTGGAGCTCGATCGAGTTGAAGACCAAGTTCATTGACGCTCCGCCGCGGAACATCGAAAACAGTTTCGGGCGATCGACGGTCGAAATCGTACCGTGAACGATCGCACCGGCGGGCAAAATCACCTGGCTGCCGGCAAAGACAGGTTCGGCGACAACGGCTGTAAACGGATCGCCATCGTGAGCCACCCGGGTGCTGAGGCCGTTGATCAAGGTGAGTCGTACCTGTGTGCCGGGAACCAATTCATTGGACTGGGCGTGAACTGCCGGGGTCAAAGACAACGCGACCAGGACCGCAGCGCATAGCGCGATGAGAAGCTTCATGGATCCTCCTATTTTTCTCCGCCGGAAAGGCTTTGCTTCCGCAGCGAATCGACCTGAAACGAAGAGCCGAGTGAACTCTTGGATTCGGGTGAAAGACTGGGATCAGGACCGCGGGGAAACGCGAGTCTGTCTCCAGATGCCCCCGGACCGTCGGGGGTGCCGCTGGCGCAGCGGTATGGGTGCGGAGGATGCACCCGTAATTAGGGTATACCAGAAAACTTCCATAACTGCCGGGAAAATTGAGCCGGTGTTCTTCCCCGGGATTTGCCTTCACGGGTTTACCCTTTGGCGTACGATCCTCAAGAGCCCTCCCCCGAGGGGCGTCCGCCCAATATAGGCTCTCCCCATGGACAACAGAAAAACGGCCGGGTTGCGCGCTGCCTGGTTTCCATACCGGCCTATGCGTTCCGCATTCTTTCTTTTGCTTTCCTTGCCCGCAATCATCCATCGCATGATTTAGGAACCGCAGCTCGAACTCGGCCTTTTTTGATGAGTTACATCGGAACGGGGTGGCGACAAGGCGGCAGTTCAGGTTAAGATATTGCTTTCCCGGAGAAGCACATTGACGCTGACGAATATTGAGGGTTCGAACGACGGCGGGAAGACACTTGTACGCGTGCGGCCGAGAGGATTCTGCGCCGGCGTCGTGCGGGCCGTCGATATCGTGGAGCTCGCACTGGAGGCGTACGGGCGGCCGGTGTACGTGCATCATGAGATCGTGCACAATCGCTACGTTGTGGACCAGTTGCGGCGGCGCGGCGCCATTTTTGTCGAGACGATCGAGGAAGTACCGGTCGGCGCAGTACTGGTGTTCAGCGCGCACGGCGTGCCGCCGCGCGTTCGCAGCGAAGCGAAAGAGCGGCAACTCCGGGTGATCGATGCCACGTGCCCCCTCGTGACCAAGGTTCACCTCGAAGCGCTTAAGTTTGCGCGCGAAGGGCGGACGCTCGTGCTCATCGGCCATCGGGACCATCAGGAAATCGTCGGCACGTCGGGCGAGGCTCCCGACCGAACCGTCGTGGTGGGCAGCGTCGAAGAGGTAGACAGCCTGGAAGTCCCCGATCCGTCGCGGCTCGCTTTTCTCACGCAGACCACCCTGTCGCTTTATGACACCCAGGAAATCGTCGCGCGGCTCCGGCAGCGTTTTCCGATGATTGCCGGTCCGGCCTCGGACGACATTTGTTACGCGACGCAAAACCGCCAGGAAGCGGTTGAGGCTCTCACGCACGAGGTGCAGTTAATCCTCGTCGTCGGCTCGGCCAACAGTTCGAATTCGAATCGCCTCGTGGAAGTTTCCAAGCGCGCAGGTGTGCCGGCGCGCTTGATTGAAGATGCAGGAGACATTGATGCATCGTGGTTTGAAGGCGTGAAGTCACTTGGTCTGACGGCCGGCGCCTCCGCGCCGGAGATCCTCGTCGAGCAGGTAAGCCAGCGGCTCTCCGCGCTGGGGTTCACGAACCATCGTGACCTGGATTTGATTCGTGAAGATGTGCGCTTCACCCTTCCACCGGAATTGGCTGCGCGGCAGGAACGCGCGGCGAACTGAACTGTTTTTGCCGCTTGGCTGCACCGAGACGGCAAGGAGCGTATGAGTGGCGGTCAAAATCGTCCGCCAGCCAAATAAAATCGCGCTGCTGGGTTCACCCACGAGTGCGGCTGCAATGTCGCCGGGCCACGAAGGCGCCCCCGCTGCGCTGCGCACGGCAGGGCTGGTAGGCCGGCTTCAATCGATCGGCTACGAAGTCACGGACCTCGGCGACGACCCTCCTCAGGTATTTAAGCCCGACACTGAAAGCCCGCGCGCGCGAAATATTTCCGGCGTGCTTGCTTCGCTCGAAAATCTGAAGCCGCGAGTGGAGCAAGCGGTGAAATCCGCCGCGCTTCCGCTGATCTTAACGGGCGACTGCTCCGTTGCCCTGGCCACTATTGCCGGCCTCCGCCGATATTTCAGGCACGTCAGCCTGATCTATATGGACCGCGACGCCGATTTGAACACGCCAGCGACGACGCTCTCCGGTTGCCTTGACGGAATGGTGATCTCCCATATGGCGGGGCGCGGCGCAGCGGAGCTAGTTCGGTTCTGGGGCGAACCACCGCTCGTCCGGGAGCCAGACATCGCGCTATTCGGCGTGGATCGCGTCGATCCGGCCGAAGAAGAAGTGCTGCGGACTTCGCCATTGCGCCGATATTTGGCCGACGAAATCAAACGCATCGGCCCGGCGGCTGCAGCGCAGGCCGCCGTGGATCGCATTCACGGGAAGGGTTACGAATGCGTCCTGCATTTCGATGTGGATGTGATCGCGGACTTTCAAGCGACCGACTACCCAGGATCCGGCGGATTGAGCCTTGCAGATGTACGCGAGGCGCTCGAAGTCTTCGTGCGCCAGGAGCACCTTGCGGCAATCGATGTGGCGGCCTACAACCCGCTCAGGGATCCCGATGGGACCGGGGCGACGTTGATCGTGGATTTGCTAACGGACCTTCTTGGCAAACGCCTGGAAGCTTTGCGAGCAAAGGTGCCCGCGAATCAGGCCGCGACGGCGATCGCCGCTGGGGAAGTACACCTCGCTTCAGATCACCTAGAGAAGGCGGCGTCGCTTGATCAATCTGCAGAGACGGTGTCGCAGTCAGGCGGCGAATCGGAGCTACCGTCGGTGGCCCCCGGCGAAGCATGGTCATCCGACGATACTGGCGCAGCCTCCCCGTCAGACTCCGCTGATCGCGAGCAAAGCGAGGGGCAATCCGCAAATCCGGGGGATACAGGCGATCCGGCCTGAACTCTTGCCATTCCCCTGCCATTTCTCGAATGAAATCCTACCCTGAAGTCATCATCTTCAACGTCGACGGCGTTCTTGTAGATGTGCGCGGCTCCTTTCATCGGACCGTGATCGAGACGGTGCGATTTTTCACGGGCAAGCGCGTGACGCGCGCGGAGCTGCACCATTGGAAGAGTCAATCGGGATTCAACGATGACTGGAAGCTCTCCACAGCATGGATACACTCGCTCGGCGGCAAAGCGCGGTATAAGGAAGTAAAAGCAAGATTCGTGCAGCTCTATTGGGGGCAGAATGGGAGAGGAAACGTCCTGCAGGAAAAGTGGCTGCTCCCGCGCGCCACGCTGCGGCGCCTCGCCGCCCGATCGAAATTGGCGCTTTTTACAGGGCGCGTGAGGCAGGAGACAGACTACACGCTCGACCGCCTCAAAGTGCGCGAATTTTTCTGGCAGATTGTGACGGCGGAAGACGTAAAGAACCTGAAGCCGCACCCGGAAGGCTTGCTTGCGATCCTAAAGGGACGCGATCCGGCAGGCGCTTTGTATCTTGGCGACAACATCGATGACGCCCTCGCTGCACAGGCCGCCCATGTCGCGTTCGTTGGCGTTCTGCCGCAAAGCCGCCAGGCGCGCAGGTTGCGCCGCGAGATGTTCCTCAAGCTAGGTGCCGCGGGAATCTTGAAAGACATTCGCCAACTGGAGCCATGGCTCAAACGTGGCGGTTTCCAATCGCATGGCAGGCGCCTCGCCTCCGGAGCATAGAACTAGGGGGCAGTACCAAACAGGACACGCGTACCATTGCCGAAGGCACGCTGGAACGTCATTATTCACATGACACGATTTCTACACCACAACGATGGCTCCGACCACTCACGATAGCGCCCGGGCTACAGCCGCGCGCGCCTTTGTCCGTAGCTTGAACATTCTGCTGAAGTTTGCCCGGATGTATGATTTCGGGCATCCGCGCACTGCCAGGCAGTACGAAACCGCCTGGAGCGAATTGCGCGCTGCCATCGGTCCAGATGACCAAGCGGGCTTGTTGCTGGCTGCCTCTGGTGATCGGCTCTTGCTCGACGGTACGCCGCTTGATTCGGCTGCCGCCGAGAAGAGCTTTGCACGCATGCTATCGACTGCCGGGATCGCCAGTATCCATTTTTCGCCCAAAATAACGCAGGCGAGCCTGGCGCGATTCGTGCGGGGCTTCCCGACGAATTCCGGCACGAAGCCCACACAGTTGGCGGAGCAGCTAAAGGCTGCGCTCGGCGGCGATCCCCACGTACACGTGAATGAAGTCTGCTTTGTGCCGGCGGATTCTGCCGTGGCGAAGTCTACCGTTGCGGCGCAGCTGGCGGCGCGAACCTTGGGCATGAACGCCGAGCAGACAGACAAACTCCTCAACGATCCCGAAAAACTTCTGCAGCTGATTGTCGCTGCCGAAGGCACAAAGAGCGGAAGCGACGGGGGGACCGGAACCGGTGGTTCTGGGGGCGGTCAGGGAGGCGACGGGCCGGGTACTGCAGGCGGAACCGGCTGGTTTACCGGGCCATCTGGTAGCGGCGGACCTGGCAGCGGCGGCGGATCCGGGGTTAGTGCAGGATATGGAAGTGGATCTGGAAGTGGTAGCGGGGGTGGCGGATTTGGCGGTCCCTCCGGCGGCAGCGGGTCCGGAGCGGGCCGAGGATTCGGGAGTGGGCCGCGTGACGCTGGTGCGCCCGGCGGCGGCACAGGCAATAGCTCGCCAAATGAGCCGGGCAGTGGGTCCAGCGACGGTAGTTCAGGCGGATTCGGAACAGGATCGGGATCAAGCGGTGTCAGCCAGGGTTCTGGTGCTCCCGGCGGCGGATTCGGAAGCGGGTCGCGCGGCAGTGGCGATGGTGGGCTTGGTAGCAGAGCAGGCAATGGCACGGGTGGGTCCGGCAGCGGCGCAGGCAGTGGCTGGGCAGGTGGATCTGGAAGCGGCGCCCCCGGCGGGCCGGCAGGTGGATCGGGTGGTGGATTTGGGAGCGGCACCTCGGGCGGGTCCTCGGGTGGATCAAGCAGCGGTCATTGGATGGATGCACTGGGCGAGCCTTCCAGCGGCGGAGTCGCCTCCGGCGTGGCCGAAGGGTCTGGAAGCGGACCGGGCGGCGTCGGTATCGGCACGAGCGCATCCGGCGGCGCCGGCGGTCTAGCGGGTGCCGGTGCTCGGGAATACCTCAGTGGTGTTGCTGATTCCCCTACCCTCTCGGGTGGCGGCCCACACGCGGGCGGCGCCCCCGCAACCGCTGTACCGCAGGGTAGTGGCGGCTCGGGCCCGAATACATCCTCCGATCTAGTCGGCGGCGCGTCTGGCGCGGATGCGGCTCACGGAGCGACCGGAGGCTCGGGAGTTTTGAGCCAATTTGGACTCGGTACCGGTCCCTCTGCACGGTGGACCCACGCTTCTTCCGGCATTCGAGGTAATCGATCGGCGCGCAGCGCACCCGGGTCGATGGCCGTCGAGACGGGCTTGATGACCCTGCACCAGGATGAACTGCAGGGGATTCTCCAGATGTTGGCGCAGGTCGCCCGAACGAATGACGCGGCAAAGGACAACCTCGACGCCTCGTCGTTTCAGTCCCGCCTTTCGGCATTGCCACGACGCGCCCGGTTTACGGTCAGCCAGGCGCTGGCAGCGCTCGCGGCACAGGCGCCCGACGAAACCTCGGACAAGCCCACCCTCTTAAAGCTGGCTGAAAACATCGCTGTGCGTTTTGCGATGGAACGCTATCAAAAAGGGGACGTGAAAGTCGACGCCGTGCGGCAGTTGCTGGACGAAATGAGCGGCGAACTCGATGGACTCCGCAAAATCCTCGGTGTGTACGAGCAGCGCATGAAGCGCGCTGGCCTCGATGTCGGGTCACATGTGGACGGCATGGCCCAGGAGTTTTGGTCTCTGATTTCGGACGACAAGAGGAAGGCCATCATTGAGTCCGGCGACATCTGGTGCGTTCCAGCCCCCAAGATCCGCGAACACGTAGAGCAACTGATAGCACGTGGCGAAACTTCCGCGGCCGAGAAGGTTCTGAGCAGGTATATGAGTTGCCTCACCGATAAGTCCACCGAGGCCCGCCGCCAGGCCATCATCGGCATCGCCGAGCTTGCGCCCATGTACGCAAAGTGCGACGAGAAGCTTTTCATGAGCACGATGCGCGAAATCGGGCTGCGGCTTGTCGACGAAACGGATGCGGAACTCCAAAGCCTGATCGGGGCGGCATTCGTTCGGTTGTCGCAGGAAGCGCAGAAGAATCGCTCGTACGCGGTGATTCAACGCTCGGTTGAAATGTTGAATTACATCGAATCGGAGCGGCCCGGAGCGTCAAAGAATCTGCGGCCGCGCATCGGAATCGAAAACCATCTGCCCGAATTCATCGACGATTCGATGCGAACGGGCAATATCCCGGCGGGGCTGAAGGATCTACTGAGGCGGCTGCCCCGCCAAGCATCCGAGCAGATCGCCTCCCGCTTCGGCCGGGTCGGTTTCCGCGAGGACTGCGAACTGCTGGTTTCGATGATGGAGGCGCTGGGTCCCGAAGGTCTCGATCACCTGCGCGCCCAGCTCCGGCAGGGCAATCCAAATGACGCGATCGACACCGTGGGCATCCTGGTTCGGTTGGATCGAGAAACGGTCGAGCGCGTCCTGCCCGACCGCATGAAGCAATGGAAACGGATCGCGCATGACCGCGTCGTTCGTCAAATTGCCGTCAGCGGCGCGCCGGATTACGGCCGGTTGCTTATCCAGATTTTCGACCTTCTGGACTCGCTGGTCCAACCGCTGGCAATTGACGAAATTGGAATGAGCGGAGAAATATCGGCCGACATGCGGCTCCTTAGGATCGCTGAAGGTGACTTGCCCAGCGGATCGACCGATTACTTGCGCCTCAAGGCCATCGAGGCCCTCGGGCGTCTTCGCACGACGAATGCAGAGGCTGTTTTGAGGAAGGTTGCCGAATCGAAAAAGGCCTGGCGTTGGGCCAATCCACCGGAGTTGCGCCTGGTGGCTGCGCAGGCTCTGGAGAAAATAGACCCCGATTGGGCCCGCCATTTCATTCCTCGAAGCGACTTGAGCGTGGCGGAACTCTCAATCGAAATCCTCGATCGCGATCCCAATTCATCCGCCATCCGTCAGCGGCGATACCCGCGGCTGCGTCTGGAGCGGCCGGTGCCGGCGACCACGGTGAATCTGAAGGAAAATTTCCGGATGGAGATTCCGGAAATGGCGCTTGGGGGAGGCATCGCGCTCTGCGAACAGAGCCTGCACCCGGGCAGTGTCGTCGAGGTGCGCTTGAATGCCGGCGCGAAAATCGTAAGGGCGCAGGTGATCGTACGCGACGCGAACACGCAGGCGCGTGCGTTCGAAGTGGTCGATATGGAGGTCGAGGAGCGCTCCAAGCTCCGCAAGTTGCTCGTACAGCTGGGCAACGCCCTGAAACAGACCACCTCGCAAGAACGCAACCGCCGCGGCGTGCGAACGATCTTCAAGAGCGGCACCTAACCGACTCTTACTGACCTATTTCCGCCAGTGCCTTCCTCGCTTGCTGTATTCGCTCTTCTTTGCCCGGGCCGTAAAACCCCCATTCGCATCGCGATGACGAGCAGTGCCCCAACGCATACGCTTGCCAGGACAAAGAAATCGACGGGTTTCGCCTCCATTCCAATGAGCCCGATCGCGGCGAGCAGCACTGTAGCCGCATAACATATGAGCGCAACCGTGCGCGAAGATGCCCCGCGCGCACGTAGCAGGTCATAAAAATGCCGCCGATCGCCGAAAAAGGGCGACACCCGGCCTCGTATCCGGCGAATGACTGCGAGGGTCAGGTCAAGCAGGGGAAGCCCCGCTACGACCAAGGGAAAAAGCAGTCGCGGCCCTGTTGCGATAGACGAGTGATAGAAACTGAGACTGAGGCCCGCTATCGACAGGCCGAGCACAGTGCTGCCTGAGTCGCCGAGAAAGATCCGGGCCGGCGGGAAGTTGGAAAGTAAAAAGCCTACGCAAGTGCCGGCTAGAGTCCATGCCAGGGCGGGCGCGAGCCGATCGCCCATGGGCCACGGAAGCAGCGCGTAGGTGACGCCGATAATTCCGGCAACGCCGCTTGCGAGACCATCCGCACCGTCCAGGAAGTTCAATGCGTTTACGATCGCAACAACGAGCACAGACGACGCGAGGATACCCAGCACGCCGCTTCCAAGGATTGCCAAGCGTCCGGAGCCAAACCACAACATCCCCGCGGCCATCACTTGCACTGCGAGGCGAAAAGCGGCGGAAAGCCCGTGGACATCGTCAATCGCTCCGACAATGCAGATCAGGGCCACCGCAGCGAAGAACGGCAGTTCGCGAGTTGCGGTGAAGGGAATTGACAAGAGCACTCCTCCGACAATTGCGAGGGCGATCGCAATGCCGCCAAGCCGCGGAATCGGCCGCGTATGCAGCTTCAGCGGACCCGGCCAATCGTAGAGTCTCCATCGAACGCACAACTTCCTGATCATCGGGACAAACAGCACGGCGAGCAGGAATCCGCCGCCCGCCGCGATGGCGCCAGCCTTCATCATGGAAGCAATCCATGCGCCAGACGCAGTAGGTGCCGCATCCGTATGCGGCTGGTTTTGCGGGCAAGGCCAAGAACGCCCGACTCGCGAAATGCCGCGCGAGCATCCCGGAGGTAGAGCTTCACAAGACTCTGTGAAGTGTCCCGGTAAAAAAGGCGCTTCGACGAGCCGTCGCCGATTTCCGCGGACAGACACCGGAAGCGATCGAGGATTACTTGGCTGATCTCTGCCGAAGGAGCCTCTCCGAATCCGGAAGCCGCCAGAGATATGGGTCTGACCTCCAGACTGGCGAGACCGCCGCACGATTTGAACCCGGCAACAACGATGAGGCCCTCTCTTTCAATCGGCGCCGCGATGTAACCTGAAGCAACGCTGCCCAAGCCGTAGAAGCAAAACGCAGGACGGCTTCGCCCGACGCCTAAGAGCTTTGAGCCACTGATCCGGTGCGAGTGGGAAGCAGCGACGACATCAAAGCCGGCGCCGGCCATCGAATCCATCAACTTCATGTCGGCGGGATCGGGACGATTGGTCCTCTGGACGCCCGAGTGAAGCAGCGCGATCGAGAACCGTGCACCTTCAGATTTCATCAGATCGAGCGCCTGTTTGGCACGGCGAAGCGTGGCGGGCTCCACTCCTGCGGTGTCGGCCCGAGCGAGATCGTGAGAAGCCTTTGCCGCAGCCCAGAGTCCTACGCGGATAGCATCCGGTCCTTGCCAAATGAAGACATCTGGTGGAGTCGTCGTGTTGCATCCAGCGCCGACCAAAGCCAGATTTCGGCGGGAGAGCGCTCGTCGCGTCCGCTCAACACCCGCGGGGCCATAATCGTAGCTATGATTATTTGCGAAGCCGACGGCTACTGAATGAATCGCGCCAAGGTAGTCGAGGGATTTCGGAGGCGCGGAAACAATCTGGCCGAGCCCCGTAAGTTGCCGTGCATTGAGTCCGGCTGTATCGATGGCGCATTCGAGATTGACGAATGTGGTCGCAATATCCTCGAAGTGTGCGGCTAGCGCGTCGGCGGCTCCGCCCCATGCATCGGGCTGCGCCAATTCCATCTTGCCGGCAGGCAGAAAATCCCCGGCGACGGCTACGCGCGCGACGATCGGTCCGCTGTCTTCGGACTTCCAGAGGATACAGCCCCGTTGGCTCATGGGTGCCCCAGCCAAATCACGCCGGCGCTTGCTGGTACAACCAGCGCATCAACTGCTTCCGCATCGGGTGGCGCCACATCAGGATCGCCACCGTAATGATCAGAATCCCGAGCCCCGTTTCGGCGATACCAAGAGAAAAACGCGCGCGCGCATACGACGAGCAGAAAACGGGAAGGAGACCCGCTGCTCCAATGAGGCTTGCAAGAACAACGGCTCGGCTCTCGCCGGGCAGCAACTCGCGAAAGGTAACGCGATTTTCGAGATGATACGCGACGAGGACGATGCTGTAACCAACCGCTTGCGAGGCGGCTGTGGCGGCAACGACGCCAATTCCCCCAAAGCGCGCGCCCCCCAAAAATCCAAGGCCAGCATTCAGCGTGGCGGCAGCCACGCATCCGACGCTGACCCACTTCAGCGCGCCGGTCCCCAGGTCGACAACGTACGCCGGATTTGTCAGGACGTTCACGAGCCAGCCCGCCGCGAGAATTGTCACGAACTCCACGAAGATTGGCTCGTAGTGGCCGATCCAGATGCGCGAGACCACCGGGCTGAATACAGCAGCGGCCGCGAAAGTCGGCACGGCGAGAAAGAAAATGAGCCGGTAAGATTCGCGGTAGACAACGGGTATCAACTTCGGGTCTCGCTCCTGCAGGCTTGAAATCGTCGGAACATACAACATATCGCCGGCTCGAATCTCCGGGTCCTCGTTCACTTCGTGCCCCTGCAAGATTCGTTTCAGATTCAGGGGTTTCACTTCGTACCAGTCATTGTTCACTTTGCGGAAAAGCAGGACCCGCGAGTGCTTCGACGCGTCGTTGAATCCACCGGCCATCGCAATCGCCTCGGTAGCTCTGGTGTCGCCGCGCAAGTCGTATTTGCCCGGCCGATTCACTTCTCCTCCCACGATGAAATACGGCCGGTTGAAGTCCCTCAATTCGACCGTGATCATCGGGTCGTGCAAGATACCCGCGTATGCAGTTCGAATCGCTGCAGCCGACTCTTCGATTGTGAGGCCTACGAGCCGGACGTGTCCCGCGCCGGCGAGGCTTGCGAAACCATCCGGTTCGATGTTGATCGCTTGATCGAATTCCGGCGTCAGCGGAAACGTCAGCGCGATTACATCGCTGGCACAGAGGCGGTAACGCCCGTCGCGGTGCTGAATATCTGTTTGTGTGTTTGCTTGGGCCCTGGGTTGCGCAGCCGGAGACGAGCTCCATGTAAGCAGGAGCGCTGCCGTCAAAATCGCTAGATTCAATTTGCGCACGGTTTCTGGCCTGAGGTCACGCGAGCGTTTTCAAATTAGGTCGCGTTGCTGAGTTGCGCAAGTGGCCGAAAGTCCTCTAGGCGGAGGAGGCTTTGGCGCTCTGCTTTTTTGTGCTCCCGAGGAACCATCTCGTGGTGACACCGGTCCATGTCCCTCTCGTGACATTCAAGGATCCGTAGGTCTGCTTCCGGCAGGAGACAGATATGAATGTCCCTGGGACCAAAGGGCAAAAGTCCCCATGATCGCCATTGAGATGCAGATTGTACTTGTGAGGGCGGCGGTACTTGCCGCATCGACAATGCTAGTAATAATCGTGACTGTTTTTGTCTTGTATTTCCATTCGCGCATAATTTAGAATCCGCGGAATCCCTTCCAGGGTTTTCGGTGCTGCCGAGGTGCAAACATGCAAGACGCACAGAAGTTGCGGAGCTCTGTCAATGTGCTGGTTGCTGAGGCGAGTTTCCAGCACTGTCAGTTGGTTGAAAGCATTTTTCGTCCGAAGCGCAGGGGCATCACGGTCGTGGCGTGCACCGCGGATTCTCGCGATGCCCTCGCTCGACTCAAAGAGCACGCACCCGACGTCGCAGTGATCAGCGCCCGATTGCAAGGGGGGCCGCTTGAAGGCTATCAGGTCCTGCGCGAACTGCATTCGTTGCAGTCCAAGACGCGCGCCGTCATGCTCCTCGATTCCCGGGAGCGCGACCTTATAGTGGACGCGTTTCGCTGCGGCGCGCACGGTGTCGTTTTCAGGGATGAGCCCATTGAGACGCTTGGCAAGTGCATCCACGTCGTGCATCGCGGTCAGGTCTGGGCGAATAGCGAAAACCTCGGCTATCTCCTGGAAGCTTTTGGCAAGGCGATGCCGCTTCGCTTCGAGGACTCCAACGGAACCAAGCTGCTGACGAAGCGCGAGAGGGATGTTGCTCGCCTCGTCTCCGAGGGTCTAACAAATCGCGGGATTTCGAAGCAGCTCGGGCTCAGCGAACATACCGTACGAAATTATTTGCTGAAGGTGTTCGATAAGTTGGGTGTCTCGACGCGCGTCGAGCTCGTTCTCTACTGCCTCCAGGAGCGGCAACGGCCCCCCGTCGCGACCCCATGAGTTGTCCCCCCGGTCCGTGGCTGGGACGGCCGCATTCTTTCGCGATCGCCTGAGTGTGTCTCGCCGCGCCTAGCCAGCGCCATTGCGGCAAAACTCTTGATACGATAGCTTTACACGATATCGCCCGGGTGGCGGAATGGCATACGCGGGGGACTTAAAATCCCCTGACGCTCACGCGTCGTGTGGGTTCGACCCCCACCCCGGGCACCAATGCTGCCAATGACACTCAGTTTCGCGGGTGTTGTTGATTCGCCGTCGACAATTCCTCGTCGATGATTTTTTCGAAGGCGGCGGCGGGCTGAGCGCCGTTGAGGAAAGTCCCGTCGACGAAGAATCCGGGCGTGGCGACGATGCCGGCTCGCGTTCCCATTTGGATGTCCTGCTCGATCTGCGGCTTGTACCGTCCGCTGCTAAGGCACGTGTCGAACTGTTTGTCGTCCAGCTTCAGACTGCTCGCGTCCGCCATCAAATCCTCCCGGCTCTGCTTATCGGGATTCGCAAAGAGCATATCGTGGTATTCCCAGTATTTCCCCTGCTCGCCGGCACATCGAGAGGCTTCGGCCGCCAACTGGGCCTGAGGGTGTAATTCTCTGAGCGGGAAGTCACGATATCCCACCTTCACCTTGCCGGGGTACTTCGCGAGCAGTTCGTTGAGCGTCGACTCGGCGTTCCGGCAGTAGGGGCAACTAAAATCCGCGAACTCGACGATGGTAACCGGCGCCTTGGGGTCTCCTCTGAGCCGCGCCGGATCGAAGCTCATTTCGATCTTCGGCGGGTCCAGGAGGACGACAAGTTCTCCGTCATTCACAGCTTGCTGCATCAGGCCCGCGACGTATGACCGTCGCGCCTTTTGGATCGCTTCATCCTTCAATCCCTGCCGGATCTTGTCCTTGAGCTCGTCAAAAGTCTGATTGATTTGTCCTTGGCGTGCCTGGTAGTAGGCGCTCACTTCGTCGTCGGTGGGATCGGCGACCTTCGAATCGACCTCTGTCTTTATCAGGTCGTCTACAGTAACGCCCTTTTTCTTTGCCTCGGCCTCGACCAGTTTCTGATCCAGGACTTCCTGCAGGGCGCGGCGCTTCACGCTAAAGACCTGCTGCATCATCCTCTCAAGTTGAGCCTGACCCTGAGAAGGAAGCTGATCCTCGTAAACGGGTTGCCCGGCGAAAACTGCCAAAGGCTGTGGAGGTGGGACAGCGCTCTTACCCTGAGCTGCGACGAGTAATGGCAGCACAACGACGATGACGCTAGCCAAGGGCAAACGGCCGAGCCAACGAACGGCAACCCGAGAGGCCTTTTTCGGCCGAATGATGTGCAACCATTTTCCCAAGCGACCACAAGTCATGTCAGACACCTCTAAGTTCCTTACGGCAGAACCTTGAACAAAGCATACATTCCACCGTCAAAGTGATCGGTCACATGACAGTGGAAGAGCCATGTTCCCGGATTGTCCGGGATCATATCCACCACCATCATGGACATCGGCCCGAGGCTGAGCGTATCCGTGCGCATCGAGTTAAACAAAACAGTCTGGCCGTGCCAATGTGGAGCGTGAACGTCATCTTCGTTGCTGTTCGCCATCAAATACCAGCGAACCCGCTCGCCCTTCTTCATCGTCAAGAGCGGCATCGTGCCTTTGATGAAACCGTTCATCGTGTAGTATTCGAGCGTCTTCACGAAATTCGGGTTGTTGATGATTGAAACTGGGTACTTCTGGTCGTGCACGATATTCTGCATGAAATAGCCGCTGCTACTCTCTTGAAAAATCGCGAACGCCACCACGAACTCGCGATCCACATCTCTTGGCGTCCCGTCCGGTTTCGTGGAGCCTTTCCGCGAGACAATGATGGGCCCGATCAGGCCGGAGTTCATGTCCCGGGACTCGTTGAAGTGCGAATGGTACATCCACAAAATCGAACTGGGATCGCCCGGCCCCGGCCCGGCGCGTTCGGGCACGGTCCAGGTATAGGTGAAAACCTCCCCTTTGTGCACAGCGTTGCCCTTCCGGGTCGAATCGGGAGGCACGGTGGGTCCTTCGCTGTAGTAGGCCCCCTCCGACTCCTGGTCATAAGCCAAGCCGTGGGGATGCATGCTGTAGATCAATCGGCAGTTGTTTTTGAAAACGACTTTGACGACGTCACCAACCTCAGCACGAATGAGCGGGCCAAGTATCCCGAGGTGTTGCCACTCGGGAGGGCGCGGCTTAAGGGTTGTGAAGGTGTCATCCGTATACTCCCGGTAGACAGCCTTGAGGTAGGTATCTGACCTGGCTCTTGGTGCGGGAGCTATTTCGTTTTCGCCGCCCAGGGCGTATATCTGCTGGCTCGGCAAATAGTTCCACTGCACTTCGTCTGCCGCGATGTAATAGATGTGAACTTTGGGTCGCGAGCTGGTTTTCGACGAAGTTCGCGATGCGGATTCCGCCGTCAGCTTTAGCTTTGCTCCGCATCTCGGGCGGGGCCTGGCCGTCTGCCCGTTGGTTGCTCCCGGTGCAAGAATTGCCAGCAAGACGATCAGAATTCCGGGAAAATGCCGTGCCTTCAACCTTCTCTCTCCTGGTGCCCTAAAATTCGGAGGCTCGCCTGCCCAATATCCGAGCTGGCTCCAGCGTTTGGCTCAAGCTGGCGGACAAAGCTAGCACAGTCAAAATGAATTCCGTCAAGAATTGTCCGACGGGTTGTTCGCATTGCATCGAAGCAGCACATTACCGGCACAAAAAAACGCGGCTGAGAGAGCTGTTCCATGTTTCTCTCTCAGCCGCGCCTCAAGGCTTGGCCACTGTGACCAGCGGGTCGTCGTCGGATACTACGGAATCGACACGTACCGAGTGCAAGAAGAAGCATCCCCGGTCACGATATGGGTTCCCGTACGGGGTAATGACATCACGCATGCCAGATCGACAACTCCGAGGTAGTCCGGATACCCGGGATAGTAATCCACGAACACCGCATAGGACTTGTTGTTGTTGGGGCTGGTGTATGCGGTTACCGTGTGTGGATCGAATCCGGCGCTAAAATAGTTCCCATCCGGAGTGTTCGGCATGCTTTCGACGTAGGCGTAGTCGGCGAGAGTCGGTGTTCCGCTCCCCGATGACGAAGGAAGTTGCAAGGCTGCGTATGCGCTGCCACCGAACTCCCCCGTGACTACCGCCAAGTGCCCAGTACCCGGCGCGGACGACAGCCCGCAAGTTCCGGCGCTGTAACCATCGTCAGAGAGATCGATGAACTGCCCGGGAGCGGTCCAAGACCCTGGCGTACCCGACGTGAACTTAGCTTGGGTCAAATCCGTGATGTAAATGTCGTCGCTGAACTCGTACGACGCCAAGGCAATCCCGGTAGTGCAATCCTCAGCCGCAGAGTCGAGTTCCCCGCCGGTGTCGTTGGCGTATTCGGTCAAGCTGTTGCCAGACCCGATCTTCAGGATATCGTATACTCCGTCCTCGCCGGGGGATAGGACGTAGTTGTTCGTTGAATCGATCGAAACATCTTCCGATACGATGTATCTCAATGGAAACGCGGTGTTAAAGCTGTTGCTCCCGAGGTTGAGAACCTGGACCGCGCTGTTGGAAGAGCTAGGCGAATATCCCATGGCGATCACCGCCGTGTTATTCGCCGCGTTAATGCCAACGCCGCAGTTGTAGCACTCGCCGCCGGAGAAGCCCGCGTAAGCGTTGCTGGCGCTGGTCAGCGTGGTGAGAGTCGTTCCGTTGATCAAATCCACATTACTGTTGTTCTCCGTGCAAACTACTTCTCCAGTTACCGAGTTGGACGCGCACGAGTTCACATCGCCCGTAGTCGTAAAGTTGTGTGCGGTTCCAGTTCCTTCGAGAGGCACTTCCTCAATACCCGTCCCTCCGCCCTCCCAGTAGCCGAAAGGAACGTAGGCATTCACATTTGATCCGGCCGTGATCGCGAGCGAACTCGTCGGTACGCACGCAGCCAGCGTCGTGCTGGTTGCGGTGACAACGACTGTAGAGCACGTGTTGCTGGTGAAAGCCGGGCTGGTGCCGGTCACCCAGACTGCGTAAGTTCCGCTCGCCAACGAACCCGGAATTACCGCATAAACCAAGTCATTACTCCCGAGATACGTGACGTGCGTCGCCGGCGCTTTTCCCGCCGGGGTCACCGCCAGGCAAGTCGCTCCAAAGCTCACAGTGACACCTGTGGTTGTAACTCCGCCCGGGAAGCCACTTCCTGTAACGTGAATGGTTGTCGTCCCCGCCAAACCGGAGGACGGGACAGCCGCAGTCGACAAATCAACTTGCGCTGAGGCTACGGACTGGAACACGAAAAGGCAGGCCAGGACAAGCGCGCTTCGAAGAATGCCTCGAGCCGAGAGAAACATTCTGAATCTCATCTGCTTTAACGCCTCCTTAACCTCGCCCTAGAGGAGGGCGGGTTCAACTTCACCCCTGGGAAGTTGAGACTGAGCCGTGCGCTCGGTCTCCATTGACGGATTCGTGAGCCCTAGATTTCGCAAGCCAACCAGGAGACCAGCGGACACCTGACCAGCCGGACTCGCTCGATTGTCTCGCTCGCACTATGCTGCGATAAAAGCTTTGTTGATCGAAGTGCGCGACTGCTTGCGCCTCCAGACCAATCCAAGCAGTCCAGCCATGCCGATTACCAAGAACAGCCCACTGCTGGGCTCCGGCGTGGTCGTTACACCGCTCCCGGTTGTCGCTTCGATTTCGACGGCGTCAAATTCCTCCAAGGGCCCGCCACTCGGATCCGTCAGCGTAGCGCTGAAAGTGCCCGCAAGTGTTTCCGTGGTGCCATCGGAGAGAGTGACGCTTGTGGGACTCAGCGTGCCAGTCAGAATCGCCTCCGTGATCGGATCGCTGGTGAGATCGAAGGAGCCGTTGCCATCGAAGCCGCCAAAACCATCCGGCGTGAAGTCTGCGGCGGTCAATGTCTCCGTCGTGCCGTCCTCAAAATCCAAGGTAAGACTGATGGTGTCGAAGGAAAGGGTCGTCCCGACCGGGAAATCGGGAGGCAAATCAGCGGAACCTGTCAGATTTTGGATATCGAATTCGTCTCCCGTCCCGCTTGACGACGGGTCCAGCGAGAGTACCCCTACACCGTAGGAATCCGCTGAAGCGACTGCAGAAAATGCAGCCAAGACGAGGAGAGCGAGGAATACTCGCGGTAGAGCGTGTCGCATCCGATCCTCCGTTCAAAATGTGAGAATTACTGTAATTGGCCGGAGCCCAATTCCGAGGCCGAGTCTTGCAACGAAACCTTGCAAAACGACGCCTAACATCTGAGGCGATTCCGTTGCGAACTTGGCCCGTGAGGGCTTTGATCGAATCATGGGCAATCTGGCAACCAAATCGTCAGTCGCGTATCGCGCGCGCTTGCCATCTTATAACTGTCTTTTTTTGTTCGGCATACGTAGGAGTGACTTGCGGCGTCCGGGAGCCAAATCAAACGTCAATGTGCAGAACATTGCACAAAAGAGCCTACCGTCTCTCGTAATACTCGATCCTTCGATCCATCCGTCCGACGAAAAACTTGCCGCGGCGGGTGGAAATCGCAGGGCGAGCGGTTGTCCCATAATGGGAATGACCGACAATCTCATCTCCGCCTAGCCGCTTCTCGCCGATGGCTGTATTATCATGGCCATTCCATGGCGAATGACACGAAAGACACGAATCGCCCAATCACTTACTGGATTGGCGAAGGGGCTGGTTGGCTGCTGAAACATGTCGTCAGCGTGCTCGCCGCCACCGGCCTCACGCCGAACATGTTTACGTTTCTGGGGCTGGGCGTGAACGCATGGGCGGCCGCGTGGTTCGCCACGGGGCATTTTCGCGGCGCCGCCGCGGTGCTCTTTCTCGCGGGTTTTCTCGACATGGCGGATGGCCAGGTAGCGCGCCGTGTCGGCCGCGTCACAGCCTTCGGGGCGTTCCTCGATTCCACGCTCGATCGCTATTCCGACCTCGCCCTTTACATGGGTTTGATCGTCTACTACACGCTGATCGGCCGAACCTTCTATATGGCGCTCGCCGCCATCGCCATGGCGAGTTCCTTCATGGTGAGTTATTCCCGCGCGCGCGCCGAATCTCTGATTCCTTCCTGCAAGGTGGGATTCATGGAGCGGCCCGAGCGCCTCGTTTTGCTGATCATCGGCGGCGCAGCACGGCGGATGGGGCCCGTCTTGTGGGTAATCGCAACGATTTCGACGATCACCGTGATCCATCGCGTCGTCTACACGTGGCGAGAGTTGCGCGCCGGGCGCGCTCTCCCCGAGGCAAGTGTCGAGCAGATGTCCTAGCGCAAGCTTGGAGAAATCTTCGCGCGCTGCGAATGTCGGTGAAACATTTCTAGGAGTTCTGCCGCGCTTTGAGCGCCTCTTCCACCGGCGCCGACACAATTGCCTGCACCCGCCGCCGCAGTTCGTCCACTTCCGAGCGGCCAACCTTCGATGTGTCGATCGCGTCGTGCAGATAGACCGTGATCTTCCCGGGCGTCAGCATCCAGCTGCCCGTGCGAAAGAACTCGTAGGAACCCACGATGCTCACCGGCACAAGCGGCACCCCGAAGTTTTGCGCGAGGCGGAAAATTCCCTTCTTAAATTCGTGAACGTGCCCGTCTCGTGTCCGCGATCCCTCGGCGAACGCGATCAGGCTGACGTTCTGAATCGAGCGCTGCCCTGGCGCGCTCGGTCATCACGGCGAGCCCTTCACGGCTCGGCGCGACGGGCACGGGAATATTCCCGAACCATCCCATCATCCACCCATAGATCGGCAGCTTGAAATGAGATTCCAGTTCGAACCCGCGAAGGAATTGCGGAATTGCCGAATAGACCACGAACGGATCGAAAATATTCACGTGGTTGCATATAAAGAAGCTCGTGCGCGTCGGATCGAAGCCCGGCGCGATGCGCACCTCCAATTTCGCGCCGGCGAGCCGCAGGATATTGCGGAAGAAGAGGCGCTGCGGCCAATCGTTCTTGCGCGGATCGATGCACAGCCCAAGAAGAACAAGGAACGTGCCGACAACCGTAAAATGGACTCCGCTCACCGCCCACAGCAGGGCCGAGCGCACCGTCCGCAAAGCCTTGTTCATACCACCACGTCCAGCGCGGCCGGCAGAATCTCGATCGACCGGCATTTCAATCGCAGGATTTCGCCATCAACCATCGCATTCACCGGCTCGGCGAGATCGAGCTCGATCCGCTCGGCCGCCGCCCGCGAAGCAAGTGGATGCTCGATATGCGTTCCTGTGAATAATCGCGGAAATGTCCACAGCAGCCGCAGCCGCCCGATCGGTCCCCAGCGCACGTATTCGATCCGCCCGTTCGAAGGATCGGCTTTCGGAGCGATCATCATCTTTCCGCCCGTAAATTTGCTGTTGCTGAACGTCAGAAAAAGACAGCGGCGCTGGTCCCAGTCTTCAGAGCCGTCGACGCGATGCGGGAATGCCGGATGTCGCAGCCCGGCGAGCCTTGCAATCACACCGAGAATGTAGCCAAGTTCGCCGAGCCCTTTGAATCGCCGGTTCGTGAGCTCGCCCACATCGGCAGGGAACCCCAGGCTGAGCAGATTGATAAAATAGATGTCGTCGCCCGAGTGCCGCAGGCGAAGTACATCGCACGGCCGGCGCCGTCTATGGCGCAGTGCCTCGATGGTGTGTTCTACGCCGCGCGTCGTGAAATCACGCAGAAACGAATTGCCGGTGCCCAGCGGCAGAAAGCCGAGAACCGGACGCCCTTGCGTCTGCGCCTCGGGAAAAAGGCCGTTCACGATTTCAAATGCCGTGCCGTCTCCGCCGACAGCGAGAAAGCTGCGCTGGCCCCCGGCATAAGCGGCGCGCGCAAGCGCCGTCGCCTCGCCGGGTTTCACAGTCCGCGCCACTTCCAGCTCGATTCCGGCCTGCCGCACGCGATCGAGCGCCGCCGGCGCAAGCCTGCCGCAGCGCCCGCCTCCCGCGGCCGGATTCACGATCGCAAAAAATCTCTCCTTCGCCGTTTCGGAGATCACAGGGGCGCCACCGAGTCGCGCCTGGCGCCCCGGCGAATCTGCTCCGCAAGCTCAACGCGCTTCACCTTCATCGATGCGGTACGGGGAAAGTCCGCGCCCCAAGTCAGGTACCCGCTCACGCGCTTGTAATTCGCCAGCCGCCGGTTTCGCTCCGCAAGATTCGCGATCGCGTCATCGCCGATCGTCCGTCCCGGCTCGGCATGAAGCACCAGGACAAGCTTCTCGCCCACCATCGTGCGCTCGGGCCACAGATAATTCGCAGCGAAAACGCAGAATTCTTTCACCTGAAGCCCCTCGAAAACATTCTCGATGTCCTCGGGATAAATATTCTTGCCTTCCTCGGTCACAATCATGTTTTTCTTGCGTCCGAAGAGCTGCAGATGCCCGCTCGCGTCCATGCGCCCCAGATCGCCGGTCATCAGCCAGCCGTCAACAATCGTCTCCGACGTCATCTCCGGATCGTCGAGGTAGTGCGACATCACGGTCTTGCTGCGCACCGCAACTTCGCCGATGCCTTCGTTCATCGGATTAACTATGCGCACTTCCATCCCCGGCACTGGTCTGCCAACCGTGTCGGGTCGGAAGGGCTCCAGATTGTTCAACGTAATCGCCGTGCACACCTCCGTGCATCCGTAGCCGTTGTAGATCGGAATCCCCAGATCGTGGAAGAACTCGATGGTTGCGGGCTCGGTGAATGCGCCGCCGACAAGCAGAGCGCGCAGCCCGCCGCCAAAGGCTTGATGAATCTCTTTCAAGAGAAGACGGCTCAGCCCGGGATGCGCCCGGCGAAGAGTGAAGGCGCGATTGATCGCGATCGCCGCGTTCAGCAGGCGGCGCTTGGCCGGTGGCAGCGCCGCAAACCGGTCAAGCAGCCCGCGCTGAAGGCTTTTCAGGATCAACGGCACGACCGCCATGTAAGTAATTTTGTATCGCGTGAAAGCGTCACGGATGAATTCCGGCCGCAACGTGCGCAGGTGCACCACTGCGCCGCCGCCGCTAAAGGGCATCAAGAAGCCGCCCATGAAGTCGATCGCGTGATTTGTGGGAATGATGCTCAGGTAGCGCGCGCCGGGCCAGAAAGGAAACGTCGGCGTCACCGCCATGCACTGCTCGAGATAATTCTCGTGCGTGAGAACGCATCCCTTCGGCCGCCCACCCGTCCCCGATGAATACACGATGCACGCCGCATCGCCGCGCGTCCGCGCCACAAACACCGGCTCGCGCGAATCGCGAAATTCCTCCCACCGCTTCGCGCCGGAGAGATCGGCCCCCGCGGGCGCTTCCGTCACCAGCACCGAGCGCGTTGCGAGTGCCGCAAATTCATCGGCCTTGGTGATCGCCCGCCATAAATGGTATTCGACGACCAGCACATCAGCCTTCGAATGCGCGAGCAGCTTCAACTGCTCTTCCGTCGTCAGTTTGTAGTCGATCGGAACCAGCACGCCTCCGCTAAAGAAAATCGCGTAAGCCGAAATCAGCCATTTCGACTGGTTCGTCATGATAATCGCGGCGCGCGAGCCCCTGACGAAGCCCGCATCCTGCAGCGCCCGCGCGAGCGGCAGCGCCGCTTCCTTGAATTGCTGGTACGTGAATCGCGCGTTCTCGCGCTCCCGATCCGCCTCGATCAGGCACACCTCATCCGGCCAGCGATCGAGCGCGGCGCGCAGCGCCTCGCCGAGACAGTTGTATTGGCGGAGATCCAGCATCAAAGGCGGGATTGTATACGTTCGGCCAGCGTCCGGAAGTCGCTCACGCCTTGAAGTTCGTAATCCGGCAACTCGATATGGAAATGCTGTTCCAGCCGCGTCAGTAGATCGAGTGCCTGAAGGCTATTGATCCCAAGCTTCTTGAAAAAATCATCGTCGGGGCTAAGCTGCTCGCGCGGCACCTTGAAGTGCGTCGCGGCAAGCCCCAGCACCTCGTCGGTCGTTTTTTCGAGTGTTGTCATGTTTTTGTATTCTGCCACACAGTGTTTGTGGCCATAATCTCAGATCTGAAATCTGGAATCTGCAATCCGCGTCACGGCAGATACGGCAGCGCGTCCGTCGATTCCACAAATTTGCGCAGCCCCGCCTCAACCGCCGGCCGCATGAACAGCTCGCAAAAAATATCGATCTCGCGCCGCAGCTCTTCGCGCGGAATCGGCTTGATGAAACGTTTCGCCGCGATGGCCGTCTCGCGGTCAAATTTCCCCAGTTGAACCGCCGTCGCCCGCGCCACGCGCAGCGCGTCTCCTTCGCCCGTCACCTGGCTCACCAGCCCGAGCGCTTGCGCCCTCGTCGCGTTGATGCTGCGCCCGGTTAACAGCAGATCGCGCACCGCGCCGTTGCCCAGATCGCGCTTCAGCCGCGGGATGCCGCCGAAGCCTGGAATCAACCCCAGCCGCAGCTCCGGGAAACAAAATCGCGCCATCTTGTCCGCGACGATCAGATCGCACGCCAGCGCCAGCTCGAAGCCGCCGCCAAACGTCACGCCATGCACGGCCGCAATCGTGGTAATCGGCGCCGCATCGAGCGCATTCATCACGCCATGAATGCGCTCGAGAAAATCGCGAACGCCCGCCAGCCGCGCAGCCGGCCGCAAATCCTGCAAGCCTCGGTACAGCTCGCGAAGATCGGCCCCGGCGCAAAATCCTTCTTTGCGCGCGCTCGAAATAATCAGCGCGTGCGCCTCGCCAACCAGCGAATCGAGCGCGCCCGCAAATTGCTCGAGCTCTCCAAGCGTCGCCGACCCGATTTCATTGCACGGCGCCCGGTCGAGCATCAGCTCGATCGCGCCATCCGCCGTCCGCCACGAAAGCGTCTTGCCCGAGAAGCTCTTCATGCGGGTTTCTTCTGGTAAAGCTGTTCGATTTCGCGCGCGAACCGCGCCGAGATCGCATCGCGCTTGATTTTGCCCATCGTGGTCAGCAGCCCATTCTCGGTGCTGAAAGGCTCGCCGACAATATGAAACGCGCGTATTTGTTTGTAGTGCGGCAAGCCCGCATTCACGCTGTCGAGCGCCGCACGCACCCGCCCCTCGTCCAGTCCATTCGCTGCGCCGTTGCTCCCCGCCGCCGTCACGAGCGCCGCCAGAAAACTCCGTTGGTTCCCCAACAGCACCACTTGCTGCGCTTCAGGCAAGTGCGCTGCCAGCTCATGCTCCAGCGGCTCCGGAGCCACGTTGTGCCCCGAATTCAGCACGAGCAGATTCTTGATCCGCCCCGTGATGCGCCAATTGCCCTTGGCGTCGACCTCTCCCTGGTCGCCCGTATGAAACCATCCGCCTTCGAGCGCCTTCGCGCTTTCCGCCGGCCGTTGCCAGTATCCCGGAAAAACATTCGGCCCGCGCACCAGAATCTCGCCGTTCTCCGCGATCGTCATTTCGATTCCCGGCACCGCCGGCCCCACGCGTCCCGGCACGACATGCGCCGGATCATCCATCGTGCAGATGGCGGTGGTTTCCGTAAGCCCGTAAACCTGCAGCACCGGAATCCCGATCATCATGAAGAAAAGCTGCGTCTCCACCGCCAATGGCGCCGACCCGCAAATCAGCGCCCTCAGATTCGGTCCAATGTTTTTCCGAATCGCGGGAAAGATCGCGGCATTCGCAAGCCGCAAGCACGAGGAGTCCGCCAGCGAAACGCCCGCTCCGCTATGCCGCTGCATGAGGGCGCGCCGCGCGCGCGCGAAAATAGCCGCCGCGGCCCCGCCGCGCTTCTGAATCGACTCCTCAACCTTCCGCCGGACGCGTTCGAGAAACAGCGGCACATTCACAAAGTAGTTCGGTGCCGCGATTTTCAATTCGTCGGCAAGCTTCGTCAGGTCCGTCGAAAGCGTCAGAAAGCTGTTGCGCGAAAGAGACGTGAGCAGCAGGATCCGCGCCGCGCCAAAGCAGAATGGCGCGTACTGAAATACGCGGTCAGGCTCGCTGCGCCGTCCCATCAATTGATCGAGCCGCGCATTCGTGCGGCCCAGCATAAACGTCACGTTCCCTGCGTTCAGCACCACGCCCTTGGGCTCGCCGGATGTCCCCGACGTGTAGATGATCGTCACCGCATCGTGATCCGCATGGTGGTAAGGCGGGGCAGGGGACTCACCAACCGCGCTGTCGCCGCCGAAAATCGCGTCGAAGAAAACAACGGGTAGCGGCGCGTCCAAATTCGCCAGCGCCCTATCAGCCAGCGCCGCATCGGAAGCGCATAGCAGCGCAGGCGTCGAGTCCTTGATCATCGCCGCGAGTTCGCTCCCCACCTGGCGCGGATCGAGCGGCACCACGATCAGCCCCTCGGCCATCATCGCCAGATCGAGCGCTGCCCAGCGAACGCTATTCGGCGCGAGCAGCGCGCAGCGGTCGCCGCGTTTCAATCCGCGCGCTGCAAGAAATCGCCGCGCCTGCGCGATCATCGCGAGCAGTTCGCCTCCGCTAGTCGAAGCGATCTGCCCGTCGCGCACTTCGCCGACCACCGGCGTGTTCGCCGCTCCCGCGAGCCGCGCGAAGATTGTTTCGAGAAACGTCAACTCGTTGCCCTCGTTAATTCGCCGGTCCCCGCATGAGCGCTACGCCGCTTCGAGCGCGTCGCCGTGCCGCTCGAGCAATTGCTGCAGCCCAGGGCTCAGCGGCGGCAGATACTCTTCCCATCCCAGCACGCCCGTGCGCACCGGAAATTCCGGATACTGCCGCGCCACCTGCGCCTCGAAATAGACGCCCATGCGCGCCATCAGCTGCAAATTGCGCACGACGGTCCGCGCCATCGAGTCGCGAATTTCTTCGGCCCCCGCATCGAGCGAGCCGCAGCGCCACGAAAATCTTGTCGCCCAGATCCGGCTCGTCGACGCGCATCAAGAGATGTTCGTGGCCGCGATCGCGCATCAGATTGCGGATGCGCTCGTCCATCGTCACGCCCGCCGAGGGCACGCCCGCGGGCATCGACGTGACGATCGCGTGAAATCGCGAAGAAAGCATGCGGTCGCATTGCCGCAGGATGCTCACCATCTCGTACATGTCGAGCTTGTCCGACGCGAAAACCGGCGCGCCGCCCAGCTTTTCGCCGAGCCGCTCGCACGCCTCCCGGTCCAGCATCTCCATGCCGACCAGCACCGGAAACACCCGGCGGCTCTTGCGATACCGCTCGATCGCCCGCCGCCATCTCGGTGAGATATTTCTCGAAGGCCGCGTCCACTTCCGGCCCGGATTTGTGAAAATAGATCGAGCGGTAGTGGCTCTTTTTGTATTGCGCCGGTCAGCGAGTGAGCCAGAGCCTTTCCGAGCGACGCCTTCACCGGCCAGCAAAATGGATTGATCGGGCAGACGGCCAGCACGGGCGTCGATCCGTCCCATCCGGCGTCGCGCAGCGTCTTGCGGCCGTATTCGGGGCCGAGTTCGGCTCGAACGTCCACGCCGTATCGGTGCCCAGTTCGGTCGGCACGCCCAGCTTGCCGAGCACTTCCTGCGACTCCACGTTGCGCGTGATCACCAGCGAATCGCGCGCAATAGCGGCGGCACATTTTCTGCAGCAGGGGATCCATCTCGCCCGCTTCGGCGCCATAGGCGACGCTCAGTTTGTTCTGCGCGGAGGCGATTCCCAGCGCGCCGATCATCATCGCCGTCAGCGCGTTCGCGAATTTGCTCTTGAACATCGAGCCTTCGCAGGCCATCACGCCGTGGTTCTTGCGCACCTCGCGGTGCAGGAATGGCGGGAACACATCCGGCAGCTGCACCTGCTGCGCGTCGCCGAAATAGCCGCGCGTCAGATCGAAATTCTGCGTCATCACGCTCAGCGCGATATTCTCGTCGCCCAGGATCTGCCGCGATCTGCCGCACGATTTCCTCGACGCGCATGTCCGAGCCCGTGTTGCGCGTACCGTTGTAGCCGGCGAACAGCAGTTTCAGCTTTTCGCCCGGCTTCCAGGCTCGCCCACGCCGAGCATCCATTCGAGCTTGTTCAGCTCGATCAGCGCCGCTACCCAGGCCTCGAGGACGATGTCCATCATCGCAGCATCAGCGTACGTCTCCGCGCGCCCGCCGGTTGCGCCGAGCCGCCTCGCGGCGCGCCGCTCGCGGGCCAGTCGCGATATGTGATACGTGAAACGATTCTCCCGGCTGAATCGCAACAGGGGATAGCAATACTGCGAAAATGGCGCCGGCGCTCGCCCCATTTCCGCCACGATCGCGCGGGTTGTCGAACACCGTGTTCCATACGAGATACGGCAAAAACACTTTCAGCAGCGTCGCGAGGCCCGCCGATTTTTCCCGCGCGCCCCGCCAGCGCATCGAATCATCTTCGACGACGGCCCTTCCAGGCTCGGCACGATACATCGGCCCGCGCTTGCCCTGCGCCTTCGCGAGCGCGTCGGTCAATTCCTGAAATGTCTCGGAGCCTGTGCCCGACGACAGGTGATAAATCTCGTGCGCCGGTTCGTTCCTTCTGGTGCAATCGTCGCGATCGCCTCGGCCACGTAATCCACCGGCACGATGTCGATGCGGTCGGTCGGGCGGAAGGGAAGCGCCGGCAGCCCGGCGAGAAACACGAACGCGCGCACCATGTCGAACTGCTTCGTTTCCGGCCGGCGGCTGTCGCCCGAGCACGATGCTCGGACGGAAAATCGTTCGCGGCACGTCCGGCAGCAGTTCGCGCACCATGTGTTCGCAGAATTTCTTGGTGCGCGCGTAGGGATCGTAGTCCGAGCGATTCCAGTCGATGGAGGTATCTTCCTCGACCACTTCGTTCGGCGCGATGCCCGGCCACGGCCACCGTGCTCACGTGGCTGAACCGCCGCAAGCCGTGATCTTCGCGCGCGCGCCGCGCAAGCTGGATCACTTCGAGCGTGCCGCGCAGATTCACGTTCAGGCAGCTTTTCTCCGATTTGCGGTTGAGCGAAGCGGCGCAATGAATCACCGAATCGGTCGATGCGCACCAGCTCGCGATACTCGTCGTCGGCGAGCCCGAAATCGCGCATCGGTCAGATCGCCAAGGAAAATCCGGATGCGCGCGTGCAGCACCTCCTCGAACTGCGGAAAATCCATGTGCAGTTGCAGCGCGTGCCACAGGCGCTGTCGCGCCTCCTGCGGATCGCGCGCGCGCACCAGCACATTCAGCGATTCGGAGTGATTCGGCGAGCAGGTTCGACGCGATGTGCGCACCGATGTATCCGGTGCTACCGGTCAGGAAGATAGCCACGGTGTTTGGATGTCTTGTCGGCAGGCGCGTCGTTGCCGCGACGCTTCAGCCTCGCGCCGCGAGAGGCACGTTGCGCCTTGGCGGCCGCGCTTCCGGTGGACGTCCTTCGATCAGAGGATAGCACCACTTGCGCAGCGCCGGAATGTGGACGTTGATCCAGTAGTCCCACCAATCGATCGATCGCGCGTCGTAGCCGAAGGCGTCGCGCTCTTCGTCCGGCAGCGCCGCGCTCAGCCTCTCCACGTTGGCCGCCTCGAACACATGATCGTTGTGCAGAATGAACGGCTCGAACAGCGCGACCAGCTTGATCACCTTTTCCAGATCGCGCTCCTGCCGCGCCAGCGGCGGACGCACGAACGGCAGCGGCTCGACGCTCCGGTTGATGGCCTGCACGATCATCTTCTGCGCGGGCGCGGAAAGCGTTTCGTAGCGCGCCTTCGAAACCGGAATGGTGTCGAATTTCAGGCGCAGCCGGTGCTTCAGTCCGTTCTGCGCGCGATAGAACTTGCGGTGCCCGAGGCCGGTCAGCTCGATCGAGCGCCCCATGTCGCACGGATTCGCCACGGACGTCGCCAGTTGGTACATGCGCTCGTGGCGGCGTGCCGACCAGCGCCGCGGCGATCAACGTCATGCCGCGGCACACCAGGTCCACCGGAATCAGGTCGAGGCACTTGCTCGCTTCGTCGGCAATTGGCGGAAAAATGTGCCCAGCAGATAGGAAAGCGACGCCGAAGTATTGATTCCTTCGTTCCAGCCGAGAAACGGCTTGCTCGATCGACGATTCCACGATCGATGGCCGCACCACGGCGATCGCCGCGCTCGGGTGTCGCGTCAAGAAAAGTCGCGGATCAGCGATTCGGACAGGCTCTTCGTCAACGTGTAGGTATTCGGCCAGCCCAGCTCGTTCGCGCGCCGCGTTCCCGCGTCGGTCATCGCCTGCGCGCAGCCAGCGAACGCGGTTCTTGCGAATCTGATTTTCGAGCGCGGCGCCTTCCAGATGCTTTGCGGCGTGTTTCTTTTCGAGCGCCTGCTGCCGAAGCTCGTTCGTTACTTCTGCCGAATCCGCGCGCTTTTCTGTTTCTTGCGTCAGTTCCCGGAGCGCTTTCCATTCCTTCACGGCTTCGAAGTTCGGAACATCCCGCGGCGTGTAGTTCTTCGGGAGCTTCTCGAGGATGCGCCCGTCGCGCTGCCCGACGGCGTAGCAGGTCGAGAGATGCAGCAGCGCGGCGTGGTCGCAGCTGCGCAGGAAATCCAGCAGGTACTCCGTCGACTGCACGTTGACCGCAAGCGCCTCGCGCAGATCGGGATTGAAATCGGTCAGCCCGCCGCTGTTGACGATCACGTCGACGGACCGCGCGAGCCGCTCGCGCTCTTCCGGCGCAAGGCCAAGATCCGGCTTGCTCGCGTCTCCGCTCACCACCTCGACTTTCGCGCGCAGGAAATCCGCGAATTTGTCGCCGTGCCGCTCGGCCAACCGGTCGAACACCGGCGACTCCTCGACCATGCGCTGGAATCGCTCGAGCGCGCTCGCCGAACGGTTCCCGCGCACGATCAAGTGCACGCGCCCGATCTCCGGCAAATCCGTCAGAAGGCTCGCTAGCCACACTTTGCCGATGAATCCCGTCCCGCCGATCAGCAAAATATGCTTGCCGCGCAGCGTTTCGCGCACCGAGAGCGCCGCGCCCTTGTATTTCGTATCGAACCGCACGACGGGAAGGTTCACTTTGGGTGAGATTCGTTCTGCCGGGCGGATCGCTTCGTCCAGCACGCCGGGATTTTTCGTGAAGCCCAGATCGCTCACCAATTGATCGCGCGTCAAGGCGCCGTCCGGGCCGTTCTCCTGAAACCTCGCGAACGGCCCGCGCGGCCGAATCACGGGATCGAGCAGCCGCCCCGTGGCGAGCCCATCGCGAAAGTCCAGCCGGTTGCACAGGATTCGCCGCACGCCGAAGTGCTTCGCGAGCGGCCGCATGATGTGGTCGAGTCCCTGGCTCACGAGCACCACGTCGCTGCCCGCCGCAAGTAGTGCCTGTAACCGCGCGGCGCCGGCCGGTTTCAAGCGCGGCTTCAGAAAATAGTGGAAGAATTCCTCGCCCAGCAGATCGAGGCGGTCGCGGCTTTCTCCGCGCAGCACCGTGTGCAGCACGCGCGTAGCGAAAAACCGGTCGGCGATGTAAAAGAACGGCCGCGCCAGCGCCAACACGCCCATCGTTCCGCGGCGCGCCCAGCGCTCCGCAAAGCTCTGCGCGTTCCAGGTGAAGAATCCGACCGGCCGCACGGCCGTCAGCTCCAGCAGGCTACCCTCCACTCGCCAGAAAACAGGTTCGCCTGCGGACGCAAGGGTGCCCGCGTTGTTTGTAGCTGTCGTCAGATGTGTTCGGGCCGAGTCAGATAGGGACATATTTCGAGTAGACAACTTGCCAATCGTCGATACTCGAATTTACACGTTCCGCGCCTGCCAAATCAAGACGTGCGAGCCCCGTTCGTTTCCTGCTGTCATTGGCGCGCGGCGGTAGTCGCGCCCGCATGCGAATGAGCCGCGCCGGCGGGTTCGATATGAAACACGCGCTCGGCGTTCTCGTGGTAGATCTTGTGCTTGTCGGCATCCGAAATCGGGGCCGAATCCATGAACGCGACCGCCGGGGTGGTGGGCTGATACGGATAGTCGATCGCCCACAGCACGTTTTCCGCTCCCAGCGCCTTGATCGAAAAATCGAGCGCGAGGTGCGATTCCTGTCCGCTCGTCGTGATGACGAAGTTGCGCTTCAAGTATTCGCTCGGCTTGAGCTTCAGTTTCGGCGCGGTGCCGCGATTCTGCGCGTTCTTGTTCATGTAGTCGAGCCGCCAGGCCCAGAAATGGACTGCCTCGCCCATGTGCCCGAGGCAAATCTTCAGCTTGGGAAAACGATCGAAGACGCCACTCACGATCATGCGCACCGCGTGCGTCGAAGTCTCGATGCCGTAGCCCCACTGCGCGCTATCGAGCCCGTAGTGCCGGAAAGGCGCGGCCAACCCATCCGATGGCGCTCGCGGGTGGATGTAGATGCACGCGTCGAGCGCCTCGGCCGCTTCGAGGCACGGCCAGTATTTCTGGTCGTCGAAATATTCGCTGTTCGTGTGCGAGTTGACCACGAATCCATTCAGCTTGAGCGTCTTGATCGCCCGCTCCATTTCTTTCACCGCGCGTTTGGGCGATTGCGGCGCAAAGCTCCCGATCCCGGCGAATCGAGCCGGGTGCCGCTTGATCACTTCGGCGAGCCGGTCGTTGGCCATCGTCGCGAGCTCGGTCGCCGTGTCCGCGTCGAACATCTGTACGCCCGGCGCAGTGAGCGACAGCAGGTGGACGTTGACGCCATTCGCATCCATGTCGCGCATGCGCTCGCCTTCGAGATCGATCAGCCGCGGCAGGAGGCCTGCGACGACGTCATTCGTCTTCGCGTCGTAGATTCGCTCGACCAGCGTCAGGTCGAGGCTGTTGCTCGGGCTTCGCGCCACGTCGCGCAACGCTGCCGCCACTTCCGGAATCGAAAACGCCTCTTCCGTCGCAATCCGGCGGATTTTCAGTTCGGGAGCCATACGGATCTCCTTTCGTGAATCTCGCTATTTCTTCCCCTGGATTGAAATCAGCTCCACATCAAAAACCAGCGTCTGGTTGGGACCGATTGCGCCGCCTGCGCCACGCGAGCCATACGCAAGGTCGGGAGGAATGAATAGCTGCCACTTCGATCCGACCGGCATGAGCTGCAGCGCTTCGGTCCATCCCTTGATCACGCCGCCCACGGGGAATGTGGCTGGCTGGCCGCGCTTATACGAACTGTCGAACTCCTGTCCGTTGATGAATGTGCCGCGGTAGTTGCAGACGACCGTGTCGGCGGCCGTAGGCTTCGGCCCCGTGCCTGGCGTGAGAATTTTATACTGCAGGCCGCTCGGCAGAGTAACTACGCCATCCTTCGTTTTGTTCGCAGCTAAGAACTCTTCGCCTTCCTTCATGTTCGCGTCTCCCATCTTTTGCATCTCGGCGTCCTGTTTTGCTTTCACTTCGTCCTGGAGTTGCTTGAGCGCAGCCTCTGCCTGATCGTCCGTCAGCAGCGGCTTGGCGCCCGAGAGTGTATCGCGAAGGCCGCGCGCCATCGCGGACGCGTCGACGTCGGCGCCCTGGCGGCTGATGCCGCGGGCGATATTCATTCCGAGCGCGTAGCTTTGTTTTTCTTTGTCGGTGGTGAGCGCGGGACCCGCGGCGCTTCTTGCCGTGGTCGATTTCGCCTTGGTCGTCCCGGTGGTTCCGGTCGTTTTTTTCGCGGTCGTTCCCGGCGGAGTTGTTGTCGTGCCCTGTTGCGCGTGGGTGGCGCCGGCAATGCCGAGTGCCAGGACGCATGCTGCTAGTACGTTTACCGCAATCGCTGCTGTTTTTCGCATCCGGGTATCCTCACACAACTCGGGGCATTCCGCAAATTGCGTCTTCGTGAGCGTCGCGATGGATTTCCCCGTGCCCATTTGTGGTGCAATTTTCGTGCTCCGACAGGGGGACTCCTTGATCCCCCTAGCGGGAGCTTAAGCAGGCCTTAAACGGACGGAAAAAGCCGATTTTGGCAGCTTTTTGCGCCGTAGGGGGACGACCCGCTCTTGCGGGACCGCTCGACGGGCTGTGGCCATCCGCGATAGTCTTTTGCGCATGGATATCGACTGGGTTCGCAAGTTCTGCCTCTCGCTGCCGCACACGACCGAGAAAGTCCAGTGGGAGGACGATCTCGTCTTCAAGGTTGGCGAGAAAATGTACGCCGTGGTGGCCCTCGAGCCCGGCGACCATTGGATTTCGTTCAAATGTTCGGCGGAAGAATTCGGCGCGCTGGTCGAGCGGCCGGGAGTGGTTCCCGCGCCGTACCTGGCGCGCGCACAATGGGTCGCGCTCGAAACCGAGGCCGCGCTCTCGCGCGATGAAATTCGCCGCCTACTCGCCGATGCCCATTCGCTGATCTTCGCGAAGCTGCCTAAGCGCACCCAGGCGAAATTGTCGACGGCACGCGCGAGCAGCAGCCGCGCCAAATCGTCGAAGCGGCGGCAACACCAGCCACAAGAGAACGGCCTCACCCCGTGAAAGCGGGGTGAGCTACTATTTCGACTGTTCGGTGATCGCCGCGCGCTGGTTGCCTTGGATTTGCATTTCGTTCTGGTGCGCGCCGGTGGGCCAGCGGAGGCGAAGGACGTTGGCGGCGGCGTCTTCATTGCCGAGGCCGGTGAAGATTTCGGCGGGGGACTGGCCGAGGTAGCCGGAGGCGCCGGGGACTTCGAAGAACTGCTTGCGCGCGCCGGAAAGAATTTCGACGCGCGTGCCGATGCCGGTGCGATTGTCCGCGTCGCCGGTCAGGGCGAGCTCGAGCCAATTGTTTTCGTTGCCGCCGACATTTTTCAGCAGGACGGGAGGCAAGCTGTTCTGCGTGATGAGCAGATCGGCGGAGCCGTCGCCTTCGGGATCGAACGCGATTACGCTGCGCGGATTATGCAGGACGATTTTGTCGAGGCCGGTTGCGTGCGTCACGTCGCGGAAGTGGACTTTGCCGTCGGCGCCCACGCCCTCGTTGCGCAGCAGCAGGATTTGGCCCTTGCCCGCGAATGTTTCACCGACGGCGACGAGATCGGTCCAGCCATCGTTGTCGTAGTCGAAGGCCGCAATTCCCCACGCGCGCATCCATCCGGGATCGGGGAGTGCAACGCGCTCGAATGATGGCGCGCCCTGCGGACCCTTCTCCTGCGCACGGGCGACGCCGGTGTTGCGCCAGAGGCTCAGGCCGGGCGGCGCCCAGTGCGTGAAGGCGAGGTCCATGCGGCCGTCGTGATCGAAATCGAGCGCGACGGCGCCCGCGGGGCGAGGGGGCGTTTCGCCGACCCACGGAGCGGCGGATTGGAACGGGCCTTCGCGCGCGTTCAGGAAAACCTCGGGCGAATTTTCCCAGCCGGTGACGACCAGATCGATGGTGCCATCATTATTCAGATCGCTTTCGAGCGCGGCGACGGATGCGGCGCTGCCGGCGAGCGCCATCTGCTTCGTGTAGTCACCGAACGAGCCGCCGCCGAGATTGCGCCAGAGAATGTTTCCGGGCGGCGGGGAATCATCGAGAAAGGTGAAGGGCTGGGCCGGATTCTCGAGCGGGAAATTATTGAAGCGCGTGACGTAGATGTCGAGGTCGCCATCGTGATCGTAGTCGAGGAAGGTGACGCCGAGGGCGAGGCCGACGGTGCGCACGCCGGCCGCGTCGGTGACGTCTTTGAAGGTGCCGTCGCCTTCGTTGTGGAACAGAGTGATGCCGTCGCCGGAGCTGACGACGAGATCGGGATGACCGTCGTTGTCGTAATCGCCGACGGCGCAGCCGGTGCCTTCGCCGAGGAATTGCAGATTCGCGGCTTTCGTGACGTTGACGAATTTGCCGTGGCCGACATTGTGGAGCAGCGCGGCATTTCCCTTGCCATCGGCATTGACGAGGAAAATGTCGGGTTTGCCGTCGCCATCGTAATCGAGGACGCAGGCGCCGCTGCCGAGGAAGCTTGCGAGATCTTCCGGAGCGGCTTGCGGCGGGGTTTCGGATTTCGTTTTGCCGCGAACTCGCGCGACTTCGGTGCGAGGCCGCGGGAGCGTTGCGCGGGGCAGGCCGAGGTCGCTCGAAACATCCACGAAGTGCACGGGAATTGCGGGCGGCGCCGGGTTAGGCGGCGGGCCAGGAATTTCTCCCGCGAGCGAATATTTGCCCTGGCCGCCGTAGACGAATTCGATCGGCTTGCCGAGGCCCTGACCGGTGATGTGGCGAAAGCGTTCGAGATGCGTTTTTGCGCCGGCGGCGTCGCCGGAGTCCTGCTCGAGTTCGGCGAGGCCGTATTCGGCCGACGCGTGGAATGGATCGATTTCGATCGCGCGATGAAATTCGGCGGAGGCTCGATCGAGATGGCCGGCCTCGGCGTCGAGGAAACCGAGGAAATACTGGGTGTCGGGATCGCCGGGATCGAGCGCGGCGACTTTCTGGAAATCCGCGAGCGCGGCATCGGCGTGATTGGCGGCGCGCTCGAGCAGAGCGAGATTGAACCAGGCGCGCGGGCTTTGCGGATCGCGCTGGACGGATGTTTCGAGAATGCGGCGCGCGTCGTCGTAGCGGCGCATGTTGAGGAAGGCGATGCCGGTGTTGAGGCAGCCGACGTCGGACTGCGGATCGAGGATGCAGGCGGTCTGGAATTTGCCGAGGGCCTGATCGAACTGGAGGCGGTCCATCAGCACCAGGCCGATATTGTTGGCGCGAATCGCCTCGGTGTATGGAAATGGCCGAGCCTGCGGGGCGGGCGCGGCGGTTTTCGACTTGGGCGCCAATTTCGGCGCAGCTTTTGCGGCGGGTTGCTGGTAGCGCTTCGCCGCCTGGCCGTGAGCGAAGACCGCACACGCGAACGCGCAGGCGACGGCGACCGGTGCGAATGCGAAGCAGCGGCGGAGGCGCGTCATCCGTGCGATTGGTGAGCGTGAGTGAATTGGCCGGCCTGGAGGCGCGTCTGGAGAACGCGAAGAATCGTATCGCGCGCGATCATGCCGACGATGCGGCCGTCGGAGAGGACGGGCATCTGGTTGATGTCCTCTTTCTGCATGCGCTCGAGGATTTGCAGCACGGGCTCGTCGGGCAGCGCAGAATGGACGCGATCGATCGGGACCATGACGGCCTGGATCGAGGTGTTGTTCCATTCGTCGCGCGGGACGGCGCGCGCGGAATGGAGCGTGACGAGACCGACGGGCGTGCCGGCTCCGGTGACGATGTGCGAGCGGCGGCCGGTGCGCAGGACTTCGTGGATGTACTCTTCGAGCGAGATGTCGCGCGGGACGGTCGGGATTTCGGGCGTCATGATGTCCTCGGCGCGGACGCCGGTGAGCGTGCTGCGAAGCGCGACCTGCGCGTAACTCTCCTTCGCCGCCTCGAGCAGGAACCAGCCGATAAAGGCGAGCCAGATGCCGTTGACCCAGGCGCCGTGCAGCGCCTGCCAGATGCCGATGAAGATCATCATGTAGGCGAAGGCGCGGCCCGAAGCGGATGCGATTTGCGACGCGCGCGTGAAATCTCCCGTGATGCCCCAGGCGATGCCGCGCAGGACGCGGCCGCCGTCGAGGGGGAAGCCCGGGACGAGGTTGAAGAGCGCGAGGAGAAAATTGATCCACGCAAGCCAGATGGCTACGGCGGTGACCATTTCGCTGCCATGCACGAAGTGCACGATCAGCCAGAAGCAGCCGGCGAGGAAGAAGCTCGAGAGCGGGCCGGCGATGGCGATGCTGAATTCCTGGCGCGCGCTATCGGGATCGCGCTCGATGCGGGCGAGGCCGCCGAAGACGAACAGCGTGATCGAGTCGACGGGAATGCGGTAGTGGCGGGCGATGATGCTGTGGCCAAGCTCGTGAAAGACCACCGAGGCGAAGAAGAGCAGGCTGGTGATAACGCCGAGAGTCCAGCGCTGGGCGTCGGTCCAATGCGGATGCTGGGCGGTGAATTGCGTGCCGAGTGAAAGCGTGATGAGAGCGAAGATGATGAACCAGCTGGCGTGCAGGTAGATTGGGATGCCGAAGATGCGTCCGATGCGGAGCCCCGTGGGTGGGGGTGGTTGCGGCATCCGTGTGCCTCCCGAGGAAATTCTAGCAGAGATGAGGAGGCGCGAGTTGGCGGGTGGATGGCGGCAGGTGGCAGCGCGATTCGCGATGCCAGTGGGACAGATGCGGGAGTGGGAACGGAGGGTCGGCGATTGACATAGCTATTTTAGATAGCTATAATTGGACTATGAAAGTTAGTGTGGCGGACGCCAAGAACAAGCTTCCGGAGTTGATCAAGGCGGTTGAGGACGGGGAATCGGTGACGATTTGTCGCCGGGGGACGCCTGTGGTCGATATCGTTCGGACGGCGGCGGCAAGTCCCGTGAAGCCGAAGTTCGGCGCCCTGAAGGGCAGAGTGACGATCCACGATCCGCAATGGTGGAAGCCGATGACGGCGGAAGAAGTGGACGCCTTCATCGAAGGCGGCTAGATGCGGCTCCTGCTAGACACAGCTACCTTCATCTGGGCGCTGAGCTCTCCTGAAAAGATTTCGCGGGTGGCGATGTCCGCGCTGCAAAGCGATACCGCAGTGCGCGAGATCAGCGCGATCTCGCTTTCCGAAATCGCAATCAAGCAGGCACGCGGCAAGCTGACCTTCAGCAAAGAAGATGTCGCGACGGGCGTAGCCGATTTGAGGCTGCGAGTGCTGCCGTACACGGAAAACCACGCTGTGCGGTTGTTTGACCTTCCCCTCCACCATTTCGATCCGTTCGACCGCCAAATCATCGCGCAAGCTGTGGCCGAGAATGTCACCGTGGTGACGCCGGATCGCGAATTCCGGCATTACAGGGGACTCAAAACCATCTGGTGAACGCCTGCGACTGCCACGAACCGTGGGTGAGTTAGTACCCCAGAAGACCTCGATGCGCATTCTCTCCGGCGGAAGCGTACAAGTGTGATTGTGCTTCCACGGCGTGTTTGGATCACCACGAGACTGCGCGGTCGCCATACCTCTAAGTGCTTTTCTTCCAATCACTGATCCTTGGCGATGAGACTGCATTCCTCAGCGGCGTAGGCCCTTCGGATGCCCCTGCCGGAGCGTCCTCAGGGTAAGCGGAACCCAGCCCCGCGGACTTCAGGAGAAAACGGCCATGGACAGCTTTATCGGATTTGCGGAAGTGACGGGAGCGATTCTCGGGGCGCTGGGGCTGGCGTTGGGGCTCGAGTGGGCCACGTTGAATGGGTTGTTTCGGTTGATGCCGGCGCGGGTGAAGAAGGACGGAGAGTGACGGAGGACCCGGAGTTCGCGGGTGGCAGGTTGTGATTTGCGGGTGAGCGAAGAGAGGTCCTTCGCTTCGCTCAGGATGACGGCTCTGCGCATTAGCAAGGGAGGCGAAAATGTTGTTCCTGAGGTTCTTGTTGTTTGTTGGGTGCTTTGGGTTGGGCGCGTTGGCTGCGGGGATGGTGCTGTACGACATTTTCCTGGCGTACGAACTCGACCGGATTTTGCGGCGCGGGGCGCGCCCGGAGGATTCCGCACCTCCGAGCACACCGACGCCAGCGCTCGCGCCCGCGATGGTTGCACCGAGGCCCGTGCGGCGCGTGATCCGAATGAACTCGGCCGCGAAGCTCGTGGTGATTGCGGCCGTGATGGGGTTGGCCGCTTCGAGCATCGTGGTGGTGCCGGACGGCGAAGGCGCGGTGCGCATCAGCCAGCTTTCGGGCGTGCGGCCGGGGACGCTCTACGCCGGGACGCATTTCGTGACGCCGCTGATCGAGCGCGTCCAGCTCTACGACATCCGCGACCGGGTTTTCGCGACATCGTCGCTCGAGAATCGCAACGAGAAGCTTCCCGTCCTGACGGTGGAGGCTCACGAGGGACTCGAGTTGGGGCTGGCGGTGAATGTGCGATACCGGATCAACTCGCAGAAGCTCGATTACATCCAGGCCAATCTGCCGCAGCCGATCGAGGACGAGATTGTGGAGCCGACGGTGATGAGCGCGTTTCGCGAAGTGGCGCCGGACTACATCGTGCGCGACGTGTTTTCGACGAAGCGCGAGGAGTTTCGCCAGCGCGTGACCGCGCTAATCACCAAGCGGCTTGCGGGCGACGCGATCGAGGTCAAGGAAGTGCAACTGCGGAAAGTCGAGCTGCCCGAGGAGTATGCGAAGGGGCTCGAGGATTTGCTGCTGAAGGAGCAGGAGGACGATCGCACGTCGGTGGACGCGGAGATCCAGAAGAAGATGGTGGGCATCGCCGAATCGCAGGCCGAGGCCCAGGAAGTTCGCGACGTGAAGCGCGCGGAGGCGAACGCGCAGTCGCAAGTGATCATGGCGAAGGCGGAGTCGGATGCGATGCAGTACACGCTGCCGCTGAAGCAGAAGCAGATCGAGCAGTCGAGGCTGGAGGCGGAAGCGCGGAAGGAAGCAACGATTCAGAACGCCGAGGCGGACGCGCAGGCCAAGGTCATTGACGGCAAGGCCGAGCAGCAGCGCGCCGAGCTCTTGGCGGATTCGGAAGCGAACCGGATTCGCGTGACGTCCAAAGCAGAAGAAGAGCGAGCGAACCTTGTGGCTCAGTCGGACGCCAACCATATTCGGCTGACGTTGCAGGCGCAGGCCGAGGAGATGCAACTGCAGGCCGCCGCACTGAAGCAGAATCCGCTGCTTGTGCAGTACACGGTGGCGGAGAAGCTTTCGGATAAGGTGCAGATCATGCTGGTCCCGAACGACGGGAAATTCTTTTTCACGAACGACGTGCTGAAATCGGCGGCGGAGAATGATGTGGCTGATCCGCCAGCTGTGAAGCGGTGATGATTTCCGGCCAGTTCGATGGCGCTCGGATTCGGGCTAGGAATCCGGGAGCGATGGAACGGCCAAGGAACGCCGGCAAAAACCCTTGCTGGCGGCTTCGTCCCGCACTTTGAAGCGAAGGGGTTCGCGACCGCCGCATCGAACCCTCAGCCGAGGAGCGCGGGACGAAGCCGCCGCCGGCGAAATCGGCCGAGCAGGAAATCCCGGGGCTAAAGCCCAATCTAGAGGGGACGCTTTTTCGAGGGGCCTGAAGGCCCACGCTTCCACCGAAGGCCCTGCCGCCTCCACAACCCGGTCGGCGCACCCTTTCTGGAGGCCCACGCTTCCACCCTCGTCGCGCTTCGCGCGTGAATTTCTGCTGTGCGCGGATTTGAAACTGCGGTGGCTGCGGGCCGCGCGCGATTTTCGCGCTGTGCTATGATGGCGAACTACGAACGCGCTGTGCAATTCGCACGAGCCGATGCGGCCATCCTGCCGATTCTTTGCTCTTTCCCGCGCGATACTTTTCGTCGTCCTTTTCGCGCCACTCGCGCTGATTCCGAAAGCATGTGCGGCACAAAACCGCGCTTCTATGCGGCTTGTTTCGACGAACGGGCGGCAGGCGGCGAATGCTCCGCCGACAGACTGGGATACGGCTGTGCGCGAATTAGCGGATCGACTGGCCGCGATCGCTGCGCCTGGGGCGCGGATCGACCTTGTGGTGAACAACGTGTCGTCGCTGAGTCCTGATGAAGTGGCGACGATTGACGAGCGGTTGCGGGCGGAGTTGACCAAGCGGCATTTCAGGCTGGCGGGGCCACAGGCGCTTGACGCGAATCTGACTGTGACTCTTTCCGAGGGCACCGACGGCTATCTGATCGTGGCGCAGGTGCAGCACGGGGCAGATAAGGCTGAACAGGTCGCGATGGTGTCTGTATCCAGGGCGGCGAAGACGGCGGAACGTAGCGGAGGCGTGTCGCTCGAGCAGGTGCGCGTTTGGGATCAGTCCGGCGTGATTTTGGATTTTGCGCTGCCTCCTGCGGCGGCGGGAGAGATGCCGGAGATGATTGTCCTCGAGCCGGGGCGGCTGGTTTTCTACTCGCGGCAACAGGATCAGTGGCAAATCGGGCAAGCCGTGATTATTCCGCCGGCGCGGCCGTGGCTCAGGGCGGAGCGCGGGCACCTTGATATTTCCGAGGGGCTTGCGATGGGCGTTGCGGGAATTCCCGGCATCGAGTGCAAGGGCGACTTCACGAATCCGCAGACGATTCATTGCGGGTTTGTGAGCCAGGACACGCAGACTTGGATTCAGGGAGACGCGGCGGTTCCGAAGGGACTGGATATCGGCAGCGATGTAGCGAGTGTTGGGCTTCAATGCGATGGGCGGGCCGTCGTGCTGGCAGCCGGCAAGGGCGACTGGACGCAGGCGGATTCTGTTCAGGCGTACGAGATGGATGCTACGGGTCGCCCTGCGGCGACGCTTGCGGGGAACCCGGTCGAGTTTGCGGGGCCGGTGACGTTGCTGTGGGCGACTGGCGCGGGCGGCGTGGCGCGGGCGGTGGTTCACAATTTGAAGTCGGGCGATTACGAGGCGTACTTCATTACGGCGAGCTGCGGACACTGAGGCGGATGGTGGATAAGTGCTCGTTGGAAAAAGCCCCACCCTCGCAAATCGAGGATGGGGCACCCGGAACTTCAAAGGCGATGGGAGGGCGACGCCACATTAGTCCCTTCGGCTTGGCGTGCGCCGGCGCGGCCGCATGTGCGCTGCTGGGTTTGGCGGTTGCGTTCACCGGGCGCGTGGAGGCTTCGCGGCGGCCGAAGTATGGCGGGACGCTCCGCGTAGAGATTGGCGCGCGAGTGAATTCCCTTGATCCTTCGGTGGCGCCTGCGAATCCGCAAGAAGCTGCGGCGAAGGACGAGATCGAGTCGCTCTTGTACGACCACCGCAATCCCGACGGAACGTTTGGCGGAGCCGGGGGCAGCACCGCAGGTTCGGGGGCGTTTCGGATTGCGGAGTGGGAGCCGGGCGGGCATTTGACGCTTGCGGCCAACGAGGACGCTAGAGGGGGGCGGCCTTTCGTGGATTCGATCGACATTCAGATGGGGCGCGGCGTGAAAGACCGGCTGCTCGATCTCGAATTGGGCAAGACGGACTTCATCGAGATTCCGCCGGAGCAAGCGCGCTACGCAGCGGGGCAAGGGATTCGCGTGAGCACGTCGCAGCCGGATGAATTGGTTGCGGTTGTTTTTGTGGCGGGGCGGCCCGCGGCGGAAGACGCGCGGCTTCGCGAGGCGCTGTCGCGCGCGATCGACCGCGGCGCGATGGTCAATTTTATTCTGCAGAAAGAGGGCGAGCCGGCGGGAGGGTTGCTGCCGCAGTGGTCGAGCGGCACGGCGTTTCTTTTTTCGACGGCCGCGGACCAGGGCGGCGCGAAGGAACTTGCGGGGCAAATCGGCGGCTCGCCGCGGATTGTGTTGGGATATGATGCGAGCGATTCGCTCGAAGAGTCGCTCGCGGAACGAATCGCGGTGGACGCCCGCGAGGTTGGAATTCGCGTGGCGCCGGAAGCGCAGCAGAACGAGCGCGTAGCATCAAACTGCGACGCGCGGCTGGTGAGATTGCGGATGCCGTCTCCCGATCCGCGAGTGGCGCTGGCGAGCTTCCTTGCGACGCTCGCGCCGGCGATCGATGCGAACGGGCCGAATGGAAAACCAGAAACCGAGCTGGCCGAAGGGGCATCGGCCGAACATATATATGACGTTGAGCGTGGGATTGTGAATGGCTATCGCGTGGCGCCGCTGGTGTGGCTGCCGGAGGTTTACGGCTTGAGCGCGCGCGTGCGGGATTGGAAAGCGCCCGCGGCGGGCGAAGGCTGGCCGCTGGCGGATGTTTGGCTGGAGCAGGATACGCAGTGACGTTTCGCACCAAACTTCTGGTCGTGTTCGTGCTCGCGCTGCTGTCGTCGGTCGGCGTGATCGCCGTGGGTGTGACGATCGTCGCGCGGCGCGCGTTCGACACGATGAACCAGGATTACAGCGACGCGCTCGTGGGGCAATTCGAGCGCGAAGTGGACCGGCACAAGCAGGGCATCGTCAATCGCGTGCAGGCAATCGCCGACGCAAACGACACCGTGCGCATGGCCATCGATTTGAGCCGGCCGCAGGCGGACGTTCTCGGTGTACGTGAATGATGCAAACGGCGTTTCGAAATCCCACCAGCTCGACTTCCTCGATTTTGTGGCGAGCGACGGATCGATCATTTCATCCAACGAATGGCCGGCGCGCTTCGGATACAAGATGGACTGGGTGACGCAGACGGCGGACTGGACGCCGGTGGGCGCGTTTCTCACGAAGGTCGATACGCAGGACGGGCCGGCGATCGGGTTGATGGCCGTTTCAACGGTGCGCGTCGGCGACAAGAATCTCTACGTTGTGGGCGGCGAGCGGCTGGGGAAGGAATTCTTGGGGTCGCTCGTGCTGCCGGCGGGAATGCGCGCGCTGCTCTATCTGAATCTCGATCCGAGCTTCGATGGGACGAACCTGGTGGATCAATCAGGATCGGTCGCGCAGGCCGAGCGGTTCGCGCCGTTCATCGAGCAGGAGCGCAGCGATCCGCGGCAGCAGACGTTCAAGATACTGTGGGCCGGAACGGCGATGAGCGCCGAGGGTTTTCACGCGCTGCCGCTGCTGGGGCGCACGAACGAGCTTCTGGGCGTGCTGCTGGTGGGCAGCTCGCAGCGGCAAATGGCGGCGCTCGAACAGCGCATCGCGCTATTGGCGCTGGGCGTGATCGCGATGGGCTTGTTTTTCGGGATGCTGATGAGCTGGTGGGGCGCGGCGCGCGTGACGCGGCCGGTGCGAAGGCTTTCCGAGGGCGCACGCGCCGTGACGGAAGGGAACTGGAATGCGCGCGTGGACGTGCGCGGGAACGACGAGATGGGGCAGCTCTCGCGGGCGTTCAATCGCATGACGGAGCAATTGAGCGAGCAGCGCGAGCGGTTGGTGCAGGCCGAACGCGTGGCGGCGTGGCGCGAGTTGGCTCGGCGGCTGGCGCACGAATTGAAGAATCCGCTGTTTCCGCTGCAGACGACTGTCGAGAACCTGCGGCGCGCGAAGGAGCAGGGCGGCGAGCACGGGCGGAATCAGTTTGAGGAAGTGTTCGAGGAATCGACCGGGATTCTGCTTTCGGAGATCGACAACCTGAACAAGATTATCGGGCGGTTCAGCGATTTTGCGCGCATGCCGCAGCCCGAACTCGCGCGGGTGAATCTGAACGATCTGGTGCGCGAGATCGTGAAATTGTTCGAGGCGCAGTTCAGCGCGCTCGGAAGGCCACCGATCACGCCGGAACTGCATCTGGAGGAAAACCTGCCGGCCGTGCAGGCGGATGCGACGCTCTTGCGGCGCGCGATCGAGAATCTGATCCTGAATGCGATGGATGCGATGCCGGCGGGCGGCGTATTGATGCTGCGAACCGCGCGCGAGGATGGCGGCGTGAGCCTCGAGGTCTCGGATACGGGGAGCGGATTGACGCCGGAAGAATGCGAGCGGCTTTTCACGCCGTATTACACGACGAAGCAGCACGGGACTGGGCTGGGGCTGGCGATCGTGCAATCGGTGGTGAGCGATCATGGCGGGCGGATTTCGGTTGAGAGCGAGACGGGCGTGGGTACGTCGTTCCACATTCATTTGCCGGTGAAGCCCGCGCAGCATGCAGGTGTGCCGGTGAGCCACGCAGTTGCGCCCGGGCCATCGTCGGCGGCGACGCCTGGGGCTGGGAGCGTGCCGGAAACGCCTGCGGCGAATGACGAGCCGTCGACGGCTGCCGCTGAGGCTGTACTGGCGGAAGAAGATGCGACGCCCGCGGAAGCGCACGACACCGAAGAGAAGCCCGAGCCGCACGAATCCGAGGATGTCCACACGGGCCTGGACGTTGGCGGCGAAGGGGACTAGTCTCGCGTGCCGCTCAAGGCAAACATCCTGATTATCGACGATGATGCGAACACGCTCGCGTCACTCGCGCGCGCATTTCGCCTCGCGGGACATGAAGCCACGGTTTGCGACAATGCCGCGCGGGCGCTCGATCTGGCCAAGGCCGAGCGATTCGACCTGATCCTTTCCGACGTGGTGATGCCGGGGCGCGACGGCATTTCCCTGCTCGAGGACTTCAAGAAGGGCGGGGTGGCGTCGCCGGTGGTGATGATGTCCGGCCAGGCGACGATCGAAATGGCGGTGAAAGCGACGCGGCTGGGCGCCTCGGATTTCCTCGAAAAGCCGATTTCAACCGACAAGCTGCTGCTGACCGTCGAGCACGCGCTGCACGTTTCGCGGCTCGAGGAGGAAAACCGCGAGCTGAAGCGGCGGCTCGGAAAGCACGAGATCGTGTGGGCGAGCGCCGTGATGCGCGAGGTGATGGCGCAGGTGGAGCACGTGGCGGCGAGCGAGACCCGCGTCTGCATTCGCGGCGAGACGGGGACGGGCAAAGAGCTGATCGCGCGCACTCTGCACGAGAAAAGTGCGCGGCACGGCGGCCCGTTTATTTCGTTGAACTGCGCGGCGATTCCGGCGGAGCTGATGGAATCGGAGCTTTTCGGGCATGAGAAGGGGTCGTTTACCGGCGCGGCGGCGCGGCACGTGGGGAAATTCGAGCAGGCGCACCGCGGCACGCTGTTTCTCGACGAGATCGGCGATATGCCGCTCGCGATGCAGGCGAAGCTGCTGCGCGTGCTCGAAGAGGGCGAGATCGAGCGCGTGGGAGGCGACCATCCATTCGCGGTGGACGTGCGCGTGGTGGTCGCGACCCACCGGAATCTCGAAGAGCAGGCGCGGCAGGGGACGTTTCGTGAGGATTTGTATCATCGCGTGTTCGTGTTCCCGATCGTGCTGCCGCCGCTGCGCGAGCGCCGCGAGGATATCCGCGTGCTGGGCGAGCATTTTGTTCGGCAACTGGACGAGCAGAATCATTGGAAACTGAAGACGCTTTCGCCGGGCGCGATCGAGGCTCTGGAGCGGTACGCGTGGCCGGGGAATGTCCGCGAGCTGCGGAATGTGATCGAGCGGGTGTTGCTGCTGGCGACGGGAGATACGGTGGAGGCCGCGACGGTGGAGCGGGCGCTGCCGCAGGGGACCGGTGCGATGGGCGCGGCGGCAGCCGGCGCGGCGGAGGCGACGGGGGCGCTGGCGCAGCGCGTCGAGACGTTCGAGCGCGAGACGCTGCTCGCGGAGCTCAAGCGGAACCATCATCACATGACGAACACGGCGAAGGCGCTGGGGCTTGAGCGCAGCCACCTCTACAAGAAGTGCCAGCAGCTCGGGATCGATCTGCGCGCGGTGCGGCAGACGGAATAAAATCTTTACGCCACTGGCGCGGCACGCCGGCGGCGATTGTGGACGTACTGCTGCTGCCAAAAGGCCAGCAGCGCGACCACCCAGATGACTCCTGAGATTAGAAGACTCAGCGTCACGGTAAAGCTTGCCACGGCCAGTGCGAAGCCCCACATGAAGGCTTCTCCCCGAAACGCTTGTCCCCATTGCGGTTTGGTCTGGCCTGCGGGCAGACGCGGCGTCAACGCGGGAAGAATTCGTGGGACACGGCGACAATATTCGCGGTAACTCTCCCCTTGTTGTTGTTCCAGTTCCGCTTCCTCGCGGCCAACCAGTCGCATGAATAGCAGAGACAGGGTCGCAATCAGAAATACGAAACCCAGGCGGCTGGCCATGAATGCGACGCCGATCGTCGAAAGAATGCCGCCGAGATAGAGCGGGTTCCGCACGTAGCGGTAGGGGCCGTCGGCGACAAGCAGGTTCGAGTGCAGCCTGGCGTCATGAACCACGTCCGAGCGGAGATAGGCGGCGCCCCACGTGCGGATCAGCGCGCCGAGTGCGGCGAGCAGAGTCGCGAAACCAAAGAACGCGTGTGCCACCAGCGCCCCGCGCGCGGAATTCGCCCCGACGGTCTCGCGAATGATGTACTGAACCGTGTTGACGTGGTCTATCGCGTACGCCCAGAAGCCGAGCGTGTAGAGCAGGGCGATGATCCAGGAGCGGTGCCGAAATTCGAAACTGGTAGCCTTCATACACACTCCTATCCGACAGATCCGCTGCCTGGTTATACGCCGGCGTGCCCCGATTTGTTCCACCCGCCCAGGCTCGCCGGCGGCGGGAAAAGGCGTTTCAGGACGAGGTGCGTGGGGAGATAAGGGACGACGAGCATGAAGAGAAAAACTACGATGATGTGAACGGGTGCCGGTCCCCAGGAGCGATGGAAGAAGGGGTCGGTGAAGGCGTAGTTGATGTTTTGGGCGGCGGGGGCGAAGCGGGAGGCGATGAACACGGGCAATGCGATCGCGAGCTGCAACGGGAACCCGCGGCGATCGTATCCAAGGCGGTGCACGGCCCAAAGCAGCAGCACTGGCAACGCGAGATGAAAGAGCGAGAGCAGGCGAACCCAGAGGGCATGGCTCGGGTCGAAAAAATATTCGGTGCCGCCAATCAGATGGTGGCCGAAAACGGCGGTCCAGCCCGCGTCGAGCGCCCAGGCAGCGTCGACGGCGAGAGAGGCGACCGCCTGGCTTGAAATCAGGAGCGTGCTATCAGTGATGAAGCCGATGCAGGCCAGGATTTCGGCAATGTCGCACAAGTGCAGGAAGTTGAGGGCGCCCCAGCTGCGCCAGTAGACCGTGAACCAAAACACAAGCCATACGAGGGCGACCCATCGGATCCAAACCGGGAGTTTCGGCGGAGACGAGATCATGTGCGCGGCAGCTTCGGCGGTCATCGTATCAAACGGCGCAACCGAAACCCACCGGCGTGGCGTTTTTGCGGCGGCGGTGCGAAAATCCAGTGATGCGTGAGATCCCAGCCCTGATCGAAGCGGGTGGTGCGTGCGCCGCGAGCGGAAGCTTTGCATGGGCAGCCGTTGCGCCGGTATCGCAGATTTTCGGCCCGACGATCCGGCACACCGGGGATGATTCGGTGGCGCTGACGTTTGACGACGGACCGAACCCGGGAGTGACGCCTGCGCTGCTGGAACTGCTGGAGCAGCAGGAAGTTCGCGCGACATTTTTTGTGACCGGCGAGCACGTACGCGCATTTCCAGAGCTCGCGAGGGAAATCGCGCGGCGGGGCCACACGATCGGCAACCACACGGATACGCACCCGCAGCTGGTATTCCGGTCGGCAGCGGAGATTACGGCGCAGCTCGCTCGCTGCGACGACGCGATCCAGGAGGCGACCGGGAAAAGGCCTCGTTGGATGCGGCCGCCATTTGGCTTTCGCGGTCCTCTGCTGAATGGCGCCGTGCGGCGGTGGGGCGGAGCCGGGGTGGTGATGTGGTCGGCGCTGGCGTGGGACTGGAAGCCGCGCGCCGCGGGAAAGGTGGTCGAGCACTTGCAGCGCGTGCGGGGAGGCGATATTGTCCTGCTGCACGACGGGGATTTCCGGATGCTCGAGGGAGATCGCCATCACACGGTCGCGGCGCTTACGCATTGGCTGCCGCGCTGGCAGGATGCGGGCATTTGATTCGTGACGCTGGATGATATTGGGGAATTGAGTTCGACTTCGGATTAGACGGGGACAAATGGACGAAAAGCGATTTTACGAGGAAAAAGAAGAGACGAAGCAAATCCCGCTGAACTGCCCGCATTGCCGCCAGGAGAATACGTATCCGGTGCGCTGGATCGTGCGAAACAAGAGGGCGCAGATGCCCGCCGGGGGCAACGAAGAAGATAAGAGGCAGTTCGCGAAGGCACGCTCGTATATGGTGCGCATCGATAATATGGTCGCCTGCAGGAATATCCGCTGCCGCAAGCGCTTCGATTTGACCGGACAGACCGTTTTCTTGATCTAGCCCCAGTTTCCATTTGACCGTACGTTGATTCGAACACCCAGCTAAACGCAGAGCTCACAGGGAGAGCATTGAATACGCGGAGAGTTGAGTTCCCGGTGTCGGCGCTCAGCCCTTTTCGCGGGTACCGACGGGGACCGGGGCCGGAATTTCGGCCGTGAGGACTTCGCGGATCTTTTCGGAGAGCGCTCTCAGGTTGAAGGGTTTTTGCAGGAAGGCGACGCCGCCTTCGAGGACTCCGTGGCGGACGATCGTATCGTCCGTGTAGCCCGAGATGAAGAGGACCTTCATGTCGGGGCGTTCGGACGAGAGTTTGGTGGCGAGATCGCGGCCGCTGAGGCGCGGCATGACGACGTTGGTGATCAGGATGTGGATCGGGCCCTTGTGGGCCCTGGCGGCTTCGAGGGCTTCGATTCCGTCGCCGGCATCGAGGACACGATATCCCGCTCCCGCGAGATAGTCGCGCACGAGCTCCCGAACGCTCAGCTCGTCTTCGACGAAGAGGACGGTTTCGGTGCCCCTCGATGAGCCGCGCGTTTCCTTTTCGATGGCGGGAGCATCGATCGCTTCGGTGACTTCCGGCAGATAGATTTTGAAGGTGCTTCCGCAGCCGACTTCGCTATAGACCCAGATGTAGCCGCCACTCTGCTTGACGACGCCGTAGACCGTGGCGAGACCCAGGCCGGTGCCCTTGCCCGCTTCCTTGGTGGTGAAAAACGGCTCAAAGATGCGCGATTGCGTTTCGGCGTCCATGCCGCAGCCGGTGTCGCTGACGGTCAACATGATGTAAGGGCCGGGGTCGACGGCGGCGTGGCCGGCCGCGTAGCTGCGGTCCAGGTGAACGTTCGATGTCTCGATGGTGAGGCGCCCGCCGGTGGGCATGGCATCGCGCGCGTTGACGACGAGGTTGAGCAACACCTGCTCGATCTGTCCGGGATCGGCCTTGGTGCGGCCGAGCTTGGCGGCGGGAACGAAGGCCATCTCGATATTTTCGCCGATCACGCGGGAGAACATCTTGATCATGCCGGTCACCACGTCGTTCATATCCAGCACGCGCGGCTGGAGGACCTGCTTGCGGCTGAAGGCGAGGAGCTGGCGCGTGAGCGATGCGGCGCGGTCGGCGGCCTTTTCCATCTGCTGCACGCTGTGATGAAGCGAGGGCTCCTTGGGCATGCGTTCGAGAAGGAGCTGCGCGTGTCCCTTGACCACCATGAGCAGATTGTTGAAGTCGTGCGCGACGCCGCCGGCGAGTTCGCCGATGGCTTGCATTTTTTGCGACTGGCGCAACTGATCCGTCAGGTGCTTGCGGTCGGTGACGTTGAGCGCCACGCCGATCACGCCGATCAGGTCGCCTTGAGGTCCGCGCAGAGGCTGAACGTAGCAATCGAAAGAGCGCTTTTGCCAGTCGAGCTCGAAAGAGAGAGTTCCGCCGGCAAGAGCCTTGTGGTGCGCGGCGATCGCCGGAAAGTTCGGATCGTCCGTGCCGAAATATTGAAATAGCGTCTTCCCCAAAGCGTCTTCGGCGCGAAGGCCCATTGCTTCGAGGGCGGCACCCGTGTGATAGGTAAAGCGAAGGTCCGCGTCCGTGGTCCAGATGACCGTGGGCATCTTTTCGATCAGGACGGCGAGGCGAGTACGCTCCTGGTGCCGCGCTTTCTGGACGCGTTCGAGATCCTCGAGCATGCCATTGACGGCGGTGCCGAGGTAGGCGACCTCGTCGCGACCGGAAACGGCAACGCGCGCGGCAAGATTGCCGCTGGTTCCGACGCGCGTGATGTTGTCGCTGAGATCGGCCATGCGCGAGAGCACTACGCGTTCGATCAGGTAGAGGATGATCGCGCCGAATGCGAAACCGGCCGCGATCAGCAGCAGGAGGAACTGGAGCGAACTCGTTTGGCCCTGGTCATAGATCGTTCGCGGGAGAAGAATGCGCAGGACGCCGGCGGGTTTTCCGTAGATGTCGGGCAGGGTCTCGTAAGCCGCCAGCGAATCATTCGAGTTTGGGCGAAGAAAGGTGGACGGATCGGAAGACGCAACGGCCGCTCCTAAATCTGCGCGGCCGGCCGGTGAATCCAAGCGGTCAATCTCGATTGAGAGGTGCGTCATCTCGCCGAGACGCGCGATTTCATCGGAATCGAGAGAACGGCCCATAATCAGGACGCCGGCGGCGGGCCCGTTTGCGTTGCTGGTGAGGATGGGGCCTGAATCGACGAGCACAGGGCCGGAAGCGAGCATCAAGATGCCTTTGACGTTGTTTGCGGCGCCGTCGTGAATCAGGAAGGGCGATCCGAATCTCAAGTGGCGATCGAGGCCGGCCGGAGGAGGCACCGGCTCCATCCCAGCCAAGTTAAAGCCGGTGGCGAAGACTTTGCGCCCGGACGCGTCCAGCACGACGACGAAATTAACGCGGAGCTGCTCGAAGGCGGGGCCGGTGAATTCGGAAGCGACCCTCTCGGGATGATTGCCGCGCAGCGCGTTGTAGGTGAAGTCGCGGTCCGCGTACTGATCGGTGGCGTGCTCAAGAGCTTCGAGTTCGTTTGAAATGGCGCTCGATGCGCGATCGAGGTTCTGCCGGGCAAAATCTTCTTCCACCTTGGAAAAGCCGCGAAGGATGACCAGGCGCGTGAGGGAAAAGAGACCGCCCACCAGGCAGACGAGTGCGGTCAATACAATGAGGACAGTCTTTCCCCGAAGGGACGTCCACCAGTGCGATTTTAGGGCCAAAAGCCGAACCTACCTGCACTCTAGTATAGGTGCTGCGAAGGATCCGGGCGGCTATCGTGCCCAGATGGGTACCTATAGATATATAGGTAGATGTCGGGCCAGGACATTTGATCGTCGCCATAAAAAAGAAGTGACTGACCCCCTCGATCGGATTAATCTCAGGGCATCTTGGCTCGGCGGGGAAGCATCTTTAAGGGACAAGTAGGCGGAGACTTTATGAAACTCGATCTCTTTCGCTCTCCTCGGATTGCAATACTCGTGGCAGTGCTCTCCTTGGGCTTGCCTGCCCTGGCTCAGGACCCGGGTCCGCTGCCGCCGGGGCCGGCCACTGCCGAAAGCACCGCGCAGAATGCGCCGCAGCAGAATACGGCGCCCGCGCCCACTGCTTCGCCGAGTGCGGCCGGCGCGACCTCGATGCCAGCGAAAGCCGCCCAGATTCAGGTGCCGAGCGGAACGCATATCCCGCTGGTGCTGCACAACGGGATTTCCACGCGGACCGCGAAAGCGGGCGATCCGGTCTACTTCGAGACGATTTTCCCGATCATGATTAATGGCAAGGTGGTGATTCCCGCGGGCTCTTATGTCAGCGGCGAGGTGACTGAGTCAAAGCGGCCGGGGCGCGTGAAGGGACGCGGTGAATTAATGGTCAAGCTGACGACGATGATTCTCCCCAATGCGTACATGGTGAATCTGAATGCTATGCCGAGCCAGGCGGGAACGGGCGGCGGCGAAACGGTGAACAGCGAGGGCAAAGTTATCGGCGATTCCGACAAAGGCTCGGACGTGGGCACGGTGATTCGCAGCACGGAGATCGGCACGGGAGTCGGCGCGGGAGTCGGCGCTGCGGCGGGCCACGTGGGCGAAGGAGCCGGGATTGGTGCGGGTGTCGGCCTCGCGACTGGGCTCGCGGCGGTATTGTTGACGCGCGGACCTGATGCCGAGCTGCCGCGGGGCTCAACCGTCGAAGCGGTGATCGCCCGACCGATCTTTCTCGATGCGGACAAGGTGCAATTCACGGGCCCGGGGCAAGCGTCCGCGCTTGCGGGACCCTCCAACCGCGAACCTCAACGAAGCAGGATTCCTTTCTAGATTTTCCCCGGCGGACACGCTGTGTTCTACGCTGTTCCTGCGCGCGATGAAAAGCCGCGATTGAAGCGCAGCGGCGAGAATGCTGCGGCGTCGAAGTCCGTGTGCCCGCGCACGATCCATTCGCGTACAAGCTTCGCGGTGACCGGCGCGAGGAGGATTCCGTTGCGGTAGTGGCCGGTGGCGATCGAAAGGCCTTCGATGTCCGTCGGGCCGAGGATGGGAAGGTCGTCGGGGGTGCCGGGGCGCAGGCCGGACCACGTTTCGACGATTTCGGCTGCGGCGAGGGCGGGGCAGAGTTCGATCGCGGCATCGAGCACTTTGCGGATTCCGGCAGCGGTGACCCGCTTTTCGAATCCGGCTTCCTCTTTGGTGCTGCCGGCGACGATGCGGCCGTCGCGTCGCGGCACCAGATAGCCGCGCTCGGAGCGCAGGACGCAATTCAGCCGGGAGCTGTCGTGCCGCAGCGCGAGCATCTGCCCTCGCACGGGCCGCGTGGGTAGCAAGCGCTCCAAGTGGACGGTTCCGTTGGCGAGTTCGCCCGAAAAGCATCCGGCTGCGACAACCACGTGCGCCGCGTCAATTTTTTCTCCGCCTGCGATCACCCCGAGACACCGATCCTGCTCGCACAGCAAGCTGCTGACCCGGCAGTCGGAGCGGATCGCGACTCCGCGATTCTGCGCGGCGGCCAGTAGGGCGTTCATCAGGGGGCGTGGTTCGACCGTGGCTTCTTCGGGCAGCCACAGGGCCGCGCGCGCGTCTGGCGTGATGGATTTTTCGCGCTCGCGCGCTTGGCTCAGGGGAATCGGCTCGACCGCGAGATCGAGAAGGCCGTACTCGGCGACTTTCTGGTCGCGGTCGATTTCCCCGTGCGGCGCGAGAAGAACTTCGATGGCTCCGCTGCGCGCATACGACGCCGATTTTCCCGAATCTTCCTCGACGGCGGCGACAAACTGCGGATATAGCCTGAGGCTTTCTCTGCCGAGCGGCGTAAGTGGGATATCGCGAGGCGAATCCGGCGCGGGGGACAGCATCCCGCCGGCTGCCCACGACGCTTCCTGGCCGGGCTGCTGGCGGTCGAGCACGACGACGCGAAGCTTTTCCGCGGCAAGCTCGAACGCGATCGAGGCGCCGATCACGCCGCCGCCCACGATGGCTACATCGAAGGTGCTCACGGTTGCATGTTACCAGCAAGCGCGGCGATATCGGCAGTGAGCAGCAGGGCGTCCTCGATTGGCGCGGTGTAGTAGCGCGGGCGGCGCCCGGTCACCTGGAATCCCTGGCGTTCGTAGAAGCGCAGCGCGGTTGCATTCGAAGCTCGCACCTCGAGGAAGGCCTTTTCGGCCTGGAACGTCTTGCCCCACGCCACAGCCGCGCGGAGGAGCGACGTGCCTGCGCCAGACCGGCGCGCATCTTCGCGCACGGCGAAGTTCAGAATCTCGAGATCGGTCGCCGCCCGGCGCGCGGCAAGGAATCCGGCGACGACAGCGTTTTCTTCAGCCACCCAACCCGCCATGTCGCCGGCCACGACGCGAGCGTAATCGTGCCCGGTCCACTGGGCGACCTCGGGGGAGGCCTGCTGGATCGCGAGAATCGCATCGATGTCGCGCGACTCGATCGGACGGACGGTCAAGACCCACCGGAGTCCTTCCAGTGGAGCTCGGCATCGGTCCGGCGGACGTAATTCGCGTCGAGCGTGAGGGCGTCGGAAAGCTCGCCCCGCTGCGCGCGCCGGTAGCCGAGCAGGCCCACATAGGGCGCGAGAATGGGCGAGACATCGCCGATCGGCATTTTGCCGGCCCATGCGGGTGGCGTCTCAAGGCGAGACAGCGCCTCGCGCAGCAATGAGGGGACGGGCGTCAAGATGGCGGAATCCGCCGTCGCCGCGTGCGCGCTCAGCGCCTGCACAAATTCTTCGGGCGTCGCCACGCACTCCTGGCCTTCGAGTGCTAATCTTACTGGGTCCACCCGCCGGTAAAATCCGAAATAGATTTGCCCGCGCCGCGCGTCGAGTACGGGTACGAGTAATGGAACCGTCGAATGTGATTGTACGGCAATGGCTTCGAGGCCGCTGATGGCCGCGATCGGTTTCTGATAGACCTCAGCCCATCCCTTCACGGCCGTCAAGCCGACGCGCAGCCCGGTGAAAGATCCCGGCCCGGCAGCCACGGCAAAGAGGTCGAATTCGTCGAGGCGAAGGGAAAGTTCCTGCAGCAGGAAGTCCACGTGGCGAAACATGCGCGCCGAATAGACTTCGTCCGTCCAAGTCGAGACCGATCCGACGATTCTCTCATCGCGAAGAGCGGCCACGCTGCCGGAAGGCGAAGAGGTATCTAAGGCGAGAATCAGCACGTGCCCGATTATAGGGCAATTGGTCTGCCAAACCCCCTAGAAATCGGCCATTTCCGCAAAATTGATCCCGCGTGAAAATACGGGAAAACCTTGACGACACTCCGACGATGAGCCTACACTTCAAACATTCAGCATTTCGGGGGAGGGAACTTCGACTTATGGATTTCAAGCTAGGCGAAAAAGTCGTGTATCCGAACCACGGTGTTGGGCTCATCGAACAAATCAGTTACGGCTACGTAGACGGAAAATCAGAACGCTTTTACATGTTGCGGATCCTCTCGAGCGGCTTGAAGGTGATGGTGCCGCAAGCCAACATCGAGAACGTGGGTTTGCGACCCATCATCCGCTCAACCCAAGCCGGTGCCGTGCTCTCGTATCTGGAAAAGGGCCGCTCCGCTTCCCACCATGATTGGAAACACCGTTTCAAGGAAAATTCAGATCGCATGCGCACAGGATCGTTGATGGAAGTGGCCGCCGTGCTGAAGGGGCTTGTCGCCCTCAGCCGCACGAAGCCGCTTTCCTTCCGCGAAAAAAAGATGCTTGAACGCGCAAAGTATCTCCTGGTGAGCGAACTTGCGACGGTGCGTAATACATCCGAACAGGTGGTCGAGTTGAATATCGTTCGCGCACTGGCCAAGGCCAAGCTGCAGATGCCGGAAGCCGCGGTACTGCCCCCGGACTGAACCCCTTCCCTATTTCCGTCTGTTCGACCGGGCACAATCCTTCGCGATTGTGCCCGTTGCATTTTGCGGGAACATTTTCCGAATGGGGCGCCCACCTTGCCGGTTGGTACTTCGCCGGCGAAACTCGCGGCGAAGTTGACGCGAATCTTCGCGGCGTTTAAACTTTGATCAGCAGCGCGTACGGCTGTTCCTCTGGATGGATCATCGGCGATAGCAGGAGAGACTCACAGGAATCCATGAGCTCAACGGTCCTGCAGCAAAAGCGGCACCAGCAGATTCTGACGGATGTGGTGCGAACCTACATCGAGACCGGCGAACCCGTGTCTTCGCGCAGCGTCGCGCGGCGCCATATCGAGCCGCTGAGCCCGGCGACGGTGCGTAACGTGATGGCCGACCTCGAGGAAGAGGGCTACCTCTACCAGCCGCATACGTCGGCGGGACGCGTGCCGACCGCGGCGGCTTACCGCTTTTTTGTGGAGCAGGTGGCGGCGCAGGCCACGGCCAGCCCCGAGGACCGGCAATGGATTCGGCGCGAACTCGAAGCGGCAAAGACGCCGGAAGCCGTGATGGAGCGCGCGAGCCATGTGCTTGTCGGCGGTGTCGCGCGGGCTGGGAATTTTCATTTCGCCGCCGCTGGCGAAAAGCGTGGTCGAGCATGTGCGGTTTCTGCTGGTGCCCGATAATCGCGTGCTCGTCGTGCTGGTCACCACGGGCGGCGTGACGCGCGACAAGCTGATTCGCCCCGAGCGGACGTTCCGGCAAGAGGATCTGGATCACGTGGCGGCGCATTTGAATCGCCATTACGTCGGATGGACGCTCGAGGCCATGCGCGCCGATCTTCGCGCGCAGGTGGAGCGCGATCGCGAGCAGTATGGCCGCATCGCCGACGACGCGCTGATGCTGTGCGATCCGTCGATCCTCGGCGATAGCGCCGAGCGCAAGGTGTATGTGGAAGGCGCGGCGAAATTTGCGGCTTCCGTCGAGTTTACGAACCAGGAGCAGCTGCAGGAGCTGCTCGAGGCGATCGAGGAAAAGGACCGGCTGATCGCTCTCTTGAGCGGCTGCATCGAGGCGCCCGAGCCGGTGCACGTCGAGCTGGGGCTTGACCAGATGTCGAATGCGGGCAAACACCTTGCGCTGGTTTCGGCGTCGTACTCATCTAAGGATCAGGTGCAGGGGACGCTGGGAATCCTCGCGCCGATGCGCATGCACTACGAGCGCGTGATCACGGCCGTGGCGTTCATGGCGCAGTTTTTCTCGGAAGACGAAGAGGGGAGTTGATTTCGGTGGCGTCGCACAGCGATCGAGACAAGGAAAAAGCCAAGGGCCGCGGGCCGGAGATTGTCTTTTCCCGAGAGCCGGGAGAAGGGGCTGGTGAATCGCCCGATCCGGCAGCGGTTGGATCTGCCGCGCAGGGCGATGAAGCGGCCGGAGCGGGTTCGCTCGCCGAACAGATTCAGAAGCTGCTCGGCGAGAAACAAGAGCTGATGGATACGCTCGTCCGGCGGCAGGCGGATTTCGAGAATTATCGCAAGCGCGTCGAGAAAGAGCGGCAACAGGAGCGGCACCGCGGCGCTGAATCGCTCGTCGAGCATATTCTGCCTGTGCTCGATGCGTTCGATCGCGCTCTGGCCGGTCCCGGAGACGGGGCGAACGCCGAATATCGCAAGGGCTTCGAACTGATCCGCCGGCAGCTTTGGGATGCGCTCGCGAGGCAGGGGCTTACGCGGATCGAATCCGTGGGCAAGGAATTCAACCCGCATTTTCATCACGCGATCGAGACCGTGGAAACATCGGAGCACGCCGACGGAGTGGTGATCGGCGAGATGCAGCCCGGCTATCTGTTTCACGAGCGCGTGCTGCGGCCCGCGATGGTTCGCGTGGCGAGCGCTCCGGAATCGCGGCCCGCGCACGCGTCGCGTCGCGATAACTAGGATTCAGGGACGAAATGGCTCCAGGGAAACAGCTCGAGTATTACGAAGTGCTCGGCATCGCGCGCGATGCTTCGGCCGATCAGATCAAGTCCGCTTACCGCAAGGCGGCGCTGAAGTGGCACCCGGACCGCAATCAACAGAAAAGCCCGGAGGCCGAGGAGAATTTCCGCCAGGCGAGCGAAGCCTATAGCGTCCTCTCCGACGCGCAGAAGCGCGCGACCTACGACCGCTTCGGGCACGCAGGCCTGGGCAATCGCGGATTCGAGGCGGGAGGCGGCTTCAACGCGACGATCTTCGAGGAGTTTCAGGACATCCTCGGCGATCTTTTCGGCTTCGAGCAGGTGTTTGCCGGGGGCGGGGCGCGCCGTGGACGAGGGGCGCGCGGCCAGCGCGGCGCGGATCTGCGCTACGATATGTCGCTCTCTTTCGCGGATGCCGCGTCGGGTGTCACGGCGAAGATTCGGATGTCGCGCCGCGAGCATTGCGAAACCTGCAAGGGCACGGGAGCAAAACCTGGCAGCGGCGGCCTGACGACGTGCACCACGTGCGGCGGCCGGGGGCAGATGGCCTACCAGCAGGGATTTTTCTCGATTACGCGCACGTGCCCGGCGTGTCAGGGCGCGGGGCAGGTGATTCGCGAAGCCTGCGTGGATTGCCGCGGGCAAGGGCGCGTCGAGCGCGAACGCACGCTTGAGGTGGCGGTTCCCGCGGGAGTGGAGACGAGCACGCGCCTGCGCATGACCGGGCAGGGCGATCCCGGCGTGAACGGCGGTCCCGCGGGCGACCTCTATATTTTCCTGGATGTGAAGGAGCATTCCTTTTTCGAGCGGCGCGGCGCCGATCTTTATTGCACGATTCCGTTGAGCATTCCGCAGGCGACGCTGGGAGCGAAGATCAAGGTTCCCACGCTGCGCGGCGAAGAAGAGCTCGAGATTCCCGAAGGCACCGAATCCGGGCAGATTTTTCGGCTCAAGGGGCACGGGCTTCCGAATCCGCACGGAGGCAAGGGCGACCTCTACGCGAATATTCATATCGTGATTCCATCGAAGCTATCGCGCGAGCAGAAGCGCTTGCTCGAGCAGCTCGGCCAGAGCCTGAAGGTGGAAAACAAGCCGGTCGAGCGGTCGTCGAGCTTTTTCGACAAGGTGAAGGACATTTTCGGATAGGGTCTGTCTCGCGGATGTTCACGCGGGAAGAGTAAAACGCCGCGCCCGTTCGCTTATCTGTCGGCCCGCGCCGTGGCCCCTTTAGGCTCCTCGCTCGTAGGGGCGGGTTTCAAACCCGCCCCTACACCGAAAAAGCACAGTTTCCTTCGCTTTCAAGCTACGACTCCTGGAGAGCATTCGGACACGCTACAATCCTGCGATGCGCCGCCGCTTTTTCGTCGAGCAATTCGAATCGCAATCTGCTGCTCTTCGCGGCGATGCCGCCGAGCATTTGGGGCGGGTGCTTCGCGCCGAGGCCGGGCAGCTCTACGAGCTGAGCGACGGCCACGCGGTCTGGCTTGCGCGCATCGAGCGCGTGGCGCTTTCAAAGCGCGGTGGGAGCCGCATCGATTTTGCGCTGGTCGAGCCTGTCGCTGCGCGCGAACCTTCCGTGCAGATCGACCTGCTGCTTTCGCTCGTGAAATTCGACCGCTTCGAGTGGTGCCTTGAAAAGGCCACCGAACTCGGCGCGAGAGAGATTACTCCGCTCGCCGCGGCGCGCACCGATAAAGCGCTGGTCGCCGCGGCGGAAAAGCGGCGATCGCGCTGGGAAAAGATCCTCGCGGAATCGGCGCAACAGTCGCGGCGGCTTCGCCCGCCTTCGCTCGGAGCCGCCGTATCGCCCGAAAGGGCGTACGCGCAATGCATAGCCGGTACGAAGATATTCCTCTCCGAGCGGCGCGAAGCGCCTTCCATTCGCGAAGTGCTGAGCGGGGTGGCTCCTCCGGCGAAACGCGCTTCGCCGGGTGTAGCGGCGATTGCGATTGGCCCCGAGGGCGGCTGGACCGGCGAGGAAATCGCCGCTGCGTCGTCCGCCGGATTCGCTGAGGTCTCTCTTGGCGGAAATATTCTGCGCACGGAAACCGGCGTGCTCGCCGCCATGGCCGTTGTTTCCTTCGCCCTTGGCGAGCAACCTAGCGTCCCGCCGTTCTAAATTACCCCAGGCCAGTGCCACCTAAGGCTCCTGTTGTCTTTTAGTTAGGACCGAGGATACGTCGCCATCGCTGAGGCGTCAGGGCGTGTACAGCATATCCCCTGCTTCTCTAACGCGTTACCTGTATGGCCGATGGCGGCCGCTCTTTAGGATGATTGAATCGCGGAGAGATCCGCTAGGCGCAAGGGGAAGAAGAGTCGAGGGGCCTTGAGAGAAATCAAGGCTTGCGGGCTGGGCCGACTCTTCTTCCACCTTGCCGGACTCCATGTGCTGTATGGCAATTCGCCCGATTGACTGGACGCAAGAGAGCCCTGCATTCGAACACAGGAATGGCCTCGCCGAAATCCCTTTGGCTTAAGTTACCGGAATCGATCCGGGCGGCAGCACTTCAATGGTGGCCGAAACCCAGTTGCGGATTTTGATAGTGGACGACCAGACGCTGGTTCGCGCAGCCGTACGCCTGCTGCTTGAATCGCATGCCGGATGGCAAGTTTGCGGCGAAGCGGCCGATGGCCTCGAGGCCATCGATCGAACGCGGGAGTTGCATCCCAACGTCGTGATCATGGACTTGAGCATGCCCAAGATGGATGGGCTGGAAGCGACGCGCGAAATCCATGCATCGTTTCCCGAAACGCAAATCCTGATACTGACTCTGCACCATTTCCCTGATCTGGCAAAAGTCGTGCAGCTCGCCGGGGCGCAGGGGTGCGTCCTCAAATCGGAGTCGAACCGTTATCTCATACCCGCCATTTCCAACCTGAGCAAATCGCAGCCGTTTTTTGCCGCCTGAAGGTCTCCTCCGGTAGACGCGCCTACGTGATCGCGCGGCGGCAACTCAATGTTCCGATGTATTCCTCGCTCGCGCCGGATCGTGTTTTCCTGTGAGTGCGGCGAAAAACAAAGCGCCTGCCGGCCCGGCGAAATCAAGGGAGGCTCAAATGAACTGGGACCAAGTGCAAGGGAAGTGGAAACAGACGAAGGGTCAAGTGAAGGAGAAGTGGGGCAGGCTCACGGACGATGATCTCGACGTGATCGACGGGAAGCGCCAGCAGCTCGTCGGGAAAATCCAGGAGCATTACGGAATCGCCAGGGAAGTCGCGGAGCAGCAAGCGGACGAATTCATCAAGAACCTGAAGGCGGAGGAGCACAGGGAGGCGCGGGCAACGCGAGCCGGCCGAAGCTAGTGCCGCCATCACGAGCGGTTTTTCAAAATCCTCACATCCGTAATTCGGTGCCTGCTTCTCGTTGTTCCCGCCATGCGCCCGTCACAACGGAGGGCCGTTTGCGATCAAACGGCCCCCTCCCTCCGAAGAGTTCTCTTGCAATTTGCTTGCACCTGATCGAACGGATTCGCGGCCAGTTTCCCGAGTTTCGCCGGGATTGTGCAGCTCCCTTATCCAGCGGCGGCGGTAGGACAACAGGAGAGATGCAGGTACAATAAGATTCCAGTCCTCATAGAGTATTCCTGTCCATGACCTCAAGTTCGACCGTGGCCGCGGTGGTTCAAGAAGAAGAGCCGATCCGCGCCGAACTTTTCAGCATCGAGCGCCTCGAACAGCACGCCGAAAGCCTCGCCGCCGCGCAGCGGGCAACCGACGATCGGCGCGCCGGGCAACCCCTCGTTCCCCGCGTCGCCGAAAACGGCCGGCTTTTGCTCGAATACTACCGCGCGATCGCCCGCGCGACCCAGCAAGAACACACCATCACGCCCGCCGCGCAATGGCTCGTCGACAACTTCTACATCGTGGAGGAGCAGCTTCGCGAAATCCGCGACGATTTGCCGCCCGGTTTCTATCGCAAATTGCCCAAGCTTGCTTCGGGCCATCTCGAGGGCTATCCGCGCGTTTATGGCGTCGCCTGGGCCTTTGTGGCGCACACGGACAGCCGCTTCGATCCGGAGATGCTTCGCCGCTTTGTCACCGCCTACCAGCGCGTGCAAGCCGCTCACGATCGGCGAGCTCTGGGCCGTCGCCATCACGCTACGCATCGTGCTGGTTGAAAACCTGCGCCGGCTTGCGCACCCATCGTTCGCAGCCGCGCTGCGCGGCATGAAGCGGACGATCTCGCCGACAGGCTTCTGGGCACGGGAGCGAACGCGGCCGTCGATCCGCAACGGTCCTCCGCCAGTTCGAGAAAAAGCCGTCTGGACCGCGCCTTTGCGGTCCAGCTCGTTCAGCGCCTGCGCGATCTGGATCCCAAAGTTGGGCCGATCTTGCTTTGGCTCGACGAGCGACTGGCCGCGCAGGGAACCACCGCCGACGAGATCGTGCGCGCCGAACATCAGCAGCAGGCGGCCACGAGCGTTACGGTGCGCAACATCATCACCAGCATGCGCCTGACCTCGGCGTTCGACTGGCAGGTTTTTTTTGAGAGCGTCAGCCTCGTCGACGCAGTCCTGCGCGACGGAACCGCACTTTTGGCGCCATGGATTTCGCGACGCGCGACGCCTACCGGCACGCCATCGAGGATCTCTCTCGCGGATCGAGGCGCTCCGAGACGGAGATTGCGCGAAGCGCCGTGAAGCGCGCCAGCCAAGCGCCGCGGCAGCGGCCGAGCCGATTCCGAGCCACGGCGGAAGCAGACCGGCGCAGGGATCCCGGCTACTACCTGATCTCGCACGGGCGTCGCGCGTTCGAGCGCGAAATTGGTTTCCACGTCCGATGGCGGCGCCGGCTTCTGCGGCTTTATGTACGCGCGCCGTGCCGGGCTATCTGGGCACGATCGCCCTGCTCACGGCGGTCATCCTGGCTTTGCCATTGGTTCGCGCGCGGGAATTGGGCGCATCCCCCGGGTACTCTGGTGCTGCTTGGCGTCCTGGCGGCGATTCCCGCGTCGGATCTCGCCATTGCTCTGGTCAATCGCGGCGTCACGGATCTTGTTCGGCCCGCGCCCGCTGCCGCGACTGGAATTGCAGCGCGGCGTTCCCGAGCATCTGCGAACCATCGTCGTGGTTCCCACGCTGCTGACCTCCACGAGGACGTCAAGGAACAGGTAGAGCGGCTCGAAATCCACTATCTGGCGAATTCTGACGGCGACCTGCGTTTTGCGCTGCTTTCCGATTGGGCCGACGCGGCAACGGAGAATCTGCCGAACGATGAGGATTTGCTGGCCGCTGCCGCGGAAGGCATTGCGAACCTCGAATAAGCGCCATGGCCCGGCGCCGGGAGGCGGACCGACTCTTTCTCCTGTTTCATCGAAAGCGCGTCTGGAATGAATCGCGAAGGAAATGGATGGGCTGGGAGCGCAAGCGCGGGAAGCTTCACGAACTGAATCTGCTGCTGCGCGGCTCCCTGAACACCACTTTCATCCCGATCGGAAGCGCCCGCCGGAAGCGATTCCGGGAGTTCGTTACGTCATCACGCTGGATGCAGACACGCGCTTGCCGCGCGGCAGCGTGGCGCGTCTTGTGGGCACGATGGCGCATCCGCTGAACCAGCCCGCATTCAGCTCCGCGGAGGGCCGGGTCGTGGACGGTTACGGCATCGTTCAACCGCGCATTACGCCGTCGCTGCCGGGCGACGGGAGGGATCGATCTTTCAAAGAATCTTTTCCGGTCCCAGCGGAATGGACCCTTACCTTCGGCGGTTTCAGACGTGTACCAGGATCTTTTCCGCGAAGGTTCCTTACACCGGCAAGGGAATTTACGACCTCGATGTCTTCGAATGCGGCGCTAGGCAGGCAAAGTGCCGCGAGAATATTTTGCTCAGCCACGATCTGTTTGAGGGCATCTTCGCGCGCACGGCGCTCGCCACGGATATCGAGCTGTTCGACGAATTTCCCGTCTCACTACGAAGCCGCCGCCGCACGCCAGCACCGCTGGGCGCGCGGAGATTGGCAACTCCTGCCCTGGATCTCTCGGGAGTTGGCGGCCGCGCCGGGGCGGCGCCAGAAGTTCAAGATTCCCGTCGTGGGCCGCTGGAAGATGCTGGACAATCTGCGCCGCACCCTTTCCGCGCCCGTGCATGTTTCTACGCTGCTCGCGGGCTGGGTGACGCCGGGAGTTTCGCCCTGGCTGTGGACACGATTCGTGCTCGCGACGATCGCGATTCCGGCGCTGCTTCCTTTCCTGGCCGGTGTAAACGCGCATCTGGGAGGAATTTCAAAGCGAAGCCACTTTCGCGGCTTGATTTCGGATTTTTCGCTGGGCTTATCGCAGGCGGTCTGAACGTCACCTTTCTCGCTTACCAGGCATGGCTGATGGCGGACGCGATCGGGCGGACGCTGTGCGGCTGCTTTTCACGCACAGAACATATGTTGGAATGGGTCACCGCCGCGCAAGCCAAATACGCGGTAGACCTGAATCTCTGCGACATCTTCAGGCGCATGGCCGGTGGTGTGATTCTGGCGTTCGCCGGCTCTCTGGCCGTGTGGCTGGGCATCGCTCACGCGCTTGCAGGCCGCTCTGCCCTTTCTTGCTCTGTGGGCGGCCGCGCCGGCAGTGGCGCACTGGATCAGCCTTCCCCGCCTCGGCCGAGCGCCAAAGTTTGTCGCGGCGGATGCGCGCGCCCTCCGCGCCGTCTCACGGCGCACCTGGCGCTTTTTCGAAACGTTTGTCACGGCCGAGGATCATTTGCTGCCGCCGGATAATTTTCAGGAAGATCCGAATCCGGTCGTGGCTCATCGCACCTCGCCAACGAACATCGGCCTGTACGCTCCTGGCCGTGCTGGCGGCGCACGATCTCGGATGGATCGGGACCTGCGAACGCGGTCGAGCGGCTCGAATCCACGGTCGCCACGATGCGCAAGCTCGAGCAGTTTCGCGGACATTTCTTCAACTGGTACGACCACGCACGATCTCCGTCCTCTCGATCCAAAATACGTTTCCTCGGTCGATAGCGGAAATATTGCCGGCGATCTGATCACGCTCGCCAATGGCTGCCGCGAGTTGATTCAGGAATCGCTGGGCGGAAATCGAATGCGCGCGGGCGTGGAAGACGCGATCCGGCTCTTGCGCGAGTCGCTGGGGACAATTTCCGACGAGGCTCGCACGAGCACGGTGACGCGAAAGCAACTCGGCGATGCCGCGGACGCGCTCGATGCATGTCTTGAAACGGCGCCGGTGAGCGCAGCGGCGTGGGCTGCTTTGTTCGCGGATGTAGTCGACCGCGCCGGCACTCTGGACGACATGGCCCAGGCGTTCGCCGAGGAGCGCGGCGATGCGTCGAGCGCCGAACTGCGCGTTTGGGCCGACAGCCGCGCGAACGTGCATCGAGAGCCACATGCGCGATGCGCGCATGTTTCTGCCCTGGATGCGCCTGAAATCGCTGCAGGCTCTGGAGATGGCGCGGCGTCCCATAGAGCAGGCGCCGGAGTGGGCTGCGCTTCGAGCCGTTCTTTCCGGCAGCGCCGGCGCTTGCGGACGCGCCCGAACATTTTCGGATCGCGATCGGCGAGCTTGCCGGCCTGCGCGCGCGCCTTTCGAGCGACGGGTCCGCTAATCCGGAAACGCTCGCTCGGATCGATTCGCTGGTGCATGCGCTCGGCAACGCGGCTACCGAGGCTGCCGCCCTCATCCGCCGGCTCGCGGCGATTGCGGAAACGGCCGAGAGCATGTGCGGAGGCGATGGACTTCACGTTTCTCTTCGATCGCACGCGAAAGCTCTTATCGATCGGCTACCGCGTCGGCGAGGGAATCCTCGACGAAGCCTGCTACGACCTGCTCGCCTCGGAGGCGCGTCTCGCGAGCTTCATCGGCATCGCCAAAGGAGACCTTCAGGTCGACCACTGGTTCCATCTCACTCGGGCGCTTACGCCGGTGGGGCGCGGCTCGGCGCTCGTGTCGTGGTCGGGCTCGATGTTCGAGTACCTGATGCCGGACGCTCCTTATGAAGTCGCCTGAAGGCAGCCTGCTGAGCCAGACGTATGATCTCGTGGTCCACCGCCAGATCGAATACGGAGACGAACGCGGCGTGCCGTGGGGAATCTCCGAGTCGCGCCTTCAGCGCGCGCGATATCGATCTTACGTACCAATATTCGGCGTTTGGCGTTCCTGGCCTCGGACTGAAGCGCGGCCTCAGTCAGGACCTGGTGATCGCGCCGTACGCTACGGCGCTTGCGGCAATGATCGATCCCTCCGCAACGGTCCGCAATCTCGCGCGCATGGCGGCGGCCGGGGGGCGAGGCCATTACGGATTTTACGAAGCGCTCGATTACACGCGCTCGCGTCTGCCCGAGGGGCAGACAGTCGCCATTGTCCGCACGTACATGGCGCACCACCAGGGAATGTCGCTCGTCGCTTTTGCCAACGCCCTCACGGGCGGCGCCATGCGCGATCGTTTCCATGCGGAGCCCTCCGTGAAGGCTTCCGAGTTGCTGCTGCAGGAGCGGACGCCGCGGGAAGTGCTGGTGGCGCGGCCGCGCGCGGAAGAGGTTTCGGCCGCGGCGAACGTGCGCGAGCTGGTGCCGCCGGTGGTGCGCCAGTTCGATACGCCGCATGATTCCGTCCCCCGGACGCAGCTTTTGTCGAACGCGCGCTACTCGGTGATGCTGACCTCGGCCGGGTCGGGCTATAGCCGCTGGCAGGATATTTCGATCACGCGCTGGCGCGAGGATTCCACGCTCGATTGCTGGGGCACGTACATCTTCCTGCGCGACGAACAGACCGGGTACGTTTGGTCGGCGGGTTACCAGCCAGTCTGTGTCGAGCCGGACGACTATTCCGTTTCGTACTATGAGGACCGTGCCGAATTCACGCGCCACGACCGGTCGATGAAAACGACGCTTGACGTCGTCGTATCGTCCGAAGACGACGCCGAAGTTCGCCGCGTCTCGCTCACCAACTTGGGTTCGCGGGCGCGCGACATTCAGGTCACGTCGTACGCGGAGGTCGCTCTGATCGCGCAGGCCGCGGATGTGGCGCATCCGGCGTTTGGGAATCTTTTCATAGAGACCGAATTCGTTGCCGATATGGGCGCCCTCATCGCCACGCGCCGAAAAAGATCGCCGGAAGAGGCCGGTGTCTTTGCGGCGCATACGGTTGCCGTGGAGGGCGTGTCGGTCGGGGAACTGCAGTACGAAACCGACCGGGCGAAGTTTCTGGGGCGCGGACGATCGGTCCGTGAGCCGTTCGTCGTGATGGATGGGCTGCCGCTTTCGCGCACGGTTGGTTCCGTGCTCGATCCGATCCTGAGCCTGCGCCGGACGGTGCATGTCCCCGCGGGCAGCACGGTGCGGCTCACGTTTGCGACGATCATCGCCGACACACGCGATCAAGCGCTCGATATCGCCGACAAATTCCGCGATTCCTCCGCCTTTGAACGCACGCAGACGCTTGCATGGACTCACGCGCAGGTGCAGCTCCACCATCTCGGCATCGATCCCGAGGAGGCGCACCTGTTTCAGCGATTGGCGAACGGGGTGCTCTATTCGGACGCCGCGCTGCGGCCGAGTTCCGACGTGCTGAGCCGCACGCCGCTCGATATATCGTCGCTCTGGGGGCAGGGCATCTCGGGCGATCTGCCGGTCGTTTTGGTGCGCATCGACGATCCGGAGGATCTCGATATCGTGCGGCAGCTCTTGCGCGCGCACGAATATTGGCGCAATAAGAATCTGTCGGTGGATATCGTGATTCTGAATGAGAAGTCGACTTCTTACATCCAGGAGCTGCACGGATCGCTCGAGGCTCTCGTACGCACCTCGCAGCACCGGTCGTCGCCGAGCTCGAGCAGCGTGAGCGGCCAAATATTCCTGCTGCGCACGGATTTGGTCAGCGCCGAACTGCGGGACCAGCTCCTGTGCATTGCGCGGGTCGTGCTGCTCAGCCGCCGCGGACCGCTCGCCGACCAGGTGACGCGCGCGCAGCTGCGGCCTCTCGCGGTATTGCCCTCGCCGCGGCCGGCGCATGCCGCAAAACGGATCAGCGCGCCGCCGTCCCGGGAATCTCTCCTTTACTTCAATGGATTTGGCGGCTTTTCTCCCGACGGCCGCGAATACGTGATCACTCTCGCGGAAGGCTTGCGCACGCCGGAGCCGTGGATCAATGTGATCGCGAATCCATACTTCGGTTTCATCGTCTCGCAATCCGGCGCCGGGTTCACGTGGTCGCTCAACAGCCATGAAAACCAGCTCACGCCGTGGTCCAACGATCACCTCACCGATGCGTTGGGCGAGTCCTTCTATCTTCGCGACGAGGCCACGGGAGAGATATGGAGTCCGACCGCCTTGCCCATCCGCGATGAGATGGCGACCTACGTCGCGCGCCACGGCCAGGGCTACTCGCGGTTTCAGCACGGATCGCACGGGATCACGGCCGATCTCGTGCAATTTGTTCCGAAGGAGGACCCAGTCAAGATTTCGCGCCTGGTCCTGCAAAACGATTCCGCGCGCGTCCGCCGCCTTTCCGTCACTGCGTATGCGGAATGGGTGCTCGGCAGTTCGGGAGCTGCGACTGCGCCGCACATCGTTTCGGAGTTCGATCCCCAGTCACGCGCCCTCTTCGCTCGAAACGCCTGGAAGGGAGAATTCGGCGGCCGTATCGCGTTCGCCGATCTAGGCGGGAAGCAAACTTCGTTGACGTGCGATCGCCGGGAATTTCTCGGCCGCAACGGCTCGGCCGCGCAGCCCACGGCCCTCTCGCAAGCGGGTCCGCTCTCCGGCAGCGTCGGTCCCGCCCTCGATCCGTGCGCGGCGTTGCAGAGATCGTTTGAATTGCGTCCGGGAGCGCGGATGGAAATCGTCTTCCTGCTGGGACAGGGCGAGACGCGAGAGCACGCCCGCCAGCTGATCGATCGCTATCGCGCCGCCGATCTGGACAAGATTCTCTCCGCTGCCGCCGATCGCTGGAACGACATTTTGTGCGGCTTGCAGGTCGAAACGCCCGACCCGGAAATGGATCTGCTCCTCAATCGCTGGCTGCTCTACCAGACGCTTTCCTGCCGCGTATGGGCGCGCGCCGCGTTTTACCAATTGAGCGGCGCGTACGGATTCCGCGACCAGCTGCAGGATGTGATGGCGCTGGCGGTGACCCGTCGCGACGTGGCCCGCGAGCAGATTCTTCTCGCTGCGAGCCGACAGTTCGTCGAAGGCGACGTGCAACATTGGTGGCACCCGCCGTCGGGCCGCGGCATCCGCACCCGCATTTCCGATGATTTGCTGTGGCTGCCTTACGTGGTCAACCACTTCGTCGAAACACACGACGATATGGGGATACTCGACGAGGCCGTCCCATTTCTCGAAGGCGATTTGCTCGCCGAGGGGCAGAACGAATCGTATTTCCAGCCTCGCGTCTCCCGGACGCGCGCCTCGATTTTCGAACACTGCGCCCGCGCGATCGATCGCAGCCTCGCCGTCGGGCGCCACGAGCTTCCGCTGATGGGCACGGGCGACTGGAACGACGGCATGAATCGCGTGGGCCAGCACGGGCAGGGCGAAAGCGTGTGGCTCGCCTGGTTTCTCCACGACGTTCTCTCGAAATTCGCGCGAATCGCCGATGCCCGGGGCGAGCATCAGCGCGCGGAGACCTGGCGCCTCCATACCAGCGCGCTGAAGGTGGCGCTCGAGCGCGAGGGCTGGGACGGCGAATGGTACCGCCGCGCCTTTTTCGACGACGGCACGCCGCTCGGATCCACTGAAGATCTCGAATGCCGCATCGATTCGATCGCGCAATCGTGGGGCGTGATCAGCGGCGCCGCCGAACGCGGCCGCGCCACGCGCGCCATGGCAGCCGTCGACCGCCAGCTCGTGGTGCGCCCGGCGGGCGTGGTGCGGCTTCTCGCGCCTGCGTTTGACAAGGCTCCGCTCGATCCCGGCTACATCAAGGGCTACGTTCCCGGCATCCGCGAAAACGGCGGGCAATATACGCACGCATCCGTGTGGTCCGTCATCGCGTTCGCGGCGCTGGGCGACGGCGACAAAGCCGGCGAACTCTTCCGCATGCTCAATCCGATTTCCCGTGCCAGCACGCGTGCCGGCGTCCAGCGTTACAAAGTCGAGCCCTACGTGGTTGCCGGAGATGTTTACGGCGAGCCGCCGCACGTGGGGCGCGGCGGTTGGACCTGGTACACGGGCGCCTCCGGATGGCTCTATCGCGCGGGCGTCGAATGGATGCTCGGTTTCCGCCTGAAGGGCACCGCGTTCACGGTCGACCCGTGCATTCCGCGCAACTGGCCGGGCTATACGCTCCGCTTCCGTTACCACTCGGCGACCTACCAGATCCGCGTCGACAATCCTTCAAGCGTCACGCGCGGAGTTGTGATGACCGAAGTGGAGGGCCGGCGCTCCGTTGGCGTGGCCAATATTCCTCTGGTTGATGACGGTGCCTTGCATCACGTGCGCATCTTGCTCGGTTAGTTGCAAGGCAAGCACGTGCGGGAGATTTGTGCCTATTCGTGGAAGCGAAACAAAGTTCAAAAAAGGATGCCGCGCAATGGCTGGGCCGCCGTAAGATAGATTCATGGCCCGTGGATGGGAGAGCAAGTCCGTAGAAGATCAGGTGCAGCAGTCCGAAGCGGCAGCTCCAGCCAAAGAAAGCAAAGACAAGCAGAGACGCCAGTTAACCGCCGCGCAGATCGAACTTCATCGCCAGAGGGAAGTGCTGATCCTTTCCCGCGTGCGCGTACAACAGAATTTGAAGGTCAGCAGCAATCCGCGCTACACCGAACAGCTCAATCGCGCCCTCGCCGACATTGAAGTGCAGCTATCCGGGCTGCCCGATCCCGATAGCGAGTGAAGTGCCGTAACGCCAGCGTCGCGCTAGCTGTTTTTCCTGTCTGATATTCGCAATGCGGGCCTAGTCGCGGGGGGATTCGAGCCCTGAGTCTTCGACGAACACGACGCCGACGCCATTCTGATTCTTCTCTTGCCCGCTCTCGCAGTAGACCACGGCTCCGCGCAATGAAAGCGCGCTCGAATGGCTGTCGTCGCCCGTCGCCTCAATCACCACGCGCAACTCCGATTGCAAACGCGGCCGGGAATGCAGATAGAGGTACGCGCCCTGAATGCTCAGGTCGCGCACGGTCGCCTTCTCTTCAAAGGCCTTGCCATCCTCGCACAACCCGCTGACCGTCGCGGCGAAACGCAGTCTGCGGCGCTGTCCGAGCCGCGCATCCGGCAGTTTGAAATTGACGCCGCGCTCGCTCAGATTGATCGACATGCCTTCCATCGCCGCCCACGTCGCCGGAAACTCCTGCCTCGCCGCCGAAAGGTACCCGTCGATCGTGCGGCTAGAGGAGTCGGGGTCGTGGTGGAAGAGCACGAGATGCCCCACCTTGGTCTCGCGCGCGATTTTTATGCCTTCCAGCCAACTCGAGTGGCCCCATCCCTTGCGGTTCGTCGCCAGCTGCTCCGGCGAATACTGCGCGTCGTAGACCAGCACGTCCGCTCCCTCGGCCAGCCGGCGCAGATTCTCGTCGAACTCGGGCACTCCCGGCTCGTTATCCGTGGCGTATACGATCGACCCGGCTGTCGTATCGAGCCTGTAGCCGAGGCAGCCCTGCGGGTGATTGAGCCACGCCGTCCGGATGCGCGCCCCCTCGACTTCCCACTCCTCGCCGCCCGTCACTTCGCGAAACGTGCGCATCGATTTCATCGTGCTCACGTCGACGGGGAAGTAGGGCTTGGCGAGCTGCGCGTCGAGCACCTGGCGCAGGCTGTGGCGCCCCAGCGACTCCGATTCGAAGCTGCAAAAATGGAAACGGTTTTGCACTTCAAAGAATGGCTGGAAAAACGGGATGCCCTGGATGTGGTCCCAGTGGTAGTGCGTCACCAGGACGTGCGCTTCGATCGCCTCGTGCGATTCGGCCCAGTGGTTGTTGGGCGCGCGCAGCCGGTTGCCGAGCATGCGCAGGCCGGTGCCGCAATCGAAGATGAAGCGCGCGCCGCCGGGTGCGATGAATTCAAGGCAGGCCGTGTTTCCGCCATAGCGCCACGTGTCGCGCTCCAGCGTCGGCGTTGAGCCGCGCACTCCCCAGAAGACCAGCTTGGCTGTGTTTTGCGTCATCCCAGGGCGAACTGCGAGGCCTGAACGCCTTCCCCTGAAATCCCCCAAGAGATAGGAACAATTCGATGTTAGGCGGCGCCTCCGGGGTGAGTCAAATCCGTTTCGGCCGCGAGCGACCAAACCGTACTTGGCGTTGAGCTGCAGTATCTATCGATATACCTATGGATGATCAGGACGGTGCGCCGGGCGCGGTCTGCGAGTAGAATCCTGTCGATGCACCTCCACGTCCACGCCGAATCGGAGCCTCCGCACACCCACAGCCACGATCGTGGCCATGGGCATGCCCACGGGCACGGCTTGGGTGATGCCGCGACCAGTATTCTGGGCGCGGCGGTGGTGGCCACGCTGTTTCTCGTGGTGGCTGAACTGGCGGCGGGCTACGCCGGGCATTCGATCGCGCTCGTCAGCGATGCCGTTCACAACCTGACGGACGTGCCCACGCTGGTGATTTCATGGTTTGCGATGCGCTGGGCCACGCGCCCGCCGACGCCCGAGAAAACGTACGGCTATCATCGCGCGGGAATTCTTGCGGCGTTTGTGAACGCGATCGTGCTGTCGCTCGCGGCGCTATTCGTGATCGGCGAGTCCATCGAGAGGTTTCGCACACCCGTGGAAGTGCGCACTGGCCCGATGATCTGGGTTTCGCTGCTCGCGCTCGTGATCAATGGTGGCATCACGCTGGCTGTGCATCGCGGCCGGCGCGATCTGAATGTCCGCACCGTCTGGATTCACAATCTCGGCGACGCGCTCTCGAACGTCGCGATTCTCGTGGGCGCGCTCATCGTCCGCTCGACCGGCGCGGAGTGGATCGATCCGCTCCTCGGCATCGGAATCGGCGCGATGGTGCTCTGGTCCGGCACGGGCATTCTCCGCGAAAGCGGGCACATCCTACTCGAAGGCCTGCCGCGGCAGATACGCCTCGAGGATGTCGCCGCCGCGATGCTGCGCGTCGAAGGCGTGCAGGAAGTGCACGACGTCCACATCTGGACGCTCGGCGATGAATTGAACGCGCTCTCCTGCCACGTCCGCATCCCAGATATGCACATGGACGCGAGCGAAAAGCTGCTCGCCTGCATCCGCGAAGTGCTCGCGCGCGATTTCCACATCACGCACACCACGATTCAGTTCGAGCGCGCGGGACTGCCCACCAAAGCCGGGCTTTACATGCCCGAGCCCGCGCAGCCCTCGGCGAAATAGAAAATCGAAATCGCTTTGTTGACGTCCCGGACACGACGAGGGATTTGGCGTGCGTGTCGAGCGCCGGAGGCGCGATTGTAATTAGCCCGGCACGGAGCGCAGCGAAGTGCCGGGCTTCCCCGCGAAAAGCAGCGAGTCCCGTAGGGACGGTTGACCTACGCCGGGAATTGTGAAATCTCAGATCGAAATTAGAAGCTGGAAGAGGGAAGAATCATCACCGCCGCTTGCGCGGCGCTCGCTGGCACTTCGGGCAGAAATGCGAGCTTCGCCCCGCAACGATACCGCGCCGGATCGTCGCGCCGCAGCGAAAGCATGTCTTGCCTTCGCGCTGATAGACGCGATGCCGCAGCTGAAATTCCCCGCGCTGTCCCTCAGAGTCCACGTAATCCGAAACAGAAGATCCTCGCAGCCGAATCGCTTCGTTCAGGACGTTGCGCGCGGCTCGATACAGCCGGTGAATTTCATCGCGCTTCAGCGTCGCGCCGATCCGCATCGGATGGATGCGCGCGCGCCAGAGGCTTTCGTCCGCGTAAATGTTGCCGATGCCGCTGACCACGTGTTGGTCGAGCAGTAGCGCTTTCACGCGCGCCCGCCGCGCGCCTATCGCCGCCGCAAACTCTTCTCCGCTCATCTCCAGCGGATCGGCGCCGAGCGAGCCGAGCGCTTTTTCGCGGGCGCCATCGGCCAAAAGCTGCATGCTGCCGAAACGGCGAATATCGGTGTAACGGAGTTCCTTGCCGTCGTCGAGGGCGAAGAAAACATGTGTGTGCGGTGGGATGCGCGCTTCGGGTAGGCTCGTTACCAGCTGCCCGGTCATTCCCAGGTGAATCAGCAGCGCTAGCTCTCGCGCGGGTTCGCCCCTACTGGCTGATTCCAGCTCAAATAGCAGAAACTTCCCGTATCTCTTTACGGCGCCGATTCGCGTGCCCGGTAGATTCAATTCGAGCGCGGCGGGATTCTCGATGAAGTCCGTTTTGCCGAGGCGCACTTCGAGAATGCGCCGTCCCGGAAGCACGGCTTGCAATCCGCGTACGACAGTTTCGACTTCAGGAAGTTCGGGCATTTCTATCCACGATCGAGCAGGGCATCGGCGCGAGAATCACTTCGACTCCGGAAGAATCGCGAAGACGCGGCACGGTCCGCCCGAGCCGCCCTCCATTTTGATCGGCGCGGCGATCAGGAATGCGCCCGTCGCCGGCAGTTGATCGAGATTCGCCAGATTCTCGAGATTGTAGAGCCCGGCGGGCAAGTCGACGTGATGCACTTCGAAATTCTTCGACGCGCCGTAATCGATGCTCAGTGTGTCGATTCCGAGCCCGACCGCCCCGCGCGCCACCAGCAGCTTCGCAGCGTCCGCGCCGAATCCGGGAAAGTGCATCACGCCCTGCGCATCCTGATTGCGATAGCGCTTCTGATCCGGCCATCGCGATGCCCAGCCCGTCCGCAGCAGGACGATCGCGCCCGCGGGAATGCGCCCGTGCGCAGCCTCCCATTTTTCGACGCGCTCGGCCGTCAGCCGGTAATCCGGATCCTTCGCCGCCTCGTCGCGGACGTCGATCACCTCCGCGGGACCGAAAAGATGCGTCACCGGAACCTCGTCGAGCGTGGCTTTCCCCGGCGCGAAGTGCACCGGGGCGTCCATATGCGTGCTGTAATGTTCGAGCGTCCAGAAGCTGCGCGCGAAGTAGCCGTCTTTCGCGTACGTCGCCACCACCTGCGTCTCGAAAGTTTTATCGTCGCCCGGCCACGACGGCAGATGGCCGTTGAGCGTGTACGTCATGTCGACCACGCGCGTGCGCCCAGTGCGAATGCCCGCAAGATCGAACCGCCCGGCAGCCGCCGAAGCGGCATGATCCTGCCCCGAATCGCCTCGCCGCACTGCAGCCAAGGCGGCACCGGCCAGAACGAGCGCCGCTGCGAAAAATGTCGCGAGAAATTTGCGCATGAAGGTCCTCCTGCGCTGCCATTCTATACGAGTTTCGCCGTTCGAATTTCGTTCCGGCTTCAGGGCAGGGGAATGCCGGGCGACGCCACAATCCCGGCCATCTTGAGGATTTCCGAGTACTCCTCGTCCGTCAGAGGACAAATGGTGAGCCGCGTATTCTTGAGGAATTTGATCTTCCGCAGCGCGCGGTTCTCCCGCATCTCCGCGAGCGTCACCAGCCGCGGCAGGCGCTCGATGGCCCGCAAATCCGTCACCAGCTTCTTCGCTTCGGAATCGTGCGGGTCGGGATAGGGATCGCGAGTGACTTCCGCCAGCGCGTAAATCGAATGTTCCGGCTTGCCGTGATAGCACAGCGTGCGGTCGCCCTTGTGGACCTGCTTCAGCTGCCGCAGCGCATCGGGACGGCTCCCCGCCTGCCTCCACATCTCCTTACCCTTCACGAAGAGGGTGTCCCAGTGATAGAGCCGTGGGTCGACCGCAAGCAGCCAACGCCTTGGTTTGGTGGGAGTTTGGGTCATCCTGTCAAAAAGTGTCGGCGGAACTATACACGGAAGTGGAAAGCAGAGGAAGCATTCCGTGCGGAAATTTTCACTGTGGGAAGAGACAAAATGTCGCAAGGGGCCGCTGAGGCAAGTTGGAAAGAAAGAGCCGGCGAGATGTCGCCGCTACCTTAGCTCTAGCCGACGTCCACGAAAACGTCGTCGCCCCGTACCTCCACGGAGTAGCTCTCGACGCCGATCGTCGGATTCTGCACGACCTTGCCCGTCGTCACATCGAACTGCCAGCCGTGCCACGGGCACGTGACGACCTGGCCATCGAGCTCGCCTTCGCCCAGCGGGCCCGCCTCGTGCATGCATATGCCGCTGATTGCACAGAACTTACCGGCGACGTTGGCCAGCGCCACGGCCGTGCCATTCACCTGCACTTCGCAGATTTTCCCTGCCGGAAGATCATTCTTGCTCGCCGCTCGGACAAAGGCCACGGTCGCTCCTTGGTAACGCCGGCGTCTCGCCGGCTCCTTCTTGCTCTTTAGGGGGTCGGAGCTTCAGCTCCGACATTCAGGGCCAAGAAAGTTGGGCTTCAGCCCCTGAAGAGACTCTTCGCTTCCTGGCACGCTTCTAGTGATGATACGACTTCTCGCCCGCCTCGATCCTGATCGCCAGCCTATTCTGAGGGGGCGGCAACGGGCAGGTCGTATACGGGTTATACGCGCACGGCGGATTATAGGCCTCGTTGAAGTCCATCACCACACTGCCGTCTTTGCCGAGCTCCGTATCGAGAAAGCGCGCCGCGCCGTACGTCTCGTGCCCGCTGGTCAGGTCGCGGAAGACGAACTCGAAATCCGATCCATCCAGCGGGGATTCGAGCCGCAGCTTCTGCCCGTGCAGCGTGAACTCGACGTAGCCAGTGATCTGCTCCTGATCCGCGTCGCCCATCACGTTTTCGATCATCTCGGTTTTCGGCTTCGCGTACGGCACGAAGTGCCCCACCACGCGGTACGCCGGGTCGATCGGGAACCAGTGCAGCCCGGTAAAATCCTTGCGCAGCTTGCTGTTTTTGTCCTTCAGGCGGATGGCGTAGCGATCGCCGCTCGCGTGGACGTAGAGCGTCAGATCGCCCATCACGAGCCGGTCCTCGGAATCGGGCTTCATCTCGGCAGTCGTCACTTTCGCTCCGTGCATCGTCGCTGCAACGCCGGGCTTCAAGTGGGCGATCGTCTTGCCATTGTGGAATTCGAAGCTGCCCGCCTCGGCCGGCACGGGTGCCGGTAGGACGATATCGTCGAGCGGATTCGAGCCAAAACTGTTTTCGCCGTCGTGCAGCCAGAAGAGCCCCGAGACGCTGAGCCAGCCGTGATCGGACGTGAGGTCCGCCTGGTACGCCTGCCGCCATTTCTCGACGGTCGCGCGATACGCCTCGCCGTCCGGTGCCGCAGCCGCGAAAGCGCAGATCGCCGCCGCAGCCACGACAGGTGCGATCGCCCACAAGAGAATTTTCCCGGTTCTAGCCATGCAACCCCTGTACGACGCGCTGACCGCATGCCCAGCAATACTGCGCGGCCGCCGGACCCATCGCCCCGCACCGGCAGCAGAAGCGGTTCGGGCCATTTACCACCCCAGTCACGGCATAGACCGGCACGCGATGCTCGTCCGTGCACGCCCAGATCAGCGCGACGATCCAACCGATCACGGTCCATCCAAGCAGCAGGTTCAGCACGAAAATGCCCGCAAACGACCGCTTCTGGTGGCCGATGATCGAAGGCAAAAAGTAGGCCAAGAGGCAGAACGCAAAGAAGAACATTGGCGCTCCTTCGAGCGCAACCGCCATCCAGCGGTGTTGCGCCCTGCCTTAAGATACGATTTCGGTGGCCCGCTTGTTCCCTGGATCGTTCCGTCCCGCGCCACCGCAGAGCCGTCACTCTGAGGCCTGTTCTTGGCCGAAGAATCTCTCTTCGTCCCGAACGCTACTGCTGCACCTTCCCCAGCAGCTCGGCAAACCTCGCCTCGCGATCCTTTTGGTCGAGCCCCTGGTAGGCCTCGGCGATTTGCGTCGTATTCATCGAGCAGAATTTCGGCCCGCACATCGAGCAGAACTTCGCATCCTTGTAGAAATCGTCGGGCAGTGTTTCGTCGTGCATGGCGCGCGCCGTATCCGGATCGAGCGAGAGCTCGAACTGCTTGTTCCAGTCGAAAAGGAATCGCGCGTAGCTGAGCGCGTCGTCGCGATCGCGCGCGCCGGGACGGTGCCGCGCCACATCCGCCGCATGCGCCGCGATTTTATAGGCGATCACGCCCTGCCGCACGTCGTCCGCATTCGGCAGCCCGAGATGCTCCTTCGGCGTCACGTAGCAGAGCATCGACGCCCCGTGCCAGCCGATCATCGCCGCGCCGATCGCGCTCGTGATGTGGTCATAGCCCGGCGCGATGTCGGTCACCAGCGGCCCGAGCGTGTAGAACGGCGCTTCGTAGCACAGCTCGTTTTCCTTCTTCACCTGCAGCTCGATCTGGTCCATCGGGATGTGGCCCGGGCCTTCGATCATCACCTGGACGTCGTATTCCCAGGCTTTCTTGGTCAGCTCGCCGAGCACGCGCAATTCCTCGAATTGCGCCGCATCGCTCGCGTCCGCCAGGCACCCAGGACGCAGCCCGTCGCCCAACGAAAAGCTCACGTCGTGCTTCTGGAAAATCTTGCAGATCGCGTCGAAATTCTCGTAGAGGAAATTCTGCGCCTTGTGGAAACTCATCCATTGCGCCAGCAGCGCCCCACCGCGGCTCACGATGCCCGTGATGCGGTTCCGCACCAGCGGCAGGAACTCGCGCAGCACGCCCGCGTGGATCGTCATGTAGTCGACGCCCTGCTCGGCTTGCTCCTCGATCACTTCGAGCAAAATATTGATGGTCAAATCCTCGGCGCGCCGCACGCGCGAAAGCGCTTCGTAGATCGGGACCGTGCCGATCGGCACAGGCGATGCATTGATGATCGCTTTGCGGATCATCGGAATGTCGCCGCCGGTCGAGAGGTCCATCACGGTGTCCGAGCCGTAGTGTACGGCGCGGTGCAGCTTTTCGAGTTCCTCGCTCACGTTCGAAGTCGTCGCCGAATTGCCGATATTCGCGTTGATCTTGCAGCCGAATGCGACGCCGATGCCCATCGGCTCGAGGTTGCGGTGGTGAATATTGGCGGGAATGATTGCGCGCCCGCGCGCCACTTCGTCGCGCACCAGCTCCGACGAAAGTTTTTCACGCAGCGCGACGTAGTGCATCTCCTCGGTGATCACGCCCTGCCGCGCGTAGTGCATCTGCGAGAAATTCCTCGCGCCGCCATTCATCGCCGCCGCCCGCTTCTCGATCCAATCATCCCTCAGTGCCATAAACGCCTCGCTTGCGCTCGCGGCTGCTTCGCAGTCCGCGCGATTCGCGCCTCATTATCGCACCGGCTCATGCACCCGGCAACCCGCGCACTTGACCCGTCATCCCGCCTGCCCTGACGAAGGAAGGGAGCGAAGTGCCGCGCGCCTTGCCATTTCCCGCGCTCTTTGCGGGCGCGGTACGTAACGACGGATCTGCTTTTGGTTTTGTAACGGGCAACGATTACGACGACGAAGAAGCAGCCGCCTGGTCGAGGCCAACAATGGCGCGAAATTCCGGGTCGTCGTGGAGGCAATCGAGATCGGTGTCGCGTGCCGCCCAGTTCAGGTTGCCGTAGCCCGCGGCGATCGCTTTCTTCAACGTATCGAGCGCTTGCTCTTTTTTCCCGAGAACTCCATACGTGCAGGCCGCGTTATATAGCGTGTTGCCGTCCTTCGGGCGAAGCGCCACCGCTATCTGGAGGTGCCGGATGCTTTCTTCCGCTTCTCCAATGGAACCGAGGTTGGTCGCCAGCAGGATCCTGGCGCGCACGTCCTCCGGAACCAGTTCCAACTGTTGCCTGAGGGCCGCGCTCATGCGGCCGCGCAATACCTCCGCCTCTTTCTTCAGCCCGATCCTCTCCATGCACAGCATGTAGGGGACGTACACGTTGTAGTCGTCGCCATTGGCCTCGAGCGCCTTTTCCACCAGGTCCGCCGCTTCCTTGTATCGATTGCTCGTCATCAGGGCGCGGCCGAGGATATTCCACGATCCATCGCAGTCGGGTTTCCGCTCGATCGCCCGCCGCGCCATCATGGCGCACTCGTCGTATTTCTTTTGCGCATAGAACAAACGCGCCCGCGCCACCATCACCTCCGGCAAATCGGGCGCCAGCGCCAGCGCGCGGTCGCAGGAGGCGATCCCTCGCTCGATCCACTTTGCGCTCTGCTCGCGAATCTCGTAGATCAAGCCGCACAGATGGGCGATCCCGGCATGAGCCAGCGCGAAGTTGGGGTCGAGCTGAATCGCGTGCTCGAACATCTGCAGGGCGTAGTCCATATCGTGGCGCCGGGCGTAGCTTCTTCCTCGAAGATAGAAATCGTACGCATCCGTGTTTTCAGTCGGCTTCACTCCGATGGTTTTTTCTTCCTGCGGCGTCAGCGTGATGCGCAGAGCCTGCGCGATGCTCCTGGCGATCTCGTCCTGGATGGCGAAAACGTCCTCGAGCTGGCGGTCGTAGCGTTCGGCCCACACCGAATGCCGGGTCGCGCTCTCCACCAGTTGCGCCGTGATGCGCAGGCGGTTGGCGGAACGCCGGATGGTTCCCTCGAGTATGTACGCTGCGCCAAGCTGTTGCCCCACCTGCGGCGCAGTCGACGGCTTATCCCGAAACGCCAGCATTTCCGAGCGCGGGAAAATCTGGAGCTGCGTCATCTTCGAGAGCTCGGTGATGATGTCTTCCGTCATTCCGTCGCGAAAATATTCGTCTTCCTTGCCGCCGCCTTGATTCTCGAAATAAAGAACGGCAACCGATTTCCGCGCCGGCGTCGAGCCCGAAGAATGTTCGGCCGACGCGGAAGGCTTTTCGGCGGTTGCGCGTCGTGCCGTTTCCAGGTCTCGCCGCAGCCGCTTCAGGTCCGCGCGGAGTTCGCCCGCCGTCTGGTAGCGAAAATCGAGGTCCTTCTCGAGCGCTTTGCCGATAATGTTCTCGACGGCGATCGGCAGCCGCGAATTCACCTTGCTTGCTGGAGTCGGTGTCCCGTGCAGGATGCCGTCGAAAATCAGCGCGGCGCTTGCACCAGGGAAGGGGACTGTTCCCGTCGACATCTCGTACAGCACAACGCCCAGCGAAAAAATGTCCGACCGCGCGTCGAGTTCTTCTCCTCGCGCTTGCTCCGGCGACATGTACACCACGGTGCCGACCGAGCTGCCCGGGCTGGTGACGAACTGATCCCCCGTCATCGTCGCCATTTTGCTCATCGACGCGCCTACTCGCTCCGTCGTGAGCAGCCGGTGCGCTGCAAGCTTGGCCAGGCCAAAGTCCAATATCTTTGCGGCCCCTCGATTCACCAGGAAAATATTCGCCGGCTTAACGTCGCGGTGCACGATCCCCTTCGAATGCGCCGCTTCCAGTCCGTCGGCGATCTGAATGCCCACTTCCAGGATCTCGGCCACTGCCATCGGCTTCGAGTCGATCCGGTGCTTCAGCGTCTGGCCTTCGAGAAGCTCCATGGCCATGAATGGACGGCTTTCGTGCTCGTCGATGTCGTAGATCGTGCAGATATTCGCATGGTTGAGGGCGCTTGCGGCGCGCGCTTCACGGCGGAACCGCTCGATGGCTTCCGCGTCCACCGCGAAACCATCGGGCAAGAACTTCAGGGCGACGTTGCGGCCGAGGCGATTGTCCTTGGCTTTGTAGACGACACCCATCCCGCCTCCGCCGATTTTTTCCAAAATTAAATAGTGAGAGATCGTCGTACCGGTCATTCGAATGGATGTCCTCTGGTTTCTCGCTGGGAATGCGGGAAGCAGTACTCTAGCTGTTGTCCGTGAAGGGTGTCAATCGCGCCCAGACCCGTGCCAGACCCGGAGCCTTCGCGCCTATTTCGGATGGTGCGTGCTGTGGCCGTTTCCGTTGCCGTTCGCGTGGCCATTGGCGTGAGCATGCGAGTGCGCCGAATAGTAGGACACCATGCTCTGGAACAGCAGGTCGATCTCACGATTCACGCTGCTAACAGGTATCGGTGCGAGCGGCTCGCGTTCGCGCGGCATGGCCGACGGAGCAGACGCCGCAGTCGTCGCCGCCGCGATCGCCGTGCGCCCTTGCGACTTCGCGAGATACGCCGCGCGCGAATCGCCTTCGAGGATGTTCAGCACCTTGGCCTTGAGCTGCGCGAAAACGACTCTCGGATCCGCGGACGCGTCGACGATCTGAAAATTGTACTCGGTGCCCAGCCGCTCGAATTCCGCGAGCAACGCTGCCTGATACGCCCGAAAGCTCTCGTACATGTCCTGCCCGGGGAATACATCCATTCCGGATTCCCAGTAGTCGAATCCGCGCGAAAAGACGACGCGCGGGATCAGTTCCTCCACGCTGAGCCGCAAATAGAACACCGCGTCCGGCACGAGCGCCGCGCTGAAGACGCTGCGAATCCACGCGCCGTCCATTCCGCGAACGATCGCGCGCGCCATCAGCGAATAGATGTAGCGATCCGTCAGCACCACGAATCCGGCTCGCAGCGCCGGGATGATCTCGTTCTCGAGGCGGTCGACAAAATCCGTCGCGTAGAACAGGCTCTGCGTCACGCGCCCGAGATTGTTGCCCTCCTTCGCGCGGCGGATTCCGTCGCCCGCCAGCGGAGAGCGCGTCATGCCCGTATCCAGCACCGCGTGCCCCAGCTCTTCGAGCCAGGGTTTCAGCAGATTGATCTGCGTCGTGCGCCCCGCTCCGTCCGTCCCTTCGATCACGATCAGCTTGCCCGCCAGATCCTCGAGCTTCATGCCCGGCAAAAGCTTTCCGTAGGTCTTTCTCATGGCCTCACCCTCAGATTATTCGCTTTCTCGAGATGGGTTCTCGCGATGTGGCGCACCTGCGCCTGTTGGACTTCCACCGGCAGGGTCGCGTCGATTACCGTCAGCCGGAATTCCGGGATCATCTTTTCGTACTCGTCGATGATGCGGCCCTGAAAGAGCCGGAAGCTTTCGGTGGGATCGTCGCTCAAGCCGATATCGAGCCCGGCCTCGTAAAATTTGAATCCGTCGCGCGCTCCGACCAGCCTGCCGATCGCCGTTTCGAGCGGCACGCGGAAATAAAACGCCACCGCCGGCTTCACCGCGAATCCGTAGAGGTCGCGCAACCACTCACGATCCATTCCGCGCGCCACATCCCGCGCGAATGCCGTGTAGATATAACGGTCGCATAGCACTACCGCGCCCGCCTTCAGCAGCGGCAGGATGCTGTGCTCGGTTCGGTCGGCGAAATCCGTCGCGTGGATCAGCGAAAAGGTCGCCGGCGTCAGCATCTTTTTCTTCTTGCCCAGCTTCGTCGTGTCCTTCACCAGAGGCGATGAATTCCACTGGCTGAAAACCACGCCGTATCCCTTCGCTTCGAGCCACTTGTGCAGCAAGCTCAATTGCGTCGATTTGCCCGAGCCGTCGATCCCCTCCACCACGAAGAGCCGCCCCGGAATCTCCCCATCGCCACTCTGCCGGAGGGGCTCCGCCGCAGCCTCTTGCATAGGGTAGAAAATTTCGAATGGGCCGATCCGCCCGAGCCCTGGATTGCCTGTGTCCATGGTCCTCTCGCTTGAGTTCTTTCTCGCACGGGGCGCACAAGGGCGCACGCGCGGACACTTCAAATGTATGTGGGGTTTCTGGCTGACTGCGGCGTCCTGGCGGACGCACATACTATGCACGATCCGCGCCCGTTTTTCACCCGGAATTTGCGATTTTTGTGGGTGCTCGATGGGGCGTCGAGGCGGGGGCTTTTCGAGAAAGGCCTGATTCCACCCCCGGCGAATCGCCAGGGGTGGTTCAGGGTGTTGGTCAGGTCGCTTGCGGCTTGCGCCTACTTGTCGCCGTGCGGGTGACTGTCGGTCTTGGCATTGTGCTTGTCGCGATAAATCGCGCGGCTCGCACCGTTTTGCTGGCGATTCACCTGCCGCCGTTCCTGCGGCGTCAGCTTGCCGCCGTTCGCCTCGCGGTCGTTGTGAACCTCGTTGTGGATGTTGGCCTCGCGGTTTTCGAGGTGGCCCGTCTCGCCCGGGGTCAATTCGCCGGAATGCACGCCATTCGCGATGCGTCCCTGCTGATTGAACTGCCGCCCGTTTACCCGGTTCATCGCCACAGTTCGCGGCTCGCCGTGGTTCACGGACGCCAGCGCATCATGATCGTTGCGGAAGTTTTGCTCGTGCGCCATCTGGTTCGAGGTCGGCGCGACATGCTCTTCGTTCGACCAGCTCTGCTCCTGTGCCGTCGGGCGGGCCATCACGCCGCCTTCTCCGTTGAAGCTCGTGTGAACGTTGACGTTAACGTTGTTGACCACGGTGCGGTCCACATACACGTTTCTCACCGCCATCGTGTTCACGCGAACCACGGCCGTGTTGTATGCGAAATGTCCGCCGTCCCAGCGGCCGCCCACGAAGCCCACTCCGCCGTAGCCGAACCCGTAGTTAATCCCGCCGTAAAATCCCACGTGAGGACCCCAGTATCCCGCGTGCCACCCGTAGGCGCCGCCTACAAATCCCCAATAGCCCGGCGTCCACAGCAGCCCGACGCGCGGCGGCGCGACCCACACTCCCGGAACCCAGTAGTAGCCCTCAGGCCCGTAGGCCCAGTAGCCCGGCGTCCAGAGAAACCCGTCCTGCGGACACGGCGGCTGCGCGTAAACCGGCAGCGCCGGCGGTCCGACGTGAACCGAAATACCGACAGCGATTTGCCCGAAAGACGTTCCGGGCATCGCGCACGGTATGACGAACAGCACCAGCAAGAACAGAAGATTGCGAAGTCGCAAAGGTGTCCGCATGTGTTTCCTCCCCTTATTTTATTAAACATCACGCTGCCCGCCGGGCCACGCACGAATTCTAGTCGCGTAACCCAAGCGTTATCCTGGCCTTATGGACAGGATGCCCGTCTGTATCCATCTGATTCAACACGAGAAACGGGAAAATGTTGCGTGGAAAGGCGCTATAATAAGTCTTCCCAAGCCTGTGGATAACTTTCGATTGCTTCGCTGGATTTCAACAAGCCAATTCGTGTAGGATGGCCCTCCCTTCCGAGCGGCTAAAACTTGAATTGAGGACTTCGACATGAACCAACAGCTGGAAAAACAAAGTTACGCCGGAGTAGTTTGCAGAAGCTGCCGGCAGGCGATTCCGCTTCCGGCAATCGTCATCAGCATGGCATCCGAGATCGAAAACGATCCGTCAGCCAGCGAAAATCCGCAGGGCTGCGTCTTCTCGCTTCGTTGCCGCGCGTGCGACAAGGAAATGCCGTATCGCGTCAACGAGATCGTGGATTTCGAGGGCACGCCGCGGCCGCGAGTCTGGTCGGCGAGGCGCAAGCCCGGGTCCGGTTCGAGCGACCTTTCGCGCGCTGCCGGCGCCTGAAGCCGCTGTTCGACCTGGTCTCCAGGCAAGTTGGGCTACCTCCAGCGCGTCATTTGGGGCAGGGATCGCTCGTGCGCGCATGTGAATTCAGCGAATCATCTCTTTTCGCCATTTTCTGCGAATCATAGGGAGCGGCGCCATGCATCGAGTTCTCGCTCTGTACCCTCCTCCGAAAGATCCTGTCCATTTCAAGAAATATTACGTCGAGAAGCATCTGCCGCTCGCGGCGCAGATGCCGGGCCTGCTTTCGAGCCGCCACTCCTTCGCGATCGAGGGCGTGACCGGCCCTTCTCCCTACTTCTGCATCTGGGAAGGCGAATTCGCAAGCGAGGCCGCGATGGCAGCGGCCACGCAGTCTGAGATCGGGCAGAAGGTGGCTGCGGACGTGGGCAACTACGCCACGGGCGGCGTAACGATCCTGCACTTCGATGATGCGTCTTCGCGCAACGGTTCGCACGCGGCCGGCGCCGACACATTTGCGGCCGGCATGCAGATTCGCCGCGAAATGTTCGGGCCTGCGAATTCGGATCAGGCCGTCAACTCGGCGACCGATTTCACCCGGCCCCTGCAGGAGATCGTCACGCGCTACTGTTTCGGCGAGATTTGGACGCGCCCGCCGCTCGACCGCCGCACGCGCAGCCTCCTGACCATCGCCACCCTCGTCGCCCTCGGCAAGCCGGTCCAGCTGCGCGCGCACGTGCGCGCCGCCATTACCAACGGCGCTACGAAGGACGAAATCCGCGAAGTCCTGCTACATAGCATGATCTATTGCGGCGTCCCGGCCGGCGTCGACAGCTTCAGTCACGCCGCCGAGGTCCTGAAGGAAATGGGCCTCGAATAGCGCGTGTTTCGCTTTTGCCTTTGCGGGTGCCCCACCCTCGCCTTTTGAGGGTGGGTCTTCGCCTTTCGGTCATCCGTCGAATTTCTCGGGGGGATTCACATGCGCGTCGGATTCATCGGCATCGGCAACATGGGCTGGCCCATGGCGGCCAACATCGCGAAGGCGGGACATGATCTCGCGGTCTTCGATCTCGACGCCGAGCGCAGCGCCCGCTTTTCGCGAGAACACAACGCCCGCGCCGCAGCGAGCCTCGCCGAAATCGCGCAGAGCGAAGTGACCATCACCATGCTGCCGACCGGCCAGATCGTGCGCCGCGCGCTGATCGAGCAGGAAGACGGCGCGTTCGCGAAGAATTTGCGGCCCCGCGCGCTCATAATCGACATGAGCTCGTCCGAGCCCGTCGGCACGCGCGAGTTGGGGAAGGCGCTCGACCGCGAGGGCGCGGTACTGCTCGATGCGCCCGTTTCCGGCGCGGTGCCGCGCGCCAAAACCGGGACGCTCGCGATCATGATCGGCGGAAACGACAAAGCCGCGATCGAGCGCGCGAAGCCGTTGCTGCTCTCGATGGGCGATCGGCTTTTTGAAACCGGGCCGCTCGGCACCGGCCACGCGATGAAGGCGCTCAATAATTACATTGCCGCAGCGGGATACACGGCGGTTGCCGAGGCGCTGCTGATTGGCGAGCGCTTCGGCCTGAATCAGGAGGCGATGGTCGATATTCTGAACGCGTCAACGGGGCGCAATTTCACCACGGAATTCATGGTGAAAGAGCATGTGCTCTCCGGAAAATTCGCCACGGGCTTTGCCATCGGCCTGATGGCGAAGGATGTTCGCATCGCCGCCGATCTCGGCGAAGCCGTGAAGCTCGACGCGCCCCTCTCGCGCCTCATCCGCGAGCGCTGGGCCATCGCCCGCGACCGTATCGGTGCCACAAACGACACCGCCGCCGCCATCCTCGGTTGGAAAGATAACCTCCCGGATTAGCGCGCGAGATGTCTCGCGCGAGGCGTTTTTTCCTGCTACAAGTGCAGCATCAATGATGCTCTCGTCGGGAGGTTAAACCGAGGTTAAGCGGCGGGAAAAGCCGTATTCGGACAGCTTTTGCGTGGTTTGGCACGAGTCACGCCCTCCGGTTTCACCACCCGCTACTCACCAATCACCGGTCACGTTTTCGCCCCGACGATTTCCTTGCACTCCGATGGCGGTTTGCCTACGATAGACCGCGTCTGAGAATTTGGCGGAATCTAATCGACATCTGGCGATTAGAAATGGACGCAAATGATTGAGGGCAGAGAGATGGGGTCGAGTCCAATCGACACTGCAAGAGGGAGCTTCGCTGCGCGCGGATGGAGGGCCATTCTCGCCGTCGCGCTGGCCGCGATTCTCTGCGCGGCTCCGCTGGGGCAGCCGCTCGCGGCGGCCGCGCCGCGCACCACGACTTCGTCCAACGCAGCCGTGCCGGCGGGGCTGCCGCAAAACACCTATTTCGACGTCACGCAGGGCAAGGGGTATCGCTTCAATCGCGGCGGATGGATCTACGTGCACCTGGAAGGCTCGCCGCACGACATCGGCTACCAGCACGGCTTTCTGCTCGCGCCGGAAATTTCGGATGCGTTTGCCGTGGTGCGACTCGAGGACACGCACGACACGGGGCGCGACTGGGAATTCTTCCGGCGCGCCGCGCGCGAGATGCTCTGGCCGAAAATCGATCCGGAGTATCAATCGGAATTGTTCGGCATTGTCGATGGCTTGCAGGCCAAGGGAGGCAAGCTCGATATCTGGGACATCGTCGCGTTCAACGCGTTCTCGGAGCTCCCCGATTACTACGTCCCCTGGCTTGACAAGCAGACGGGCGCCACGCTCTCGACGAAGCTTCAGCCGTTCGATCATTGCAGCGCGTTCGTGGCCACCGGGAGCTGGACGAAAGATCACCAGATCGTGATGGCGCACAATAACTGGACGACCTACATGGAGGGCGCGCGCTGGAACATCATCTTCGATATCGTGCCGGAGCACGGCTACCGCATGCTGATGGATGGTTTTCCGGGCGTCATCACGAGCGACGACGATTTCGTGGTGAATTCGGCGGGGCTGATGGTCACCGAGACGACCATCGCGAATTTCCACGGCTGGGATCCCAACGGCAAGCCGGAATTCGTGCGTTCGCGCAAGGCCGCGCAATACGGGGACTCGATCGACAGCTACGCGAAAATCATGATCGACGGCAATAACGGCGGCTACGCGAACGATTGGTTGATCGGCGACCGCAAGACCGGCGAAGTCGCGCGCCTCGAACTCGGCCTGAAGCACACGAAACTCTGGCGCACCATGGACGGCTACTTTTCCGGCTCAAATTTCCCGAGCGATCCCGACGTGATCAAGGACGAGACGACGTACGATCCCAACAATCCAGCCAGCTCGATGAACGCGCGGAAGATCCGCTGGGATGAACTGCTGAATGGCAACAAGGGAAAGATCGACACGCAGATGGCCGAGGTCTTTCTCGCCGATCACTACGATACGTTCACGAAAAAGGAAGGCGCGAATCGCAGGACGCTCTGCGGCCACGGCGATATGGAACCTGTGACGCTCCCAGGGTCGGATTCAGCGCCATTCACGCCCAGCGGCGCCGTGCAGGGGAAAGTAATCGATAGCCGGCTGGCCGAGCAGATGGACTTCATCGCGCGCATCGGCCATCCGTGCGGAGTCAATTTCGATGCGGCGAAATTTCTCGAGGCGCATCCCGAGTTTTCGTGGGAAGCGCCCGCCTTGCGCGACATGATCGCCGGTCCGTGGACAGATTTTCGGATTGGCGAGCACGCCGCGCCGGCGGGGCAGTGACGCTGGTCGGAACCCTTTAACCCTTAGCTTGGCTGTTTTCTACTCGCAGGTTGTTGGTCACCGAGAAGACGTTGGGGACCTGGTTCGCGGCCAGGCCGGCCAGATTCTTGTCGGCTTCCGTTGCGACAGCGCCTTCGAGTGTCACGTGGCCATTGTCGACGATGATGTGAATCGGCGGAACGCTGCGCACCTCATACATCTGCAGAGACGGCTTCGAGTAGATGGCGCGGTATTCGGCCTGGCGAATCTGGTTGTCCATCGGCGAGAGCGGAAGCACCTGGATCTGGTTGTCGACTTCGGTCACGCCCTCGATGTTCTTCACGGCGGACGCGGCATCGCTCTTCAGGTCGGGCCGCACCACCTGCCCCATTAAAACGACTTTGGAGCCTTCCACTTTGTATTCGAGATTGTCGAATACCGAGAAGAAGGGAAGCAGCACGAGTTGATGGCGCACTTCCTTCGTGAGCCACGACTCGTAATTGGCTGAATTTTGCGCCGGGGCCTGATTGTTCTTGGGCGCTGCAAAGACTGCACTTGCAGCGGGCAGCAGCAGGATCAGCGCAAAAGCAGACACCAGGGCCCGTCGAGTGCCGCTTGAAGTAGGACGAATCATTTTTTATATCCTCCCGTAAACATTTGCTTGCAACATCTAAGCCTATGCTCCCTTAGATGCGTCAGACGATTCGGGGCTTCTGGGATATCCGGCGCGTTTTTTACTGTAGGGCGGGGATGCTATCGAATTGAGCGCATGGCGCCGGGAGTAACTGGAAATCCATGATCGAAGGTGTTACAAAAAAAGGGGTTGTCGGGGATCAAGCTCCGTGCCAGACGCGTGCTCTTCCAAGGGGTGCAAGGCCTCTGTTCCGGCGGGACTCGCCGCTGAGCACATGTGCGTCCTGCATTTCACTCTCTTCATCGAGCAGGAGTGCGCCGAGATGCGGCGCGAAACGGCGCTCGGCAACGCCAACCACGACCGCCAGCTCGAATTCGTGCGAAAGATTGCGGCCCGCGGGGAATCGCTGGTGCATACGGCCACGAGCGGCTTTCCGATGACGGATGAGATCAAGGCGCGCGTGCTGAGCACGCTCCTCACGCTGATGAATTGCCGGGAAAACATCGATCGCGCCGCGATGCGGCAATCCGCGCTGCGGCGCTTCGCAGGGTAGAGTCTCCTCGACTCGTGTCACACCCAAGGTTTGCGCTTCCACCCATAGGGGAGAGAGCCGGCGGGATGCTGGCGCGGCGCAGGTGCGCGTTCTTATGCGCCGACGTAGCGGGCGTAGAGGGAGCGCGCTACAGCGGGGTCCTTTGTACCTTTGATGATGGCGCGGCCGTCGGCGAAGACGGTGATCTCGTAGGGCGGGACGCGGAAGCGCAGGAGAAAATCGTTGTTGCGGACCTCGGCGGCGGAGGCGGAGGCGAGGCGGCGGCCCAGTTCAGCGAGGTCGAGGCGGCGGTGGCGTTCGTGAATCTGGACGGAATCGCGGCCGCACATGGTGATGTGCGGCTGGGCTTCACCGGCAAGATAGGTGAATTCTCGGCGAGCGCAGGCGCGACAATCGGGATTGCGAGCGATTCCGATGGACTGAAACTTGCCAGTCCACACATCGCAGGAGATCAATCGGCCATTGAGAGCTTCGGACTTTCCCGCCAGGAGCTTGATCGCTTCCGCGGCTTCGATGGAGGCGATCACGCCGGCGGCGGCGTTGAGCACGCCTACGGTGTCGCACGTAGCTTCCACGCCGGGCATGCCGGGGGCGGTTCCGTTGCCGTTTTCAGGGCTACCGCTTTCGAGCAGGCACGCGAGGCAGGCCGTGCCGCCCGGGCGAATCGTCATCGTGACGCCGTAACTCCCGACCGCGGCGGCATAAATCCAGGGGATGCCCAGCGAGATGGCGGCGTCGTTCAAGAGCAGGCGCGTCTCGAAATTGTCGGTGCCATCGAGAATCACGGAGAAGCCGGAGAGAAGCTCGGTGGCGTTTTTGGGCGTCACGTCGGCCACGATGCCTTCGATTTGCGGGTCAGAATTGATGGCGCGCAGGCGGCGCTCGGCGGCGATCGGCTTTGGGCAGGGCATCGCGCGCGTCGGATTCCTCGAAAAGGGTTTGGCGCTGGAGGTTCGAGAGCTCGACGAAATCGCGGTCGACGATCCGGAGGCGTCCCACGCCGGCGCGGACGAGCAGATTCGCGGCAACGGTGCCCAGCGCGCCGCAGCCCACCACGACCGCGCTCGATCCGAGGAGGCGCGCTGCCCCGCCTCGCCGATTCCGGCGAAAAGAATCTGGCGGGAGTATTTATCGCGCTGATTGGGCTCCATACAGTGTTTCCCCGCTCATCATAGCGCCTTTTCGCGAAGGGCAGGCAACTCGGCTGTGCTAACCTTTCCTCTCAATTTGGAGCGAATGCAGATTCTCGCGATATCGCCGCCGACCGCCCGCCGGAGCCTCTTGCGCGCCGTTCTATTCACCGGATGGCTCGCGTCGATCGTGCTTTTGGCCCTCCCGGTTGGGGCGCAGGAAGCCAGCATCGAAGGGAAAACGGTCGCTGAGGTTCGCGTGGTCGACGAATCCGGGAAGCCCGTCGCGGAAAAGATACCGCCGCTTCCGCTCGAGGCAGGCAAGCCTTTCGATTTCGCGGCGGAACGCGACAGCCTGCGCGATCTCTACCGGATGGGCGATTACGCCAATCTTAGGGTTACGTCTGCCGCGGTGCCGGGCGGGCTGCGGATCGACTTCATCGCCCAGCGGAATTTCTACAACAATGTGATTCAGATGGAGGGGCTAAAGGAGCCCCCCTCGAATCCGGCGGCGCTGGCGGCGGTGCGCTTGAGTCTGGGCGAGCCGTATCGCGAAAGTTCGTTGCGCGAGGCCGTTGCGCGGCTGCAAAGCTCGCTGCGCGATGAGGGCCTGTATGAGGCGAAAGTCTCCTGGGCGCTGTTTCCGCACGCTGACACGCGCGAGATGGACGTCACGTTCACGATCGACTCCGGTCCCCGGGCGCGCGTGGGGGCAATCACGATCGACAACACGACTCCGTACACCAACGCGCAGATCCTGCGGCGATCGAAGATCACGGAAAAGAACGCCGTGACCTCCGCGGGGCTTTCGCACGCGTCGGACCGCGTAAAAAAATACCTGGTGAAGCAGGGATTCCTCGGGGCCGGGGCGGTTTTCGAGCGCGGGACGTACGATGCGCAGGCGAAGCGCGTGCCGCTGAAGCTTTCCGTGACCGCGGGGCCGCGCATCCGCATCGAAGTGAACGGCGCTCACATTAGCGGAGGCAGGCAGAAGAAGCTCTTGCCGATGTATGCGGAAGGCGCGGTCGATGAGGATCTGCTGCAGGAAGGCCGGCGGAACCTGCGCGATTACCTGCAGAGCCAGGGCTATTTCGATGCGGACGTTGAAGTGAGCTCCCGCCAGGACGACACGCTGAAGGAGCGGGTGATCACATACGACGTGACGCGCGGCAGCCGGTACCGGCTTGCCGGGGTGGCGTTCGACGGCAACAAATACTTCCGCGCGCAATTGCTCTCGCGCCGCTTGAACCTTCAGCCTGCGTCTTTCGCATCGAGCGGGCGGTTCAGCCAGCAGTTTCTGCGGGACGACATCGACTCGATCCGCGGCGTCTACCTTTCCAACGGCTTTCAGGACGCGCAGGTGACGGCGTCGGTCGACGACCACTACCGGGGCAAGAAGAACAACCTGTTTGTCACGTTTCATATCGTGGAGGGCGGACAGACATTCATTTCCAGCCTGAAAATCGAGGGCAATCACGCGATCACCACGGCCACGCTGCTCAACGTGACAGGATCGACGCCCGGCCAGCCGTATTCGGAGGCGAGCGTCACCAGCGACCGCAACAATATTTTGGCGCTCTATTACAACGACGGCTTCCCGGAAGCGAGCTTTCACGAGGAAACCACGCGCGGCAGCAAACCGAGCGAAATGCAGCTGGTGTATCACGTCACCGAAGGCAATCGCATAGAGGTGGCCAAGGTGCTGCTGACGGGCTATCAATATACGCGGCCCGGAATCATCGCGCGGCAGGTGGATATCAAGCCGGGCGGGCCGCTGCGGGAATCGGACGTGGCGACGACGCAGCGGCAGCTTTACAACCTGGGAGTTTTCGACCGCGTGCAGATCGCTCCGCAGAATCCTGCCGGCACCGATCCGGAGAAGGCGCTTGTGGTCGAAACGCTGGAGGGCCACCGGTACACGATCGGTTATGGATTCGGATTCGAAGTGCAGCGGATCGCCGGCGGCGGGACGAGTGCCGGCACCACGTCAAGCGGGGGCACGCCGCCTAGCTCGGGCGGCACGACGCCCGCGCCATCGAACCCGAACAGCAGCATGATCAGCGCGAGCCCGCGCGGCATCTTCGAGATTGCACGGGCCAATATGTTCGGGCGGGCGCAAACACTTTCCTTCCAGGCCCGAGGGAGCACGCTCGAATACCGGGCTGCGACGACGTACACCGCCGACGACTTTCTCGCAACTCGCAGCCTCAGCCTGCAGTTGACCGCATACGCGGAAAAGACGCAGGATATCGACACGTTCACGTCGACTCGTTTTGAGACCGGCGTGCAGCTCGTGGAAAAGCTGTCGTCTTCGAGCTCGCTCCTCTACAGATATTTCTATCGACGGGTGAAGGCCGCCAACCTTGCCGAGACGATCAGCCCGGAGGAAATCCCTTTGTTCAGCCAGCCGGAGCTGGTATCGGGCTTCGGAATCACGTACGCGCGGGACCGGCGCGATAATCCCGCTGACGCAACGCGGGGCAACTTCAACACGGTCGACGTGAGCTATGCGACCACTGCGCTCGGTTCCAGCGCCACCTTTTTCCGCGGATTTTTTCAGAACTCGTCGTTTTATTCGATCGGCCGATCGTTCGTAATCGCGCGATCAACGAGGTTTGGGATCGAGGAGCCGCTCGGCAACACGATCGAGGGGATCAACATTCCGTTTAATCCCGCGCAGTGCTCGTCGAACACGGCACAACCCGTCGAGGAAGTGATTCCGCTGCCGGAGCGATTCTTCGCCGGGGGCGGCACTTCGCTGCGCGGTTTCGGATTGAACCAGGCGGGCCCGCGCGATCCGTGCACGGGATTTCCGATCGGCGGTCTGGCCGTGCTGATCTTCAATCAGGAACTGCATTTTCCGATGAAGCTGCCGTGGGTGGGCGACAAGCTTGGGGGCACGCTGTTCTACGACGGCGGCAACGTCTTTACGGACGTGAATCACATCACCCTGCGATGGAAGCCGCCGTCGCTCACCAATCTGGATTACTTTTCCCACACCATCGGGTTTGGCGTGCGCTATCCGACGCCGGTGGGGCCGGTGCGAGTCGACATCGGCTATCAGCTCAATCCGGCGGAGTATCAGGCGTTCAATACGACGACGCAGCAAGCGGTGATTTACCATCTGTCGCATTTCGGGTTTTCATTCAACATTGGGCCGGTCTTTTGATGGCGATGCGACGGGCGATCCCGATTCTCGCGATGATGGCGTGGCTCTACGGCCCGGCGGCGAGGTGCGCGCCCGCACAGGCGCCGTCGCCGGCGGCTGGGGACGCGGCCGCAAACTCGGGCGGCCAGGCAATCGATGGCGTCGCCGCGCGCATCGAGGACGACATCCTGACGGACAGCGAAGTGCGCGAACTCGCCGCCTTTCAGCAGCTGGTGGATGGAAAGTCGAAATCGCGCGACGAATTGATTCGCGAGCTGGCGGATCAATGGATCGTGCGCGGGGAAGCGGATACGAGCAAGTATCCGCAGCCGACGGAGGAAGACGTCGACCGGGCCTACAAACAATTGGTGGCGCAGTTTCCTTCACCGGATGAGTTCGAGAAGCGACGCGCAGCCGTGGGACTGAGCGAAGCAGCCGTGCGCCGGATGCTCGAACAACAGATCTATCTCGCGCGGTTCCTCGATTACCGGTTTCGTCCCGCGGCGCAGGTGGATGAGAAGCAGATCCAGGCGTATTACGACGACGAATTTGCTCCCCAGCTCAAGGCGCGCGGCGAGAAAGTGCCGCCAGTGGACGACGTGGAGGATACGATTCGCGAAGTCCTCGTGCAGCGCGATATCGATACGCTTTCGAAGCAATGGCTGGACGACACGAGCAACCGGCTGAAGATCGATATCATGTCCAACGGAGAAGCGCCGTGAGCGCGCGCTGGAAAAAGTGGACGATACGGCCGCTGGTGGCGATCGGCGTGCTCGCGCTGATCGTGATCGCGATCTTTGAGTTTGGATTCGCCGACAGGTGGATTCGGTCCGAGATCATCAGCCAGATTCGGGAACGCACGGGCGCGCGCGCGGAGATTGGCGGATTCCATTTCAACCCGTGGCGCTTGAGCGTCGGGATCAGCGATTTCACCGTGCATGGACTCGAGGAGCCGGGCGCGTTGCCGCTGTTTCATGCCGACCGTATCGACGCGTCGGTTCGCATTCTGTCGTTTTTCGGGCGCCAGTTCGCTTTGGACGAGCTGACGATCGACAAGCCCGAGGTTGCGGTGACCGTCGACAAAAATGGGCGCAGCAACGTTCCGGCTCCGGAGCACGAGGGGCCCACGCGCCCGTGGCGCACCACGCTCTTCAGCCTGCGCATCGGGCAGCTGGCGCTGCGCGACGGGGCCGTGAGCTACAACAACCGTCGCACCCCGCTTGCGCTCGATGGACAAAATTTCGAGTTCACGCTGCACTACGACGCGCCGGCCAACGCCGCGGATTCCTACGTCGGGAACTTCCAGTGGAAACAGGTGAGGCTTGCCGCGAAACGCGACATGCCGTTTCGCTTCGACGTTTCGGCCAAATTCATGCTGCATCGCGATTCCTTCGAGCTGCAGGAACTGGTGTGGACGGGGCCGCATTCGCAGCTAAATCTGAGCGCGGATCTGGCGAGCTTTGCGCGGCCCGATTGGGATTTCCATTATCGCGGGAGGCTTTCGCTCGACGATATTCGGATGATTTTCCACAGGCCGAATGCGCCTCGCGCTGTCACCGATTTCTCGGGGCGAGCTCACTATGCGGCGAGTGTGGATGCTGGAAACGGATTGGCAAAGCCCGGCGAGTGGACCGCGAGCGGTTATTTCAACGCGCACGATATCGATCTGGGCTACGAGTGGTTTCACGCGGACAACTTCGATACATCCGGCAATTATGAAGTAGCGAAAGATGGTCTCGTGGTCCGGAACCTGAGCGCGGAAGCGCTCGGCGGGGCGCTCGACGGCCAACTCCAACTGAACTTCAAGGGCCTGAAGTTTCGCACGGAGACGCATTTCCACGGCGCGAGCCTCGCCGCGACGTTTGCGGCGCTCGATCATGAGTCGTTTCCGGTCGATTCGTTGCACTGGGATGCCGCCATGGAAGTCGACTCGGTGAATTCCTGGGATGGCGGGTTCAAGGATTTTCGGACCGCCGGCAGCATGCAGTGGATGCCGCCCGCGACGCTCGGGCCGGGGATGATCCCGGCCTCGGCGCGTTTTCAATTCGACTACGACGATGACAAGAAATTCGTGAAGATCACGCAGAGCCAAATCGCGACGCCGAAGGCGGAAGTGGATGTGGACGGGACCCTCGGGCGAGACGATTCGGCGCTCGAAACGCAGTTCCGCACGGATGACCTGACCGACTGGGACGATTTCATCAATGCGATTCGCGGCCCGACGGCCGAGCCGCAGAAAATCGCGGGCCGCGTGGAATGGACGGGGCGCGTGCTCGGTCCCATCGTTGGACCCACTTTCGCCGGCGACATGAACGCTACGGATGCGCAGTACGGCAAGCTGCACTGGGACGCCTTGAGAGGCGATTTCGAATATTCGCCCGACGGATTCCGCCTGTCGAAAGCGACCGTGCAGCGCGGGCCGAGCGTCGCGACGATCGACATCTCGCTGCGCTTCGACGGCGACTGGAGTTTCATCGACACAAGCGACTGGACGATGACCGCGGAAGTGAATCACGCGGAGTCGGGCGATTTGCAGGAGATCATCGGCACGAATTACCCGGTAACGGGCGCGTTGAGCGGCGAGATCCGCGGCAGCGGCACACGCGCCGCTCCGATATTCGACTCGCGCTTTATTTTCGACGATATCGGCGCGCTCGGGTGGAAATTCGACAGCCTCACGGGGCAATTTCACTGGGAGGAGGGAGAAGTAAAGCTGTCGCAGGCCGTGCTGCGCGAAAATTCCACGGCCATCGCGGGGGATGTCGCTTACTGGCCCGGGCAAGCGCGAACGGAATTCGACCTCACGGGCACTGGGATCGCGCTCCAGAAGATACGCAAGCTGCAGACGCCGTCGCTGCCGATCGGCGGGCAGCTCGGATTCCATCTCCGTGGCGGAGGGCCGCTATTCAGGCCGACGGGGCAGGGCGAAGTGACGCTCACGGGCTTGAAGCTTGGCACGGAGGTCCAAGGAAACTTCGACGGGCGCCTCACGTCCGATGGCAAGACGGCGAGCATCACCCTGGCTTCGCAGCCGTCTGCGGCGGCAAAGCTTGAGGGCCAACTGAGCGTGGGGCTTGCAGGCGAGCACGCGATCTCGGGCCGGCTCGCCGTCACGCAGTTCGATCTCGATCCGCTGATCAGCGCCGGTCTCCACGTGACACAACTGACCGGCCACAGCAGCGCCGACGGCGTTTTCACGATTTCCGGCATGTTGAGCCAGCCGGATTCGATCGAAGTGGACGCGGACATTGCACGCATCTCGTTCGATTACCAGCTCGTGCAGCTCGCGAACGACCAGGACATCAAGCTGACATACCATCGCAACGAAGTGCGCGTGGATCAGGCGCATCTCCACGGGCCCGACACGGATTTCAAGTTCAGCGGGTCGGCGCGCTTCGACCGCGATCGGCCGCTGCGATTTTCGCTTTCCGGGGACATCAATTTGCGGCTGATCAAAGGGCTCTTGCCGGGGCTCAACGCACAAGGCAGCACGAGCGTGAACGTGTCCATCGAAGGAACGATGGCGCGGCCCGCGATCACGGGGCGAGCCACGGTGCTCAACGCGTCCGCAATCTACGGCGATTTTCCCGTGGGGCTCAGCAAGTTGAGCGGAGATTTCCTGTTCGATAAAAGCCGGCTGGTGTTCGATCGCGTGACGGCGGAGGCGGGCGGCGGGCAGCTTACGCTGAGCGGCAACCTCGCGTACGGCGAGGGGCCGGTGCGCTACGAGGTGACGGCCACCACTTCGCAGGCTCGCATCCGCTATCCCACCGGGATGAGCTGGCTCGCGGGCGGCACGCTGCAGCTTTCGGGAACAACTACTGCCGGCTTGCTGAGCGGGCACGTGCAGGTGCAGCGGATTCTGTTCTCGCAGGGCGTCGATGTCGCGTCGTTCTTCGCCGCGAGTTCGGAAACTTCTCCGGGGCCGCCTTCGACTACGCCGTTCCTGCAGAATCTGGCGCTCAATGTCGAGGGGCAAACCAGCCCCGGCGCGCGCATCGAATGGAGCGGCGCGCACGTCGATATCGATGGCGACGTGCGGCTGCGCGGCACCTTCGACCGTCCGGTGCTGCTGGGGAACGTGCACCTGCTCGGCGGGGAGATGCCTTTCCGGGGCAACACGTTCGAAATCACGCGCGGAGACATCAATTTCTCGAATCCTTTCCGGCTCGATCCGGAGCTCAACGTCGAGGCAACGTCCACGATCAGCCAGTATCAGGTGACGATCGATTTTTCCGGCAGAGCCAGTCACCTGGCGCTGAATTATCGTTCCGATCCTCCGCTGCCGGATTCGGATATCGTCGCGCTGCTGGCGCTGGGCAGCCCGGGCGAGGAAAGCGGACTGCGTTCGTCGCCGGGATCGTCGCAGAACTATGGGGCCACGGCGCTGCTTTCGGAAGCGATCTCGAGCGGAGTCGGAAGCAGGATCGAACACCTGTTTGGGATCAGCTCGTTTCGCGTGGACCCGTTCGTCGCCGAGACCTCCACCGAGTCGAACGCGGCGGCGCGCGTGACCATTCAGGAACAGGTGGCGCACGGGCTTACCGTGACGTATTCGAGCAATGCCGCCACCTCAAACCAGTACCAGCTGATTCAGGTGGAATATGCGATCAAGCGCGATCTATCGGTCGTCTTTCTGCGAGACATCAACGGCACCTACGGAATGGACATCAAGTGGGTGAAGCATTTCAAGTAATCCCGCGCGAGGGAAGAGCCGGCGAGACGCCGGCACCACGCAAACCGCCTATTCCGGCAGTAGGAACAGTGAATCGGGGGAGATGCGGACCTGCCAGGGCTGCGGGCGGTTGCGAAAGCGCTCCCATTTTTCCTTGAAGACCTCCGCTTGGAGATGATGCTCGCCGGATTCTGTGGGCGGCTGATGGAGGCGCAAGTAGAGCGTGATGCGGAAGGGCGTCTCGGAAGAACGCACGAGCCAGCAGGGGAAGATGTTGTCCGCGCTCTTGGCTTCCGGGGCGCCTTCGCTCGACGGCTCCGCGAAATCGATGTGGTGCGCGCGAATGCCGACGTGCGCGGCGGGACGCGCAAGCGCGTGGGTCACGCGGAGATTGCATCCCCAATCGAGCGCCTCGACCACGCGATCCGAGATTGCGCGGGCGCGGGAGAAATTCTTGCAGCCCGTGAGTTGCGCCACTTCGAGGCTGGGCGGATGGCGAAAAATCTCTTCCTTGGCGCCGAATGCGGCCACGCGGCCGCGCGTCAGCACGAGCAACTGTTCGCCGAGGCGGTAAGCTTCCTCGATATTGTGCGTTACCACCAGGGTAGGCCGGCGATACGCGGCGAACGTCTCCTGAAGCTCGGCTTCCACCTGGCTGCGCAGGTGCGTATCGAGCGCGGATAGCGGCTCATCGAGCAGCAGGGCTTCGGGCTCGATCGAAAGAGCGCGCGCCAGAGCCACGCGCTGCTGCTCGCCGCCGGAAAGTTCCCGTGGATAGCGCGACTCGAGCCCTCGCGCGTGCGTCCCCTCGATCAGCGCAGCCAGGCGGCGCGACTGCTCCTCGCCAGGAAGATTGCGCAGGCCGAAGGCGATGTTTTCCGCGACCGTGCGGTTCGGGAATAGCGCGTACTGCTGGAAGAGCAGGCCGACGCGCCGGTCGCGCGCCGGGACGCGAATGCGCGCCTGGGTATCCAGCAGGACGCGCCCATTGAGATCGATGCGGCCGCGGTCCGGCTGCTCGAGGCCGGCGATGCAGCGGAGCAGCATTGTCTTTCCGGCGCCGGATGGGCCGAGGATTCCCAGCGGCGCGTCGCCGGCCGTGAACGAGACGTCGAGCGCGAAATTCGGGAGCTGCTTGGCGATTTGGACCTGGAGTGGCACGTCAGCGACGCATCCAGCGGGCGCGGCCTTGCGCGCGCGTCCAGTGATAGAGGCCGGCGAGCAGCGCGAGTGAAATCACGACGTTGATCGCGCACCAGGCGAAGGCGCGGGTCATGTCGTCGGATTCGACGGCGAAGTAGATGGCAATGGGAATCGTCGCTGTGCGGCCGGGGATATTTCCGGCGAGCATCAGCGTGGCGCCGAATTCTCCCAAGGCGCGCGCGAAAGAGAGGATCGTCCCCGCGAGGACGCCGGGCCACGCGAGCGGCAGCGCTATTTCGCGAAAGACCCGCCACTCGGATGCGCCGAGCGTCCGTGCCGCCTCAAGGAATCGGGAGTCGACCTGCTCGAGCGCCGCACGCGCGGTGAGATACATCAGCGGAAATGAAACGACTGCGGCGGCGATCACCGTGGCCGGCCAGGAGAAAACGATCGTCGCGCCGAATTGCAGAAGAAGCTTCCCGAAAGGCCCGTTGCGGCCAAAGAGCAGGAGCAGCAGAAACCCGACAACGGTCGGCGGCAATACGAGCGGCAGAAGAAAAATGCCGTCCACGAGCGCTGCGGCGGGTCCGCTCCGCCTCTCGCGCCAAGCGGCGGCGGCGAGGCCGACTGCGAGCGTGATCAACGTGGCCGTCACGCTCGTTTCGAGCGAAATCCGGACGGGCGACCAGTCCACGGGTTCGATCAGTATGAGGTTAAGCGGGGCCAGCAGCGTCATCGGGAGAGGATTGTAGCTGAATCAGTGCAATTCGGCTCGCACCTGCGCTACGCAAATCGCCATTTTTGTAAGACGGCGCCCGCCGGGAATGTCCCGCTCCCGCTGCTCGCCTGACCGAGTGCTACGGCTTGGCCGGTTGTGGCGGACGCGACGTGTCCGAGGACGGTTTCGATTCCGAGTCCGCTTTGATCGCGGCGGCGTTCTGCTGTATCCACTGAATCGATCCGGCAAAGACGTTGTTCGTGATGTCGGCCTGCTTGTCGACGAGTTTGCGTCCGATGGGGCTTTCGTAGAATTGAATCAGCTGATGAATGTCGTCCGCGGTGAAATATTTATCGTAGATCGAGACGTACAGATCCTCGAAGGCGCCGGAATCGATTCGGGCCTGCATGCGGGCCATGGCGTCCTGCATCAGGCGCTGCTGTTGTGCGTTCGATGCGTCGTCGTGCGAGAACTGCCGCATCTGCGCGATCAGGGTTGGCCCCATGCGGGCGATTGCCGTCTTCGTTCCCATGAGATCGAGGAGATGGAGGATATCCGCCCGCTTTGCGGGATCGATGGACGGAGCGGGAGCGGCCGGAGCCGGAGCACCCGCAGCCGGCGGTGCGGCGGGCGGCTGCGATTGCTCCTGATCCTGTGCGTGAAGGCTGCCCGCGACGGCGAAGACCGCGAGGCTCGCCGCGAACGGCGCCAACATCCGAAGGATGATTCGCGTTCTCATCATGCCCTCCCTGTCGTTGCTCGTCCGCGAGCGAGCCGGCACTCCGCCGTTAACTGCCGGTCGATCGTTACTTCTGCGGCGGCGGTTCTGGTCCGGGAGAAGGCGCAGCGCCGGGGGCGCCCGGAGCCGGTGTTTCCGTCTGCGGATGGAGCATCGGTTTGAGCTCGGGGTAATCGTCCTGCATGCCGTCGAGCACGCTCATAGCTGCGTTCTGCTCGATCTGCACGCCGGCGTTTTGCGAGTCCTGAGTAACCTTGGGCATCTGCTTGACGATTTTCTGGCCGACGGGCGACTCGTAGAACTTGGTGATCTCCTGGATTTCTTCCATCGTGAAGGCGCGCGCGTAGATGGGGACCATGGCGTCGGTCACGGCGCTCGACGGAGATGCAGCGGCAAATTTTTGGCTGAAGGTATCCATGAATTTCGGCAGCTTATCCGGCGACAGGTTGTGGGTCATGATCGTCCGGATGCGGTCCGTGAGAAACGCGTTGATGTTGTCGCCCAGCTTGGCTGTTTCGGTAATGTCCATCAGATGCCGGATCGCGGCATCGTCGGCCGGATCGACTTTCCCTCCGAGAGACGGGGGAGCCGCCGGAGAAATCGCGGAGGGCGCAGGCGCCTGGCGTTGTGCGGGAACGCCCGGCTGGTGCTGAGACGGAGTGTTGCTGGCGGGTATTTGCGCGAAAGCCGGCGCCGCCGCACACAACAGGGCAGCGACGAGGGTAATGGAAAGTTTCATAATTCTCCTTGGAGGGCTGTCGGTCGCGAGAGTTCGACGTTTATCATATCGAAGCGCGGACTCCGCGTCACGGCGGATTTCATTCAGCGTCACGCATGAAACGGAGACGCGGGCGCGTTTCTGGTATATCTTTTTCACCGGGCTCACGGGGCGATCCAGCATTTGACATGTGACGTGATGAGAGGTTGTTTTGGGTTCAAATGAACAGTAACGGCGACGGTGCCGCGAGCGCCGGTCGAGATTTTGAGGCCGAGCGGCGCGATATGGTTGCTCGGCAGATCCGCGACCGCGGGATTCGCTCGGAGCGCGTTCTCGAGGCGATGGAAGCGGTGCCGAGGCACCTGTTCGTCCCGGCGGAGTCGGTTCGCGGGGCGTACGCGGACGAACCGTTGCCGATCGGGGAAGGGCAGACGATCTCGCAGCCGTTCATGGTGGCGGCGATGGCCGATGCGCTTTCGCTCGAGGGGCACGAGCGCGTTCTCGAAGTGGGATGCGGCTCGGGCTACCAGGCGGCCGTGCTTTCGCTGCTTGCCAGGGAAGTGATTGCGGTGGAAATGCAGCCAGTGCTGGCCGCTTCCGCCCGGGAGCGCCTGGCGCGCTTGGGCTATGCGAATGTGATTGTGGAGGAGGGTGACGGTTCCGCGGGTTGGCCCGCACCGGCGGCTTACGACGCAATTCTGGTGACCGCTGCCGCGCCCGAAGTTCCCAAACCGCTGATCGATCAATTGGCCGAGGGCGGACGCCTGGTAATTCCGGTGGGCGGATCGAAGCATCAGGAATTGATGCGCATCGTGAAAGGCGGCGGCCGGACAACCGAGCGATCGCTGTATTCGTGCCGGTTTGTGCCTCTTCTTGGCCGCCACGGCTGGCGGCAAGAGAGTCTGGATACGGATCGAGGATGAACGAAATCCCGCCCGAACTTTCCATCATCATCCCCGCATACAACGAAGAGAAGCGGCTGGGCTGCACACTCACCCGCATCCGAGATTATTTCGACGCCCATCCCGCGGGGCCGGGTGGCATCGAGATCATCGTGGTCGACGACGGTTCGACGGACGCCACGGCGCGGCTCGTGGAAGAGTGCGCGCAAGAGATGCCGCGTCTGCGCCTCGTATCGAACGGCGAAAATCGCGGCAAGGGATATAGCGTCCGCCACGGGATGCTCGAGGCGCGCGGGCGCATCGCGCTTTTTACGGACGCCGATCTCTCGTCGCCCATCGAGGAATCCGAAAAGTTGCTGGCGGCGATTGGGGCGGGCAACGACGTTGCGATCGGCTCGCGGGCGCTCGACCGTTCGCTGATCGCCGTGCATCAGTCGCGCTTCCGCGAAACGGCCGGCATCATTTTTAATGGCTTCGTCCGGCTGTTCACCGGATTGCCTTTTGAGGATACGCAGTGCGGATTCAAGGCGTTCGTGCGCGAACCAAGCCGCATCGTCTTCGAGCAGCAGCGGACCGAGCGATTCGGATTCGATCCCGAGATTCTTTTTCTCGCGCGGCGGCACGGCCTGCGTTCGGCGGAAATTCCGGTGCGCTGGTCGCACGACTCGGCTACGAAGGTCCACGTGCTGCGCGACAGCCTGTTGATGTTCGCCGACCTGATCTACATTCGCTGGAACGTGCTGATGGGCCGCTACCCGAAGTCGCGGCCCTAAGCCTCCACTTACTTTCGTGGTTGAGCCGATGGCGGAAGCAGACCGTTGAGCCGCAGGTAGGATGCCTCCGTGCTGTAGTGATCGGCGAAATCGGCCGCCAGGACAAACATGAGCGTGGCGCGCGAGGCGGTTCGTCCACCGAAAAACGGCAACTGCTCGCCGAGCTTGGAATCATCGAGATTGGCGAGCGACGACGTGCAGAAATCGAAAGATCCTTTGAGCGCGCCGACGAGCTTGTCCTTCGGATCGGTTTCTTTTAGGTCCTGCTTCGGAGCCGCGACGCCAGAGATCGTCGAGCACATGCTGAAGTTGAACGTGGCCATGTGCGCGACCAGATGGCCGAACGTCATCTGCGCCGGAGTCGGATGATAGCTGTACTTGTCCTCGGGCATTTCTTCCGCTCCGGCTACCACCTCTCTGGATTCGCGGGCGACGATTGACCGCAGAGCGCTGGACACGGGGTTTGCTTCAGGCGCAGGCGTCTGCTGCGCGGATGCGGCGAGCGGTGCGAGCGCGGCGGCCAGAATCACGAGAAGAATTCTTTTCATTGTTCCCCTCCACCGGATTTTGTGGTGCGCTTCAGCATATCCGCGGAAGGCGCGCGTCACAAGGGCTTAGGGAGCCTCCGAAGAGGGGTTTATGTTAGGAAGCTTTAATATACAAAGTACTTGAAGAATATGCGGGACGTGCTATCCTCACCCCATGGCGCCATCCAAGTTTTCCCATCCCCGCGCGGTCGATCCGGTTGCCATCGACGACCGTGCCCGCGACAACCTTCGTTTCATCCGCGAGACCATGGAGCGGGCCGGATCGTTCACTGCCGTGCCCGGCTGGGGCGGGATCGCGATCGGCATCACGGCGCTCGGGGCGGCCGGCATCGCGTCGCAGCAATCGTCGCCATCGAATTGGCTGCTGACATGGGTGCTCGAGGCGATGGTGGCCATTTCGATCGCCGTATGGACCACGATCACAAAGGCGCGCGCTGCGGGGAGCCCATTGCTCTCGGGCCCGGGCCGGCGGTTCGTCTATAGCTTTGTGCCGCCAATTTTTGTGGGGGCGCTGCTCACGCTGCTGCTCGCGCGGCTCGGCATCGTGGGGGCGATTGCAGGCGTATGGCTGCTGTTGTACGGCACGGGCGTCGTGACGGGCGGCGCGTTTTCGATCCGCGTGGTGCCGTTGATGGGGCTTTGCTTTGTTGTGCTGGGAACGGTGGCGTTGTTCTGTCCCTGGTCGTGGGGTAACGCGCTTTTGGCGGCCGGATTCGGCGGTTTGCACGTGATATTCGGCGCCGTGATTGCGAGGAAATATGGCGGGTAAATCGGGAGCTTTCCGCTCGTCGCGGGAGGATAAGGCAAAACGCGGCGCCGCGCCCACGCGGCCGCCGGAAGCCGCGGTGAATCTGGATCGGGTGATCCACGAACGCACGCGGCTTGGCATTTTGAGCGCCCTTGCTGTGAATGCATCGCTCGCGTTCAGCGAACTCAAGCAGCTTCTGAAAGCTACGGATGGAAATCTGAGCGTCCACGCGCGCAAGCTCGAGGATGCGGGTTACGTCAGCTGCACCAAATCGTTCGCGGGCCGCGTGCCGAAGACCGAATACCGGCTGATGCCGGCGGGGCGCCGCGCGCTTGAAAAGTATCTCGACCACATGGAAGCCCTGATTCGCGCCACGCGCGAAGGTTGATCGCACCGAGCCAAAGGCCAAAGGAATCTCATGGTGGCACAATCGATAACTGAGTTCCCGCATCCGCCCGCGAAGCTTCACGTGGCAATCCTGCTCGACGGCAATGGCCGCTGGGCAGCGGCGCGAGGACTCCCGCGAGTGGAAGGTCACCGCGCCGGAATGGCGGCGGTGCGCCGCGTGGTGCGCGCCGCGCCCGACCTGGGCATCGGCACGCTGAGCCTGTACGCGTTTTCTTCGAACAACTGGGAGCGCCCTAGCGGGGAAGTGAATTCGCTGCTCGCGTTGCTCGAAAGCTATCTGCGCAGTGACGCGGCCGAATGCGCGACGCTCGGCGTCCGGCTGCGCATCATCGGTCGGCGCGACCGTGTGCCCAAGTCGCTCGTCGAGGCGATCGAAGCGGCCGAGCGCACAACCGCCAGCGGCCGCAAGCTCGAATTGCGAATCGCGCTCGATTATTCATCCCGCGATGCGATTCTGCGCGCTGCGTGCTGGATGGTTTCAAGCATCGAAGTGTCGGACAAGGAATTTGCGCGGCGGCTGGGGCAGGTGACTCATGCGGGCGGGCCGATGTCCGACGTTGATCTGCTGATTCGCACGGGCGGCGAGCGCCGCCTGAGCGATTTCCTGCTGTGGGAATGCGCCTACGCCGAATTGCTCTTCACGCCGCGGATGTGGCCGGAATTCGAGGGCGCCGATCTCGCCGCAGCGGTGAAAGATTTTCTCGGGCGCGAACGCCGCTTCGGCAGGCTGCCCGAAGCCGCAGCGAGCTAGAATCTCCTCCTCTTCAACTGTGCAGTAGATGTTCGCGCGCGATATCGAACGCTTTCAGGACCACGCGCGTGGCGGTCTCCGTGAGCGCGTATTGCGCGAGTTCCGCCGGAGCAGCCCAGGCGACGTCGGTCACATCGCTCCCCGCATGCGCCTCGCCGCGAACCGCCTCGCACAGGTAGTCGAGAACCACGTAGTGATATCTCGCTTTGCCCTCGCCATCGAGATTGATCCGCTCGAAGACCTCGATCAGCTCGAGTACCTTCACCTCGATGCCGGTCTCTTCGAGCAGCTCGCGGCGCACTCCGAGCAACAGCGTCTCGCCCGATTCGAGCATTCCGCCGGGAATCGACCACTGTCCTTCGAGCGGCGGGCTCCCGCGCCGCACCAGCAGCGCGCGTCCCTCCGAAATGATCACTCCGCCGACGCCAACCACGGGACGATCCGGGTATTCCCGATTACGCGTCATCGATGCGCGATTCCTCTCCGAGATTCCTTGACACGGGCGTTATATAATACGCCGACGGGCGGAAAACCCGCACAGGAGAGATAGCCTTGACCAGATGCCCGGAATGCGACACGGAAATCGATCTGGACGAAGACGAAGTCGAGGAAGGCGAAATTCTGAGCTGCCCGGAGTGCGACGCGGAACTCGAAGTGACGCAGACGCACCCGGTGCATTTCGTCGTGCTGTCGGAAGACGAAGATGACGATGATGACGACGAGGAGGGCGATTCCGACGAAGCCTCCGACGCCGGGGACGCCGACGAGGAAGACGAAGAAGAAGAAGACGAGGAAGCGGAATGACCCGCAGCGCCGTGGGAGCCCTCGGAATCGTTTGCCTGATGACGTTGGGCCTCGCGATCGCCTTGCCTTCGCCCGCGCAGGACCAGAAAGGCGATCTGCAACTCCGCACGATCCGCGGCACCGTGGTCGATAAAAACGAGAATCCGGATCCTGCGAGCGTCGTCTACCTGTTGAATGTGAAAACGCAGTCGGTGAAGACCTATATTGCGGACGATGCCGGCATGTACCGCTTCAGCGGCCTCGATCCGAACATGGATTACGAAGTGCACGCCGAGCACGGCAATATGACTTCGGCGACCCGCACGGTCTCGAGCTTCGATTCCCGCCGCGACATTGAAGTCGTTCTGAAACTCTCGCACGTCAAGAAGGGCACCCACTAAGGACCGCCAGCGCCGGAGCGGTTTCTCATCCGGCGCTTTTTCGCGATCCCGCGCCGGAGCCCGTCCGGGCATATTTTCTATTGTTTTCCAATAGGAGTTGTGGCAGTGTGCCTATGGGAAACCAATAGGAGAATACGAAAAATGGCCGCGGATAAAGCAAACGTCTGGCAGGGCACTCTCGCGCTGATGGTGCTGAAGACCCTCGAATCGCTCGGGCCGCTGCACGGGTACGGCATCGCGCGCCGCATCGAGCAGACCAGCGGCGACCTGCTCTCCGTGAACTACGGCACCCTCTATCCGGCGCTCCTGAAGCTCGAGCAGGAAGGCCACATCGCTTCGGAGTGGGGCACCTCGGACAATAATCGCAAGGCGAAATACTACAAGCTCACGCGCGCGGGCCGGAAGCGCATCGAGAAAGAAGCGCGCGAGTGGGAACAGACGACAGCGATCCTCGCGCGGTTCCTCGCGCCCAGCGAGGAATCGTGATGCGCCCGCTGAGAACGCTGCGTGCGTGGTTCGTGCGACTCGGCGGCCTGTTCGGCAAGCAGCGCCGCGACCGCGAATTGGCGAACGAGCTGGAATCTCATCTGCAAATGCATGTCGAGGAGAATCTCCGTGCCGGCATGTCGCCGGAAGACGCGCGCCGGCAAGCGCTGATCGAGCTCGGTGGCGTCGAGCAGACGAAAGAAAACTACCGCGAACGCCGCGGCCTGCCGTGGCTCGAGACCCTGCTGCAAAACGTCCGCTTCGGCCTGCGCATGCTCCGCAAGAGTCCCGGTTTTACCGCGGTCGCCATCCTCACCCTCGCGCTCGGCATCGGCGCCAACACCGCCATCTTTTCCGTGATCAACGCGCTTTTCCTGCATCCGCCCGGCATAGCGCATGCCGAGGGCATCGTCGCGCTGCGAGCGAAATACGAAAAACTCGGGCTGGAGAACATCGTCGTATCCGCGCCGGACTTCACGCAGGTTCGCGACAGCAAGAAGATTTTCGCATCCGCTGCCCTGGAGCGCGCGGCGGATTTCAACTATACCGGCGGCGATTATCCGCAGCGGCTCCGAGGCGCGGAGGTTTCCTGGCAATGGTTCGACGTTTTCGAGGCGAAGCCCGTCATCGGCCGCGTGTTTTCCCTCAGCGAGGATCAGCCGAATGCCAACCGCGAAGTCGTGTTGTCCTATGGTGCCTGGCAGCGCTGGTTCGGTGCCGACAGGAACGCCGTCGGCCAGACCATTCAATTGAACGAACAGCCGTACAAGATTATTGGCGTGATGGGGCCCGAGTTTCACTGGCCGGAAGGCGTCGATCTGTGGGCGCCGATCGGCCTTTCGCCGGAAAGTTTTAGCGTCGACAACACGTTCAATGAAAGCTTTTTTGCCGTGGCGCGTTTGCAGCCGAACGTATCGTTTGCGCAAGCGAGCGCCTATGTGCGTATTCTCGCGGCGCGCGTAATCGACAATCCGGCGTCGAGCTTTGCGAAAGACTCCGGCTGGGATCTCTTCCTGATGCCCATCACGGCGTTGGTTTTCGGCGATCTCCGCGCGCCCATTCTGATTCTCGCCTGCGCCGTAGCCTTCGTGCTTTTGATTGCATGCGCGAATATTTCCGGACTCCTGCTGGCGCGGGGGGCGGGGCGCTCGAAAGAACTGGCGCTTCGCGCCGCGCTCGGCGCTTCTCGGATTCGGCTCCTCGGCCAGGCGCTGGCGGAAAACGCCGTGCTCGGGCTAGCCGGAGTCCTGCTCGGCCTTGTGTTCGCACGCGAGGGGGTAAAGGCTTTGACGCTCGCCGCGCCGGCGGGAATGATCTCCGGAGACTTTCCGCTGGATGGGCACGTCCTGCTGTTTACCGCGTTAGTCGGAATCGCTTCCGTGCTGATTTTCGGTACCCTACCCGCGTGGCAGACGTCACAGGCCGATCCGTACAACGCGTTGCGGGAATCCGGCCGCTCTATGACGGGCGGCCGGGGGCGGCGGAACTTACGCTCCTTCCTCGTTGCCGGGGAGCTTGCACTGGGCCTCGTTCTGCTGACCGGAACGGGACTCCTGCTGAAAAGTGTGGCGCGCATCAGCGAAGCGAATCCGGGGTTCCAACCCGAAGGCGTGATGACGGCCGCTCTTTCTCTGCCGCAGGAGCAATACAACACTCCAGAGAAACAGATCGCTTTCTTTCAGACCGTGCTCGACCGCCTGTGGCACACGCCCGGGATCGTCGCAGCGGGCGCCGGCGATGCTTTGCCGTTTTCGGGAGGCAATAATTCCGCCAGCTTTCAGATCGAGGGAAAGCCGACCAGCCCCGGGGCGCCCGGCCCTCATGGCGACATTCGCGTGGTTACGGGAGGCTACTTCAGCGCGCTGGGAATCCCGCTTTTGCGGGGCCGGCTTTTTACGGATAGTGACCGCATGGGCTCGCAGCCGGTTGCCGTGATCGACGAAAATCTCGCGCGCCAATATTGGCCCAATCAAGATCCCATCGGCCAGAAAATCCGCAGTGGCACCGACAAGAATGGGCCCTGGAGCACGATTGTCGGCCTGGTGGGCCACATTCGTTTCAATCAGCTGGCGGGCGAAGAATCTTCCACCGTGGGCGCGCAGAGTGCGAGCAAGGGCGCCTACTACTATCCGATCCATCAGCAGGAAGCGCAGAGCGGATTCCTCGTCGTGAGAGGGCGTGGCGACCCGGCCGCACTGGCGGGCGCTCTGCGGCAAGCTGTCCAAGGCGTGGATGCGAACCAGCCCGTCCACGATCTGAAAAGCATGGATTCCCTGATCGCAGCGTCGCTAGGGCCTCAGCGATTCGCCACAAATCTTCTTGCCGTGTTCGCGGGCCTCGCGCTCGTGCTCGCGGCTGTGGGCTTGTACGGCCTCGTGAGCTACAGCGTTGCCCAGCGGACAAATGAAATTGGAATTCGCGTGGCCCTGGGCGCGAAGCCTTCGGATGTGATGCAAATCATTTTGCGGCAGGGAGCCAGCCTGGTTCTCGCCGGCATTGCGGCCGGGATTGTCGCGGGACTCGTGCTGACCCGGGCGATGCAGAGCCTTCTGTACCGCGTCAGCCCATTCGACCCGGTTTCGTTCATCTGCGCCGCTGCTGTGCTGGTGCTGGTTGCCCTGGCGGCGTGCTACATCCCCGCGCGCCGAGCGATGCGCGTCGATCCGATGGTGGCGCTGCGGTACGAATGATGCACACAGTTGCCCACGAGGAGGCTTTGTGAATCGGCTGCGCGTATGGTTCGTGCGATTCGGCGGCCTGTTCGGCAAGCAGCGCCGCGATCGCGACTTGGCGGACGAGCTGGAATCCCATGTGCAAATGCATGTCGAGGAGAGTCTCCGTGCCGGCATGACGCCGGAAGAAGCGCGCAAGCAGGCGCTGATCCAGCTCGGCGGCATCGAGCAGACAAAAGAAAACTACCGCGACCGCCGCGGCCTCCCGTGGGTCGAGACGTTGCTGCAGGATATTCGTTTCGGGCTGCGCGTGCTGCGCAAGAATCCCGGATTCACGGCGGTTGCCGTCGTCACGCTCGCCCTCGGCATCGGCGCGAACACCGCGATTTTCAGCCTGATCGACGCGGTGCTGCTGCGCTCACTGCCGGTGGAAAATCCCTCGCAACTGGTGCTGCTCAAATGGGGCGCGCATCATGCGCCTAAAATCCACGGTTATTCGTCCTCGGGCGATTGCACCACGGACCTGCACTTCGGCGCCGCGAATCCTTCGGGCTGCTCGTTTTCCGAACCCATGTTTCGCAAAATCGCCCGGACGAATGCATTTTCGGGCGTCGTCGCGTTTGCTTATACAGGTCGCCTCGATTTGACCGGCAACGGCCCAGCCAAGGTCATCGACGGTCAGCTGGTTTCTGGAGACTTTTTCAGCGTGCTGGGTGTGAAGGCCGCGGCGGGCCGCGTTTTCGAGCCGGGAGATGATTCGCAATCCGCGCCGGCGGTGGCGGTGTTGAATTACGGCTACTGGCAGAGCGCGTTTGGAGGGGCGCGCTCGGTGGTGGGCCGCACGCTGCAATTGAACGGCGTGCCGTTCACGATCGTCGGCGTCGCTGAACAGAAATTCACGGGCCTCTCGCCGGGTAGCGACTACCAGGTGTGGTTGCCGCTCGCCGATGCGCGGCGGATCAATACCTCCACGATGTGGCGCGACCGGGAAGACGACGTAACTTTCTGGTGGCTCACAATTGTCGCAAGACTCAAGTCCGGCGAGCCACTCGCGCGGCCGCAAGTCGAGGTGAGCGGCATTTTCCGCGATGAAATGCTCCACGGATCCGTCCCGCTATTCAGCGCGGCGGGCGGGCCAATGATGATGCCGGGACCGGCTGGCGGGCCGCGGCCGGGGAACGCGCCGGTCCGCAACCAAATGGTGATTGGCGGGCGGCCATCGCAGGGTGAACACGCGGGTCCGCAGCCGGCGCCGAGCAAAGTGCCGGATGGGCGCGTGACGTTTTATCGCGCAACGCCGCCTTCGCCGGCCGGGAACAGCAACAAAGGGTCCGCAAAAATTCCGGCGCCAACTGCGACGCCACAATCCGCGAAAAGCCACGCGCCGGGTGAAGCGGCAGGTGCACCCACGACGCTTTCGACGCCAGCCGACGAGCCCGTGGTGACTCTTTTGCCGGCGCAAACAGCTTTGACGGGCTCGCGCACGCGGTATGCCGATCCACTCTACTTGCTCATGCTGGCGGTCGGGATCATTTTGCTGATCGCTTGCGCCAATGTGGCGGGGCTGATGCTGGCGCGCGCCGCGGTGCGCCAAAAAGAGATGGCGGTGCGGCTCGCGCTGGGCGCGGGCCGCATGAGAATCGTGCGGCTGCTTTTGACCGAGAGCGTGATGCTTTCGGCGTTTGGAGGAGTGCTGGGGATTCTTTTCGCTTACTGGGGAACGCACGCGATTCTTTCTTTTGTGTCGGGGAATCAGTCGCGGCCGCTCGGATTCGCAGCGGGTCTGGACGCGCGCGTCCTCGGATTCACGATCGGAGTTTCGCTGGTTACCGGGATTCTTTTCGGGCTCGCGCCGGCGCTTCGCAGCGCGCGCATCGATTTGAATCCAATGCTCAAGGAAAGTGAAGGAAGCGCGGCAAGCAGCACGCGGGCGGCGGGCCGGTGGTTCAGCGGCGGCAACGCCCTCGTGGTGGCGCAAGTGGCGCTGGCGATTGTGGTCCTGGTCGGCGCGGGGCTTCTAGTGCGCACCCTCGCCAACCTGCGCAGCGTGGATATCGGCTTCGAGGCCCACAATCTGATCAATTTCAATATCGATCCCGCGCTTGCCGGATATAAAGATGCGCAACTCGACAGCTTCTACCGCGATTTGCAGGGGCGGCTGGCAGAAATGCCCGGCGTGCAGTCGGTGAGCTACTCGATGGTGCCGCTGCTGAGCAACAGCTTGCTGATGACCGCATTTCACTGGCCGGGCACGCCGCAGGACCGGCTATCCGAAGCGGACATGCTGCCGGTCGGGCCGGATTTCTTCAAGACCATGCAAATCTCGTTTCTCACCGGCCGGGAATTCAACGCTTCCGATTATGAGATCGCGGCCTCCAACAGCGGGCCGGCGGCGACTTTCTCGGGCTTTTCCACGTCCTCGGACGCACATTCCACCTCCACACCCACGCCGGTGATTGTGAATCTGGCGTTCGTCCAGAAATATCTGGGCAAGGAGACTCCTGTCGGGAAACAGTTCGGAGCATTCACCGGAGATGAAACCGGCCCCCCGAACCCTGGCTACGAGATCGTCGGCGTGGTTCGCGACACGAAGTACAACAGCCTGCGGCGGGAAATCCAGCCGATGATGTACATGCCGCAGAGCAGATCGGGCGCCACGTTCGAAGTGCGCACCGCGGCCGATCCGCGAGCGCTGCTTCCCGCGATTCGCGAAGTGGTTGCGCGGGTCAATGCCAATCTGCCGCTTTTCGAAATCACCACGGAATCGGAGCAGATCGACCGGCTGCTCTTCGAGGAGCGGCTCGTCGCGCGGCTCTCCGGATTTTTCGGCTTGCTGGCTCTCGTGCTGGCCTGCATCGGATTATACGGGCTGCTTTCCTACGAAGTGGCGCGGCGCACGCGCGAAATCGGCGTCCGCATGGCGCTGGGAGCGCAGCAGGGCGACGTGATGCGCCTCATCCTGAAGCAGGGGATTGGGCTGGCGCTCTTGGGCGCGGTAGTGGGCGTCGGAGCGGCATTGGGACTGACGCGCTATTTGGGGGCGATGCTTTACGGCGTGAGCGCATACGACCCGGTGACCATCATCGCCGTAGCCGTAATACTGACGCTTGTTGCGCTGGCAGCATGTTATATCCCCGCGCGAAGGGCGATGCGCGTCGACCCGATGGTCGCGCTGAGGTACGAATGACACGGGGACCAGCCTGCGAGGAGGCCTCGTGAATCGAGTGCGCGCGTGGTTCGTGCGATTCGGCGGTCTTTTCGGCAAGCAGCGCCGCGACCGCGAGCTTGCGGCCGAGCTCGAAAGCCATGTGCAGATGCACATCGAAGCCAATCTGCGCGCCGGCATGACACCGGAAGAAGCGCGCCGCCAAGCACTGATCCAGCTTGGCGGCATCGAGCAGACAAAGGAGAATTACCGCGAACGCCGCAGCCTGCCCTGGCTGGAAACGCTCTGGCAAGATATTCGCTTCGGCCTGCGCATGCTGGCGAAGTCGCCCGGCGTCACATTTGTGATCGTCCTGACGCTGGCTCTCGGAATCGGCGCGAACACGGCGATCTTCGGGATCGTGAATGGTTTCCTGCTGCGTCCCTTGCCCGTGAGGGACCCGGAACAGATCGTCGTCCTCGCCATTCAGCAGAAGGATGCGCCGGTCGGATCTTCAGGGTTCGCCTATCCGGAATTCGTCGATTTCCGCGAGCAAGCCAACACTTTCTCCGACGTATTCGCAATCGTCCTGAGCAACGTGCAGTTGGCCTTCAGAGGCGAATCCGAGCAGTGTTTCGCCAACTACGTTTCGAACGGCTTCTTTACGGCCCTGGGGGTAAAGCCATCGGCAGGGCGCTTGTTTCTGCCGAATGAAGGCGAAACGCCGGGCGAACCTCTGATCGCGGTCCTCGGATATTCCTACTGGCAGAAGAAATTCCACGGCGACGCGGGCGTCGTCGGCCAGCAAATCGAGATCAACGGCAAAGCCGCAACGATCGTCGGCGTCGTGCCGCGGCGATTCCAGGGCATGTACTCCATTGCCGAGATGGATCTCTATCTTCCCCTCAGTGCAATCAGCACGGAGATGGCACTGAATCTATTCTGGAACAATCGCGACCAAAGAAGAATGCTGGTCTTCGGAAGGCTCGCGCCGGGAATCAGCCTGCGCCAGGCGCAGGATTCTCTCGACGTGATCGCGGCGCGCCTCGCAGCTCAGTATCCCGCCACGGACAAGTGGTTCACCGTTCGTGCGGTCCCTGAGAAATTGTCGCGGCCGATCCCTTATGCAAACAACGCGTTCGTGGCATTCTCGGGCCTGTTCATGGTTTTGGCTGCGTTTGTTCTGCTGCTTGCGTGCATGAATGTGGAAAACATTCTGCTCGCGCGCGGCGCGTCCCGTCAGCGCGAGATGGCCACTCGTGCGGCGTTAGGAGCCGGCCGCGCGCGCCTGATTTGTCAAATGCTCGCCGAAAGCGTCCTTCTCGCCATTCTCGGCGGAGCCGCCGGGCTGATCCTGGGCATGTGGGTCGACCACCTGACGAGTTCGCTTCGTCTGCCGAACATCCCGTTGCATGTGGATGCCACCTTCGATTGGCGGATGTTTGCTTTCGCGATCGGATGCGCGCTCGCGACGGGAATCATTGTGGGATTGCTTCCGGCGCTGCACGCGTCCCGGGCAAACTTGAATTCAATGCTGCACGAGGGCGGGCAGCGAAGTTCCTTCGGCGTGAGTCACGCGGGCCCTCGTAATTTTCTTGTGATTGCGCAGGTGGCGGGCTCGTTTGCTCTTTTGATCGCAGCCGGGCTATTCGTTCGCAGCCTGCAGAGCGTTCGGAGCTTCCACCTTGGTTTCGATCCTGACCATGTCCTCAACGTAATCATGGACCCGCACGAGGCGGGCTACGACGAGGCGCGCACGACCGCGTTTTATCGCGAGATTGAATCCAGAGTGCGCGCTCTTCCCGGAGTTGAATCCGTAAGCCTCGCCTCCTACGTGCCGATGGGCGGGTTTCCCAGCAAGGCCTCGATTTTCGTCCAGGGCCGCACGATACTTCCGGGGCAGCACGCTCCGCTTGTGCTCCTGAACAGGGTCGATCCGCCGTACTTCGATACGATGCACGTTGCGCTCTTCCGCGGCCGCGCCTTCCTGGACTCGGACAACGAGACCGCTCCGCCGGTCGCCATCGTCAATCAAACGATGGCTGCCGATTTCTGGCCGCGCCAGGACCCCATCGGCAAATACTTCCGCATGAACGACGATTCAACGTCTCCCATCGAGGTCGTCGGCATAACAGGCGACGGCAAGTACCAGACGGTCAACGAAGACGCGCAGCCATTTTTTTACCTTCCGCTGGCGCAGAGCTTCGCACCCAAACGCGCGTTGCAGATTCGCACGCTCATTCCGCCCGAATCGCTCGCCGGACCCGTAAGGCAACAGATCAGCGAGTTGGCGCCCAATCTTTCCATCATGGACATCGAGACGATGAGCCAATCGCTCAATGGAGCGTTAGGCTTCCTGGTGTTTCGTCTGGCAGCGATTTTCGCCGCCGTCCTCGGAATAATCGGATTGACTCTCGGAGTTGTCGGCGTCTACGGCGTCGTATCGTTCACTGCAAGCCAGCGGACGCGCGAGATCGGCATCCGCCTGGCGCTCGGCGCAAATTCGCGCGACATCCTTCGCCTGGTCTGGAGGCAGGGCGTGCGTCTCGTGATCGTCGGCATCGTGATTGGAATGATTGCGGCGTGGTCGCTGACGCGGGCGATGGCCCATATGCTCGCGGGCATCAGCCCCGGCGATCTCGTGACGTATATCACCGTCACGATCCTGATGTCGGCGGCGGGCCTTCTGGCCTGCTGGATTCCCGCGCGGCGCGCGATGCGCGTCGACCCGATGGTCGCGCTGAGGTACGAATGACGCGCGCACCGGCCTGCGAGGAGGCCTCGTGAATCGAGTGCGTGCATGGTTCGTGCGGTTCGGCGGCCTATTCGGCAAACAGCGCCGCGACCGCGAGCTGGCCGACGAGCTGGAATCTCATGTGCAAATGCACATCGAGGACAACTTGCGCGCGGGCATGTCGCCCGAGGAAGCGCGCCGCCAAGCGCTGATCAAGCTCGGCGGCATCGAGCAGACGAAAGAAAGCTACCGCGATCGCCGCGGCCTTCCCTGGCTCGAATCGCTGTTGCAGGATGCGCGCTTCGGCCTGCGCATGCTGCGCAAGAATCCCGGATTTACCGCCGTGGCTCTCCTCACCCTCGCTCTCGGCATCGGCGCGACCACGGCGATCTTTACCGCAGCCTACGCAACGCTGCTCGCGCCGTTGCCTTATCCGCAATCGGACCAGCTGGTGAACATCTGGTCTAATCTTCAGGGCCATCGCACTTGGGTTTCAGCGGGCGACTTCACCGATTGGAGGCGGCAGAACGCCGGATTCGAAGACCTGAACGCCCTCAGCACGGGCGATTTCAACGTCGCCACCAAGGAGAGGCCGGAGTTCATTCAAGGCATCGAGGCCACGCCCGGCTATTACGGCATGTTGGGCGCTCGTTTCTCGCTCGGCCGCAATTTTCTTCCACAGGAAGGGTTGGGCAAAGCGCACGTCGTAATCCTTGCCCATCGGCTATGGCGGCATCTCGGTGCGAATCCTCAAATCATTGGCAAGACGATCCAAATCAACAGCGAGCCATATACCGTCGTGGGCGTGTTCGCGCCCGGCGTTGCCGACAGGTGGGATTGGCAATTAGCCGTGCCGCTTGTCTTCACCCCCGAGCAGCAGCTCGATCGCGATTCTCGCTATCTGTTCGTTACAGCCAGGCTCAAGCCCGGCGTCACCATCCAGCAGGCTCAGGAGGAAATGGCGGCGCTCGCCGAAACCGAGGCGAAGGACTATCCCAAGAGCGATCAAGGTTGGGGCGTGCTTGTCGAGCCCTTCAAGAATGATTTTCTCGCCGCCGACCGGCGGCTCACGCTCTGGTTTCTCCTCGGTGCGGTCGGATTCTTGCTCCTGATCGCGTGCGTCAATGTAGCCAATCTGGTGCTGGCCAAGGGAATCGCGCGGCAAAAAGAAGTGGCGATTCGCGGTTCGTTGGGAGCGAGGCCTGCGGCGATCTTTGGGCAGTTTCTGACAGAAAGTCTTGTGCTGGCGATCCTCGGCGGTCTTCTCGGCATCGCGGCGGGATATGCGATGCTGCGGGGATTGGTTGCCGTCATGCCCCCGGGGACGTTGCCTGCGGAGGCCGACCTGAGGCTGAATGTTCCTGTCTTGCTCTTCATGTTGGCGGCCACGATGCTCACGGGCGTGCTCTTTGGTTGTGCCCCCGCGTGGTACGCATCGCGCCTCGATCCGGCGGAGGTTCTCAAGGAAGGTGGGCGTTCGGGAATGGGCGCGGGGCGCCATCGGCTTCGTCGGCTCCTCGTGATCGCCGAGTTTGCGTTGACCCTGCCGCTGCTTACTGGGGCAGGGTTGGCGATTCACAGTTTTTGGAATCTCACGCACGTGGATTTGGGTGTCCGCACGGATCACATCGTTGGCTTCTACCTCGATTCTCCATCGCTCTTAAAGGATCCCACGCGGATAAATACGAACTCGTACTATCGCCGCATTCTCGCGAGCATCGAGGCGCTTCCAGGCGTCTCGCATGCGTGTGCGATGAGCTATTTGCCGCTCGACAGCCTGCATGCCGAGACACCTTTCAGCATTGCTGGCGAACCACCTTACGCGAACGCGTCCTTGCGTCCTAGCGCGGACCTGGAGACGGTTACGCCGGACTATTTTCGAACTTTTGGAATCCGAATCGTAAAAGGACGAGCGTTTACCGACGCCGACAATGCATCGAGCGTTCGAGTAGCCATGGTCAACGAGACCTTTGTCAAAAGATTTCTCCAAAGGGTCGATCCACTCGAACAACGGGTGGTGATGGAACAGGTGATTCCCGGCGAGACCGAGAACGGACCCGCCGTTGCGTGGCAGATCGTGGGCGTATTTCACACGGTGAAGAGCCGGGGATCCCGTGAAGACAATCCTGAAATCGACACGCCCTTCTGGCAAGAGGCGTTTCCTGAGTCAGGCGTCGCCGTCCGCACCGCGGAAGATCCAGCTACCATGGTTAAGAGCATCGCCGCGGCGGTGAACGCCGTGGACTCCCGGGCCGCTCTTTACGAGCCTCGCACGATGGAGCAAGTGCACGACGAGGTGTTGGCCAACGACCGATTTACATTGGTCCTTTTCGCCAGTTTTGGCGTGTTTGCACTGCTTCTCGCCGCAGCGGGTATTCACGGCGTGACCGCTTTCTCGGCAGCGCAGCGCTCGCACGAGATTGCCGTACGGATGGCCCTGGGTGCGACGCGCAGTCGAGTTGTTGCTCTGATTGTGAAAGAAGGCCTCGCGCTCGCCTTTGCCGGCTTAGGTCTCGGATTGATGGGGGCCTATTTTGTAGGGCGCGCAATGCGAAGTATCTTATTCGGCGTGGGCGCAATCGACTTCTCAACCCTTGACGCCGTGGGGCTGATGCTCCTTCTTGCGGCGCTGTTGGCCTGCTACTTGCCGGCGCGAAGAGCCACGCGAGTGGATCCGATGGCGTCGTTGCGCCACGAGTGATTTCGGAACGAGGCGGAAAAATGATCAAGCTGATTAACGTCGAGAAATCGTACGAATCGGGCGCCGGCAGAACTTGGGTGCTTCGCCGGATCGACCTCGAAATCCGCGAGGGCGACTTCGTTACGATCATGGGCCCGTCCGGCGCGGGAAAGTCGACGCTGATGGGGATCGTCGGCATGCTCGACGGCGACTGGAAGGGCGAATATTACCTGCTCGACCGCGCGGTGCATAAGCTCGACAACCGGCGGCGCGTCGAGCTACACAAGCAGTACATCGGCTTCGTCTTTCAGCAGTATCACCTGCTCGACGGCCTCACTGTCGCCGAGAATCTCGATCTGCCGCTTTCCTATCGCGACATCCCGAAATCGGAGCGCCAGGCGCTGGTCGCGGACGCCCTCGATCGCTTCCAGATCGTCGGCAAAAAAGCGCTCTTTCCCAATCAGCTTTCCGGCGGACAGCAGCAGCTCGTGGCCGTCGCGCGAGCCATCATAGGAAAGCCGAAATTGATTCTCGCGGACGAGCCGACCGGCAGCCTCCATTCAAGCCAGGGAAAAATGATCATGGACCTGCTCAAGAGGCTGAACGAAGAAGGCACCACGATCATTCAGGTGACGCACAACGACGCCTGGGCCGCCTACGGCAATCGCATTATCCAGCTGGCCGACGGCTGGATCGTCGGCGGGCAAGCGCAGGCGCGAACCGCCAGTTGACCACCTGTTGGCGCTGGGGTATGAAGGATGTAGAAAGTAACTGCCGAATGAACCCAATGGTCACCTGTAAGCGCACGCGGAGGGCGATGTGGGCGACGATATGACGCCGGAAAGCAGCCGGAAGCAGGAGCCGCTCGCAAGCGGCGGCGCCGGCTCGGCGAACGAAAGCCGCAGCGGCCGCGGCATCCCGTGGTTCGAAACGCTCTGGCAGGATGTTCGCTTTGGCCTGCGTATGCTGCGAAGAAATCCCGGCTTCGCCGCTGTCGCCATCCTCACGCTCGCTTTGGGCATCGGTGCCACCACGGCGATCTTCACGGTCGTGGATAAGGTCCTGCTGCAACCGATGGCTTATCCCAATGCCGATCGCATCGTTGTGTTGGAGAATAAATTCCCGGAGGGAACCGGCCCCGTTATTTCCATCCCCAAGTTCATGGCGTGGCAGAATCAGCCGCAAATCCTGGAAGATGCGGCTCTCTATGGCTTTCCGGGGCAGCAGCACGTTAACCTGCTCGGCGGCGATCAACCCGAGCAATTGAAAGCCACGCAGGTCTCGGCGAATTTCTTTTCGCTTTTTGGCGTGCAGTTCGAGGCTGGCCGCCCGTTTAGCGCCCAAGAAGATGTCCCCAAGGGGCCCCCACTCGTCGTAATCAGCAACGGGTTGTGGCGGAACCGCTTTGGCAGCGACCCGCAGGTTGTGGGGAAGACTCTCGATCTTGATGGCACCGCTTATACGATCGTCGGAGTCATGGCTCCCTTCGATTCACCTGACCTGCCAATCGGAGACGTCTCTCTGCCGCTGCAGGCGGATCCGAATTCCATCAATCAGGGAAACTACTTGTTCGGCGCCGCGCGATTGAAGCCTGGGGTCACCCTGGCGATGGCCAAGGCCTCATCGGAAGTCATTGGTACGCAATTCGCCAAGAAATATCCGGCGGCCACGGGCCCGAACGTGACCTTCACCGTCGATACCGTCCACAACGTGGTTGTTGGTCAAGTGCAGGCGGCTTTATTTGTCTTGCTCGGCGCGGTGGGATTCGTGCTCCTCATCGCTTGCGCCAACGTGGCGAACCTGCTCCTCGCGCGCGCCACCCTGCGAAAACGCGAAATCTCGATTCGTGAGGCGCTGGGCGCCGGCCGCGCCAGAATCGTCCGTCAGGTGCTGACGGAGAGCGTGCTGCTTGCGCTCGCCGGCGGTGTGCTCGGCCTGTTCATTGGCTATTTCGGGGTGCGGTCGCTGCTTGCGGTCAATCCCGTCACGATTCCGCGCATCGGCGAGAATGCCGGCACGATCCCGTTCGACTGGCGAATACTGATTTTCGCGCTCGCGATTTCCGTGCTCACTGGAATTCTTTTCGGGCTCGTGCCCGCCCTCAAAGCGTCGCACAGCGATTTGACGTCCACGCTGAAGGAGAGCGGTTCGCGATCCGGCACCGGCTTTCGCCAGAATAAGACGCGGTCCCTGCTCGTAGTCACCGAGATGGCGCTGGCAATGATCCTGCTCGTTGGCGCGGCTCTGCTCATCCGCACGTTTTGGCAGCTACGCACGGTCCACGCGGGATTCGAAACCCACAATATCCTCACCATGGACATGTCCTTGACGGGAGCGCGATTCGACAAAACCGCGGCCGTCGCTCAAATCGTGCAAGAAGGCCGCCGGCGCGTCCAGGCTTTGCCGGGCGTCCAGGCAGTCGCCGCAAGTTGCTGCCTTCCTCTGGAGGGAGGATTCAGTCTTCCCTTCAGCATCGCGGGCCGCGCGCCAACCGATGGCCCGTATACCGGAGGGGGGTCCTGGCGCAGCGTCTCTCCCGGATATTTCGACGTGTTCCACATTCCGCTGATGCGCGGCCGCGCGTTTGACGAGCGCGATGACGGCAAGGCCGAACCCGTCGTAATCATCAATGAAACGATGGCCAAGCAGTTCTGGCCCAAGGGCGATGAGCTCGGAGCGCGCGTTACGATCGGTGGCGGCGGCATGGGGCCGCAATTCGTGGAACCAGCGCGAGAGGTTGTCGGCGTCGTGGGCGATGTGCGCGACAATGGGCTCCACAATACGCCCGTCGCCACGGTTTACGTTCCCGTCGCGCAGGTGACGGACGGCATGACGGCGCTGGGCGACAGCCTCATTCCGCTCCAGTGGGAGATTCGCTCTCGCGTCGAGCCATATTCGCTTGCCCCGCAGGTTGAGCGCGAGCTTCGCGCCGCGAGCGGCGGGTTGCCGGTGGGCAACATCCGTTCCATGGCGCAAGTGGAAAGACAGTCCACGGCCCTCGATGCCTTCAGCATGACTCTGCTCACGGTTTTCGCCGCGATCGCTTTGCTGTTGGCGATGGTCGGCATCTACGGCGTGATGGCCTATTCCGTCCAGCAGCGGACGCAAGAGGTCGGCATCCGCATGGCGCTCGGCGCCAGCGCGCATCACGTGCGCCGCATGATCGTGCTGCAAGGGATGCTGTTGGCGGCGATCGGATTGGTCGTAGGCGTCGCGGGCGGCTTGGCGCTCACGCGCCTGATGCGCAGCTTGCTTTTCGAAGTAAAACCGTGGGACCCGCTCGTTTTCGTTTCGACTGCGATACTGTTGGCCCTGGTGGCATTGTTCGCATGCTACTTTCCGGCGGTCCGCGCCTCGCGCGTCGATCCGCTGGTGGCTCTGAGGTACGAATGAGGTCTTCGACATGGATATAGCCCGGCCCGATCTGAAGCGGAAAAAGCAAATCCGGCGATACATTTACGCCGGCGCGGCGCTGCTGGTGATCGTGGTGGTGACGGCGGCGCTGTCTCGCCTGAAGCCGGCGGCGCCGAGCGTCGACAAATCGACGATCTGGACCGACACCGTGAAGCGCGGGCCGATGCTGCGCGAGGTTCGCGGGCTGGGCACTCTCGTCCCGGAAACCGTGTGGGTGATCCCGGCGGCGACCGACGGGCGCGTCGAAAAACGCTACCTGCTTCCCGGAACGCCGGTGAAAGCAAGCACCGTGATTCTCGATCTCAGCAATCCGCAGCTGCAGCAAGAGGCTCTCGACGCCGAGTATCAATTGAAAGGGGCGCGAGCCTCCTACGAGCAGACGAAAGCCGAGCTTCAGAATCAGCTGATGGACAAGCGCACGCAGGCGGCCGCCGTTTCCTCGCAATACCGCACGGCGCAAATGAAAAAAGAGGCGGACGAGAGCCTCGGCAGACTCGGCCTGGAAGCGCAGCTCGACGTGAAAACCGCCGAAGTGCAGGCGGAAGAATTGGCCAAGCAGAACGATCTCGCGCAGCAGGAGGTCGAGACCTTCGCGAATTCCATCACCCCGCAGCTTGCCGTCCAGCAGGCCAACATCGACGAAAAGCGCGCTCTCTACGAATTGAAACAATCGCAGGTCGGGCGATTGCACGTGCGCGCGGGCGTCGACGGCATCCTCCAGGAGCTTGACGTGGACGTTGGCGCGCAGGTGACGCAGGGAGCGGCTCTGGCGAAAGTCTCGCAGCCCACCGAACTCAAGGCGGCGCTGCAAATCGCCGAGACGCAGGCGAAGGACATTCAGATCGGGCAGAAAGCCTCGATCGACACGCACAACGGGATCATTCCGGGTCACGTGATGCGCATCGATCCTTCGGTCGCCAATGGCACGCGCACCGTGGATGTAAAACTCGATGGCGCGCTGCCGAAAGGCGCCGTTCCCGATCTCAGCGTCGAAGGCACCATCGAAATCGAGCGCCTCGCCGACGTCCTTTACGTGGGGCGCCCGGTGCATGGCGATGCCGATAGCACCGTCGGCTTATTTAAGGTTGTCGATGGCGGCAGCGAAGCGGTTCGCGTTCCCGTCGAAATCGGCAGCGAGTCCGTGAATACGGTCGAGATACGCAAGGGCCTCGATGTCGGCGACACCGTGATTCTCTCGGACATGTCCGCCGACGACAACTACGACCGCGTGGAACTGAAATAGCCCTTCGAATCTTTGCGTATCGGAGAAGGAGCCTTGGCGCAGACCACGATGAGCGTTGCCGCACACAACGATTTCACGCGCACGCTGCTTCTCTGGAGCGCGCCGCTCATCGTGGCGCATTTCTTTGCTGTTCTTTGGCATCTGCGGTTGCTCGTCACGGTTCAGCCGGGCACTCCGGCGTTTCTGCCGCCGTTATTGATTTGCATCAATATAATTCCGATTGCCGGGCTCTTCGTTTTTGCCAGGGGATTCCCGGTGCTGGCGGGAAGCATGGTCACTCTGCCCTTGGGCGTGGCGTTGGTAAGCGGCGCGTACGCGCATTTCCTGACTTCCGGTCAGGACAACGTGCTGCATATGCCGCCCGGACCATATCGATTCTCGTTTCAGGCCAGCGCCATATCGCTGGTGGTTTTGGAAGCGGCAGGATGCTGGGCCGGACTCCGAATGCTCGTGAGCGGAGGACGCAGCGCTAAGCGAAGAGCTTGAACGTGAGCGACGCGGTCGTTCTCTCGCGCATGTCGGCGGAGGATAACGGCGGCCGCATCGCATTGAGGCGGCCAGGTTTCATATATTTCGATAAGGAGCTTGCTATGAATGGCACGGCCCAGTCATTGATTCGCCTCGAGGGGATCACCAAGGTATTTCATACGGACGAAATCGACACGCATGCCTTGAGCGGCGTGCACCTTGAAATCAAGAATGGAGAATTCATCTCGATCTCCGGGCCTTCGGGCTGCGGCAAATCGACGCTGCTCTCGATTCTCGGGCTGCTCGATTCGCCGACCGGCGGAAACTACTGGATTCACAACGATCACGTCGAAAATCTCTCGGTTTCGAGCCGCACGCGCATTCGCAATCGCGAAATCGGTTTTATTTTTCAGGCGTTCAACCTGATCGGCGACCTCACCGTTTTCGAAAATGTCGAGCTGCCGCTCACCTATCGCAGCATGGCCGCAGCCGAACGGAAAAAGCGCGTGCAGGATACGCTCGAGCGCGTCGGCATGGCGCATCGCGCCAAGCATTATCCCGCGCAGCTTTCAGGCGGCCAGCAGCAGCGCGTGGCCGTCGCGCGCGCCCTGGCCGGCCAGCCTTCGATCCTGCTCGCCGATGAGCCCACGGGAAATCTCGATTCGAAAAATAGCGAAGCCGTAATGGACCTGCTGCGCCAGCTCCACGGCGACGGCGCCACCATCTGCATGGTCACGCACGACCCGCGCTACGCCAGCATCGCCGACCGCACCATCCACCTCCTCGACGGCTGCATCGTCGAAAACGCCGACGCCGCCCCCATCGCCAGCGCGTAGCGAGGCTGCCCACCTAAGTTTTTCCGGGTGCCCCATCCTCGGTTTGGTTCGCTGCAAACACGAGCGAGCCCCGGATGGAGTCACGCTGGGCCGTTGATTGAGCGGGTTGTCGACTTATGCTGAGTTTTTCAGAGAGCGTTCGGCTTCCTTCAAGGAGCGAGCGATGCAAACTACTACAAACAGGTTGGCAGGTTGCAAGGGCGACATCAACTGTCCTTGAGTGCAGATTTGGTCAGAGGCACAAAACTGGTCTCGCCGGGTGTCCCAGCTGCCCCGAGCAAAGCCGAAGGGTCCTCGTTTTGTGAGGGTGGGTTCCGGCGGCGCTGCTGACACGAGACTTCAGCGGAAACCCCGGCCGTCGAGACCTCTCAAGCGGCAAACTGACCTCCAGCGTGCCTGCGCCATGCCGCTCGACCGAGCAATGCAGCCAGCCCCAACGCCAGCATCGTGATGACGCCGGGCTCGGGGACGTTCGTGCCGTTCCCATTCCCGCCTCCGTCGCCGCCGCCGCTGCCGGATTGATCGGTCCCGCCGCCAGTCCAAACGCCTGGTCCTCCGCTACTGACGGCGTACTCAATAAAATAGCTCGGGCTGCTGTTGATGTCGTATTCCGCTTGGTCGTAATAGTCGGGGGCACCGTTTAGGCCCGCAAGACCGCAGGCGGACTCGGTACTATCTCCGCACAGCTCGAAAAGATCGACCGCGGGATCGCCCTGGGTAAAGAAGTAGTTCCATTCGGTTATCTGGCCGCTGGCATTTGTCCCGAGCTCCAGCTCCAGGATGCTCGAATTTGTGTTGTCGAGAACCGTGATGCCGTCGGTGAAGCTGTAGGACTCGGGAGTCACCATCTGAGGGGACATATTGTCGGGAAGCGGCGTCGCAAACGTTAGGGTGCCGGTGGTCTCGCAGATGTTCGTGGAAGGACATGGGACAAACACGGACCAGTCAGTGTACGGTGAACTCGTATAGGTGTAAGTTGTATCATCGGCCTTGGTTGCGGCCGCGACCAGAGCGAAAAGAGCCGCGAGGGCTAGAGCATAGCTCACACGCCGGAAAATCGAGGTTGCCTTCATATACATAAGCGTCTCCTTGGAAGCCAAGTGCCGGACCGCCGACTCTGGTTTGGATAGGTCAGCCATCGCGGGTTCAATTAACGGATATGCGAGCGCGCGTCAATGGAAGTCGGATAAAGAGGTGGTAAAGGCGATATATAGGTCTAACCTGCTGTAATTACAGCGCTTAAATACAAGCTGTCAGCTTGCGGCGGTGGCACAACGCTCCCTTAGAAACCCATGGAAGATTGGGCCCGGATCGTGCTATGAAGCAAGTCCCATGGGGTCCAGTTCACGAAGGGCATTCTTATTCGGACCGTATGAGCTGCGCGCAAGAACGCGCGAGTTCTATAAGTTCGGGGTCAAGCTCAAATTGCGCCCGCAGCCCTTCCAAGTCCTGGAAATATTGCTGGAGCGCCCAGGCGACGTTGTCTCGCGGGACGAGTTTCGAGAAACACTTTGGAAGGACGGGACGTTTGTCGACTACGAACACGGCCTGAATACCGCGATCCGGGAACTTCGTGCCGTTCTAAGCGATTCGGCGACCGAGCCCCAGTTTATTGAGACGATCCCTCGAGTTGGCTACCGCCTGATCGTTCCGGTCGAGTGCAAAGAACTCGAAACTCCTCCCGCGGCGTTGAATACTCCGCCCGACCCCGCCGAGACCGAACCGAGTAAGGCGGATGGCGTTCCTACTGAGGCGGTGCCGGCTCCTATCCAAGGGCACCGACACATTCTCTGGCTGGCGATCCTTGCAGTTTCGCTGGCCTTGGTGGGATTCCTCGTCCTTCGTCACCAAAATCGACTCACGCCGGCCCCACAACTTGTCCGGAAAACGATTGCCGTGCTGCCGTTCGAAAATCTCACCGGCGATCCCGGGCAGGAGTATTTCGCAGACGGCCTGACCGAAGAGATGATTTTCCAGGTGGGCGCCCTTGATCCGGTGCACCTCGGCGTAATCGCAAGAACCTCCGTGATGCGTTACAAAAACAGCGGCGAATCGACCGCGGCGATTGGCAGCGATCTTGGAGCGCAGTATCTGCTCGAGGGCAGCGTGCGCCGCAACGCCAGCCGCGTGCGTGTTTCCACTCAGCTGATCCGCGTGAGCGATCAGACCAACGTTTGGTCCCGGGAGTACGATCGCGAAAGCAAGGACCTGCTCGCCCTGCAGTCGGAAATCGCGCGCGAAATCGCCGAAGGAATCGACATCGGCCTCGGCGATTCCGCGTCGCCAAAGCTTGCCGCTGCGCCTATGAGTCCGGCTTCCTATGAAGCATACGATCTCTACCTCCGCGGCCTCTTCTTCTGGAACAAGCGCACGATGACCGGGTTTCGCCAGGCGATTGATTATTTCCGGCAATCCGCCCGGAAGGACCCGACTTTCGCGCGCGCCTATGCGGCTCTCGCCGAGTCATATACGCTCGAGAGCGGTTACGCCGGGCTACCGCTTGGAGATCTACGCGAGAAAGCTCGTGCTGCAGCGCAGCGAGCGGTGGAACTGGATCCATCCTCCGCCGAGGCTCACACGGCGGCTGCGCTGGTTGCTGAGGATTGCGATTGGGATTGGAAAACCGCCGAGGAGGAATATCGCCGTGCGCTCCAACTTAGTCCCAACTACTCGACCGCGCACCACTGGTATGGAGAATACCTGAGTTTCGTCGGCCGTTTTGACGATGCAGGCGCGGAATTCGAAAAGGCCCGGCAACTGGATCCGCTCTCGCTGATTGTCGCGACCGACTACGGAGTGACGCTTTACTACGAACGCAGATTCGATGACGCGATCCGCCAACTTCGCTCCGTCCTTGATATGGACCCGAGCTTTCCCCGCGCCGGCATTATGGACCTCGCTTACCTCGAAAAAGGAATGAAACCCGACGTGCTGGCCGATCTCGAGAAGGAATCCACGGTCGTGGACGAGAGCCCGTGGCGCTGGTCGAACGACGCTTACATGAACGGCCGCTTGGGCCGAACCGAAGAAGCGCGAAAGGATCTGCGGCATCTGATGCAGCTCAACGAGCGTCAACCTGCTGATCCCATCGTTTTCGCAACCGCGTATCTGGGCCTCGACGAGAATGATCTCGCCATCGCGTCGCTGCAAAAGGCCTTCGCCGAGCACTCGATTACCCTCACGTCCCTCAAGGTGAATCCGCTGTACGACCCTCTTCGCAGCGATGCCCGGTTCCAGGACATCGTGCGAAAAATGAATTTCACGCAATAGCCCCGAACCCGCTCGGCAAATGCCCTGGCGAAGCGCCGCCTCGCCTTTGGGCATCTTGTTTTCGGCCGTAGGGCGCTGCCCTGGCCCGAGCCGGGTGCCCCATCCTCGTTTTGTGAGGGTGGGTCTTTTGATTTCATCGCCGTTGCCGTTCTGGTCGCCGTTGCTTTCGTAGCGGCGACCTTCAGGTCGGCGGTTTTTCGCTCTGCTTGCCCGCATCGCCCCGCCTGCCGTGACGGCGGGTGGCCCCGCCAGGCAAAGTGCATCTTGGGATCACGGCTAATGCATCCAAGTAGATGGAGGCATTTACGATGCACTTATCTCGATTCTCTCTAATCCTCACGGCGTTCTTTCTCGCAATCATTCTTAGCGTACCCGCATTTGCGGCGGAAGACGATAGCTCCGCAACCGTACCCGTCACCGTGACGGTTACGGTGCTCGGAACGAACAACAAGCCCGCGCCGGAGATTCCCCAAGAGGACGTCACCGTGCACATGGGGAAAGATCTGCCCAGGGTGATCTCCTGGGAGCACGCGCGCGGTCCGCAAGGCCCGCTGCAACTCGCGCTGCTGATTGACGACAATATCCGCACGGCTCTTATGGGTCAGCAGTTCGACTACATCGCGAATTTTATTGAGAGCCAGGAGCCCTCGACGCAAGTGGGCGTTTACTACGCGGAACACGGTTCCGCCGATGCGGCAGCGCCTTTCACCACCGACCACCAAAAGGCGGCGAAGGCGCTGCGCTTGACGCTGGGCCTTCGCAACGGTGAGTCGCCCAGCATTTATCTTTCTTTGAGCGATCTGGCCAAGCATTGGCCAATCACTCCGGGAACGCGGCGCGAAGTCGTCGTCTTCGGAAGCGGCAACGATCCTCTCAACCCCGGTATCGAGGACCCGTATGCCGATGCCGCGATGGATGACGTGGCGAAGGCCGGCGTCACGGTCCACGTGATTCCGATTGCCGGCACACGCTACTCGATGTCTTTCCGGGGAAATATCTCGGCCGGCAAACTGATCCAACTATCTGACGAAACCGGCGGCCGGGAAATTGGGGGCGACCTTGGCGCTCCCGTGTCTCTCGCCCCGTTCCTGAACCAGCTGAATCAGATTTTGAGGAACCAGTATCTGCTGACGTTCGCGGCGAAGGCGTCGGACAAGAAAAATGGCGAAGTCCGCGACCTTCAGGTCCGGCTGGAGGAGCACGACGTGAAAGTCTGGGCGCCGAAGCGGGTGCTGATCCCGGGCCCCTAGGCGTCGAAACGATTCCGCGCGGTTAGCGATAACCGTCGAATGCCTCGAGCGGCGCCCGCATTTGGCTCTTGAACCACTCCGCGGCGTCGAGCAAGTCGATGTACGCCTGAAAAGCCCGTTGCGTCTTCTCTTTTTGGGTCGGCCGATCGGCCATTTGGCAGAATCCCTCCAAAATCGCCCACGTAAGCCGTTATAAACCGCTTTAAGCTGCTCGTGGCATCAACGTCCTTGATGTCGTGCGCGCCCTAAATACGCGTCCTCGTAAAACGGAAAAAACGCCCGCCTGAAAACAAGGCGGCCGCCACAAGAGCAAAGCAGCATTTGCCGTTTCCTTTGTAGCGGCCGCCTTGGTTCTAGGCGGGCGCCTTGTCTTTTATTATTGCTTGCCGTTCTCGCGCAGCGTTGTCGCCTGCACCGACGCCGGGTCCGCGAGGAATTTCGCCACCGTTGGTCCGATCGGGATGCATGAAAGGCTGCTGTGGCCGCAATTCGACTGCAGCAGCACCACCGGCGCGCCGATCGCGTGTGCAAACGCGACCGCGGGCTCCGGATTCACCATGTGATCTTCGGGCGAAACCATCACGAGCATTTTCGCGCGCACGCGCTTCGCGGCCTGCTTGAGCGTCTCGCCATACTCGCCGGGAATATCCATCGACATGATCGCCTGGCGCTGGCGGATCGCATCGCACGCGGCGGCCGCATTGCCGAGAGCTTGCTTATCTGTCTTCGCGAGAAATTCGTCGAATTCTTTGAGGCTGGTATGCGCCACGCGGTAGGACGGGGAAGTGACGTTCATCGAATCGATCTCGCTGTAAACGGCGAAGCCGCGCGTCATCGGCTCGCGCCCGTCTCCGTTTTTCCAGTTCGGGTCGAGCTCGAGCGCGCCGATTTCCGCCGTCCACAGCAGCTTGTCGTACGAAGTGGATTGCGGCGAGCCGGATAGCGCGATCGCTTCGTCCATGAAATCCGGATACGCAGTGGCCCATTCGAATGTCTGGATGCCGCCCATCGAATAGCCGAGCACGGCGTGCAGATGCGAAACGTGCAGCGTCTCGATGATGAGGCGATGCTCGGATTCGACCATGTCGCGAATCGTGAATTCCGGGAATTGCATGCGCGGCTGCGAGCGGCTGTTCGACGGGGAAGTCGAAACGCCGTCGCCGATCGAATCCACGAGAATCGCGAAGTATTTCGTGGTGTCGACGACGTTCGCGGGGCCCACGTATTGCAGCAGGTGCTCTGAATGGCCGCCGAGGTAGGTCGGCCAGAGGATCGCGTTCGATTTGTCGGGGTTCAACTCGCCGACGGTCCGATAGCCGAGATGGAAATCGCGGATCACCTCGCCGCTCTGCAGCTTGAAATCGCCCAGATTTGCTAGCTTTTCCGGCGCCTCCGCCGAAGTCGTGGGCGACTGCGCCCGCGCGGCCGTGGCATTCAGTGCGAGAGTCAGAATCAGAGCGATCAGGGCGGTTTTCATGCGTAGAGTTTACCTGAGGTGGGCCGCCGCTAAAGCGGGGTTCGCGTGGAAAATTCGGTAGGGGCGGGTTTCAAACCCGCCCCTACAGCGAAATGTGGAAGCCGAGGTGCTACGGCAGCGTGAAGGCGAAAAGCGCGCTGCCGGCGGAGTCGACCACATACTGCTTGCCATCGACCGAATAGGTCATCGGATTCGACCGCAGAGCGGAACCGAGCTGCACGTGCCAGACCGGCGCGCCCGTCTTCGCATCGAGCGCGAAGAAATCGCCGCCTGCATCGGCGGAGAAAACGACGCCGCCCGCTGTGACGAGCGTGCCGGTCCAGGAATCACCGACCATTTTGAACTGCCAGATACGCTTGCCGGTGGTCGCCTCGAGCGCGCGAATCGCGGTGTAGGTCTGGTCGCCGGCCATGAACTTTGCGCCGCCGCCGCCCCCGCCGACAACTCCCACGGAATTTCCCGGCGCCATCTTCGGCTCGCCCTTGATGTAGTAGGCCCCGCTTTCGCGCGTGTTGACGTAAAACAGGCCCGTGAGCGGGCTGTAGCAAGGACTCGTCCAGTTGATCGCGCCCGTGAGCGAGGGATACACGAGAGTGCCTTCGACGCTCGGATTGATTTGATCGGGCGGAAACTTGATCGGGCGGCCTTTGGCGTCGAGCCCCTTCGCCCAGGTTTGCTTCGCAAACGGCACGCCGACGAGGAATTGGCCGGTCACGCGGTCGAGCACGTAGTAGAACGCGTTGCGATTCGCGAGCGCGACAAGCTTGCGCGGCTTGCCGTCGATCGTCGCGTTGAAGAGAACCGGCGGTTCGGACGAATCCCAGTCGTGCGTTTCGTGCGGCGTGAACTGGAAATACCATTTCATTTTTCCGGTGTCCGCGTCGACCGCGATCAGCGAGCACGTGAACAGGTTGTCGCCCATTCGCCCATCGCCATTCCAATCGGGAGCGGGGTTTCCGGTTCCCCAATAGAGCGTGTTCGTTTCGGGATCGTAGGAGCCCGTGTTCCACGTGGTGGCGCCGCCATTCGACCAGCTGCCGTTCGCCCACGTATCCGCGCCGGGATCGGTCGGGCTTTGCGGAACGGTGTGGAGACGCCACAGCAGCTTTCCGGTGTTCGCGTCGTAGGCGCTCAGAAATCCATGCGCGCCCGCTTCGCCGCCGCCGACGCCGACGATGATCTTGCCATTGATTGCGAGCGGTGCCTGCGTGATGGCGTAGCCGTCGTCTTTATTGTCGGCGATGCGGGTAATCCAACGGACCAAGCCGCTTTTCGCGTCGAGCGCGATCAGTCGCGCGTCGATTGTGGCGACGTAGACTTTATCGTTGAGCACTGCCACGCCGCGGTTGGTGGGGAAGAGGCCGATGGCGACGAGGTCGCGCGGGATCACCGGATTGTAGTGCCACAATGTTTTGCCGGTGCGCGCGTCGAGCGCCGTCACGTTGCTCGGCGGCTCGGTGACGTACATGATGCCGTCCACGACGATCGGCGTCGACTCGAGCGCGCCGCCGCCGCGCATCTGGTAGACCCAGGTCATGCGCAGCGCGTTCGCGTTCTGCGGCGTTATCTGCTTGAGTTCCGAGAAGCGCTGCGCGGCGTAGTTGCCGCCGTACGTCAGCCAGTTCTGCGGTTCCTTATCGGAGTGGAGGATGCGGTCGTACGGCACCTGTGCGACGACCGCCGCCGCGGAAAGCAGCAGCGCGACCGCGACCGCAAAGTGTCTGGCGATTCTCATTGGGCCTCTCCCTTCAGGCTTGCCAGGTACGCGACGAGATCGTCCAGATCGCTCGCGGAAAGATTCGTGAAGCTCGGCATGAAGCTTTTTCCGGGCTCGGTCGTGATGCTCTTGAGCGCGGATTTGTCGAACGAGTAGTAGTGGCCGCCCACGTCTTCGAGCTGAATCGTGAACGTGTCCTCATTGATGCGGATGCCGCTGATTTCTTTTCCGCTCTTGGTGACGACGTGCGTGACGAGATAGCCGGTGAATGCGCGGCGCTCGGGCAGCGCATCGTCCGCGGGTGGGTGCGCGCCCGGATCGAGCAGAAAATCGTGCAGATATTTCGGCGCGCGCGCCTCGCCGATGCGCGTGAGCTGCGGGCCGAATCCTCCGCCCTGATCGCCGATTGTGTGGCAGGTCGCGCAGCCGTTCGCTTCGTAGACGGCTTTGCCTTTGATCGGATCGCCCTTCACCTCTTCGTCGGACGCCGTCGGAGAGAGGGTATGAAGATACGCAACCACTTCCCAGGCGCGCTTATCGTTAAGATTTGAAACCGGGGCCATGCCTGTGCCGGGGATTCCGTTGCGGATTGCGGAGAAGACGCCTTCGTCGCCGCGCCTTTGCGTGACGCCATGCAGATCGGGGCCCGCGGCGCCACTGGCATCAACGCCATGGCACTCGCCGCATTCGCCCTGAAACAGGAGCTTGCCTTCGGCGAGCTCCTCAGCCGACGGATTTTTCGCTGAATCCGGCTCGACGACTTTTTGCGGCGGACCCTGCGGCGGTCCTTGCGGCGCCGCCGTCAGCGAATTCCATCCGAGCCCCGCCAGCGCCACGATCAACGCGGCCAAACAGATGCGGCGAATCAAAACCATGTGGCCCCCCAAAGGATTCATTGCGTCAGACGAAGTTTACTTGAAACCTGAAGCTCTGACTGTAGATAGATACGTGTGCCGACCGCAGCAGGTTTCGCTCGCGCCGCGAATTCATCGCCAGAGAAAAACCGCCGCCGAGTGTATAGCAGCCCATTACGTTTGTCATCCCGCTCGTCGTTGCCGCGCCGTCACCGATGCGATGATTCGGTGATTGCGTTCACGCGGTCGTGACGAGCCTTAAGACTGCGAATCCTGCAGCATCCGCCGCTTCGGCCAGGCGCTGGTCTCCGGAAACGAAGGTCCTTCTCGACGGGCGCATTTGGCACCAGACGAGGGACGCTGCCAGTTGGAGGCTATCTGCAGCGCGCAAAGAATACTTGTCGAGTGAAGCCGTCGCTAACTCGCGAATCGAATCGTCAGGGAGAATTTCTCTCCAACCGCGGTTCAGCAAATGCAACCGGGCGACCGCGCCTTGTTTGCCGGCGGCGGAAATGGCCCGATCGCGGTGGAGCCGGCAGATTGCGCTGTGTATTTCAACCAGGCTGCCCCACCAGACCACCGGAGCAAATGTGCGAAGATACGCGCGGGCGCGGCGGCTTGCCGCTTCGTGAATGCAAAGGGGGACGAGCGCGCTGGCGTCCCAAAAAGCCGTGATTTTGCTCACCGTCCTTCGTCCCGATCGGCGACCAGAGCCTGAATCGCTCTATTTTGTTTTACTTTGCCGGTGGGAATTTTCTCGATTGCCGTTACATCGAGCCGGGCCGCGGGCAACCGGAGCTTTCCGGCAGCAACGAGCCTTAGCTCGGAAGAGTCGGCATCTTCGACGGGAAAGGGAACGAGCTTGGCCACCGGGAGGTTCCTGTCCCGGATCACGACCTCCTCGCCAGCCTTCGCGAAGGTGATGTATTTGCTGAGCTGGTCTTTGAGCTTCGCGACGTTTACCGTGCGCATCCTGCTCTCCATGCCTCATGGCTATTATAGCCATATCGTTGGTCGGTTGCAATGGTTGCTTTGAGATGGGGACGCAAAAGATGATACTGGCGCGGATTAACGGAAATACGGGATGCGCGTCAGTTAGGCTACGAAATTAGCGTTGAGCCAAGTCACAGCGGCTGTGATGTCCACTTGATTCGCATACTCGATAAGGCTCAGGATTTTTTCGGCGCAATCGAGGGGGATCGGCCCCGGGAGGACTGGAGCGAGCCGAAAATACCTTTGCGCGCCGAGCAAGCGCCGGCATTCGTAATCGGCGACGCCCATCACTCCCTCCAGCATCATATCCGCGAGCACCGTCGCCCATTGCGCGAGTCCCCAATCAAGCGTATCGCCGGATACAAAAGTCGGCGTGACGCCGGTGCCGATCGAAAACAGCCTCAAGTCGTCCAACTGCTGCTTCCCGGTGTTCGCGTCGATCGCCTGCGCCAAAGCCGCCATCGCCGGGTTATTCGCAACGACGCCGCCGTCCACGTAGCCCTGGTGCACCGGAAAATACGTGGGGGCTGCGCTGGTCCTCAGGGCGACATCGGCAATCTTCTCGGCGCCGTCGGATTCGGACCCCTCGAAATTATGAAAAAACTTCGGCTTCCAAAACCGCGTTGCCGGCGGCGTCGCCCGGTTGTCCAAATCGAACAAGGGAATCAGCACGTGGCGCGGCAGCAAATCGTCTAGTGTTCCGTTTCCGAGCGTTGATTGGATAATCTGAATCAAATTCTTATTGTCGTACTTCGCTCCGATGAGATCTCCTAAATCGCGGATTTTATGCCACAGGGTGCGGGAGAAAATCGCGCTTCCGTTATCTCGATACAGATCGACCAGCGCTTGCGGCGACATTCCCTTCGCCAGACCGAGCGCGAGGATACCGCCCGTTGAAGTTCCCGCGAAGAAATGGACGCGGCCGACGAAGCCAGGAACCTGCGCATCCAAACGGTTCAGAAGAACTGCCGTGTAGAGACCACGGATTCCGCCGCCATCGAGAGCCAGGATGCGATAGGTCGCCATGTCAGCTCTCCTCGTTGGTTGTCAGGCTGGAGGCCGTTGCGGTCGGCAAATAGTGGGCGGATTATAAACCAGATGCGGCAAGTTACCATCCATTTAATAGATGCCTCTGGGATCGCGGCTCGTTGACTTGCCTCGGGTCGGCCCCTAAGATGGCGTCACTATGGCGGGCACCGACACGCTCATCGGGCAGACCATCTCGCACTACCGCATCGTCGAGAAGACGGGTGGCGGCGGGATGGGCGTCGTTTACAGGGCCGAGGACGCCCGACTACACCGCGCCGTCGCCCTGAAATTCCTGTCAAGCGAGGCGTCCCGCGAATCGGCCGCGCTCGAACGATTCCGACGGGAAGCGCAGGCAGCATCGGCGCTAAATCATCCCAATATTTGCACCATTTATGAGATCGGCGAATACAACGGCGAACCTTTCATAGCGATGGAATTCATGGAAGGCGCCACGCTGAAGCACTGCATTTCGGGCAAGCCGCTGTCGCTTGAGCAAGTGCTGGAGTGGGGAATCGAAATTGGCGACGGACTCGATGCGGCGCACACCGAGGGCATCGTTCATCGCGACATCAAGCCCGCGAACATCTTTATTACCAAGCGCGGGCACGCCAAGATTTTGGATTTCGGCTTAGCGAAACTGGTCGCCGCCGGACAGAGCGGCGGTGTGTCGCAGATGCCGACTGTCACGGCAGGCGGGCAATTGACCAGCGCGGGCGCGGCGATCGGCACCATCGCGTACATGTCGCCCGAACAGGTGCGGGGCGAAGATCTGGACGCACGCACCGATTTGTTTTCCGTCGGCGTGGTGCTCTACGAGATGGTGACGGGGATTCAGCCTTTCCGTGGCGAGACCTCGGGTGTGATTACGGACGCGATTCTGAACCGCACGCCAGTTGCGCCGGTACGACTGAATCCGGATATCCCGCCGGAACTCGAGGATGTAATCAACAAGGCGCTGGAGAAAAACAAGAAGCTGCGTTACCAGAACGCCGCAGACGTTCGCACGGATTTGCAACGGCTGAAACGCGATTTAGATTCAAGCCGCGCCACCGCCTCCGCGGCCAGGTCGAGGAACGCTTCGGAAATTGTTTCCGGGCAGGCAGAGCTGCGTGCCGCCAATCTTCCGGCGCAGCGCACCGCGTTCGTAGGGCGAGAAAAGGAAATAGCGGCGGGCAAAGAACTCCTTCTGCGTCCCGACGTGCGTCTGCTGACGATCACGGGTCCAGGCGGGATCGGCAAAACGCGTCTCGCGTTGAAGGTGGCCGGTGCTCTTGCGGAGCACTTTCGAGGGGGAATTTATTTTGTCTCGCTGGCTCCGCTAAGCGATCCGGCCTTGATCGCTTCCGCGATCGTTCAGGCGTTGGGAATCCGGGAGCGGGGAGGTCAGTCGCCGCGTGAAGTGCTCAAGAAACATTTAGAGGACGCATCGCGCGCGCCAACGTTGTTCCTGTTGGACAGTTTCGAACATCTCATGTCGGCGGCGTCGATTGTAGCGGAGCTGCTGGCCGCGGATCCAAATCTAAGAATTCTCGTCACGAGTCGCGCGGCGCTGCACCTGTATGGAGAACATGAATTCCCGGTGCCGCCGCTGGCGGTGCCGGATTTGCGGGCCATCCCGCCGGTCGAGGCGCTTTCGCAGTACGCCGCGGTTGCGCTCTTCGTACAGCGCGCCGTCGCCGCCAAGCCGGATTTTGAACTCGACCGGCAAAACGCGCCCGCCGTCATCGAGATTTGCGCGCGGCTGGATGGTCTGCCTCTCGCGATCGAGCTGGCGGCCGCGCGCGTCAAAGTGCTTTCGCTTCCCTCTATGCGTACGCGCCTTGCAAGCCGGTTGCAGCTATTGACCGGCGGCGCCCGAGACCTGCCTCAGCGGCAGCAGACGCTTCGGGCCGCCATCGATTGGAGCCACGATCTGTTAAGCACCGCCGAGCAGCGGCTTTTCCGAAGATTATCGGTTTTCGCGGGCGGATGCACCCTGGAGGCCGTGGAAGCTGTATGCGACGCGAAAGCCGATCTCGATTTGGATTTGCTCGAAGGCATGGAATCCCTGGTGGACAAGAGCCTGGTGCAACAGGTCGCGCAAGCGGACAGTGAATCGCGGTTCCTGATGCTGGAAACGATTCGGGAGTACGCCCGGGAAAAACTCGAAGCAAGCATGGAGGGAGCTTCCACGCGGCGCGCCCATGCCGCCTACTGCCTTGTACTCGCGGAAGAGGAGGGTGCGGAACAGGGCGGAGCGGAATGGCTGAAACGCCTGGCGTTGGAACATGACAATTTTCGCGCCGCCCTCGAGTGGCTGACGGAAACCGGAGATGCGGACTGGGGCCTGCGCCTCGGCACCGCCTTGTTTCGTTTCTGGGAAATGCGCGAGCTTCTCGCCGAAGGCAGGGACAGGCTCGCTAAGCTGCTGAAGATCGCGGGAGCGGCGACCCATACGAAGATACGAGAGCGCGCTCTCTTCGCCGCGGGTGTGCTCGCCGAAGCGCAGGGCGATTATACGTCCGCGGCTTCGCTCATGCAGGAGAGTCTGGAGATCGCGCGTCAACTGGGCGACAACCAGGGCGCGGCCGTCTCTCTGAATGCGCTCGGCGTCCTTGCCCGGGAACGTGGCGACGTCGCAGTGGCCCTCTCTCTGTTGGAGGAGAGCCTCGTCCTGTGGAAAGAATTGGGCGACCGCAAGGCTGTCGGGCGATCTCTTAGCAACTTGGCAAACGTCGCCAAGTTGCTGGGCGATTATCCCCGCGCTCGCTCTCTATATGCGGAGTGCCTCGCCATCTTTCGAGGAATGGGAGACTTGCCGGGCGTCGCGTGGTCCTTAAATTACCAGGGGAGACGTCGCCCGCGATCAGGGTGACTCCGCCGCGGCGCGAACGCTCTATGGAGAGGGCCTGGCAATTTTTCGTGAACTCGGCGACCGTTGGGGCATCGCAGGGACACTGGCCGATCTGGGCAGCCTTGCAAGGGAACAGCAGGATTATCCCACGGCGCACTCTTTGTACCGGGAAAGCCTGACAATTTTCCGGGAACTGGAACATAAACGCGGCATCGCCCGCCTGCTGGAGTGCTTCGCCTGCTTATCGGCGGCGCAACTGCAAGCAGAGCGGTCGCTGCGGCTAGCAGGCGCCGCCGCTGCGCTACGCCAAAAAGTCGGCGCTCCACGCCCGGCCGCAGAACAAACCAAACTCGACGTTATTCTGGAGAACGTCACGAACGGCACTGGCCGACTCAGCAAGCACGGCGGCCTGGTCGGAAGGTTGGGCAATGCCGGTGGGGAAAGCCATCGACGAGGCGATGGAGGCTGAAGCGGGAGCCTCCTCGTCTTAAACCGCGCCGACGACCTGGTATTGGCTGCGAAGGGCAACGTGGATGCTGCTGGAGGGTTAAACCGCTGCGCTTATTCCGCGGTCGCCGGATCGAGAAGCCGGCGGACGGCGGAGACTCGATTGGCAGGAATGCCTGTACGCCTCGCGTGTTCCTGGATGGTCGTCTCGTCCGGCGCGAAGTAAACGCAATACACCTTGTCCCCGGTTACATAGCTATGGAGCCAGCGAATCTCAGGGCCCATCCCTTTCAGAACCGAGACCGACTTTTGGGCGATTTCCCGCCATTGCGCGTCGGTTAGATTTCCGGCGCCCGGGACTTCGCGTTCGATGACGAATTCAGGCAAGGAGAGTTTCCGTTGATGCGCCAGGATGCTAGCATGCAGACGCTGTCACTTCAAGTCGGTGACGCCGAAGTTGCGAGTCAGCGGAACAACGGCCAGGAATGAAAGGGTGAGGTTGCCATGGATCTTCGATCGGTTCAGAAGCCGCTGAAAGAGCAATATCGCGCCGATCCAAACGCCTCACGGATTACCATTCGGGCGAAAGGTGCAGAGACGGATGTTCCGATGGCGTGTTCGGTCGACATTGGGCGCGCCGCATATCGCGCCGGAGCACACAAGGGAGTCGGAGGCGACGGTGCCACCGCCTGTTCCGGTGATCTGTTGCTTGGAGCCTTGGCGGCTTGCGCTCAAATCACGTGCCAGATGGTGGCTTCGGCTATGGGCCTGCCAACCGAGCGCATTCAGGTCACTGTGGAGGGTGGCTTGGACCTTCGAGGCACCCTCGGCGTATCGAAGGACGTGCCGGTCGGCTTTGAGAGCATTCAACTTCATTTCGATGTTGCTGCGCCTAACGCAACCCCCGAACAACTGCGTGGATTGCGCGAAAAAACAGAACAGTATTGCGTAGTGATGCAAACCCTGATGCGGCCGCCGAGAATCCAAACCGAGTGGGTTTCGTCCTGATCCGAGCGCGCCTGGTACAGACGATGTCTCGCGGCTCGTAAGCTATCCGTTGCCATCAACAGAACGGATCTGCTGATTCCACCTGCCTCAGCTAGGCGTGCGCTCGAGGAATCGCCCGAGCACGGCGGCGGCGTGTTCGCAGAGGGCGCGATCGTCGGGGCCGAAGGCGGCGGCGACGTGTGAGTCGATGTCGAGCTCGCCGACAACTTTGCCGTGAGCGCTAACAGGGACCACGATTTCGGATTTGGTTTCAAGAGAGCAGGCGAGATAGCGCGGATCGGAATGAACGTCGTCGACGACCACGGTCTTGCCCGTGGAAGCCGCGGCGCCGCAAATGCCTTCGTTCAGAGGGATGCGGGTATGGGGAGTCGCAGCTCCCTGGAAGGAGCCGAGAACTAAAACGTCGCGATCGCTATCCTTTTCCAGCATGTAAAAGCCGACCCAATTGTAGCGCGTGAGTTTTTCGTGAAGCAGAGCGACGATGCCCTTCATCAGAGTGTCGGCGGAGTTGCAGGAAACGGAGAGACGGTCGAGAGCCGGGATGAGGTCCGTGGGTTTGGTTTGTGTGGTGGTCATGCGGAGTAGTCGAACATAAGAGAGGTGGAGGTTGCAACCCCACGTTCCGAACCGGGACCATCCAGAAAGTCAACGCGAAGGCGACTGCTTTGGCGAACTCCTGGCAAGTGGATAACCGGACATTTCAAGTATCGGCCGAATTGTCCGAGCATCCCGTTGTGCGTCGCAACCGTTTTCCGGATACAATCTCGCCACCCCGGGGGGATGCCAACGCGGTTCAGAAGCGAGGGCAACGTGACGATTTTGGAGTTTATTACGACATGTTCCATCAAGAAATCGTGGCTGGCCGGGGTGGCGCTGGCCTTGCTATGTTGCGGCCCCGCCAGCGGTCGAACGCAGACGTGCGACGAGGCGTGCCTCAAGGGTTTCATGGACGGGTATCTGCAGGCTCTCGCCGCGCACGATTCTTCCACGCTGCCGCTTGCAGCGCACTATCGCTACACCGAGAACGGCGCGGAACTCGAGCCGGGCAAGGAAGGGCTATGGGTGACGTTTAACTCCTATGGACCGTATCGACATGACGTTTTCGATCCGTCCACTGGCGGTGTCGCGACGTACGTCAGCCTGCTAGAGAATCACGAGATTCCGTTTCCGGACTTGCTGATGGTTCGCCTGAAGATCGTGAATCGCAAAATCGTCGAGATTGAAACGGTGGTCGACCGACATGTGCAATCCGCGAAGAACCTTCCACCAAAGGATCCGAGCTGGATGGAGATCATGAACCGCGAGGAGCCGCCAGCAACGCGACTCGGGCGCGAGGAGTTGGAGAAGGGCGCGCTTGGCTATTTGCGTTCAGTCGCCTTTCGCGATGGCCATCTTGCGCCTTACGCGGAGTCCTGCATTCGCCTGGAGAACGGCAATGTGACGGCGATCGGCCCCAACGACACGCCTCCGGTGCCGATCGGACGACAGCCGACCGAGGTTGCCGGCGAGGCGCCGCGGCCGAACATGCTGGGGATCGGCTGTGGCAAGCAGCTCGATTACGGCGAGTACTCGTTCATCACCGGCTACGAGGACGCGCACTTTCCTATCATCGATGTGAAGCGCCAGCTCGTTTTTGCCACATTCGATTTTATGCGCCGTGGAAACGTCGAGAGTTGGACCTATGAGGGCCACCGATTCGCCATGCCGGAAGGGATGCGCGAGCCGAACGAGATTTTGAACACGGAGATTTTCAAATTCGTGGATGGCAAGATCTCGCGCGTCGAGGCTGTATTTGAGGGCCCGCAGACGTACAAGCGCGGCACTGGCTGGCCGGGCGGCAGCAAGGCCGAATCTCGTCCGATGGGGCGATGAGAAATAAGTCGCTCCCAACCGTTGCGTGTCAGGCCTGTTTATTCGGATAACCGGAGATTTGACGTACTGGCACCGTGCTTGTCCGGTTCGCGCGTTAATTGTCCAAGTGGACTATTTCGGGGTGTGCCCTGATTAGGTTCTGGCATCTTGTCTCGGAAGAGGACCAAGAAATCTCGTTGGCGGCTCTCTGGACTTCAGTTCGGGCTCTCTGAAGACCACAAACGAAGCAAGTCTTTCCATTTCTCCTGCGTTTGCGCCCATTCCATTACTTTTTCCGACTCCTCGTGCGGCGTGGTTTCCGTTAGACGCGGGCTCAGCACCGTCCCTTCGTTCGGGTTCCCGCGAAACGAAAAACTCATCATGGATTGAATACCGGGTCCGAGATGGCAACCCGTGCATTCCAAGAAGGGCGAAAACGTAGGCACGTGCATTTGTCTTTCCTCGAAGACATCGAAGTCCTGCGACATGGCTGGAAGGATTAGAAACGGGTCGTCATTCGCGGTGACGCCGCGGAGTCCGCTGCGGTGTCCTGAAAAAAGCAACGTGCGGCTCAACTCGATCGCCGATGGCTCTTGAAAGCGCTGGGCGAGAGCAACATCGCGCGACGCCATCGGATCGACCTTCGGGATGTCCGTGTAGTGGCGGATCTGAACACTTTCGGTGACCGGCGTGAGGCGCAACTGTCCCTCCCGGTCCGGCAGGACCATCTCCCGGACCAACGCGAATTCGGTTCCGGCTGGGAATTGAGGCACCCGTGGGTTCCACACCGCCATCGGCTGCGGCCATGGCCCTTGCGCGCGCACGAAGAGTGGGATTTTCATTTCCGCGAGTTGTCTGAAGTACGCCAGCGTTGCGTCGCGTCCTCCAGGTAGATGGGCGAAGACAAGGAACACGGAACGCGCCGTGAAAGACGAATCGTGCAGCGGCGCCGCCAAATCGTGGTCCGGCGCGCCGAGGCAAACCCAGGGCCCTCTCGGGTCGAACAGGTCAGGAGGAAGGAATGACTGATTCGGGGTAGCCGAGTCGTATGCCGCGGGGAACTCGTGATTTTGCAGCGCGCGGGTGTACGTGTCGGGCAATGCCGCGAGATCCTCCGGCGAAAGCGCGAGACGTCGGATTATGGGAGCGAGCCTAGCCATGAGTTCGCGGCGTTCGGCTTGACGCGGTTGATCCTGCTGATCCGCCCAGTCGAAAACGGCCCACAGATCTCGCTGTAGAATTGCGCGTTTTGCCGCGTCGGTGATCTGGCGCTCGGCGTGAGAACGGAGGAATTCATCGGCCAAAGCGAGCGCTCGTGCGTGAGATTTTCCGCTCAGCAGGTAATTCGTTTTGCTCCAAAGGAGCGGATCCAAAGTGTCGAACCCGTACTCTTTTCCGCCGGAATCCGTGCGCACGTGCAGTTGAAGGTACATTTGGTTTGAAACGTGCCGCGGATCGGGATGAAAAAACGCTGGTGGTTCAACGGCTCGAACAGAGATGTGCCAGCACAACCATATACTTGCGATCGCCGCACTCGCGTAAGCTATCGAACGACGGAGCCGCATGACTGAGATCCTACCATCGAACACGCATGCCCACGCCACGCGCTTAACTCCTGGTTAGTCGGATAACCGGACGAGTGGCTCCCAGTACCCACTTTGGATTGAACGGATCGGATCAAGAAATGGTGCCGGCGGAGAGAATCGAACTCTCGGCCTAGGGATTATGAGACCCTCGCTCTACCACTGAGCCACGCCGGCACGTAAACGCAACGACAGACGATAGTTGATGCTACGGATCACTCCGCGAGGTGTCAAGGTGTCGATCTACGGCTGCTGCGCGGCGTGGGCGCGGGCTTTGGCGGCTTCGGCCATGATTTTCTCGATTTCGTCGGGGGTGCGCGGGAGGCGCGCGGTGAGGAGCTGATGGCCGTCCTTGGTGACGAGAATGTCGTCTTCGATGCGCACGCCGAGATTTTCCTCGGGGATGTAGATGCCGGGCTCGACCGTGACGACCATTCCGGGCTCGAGCGGGCGCGTGCGATCGCCGGGATCGTGGACATCGAGGCCGAGGTGATGGCTAACGCCGTGGATGAAGTAGCGGCCGAGCGGGCGGCCTTCATTGTCGTGGCCGTGCGTGTTGATGTAGCTGGCCGAGATGCTTTGCAGGCTGCTTTCGCCGCCGTAGAGTTGGACGCCGGGCTTGATGGCATCGATCGCGGCGTTTTGCGCGCCGAGGACGATGTCGTAAATCTCGCGCTGGCGCGGCGTGAACTTGCCGTTTGCCGGGAGAGTGCGCGTGATGTCCGCGGCGTAGCCGCCGTATTCGCCGCCCACGTCGATCACGACTACGTCGCCATCCTTGATCTCGCTGTCGAGATTGGCATAGTGCAGCACCGTGGAGTTGAATCCGGCGCCGACGATCGGCGCGTACGCCTCGCGCTCGCAGCCGCCCCATTCGTGGATTTCCTTCATGCGCGCGGCGATCTGGTATTCGAAAAGGCCCGGCCGCATCTGACGCATCGCGTCAAGGTGCGCGTCGACGGAAAGGTCGATGGCCTTCTGCATCAGCGCGAGCTCGCCGGGCGACTTCACCTGGCGCATCGCGTCGAGCGTGGGCGTGATGTCGCGCAGGATCGAGCTGGGCAGGGCGTCACTCAGCCATTTGTTCATCTTCGTGAAGTGCGGGTACCCCTCTTCGTCGGAGGGCGCGACGAGCGTGTAGAAATTCGTGTAGGTTTTGGCGAGTTTGGCGAGATCCGGCTTCAGATTGTCGGACGGTTCGACTGACTGAAAGCCTGTCTTCTCGGCGATGCCCGGATCGTCCGGGCCCATTTTCGGGCCTTCCCATTGTTCCCGCTGCAGATCGCGCGCGGGAAGATACAGGATCTCCTGCGGGCCTTCGGCCGGCTTGGCGTTTGGCGCGCCGGGCAACAGGACCAGCGCGGCGCCGGGCTCGTCGTGCCCGGTGAGGTAATAGAAGTACGGCTCCTGATAGAAGACAGCGACTTCCGAAGCGTCCTCGTGGCCGGTGTAGCCGAAAATCACAAGCGGCGCATCGATGGCCGCGCGCAATTTCGCACGCCGCGCCTGGTATTCCTCGTTTGGCTGGCGAAAACGCGCTTGCGCGAATTGACAGATGCAAAGTAGCCCAAGCAGCGCCAGCGTGGCGGCGGCAATTGTCGCGGCCTTTTTCGTCAGAGTATTCACGAAGGTTCAAAGGATTGTCGCACGCGTGGGGGCGGGAAACGTCTGATAAATGATTTCTGAAGCGCGAGTAGGTGCTGGTTGGGCGCCAAGGCCCCACCCTCACAAACCGAGGATAGGGCACCCGGAAGTTCAAATTCAAAATTCAAATTCGAATTCAAAGGCGAACGCCCACGGGCCGAAACGCGTGCTCGATTAGTCCGAGGAGGAGGCGGAGCGGCGCGCGGCCATGGCTTGCGCGAGCATGTCGAGGACCCAGGCCCAGCCGTCTTTGTGCTTGCGTCCTGCTTCGTCGTCCGGCACGCCTGAGTGGCGCAGGGTGACCTCGGTTTCGTCGCCTCGGGGCTCGAATGTGAGCGCGACGATGGTCTCGGCGCCTTTCGTGCCTTCGGACATCCACGTGTATTCGATGCGGCGCGGGCGGTCGATTTGCACGAAGCGGCCGTAGTGCGGCCATGTGCGGCCCTCGTGCTTCGCGGCGAGATAGAACAGACCATCCACAACCGGGTTCAGGATCACGCGGTCGGCGCCGAACCATGGGCCGCCGGGGCTTTTCGGGTCGATCCAGAGGTCGAAGACTTTTTCGGCTGGCCCAGGAATCGTGCGGGTTACGGTGATGTCCGTGAGGTTCACTATGAGTTCTCCTTTTTGGCGAAAAATTGCTGCAGTCGATCAAGTCGAATGTCCCAAAACTGCTCGTAGTTCAGAATCCATTGTGCGACCTCGCGCAACGGTTCCGGGCGAAGCGCCAGCGTGTTGTCGCGGCCGCGCCGGGTGCGGCGGACGAGGCCTGCTCGCTCGAGAACTCGCACGTGTTTGCAAAAGCCCGTGAGGGTGATCGAGAAGGGTTCGGCGACTTCGGAGATGCGCGCAGGGCCTTGCGCGAGACGTTCGAGGATGGCGCGGCGCGTAGGGTGGGAAATGGCGGCGGCGACGCGATTGAGGCTGGCGTGATGCTGAACCATACGGTTCACTATATATACCGACCGGGCGTTGGTGTCAATGCCGCGCGAATCGGCCCCTAGGCCGGGGCATCGAAACAAAATCGATAGTAACTGATTGAAGCAGCACAGCGGAATTACGCACAACCCGGCGCCGCGCCCCGACTTATCCTGTGAAGGCAGCGCCAGGGGTCATCGTGACGAACAGCTCGCTTGCCCTTCACTCGGGACGCGCAGCGCGGCGGAGTACTCGCGTCAACCGGGCAATCCCGGTGGTTGTCGCGGGTGTCGACTCCTTCCGCGGGCCTTACCAAGAAGAAGTCTCGACGATCGCGGTCAGCTGCCACGGCTGCCGCTACGAATCGAAGTACGAAGTGCTGCCGGAAGCCTCCGTTATCCTGCAACTGAACCCGAAAACACCGAATTCGAAGCCTATTTCGACGCGCGGGCGCGTGAAGTGGACGAAACGCCCCGAATCGGGCGGCCTTTTCCAGACAGCCATTGAGCTCGAACAGCCCGGCAACATCTGGGGCATCGACGCCCCGCCTAGCGACTGGCTGCCATTCATTGCACAGCGCCCCGTCGATAGCGATACGTCGAAGGCCAAGCAGGTGGCCGTTCTCCGGCCGACGCCGGGCCAGGAGCCGCATCCTGGCGCCGCCGGCGATCCGCGCGTAAAACCTGCGAGCCCTCGCCCAGCCGAGTCGAACGCGCCTGCGGCTTCGGCCGCGCGGCCGGCGCAGCAAGTGGGCCAGCTGATGGGCGGATTCCAGCAGCAGATGGAAAAGATGCTCTCGGAAGTGGCGGATGTCGCGGTGCGCGAAAAGGCCGCCGCGCTACTGACGGACGTGCGGACCCAGCTTCGTGCGGAGGCCCAGCACATCTTGGCCGAGACGAACTCCGCGCAAGCCGAGCGCTGGACCGAAAGTGCGCGCGGGCTGCATAACCAGTGGGCCAAAAAGATTGAAGGAGAGCTGCAGCAGGCTCTGACGCGGATGGAAATGCGGCATCGCGAACTCGAGGAGCTTTCCGAGCGCCTCACCACGAAGGCCCACGACCGGCTGGAATCCTTTCTCGAAGGCTCGCGCAAGGAAGCGGTGGATAAGATCGTCGTGCGCCTCAAGGAACAATCCGCGCCTGTAATCGAAGGGGTCCGCAAGGCCGCGATCGACCTCACGAAACAGGAACGCGATCTCGAAAAGCTTTGCGAGCAGTTCGTCGAAAAATCCGCGGAGCAGATGGAAGAGAGTTGCACGCGCCTCGACCGGCAATTCGAAATGATCCTGCGCGAGCGGCTCGACAGCGCTCGCGAAGAACTTGACCGCGCGGCCGCCGACGCCGCGAAGAAGGCCGTCGGCGGTATTCACGCGTCGTCGCAGCAGGAGCAAGAAGCGGCGCAAGCACGATTGCGACAGGCGCTCGACGGGGTCGCGCAGAGCGTGCTTGTCGACTTGAAGGAAAAGGCCACGGAGATATCCCGACAATTTGGGGGAGAGTTGTCGCATTACAGCCGCAGCCATCTGGAATTCGTCAGCGGTGCCATTGGGGATCTGGCGAAGGGGATCGGGAAGTTGTCCAAGGACTAGGCGGGCTCCGCCAGGAGCCGTTCCGGGGACGGGGTGCGATGGAAGGTCAACTCGAAGAGCTAGGCGTCCAACAGACGTGTGAGGAGCATTCGTGCAACATCGGCAACTGCGGCGAACGCGCCGTAGCCAAGCTCGACATGCGCGCTTTCTGCCTCGATCACTTTCTGAGCATTTCATTTCAAGAGATTCGCGCGCACTACGACGGGCTGAAGAGCGAGCCTTACGATTCCAACACGATGTCGTCGTTCCGCGAGCTTTCTTCGATCTGGGCTCGCGAGGCGGAAAAACTGGTCGAAGAATCGCGCTTCGCGGACGAAGAAACCAAGGGGAAACTCCTCGAGGCGCTGCTGTGGGTTTCGCAGGCGGGCAAGTCGCTGCGCCGCAGCCCGCGCGTGCCGACATCGATCGGGGTCTGGCTGCGCCGGGAGGATCCGAGGCGCACGTGGGAAGAAGACACGTGGACCTCGACCGTGAGCCGGCACGGAGCGGGCTTCGTGCTGCGGCATCCGGTGGACATGGGCGGGCGGCTCGTGATCACCCGCAAGGACAAAGCGATGCGCGCCGAGGCTCGCGTGGTCTATTCGCGCTTGAATTCGGACGGACGCCGCGAGATCGGCGTCGAGATGATCGACCGCGACAATTTCTGGGACTGAAGACTGACTCCGCCTAAAATCCAGGAATGCCGGTGGACGCGGGACGGACTTCCGCCGTTGCGCTTTCGCCGCCAAACCGCCATCGTTCGATGTACGTTTGCGCGAGCGACATCACGCCGGTGTACATGTAGCCCCACACGAACAGAAGGAAGAAGGGAACCGTGGCGTAGTTTTCGTTCTGAATCGCGTAGACAACCGCCGCCGCGAAATAAATTCCGAGCAGGACTTCCGCGAAAGGCATAAAACCCGCGCTCTTGTGGTATTTCTTTTTCGCCCATCCGGCGCGCTGCTTCGATTTGGCCTCGACGCGATATTTCGGCGTGCGCACGAATTCGGACTTGACCCCGAAAATCGCTTCCATCACCGCGAACGCATTGCGCACCGAGAGGCCGATGCCAACCGCCATCACCACGGGCAAGTACCAAAATGTTCGTTTCCACGTTTTCGGGTAGAGCGCGCGCTCGGCGGCCAGATAAAAGGACGAAATTGAACACGTGGATGCGAGGAAGAGCGGCAGGTCGATGATCATCACCTGAAACCAGCCCTGGTAAAAGCGCACGATCATGGCGGGCAGCAGAATGATCGAGAGGAAAACCATCAGCGGGTAGCTGATATTGGCCGTCAGATGAAAAATCGCTTCGGCCTTCGCGCGGCGCGGCGCATTTGAACGCAGCATCTGCGGGAGAATCTTTTTCGCGGTCTGCATCAGGCCTTTGGCCCAGCGCGCCTGCTGCGATTTGAACGCGTTCATCTCGACCGGAAGCTCGGACGGGCAATCGATTTCCGGCAGATAGATGAATTTCCATCCGCGAATCTGCGCGCGATAGGAAAGGTCGGTATCTTCGGTGAGCGTGTCGTGCTGCCAGCCGCCCGCGTCTTCGATCGCGACGCGGCGCCAGATGCCGGCCGTGCCGTTGAAATTGAAGAACACGCCGCTGCGGTAACGCGACGAATGCTCGATCGCGAAGTGGCCGTCCAGCAGGATCGCCTCGACCTCCGTCAGCACCGAATAGTTGCGGTTCACGTAGCTCCAGCGCGTTTGCACCATCGCGAGCTTGGGCTCGGTGAAATAGGGCACCGTCCGCCGCAGGAAATCCGCCGGGGGGATAAAATCCGCGTCGAAGATGGCGACGAACTCGCCCGTCGCCGTTTTCAGTCCTTCCTGCAGCGCGCCCGCCTTGAATCCTTCGCGGTTGTCGCGATGGATATAAACGATCGGCACTCCGAGGTCGCGATATCGCTCGACGCAATCGCGGGCAACAGCTTGCGTTTCGTCGGTCGAATCGTCGAGCACCTGAATCTGGAGGAGCTCGCGCGGGTAATCGAATTGCGCCACGGCTTCGACGAGGCGCTCGATCACGTAGCGCTCGTTGTAGATCGGGAGCTGGACCGTCACCTTGGGCCACTCCGCGATTTCCGGCGGCGGGCCCGGCACATTCTTGCGGTGCTTGAAATAGTTGTAAACGAGGACGTAGCGGTGGATGCCGTATATCGCGAGAATCACCATCACGAAGAAATACGGCAGCATGATAGCGAGATCGAAGGCGTTGGCCTGGTACAGACCACGGAACGTGGGATCGAGCAGCTTGTGCCAGTATCCCGTGAAGGGATTACCGGACAGAGCGACCCACGTCGGCAGATTTTCGGGCGACATCGACGGTATCAAGGGTTGTAGCCTTCAGCGTGAGAAAATTGGACTTAGGGCTTCGGCTGGGCGGCCACGGACCCATTATACGGACGCCTACTAGGGTGTCAACGATTCGTCGGGGCGCGATCTGGATTCCCGGTGTGCGGCCCAGATCTAGACCGGGCTTACCGCAGAGACGCAGAGAACGCAGAGAAACCTGGAGCGGCGTTGTATCCTTGCGTCGCGCATGAAGACATTCACGCTCGACTCGTCCATTTGGCTTCCGCGCCCCATTGATGAAGTGTTCGAGTTTTTCGCCGACGCGCACAACCTCGAAACTCTCACGCCGCCCTGGATGCATTTCAAGACGGTGACGCCCGATCCCATCGTGCTGGCGGTGGGCACGCGATTCGAGCATCGATTGCGCGTGCGCGGCGTCCCCGTGCGCTGGGAGAGCGAAATCACGGCGTGGGATCCGCCGCGGCGCTTTGTGGACGAACAGCGGCGCGGCCCTTACCGCTTTTGGATTCACGAGCACCGCTTCGCGTCGCGAGACGGCGGTACGGACGTTACCGATCACGTGGAATACGCGGTGCCGGGCGGCGCGGCGATCAATTACTTTCTGGTCGCGCCGGACCTGCGGAAGGTTTTCGACTATAGGCGGCAGATGCTGCTCGATCGTTTCCGCGGGGCCGACACCTAAGGCAGGCGCATATCGACCTCGGCGCACTGCTCGAAGATCGAGAGAAGGTTGGCCAGTCCGAGCAGATCGCGGATCGATTTGTTGTAGTTGACGACCAGGAGCGTGCGCTTGGATTTCTTCGCCGAAACGTAGACGGCGACGAGCGCGCCGAGTCCCGAGCTGTCCATGCGCGTCACTTCTTTGAGATCGAGGATGATGCGGCTGGAGTTTGGCAGCAGAGTTTGAACATGATTCTTCAGCGCGGCCGCGTGTTCGGAACGTCAAACGCCCGCTGCACTTCACCACCTGCGCGTCTTCCCACGCGAACGTATGCAGTTTGAGCTCGTTCAATGGAACTGCTGCCGCTTCGCTCACGGGTCGATTCTCCTTTGCCGGAACGGCGGAGGCGCCGCTCACACCCCTGATTCTTGGCTCCCATCTACGCTGTTTTGGCGCCCAAAGACAAGCATTTTTGGAATTGCAGAGGCTTAGAGAATGTTCACTGCGCGAGCGGCCAGCAGGGCGACGATCGTGAGCGAGATCAACGATTGCAGCATCATGCCCATCTTCGCCCAGCGCGAGAGGACTGCCGTGTCCGTTGGCGAAAAGGCTGTGCTCGTGTTGAAGGCGAGGAAAAGATAGTCCACGAAGTGGGGCGTCCACGATGGGTCGCCGCCATCCGGCAGAAGCAACTGCGGGAAAAGAAACGAGCTCTCGAGACGCGCGCGCCTGCCCTCGCGTTCCGTGGGGCCGCCGGCGTCGAGCTTCCAATACCAGAGCGCGAACACCAGGACGTTGGTGATCCAGAGGGCTGCCGCCGAGCGCAGCAGCACCTTAGGGGCTTCGCGATGCTGCGGGATGCCCTGAATCAGAAAGACCAGAGAGGCAATCATGGCCAGTGTGATCGCGCCGTTGGCCATGAGTGTCAGAATCCGGCTGATGCGATAGACGCCGCGGCGGTACGCCACCACAATCGGAATCAGCAGCACCAGGATCACGGCCGCCAACCCCCAGCTTGGCCCCACGGAGAGCGGTTCCGGCAGCGCCCAGTAGACGCAGCCGGCGGCGAGCATCGCGACGAACGCCGCCCATCTCGGTTCGGGAATGATTTTGGTCGTCATTTCTTGGTCGTCGTCGATCCGCCGAAAGAGCTCGCAGAGTGAGGTTCGTGGGAATGCGGCCGTTTGGGCGCTCCATTTTACGCCATCGTTTGCTGCTGGCGCCACCGCGCGATCAAAGGCAGTGGCGAGGGCTAGTGGCAAGTGGCTAGAGAAAGGCAGAGGCGTGATTCGCGATTTCTGAATCAATGATCGTGCGCGCCTTGCGGCGCGGTTACACTGTGGGAACTATCGGCGCGTACGCCGCAGAGGAGGCCTGGGAGCTGTGATCAAACTTGTGTACTGCATCACCAAGAAGCCGAGCCTGACCGACGAGCAGTTCTTTCATTATTGGGAAAGCATTCACGGGCCCATCGGCGCGCGGATTCCTTATGTGCGGAGGCTGGTGCAGAGCCGGCGGATCATGATCCCCGGCGATACGCGGCCGCCCGATTATGACGGGGTCGTCGAGCTATGGTTCGACAACGAGGCTGCGCTGCTGACCGCGCGGAAGTCGGCCGAGTGGAAGGCGTCGAGCGATGACGAGGCAAATTTCATCGATCATTCGCGGGTGGCTTACGTCGTTACGAGGGAATACGTGGTGATTGACGGGAGGACAATGTGAAACAGACAGCGCTCGGATGTTTGTTGCTTTGCTCGGCGGCAGCCTGTTACGGACAGGGCAGCGAAGCGCTCTGCCCCAGACACATGGAAGCGCCCGACTATCCTCCGATCGCGAGGTCGGCGCATGTGACGGGAAAAATCACGCTCACGGTAACGATCGACGCAGAAGGGAGAGTCGAGAACGTCGACGCGACTGCGGAGGATCCCCGCCAACGCGCGCATCCGCTCTTGCAGCGGTATGCCATCGAAAATATGCGGCACTGGACCTTCGCGAAGCCGCCAGCCGCGCCGTACATGGAGACCATTGTTTACGACTATGAGCTTGATGCCGACCTTCCCTCGGAAGGCGGTCCGTCCTCATTGCCGGCGATTACGAAAGTGAACTTCGACTTGCCGGACCACGTCACCATACTAACCAACGTGCGGATGATAGAAACATCTTCTTCGGGAGCGCACCACTGACGGACGGCGGGAGCGTGGTTCCCGCTCAGGGCGATGCAGCGGCGCATGTTAGAATCGTTTTCGCGTGGGGCTGTAGCTCAGATGGATAGAGCGTCGGTTTCCTAAACCGCAGGTCGGGAGTTCGACTCTCCCCAGCCCCACCAGCCTTCGCCCACAAGGCGGGCTACGGCTCGGCAGGCCAGCCTTCGCCGCGAGACGCGGGTGGGCGATCCTCCGTTTCGTATTTTCGTCCCGCACAGCTCAGCCGCGAATGAACACTTCGCGAGGTAACGCCGCCTTTCACCGCTTCTGTTTCGGTTTCCATCCCGGATTCGCGCGCACAGCCCGCGCCCCCACTTTTCGATCCGCAGAATCGTTCGCCCACCGTTCGCCTTTGATCCCCGGGAGCCGACAAGAGGCAAGAATTGCCAGAAGTGGATTTTAGAGGTCTTTTTTCGGCGCTTTAAGCCCCCGCTAGGGGGCTGCTCCACCCCCCAGTTACAGCAGAGAATATTGCACCAAAATGGTGCAACACCCGATTCCGACCTGGAACCACGCTAGTGCGTTTCTTTCTTGCGAAGGAGCTCGCCAACGTCGCCGATTTTTTCGTCGAGGAGATTCAGCTTGCGCGACAAGGTCTGGATCTCGGATTCGGCGCGGCGGTTGACGCCGAAATCGAGTTCGCTGCGGAGGCGATCTTTCTTATCCTGGCGATTCTGGCTCATCATGATGACGGGCGCCTGGATGGCCGCGAGCATCGAGAGAAACAGGTTGAGAAGAATGAAGGGATAGGGATCCCAGGCTTTGTGCCCGAGGAAGATGTTGATGAGCGCGTAGATGGATATCACGGTCGCGAATGTAATGATGAAGGTCCACGAGCCGCCGAATTGGGCGACGGAATCTGCGACGCGCTCACCGTGCGTCTCCTCCTCCTCGATGATCTCATTCGGATTGCGGCTGGCGCGGCCGCGGATGAGTTCCTGGGAGGCGTGGAACTGGCGGCCAAGCGTGGCGAGCAGGTCCATGCCGGCGTGCGGTTTGCGTTCGAGGAGGACCTGGATGTCGTCGCGCGACACTTCCAGGCATTCGGTAGGATCGAGGGCGATGGCGGTGGTTTGGTGCGGAGTCTGGCGGAGCATTGAAGCGAAACCGAAGAAGTCGCCGGGCGCGGGCTCGTCGACGACGACCTCCTGTTGGTCTTCGTCGACGGTAGAAACCTGGACCTTGCCGGAGATCAGGACATACGCGTGAAGGCCGGGGTCTCCCAGTTTGTAAATGCGCTCGCGTGCGGCGAAGGTCTTATGGTCGACCTGCGCGGCGAGGACCGCGGTTTCGTCGTCGTCGAGGAGGCCAAACAGAGGAACCGCTTTCAGCATTTCTGGGTCGCAGGCCATGGATTCTCCTTTGTGGGGGTTGCGAGCGAGCTGAATTCGTTTTCAACACTTGCGGCCAAGATTCTCGGCGAGGACAGGGCAATCGCTCGTCAGTGCTTTGCCGGAGCGATTTGCTTCTGCCTGTGGTAGGTGATCTCGACGATCTGCGTGTCGCCTTTCTCGGGGACGATCTCGGAGCGTGAGACGTAGGTGTCGGCGTCGATCCTGCGGATGATGGCGCGCTTGGGCTCGCCGTCGACGGGATTATCGAACTCGATTAATTTCGGCGTTGAGCTCGCGAGATTCAACATCGTCGGCGCGGAGGTTTCCCAGGGTGCGAGCGCGGGTGTGAAGTGGCGAAAGTAGAGCTTGATACCGTCGGGCTTTTGGACCAGGGTGAAAAGCTCGATGACGAGCGTGGTGTCGTTCTCGACGAGTTGAAATGTTCCCAGCATGACGCCTCCTTTGGGAGGCATCCACACCTGCTGCGCCACTCGCGGTCCCCAGGCGCCCTGCCAGCGGCCTGCGAGCCAGGCAAAGTCGTTCAGAGTTGGCTTGGTTTGTGCCGCGGCCGAAGCCGGCGGAACGGGAGGCGTCGTATCGTCTTTGGGCTTAGCCGTTTTCGGCGCGGGGGCTGGGGAGGTTGCGGCGGAATCGTCCGGGCGGGGAGTCGCCGGTGCAACCGCCGTTGGCGTCGCCGGGGTAGGCGAAGTTCCCGCGCCGTTCGCATCCTGTGCGCGCATCCCGCTGGCCAGGACCAAAACGAGCAACACGCCGAACGCGCACATGCGCAAGCACACTTCCGCGCGCCCATTCTTGCCAGCTGCCATCCCTATCCCTCTCTTGCCGATGTTCCCTTGAAACATTACCCCAAGACAATCCCAAAATCTCTTGCATCCCATTTTGCTCAGGCTGCGTCGCATATAAAGAGGCTGGCGACGAACGCATCTGCGGGGAATGCTTTGACGCGTCCTAAAGCCTGTACGATAATGGCTTGATTGGCCCACCAATGAAAACAACTTTACTCGCAACTACAGTGGCGGTTCTGCTGGGCGCGACGCTGGGCGCCGCGAATGCTTCGGCGCAGGCCGCTGACGGGCCGCAAGCGCCCTCCGCGCCACAACCGGCGCAAGTCGCACCGCCTTCAGGCGGTGTCGCGAATGCCGGCGCCTCGCCGCGCGCAGATGCTTACTATTACTTTACGCTGGGCCATCTGCAGGAGCTGGAATACGAGGTGACGACCAGCGAGGACATGGCGCAGCAGGCGATCGCGTCCTACAAGAAAGCGCTCGAGATCGATCCGGATTCCGTGGTCGCGAAGGAGCGCCTTGCCGAAATCTATGCCGAGTCGCGGCACACGCGCGATGCCGTGATCGAGGCGCAGGACGTGCTCAAGGCCGATCCGAATAATGTTGATGCGCATCGGCTGCTCGCGCGCATCTACGTTCGCGCGCTCGGGGACATGGGCGCGGGCGACGTGCAGCAGGAAAACATCGAGAAGGCCGTGGCGGAATTCCAGGCCATCCTGAAAATCGATCCCACGGACACGTATTCGGGGTTGTGGCTCGCGCGCCTCTACCGATTCGAGAATCGCCATACGGAAGCCGAACAGGTACTGCGGGGTTTGATCCAGCGGGAGCCGGACAACGGGCCCGCGCTCGAACAGCTGAGCCAGTTGCTGATCGACGAAGGCCGCTCGCAGGAGGCGATCGATCTGCTGACGCGCACGGCGGGTGATTCCGCCTCGCCCGATATCTACGATCTGCTGGGCGACGCCTACACGCAGTCGAAAGACTATCCCAAGGCCGAAGACGCCTACCGCAAGGCCATTGAGCTCGATCCGGACGATCCCGGCCATCGCCACGGTCTGGCGCAGGCGCTGCTTTCCGAGAATAAGTACGCCGAAGCGCTGGCGCAGTTCAAGAAGCTGGCGGAGCTGGAACCCGGCACCGCCGACAACTATCTCCGCATGGCGCAGCTTGACCGGCGGCTCGGGCAGTACGACGGCGCCGAATCGAATTTGGAGCACGCCAAGCAGCTCGCTCCCGGAAGCGTCGAAATTCTCTACAACGAGGCGCTGCTCTACGAGGACCAGGGCCGCTATGATGACGCGATCAAGGTGTTGAGCGACTCGATCGCGGGCATCAAGAGCCAAGCCAGCGGCGAGCAAACGAGTCCGAACGCGCTGGCGATTCTCTACGAACAGCTTGGCCGCGCCTACCTCGAAGCGCAAAACTATCCTGATGCGATTGATACCTTCCAGGAGATGACCAAGCTCGGTCCCGACATCCAAAAGCGCGCGGAGATTCTGCTGATCAATGCCTACCGCGACAGCCGCGACATCGATCGCGCCATTGCCGAAGGGAAGAAGGCCCTCGAAGCCTCGCCGAAGGATCCGGATATCACGATCACGCTGGCGATGGTATACGCCGACAAGTCGGATACCGCTTCAGGGACTCAGCTGCTGCAAACCCTTCTGCAGGGCAACGCTTCCGACCAGCAAATCTATCTCGATATCGCCGAGGTGGACCAGCGCGGCCGCAAGTTTGCCGAGGCCGAGCAGGCAGCCGCAAAAGCCGAAGAGCTCGCGCAAACCCCCGAGGACAAGCAAAAGGTATGGTTCACGCTGGGCGCGATCTACGAGCGCCAGAAGAAATACGACCTGGCCGAGCAGCAGTTCCGCAAAATACTGGCAGTGAGCCCGGACGACGCGCCAACGCTGAATTATCTCGGTTACATGCTCGCCGATCGCGGCGTGCGGCTGGACGAAGCGACTTCGATGATCGCGAATGCCGTGAAGCAGGAGCCCAGCAACGGCGCGTATCTCGACAGCCTGGGTTGGGCGTACTACAAGCAGAATAAGCTCACCGAAGCCGAAGAATATTGCCGCAAGGCGGTGGACCGCGAAGGGCACGATCCCACGATCCTCAGCCATCTCGGCGACGTTTACGTGAAGCTTGGGCAGAACGAGCGCGCCGGGGAGATTCTCGAGCGTTCGCTCGCCGAATGGCAGAAGGCGCTGCCCGCCGATTACGAGGCGGACAAGGTCAACGAGGTCGAGGCGCAGCTTCGCACCGTCAAGCGCCGTCTCGCGCAGAAAATGCCTGCCGCCGAGACGAAACCGCAGTAAGCTCCCCGCATGCCAGCCGCGAAGAGCACCACGAAGAAAAGATCGGTGCGCCTGCCCGCCTTCGCCAAAATAAATTTGTGTCTGCACGTCATTGGGAAACGCCCCGACGGGTATCACGAACTCCGCACGATTTTTCAGGCGATCTCGCTGCACGATACGCTGGAGCTTTCACTGATGCGAGAGCCGGGGATCGCGCTTGAATCAACCGACGAATCGTTGCCCGCGGGGCCGGAAAATCTTGTCCACCGCGCGATCGAAGCCCTGGGCTGCGAGATCGGGTTTCGCGGCGGCATTCACGCGCGGCTCGAAAAGCGCATTCCCGTCGCGCGCGGGCTGGGAGGCGGATCGAGCGACGCGGCGGCCGCGTTGATCGGGATGCTGCGGCTGACGAAAGCTAAAGTGCCTCTGCCGCGGCTTATGGAGATCGCGGCTGGTCTTGGCGCGGACGTGCCCTTTCTTTCTTTTCGGCGGCCGCGCCCTGGCGGTGAATCGCGGCGACGAGATTTACCCGCTGCCGGATGCGCCACCGCGCACGATCCTGGTGGTTTCGCCGCAGGAGATCGGCGTCAGCACGAAGGACGCCTACCAATGGGTCTCTGCGGAATTGACAAGGCGGGCGAAACCCAATAGAATTTGGGGGTTCTGCGCTCTGTGCTGGAGCCGGCAGGGAAGCGTCGCGAACGATTTCGAATCGCCCGTTTTCAGCCGTCATCCGCGTCTTGGAGAAATCCGGGACGGGATTGCTCAAGCGAGGAGCCGCAGATGCCGCGCTGGCGGGTAGCGGGTCGGCGGTGTTCGGAGTATTCCGAAACCCAGCGCAGGCGCGCCGAGCCGCTCGTGCGTTCCCGGAAGATTCGGTTTTCGTCGTCGAAACCCTATCCAGGGAAAAATATGGCCGTGCATTGGGCTGGTCCGCCGCGACGGATTAGCGTGTGACTGCTTGACCGGAGGGGACGATTTTGGTCGACGGCAATAATTTCAAGGTGTTTTGCGGCACGGCGAATGTCGCCCTGGCGGATGCGATCTGCGCGCATCTTGGCGTGCCGCGCGGCAGGGCCGAGCACGGGCAATTTTCCGACGGCGAGACGCGCTATCAGATTCTGGAAAATGTGCGCGGCGCGGATGTTTTCGTCGTGCAGCCATGCAGCTCGCCGGTGAACCACCACCTGATGCAGTTGCTGCTGATGGTCGACGCGTTCAAGCGGGCCTCGGCGTGGCGGATTACGCCGGTGATTCCGTATTACCCGTATGCGCGACAGGACCGCAAGGATCGGCCGCGCGTGGCGATTTCGGCGAAGCTGGTGGCGGATTTGCTGGAGACGGCGGGAGCGAGCCGCGTGCTTTCGCTCGATCTGCACGCGCCGCAGATTCAGGGATATTTCAACATCCCGGTGGATCACCTGTACGCGGCGCCGGTGCTGGTGGAATATTTTCAGAAGAAGAAGCTCGGGCCGATCACGGTGGTTTCGCCCGATGCGGGCGGCGTGGAGCGCGCGCGACTTTTCGCGAAAAGAATCGATGCGCCGCTGGCGATCGTCGATAAGCGCCGCATCGACGTCAACGTGAGCGAAGTGATGCACTTGATCGGCGACGTGGCGGGGCGCCCGGCGCTGGTGATCGACGACATCATCGACACGGCCGGGACGCTGGTGAAAACGGCCGAAGCGCTGCTCGAAAACGGCGCGACGAAAGTTTTTGCGGCTTGCACGCATGCGGTGCTTTCGGGGCCGGCTGTGGAGCGCATCATCGAAATCGGAGATCGAGGAAGTTGTGGTGACGGATTCGGTGCCGCTCAACGACGCGGCGAAGAAGTTACCGAAGATCAAGGTGCTAAGCGTGGCGCCGCTTCTGGCGCGCGGCATTCAGTCGATTCACGAGGAGACTTCGATCAGCGAATTATTCATCTGATTCAACGTGGCCCGGTTTTCGGGCCTGAGGCTGGATTAAAGGAAAGGCACATGGAAACATTTACAGTCGAAGGCAAGGTTCGCGAAGAGCGCGGCAAGAATGCCGCGCATCGCACGCGCCGGACCGGCATGGTCCCCGCGGTTCTCTACGGCGGCCGCAAGGATTCGATCGCGCTCGCCGTCAACGCGAAGCAGGTGGCGCGCATTCTGCGCTCCGAGACCGGCCACAACACGATTTTCAGCGTGCGCGTTGCCGACGGCGCCGAAGAAAAGGCCATGCTCAAGGATTGGCAGGTCGATCCGGTGAATGGCGCGCTGCTGCATGTGGATCTGCTGCGCATCGCGATGGACGTGCGCATGCGCGTTCGCGTGCCGGTGCACACTTTCGGCGAGCCGCAGGGCGTGAAAATGCAGGGCGGCGTCTTCGAAATGGTCACGCGCGAAGTGGAAATCGAATGCTTGCCGGGCGACATTCCGGAAGAATTCAAGGTGGACGTGACCGAGCTGATGATCGGCAAGCAGCTTCGCGCCGGCGACCTTCCGATCGATCCGGAAAAGATGAAGCTGCTCACGGACCAGACGCGCGTGCTGGCGCACGTCGTGATTCTGAAGAAGGAAGAAGAGCCGACGCCGGAAGCAGCCGTGGCGGCTGAAGCCGCTCCTGCCGAGCCTGAAGTCATCAAGAAGGGCAAGAAGGACGAAGAGGGCGAAGGCGAGGGCGCGGCCGAAGCGCAGCTCCCAAGGCCGAAAAGAAGGGCAAGGAGAAGTAGCCGATCCGCCGGGAAGCGGCGCGCCGGGAATCTGCCGGCGTGTCCACGCGCGATCTGGAGCGCGATAGCATGCGACTGATCGTCGGCCTCGGCAATCCTGGGTTCGGATTACGAGTGGACGCCGCATAACCTGGGTTTCCTGGCGGTCGACGCGCTGGCGGCGCGCGGCGGGATTCGGGTCACGCGGCCCGAAGCGAAATCGCTCGTCGGGCGCGGCGAAGATTGCGGGGCAGGAAGTGGTCCTGGCCAAGCCGCAGACGATGATGAATCTGAGCGGCGTGGCCGTGCGGATGCTGCTGGAGCGGTACGAATGCGAGCCCGCCGAGACGATCGTGCTGATCGACGAGGTCGATCTGCCGTGGGGCATGCTGCGGATTCGCGATCGCGGCCGCAACAGCACGCACAACGGCTTGAAGTCGATCATCAGCGACGCTGGGCACGGACGAATTTATTCGCGTGCGGATGGGCGTGCAGCCGGAGAGAGTGTGGGGCGATCGCAAGGATTACGTGCTCTGCACGATGGGCCGCAACGAGCGGCAGATCGCACAGCAGATGGCCGTGGATGCGGCGGATGCGGTGGAAGTGATTTTGACCGAGGGCGTGGAGAAGGCGATGTCGCGGTTTAACCGCAAGGCGTCGCACGAGGAAGAAGAGTAAGCAGTAGAAGCGCTGAAGGAACAGGGAATCGAGAGGACACATGGAAGAACGTCTGTACGAACTGATTTTTATCTGCCGGCCGGATACGCCGGAGCCGGAAATCGACAAAATCATCGCGACGCTCGAACACACCGCCACCGAAAAGGGCGCCAAGATCGAAAAGACCGACAAGTGGGGCCGCAAGCGCATGGCCTACCGCGTGCAGCGGCTGCGCGAGGGATTTTACGTCTTCATGGTGATGCGATCGAGCAACGGCGAAGTGGTCAAGGAACTCGAGCGCCGGCTGAAGGTCGCCGACCCGGTGATGAAGTACATCACCGTGCGCCTGGACGAAGAATTGAAACGCCAGGACAAACTCAAGAAGCACCGCGAGCGCCGCGCCGCGCGACGTCCGCGCAAGACAGCGCCTGCCGCCGGAACGCCACCCGCGCCAAGCGGTGGGCCGGAACGCGCCGCTGCGACATCGTAGATATTTTGAACATTCTAGATAGCGTTTACTAGGGAGAGATCGAATGGCAGAAGAAAACGCACCACAGCAACCCGCGCCCGTAGCAGCATCATCGGCGCCTGCAGCGCCGTCAGGTCCGCCGGCTGGCGCGCCTTCGGGTCCATCGGGCCCATCGGGTCCGCCGCGTTTCGGAGGGCCGGGAGGCCCAAGGCCGCAGGGAGGCCGCCCGGGCGGTCCTGCAAAGCGCGGCAAGCGGAATTTCGTCCGCAAAAAGAAGGTTTGCCGGTTTTGCGTCGACAAGGCCGACTTCATCGACTACAAGCGCGCCGAGATTCTGGCGCCGTTCATCCAGGAGCGCGGGAAGATTCTTCCGCGCCGCATGACCGGCACGTGCGCGCGGCACCAGCGCTGGCTGACCGTGGCGATCAAGCGTGCGCAGAATATTGCGCTGCTTCCGTTCGCGGCGGAACTGTAGTCCGGCGTTAGAGACAAAAGCAGATCCCTCACCCATCCGCACAAAACGCGGATGGATTCGGGATGACAGGCCCGGGGCGGGGCAGAACGGGAGCCCCGAGGCGCAGCGAGAGTCCGAGGAATTCGAGGAAAAGATCATGCAAATTATTCTGCAGGAAGACGTCGAAAAGCTCGGCAATCGCGGCCAGGTGGTGGAAGTAGCCGAGGGCTACGCGCGCAATTTCCTTTTGCCGCGCAAGCTCGCGCTGGAAGCGAACGCCGGGAACATGAAACGGCTCGAGAAGATGCGCGTCGCGTTCGCGAAGAAGGAAGCCACCGAAAAGGATGCCGCGCAGAAGCAGGCCGAACTGCTTGCCGGCGTCTCGCTCGAACTCACGCGCAAGTCCGGCGAGAACGATCAGCTGTTCGGCTCTGTGACCAATGCGGACGTGTCCGATGCTCTCGCCGCCCAGGGCTTCACCATCGACAAGCGCAAGATCACGCTGGCGGAGCCGATCAAGACGATCGGTGAATTCGAAATTCCGGTGAAGCTGCACCGCGAAGTGACGGCCACCGTGAAGCTCGCGGTGAAGAAAGAAGAGTAGTTCGCGCGATCTCGCCGGAAGCGAAGAGAGATTCTTCTGGCCGATGAAACTGGCCCTCAGAATGACGGCGTGAGCGACAATTTGGCGCATTGGCTTTTGTAGGGCGCGTGCTTGCCCGCCCTTTTTTTCTTCTGCACCAAACCAGGGATTTTCCACCGCCTCAACATCTATCCACAGGTCGTGTGATTGACGCCAGCGTGCAGCGTGGCAGAATGCTCGACGGCTCGGGGCAAAACGCACCAGCGTTGATTCACAAACGCCACGACAAATAGGAAAAAGTCGCCGGGCGCGGCGGATTGCTCTTGGTGTGCCCGCGCGAAAAGGCGCTTGCACCCGGAAACGAAGTAGGCGAAACTAAAGCGAAATTACTAAATGGCCAGCGATACTACGCTCGAACGACCCCTCCCGCAAAATCTCGAAGCTGAACGCAGCATTCTCGGCGCTGTGCTGCTCGATAATCACGCTCTCAACGCAGCGGTTCAGGTGCTGCGGTCGGAGGACTTCTTCCTCTCGCAGCACCGACACATCTTCGAACGCATGGTGCAGCTCAGCGAGAAGCAGCAGGCCATCGACACGATTACGCTGATGGAGGATCTGGCGCGCCGGGGCGAGCTTGAGGCGGCCGGCGGCGTCGCGTACCTCTCGCAGCTGGCCGATGGATTGCCGCGCGTGACGAACGTCGATCACTACGCCCGGATCGTGAAGGAAAAGTCGATCCTGCGCGGGCTGATCCACTCGACGGCCGCGATTCAGGAGCAGGCGTTCGCTTCGGGCGACGATGCCGACGTGATCCTCGACCGCGCAGAATCGAAAATCTTTCAGCTTGCCGAAGATCGCGTCAAGGCGGGGCTGATCGGCGTAAAAGATCTTGTCAAGGACGGCTTCGAGCGGCTCGAAAAGATTTTCAGCGAAGGCCGCCGCATCACGGGTCTTGCCACGGGTTACCCGGGGCTCGACAACGAGACCGCCGGCCTGCAGCCCTCCGAACTGATTATTCTCGCGGCCCGGCCATCGATGGGGAAGACAGCGCTGGCACTGAACATCGCCGAGAACGTTGGGCTGCGGCAGCGCGAGCCGGTGGCGATCTTCAGCCTGGAAATGTCGAAGGAGTCTCTGCTGCTGCGCTTGCTGGCGTCCGAGGCGCGCGTCGACGCGCACAAATTCCGCACCGGGCACATGAGCCGAGACGACTGGGGCAAAGTCACGACCGCGCTCGCGAATCTTGGCGAGGCGCCGATCTGGATTGACGATTCGGCGTCCTCGACCGTGCTCGAGATGGGTGCGAAGGCGCGGCGCTTGAAGCGCGATCGCGGTCTATCGCTGATGATTGTGGACTACCTCCAGCTCGTGGTGCCGACGGGCGGCGGGCGGCAGACGAATCGCCAGGAAGAAGTTTCGGGCATGTCGCGCGCGCTCAAAGGGCTCGCGAAGGAACTGAAGGTGCCGATCGTCGTGCTGAGCCAGCTGACCCGTGCGCCTGAGCGCGAAGATCGCAAGCCGCAACTCGCCGATCTGCGCGAGTCGGGTGCGATCGAGCAGGATGCCGACGTCGTCCTCTTCATCAACCGGCCGAATTTCTACAAGACCGACTTGCCGGAGGAGGATCGCGCCAAGGCCGAGCTCATCATCGCCAAACAGCGCAATGGTCCCACCGGCTTGCTCAACTTCGTCTTCCTCGCGCGCCACACGCGATTTGAAGAGGCTGCGCCGGATGCGTGGAATTCGGGCGGGGAAGAGTAAAGGCAGTGGCTAGTGGCTAGTGACTAGTGGCGAGTGGCTAAGGCTGGCGCCCGTGTCACGGCTGCTTCAACACAGAGCAAGGCCACAGAGATCACGGAGAAACCCTCGGATTCACCGCTGAGGCGCAGAGGGCGCGGAGAATGCGGGGAGATTCTACGCACTACCCACTTACCACTGTCGCCGTTCCTCCACATGCGTGTCGCGACGCCCGCGCTTTGACGGGCCACTGGTGCTCCTACCTATTGCGACCCGACATCTAAGTAATGTGTTTGCAAGGGATGCGGTGGTCGCGGCTTGATCGATGCGCCTCGGCAGCCGGCTTGCACTTGTCCCAGTTGGGATGTTTACACAAACGATGAGGCGCGAGTTTCCGGCACGGATTTTCATCGCGCCGCTGGGGCGGGTCTGGCATCCTAGATGAAAATGGGGAAATCAATTCACGCCAACGGCAGGCCGCTCTGGGCGGAAGTGTCGCTCAAGGCGATCGCGAAGAATCTCGCGGTGATCCGGCGGCATATCGGGCCGAAACCGATGATTCTGGCCGTGGTGAAGGCGAACGCCTACGGATTGGGCGCCGTCCCCGTATCGAAAGCGCTGGCGAAGGCGGGCGCGGATCGCTTCGGCGTCACGTGTCAGAACGAAGGCATCGAGCTGCGCGAGGCTGGAATTCGCAAGCCGATTCTGGTGCTCACCGGCTTCTGGCCGGGGGAAGAGAAGAGCTTCATTCGCCACGGGCTGACGCCGACGGTTACGCGGCTTGAGGATGTGCGAAATCTCGAACGGGCCGCGAAAGCCGCGCGCGTGAAATCGCCGCTGCGTTTTCATCTCAAGATCAATACGGGCATGAATCGTCTCGGGCTGCCGGCCGAGGAAATCGACGCGTTCGCGAGTGCGTTGGCCGATTGCCGCCACATCGAGCTCGAAGGCACGTTCACGCATTTCGCGTCGGCGGAGGATTTCAGCGCGCAACAGACTGACGAGCAGGAAGCTGCTTTCCGGCGCTGTCTCGACCGGCTGCGCGCGCTGCGCGTTTCGCCCGGCATCGTCCACATGGCGAATAGCGGAGCGATTTGCGCGCGGCCGAGCACTTGGGCGGACATGGTTCGTCCCGGCGCGATTCTCTACGGCTACTACCAATCCTTCGATCCGCCGGAGAAGGGACACGATGTGCAGCGTCGCTTGCCCGTCGAGCCAAGCCTTTCGCTGCGCGCGCGGATCATCAGCCTGCGCGATTTGCCCGCGGGGCAGCCGGTCGGATACAGCGCTAAGTTTGTAACCGCGCGCCCGTCGCGCATTGCCGTGATCAATGCGGGCTATGCCGACGGCATCCTGCGCCAGCGCACCAACCATGGCTGCGCGTTGGTGCGCGGGCGCGGCGTGCCGCTGGTCGGCACGATCTCGATGGATTTGACCACGGTCGACGTGACCGACGTTCCCGATGTCGCACTCGGCGATATCGTCACGATCTACGGCCGCGACGGCGAGGCCGAAATTCGCGTTTCGGACGTGGCGCGCGAAATCGGCACCGTCACCTCGGATTTGCTGTGCGCCCTCGGCCGGCGCGTCCCGCGCTATTACCTCTAAATCTTTGCTTCGAAGCCTGTCTATTTCGCGCGTAGGCGTTGTCCGCGCAAAAGGGTGACAGCTCACCGTCGTTTTCCCCGATACATCGTTAGCACACTGGTGTACTGACTGGTACTAGAGTTTCATTGCCCGGCGCGGATTACTCTTCTTAAATCGTCTTAAGGCGGCACCGGCCTTCGGATTCCGGTGTCCAATTCCAGAGCCATGAAACGCCAAGCCCGCTTGCTTTTCGTGCTCGTCTTTCCGCTGCTGAGCCCTTGCGTTTTCGCGCAGTCGGCGCCTCTGGGCCACGCGGAAATTCTGGGCCGGCTCGCTGTGGGCTATGAGCCGAGCTATGTCGCGCATCTTGTGAAGGCTCGCGGCGTAAGCTTTTCGATGACAGCGGATTTCCTTGAGGACGTGGAAGCCGCTGGTGGCGGGGGAATCCTGATCGACAGACTTTCGTCCGCAGAACCGGTTTCCGCTACGACTTCCTCGGACGACGATGACAAGCCTTTCGACCTCCTCGCGAAATGCGCCGAACTCATTCATACGGGCGACATCGACTCGGCCAAACAAGAATGCCGCTCCGCGATTGACGAAAATCCCGAAAGTCCATGGCCGATGCTTGCGACCGCGCAACTTCTGCAGCCCGATCCCAACAGCCCGGCAGCTTTCGCGCCCGACCCGGAGGGGCAGGCGGAACTGCGCGACCTCCTTCGAAAAGCGATTGCCCTGGGCCCTAACCTCGCAATCGCTCATGAGGCTTATGGCTCAGCCCTGGCCTCAACCCTGCGCTCAGACACGAATCCTGATCCACCCGAGATGTCCTCCGAGATGTCTTCCGAGATGCAGAAGGCATCTTCGCTGGACCCCGATCAATTGGAAATGAGCGAAAACGCGCACATGAATCCGGGGCCGTCGCTCGATACGTCGGGGCTCAGCTCTGCTGCTGCACCCAACGCGGACGATATGGGCGTCACCGGAGGACGTGCCGGCTTCATTACGGACGTTATTGTGGGTTCTCGCGGTGATGGAGCAGCGCAGACCAACAATGCGTATGCCGCGGCGGTTCAGAATTTCCGCCACCGCATTGAATCGGAGCCTGATCTCGCCAGCAATCACGTGAACCTGGCCAATCTGTATCTGATGCTTCGCGATTTCGACGACGCGCAAAGCGAGCTTGAAGAGGCTATTCGGCTCGAGCCGGGCAACGCGGAAACGCATCTTTGTCTCGCGAATCTTTACTTCTCGCGCCACGACGCGGAGAACGGCCTTGCCGAACTTCGAGAAGCGATTCGCATCGTGGCCTTCGGCGACTCGCAGCACATCGCGCTCGCGACCGCTCTCGATGCCATGGGCCGCACGCCGGATGCCGTCACGGAGCTCAAGGCAATCATCGCGATTCATCCCACGCACGTGGAACCGAGCAACGCGCTGATTCAGCTTTACCTGAGAACGAACGATCCCAAGTCGGCTATCGCCGAACTCCGGCGTTCCCTGAAGGCGTCGTCCGACAGCATTGCCGACGATGCGAAATTCGTGGATGCGCGGTTCGAGGATTTGCGGAATCTGGCCGACCTCTTGCATGAGAATCACGAGCTGGATGCGGCGGCGGAGCAGTATGTGTTTCTCCTTCGCTTCAAGGGTGATGATCCGGGACTGCACAACGACTACGGCAATGTTCTATCGGACCAAAATCACTTGGACGAAGCCATTGGCGAATATAACGACGCGCTGCGCATCGATCCCCAATTGTCCTACGCCCACCACAACATCGGCCTCTGCCTGATGCGGAAAAAAGATCTGGATGGCGCGATCAACGAGTTCCGCGAGACCGTGGACCTGGAACCCGACAGCCCCGACGATCGGATTTACCTCGGCTCAGCCTTGGGCGAGAAGGGTGATCTCAATGCCGCCCTGGAACAATTCCAGGATGCCATCGACAAGAACCCGAAGAATGCCGATGCTCACGCGGGAGTGGCCTTCGCTTTTTATCAGCTCAAGAACAACGCGAGCGCGATCCGCGAGTTCAAGACGGCTTTGGAGCTCCAGCCGAATTCCCCGGGCGCGGAAAACAACCTCGCATGGATCTATGCGACTACCGACGATCCCAAACTTCGAAATCCCGCGGAGGCTCTGGCCCTCGCTCGTCGCGCGGTCGAGTCGTCCCCCCAACCGAATCCTGCTTTTCTCGATACGCTCGCAGAAGCGCTCCTGCTGAACGGTCAGCCCGGCAAGGCCCTCGCAACGGAGATGCAAGCCGCGAAGCTGGATCCGGAAAACTCCGAACTCCAGTCGCGTCTGGCGCACTTTCGCGAGGCTGCTCAGCTGTCCGCTTCCGCAAGGCGCTGAGGGCGGATTCCTGTTGTTTTTTCGCTCGTCCGAAATTGACACTATTTGCCAACCCTCTCGTTTGACTCCCGCTCGACGGCAGGTGCTATACTGACCGCATAGTCGTTTCATATTGTGATATGCGGTCTGATTCATACCGGTTTGGGGACGATAAACTTTGATAGGGCCGGCTGAGAATTTTCGAATCCTTGGGGCGTCACGAATCGTACATTCATACCTTTCATAGGGTGCAACCATGGCGAGGCCTTCTAACGCTCCCAGCCGGACTCCGGCGGGCAGCGGCACTGAAACACCATCTCCCAAGCCGATCGTTACCTCCCGGCCATACGAGACTCGCGCGGGCTCCTTTTGGGATATTCTCGCGCTTCGGCTGATCTTCACCGTTGTTTGCGTCGTCGTGGGCTATCACTTCCGGCCGTTCAGCATCAGCGACTATGCAGGAGCGATCGCAGGTTTCATCTTTGCAATTGCCGTCATTCTTTTTGAGACGCGCCTGCAAAGGGCCAGCCTCAGGCGCCTGATCGGCGCCGCGATCGGCTCCATCCTCGGAATTCTCGGCGCCTACCTCACGTCGCTCATCTTTACGCATACGACGATGCCGGAGAGCACGCGCTCGTTCTTCAGCCTCGCCGTCTTTCTCGTGATGGCCTATATCGGGCTTGTGCTGGGCGCTAACAAGGGTGACATGCTCAACCTGCAAGCGCTGGGCGGCCTTTTCGGCAGCGAACGCAGCAATCGGCATTCGGTGAAGTTGCTCGACACGAGCGTGATTATCGATGGCCGCGTGGCGGATATCGCCGAAGCGCAGTTTCTCGACGGCACGATCGTGATTCCGCAGTTCGTCCTGCGCGAGCTGCAGCTTGTGGCCGACTCGGCCGACCCGCTGAAGCGCCAGCGCGGGCGGCGCGGCCTCGAGGTGTTGCAACGGATCCAGAAGATGCCGCAGCTGGACGTGCAGATTGCCGAGGACGACTTCGCGCACATCGCGGACGTGGATTTGAAGCTGATCGAGCTCGCGAAGCGCTACGACGCGAAAGTTGTGACCAACGATTTCAACCTGAATAAGGTGGCTTCGTTGCAGGGCATCGAGATCATGAACGTGAATCTGCTAGCGAACGCGCTGAAGCCCGTGGTGCTGCCGGGCGAGGCGATGCGCGTTTTCATCCTGCGCGAAGGCAAGGAATACAATCAGGGCGTCGCGTACCTCGACGACGGCACGATGGTGGTCGTGGATGGCGCGCGCAAGATGATCAACAAGACGATCGATATCAACGTAACCTCGGTCCATCAGACCACCGCCGGCAAAATGATCTTCGGCCGCTACGATGAACGCGGCGAACAGACGCCCCGCGCCGTGCCTCCTCCTTCGGCCGATGCGCCGGCTGGGCCGGGCCAAGGCGGCGAGCGCCCGCCGCGTCCGCTCTATCCGGAATCCGGCCGCTCCTAGCGCTCGCGCCGGGCACCTCGATTGCGCTAGACTTCTAGGCCGCCAATGGGTCGAATCGCCGCAATTATTCCTGCCGCCGGTCTGGGCACCCGCATGGGCGCCGACACGCCGAAGCAGTTCCTCGAGCTCGACGGCATGCCGCTGATTATCTTTACGCTGAAGCGGCTCGCAGCATGCCCTGCGATCACGGACTTTTTCGTTGCCACGCGCGCGGATGATGTTGTCTCGCTGCAGGACAAGGTTGCAAAAGCCGGCCTCGGCCGCCCGGCCCGCGTGGTTCACGGCGGCGACACGCGCCAGCAATCCGTGGCCAACGCGCTCGCGCAAGTCGATCCGTCAACCGAAATCGTGCTCGTGCACGACGCGGTCCGCCCATTTGTGACGCGCGAGCAGATTGAGCGCGTGATTGCCGAGGCCCGAGCGCGCGGCGCCGCCATTCTCGGCATTCCTGCGATCGACACGGTGAAGGAAGTGAAGCGCGCCAGCCTGCCCGCAGATGTCGCGTTGATTTCGGAGACGATTCCGCGCGAGCGCATCGTCCTCGCGCAGACGCCGCAGGTTTTCTCCTACGCGCTGCTGCGCGATGCCTTTCGCAAGGCGCAGGAGGACGACGTCAGCGCCTCCGATGAAGCGGCCGTTGTCGAGCGCTTCGGGCATGAGGTTTTCGTCGTGCTCGGCTCCGAGCGCAATCTGAAAATCACGCGCCCCTCGGATATGGATCTTGCGCGTTTCTACCTAGAACAGGAGCGCCAGACGGTGAAGGTATGACGTTCGTACCCAATCAGCAGCCGCGCATCGGTATGTCGACGACGGTTCGCACGATTCTGTTTTGGGTGCTGATGGTTGCGCTGGCGGTTGTCCTGTGGCAGATGGCGTCGAAAGATAAGTCCGGCGCGGCTCCCGGTTCGTCTTCAACGATGAGTTATTCCGAGTTCATGGCCCAGGTGGATAAGAACAACGTCAGCTCGGTGAGGATTCTGGAATCTTCATCGACGGCCGAGGTTGAGGGACAGTTCCGCGAGCCGCCACAGAACTTTCGCGTCATCGTGCCGAAGGAAGCCATCCCGGATCTCACGGAACGCCTTCAGAAACAAGGGGCGTCGATTGACGTGTCGACCGCTAAAGATGCGAATTGGCGGACGACGGCTACCAATCTCGCGCCCATCATTATTATCGTCGCGCTTTGGATCTTCAGCATGAGCCGAAGGCGCGGAGGGCCGATGCGGAATACGCCGTCGAGTCCGGCGACTCCCACGACTCCCACAGTCCCAACGAATAGGCCTCTAGGATGACCTTTAGCGGAATCGGCTACGATCTGCACCGCCTCGTTGAAGGACGCAAGCTTATGATCGGCGGTGTCGAGGTGCCGTTTGACAAAGGCTCGCAGGGACATTCCGATGGCGACGTGCTGAGCCACGCCCTCTGCGACGCGTTGCTGGGTGCGGCGACTCTCGGCGACATCGGCACGCACTTTCCGGATACTGATCCGAAGTGGAAGGGTGCGTCGAGCCTGATTTTCCTCGAGCACATCCGCAAGCTGCTCACCGATCGTGGATTCCGGATCGTTCACTGCGATGCGATTGTGGTCTGCGAACGGCCGAAGCTCGGACCGCACTTTCCCGCGATGCGCGCCGCGCTTGCCAAATCGCTCGGCATCACCGCTGCCGAGATCAATCTGAAGGCCAAGACCAACGAGGGCGTCGACGCCGTCGGCCGTGGCGAAGCGATCGCCGCGCATGCCGTCGCCACCCTGCGGCTGCATTAATTGGCACGACGGAAGACCGGGCAGTCAATCAAGAAACGCCGAAGCAAGCTTCGGCTACAAAGGGCGGTGGCAAGCCACCGCACTCCACGCGATGGCGACTCCAGCGTCCCCATTTCGTTCGCGCCTGCGATAGAATCACCACGCATGCCATTCGACGCTCCGTCCGAAGCCCCGCCGGTCGCCGCGCTTTTCGCCGCGGCCGATGTCGCCGCGATCTTGGGCGAATGCGGCTGGCTCGGCGCGCCGCACGAAGTTGCCGCCGTCGCGGCTCTCGAAAAATGGTGCACGCGTGCCGCCGAACTTCTCGCGCCGCACGCCGCCGATCGCGCGGCACTGGCCGACCTGCTTGAGCTTGTCTTCGCTTACGATGCGCACTCGCTCGTGCTCGAACCGACAAATCAGGCGGTTCTCGCTCGCCAGGGCGCGCGCGACGTGATCCGCGAAGTCGCAAACCGCTTGCTTGATGGCGGCGATCTCGATTCCGATCGCCTCAAGGAAATCATCGACGGCATCAAGGCCGCGTTGCCTTACCGTGGGCGCGAGCTGTTTTATCCGATTCGCCTCGCGCTGGCGGGCCGCGCCGGAGATGGCGAGCTCGATCGCGTCATTCTGTTGCTCGATGCAGCTGCGAGGCTGGATTTTCCAGTGCCCGTGAAAGGCTCGCGCCAGCGCATGCTCGAATTCTGCGCCGCCTTCGACTGAGTTCGCTCGACTAACTTATGAACTGGATGACCGGATTCCACGCTGTTGAAGAGGCCCTCACCGCCGGGCGCGCGCTCGATCGCATCGTGATCGCGCGCGGGCGGCACGGCGAGCGCGTCGAAGCTGTCGTGCGGCTCGCGAAATCGCGCGGCGTTCCGGTGCGCTTCGAGGATCGCCAGCAGGTCGACCGCCTCGCGGGCACGCGCGAACACCAGGGCATCGCTGCGCTGGTTGCCGCGAAGCCCGTGGTCGGACTCGAGGATCTTCTTCGCGTGAAAAATGAGCACGGCCTTCTCGTGCTGCTCGACGGGATCGAAGACCCGCACAATCTTGGCGCGATCGTGCGCACCGCGCTCGCGGCGGGCGCGCAGGGTGTCGTGATTCCGGAGCGCCGCGCCGCCGGTCTGAGCGATACCGTCGAGCGGGCTTCCGCGGGCGCACTCGCGCATCTGCCTGTGGCGCGCGTGACGAATCTGGTCCGCGCGATGGAGGAAATGAAGGAGGCGGGCTACTGGCTCGTCGGCCTCGACGAGCGCGCGGAAAAAAGTTTCACTGAGGTCGATTTGAAAGGGCCGGTCGGCATCGTGCTTGGCAGCGAGGGCGAGGGCCTGCACGAACTCACACGCAAGCGCTGCGATTTTCTCGTCTCGCTTCCCACCAGCGGGCCGGTGCGCTCGCTCAACGTGTCCGTCGCCGCTGGGGTGATGCTTTTCGAGGTGGTTCGCCAGCGTTCTGCCGGCAAATCGCGCTAGAGCAAATGACCGAAATGAACTTTGCACGTCATCGGCATGCGCAGCTTACCGCCGGACTCGTGCCTCGCGAAATATTCTCGAAGCGCTTCGTGCATCGCCGGGAAGCCGGGATGCCCTGGCTGCGGGGTCACAGAAAGCGACAGCATAAAACCTTCCAGTTCGTCGTACGCCATTTCCTCGACGCCAGGGAATTCCGCCTCGTGGAATTCGCCGCCAGCGAAAAAACTCCGCGCTGCGCCTTCGATGTCGTATCGCCCCCGCATTCGCGCGAAGTCCAGCCCGTGCTCCTTCAGGAGCGTTTGAAATTCGCGAATGACCGGTTCCGTGCGCGTGTGCGGGCCCTGGCTCGCCAGGACCACCCATCCGCCTTCGCGAAGAATGCGAACGAATTCAGGACGACATTTTTCCTGGTCGAACCAGTGAAGCGCGCGGCCGACGGCCACGAAATCCACGGAATGATCGCGGAGCCGCGTATCCTCGGCGGTTCCGTCGACGCATGTGAGCTGCGGATAGCGCGCTACAAGCTCTTCGCATGCGGCCCGCATGTCCGCGTTGGGCTCGACCGCGAACACGCGATTGCCATTCTCGAGAAATAGATCGGCGACCATGCCGGTTCCCGCGCCAACGTCTGCGACGACGGATTCGCGCGTCAGCCCGCACCGCTCTTCGAGCATCGGAATGATCTCGCGTGGATAGGGCGAGCGGAAGCGCCGGTACGCCTCGACGCGCCCGCTGAAGCGTTCTGTGGGTTTTAGAGAAGGATCGGGCCCGTTCATTTGGTCAATATCCGCGGGTTGCGCTGAGGCTGGGTGCGCGACGGCGGAATTACTTGTCGTACTTCAGCATCGAAAACACATCGAGGCCGGGAAGCTTCGACCGGCCATTCAGAAATCTCAATTCCACTGCGAATGCCGCGCCCACGACTTCGCCGCCGAGCTTCCGGACAAGTTCGATGCTGGCCGCGGCGGTGCCGCCGGTGGCGAGCAGGTCGTCGCATAGCAGGACGTGTTGTCCCGGGCGCACGGCGTCCTCGTGAATTTCCAATTGATCGGTGCCGTATTCGAGCTGGTACGTCACCGAGGCCGTTTTCCACGGCAGCTTTTTCGGCTTGCGCACGGGAACGAATCCCGCTCCCAGGCGGTAGGCCAGCGCCGGGGCGAAAATGAATCCGCGTGCCTCGATTCCCGCGACGATATCGACTTTGGCGCCGGCGTAGTGCTCGCACAGCTGGTCGACGAGGGAGTGAAACCCCTTCTGATCCTGGAGCAGCGTCGTCAAATCGTAGAACAGGATGCCCGGCTTCGGGTAGTCGGGAATCTCGCGGATCAGCTTCTTCAGGTCGTCCATCGTCTCCTCTTTCGTCGTTGCAGTGCGTTGCGAGTTGGGCCGCGTTGTATCAGCTGTTGCCATGTGTCTCCGGTTAAGCGTCGTACTCGATCGAAAATCCCTCGGCGAACCGCGCTTCGATCTCCGTTTCTTCCTCGACTACTCTCGAAACTGACGCCGATTGCGGCCCGCGCTCGAGCGTCGCGCGCAGCGCCGCGTGCAATTCCGCCGGGGCGATCGCGTAAACCTCGACGCGCCCGTCGCTCAGGTTTCTCGTGTATCCGCTGATCCCCAGCCGCACTGCCAGGCGCTGCGCGAAGTAGCGATACCCCACGCCTTGCACGATCCCGCTAATGTAATAGCGCTTGGCCCTTGATTCGTCGCGCACAGTAGTCTTGCCGGCGGCTGCTGAACGAGCGATTTTATCCGTAATCTTTTGCATCACCAAGCGCCAAGCCATGATAGTTTTCTGCCGGTTGCCCGCGCGATTACCGCCCAACACGCGGCCCGCGCCCGGCATCCAACTGCGTGATGCGCTCATTGGCCCTTATCGCGATTCTGCTTGGACTATTCTGTGCCGCCGTGCCGGCACGCGCGCAGGGCGACAACCAGGGTCCGATCCCGGCTCCGCCCACGTACAAGATCAACCGGATTCCAGCTACGCCGCATCCCGGGCCGCCGCCGATCCCGGTGCAGGAAATTATTCGGAGATTCGCGGCCAACGAAGATGCCGCCAAGAAAGTCTACGATACCTACGATTTCACGCAGACCGTTCGCATCGAGGAAATCGGCGATCCTGGCGGGAAATTCGCCGTGACAGGTGTTGAATACACGCGTCCTGACGGCAAGCGATACTGGCGCGTCTCCAAACCGCCCGTCTCGACGCTCAAGGCCGAAAGCTACTCGCTCGAAGACGTCAACACCATGATCAGCATTCCGCTCTTCTTTCTCACGTCCGACGATATCGGCGACTACGATTTTCTCTACGCCGGGCAGCAGCAGCTCGATCAGCTCAATACGTATGTCTTCCAAGTGAAGCCGAAGATGCTCAGCCGCAAGCGGCTGTTTTTTCAAGGCGTGATCAACGTGGATGATCACGACCTCGCCATCGTCGAAACCTACGGGAAATTCGTCAGCGAGCTCGCCGATGCGGGCATCAAGCTTCCGTTTTCGCTCTTCGAGGTCTACCGCGAGAATTTTCAGGGCAAATACTGGCTGCCGACGTACGTCAGCTCCGACGATTACCTCAACGACCCAAATGGGGGGGATCAGTTGCACCTGCGCATGGTGATCCGCTCGACAGATTTCAAGCTCAATCCGCCGTCTCTGCCCGCCGCGCCTGATTCTTCACAGCCGCCTTCGAAATAGCGCTGAACCAGAGACTAAACGGCTTTTACCGCAGAGACGCAGAGTGCGCAGAGAAAGGCAATGCAGCGAGCGATCAATCGCGCCGGAGCAAATGCCGCGGTAGATCTCGAATTGACTCCAGCAGCAATTCCGGCTTTGCGTTGCGCAACCGCTCGGCCGTGGGGAACGGGCCGAGCACGCCGATGGCCCGCACGTCGGCACGGCGCGCCATCTCGATGTCTTCCGGTGCGTCGCCTACGTAGACGCATTCGTCCGGCTCGGCCTGCAGCCTCTTCAGCGCGCGTTGCAAAGGCGCGGGGTGAGGCTTCTTCCGCGGCGCGTCTTCGCTGCACACGCACGCTGAGAAATAGTCCGCGAGGCCGAAAGCGCGGATTTGTGGACGCACGCGGTCGCCGCTGCCGCCTGTGACGATCCCTAGGGTGAAACTCTTTCCGAGCGCACGAATCACGCCCCGCGCCCCCGGCAGCAGAGGAGGCCGCTCGGCGAGATACGCCGAGCGCCAAAGGCGGTTGGCCTCGGCCCAGCGCGCGCGCGGCAGCTTCGCGGCTCGATATACCTGATACCAGTCCGGCGAATAGTGTCGCTTGAGCTCGGCCAGCCCCCATTTGATTTCGAGCGCTCGAAACATCGCCAGATACGCGCGCGAATCCGCGGCGTAGGAATTGAGCAGCGTGCCGTCCCAATCGAGCAGGACGACGCGCGCGGTAAATCGCTTTCGCTTCACGCCATGGAATCGTATCAGAAGTAGGCGAACGGGCGAGTTTCAGCGCCAATGCAGGGCGAAGCCTGAGAGAAATTTCGAGCGAACGTCAGGCGCTGCGATAGCGCAGGGGGATCACGTCGTCGCGCTTCAGGGCGAAATCATCGAAGCTTGCGGCGTAGCCGCGCCAGCCCGGCATATCCGTCTCTTCGGTGCGGACAATGTGGGCTGCGGTGCACATCTGGACGCGGCCGAATCCTGCCGGCCGCTCGATCAGCGCCACTTCTAGCTCGATCGCCGTTCCCGGCTCGATCTCGCGCGGCGCAAGGAAAAAGACGCCGCTCGAGCTGATGTTGCGCGTGACCAGCGCCACCGGTTCCGGCTCCTGGTAGTCGCCGATGCGCGTCAGGACCAGCGGCAGCGAAAGCTTTGCCCGCGGATAACGCCTGCGCTCCGCCGCCACGCCGATTGCGTGCGTCGGAACACGCAGAAAATGACGTGGTCCCGGCTTGCCTGAGATTGCGGTGATTGTTTCAGTGCGGCTTTCAATTTCGTGTATGCGTAATGGAGATGATGCGGCGTGCCCGTTCCGTTCCGGTGCAGCTCCCATGACCTCTCCCCAAGTACCCCTGAAACACAGCCCCTAAGACCCCTGGCAGGTTTCCCGAATATGCGGGAGGGCGAAACCTGCGTCAACCCGGTACACCAGATTGGTGCCGTATGATTAACCCCCATGAGCTCAGTAGTGGGATTAACCACATCCTGCTTGCTATACGTCGCAGCAGTTCTAGGACTATAGGGCGTAAGTTACTTGGAATCAAGGACCCTTGGAGGCATCAAGTCTCTCAACAAGAGTCAGGAGGGCCGACCCTCGCCGGCCAAGCGAGGAATTTTGACCGCGAGAATCGGATAGTGGTGCGATTCGGAATGCGTTACTGTGGCGCCGTAAGGGAAATTGAGGCGAACTTAGAATGAGATCAAATGCCGCTGCGCGAAACCGAGCTGTGGAAAACGCGGACGGCGCCGCGCGCTGGCAGGCGGTGCAGTCCCGCGATCGCAGCGCCGACGGCAGTTTCGTCTACGCCGTTCGCTCGACCGGCATCTATTGCCGCCCGTCGTGCGCGTCGCGCAAGCCGCGGCGCGAGCAGGTGGTTTTCTTCGCGCTTGCGGAAGCTGCGGAGCAGAAGGGCTTTCGTCCCTGTCAGCGCTGCCGCCGCGGGCCCTTCCGCTGTCGGATCCGAGAATGGCGGCGGTGGCGAAAGTGTGTCGCGAAATCGACGCTCGCATTCTCGCCGATCCCGGCATCGACGCGGATACCGACTCGCGCCTCACGCTCGCTCAGCTCAGCCGGTCCGCCGGCATGAGCACACATCAACTCGAACGCGCGTTTCGCGCCACGATCGGCATCACGCCGCGCCAGTATGCCGACGCGCAGCGCATGCGCCGCCTGAAATCGCGCCTGAAAAAAGGAGATAACGTGACGACTGCACTCTATGAAGCTGGATATGGTTCTTCGAGCCGCCTGTACGAACGCGCGCCTTCGCATCTCGGCATGACGCCCGCGGCCTACCGCCGGGGCGGGGAAGGCATGCACATCGATTACACCATCGTCGATTCGCCGCTAGGCCGCCTGCTGGTCGGCGCCACGGATCGCGGCATCAGCGCACTTTATTTGGGAGAGTCAGACACGACGCTGCGCGCTGCGATCGAGAAGGAATATCCGCGGGCCGAGCTTCGGCGAGACGACGATGGCCCCGGCAGTCTAGGCGAATGGGTCGAGACGATACTTGCCCATCTTCGAGGTCAGAAGCCTCATCTCGAGCTGCCCACCGACGTGCAGGCAACGGCTTTCCAGCGCCGTGTATGGGAAGAACTCCGCCGCATTCCCTACGGCAGCACGCGAACCTACACGCAGGTCGCGCGCGCCATCGGAAACCCGGCTGCGGTTCGAGCGGTCGCGCGCGCCTGCGCCACAAATCCGGTTTCGGTAGTAGTTCCGTGCCACCGCGTGGTTCGGGAAGACGGCAACCTCGCCGGCTACCGCTGGGGCATCGGCCGCAAGCAGGCGCTGCTCGAACACGAAGCCGCCGCCGCGCAGGCAAAGGTCAAAGCAGCCAAAGTTTAGGTGCAGTCTGACTGGCCTCGCCGGGTAGTCAGTCGCGGAGTGCGGGAGCTTGCTCCCGCTCTTTATTGGCGAAGCTCGCTTCGCCGTCTTCGCCTATCCCGCAGCCTGAGTCCGATGCACGGCGGCGGCGAAGGCCTTCCACACTTCCAGATTCCCGGCGTGTTCCTTCAACATGCGCTCGGGATGGAATTGCAGCCCCACGGCAAACGCAGCCTTGGGGTCGTAGTAGGCTTCGATCAGGCCGTCGTCGGCGTGCGCCATTGGACGAAAGCGTCGCGCCAGCTTGCGAATTCCCTGGTGATGGTAGCTGTTCACCCGCAGATTCTTGCGGCGATACCAGCGGGCTAGAGGAGTACCGGGAACGACGGAAACCGGATGGCGGTAGGTGTCGTAATTGTGGTAGTCGATGTGCGGCCGGTGCGAGCCTTTTTCCTTTTGCACGTCGCCGTAGAGCGTGCCGCCGCAGACCGCGTTCATCAATTGCGAGCCGCGGCAGATGCCCAGGATTGGGAGACGGCGGCGCATGGCGTGACGCAGCAGGCGGATTTCGATCTCGTCCTTCAGCGGATGCGTTTTCTCCAGGTACTGAAAATTGGCTTTTCGCGCGGGAAAGCGCTTCGGCTCGACATCTTCGCCCTCCACCAGCAGGAGGCCGTCCATGCTTTCCATGTATTGCGGCAGGCACGCCGGCGTGCCATCGACCACCGGGACAATCATCGGCAGAATGCGCAGGCGGATGAGAAGCTCGAGATGGAATTCGCCCACGTAATCGATGAACTTGTTCTTGCGGGTGGTCCGGCGAGCGCCGACGAGGACAACGGGCCGCTTCATCGCGTCTTCAGCGCATCAACGCCGACAGCGCTTCCACCAGCCGCGCGTCCTTCTCGCGGCCTTGCGAGGCGACGCGGATGTGGAACGCGTCCATGCCAAGCTTGTTCGAGCAGTCGCGGACGTACATCTGGTGCTCGGAGAGCAGGCGTGCCTGAAGCTCGGTGGCGGTCATGCCGTTGCGGATTTTGAACAGGACGAAATTCGCGCCGGTCGGATACACGTCGATCGCGGGAATGCCGCGCAGCGCGCCGTAGAGGCAACGGACATCCGCAATCAACCGCTTGCGCCCTTCGTGGTAGGCAGCGTTGGTCGGGGGCAACAACGACAAGAAATATTGCGCGAGTGTGTTCAGATTCCACGTGGGAAGGAAGCGCCGCAGGCGATTCAGCATGAAAAGATTTGCGCTGTAGCAATATCCCAGGCGCAAGCCCGGCACGCCGCAGTGCTTGCTCATGCTGCGAACGATCAGCAGATTCGTGAATTGGTCGGCGATCGGAAGCAGGCTCGGAATCGGGTCACCCGCGAAATCGATGAACGATTCATCGACGATCACCAGCTCCAAATCGCTCGCGCGGCGCAGGAATTCCGTCATCTCCTCCAGCGGGATGAACTGCCCGGTGGGATTGCCGGGATTGATCACCACGAGGCATTCGAGATTTCCCTCGTGCACCCACGCAAGGTAGTCGTCCAGGCGAAGGGAGTATCCGGTTTCGGGATCGAGCGGATAGAGATCGGCGTCGCGCTGGTCCTTCATCTTCTCGATGTACTCGCCGAACGTGGGGATCGGGACCGCGATGCGGTCGATCAGGGTCATGTCGATCAGCGTGATCAGCTCGGTCGCGCCGTTGCCAATGATGAGGCGCTCAGGATCGACATCGAGGACAGCGGCGAGATTCTTCTGGCTGATTAGCGGATTGCTCGTCGGATAGGACTTGATCAGGTTCGGCAGATTGCGCTGCAAATCCTCAAGCATCTCGGGCGTGGGGTAATAGGGGTTGGCGATGAAGCAGAAATCGACGATATCTTTGGCGTTTTCGTAGCCGACGAGATCGGCAAGCGCGGGTGAATGCGACGTCTCGTAAAAGAGGTGCCGCCTGAGCTCGGCCGCAGAGCCTGCGTGAATCGCATTTGCGATCGTCGCGCTTTTCATGGCAATCCGCCTTCAGCTCCCCGCTTGAAAGCCTAGTCCTCCGGCACGGGCGCGTCAACCGACTCCGCCGTTCATATCAGCGACTTAGCCATCGAGGCTGACGGCCAGAGAAGCGCGCACGAGGGGCTGTGCTTGTCGGGTGTGCATGCGACCTGCCATGTGCGGCCTGCCACCTACAACCTACCGCTTCTACCCCTGCGGCTTGATCTTCTCGGTGCCCTTGGGCCAGTGCGGTTTGAAGTCTGATTCCGGCACGGGCGCGTTGCGGACGATCTTCGAGTACTTCACGATCGAATAATCGCCCGAGCCCGTTTCAAAGAACTGCTGCTGCACGGGCAGCCACGTGGATTCATCGAGCCAGATCTGAATCTTCGATATCTGGTTGCGGACTGCATCCGACTTGGGGGTCAGCTCGATTTCCACGGTCTTGTGATCGCCAATGGTCACTTCGGGCATCACGGTGATCAGGTAGCCCTTGCGCAGCTCGGCGCCGGCAGTGCCGAAGCCCAGCAGCAAAAACTGGTCCACAGCCGACTTATTCTTCCCCAGGTTATATTCCTCAACGCGCTTCAGGCCGGGCGTATAGACGTACAGCGTGTCGCCCGTGCGCAGGATCGTCCGCGGGTCGGGTGTCTTCATGTCGAGCAGCATCTTGTCGCCACGGACCAGAATCGTGCCGATTTCGGTCGAGCGGTCGTTGACCACCACGGTCACCTTGGTGCGCTCCACATCTGCCGCGAGGCTGTGGAAACCTTTGGCTTCGTCGTCCAGTTGCTTCAAAATGCTGTCGAGCGACCACGAGCTGTGGCCCTGGCCTGCCGCCGCAAAGCTGCCCATCGGCGCCGCGCACATCACCACCGCCAATAGCGCGAGCAGATTCCTCAGAATTTTTGAGATCAATGAAGCCCCCAAGGGAATCGTAGCAAAAAGAGACACGCCCCGCATCTCTCCGTCTCAAGTGGTTGCCATCGAACGTCATTCGGGGCTAAAATATGTCGCTGGAGACAAAAAAGGGCTTGACAAGAATTGGCACCCTGTACACAATCACTCGCGCGCCTAGTTCCTGCCTTCCCCCTGATCGTCAATTGCTCCTCCCCTTCGCATCGCCGGAAAAGTCTGCGAGGAGAACCCGGTGGCGGAAAAAGAAGGTATAGCAGCCAGCATGGAACTCGATCGGGAAGTGATCCGCTGTGGTGTTTGCGGATTAGTCCAATACCGTACACGCACGGGCAACTGCCGACGCTGCCTTCGTCTGCTGCCCCCTAAGGTGACGTTTGTCATTCCGACGCCGTCGCCCACAGATCTACCGGGGGATGACCGCCAATTGTTTGAGAACTGGCCGAATCGCGAAACTGTCGAGAACATCGGCCAGCGCATCAGGCAATTGCGCGAATCTCGAGGCATGACTCAGAGCCAGCTACAAGCTCGCTCGCGCGTCTCACGTTCGTACCTGTCCCGGATCGAAAGCGGTCAAATGACTCCCAGCCTCGGCACGCTCGAAAAGATTGCCGAAGCGTTGGGCGTCGGCCTAAATCGCTTCTTCGTTCCCGAGACGAATGGCGAGACCGTGCTCGAGGATCCGTTCATTCAGGGCTTGCGGCCATTCCTGCGCCAGCTCGATTGGACGCAATGGCAGGGCATCCTGAAAAGGCTGCAGGCTATCAGCGAACATGTCAGCACCAGCCAGCAGATACGTCCGCTCGCCCCGCAAACGGCCGAGCGCGTACCTCATGGCATACCGCGCCGCCAGCAGCATCCTGGCGGGCATTTCCGCCGCTGCGCTAAACCGCTAGCAGCGTCTCGCTGCGCGGGCGCGCGGCAATCGCCACGCCCTCATCGGCCCTGTCGCGCCCGGACGAAAGTCGGGGGGGCGCGCCAGGGCCGCGATTTTTTTGGGCTACGGCATTTGTTGTTTTTTGCCGTATGTAGCTCGCCCCGTTTTCCCGGGGTGAGGCTTCTAGCCTTGAACCTGTTGTCACTTGCCTCTTTTCAACGACCATCCGCCACCACGGCCGCTAACTGTCTCGCGTCAGGTTTCTGCCGCGCCATTGACGCCGTGGGATACGCCGTCGATTCTCTTCGAGAGCCCGGCAAAGTTTCTCAGACTCAGGTCCAGAGGCGCGAGATGATTTCCTGGCAAGGTTTTCTCGGATTCCTCACTGCAGCCGGGCCCATTTTTTCTTTGTTCTCGTTGCTCTTCTGGCTCCGCGAAATCGGTTCAGAGGTGAACAAGACGCTTCCTGAGGATCAGCGTGTGGAGTGGAACCTGACGGAAAGAGTGCCCATCCGGATTCACTGGCTTTGGAATGAACACGTCCGGCTTTTCCCACAGAGTCGCAAGCGAAAGTACGCCGCGCTCTCGCTAGTGTTGCTCTTTCTTATTCCGATCGTGGCGCAGGTCGCTCGAATCTTGGTCACGGGCGTTCAGTAAGAATCAACACCGCTTAGTAGAAACGCACGCGCACGTCGTCTGCGCCCTTCTCCAGGTGGACGGAATCGATGAAGCGAATCTCGCGCTCGTCGAGCGTCATGATCAGCGATTGCGTTCGCGTGCCGCCGCCGAAGAACCGCACGCCGCGCAGCAAGCCGCCGGGGGTCACGCCTGTGCAGGCAAAGATGATCTTTTTCCCCGGCGCCAGTTCGGCCGTGTCGTAAATCCGCTTCGGGTCCTTGATGCCCATTTTGGCGGCGCGTTCCCTGTGTTCCCCCTTGCCGATCACCAGCCGGCCCAGGATTTGCCCGTTCAAGCAGCGCAGCGCCGCCGCCGTCAGCACGCCTTCGGGCGCGCCACCGATTCCCATCACCGCGTGGACGCCCATATCGGAAACCGCCGCACTGATTCCTGCCGAAAGGTCGCCGTCCGGAATCAGCCGGATGCGCGCGCCGGTCTTGCGAATATCCTGGATCAGTTTTTCGTGGCGCGGCCGCTCGAGGACGGTGACTACTAGATCCTTCACCTTGCGGTCGAGCCGCTTGGCGATGGCTTTCAGGTTGTGCTCCGGCGTGGCATCGAGGTCGACCGCGCCCCTGCACAGCGGCCCGACGATGATCTTTTCCATGTAAAGGTCGGGCGCATGGAGAAGCCGCCCTTGTCGCTGGCCGCTAGCACCGTGATCGCATTGGGCGCGCCGCCCGAGCAGAGGTTCGTGCCCTCCAGCGGATCGACGGCGATATCCACCGCCGGATACAGGTGCTTTTTGTCGCGCGCCGCCAGGCCCACGTGTTCGCCGATGTAGAGCATGGGAGCTTTGTCGCGCTCGCCCTCGCCGATCACGATCGTCCCGTCCATACTGACGGTATCCATCTCCGTGCGCATAGCCTCGACGGCGGCCTGATCGGACTTGTGGCCGTCGCCCAGGCCCATCGTTCGCGCCGAGGCGATCGCTGCCTGCTCTACAACGCGCAAAAATTCCAGACTCAGTTCGTGTTCCATGGACGCCCCCGCATGTCAGTTGATTTGCAGCCGAAACCGATTCGAACAATTGTAATTCAGCGCCGATATAGCATCCATCGCAAGAAAGGGAAAGCGTTCCCTGCGGCGCACGCTTATACGAACGCGGCAATCCCGGTAATTCGCTCGCCGATCACCAGCTTGTGAATGTCGTGCGTGCCCTCGTAGGTGTACACCGATTCGAGGTTGTTCATGTGCCGCATCACGCCGTAGTCCTCCACGATTCCGTTCGCGCCGAGAATCTCGCGCGCCAGCCGCGCCGTTTCCCGCGCCATCCACACATTGTTCATCTTCAGCATCGAAATGTGCGAGGGAAGCACGCGCCCCTTATCTTTCAGCCGGCCCACTTGCATCGCCAGAAACTGTGCCTTGGTGATCTCCGTGATCGCCCACGCCAGCTTTTCCTGCACCAGCTGATGCGACGCGATCGGCTTATCGCCAAACTGCTTCCGCTGCTTCGCGTAGCTCAGGGCCGTGTCGTAACACGCCATCGCCGCCCCGATCGCGCCCCAGCCGATCCCATACCGCGCCTGATCGAGGCACGATAGCGGCCCCTTCAGCCCCTCGACGCCCGGCAGCAAATTCTCCGCGGGGATCTTGCACCCGGCCATTGCCAGCCCGGACGTTACCGACGCCCGCAGCGACTGCTTTCCGTGAATCGGCCATGCCTTGAATCCAGGCGTGCCTTTCTCGACGAGAAACCCGCGAATTCGCCCGTCCTCGCACTTCGCCCAGATCACGGCGACATCCGCGATCGACCCGTTGGTGATCCACATCTTCTCGCCGTCGAGTACGTAACCGCCGTCCTTTTTCATCGCGCGCGTCAGCATCCCGCCCGGATTCGAACCGAATCCCGGCTCGGTCAATCCGAAGCAGCCAATCGCTTTCCCTTGTTGCAGCAGCGGCAGCCATTTCTCCTTCTGCGCGTCGGATCCGAACGCATAAATTGGATACATCACGAGCGCCGACTGCACCGAAACGAAACTGCGCAATCCCGAATCGCCACGCTCGAGCTCCTGCGTCACCAGTCCATATTCCACGTTCGACATTTCCGCGCAGCCGTAGCCTTTGAGGCTCGCGCCGAAAAATCCCAGCTCCGCCATCTGCGGCACGAGCTGCATCGGAAACGTCCCGGCGCGGTCGTGCTCCACGATAATAGGCAGCACCTCGTCATCGACAAACTTCCGCGCGGTCTGCCGCGCAAGTCGCTCTTCGTCGCTCAGCAGCGAATCAAACTCCAGAAAATCCACGCCAGGAAACGATGGCACAGTAAATCTCCTGTCTCCGAGATCACGCAGGAAGTACATTCTACTGGACTGGCATCCGTGTGTGCCAGGGAACCCGAGGGAACGGACAGGCTCTGGCGGCCCGCCTACTAGAATCACTTTAGTACTTCATACAGTTACTAATCGTGTCATTCACGAACATAAAGCTAAGCAACCTATGCCGTCGCGCCCCTTAAGATATAGGTGGGTTTGGATGATGCAAGGTTACTTGGGGCGCCTGGCGGGGAAGTCTTCCTGCGTCGATTTGGGTCAGTGCCCCGCCAGAGGATTCGATGTCCAAGTTGAAAAGTGACGGGCCAGCTCTTCTTTCGACAGCAGCTATATCACCAATAGGCGGTGCGCTTCGTCCAGTTGGGCGGCCGGTTGCCAGGTGGCTCGTAGCGGGGAACGCACTCATTTTTCTTTTCTCGTTAACCGGGTTGGCTCCGCGCGCTTGGGCATACGACTCACCGAGCGACCAGGATGCTCCTCAGAGCTTAGCCGAATTGAGTCTCGAGCAGCTTGGCAACGTCGAAGTCACCACGGTTTCTAAAGATCCCCAGGAAGTAATGAAGACGCCTGCGGCGGTTTTTGTGATCACGCAAGAAGACATCGAACGCTCTGGAGCCACAAGCATCCCGGAGGCGCTTCGTCTCGCGCCGGGCGTGGAGGTGGCACAAATCGACGGGAATCATTGGTCTGTCGCCATTCGGGGCTTTGCGGGCCAGTTCTCAAAGTCATTGCTGGTTCTGGTGGATGGCCGGAGCGTCTACACACCGCTTTTCGAGGGAGTGTATTGGGACTTGCCGTACGTGATGCTCGAGGACGTCGAACGCATCGAGGTGATCCGCGGACCGGGCGGCACGATCTGGGGATCGAACGCGGTCAACGGCGTGATCAACATCATCACGAAGAGCGCGAACGACACACACGGCACCCTGGCCACGTTGGGCAGCGGAACCGTTGATCAGGGAACGGGCGCCTTCCGCTATGGCGGCACGGTGGGGAGGGGGTTCGACTATCGGATTTATGGGATGGGCGGCATTCGCGGGCAGGAAGAGCATCCCGACGGAGACGGGTTCGACCACTGGCGCATGGGGCAGATGGGTTTCCGCACGGATTGGAAGAGCGGTGAAAAGGATACCTTCACAGTGCAGGGCGATTTGTACCGCGGGGAGAGCGGAGAAAGCACTCTGATCGGCTCGTTTGATCCTCCGGCGGAGATCGCGGAGCAGGGCAACGGGTATGTCTCTGGAGGCAATCTTCTGGCGCGTTGGCAGCACACGACGGGAGAAGGCTCCGACATACAGATTCAAACGTACTTTGACCGCACCAACCGGCAGGATTTCGAGCTTGGTGAGACGCGAGACACATTCGATGTCGACTTCATCCAGCATGCGCGCGTCCGCACGGACCAGGAGTTAACCTGGGGCTTAGGCGCCAGGGTGAGTCCCAGCAATTTCATTCAAAGCTCTCAGGGCGTGAATTTTCTGCCTGCAAAGCAGGTCGATAGCATCTACAGCGGCTTCGTCCAGTACGAACTGCCGATCGTGCCCGACAAGCTCACGCTGACCGCAGGAACCAAGCTCGAGCACAACAACTTCAGCGGCTTCGATTACCAGCCGAGCGTCCGGGTGATGTGGACGCCCACGGTGCACCAGTCCTTCTGGGCTGCGGTGACCCGAGCCGTGCGCACACCGTCGCGCCTCGATCAAGACGTTCAGTTCGATATCTTCGATGAATACTACGAGGGGATACCGCTCTATTTTCAGATTGAGGGTGATCCCAAGCTGAAAGCGGAGCAACTGATCGCCTATGAAGTGGGATACCGCACGCAGATCAACCGCAACGTCTACGTGGATTTCACGGCGTTTTACAACGGCTATGACGACCTGCAGGGCTACGGGCCGATCGGGCTCGGCGAGGCCCCCATTCCCGGCCCCACTCCGGAGCCGCCCGCGTCGCCCGTTTATCTTTATTTTAGTCTGCCTTATGCCAACGTGATCGAGGGCCACACCGTCGGCACGGAAATCGCGCCGGATTGGAAAATCACTCCCTGGTGGCAAGTGCGCGGCTCTTACTCGTACCTTCACATGTCGTTGAGGGATGAGCCGGGATTCACCGATACGGGCAATTTGCTGAGTTCCTACACCGGATCGAGCCCCGCCAACGTCGTGAGCTTTCAATCGTTTTTCAACTTGCCGAAGCATTTCGAAATCGACCAGACATTTCGATACTCGGGAGCGCTTCCGGCGCAAGGCGTCGGTTCTTACAGCACGGCTGACCTACGGTTAGGCTGGCACGTAGGAGAGGGTCTCGATTTCTCGGTCGTCGGGCAGAATCTTCTGCAGCCTTCTCATGTGGAATTCGGAGGCGATGCCGGCCCGCTGGTGGGAATCAAGCGAAGCATCTACGGAAAGATTACGTGGAGAAGGTGATGCGGACCGCGCCCACTACATCTCGAGGCCGAAAGACACTTCCGTGCATCTTGCGGCGCGCGTGGTTCCTTTCAATTATTTCGTCCTGCGTGCTCGCGGGATTTTGTTTGCACGCTCAGGCTCAGCAGCCCAAGGCGGATGAGTTCCAGGTGAAGGCCGCTTACCTCTATAACTTCGGCCGATTTATCGAATGGCCCAATGAGAGCGCGTCGGGCAAGAACGAAGCCTTCGAGATCTGCGTGCTCGGCGCCGATCCATTCGGGCCAACTCTGGACGCCACTCTTGCAAGGGAAACCATCGACGGAAAGAGTGTGGCGGCGAAACGAATCTCGAAACCGCAGGACGTGGATAGCTGCCGGATCGTGTTCATCAGCTCTTCGGAAGAGGGCCATCTGAAGGAAGTTCTGGCGGCGCTCGACAAGGCGAGTGTTTTAACCGTCAGCGACATTCCCCGTTTCTCCGAGCGGGGCGGAATGATCGGCTTCATCCTCGATGGAAACAGGGTGCGCTTCGACGTCAATCTCGCGAGCGCGCAGGACGCCCGCCTCACCTTGAGTTCCGAATTGCTCAAAGTGGCCACCAACGTCCGAAAAGATCGTCCGGGGGACTTTTAGATGCTGCGCCGGACACAAAACGCCTCGGTCGCCAAGAAACTGACGTGGATGAACTTGCTTGTCAGCGGCGCGGCTCTCCTGTTGGCATGCGCGGCGTTTATCGGCTACGACATGGTCACGTTCCGCGCGACCATCGTTCGCAATCTTTCCATGCAGGCGCAGATCATCAGCTCCAATAGCGCCTCCGCGCTGCTCTTCAACGACCCACAGGCCGCGCAAAACACGCTGTCGGCATTAAAGGCCGCGCCCGATATTTTGTCCGCCGCGATCTACATGCCAGACGGTGAGCCCCTGGCCTCCTATTCCCGCGATCGCAACGCTCAGATTCCGGCCCCTCCCTCGCTCGCGCCAGACCAGATCGAGATGCATTTGCTCAAGGACAATGAGATCGTGCTCGTCCGCTCGATCGTGTTTCAGGGAAAACCGACTGGCACCGTCTACATCCGGTCGGACATGGAAGAGCTGAATCATCGTGTGCTTCGATACGCTGGGATCGCGGGCGTGGTTCTGATTGTTTCTCTTTTGGCGGCTCTCCTCGTCTCATCTATTTTTCGGAGGTCCGTCGCCGAGCCCATCGTTCACCTGGCCCAGGTTGCCGGCGTCGTTTCACGCGATAAGGATTATTCCATCCGCGCCACGCCCATCCCGCACCACGGCGAATTATCGATTCTGATCGACGCGTTCAACGAAATGCTGGCGCAGATCGATCAGAGTGAGAAGGATTTGCGGAAGGCTCACGATGAATTGGAACAGCGCGTACAGGAGCGCACTGCGGAGCTGCAAGCGGCCAAGGACGAAGTCGAAGCTTTCTCCCAGACCATTCTTCGCGCCAAGGAAGAGCTGGAACGCGCCGCTAAATTCAAGGACCAATTCCTCTCGACGATGAGCCACGAGCTGCGAACCCCTCTCAACGCGGTCCTGGGATTTTCGGATCTCTTGACCGAGGAGCGTTATGGTCCGCTGAATGAGCGTCAGCAACGCTACGTCAAGCACATTCACACGGGAGGGAAGCACCTCCTCACCTTGATCAACGACATTCTGGATCTGTCGAAGATCGAGGCGGGCCGGCTCCAGTTGGCGATCGAAAGCGTCTTGCTCACCACGTCGTTTGCGGAAGTTATAGACACGATGCGTCCGCTGGCCGACAAGAAGCTTCATATCTTAGTGCAACGCGCCCCGTCCGGCCTCAGCGTCCGCGCCGACGCGACCCGGTTGAAACAGGTGCTGATGAACCTTGTCGGAAACGCGATCAAGTTTATGCCGGATGGTGGAAAGATCGAACTGGCGGCGAAACAAGTGGGCGACTTTGTTCGAGTGGAGGTTCGCGACTCAGGACCCGGGATTCCGCCCGAAGAACAGCAGCGCATCTTCGATGCATTCTATCGCTTGCGCCGAAGCGAGAAGGCCGCGGAAGGCACGGGCCTCGGCCTGGCCATCACGCAACGCCTGGTCGAGCTTCATGGCGGCGAACTGGGTGTCGAGAGCGAGCTTGGCGTCGGTAGTTGCTTCCACTTCACGCTCCCTGCTGTTCCCACGTTCGTAGCGCAGAGCCCGGCGTCCGCGTCTGGCCCGGCCACCGCGCTCGCGGGCGCTCGTATTCTCGTCGTCGAGGACGACTCGAGTTCCGCGCAACTGCTTGATACGCAACTCACGTCCGCCGGCTATGCCGTTACCGTCTGCCGCGAACCCGAGCGCGCCCTCGAGATGGCTGCGGAGCTTCAGCCCTCCGCCATCACCGTCGACATCGTCATGAAGCCGGTCAATGGTTGGGAGCTTCTGTCCACATTGAAGTCCGACCCTCGCACCGCCCCGATACCCGTGATCGTCGTCACGATCGTCGATCAGCCGTCCACCGGAGCACTGCTCGGCGCCGACGAATACATCGTCAAGCCCGTCGACAAAGCCACGCTGCTCGCGGCCGTCGAACGGTGCATGAATCGTTTCGGAAGCATGGACAGCCGGTCGATCCTGGTGGTCGACGACGACGAGCCCACTCGCGAGTTTATCGCCGAGCTCTTATCGAAGAACGGCTTTGCCGTGCTCACGGCCGCCGACGGGCCGCAGGCTCGCAGGCAAGTCGCCGCCGCGCTGCCGGAACTCGTGATCCTCGACCTGATTCTCCCGGGCGTAAGTGGTTTTCAGTTGCTCACCGACTGGCGCAGCAATTCCCGCACGGCGAATCTTCCCGTATTCGTCCTTACCAGCAAGGATCTCACTCCTCAGGAGAGAGAGTATCTTCGCGCGAATTCGGAAGCGCTCTTCCAAAAACAGGAGCCCTGGCAGGACGAGCTTCTGAGCCGCCTGCAGCGCGTCCTGCTCTCCGGGATGGCCGGATCGGGGCGTTCCGCGTGAAGCAACGCATACTCGTTGTCGAAGATAATCAGCCGAACCGCGAGCTCCTCTCCGATTGGCTCGAAGCCGAAGGTTTTGAAATCCTCTCGGCGGAGAATCTGCAGGAATCCTTTGCCGCGCTCGAGAACGAGGCGATCGATGCAGTGCTGCTCGATGTGCAGCTGGGAGCCGACGACGGGCTTCGAGTGGCCACCTGGGTGCGTAACCAGCCTGGCCTGCGCAACACTCCCGTGATCGCCGTCACCGCGCATGCCATGGTGACTGACCAGGAGCGCGTGCTCAACGCCGGTTGCAACGCAAGTATTTCGAAGCCGATCGATTTCCGTTTGCTTCGAGAACAGCTCGACCGCTGGCTCGGCCAGCCCGCTTACTCGCCGCCGGCCTCATAACCATGACCATATCCCAAACAAAGACGCTTCCAGCCGAGCCAGCCGTTCTCATGCGGCCCCGGCGCATATTGGTCGTCGACGATGACGCCGCTGCCTGCGAGTTGCTGTATGAGATCCTGACCGCCGCTGAAATGGACTGCCTGACGATGACCGATAGCCGCCAGGCCGCAGCTCGCCTGGTCCAGGAAAAGTTCGACGCGATTTTCCTCGACGAGCGCATGCCCCAGCTCGAGGGGGTCGAACTGGCTCGCCTCGTCCGCGCCACGGGTCTCAACCGCTCGACGCCTATCGTCATGATCACCGGCGAGGGGGACCGCACGCTGCTCGCGCGGGCCTTCGCAGCCGGCGTCAATTTCTTCCTCTTCAAACCCATCGACCGCCATCGCATCCTCCGCCTGATCCGCGCCTCGGCGGGCTCGATCGAGCGCGAAGCTCGTCGATTCAGTCGCGTAAAGCTGCAATGCAACGTGGCGCTCGAGCGTGAATCGAAGCGGCTTACGGGCACAACACTCGATATCAGCGTCGGCGGTCTGTTCGTCCGAGTCCCCCAGGTGCTTCCCGTGGGTTCGAGCGTGATCGTGAAGCTCGAAATTCGGGCGGGGCAGCCTCCCTTGCGCCTGGCCGCGCGCGTCGTTCGCGTCACCGGTGAAGATTCCATGGGTCTTGAGTTCGACAGTACCCGCTCCGAAGATCATCAGGCGCTGCAGGATTTTTTGCTTCCTCACGTTCTCGCCGGACGCGGATAAGCGCGCCATCTCGCCGCGTCGACGCCGGCTGTACGCGCGGCGTTGCCGTATGGTATCCTTCCCCCGTTCGAACTACGGCACTCACGCAGGAAAGCGCACACTCCGGACGCCGTTTTTAGTTTCCAGGCCATATAGAGCTTGGCGTAATGTGTCTCCGGACCGATCGACCGTGAGCTTCTTCCGAGCGCCAGGATGGTCAAAGACATGTCGACACCCGCCGCGACACCGATGACGACCACGCTGCAGCTGGCGCATTCACCGGACAGTGACGATGCCTTTATGTTCTACGCTTTGGCCACGGGGAAGGTCCGCCTTCCGGGCGTGAAGTTCAATCACATCCTCTGCGATATCGAAACGCTCAATCACGAAGCTCACAAAGAGACCTACGACGTCACCGCGGTCAGTTTTTTCGGCTATGCGTTCGTCGCCGACAAGTACCTGCTGCTCGATTGCGGCGCGAGCTTCGGTGAGGGCTACGGCCCGATCGTCATCTCCTCGCACGCGATCAAGAAGGGTGATCTCAAGGGCCGCAAAATCGCCATTCCCGGCACGCTCACCACTTCCTATCTCGCGCTGAAGCTCTTCGAGCCCGGCGTCGAAACCGTCACCATGCCGTTCGACAAGATTCTCGACGCCGTCCGCAACAAGGAAGTCGAAGCCGGACTACTGATCCACGAAGGGCAACTGCTCTTCTCGCAGATTGGGCTGCACCGCGTGGTTGATCTCGGCCAGTGGTGGCAGGAGGAAACCGGCCTTCCGCTTCCCCTCGGCGCCAATGCGATTCGCCGCAGCCTCGGCAACGATATGGGCCGGCAGGTCGCGCGCATTATCCGCGAAAGCGTCAGCTACGCTCTCGAGCATCGCGAGGCCGCGCTCGAATACGCCCTGCAATTCGCCCGCGATATGGACCCGGTTCTCGCAGATAAATTCGTAGGTATGTACGTGAACCGCTGGACGCTCGATTATGGCGAAGAAGGACGCCGCGCGGTCCGCGAGCTCCTCGCCCGCGGCGCCGCCGTGGGGCTCGTCCCATCATCGTTCCAGGTAGAATTCCTCTCCGAAGCCGCCTAGGTCGCTTCGGCCAATCTGGCGCGCCGCAAATTCTTGCGCAATGCCGCGTCGCATCCGTGCACATCCCCGCTCCGGGCATCACGCATCAAAGTAATTGAGCGTCCGCGGGTCGTCTTGGCGCGTCCAGCCCCGCGCTCTCAATCAAGCCCCTGGCACGTTCTCTGCTGACCTTGTTTGGAAAAAAGGAGATCGCCAAATGCGTCGTAGTACAAAGCAATTCATGGGTGGACTCGCGATCCTAATCATGGCCCTTTCCGTTTGGGCTCGTCCCGACAAAACCTATACGGCCGACTGGGCTGCTTCCCAGGCCACGATGATCGGAAACACTCAAATCAACCCTGGTACCTATAAAGTCGAGGTTCGCCAAAATCAGAATGTGCTCGATATCATGCGCGATGGAAAGGTAATCGCTCAAACTCCGTGCCACTGGATTCAGTTGCCGCAGAAAGCCGGCGATACGGAAGTCGACACAAACCATAACCAGATCGTGCAGGTCGAATTTCGGGGAAAGACCGAAGCGATTCGCGTCGATAGGTCAGGCGCAGGTAGTTGATCTGCTCGATGAGGGGGCGGGAAATCTCCCGCTCCCCCTTTTCTTTTCCGCGCATATAGCCCCGTCGTCCGCGTGTTGCGCCCGCGCCGAAGCGCGATCCGGCCGGTGCATGAGTGTGCGAGGCGAATAACATCACTCAGGCCCGTCAAAAGAGAGTACATTGGATGCATCTCTTCTAGCATCTTTCCGCCGCGGCCTCTCGGGTGACGGTTCCTTGCGAAATCAGAACGTCTCTCTCGCTCAAGGAGCCGCTATGGCCAAGAAACGTTCTCCCCCCGCTCGCGTAGGGGAGAAGGCTGATCACGACGGAAGCATCACTGGCAACATGATCCTGCTCAGCCTCCCGCCCGATCAGCGCAGCCACGCCCTTTCGAGGATGGAGTTCACCCGGCTAAAGCTTCACCAGATCCTCTACGAGGCCGGAGACACGATCAAATCCGGCTACTTCGTGAACGAAGGCGTGATTTCCGTGCTGGCCGTTCAGCCGGACGGAAAAACCGTCGAGGTGGGCCTCATTGGCAACGAAGGATTCGTGGGTGTGCCCTTGCTCGTGGGGTACAGCAGCAGTCCCACCCGCATGATAACTCAGGGTGACGGCTCGGCTTACCGATGCGACGCGAAAACGCTCCGGGAGCTGATGAGCCAGTATCCCCTGCTGGAACAGCAGTTGCATCGTTTTTCCCAACGCCTGGCAATGCAAACCACGCAGATCGCGGCATGCAACCGCCTGCATGACGTGGAAGAGCGCTTAGCCAGATGGATCCTGATGAGCCAGGACCGGCTGCATGCCGACATTCTTCCACTAACCCAGGACTTCCTGGCGCAAATGCTGGGGACGCGCCGCTCGAGCGTGACGGTGGCTGCTGGCATCCTACAGAAGGCCGGATTGATTTCCTATACCCGCGGCAGTGTGACGATCTTGAACCGCCGGAAAATGGAAGACGCGGCGTGCGACTGTTACGCAATCGTGCAAAACCAGCTGAAGGAGTGGGAGGCGGAAGCGCAGTAAGCCTTTGTGCGACACCGCACAGGCACGCGTTCCCTAGCGTACCGACACGATTCGGTATTTCCGCAATACTCCCCGCCGGCGTTACCCAAAAAAGAGCACCGTCCGGGAAAAGCAAACACGTGGGACGGTAGTGAGGGACTAGAAGATGAATCCTCCCTTTGATATTTATCAGATGGAACCCGTCGATCGCGTGCTGTGGCGCGGAACGGCGGGGAGCGTGGAAGAAGCGCAAGAGCGCATCCGGGAATTCGTCGGCAGCTCATCCGGCAAGTACCTGATCCTCTGCCTGCAAACGGGGACCGGGCTCGTCGTCGACACCAACGACCTCGACACCGACGAGATCAACGTCGATGAGATGGATTCGGCAGCGACGGCCGAACGTGTCGACAGCGCGCTATCCTGAAGACCCGCAAGAAATGTCTGCGCGCCACGCGGCGGCCACACCTTCACTACAATTTTGCCAATCTGCTCGTTTGACTCCATGTAGCGGTGCGCTTCCACAATCTGCGGGAACGGAAACGCGCGGTGGATTCGCCGCAGCCGGGATTCAGGAAAATGCGCGGGATTGCCCAGAGCGTGCGCAGTGACTATAATCGCCCGCCTCGAATCTCTCAGCAGCATTGAGAAATCCTGTTTGCGACGCGGAGGTGCGCCGTGTACGACATGAAGAATCTCTCTAAGCTGAAACTGATCGAGGCCAACGCGCCGGAAGGGATGAAGGCGTTTTGGGCCTTCGACAAGGCGGCCATGGCCGCCGGCGCGATCCCGGTGAAGTACAAGGAGCTGATGGCGCTCGCGGTCGCATTCACCACGCAGTGTCCCTATTGCATCGAGATTCACGCGGGCAAGGCGCGCGCAGCCGGCGTCTCCGATCAGGAAATTTCCGAGGCGGTGCTGGTTGCCGCGGCCCTGCGCGCCGGCGCGGCCGTCACGCACGGCACGCACGCCATCCAAGCGCACGAATAGCCCGAGCCGGCCGCGACGTCCGCGCACGCGTTTGCGCGCCTGAAAACATTGCAATAAGTGGGGCATCAAGGATGCTCTCGTCGGGAGGATAGAAGGCCCCGAAATGGCCAGGAAAAGCCGATTTTGGGGGGATTTTGCGCTAACCTGCGGCAGCCCGTTGAAATGCGCGACGGCGCGCTGTCGTGCGTGGTTTGTGCTTCAAGTCAGCGCTGCGCTTTCTTGCCCTGAGGAACGAAGGGGAGCGCGGCATCTTCCCGCCAATGTCCGCCTGATGCTAATATCCGCTTATGCCGCATCAGTTTACGGAATACCCGCCTGAGCCCGAGCCGCAACCGGCTTCGAGCCGCGGCACTCGCCCGCCGCGCAAGAGAATCGGCGTAGCGCTTCTCGACCGGCCCGAGCCTTCGCCGGCGCAGCCAATCGAGCGGCGGTATCGCATCCGCATTCCCGTTTGGTTTGGCATTCTCTTTGTGCTGGGATCCCTTGTGATCCTCGTTCTTCTCGGCCGCTCGTAGTTTTCTCGTCGAGCGCTGTTCGTTCCCGGCTATTGACGGCGGGGCGATTTCCACGGACCATAGAACTTCTGCGAATGACGCTGCACTGAGGGTGGGATGCGACGCATTCTTTCGACCTATCGGTACGTTCATCAGCCAATGAGCAGGGAGATGTTGCAGGGAATAGCGCAGGCCGGGATTCACGGCGTGGAGGTTTTCTGCGCGTCTTCGCATTTCACCTACCGGTCTCCGGAGGCGCTGCGCGAGTTGGCCGGCGCGCTGGATGAGTATGGGCTGGTGTTGCACTCGCTGCATTCACCGACCGAGCGCAATTCTTCGCCCGGGCGCGAGAGCGGGATTCCGATTTCGATTTCGGAGACCGAGCGCGTGCGGCGCGTGGATGCGGTGGACGAGGTGAAGCGGGCGATCGACGTTGCCGAGACTGTGCCGTTTCGCTATCTCGTCCAGCACCTCGGGACAGGGCGGCAGGAGGCCGATCCGCGGAAGTACGATGCGGCTTTCAGTTCGCTCGAGCATCTTTCGCTTTTCGCGAGACAGCGCGGTGTAACCATCGCGGTTGAGAATACGCCCAACGAGCTGGGCTCGCCTGCGTCGCTCGTACAGTTCGTGAAGGAGACGCGGCTCGATCTTAAGTTTTGCTTCGATATCGGGCATGCGCATCTGGATGCAGGCGTGGCGGAAGGTTTCGAGCTGATGCGCGGGCGCGTCGCCACGACGCACATCCACGACAATCATGGCGAGAAGGACGAACACCTGCTGCCTTACACAGGCACGATCGATTGGGATGCCGCGCTTGGGGCCTTCGCGAGCGTAGCCGAGCCGCTTCCACTGGTGCTCGAGTTAAAGGATCAACCCGGCGGCGCTCCGGCTCTCGATCAGATACGCGCCACGTTTGACAAGCTCGAAGAGCACGCGGAGAAGAAAGGCGTTTCTACGCCAGAGGCTTGGAACCGGCCGCCGCGCCCGTAACTGCGCGGGCGGGTTTGAAACCCGCCCCTACGATTCTTATTCATGACTGACGAACAGACGAAGACTCCACAAAATCCCATTGTTGCGATTGAACACGCCGCGGATTATGCGGGGCAGACTGTGACGATTCGCGGGTGGCTTTACAACTTGCGCGAGTCGGGGAAGCTGCTGTTTCCGATTTTTCGGGACGGCACGGGAATCATTCAGGGCGTCGTTTCGCTGAAGGAGAATCCGGAAGCATTTGGCGCGCTCAAGGGGCTGACGCAGGAATCGAGCGTGATTGTGACCGGCGCGATCAAGGCCGAGGCGCGAGCGCCGGGCGGCTGCGAAATGCACATCGCCGCGGTCGACATTGTCCAGCGCGTGCCGGAATCCGATCCTTATCCCATTCAACTGAAGGAGCACGGCGTCGATTTCCTGCTCGACCGGCGACATCTGTGGATTCGCACGCCGCGGCAGGCTTCGATTTTGCGCATTCGCGCCGAGGCGATTCGCGGCGCGCGGAATTTCATGGACGATCAGGGCTACATCCTGACCGACGCGCCGATTTTCACGCCCGCCGCCTGCGAAGGCACCACGACGCTTTTTGAAGTCAACTACATCGACGATCAGAAGGCCTATCTCACTCAATCGGGGCAGCTCTACGTGGAGGCGACGGCGGCGGCGCTCGGCAAGGTCTACACGTTCGGTCCTACGTTTCGCGCGGAAAAATCGAAGACGCGCCGGCACCTGACCGAATTCTGGATGCTCGAGCCCGAAGCCGCGTACTCGCACCTTTCGGACATGATCGAGCTCGGTGAAGGGCTTGTGAGCGCGATGGTGCAATCGGTGGTGAAGAACCGGAGTAGGGAACTGGCCGCGCTCGGGCGCGATGTGTCGAAACTCGAAAAAATCGCGCCGCCGTTTCCGCGGATTACCTACGAAGAGGCGGTGCAGGTGTTGCAAAAGGCGGGCAATCCCGCGAAATGGGGCGACGATTTCGGCGGCGACGAGGAGACGATCCTCTCGAAGAATTTCGACAAGCCGGTGATCATCCATCGTTATCCTTCGGCCATGAAGGCTTTCTATATGGAGGCCGATCCGGAGCGTCCTGATCTGGCGCTGAATTTCGATATGATCGCGCCCGAAGGCTACGGCGAAATCATCGGCGGCGGCGAGCGCCAGTCGAGCTACGAAACGCTGCTGCAGCGGATTCGCGAGCAGGGCCTGCCCGAAGAATCGCTGCAGTGGTATCTCGATTTGCGGCGGTACGGGAGCGTGCCGCATGCGGGATTTGGCCTGGGCCTCGAACGCACCGTGGCATGGATTTGCGGGACGGAGCACATCCGCGAAGTCATCCCCTTCCCACGCATGCTCTATCGCGTCTATCCTTAGTGGCCGCTGCGCACGGAACGGAATGAAGCAAAATCAAAAGCGCCCGCCTAAAGACAAGGCGGCCGCTACAACGGCGTGCTGTTCGCGATTTTTCGGCGAATGGTTTACGCGCGGGCGCGACTAGCGTTACAGAGGTCGGCGGGACGCCCTTCGTTCCGCTCAGGGCAAGCCAGCGCTACGGAAGTTGGCAGGATAGGTGAGCTTACGCATGGCGGAAAAGATTCGGATTATCGGGGTGCCGATGGACTTGGGCGCTAGCCGACGCGGCGTCGATATGGGGCCGTCGGCGTTGCGCGTTGCCGGGTTGCACTCGAAGCTCAAGCAGCTTGGCCGGCAGATCGAAGACATCGGGAACATTGCCGTGCGGCAGCCGGAAGAGCAGCACTACGGCGAGAAGAACGCGAAGTATCTGAGCGAGATCGCGGATGCGTGCAAGGACCTCGGCGAAGTGGTGCGGAAGACGCTCGATGAGGACATGATGCCCCTCGTGCTCGGCGGCGACCATTCGATTGCCGTGGGCACGGCCGCGGGCGCGGTGGCGCATTTCCACAAGGACTCGAAGCGCGTGGGCATGATCTGGCTCGACGCGCACGGCGATATGAACACGCCGGAAACGTCGCCATCAGGCAACGTGCACGGCATGCCGCTCGCGTCGATCATGGGCTACGGCCCGCCGGAGCTGACCGGCCTCGCGCCGCTGAAGCCGATGATTGAGCCGCGCAACGTGGTGCTGGTCGGCATCCGCGAACTCGATGCGAAGGAGCGGCGGTTCGTGAAGGAATCGGGCGTACGCATTTTCACGATGCGCGATATCGACGAGCGCGGAATGCGCGAAGTGATGTCGGACGCGCTGCGCCTCGCGAGCGACGACACGGCGGGGATCGCGGTGAGCCTGGATATGGATTTCGTCGATCCGACCGATGCGCCGGGAGTCGGCACGCCGGTGCGCGGCGGCGTGACGTACCGCGAGGCGCATCTGGCGCTGGAGATGATCGCGGATACGAAAGCGCTGGTGTCGCTCGAGCTCGTCGAGATCAATCCGGTGATCGACGTGCACAACACGACCGCGACGCTGGGCGTGGAGCTGGTGCTTTCGGGGCTGGGAAAGAAAATTCTGTGAGCGAGTATCGCGAAATGGTTGCGGCGTCGACGTTTCGCCCGATTGGGCGCGTTCGCCAAGTTCGGGCGCAGCAAGCGGCGCCCCTACAAACCAACTGTGGGATTGCGGAACTATGACCTCCTCAAAAAGATTGCGGGTGGGCGTGCTGTTCGGCGGGCGTTCGGGCGAACACGAAGTTTCGCTCGCATCGGCCGCGTCGGTGATCCGCGCGCTCGATCCCGAAAAATACGAGGTCCTCCCGATCGGCATCACGAAGGACGGCCGCTGGCTCGTCGGCACGAACGCGCAAAAGCTCCTGCCCGACGTGTTGAAATCAGGCGAGCGCGTTTTTCTTCCGCCCGATCCGACGGCCGCCGCGCTCGTGCCGATGTCGCGGAACACGGGCCAGCCGAGCATCACGCTCGACGTGGTTTTTCCGATCATGCACGGCACGTTCGGCGAAGACGGCACGGTGCAAGGCTTCCTCGAATTGGCGGGACTGCCGTATGTCGGCGCGGGCGTGCTCGCGTCGTCGGTCGGCATGGATAAGGACGTGCAGAAGCGGCTGTTCGAGCAGGAGGGTTTGCCGGTTGTTCCGTACGTCTCGATTCAACGTTCGCAGTGGGAGCGCGAGCCGGCCGCCGTGCTGAAGCTACTGAAGAAAAAGTTCCGCTTCCCGGTGTTCGTGAAGCCCGCGACGCTCGGGTCATCCGTCGGCATGTCGCGCGTGAAATCCGCGCGCGAACTTTCGGCTGCGCTGAATCTCGCCGCCGAATTCGCCATGAAAATACTAGTCGAACGCGCCGTGAACGCGCGCGAGATCGAAGTTTCGGTGCTCGGCAACGACGACGTGCGCGCGTCGATTCCGGGCGAGATCGTCCCGCACCGCGAGTTCTACGATTACACGGCGAAATATCTGGAGCAGGGAACGAACCTGATAATTCCGGCGCCGCTGACGAAACAACAGGTCGCCACGTTTCAGGACTACGCGGTGCGGTCGTTCCGCGCGATCGACGGCGCGGGCATGGCGCGCTGCGATTTTTTTCTCGAGCGCCGCACGTCGAAGATTTTCGTCAACGAGCTGAATACGATTCCCGGCTTCACGTCGATCAGCATGTATCCGAAATTGTGGGAAGCGTCGGGGCTGCCGTATCCGAAATTGATCGACAAGCTGATCGAGCTCGCCCTCGAACGCCACCGCGAAATGACCCGCACGAAATATTCGATCGAGCTTCCGGCCGGATCGGGCGGCGCGCTCGAATCGTAGGACGCCAATGGCTCACTCCAGGACGATAATAGCGTTCCTAGTTGCACCGTTAATAGTTCCAGTCGGTCTTTCTATTGTTGCGGTTGTTCTCCTGGTGATTCGCCGTCCTCGTTGACTGATTTCCCGGGCCTGCTTGCGCTTTTTTCGCTCTACGCTTTGCCCCCAGCCTATGTTTTTGAACTGGTGCTGGGGCTTCCGGCTTGGCTGCTTTTCCGCCGCTACGAAATCCGTGCCTGGTCGGCGTTCGCCGTGGGCGGTGCTGCGCTCGGAATGACTTACTTTGTGGCCTACGCTGTGGCCAAGCATTTGGCCGCCAGGATTATGGCCTACGATTTTGTGAGACATCCTTTCACAAGAGATATCAACCCCTTGTCGCTCTGGTTGGCGTTGTTAGCGGGGTCAGCTTCGGCTATTTTGTTCCGGGCTATCGTATTTCCGAGGCAATCTAGAAAAAGCCAAACTAGCTAAGCCCGCATTTGGCCGCAAACCGATCCACTACCATCGACCATCGAGCGCTGTTGACACGCCTTCCCGAAACTGATTAAACTAACCATTTAGTTAAAGAATACAATTCCCCTGAGGAGGATTTTATGCAATACCGCCGGCTGGGCAAAAGCTCGCTCGTCGTTTCCGCGATTGGGCTGGGCTGCATGGGGATGTCGCAATCGTATGGGACGCCGGACGATCAGGAATCGACCGCAACGATCCATCACGCGATCGACCGCGGCATCACGATGCTGGACACGGCGGATATGTACGGCGGCGGGACGAACGAAGAGCTGGTGGGCCGGGCGATTGCGAAGCGGCGCAACGAAGTGATCGTCGCTACGAAATTCGGAAACATGCGGCAACCCGACGGGCGCTTTCTCGGCGTGAACGGGCGGCCGGAATACGTGCAGAGCGCCTGCGAGGCCAGCCTCGAGCGGCTGAAGATTTCGACGATCGATCTGTTTTATTTGCACCGCGTGGATACGAGCGTGCCGATCGAGGAAACGGTCGGCGCGATGGCGCGGCTGATCGAGCAGGGCAAAGTCCGCTACATCGGGCTTTCGGAGGCGGGCGCGCAGACGATCCGGCGAGCGCATGCGACGTATCCGATCACGGCGCTGCAGAGCGAGTACTCGATTTGGACGCGCGATCCTGAGGGCGAAATTCTTGCGACGTGCCGTGAGCTGGGAATCGGCCTGGTGCCGTACAGCCCACTCGGGCGCGGCATCTTGACGGGGCAGGTGAAGAGCGCGGATTTCGGTCCGAAGGATTTTCGCCGCATCTCGCCGCGATTTCAGGGCGAAAACTTCAACAAGAATCTGGAGCTGGTGCAGCGGATCGAGCAGATCGCGGCAGAGAAGAAGTGTACTCCGGCGCAGCTGGCGCTGGCGTGGGTGCTGGCGCAGGGCGAGGACATCGTTCCGATTCCGGGCACGAAGCGGCGCACGTATCTCGACCAGAATCTTGGGGCGCTCGACGTGAAGCTGACCGCGGCGGGCCTGAAGCGCATCGACGAACTCGCGCCGCGCGGTGCGGCCGTGGGCGCGCGGTATCCCGAGGAGTATATGAGCAGGCTGGGAGTCTGAAATAAACATGGCGCGCGGACGTAGAAGAGTTGAGGACCCAGCGACGGCGCGGCGAATTCTGGCCGCGGCCGAGAGCCATTTTGCGGCGCAGGGGCTCGCGGGCGCGCGCACGGAGGAAATCGCCACGGCCGCGCATGCGAACAAGGCGATGCTGTACTACTACTTCGGCGACAAGCGCAGGCTGCATCGCGCGGTGCTCGAAAATCTTACGCGGCAGCTGCGGTCGTCGGTGTTTGCGCCGCCGAAAAAGAAGCTTTCGCCTCGCGAGAGGTTCTTTCAATGCGTGAACGGATATTTCGACTTCCTGGCAGCGCATCCGAATTATCCGCGGCTCGTGCAGCGCCAGGCGATGGAGTCGAGTCCCGAGTTCGGCGGGATGGTGAAGGAATTATTCCGGCCGCTGCATCGTGAGTTTGCCCGCACGGTGGAAGAAGGGATGGCGCGGGGAGAGTTTCGCGACGTGGACGCGGATCAGATCGCGATGCTGACGATACAGATGACGACGTCGTATTTCGCCGCGGCCGTGATGCTGGGGCGCGTCGCCGGGCGCGATTTGCTGGCGCCGGAGGCGGTGGCCGCGCGGAAACGCGCTCTGCTCGATTTCCTCGAACACGGCCTCGCGGTAGAGGGAGAGAAGGCCGGATGAAGACGAACCTCAAGCCGTTCATTTTGATCGGGGCGGTGTTCGTGGCGGCGCTCGTGGCGTATCTGCTGACGACACCGCACGGGAACGCGATTCCGCTGACGGGGATCGTGGACGGAAACGAAGTGATCGTGAGCCCGCAGATCATGGGGCGGATCGTCAACCTGACGGTGGACGAGGGATCGGAAGTGAAGAAGGGCCAGCTGATCGCGGAGCTCGATCCGAAGGAACTCGAGGCGAGCCTGGATGCGGCGAAGGCCAACGTGGCGAGTCTGGAAGCGCAGGTACATGAGGCGAATCACAACTTCACTTGGACGGACGATCAGACGGGCGCGTCGGTGAAGCAGGCGGAGGCGACGCTGACGTCGCAGCGCGCGCAGCTCGATCAGGCGAAGGCGAATCTTTGGCGCGACCAAACCGATTACAAACGCATGCAGAGCCTCTTTAATGCCGGCGTGGAATCGGCGCAGGACCGCGATCACGCCGAGGCGACGTTGCAGGTGTCAGAGGCGAATGTGAAGTCGCTCGAAGAGTCGGTGAACGCGCAGGCGGCCGCGCTGGGCGTGGCGCAGGCGAACCGGAAGCAGGTGGACGTCCGGCAGAGCGAGGTTGCTACGACCATCGCGCAGCTCGAACAGGCGCGCGCGAGCGAGGCAGAGACGGCCACGCAGCTTGGCTACACGAAAATCTATGCGCCGATCGACGGAATCGTTTCCGTCCGCGTGGCGAAGCAGGGCGAGGTGGTGGCGCAGGGGTCGCCGATCGTCGTGGTGGTGGACGTCGATCACTTGTGGGTGCAGGCGGATGTGGAAGAGAGCTACATCGATGACGTGCAGTTCGGGCAGGTGCTTCGCGTGCGATTGCCTTCCGGGAGGATCATCGAGGGGCCTGTGTTTTTCAAGGGCGTAGAGAATGATTTCGCGACGCAGCGCGACGTGAGCCGGACGAAGCGCGACATCAAGACGTTCGCGATCAAGGTGTCGGTGCCGAACGATGGGCGGAGATTGTTTACGGGAATGACGGCGACCGTGCTGCTGCCGCCGCCACCGGCGAAGAGTTGGTTCGCGAAGCTATAGATAGAGTTTCCCGGATGACAGGCGTAGGGGCGGGTTTGAAACTCGCCCCTACGGAACAAGAATCAAGGGCGTGGTGGAATGAAAGCCATTGAAGTTGATCATCTGGTGAAGAAGTTCGGCGAGTTCACGGCGGTGAACGACGTGAGCTTTGACGTCGAGCAGCAGGAAATTTTCGGGCTGCTGGGGCCGAACGGGGCGGGGAAGACGACGCTGATCCGGATGATGACGACGCTCACGCCGCCGACCTCCGGCACGGCGCGCATCGGCGGGCACGACATTCGCAGCGATCCGGACGGCGTGCGCAGCGTGCTCGGCGTGATTCCGCAGGCGTTTACGTCCGACCCGGAACTGACGGCGCAAGAGAACATGGTGATTCACGCGAAGCTCTACGGCGTGCCGGCGGGAGAGCGCGGGGCGCTGATCGACCGGCTGCTCGAATCGGTTGAGCTGCTGAAATTCCGAGATGCGCTGGTGCGGACGTTTTCGGGCGGCATGCGGCGGCGGCTCGAGATCGCGCGCGGGTTGGTCCATTCGCCGAAGATCATGTTTTTGGACGAGCCGACGACGGGGCTCGATCCGGTGTCGCGATCGAACGTGTGGGAGATGATCCGGAAGCTGCGGGACCACGTGGAGCTGACGATTCTGCTGACGACACATTACATGGACGAGGCGGACAAATTGTGCGATCGGATCGCGATCGTCGATCACGGGAAACTGGCGGCGCTCGATACGCCGATGAAACTGAAGGACAGCGTGCCGGGAACGGAGATTGTCGAGGCGGAATTTCAGGGCGAACCGACGGACTGGCTGGAGCAGCTGCGCGGGCTCGCGCATGCGACGGGTGTGACGCAGCGGGAGGAGATGGTCCACATTACGTCGAACGACGGGCCGGCGACGGTGGCGGCGCTGATGGATTTGGCGCGGGCGAAGAAAGTGACTGTGAAGCGCGTGCTGGTGCAGACCACGACGCTCGACGACGTTTTTCTGCACTATACCGGCACCGGGCTGCGCGATACGTTGCAGAAGCCGGTGAACACGGAAGTGAGCCCGTTTTCGCGGTGAGGCAAGCGGCGTGGGCAGAAAGCAGAAAGCAGAAAGCAGAAAGCAGAAAGCAGAAAGCAGAAAGCAGAAAGCAGAAAGCAGAAAGCAGAAAGCAGAAAGCAGAAGGTACATGCTACGGGTGAAGCTGCGCAGCGGAACGCGCTTCGCGCGGCGTTCTAAGTCGGACCTGAAGGTCCGACCCCCTGGAAAGACAAAGGCGCGCGGGATTACGCTCCTTTCGCGAAAAACGCTCAGGGCAAGCGGGATGACAGCGTATCGTGCGGTGAGGGATAGGGGATGAAACTTTACCGGGTGGGGGCGTTGATCGAGCGGGACATGCGGAAATTCTTTCGCAGTCCTGCGCTGATGATCAGCTCGCTGATTTTTCCGCTAGTGCAGCTGGTGGTGCTGGGCTACGCGTTTGGGGGAAAAATCAAGGGAGTGGCGCTGGGAGTGGTCGATCAGGATCATTCGGTCGAGTCGCGGCGGGTGCAGGAGATGTTCAACGGGATCGCGGCCGGGCCGGAGACATTCCGGATCGTGCAATACGACTCGCTGCCAGAGGCGATCAACGATCTGCGGCAGGGGTTCATACGAGGCGTGGTCGATATTCCGAACGAATTTTCGCGGCGCTACTACCAGCAAGACCGGCCGCGGATCGTCTTCACGGAGGACAACAGCGATCAGTTCATTTCCAGCTCGCTGCTCGAGCGCATTCAGGAGATGACGACGCAACTGAATGCGCCGAACGTGTCTCCGCGCCTCGACCCGCAAGTGGAACTCGATACGGTGGAGATATATCCCTACATCGAATACATCAAATACCTGCTGGCAGGATCGACGGCGATGGGGATTTTCATCACGGCGATGATCGGCGGCGGCATTACGTACATCGACGACAAGACGAGAGGGCTGCACGAGGGGTACCTGCTGACGCCGATCACCAAGACGGAGCTGATCGGCGGCTTGATCGGCGCAGGGACGCTGAAGGCGTTCATGGCCGGAATGTGCCTGATCATCATCGGCGGGCTGATTGCGGGGATTCAGGGGCTCTGGGATCCCCTGCGGTTGTTCTACCTAGCCGTGGTGATTTTGTGCGCGTCGGTGGCGATGATCAGCCTGATGTTTCTGGTGATGGTGCGCGTGGACGACCCGCTGGTGCCGCGCGCGATTTTCGGCGTGCTGAATATGCTGCTGTTTTTCCCTTCGGGAGCGGTGTATCCGGTGGAGGCGTTTCCTCCGTGGCTGCGATGGATTTCGGTGATCGATCCTTTTACGTACACGGTACACGCGCTGCACGATCTGACGCTGAAGAATACCGGCATTGATGGCATTTACAAGGACGTGCTAGTCTTAGTCGGCTTCTCGGCGTTGATGGTTTCGGGCAGCATCGCCCTCTTCAAGCGCCAGTTTTAGCTCCGGGAGTCCGCGTGGCCCTTTTCGAATCGCCCATCGATCATCCTCCGTCAAAACTGCGGCGCTATCTGATACGAATTGCCGCCGTGATCGTGACGATCGCGCTGTTTGTGGCCGTGTTTCCGGCGTATTTGTGGTATCCGTTCGTCTATCACCGCGAAGTGGCGACCGCGCACCGTTTCATGAACGCCGTGAGTGCGGGCAACCTGCAGAAGGCATATCAGATCTGGCAGCCGTCGGCGTCGTACTCGCTCAAGGATTTTAACGAGGATTGGGGGCCGGGCGGCTATTACGGGCCCGTGAAAAGCTACAAGATCGGGCGGCCGGAGCACGTCAAGGCCGGCTCGGCGACCGATATTGAGATCGAGGTGAGTCCTTACGCGCCGTTTCCCGATGGCGATGACATCAAGATGAATTCGACGAAGACGGTCCATTTGTGGGTGAACTTCAAGGATCAGTCGATTTCGTTTCCGCCGTATTGACGCCCGAAAACCGCAAGAAAGTTCCACCGCTGAGACGCAGAGGGCGCAGAGAAAACCAACACAGACGCGAAGAGTTCCAGGCTACTCTTTGTCGATGGTGGCTTCGTCGACTAGCATCACGGGGATGTCGGTGCGGATCGGGTAGACGCGGCGGCAGGTGGCGCACTTCAGGCCGTGCTGGTCGGGCGTGAGCTTCACCGGCGTCTTGCATCGGGGGCAGACGAGAATTTCGAGAAGTTCCTGCGAAACGGCCACGAGTTTTTCCTCCGCGTGCCTCTGGCAATCTAGCAAAGCCGCGAGAAAGTGGCTAGTGGCGAGTGATTCGTGGCTAGAGGAGCGTGACTCGTGATTTGTGACTCGTGATTCGTGGCAACGCAGTCAGAGTCCCCTCGACTAAGAAAATTATCAGTGCGACGTTGGGTTTTCGGTCAGAACGACGACGTTGCTGATGCCAGCCAGGCGAACTTGTTCTACAGCCAGCTTGACATCCCCGTATCTGGCTCTCCGGTCGGCGACAAGATAGACCGTCCTCTCGGAACCCTCTCGCAATGCTGTTCGGATCAAGTCGGGTAGGTCCGCAGGGCCGACCCGAGATTGGCGAAAATAAACCTGCCCGTCGCGAGCCACGGTGATGCGGATCGCGTCTTCGCGCAGCGCGGCGTGTTGCAACGTGGCGTGTTGTGCCTCAGGCAGGTCGGCCGCTCGCCATTGATGTACGTCAGGCGCGGTGCCGCCGAGAAACAAGGCAAGCAAGGCTACCAGGACGCTCGCGAGCGCCGCGAGATTGATGGTGGCGAAGGGGGCCGGGGTTCTCTTAGCGGCTCGGCCCGCTATGGCCTGGCTGGGTGACCACACGGATGCACCTCGTGTATTCATTAGACCCCAGCGTATGCGAGGAAGTGTTTCACCGGTTGGGAAGGTGACGGAACGGTACTGAGGACTCAAAGGCGGGTGGCGGTGAGCTTGAGTTGGGCGCGGAATTCGGCGTCGGGAGCGAGCTCGACCGGCCAGACGGCGAGGATTTGCGAGCCCTGGTAGATGCGCTCGAAGCCATCTTCGGATTCGGAGACGGTTTCGATGGGGGCGATCCAGAACTGGCGCGCGTTGGAAGCCTGGAGCGAGACGGCGGCGGCCTGCCATTCGTCGACGATGCGGAGCTCCTGGCCGGGAATCGCGGCGGACCAGCGGAGCGGGTAACGGCGGCCGTCGGATTCGAAATAGCGGTCGGGCGCGGAAGGCGCGAGGAAATTGATGACGACCTCGATGCCGATGTTGATGGAGGCAGCGCCGCGCGCGCTGCGGCGCACGACGACATCGCAGACGATTTCGAATCCGTCTTCGGTGGGAGCGAACGAGAAAGTCTTCTCAGCTGGCCAGTCGGCGGAATCTTCGGACGCAAGGGCGGCGCGCGATTCGGAGACGTTCTGAGATGCGATACCGGCCGGCGGCAAGCGCGGCGTCCTCCTCGAGGTGAACGGCGGCGTAGTCCTGCTGCGTTTTGCTCTGGCCGAAGAGCAGCAGGCGGAAGGCGTGGCGCGGCCAGCGGTCGTAATTGAGCCAGCGTTCGAGACCTTCTTCCTTCGTGCGGACCTGATCGTGAATCGATTTGGCGACCTGCGGTTCGGCCGTCGTAAGATTGCGGATCTTGGAGTGATAGGCCTCGAGCCGGCGCATGAGCGAATTGATCAGAGTGACGTTGGCCGGGCGGAAATCGATCGCCGAGAAAGTGGCGCCGTCGTCGGGTTTCAGCAGAGCAGCGTAGCGGTCGGAGGTGAAATAGATTTCCTCGCGGCCGTCGGCATCGAAATCAAAGCGCGCCATATCGACGTATTGATGCTTGCGGTGCGAGAGCAAATCCGCCAATGCTTCGGCCTCGGCGAGCGAGCGCCAGACGGCGGTGCGCAGGTGCGGCGAATAGAGGCCGCCGAAAATGCCGTGCCAGTAGGGATCATTGCACTGGCCGCGGAGCAGAAGGATGGTGGCTTCATCGCGCGAAGCGAGAAAAGTCTGATCGCGGCGGCGACTGGGCGCGAGTTCGCGGACCTGCTTTGAAACGTAGAGCATCTTCTTGTGCATCAGATTCGATTCGGCATATTTCGAGAAAAACCCGCGCCAGATGCCGCCGCGAAGGAAGGGCAGCGCGTCGGGGCGCGAAGCAAATTCCTCGACGAGATCGTGGTAGCGGATGCGCGCGGCGGTCGGCAGCGACCATTCCATCATTTCGGTATAGGACGCAGTGGGAAGCTCGGCGCGGCCGAGCGGCGGGCGGGACGAAACGGCGTCCGACGGCTTGGCGAGCGAGAGCCAGTCCGCGGACTGTTCGAGCATGACGAAGAAGCGCTCGAGCCAGCCGTTCGTGTAGCAGAGTTCGTGGGTGCCGGGCCAGACACCGAATTTTTCGAGGTCGTCGCCCATAGCCGCGAAGCCGCCGGGATGTTTGACCGCGGCGCTGCGAAGAAAGTCGGCCGTTTCGCTGACGTCGCTGAAGGGAATCAGATAGCGGAGGGTTTTCAGGCCCGGGATTACTTTTACCGTGTGGCCGAGATCCTCGGCGAGGGCGTAACCATAGAGCTGTTCGAGATCGAAACCGGCGCCGAGGAAATGGTTGTCGTCGACGAGCGTATAGTCGACGCCGGCGGGCGCGAGCGAGGAGGGAATTTCGGGCTCCCAGACTCGTTCGGTGAGCCACGCGCCGCGAGGGCGTACGCCGAAATGTTTTTCGATGTAGGCGGCGAGACGCGCGATCTGCTCGCGGCGGTCTTCCTGCGGAATCGAGATCAGGATGGGCTCATAGAAGCCGCCGCCGACCATTTCAACCTGGCCGGAGCGGACGAGCGCGCGGAGCACATCGAAATACTCGGGGTGGAGGCGCTCGATCCATTCGAGGAGCGGGCCGGAATAATGGAGTCCTGCGCGAATCGAGGGATGGCGCGCGAGGACTTCGATGAAGGGCAAGTAGGAAGTTTGGTAGGCGCGTTCGATTACGTCGTCGAAATTTCCAACTGGCTGGTGGGCGTGAATCAGGAGGACGAGTTCGAATTTCCGCACCGGCGGACCCTCTCGAAGGCACGAACAGGATAACCCGATTCGCGGGAACTGCACAGGCGGAGAATTGGCGGGTGCTTCGCGCCTTGACCCTTCGGAAACTTGCTGCTAGGGTCGAGCCAGACGATGAAAAAGTCGCGACGGTACCTTCTGCTGCTCGTTGCCCTTACGGCCTTCGGTTATTTCGCTTACAAGTTTCGCAATGCAATTACACTTGAGGGGTTTCGCTGGGGAATGGTCGCGGCGTCGCTGCGGCATTCGCGGATTTCGTTTTTGCTGCTCGGGATCGCCGTTATTTATGTTTGCTTTGCGATTCGCGCGCTGCGATGGATGCGATTCTGCCGCTGGCTGGGCCCGACAAAGTTCTGGAGCGTCTACAGCGCTACGCTGATGGGATTCACATGCCTGTTTCTGCTAGGGCGCGCGGGCGAGCCAATTCGCCCTGTGCTGATCGCGCGAAAAGATTCGCTGTCGATGCCCGGGATGTTTGGCGTGTTCGTGCTGGAGCGGATTTCGGACGCCGCGGCCGCGCTGGTGCTCGCGGGTTGCGCGTTGCTGATGCTGCAGCACGGCCCTCTTTCAAGCATGGCGGCGGGCCACTCTTTCGATGCGGGCGGCGCGTCGATCGTGAGTATTGCGCGCTCGACGGGGGCGGCGCTGCTGGCGGTTCTGGTCGCGGCGATCGCGTTTTTGGTCTATTTTCGGTATCACGGCGCGAGATGGCTGGCGAGGAAGCTTCACGACGCGAGGTGGAGGCGCGGGTGGCGCGGCAAGGTGGTGCTGGTGCTCGAGGGATTCATCGAGGGTCTGCAGGGCATCCGCACGTGGGGAGATCTCGGCGCGCTGGCCGGCTATACGGCGTTGCACTGGGTGCTCGTGGCGGTGGTCTACGAACTGGTGACGCACGCGTTTGGCGGGAGGCTGGCGCAGCTTAGTTTTGGCGCGGTGATACTCGTGCTGGCGTTCACGCTGGTCGGTTCGGCTGTGCAGCTGCCGGGCGTGGGCGGTGGCGCGCAGCTGGCGACGTTTCTTGTGCTGACGCTGGTGCTCGGGGTAGAAAAGGAGCCGGCGGCGACGGCGGCGATCGTCCTTTGGCTGGTGGCATTCGCATCGTGCTGTATCGCGGGGTTGCCGCTGCTGCTCCGGGAGGGCTGGTCGATGGGAGAACTGCGACGAATGGCGCAGGCGGAAGAGCAGGCGGGCGAAGCGGAGTTACTGGCCGAGGCGGAGCATGTGGGGGAGTCGCAGACTGCTACGAAGGAGTTGCCACGGTGAAATGTCCCTTTTGCGCGCATCTGGACGACAAGGTGATCGATTCGCGCGAGGCGCGGACCGGGGATCTGATTCGACGGCGGCGGGAATGCCTGAAATGCGAGCGGCGATTTACGACGTACGAGCGGATCGACGAGATCCCGTACATGGTGATCAAAAAGGATGGGCGGCGCGAGAAATTCGAACGGCAGAAGATTTTGCAGGGATTGCTGAAGGCGTGCGAAAAGCGGCCCGTGGCCGTGAGCAAGCTGGAATCGATTGTGGACGAGGCGGAAGCGTTTGTCAGCGAGGCAACCGAGCGCGAGCGGACGACGACGGAAATCGGCGAGCTGCTGATGGCGCGGCTCAAGAAGCACGACAAGGTGGCGTACGTGCGGTTTGCGTCCGTGTATCTTGATTTCAAGGACGTGAAGGAATTCATGGATGAGCTAAAGGGATTGCTGAAGGACCGGGTAAAGAAGTGACGTCGTAGGCCAATTCCCCTACGCGCCGTTCGCTGAATCGTGCCGAGAAAGTGCCGGGCTAAAGAACCCGGCGCTACGTTTAAACCTTCACTACGCTTGCCAGACGCCTGCCGCGAAAGTCTTCAATGTGCGAAAGCCGAGATGCTCGTAGAGATCGACCGCGTGCTTATTGATGGCGGTGACGGTGAGCGAGAGCGAATCGTAATTGCGACGACGCAGGGCGTGGATCGAGTGCTCCATCAATTGGCGGCCGATGCCGTGGCCGTGATAGCCGGGCATGACGCAGACCTGGGTTGTGTGGCCGACGCCTTCGGCGACGGTCGAGGTAAGGATCATGCCGATGAGGCGATCGCCCGTGGCGGGGCGGACCAGGAACGAGGCTTCCGGGAGGAACTGTCCGCAACCGGGCAAAAGCACGATGTTGCGGAGGAACTTCAGGCTGCCGGCTTCGCTGCGATACTGGTCGTTGATCTGGCCGTCGACGTGATCGGCGTAGGCGAGCTGAATCAAGCGGGCGGCGGCCTCGAACGCACGGTCGTTCCACGGCTCGACGCGCAAACCATTGGAGAGAGATTTGCCGCACAGAATCGAGTCAGCGAGCGGCAGAAGCATGAATTGGCGCGGATGAAGGTGGAAATGCTGCGAAAGGAAGGCGGGATCGAGTTCGCTGCCGAAAGGCATCAGCTGGGCCTCGATACGCTCGAGGCGGGGCGTGCCACGGAGCGCGCCGAGCATTTCGCCGAGCAACGCCTGTGTGACCGCTCTTTGCGCGCAGCGCGGCGAGACGAACAGGCCTCCGATCAGGCCTTTGCGATCCTCTAGGACGTAGAAGCCGTAACCGAGCGGGAGGCTATTATCGATGGCCGCGTATCCGCCCAGGGCGCGGGAGTCGATAAACCTGCGGATCAGGTCGATGGAGGCTCGATAGTCCCAGTGCAATTCTTCCCGCCAGTGACGGGCCTCTTCCTGGAACAGGCTTTCGAGCGACCGTGATTGTAAGGTGCGGAGGTCAACAATCTGCATGAGCGATGGATGCCGTTCAAACGCTATTATAGCTTTGGGACGCCCAGAACCCAACTCGCGGGATTAAGGGCGAACAGTGTGAGAAACTAGCTCCGAAAGGAAGTGCGCTAGCATAGGTTGCGCCGAGGCTCGCGAAGAGCTTCCCTCGATTACTGGATGGCCATAGGATTCGAACTGCGCTCCCGCCTCGCCAAGGTGATTTCCGGACTCCTGGCGCTGCTTTTGTTCGCCTTCGTTTCTGTCTCATGCATAGCGGGTTTTCTTCTGTACCAGATCGTGCACCCACCACGAAATCCGGCAGAGATCGACGTAGACACAATGATGGGACATCCGACGGTCGCGTCGTTTCCGGTTGAGGGCGGCACGCGGGACGGCCTGTTTTTCCCTGGTTTGAGGGGCGCGCCGACGGTGATCGTGTGCCACGGATACGGGGCGCAACGCGGCGACGTTCTCACGCTGGTGACGGCGTTACAGGAACATCAGTTCAACGTTTTCCTGTTCGATTTCATGGGCCACGGGACAGTTCCCGGCGTCACCACGCTCGGGTACCGCGAGACGGGCGAGCTACGTTGGGCGATGCAATACCTTTCGACGCGTGACGATGTCGACCCGCGGCATTTCGGAATGTGGGGCACGGACATGGGCGGATACGCGGTGCTGGAGGTGGCCTCAACCGACAAGCGGGTTGCCGCTTTTGCCGTTGAGGATCCTTACGGCGATCCACGGGATATGGTGAGGATACAGGTGAAGAATTCCGGGCTGCAGGCGATCCCTTACGTGGAGCGCTTCGTGGATATCGGATTCCGCGCGTACAACTATCCGCGAAGGAAGGAACCGCCGGTGTTGACGCGCCTGTCGGCGACGGCGGGAATTCCCAAGTTGTTCATACTTGCCGATGATCGTCCAGTGCTGAGCGATGAAGGGCTCAAGCTTTTCGTCAAATCGCCCGATCCGAAGCAAATGGTGCGCGTAAAGTCGACATACCGAGATCTGTCGGACGACGATCGCAAGGTTTACGAAAACCAGGTCATCGGTTTCTTCCTGCAGAATATTCCTCCGACATCCGCTAACTAGCGCGGCGCCTGATTGATCGGGACGTAGAGAATACCCACGTAAGCCTCGTCGAGACTGCCCTGGAACCTGCCGAGTTTTCGAATCTCCGCGAGGCCTGCAGGAGTGGTCAAAACGAGCGCGGCGTTCGGATCCTCGGGCGACCACTCGGGAAGTTCGCGGCGAAAATAGAACGCCAGGCACCAGGCCCAGCTGCGGCTCAAATGGTAGGTAAAGATTCGGTCGGGATGCAGGTCGTTGCGCATGAGTGCCGAGTGGGGCCTTGCCGAGTAGAGGGGATCCAAGGTTGGAAGAAGAGCGAGATTTGCCGTCTCGACTGTCAAGGCGACGAAGAGGGCGCACAGTGCGATCGCGTAGTCGAATCTTTGGTGGAGGCCGGCGGCCAGCAGGAACAGCACCACCGTCGCAACGAAAACGAGCGCGAGACAGCCGACGGTCGAAACCAATTCCGGAGTGTACCCGGAATTCAGAGCCTGCCATGGGATTCGATGCGCCCCAGCGAGTGCGGCAATTCCCAGACCGAGCAGAGTCAGGCCGATGCCACCGGCCAGAAATATCTGGGTCGAGCCCCTGCGGTCCGCAGCGCGTGCCGTGCCGACAGCGCAGAGCAGGGCAATCGCGGGAATCGAGGGGAGAATGTAACTCGGCAGCTTGGATTGCGAGAGGCTGAAGAACAGCACGGGAAAGACGGCCCAACATGCGACGAAAAATCCGGGAGAGCTATGCCACGTTTTTTCGCGCCAGAGACGCAGGCCCTGCTGTGCGGCGGGCCATAGCAAGATGGTCCACGGAAGCAGTGCGAGCAGTACGATCGGGCCGAAGAACCAGAAAGGCTGCCGATGGCGGAAGAGCGGCGTGAGGTAGCGCTCGAAATTGTGCTGCAAGATGAAGACGCGCAGAAAATCGGGATTGCGCCAGGCGCAGATCGCGTACCAGGGAAGCGCGACGACGCAGCACGCGACAATCGCCACCGGATGCGCGAGACGAAACGCAACGCGCCATTTTCGCGTTGCGAGCGCCCAGAGCGCGACTGAACCTCCAGCGAGCAGGATTCCGGCGGGGCCTTTCGCGAGCACGGCCGCGCCGAGAAACGCGCCGAACGCGAGCAGCGGCCAGAAGTCGCGCGGCGCCGGATCGGAAAGGGGATTGCGATTGCCTCGCAGCGCGCCCGCACGGTGGAGAATGTGCGCGGCGCTGGCCATGGCCAGGGTGAGGCTGGAGCTGAAAAGCATGTCGGGTGTGCCGGCCCGGGCGAAACCGATTGCAGCGACGCTCGTCGAGAAAAGAATAGGAGCCAGGATCGCTGGATTTCGCGCGAGCCTGCCGGTCGGCGCCGGATCACCAATTTCGCGGTCCGCTTCTACGTAACTACCGCCGATTGTATTACCGTAGAGCTTCCACGCGAGCCATCCGATCGCAATTGCTGCGAAGAGAGCCGCAAAAGCGGAGGGCAGGCGGGCGGCCCATTCGGTGCTCAGATGCAGGCGGAATCCGATCGCCGCGGCCCAGTAGTAGAGAATGGGCTTTTCGAACCAGGGCTGACCGTAGAGTCGGGGAGTGATCCAGTCGCCCGTCTCGGCCATGGCACGCGCGATCCAGACGTAACGGGGCTCGTCGGGACCAACGAGACCGATCGCGCCCAGGTCTCCGAACAGGCAAAGGAAACTTGCGAGCGCGGCTGCGACGGGCGCCGGTTGCAGCCACGGTGATCGCGTTGGGGAATTGTTGCTCAAAGTTGGTCAGTCTAGCACCGCTCGACACCCTCTGGCGCCGACATTCGGCCTCCCGCATAATGGCTCGCGATGCGCGAATGGCTGGAGTATGCCGCGGCATGGACTGGGCTGAAGTTGCTAGGGCTGCTGCCGAGGCCAGCGGCGCGGTTTGCAGGAGCATGCTTTGCCGCAACCGCCTATGCGATCCGGGCGCCGCTGCGGCGCGCCGCGATATTCAACCTGAAGCTGGCATTTCCCGATTGGAGCGACGCGCAGCGCAGAAAAACAGCGCGCGGGATGATCCGGCAGGTTGGCTGGATGGCGGGCGAGTTTTCGCAATTTCCGAAATACACGCGAGAGAATATCGAGCGAATCGTCTTGCTGGACGGGTTCGAGAATTTCGATGCGGCGCGACGGCGCGGCAAGGGCGTCCTCTTCTTGACCGGGCATATGAGCGCGTGGGAGCTGGCGCCTTTTGCGCAGGCGCTGTACGGTCATCCGCTGCATTTTCTGGTGCGGCCGATCGCCAATCGGCGTGTGGATGCGCTGATCAATGGGTACCGCTGCCGGTCGGGGAATCAGCCGATTGAGAAAAACCGCTCCGCGCGTTCAATTCTGAAGGTGCTGGGAGACGGCGGGACGGTCGGGATTCTCGCGGACCACAACACGACAATCGAAGAGGGTGTCTTCGTGGATTTTTTCGGGATTCCGGCATCAACGACATCGGGGCTGGCGCGGATTGCGCTGCGCACCGATGCGGCTGTCGTGCCCGGATTTCTGTCGTGGGACGCGCAGCGGCGGAAATACCGGTTGCGTTTCGAGCCGGCGGTGGAACTGACGCGCAGCGGCAACGAAGAACTGGATGTGAGGGACACGACGCAACGATTTATGCGCGTCGTCGAAGAGTACGTGCGCAGGTACCCGGATCAATGGCTTTGGGCGCACAAGAGATGGAAGACGCGGCCGCCGGGCGAAAAGCCCGTCTACCCATTCTAATGATGCTATTCCGATCAGCGTGCTTCGGGAAGCGTTTGCAAAGGAGACGCGACAATGACTCGCACTGAGACTCGCACGGGGACTTGCACTGCGGGTGATCTCGCAAAATATCTTGGGGCCGAACTCAATGGAGATGCGTCGGCGCTCATCTCGGGTGTCGCCAGCCCTGAACGCGCGCGCGCCGAGGATTTGATTTACATCGACTCGGCGCGCCATGCCGAGCGTGCCGCGAAGTCAGCCGGGGTCTGCGCGATTGTGGGAAGGGGAGCGCGGATTGCCGGGAAGACGGTGCTTGAAGTAGGCGAGCCAAAACTCGCATTCGCAAAAGCGGCGGCTATGGTAGCGAAAGAGCCCGCACCGCATCCGAGCGTGCATCCGACAGCGATTATTGCGCCGACTGCCGACGTTGCCGTGAATGCGTTCATCGGCCCGTATGTTGTGATCGAGGAAGACGTGCGTGTCGGCGATGGGGCCATCATCGAGGCGTTCTGCTTTTTGGGCCGAGGCGCTCGCGTGGGGCAGGATTGCCGGCTGCATCCGCGCGTCACCTTGTGTGCGGGAGCGAAGATGGGAGATCGCGTGGAAGTTCATTCGGGAGCTGTGATCGGCGCGGACGGATTCGGCTACGTTTTCGGCGAAGGGCGGCACTGGAAATTTCCGCAAGTCGGGGGCGTCGAAATTGGGGATGATGTGGAGATCGGCGCGAACACGACGATCGATAGGGGTTCGCTGGAAACGACGCAAATTGGCGCCGGAGTGAAAATCGATAATCTCGTTCAGGTGGCCCACAACGTCCGGATCGGGGAGCACTCCGTGCTGGCGGCGCAGACGGGCGTTTCAGGCAGCAGCACGCTAGGCAAGAACGTGATCGTCGGAGGACAAGTTGGGATCGCCGACCATTGCACCCTCGAAGACGGCGCGGTTGCAGGGGCGCAAGCCGGGATACCTACAGGGAAGATCATCCGTGGCGGCCAAGTGGTATGGGGCACACCAGCGCGGGCGCTCGACAAGTTCAAGCGTCAATACGCATGGTTCGCCCGGCTACCGGAACTGGCCGAGCGGGTGCGTAAGCTGGAGTCGGCGGTGGGGGGCCCGACGGAATAGGGAGTTATTGGCAGGCAGCCCGCAGGTGGCGAATGACATCCTAAGGTATAGCCTGGCCGGGATTGGGTAGGCGTTTTCAGTTGACCCTGGCCCCGATACGAAAGATAATAGATCGGGGTTAGTCTGTAAGTCCTGTATTGTCGGTAGATTGTGTGCATTCCTATTCCGGGGAGGCTATATCATACCGCCAAACCGGCCTTTTCTTAGGTGAGTGAGACGAAGGCATGTCTGAGGGCTTGATGACACCGGAGGCACAACTCCGCGTGACCGCAGCAGGCGATGCGGGGCAAGCAACTGCTCGAGGCCGTGAAGCGGAATCCCCTGTCGCCGAAGCGATTCGGCGCGCGATCGATTGGTTCTTGTCGGCGCAGAACCCGGCGGGATATTGGTGGGGTGAGCTCGAAGCCGATACCACGCTTGAATCCGATTACATCCTCTACCTGCAGATTCTCGGCGAACTGAAATCCGAAAAAACGGCGAAGCTCGCGAAGTACATCCGCGACCGGCAGTTGCCCGATGGCGGCTGGAACATATTTTACGGTGGGCCCTCCGAATTGAACGCGACCGTGAAGGCGTGGGTAGCGCTGCGGCTCGCGGGTGATTCGGCCGCGGCTGCGCACCTTGAGCGGGCGAAGAAAAGAATTCGCGAGCTCGGCGGGCTCGAGGCGACGAATTCGTATGTGCGCTTTTACCTCGCGATGGTCGGCGCGATCGACTGGAGAATGGTTCCCGCAATCCCGCCCGAATTGATGTTGCTGCCGGAGTGGTTTCCGCTAAATCTGTACGAAATGTCGTCGTGGACGCGCGGGATCGTGATTCCGTTGGCACTAGTGTACGCGCAAAAGCCGGGCTGGACGCTGCCGGAGGGAGTTACCGTCGGCGAGCTATTCAAGGAACCGGGTTCGATGCCGCCGTCGCTGGCCTGGGACAAACAGGTCTTATCGTGGAAGAACCTCTTTCTGGCGCTCGATCGCAGCGTGAAACTTTACGAAAGCCTGCCGTGGAAGCCCTTCCGCAACGTCGCTCTGAGTCGCGCGCGAAAATGGATGAGGGAACGCCTGGAGCGGAGCGAAGGCCTAGGCACAATTTATCCCGCTATGATGAATTCGATTTTTGCGCTGCTGGCCGAGAGCGGCGATACGACCGATCCATTGGTGGCGCGCGAAATCGGATTCTTGGCGCGCTACGAAATCGAAGAGGGCGACACGCTGCGCATGCAGCCCTGCATTTCGCCGCTATGGGATACGGCGATCGCGATGGTGTCGCTCGAGGAAGCGGGCGTCGATCCGGCGCATCCGGCGCTGGTGGCCGCATCGCAGTGGCTCGTGGCGAATCAGATTCTCGGGCCGGGCGATTGGCAGGTGAAGAATCGCAAGGCGGAGCCCGGCGGCTGGGCATTCGAATTTCGAAACGATTTTTACCCGGACGTGGATGACACGGCGTTCGTGCTGATGGCGCTGAGCCGCGTGGCCGACCCGGAGCCGGCGCGCTTGCGCTCCTCGGTTCGCCGCGGGCTTGCGTGGCTGCTGAGCATGCAGAACGGCGACGGAGGCTGGGGCGCGTTCGATCATGAAAACAACCAGCAGTTCCTGAACCATATTCCGTTCGCGGACCACAACGCAATGCTCGATCCTTCGACGGCGGACGTGACAGCGCGGGCGATCGAGTGCCTTGGGCAGATGGGGTGGCCGTCGACGCATCCGGTGATCGAACGAGCGAAGGCGTATTTGCGGCGCGAGCAGGAAAAAGACGGCTCGTGGTTCGGACGCTGGGGTGTGAACTACGTCTACGGCACGAGCGGCGTCTTGCGGGCGTTCGAAGCGCTTGGACTCGGCACGCTGCCGCAGGGCCGGCGGGCGGCGGAGTGGCTGCGTTCGGTCCAGAATCCGGACGGCGGATTCGGCGAAACGGTTCTGTCGTATTACGATCCATCACTGAAGGGGCACGGGACGAGCACAGCGTCTCAGACGGCCTGGGGCTTGATCGGCTTGCTGGCTGTGGATCGTGCGACGGCGGTTGATGATCCCGCCGTGGAACGCGCGGTGAAGTGGCTGATTTCGCATCAGAATCAGGACGGGACGTGGGACGAAAGCGAATTTACGGGCACCGGTTTTCCGCAAGTGTTCTATCTGAAATATCACTTGTATCGAAACTCCTTCCCACTTTACGCACTGGCGCGCTACGATAATCTCAACAAGAACAGGCAGAGATTTGCGGGCATCCAGATTCGCCCCGAAGAGATCGAGCAGGCGGACGGTTACTGGGGGTCATGATGAAAACTCCCGCCGGACTCCAGGTTTTCCAGGCTTTATGACTACACTCGTGACCGGATCGACCGGCTTCGTCGGAAGCCATGTCGCCCGGCAACTCGTTGCAGCGGGCGATTACGTTCGCGTGCTCGTGCGGCGATCGAGCAAGCTGCAGGCGCTGGAGGGGCTTGCGGTGGAACGCGTCGAAGGCGATCTGAGGGATGCGCTTTCGCTCGACCGCGCGATGAAGGGAGTGCGGCGCGTTTTCCACGTCGCCGCGGATTACCGTCTTTGGACGAAGGCGCCCAACGAAATTTACGAGAGCAATGTGGAAGGCACGAAGCGGCTGTTTGAGGCGGCCGCACAGGCGGGCGTGGAGCGGATTGTTTATACGAGCACCGTGGCGACGATCGCCGTTCCTGGACATGATGGGCAACTGCCGAACGAAGCGACGCACGCGACGCTCGATGAGATGATCGGGCATTACAAGCGTTCGAAATTTCTGGCGGAGCTTGAGGCGATCAAGGCTGCTGGAGCGGGAGTTCCCGTGGTGATCGTGAATCCGACGGCGCCCGTTGGCCCAGGCGATTGGAAGCCGACGCCGACCGGGCGGATCATCGTGGACTTCCTGAACGGCAACATGCCGGCGTACGTCGACACGGGATTGAACCTTGTTGCGGTCGAGGACGTGGCCGCGGGACATCTGCTTGCGGCGGAGAAGGGCCGGATTGGCGAGCGGTACATTCTGGGCTGCCGCAACATGACTCTGAAGCAGATATTGGAAGCGCTGGCGCCGATCGCGGGCAGGCGCGCGCCGCGCGTGCGCCTGCCGCACGCGTTCGCGCTCGCCGCCGGATACGCGGACGAATGGTTTTCGCGGGTGGCCGGGCGCGAGCCGCAGATTCCGGTGGAAGGCGTGAAGATGTCGCGGCACCGGATGTTCGTGGCAAGCGACAAGGCTGAGAGAGAGTTGGGATACAAACCGGGCTCGGTGGAAGCGGCGCTCGAACGAGCGGTGCGCTGGTACGAAGGGAACGGATACGTGCGTAGACGTTTGCAATCGAAGGCGGTTGAGACCGCGGCTGCGGCGTAGCGGTTGTCTGTACAATGAAGATTCTGGTTACATTCGCGCTGGAAAATGAATTCTCGCCGTGGCGTAAGCTGAGGCGCTTTCGTCGCGTGTCCGTTGACGCGTCGGACCAGACGTACTACGCCGAAGTCGGATCGGTGGGCGTGCAAGTGGTGGTGACGGGCGCGCAGTGCGTTGCGGTGCAGCAAAGCTTGCGACTCGCGTTCGAGCAAGCGCCGGACCTTTGCATTGTATCGGGCCTCGCGGGCGCCCTGAAGCCTGCGTATAGGCCGGGCGCGGTTCTTGCGGCGCGCACGGTTGCGGATGTGAACGGAACGAGGCTGATGCGGAGCGATTCGGAATTGATCTCACGCGCGGGAGAATGCGGAGCCAGGATTGTCGAGAAGTTTCTGGTCTCCGACCGCGTGGTTTCGACGGCCGCGGAGAAACAATCTCTCGGGGCTTGCGGTGACGCAGTGGATATGGAAAGCCTCTACATTTTGACCGCAGCGGCTCACGAGCGGATCCCCGCGGTGGCGATTCGAGCGATCAGCGATGGCGTCGAATCGAACCTTCCGCTCGATTTTGATCGGGCGTTCAACGAGCGCGGCGCGGTGAGCGTTCCGAAAGTGTTGAAGCAGATTGCGGCGCGGCCGCATCGAATTGGTGGACTGATTCGGCTCGCGCAGGAAAGCGAACGGGCGGCGGCGGCGCTGGCGAGTTTTCTCGATGCGTACGTTCAGCGCGTGACGCTCGGTCCATTGCCGGAGATCGCCAAGGCTGAGGCGCTCGCGATATGAGCCACACGGTGATCGATATTGGAGCGCACGAGGCTTCGCGAAACCGCGACGGCCGGATGCGCGCGGGTGTGTATCGCGGCAAGGGCCGCGTGGTGGTGGAACGAGTTCCGATTCCCGAAATCGGCGAAGGGGAAGTGCTGTTTCGCGTGGCGGCGTGCGGTATCTGCGGGACCGACATCAAGAAGATCCATCACGGCTTCATCGCGCCGCCGCAGATTCTGGGCCACGAGCTTGCGGGAACGGTGGTACGCGTGGGCCGCGGAGTGAAGAAATTCAAGCCGGGCGAGCGCGTGGTGAGCTTTCACCATATTCCTTGCGGCGCTTGCTTCTACTGTGAACGGAGGCTTTTCTCGCAGTGCGCGGGCTACAAGAAGACGGGACTGACGGCGGGCTTCGATCCAAACGGCGGGGGCTTCGCGGAGTATGTACGCGCGATGCCTTGGATCGTCGAGCGCGGAATGATCGCGTTGCCTGCGGACGTGAGTTTCGAAGAAGCGACGTTCGTCGAGCCGGTGAACACGGCGCTGAAGGCGATTCGCAAGGCGCGCGTCGCGGCCGGCGAAACGATTCTCGCGATCGGACAGGGACCGATCGGAATGCTTTTGACCATGCTGGCGGCGCACGAAGGCGCTATCGTTTACTCGAGCGACCCGATGGCGGGGCGCCGCGCGGCGAGCGTTCGTTTCGGCGCGAAGGAATCGTTCGATCCAGCGAAGACGAACCTGCTCGAGGAAATGCGGCGGCGCACGGAGGGCCGCGGGGCAGATGCGGTGCTCTTGGCGGTGCCCAACCCGTCATTAGTCCCCGAAGCCCTCGCGCTCGCGCGGCCGGGCGGGCGCGTGCTACTGTTTGCACATAACGATCCGGTACTTCAGCTCGAATTTCCGGCGGCGGCCGTGGGAATTGAGGAGAAAGAGATTCTCGGCAGTTACAGCGCCTCGGTAGACGATCAGGCCGAGTCCGCCGCGCTCGTTTTCGAGCGGCGGCTGCCGGTGCGCGAGATGATTTCGCACCGCTTTCCGCTGGAGCGGATCGCGGATGCTCTGGAACTGGCGGCGCGCCCGAAGGACGATACTTTGAAAGTGGTGATCACGCACGGATGAGAGAGGCAGACAGAAACGGGCACATGACCGCGGCCGTCCTTTACGGCCGCGAGGATGTGAAGATCGAGCGCGTCGAGAGGCCGCAGCTTGCCGACGACGAGGTACTGGTGCGTGTGTCGGTCGCGCTGACGTGCGGTACGGACCTGAAAGTCTGGAAGCAGGGCTTTCATGCGCGGATGATTCAGCCGCCTTCGCTCTTCGGCCACGAATGCGCGGGAATCATCGAAGATCAGGGGCGCAAGGTCAACGGCGGCGTTCACAAGGGGATGCGCGTGGTGCCGGCGAATTCGGCTCCGTGCAACGTGTGCTTCTACTGCAAGAAGGGCAAGCCGAATCTCTGCGAGGATTTGCTGTTTAACAATGGCGCATACGCCGAATACATTCGCATTCCCGGGCGGATCGTCCGCGAGAACATGCTGGAGATTCCCGAGGGAATGTCGTTTCTGGACGCGGCGATGGTCGAGCCGCTGGCATGCGTGCTGCGCGGTATTCATGAAACTGGGATCAAGGCGGGAGACACGGTGGTCGTGATCGGCTGCGGGCCGATCGGGCTCGAGTTCATCCGGATTCTTTCGCAGCGCAAGGTGCGCGTGATCGCGGTGGCGCGCCGCGCCGTGCGAAAGCAGGCGGCGGAGCGCTTTGGCGCGTATGCGGCGTTCGACGTGTCCGAGATCGACAACCCAGTGAGCCGCGTGAAAGAGCTAACCGAAGGCGGGCGCGGCGCGGACGCCGTGATCGAGGCGGCCGGCCAGCCAGTGACCTGGCAATGGGCGCTCGAAATGGTGCGCAAGGGCGGCACGGTGAATCTCTTCGCGGGATGCGCGAAGGGAACGGAAGTGAAGATCGATCCGTGGGCGCTGCACTATTCCGAGATTACGATCAAATCGACGTTTCATCATACGCCGCAGTTTATCCGCGAGGCGCTCGATACGATCGCGCGCGGCGAGATTCGCGCTCGCGATTTCATTACCGGAGAAGTGCCGCTCGCAGACCTTCCTCGCGTCTTCGAGCATATGAAGAACCGGAACGGCGAGTTGAAGACAGCCGTCATCCCCTGAGAGCTGTCCCCGGCGTTAGGTTTCATGCTGCCAACACCTGAATTGGAGATCGCGCGCAATCTCCCCGCGCAAGGCTGCACGGCGGAAGAGGCCCAGCGCTATACGCGCTGGCTCGCGACGCATCACTACGAGAATTTCAACGTGGTTTCGTGGCTGCTGCCGCGGCATCTCCATCAGCATTTCTATAATTTGTATGCGTATTGCCGGTGGTCGGACGATCTTGGCGATGAGGTGCCGGACCGCGCGCGAGCATTGGAATTGCTCGATGCCTGGGAAGACGAGCTTCGGTTGATCTATCGGGCGGGCCGCGAGCCTACGCATCCCGTGTTGATTGCACTGCGGGAGACAATTCGCGCGAAGAATATTCCGGTCGAGCCGTTCAGCGATTTATTGCGCGCCTTTCGGCAGGATCAGGTGGTGCGCCGCTATGCAACGTGGGACGACGTGCTTGGGTATTGCGTCTATTCGGCGAATCCCGTCGGGCGGCTCGTGCTGTATCTTTGCGGCTATCGCGATCCCGAACGGCAACGCCTTTCGGATTTCACGTGCACGGCGCTGCAGCTGGCGAATTTCTGGCAGGATGTTTCGCGCGACCTCGAAAAAGGCCGGATCTACATTCCGCTGGACGCCATTGCCGCGCACGGTCTGACCGAGGGAGATATCATCGGAGCGTCGATTCAGCGAGCGCTACGTGGCGCTGATGAAGTCGCTAATCGCGAGAACTCGAGAGCTTTTTGCCGCCGGCATGCCGCTCGCGGAACGGTTGGAAGGAGCGCTGCGCATCGATATCGAGCTTTTCAGCCGCGGCGGGTTGGCCGTTCTTGACGCGATCGAGCGATCCGGCTGCAACACATTGGAGCGGCGCCCGGCCATTTCGAAATTCGCGCAGATTGGATTGTTGAGCCGTGCGCTCATGCGGCGAACTTTCGCGCGCGGTGGAACTGGTGAAAAGGAAAGCGTTTCGCAGGCGAGATCAAGCGACGAAAGCGCGCAGGGAGCACCTTACGGTATTCACGCCATGCGTTCATTGAGGGACTCCAATGCGGTCCGTGCGTCGTATGCGGAGTGCAATCAGATTGCACGCGCGGCGCGGAGCAGCTTTTATCTGGCGTTTTTCGGATTGCCGAGGCCGAAGCGCGATGCTCTTTGTGCGCTTTACGCTTTCATGCGGCTGGTGGACGACGTGTCGGATGAGGCGGGCGACCTCGAATCGAAACGCCGGGGGCTGGCGCAGTGGCGGGCGAAGCTCGATGAGGCCGCGAGCGGCCGCACCGACGGCCATCCGATCCTGCCGGCGCTGGCGGACACCATCGCTCGATTCGAGATTCCCACGCGGTACTTCCACGATTTAATTTCGGGCGCGGAGATGGACTTGACGGTTGCGTCCTATGCTACATTCGACCGGCTTTCGGAGTATTGTTATCGTGTGGCGGGCACGGTCGGCCTGACGTGCCTGTATGTTTTCGGCTTCCACGATCCGCGTTCGCCGGATTTGGCCGAGCGTCTCGGCCTCGCGTTTCAACTCACGAATATCATCCGCGACGTGCGCGCCGATTTCGAGATGGGCCGCGTCTATCTGCCGCACGAAGACATCCTGCGTTTCGGGTGTACTTCGGAAGATTTTCGAGGGCCGGTGACGGCGCGGCTGCGCGATCTGCTGGCGTTCGAGGCGGAGCGCGCGTGGCGCCTCTATGAAGAGGGCGCGCCGCTCGTGGACCAGGTGGATGCCGACAGCCGGGCGACGCTCGCGGCGCTGATTCGCACCTACAGCACGCTCCTGGCGCGAATTGAAGAGCGTGACTTCGACGTATTCTCCTCGCGTGTCTCCCTGTCGAGCACCGAGAAACTCCAGTACCTGTTGACCGCACGCATCGGGTGGAAAAGGGATGTCCTCGCAAAGCGTTCTGGTGATCGGCGGCGGTCTGGCGGGCCTGGCCTGCGCCGTCGCGCTGGCTGAATCGGGAATCAAAGTACGCCTTTTCGAGAAGCGTCCGCACCTGGGCGGGCGTGCTACGTCCTATACGCTGCCCGACGGCAGCGAAGTCGACAATTGCCAGCACGTGACGCTCGGATGTTGCACCAATCTCGCCGATTTTTACCGGCGTGCGGGCGCCGACGGGAAGATCCGGTTCTACGACCGCCTGTATTTTGCGGACCGCAAGGGGCGCCGCTCGACGATCTCGGCTTCGCCGCTTCCGCCCCCGCTGCACATGGCGCCGTCGTTCTTGAGTTTCGGCGCGCTGGGTCTCGGCGACAAGATCGGCATGGCGAAGGCGCTCATGACGATCGCATGGGCGGGTGGCAAACCACCGGACATCGACGGCCTCACAATGCTCGATTGGCTGCACCGCATGCGACAGACGCCCGCCGCGATCGAGCGCTTCTGGCGCGTCGTGCTCGTGAGCGCGCTCGACGAAGAGCTTTCGAGGATGGATGCGCGTTACGGCATCGATGTTTTCTGGAAGGCGTTCTTGGGAAGCCGGGGAGGATATCGCGTGGGCATTCCGTCGGTGCCGCTGGCGGAACTTTACGAGGGTTGTCGCGAGGCAATCGTGCGCAAGGGCGGGGAAGTGAGGCTCCGCAGCGGAGTGCGCGAGGTTCACGTGCGCCAGAACCGGTTCGCGGGCATCGCGCTCGAAGACGGAAGCGAGATTTCGGCGGATGCGTGCGTCGCGGCTGTGCCGCACGACGTCCTGCTGGGGCTGCTACCCACAGCGATGGGCGAGGAGGGCGGACCGCTCGCGGGATTGCGCCACCTTCGGACGTCGCCGATCACGGGCGTGCACCTGTGGTTCGACCGCGTGGTGATGAAGGAGCCGTTCTTGGCGTTGCTCGATCACACGACGCAGTGGATTTTCAATAAGTCGCTACTCTACGCGCATGCTGGAACGAACGTCGACGCACCACCGGCAGGACAATACCTGCAGCTGGTGATCAGCGCGTCATACGATCTGGTGCCGCGCTCGCGACAGGACATCATCGATCTTTGCCGCCGCGAACTCGAGGAAGTGTTGCCGGCGACGCGCGAGGCGAAGCTTGAGAAGGCGACGGTGATCAAGGAAGTTCACGCAACGTTTTCGCCCGAGCCGGGAGTGGACCAGTGGCGGCCGGCGCAGAAAATCGGCGTGGACGGACTGTTTCTCGCGGGAGATTGGACGCGCACCGGGTGGCCCGCCACGATGGAAGGCGCGGTCCGCAGCGGCTATCTGGCCGCGGAAGAGGCGCTCGCAAGTTTCGGGAAGGCGGGAAAATTCGTGCAGGCGGATCTGGCGTTCGAAGGGCTTTCGAAGATTTGGGCGAAGCGGGCGCAGGGTTCTCTCTCATGAACGGGCCAAGTTGGACATTCGCGCGCGTGGACGCTTCATTACCGTTGTGCACGCGCTGCGAAGAAGAGAACGTACAGGCGATGTTTCGGAGTATGATGGAATCAATCCCCCCGGGAGGTATTCATGGAGCGGAAGTATAGGCAAAGGGGTTATAGCGACCGCGAGGCGGAAGATAAGAAGCGCGAGCGGGCCGAGCGCACCGAGCGGCCGCCGCAGCCGCCGCGTCCCAAGCAGGATATGCTGGGGCCGCGGACGCCGCGAATGGTCGGAACGGTCTCGCGGGCGCGATGTTCGAACTGCGGCGCCGTGCTGGCGCCGGGCTTTGACCTCAATTCGGAATGCCCGCGCTGCCAGTTCGAGCTGCACAGCTGCAAACAGTGCGTGCATTTCGATACGGGAAAGCAGTTCGAGTGCACGGAACCGATCACAGAGAGAGTTGCGAAGAAGGACGCGAAGAACGATTGCAAGTTTTTCGATTTTCGGGTCACGATCGAGAAAGATACGTCGCCAGTGAATTACGCGAGCGCTGCCCCGGTCGCAACGACCGCCGCACGGCCCAACGACGCACGCAAGGCCTTCGAAGATCTCTTCAAGAAGTAACTATCTCTCTTCCATCTGAAAAACGGCTCCGACACGCGCCAAAGGATACGTGTGCGCGCGTGATTTTGCGCGCGCGGGTGCGGCACGTGCCCGCGCGAATTAAGGCGGAGGGAGCGGAAAGAGCGTCGGCTCCTGCGGCGGCGCGTCGGCGATGGACTCGAGCTGCGGATAATGGTGGCGCAGCGCTTCAGGGACTTTCACTTTGCCGGTTCCCAAGAGATGGATCAGTTGCAGCGCGTTCACCACGCCCTTGCCCTCGTAGTGATTATTGGTGACGACGAACGTATTGTCCGCGTGCGCGGCAACGTGGCGGACGCGCTGCGCCCACGGTTCGAGTTCCTCTTCGGTGTAGAGGTAGTTGTAACGTTCGTGGCTGGGCAGCTCGGGATCGTCGCTGAACCAGGTATCGTGGCGGCGGCCATGCAGGCGCACGTAGCCCACCGTGGATGTCGTGCGCTCGCCCGGCTTGATCGAGCGACCGATGATCGGCTGATCGATGTTGCAGATGCCGACGTGGCGCTCGTGCAGAAAATGGAAGAACTCGGGCTGCGTCCAGGACGAGTGGCGCACCTCGACGACCAGCGGATATTCCTGGAAGTCGGCGAGGATGCGGCCAAGCCGCGCGAGATTTTCGGGCGTGTTATGGAACGAGAACGGGAACTGCAGCAGCACGGCGCCCAGGCGCCCCGCGCGATGGAGAGGGTCGAAACCTGCGTGCACCGTTCTCACATCTTCGGCGGTGGCATCCTCTTCGTGCGTGAATCTCTGCCAGAGCTTGGCGGTGAAAAGGAATCGCGGATTCGCGGAGACGCGCTCGAGCCACTGCGACGCGAGTTCCGGGCGGAACGGATTGTAAAACGACGTATTGATCTCGATCGTGTCGAAGAATTCGGCGAGGTAGGTGGCCTCGTGAAAACCGCGCGGGCGCGGCGAGGGATAGACGATGCCGCCCCAGTCGGGGTAGGACCACCCGGCGGGGCCGACGAGGATGCGGCCCGAGTGAGGCTCAGGCGCGGAACTGGGCGATTTGTATCGTGGAGGCAACGATGGATTGCGCGCTCGAATCATAACGAGCGTATGACGACGCCTGCGGCGGTGTCAATCGCGCGCCCTCGCGCTGGCGTGGAAAGCAAGCAGGGCGTCGGCGTGGAAGCAAGCAATCGCCAGTTGCAACTGCTCACGCCAAGCGATATTCTGGAATTGCCGCAAGCGAACGCCCCCTTCAGGACGTCACTCGGATGAAAACGAGGCCCTCACATGAAAATCACCTACAGTCAAATCGATGCACGCTTTCGAGAGGCGATTGAAACGGAATTCGCACATCGGGTGGCGAAGCTGGACCGTCTGCTGAAGCGCTACGAGCCGGATTCGTTGCAGCTCCACGCGTCGCTCGAAGAGGCGCCGCGGAAAGCCGGCTTCGACTTCTCATTGCACCTCGCGCTGCCAACCGGAAAGCTCCACGCGACGGGCCGCGGCGCGGACGTGCTCGGCGCGGCAAAAGCGGCATTCGCGGAAATTCAGACGCAGGCGACGAAGCACCAGGAGAAGCTGCGGAAGGACTACGTATGGAAGCGCAAAGGCGGACGCGGCGTGCGAAAACTGGGCGAGGCTCCGGCAGATTGAGTCCGATCATCCGCGCTGCAGCGCTTGGAGACAATTTGCCTGCGCCTGCGTCGGCATTCGCTCCAGATTGCGCTGAGTTGCTGCGGAAGGAATTGCGGCTATTGGTTGCTCGTTTCTCACCCACACGCTAGAATCGATTGACGCGCGACGGCACGGTGGAGGATGAGCCGGGTGTCGCGTGCCATGTCTTGCGTGCCATCCCGCGGCATCTGCAATCGCATGTCTTATTGTGTCAGGGGCGTAGCTCAGTGGTAGAGCAGCGGCCTTTTAAGCCGAAGGTCGTGGGTCCGATCCCCACCGCCCCTACCAACCTTCCTTTAGATTCAGTTGTTTGCGGAAAACTTGACTCCAATTCGGCGGGATGACTCCAATTCAAATTGGGAATTAGTTACCGAATACGCTGTGAGCGAAGGTCTCGACTGCCTTACGCTGTGCGTCGCCAAGCCTTTCAGCCAATCCTCGACTAGCAGTGGTCTGATGTTCTCCATAGGACAGTACCGCCACTTTGGCTCAATGTGGTTTTTCAGCCAGCAGCGATAATGTGATGAGGTCGAATGCCTTTCCGGCGGTTCTTCCGCAAGGTACCGCTGCGTCACCGCTCCGAAGGAGACAGACGCTTTCGGAAGTCGTTGGTCATTCATCGTGAGAATGCAGGACATGCTCGCTTGGCGCGCCAACGCTTCAGAGGGATATTCCTTCGCTGTCGGAATGTTGACGCTTGGTGTTTTCTCACGGCCGTTCGCCAGAGTCTCTGATTGACCCCATGCAATCCTTTTCGCCCTTCGGCATACGTAGTGGGTTCAACCTTCTATGTGAGCTGAATGCCCAGGCAGTAGCCAGAGGACTATGCAAACAGCAACTCGATCCTGTAATGGGCGAGAAGCCATAACATTTTGAGTGGTCGTCTTACCGTAAGCGCCGCAGACTCTCAACGGAAGGCACGAAATAATAAGAGCCGGTCAACGGCTGAGTGAAGCGTGTGAGGGCATCGCGGGTGCCGGTGATTAGGCCCGCCATGCTATCGAGCATTTTGGAAAGCCGCTTCTGGTCTGCGCTGAATCCGACGAACATGGTGCCGTGGTCGTCGACATTTCCGTAGGGCATGTTGCGACGAAAGATGTTCCCAAATTCGTCCTGATCCGTGCGAGCGACATGCGAGTCCGATGGCTTGTTCTGGAGCTCTACGCTGTCGGGCTTGGTGCGTCCCATGATGCGCTCCTGCTGATCGATCGGCAGAGCTTCCCACGCGGCCACATTATGCTTCCACTTTTGCAGCAACAGAACTGTGCCGGCGGCACCGGGAACTCCTTCAGGTAATAGTGCCGCGACGGGAGCGTCGAGCAGCGTCGGATTCTCCGAGCCATCAATGAAGCCGGTAAGATCGCGATCATGCCGGTAGGACCAGCTCGAGGTTTCTTCTCCGAGCGAGGCTTTGCCTGTAAGGTCATGGATGACCGAGCGGGCCATGTCGAAGACAACGTCAAAAGCACTGCCGGATAGCCATACCAGCGCATCGTGTTGCGTACTTGGCATAACGAATCCCTCTACTCCCCGGATTTCCTCGTTAAGACCCGTCACATCCGCAGGGGCGTCGTCTGGAACGATTTCGCGCCATAGCTCAGGTCGAAAGCCAATGACGAAGTTCACTCCCCCCGTGGTGGTTCGTGGTTCACGGATCGCGGAGATGATAGAGGCGAACTCCTTACATTTCTTCGTGTCCAGAATGTCAAACTCCAGGTATGCATGAGAGGAGGTTCCGAGAGCGAAGATGCCAGTCTGGGCTGTGTACATGGTGGCATTATAGACAAATGACCTCGCCTTACGAGAGATCTGCCGCTTCGATCCAGGCGTTACCGAGATCCCAGTTCTACCAGTGAACCCGAAAGGGACCCTGCTCCAGTGGCAAATTCGTTGTGTCGAGTGCGCGAGAAGCGTACGATTTTCGAGACGATGACCCAATCGATATTTTGGCCCCAAGCTGGAGCGTTCCTTACGGGTAGAGAGGACAGCAGGACAGCAGGGCCACACCAAAATCTTCCTCAACCAATCTCGGACAACCACGACGCCTCGATCATCGGCCCGACGTAACCCGGCGCGTTAGTCCAGAGTCCAAGCATGTGGTGCCGGCGCAGATGAAAACGGCGCGCCGCCGAGCCTGATATGGTCGTTCGCCGACAGCTACAATCGGTTGGAGCAGCATGGCTAAGCGTTGCGTGAAAAAGGAGTTTCCGATTGACAGCTGACACAAACGAGCAGTCGGCGATCCGCCCTGACAATCAATTCTCGGCACCTGTTCCGGCACGTTCCCGACATCGTAAGGTTGCGTGGATCGTCGTCTGGAGTCTGTTGCTGCTGCTCCTTGTGCTTGCGTTCGTCCTGATCTTGCGCCACCACGAGGCGGCCAAGAAAGCGGCGGCCTTGGCGCGCTCTGCCGCGACGGGCATCACCATCACGAGCGCGACGGCTCAAAAGGGTAACATCGGCGTCTACCTCGACTCCATCGGCACAGTCACCCCGGTCTATACCGATTCGATTACCAGCCAGGTAAATGGCCTGGTCGTGGCCGTGCATTACACAGAGGGTCAACGAGTACAGAAAGGCGATCCGCTGATTGACATCGATCCGCGCCCGTACGAAGCAACGCTTCTGCAAGCGCAGGGGGCGCTCGAGCGAGACGAGAACGTGCTCGCCCAAGCGCGGATGGACCTTGATCGCTACCGTGCGGCGTGGGCACGCAACGCCATTGCAAAGCAGATTCTGGACGACCAGGAAAAGCTCGTGCTGCAGGATGAGGGCACGGTAAAGAACGACCAGGGAACGGTGCAATACGATCAGGTTCAGGTTGACTTCTGCCACATCACCGCTCCGATCGCCGGCCGCGTGGGTTTGCGACTGGTCGATCCGGGCAACGTCGTGCAATCCTCCGGGACCGTAACCCTCGCAGTCATTACGCAGATGGAGCCCATCACCGTAATTTTCACGATACCGGAAGACAGTCTCGGACAGGTTCAAGCCGGCTTACGCAAGAAAGCAAAGCTCACCGTCGATGCCTTCGATCGCGGCGACCAGACGAAAATTGCAAGCGGGAACCTGCTGACGCTCGACAACCAGATCGACACTACGACGGGAACCGTAAAGGGGCGAGCAATCTTCGCCAACAAGAATGATGCGCTCTTTCCGAACCAGTTCGTAAACACGCGCCTGCTGGTGAATACGCTGCAGGGCGTGACGCTGATTCCGTCGTCGGCCATTCAGCAAAATGGCCAAGCATCGTTTGTGTACGTGATTCAAGACAATGTCGCTCACATGCGCAGCGTAAAGCCGGGAGTGACAGACGGCGGCGTAACGCAGGTCGACGGCATCAACCCTGGAGACGTTGTCGCCAACAGCAGCTTCGATAAGCTGCAGGACAATTCGAAGGTCGTCATTTCGAGCAAGCCTGCCCCGGCCACTGCCAGCGGGAGCGGCGCCCCGTGAGTCCATCTCGTCCGTTTATCTTGCGGCCGGTGGCGACGTCTTTGCTGATGGCTGCCATCCTCCTGGTCGGTATTGTCGGCTACACGCAACTGCCGGTCTCCGCGTTGCCGGAAGTCGACTATCCGACCATTCAGGTGCTCACGTTTTATCCGGGAGCAAGCCCGAATGTCGTGGCGACGACGGTGACGGCGCCGCTGGAGCGTCAATTCGGCGAATTGCAGGGCTTGAGCCAGATGACCTCCACCAGCTCCGGCGGCACTTCCGTCATCGTGCTGCAGTTCAACCTCGCCTTGGACATCGATGTGGCCGAGGAAGAGGTGCAGTCCGCCATCAACGCGTCGCAGAGTCTGTTGCCATCCATCCTGCCCGCGCCGCCGATCTACAGCAAGACGAATCCAGCCGACGCCCCCGTGCTTACGCTGGCGATCACCTCGAGTTCCATGCCGCTTTCTCAGGTCGAGGACCTGGTGGACACGCGCCTTGCGCCGAAGATTTCGCAGCTCAACGGGGTCGGCCTGGTAACCATCAGCGGCGGGCAAAAGCCCGCCGTGCGCATTCAAGCCAACCCCACGGCGCTGTCGTCCTACGGCATCAATCTGGAAGACCTGCGCACTGCGCTGACGCAGGCCAGCGTGAATGCCGCCAAAGGAAACTTCGACGGGCCCAGCCAGGATTACCAGATCGACGCCAACGATCAGCTGGTCACCAGCAACGACTATCGCAACGTTGTAGTCGCATACCGCAACGGCGCGCCGGTGATGCTGACCGACGTGGCGCACATCGTGAATGGCGTGGAGAACAATAATCAGGCCGCGTGGATGAATCAGACGCCTGCGGTGATCCTGAACGTGCAGCGCCAGCCCGGGGCGAACACGATCAGCGTGGTCAAGAGCATCAAGAAACTGATGCCGCAGCTGGAGGCCAACCTGCCCACCGGCATTCAGGTGACCACGCTCACCGATCTCACGACCGCCATCGAAGCATCGGTTTCCGACGTTGAGTTCGAATTGATGTTGACGGTCGGGCTGGTCGTGCTGGTGATCTTCCTCTTCCTGCGGAGCCTCTACGCCACCATCATCCCCAGCGTGGCCGTGCCGCTGTCGCTGGTCGGCACGTTCGGGGCGATGTACGCCCTGGGATACAGCCTGGACAATTTATCGCTGATGGCGCTGACCATCTCCACGGGTTTCGTGGTGGACGACGCCATCGTGATGATCGAGAACATCTCGCGCTACATCGAAGCGGGCGATCCGCCCATGGAAGCGGCGCTCAAGGGCGCGGAGCAAATTGGCTTCACCATTCTCTCGCTGACCGTGTCGCTGATCGCCGTGCTGATTCCGCTGCTTATTCATGGGCGACGTGGTCGGGCGCCTGTTCCGCGAGTTCGCCGTGACGCTCGCCGTCACGATCATCCTTTCGGCGGTGGTCTCCCTTACGCTCACGCCCATGATGAGCGCGCGAATCTTGCGGCACAAGCCGAAAGAGCAGCAGGGGCGCTTCTACAAGGCTTCGGAGCGTGCTTTCGAGCGGATGATCGCGTTCTATGGCCGGACGCTGAAGTTCGTCCTTCGCTACCAGACGATTACGCTGCTGGTCGCGCTGGCCACGCTGCTGCTTACGGTTTTCCTTTACATCATCATCCCAAAGGGATTTTTCCCGGTGCAGGACACGGGCGTCATCCAGGGCATCTCGCAGGCGCCGCCGACGATCGGCTCACAAGCCATGGCGGAGAAGCAGCAGGAGCTTGCCAAGGTGGTTCTGGAGGACCCGGCCGTTGAAAGCCTTTCGTCGTTTATCGGCGCGGATGGCACGAATACAACGACCAACAGCGGCAGAATGTCGATCAATCTGAAGCCGCTCGACCAGCGCAAGATCAGCGCGTCCGACCTGATCCGCAGGCTCAAGTCGAAACTGGATCAGGTTCAGGGAATCCAGCTGTTTATGGAGCCCGTGCAGAACATCACCGTGGACGACCGCGTGAGCCGCACGCAATACCAGTACACGCTCGAAGACCCCGATGCCGATGAACTGAATGATCTGGACCAACCGCTTCGTCGACCGGCTGAAGCAGTTGCCGGAACTGGAAGACGTGGCCACCGATCAGCAACCGGGAGGGCTGGCCGTATCTCTGGTGATCGACCGGGTCACCGCCTCGCGGCTGGGCATCGCGCCGTCGACCATCGATAACACTCTGTATGACGCCTTCGGCCAGCGGCAGATCAACACGATGTATACGCAGGTGAATCAGTACCACGTCGTTCTGGAGAGTGAGCCGCAGTTTCAGAAGGACCCCAACAAGCTGAACCATCTCTACATCCAGTCCAATGCGTCTGCCGGCGCAAGCGGCGCGGGCGCCTCTTCCTCCTTTGCGTCTTCCGGATCGTCCTCCGCGGGATCGAATGCGCTGACGGCTTCGGCGCTGTACACTCCCTCGGCAAATACGCTCACTCCTCCCGCGAACGCGCTTTCGGCGAGCACTGCCACTTCGACGTCCAGCAAGGGAGCAAGCTCCGCAGGCACCACCAGTTCGGCCACCAGCAATGCCGTGCCGCTGAGCGCTTTCTCGCACTTTGAGAACACCACGGAGCCGCTCGCCATCACCCACCAGGGCCAATTTCCGGCGATCACCGTGTCGTTCAATCTCGCGCCGAATGCCGCGCTGGGCAGCGCCATTACGGCGGTCGACAAAGTGCAGAAAGACATGCACATGCCTCCCAGCCTGCAGGCCGGCTTTCAAGGCACCGCGGCATCGTTCACGAATTCGCTCTCCAATGAGCCGCTGCTGATTCTTGCCGCGCTGGTCACGGTGTACATCGTGCTTGGCGTTTTGTATGAAAGCTTTATCCACCCGATTACGATTCTGTCCACGCTGCCGTCGGCGGGCGTCGGCGCTTTCCTCGCGCTGATTCTCTTTCACCAGGATTTAAGCGTGGTGGCCATCATCGGCATCGTCCTGCTGATCGGCATCGTGAAAAAGAACGGCATCATGATGGTCGACTTCGCGCTGGAAGCCGAGCGGAAGCACGGAAAGAACGCGACGGATGCAATTTACGAGGCCTGCCTGCTCCGCTTCCGCCCCATTATGATGACCACCATGGCCGCGCTGCTGGCGGGGCTGCCGCTGGCGCTCGGAACCGGTTTCGGTTCCGAGTTGCGCAGGCCGCTGGGCATCGCCATGGTGGGCGGACTGCTGCTGAGCCAGGCGCTCACGCTTTACACCACGCCCGTCATCTACATCTTCTTTGACAATCTGGCGCAGCGCTTTGCGCACAAATCGAACAAGCCGGAAACCGGCAGGCGCGGAACTGGCAGGGCCGGCATGAATATCTCCGCACCCTTCATTCGCCGGCCGGTGGCTACCACGCTGCTCACGGTGGCGGTTGCCCTTGCCGGAGCGGTTGCGTTTGAGGTGCTGCCGGTATCGCCGCTGCCGGAGGTCGACTTTCCGACGATTTCCGTCAGCGCAAGCTTGCCGGGAGCCAGCGCCGACATTATGGCGTCGTCCGTCGCCACTCCTCTGGAGCGGCAGTTCGGTCATATCGCGGGCGTGACGGAGATGACCTCCGCCAGCACGCTCGGCAGCACCTCGATCACCATTCAGTTTGACCTCAGCCGCGATATTGATGGCGCGGCGCGCGATGTGGAGGCCGCCATCAATGCGGCGCGAACCTATCTGCCCGCCAACCTGCCGGGCAATCCGACCTATCGCAAGGTCAATCCCGCCGATGCGCCGATCATGATCCTCGGCCTTACATCGGACAAATACGGCCCCGCCAAGCTGTATGACGAAGCCTCCACCGTCATCGAGCAGAAGTTGTCGCAGATACAGGGCGTCGGGCAGGTCACCGTCGGAGGCGGCGCGCTGCCGTCCGTGCGTGTGGACGCAAATCCCACGCAATTGGCCAGCTATGGACTTACCCTTGCGAATTTGCAGTCCGTGCTGAGCCTGCAGAACTCCGACCTGGCCAAAGGCCAAATCTCCGATGGCATTGTGACCGCGGACATCCTTGCCAACGACCAGATCTCGCAGGCGGACGACTACAAGCCGCTCGTCGTCGGCTATAACAACGGCGCGGCCGTCCGCCTGTCCGATGTCGCCCAGGTGACGGACTCCGTGCAGAACGTCCGCGCCGCCGGCTATTTGAACGGCAAGCGCGCGGTTACGGTCATCATCTTCCGCCAGCCCGGCGCCAACATCATTGACACGGTCGACCGCATACGCGCGCAACTTCCGTCCATCAAGGCATCCATTCCGCTCGGCATCGATACCACCATCGTTCTCGATCGCACCACGACCATCCGCGCCTCGGTCAGCGACGTCGAGAGGACGCTGCTCATTTCCATCGGCCTCGTCATCGTCGTGGTGTTTGTCTTCCTGCGCAACGGCCGCGCCACGCTCATTCCCGCCGTCGCCGTGCCGGTCTCGCTGATCGGCACGTTCGCGGTGATGTATCTGTTCGGATATAGCCTCGACAACCTCTCGCTGATGGCCATGACCATTTCCACGGGATTTGTGGTCGATGACGCCATCGTGGTGATGGAAAATATCACGCGCCATCTGGAAGACGGCATGAAGCCCTTTGCCGCGGCGCTGAAGGGCGCGGAAGAAATCGGCTTCACCGTCTTCACCATCAGCATTTCGCTGATTGCCGTCTTTATCCCTCTTCTGTTGATGGGCGGAATCGTCGGCCGTCTCTTCCGCGAGTTTGCCGTCACTCTCTCGACCGCCATTGTCGTGTCCATGATCATCTCGCTGACCACCACGCCGATGATGTGCGCCTACCTGTTGAAGAACGAGCGCGCGGAAGAACATGGCCGCCTCTACACGGCCAGCGAAAAGTTCTTTGACTGGGTGCTGTCGTTGTATCGCAGCACCCTGCATTGGGTGCTGGACCATCCGGCCCTCACCCTCATCGTGCTCTTCCTCACCATCGCGCTCAATGTGGTGCTGATCGTCAAGATACCCAAGGGCTTTTTCCCGGAGGAGGACACCGGAGCGATCGCCGGCGCGGTACGAGGGCCGCAGGATTCATCCTTCCCGGCGATGAACAACGCCATTCAGCAGATCGGCGGCGTGATCAAGAATGATCCTGCCGTCGCGAATGTGATTGCGTTTACCGGCGGCAATGGCGCCACCAATACCGGCAATCTCTACGTCGCGCTCAAGCCGCTGGCGGAGCGCAAGGTCAGCGCCGCTCAGATCATCAACCGCCTGCGCCCGCAATTGAACCGTCTGCCGGTGGCTTCCGCGTTCCTCCAAGCCGTGCAGGATCTGCGCATCGGCGGCCGGTCCAGCAATGCGATGTATCAGTACACGATCCAATCCGACAACGTGCAGGATCTTTCCAAGTGGGGACCGATCCTGCTGGGGCAGATGAAGCACCTGCCCGGTTTGCAGGACGTGAGCTCGGACCAGCAGAATGGCGGCCTCGACGAGTTGATGAACTACGATCGCGTCACCGCGGCAAAGCTCGGCCTTACCGCGCAGTCGCTGGACTCGGCGTTGTACGGCGCATTCGGCCAATCGGAAGTGTCCATCATCTACACGCAGTTGAATCAGTATTACGTGGTGCTGGAAGTTGCTCCCCAGTATTGGCAAAGCCCGGAAGGATTGAAAGACATCTACCTTCAATACGTCCGGCAGCAGCAACATTCCGCTGCTCACGGTGGCCAAGGGCCAAGCCAACACCACGCCGCTGGCCATCAACCATACGGGCTTATTCCCCTCGGTCACCGTGTCCTTTAACCTCGCGCCGAACGTGTCTTTGAGCGATGCCACGTTGAGCATCAACCAGATGCAAAAGCGGCTCGGCACGCCTTCCACGCTGCAAGGCTTTTTTGCCGGCACGCTGCTGGCCTACCAGCAATCTCTCGGCACCGAGCCCGTGCTGATTCTGACGGCGCTGCTGGCGGTGTACATCGTTCTCGGCATTTTGTATGAAAGCCTGGTCCATCCGCTGACGATCATCTCCACTCTGCCGTCGGCGAGCGTAGGCGCGATGCTGGCGTTGATGCTCTTTAAAGAGGATCTGAACATCATCTCCATCATTGGCATTGTGCTGCTGATCGGAATCGTGAAAAAGAACGCCATCATGATGATCGATTTCGCTCTTCAGGCGGAGCGCCAGGAGGGAAAGAGCCCGGCCGACGCGATTTTTGAAGCGTGCATGTTGCGCTTCCGTCCGATCCTGATGACGACGATGGCTGCGTTGTTGGGCGCTCTGCCGTTGGCGCTGGGGACGGGCACGGGGTACGAGCTCCGCCGGCCCCTGGGCATCACGATTGTGGGAGGGCTGATCTTGAGCCAGTTGCTCACGCTCTATACGACGCCGGTCGTCTATTTGGAGTTCGACCGGCTGCGGCTGCGGATGCAGGGAAGACGGCGCGATAACATCGTTGATCATGGGGCTAGACCGGCCCCGAGTGCTGCAGATTAATTGGAGCCATCATGAGGTTGCACAGGATTACGATTTCCTTCCATCTAAGAGCCACCATGTGGCTCGCCGCGACACTCTGCCTGGCGGGGTGCACGGTCGGTCCGAAATACCACACACCCGCGGCCCCGGCGCCTGCGGCGGATTACAAGGAATCGCCCACCCAGTTCAAGGATACCGGAGGATGGATGGTCGCGCAGCCCGCGGATGCCACGTTGCGCGGCAAGTGGTGGGAGATTTTCAACGATCCCGAACTCAACGCCCTCGAAGAACAACTGGACATTAACAACCAGAACATCAAGCAATACTTCGAGAACTTCATGGAAGCTCGCGCCATAGTGCGCGAGGCCCGGTCGCAATATTTTCCTACGCTCGTGGCTGCGCCCTCGATCGACAAATCGCGAACCTCGGCGAACCTCAGCCAGGCGAACGCCGCCAGTACGACCGGGACGACGGGCGCCACTTCCGGCACACGCCTGGAAGGTACGATCTATTCGCTGCCGCTCGAAGCGTCCTGGGAACCTGATCTTTGGGGCAAAGTCCGTAACACCGTGCGCCAGGCTCAGTATGCCGCCCAGGTCAGCGCTGCCGATCTCGAGAACGAACGTCTCACCGAACAGGCCAGCTTGGCGGAGTACTTTTTCGAGATTCGTGGCCAGGACCAACTTCAAAAGATTCTCAACGATACAGTGGACGCGGACCAAAAAGCGCTCGAACTGACACGTTCGCTCTACGACACCGGCGTCGACGACCAGATATCGGTAGTCGAAGCCCAAACCACGCTCGAGAGCGCGCAGGCGGCGGCAACTAATGTCGGAATCGCACGGGCACAATATGAGCACGCGATCGCCGTGCTCGTAGGCAAGACAGCCTCCAATTTCTCGATTCCCGTGAAGCCGATGACCGTTGCTCCACCCCCGATCCCCGTCGGCGTTCCCTCGCAGCTGCTCGAGCGTAGGCCGGATATCGCCGCGGCCGAACGCACCATGGCCGAAGCCAACGCTGCGATCGGCATCGCGTATGCGGCCTACTATCCGACACTGACCTTGACCGCCGAAGGCGGCTTTGAGAGTTCATCCTTCATCAATTGGTTTTCCTGGCCCAGCCGCTTCTGGTCTATCGGCGCGTCCATGTCGGAAACGGTCTTCGACGCAGGCCTGCGCCGCGCTACGGTCCAACAATACGTCGCGACTTACAACGCCGATGTCGCGGGTTACCGTCAGACGGTGCTGGCCGGATTCCAGCAGGTCGAAGATTCGCTTGCCGAGGTCCGCATCCTGTCCAAGCAGATCCAGCAGGCGCAGCAGGCGGTAAATTCCTCTCAAACCTTCCTCAATCTCGAACTGGGCCGGTATGAGACTGGCGTCGATCCCTACATCGACGTGTTGGTTGCCCAGACCACGAAGCTGTCGGACGAGCAGACTCTGAATGGTCTTCAGGTGCAACAGATGACCTCCGCCGTGGCGTTGGTGGAGGCACTGGGCGGCGGGTGGGATCGCTCGCAATTACCCAGTCCTCAGCAGGTGACGCAAAAGCCTCCCAAGACCGAAACGACAATCGAGCAGTAGACGTGTGTGCCCATCCTTGCCTAACGCACTCCAGCGCCTCAAAGGACGCCGTACCAATCCGCCCAGTTCTGGAGCGGATCGACCCAGTTGTTCGGGGCTACGGATCGCGTATACTCCCAACCAAGTTGGGAACATTCAGAGGGAGATGGTCGGGAACAATTGACTCCCCGCTCGGTGCGCGATGCTGAATATCAAGAAAATTCTTCTTCCGGTTGATTTCCCGAATACGTCGCTGCGCGTGATTCATGAGGCGGCGGCGTTGGCCCGCCATTTCCACGCTGAGATCGTGATGCTGCACGTCGCGACGGCACTCAGCCACGCAGCGGGTGTGCCGGAGGGCGGTCCCGAGCTCGCTCGTTGGGATATGATCGCGGAGATCACGAAAGCGGCCGAGAAAAACATGGACCAGTCTCTCGGGCCGGAACTTCATGACCTTACGATTCAATGCCTGTTGGTCAAAGGCGGCGCGGCCCAGGCAATTGTCCAGGCGGCTCGCGACGAAAGAGCCGACTTGATCATGATGCCCTCCCATGGCGACGCGTTCTCGCAGTTTCTTCTCGGCTCTGTGACAGTGAAAGTACTGCACGGGAGCGAATGCCCTGTTTGGACCGATGCCCACGTCGAAAGATTGCCGGCGCATGAGTTTGCGATCCGCAACATCCTGTGTGCGGTCGCTTTCGACCCCCATAATCGCAAGTGTGTGTCCTGGGCCGCGCAAATGGCCGCGGAATTTGGCGCCCATCTCACGCTCGCTCACGTCACTGCCGGCGTGAAGTTTTGGGGGCCGGGTGGCGGCTACACCAGTCCGGAGTGGAAAGAGGCGCTTGCCAGCGACGCTTCTCACCATATTGCAAAGCTCCAGCACGAGATGGGCATCAAGGCCGACGTATTCATCGGTAGTGGTGACCCGGCCAAGATCCTATGCCAGGTTGCGAAGCAGACGAAGGCGGACTTGCTGGTTTCCGGGTGCTACCCTTACGGCGGTCGCCTGCGGACCCACGGCTACGAAATCATTTGCGCGGTGCCGATTCCAGTCCTGAGCGTGTGAAGACCGTGGCTCAACAGTATCCTCAGCGGAAACATTCAGCGGGACTTTTGCACTCGCTCACGCGACCGCAACGCCATCCGTGATTGGCCAGATCGTCTTGGCCGTGATTCTGTCGCCCCAAATCTTGTCCATCTGACTTACTCTTCGAAGGATCGCGCCACAATCGATGCGAGCTGTTGTAATCCACTCATCGACGGCGCCGTTCAACTAACGCTGACGGTGTCGACCCCTGTTTCTAGACAGTTTACGAATAATCGACTATACAAGCCTCGGGTTGCGGGATCAGAAAGAACATTATTTCACTCTCTATTATTTCCTGATTGTCCCGTCCGACGGGGCTTGCGACCCTTTCGGTTGAAACTGCGGAACCAGGAGTTAGAGGAACAGGAAACGTTAGACAGCACTCCCATCTGCTACAATGTGAGCGTGTCCTCATGTTCGTCCACGGCGCCGCGGCGGATCCCCCAGCAGAAGCGAGGAAAGCTACGCGTGTCGGGGTTCTTGCGCGCTGCAGCCGCCGTCATCGCCGAGACGGGATACGAGCGGGCGACGATGAGCGCGATTGCCGAACGTGCAAATTCGTGTATCGGCTCGCTGTATCAGTTTTTTCCGAATAAACACGCCGTAGTCGAGGCGCTGCGGGATGAGTACGTCAAGGAGATCGAACAATCCTGGGTGATTCTCGGACGCCAGGCGCCCGCCTTGACCGCCGAGAACCTCACCTGCCGGCTCATCAGGTTGCAGATCGAGATCATCAAAAGCCATCCGGCCTTGCTCGCGCTCCTGGATGTTCCTTCGAGGTCACACAAGCGGCGCCAACTGATTCGCGCCAGAATTGCCGCGGTGCTGATTGCGCACAAGCCTCGCATGCCGAGAACCACGGCGCTGCGCGTCGCGTCGGTGGTGCAACAAGTCACCAGGGGATTATTGACGCTGTACGCGCAGGCCGACGCCGACGAGAAGAGCGCGATGATCGAAGAATTTAAGTCTGTTTTGACTGGATATCTGGTTCCGAAATTGCGGTGTTGAGGACTTGTTTTTGCCGAGCCGTGCGAGGAGTTCGCATGGCTCGCAGTGTTCGGAATGGATCGGTGCAGAGAGGAGAATGGATTGAACGGCACGAGTTTTGGCTTTGGGCCACGGATTGCTCTAGTCTTCAGCATTCTTGGAATTCTCCCCTGTGTGGGATGCAGCCAGAAAGCATCGTCCGCGCAACAATCGCCTCCGAAGGTGGAAGTCGCGAGCGTGATCCAAAAAGACGTCCCCATCTATAGCGATTGGGTCGCTACGCTCGACGGGTACGTGAATGCGCAAATACAGCCGCAGGTCACCGGGTATCTCATCAAACAGGACTACCGCGAAGGCTCCCTGGTGCACAAAGATGATGTGCTCTTTGAGATCGATCCGCGTCCATTCCAGGCAGTGCTCGATCAAGCAAAGGCGCAGCTCGCACAGGCGGAGGCGCAGCTTGGCAACGCCACGATCAACGTAAAGCGCGACATTCCTGAAGCGCAGGCGAGCGCGATTCCGCAAAGCCAACTTGACACAGACACGCAAACGGAACTGGCGGGGAAGGCCGCGGTGGAAGCCGGCCAAGCCGCCGTGGAACAGGCTGCGCTCAATCTTGGGTTCACGAAGGTGCGTTCCCTGATAACCGGAATCGCGGGCATCGCCCAAGTGCAAGTCGGCAACCTCGTTACCCCCTCAACTGTGCTGACCGGGGTCTCGCAGGTGAATCCCATTAAGGCGTATTTTCCCATTACCGGAGACGAGTATCTCCAAATTGCCAACAAGATCGGCCCCGATACCGTAAACCTGCTGTCGAAGACCTCGACGATCCCGCTGCAATTGATGCTCTCGGACGGCAGCACCTACGCGCACAGCGGCAAGATCCTTTTCGCCGACCGCCAGGTGGATCAACAGACCGGAACGATTCGAATCGCTGGGGAGTTTCCGAACCCCGGCGATATCCTGCGCCCAGGGCAATACGGCAGGGTGCGGGCGGTAACGCAGATGCGAAAGGGCGCCTTGCTCGTTCCGCAGCGCGCCGTCAGCGAACTCCAGGGATCGTATGAAGTCGCGGTGGTGGGGCCGGACAACAAGATCGCCATTCGCAGCGTCGAGGTCGGCGAGCGCGTGGACACCATGTGGATCATCAACAAGGGTTTGAATCCGGGAGACCACGTCGTAGCGGAGGGCACGTCGAAAGTGAAAGAAGGCAGCACCGTCGCTCCCGTTCCCTTCAATCCCGGGTCCGGGTCGCGTCCGGGGGCAGGTGAGCCATGTCCAAGTTTTTCATCAACCGTCCAATCGTCGCGATGGTGATCGCAATTCTGACGATGATCATCGGCGCAATCTCCATTGTCCGTCTGCCGGTCTCGCAATTTCCGGACATCGTTCCGCCGGAAGCGAAGATTCAGGCCACGTTCGTCGGCTCCGATGCCCAGACGCTCGCGCAATCGGTTGCCACGCCCATCGAGGAGCAGATGAGCGGCGTGGACAACATGAACTACATGTATTCGGTGAACGCGACCGCCAACGGCCAGATGACCATGATCGTGGATTTCGGCGTCGGCACCGATCCCAACACCGACTTGATTCTCACCCAGATGCGCGAGACTCAGGCGGCGCCCCAGCTACCATCGACCGTTGCGCAATATGGCGTCAGCATTCAGAAGTCGACCACCGCCCCGATGATGCTGGTGGCGCTCTATTCACCGAACGGCACCTACAACGCGCAGTTCCTCGCAAACTACGAATACATCAATCTCTACGATCAGATCACCCGGCTTCCCGGAATCGCCAACGTGCAGGTTTTCGGCGCGGGGCAGTATGCGATGCGCATCTGGCTCAAGCCCGATCTGCTGGCCAAGCTCGGCATCACAGCATCCGATGTCGTCAACGCGGTTGAATCGCAAAACACCGTGAATCCCGCCGGGCAAATCGGCAGCGAACCGTCTCCTCCCGGGCAGGAATTCACGTATTCGGTGCGCGCGCAGGGCCGCCTGATTACCCCAGAAGAATTCGGCAACATCATCGTGCGCGAGAATCCCGATGGCGGCATCGTTCGCGTGAAGGACGTAGCGCGCATCGAGCTCGGCGTGCAGAGCTATACGCTGATGGGCCGCCTGAATGGAAAGCCGAGCGCCATCATGGCGATCTATCAGCTTCCCGGCTCGAACGCTGTTGATGACTCAAAGGAAGTAAGGGCGCTCATGGCCCAGGTGAAGGACAACTTCCCGTCAGACATGACCTACGTTGTATCGCTGGACCAAACACGGGCAGTCACGGAAGGTATTCGGGAAATCCTGATTACCCTGGGCATCGCGCTTTTGCTGGTAATTGTAGTAGTTTACATTTTCCTCCAGGGCTGGCGCGCCACGCTGATTCCGCTGCTCGCGGTTCCGGTTTCGCTCGTCGGGACCTTCGCATTTTTCCCGCTGTTCGGCTTCTCCATCAATACGCTCTCGATGTTTGGTCTGGTGCTCGCCATCGGTCTGGTGGTTGACGATGCAATCGTGGTTGTCGAGGCAGTCGAGCGCCACATTGAAGAGGGGCTGGCGCCGAAAGACGCAGCTTTGAAAGCCATGCAGGAGATTTCGGGACCCGTCGTCGGCATCGCTTTGGTGCTCTCGGCGGTATTCGTGCCCACCGCATTCATACCGGGAATCACAGGGCGCTTGTATCAGCAGTTCGCGGTTACCATCGCGATCTCCGTCCTCATCTCGGCATTCAATGCTCTCAGCCTCAGCCCGGCGCTCGCCGCGCTGCTGCTTCGTCCAAAGCAACCCAGCAGGGGACCGCTGCGGAGGTTCTTCGATTGGTTCAATCGCGTTTTTGCGCGTGGCACCAACGCATACATTCGCTTCAGCGGGACGCTGATTCGCAAGAGCGTCGTGGCCGTCATCGCCCTGCTGCTTTTTGCCGCTGCGGCGGTCTTTTTTGGCGAGAAGCTGCCCTCGGGCTTTTTGCCTGACGAGGATATGGGATACACCTACGTCAGCCTCCAGCTGCCTGTCGCGTCGTCGCTTCAGCGCACGGACCAAGCCGCGAGGCAGGTTGAGGCCGTGCTGGCTGATACGCCTGGAGTCCAATATACGACGAGCGTGATCGGCTTCAACCTGCTCAGCTACGTGCAGACGAGCTACAACGCTTTTTTCTTTGTCACCTTGAAACCGTGGGCGGACCGCAAGCAGCAGGCGGAGCAGTTCCAAGCCATCAAGGCTCGGCTGAATCGGGAGCTCGGCAAGATGCCGCAGGGGACCGCCTTCAGCTTTTCGCCCCCTGCAATCCCGGGCGTCGGCACTTCCGGCGGCTTCACGTTTGTTCTCGAAGACCGCGGCGGGAACGATATCTCCTATCTGGCCTCGAACGTGGATAAGTTTCTGGCCGCCGTCAACAAGCGCCCGGAGATCGCGGGAGCTACGTCGTCGTTGCTGCCGAGCGTTCCGCAGGAATTCGTCGATGTCGATCGCGATAAGGTTTTCAAGCAGGGCGTCCCGATTTCGGACGTGTACACAACGCTGCAAACCTACATGGGCGGCCTCTTCGTAAACTATTTCAATCGTTTCGGCCGCCAGTGGCAGGTCTACGTGGAGGCGGAAGGCGACTATCGGACGAATGCGCAAGACGCCGCGCAGTTCTACGTGCGGAACAACACCGGCGAGATGGTTCCGCTATCCGCTTTGACGAAATTCGAGCCGCGCATGGGCCCTGAATTTATCATGCACTATAACGAATACCCCTCGGCGCAGATCAACGGAGAGGCTGCCCCTGGCTACAGCTCGGACCAAGCGATGGCCGCCCTCGAAGAAGTCTTTGCGCAAACGATGCCGCATGACATGGGCTACGACTACATGGGCATGTCGTTTCAGCAAAGGCAGGCGGAGAAGGGCATATCGTCCACGACGATTTTCGGGATTTCGATTCTGTTTGTTTTCCTGATTCTGGCGGCTCTTTACGAAAGCTGGTCGCTGCCTTTCAGCGTGCTGCTAAGCACGCCGGTGGCTGTCTTCGGGGCTTTTGGAATCCTCTTGCTGCGCCGTCTATACATGCAAGCCTTTTATCCCGCTTACATGGTCCAAATCGAAAATGACGTGTATTCGCAGATCGGCTTGGTGATGCTGATCGGCCTGGCGGCCAAGAACGCGATTCTGATCGTCGAATTCGCCAAGGACGAATACGAGAAGGGCATACCGCTTGTCGATGCGGCATTGGGAGGGGCGCGACTGCGCTTGCGGCCGATTCTCATGACTTCGCTGGCGTTCATTTTCGGATGCGTTCCGCTTTGGTTTGCATCCGGCGCCGGATCGGTGGCTCGTCAGATTATGGGCACCACGGTGATTGGCGGCATGATGGCGGCCAGCGCCATCGCAATCTTCTTCATTCCCGTGATTTTCTATCTCGTCGAGAAGCTTTCGGGAGGCACGCGGCATAACCTGGCGGAGTCTCCTGCGAGTGCCGCGCCGCAGGAGGGCGATTGAGATGAGAAAACTCGCGCTCCCGGTTTTCGCGCTTCTGCTTGCCGGCTGCACCGTTGGACCGAAATACCAGAGGCCTGCCATTGATACGCCGGCTGCGTATCGCGCCGAAAGCGCGACCCAACCCTCCGTCGCCGCGGCGGAATCCCTCGGCAATGAGAAGTGGTGGGATGTGTTCCAGGATCCCGTGTTGCAGCAGCTGATCCGCAGGGCGTTGCAGCAGAACTACGACGCGCGGATCGCCGCCACGCGCGTTCTTCAGGCGCAGGCGGAACTCGGCATCGCGCGCGCCAACCAGTTCCCGATGATGGGCGCCGGAGCCCAGGCCTTCAGTGAGCGCAATCCGAAGATCTCGAGCGCGTTCCCGTCCTATCAGACCAATGTCGCCGAGGTGGATCTGTCCGTCATCTGGAACCTCGATTTCTGGGGGAAGTACCGCCGGGAAACGGAAGCCGCGCGCGCCAATCTGCTCGCCTCGGAATGGGGCCGCCGGGCCGTCCTGACCAGCGTGGTGTCAAGCGTGGCCAGCTCCTATTTCCAGCTTCGCGAGCTCGACCTGGCGCTCGAAATATCGAAAAGCACGCTGGCCTCGCGGCAGGACTCGCTGCGGCTCACCAATGTGCTCGCGAAGAACGGTTCCGCGTCCATGCTCGACGTGCGCCAATCGGAAGAGCTCCTTTACACCGCAGCGGAGACGATCCCCGATCTCGAACGCCAGATCGCACAGCAGGAAAACGCGCTCAGCATTCTGCTCGGAGAAAATCCCGGCGACATTCCCCGGGGCCACCCGCTCACCGAACAGCCGAAACCGCCCAGCGTTCCCGCCGGGCTTCCCTCCGAACTCCTGGAGCGCCGTCCCGACATACGGGAAGCCGAAGAAACCCTGATTGCCGCAAACGCTGAGATCGGTGTTGCCAAGGCAGCTTATTTCCCCGACATTTCTTTGACGGGCACGGCAGGCTTTGAAAGCTATTCGCTGACCAAGCTTTTCAACGCTTCGTCTGGACTGTGGAACACTGCCGGAACGCTGACGCAGCCTGTGTTCGAGGCAGGCAGCCTCCACGCGGGCACCCGCCTTGCCGAAGCGCAGGAACAGCAGATGCTGCTCACCTATAAGCAGACGATCCAGGACGCCTTCCAACAGGTTTCCGACTCGCTCGTCGCGTATCAGAAGGATCGCGAATTCCGGGAGCAGCAGCAATTGCTAACGTCCGCCGCGCAGCAAGCGGATCAACTCTCCAACACGCTCTACCAGCACGGCGGCGCGAGTTATCTGCAGGTGCTGACCAGCGAAACGAATTATTTCGCAGCGGAGCTGAATCTCGCGCAAGCGCAGCTCAATGAGCGGCTCTCACTGGTTCAACTTTACAGCGCTCTCGGCGGGGGCTGGCAGCAGTAGCTCACTCAACCGGTCGATGCAACACCGTCTAATCAGTTGACGCGACAATATTTCCCCGGGAAAAGCGATCTGTTGGCTATACTCGGTCAAAGCCTAGCCAGGGCAGTGTTCCCATCGAGGCGCTAGCGATGTTCGCTTTCGCATGACCATTAGCGCGAACATTCCCAAGCTCGCCAGCAGAAGCGCCAGGGAACTTGGCTCGGGTGCAGCCACAGGGGTAAAGACCAGAGTTCCGCCCCCGAAGACTTCCCCGGGCGTTCCGCCGGGGCCCGAGGACTTGGCTTCGGAAAGAATGAGTACCCCTCCGGAGGTGTCCCCAATAGCAAAGTCCCATAGCCCTGAATCGTCTACTTCTTCCCACGTATATGAATCATCAGGGCCTTCCGGAGCTGAAAGTTCAAGGGTGAAGGTTGCACCCGCATCGACCACAATCTCGGTGGGCGTGGGGAATGACACATCACCCGTCACAACCGGAATGTAAGCGCAGGTGCCGTCGCACGCAAAAGTGGCAGTGTACTCATCGGCACGGACACCCGAGGCGCCGAGGGCCGCGAAGAGAAACAAAAAGACGCCGATCCCAAGAACCCGTCTCATTTTCTAGCTCGTTCCTGGCTGCGCCCGAGGAAGGACGCGAGCCGCCTATAAGGTCAGCTAGTGGTTTATAGGCATGTGTGTAGCCACTCTCGCCGTGCTTCAATGAACCCACATGCGACACCGAGGGTTACACATGGTGCAAACCGTTGCGCTTGTGGGGAACGGTTTTTCCTGTGGGGACCTTCGCTAAATCAAAGGGCGCGCAATTCCGTCCGCCAAACCGAGGAAAGCGCGCCCTTCGGTCTTGCCGATCCAAACAACGGCAACAAGGTTAGTGGCCAGCCGATAGCTCCCTTCTTGCGGCGAGCTCACGCAAGGTCGAAGCGATCGAGATTCATCACTTTGGTCCACGCGGCCACGAAGTCTTTCACAAACTTCTCCTTAGAATCCGCGCATGCATACACTTCCGCGAGGGCGCGCAGCTGAGAGTGAGAACCGAAGATCAGGTCGACACGCGTGCCCGTCCACTTGACCTCGTTCGTCTTCCGGTCGCGCCCCTCGTAGACTCCTTCCAAACCAGCGGACGGTTGCCATAGCGTGCTCATGTCGAGCAGGTTGACGAAGAAGTCGTTCGTCAGCGTCTCCGGCCGCTTGGTGAATACGCCATGTGCGGACTTCCCGGTATTTGCACCCAAGACGCGCAGGCCGCCGACGAGAACCGTCATCTCCGGGGCAGTTAGCCGCAGCAATTGCGCCTTGTCTATCAATCGCTCCTCAGGTGCCAGACGCCGGTTGCCGTTAACGTTGAGATAGTTGCGGAACCCATCTGCGGCCGGTTCGAGCGGTTCGAAGGCTTCGATATCGGTCTGCTCTTGTGACGCGTCCATGCACCCCGGCGTGAAGGGGACCTTGACGTCGTGCCCTGCGGCTTTCGCGGCCTTCTCCACCGCCGCGCAGCCGCCCAGAATGATCAGGTCAGCCAGCGAAACCTTCTTCCCGCCAGACTGTGAAGCGTTGAACTCCTTTTGGATCGCTTCGAGCTTCTGCAGCACCTTCGCCAGCTCAGCCGGCTGGTTGACTGCCCAGTCCTTCTGCGGCGCGAGGCGAATGCGCGCGCCGTTCGCTCCACCGCGCTTGTCCGAGCCCCGGAACGTCGAAGCCGACGCCCAGGCCGTCGAAACAAGCTGGGAAACAGACAGCCCCGATGCGAGGATTTTCGCCTTCAGAGCCGCGATGTCCTGCTCCCCAATCAGCGGATGATTCACAGCGGGGATCGGGTCTTGCCACGGCAGCGTCTCCTTCGGAACGAGCGGGCCGAGATAACGCACGATCGGGCCCATGTCGCGGTGCGTCAGCTTGAACCACGCCCGCGCAAACGCGTCAGCGAACTGATCGGGATGCTCGTAGAAGCGGCGTGAAATCTTTTCGTAAACGGGATCGAGCCGCAAGGAAAGGTCAGTGGTCAGCATGGCGGGCGCGTGACGCTTTGACGGGTCGTGCGCATCCGGTATTGTACCGGCGCCCGCGCCATTCTTCGGTCTCCACTGATGTGCGCCGGCGGGACTCTTCGTCAGTTCCCATTCGTATCCGAATAGATTCGCGAAGAAGTTGTTGCTCCATTTCGTGGGCGTGGTGGTCCAAGTGACCTCCAGGCCGCTGCCGATCGCGTCGCCGCCTCTGCCCACGCCAAATTTGCTCTTCCAGCCGAGGCCCTGCTCCTCGATGGTGGCGGATTCGGGCTCCGCGCCCACCAGCGCTGCATCGCCGGCGCCGTGGGTCTTGCCGAATGTGTGACCGCCGGCAATCAGCGCGACCGTTTCTTCATCGTTCATTGCCATGCGGCGGAACGTTTCGCGAATATCCTTGGCAGCCGCGATGGGATCCGGCTTGCCGTTTGGCCCTTCCGGATTCACGTAGATCAGACCCATTTGCACGGCAGCAAGCGGATTCTGAAGATCGCGCTCGCCGCTGTAGCGCTCATCCGCCAGCCACTTGCCCTCGGGGCCCCAGTAGATGTCCTCTTCGGGCTCCCACACATCCGCGCGCCCGCCCCCAAAGCCGAACGTCTTGAAGCCCATCGACTCGAGGGCGACGTTGCCCGCGAGAATCATGAGGTCCGCCCAGGAGATCTTGCAGCCGTATTTCTGCTTGATCGGCCATAGCAGCCGCCGCGCCTTATCGAGGTTCACATTGTCCGGCCAGCTGTTGAGCGGCGCGAAGCGCTGCTGACCGGCACCGGCGCCGCCGCGGCCGTCGCCGATGCGGTAGGTTCCTGCGCTGTGCCACGCCATCCGGATGAACAGGCCGCCGTAGTGGCCGAAGTCGGCCGGCCACCAATCCTGCGAGTCTGTCATCAAGGCGTGAAGGTCCTTGATTACGGCATTCAGGTCGAGACTCTTGAATTCCTTCGCGTAGTCGAACTCCTCGCCCATTGGATTGGACAGGCCGGAGTGTTGGTGGAGAACGCTAAGGTCCAACTGGTTCGGCCACCAGTCGCGGTTCGTGTGCGCGGGGGCTGCGCCCGTAAAGGGGCACTTGGCTTCGGTTGACAAGGTTTGTTCCTTCCTTTCGATTCATCGAAATTTTGGTCAAGAAAGCACAGAACTCTGACGCTTGGGCGAATGGGAAAGTCCGATATCCAAACGCCGCCTAACGGGAAGCGTGCCGGGGCGCGCACTTCGCGCAGAGCCCCCGGAAAATGAGTTCGCATTCGCGGAGAATTCGTTTACCCAAAGAGCCCGAGGCAGGCTTGGGCACTTTGTACCACTTCACGTCCTCAACATTGCCGCAGCGGTCACAGATGAAGTGGTGATGCCGCATGCCCTTCGCATCGAATCGCGCGGCGCGCCCCTCCACTGCTACTTCACGCACCAAACCCGCCTCCACCAAGTCTCGCAGATTGTTATAAGTTGTGGCCCTTGAAGAGCGCGGATCCACGCGATTCACGGCTTCGAAGATTTCCGCTGCCGTGGGATGCCGCTGGCATTCCACCAAAAATGCCATCACGGCGTGGCGCTGCGGCGTGCACCGCAACCCACCGTCCTCGAGGGACCTTTTAATCGCCTCGGCGTCCATACGCAGGTTAGACTATATCTAAGATGACACTTTGTCAATCCCGACGATCGCGCGTTTCGCCACGTCGGGCTGGTCTGGCTGCGGAATCACTTTCAGACGCGCGGGGAGACCTTCTCGATCAAGCATCACACCAAGGCTGCAACTTCAACGCTGCGTCGTTTGGCGGCCGAGAGTCTATTTCTTTTTGGCAAGATCGCGGATGAAGCCAACAAGTTCCTTGATTTGATCGCCGGTGATTTGGTCCTTGAAGGCGGGCATGCTTCCCTTCCCGTCGGCAATGATCGCGGTTAGTTCCGCATCGGTTTGCTTCTGCACGCCAGCCGAGGCGAGATCACGAATATGCATCGCCTTGCCGGCAGGACCGCTTGCGCTGCCGTCGGCGCTGTGACAAGCGGCGCACTTCGTTTTGAATAGCGTGGCCCCCTCGCCTTGCCCCCACAGCGGTGCGGAGAATACGAGCAGATAAAAAGCCAGCGGCAACGCTCCCCAGATTCGATTTCCTGAATGATTCATGGCCACGTTCCTCCTCAGAAGAATTAGATAGGTAACAGATAGGGAAGGTTGCGATTTCCTCGGCGCACATCAGAAGGCGTACCGGAAGGCGAAAGTGGCCGTGCTCCCGTTGAAATCCTGCAGCGGGATCGTGGCCAGACCGAACGGGCTCGTATTGCCCTTCTCATTGAACCCGTAATAGTTCCAGGAAACCTTGTAGCTGAAGCCTTTGTAAACGTCGATCACGATCGAACCGTAGGGCGACTGGTAGTCGTAATCGAGCGTGCCCGAGGGCGTAAGCGGATTCAGAAAGATCGTGTTGCCGCGCACGAAGCTGCCCGCGTATCCCACCGACGCTGTCACCCGCTTGGTCGGCTTCCACATCAAGCCTCCGTGAACGAAGTGATCCGTGCTGGCGTAGGTCGAAAGCGCACCGAGTCCGGTCGCGCCCAACCCAGCACCCGGAATGGGGCAAGCGATGGTGGCCACCCCAGGAGGAGAGGTGCCAAAAATCGTGGTTCCCGTGGCAGGCGGAGGATTCGTGTAGCTGATGGAATAGTTAAAGCAAATTTGCGATTGCGTATAAACGTCCCAGTAGCTGTAACCGAAATCGATGGTCACGCGCGAATTCGGCATCAGCATCGTCGTGAAGCTGTACATGCGGTCGTGTTCCAGGTTGTCGACGGTGTCCACGTTGTCGCGGTTCTCGTGGATTTCGACCGCGCCGTCGATCGTCACCCACGGCTTGGGCGTGTAACTGGCGTGAATCTTGTAACTCTGGATTTGCCGCGGATCGATCCTCGTGAAGGAATTGTCGTTGTAGCCGAACTCGAAATCGCTGGTGATCCGGAGAGCGTCGATCGGGCGGTAGGTCAGCCCGGCCAGCAGCACGTTCTCATTGATCGTAACCACGGAGCGCGCCGTGTCGTTGCCCGCCACCGCGACAGGGTCCGCGAGCGAGCCTAAGGTAATCGAGCCGTCCCCGTTCACCGTGCAAGCAGCCGGAAGCGCTCCTGCCACCAGGGCGCAATCCCCCCGCGCCGCCAGATAGTAATTCGCGGCCGTGCCGCCTCCTCCGGGAAAGTAGGTTTCTCCCACGTTGAAGGCGTCGCTCATTTGCGCGATCGAGCGGTTCGTGTACTCGTATCCGATTTGGCCGCTCAGCCGCTTGCTGAAATCGTATTGGAGCTCAAACGTGTTCGACTTGAGATTTTGACCCAGAAATTGATACGCAAGTTGATTGGTCACATCGGCGCCCGAGCCCGACGCGTGCAGCGGACAGCCGGCCTGACTGTAGGGCGCGGGGCAGAGCGCGGCAAACGTCGTGGCAGTCGTCGGAGACACCTCGTTGAACAACGACAGCGGAAGCGCCAGGCCGACCTGTCCCGAGCCGGCGCCACCGAAGATGTTCGTTTCGTATGTGGCCCAGAAGCCGGGGATGCGCCAGTTGTCGTAGCGGAACGAATCCTGGATGCGGAATTTGTCGGTGACGGCGTAGACTCCCGACCAGTCCGCGTTCACCGAAACGCGCTTCGCATCGGCCGGGCCCGCCGTCGTGCTCACGCGCGTCGCGGTCCGGGAGACCCAGCCATTCAGAATCTCGTCGAAATCCGGGATCTGGTTATCCGACGTGCTGTAGCCGATCGACCCCTCCATCTGGAATTCTTGGAAGTAGTTGGACTGGAACCGGAGGCGCTCGGTGGGCATGTAGTTTCGAGGCCGGCCCACCTGGCTGTAGCTCAGGAACCCGTTGCAATTGGGATTCGCCGTGGGAGGCGTCGTGGCGGCATTCATAATGGGCGCAGCGCAAGGCAACACCTCGGCGGGCGTCTGAGTGAGCCAGGCGATTCCCAGATCCGCGGGTGTGCCGTCGGGGAGTTGATAGCCGTATTGCCCAGGCGTGGCCACCGGATTCTCGGTGACCACGTTGTCCTGCTTGAAGTAGCTCAGGAACTGGTCGTAGGAAATCGTCGTCCGCGGCAGGATGCGGAAATCAACACCCGCGCGGTACGCGTTCGTCGTGTAGCTGTACGTCTCGGGGAAGTCGGGCACCGTTCCGCTGTCCGTCGTGAAGTAGCCTGGCCCCTGGTCGCGGTCGTGCGAGAAGCCCAGGCGGAACCGCACGCGCGATTGGGGAAACAGCGTCAGGTCGTAGTCCTGCATGCGGCGCACGAGGTCGAGTCCGTGCGGCGAATTTGCGATGGCGATGGAGGGGGTCGAGCAGTACCCGGGCAGGCCTGGATGCGCCGTGGCCGGCCCGCTGACGATGCAACCCGCAGTCTCGGAACCCACCGGATTCGGCGCCGCCGGGTTGAGCGGGTTCGCGAAGAGGTTGTAGTCCCAGAAATTCTTGTCGCGGCGGAACACCACGTTGAAGTCGTACCACTTGTTCTTGTCGATGTGCAGGCGCGAAACGTCATTCGGATCGCCGCCGTAACCGAAGTTGCTGAAGTGCAGATTGTCGAAGAAAAGCCCCTGATGATTCAGAGAGCGCATATCGAGCGTGTAATCGAACAGGCGCACGCCCGACCCCAGGTTGACGAACGTGTCGTAAGTGTCCTGGTTCCCGTTCACCTCGTTGGCCCGGTATCCGAACTCAATCGACTGCTGGATGTTGTAGTTCCCGGAATTGACGCCCTTGTTGTCGGCCGCGCCGTCCTGGGCCCGCGAAGCGGTCGCCCCGAGCAGCGCCCCCGCGAACACCATTAGACTGACTGAGAGAATCGTCCGGCGATAATCCATGGCTTTGTTCTCCGCTGTCCGGAAACCCCAGGGTCGCAAAGGTCGCCAACATCGGCGGGTGCCTGACTCGGCTCGCATGTCCTTGTGCCTTGGCGCCGCTCGCAACGTGTTCATGGCGGCCTTTACTTGAAAAACGTGGGACTGAAGTTCGAGCCGTGGATCTCGATGTGGCACAGCGTGCATGCCTGGAAGAAGGTCGCCTGGTTATGGAACGACGGCGCACCCGGCGCCCCGCTGAAACTCGATGTCGTGTGGCACTGCAGGCAGAGCAGATTGACGTTGCTGAGCCTCAGCATGTGAGGATTCGGCCCGCCGTGGACCATGTGGCAGGACTGGCAGCCATCCACCTTCACGGGCGCATGCTCGTATACAAACGGGCCTTGCTTGTCCGTGTGGCACTTGAAGCAGATTGCATCCTGCGTCGAGGACGTCCGCACCTGCTTGGGGCCGACCGTTCCATGCGGATTGTGGCAGTCCGTGCACTGGATCAGGCCCTCATTCACACGGTGGTGGAAGGGCATTTCAAATTCAGCCTTCTTTGCGAGGTGGCATCCATAGCAAAGCTCGGGCTGCGACTTGACCAGCAGAAACTCCTTCTCCACCGCGTGGTGCGGCGAATGGCAGGAAATGCAGCTCACATCGTTCTGGGAGTGGATCGAGTTGATCGCATTCATGTGCTCGGTCCTGCCGGCGTGGCAACCGAGGCAGCGATCGTCGATCTCCTTCGTGGAGGCTTTCTCGAACCTGAAGATCTTGGTGATGTCTCCGCCGCCCGCCACGTGTGCCGATCCGGGACCGTGGCAGGACTCGCAACCCTGGTGCGACGGGCCTCCGTTGGTGTCGAGCGTCGTCTTCCAGTGCGGCGTTTTCTCCCAGTTATCGTAGATGTCTTCGTGGCAGGTCTTGCATACCTCCGAGCCCAAATACTGGGCCGGGGTGGCGTTTTTCGAATCCGGCGCCGCCGCTGGAGATGTTTTCGGAGTTTGTGCTTCTTGTGCCCGTGCGGAAACCTGCAGGCAAACCAGACCAAGCGCGGCAATCGCCAACCAGCGGAAAGCCTTCCAGCGCCCCATCGGACTCTCCTCAGTTCAGTTCGATACAGCTCCACCGGTGTGCGGCAATTTCGCGCGTTGATTTTATACAGCGAAGGGTTAAGCGGTTACTGTGACGAACGTCACAACACCGCGATTTTAATCCAGATGGCTAAATCGTCAATCGCGGCTGAAGCTTGAATCGAGGGGAAGGCCTGCCCCCGTGTTACTCGGGAGATCCGTTCTTCCGGGTGTTGTTGAGCAGGGAATCGGGGATGATGAGCCGCTCGACGGGCCGGCCGCCGATGATGTGCGAGTCGATGATCTCGTCCACATCCTCCGGCGTGACGTGGCCGTACCACACCGCCTCGGGATAGACGACAACGGTCGGGCCGATCTCGCACTGATCGAGGCACCCGGATTTATTCGCCCGCACTCTGCCCTTGATTCCGCGCTGGGCAAGTTTCACTTTGAACAGGTGATGGAGTTCACCCTCGCCGGAGGGACTGCAGCAGCCACGGGGATGTCCCTCGGGCCTCTGATTCGTGCAGATGAAGATGTGTCGCTCGAATTTCGGCATCGGCATTCCTGAGAGTCAATTCTAGCACCCGCGGTCCTCAGTCTCGCGCGGAGCCGTCCATTCCCGCGAGGACGACCTTGTTATTGCCCGGGATAATCATTTCGAAGATCGATTCGACACTCGTGTAATCGTGATAGCCGAGCCGTGCGATCGGCCGGATTCTCAGCACGTCGATGCGGCCATCGGCCCCGATCACGTCATCGCTGATATGAATGCCGATCACGCGGCCGAACACGACGTCGGAAGTCGAGAGCATGCTGTTGCCGGGCAGCCGCAGCGTCTGATGGTACACGCATTCGAAATGCACGGGAGATTCCGCCACGCGGCATGGCTTTACCGCGTGTGAAGATGCCTTCGTCACGCCCGAAAGATCGAATTCATCGACTTCCGGTGGAACCTCCTCCGCGGATTTATTCACGGCCTCGCGCAGGTCATACGTGGCCATGTTCCAGACGAACTCGCCGGTCTGCTCTGCGTTCACGACCGTGTCCTTTCGGCGGCCGCGGCTGTTCTGCCCGGCTGAGAACATCACATACGGCGGATCGAACGCCAGCATCTGAAACTGGCTGTAGGGTGCGAGATTGTGCACGCCATCGTGGCTGACGGTCGAAATCCATCCGATCGGCCTCGGGATCACGCAGGATTTGAAGGGATCGTAGCGGAGGCCGTGGTGCGTCTTGCCGGGCTGGTAGTACATGCGAGTGCCTCCTTGAGAGAAGCGCGATTCTAGCGTTTCATTCGACTGCCGCGTCCGATTTTGTCGGCGCCTATTTCTTGGCCACGCTTCGCGGCGGAGCGGATGGTTTCGCCTCCGGCGCCGTGGTCGTCGCCGCCGCGCGCAGGAAGCGAAGGAAGTCTTGCGCCTCTTTTGCAAGCGGGCGGTTCAGCGGCCGGATCACATCGAGATTACGGCTCAGCGGCTCGGCATCCACGATCTCGATCGAAATCAGCTTGCCCTGGCGCAGTTCCTGCGAGAGCGCGATCTGCGGCAGGAAGCCGAAGCCGAGCTTGCGCTCAACCATCCGCTTCGCCGCCTCGATCGTTTCGACTTCCAGCGCCACATTCGGCAGCAGGCCCGCGCGGCGGAATAGTCCTTGGCTAAGAGTCCAATCGCTCGAGCCGCGATCGTAGAAGATCAGCGGCCACGATTCCACCTCCTCGAGCCGGACTTCGCGCTTGCCCGCCATCGGATGCGCAGGATGCCCGACGAGAATCAGGGGATCGTTGCGCAGCGTCATCGTCTCGACTTCGGGGTGATTCAGCGAGCGCGCCACGCCGATTTCCGCTTCGCCCTCCAGCACCATTTTCAGTACCTGCATCGAATTGCCCGAGCGCAGGTGGACCATCACCTTCGGGCTCTCGCTCTTGTAGTCCTGCATCACGTCCGGCATCAGATACGTGCACACCGAAAGCGATGCCGCGATCCGGAGTGCGCCGCCCGTCTGCGGCTGCAGTTCGTGAACGGCCTGCCGGGCCGAGGCTACGGTGCGCAGCAGTTGCTCCGCGTGGGGACGCAGCGCCTTTCCAGCCGGCGAAAGCGTCGGGTTCGCACGGCCGCGCGTAAACAGCGTGGCGCCAAGCGATTCCTCGAGCGCCCGAATCCGGCCGCTTACCGCGGGTTGGCTCACGTGCAGCGCCTCAGCCGCCCGATGGAAGCCCCCGTACATCACCACCGCTAGAAAAGTCTCGATTTGGTCGATTTCCATGGTCGTTCTCCAGGCGAGTCCGTTACCTAAGCCCAATATCCGCGGCACATGATAACACGGGCTTATCGCCACGATAATTACAATCACTTTGACTTAACTAGCCGGCTCTTGCGACAATTTCGGTCGGGAGTTTCCCGCCGCCGGATCGGCGCGGTGGCGTTGCGCGCGTACGCATAGAGGTCGCAACAAGCGAGGCCATTCCCTCTTCGTCTCAGGGTGAGATACCAGTTGGTCTGAAGCGCGAGCAGGCTCGTGCCTGGATTGGTGCGCGACCGTGAAAACTACGGCCTATGGAGGCGACAGGATGTTCGGCAACAACGGCAAGCATGTGAATCTGGAGATAGACTGGCGAACCAATCCGCGCTGGGCGGGGATTACGCGTCCCTATACCCCCGCGGATGTGGAGCGGCTCCGCGGTTCGATCCATATCGAGCACACGCTGGCGCGCGTCGGCTCGGAGCGTCTCTGGAGTCTCCTGCATTCGGAGCCGTTCGTTGCGGCGCTCGGCGCCATGACTGGCAATCAAGCCGTGCAGCAAGTCAGCGCCGGCTTGCAAGCAATCTACGTGAGCGGCTGGCAGGTGGCGGCCGACGCGAACGAAGCGAGCGAGACCTATCCGGACCAGAGCCTCTATCCCGCCGATAGCGTCCCGCACCTGGTGCGCCGCATCAATCGGGCGCTGGTGCGCGCCGATCAAATCAACCACGCGAATGGACATCACGCGGGCAACGCCGACAGCAAAGTTGCGTACTGGCTCGCGCCGCTCGTCGCCGACGCGGAAGCCGGATTCGGCGGCAACCTGAACGCGTTCGAGCTGATGAAAGCGATGATCGAGGCGGGCGCGTCCGGCGTTCACTTTGAAGACCAGCTATCCTCGGCAAAAAAATGCGGCCACCTCGGCGGCAAGGTGCTGGTTCCCACGTCCGAAGCGATTCACAAGCTCGTGGCCGCGCGCCTCGCGGCGGACGTGATGGGTGTTCCGACGGTGATCGTCGCGCGGACGGACGCCGAGAGCGCCTCGCTTCTCACGAGCGACGTGGACCCGCAAGATCATGCCTTTATTACCGGTGAACGCACATCCGAGGGATTCTTCGGCGTTCGCAGCGGGACGAAGGCTGCCATCGCCCGCGCGATTTCCTACGCGCCCTACGCGGACATGATCTGGTGCGAAACATCGAAGCCCGATATTCACGAAGCGCGCGAATTCGCCGATGGCGTTCACGCGAAATTTCCAGGGAAGCTGCTGGCGTACAACTGCTCGCCTTCCTTCAACTGGCGCAAAAATCTGGACGACGCCACGATCGCGAGCTTTCAGCGCGAAATCGCCGCGATGGGCTACAAGTTCCAGTTCATCACGCTTGCGGGCTTCCATGCGCTGAATCATTCCATGTTCGAACTCGCGCGCGGCTACAAGCACGAAGGCATGAAAGCATACTGCCGCTTGCAGGATGCGGAGTTCCAGAGCGAGCACGAGCACGGATACGACGCCGTCCAGCACCAGCAGTTCGTCGGCACCGGATATTTCGACGATGTGCAGCAGGTGATTACCGGCGGGACCTCATCCACCACCGCCCTCGAAGGCTCGACGGAGGCGGCGCAATTCACGCCCCGCAAGCGCGGCACGCACGTACCGAAAGCATCTCACGCGGTCCATTCCTGAAGCGCTCGTCGCGGCCATGCGCCGAATTCAACGGGCCGCACTGAGTTCAGCGAGCCGACACGCCGGCCTTCACAATCTTTGCCGTCGTAATGGCCTGCCCCACGTGGCGCTGCGTGTGATCGGCGACGTGCACGAGCAGCCCTCCCACCGTGGTCGGCAGCCCTTTCTTTCCCACTTTCCTGGGCTCGTTCAACCGATTCGCATCGATCGCCCGGATTCTCGCTGCGCTTCGTTCGAAGGCTGATTCAATCTCGGCGAATAAGTCGCAGCGTGTCGCGCCGGGGTCCAACTCCGTCTTGAGCGCCGCGATCTGCTCGCCGGTAAGCTGACCACACTCGGCATATGTAAGCAGGCGATCGATGCTTCGTGCGATGTGGCGCAGATGGAATGCCACCGGCGCGATGCCACCCGGTCGCGCGTTGAGTTCGTCATCGTTCAGGGCGCCGCACGACCGCTGCAGATCTTCTCTCGCGAGCTCCAGCGCGTGCAAAACGGCGCGCGGCACCGCCGACACATCGCCCAGCGTCCCTCGCAGCCAAGGCTCCGGCAGTTGTTCGCCCATTTCCATCTTTCTCCTCGCGCCAAGATCAGGCTAACTGCAGCTTTGAAACGTGAATCCATAATACGACTCCATATGATGGCGCGTAGCACCAGCTGTGGCGATGTGTCGTCTCCGCGCAGATTGAATGGTCTTACGGAGTCGCGAGGGAGAAACCGTATTTCTCGAAAATGGCGCGCGCCTGTGGGCCGGAAAGAAAATCCTCAAAGGCTTTGGCTGCGGCGGAGTTTTTCGTCGTCTTGATCACGGCGACCGGATAGATCACCGGCGAATGAGAGTCTGCGGGCGCCTCCGCGACGATCTTCACTTTGGTCGACGAGAGCGCGTCGGTCGTGTAGACAATACCCGCGTCCACGTCTCCCGTTTCCACATACGTCAGCACCTGCCGGACGTCCTTCGCAAGCACCGCCTTCGCGTTCACCTGATCGTAGATCCTGAGGTGCGTGAGCACTTCCTGCGCGTACCTTCCGGCTGGCACAGTCACCGGCTCGCCGAGCGCGACTCTTTTCACATTTGGCTTCAGGAGATCCTGGAAAGTTGCAATGCCGAGCGTCGAACTCTTCGGCACGATCAGAACGATTCCGTTTCGCAGCAGGTCTTTGCGCGTGCCTTCGAGCAGCATGCCTTTCGCTTCGAGCGCATCCATTTGCTTGGGTGCCGCCGAGAGATATACGTCAACCGGAGCGCCCTGCTCGATCTGCAATTGCAGCGTGCCGGACGCGCCGTAGTTCATCGAGATCGAAACGCCGGGAGCTTGTGACGCATAGACCTGCTTGATTGCGTCGAGCGCGTCTTTCAGGCTGATCGCGGCGGAGACGGTCAGGTCCGCGCGCTGCGCGTGCACCGTGCGTAGGGCGGAGAATCGCGCGCCCACACCCAGAAGCGAACAGAGCAGAAAGAGAGCGGCCGAGCGGCTGGTCAAAGTCCTCATGGAATTTGATTTAATATGGTTCCCGCCGTTATGTCAAAGTCTTATGAGACGGTTTGGCCGCGTCCGCATGGAGCCGCCGTCCAAATTGACAGCCCGGCCAATCTAGACTAAAGTGGTCTTGTATGGATATGAACCTAATGCCCCAGGGCGCTTGTCCGGTCTGTTTCTGTTGTTGTCCGGACGTGTGTATGTTGCCGGGGGCGCGTGGGTTCACGAGCTAAGTTCTTAGCAAAACTCGACTGGAATCCGACCCGCCCTCGAATGAATCGAGGAGCGGGCTTTTTTATGTCTTCACAAGAAATCAAACTCGACCTGAACGGCGCCCCACCCAGAGCGGCGGCCGGCGGCCTGTCTGGCCATCTGAAGAGGCTCGAAGCCGAGAGCGTCTTCATCCTTCGCGAAGCCGCCGCCGAATTCGCCCGCCCGGTAATGCTGTATTCGATCGGTAAAGATTCCTCGGTGATGCTGCGCCTCGCGCAGAAGGCGTTCTATCCGGGTAAGATTCCGTTCCCGCTCCTGCATGTCGACACAAGCTACAAATTTCCCGAGATGATCGAGTTTCGCGACTGGTACGCGAAGCACGTCGGCGCGGAACTGATCGTGCACAAGAACCAAAAGGCCCTCGACGAAGGCGCGAATCCCTACGACCTCGGCACACAGAAATGCTGTGGCCTGCTCAAGACGCGCTCGTTGCTCGACGCGCTCGCCGAGGGTGGATTCGACGCGGCTTTCGGCGGCGCACGCCGCGACGAAGAGAAGTCGCGCGCCAAGGAACGCGTCTATTCCTTCCGCGATTCGCTCGGCCAGTGGGATCCGAAGAATCAACGCCCGGAGCTTTGGAACCTCTACAACGGGCGGCACCACAAGGGCGAAAGTATTCGTATCTTTCCGCTCTCGAATTGGACCGAACTCGATGTTTGGCTTTACATCCAGTCGGAAAGCATCCCGATCGTTCCGCTCTATTTCGCGAAAGAGCGCGAGGCTGTGATTCGCGGCAATTCGATTCTCCTGCCGCAGACCGGCGTGCGCCCGCTGCCGAACGAAAAAACGCAGATGATCAAATGCCGGATGCGTTCGCTGGGCTGCGTGCCGTGCACGGGCGCGATCCGCTCCGAAGCCGATACTGTGGCGAAGATCATCGAGGAGATGCTCTCGTTCCGCCGGTCCGAGCGCGAAAATCGCGTGATCGACCACGACGAGGAAGGCTCGATGGAGATTAAGAAACGCGAGGGATACTTCTGATGGCGACAGCGCCTGCTGAGCCTTCTCCGGAAACGACAACGCCGGCCTCGAACACCTCGCACCTCTCGAACGCGGGCCTTCTCCGTTTCACCACGGCGGGCAGCGTCGACGATGGCAAGTCCACCCTCATCGGCCGCTTGCTCTACGATAGTCAGTCGGTGCTCGAGGATCAGCTCGCCTCGGTGCAGAAGAGCAAGGTCAATCGCTCGACCGGTCCGATCGATTTTTCGCTTCTTACCGACGGCCTGCGTGCCGAACGCGAGCAGGGAATCACGATCGACGTTGCCTACCGCTATTTCACTACCCCGCGCCGCAAGTTCATCATCGCGGATACGCCGGGCCACGAGCAATACACGCGCAACATGGCCACCGGCGCTTCCACGGCCGATGCGGCGATCGTGCTGATCGACGCCACGAAAGGCGTCCTGCGCCAATCGCGCCGTCATGCTTTCATCGCCAGCCTGCTCGGCGTGCAACACATCATCGCCGCCGTGAATAAGATGGACCTGGTCGGCTTTTCGCAAGACGTTTTCGACCGCATCTCCGCTGAATTTCGCGAATTTGCCGCGCAGCTTGGGATTGGCAAGCTCTACGCCGTGCCCGTCAGCGCGCTGGAAGGCGACAACGTCGTCCGGCGCAGCAAGCGCATGCCCTGGTTTGAGGGCCCGGCCCTTCTCGAATATCTCGAATCTCTGGAACTTGGGAGCGACGCCGCCTCCGGCCCGCTGCGCTTTCCCGTGCAATATGTGATCCGGCCGGATGCGAGTTTCCGAGGATTCGCCGGGCAGTTGGTTTCGGGCGAGCTGCGCGAAGGAACCAGCGTGATGGCGCTGCCATCGATGGTTAAGACGCGCGTGAAATCGATTGTGGCCTTCGAAGACGAGATCGAAGCCGCGCGCCAGGGTGATTCCGTCACGATCACGCTCGAAGATGAAATCGATCTCAGCCGCGGCAACATGCTCGTCGCCGAGACCGATGCGCCCTCCGCGGGCACCGCGTTTCACGCAACGCTCGTGTGGATGCACGCCGAGCCGCTCGATCCGCACAAGATTTACGTGATCAAGCACACCACGAGAACGGTCCGCGGCCGGATCGATCACATTCGCTATCGCGTTGACGTGAACACGCTCGAGCATGTGCCTGCAACCAAGCTCGACTTGAACGAAATCGCGGCAGTCGATGTGAAGACCACGCTGCCGCTGTTCTTCGATCCTTACAAGAAGAACCGCTCCACAGGCAGCTTCATCGTGATCGATCCGCTCACGAACGCCACCGTCGGCGCTGGGATTATCGAGGCGGCGATTGCAGGCAACGGTTCCCACACCCATGCGAGCGAGCGGAAGCGCAGCACGAAAGAAGAGCGCGTTTTCCGATTCGGTCATCCCGCGGCGGCCGTGTGGGTGCAGGGGCGTCCTCACGTCGCTGAGATGGTCGAGCGTCAGATGTTCGACGAAGGCTGGCACGTCCAGATGGCGGGACCGAACGATTTTCTCGCGCACGAGCTCGTCACCGTCGCCAAAGCCTTTCGCCTCTCAGGCAACATCACGATCTTTGCCCCGCTTGACGACGGCACAAACCCGAAGAGCGTGGTCCGCGCGATCTACGGCCCTGAATCCTTCTTCGCGGTTCGCATCACGGACGACACGGACGAAGAAGCGGTTGAGCGGATCATGAAAGTGCTGCGCAAATGGCGCGACGCGCAGTCGGACGCGGAGAAAAAGAAATCATGAGCGTGACGCTGCCAGCCGTAGAACTCGAAGCGCTTTCGCTGGATGCGCTAATCGACCGCTTGCTCGCCGAAAACAAAGGCCTCCCGTGCATCACGTGCAGCTTTCAGGCGGAAGACATGATCGTCGTCGATCTGCTGCGCAAGCGCCTGCCGAAGATTCCGGTGCTCTTTCTCGATACCGGCTACCACTTCTCCGAGACATACGCTTATCGCGACCGGATGACGAAATCCTGGGATTTGAATCTGCAGAATCTCGCCGCCAAGCAGTCGGTCGCCGAACAGGAAGCCGAATTCGGAATCCTGAATCAAACCGATCCCGGCCGCTGCTGCCAGCTCCGGAAAGTCGAGCCGCTTTTCTCGGCGCTAGAAAATTATGATATTTGGTTCACGGGACTGCGCCGCGAGCAATCGCCCACGCGCAAGAATCTGAAAGTCGTCGAGCACCACCAGCTGCCAAGCGGCAAAATGCTGCTCAAAGTGAGCCCGCTCGCGGCGTGGACTATGGATCAGGTGTGGGATTACACAAACGAGCACGCCATCGACCACCTTCCGCTATACGACTTCGGCTACCCCAGCATCGGCTGCGAGCCGTGCACCGCGATTCCCGCCGCCGGCGCCGATGCGCGTTCGGGCCGCTGGGGCGGACGCAAGCTCGAATGCGGCATCCACACCGAGTCCAAGCGAGCTGACGAATGAACGCGCTGATCGGCTTCCTGATCGCGCTCGCGATCGGTCTCACCGGCATCGGCGGCGGCAGCTTCACCGTGCCGGCGCTCGTGCTGATCGTCGGCTTGCCCGCCTCGGCTTCCGTAGGAACGGCTTTCGTCTACGCCGGCGTGATGCGGCTGATCGCTTCGCCATTTTATTTGGGCGGCAAACACATTCATTGGCGCTATCTATGGCTGCTGATCCAGGGCGCGGTTCCCGGCCTGCTGATTGGGACGTACCTGCTGCGGAAGTTGAGCGGCCCGTCGAACATGCCAGTCGTCGTCATCCTCCTGGGCCTTCTGCTCACCATGTCTTCGAGCGTGACGTTTCTTCCCTGGGTGCAGAATCAGAATTTCGCCCGCAAGAATTCTGGCTGGCTCCCGTGGCTCGCTCTTCCCATCGGGGTCGAATCCGGATTCTCTTCGGCCGGCGCGGGTGCTCTCGGCACCGTGCTGCTGCTGAACTATTCAGAAATGTCGCCGCCCGAAGTAGTGGGCACCGATCTGCTGTTCGGCCTCGTCCTCGCCATTATCGGCAGCGCATTCCAGTGGAAGTTCGGCGCGATCAACGGACACGTGCTTACGCAGTTGCTGGCAGGCGGCATTCCGGGCGTCGTGATCGGCTGCATCTTCGCGCGCCGCGTCCCCAAGCGGCAGCTGAAGCTCGTCATCGCCGTGATCGCCATCTTCGCGGGGCTGCAGCTCGTCTGGAGCGGCTCGCGGACCATGATCGCGAAGCGCGCCCGCTCGACGGTGCCTTCCTCTGTAGAAGCCGCGCCGAAGGTGAATTGAAGCATCGTCTTCAGCTGAGCTTCCTCTGCCCGCAAATGGCGCGCTGCCCTCTGCCCTTCGATTTCATCTAAAAAGCGCGCGCAAATGTTCGTTGTGAGGAATCTCGTGATTCTCGTCACTGATGGCGGGCGATACGTGCTCTCGAAATAACCTTCAGATATCGAAGCCGAGCTGCAGACGGGCCGCTTCGGACATGCGATCCGGGCCCCAGGGCGGGTCGAAGACGATTTCGACGTGAACTTCTTTTACATCGGGTAGCTTTGCGAGCTTGTTTTCGACGTCGGCTTTGAGGACGTTGCCCATGCCGCAGCCGGGCGCCGTCATCGACATCTTGATGTCGATGCGATGGCCGCCGCCCTGCACGGGAAGGGCAGTGCAGACATAGATCAATCCGAGATCGGCGATATTCACGGGAATTTCCGGATCGTAGACCGTCTTCAGCTGCTCCCATACGAGATCTTCGCTGAATGGCCGTGTGTCTTGCGATCCCGCGGCCTGTGAAGCGTTCGCTGGAGGCGTGAGTCCGAGCGCATCCGCGTCTTTCACGTCGATGCGGAACATGCCGTGATCGCTGGTCACCGTATAGCTGCTGCCGGCAAACTGCATCACGCGCGCGCCGATCCCTGCGGGGAGCTTCGTCGGCTCGCCGCTCGGAATTTCGAGCGCGTCGCAATCGCGGCTCAGCGTAATGGATTGGCCGTAGCTCATGGATATCTTCCTTACTCCGTCGAGACTTCCTGCTTGCCTTCGAGCGCGGCATTCAGCGTGTGCCAGGCAAGCGTGGCGCACTTCACGCGAACAGGGAACTCGGACACGCCCGAGAAAACTTCGAGCTTGCCCAGTTCGCCTGCGGCATTCGCGCCGTTTTCGGCATGGCCGGTGACGAGATCGTGAAAACGGGTGAAAAGTTGCTCTGCTTCGGCCTTCGTTTTGCCCTTCAGCGTTTGCGTCATCATCGAGGCCGAAGCCTTCGAGATCGCGCAGCCTGAGCCCTGGAAGCTGATGTCCTGAATTTTGTCGCCGTCAAGCGTGACGAAAATCGTGAAGTGATCGCCGCAGAGCGGATTGAATCCTTCGGCCTTGTGATTCGCGGCAGGCTGCTCGCGATAGTTCCGCGGCGCCTTGCTGTGCTCGAGAATCACGTCCTGATAGAGATCGCGCAGGTCGGACATCAGGCGAATACCTCCTTCACCTTTTCGATGCCGCGAACGAGCGCGTCGACTTCGTGTTTCGTGTTGTACATCGCAAAAGACGCACGCGCCGTCGAATCGACGCCGAATCGCTTCATCACGGGCTGCGAGCAGTGGTGCCCCGTGCGGATCGCGATCCCTTCCCGGTCGAGAATCGTTCCGATATCGTGCGGGTGAATATTTTCGAGCGTGAAGGAGAGCACGCCGGCCTTTTCCTTGGCGGTGCCGATGATTTTCAGGCCCGCGATCGACGAAACCGCGGCGGTCGCGTATTCGAGTAGGTCGTGCTCGTACGCGCCGATATTCTCGATGCCGAGTCCGCTGACGTATTCGATCGCCGCGCCCAGGCCGATCACGCCCGCGATATCGGGCGTGCCCGCTTCGAATTTGTAGGGCAGGCGATTGTAGGTCGTCTTTTCGAAGGTGACGGAAAGAATCATGTCGCCGCCGCCCTGATATGGCGGCATCGCTTCGAGCAGCGCCTTTTTGCCGTAGAGCACGCCGATGCCGGTCGGGCCGTAGACCTTGTGTCCCGAAAAAGAATAGAAATCGCAATCAAGCGCCTGGACGTCGACTTTCAGATGCGGCACAGCCTGCGCGCCATCAATGAGCACGGGAATCCCCTGAGCGTGAGCCATCTCGACGATTCGGCGGACCGGATTGATCGTGCCAAGAGCGTTTGAAACGTGCGTGACGCAGACCAGCTTCGTTTTCGGGCCGAGCAACTTCCCGTATTCGTCGAGGATCAGCTCGCCGCGGTCGTTGATCGGAGCCACTCGCAGCTTCGCGCCGCTTTTCTTCGCAAAGAATCTGCCATGGCACGATATCCGAATGGTGCTCCATGTCCGTCACGACGACTTCATCGCCCGCATGAATGTTCGCCCGGCCGTAGGTCTGCGCGACAAGGTTGATGCCTTCCGTGGTGCCGCGCACGAAAATCATTTCGGTGGGGCTCGCGGCGTTGATAAATTTCTGTGCGGTCACGCGTGCCGCTTCGTATTCCTCGGTCGCCTGTTCCGAAAGATGGTGGACGGCGCGGTGGATATTGGCGTTGGTCCCCTCGTAATAGCGGGAGATCGCGTCGATCACCGCGCGGGGCTTCTGCGACGTGGCGGCGTTGTCCAGATAGACGAGCGGCTTACCGTGAACGGTCTGCTGCAGGATCGGAAAATCGGCGCGGACGCGCTCGACATCGAAAGCGCTCGATACCGGCTTGGCGGCGATGCTCATACGAGTTGCTCCTCGGGTTGGGAGGAATGGACGATCCGTCTCAAATCCTGGCGAATGAGGCTCTCGACGTGCTTGCGGGCCGGACCTTCCTTCATGCGGTCGAAGCATTCGCCGGCGAACGCCATGAGCAGCAGGCGGCGCGCGGAGGCTTCGTCAATGCCACGGGAACGCAGATAAAAGAGCGCATCTTCATCGATCTGGCCGATGGTGGCCCCGTGCGTGCACTTCACGTCGTCGGCGTAAATTTCCAGCTGCGGCTTCGTGTCGATCTGTGCGGTGTCGGAAAGCAGCAGGTTGCGGTTGGTCTGCTTGGCGTCGGTCTTCTGCGCGTCCTTGTGAACGATGATGCGGCCGTGAAACACGCCGTGCGCGTGGCCGTCGAGAATGCCGTTGTAGAACTGGCGGCTGCCGCAGTGCGGGCTGGCGTGTTCGACGAGCATGTAATTATCGAGATGCTGCCGCCCGTTGCCGATGAAAAGGCCGTTGATTAAGCATTCGCCGCCCTCGCCCGCCAGCACCGGATGCACGTTGTTGCGAACCATCGCGCCGCCGATCAGCACGGAGTGCGACGACACGTTCGCAGCGCGTCCCTGCTGGATGCGCAGAGTGGAGACATTGAATGCCTGGCCATGCTCGCGCTCGATCATGTAGTGCGAAATTACGCTGTGATCGCCGGCGACCAGTTCGGTGACGGTGTTGCAGAGCGCCTTTGTCACCGCGACCCAGCGAAACGTAATCCTCGACGATCGTGGCCTGGCTGTTTTCCTCGGCGACGATCAGATTGCGCGGATGGCTCACGGACGGCGTATCGTGCGCCAGCGAGATGAACAGCAGATGAATGGGTCCTTCGAGCACGACGCCTTTGGGAATGTGAATGTACGCGCCGTCCTCGAGGAAGGCCGTGTTGAGCGCGGAGAAAGGATCGCGCTGGATATTGAGGTAGCGGCCGAGGTGCGGCTCGACGGCCGCGGGATGCCGTGCGATTTCGGTGGCGAGATTGGCAACCGTCACGCGATCGGGCAGCCGGCCAAACGACGAAAGCTCAGCCACGAAACGGCCGTCGACGAAAACGAGCTGGCAGGCCGCGCCTGCGACGTGGTACGGAGCGATATCGCTCCGCGAGGGCAGGTGATGGCCGTTGCGCACGAGACGGAAAGGAGTCTGCGCGATGGCAGAGAGATTCGTGAAGCGCCAGTCTTCGTCGCGGCTCGTCGGGAAACCGGTCTCGGCGAAGCGCGCGAAAGCGTCCTGGCGAAGCTTGCGCAGCCAGGCGTGTCCGTTGCTCGCTGCGGATTTTTCGAACCCGCCGAAGCTTTCGGTGTAACTTTGAAGTGCCTGAGTCGCCGCTGCCACTTTACTGGTCCCCATTATCGAGAAACTTCTCTCACGCGGCGCCTGCCGCGGATTCGAACGTGGCGTAGCCCTTGTCCTCGAGCTGCAAGGCCAGTTCGGGGCCGCCGGAGCGGACGATGCGGCCATCCACGAGCACGTGCACGCAGTCCGGAACGATGTAATCGAGCAGCCGCTGATAGTGCGTCACCACCAGAATCGCGCGCTCGGGGCTGCGCATGGCGTTCACGCCCTGCGCGACGATCCGTAGCGCGTCGATGTCGAGGCCGGAGTCGGTTTCGTCGAGAATCGCGAGCTTCGGCTCGAGCACCGCCATCTGCAGAATCTCGTTGCGCTTTTTTTCGCCGCCCGAGAAAGCTTCGTTCACCGAGCGGTTCATGAGCTTCTCGTCCATTTCGAGCAGCTTCAGCTTTTCGCGAAGCATGGGGAGAAAATCCATCGCGTCCATTTCCTCCTGGCCGCGATATTTGCGGATCGCGTTCAGCGCCGAGCGCAGAAAGTAGGCGTTGCTGATGCCCGGAATCTCGACGGGATATTGAAACGCGAGAAAAAGCCCTTCGCAGGCCGCCTCTTCGGGCTTCATCGCGAGCAGGTCTTTGCCGTTGAGCAGCACTTCGCCGCCGGTGACCTCGTAGGTTTCGCGGCGAGCCAGCACCTGCGCGAGCGTGCTCTTGCCGGAGCCGTTCGGTCCCATGATCGAGTGCACTTCGCCGGCGTTCAGCGTGAGATTGATGCCCTTCAGGATTTCGTTGCCGTCGACCTTGGCGTGCAGGTTCTTGATTTCGAGCAAGCTCATCTTTTTCCCTTCGTTCCTCTCGTGACCCGGCATTTTCGAGCTTATCCGACGCTGCCTTCGAGGCTGACGCTCAGCAGCTTCTGCGCCTCGACCGCGAATTCCATCGGCAGCTCGCGGAAGACGCGCTTGCAGAAGCCGTTGACGATCATCGAGACGGCGTCTTCGGCTTTCAGCCCGCGCTGGCGGAGATAAAAAAGCTGGTCCTCGCCGATCTTCGACGTGGAAGCTTCGTGCTCCATGCGCGCGGTGGAGTTCTTCACTTCGATGTACGGAAACGTGTGCGCGCCGCACTTATCGCCGATCAGCAGCGAATCGCACTGCGTGTAGTTGCGCGCGCCGGTCGCGTCCTTCATGATCTTCACCTGGCCGCGATAGGTGTTCTGGCCGTGCCCGGCGGAAATGCCCTTCGAGACGATCGTGCTGCGCGTGTTCTTGCCGATGTGGATCATCTTGGTGCCGGTGTCGGCCTGCTGGTAATTGTTGGTGAGCGCGACGGAGTAGAATTCGCCGACCGAATTTTCGCCCTGCAGGATGCAGCTGGGATATTTCCAGGTGATCGCGGATCCGGTTTCCACCTGCGTCCAGGAAATCTTCGAATTCTTGCCGCGGCACTTGCCGCGCTTGGTGACGAAATTGTAGATTCCGCCCTTGCCGTTCTTGTCGCCGGGATACCAGTTCTGCACGGTCGAATACTTGATCTGCGCGTTGTCGAGCGCGATCAGCTCGACCACCGCGGCGTGCAGCTGGTTCTCGTCGCGGATCGGCGCGGTGCAGCCTTCGAGATAGCTCACGGAGGCGCCTTCGTCGGCGACGATCAGTGTGCGCTCGAACTGGCCCGTCTCCGCGGCGTTGATGCGGAAGTAGGTGGAAAGCTCCATGGGGCAGCGCACGCCCTTGGGCACGTAGACGAACGAACCGTCGGTGAAGACCGCGGCATTCAGCGCGGCGAAGAAATTGTCGGTGTAGGGCACCACCGAGCCGAGATACTTCTTCACGAGCTCGGGATGCTCTTGCACCGCTTCGGAGAACGAACAGAAAATCACGCCCGCTTCGGCAAGCTTTGCCTTGAAGGTGGTGGCCACCGAGACGCTGTCGAACACCGCGTCCACGGCAACGCCCGCAAGCAGCTTCTGCTCGGCCAGCGGGATGCCCAGCTTTTCGTAGGTGCGCAGGATTTCGGGATCGAGCTCGTCGAGGCTCTTCAGGTTCGGCTTCTGCTTGGGCGCCGAGTAGTAAGATGATGTCTTGATAATCGATCGGCGGATACTTGACGTTGGCCCACTTCGGCTCGGCCTGGGCCTTCTCGAGCGATTCCCAGTGGCGATAAGCCTTGAGCCGCCACTCGAGCATGAACTCGGGCTCGTTCTTCTTGGCCGAGATGAAGCGAATGATGTCTTCGTTCAGTCCCTTGGGGGCGCGGTCTTCGTCGATATCGGTGACGAAGCCCCACTTGTATTCCTGCTGCGCCAGTTCGCGGATCGTGTCGGTATTCGAGCTCATTGAATTCTCCCGGAGGCGATGGTCGGCACGATCGCTGCCGCGCGTGTCCTTGATGCTGGTCAGCTGCATGGGCTGAACCAGATCGGACAAGGTGATTCTTCCAGCACGCCCCGCACCGCCTGATTGATGATTCGCTGGTTGCTCTTGATCGGGCAGAAGGATTCGAGATCGCAGAGCCCCGTCACGTCCGTGCTGCATTCGGTGAGGGCCATCGGCCCTTCGATCGCCGCGATGATCTCGATCACGGAGATTTCCTGCGGCTCCCGCGCCAGGATGTAGCCGCCCTTGATGCCGCGATGCGACTGCAGCAGGCCGCTCTGCAGAAGCTCTTTCAGGAGCTTGCTGACGGTCGAAAGAGGCAGACGGGATTCGACGGCCAAATCGCGCGCAGTGCGCAGGGGCTGGCCCCCGCCGCGGGCGATCAGGTCATCAGAACCAGCCCGTAATCCGTTAGTTTCCCAAGCCTTACCATCCCTCAGCCCCTGGCTGGATCATATAGCACTAATCCAGTACGGTTTTCATTCTAGCAATGCGAATCTTGGATTGCAAGCGGCAGTTGGGTCGCAGCCCGGGATACCAGGGCTGAAGCCCACTTTCTCTTGCGGTGCTTTTCGAGGGCCTGAAGGCCCACGCTTCCACCGAAAGGCGCCGCCGCGAAAAACGCGGCGAGCCGGAGTTCAGGGACGCGGCGAAACCGTTGTCCGTCAGTGGCGGATGAAGAAGTAGATCGACATGGCGAAGCCGACCACGATGATGAAGCGGCGGATGTATTCCGGGTTCACTTTTTGAGCGAAGTGCGCGCCGGCGTAGCCTCCGGTGGCGGCGCCAAAGATCATCACGATGGCCTGCGGCCAGACGATCACCCGGGCCACGATGAAGGTGATGATCGCGACGCCGTTGACGATGCTGACGAGCAGCGTTTTCATGCCGTTCATGGCGTGGATGTTTTCAAGGCCGAGGATCGCGAGCAACGAGAGGAAGAGAATGCCGGCGCCGGCGCCGAAGTAGCCGATGTACATCGCGATGCCAAGTTCGAAGATCAGTCCGAGTGCAACCAGTGAATGAGGAGTCTTAGCGCGAGCGGACTGAGACGCAGACGAATCGCCGGGATCGGCCGTGGAATCTTTGCCGGTTCGCTTGCGAACCCACGCGGTGATGCGCCCGCTGACGAGAAATAGCAGAGTTGCGCCGAGAAGTAGCCAAGGAATCAGGCGCACGAACGTAGCCTGCGGTGTATGCAGCAGGACGTGCGCGCCGAGTATGCCGCCGAGAATGCCCAGGCCGATCAGTGGCAAAAGGAGGCGGCGCGCTTCGGGCGTGAACGCGTTGCGGTAGGCAACCGTGCTGGCGAGAGTCCCGGGCCAGACGGCGACGGTGTTGGTGGCGTTGGCGGCGATCGGTGGAATGCCGGTGAAGAGCAGCGCCGGGAAGGAAATGAAGCTGCCGCCGCCCGCTACGGAGTTGATAGTTCCAGCCAGAAATGCTGCGAAGAAGAGGAAAACAGGGTGGTGGAGGAACACAAGAAAGAATAACCTGCGCGCGGCGCGAAGTCACTGGCGATGATGCGCGGCTATTTCGCGAAGCCGTCGGGCGGTGCTGCGCGTACAAAAGGCAGAGCTCGCTTCACGACGTGCCGTAGCGCAGGCTCATCTGCTGCAGCCAACGGCGATAGGCGATCGTAAGCTGGTCGGAGCGCAGGTGAAGCTCGGTCTGCAGATCGAGCGGCAGCAGTTCGGGGCGCTGCGAATTCACGATGCGGATGTCCTGCGCAGTGACGGTGTCCTGAAACCGCCGCAGCTCATCTTCTGGCACGTCGTGCGCGTAGTTCAGGGCGAGCACGATCCACTCGAAGCTGGTTTGCTCGTCGACGGGAGTCACCGTGCCGAGAATCGCGAAGCGCTCGTCGCCTTGAACCTTTATCATGCGCGCGGTGAGAGGCCGCTCGACCCAGTACGTGTAGAGAACACTCCCCGGGCGGCCCGTACCGTCGGGATCGGGCTGCCAGATCGGAATGTCCCGCGCGACGATCCCTTGTTGCGTAGTCGTGACTTTGTATTCGCCGATCTCGGTGTGCGCCGGATCTCCGAGCATGCCGGCGTGCGCGATGGACAAATGCGCGACATCGAGCAGATTCTCGATGATGCGCGGCCCTTGCGCATGAAATTCATACGGCCCCGCGTGCACCAGGCGAAACCCGTCCATTTCTCCCTCGGGAAACGCTGCAACTTCCGTCTGGGCGCCGCGCGCCGTCCCGAGACACACCCAGATCAGGCCATACTTCTCGCGCACCGCAAAAGTCTCCACGCGCCCCCGCAGCGGCGGCGGCTGATCGGGATTCGCGGGAATGCGCACGCACTCACCGAGAATGTTGTATTCCCAGCCGTGGTACGGGCAGGCGACGCAGTCGCCGTCGTCGCACTTCATAATTTTTCCGAGTGAGAGCTTAGCACCGCGATGAACGCAAAGATCGCGCCACGCATGCAGGCTATCGCCGCGCCATAGCACCAGATCGCGCTCGAGCACGCGCACGGAAAGCAGTTTGCCCTGCGGCACGGACGAGGACCATGCGACCGCAAGCCAATCGTTTATCAGTAGGGGATCGCTGAGTCCGGGATCGCGTGGCATATGAAAGGGCCGTCCAACTCTTCGCCGCGGAGCTCGATCGAGTTACAGAAATTCAGGAGCGAACCTATCGTACCGTATCCGGCACGCGGAAAGAATCGGGGTTTTTTAGGCAGCGGGAAGATTGAGGCTCGGTCTCACAGCCACGTCATCGGCCGAGCAGGCCGAAGACGACAACGGCGCCCGGCGTACCGACGTAGACCTTGCCGTTCGCGATCATGGGCGTGACGAACTTGCAGTTCGAGTTGGTCGCGAATTGGTCACGATCATTTGCCGCCTGATTGCTGTTGTACAGCTCGGTCGCGAGGTTTGTGGCGTCGTAGGCATGCAACACGCCCGTGCTGCTTCCATTCTGGATGGCCCAGACGATCCCATTCGACGTTCCGTTCGCCGAAATGCCAGGGGTCGTTCCAGGGTAGCCGAAGGACGTGGCGCTCTTGGACGAGGCCGACGTAGCCAACTTGGCACCGGTGATGTTGAAAGCCTGTAAGTTATTGCCCACTGAACCGTAGTAGACGGTGCCGTTGAAATACGCCGGAGCGGAGAACACGCTGCCGATGGCGCCGTGTATTTCCTGGTAGATGTTTGCATCGCTTGCCGTGAACTTCCCCATGTTGTCGCGATCGACGACATAGATATTCCCGTCTTTTCCCGCGCCGACGCCAAGATGCCTGGTATTACCCTGACCATCCTGCAAGTCAGGAAGGAGCATCGCACCGCCGGAGCCGAGATCGGTGTCCCCGGAGGATTCAGACTCGGCGTCGCCTCCGTTCGGATTGTCCATCGCGAAGTAATCCGCAACCGACAAAGTGTTGCCCGACACCGAAAGCTTCACGAACGAGTTGCCGAAGTCGCGGGTATTCGGAAATCCGTTGCCGTCAAGCGTGGTGTCGAAGGTTCCGTTCCCGATGAGAAAATAAATGTAGCCGGAGGTGTCGACCGAAGGGCCGTCGCCGGCATTCCAGATTCCACCTTCCCTACCGCCCTGCGTGTTGCCGTTCGCGGTCATGTTCAATATGCCCACCTGCGCCAGAGTCGATTCGTTGTAGCTGATCACCCAGCTCGTGTAGTTCGCGGCATCGCAATGCGAAGTCCATGTCGTGTAGATGACGCCATTGGTAAGCAGCAGCGCCGAACGCTCTTCGTACGAAGCGGCGTGGAACGTCTGGATTCCGTTGGAGCTGCCGGTGCCGTTGCCCGGATACGTCGCATGGACTTCCGTCGGCGTGATGCGATCGGCGCCGGTCGTCAAATCGACGGAGTGCAGGCGCTGGTGATAGTTGTTGCTCGAATCTTTCGACATCGTCACCACGAACATCGTGCCGTTCGGGCCGGCGCTGAGGTCGATCACCGGCGTCGACGTGATTCCGATCTCAGGTTCCACCTGGTTGCATCCGCGATCGTCGCTCGGGGTCTCGGCGCCGGGAATCAGCGAAACCTGCCAAAGTGCAGGCCCCGGAGTGTCGGCGTCGAAGGCGTATGCCATATCGTGCTCGGTCACGACGAAAACGACGTTGTGCGCCGTGCCGTTGATCGCCAAATTGGGAACGTAGAGAGGCTCGGCATCGACGAGGCCCGTTACTGAAAGCATTCCGAGTTTCCCGAAACTGGTCGAGTTGACGTTGGTCGTGGTGAGAATCGTTTCGTTCGGGTTCAACCCGGTCCTCATATTGTCGTTGTGATACGTGAGGACACTCGCGTTGGTCGGCGGCGGCCCGGTCGCGTTGACAGTCAGCGTCGCGACATGGCTCGTCTGGCTGCCGATGGGATTCGTGACCACGACCTGGAATGTCGATCCGCTGTCGGCGATCATCGTGGCCGGCGTGGTGTAGCTGGCGGATGTGGCGCCTGTAATATTCGCGCTCGTCGCGGCATTCTGCCACTGGTACGTCGGCGCGGGATTTCCCGTCGCCGTGACACTGAACGTCGCGGTCTGGCCCACGAGCACGGTCTGGTTCGATGGCTGCCCGGTGATGGCGGGCGCGCTATCGACGGTGAGCGTTGCCGCATTACTCGTCGCGCTCCCCGCCGCATTCGTCACCACCACGCGAAATGTCGACCCATTATCGGACGCCGACGTGGTCGCAAGCGTGTAGCTCGCCGATGTCGCGCCGGAGATGTTCGCGCCCGTGGCCCCATTTTGCCATTGATACGTGGGCGCGGGAATTCCACTGGCAACGACGCTAAACGTGGCCTTCTGGCCGACCGCGACGGTCTGGCTAAAGGGCTGCGCCGTAATTGTCGGCGCGGTCAAGCCGGGGCCGGGTCCCGCGTCCTTCGTGCTGCCTGCGCAGGCGCACAGACTGACGAGCGCAACCACTGCAATCAGCAGATCGAGTCTTCGTCTCAAGCGCAGCCCTCACCCAATCAACACTTCCACGAATCCGACGTCACAGCAAACTGCCCAAGGGTCGACTAGTCTTTCGATGCAAGTCACCGAGGATCATGATCGCGTGGCATGCCGAAAAGTTTAGCCGCTTGCCAAACACGAATCTACCTGTACGGGGGGCTGGACTCGGGACAGGCGAACGCGCGGCGACACGAGAGGGAGTGGCGGCGCTTCAAAGGTGGTGGGCCCGCTAGGATTCGAACCTAGGACCAACGGATTATGAGTCCGCTGCTCTAACCAGCTGAGCTACGGGCCCGGCTGAGGCAGCATCTTATACCGAATGGCAGGACAACCGCACGGTTGTTCGAGATGGGCGCAATCGCGGAACTACGCGGAAGATGCCATTGCGACGATGCGCTCGTGGCCGAGGTCGTATATGTAGTAGTCGCCGGGCCGGACGGTCGCGAGTTCCTGGAGGCGCGATTTTGCGTCATCGAGACCTCGGACGGCCTCGACCCAGAGTGGCTCCCCAGCAGGTAGCTTCCGAAAAATGTCGTAGGTGACGGTCATGAGCGTTCTCCCCGCAAGAGTTTGCTTCACAATTCTTCTGTATTGATCTCGGAGCAAGTTTGCTGCCAGGAGCGCTGGGATGTAACTTCTATAAATTCTTAAGGTTGCGCGGATGTGCCCCACTACGCTCGTGTAGTTTTGCTTGGCTCTAGGAAGACTTTTCGACGCTCGGGCCGGCGAAGTGCACAGATTTGGAACACTGAACGCGTCATAAGGTAGACTTCTCCTTGACGGTGGCTATCCCAATCCCCGGGGGCATTGCATGGGCTCATCGAATCCGGCACAGAAGCGTTCGCCCAAGCGAATCATCGAGGATGGCGGCGCACAGAATCTGAACGATTTCCTCGAGCTCGTTCACGACGCCATTGTCGTGCGAGACGCCCATAGCGTGATTCTCTATTGGAATCGCGGCGCCGAGAGAATGTACGGCTGGACCGCCGCCGAGGCTCAGGGACACGTCACCCACGAGCTTTTCCAGACCGAGTTTCCAGAATCGTTTGAGAATCTGCACAAGACGCTATTTGAGACCGGCGCGTGGGAAGGCCAGTTGGCCCACCGCACGAAGGACAATAAGCGTCTGCTGGTGGAGAGCCGTCAGGCGGTGCAACGAGACGAGCACGGACGGCCGCGTCGGATACTCGAAGTCAACCGGGATATCACCGCACGCCGCGAGGCGGAAGAGTCGCTGCGCAATCTCTCCGCTCGTTTGTTGCAGCTCCAGGATGAAGAGCGTCGCCGGATCGCCCGCGAGCTTCACGACACCACGGGGCAGAGTCTGGCCGCCCTGGCAATTCACCTCTCGGCCGTCAACGAGCGAATCGCGGGCAAGGATCCTGGTGCTTCGGACATACTCCGCGAAGCGCTCGGGCTGGCGCAGCAAGCTTCCGATCAGACGCGAACGCTCTCCTATCTGCTATATCCTCCGACCCTCGATTTTTCCGGCCTGAAGTCCGCGCTCGAGTGGTTCGCGGATGGCTTCACTCAGAGGAGCAAGATCAAGGTCGATCTCGATCTCGCGCTCGGGGAAGAGAGGGTGCCGCAAAGCCTCGAAACAGCGCTCTTCCGAATCGTGCAGGAAAGTCTCACGAACATGTACCGGCATTCCGGGGAACTCTGGCAACCGTCCGCGGAAGGCGCCAAGGCAATACGGTAAGCCTGGAGATCAGCGACAACGGGAAGGGAATTCCGCCCGAATTGATGGCATCGCTCACCAGACCCGGCGCCCACGTGGGCGGCGTAGGGATTCGGGGCATGCAAGAGCGCGCGCGCCAATTGGACGGGAAGCTAGAAATCAGGTCGAGCGACTGTGGCACCACGATCGTGGTGGTGCTGCCGGTTCCGGAAACCACGAAAGAGGAAGAATACCGCGCCCAGGTTTCGCCCCAAGCGGGGTAACTACCAACTCTTCAAGCGAATAGCAGACTCCAACCAGGGCACTCGCCCTTCCCGGATTCATCTCGTGTTCTTGGACGATTCCGCCTGATTCGGGGGGGCTTGATCACCGACGGAGACGTCACGCTCCCCGGCGCACAAGGCCGCCCAGCAGCGCGACCAGGAAAAGCACGATGAAGACCAGGAACAGGATTTTGGCGGCTCCGGCGGCTGCCACAGCCACGCCACCAAAACCTAGATACGCGGCTATGAGAGCGATGATGAAAAAGGCTGCAGCCCAACGCAACATGTGGTCCTCCTTGTTTGATTCAGAGAGAGTCGCCCGCCGGTATCCAAGCCTTTATAAGACGTTCTACCTGGACGGAAGCTATACACGGTCTTGCGTATATTGGGGGCTCCGCAGCCTGAGGCTTGCAAGTTCCCGGGCCACAGAGGCATACAGCGAACCACCCCCGGAAGTTACAGCATGCCTCGGATGGACGATCGGTGGCCCTTCCGGTAGCTTGGCGATGGCCTTATTCATAGTTTTGTTCATAAACGGAGCGCGGGGGCCGATTCTTATTCATATTTCAATACCATTCATCGGCTGGTACCCGTCTCCCGGTCCTGATTCATGAGAGGTCAAACCCTTCACCTTCATACGCCGGGCAGGGCACCGGGCAATTAGAGGGAGTAAGCGAATGTACGTCGGCATTCCAGATCTAACGAAAAACCTGGAACAGGAGAGCCAAGCACACGTGATGAACGACCTGAGCACTCTCGAAACTCCTACCGCTAGCAACAGCAGTCTCCTGGTTTTTACCGAAGAATCCATCCTGGTCGAGCAAGCACGGGATGGGGATCGGGAAGCCTTCGCGCAACTGGTCCAGCCGCAAATGTCGAAGGCGTACCGGGTGGCGCTGAGAATTACCGGAAACAGGGAAGATGCCGAAGATGCGATTCAGCAGGCCATGCTGAAGGCGTACGCCCACATCGACCAATTTCACTCGAAGTCCCGCTTCTCTACGTGGCTCCTGCGAATCACGATCAACGAGGCGCTAGGGAAGCTGCGCAAGCAGCGCGCGGAGAATGCGCATCTTTCGTACAGCAGCGTTTCGGAAGACGGCTCCGATCCGGTCGAGATGGTGCGGGCGAGCGACGACGCGCGCCCTGAAATATTGTATGTAAAGCAAGAGAAGCAGCGGCTCCTCTGGGAGGCGATCGCCGGCCTGCGCGGGACGTCGCGCGCCGTCGTATGGCTTCTTGGCCTCGAAGAGCGGCAGACGAAAGAGACCGCCAAGATCCTGAATCTATCCGAGGCGGCCGTGAAGGCGCGTTTTCTGCGGGCGCGGCGGAAACTGCGCGAATGTCTGGCCGACCGCATGTAGGCGGATTCTTCGGCCGGTGAGAATCTCCAGCCACGCTATTGATCATTCGCTTCCAAACGACGAGTCGTCGCAGCGGTCGAGAACTTGTGGTTCGGAGATGCCGTCGCCGGACCTGTAATGGGAGCTGCGGCTGCGCTGGAATCCGCGGCGAGGCGTTCTTCGATGTCTTTGACTCTCTTGGCGATTGTGTATAATTGAGTGGCCAGTCCGCTTGAGGATCGAGTTTCTGTATGGAAGCCACATCCCATTCCCTCGGCTTCCGCCGGGTTCGAAGTGCTGGAGGGTGACCATGAAGACGGTGCGGATTCTCATTGTTGACGATCACGATCTCATGCGTCGCGGGATCAAGGCGCTATTGCAGTCGCATGCCGGATGGGAAGTTATCGGCGAGGCTCACACCGGGCGCGAAGCCGTCACCAAAGCCGAGGAACTCAAGCCGGACGTCGTGATTCTTGATATCAGCATGCCCGACCTCAACGGCATCGAGGCGGCGCGGCGGATTCGAAAGTCGGCCCCCAACACCGAAGTTCTGATCCTGTCGGTGCACTACTCCGACCAATTGATTCGCGACATTCTCGAAGCCGGCGTCCGCGGCTACATCGTGAAATCCGATTCGGACCGCGACCTGGTGATCGCCGTCGAAACGCTCGCGAATCACAAGCCGTTCTTCACGCCGCGCGCCACCGAAGTGATTCTCAGCAATTTCAACGGGGCGCGCCCGGGGAACGATCTGCCCGAATCGGTTCGCGACCGGCTCACTTCGCGCGAACGGGAAATCGTGCAATTGCTCGCCGAGGGAAAGAGCAGCAAGGAAGTCGCTTCGTCGCTGGGCATCAGCGTGAAAACCGCCGAAACCCATCGAGCGAATATCATGCGCAAGCTGCAATTGCACACCGTGACCGATCTCGTCCGCTACGCAGTCCGCAATCAGATCATCGAGGCGTAGAGGCAGCGCTTTTGATTTCAGCTCGAGGCAACTGACGTGCTTTGCCTCGGCTTCCGCGCCGTGATATAAATAACTTAGCAGAGCATGCAGGACTCATCCCAAACCGGTCCTCCGGACTCGCCCGAAATAGCCTCCGCTCCCCATTTGCGGCGCGAGCTGCGCAGTTGGACGCGCGATCTCGCTGTGGCGCTCGGCCTCGCGATCGTCGTGATGATCTTCTTGTATCAGCCGGTCAAGGTCGAAGGCACCAGTATGAATCCGCTTCTGAGCGATCAGGAGCGCATCTTCATCAACAAGTTTGTTTACCGCTTCGAGCCAATCGAGCGTGGCGACGTTGTCGTCTTCTGGTATCCTCTCGACCGGTCGAAATCGTTCATCAAGCGCGTGGTCGGCTTGCCCGGTGAAACGATTGAGATTCGCGACGGCCATCTTTACATCAACGGCGACGAATTGGCGGATCAGTACGTGCCGCCCGGATATATCGACGGCTCGAACTACGGCCCGCGCAAGATTCCTCCGGGCGATTATTTCGTGATGGGCGACCACCGCGACAGTTCCAACGACTCGCGCGTCTTTGGGCCGGTTCCGCGGTCCTACATTTATGGAAAGGCCGTGTTCGCTTACTGGCCTGTGGATCACTTTGGATCGCTGACCACATCTTCGACGGTCAGCGCGGCATCGAAATGACATCTTCTGGAGGACACACTGACCGAGGCCCTCTCAGGACGCGCGACACTCGCGCTCGAGGACGGAAGAGTCTTTAACGGCCGCGCGGCGGGCGCTCAAACCCGCCGTGGCGGCGAAGTCGTTTTTAACACCAGCCTTACCGGCTATCAGGAAGTATTCACCGATCCAAGCTACTCCGGGCAGATCGTCTGCCTCACGTATCCGCACATCGGAAACGTGGGCACGAATCTCGACGACGAGGAATCCGCGAAGCCTTACATCGAAGCGCTGATCGTGCGGGAATTTTCGGCACTGGCTTCGAACTGGCGCTCGAGCGAAACCGCCCAGCAATATCTTGAGCGCTACGGCGTTCCCGTCATCTGGGACCTCGACACACGTGCGCTTGTGCGCCATCTGCGCAATGTGGGGGCGTTGCGCGGCGTCGTTTCAACCGACGGCATGCCTGCTGAGCAACTGATCGCCGAGGCCCGCGCGTTGCCCACAATGGCCGGCCAGGAACTTGCAGGCCGCGTCACCACCTCCGAAAAATATCATTGGACGCGAGGCTCGATCGATCTCGCCGTGCCTCTGGCTGCCGCCGCGGCAGCGTCCGCCGCCGGATCGTCGGCGAAATCCGCTGGCCAGCCGAATGGGAAGGGCACCCGAGGTTCGCATGAAGGTCCGCGCCATCGCGTGGTCGCCTACGACTATGGCATCAAGCAGAATATCCTCCGGCTTCTCGTCGATCACAACTGCGACGTGACCGTCGTGCCCGCGAAAACTTCCGCGGCGGATGTCCTCGCACTTAGGCCCGGCGGCATCTTCCTCTCGAACGGCCCCGGCGATCCCGAACCAATTGGCTACGCCATCGAAAACATTCGCAAGCTGCTCGGCCGCGTCCCGATTTTCGGCATCTGCCTCGGCCACCAACTCTGCGGCCTCGCGCTTGGCGGCAGAACCTTTAAGCTCAAATTCGGCCACCACGGCTCGAACCATCCGGTGAAAAATCTGCGCACGGGCAAAGTCGAAATCACCGCGCAGAATCACGGCTTCTGCGTCGATCCGGATTCGCTGCCGTCGAGCGACGTTGAAATCACGCACTTGAATCTGAACGATCACACGAACGAGGGCTTGCGCCACCGCTCGCTCCCGCTCTTCAGCGTCCAGTATCATCCCGAGGCGTCGCCCGGCCCCCACGACGCCCGCTACTTGTTCGACGATTTCATCGAGTTGATGAAGGTTGGTGTGCGATGAGCGCCGTTATATAGCCCATGCCGAAGCGAACTGACATCAAGAAAATCCTGATCATCGGCTCGGGCCCGATCATCATCGGCCAGGCGTGCGAGTTCGATTATTCCGGCACGCAAGCCTGCAAGGCGCTGCGCTCGGAAGGCTACGAGGTGATCCTCGTCAATTCAAATCCCGCGACGATCATGACGGACCCCGAAATCGCGGACCGCACCTACATCGAGCCGCTCTCGAAGGAATATCTCGAAGCGATCATCGCTGCGGAGCGTCCGGACGCGCTGCTGCCAACCGTCGGCGGCCAAACCGGATTGAACCTGGCCGTCGAACTCGCCGAAAGCGGCATTCTCGCAAAGTACGGCGTGCAGCTCATCGGGGCGCAGCTGAACGCAATCAAGATTGCCGAGGACAGGCTGCTCTTCAAAGACGTGTGCCGCAAATTAGGCCTCGAAGTCCCCGCGTCGGCGGTCGTCACCAACATCCCCGAGGCAATCGATCTCGCGGACAAGCTCGGCTACCCGGTTGTGATCCGTCCATCATTCACGCTCGGCGGCACCGGCGGCTCGATCGCATACAACCATGAGGAATTCGGTGACGCCATCGCCCGCGCTCTCGACGCGAGCCCCGTTCATCAGGCGCTGATCGAAGAATCGGTAATCGGCTGGAAAGAATTCGAGCTCGAAGTGATGCGCGACTTCCGCGACAACTTCGTCGTGATCTGCTCGATCGAGAATATGGACCCGATGGGCATCCACACGGGCGATTCGATCACCGTCGCGCCCGCGCAGACCCTCACCGACAAGGAGTATCAACGTATGCGCGACGCGGCCGCCGCGATCATCCGCGAAGTCGGCGTCGAGACGGGCGGCTCGAACATCCAGTTCGCCGTCGATCCAGAAACCGGCCGCATGACCGTGATCGAAATGAATCCGCGCGTCTCGCGCAGCTCCGCGCTTGCGAGCAAGGCCACCGGCTTCCCGATTGCGAAAATCGCGGCAAAACTCGCGGTCGGCATGACGCTCGACGAAATCCCGAACGACATCACGCGCAAGACGCCGTCGTGTTTCGAGCCCACAATCGACTACGTCGTCGCCAAAATTCCGAAGTGGCAGTTCGAGAAATTCCCAGGTACTGACACGACGCTCACCACGCAGATGAAGTCGGTCGGCGAAGTAATGGCCATCGGCCGCACCTTTCAGGAAGCGCTCTGCAAGGGCATTCGCGCGCTCGAGCCGAGCTCCGCCTGGCGCCGCCCGCCGAAGTCACGACGGCCCTCTTGCGCGAAAAGCTGCACGTACCCGGCCCGGACCGCATTCACTGGCTCTTCGAGGCTCTCGAGCGCGGCATGAACTGCAAGGAAGTCTGCGAGCTTACGCGGATCGATCCGTGGTTCATTCGCCAGCTTGAAGAAATGCTGGCTGTGGACCGCCGGATGGCCGCGACCACGCTCTCGAAGTGCTCCCCCGAGCTGTTTCTCGAATCGAAGCGTTCGGGCGCGAGCGACGAGGAAATCGCCAAACTCTGGAACGTGAAGTCCGCGTCGGTTCGCGCGCGGCGGCGCGAGCTCGGCGTCCGCCCCGTCTTCAAGCGCGTGGACACCTGCGCGGCGGAATTCGAATCGTTCACTCCATATCTGTACTCGACCTACGAAGACGAAGACGAATCCGAGCCGGTTGATCGCCCCAAGGTCGTGATTCTCGGCAGCGGTCCGAGCCGCATCGGGCAGGGCATCGAATTCGACTACTGCTGCTGCCACGCCGCGCTGGCGCTCAAGGAAGACGGCTACGAGACGATCATGGTGAACTGCAATCCCGAAACCGTCTCAACCGATTACGACACGTCTGATCGCCTCTATTTCGAGCCGCTCACTCTTGAGGACGTCCTCGAGGTCCTCGATAAAGAGAAGCCTCAGGGCGTGATCGTGCAGTTCGGCGGCCAGACGCCGCTCAATCTCGCGCTCGACCTCAAGCGCTACGGCGCGAAAATCATCGGCACCGATCCCGAATCGATCGACCTCGCTGAGGATCGCCGCCGCTTCGGCGCGTTGCTCGCGGAAATGAATATCCCGCAGCCACGCGCTGCCACGGCCCTCGCGCCGCAGGAAGCTGTGGCCGCAGCCGGCGAGATCGGCCTGCCAGTGCTCGTGCGGCCGAGTTACGTACTCGGCGGGCGCGCGATGGTGATTGCCTACGATCTGAAGACGGTCGAGGAATACGTCATGCAGGCCGTACAGATCGGCACGGCATCCGATCCCAAGCGCCCGATTCTGATCGATCAGTTCCTCGAAGACGCCACCGAAGTCGACGTGGACGCGCTGGCCGATGGCGACGACGTCGTAATCGCCGGCATCATGGAGCACATCGAGGAAGCTGGCATCCATTCCGGCGATTCGTCCTGCGTGCTGCCGTCGGTCTCGCTCAAGCCGGCCGTCCTCGAGCACATCCGCGATTACACAGCGCGCCTCGCTCGCGCGCTTCACGTCGTCGGCCTGATGAACGTCCAGTACGCAATTCAGCGCGACACGGTCTACGTCCTCGAAGTGAATCCGCGCGCCTCGCGCACGGTGCCGTACGTCAGCAAGGCCACGGGCGTTCCGCTCGCGAAAGTGGCGGCGCGCCTGATGACCGGCCGCAAGCTCAAAGAAATGCATCTCCCGATCGTCGAAATGAATGGCGTCAAGGAGCTCGCGCTCTACGATTTCTTCGCCGTGAAATCGCCGGTGTTTCCGTTCAATAAATTCCGCGGCGTGGACACGATTCTCGGCCCCGAGATGCGCTCAACCGGCGAGGTGATGGGCATCGCTTCTACCTTCGGCATGGCCTTCGCGAAGGCGCAGCTCGCCGCGGGCCAGCGTCTGCCGCTTTCGGGCACGGTTTTCATGAGCGTGAACGACCATGACAAGAGCCATGTAGCGGGGCTCGTCAAGGATTTGATGTCGGCCGGGCTGAAAATCATCGCGACGCGCGGCACGGCCGCCGCCCTGAAACGAGCGGGCATCGAAGTTCACGGCGTCTACAAGGTCAACGAAGGCCGCCCGAACATCGTCGATCTCATCAAGACGGGCAAAGTGAATCTCATCATCAATACGCCGCTCGGGCGCGAGTCCTTCTACGATGAGAAATCGATTCGCCGCGCCGCCGTGCGCTACAACGTTCCTTGCATCACGACGCTAGCGGCCGCTAGCGCGGCCGCGCGCGGCATTCGCGCCATGGCCGGGCACGAACCTGAAATCGCCGCATTGCAGGACCTGCACCGCCGCAAGTCTGCGGCTTTGCCCTAAAATACCCTGAAAACAAATGGCTTGCCCTGATCCAGGTCTGCTCGCACAATCGCTGGAGTCTGAATCTTTGCGGGTTGCGTCTCATCCAATCACGACGATGGGGATTGTCATTCCAACTCGGTTATCTTTCGCAGCGGCAGTCCGCTGTCGTTGCCAGTGTATTGGGCCGCGCGTATCATGACCTCGCAGATGGAGTCCCACTGCATCACTTTCCGCGAAGTGCCTCACACCACGAAGCTTTTCTCCTCTTTTCTCGAAGATTTCAGCCAGGTCTCGAAGTATTACGCGCATCCGCCAACCGCTGCAGGCATTGATGCCGCCGCGCGCGAAGTTCGCCTCGATCCGGGCGTGCGCAAAGCAGTAGTCGAAGTGCTGCGCGAACAAAACGTGCGCTTCGCACCGGGCAATAAAATCGACACCGGCATGGCGCGAAATCTCGATCGGCTAGCTGCAGGCGCGGTCGCGATCGTCACAGGCCAGCAAGTGGGACTGTTCTCGGGCCCTGCGTACACCTTTTACAAAGCCATCTCCGCCGTGCGCGTGGCGGAAGAAACTACGCGCCGCGGCATCGATGCCGTGCCGATTTTCTGGCTCGCGACCGAGGATCACGACCTCGCCGAGGTGAATCACTCGACTTGGGTGACGCGCAACGGCCTCACACGCTACGACCTGCCCGCTCGCGATGAAGACGCCAGCAAGCGCGTCGGAGAAGTCGCTCTCGGCGAAGCCGTTCAAGCACTTGTCGCAGCCGCAGCGCAGACGCTGCAGGGTCCCGGAGCCGAAGAAGTGTCTCGCGCGCTGCACGAATCGTATGCGCCGGGCGAAACTTTCGGCTCGGCTTTCGGCAAGCTGATGGCGCGCCTGCTCGCGGGCCGCGGGATCATTTTCATCGATCCGCTCGACGTTCGCCTCCACCGCCTCGTCGCGCCGGTCTTCTTGCGCGCGCTCGACGACGCCGGCCCGCTCGCCGAGGCGTTGCTCGCGCGAGCGAAAGAGCTCGAAAGCGCCGGCCTCCACGCGCAGGTGAAAGTGACGCGTGAGACGACGCTGCTCTTCCACAATATCGACGGCCGTCGCGAACCGCTGCGCAGCCGCAACGGGAAATTCTTCGCCGGCGAAACGGAGCTTTCTCGGGAGCAGGTCGCCGCCACAATCGAAGCGACGCCTGATCTCATCACGCCCAACGCGTTGATGCGCCCCATCGTGCAGGATTCGCTGCTGCCGACCGCTGCGTATATCGGCGGCCCGGCGGAAGTCGCCTACCTCGCGCAGTCGCAAGTGGTGTACGCGAAGATTCTCGGGCGCATGCCGGCGATGTTGCCGCGCGCCAGCTTCACGATCGTCGAGCAGCCCATCGCCCGCTTCCTCGCGCAGTACGGCCTCGAGATGCGCGATTTTCTCCGAGGCTCGCAGCATGTCCGCGCCCAAATGGAGCAGAAGGCGCTGCCGGATGCGCTCGTCGCTCGCTTCGATAAGAGCGAAGCCGAGATCAGCGCGCTGCTCCAATCCTATCGCGAGCCGCTCGGCCGGCTCGATTCCACGCTGCTCGACGCGCTGGAGGTGGCCGAGCGCAAGATGCTCTACCAGTTCAACCAGCTCAAAGCCAAGGTCGCGCGCGCAGAAAATTTCCGCTCGGGAGTCCTCGATCGCCATGAGCGGATCCTGCTCGACGCGCTCTATCCGAATGGCGAGCTGCAGGAGCGCACTTTATCCGCGCTTCCTTTCATCGCCGCGTACGGCCCGGCGTTTCTCGACGATCTTGCCGCTCTCGCTTCGGTGGCCGGTTCGGAGAGCGCCCGATCCTGCGTGTACCAGCACCACGTCTTGTTTTTGTAGGGCTCTTTTTCGCGTGGTAGACTAGCCGTTCTTCAAGTCGATTCTTGTGATTCGGGAGGCGCTCACGATGAAAATCACGCCGGGAAAGAAAAAAGGGCTCGAAGCCGTTTCCAACGCACAGGGCGTGATCGCCGCTGCGGCCATGGACCAGCGCGGCTCGCTCAAGAGCGCCATCGCCAAGGAAAAAGGCGTCGACAAGAATGAAGTCACGTCGAAAATGCTCGAGGAGTTCAAGACGGCCGTCACGCGCGTCCTCACTCCCCACGCCAGCGCCATACTGCTCGACCCGGAGTATGGCCTTCCCGCCGCTGCGGCCCGCTCGAAAAATGCCGGCCTGCTGCTCGCCTATGAAAATAGCGGCTACGACAATACGAAGCCCGGCCGCTTGCCCGACCTGCTCGACATCTGGTCCGTCCGCCGCCTGGTAGCCGCGGGTGCCGACTGCGTGAAGATTTTGCTCTACTACACGCCGTTCGATCCCCCGGTCGTCAACGAAATCAAGCACGCCTGGATCGAGCGCATCGGCGCGGAATGCGACGCGGCCGACGTCCCGTTTTTCCTGGAATTTGTCGGCTACGAGGAAGGTGGCGACGAAAAGGGTATCGGCTTCGCCCGCAAGAAGCCTGAAATCGTGGCGGGAAGCATGGCGGAGTTCTCGAAGCCGCAGTACGGCGTGGATATTCTGAAGGTCGAGGTCCCCATCAATATGGCCTTCGTCGCCGGGACAAAATCGTGCAAGGGCGACGCGGCCTACACGCGCGATCAGGCGAAGGACCATTTCCGCCGCGCCGCGACCGCCGCGAAGAAGCCTTTCATCTACCTTTCGGCTGGCGTAAGCAACGAGGTGTTCATCGAGACCCTGGACCTCGCCGCCGAATCCGGTGTGAAATTCTCAGGCGTCCTCTGCGGGCGCGCGACGTGGAAAGATGCGATCCCGGTATACGCGAAGCAGGGAGTGAAGGCTCTCGAAGACTGGCTAAACGATCAGGGCGTGAAGAACATCAACAATGTCAACGCGCGCCTGAAGGCTGCCAGCCCATGGTATAGCTTCTACGGCGCAAGCTCAGTTGCCGGTCTTTCGTGATGCCGATGCGGCCGGCGCGACGGGCGGCGCCGCCGATGCTCCCGGCGAATTAATCGCGGCTCCGCACTGCGCCGCCACCTGCGTCGCAAGCCCTTCGTCCAGTAACGTACCTGTGTGGCTCTTCGCCGAGCACACCTGATTCGCGTCGAGCCCTCCCGCGCCTCGCATATCCGCGCCATCCAGATTCGTACCGGCCAAATTTGCTCCGCTCAGCACCGTTCCCGCAAACTGCGCCCAACGCAGATCGGCGCCGGGTAGGTACGCGTCGATCAAGATCGCGTTCCCGAGCTGCGCGCCCCTCAGATCGGCGCCCGGCAGCCGCGTCGACCACAAATAGGCCCCGCGAAGATCCGCGCGTTCTAATTGCGCCCCGTCGAGATAGGCCTCGCGGAAATCCGCCTTCTCGAAGTTTGCACGCGTAAGCGTGGCGGAAGATAGGCGCGCCCCGTAGAGCGAGGCGCCTTTCAGGTCGGCGTCGGTCAAAATCGTTCCGACGAGCCACGCATGCGAGAGGTTCGCGTTTTCCAAATCCGTACGCCGCATGTCGGCCCCATCCAGAATCGCGCGGTCGAGATTTGCGCCGCTCATCTGCGTATGGTCCATCAGGGCGAATCGCAGGTCGCTTTGCCCGAGATCGGCACCTCGCATGTCCGCCTCAGAGAGATACGCGCCCTGCAGATTCGCGCGCCACAGGTGCGCGTTCACAAAAAATGCGCCGTACGCCTGCGCGTATCGCAGCCTCGCCCCGTTCAAGCGCGGCCCGGCCACCAAGGGAATTTGCGCGTCGCTGCCGTTCCAGTCTGCCGGTTTTGTGGAGATCGAGGCTTCCGTCAGATCGGCGTAGGGATCGAAGCCCACGTACCAGAGTGCCGTCGTCGCCCACCGGCGCACGTTCGAGGATCCGTACTGAGGCGCCCGGCGATGGTCGTGAGGAACTCCCGTGATCGTCCCGACCGAAAGAAAGAGCAGGACCGCGCCGAGCGCAATCGCCACCGTCGTGGGATTGATCTTCCGCAGCTTCGCCCAGAGCCGGTCGGTCCATTTTCGCCCGAGCGCCCAGCGCTCCGGCGGTCGTCCCGTTTTCGTCGTGACGTACAGGGCGACTCCGGTGGCGATCACCACGAGCGTCATATGTAGGACGGTGCCCCGCACTTCCTGACGCGTCAGGTAGCGGGCCCAGAAGAGCAGCAGGGTCGCCGGGACGGTCCAATAGGCGAGCATCGTCGCAACGCCCTTTTCGACTGCGCGCGTCGAGGAACCATCCTGATCGATCCAGCGGAAATGCGCCCGCAAGAGCGCCAGCACGATACCTGACTCCTGGTCTGCCAGCTCTCGGCCGTCGGGAAATACCGCTGGCAATTCCAGTGCCGCGTCCCACACCTTCTGCAGATGAAATTGAAAAACGAGATACAGAATGAAGAGCGCCACCGGTAGGACCAGGTAGGACTCGGCGGTGGGCAACGTGGTCGCGGCGGCGGGCGAATGCCAGAATGGAACGATAGCGGAGTCGGCGACCAGCTGCACGTCCTTCGTCTTCCACAAGACGAGCCAGCAGATTGCGCTCGCAGTCATTATCGCGCCGAAGTACAGCGACACGCTTCGAGAAGCCTTCTCGAGCGCCGCCGCTGCGGGAAATTCCAGGAACGATGCGGGCACGGAAGCGTCGCGCAGATTCGCGCCCGCGATCTGCCTGGGCAACAGCCCCATGGCGGTTTCGAGCGACGCGTCCTCGAGGTTCGCGCCCTCGAGATTCGCGCCAACAAGGCAGGCGTCCTGCATGTCAGCGCGCACCAGGCATGCATCCCGCAGGTCCGCGAGCAGCAGGTCCGCTGCCTTCAGGTTTGCGTCGTGAAAATCCGCGAACCGAAGATTGACGCCGATGAGTTCGGTGCCTTCGAGGTCCGCTCCGGCAAAATCGCCCTTCTTGCCGGCCGTGCCACGAGAATCCACCCATTCCTTGTGGCTCGCGAGCTTCTCCTCGAACACCCAGTCGCGATAGGGCGCGCGGAGATTCTGCGCCGCCGCGGGTCGCGGGTTTTCTGAATTCGCGGCAGGCTCTTCCGGCGCCACCGGATTTGTGCTGGCCTGACTTGTCTCCGTGCCGGCGTCGGCGCTCTGGGATTCGGGGGCCGTTGGGACTATCGCGGCCGCGATCCCGGGCTCTTGCGCTGCCTCCGCGTCCGTAGTCGCGCCTTCAGCGGTCTTCGGTGCCTCGATCGGCGCCGAGCGTTCGCTCCCATCCTCGACGTTGCTGCGGCTATGGCTGTGTTCGAGTGCGATTTGTTCGGCAGGAAACAGCTCGGCAAGGATGTGCGATGCCGACGGAAGCTCGGACGATGAAATGACGGGCGCTTGTGATCCTGGGCCGCCTTGCGAAGCCAGCGGCAGGTTCTCCCGCGCCGCCTTTTCCGTGTCGCTCCCCGCGCCAAAGCGGACGTCCGGTGCGTTGGGAAAAAGCTCGTCCAGCGTTTTCGCTATGGAGGATGGCCCGCTGCCGGGAGCTGCTTCCACTTCCTGTCCCGCCGCCGTAGGTTGGGCGTCGCCCCTCGGCGTGTCCGCAAACAACTCTGACAGCGCGTCGCCCGCCGGTGGCAAATCGGCGGCCGGAATCAGAGCCGCGTCCGCTTCCGGAGCGACGGTCTCCTCGACTTTGGTGGCCACCTGCCCATCCGCTTCTTCCGACCGCATTGAAAACCGGAACCACCGCTTCACTGTGACTCCCCTTGCCCCGGAGGCAAAGCTTCGCGCCGGCTTTCGCCCCCGCGAAGCACGCACCACTTCATGCCGATCGGTAAGTGGTCGCTCGCTCGATGCGTCTTGCCGCAGCGAGACGGGAATACCCGTCGACCGCCCCTATATCAAAGTTTAACCGCCCTTAGGATACGCCGCCGAAATGCCTCGCGACCCCTGTTCGAAAGTGCAATAGGCGTACAGCTGGCCGCGCGCCCCCTTGCCAAATGTGCTTTCTCGATGTTCGGCCTGTCTTGTCCCCACTCCGGTCTTCGGCGATATGCCCCCGGGGATTGATTCTCCCGTCGCGCGAACATGGGCCCCCAGTTGCCACGGGCAGCCGCCTGTTCTAAGATCAACGCTGCATGGAGCTTCTCCTCAACGCGATCTGGCTGGCCGTTGCCATCACTTTCTTGGCCGTATGGCGCTTGCGATGGCTGCCTCAGTTGCGCGCCTGTTCGGCGGATCAACGGAAATGGCAAAGCTTCGTCGGATTGATCTGCGTCCTGGCCCTTCTGTTTCCCGCCATTTCGCTCACCGACGATCTGCATCCCACCGAGTTCACCCTCGCGGATACAAAATCGCTCTATGCCGTGGCCCACAGCCACGATGCGGCTGGTCCGACGCCTCGGCCGCATTCGCCGTTGCAAGGATTTTCGGGCATCATCCGTGTCTCGCGGTTCCGCATCATCTTGAAGCCTGACGGTTTCTCTGTTACCTGCACCCGGGTTTTCGCCCTGCATCAATCCCGCTGTGGGCCCATTTCCGGCCGCGCTCCGCCCGCTCTCTCCTAAAGTCTGAGCGAGTTCTTCCGCGCCTCGGCGGCTTCTCAATTCGCCCCCTTTTTGAGCGAAGAACCGTGCTGCGCCGGTCCCGACCGCTGAATTCTGCCAGTGCGTTCGACTCCGGCGATTTCCATCGTGGCATCAGAGAAAAGGAGAACGTTCGTGCACCGAACTACCAGGCCCATTCGCCGCTGCTCGATCCGGTGGATTCCAGCGGCCCTAGGAATCTGCCTCGCATTTTTCGCGGGCTGTTCGTCGAGCAAGAGCCAGTCCGCCTCCGGCGGGACGGCGTCCGCGCAAGGCGCACCCAGCTCGAGTGCCACGGAATATCTCGCCCCCGACACAAAGGGAATCCAAACCGTCACGGTGCAAAGAACCGCCGTCCCCGAATACCTCGACCTGCCCGCCCACATCGAAGCCGACCCCACGCGCGTCGTCCACGTCTACCCGCCTGCTGGAGGCCGCATCATCGAGATGAAGGTCCGGCCGTGGGATCACGTGGCCAAGGGGCAGCCCCTCGCTCTCATCGAGAGCGCCGATCTCTCGCGGTCCGTAGCGGATTATCACAAGGCCCTCGCCGACAACGAAGTGAAACAGAAGGAACTCGCGCGCGCTAAGGATCTCTTCGAGCACAACGCGATCGCCGAAAAGGATTACCAGCAGGCGCAGGCGGACGCTCTCAGTTCGCAGGCCGATCTGATGGCGGCCCGCGATCAGATTCGCGCGCTCGGCATGGATCCCGACCACGCCGCGTCGCAGCTCTCGGTCCTCGCGCCTCGCTCCGGCGTAATTCTCGATGTGAGCGGTGCGACGGGCGAGTATTCGAAGTCGCTGGACGCGCCCGATCCTCTCTGCACGGTAGCGGACATCAGCACCGTCTGGGCGATCGGGGACGTCTATGAAAACGACCTGACGGCCGCAAAGCCCGGTCAGGACGCGACCGTCACGCTCAGCGCTTATCCCGGGCAGCACTGGTCCGGCCGCGTCAGCGTCGTATCCGATGCCGTCGATCCCGCCACGCACACGCTTCACGTCCGCGTCACGCTGGCAAATCCAGGTGAACGCATCAAGCCACAGATGTTCGGCTCGATCCGTCTCACGCGATCGGTTACGCAAGCTATTCTGGCGCCCGCTTCCGCGGTGGTTCGGGAAGGGAACGATGCCTACGTGTTCGTGGCCAAGAGCCAGGGGCGTTTCGAGCGTCGCAGCGTCACTCTTGGGCGCGCCTTCGGCAATTCGATCGAAATCGCGAAGGGCCTGAATCCAGGCGACACAATCGTATCCGACGATCCGCTGCTGCTGCGCGCTGTGGGCGGGGACTGATCCTCGATGCGCGCTTTCATCGACTCGCTCCTCCGTTTTCGTCCGCTGATGGTCGTGGCGCTCTGCGCCTGGATTGCGGCTGGCGGCTATTTTTTCTCCCGCCTCGATATTGAGGCGTACCCCGATCCCTCGCCGCCGCTGGTGGAAGTCATCACCCAAAACCCGGCCTGGTCGGCGGAAGAGATCGAACGTCAGGTCACGGTCCCGATCGAAACCGTGCTCTTCGGCATCCCGCGCCTCACCTACGTTCGCTCGATCTCCATCTTCGGCCTAAGCGACGTAAAGCTCTATTTCAGTTACGACAGCGACTATTTCTGGGACCGCCAGGAAGTCCTCAATCGCTTGCAGCTCGCCACCCTTCCTTCGAACGTCTCGCCGCAGCTCTCGCCCGAATCGCCCATCGGCGAAATCTACCGCTATCGTCTGGAGGGCCCCAACTATTCGCTCAACGAGCTGAAGGCCACGCAGGATTGGTTCGTCACGCGCGAAATCAAGCAGGTCTCTGGCATTATCGATGTCGCTTCCTTCGGCGGCACCACGCGCGAATACCTCGCCGATGTCGATCCCGGCAAGCTTTTGCAGTACAACGTCACGCTTCCGCAGATCGTCAATTCAATCCAGTCGAGCAATGCGAATGCCGGCGGCAGTTATCTCACCATGGGCAGCCAGAGCGTCAACGTCCGCGGCCTCGGCCTCCTCCAGACCATCCCCGAAATGCAGAATGTGCTCATCGCGGAACACAATGGCGTCCCCGTCTACCTGAAGGATGTCGCCGACGTTCGCGAAAGCTCTGAGCCGCGCCTCGGGCAGGTCGGCGTCGATCATGACGATGAAGCAGTCGAGGGAATCGTCCTCTTGCAGCGCGGCGAACAGTCCCTCCCGGCCTTGCGCGCGCTCAAGCAGCGCGTCGCCGAACTCAACGGCTATCTCCTCCCGCCGGGCATGCACCTGAAGACGCTCTACGATCGCACGGACCTCATCCATCTCACCACGTCGACCGTCCGGCACATCGTCCTGATGGGCCTCGCACTCGTCACGGCGATTCTGATCATTTTCCTCGGTGACCTGCCCGTCTCGCTGATCGCCGCGCTCACCATTCCGTGCTCGTTGCTTTTCGCCTTCAGCATGATGGTCATCTCGGGAAGTTCCGCCAATCTGATCTCCATCGGCGCCATCGACTTCGGCATTCTCGTCGATGCGTCCGTAATCGTCCTCGAACACATCTACCGCCGCCTCGAAGATTCGCCTATCGGCTCAACCTCCGGCCCGATCATCGCTGAGGCAACCGCCGAAGCGGTGCGCCCAGTGCTCTTTTCGGTGCTCGTAATCGTGGTTTCGCTCACGCCGCTGTTCACGATGCAGGGCGTCCCCGGCAAGATTTTCGCGCCCATGTCGGAAACATACGTCTTCGCGCTCACCGGTGCCCTGATTTTCGCCGTGCTTTTCGCGCCGGTTCTGGCTTCCTGGATTCGCCGCGAAAACGTTCGCACCGCGCCCACCAGGCTCGTCCGGTGGCTTCTCCGGCGCTACGAAATCGGTTTGCGCTGGGCGCTGCGTCATCGCGGCGTTGCGTTGTCCATCGCGGGAGGGTGTTTGGCGGCCGCGATGGCGCTCACTCTTCTGCTCGGCGGGGAATTCATGCCCCAGCTCGAAGAGGGAAACCTCTGGATTCGCGCCACGCTCCCCCAGGACGTCTCTTTCGAAATAGGCGCGAAGATGGCGCACGATGTCCGCGAAATTCTGCTGAAATACCCGGAGGTCACCCAGGTCGTCTCCCAGATGGGCCGCCCGGACGATGGCACGGACGTCACTACCTTCAACAACGTCGAGTTCATGGTCAACCTGAAGAACCCCGGCGACTGGCCCTCCGGCCTCACCAAGGACAAACTCGTCGCCCAAATGGACGCGCAGTTGACCAAGTATCCCGGCGTCGATTTCAACTTCTCGCAAAATATTCAGGACAACGTCGAGGAAGCCATGTCCGGCGTGAAAGGCGAGAACTCGCTGAAGATTTTCGGCGACGATATCGACACGCTGGTAGAGAAAGCCGATGAAGTTCGCGACGTCATGGTTCAAGTCCCTGGCATCGCCGATCTCGGCGTTTTTCAGGAAACCGGTCAGCCCGAGTTGCTGATCTCAATCGATCGCGCCGCCAGCGGCCGCTATGGACTCATGGCCTCGGATGTAAACGCAGCCGTGCAGGCCGCCATCGGAGGCCTCGCTCCCACTGAGATTCTCGAAGGCGACCGCCGCTTTGATTTCATGATTCGCTACAAGCAGCAATCTCGCGCTACGCCCGAAGCAATCCGCCAGATTCTGCTCCCGACGCCCGATGGCAATCACGTGCCGCTCGGCGATGTCGCCGACGTTTCCCTGAAAGAAGGCGCCTTCATGATCTATCGCGAAAATGGCCGCAGGTATATTCCCGTGAAATTCAGCGTGCGCGGCCGCGACCTCGCGAGCACGATCGGAGACGCCCAGGCGCGCATTCGAGCGAAGGTCCGCCTCCCGCAGGGCTATCACTACGAATGGGCGGGCGAATACGAAAGCCTGCGCGAGGAAGAGCACCGTCTCACCCTCGTCATCCCGATTACACTCCTCGCGATCCTCGCGCTTCTTTACACCGCGTTTCGCTCGCTGCGGCACGCGCTCTTGGTTCTGGTCATGCTTCCGTTCGCGGCGGTCGGCGGCATCCTGTCTCTGCTCATCACCGGCACCCCGCTGAGCATTTCCGCTGCGGTCGGCTTTGCGTCCGTGATAGGCGTCTCCACGCTCGGCGGAGTCGTTCTAGTCACCGGCATTCAGCATCTCGAGTCGAAAATGCCTTCGCGCCGCGAAGCCATCGAGCGGGGCGCGCACAACGAAATGCGCGCCGTGCTCATGGCCTGTTCCGCCGCCGGACTCGGCCTTCTGCCCGCCGCGCTTTCCTCCGGCATCGGCGTTCAGGCCCAGCAGCCGCTCGCGCGCGTCGTCGTGGGCGGCATGGTCACCGCGCCCTTTGCGATCCTCTTCCTGATCCCGGTGCTCGCCAGCTACTGGCTGCCGCGCGAGCCGCAGAACGGATCCAGCCGCGCATGATCCTCTAAGCCACGGGTTCACAGGCCATTACGGCCACCGCCGCGAGCGCGTGCAGAGTGCGCAAGTAATTATTGGCGCTTCGGTGCAAATGGCCACGTGCCTCGTGGACGTCCGCGCGCTCCGCGGACAACAATAAAAGCACGTTTTTCAGCTGACTTTCTCGTACGGAGCGCGTTTCATGATCATCCCCTTGGCCCACGAAAATCAGCGCGGCCGCCGCTGGCCTTGGGTCACGATTGCCATCATCGCCCTCAACTTCGTCGTCTTCTTCTGCACCAACGGCACCATGGAACAGGAGCTCCAACGGATCGGTCACGACGAACTCGACATTCTCCTTTTAAGCGCCCGCTACCCCGACACACAAATGTCGCCGGATGTGGGGCAGATGGTGGCTGACTATAAGCTTCAACACGCCGACATCTATAGCCAAATGGCCTCGCCCAACCGTACCCAGGCCGTCGATTCTTGGGATGAGCAGCTTCTAGAAAAGAACTGGACGCAAGCCGATGCCGATGCCGAAATGGCTCGCCTTTCTTCCGAACTCCAACAGGCTCGCGACACTTCCATCATCTGGAACTACGCGTTCCATCCATTCCATCCGACCCTCAGGAGCTACATCACCGCCAGCTTTCTCCACGGTGGCTGGCTGCACATTATCTTCAACATGTGGTTTTTGTGGCTCGCCGGAACCATCCTTGAGGACACCTGGGGTCGCATCGCCTATCCGATCTTTTATCTCATTTGTGGCGCCCTGGGGTTCGCAATACATGGAATCGTATTTCCCGGGAGTCTCGTGCCGGTGCTCGGCGCTTCCGGAGCGATCGCGGGCCTCATGGGCGCATTCCTGGCTCGTTTCCCGAAGACCCGCATTCGTCTCGCCTGGATCTTGTTCATCAAGCCCATCAAGTTTTACGTGCCTGCCTACATCATTCTTCCGCTGTGGCTCGTGATTGAGGTTTTCTGGGGGGCGATTTTCGCGGCGGCGCGTGCTGAGGGAGGCGTCGCTCACTGGGCGCACATCGGCGGCTTCGCTTTCGGAGCGTTGGGCGCTCTGCTGCTGAAATACACGGGGCTCGACCACTCACTGGATCAGGCCATTGAAGCAAAAGTCTCGTGGACGGCCGATCCGCTCATCGTTCGCGCCACCGAATCGCTCGCCGAGAATAATCCCGCGGGCGCGATTGCCTCGCTGCGTCAGCACGTCGCCGAGAAACCGGACTCGGTCGAAGGCTGGGAGATGCTGCTCAAAGCGCAGCAGCGCAGGCAGGATGCGCAGGGCCAAAAGGACTCTCTCGAAGTCCTCTGCCGCCTGCACGCCGCTGCCGGAGAAATCGACGCCGCGTGGGACGACTACGTCCAGTTCACGAGCCTCGGTGGCGAAAAAATTCCGCGCGGCGTCTGGCTCGAGCTCTGCCGCTATCTCGAGGCCAAGCACGATTGGGAGGCCGCTGCTACCGAATACGAGCGCCTCGCTCAAAACAATCCCCGCGAGCGCGCCGGCGTCACCTCTCTCGTCTCCGCCGCTCGCATTCGCTTGACGAATCTCAACGAGCCCCGACGCGCCGCGAAACTCTTTCAAGCCGCCGCCGGTTCGCCCGCTCCGCATTCCGATCTCGATGCCGCCATCCAGGACGGCCTTAAGCAGTGCGCGAAATCCGTTCCCTCGCCCCAATCCGGCGCGTACAGCCGCTAGAAGCCACGGCTCTGACGGCACATCGTCCTCGCCCTCGGGCGTCGCGTGCGCCACCTGTTGGCGTTCCAGCGCCACCTGTAGTCTTCCGCATGGACGCCCCGCACGCCCGGGCTAAGAATGGAATGAAGCCTTCCCGGCTGAGTTGTCTCCTACGGAGCGCCTATGATCATCCCCCTAGCGCACGAAGACTTGCGCGGCCGCCGCTGGCCCTGGGTGACGATCGCCATCATTGTCCTCAGCACCGTCGTTTTCCTCGGCACCCACAACGCCATGGAACGCGAGGCGCAGCAGATCGCGCACGCCCAAATGCACGTTCTTCTTTTGAGCGCGCGCTACCCCGACACCCGAATGACGCCGGACATGCGGCAGATGGTCGATGCCTACAAGCACGAGAATGCCGACGCCTATAAACAATTGGCCTCGTCCGTTCCGGGCCAGCTGCCGGTCGACTCGTGGGACACGCAGTTCCTGGCGAAAAACTGGACGCAGGCAGGCGCGGATTCTGAAATGGCCGACCTTTCCTTGAAATTGCAGCAGGCTCGAGATAATTCCATCGCGTGGAACTACGCGTTCCATCCGTCCCATCGGACTTGGAAGAGCTACATCACCGCTAATTTCCCCCACGCGGGCTGGCTCGACATCATTTTCAACATGTGGTTCTTGTGGCTCGCTGGAACCGTGCTCGAGGATATCTGGGGTCGCATCGTCTATCCGATTTTCTACCTCGCCTGCGGCGCGCTGGTGTTTGCTATACACGCCGCCCTATTTCCCGGGAGCTTGGCGCCCGTTCTTGGCGCTTCCGGGGCTATCGCGGGGCTCATGGGCGCGTTCCTCGCCCGTTTTCCGAAAACGCGCGTGCGTCTCCTTTTCATGGTGTCCCTCAAGCCGGTCAGGTTCTTCGTACCGGCGTACGTCATCATTCCGTTGTGGCTCTTGGCGCAGGTTTTCTGGGGCGCGCTCGCCGGGGCTCTGGGCATGAACGCGGGAGTTGCTTATTGGGCAGACATCGGTGGCTTCGCCTTCGGAGCGCTCGCCGCGCTGCTTCTGAAATACTCCGGAATCGAGCACTCGCTCGACCAGGCCATCGAGGCAAAAGTCTCGTGGACCGCCGATCCGCTTATCGTTCGCGCCGAGGAGTCGCTCACCAGGAACGATCCCGCGGATGCCATTGCTTCGCTGCACCAGCTCGTCGCCGAGAAGCCGGACTCGATCGAAGGCTGGGAGATGCTGCTGGCCGCGCAGCAGCGCGCGAAAGGCGATCAGGGACAGGGGCAAAAGGACACGCTCGAAGCGCTCTGCCGTTTGCACGCCGCCTCCGGCGAAATGCAGCTCGCATGGACCGATTACGTGCGGTTCACGGCCCTCGGCGGCGCGAAAATCTCGCGCGGTGTCTGGCTCGAACTCTGCCGCTATCTTGAGAGCGTCAATGACTGGGAGAGCGCTGCGGCCGAGTACGAGCGGCTCGCCGAAAACAATCCGAAGGAGCGCGCCGCCGCCTCAGCCCTCGTTTCCGCCGCTCGCATCTGCCTGACGAATCTCAAGGAGCCTGAACGCGCCGCGAAACTCTATTACGCCGCCGCCGATTCGCCCGTTCCGCATTCCGATCTCGACGCTGCAATCCAGGATGGCCTTAAGCAGTGCACGAAGCTCGCTCCCTCGCCGCAATCCGGCGGCTACAGCCGCTAGGCTCAGATCCGGCTCTTTTCCTTCTCTTCGCGCGAACGCCATGCGAACCGCCCCGCTCCCTGTGCCCGGAGAGTTAGGAGAAATACAGGGACTGCCCGATGCCGTTTCCGCGTTTGCGCCATCACAATAGGTGTGCCCATGCCCGAATCCCGGGAGAAACGGATGTCACTCCGAATTCTGATTGCAGACGATAACCCGCTTGTAAGATCAGGAGTCCGCATTTTGGTCGAAGGCCACCGCGGCTGGACCGTTTGTGGCGAAGCAGGCGACGGCAACGAGGCCATCGAACAAGCTGTCAGCCTCAATCCCGATCTCGTCCTCCTCGATATCTCTATGCCCCATCTCGACGGCCTCGACGCCGCGCCCGTCCTTCACGAAAAGGTTCCGCGGCTCGGCATCATCATCCTGACGCTCCACCAGTCGATTGATCTTGCCCGCGTCGCAGCCAGCGTCGGCGCGTGGGGCTACATTACCAAGTCCCTGATCTCGACCGACCTCCTGCCGACGATCGAAGCGTTCGAATCCGCGATGCCGGCTTCCGCGGACTGAATCCATCGCCGTTGACGCCTCGAGTTCATCCCAAGGGTTGCCGTCCCCGTGCGTCCTGTGGTCTCATAGATTGAACGTAATTTCACCCGGCATTCCCCAGGATCAAGGCGGAACATTGAACACGCGTTTCAGCGTTTCTGTGCGGCAGTCTGGTGCGGTCACGGTCGTCGACATCAGCGGCATGGTCACCTACAACGAAGCCAGCGCCCTGCACGAGACGTTTCTGGAATTGCTTCGCAGTGGCCGCAAGCACATCCTGCTCAACCTCAGCAACGTCGCGCAGCTCGATAGCTCGGGCATTGGCGCGCTCGCCCGCGCGTTCGCCACGGTGCGCGGCAAGGGCGGCGACCTCAAGATGATGCAGCTCAGCAAGCAGGTCCAGCGCCTGCTCGAAATCACCAACCTCTGCACCATCTTCGAGGATTATTCGGACGAAACGTCCGCCCTCAAGAGCTTCGACTGACCATTCGTAACGACGGCTTGCCCTGAGTCGGAGCGAAGGGCGTCTCGCCGGTGCTCTTGTTGGAATGCAATCGCTTATTTCGCGTTGGGGTCCTTCTTCCGCTCGTATAGCGAGGGGTCTTTGCGGAGATCTTCGTAGCGTTGCTCGTCGATGTTGTTTTCCGCGCACTCGTATTCGCGGATGCGCGTTCCCGGGCGCAGCATGATCGTTCCGTGGCGCGTCCACGGCCCGGTCAGCACCGCCGGGTCCTCGACCGTATCCTCATAGGCGATCGTGTTCTCGTCCACCCGCGTGAATTTTTCCACCACGTGCAGCTTCTCGCTGTGAATCGTTCCCACGCCCGAGAGCCACGTCTTGTCGTTGAACCCGGTCACGTCCACCACCAGCGTGTCGCCCTCCCAATGGCCCACGGAATCACCCATGAAACTTGGCTCGAGATCGTCTGGATGCGGCGCGTCGATCGGAATAATGCGAAATACGTGAAACGCCTCGAACAGCATCACGATCGTCTTCGGCGTTTGCACGATCTGCATCGGAAACAATCCCATCAAGGTCATCCTCGGCACGCCCGGCGGCAGGCAGCGCACCATCGGCTCGTCGATTCCGCGCTTGTTGTATTCTTCGAGAACTTTCGCCGCGGCCCACGCCTGATACGGAGGCTTCGGCTGCGGCCCCTTCACCGCAAACGGCGTGATCGGTCCGCTCTCTCCCAGCGGTCCGTCGCCGCTGTTCGTGTCTTCCCACGTGCCGATCCGGTTGCTGCCGCCCTGCCACACGCCCGTCAAATCCGGATGCCCATCCGCCGTCCGCGGAATGTTTGCGGTCACATGCGTCTCTTGCGCGGCGACAGCAGCCGGCAAAGCCGCGAGCGCGCCCAGCGCTCCAAAAAAAGCAGCCGCAGCAATCAGAAGATTCTTGCTCACGAGTGACCTCCGCTAGTTCGCCGGCGGCGCGAGCTGCGGCGCCGCGCCGCCATCTCCGGTCCCGGGCCCGGGGCCGAAGTAGTGCTTCGAGCCATCCGCGATCGTCACCTGGCGCGCATGCGCGTGCGGCCCGCCGGCGCGCGCTTGCCATCCGAAGACGGTCACTTCGTCGCCGACTTTCATCGTGACGTCTTTCTTCCAGCCGGTCCTGTAGAGCACGGTCGGCGGGTAGCCTTCGAAGCTCCACGTCGTCACTTTGCCGTCCGTGTCCTTCACGTCGATGAAAAGAAAGCTGTGCGGATTGGTCCACTCGATCTTCGAGATTACGCCCGTCAGCGTAACGGGCTTCTTCTCGTCATACACCACACCAAACGAATGGTGCGCCCACACCGGCGCGCTCGCGGCCAGCAACGCGACCGCTCCCGCAGCGCAGATCACGAATGCCTTCCAGCTCATCGCACTTTTCATTGAATGGCCCCCCAACTTTGGCCGCGAATATAGTCGCGCGCGCCGCACACGTCAAGCGCTCGCAGCGGTTCGCGGCGCAGGTCTTTCCTTCCCAATCGAGGGGTATTTTCTGTTCCCGCGGTAGCAACAACATTGCTTCCGTGGGGAGGTTACACGGCCGCTAAATGGACGGAAAAAACCAATTTTGGCGGCTTTTTGCACCAAAGCGAACGGCAGCCTCTCACGGCTCGCGGTTTTCGCGCTCGCGGAGGCGATTCCGCAGTATCCTTGGATATATACGACACGGGGAGGGGAGCGCGTGGACGCTAAAGCGTCGGCTGTACTAACCGCGAAGACTCGCATTGAATCGGACAGCATGGGCACGATCGAGGTGCCGGCGGACCGCTACTGGGGCGCGCAGACGGCGCGTTCGCTGATCCATTTCGACATTGGCACGGACACGATGCCGCCCGAGCTGATTCGCGCGTTCGGGATACTGAAGAAGGCGGCGGCGCTCGTCAATCTCGATCTCGGCAAACTTTCGCCCGAGAAGGCCAAGCTGATCGTACAGGCGGCGGACGAAGTGATCGCAGGGAAGCTCAACGACCATTTTCCGCTGCACATCTGGCAGACGGGCAGCGGCACGCAGACCAACATGAACGCCAACGAAGTGATCTCGAATCGCGCGATCGAGATTGCGGGCGGCGTGATGGGCAGCAAGAAGCCGATTCATCCGAACGACGATGTGAACATGTCGCAATCGTCGAACGACACGTTTCCGACGGCGATGCACATAGCGGCGGCTACGCAGGTGGCGCAGGAACTGATTCCGTCGGTCGACAAATTGCGCGACGCGCTCGACGCCAAGGCGCGCGAATTCGCTAGCGTGGTGAAAATCGGCCGCACGCACCTGATGGACGCGACGCCGCTGACCGTGGGCCAGGAAATGTCCGGGTGGGTGAGCCTGCTGACGCGCGATGTGGGGCGGCTCGGCGAAACGCTCTGGGGACTTTACGATCTCGCGATCGGCGGCACGGCCGTCGGCACCGGAATCAATGCGCCTCCCGAATTTGCCGACCGCGCCGCGCGCAAAATCGCGGAGCTGACGGGGCTACCGTTCAAATCGCATCCGAATAAATTCGCGGCGCTCTCGGCGCACGATGAGTTGGTATTCGCGAGCGGCGCACTAAAGACGCTGGCTGCGTCGCTGATGAAAATCGCGAACGACGTCCGGTGGCTCGCTTCCGGCCCGCGCGCGGGATTCGGCGAGCTGGTGCTGCCGGAAAACGAGCCGGGCTCTTCGATCATGCCGGGCAAGGTGAATCCGACGCAGTCGGAGGCGATGACGATGGTCGCCGTGCAGGTGATGGGCAACGACGCGGCGATTGGGTTTGCCGGCTCGCAGGGGAATTTCGAGCTCAACGTCTTCAAGCCCGTGATCATCTTCAATTTTCTCAATTCGGTGCGGCTGCTGACGGACACGTGCCGATCGTTTCGCGAGCACTGCGTGGCGGGCATGGAACTCGACCTCGAACGCATCGCGTATTACGTGAACAGCTCGCTGATGCTCGTTACCGCGCTGGCGCCGAAAATCGGGTACGACAAGGCCGCCGAAATCGCGAAGAAAGCGCATCACGAAAGGTTGAGCCTGCGCGAGGCCGCGCTGAAGCTCGGCTACCTTACCGAAAAAGAATTCGACGAGCTTATCCGCCCGGAGAAAATGACGCATCCATAGATACGGCGCGGGATAAGAAAGTCGAAAGTCCGGCCCTCGCAAACCGAGGATGGGGCGCCCCGCGCAAATGCTGTACACAAGTGAACAGATCGCGCTTTTAGTTTGAAATTTATTTTGCCCGCGGGTTCCACTTCGGAGCATGGTGTTTGCGAAACATTGTCGCCCTGCATCCACATTTCCTTTGACACGTTTTTAATGCTTCACTACAGTTGAATTCCCTTCGTATTCCTCTCGCGGTTGCTTTCCCCTTTCGTCTGGAGCGCGCATGCGCACCCTTGTCGCTGGAGCCGAGTCTTCGCACGAAAGAGTTCTGGAACGCACGATCGCCGGCGAGGGCTATGCGGTCGCGATGCTCGCGGTCGATAACCTCGAGCTGAATCGCGTTGAACGGACCGTGGCGCGCGGCGGGCGCCCCATCGATCTCACGCGGAGGGAATTCGCGCTGCTCGAATTCCTGATGTGCAACGCGGGCCGCGCGGTCACGCGGACGCAGATCGTCGAGAACGTCTGGCACATTTCCTTCGACACGATGACGAACATCGTCGACGTGTACATCAACTATCTGCGAAAAAAAGTGGACGCGGACTGGGACCGCAAGCTCATCCGCACGATCCGCCGCGTGGGATACCAGATGCGAGCGGAAAGGCCGGGCGATTTGGCGCCGGGGCTGAGACAAGCACAACAAAAAGAGGAGGCAGTGTGAGCGCCGGAGCCGTCTTAAAACGAATCGAGCCCCAACCGCCGCGCGCGGGACCAACACGCGTGGAACCACTGCCGCCGAAGCCCTTGCGCGCAGAACCCTTGCGCTGGGACAAAGCGCCGAGCGAGCTGCAGCGCGAGCAGATCCTTCTCGAACATCTGGCGCAGGTGCATTACATCGCGCGCCGCATTCACGACCGGCTGCCGCCGCAGGTGCCACTCGAAGATCTGGTGCACGCCGGAATACTCGGCCTGATGGACGCGGTGCGGAAATACGATCCGAGCAAGAACGTGCTCCTGAAGCACTACGCCGACTTTCGCATACGCGGCGCGATTCTCGACAGCCTGCGGCAAGTCGACTGGAGCCCGCGCACGCTGCGGCGGCAGGCGAAGCGCATCGAGCAGGCGAGGTTCGTGTGCCGCGCGCGCCTGGGGCGCGATCCCAGCGAATCCGAAATCGCCGAAGAGATTGGAGTGACCCTTGCGCGGCTACAGCGGATTCTGGGCGACGTGCGCGGGCTCGACGTGAGCAGCCTGCATTCCGAAATCAGCGATCCCAGCGGCGAAGACGCGATCGACCCGCCGGCGGATGCCGAAGAGGATCCGTACCATCAGGCGATGCGCTCCGAGATGACCGGCCTGCTCGACAAAGCGCTGGGCGAGCTCGCGGCGCGGGAGCGTGAGGTCCTGGGGCTCTACCATTTCGAAGAGCTCACCATGAAACAGATCGGCGCGGTGCTCGGCATCGGCGAATCGCGCGTCTCGCAGATTCATTCCGCGGCGCTGCTGCGCCTGCGCGCGCGGATGCTCCAGATGACGGAAAAGGCGCCCAGCGCGGTAGCGTGCCCTTTGCCCGGCCCGGCGAGAGCCACGGCGGCCGGCCTTCGAAATATCGCGTAGCCGAGCCGCTCCCTCCAAACGCGGGCATGATCCCGGAAGCGCAGTTGATCGTTCAAGAACACGAATAGCAGAGGTTGAAATCGGCGCGGACTTGCGGTGTAACATCCGAATACACTGCGGGCCGCCGCCCAGCCTGGCGCGCGGGGAAAGAGGCTTGCGCTTCGATGCGTCCAAGATTGAACGCACATCGGAGCCGAACCTTGCACGGTTGTTCATTCCACGCAGAAAATCACACAGGAGGAAATGCCATGAAGCATTGGTTTCTCGCTACACTCGCGGTTGTCGCGTTGGCGTTCGCGCTGGCTTTGCCGGCGGCAGCTCCAGCGGCTCCTGCCACGCCCAAACCACATCCCGCAGCGGCTGCAGCTCCGGCCCCTGCCCCTGAACCTCACCCCGAAATTCGCGAGGCGATTGCATCACTTCAGCATGCGCGCGAGCATTTGGATCACGCCGCCCACGATTTCGGCGGCCATCGCGTCGATGCGATTCAAGCGATCGATCAAGCGATTGCCCAGCTGCGGATCTGCCTGAAGTACGACAGGTAGGAATTGGGAAGGCCCAACGGGATCGGCGCTCGTTCGTGGGATGTTGGGCGGGCGCCGCTCCTGAATTATTCGGGCCGCAGGCTTATTCGTTTTGCGCGGAAGGTCCTACCGGGTTTGCCTGGGCTTTCACCTCGCGGATGATTTTCGCGGCGAGGGCTTTGCTGGTGGCGCAGTCGGGATCGTTCATGCGGCATTGCGCGACCGTCATTTTGCAGCCGCAGGTGCAAATCTCCGAATTGAGGCGCTTGAGCGCGATTTTCTTCAGGCCCGCGGAGAGCCCGGAAAAGTCGACGCCGGGAAGCGACGTGGCGCGCGCGACGTTCTTCAGAAATATCTGGCCCGTGTCCACGAATGTTTCCACCGGCACGTCGACGTGCATTCCCAGCAGCGCGTGAATTTCACCGTCGTAGACCGCCTCGGGATACAGGCCCATGTGCTTTTGCACCACGCGGCCGTTCGTATCGACCACGAACGTGGTCGGCAGCGCGTCGACACCGCCGTATTCCTGCGAGAGTTTGTCGCTGCCCATCACGATGGGGTAGTTCATTTTTTCGGCGCGCGCGAACGCCCGCACTGCCTCGGGCGGATCCTCGTCCATCGAGACGCCGATGATCTGCACGCTGTCCTTGTACTTGTTCGCAAGCGCGATCATTTCGGGGATTTCTTCGCGGCACGGTGGGCACCACGTGGCCCAGAAAGTGATGAGGACAACTTTGCCGTGGTAGGCGGCGGTCGAGATCGGCTGGCCGTCGAGGTCGTCCAGCAGGAATGGCGGCGTGGGCGAGGGGTCGCGCGCCAGGCGAATCGCGTTGGGTGAATCGTCGTTAGCCGAATTGCTCGTCGAGTCATCGGACGCGTCTTCGGTGGCAGCCTTGACTGCGTCGGCGAGCTGCGCTTTCACTGTTTCGATCGCGGCGCGCATCGCGCCCGGCGAGTGATTCGCGGCTTCGGCGCGGCGTTCGCGCGCGGCGCCAATCACCACCAGCACGATGGCGAGCGCCACCAGCGAAGCGATCACGGCCATGAGCGATTTCTGCATCGTCAGACTCACATTATGCGGCAGAGCGGCCCGCGGCACAATGAGGCGGTGGGGCGACCGTATATTGGCGAGTGCGCGGATGAGGGCAGCGTGCCGTTCCGGGACTTTCCGCGCTGCGCTTCCCGAAACGACTTCGCGAAGCCGGGCCAGGGCCGCGGGGATGCGGCTCAAGCTACTGAAAAAGAACGGATCGAGTGTGCTCGATCTTGCCGATGGAATGGGCCGGGGACGTGCATAAGAGACGGAGTGGGTCGCGTTCCAACGATCCGCCCGTCGGATGAATGGGGAGGAAGGGGCCCAATTCATCGGATGGAACGGGTCGTTCCCACCTGCCTCTGAGAGGGAAGCTAGGATGGATGACCCCAGGTCCGGTCACGCCTAGGCCGGACCACCGGAACGCGACCTTTGGGGGCTCTCGATCCCAAGCGAGGGCCCCCTCTTTTTTCCCGGTTCTGTTTTCTTCCGACATACTAATTTCGGCGTAGTCCAAGGCTTAGAACCCCGGGGCTGAAGCCCAATTGATATCGCCGACCTTTTCGAGGGCCTGAAGGCCCACGCTTCCACCTTTTCTTGGCCCCTTGCGGGGCCGCGCTCCGACCACCATGAGGAGGACCGCAACGCGTACTGCCATGCGATAATTGCGCCGACGCATGCGCAATATCAAACTCACCATCGCGTACGACGGGGCTGATTTTCACGGCTGGCAGGCGCAGCCGGGCGTGGCGACGATTCAGGGCGCGCTCCACGACGCCGCGCGCAAAATCACGCAGGAAAAAATTGTGGTGCACGGAGCGAGCCGCACCGATGCGGGCGTTCACGCGCTCGGGCAGGTGGCGCACTTCAAAACACAGTCGGCGCTTTCGGCGACGGAGATTCAGCGCGCGCTCAATGCGCTGCTGCCTCCGGCCATCCGCATCGTCGATGCGGAGGAAACCGGCCCCGAATTCCATGCGCGCTGGCTGGCGCAAGGAAAAACGTACCGCTATCGGATCTATCGCGGGCGCGTCCTGCCGCCATTCGAACACCGCCGCGCGCTGCACTATCCCTGGCCGCTTGATGAGGACGCGATGGCCGCCGCCGCGCGCCAATTCGAAGGCGAGCACGATTTCTCATCGTTCGCGGCATCGGCAGGCTCGGAGGAAGACGATCGCGACCGCAACATGGTCCGCATGATCTATTCCTCGGAAATCGTGCGCGAGCCCGAGCGCGAAGAGATCGCCTACGTTGTGCGCGGGCAATCGTTCCTGCGCTACATGGTCCGCAAGATCGTGGGCACGCTGATCGAAGTCGGGAAGGGAAGGCTCACGCCGGAAGATATTCCGCGGTTGCTCGAGTTGCGCGACCGTTCGCAATCCGGCCCGACCATGCCGCCCGAGGGGTTGTACCTGGTCTCGCTCGAGCACCCCGACCCCACGGATTCGCTCGCGTCGGTAGCGTCGCGCCGCCGTACGCCTTCGAGCGCGTAGCCTTCGCCCAGTCGCGAGAGGCGAACGCGGCAGCCAGCGCCCCTACAACGAAGAAACCTGACTCACCGCAGAGACGCAGAGGGCGCAGAGTCCTCTGTGTTTAGAATCGCCTGCAATCCAGCGTAGCGCTCCGGAATTCAGGTAGAATCGCGGCACGACGATGGGAACTTCCCGCACAAAACTCGCCGACTCTATTGTTCCCGGAGCCGCCTGCGTCGAATCCATCGATCCATCGAGCGGCGAGACAATCGCACGATTCGAATCGTGCGCGCCCGCCGAGATGCCCGCGATTTTCGAGCGAGCGCGGGCCGCGCAGGCTGCATGGGCGGCGCAGCCGATCCGCGAGCGCGCCGCGGCCCTGCGGCGGCTGCGCGATGCGATCTTCGACAGCCGCGACGAAATCGCCGGCGTAATCTCGCGCGAGACGGGCAAGCCGCGCGTCGAAGCCGTCTTCGCCGAAATCATTCTCGCGCTCGACACCGGAGACTTTCTCGCGCGCCGCGCGCCGAAATGGCTGCGCCCCGGGCGCGTCCCGCACCACAACATCGCCGTGAAGGTGAAATCCGGCTGGCTCGAATACGAGCCGCTCGGCGTCGTCGCGATCATCTCGCCGTGGAACTATCCCTTCGCGATACCGATGGCGCAGGTGATTCCCGCGCTGGCCGCGGGCAACGCCGTCGTCCTAAAGCCCAGCGAACTCACGCCAGCGACCGGCGCACTCATCGGCGAAATCGCGACGCGCGCGAAGCTGCCCGAAAACCTTGTCCAGATCGTGCAGGGCGGCGGCGAAGTCGGCAGCGCGCTGATCGAAGCCGTGCCGGACAAGGTATTTTTCACCGGAAGCGTCGAGACCGGCCGAAAAATCGCCGAGGCCTGCGCGACGAAGCTGATTCCATCCGTGCTCGAATTGGGCGGCAAGGACGCGATGGTCGTCCTCGCGGATGCCGATCTCGAAATTGCGTCGAGCGCGGCGGTGTGGGGCAGCTTCATGAATTGCGGGCAGGCTTGCCTTTCGGTCGAGCGCGTGTATGTCGAGCAGGCAATCGCGGAAAGATTCACGCAGCTCTGCGTCGCGAAGACGAAGAAGCTGCGCCTCGGCCCGCCGTCCGATCCGGACGCCGAAATCGGGCCGATGATTCGCGCGCGGCAGCTCGAGCGCGTCGAGCGGCAATTGCAGGACGCGGTCGCGCGCGGCGCGCAGATTCTCACGGGCGGCCAGCGGCGCACCGAGCTGGGCGCGAATTTCTTCGAGCCGGCGGTCGTAACGAACGTCGATCATTCGATGGAGCTAATGCGCGAGGAGACATTCGGCCCGGTGCTGGCGATCCGCCCGGTGGCGTCGGCGGCGGAAGCCGTCGCGCTGGCGAACGATTCGCCTTTTTCGCTCAGCGCGAGCGTATGGACGCGCGACGCGCATGCGGCGCGGAAGATCGCATCGCAATTGCGCGCGGGCTCGGTGATGATCAACGACGTGGCGAGCTATTACGGCATCTCGGAAGCGCCGCACGGCGGACGCGGCGCGAGCGGCTGGGGACGCACGCACTCGCGCTTTGGCTTTCTCGAAATGGTTCACGTAAAATACATCGATATCGACCGCCTGCCGCGCATCGCGAAGAGCTGGTGGTATGGCTACAGCGCGGAATTGGCCGCAGCAGCCGACCGATTCGTCGAGGCGCTGTTCGCGCCCGGCTGGAAGCGGCGCATGGCGGCGCTCGGAGGCAGCCGTCGCGTGGTTTTTCGCCGCGACCGGATATAATTTCTCGTCCCGCTCAATCGGTCCAATGAGCGACGACCAATGACCGACAACCTCATCTACGACTGGAACGCGCACGCCGAGCCCGAAATTCCTCGCGGGCGGCGCGTGATGCTCCTCGACGAAACGCTGCGCGACGGCCTGCAAAATCCGTCGGTGCGCGACCCCTCGATCGGCGAAAAAATCGAAATCCTGCACTTGATGGACGCGCTCGGCATCGACCTCGTGAATATCGGCTTGCCCGGCGCGGGGCCGCGCGCGTTTGCCGATACGGAAAAGCTGGCGCGCGAAATTATCGGCTCGCGGATGAAACTTCGCGCGCATATAAGCGGGCGCACGCACAAGAACGATATTCAGTCGATGATCGATATCTGCGAGCGCGTGGGCCAGCCAATCGAATCGTCGATGTTTTTGGGATCGAGCCCGATCCGCCGGCTCGTCGAGGATTGGACCGTCGATCACCTGCAGCGCACCACGGAAGAATCCGTGCGATTCGCCGTGAATGCGGGCCTGCCGGTGATGTACGTGACCGAAGATACGATTCGCACCGATCCCTCAACGGTGATCGCGCTCTATTCGACGGCAATCCGCGCCGGTGCGCGCGCGATCGTCCTGTGCGACACGGTGGGCCACGCAACGCCGCGCGGCGCGTACAACCTCGTGAAATTCGCCATCGAGGAAATCGTGAAACCGTCGGGCGAAAAGATTCGCGTCGATTGGCACGGGCACAACGACCGCGGCCTCGCCGTCGCGAATTCGCTCGCGGCCATCGCGGCGGGTGCGGATCAGGTGCACGCGTGCGCGCTGGCGCTCGGCGAGCGCGTTGGCAACACGCCGATGGAGGCGATGCTCGTCAACCTGCGCCTGCTTGGCCTCATCGATCGCGATTTGTCGCGCCTGAAAGAGTATTCAGAGACGATCGCGCGCGCCACCGGCACCGTGATTCCGCCGAATTATCCGATCGTCGGCCGCGATGCATTTCGCACCGCGACAGGCGTTCACGCCGCCGCGATCGCCAAGGCGCACAAAAAGGACGATCCCCATCTCGCCGATGCGATCTACAGCGGCGTCCCCGCGCATCTTTTCGGGCTCGAGCAGGTGATTGAAGTGGGGCCGATGAGCGGCCGCTCGAATGTGATCTACTGGCTCGCGAAACGCGGCATTCCCGCGGGCGACGAAGCGGTCGATCGCATCCTCGCCGCCGCGAAACAATCGAGCCGCATCCTCACGGAAGACGAAATCCTCGCGCTGGCGGTGTCCTCCGCGCGCCACTAACCCAAGTAGCGCCGGCACTTCGCGGTCCTTCACATCTCAATGATTGATTACTTGCTCGGTTGATTCGGCGGGCTCTGCTGCTCTTGCTGTTCGGGTTTCGGGCGGGGGAGCCGCTTCATGGTCTTCAGCTTCTTCATGTATTCGGGATACATCGTTTCGGCGCCGCCGCGCGTGGCTTCGGGCGGGATTCCGTAGCGCGCGGCGAACTCGTCGATGAACGGATTCTGCGCCATCAGGTAACTCGGCACCTGGCCCTCGGGGCGGTCCACTTCGTCCACGGACTCGCACGGCCACGGATTCATCTGCTGCTGCGGCGCGAAGGTGAAGTCGATCGTGCGCATCAGCGGCTCGCTCAGGTACACAGGATCGTAGGTGATCGCCGCGACGGTGAGCACGTCGCCATGCCGCATGATGTGGACGCTCGCCGTCGCCGCATCGCTGCGCGGCAGGCCATTGAGACCGAGCCAGTTTTCCTTGAGGTGCGTGGTGTAGATGACGAGCTGGTCGCCCTCCCAGTGCCCGGTCGAAAAGCCCTGCCACGTGTGCCGCGCATAATCGGGAGGATGAGGCCGGCCGTCCATCCAGATGGTTTGCTCGGCGTTGTAGGCCGAGAGGCGAATGTGATACGCGATCAGCTTCTGCGAGGCCGGGTCGACTTCCTTCCAGATGCGCAGCGCCGAAGGTCCGCGCCAGCCGTAGTCTGAGCCGTGCGCGCGGCACTGATTTTCGGGAATCTCGACAACCGCTGCGCTCCAGCTTTCGGCGCGGAAGAGCCCGGCGGCGTTGAGCGGCATGCCGAGATAGTCGCCCATGTCGGCGCCCGCCAGGCGGTCGCGCTGGTCTTCAAACAAGGTGAGCGCCCAGTCCCCGGAGGGATCGATTTGCGCGAAAGCCGCGCGGCACAGCACCGTCGTCGGCGCAAGCAGCAAAAACAGCAGACCCGCAATTCTGGCCGTCCGAAAGAGCCTCATCGAGACGACGTTTTACCACAAAACGCGGCGCGCCGGGATCGATTCTGCGTTTTTCTTTTCGCCGCTTGCCAGCGGGTGATTTCGAAGCTTAAATAGGGGCCATGGCAACACCGCAAACCCAGCCACGCGCCGAAGTCGTCGTCCGGCCGCTCGCCGAAAGCGAGCTGGCCCAGGCCGACCAGATGGTCCGCGTCGCCTTCGGAACATTTCTCGGCATGCCCGACCCATCGACCTTCATGGGCGACGCCAACTACGCGCACACGCGATGGAAGGCCGATCCGACGGCGGTGCTCGCGGCCGTGCTCGACGGCAAGCTCGTTGGATCGTGCTTCGCGACGAACTGGGGCAGCTTCGGATTTTTCGGGCCGCTCACGGTCGCGCCGGAATACTGGGGCCGCGGGGTTGCGCAGCAGCTGATCGGTCCCACGATGGAAATATTGCACGGCTGGGGAGTTCGCCATGCGGGCCTCTATACTTTCGCGCACAGCCCCAAGCACATGGCCCTGTATCAGAAATTCGGTTTCTGGCCGCGCGATCTCGTTGCCAACGTCGTCAAACCGGTGGGCGATGTGCCCCCGCAAATGCCGCCGGACACATCACGCTTCAATGACGTGGAGATTTCCGAGCGCGCGGCGTTGCTCGCCGTGTGCCGCGAGGTGACCAACGCGAATTTCGAGGGCCTCGACGTTTCGCGCGAAATTCGCGCCGTCGCCGAGCAGAAACTCGGCAATACGATTCTCGTGTGGGATCGCGCCGCGCTCGCCGGGTTCGCCGTCTGCCACACGGGCCCGCGCAGCGAAGCCGGCACGGGCGTCTGCTACGTGAAATTCGCGACGGTGCGCCCCGGGCCGCGCGCGGCGGAGAATCTTGCGCGCCTGCTCGACGCCGTCGAGGCGTTCGCGCGCTGCGCCTGGGCGCACAAGATCATGGCCGGCGTCAACGTTGCGCGCCGCGAGGCTTATCAGTCGCTGATCGCGCACGGATTTCGCGGCGATTCGCAGGGCGTCGCAATGGAAACCGGCGACGCCTCGTCGGGCTACAACCGCGCCGGCGTTTATATCCTCGACGACTGGCGCTAGAAGCCGCCGGTGGAAGCGTGGGCCTTTAGGCCCGGGAAAAAGCGCCGCCAAAACAGGGGCTTCAGCCCCGGGAATTGCTCTTTTGCTCTGCTGCAAGCCCGAGAGCGCCGCAAAACGCGTGAAACTCGCCTTCATCTGCTGTATCTTGTTTTGGATGGCCACCCTTTCCGCTCGCGCCACCGACGACTCTGTTGTGAAGCTCGCCGAAGACGCGCGCTGCGCGAAGGGCCTCGACTGGATCGCGAAAAATTCCTCGTGGGTCACCGAGCAGCAGATTCGCCTCTCGGAAATCCCTGCCCCTGAATTCGGCGAAGCCGACCGCGGCAAAGCGCTCGCGGCTATTTTCGCGGCGGCGGGCCTCCAGGTCCGCACGGACGACACCGGCAACGTGATCGGCGAGAGCGCGGGATCGGAACCGGGCGCCGTCTTGTTCGTCGCCCACCTCGACACGGTTTTTCCGGCCGGCACGGATGTGAAGGTGAAGCGCGACGGCAACCGCCTCATCGGGCCCGGGATTTCGGACAACGCCGCGGGGCTCTCCGCTATCGCAGGTCTGGCGCGCGCGCTTTTCGTGTCCGGCGTGCGCACAAAAAAGACGATCGTGCTCGCGGGAGACGTTGGCGAAGAGGGCGAAGGCAATCTGCGGGGCGTTCGCGCGCTGATGGACGAATACGGCTCGCGCCTCGCGGACGTGATCGCGGTCGACGGCCCCTCGACCGATTACATCACCACGCAGGGAATCGCCTCGCGCCGTTTCGAAGTCACCGTCAGCGGCCCCGGCGGGCACAGCTGGTCGGATTTCGGCGAGCCCAATCCGATTACGGCGCTCGCGCGCGGCATCGTGAAGTTTTCGGCGATACGCATCCCCGATAGCCCGCGCAGTTCTTTCAATTTCGGTGTGATCGAAGGCGGCACGTCGGTGAATTCGATTCCTGCGCGCGCGTCGGTGAAAGTCGATCTGCGCTCCGAGGACGAAACCGAGCTCGCCCGCCTCGAAAAGGCGCTTCGCGATGCGATCGCGGCGGGCGTGAACGAAGAACTCTCATCTTCGCGCGCGCGGAGCGGCGACGACTACGCTCAGCTCGATCCATCCGCGCTGCACGTCGATTTTCGATCGCTCGGCACGCGTCCCGCCGGCGCGCTGCCGAAAGATTCTCCTCTGCTCGCGACGATTCGCAGCGTGGACAGCTACCTCGGCAACCGCTCGCGCCTCGAACGCAGCTCGACCGACGCAAATATCCCGCTCTCACTCGGCATCCCCGCGGTCGCGGTCGGAGGCGGCGGCAGGGGCGGCGGCTCGCACACCCTCGAAGAGTGGTATGACCCCGCCGGCCGCGACCTCGGCCTTAAGCGCCTCTACCTCGCCGCCATCGCCCTGGCCAGCCTCGCCCGCTGAACGCCTGCGCTCGCGGGAACCTGTCAGGTCGAATGTGCTGCGCCCACCGCTTTTCTTGCCTTCGCGTTGCTCTCTGTAGGGGCGGGTTTGAAACCGCCCCTACGGCCGAAAATTCCGCCCCGGGGCAGCCACGCAGCCCGGGCCCGGATTGAGATCCAAATGTAGCGCCCCTATTTGAGCCCCTTCACCACGTACGCCTCGGATAGCGTTTGCGAATACACGTACGCCCGTCGCGCCGCTGAGAGAGTCGTCTTCCGGCCCGGCGCTCAGCTTCGCGAGTCCGAAATCGAGATCTTGATGCGGTCGTCCTTGCAGACGAAAAGATTTTCGGGCTTGAGGTCGCGATGCACCACGCCCTTGTCGTGCGCGGCCGCGAGGCCGTTGGCGATTTGCACGGCGTACTCGATGATCTTCCCCTGCCGTATCGGGCCATGATCGAGCGCCGCGCGAAGGCTTTCGCCCTCGAGAAGCTCCGAGACCAAGAAGGGCGCACCTTCGACGTAACTCACATCGAAGATCGCGAGAATATTGGGATGATTGAGCGCGGCCACCGCCTGCGCTTCCTGCTTGAACCGCCGCAGTCGGTCGGCATCCCGGGCAAACGATTCCGGCAGGATTTTCAGCGCCACATCGCGCCCGAGCCGCGTGTCGCGCGCGCGGTAGACCTCTCCCATGCCGCCCGCGCCGATTGGGGCAATGATTTCGTAGGGTCCGAGTTCCGCACCAGTTGCAAGGGGCATAGGTTGGCTAGGTCTTCCGGGTCGCTCTGTTCCGAGTGAATCTCTGAACCGAGCATCCTACAAGTCTCCCGCCTGTAGCGCAACAATTCGCCGCTCGGACGCTCGAACCCGATCGCAGCAAAGCACGCGGGAGAGCGTTGGTCGAGCACTTATCCGGAAATCTTGACCGCAGCGTTTGCGTGGCCGATGATTCGTGCCCTGAATTCGCCAGCTCCCGACCGGAGCGAATCCCAAACTTCCAATCAGCAGCGGAGGAACAAGCCATGAAGACAGGTCTATCCATAGTGGTGGCTATCGTCGCGCTGGCGCTCGCCGTCGTGGGCGGTAGGGCGAGCTCTGCCCAGGACAAGCAGGACAGATACACCTTGCAGGTGCCGGGTGGGCTCGCGTTCTCTGAGATTCGGGGATACGAGACTTGGCAGGTAGTCGCCCCCAGCCTCACCGACGCCTCCAACGTGATCCGGGTGATCCTCGCCAATCCGGTGATGATCAAAGCCTACCAGGAAGGCATTCCCGGCAATGGCAAGCCCTTCCCCGAAGGCTCCAAGATTGTGAAGCTGGAGTGGAGGCCGAAAAAGTTAACGGGTCCCCCTTTTTCCGCGAGCACCCCGGACACAGTGCCTGGCGACCTGACTGAAGTCGAGTTCATCGTGAAGGACAGCAAGAGATTCTCGGACACGCACGGATGGGGATATGCCGTGTTCGACTATAACGCCGCGTCCGGTACGTTCGCGCCTGGCACCCTGGCCGGCAAGCCGCCGCAGGGGCACGACGCGAAGTGCGGCGCCGCATGCCACACGCTGGCAGCGTCAAAGGATTACATTTTCACGGCGTACCCCAAGAGGTGAATCCGCGCGTCAATCCGCATCCGGCGCTTATTGGTTTGTTTGGTTCGCCATAGCAGAAGCGGTGCCGATCGAATCGCCGTTGACCACGATTTCCACGCGGCGGTTCTGCTGTCGGCCTTCGGCGGTATCGTTGGAAGCGACCGGCTGTGCCATACCGAAACCTTTCGCCGTGATTGACGTTGCCGGAACCCCCTGCTGGGCTAGGAAATCGCGGACCGAGCCGGCACGCTGCTCGGAGAGGGTTTGGTTGAACTCGTCGCTGCCTACGCTGTCGGTGTATCCATCAATCTCTAGAATCAATCCGGGATGGGCCAGCAAGATTCCGGAAATCTTCGCGAGCTTCTCGCGCGCGCCCGGTTGCAGAACGTAGCTACCCGTATTGAAGAGCACATCGGACATGTTGACGATCAATCCCCGCGCCGAGTCCTTGGTTTGCAGCACCGCATCGAGCTGCGCCCGAAGCTGCGCGCGAAGGTCGGCCTTCTCGGCGTCCGCTTTCGCGGCCGCCTGGCGGGCTTGATCCGCTTCAGCCTCTGCCGCTGCTTTTTGCGCGAGTGCGTCTTGCTTCTGCGCCAGCGCCGCTTGTTGTTCGGCGACCGCGGCCTGCCGGGCCTGCTCCGCCTCTTCCTTTGCTTTGGCCGCTTCCGCAGCCGCAACCAGGGCTTCCTGCTTCATGCGCTCGGCTTCGGCTTTGGCGGCTTCCGCATCCTTCCGGGCTTGCTCCGCCTCTTGCACGCGCTTTGCCTCTTCGTCGGCGTCGGCACGAGCCTTGGCGGCACGGTCTTCGGCGGCCTGCTTTTCTGCCGCCGCCTGCGCTTGAGCATCCTCTTCCGCCTTCTGCTTTACGGAGATTACCCGGGCTTCTTCCGCGGTCTGCACGGCGTCGCGCGCCATGGAGATCACGATTTTGCGGTCGCGCTTCTGCCGGTAGGAGTCCTCCGCCGCCTGCAACTGTTCATTGGCCTTTGCCAGCACGTCGGCGGCGTACTTCCCGGCATTGGCGTTGTTTGCGATGCGGAGGGCGTTGCGTGCTTCAAAGAGTTCCGTTGGCGTCTTGCGGTCGATGCCGAAAATCGCGTTGTCGATCTTTGTGTTCGTAGACGAATAGACTCCGCGCCCGAGCAGCGAATAGGTCGCGGTGATGTCCTCGCCGCCCGCTCCCCCGCGTTTTCGAGGACCACTTCATCGCCCGGCTGCGAAACGGCGAAATAGGGTTCCGCGGTCACGACCATCGCGAACGTCTGCATATCTGTAATCGCCTTCACCTGCGCGCTGCCGTTCTTGATCTGTACTTCGCCCAGATTGACGGCTCTGCCTTCGGGAGAAACAGCCCAGAGGACGTACGTGAGGTATTCCAAACCAAACTTGGTCGCATCCTCCATATTTTGAAACTTTGCCTCGATCTCGACGCGGTTTCCCTTGTTTTCGACGCTCGCTTCGCCGGTGCCTTGGGCCATGAGATCAGTTCCATGTAACGACACTCTCACGGCGCCGCCTCCGCGCCGGTAGGTCATCGCTTTGGCGGTTCGCGACGCAATCGTGTTGCTGCTAGCCGCCGTCTGAGCATCGGCGCCGGACACGCGTGCGCCAAGCATGAAGACACCCACGAAGAAAAAGAATAGAGCCCGTTGCAGCGCGAGAATCCGGACAGGGAATTGACGGACGTTAGACTGCATTTTGGTCACTCCTTGTTTCTCGAGGTTCTGCTCAGGTTAGCAAAGGTGGAAGGCGCGCAACTGCGCTCTTGCCGGATGATTCATCCATGTAATCACCTGTACGTTCGGACAGTCGCGGGAAACTGGCAGCGCCGCTTGGACGTGTAGTCGGATCACGGGCAAGTGGGTTGAGATGAATCCGGCATGCAGTCTACAAAGACGCGGCTCGCATTCAGCCGTAAACTGGCCGGCCAACGTCAGCCACTTTCTTGCGGCAGCACGCCTCCCCGCGTAGACTCTGCCCCATGCGCCCAATGCACATGAGGCGCCCGATCCCATGCTGAGCAAACGCGTCCGCGCCGATCTCGCCCTCGTCCTCTGCACGCTCATCTGGGGCGCCACCTTCGTCCTCGTCAAAGATGCGCTCGCCGATGTCTCCGTGGTCGTGTACATCGCGGTGCGCTTTGCGCTTTCCGCCGCGCTGATGGCGATCATCTTCTGGCGCTCGCTGCGCCGGCTGAACATGAAAACCGTTTGGGCCGGCGTGCAGATCGGCATCTGCATGTTCGGCGGATACATGTTTCAGACCTTCGGCCTGAAATACACCACGCCGGCGAAGGCGGCATTCATCACGGGCATGGCCGTGGTGCTCGTGCCGCTCCTGCTCGCCGCATTCGGACGCCGCCGCATCACCGCCTGGATCTGGGCAGGCGCGGCGTCCGCTCTCGCGGGACTTTATTTTCTGACGGTCCCGCCCGAGGGCCTTGGCGCGCTGAACCGCGGCGACCCGATCGTCTTCGGCTGCGCGGTGATGTTTGCGCTGCACATTATTTTCATCGGCCGCTACGTCGGCGACCACTCGGTCGGCGCGCTCGCGTTTCTGCAAGTCGCGACCACCGCGGTCCTTTCGACGCTTGTCCTTCCGCTTGCGATGTTTGCCGGATGGGAGCAGCCGCGGCTGGTTTGGAACACCACGGTAATCGTCGCGGTCCTCGTCACATCGATCGGCTCGACGGTCATCGGCTTCTCGCTGCAAACATGGGCGCAGCAGCACACCTCGCCATCGCACACGGCGATCCTCGTGAGCCTCGAACCGGTGTTCGCCGCGATCACGTCGTGGCTCCTCGCCACCGAGCATTTCGGCGCGCGCACGCTGGCCGGCGCGGCCCTGATCCTGGCCGGCATCCTGCTCGCCGAGCTGAAGGGTCCCGCGCCCGCCGTCCCCGAATCCCCCGAGCCCATTGCCGGCACCATCGAGTAAGATTAAAATGCGCGGATGTGGACAAGCTTTTTTGGAGCGGTGGCCGCGGCGGCGGCTACATTGTCAGGGCTTATTTTTGTAGGTGTCTCCATCAGCCTGGCGAGAATCCTGTCAATCCCCCGGCTGCCGGACAGGGCTCTGCAATCGCTGATGCTGCTCGGCATGGTTCTCGTCACATCCCTCCTCTACCTCGTTCCCGGGCAGCCCATTCGCCTGCTAGGCGTCGAGCTTCTCTGCATCGGGCCGGTGGCATGGCCCATTGTTTTGAAACTGGACATGGGAATGCTCCGCAATATCGATCCCTTATATAAGTGGAACTTCCGGCTCAACATGTTGCTTTCCCAGCTTTCCGTGCTGCCCTATCTACTTGGTGGAATTGTCGCCATTGGTTGGGGACCAAAGGGCATCTACTGGCTTGTCCCCGGATTGCTTTTCTCATTCCTGAAAGCCGTTCTGGATGCCTGGGTGTTGTTGGTGGAGATACATCGATAGTTGGTGATCTGCTGTTACGGCTTTTCGATTCCAGCGCGGCTCTGCATTTTGCCCTCGGCCCTGCCACCTGCACCCTGCCACCCGACTTCCCCCGTAACCTTTCGTCCGCCGCGCAGTTTATGTTAGAGAAGACAGATCGATGCCACCGAAGAAGGACGCCCACGACGAGCGGCTCCTGATTGCGGCCGCGCAGAAGGACCCTGCGCGCTTCACGGAGCTTTACGAGGAGAACTTCGAGCGCGTGTACGCGTTCGTCGCCCGGCGTCTGCGCCATCGCGACGACGCCGAGGACGTGACCTCCGAGGTGTTTCGCGACGCGCTGGCGAACATCGGCAAATTCGAGTGGCGCGGCGCTCCCTTTGCGGCTTGGCTCTATCGCATCGCCGCAAACGCGATTGCCGATCGCTGGCAGCGCGCCGCGAAAGAGCAGGGAACCGCGGTCGCCGACGATCCCCCGGACGATTCCGCGCATGCGAATCCGGAAGAGATCGAAAGCCGCGCGCGCCTGTTCCGTCTCGTAGCGACGTTGCCCGACGACCAGTGCCGCGTGATCGAAATGCGTTTCGCCGAAGGCAAAAGCATCGCCGAAATCGCGCGGGAAATCGGCCGCACCAACGGAGCCGTAAAGCAGTTGCAGTTTCGAGCCATTCAGAATCTGCGCGAGCGCGTCGAAAAGAAATCGCGCGCGAGTGCAAGAGCGAAAAAGCCGGTAAGAACAAATGGCTAACAACACGCAGATCGAACAACTCGACAAGATCGTATCGGCGCTTCTCGGCCCGCCGGACGCGCCTCTTTCGCGAACCGATGCCGGGCGACCGTTCGACACAAGCTTCGCGCCCACGATCGAAGTGATTCGCGATCTAAAGGATCTTCCGCGCCCCGATTTCAAAGCCCGCTTGAAAGCCGATTTGGAAAGGAGAATCACCGTGGCAAGCACAGCCGCAAAACCAGTTCGAGAAGGATTTCACACTGTGACGCCGTACCTGATCATTCCGAATGCATCGCAGTGGATCGACTTCGTCACGAAAGCATTTGGCGCGGAGGAACGTTTCCGCGCGAACCGGCCCGGCGCCGAGGACGTCATCATGCACGCCGAAGTGAAAATCGGCGACTCCATGGTCGAGGCAGCCGACGCGAACCCGCAGTATCCGGCGATGCCGGCGGCGATCTGGCTGCGCGTCGAGGATGTGGACGCGGCGTATCAACGGGCAATCGATGCCGGCGCCACGTCGATCCACCCGCCCGCCGATCAGGATTACGGCTCGCGCGACGGCTCGGTGAAAGACGCGTCGGGAAACAGCTGGTACATTTTCACGCCCAAGGCCGGCAACGAGATGTTCGAAGGATTGCGCAGCGTCGCGCCGTATATGCATCCGTTGCGCTCGGGCGAAGTGATCGAGTTCCTCCAAAAAGCGTTTGGCGCCGAGGAGGTATATCGCGCGCAATCTCCCGAGGGCGCTGTGTATCACGCGCAGGTGCGAATCGGCGATTCAATAATCGGGATGGGCGACGCGCATGGGATCTATCAGGCGATGCCCAGCACGCTGCATCTGTACGTCCCTGACACCGATGAGGTTTACCAACAGGCGCTCGGCGCCGGAGCGGTTTCCATTCAGCCGCCCGCCGATCAGCCCTACGGCGACCGCAGCGCGGGCGTGACGGACCCCTTCGGCAACCGCTGGTTCATCGCCACGCACATCAAGGACGTTGCATTCTGAACGAACTTCCGATAGGAAGCGCAGTGAGGAGGCAACCATGGCATCGAACAGCGCCGGCATCGGCAACGCCACGCAGAACCTTGGCCTCGTCGAAATGGCGATGGCGCACTCGCGCAGCCGGATGATATGCGCCGCCGCGCGGCTCGGCATCGCCGACGCACTCGCCGGCGGAGAACGCAGCGTCGACGACTTGGCCAATGCCTGCGCCGCCGACCGCGATTCGCTGTATCGCCTGCTGCGCGCGCTGGCTATTTTCGGAATCACGTCCGAGATGGCGCCCGGCAAATTCGTTCTCACGCCCCTCGGCGAGCCGCTGCGCAAGGACGCGCCGAATTCCGTGTGGCCCGCGGTCGTATTCTGGGCGGACCTGCTGGCGGATAGCTGGGCGTATTTCACCGACTGCGTGCGCACCGGCGAAAGGGCCATGAAGCTGATGGAAAGCCGGGGGATCGTGTCGCGCTGGTTCACCGATCCAGACGCTCAGGGAATTTTTCGTGCGGTAATGGGCACGGCTCCTGCCGAGGACTACATGCCGATCGCGCAAGCCTGGAATTTCGCAGGGCGCCGCGTGGTGGCGGACTTAGGCGGCGGAGGTGGCGCGCTGATCAGCGCCATCCTGAAGAATGATCCGAAGCTGACCGGCATGCTGGTGGACCGCCAGCCGTCGATCGATGCAGCCGCGCCGCGCATTCAAGCCGACGGATTGGCTGGGCGATGCAAGCTGATCGCGGCCGATCTGCTCGAAGGCGTCCCCGCCGGCGCGGACGTTTACGCACTGAAGCACGTCCTCCACGGCTGCAACGACGACGCTGCGGTCAAAATGCTAAAGAACTGCCGCGCCGTGATCCCGTCGGACGGCGCCCTCCTCGTGGTCGAATTCGCACTCCCTGACGTGATCTCGCGCCCCAATCCGGCGCTCGAAACCCTCGTGATGAGCGACCTCAACATGATGACGGTCACCGGCGGCAAAGAACGCAGCGCCGCGGAATGGAAGCCTCTCCTCACCGCGGGCGGATTCGAGATGCGCCGGATCATCCCGGTCGTCGCCAAGGACAAGTTTCCTCAGAATGTCGCCGTCGTCGAAGGCGTCTCCATCATCGAAGCCGCTCCCGCCACCTGATTCCCGCCGGGGGTTTGAGGTTAAACGTAGCGCCGGCTTGCCCTGACGAAGGAAGGGGCTCCTTAGCCCGGCATCCTCGGCTGTCTGCGGCGCCTCGGCACTACCCAATCGGCGAACGGCGCCTAAGGCGCACTTTCTTGGCTTTTATTGGCCGCGGAGAGGCTTTTAAGCTCCCGACGAGAGCATCATTGATGCTACCGTCGGAGCAGCTTTTGCACGCCGCATCTCGGGCCCTTGGCCGCGTCTTCAGCCCTTGACACCAGTCCTTGAAGACATAAAATACAAATATATGAAAACACAAACCAAAGAACGCAAGGAGCGACGCACCACAAGCGCGGTCAAGATTGGGGTCAGCCGTCAGGTTGTGATTCCCAAGCGAATTCACGACGAATTGGGACTTGCCCCTGGAGATTACCTGCAAGTGGAGCGCGAAGGTGACCGCGTCGTTTTGACGCCCAAGACGCTCGTTGCGAAGCGGCTCGCCGAAGGGCTCTACGACATCCGGAACGGGCGCGTGCATGGCCCGTTCGCTTCGCCCTCCGCGCTGATTGAATCCCTTCGCAAAACGAAGAAATCCGCGAAATCCAGATAATGGAGCTTTTCTACACTGAGCGCTTCCGGCAGAGCTATACGGAGGCGCCCCCGGTTGTACAGCGGCAATGCGACAAACAGCTTGCGCTCTTAGCGGCGGACCTGCGGCATCCCTCGCTGAGGGCCAAGAAATACGACGAGGCGAAGAACGTCTGGCAGGCCAGGGTGAATCGGAGCTGGCGCTTTTACTTCACGATCGATGGCGACGCTTACTACTTGATCGATATGATGGCACATCCGAAGTAGTGCGCGATTTACCTCTCAACAGAAACTGCCCCGCGAAGGAAACGTTAGTTGTGGTGGAACTTTACATCGAGGGCTTCGTGCATCACGGGGATGCGCAAAGATTTCTTCTCGTAGGCGGTGATTTCGGGCTCGTGGACGAGGGTGAGACCGATATCGTCGAGACCCTTCAGCAGGCACTCGCGGCGGAACGGATCGACGGTGAAGGAGTAGCGCAGGCCTTTGTCGTCGGTGACGACCTGCTGCTCGAGATCGACCGTGACGCGATAGCCTTCGTTCTGCTCGGTGCGCTTGAAAAGCTCGTCCATCTGCTCGTCGCTCAGCGTGACGGGCAGAATCCCGTTCTTGAAGCAATTGTTGTAGAAAATATCGGCGTAGCTCGGCGCGAGAATCGCGCGAAAGCCGTAATCGAGGATCGCCCACGGCGCATGCTCGCGGCTTGAGCCGCAGCCGAAATTCGCGCGCGCGAGCAGAACGCTTGCGCCTTTGTAGCGCGGAGCGTTCAGGACAAAATCCGGATTCGGCTTTTCGCCCGGCAAATAGCGCCAGTCGTAAAAGAGAACCCGGCCGTAGCCTTCGCGCGTGAGCAGCTTCAGAAATTGCTTCGGCACCATCTGGTCCGTGTCGACATTTACGCGATCGATCGGCGCGACGAGTCCTGTGATGTTTTGTGAAAGGTTTCATCGTTATTCGGCTCCGTCCACGCCCTTCCACTTGCGGATGTCGACGAAATGGCCTTCGATTGCGGCGGCAGCGGCCATCATCGGGCTCACCAGATGCGTGCGGCTGCCCTTGCCCTGGCGGCCTTCGAAATTGCGGTTCGAGGTGCTGGCGGAGCGTTCGCCGCTCGGCAGCACGTCGTCATTCATCGCGATGCACATGCTGCAGCCCGCGTCGCGCCATTCGAATCCGGCGTCGCGGAAAATCTTGTCGAGCCCTTCTTTTTCGGCCTGCAGTTTCACGACGCGCGAGCCCGGAACCACGAGCGCCTGCTTGAGCGATTTCGCCACGTGCTTGCCCGCGACCACCTTTGCGGCGGCGCGCAGATCTTCGATGCGCGAATTCGTGCAGGAGCCGATGAACACGCGATCGACAGGAATATCTTCGATCGGCGTGCCGGGCTTGAGATCCATGTAAATGAGCGCGCTCTCGGCGGCTTTGCGATCGACAGGATCGGCGAAGGATGAAGGATCGGGCACGCGGCTCGTGACCTGCGTCACCATGCCGGGATTCGTGCCCCAGGTGACCATCGGCGCGAGGTCTTCGGCTTTCAGAGTGACCGTGGCGTCGTATTTCGCGCCGGGATCGGTTGCGAGCGATTTCCAGTAGTCGACCGCCTCCTGAAACTCTTTTCCGCGCGGGACGAACGGCTTGCCTTCCATGTAAGCGAACGTCTTGTCGTCCGGCGCGACCATGCCGGCGCGCGCGCCGCCCTCGATGGTCATATTGCACATCGTCATGCGCCCTTCCATCGAGAGGCCGCGCACCGCCTCGCCGGTGTACTCGACGACGTAGCCGGTGCCGCCCGCGATCCCGATTTTGCCGATGATGGCGAGGATGATGTCCTTCGCTGTGACGCCGTGCGGGCGCTTGCCCTGGACGTCGATCTTCATCGTTTTCGATTTGTACTGCGAGAGGCACTGCGTGGCGAGCACGTGCTCCACTTCGCTCGTCCCGATGCCGAAGGCCAGAGCGCCCATCGCGCCGTGCGTCGAGGTGTGGCTGTCGCCGCAGACGATCGTGTTGCCGGGCTGCGTGATTCCAAGCTCCGGCCCGATCACGTGGACGATGCCCTGATTGCGGCTCTGCATGTCGAAAAGATTGATGCCGTATTCCTGGCAGTTGCGCGCGAGCGCTTCGAATTGCGCGGCGGCGTCGGCGTCGAGCACCGGCAAGCGCGCGATTCTTGGTCGATACCGAGTGATCCATCACCGCGAAGGTCAGCTCCGGCCGGCGCACTTTGCGGCCGGCTGCTTTGAGTCCTGCAAACGCCTGCGGGGATGTGCCTTCGTGGATCAGATGCCGGTCAATGTAGATCAGCGAGGGTTGGCCCGGTTCTTCGTGGACCACGTGCGCGTCCCAGATTTTTTCGTAGAGTGTGCGAGAAGCCATTAGAACGATCTCACCATTCCCCGATCACATTGTAACAATTCCGTCCGGGCCGCGCCAACTTCGTCGCCAATATTGGCCAGCGTGACGGCACGGGACATATCTTTCGTGACGTGCGCAGTCGCGGCGTATACTCCGCGTACTGACCTGTCGGATCAGAGCCGACCAGGGAGGCACTATGAACTCCGGAACCCCCAGAATCGCCGTGTTGGCCGTTCTGCTTGCTGCGTCGCTGGCGATGCCGGCTCGCGGCCAAGACCAAAGCGCAACGCCTGGAACGCCGGAGGCGGCGCCGCAGAAGCCAATGCGAGTCCGGATCGGCGGAAGTGTGATGCAGAAGCAGATCATCCAGAGCATCGCGCCCGTATATCCGCCCATCGCACGAGCGGCGCAAGTCGTGGGCACGGTTGTGCTCCACGCAATAGTCGCCAGGGACGGCTCGGTGAAACAGCTGGAGGTTGTGTCTGGACCACCCTTGCTCCTGCAGGCCGCTATCGATGCGGTGAAACAGTGGCGTTATCAGCCGACAAAGCTTAACGGCGAGCCTGTTGAAGTGGACACGACGATTCAGGTGGTATTTACGCTGGGCGAGACGCCTTCGCAAGATTCTCAGCCGATCGACCCGCAGCTCAAGGCAGACATCCTCCACCTGTTTGACGTGATGCGCTTGCAAGCGAGAGAGGCAGACGCGGCGCGCGCCATGTTTAAGGTCTTGCGGCCCACCATCTTCGCATCACTCCCGCCGACGCCGAACCGCGAGAAAATCGCTGATGCCTACGGAGAAAAGTTCTCTACCCTGTTCTCCTCGCAAGAATTTCTGGATCGTCTGGCGGCTCTCTATGCAAAGTATCTCTCCGATGAAGATATCAAGGCGCTCACCGCTTTTTATGAGACTCCGGCAGGGCAACATTACAACGAATTTTCCGGACAGGTCGAGACCGAGGCCGGTGAGATCGGACAGCAACTGGCGCGTGAGAACCTGCCGAACATCTACAAGAGTCTATGCCATGACTATCCCGAACTGAATGGTGTGGCGAAGTTCTGCCCGACAGATCAGCCGCAGAATCACGGCTTCCTCATGGCGCCCGATGCTTTGAGGGCCGACGCCCCCAAGTCGGGCGACTGATTCGCGGACTTATATGAACGCCGCCGATTGCGACGAGTGCCCGAAAATCAGGCTGGAGCTTCGCGAGGCGTGGATGGATGCCTGGCTCTGGTGACGCAGTACGCGATCGTTCAGGCGGCCTCGGCGCGTGCTCGGGATATGGCGTCCAAGGCGCAAGCGCAGAGCGATACGTGGACTGTGTCGAGGACCGTTACTCCGGCCGGTCTGGAGAAGGACCTCAGCGGCTCCGATCCAGCGAAGCGCGGCCGATCGTCCGATTCAAATTCCTGTATGACGGAGGCCATGTGCCCGGCGCTTCTTATCACGGGCCAGGGTCGAAGTTGCTTCCAGAATCTTGGTAATAAACCGATTATGGTCGCGATTGAGCCGCTCACGCCGCTGAACGCATTGACGTTCAAGACTCTTCGCCTTCGGGCGCTGCGGGACGATCCGCAGGCGTTCGGGTCAACGTATGCAAAAGAGTCACAGCTTACCGATGCGGATTGGATCAAGCGCGCGACGCAATGGAGCGACGGCGAACGATCGATTATGTTCCTCGCTTCGGACGAGGGTGTTGCGTGTGGCATCGCCGGGTCGTTCCTCAACGAAGGAGATGCGAGGCGAGCACAACTCGTTTCCATGTGGACGGCTCCAACGCACCGTCGGCGCGGGCTAGGCCGCTTATTGGTGGAAGAAGTGCTCGGCTGGGCGCGTTCACGCAATGTCCGCGTCTTGCATCTCATGGTCATATCCAACAACGACGACGCCACCTCGTTCTACGAACGTTTGGGTTTCAGGCGAACCGGACGGATCGAACCCTATCCCAACGATCCATCCCTAATGGAATACGAAATGTCGCGGCCCGTCGATTGACGCCGGGTCCTTTCGGGGGGATGCTCTCGGGGATGATCGGCCCAGCCGAATGCGACGAGTGCCGGAAAATCACGCTGGAGCTTCGCGAGGCGTGGATGGATGCGTGGCTCTCGGCGGACGAAGAATTCCGCGCGGCATGGCTCTCGCTGCCTGGAGGAACCGAGGAGGATGCGGAGCGAGCGGAGGAGCTTTTCCCCAAGGCCAATATCAAACACGAACACGCCGAGAGGCTGCGGCAAGCGATCATGATGAAATTCAGACACGAGACGCAGACAGGCCATAAAATACCGCTGCGGCGAAGCATCGCCTGATCCGGCAAGAGGAGATGAATTTCATGCGCACTGAAGATCAGCGGCCACGAAGAGTTTTGCGGGTGTGCGGAGCCGTCGCGGCCGTTCTTGTTACGGGATTGCTTGTTCTATACATCTGCACGGTGCAGCGCTCCACGGTTCACGCGGCGTCCGCGCGGGCTCAGAACGGGGCGTCCAAGCCGCAGACACAGGCCGATCCATGGACCGTTTCGGAGACGGTCACGCCGGCCGACCTTGAGAAGGAGCTTAGCGATCCCGAGCCTGCGAAGCGGCCGATCGTGGCGTGCGTTGGATTCAAATTCCTGTACGACGGCGGACATGTGCCCGGCGCTTCGTTCCACGGACCTGCATCGGAAAACGAAGGGATGGCCGATCTGAAAGCGTGGGCGCACGGCTTGCCGAAATCTTCGAACGTGGTGCTGTACTGCGGATGCTGCCCGATGGTGCGGTGCCCGAATCTGCGGCCGGCATTCAGGGCGCTGCACGACGCGGGCTTCGCGCGCCTGCGCGTGCTGCTGCTGCCGACGAATTTCGGCACGGACTGGGCGAGCAAAGGCTATCCGGTCGAGAAGGGTAAATAAGTCGCGATAGCGGGCAATGGCCGGCGGTTGACACGGCAGCGCAGCCCACCAGTGATTTGAGGCAGGGTGTATAATCCGCGACCGAATCAGGAATGCTCGGCGAAGCCTGAAATGGGTGGTGGAAAGCGCTGCCTGAAGATTGGGGAATCGGGCGCGCCGGTGCAAGTGGGACAAAACGGGGGGATCGCATGAAGGTTCGTTCGCTGGTGTTTTTGTGTTTGGCTGTGCTGGGCGTGTTGCTGTTGATTCCGACGGAGGCGTCGGCGCAGCAGTCGTGCGAAAGTCTGATGTCGCTGCAAATTCCGCACGTCACGATCACGATGGCGACGGCGATCAGCACGCCGCCGGATTTCGAAGTGCCGAGCACGGGCGGAAGATTCGGCACGCCTGCGGGGCTGAAGGTTTCTGTGCCGTTCTGCCGCGTGGCCGGATTCTCGGCGCCCACCAGCGACTCGCACATTGGGTTCGAGGTGTGGCTGCCAATCGCCGCGAAGTGGGACGGGAACTACATCGGCATCGGGAATCCCGGATTCATCGGAGAGGTAAGCTACGCGGGGTTGACGCGCGAGGTCAATCGCGGTTCGGCGGCTGCGTCTACTGATACCGGCCACGCGGACGTGGGCGCGACGAGCGAAGCGCCCGACAAATGGGCGATCGGCCATCCGGAAAAAGTGGCGGATTGGGGATACCGCGCCGTCCACGAGACGGCTGTTGCCGCGAAGGCGCTGATCCTGGCGTATTACGGCAAGCCCGAGAAATTTTCGTTCTGGAGCAGTTGCCACGAGGGCGGGAATCAGGCGCTGACCGAGGCGCAGAAATTCCCCGACGATTACGATGCAATTGCCGCGGGCGATCCGGCGTACTACATCACGCACCTGCAAGCGGTGTCCGAATACATGACGTGGCTCTCGCTGAAGGACGGCGTGAAAGCGCCGGGCTACATCCCGCCGAGCAAGTATGCCGTGATCCACCGCGCGGCGCTCGATGCGTGCGATTCGCTCGATGGCGTGCGCGACGGATTTATCGAGGACCCGACGCGCTGCCATTTCGATCCGGAGACGATTCGGTGCCCGGGGAAGTCGGATTTGGCTTCGTGCCTCACCGAGCCGCAGGTGCAGACAGCGAAGCTGATTTACGCGGGGCCGAAATTCGCGGACGGCACGCAGATGTATCCCGGATTCGATCCGGGCAGCGAGTTGGGCTGGGGACTGATGATGGCCGGTCCTGCGCCGCTCAGCATCAGCACAGGCTTCTTCAAGAGCATCGTTTTCGGCAATCCTGATTGGGATTTCCGGACGTTTGACGTGGACCGCGATACGCGGCTGGCGGATCAGCGGGATGGAGCGTCCTTGAATTCGTACGATCCGAATCTCGAGCCGTTCAAGAAGCACGGCGGGAAGCTGTTGATTTACGAATCGTGGGACGAGGCGATCATTCCGCCGAAGGGCATGATCGACTACTACGACAGCATCCTGAAAACCATGGGCGGCAAGAAGGAGACCTACGATTTTGTGCGATTGTTCATGGTGCCGGGAATGGGGATGTGCCCGGGCTTCGGGATGGGGGATAACGGGCCGTTCGACGCGCTGGATGTGGTCGAGAAATGGCGCGAGACGGGGAAGGCTCCCGACGAAATCCTCAACAAGCACAAGGTCGGCGATGAGGTCGATCGCACGCACCTGGCATGCCCGTATCCGCAAGTGGCCATTTACAAGGGAAGCGGCGATCCGAACGACGCCGCGAATTTCAGCTGCAGCATTCCGAAGTGGTGAGCTGCGCCCGAGTGAGGGGCGGGCCGAAGTCAACCGTCCCTCCGGGACTGCGGATTCTCTACTTGTGCGTCCCGGCATTACGCTTCGCTTCATGCCGGGCTGGGTACAATCGCGCCTTCGGCGCTTGGAGTTTCGTCGAGCACGCCACTAGGCGCTTCTCCTCACAGTCAGGTGAGCAGAACTAGTAGGCGGCGGTGAAGCGTTTGCCGATGAATTGCGGCTTTTCGATTTCGTCGACAATGGCGACGGCATAGTCTTCGGCGGAAATTCGGCTTTCGCCTTTTGCGTCGACGACGAGCTGGTCGGTGCCGAGGCGGAATTTTCCGGTGCGTTCGCCGGGCTGGATGAAGGCGGCGGGGCTGAAGTATGTCCAATCGAGCCCGGCAGCAGTGGCTTCCTTTCGGAGAATGCCGAGCACTTCGCGGTACGCGGACGCGACCGGTTTCCACGCAGCAGGGAAGTTCGGCGTGTCGAGGAGCGCGACCCCGGGAGCGACTTCGAGGCTCGCGGCGCCGCCGACGATGATGAACCGGATCGGCTTGCCGGCCGTTTCCTTCGCGGCTGCGACTCCTTCCATCAACGAACGCACGGCCACCAGAGCCTCTTTCGGATCGCCGCCGCGCGGCCCGTAGGAGGAGACGACGACGGAATTTCCCGCGATGGAGATGGCGACGGCCTCGGGCTTGAGGATGTCGCCGGGCTTGATCACGAGGTTGGGCCGCTTTTCCGGCGCTTTGGTGATGTCGCGCACGATGGCCGTCACTTTGTGTCCGCGCGAAAGCGCCTCGTTGAGGATTCGCTGTCCGATCATGCCTGTTGCTCCGAAGAGTGCGATGTCAGCCACGAATGTTCTCCTGTCGAATGTGAGTGTGGATTTCCCGCGCAGCCGCGAACGAGCGCGCCGCCTATTCCGCCCCACTAGAGTTATGCCAAGAGAAGCGAAGCGGCGCAAGCAGTCTCTGCAGGTTGTAGGTGCGCTCGAACGGTGAGGCGCAAAGACGTGAGCCGCGGCGGCGCGTGCTAGAATTTCCGCGAGTTTGCAAACGTGAACAGCACGATCCAAGCGACGAATTCCATGGCCAGCGCTACGCGCGTGCGGCCATGCCCGCTTTGCGGCGCGCTCGAGCGCGAAGTGCAGGCTCGCCGCGACGGCTGGGAGATCGTACAGTGCTCGCGCTGCGAGATGGTGTTTCTCGGGAGCGAACTGGCATACGACGAGCAGGCCAAGAATCACGATTGGGTGGAGGAACACACGAAGGAATTGGCGCAGCGGCGGGAAAAGCAGCCGGTGATGCTTTTTCTTTCGCGCTGCACGCGCTGGCTGCGTCCTGAATCGACCGCGCGCCTCGTGGCGCAGACGCTGCGTTGGGCGCGTTCAGGGAAGCTGGTTGATTTCGGCTGCGGCGATGGGCGGTTCCTCGCGCAGGCATCGGCGCACTTCGACGTGACGGGAATCGAGCTGAGCCCCCAGGGCGCCGAAATGGCGCGGCAGCGAACTTCGCGGGAAAAGATTTTCGAGGGCCCGGTGACCGAGGTGGCGGAACGGGATTTGCCGGCTGCGGCTTTCGATATCGTGACGCAGTTCGGCTACATCGAGCATGAATGGCATCCGCTGGCCGGATTGCGCGCCGCGCATCGCGTGTTGAAGCCCGGCGGCTTGACGATCCTGAAGACGCCGAACTATGCGTGCTGGAATCGCCACATCCGGGGGATGAACTGGTGCGGCTACCACGTTCCCGCGCATTGCAATTATTTTACGCCGCAGACGCTCGGCAAGATTTTGCGCGAAACGGGATTTGAGCCACTGCCGCGGCCGCTTGCTGATTGCTTGCCGACGAGCGATTCGCTGTGGATGGCCGCGCGGAAAAGCTGAGATGCCGCTGAGACGGGCCATTGCGGTTGTTGCGCTTGCTTTGATGCTGCCGCTGGCGGAAGGAAAGAAATTCTGCGAGGCGGAGCGCATGCAGCGAACTGACGATCACTATTGCTGGGTGACCGGCCCCGCCCACACGGTGCCGCTGGCTGGCGTCAAGGGAGTTCAACCTGGAAGTTACATCGCTCACCGTGTGGAATATTTCACGAATCCGGACGATGACGAATTCGACTTTGTCTCCGGCATCGGCATGATGAGCTACGAATATCATCATCATGGAACGACTGCCGATACCGAACTCCATCTCGTTGAGTTCCACCCCGGTTCGACCCCGTAAGCAGCGGAGTCTTTTTCGTTTTCCAATTTCCGTCTTCCTTTTTCCTTCTCTGTGCTTCTGCTGTCCTCCTTACTCCAATCCTTCGCTGTACCAAAACTGTACGTCGCGCGAATTGACGCGAGCGGGAGATCGGCCTAGAGTCTCGGCCAACAATTCGGCGCCGGTCGCTTCCTCGAATTCGCATGAGCGCGAGCGGCAAGTAATTTCGTCGGCAGGTTAACACACCAGCTCGTTGACCCATGAAAGCGTGCGCCGGGGGTGTGCCTGCTCACCGGCGGGGAGAGCGCACATGATCAGAATCACGAAGCGAGTCGTGGTTGTCGTGGCACTTACGGCGTTGTCGATCGACGCGGCGCTGCTCGGGCAGGGAAGGGGAAGGGGAAGGGAACCGGAGTCCAGCGGCTCGGGGTCAAGCGTCAGCGATCCGGGAGTGCGGGCCGGAAACGTGCAGGTGGGCGCACCTTTGGCCGGGCTCAGCGCGGACGAACTCCAGTACTTCCATGACGGCATGACGCGCTTCATGGAGGTGGACTCCGTGCAAGGAAACGTCTCGGGCGAAACGGGCTCGGGATTGGGGCCGGCGTTCAATTCGAATAGCTGCGCAAGCTGCCACGTGCAGCCTGCCTTAGGCGGCTCGAGCCCCAGCGCGAGCCAGTATCCAAACCTCGGGCCGAATCCGCAAACCATCGTGGCCAACGACGCGGGCGCGACCAACGGCATTCCATTTTTTGTGTTGCCGGACGGGCCCGTGCGCGAGGCGCGCTTTCCATACGTCGTGTCGGGCGGCCGCGTAACCTCGACGCCCGACGGCGGGGTGCACGACGTTTTCACGATCGCCGGCCGCTCGGACGCGCCCAACTGCAACATGCCGCAGCCGAACTTCGATGAGATGAACCAGCTCAACAACATCATCTTTCGAATCCCGACGCCCCTCTTTGGAGCGGGGCTGATCGAGAACATCCCGGACTCGACGATTTTAGCCAACATGAATTCGAACGCTTCTCTGAAACAGGCTCTCGGGATCTCGGGTCATCCGAATTACAGCGGCAACGACGGAACGATCACGCGCTTCGGCTGGAAGGCGCAGAACAAGTCGCTCGAGGTCTTCGCCGGCGAGGCCTACAACGTCGAGGTCGGGGTGACGAACGAACTCTTCCCGAACGAACGCGAGGGGGCTCCGGCAGCGTGTCTGTACAACCAGACGCCCGAGGACGCGACGAACTTCACCTTATCGGGCACGCAGATTCCAAGCGACATCGTCGGTTTCGCAGATTTTATGCGTTTCCTGGCGCCGCCGGCGCCATCTGCCAACGGAATTCCCGGCAACCCCTCGGCGCAGTCCATTCAGAACGGCAGCGCCGTATTCAGCCAAGTGCACTGCAACCTTTGCCATACGCCAACGCTCGTGACTTCGCCTTCGTCCTTCAGTCCGGCGCTGCAGAATAAGACGGTGGCGCTGTTTTCGGATCTGCTCGTCCATCACATGGGCACGGCCCTGGCCGACAACGTCGCGCAGGGCTCGGCGGGACTGGACGAATTTCGCACGGCGCCGCTGTGGGGATTGGGCCAGCGAATTTTCTTCCTCCACGATGGCCGAGCGACGCCCGCCAACGGCGGCTTACTGCGGGCGATCGAGGATCATGCGGGCGAGGGCTCGGAGGCCAATCAGGTGATTTCGCTCTTCAACGGGAGGAGCAGCCAGGATCAGCAGGATCTGCTGAATTTCCTGCGATCGCTATAGGCTGGCCCGCGAGGGCTTTCGGGGTTAGAAACCCCCAGGGTACGCGGCGGCTAACGGCGGGGTTGAAACCCCGCCCGTCCGCCTTTTTTCGATCGAGGGCTATTTCCGAACTGGGGCATCACTTCATCGGTGAAGAGTTCGAGCGAGCGGACGCTTTCGTCGTGCGTGAGATCGCCGTAGGCGAAGCGCGGGACGAAATAGTTGGCGCCGGAAACTTCCAGCTGTTCTTCGATCGCGGCGCGCACGGTCGCGGGCGTTCCGGTGATGATTGTGTCCGCGCTCGCATTTGAGACTTCATCGAGCGCGGCGTGTTTGACGTTGAACTTTCGCCACAGGTAGGTAAGCTTGTCGTAGAAGCCGCGAAATCCGAACATGCCGCGCTCTTTGGCCTTCTGGTCGTTTTCTCCCACGTAGAGCAAGCGCGTGATGCCCACTTTCGGCATCTTGGCGCGAGGGTGGCTGCATCCGGTGCCGTAGGCTGCGGTCCACGCCTGCATGTATGCGTCGACCACATTGCGCGCGCCCGCGGCGGGTAGCAGCGAGACGATGTTCATATTCTGCCGGGCCGCGCGGGCCGCGCTCTCGGGGCTGTTCGTGGCGTACCACAGCGGGGGATGAGGCTTTTGGAAAGGCTTCATCTCGATCGGGACGTTCGTGAAGTTGAAATATTTGCCGTGGTGATCGACCACGTCCTGCGTGAGCGCCGCCATCACCACGGCGATCGCCTCGCCGTAGAGAGCCGGCGCCTCGGCCTCCGAGACGTTGTAAAAGCCCAGCTCGATCGGTGAAACCCCGCGGCCCGTGCCGATCTCGAAGCGCCCATTCGTGAGATGGTCGAGCATGCAGATTTCCGCGGCCAGGCGCAGCGGGTTATATAGCGTGGCGATCAGGACCAGCGGCGCGAACCGGATCCGCTCGGTGATGCGCGATGCCGCAGCCATGAAAATCAGCGGCGAAGGCGCCAGGCCGAGGGGCGTAAAGTGATGTTCGGTGAGGTGATAGGTGCTGAAACCGGCCTGGTCGTAGAGTTCGAGAAGCTTCAGGCGGCTGTCGTAGGTTTCGTGAATTGGCCGGTCTTGCCGGTCGACATGGTCGATGACGCCGAATTCCACTTTCGCCCCACCCCCGCGGATTTGAAGCCTCGCCCCCGGTAAGCCACCCGAAAAACTCGCACCACTCTACCCGCGAGTCCATCCTTTGGCAATTCCCGGCTTGCAGAGAACTTTCCGAGCCATTTTGGGGAAGCCCATTTGAAGGCTCGCGCATCGAAATGCTGTGCCTAAGTCGCAACGTAAGCGGATACGGTGGCAGAGTTCGCGCGTTGCCGAGCGGTGCTATAATCACGCATCGCTTCAGGGTCAGGAAAAAGGAGTACGAGGATGGGGATTCAATTTCAGGAGCTGTGGAGTTGGGCTCGGCGCCGTAAAGTGTTTGCGGCCCTCCTCGTAGTCATCACCCTGGGCATCGGCATCGTGATCGGAACCGTGGTTCCCGGCCACACGCTCGCGAATCACGCACAGGCCCCGAGTGGCGCGGCGATGCTTGCCGTGCCCGATCCAATCAGCCTGTCAGGCGCATTCGCCAGCATCTCGAAAACCCTGGGGCCCGCGGTCGTCAACATCTCGACCACGCAGGTGATTGAGAAGCCGAAGGCCAGCGGCAAGGCCACGCCGCACGGCGGCAGCGGCAACGATGGCAATGATGGCAGCGACCCGTTCCAGGATTTCTTCGACCGCTTCTTCGATTCGCCGGATAACGCTCCGGACGCCGAGCGCAGCCTGGGTTCGGGCGTGATCGTCGATAAGAAGGGCTTCATCCTCACGAACGACCACGTGATCGACGACGCCACCAAGATTCAGGTGAGTCTCGATGGAGATCCGAGCCACTACAACGCGCGCGTGGTTGGCGTCGACAAAGACACCGATCTCGCGGTGATCAAGATTGACGCCGGCCATGAGCTGCCGGTTGCGAAGCTCGGCAATTCGGACGGCGTGCAGGTGGGCGATTGGGTGCTCGCGTTCGGCAGCCCGTTCGGCCTGAATTCCACGGTCACGGCGGGGATCGTCAGCGCCAAGGACCGCACGAGCGTCGGCAAGCAGTTCCAGCGATTCATTCAGACGGATGCGGCGATCAACCCGGGCAATTCCGGAGGGCCGCTCGTCAATATGGCTGGGGAAGTGATCGGCATCAATACGGCGATCTACACGGGAGGCCGGGGATTCGAAGGCGTCGGCTTTGCGCTGCCATCGAATACGGCCATCAACGTTTACAACCAGCTCATCACGAGCGGGAAAGTGACTCGCGGCTCGATCGGCGTCACCTTCCAGGAAGAGAACAGCGACAATCCGATCCTGATGAAGGAGCTCGGCGCACCTTATGGAATCGTGATCGAAGCTGTCTCGCCGGGCAGTCCCGCGGATAAGGTCGGCCTGAAGGCAGGCGACGTGATTACCCAGGTCAACGGCCAGCCGGTCCACACGGGCGCGGATTTGGTGAATCCGATCGCGCAGACGCCGATCGGGCATTCCGTGAAACTCAGCTACGTCCGCAACAAGCAGGCGAGCGATGTGACGCTCACCGTCGCGGACCGTTCCCAACTCTTCCCGCAGTCGGCTCAGGACGCGGACCAGGCACCCGATCAGGGCGAGCAGGCCGATCAGTTTGGCCTTCACGTTGAGGATCTGACAGCCGACCTCGCGCACAAAATCGGCATGGGCAAGCTCGTGGGCGCAGTGGTCACCGAAGTCGAGCCAGCCAGCTTTGCCGAGGACGTCGGCTTCACGCGCGGCGATGTGATCGTCGAGGTCAATCACGTGGCGATCACTTCTCTCGCCGATTACAAGGCGCAGATGAGCAAGCTCAAGCCCGGCGACGACGTGCTCTTCAAGATCGCTCGGCACTCGGATAACGACACGGTGCTGACCCTCTTCCTCGCCGGCGCTGTGCCGTCCTCGCAGCAATAAGCACAGGCGGCTCTGGGTTCTTCGAGTGGGGCGTGTTGAGCGCCCCTTTTTTTTGCAGACCTTCGCCTATTTGACGCATTACCTGATAGGTTCGCCGTTCGCCCACCCGGCTTGAGTCGAGCGTGGAATGGACGATAATGAACTTGGGGCGTAACAGGCAGCCGGGACGGCAATTCTCTCGGACCCGGCGTCCAAATTCTGATGACGACTTTCATCAAACAATGGTCTATTGCCGCGTCAGTCGTGTTTGCTTTGGTCCTTGCGGCTGCGGCGCCGGCTCGCACGCGCCAAACAAGTTCGTCGAAATCGTCCGCGGCGCAATCGACGCGCACCCATCATCGAAGATATAGCCGAAGGCACCACTCGACGCGCATGCATCTGCCGAATGGGCCTACGGCCGACCGCATCACCGAGATTCAGTCCGCGCTCTCGCGCGGCGGCTACTATCAAGGCGACCCCACCGGCAAGTGGGATTCGAACACGATTGCGGCGACCCAGAAATTCCAGTCGGCCCACGGCCTCGATTCCACCGGCAAGCTCGATGCCCCCACGCTGCAAAAGCTGGGTCTCGGCTCGGACATTGCGGGCGTTTCGGCGCCCAAACCCCAAGTGCCAAAGTGCTGCGCGACGCCCTCGAGTTCGACGTCCCCGCAGCCGGCCGGCAAGGCAACATCTGTTCCGGTCGCGCTGCCGGAGCAATCCTCGACTCCGCCGAGCAGCGCAACGGGGACTGCCTCGGACACCGCCTCCGGCTCTGATCCAAAATCTCCGCAGCACTAGCCCGGCCTTGCAGCATCTATCTCAGGCGCATATTGGCGCAGGCTGATAGAATGCGGCGAAGCGCGCCCGCCCCTGGCCATCTCTGTTGAGCAAAGAGACGAACGCACGAAACGAAGGTAAGGCCGCCGCGACCTTGGGAGCGAACCCCACGCGTGGCGGGCCGACGCTTCGCGTCGCTTGCGCGGCATGTTTCAGCCGCGCGGGAATCGGCCTGCTGATCGCGCTGTTCTGTTGCGGCGCGATGCGCGCGCAACAACCCCCCGCGTCTCAGCAACAGTCGCCGCCTTCGGTGCCGGGTGCTGTACCGGTAGAGAAGCAAACTCCGCAAGGCCCCACCACGTGCTTTCAGCCGCCCCCGCTCGTCGGCTGGCAGGATTATGAGGGCCCTTTTGCCAAGGTCGTGGGCGCGTTCGGTCGAAAACTGGAACGCAAAGAGGTAAGTACAAGCACGGCGCGATACAAGTCAGGGACGACATTCTGCACGCTCGAAGTGAAAGGCAAATTCCTGTTGTTCGTCAGCGATACGATCGACCCGATCACATTTTTGAGCGCCGCATTCGATTCGGGGATCAGCCAGGCCCAAAACGACGATCCTTCCTACGGCCAGGGCGCAGCGGGCTACGGCAAGCGCGTGGGCTTCAACCTGATCGACCAGGCGCAGTCGAACTTCTTCGGTGATTTTGCGTATCCCGTAATATTTTCGGAAGACTCGCGCTACTACCGTTTGGGCGCCGGCTCCTTCCGCCGGCGATTCTTTCATGCCGTGGAGCATTCCGTCGTCGCGTACAACGTGGACGGATCGGAGATGCCCAACTACTCGCTGTGGTTCGCGACGACGAGCGCGATCTCGCTGGGCAACGTTTACCACCCGGATCACCGCCGTGGTTTCTCGCCGACTGCGGAGAGCGTTGGCTCCAGTATCGGGCAGGGGATTGGTTTTGACGTGCTCCGCGAATTCTGGCCGGGGATCGCCCGCAAATTCAAGCTGCCGTTTCGCGGAGAAAGCGTTCCCGGAGGCCAGAGCACGGGTGCGGCCCAGCCATGAGCGTGCCATCGGGGCGGCTTGGCGGCGGCGTGGTTCGGCGCTAAGCTAGAGGTTCACACAGGAGCGATTACATGGCGACAGCATTTGCCCCACGCGTATTCAAGAACTTCATCAATGGCGAGTGGGTTGAATCCCGCAGCGGCAAGGCGATGGAAGACCGCAATCCGGCAAATCGCGACGAACTGGTGGGAATCTTCCCCGCCTCGAACGCCGAAGACGTGGCGCTGGCCGTTACCGCGGCTCAATCCGCGTACGACAAGTGGCGCCTCACGCCCGCGCCGAGGCGCGCCGAGATTCTCTTTCGGGCGGCTGAGATTCTGATCGAGCGCAAGGAAGACTTCGCGCGCGACATGACGCGCGAAATGGGCAAGGTGCTCGACGAAACGCGCGGCGACGTGCAGGAAGCCATCGACATGACGTACCTGATGGCGGGCGAAGGCCGGCGGCAGTTCGGGCAGACGACGCCGTCGGAGCTGCCGAACAAATTTGCGATGTCCGTGCGCGCGCCCGTCGGCGTGGCCGGACTCATCACGCCGTGGAATTTCCCGATGGCGATTCCGTCGTGGAAAGCGATGCCCGCGCTGGTTTGCGGCAATACGGTCGTCCTGAAACCGGCGGAGGACACGCCGCTATCGACGTACAACCTGACGCAAGTGCTGGAGGAGGCCGGTCTGCCGCCGGGCGTGCTGAACGTCGTATTCGGCGACGGGCCCGACGCGGGCGCACCGGTGGTGAATCATCCCGAGGTCAATCTCGTCAGCTTTACCGGTTCCACCGAAGTGGGCCGCATCGTGAGCCAGGCGTGCGCGCCCACCTTCAAGAAATGCCATCTCGAGATGGGCGGCAAGAACATCATCATCGTGATGGACGACGCGAATCTCGATCTCGCCGTCGAAGGCGCGATCTGGGGCGGCTTCGGCACCACGGGCCAGCGCTGCACCGCGGCGAGCCGCGTCGCCGTGCAGAAGAAGGTGTATCGCGAGTTCGTCGAGCGATTCGTCGCGCGCGCGAAGGCGCTGAAAGTGGGCGACGGCCTCGATCCTTCGACGCAGATGGGCCCGTGCGTCAACGAGCAGCAGCTGAAGACCGTGATGAAATACGTTGAGATCGGCAAGAACGAAGGCGCGAAGCTCGCGGCCGGAGGCCATCGCTTGGAAAGCGGCGCGCTTGCGAAAGGCTGGTTCCACGAGCCGACCGTGTTTGTCGATTGCGATCCGCAGATGCGCATTTGCCAGGAGGAGATTTTCGGGCCGGTCGTCTGCGTGATTCCGTTCGAGACTTTCGATGACGCGCTGGCGATTGCGAATGGCGTGAACTACGGCCTTTCGGCGTCGATCTACACGCGCAACGTGAATAAGGCGTTTCGCGCGCAGCGCGATCTCGAGACCGGCATCGTCTACGTGAACGCGCCGACGATCGGCGCGGAAACGCACCTGCCTTTCGGCGGCACCAAGAACACCGGCAACGGCCATCGCGAAGCGGGCCTCACGGCGCTCGATTTCTACTCCGAGTGGAAGACGCTCTACATCGACTACTCAGATCGATTGCAGCGCGCCCAGATCGATAACTGATCGATCGCTGAAAGCCGCGCGCCGCGAACTTCACACGTCGAGGCCGGCCAGGCGCATGAGCTCGAGCGCGTTGCTCTTGGTGACCACGCCCTCGCGCAGCTTGTAGTCGAATCGCATCTGGCCGTTCTCCACGCGATCCTCGAAGTGCACGTTCCGGACGCTTGTTCCGATCGATTCCGCCATTTCGGTCAGCGCCAGATCGTGCGTGGTCACGATGCCGATGGCGCCGCGTTCGAGAAAGGCGCGGACCAGGCCGTCGGCGCCAATCTGGCGATCGTGCGAATTCGTTCCGTCGAGCAGTTCGTCGAAGAGGAATAATACCGGCGTCGCTGCGCGCGTGAGGTCGAGGACCTGCCGGATGCGAAGCACCTCCGTATAAAAAGTCGAGCGCCCCTCCTGCAGTGAATCGGCGCTGCGCAGGCGCGTGCCGAGCGAGAGCGGCGCGAGATGCAGCGATTTCCCCCGAATCGGCGCGCCTGCCATCGCCAGCACGGTGTTGATTCCGACCGTCCGCAGCAAAGTGCTTTTCCCGGACATATTGGACCCGCTCACGAGCAGCACACGCGTGTTCGCGTCGAGCCGCACGCTATTCGGCACGCACTGCGCGGCGGGGATCAGCGGATGCCCGAGGTCCTCACCTGCAAAGAGCGGGGTCGAATCAGTCGCGTCCGCAAATTCCGGAAAAGGGTCGGCCGGGTGCTCGAAGGAATACGTCGCGAGCGAGAGCAGCGCTTCGATTTCCGCCACCACGTCGATCCAGACGCGCATTCGGCGGCCATGCTGTTTTCTCCAGGCCTCTGCTGCAAGAGCGGTTTGGAGCGTGAAGAGGAAAAGGTCGAGAATTCTTGCGATCAGGCTGTCGCGGGCATCCATCCGGTAGACGATGCGCGCGAACCGACGGACGGCGCGAGAGACCGGTTCGGGATCTTGCTTGAGCTCCGCCACAAGCTGCTGCAAACGAGGCGATGCAAACGGTTCTTGCTCGATGCGCTGCAGAATCTTCGAAAACAACTCCACGCCCTCGGCGTTGCAGTTCACTCCCGAGATGAGTGCCACGGCGCGCTTGCGCAGCCGGCCAAACGCGATCGCTTCGACGATCAGGATACCGAGGATGGGCCAGTAGTTCCCCGTGTAAAGGTAGTAGAGGAGGCTCGCCGCCGCGGCGGTCGCCACGGCTGCGGCGACGACGCGCAAGGCCGGGCCGCCGAACGTTGATTCCTCTTCCGCCCACACGATCAGCGACTCCGGGTTCAGGCGCGCAGCCACGTCTTTGCCCGTGACCGCCAGATCCTCGCGCAAATCCAGCTTGGGGCGCAGCTCGGCGACCAGACCTTGCCGATCGACGATCGCTTGAACGGGCGAAGGCGAAAGCAGCCATCCGGCCAGGCGATTTTCGCCCATGGGCATTCTGGCTGTCGAAAGCAGCTCGAAAAGGCAGCCGCGCCCGAAAAGATCGAGATCGTCCGCGTACACATGCTTGGGATCGCGGAAGCGTTCGCCTGTGGCGCCCATGCCGGCCCAGCGGTCTTCCATCCGCGCAAATCCCGAGCGGTAGAAGTCGGCTGCCTTTTGCGCGCGGGTTCGGCCGCGAATGGCGTATTCGTGGAGAATCGCGAGGGCTGCGTAGATTCCGGCCGGCAGGATCAGCCAGTAGACGGACACGTGCTTTGCGAAGATGAGACCCAAAAGAACGATGGCGGCGGCCACCACCACCAGCTTCGCGTTTCCGAGCCGGATGTGCTGGCGCTGCTTTTGCGCTACGGTGGCGACATGGATTGCCAGGCGCTTTCCATACTCTTCGCGTGGATCAAACACCTGTGCCCCCGAGCAGCCAAAGTAGTCTACCCCAGGCGGAATCTCGCGGCACGCCGCCATCTGCGGCGCGTCCCCATGTGGTCCGCGTATCGGTTGACACTCTGCACGCGTCGCAAGCAGAATGCTTGCGCGGTCGGTGGCGGGCGGTCGATTCCTGCCCAGGGGCGGCTTTCCAATCGCAATCCAATTCTGCCGGCGGAGACGCGCGTCTCCGAATCGTCCGGTGAGGACTTCTTCTATGATCCGAAAATACGCTCTCGCGGTTCTAGCCCTGTCAATTCCGGCGCTCCCGCTGGCGCTTTCCGCGCAGTCCTCCGGCCCGCAGCATCCCGCGGCCGCGGCGCTTTCGCCATCGACGCCAGCCGGCGGATGCTTCGCCTTTAACGCGACGGACGCGGGCGGCGGCTCGGATGCCCTTGCCAAGGACCGCCCGAGCCACGGCTTCGATCTATCGAATCTCGATCGCTCCGTTTCACCCTGCGACGATTTTTACAAGTTCGCCGACGGCGGCTGGATGAAAAACAATCCGGTCCCGGCGGATCGCTCCACCTGGGCGACGTACAGCAAGCTCACGAATCGGAACGAGGAGGAGCTGCACGGAATTCTGGAAGAGGCGGCCAAGGATAAATCCGCGCCGCCCGGCTCGAACTGGCAGAAGATCGGCGATTATTACGCGAGCTGCATGGACGAAAGCGCGATTGAAGCGGCCGGGATCAAGCCGCTCGAGCCGATATTTCAGGAAATCGCACAGGTGAAGGACGTGCCGGGGCTGCAGGCGGAGATTGCGCGCCTGCAACGCGTGGGCGTGAATGCCGTTTTCGGCTTCGGCTCCATACAGGACTTCAAAGACAGCACGCAGGTGATCGCCGCCGCGGGCCAGGGCGGCCTCGGCCTGCCGGATCGCCAATATTATCTGGATCAGGACGATCACTCGAAGCAGCTTCGCGCGGGATACATCCAGCATGTCACAAACATGTTCAAGCTCGCGGGAGACGACGATGCGACGGCGGCGAGCGAAGCCAAGGTCGTGATGGATATCGAGACCATGCTGGCCAAGGCGTCGACGAAACGGGAGGATCTGCGCAATCCCGAGGCCAATTATCACAAGCTGACGCTGGTGCAGCTCGCGGACCTTACGCCGCACCTTTCCTGGGCCGATTATTTCAAGGAAGTGGGCGCGCCGGATGTTTCGTCGGCTGACATCGCACAGACGGATTTCTTCAAGGCGGTCGATGCGGCGCTGGTTTCCGTTCCGCTCGATCAATGGAAGATCTATTTGCGGTGGCAGTTGATTCACGATGCCGCGCCGGCTCTGCCCAAGAAATTCGTCGACGAGAATTTCGATTTCTACGGCCGGCAATTGACCGGCGCGAAGGAGATTCTGCCTCGCTGGCAGCGCTGCGTGCAGCAGACCGACGATGAGCTGGGCGAAGCGCTCGGTCAATACTACGTGCAGCGCTACTTCCCGCCGGAGGCGAAGGCGCGGGCGCTCGATCTCGTCCATAACCTTATCGCGGCGCTTCGCGACGATCTTTCCACGCTCGACTGGATGAGCGCGCCCACGCGCCAGCAGGCCTTGCTCAAGCTCGACGCCATGACGCTGAAGATCGGCTATCCGGATAAGTGGCGCGACTACTCGGCGTACCACGTCGGGCGCGTGCCTTATGTTGAAAATGCGATTGGTGGCGATGAATTCGAGTTCGCGCGCGATCTGGCGAAAATCGGCAAACCGGTCGATCGTACGGAATGGAGCATGTCTCCGCCGACCGTGAACGCCTACTACAATCCGCTACATAATGAAATCGTGTTTCCCGCCGGCATTCTCCAGCCTCCGTATTTCGATGCGAAGGCGGACGACGCGATCAACTACGGCAGCATCGGCTCGATCATGGGCCATGAGATGACGCACGGCTTTGACGACCAGGGAGCCCAATTCGACGCCGACGGCAATTTGAAGAACTGGTGGACGCCGGACGACCTGAAGAACTTTCACGAACGCGGCGATTGCATCGTGAAGGAATTCGACGCCTTCGAAGTCGAGCCGGGGCTGCATGAAAACGGCAAGCTCGAAGAAGGCGAGGCCATCGCCGATCTGGGCGGGTTGGTGATCGCACACGCCGCGTTTGAAAAGACGCTCGAGGGACAGCCCACGCCTCCTCCGATCGACGGCTTCACGGCCGAACAGCGCTTCTTTCTCGGCTACTCGCAGAACTGGGCGGTGAACTACCGGCCGGAGGTCGAGCGCCTGCGCGCGAAAACCGATCCGCATCCGCTGAATTTCTTTCGAGTGGACGGCACGGTTCCGAACGTGCCCGCATTCGCGAAAGCGTGGGGCTGCACCGAAAAGTCGGCGATGGTCCGGCCGCCGGCGATGCGCTGCCGCATCTGGTAGCGCCCGAGCGAAACTAGTTTTTCTTCGGCGCGAGAATGCGTTCGATCTGGCCGAGGTGGTTGACGTCGTGGCCCGCCATCATGCGCGCGATGTGCGCGACGGTTTCCTTGCCGCGCTCGGCATGCATTCCGTGGTGCTCCCACTGTTCGGGTGTGAGCGACTTGAACAGCGCCAGATTGTTTTCGCGCAAGGCGCAAAAACGCACGAACGACTTGCGTGGGTCGCGCTTCTCGTAGCGCATCACCGCGGCCCACACGTCCTGGTCGTAACCCTGCAGGGAGCTTCCCGGAGCGCCGAGGATCGTGCGGATGCGGTAGCCGCTGACGAGCTCCGTATCCGCGAGATGCGCGAGAATTTCGGCCGCGGACCACTTGCCGGGCGCGGGGCGCTTCCGCAACTTCGAGCTCGCCGCGCCCTTCAACAGGCGTTCGATCTTCTTTGGCGTCGCCGCTTGCAGTTTGAGCGGCTCCTGGCTGCCAACGTTGCCCAGCATGCGCTGGATATACTGCTGCACGGTCTCCTGCATGATGCGCTCCTCTCGGATGTCCCCAACGGCACGGATGGATTGTAGGATTCCGGCGCCTGAGAATCAGCGAAAAACGACGGCGCCGCCGGCCCGGACAGGGCCAAATTGGCTTATTTGAGGCACTTTAGCATGATGGCCAAGTACCCGATGGCGACATATTTCGTATTCTGGAAACTCCGCTTTCCAAAGGCTCAGGCTGCCTGCGGTCCCCAGCTACAATTTGAGAACGGAGTAAAGACCGGCGGCGGGCTTGGGAGACATCGGCCGTCGAGGCTTGTTGCAGGCCACTGTTGAGGCGAAGACTATGGCGAAGTCGGTGGAAGTCCCTCCGGAAAAGCCGCGCACGGATTCGTCTGCGAAGGGTGCTCCCAGACCTTCTGTAAAACCCGAGGAGCGAGAACTCGCGCGCAAACGCGCCGAACAAGCGGCCATCGAGGCCGAGCTTGCCGACCGCGAACTGCGTGCCGCGAGCCTGCGCGCCGAACTCGGGGCATTCGAGCGGCGCTATCTGCATTTCGTTGGCTCGCGCTACGCCGAGCTCGATGAGTGGAAGGCAAAGCTCGCAGAGCGCATGGCACGCGAGCAGCCGGGCAACGAGCGCGCTCAGCAATCGGCGAAGGTGGCCCGCGCAATCGCAAGCGAGACGAAAGGCGCCGTGGGCGATGAAGCCGCCAAAGAGCCGCGCGCCTTCAAAGCATCGCCCGAAATGAAACGCCTCTATCGCGATGTAGCCAAGCGCATCCATCCCGACCTCACGTCCGATCGCAATACTGAAGTCGCACCCGGCGGCCGCCAATTGCTT